>NZ_LIHP01000016.1 GCF_001314605.1 Marinobacter sp. HL-58
AAACACACAAATAACGGGAAAATAGTGTCTGAATCTTCGATTTTTTGCCGGTTAAACCCAAGATCGGCAAATATCAGCAGTTATTCAGACCTTCCCTAGATCATCAAATATAAATTATCGTATCGCATTATATATACTGCATTTTTGTGAATAAAATGCAACCACCCGGAAACCGAGCATGAGCAAAAGATCTGCCTCCTCTAAGGGGAAATGTATCCGCTGAAAAACCATGAAGAACCTGGCTCGCAAACGTGAGCCAATGACCAACAGGGAAACACATGCTGTGGCCTTCAAAAAGCTTGAACTAGCTCCGTTAAGCGCCTACCTGCTCGAACACACAGTCCAGATTTTCTTCGATGAAATCTGCAATCACTGCGATGAGCCGCTTATCATTTTCACGAACCGCCACATTATGCACTGTTTCCACCGTCGATTGACCGTGCCACTCGTCGTATTCGATGTCGCGCAACAGTGCACTCTCATCCCGTGCCTGGTGCAGCACTTCGAGAGCAACATCAAAATCATAGCCCAGGAAAACTTCCGGACACTGCCGTGAGGCTAACAGCCGGATCGCCTCAAACTGCTTCCCAAAACAGGCCCAGGATATGCCCCGATAATCGGTCAGGCAGTCCTTCGAAAACCAACTGAAATAGGATGGAAGTCCATCAAGGAAATATACGATCTTCTTAATATCACCCTCATAGCAAGCTTGACAAAAGGCCTGCTTGGCATCCCGCTGGAATTGCCCAAGAGCTGCGCCTCGAAGGGTTTTTGCCGCCTCGTCAAAATGAGCGCGCAAATCTTCTAAAGACATGTACGCGACGTGATTGAGGCTCTGATTGTTAGTCATATTTGTTGGCGCTCCAAAGGTTGTTCTGGATCAGATTATCCACAGCTTATCAAGGAAGAATTCCAAACAGGATCATGTAAAGACTTGGCGTCATTTTCCGATTTATAGCATCAAATAGTGAACCTACTATCCTGTAGCGCCATCCTGTTAAATTTCTATCAAAGTGTCATCGAACCTTCCAAATGTCCCAGATTTCTGGCAGATTTTGTCCATTCGTTTATCCTCTCGTGAAACACAGCGACCTCATTACGCTGGTTCGAAGACCCCGCTTTGAGTTGGGCAATGGCGAACAGCCCGTCGTAGGAAGCGTGTTGCAATTCCAACTGGGAAAGGTCAAGCCACGTCAATTGAGAACGGAACAGCTCCCCAATCGCATACTGACTCACAATGTCGCGTTCCGGTAAAGAAACGTCAAAGGCCTCCACCAACATTGACACATCAAACTCTTGCTGCCGAAATTTCTCTATGGGACTTACAAAACTACCGAGAAATCTAGGAACTCCACTACCCATCATCCGATAAACGAGTTGTTCACCAGTTGCCTCATGTTTCATCGAGTATGGAGAATCGCCCACGACTGCCAAGATTCTTTCATTAAACAGAGCGACATCAACCCGGGAGCAGCAACGACCGATCACCTCGTAACCAGCTAAACCATCCTCAACTGGCTGAGAGTAATCTCTTAACTTGAGCACAGTCACTAAAAATTCTGATTCAAGGTCTTTTCGCTCCAAAACCACCTCATATTGCGGCGGAACAGGAGAAGGTTTTGCAGACCGCTCTTGCGGCATGCGCCACAACAAACTATGAGACCCATGGGTGTAGCCGAGATTTATGGCCGTTTGTATCAATCCCTGGAGAACATGTTTACCCATGTGCTCTAATTCTTGCTTTTCAATTCGACCAACAAGATCCGAGAACTCACTCCGGAGCTGGGTAATCCTTTGATATGGGGGCAGGCAGTTAGTAGTGCTTATCGCTTCTGAAGCTGTCGCACCGTACCCGATGCCCTCAAGTTTTCGAGTTATCAACATTCGCTTGTCAGGGTCTAACTGAGACATAGCAAACTCCTTACTATTTTCAGATATCTCCCATAGTTTTTTTCAACAACAGCATATTTCATGATCATTACAATTCCCTGATATTTAAAACTAATCGTCAAGACGAAGCCAATAGCATCTGATCAATTTACTACAAAAGACAATAGGTTTTATATGTCAGCATAAATGTACCTATACGACTTGTAAAATATACCGCATACTGTATACTCTATGAAGAGCCTCCCGGCTCTGCGAGCGAACCCGCTCAACCCTTAGCCACTGCCCCATACAATGCCCCGGGGCAGTGGCCTTTTCAAAAGCAGTGGTGGTATGTCCAAATTTACTCGCTTCTTTTCAAAGAAAAACCAAAAAACTCAAAACAAAACCCGACATGAGCAAAAGCCAGCTGTAGCTGACGACAGTGTGTCCGCCGAAGAACCTGACGATGGCCATGCACGCGATGATCGATCAAGACTGGTCAAAACATCTGTCGGCTGGTTTGCTCGAACCCGCGAAAAAGATGATCTCGGGCCTTACTCTACTGAAGTAGACGCTCAAGACGCCTTGTTGGCCTATCTCTCGCTCACAAAGTCTAATCAAGAGAGGCCTTACTCCCCGCAAGTCACCCACGGCATGTTCATTCACGACCCCGAAACCTGTAAAAAAGATCTATGCGCGTTTTGCATTGAGGCCGAAGCGTCTGACGAGAACACATGGAGTGACCTTCAGGAAGACTGACGCTTCCATCAAGCTCCTATTTGCTCGAACACCCGGTCCAGAGTTTCTTCGATGAGATCCGCGATCACAGCAATCAGCCGCTTGTCATTCTCACGAACAGCCACTTTGTGCACCGCCCCCACCGTTGATTGGCCATGCCACTCGTCGTAGTCAATGTGGTGCAGCAACGCATTTTCATCCCGCGCCTGATTCAGCACCTCCAGTGCCACGTCGAAATCGAAAGCCAGTCAAAATACGACGGGAGTCCGTCGAGGAAATATACGATTTTGGCGTTGCGCTGAAACTGCCCAAGACCCGCCCCACGCAGAGTTTTTGCTGCCTCCTCAAAATGAATACCCAGGTCTTCGGGCGACATGCTGGAAAGCGTTTTTAAGCTCTGATTGTTATTCTTAGGTATAAGTTATCCACGACCACGGTTGCTGAACCATAACAAAAAGGCCTGAGTCATGTTTAACACAGAACTCAGGCCTTGTTGAACGCGGGGCCATGCATTCCGGCGACTGCCGGTCAGTTCATGGCCCTGCGGTTTTTCGTACGGCTCGGTTAATTCTCCGGATTCAACAGATCCACAAGGCCACCAACCAGGGTCACATCTCTCAACTGATCCGGGTTGAGCACGTCGGTCAGCGGGGCAAGGGGGCTGTCGCCACTCAGAGCCTCGTCGTCCAGCAGCCTGGCAAAGTCGTCAATCAGAGGCAGCGACCCCGGATCAGCTTCACCGCCGCCATCACTGAATGCAAGCAGCTGTTCCACCAGATCCCCGAGCAAAGGGGCAGACGTCAGCGGATCGCCGCCGTCCGCATCACCCAGATTGGATGGATCGAGCAGCATAACCAGGTCGCCAATCAGCGGCAGCTGGTCTGCACCACCATCAGGGAACTCACCGGGGAAATCGCTCGGCAGCGCTGAGAGAATATCGCCTACCAGCGGCACAGTCTCAGGCTCGAACTCAAAGTCGTCCGGCAGCATCAGCAGCTCAGAAAGCTCACCCAGCTGGTTCGGATCCAGGGGACTGCCACCTTCCATGTTCAGAAGATCTCCGATCAGCGGCAGATCTTCAGGCGACAGCGGCAGATCGCCACCCGGAGCACCCTGACCCGGCTCCGGAATCCGCTCAAGCAGCAAGTCAAAGAGCGAACCACCCAGGTTGAGAACACCTTGATCGCCGATGATCTGCTCAGTGCCACTCAACACGTCAGCCGTTGCCAGCTCACCCAGATCAACACCCAGCAGAGAGCCTTCAAGCAGGCCAAGATCCACCAGTGACGCGCCGTCGTCCTGGGCCACCAAATCGCCCAGCACCGGAATCGCATTCAAGCCGTCAAGTACCGTCTGCAGGCCCTCTTCTGCCGGCTCTGGGAGCGGAGTGCCACTATCGTCAACCAGGCGCAACTCAATCACACCTTCAGACTCCGACAGCTCATTACCGAGAACGTCGGAAAGCTCAGGAGGCAGATTATTGAAATCTCCTGTGGCCAAGCTTTCCCCGAGCGCCTCGATAAGGGCCGGTATCTGCTCCGGGTTACCTTCGGTAAAGGTATCGGCGAGGCTTTGCAGCTGGTCTGGATCAAGATCCAAGTCAAGGGCGACTGTGCAATCAGGCGATGGAGTAACCGTTTTCGGGTCGCAGACCGCAACCAATGCACTTGAAAACTCTGCGAACTCTGTACCGTTTATGTTCGTTGTAGAGAAGTCGGAGTCGCCAATATCTCCAACACCACTCAATTGGTCAGTCAGCCCCGTCAGCAAGGGGATCTGCAGCAACAGCGCGTTATCAAGACTGTCCAGCCCATCATCCTCGTTACCAAAAGCCAGGGGTTCAAGAAGTGTCCCTCCCAGCGTATTCAAAGCCTCGTCAAGAGGACCGAGTTGTGATACGACGCTGTCATTAAGCAAAACAACTAACCCACCAGAGCGGAACGTGAATTGCTCCTGTTCCACGAGCGGATTACCTGCCAGATCAGTAATGGAAGTGTCTACTGCAATCTCGTAAAACGTCTGTCCTTTCAGGTCAGCACTGGGAACAAACTCAATGGAGTTGCCAACAGGATTAATCTCTCCATCAACGGAGGAAACCACGTCCCCATTTTCATCAAGCTCCGACACAGTAAAATTATTCTCATCCACTGACTGTGGATCAATTTCCTCATCAAACTCAACGAAGACCGAAGAGTCTACAGGCGCCAAGGTCTCGCCATCATCTGGCGAAGCACTCACCACTTCCGGCCCCTGGTCGTCAATTTCCTCACCTGTCGTGAACTCAGCTGAATCATTGTCAACAAGACTCTTGACCAGATCACCTTCTGAGTCACATAAAGCACGTAGCTCGGTGGTTGCAGTTACTACATAATCGGTATTGGCATTCAGATCTTCGTCCGGATTGATAACAACCGTTTTGCCCAAGACGCTATACGAAGAAGCAACCATTGTTGCATCGCCATCAATTGTCAGCGGCAAAGAATTCTGGCTGACGGATTCTTCATCAATTTCGGCATTAAACGTCAGGCGAATACTGCGATTGGGTTCAACATTTTGTGAGCCATTCTCAGGAACGAACTCGGCAACCTCAAAAGTTGTATCCCCGGAACTGCAGAAGATTTCCTGTTCGCTTCCATTGTCGCCGTTCCCGCCATCGTTGCCAGTACTTTCGTCTCCGTCCAAGCGGGGCTCGCTAGGCCCGTTGCTACCGCTATCACCGCATCCTGCCAGAGCTATCACTGAAGCAAGCGCGAGGGGTACCCAATGTTTCGATTTACTCGTCATGACTGCGTCCTCTGCAAGTTACTTTTTAATGATTTCAGAATATTCGCCAGAAACAATCGCCTCTACGCGACGATTTTTGGCACGACCTTCAGCCGTGTCGTTGGAAGCAATAGGCTGGGATTCCCCCATGCCAGTTGTGTTGATCCGATCAGAGTCAATCGAAAACTCATTAATCAGAACCTTCATAACGGCATCTGCGCGACTCTTCGACAATTGCTGGTTGTATCTGGAGGAGCCTGAACTGTCCGTATGTCCTTCCAACAAAATTGTGCTGGATGGATATTGCTTCATCACATCAGCAAGCTTCTCGATTTCGGGGAAGAATTCACTTCGCACCTCTGTTTTATCCAGCTCAAACTCAACATACAGAGTTTCGCGGACCTCCTTAGTCAACTCCTTCGCGCACCCATCGGAATCAACCAAAGCGCCCTCCGGTGTGTCGGGGCATTTATCGATGTCATCGATTACGCCGTCACCATCAGAGTCTTCAGGCGGGGCAACCTTCGGCTCTCTTTTGGTTTGCAGAACAACCTCTGACTTCGGTGCTTTTGGATACTCGCGACCAAACATGTAATGCACACCAGCAAAGTACTCACCATCCAAATAACCATCTTCCAATTCAGCTCTTGCGCGAACACCAGCCTCAATCAAAAACCGCTGCGATACCATGCGCTGAAAGCCTCCTTCCGCATAGATCGCATCTTCAGTTTTGGAGTTTACGGCTTGATCTACGTCGAAGTCCGTATAGCTATATCCGGCACCTCCAAAAGGCCGCCAACCACCAAGGCGAAATTTACCAGGATGCACACGGCCGCCAAGAGAGAATCGCAGCATGTCAACGTCGATGTTGGTATTGCGGGTTTCCGGTTCAGCGTATGTCCCCTGAAGCAGCATGCTTACCTTGGGGTTGAACTGGCGGGTGAAGTTCAGGCCGAAAGTTCCGTAGTTGGATAAATTGTCGCTGGTCTCATCTTTATCTCTTGAGTTACCGGAATCGATGTAACTGCCCTCGATTCCCACTGAGTTGTATTCCATTGGAAAATCATCTTTGGCAAAGGCCACCCCCGGCAATAAAATTACCGCCAAAGCGACCCCTTTCACTGGTAAAGCGCGCATATCAAACCTCCAGGCTGTTTTAATTCTTGTGTCAGCATACATTAGGTCATATTATTTTTGAATACTTTCAGTTGCGCTTGTAAGCATTTATTGTTACCTGATTGTCAAATCAAATTTTATAAATGGATAATCCATGAACATGCCAACCCAGGTTCCACGCTCAGCGCAGTCAGCCCACGGAGCAACAGGGGGCCAGCAGGAGGGATACCGATGACACCAAATTTGACACAAACGAATGCCTGCGCATCAAAGACGTCCAGTGCGAGTGAAGATCAGGATCAGCTCACGCAATTTCTTAACCGGGTTGGTCTTGCGAAACATCTAGAGGCCCAGACAAAGACACCGCGTCTGTCGATCATCCATCTGGACTTTGAGCACTTTGGGCTAATCAACCAGAAGTTCGGCCGCAGGATTGGAGACAACCTTATTCGGTCTGCAGCGCACCGGATACGCAGTGCTGTTGGTACAGAACATAGATATTGCCGCCCCGCGGGAGACGAACTGCTCATCCTACTCAACGCCTGCAACAAAGAAGACCTGCTCACCTACGTCTATCGAATACAGGACACACTGGAAAAGCCCTTTGAGATTGGCGGCCAACATATAACACTCAGCGCAAATATCGGCGTTGCCCGTTGCCCCCACGACTCGAACAACCCGGAACGACTGCCTGATCTGGCTGAGTGCGCTCTGCGACAATCCAAATTACAACTGGATCCAATCGCTTTTTTTAATCCCGGGTTCCACCTCAGAATGCAGAGAACGATCGACGTTGAGCAGGCTTTAAAGTCTGCCATCCTGAACAACAAACTGGAGGTCTATCTTCAGCCCAAACTGGACTTCGCCACACGGGAAATTGTCGGCTTCGAGGCACTATTAAGATGGCAAGACAGTGAGCTTGGATGCGTCATGCCGGATGAGTTTATCTCCATTGCTGAGCAATCGTTGCTAGGGCAGCAACTGGATTTTTTCGTATTAAGATCGGTATGCAGCTTGATTGCTGAGCGCAATTTTCTTGGTCTTGCCACACCGCCAATTGCCATAAATATCGGGGCCGGTCATTTTTCCGATCCCGAATTGACTGGCAACCTTAACGCAATTCTAAGTGCAGCTGACGTTGAACCATCTGCTATAATCCTGGAGGTGACAGAGGGCGTACTTATGGAGCGCAATTGTCAGGTCGCGCCCAATCTCAAGAATCTCAGGGCTCTTGGGTACGCTATCGCCATTGACGATTTTGGCACCGGCTACTCAGCGTTAAGCTATCTAAAATTCATACCAGCCACCGAACTGAAAATCGACAAATCGTTCATAAGCGACATAGATTCAGACCAGGGTCAGACCCTGATCCGCATTATTATCAGTCTTGCCCGGGCCTACGACTTAGTCGTGACTGCAGAAGGTGTGGAAACCAAAGCACAACAGACGTTCCTCCAAAGCCTCGGTTGCGAGCAGGGTCAAGGGTTCTTCCTGGCTCAGCCAAAACCGGCCCTGAGCGCGCTGGGTATGTTGCCGGCATAAACAACTATAAATTAACCGTGAATCAAAACTCGTAGGCGCCCGATGTGACCTAAAAGCCGGCTATAAAAAGTGAACAAGCCAAGAAAGGACGCAAACATGAGCCACTCAGGGACCAGAAACAGTTCTCCCAGAATGCCAGCCATCGCTAATAGGCTTGCAGCGCCAACAATAGATACCAACGCTTGGGTTTGATTGAAACCTGCGCGCAAAAATACATGGTGAAGGTGTTCCCTGTCAGCTCGCATCATCGGCTGACCATTGCGCGCGCGCCTGACCATAATAGACACCATATCCATCAGTGGTAATGCAATCACCCATAGTGCCGTTACCGGCCGCATAGCAGGTGCATCCGCCTGAGTACCATTAATCAATAACCACACAATGGCAAAGCCGATAAAAATGGAGCCGGCGTCCCCCATGAATATTTTCTGGCGAAACCCGAATAACCGTAGGTTTGCGGCCAGATAGGGAACCAGAGCAGCCGAAATCCCCAGCGACAACACCAATTCCAGCTCAAACCCTGGCTGCTGGCTGAACAGATAGGCAAGCGAAAGCAACGCTACCAAACTCATTGAGCCCGCCAGCCCGTCAATACCATCCATCATGTTAAATGCATTGGTAGAGCCGATAATTGCCGCCACCGTAATGATCGACCCCACTAGCACTCCAAAGTGTATAGGCCCGAATCCCAGCAAATTACCGAAGGTGTTCAAATGAAGCCCTGACCCAGCAATCAGAATAATAGCCAAAAGCACCTGCGCAAGCAGCCGAAAGCCTGCGGGTAAATTCCGGGCGTCATCCACTGCCCCGATCATTACCAACGCAAATGAACACAAGAAGAACGAGCCATACCCGAAGTCCAATGGCATTAACAGGATCCACGCCAAGAGCAGACCAAAAAACACGCTCAGTCCGCCCACCAGAGGAACCGCGCCAAAATGGAGCTTCCTTTGATCCGGCACATCGACCAACTGAACGTGAACGGCAATCGGCTTCAACAAGACCAGCGACATCCATGCGAACAGGCCAGCGAGTACCAAGGTAACGTATGCAAGGCTCATAGCAGCCTCCATGCCTATCGTATAGTATGTTTTATACTGTATTTTAGAGTTTATTTAATAATGAACTATCTACAGTCATCTGCTGCAGAAGTCACATGAAAGACATCTAGCATTATTATCGCCTAGATTAATTTATACTGTATTTTCATGATTAATGGAAGAAGAGCTTGAAGCTTTTAAACAGTCCAAATAGGCCTTTACAACGACTGCCTCACTGAAATGCGCCTCCATTCTTGAGCGCGCTGCAACTCCGGCTCGAATTACGTGATCAGGCCCCTTCTCGAAAACTCCTTTCATCTGTGCCACCAATGACTCAGTATTTCGTACCTCACATAACCACCCGGTTACCCCTGGCTCAATGGCATGACGGCAGCCCGGCACGTCGGTTACGATGGCCGGGCGGCCCATGGCGGCAGCTTCCAAAACGGTCCGAGGCATACCCTCTCGGTAGGAGGGCAACACCATCACATGGGCTTGCTGAAGCAAGGGGCGAACATCATCTGTTGCCCCGGTATATTCCACAACCCCCTGATCCTGCCAATGACTAATTTCCCTTTCCGAAATCGCGGTGCGGTTACTCACTCCCAAGGGCCCTACCAAAATGCAACGCACATTCAGCCCTTGAGCTTTCAATTTCCCGCACGCCTCCACATATTCTCGAACACCCTTATCTCCCAGCAAACGGGCTATCATAATGAAAGTGAAAGGACCGCCTATCGGTAGGGGCGAAGCCTGAAATCGTTGCAAGTCCACCCCGGAGCCTGGCAAAAGCGTATATGGCGTGTCGCCTAACAAGCCTTGGCTCCGGAATACCGCCAAGTCTTCCTCATTCTGAAAAAAAAGATGCAGCGCCCGCCGATTAACTAGCCCGTAAACCTGCCTTACTCGCCGGAACAGCCAGGAATCGTGAATGAATGCCGTGCCCAGTCCTGAGATGTTGTTAGCAAACGGAATATTCTGGAGCGCACACACCAGGCCACAATAAATGTTCATCTTCACGGTAAAGTTGAATACGAGATCGGGCCGGTAATGACGCATCACCTTCCGAATTGAACATAGGCTGCGAAGCTCCTGTAATGCACCCGTACTCTTGCCATCCAGGGGCAGCGCAACATGCTCCGCTCCTAGCTCATCCGCTAACCTCTGGCTGAAATCATCCGGCGGTGACAGACAGATAACTCGGTTGCCCTGCTCTCGCAAAGCCTCAATGGTGCTGCGGCGAAAGTTATACAAATACCAGGAGGTATTAGAGGTAAGAAAAACGACCGGGTTCAAACGTGCTCCTGCAATCCTGCTCAAGGGTCAAGTTACCAAAGCGCGGCCCAAATCACTCACCACCTTGCTAATATCCAGCCGGGGATGCCGGACACCTCTCTCAAGGAAATGAAACCGCGTCCACTGATCATCTAGGCTGCGAGCCGCATTCCGGTTTCGCTGGTGGCCAGTGACAAAGTTGTCCAAGACTACTTCATCTTTAGCAGTTGGCTGAGCCCATGAAGCCGATGGTATTGGTGATTAGCAAAGCTTTGGATTGACCGGGGGCTTGATCAAGAAGCTTTAACACCAGGAGCCACCATAAACTGTCGCATGGCCTCTGCTTCGGGCACCTCCAGAACCAACATCGTTGGGTGTTGATCCTCAAGATAGCCTCGGACCCAATTGCTGGCCATTGGCAAAGACCAGAACCACAACCAAAGCAACGCCACTGCACCTAACCAGAACGCCAGTCGCCTACGGCCAGCAATGGCAAGCAATAAAGCCAGCAAACCACCGAATAACGACATACCCAGAGGCGATATCAGGGCTATGGCAAGTTTCGAGACTACAGCCATGATTTACTTGCGGCTTTACAGCTCAGAGCCATACGACATTTTGGTATGGCAACCAAGCAAACGAGTGACTCGCGAAATTTAACCAGACCGCCTGCACTAACGTGTAATACCCAACAACTCCGAGAACCACCAAACCACGACGCCGTGGATCACTCATCACAAAAGGCAGCCGAGCAAACACAAACAGTTGTATTGGAATTAGATACAACGCAACACGGTCTGTAGCGGTGGAGGATAAAGCTACCAAGGGGATACAAGCGAGGGCAAGAAGGGACATCCAGAACCAAAGTTTGTCCTCCGACTCTGTAAGTCGCAATTGCCGGCGTAAAAGAAAAAACAAAAAAGCAGGTACCGAATTCATTAATACCCGAATCAATCCACCTTGTGATTGATACTCTGCTTCAACATAGTTAGTCCACAACCTATCTGCAGAATCGAACACAAAAAGATAGCCGCCTACCAAAGACATCACCCCCACCCAAAGCAGGCTCCAGAAACGATTGGAGGTCGAGGCCAGAGCTGCAACGGGTAACATCAAAACTGCTGATTTATGCAAAGCGGAACCGAGCATTACCCAAAACACGAACCAGCGGATCTGAGCATTAGCCAAAGAGACAAGGCCGATCAACAAAAGCCCAAGTGCCGCTGACTGCCGCGTATAACCCATACCGACAACAATAATCAGATAGGGAACCGCCACCAGAAGCGTTAGCCAAGGCAAGGGCTGCGCCCTGGCAAAACGGACAATCCCTGCCATAAGTATCATCCCGCAGCCAGTATTCACCCAATAGATGGAGCCACCAGACTGGGCGACAATCCAGTTTATCAGGTAATAGCCTGGGTCAGACCCCACCAGGACATCAGAAAACGAAGTGGTGGCTCGCATATCGAGGTGGCGAAGGTATGAGAACCAGTCTCCACCTACCTCGAACCGCAACCCGATAGCGAGCGAAAAAAACAACCAAACAGCAAACCAGACCCAAAACTGTGATCGTTCGGACAATCGGCGGTTTGTTAAAATGACACTAACCGGCAGGATTAGAAATAGCCAATAAGGTAGCATTAGAAACGGAGTTACTTGGCTGCTGATTTGAGGATATCAGCAAGAATTGGGGCTTGAGTCTGAAGAGAATATCTTTTCTCAACAGCGTTTCTGCCAGCACGCCCGAATGTGTTCCGCACTTCATGGTCCGAGAGAAGTTCTAGCAACGAAGCAGCCCATTCATCTGTTGACTGGGCAAGGCAACCACAGCCATAGTTATTTACGATCTCAACATTCACCCCAACCGGGGACGCCACAACAGGCACACCGCTGGCCATGTATTGAATCAGTTTGTAGCCACACTTGCCCTTTTCCCAGGGACCATCAACCAAAGGCATGATGCCAACATCCATCTTGGCAATATTCTCCGCCTCCGTATCTTCGCTCCAGGGAACAACGTCAACGGGGATGCCCGCGAAATGTTCAACCACATCCTCTGTAGCCCCAACCAGCATCAATCGGGCGCATGACTTATCGCACGCCGCACGAAGTGCTTCTTTGATATCAACAACATAACACTGGGTTGAAGGGGAACCAATCCACCCAATAATTAGGTTGTTGCTTTTAGCAGTGCGTGCTTGCCTATAACGGGAATGATCTACAACCGTCGGAATAATTTCCACCCTAGAGGCTCCGGCTTGCCTTGCGTGGTAAGCCAAGTACTTATTACCAGCGATCACACAGGCCGAGTGGGCCATCACGATATCAATTTTGTGGCCTAGTACCGTCCTAATTAACCCATTGCTGGACAGATCATAGTTGTGGAAGATGGCATCATCATAATCAACCACATACTTAATCCCTGAAAAGGACAACAACTTTTCAAAGATCGCAGGAATAAAGGGGAAAAGCTCTTTCTCAATCCAAACCAAGTCGTACCGATAGACTGTCAGGAGAACAAACAATCGCTTCAGATAAAGCAGGAGCGAGCGGATTCCGGGGCGATTGCCTTCTTCATACAGCGAGTTAAGGTATTGCTCATCAAACAAGCCACTAACGGTAACCTCAACACCCTCTTCAGCAAGAGCAGGAATATATTGCAGTGACCGCAAGCGACTGCTTGCACCCATGCGGGGATATTTGGATAAAAGTAAAACTTTCATCCGCTTGGGTTTCGTATTTCTTGCAATGAACTTTGACTAACCCTTTCTAATGCCTGCCGATAAGAATCAACACTTGCTCGAAGCGAGTGGCCCTGCAACCCTATTTCTCTGGCACGAGACCGAAATCCTTCCCGATCCTTCAACACCCGATCAGTAAACCAGGTCGCAGCTCCTATCAGGGAGTTGCTACCATGATCGTCGACCAGGTAACCAACATCCTCATTGATTAGCCCCGTGTCACCGATCCCTCTCGTGGCAATTATCGGCAATCCACATAGTAGGTACTCTCCCAATTTAATGGGAGCTACTCCCTGCATTGAAAACATGGGCCGACGAAGAGCAAGTCCTAGATCTGCGCTCGCGAGGTAATTCGGCACATCGGCTGGGGATACTGAACGAATGATGACCTTCTCCCTCAGTTTGGCATACGCCGCCACTCCCAAGTGGCCAATCTCCGGAACCCCCGTGAGAATCAAAAATCGCGCATCGGGCCTCCAGAGCAAAATATTCGAAAAAATCTCAAGCATTTCGGTAAGGCAGTATTGCTCCCCCAAAGACCCCGCATAAACCAGTAACACCGCATCAATTTCAATACCGAGCAGGGCCCTTATCTGCGGCCTCTTGCAGGCATCTAACGGCGCAAACCGGCTTGCATCCCGCCCGTTTCCCACCTGGAAAAATCGCTCCTGCGAGGTGCCCGCGCCAGCTCGTGCCGCCAGAATATCCGCCGCTCTACTTGTGCGCGTCAACACCACCTCCGACCGACGCACACCTTGCGCCTCGACATCACGCAGTAACCGGTAGACCACGCCGGTCGGGGACATGCCGCCGAAATCTACTCGCTCATCCAGCGGCAAGCCATCGGCGTCAAACACCATCGGCATCTGTTTCCCTCTCAGGGCCCTCATGGAGGCTAGCAAGGGCAAGGTACTCCGCGGCATCACCACGTCGATATTCCAATCACGGACCGCGCGGCGGATGTCTCGCGCCCCCTTGATCGCCGTGAACAGGGAACCCAACGAGACCGGCCTGCGCCACACCTGAATCGCGCGATACGACACCCCAGCCTCCGCGCAGGCTTGGTGACTCCGTTGCAGGCGCTGGTTATCGCCCCAAGTGAATTGCAGCACGTGGAATTCCCAGCCATGCTCGGCCAGGCGGCGGAAGATGGGCAGGAACAACCCTTCCAGGTAGGACACCTGAGGACCGTCCCAGGTGATGAACAGTACCTTCATGTCACCTTCCACTCCGCGAGCAGGCGCTGATAAAGCTTGTCGACATCGCTCACGTAACGCTCGGCGCTAAATTCAGACCTTGCCCTCTCCTGACCTTTAATACCCATGGCTCGACGTAACTCAGCAGAACGCAAAAGTTTAAACAAGGAATCAGCAAGACGTTCAGCGTCACCAGGGTTCAGCAAGAAACCAGTGTTATTATCATTTACCACACTAGGCGTACCCCCAACACTGGTAGCCACCACAGGCAGTTGAGCAAACATGGCTTCAAGAACTACTAAAGGAAGCCCCTCATACTCAGAAACCAGAGCAAAAATATCCATTACCGCATAGTAGGGCGCAGTGTCTGCTTGATACCCAGCAAAAATCGTTGCATGAGCCACATTACATGTAACTGCCAACTGCTTAAGCTCATCCTCATCTGGCCCTCCACCAACGATTAGAAGGCAAGCTTCTGGGGTATGCTCAAGAACACGGGGCAATACCCGGATCAAATCACTTACCCGCTTGTGCTTGTCCAAGAGTCGCCCAACAGTACCGATGACTATTTTGTCATCACCGATACCATGCTTATTTTTTATATCCTCTAACTTTTCCTGATTAGGTCGCTGACGCTCTTCAACGCCGTTATTTATAAGCGTTATTTTTTTGTCGGGATTATAAATCCTATCCGCCAAATAGCCATGCACCGCTGGTGAAATAGCAACCAAGTGATGCGTCATCGAACACAATGCACGGTAGAGCAAATGCCCTGTTACTCGCCTGTACTTGGGATCGACAGTTTCCTCCCCAACGACCACGGGGACACGACCGAATCGTCCAGCCACTGCTGCCAAAGCCACTCCTTCATAGACAGCCCCGTGGATGATGTGCGGTCGAAGCTCCCGCACCACTTCCAGCGTCGCCTTGTACGGGCGACGATCAAGAATGCCGTTGAACTCGCCCACCTCGTGGATGATGCAACCCGCCTTCTCGAACTCGGCCGGGAGTCCACCAACAGCCTTCGTGCATACCAGGTGCTGTTCGTAACGTTCCCGATCAAGGCGTCTCGCAAGTGACAGGCGCCTCTGCTCAACTCCGCCTGAGCCCACCCTGTAAAGGCAGTGAAGCACTTTAATTTTTTGCATTACGCATCACTTTTCGCATGGAAAATTATTTTTGGTTACCAACATTCTTCCAAGAAGAAAGATCTGCACCAGTCAAGCTTTCCAGAAGACAAACTTCATCAAGAAACTCATCGCGCACCGCATTTAGGAATTCCGAATCAACGGGCTCACCATTATATTTCCTCTTGTTCCACTTGTGCGCAAACCTCAAAAACCCGGTGCCACCCGAAAAACCGAAACGCAATTTGAAAAACTCAACCGCCTTTAGGGCACGCGCCACCCCCAATGACCTGTTTGTCTTCCTCACATTTCTAGGTGTGTTATCGATATTCAGTGACTCGTTTACACCCAAAAACCGCTCAACCTCATTCAACGAGCCAAGCGGATCGCGCCTCAGGGAATCCATAAATATAACGCAAACACGCTCCCTACCCACCAATGAGAACAAAGACTTCAATTGTGTTCCCAGCGAACAAATATCTTTGTACATAAGCAAGTTCGGCGACCTACATGCCTTTGGAATCTTATATCCCTTTTTCCGGTCTCCTTGAGCCAGCCACGCTTGACTGAAATCAGAAATATTCTCATTAAGTGAAAACAGCTCCTGCGAGTGGAGCGACACCGCCATCTCGACCGGATCCCTTAGCATCACAATAAATTTTGCAGCAGGCTGGTATCGTAAAATCTCTTTAACCGCCAGCTCAGACCTTAGGTATGTGGTTGATGCCTCACCAACCGCCCGAATCTCATTGCCAGCACCAAAAAAAAGCCGTTCGTAATCACGAATAGTCTGGTAATCAGATGGCACAACGTCCGGTGAGAAGAAAAACGGCTCTTTGACATCAGACATGAAGACCTGCGGATTTTCACCAAGCCATTCTGCTAAAGAAGTAGTGCCACACTTCGGAGCGCCGACAATAAAAAAGTTAGGGGCTTTCATGCATTGCTTCCTCCGATAAAGCTGACATTGAGCGTATATACGCAAACTCCGGGATCATAAAGAAACTCACAATAAAGTGCATATTGAATCTCTATCGAAACCCGCGCCCTACTCACGGTCGGATCAAGTCCTTGGCGGCACTTTTCCAACCTGAGAGATGTCGATATCCACCTGTAAACCAGAAAGAAAGCACGTTCGGCCACCGTCGCCGTCGAGGGAGTGATGCCAATTCCACACGACGGCTTAATGCAGCGCGTTTTTCGTTCATTGAAACGAGAAACCCATCCACCGTTTCTCCAGCGACCCATCCTTCAAGCTCCGGGCGTCGTTCTTCAATGCGCTTGCTGTACTCACCCAGGTTTCGTATGTCTCTCTCCCAGCCTGCACGCGCATCCCGCAGACCATACATTGTCCACAAACTGACAACCGATGCAGTTTTATTACCGCTTTTGACGGCAACAGATTCTGAAACGTTATTTTCGTGTCGGCGATATAACTGCAACGTGCTTTCAAGGATCAACCGCACACCAACTGAATCCGCAAGACGATTGACCCATGCATCATGCATATCCATACCAACCGGAATCGGCATGATGATATCAAGCCACTTTTTCCGTAACGCAGTGCAACAACCCGTTACAAACCAAGAGTCACCAAGACCTAATTTTCTTACGTTATGCAATTTGGTGACGCCGCTATCCCGCAACTCACCATCGGTGATCAACTGGTCGTTGATCACGACCATCTTGTCCGGATTACGCAGGAACGCCTGCTCCACCTCGGCCAGCTTGTTTTCCAGCCAGACGTCATCCTGATCGCTCAGGAATACAATGTCACCGGAGCATAGCGACATGGCCTTCTCGAAGTTCTTGGCATAACCAAGATTCGACTCGTTCACGTGAATCTTGACCTCAAACGGGGCGGAAGCCGCGAACTGTCTTAATATCTCTACCGTCGCATCACTGGAGCCGTCGTCGCATACCACCAGTTCATCCGGCTGGCGCGCCTGGGCAACAAAACTGTCCAGTTGTTCCTGGAGATACTTTTCGCCGTTGTACGTCGCCATGGCAATGGAGATTTTCATGACGCGTCGCTCCTCTCGTGCTGGTTCACATGCCGGCAAAGGGCAATGTCGTCCGCGTAGTAGTCAAGGACGAATGCTTGTACATCGTCGGCTTCGAAAAGGTCCTTCATTCGCTGGTCGCGCGGCACGTAGACGCGCTCACGGACCTGCTGCTTTACGGACTCCGGCAGGACCTTGCCCAGGCGGTCGGTCAGGGGCCTGGCTGTCTCGATCACTCGGCGCAGAAGGTCGTTGCGGAACACCACCGTGCGGTTGGCCTGCGTCACGCCTCCTTCCGTGCCCGGTTCCCCCAGGTTCTGTCCCACCCGCCGCCCCACGTCCAGCAGCAGGTCGTTAATTTCGTTCACGGTATAGATCGTGTCGAGAACGCGAACCCCGTCCAGTTGGATGTAGTCCACCTGTTTCTGGAAGTGGATGTATTCCGGCGGTAGCAGGTGCCCCTCCCGAGGCTGGCGTGACAGGTAGTCGATGCTCTCGTCAATCACCAACCGGACCTCGTCCAGCGAGCGCTTCTGGATCGGCTGGTCGCTGTACATTCTCAGCCGCTGGGAGACCGAGGAGGCGAAGCGGTCGAACGGATCACGCATGACCGCAAAGGACCAGTAGTCCCGCACGGCCTCGAACTCCGCCGGGAAATGATGGCGAAGCGTAAACAAGGGGATGTGACCGTAATCCAGCGTGCCTAGAACCGAATTCTTTTTTTGCCAAGGCGGCCCCGCGAGCTGCCACTCATTGAACGGCGTTAATGGGTTACGTATCGACGTTCCCGCGCATTTCGGGATGTGGACAAAAACAAACCGGTGCTTCTCACTGATAATCATGAGGTGATCCCTAGAACGCAGAGGGTCTAAGCCCAAGTCTCTGGACGAAACGAATGGCAAGTATCAGATTCCAGGTCGCGAGACCGATCGCTACGGCCAAGGCAGCACCAACTGCACCAAAAGGCGGGATAAGGACGACGGCGGCGATAGCGTTGATGAGTAGCGCGACGATCTGACCATTCAAGGTGTCTCGCTCGAAGCCGCTCATGATCAGAAACATGCCGACAGAACCAAAGGCCACGTTCACCAGTTGACCCACAGCCAGAATCGCCAGCGGCAGGGTGACCGTATCGCGGTACACCTCGCCGTATACGAGTTCGACAATCGGCCCGCCGAGCAAGATTAGCGGCAATGCGATAGGAAGAGCCACCGCGAGTGCCGCCCGCGCGGACTGGCGCGAGAGCCGTTGCAGACGGGGCTTGTCGTTGTCCCGGTGGGCGCGCGTGATATGCGGACCGATCACCATGTTGACGATGGTCAGTGATAGCACGACGAGCATCGAGCCGCTCATCGCCACCTGGAGGGCGGCAACGTCTTCATCGGTGCCCAGCCAGCCCAGCGCCAGGATGCCGATCTGGCCGTTGAGCGTACCCACCGCCGCCAGCAGTGTGAAGGGCAGCAGCGCCCGGCCCCATTCGCCGTGGCGGTAATCCGGTCGGGCCTGCCCGACTTCCGCCGGCTTGAGGCGCCACAGTAACCACGCGCCGACCCCGAACGCGAGCGCCGTGGCGACGATCTGGCTGGCGAGCGCGGTGGCCGGGTTGAGTATGCCCGCGGCCAGCAAGCCGCCGGCGATGACCAGATGCAGCCCTGGCCGGGCCAGCAGTTCGGGTAGCTGGGCGTAGAAGACATTGCGCAGCCCGCGCAGGGTGGAACTACGCAGGGCGTTGAGGCCCAGCAGCGGCAGCATGAACGTGGCGAGAGACAGCAGGGCCCAGCGGTCGTCCACGGTCCACGAGGCATTCCGGAACGCGAGCAGGGCGATCACCACGGCCATCAGGGCCGAGCCAAGGATCACCCACTGGTGGGCGCGGCGCAGCAGGCCGCGAAACAGCCCCCACTCCTTGCCGTGGTGGCACTTCGCCACCTCCCGGGTAACGAGCTGCCCCAACCCCGGGCCCACGGGAAGCGCCAGCAGGGAGATCACGGCCAGCACGAAAACGTACTGCCCGTAGCCTTCTGGCCCCAGCCCCCGGGCGAGCAGGATGGAGGTGGCCAGTGTCAGTGGCAGGGAAAGCAGCTTGAGCCCGCCCACGCCCAAGGCCCCACGCACGAGCTGGGCCTTGAGGCCATCACCGTGGGAGGACGACAGCAGCCGTTGTGCGAGATTGGCGATCAATCGAAGCACTCCGCTTGCGCGAAGGCTTGCCCCTGGCAGTCCTTTTCCGAAACCAGCAGTTCGCCGTTACCCTCGAGCGGCCAATCTATCGCCAGGTCCGGGTCGTCCCAGCGGATGCAGCGTTCGTGTTCGGGTGCGTAGTAGTCGCTGCACTTGTACTGGAAGTCCGCCGTCTCGGAGGTGACATAGAAGCCGTGGGCGAAGCCCGGCGGCACCCAGAGCATGTACTTGTTCTCGGCGGAAAGGTGCTCCCCCGCCCACTGGCCAAAGGTGGGCGACCAGCGGCGCAGGTCCACCGCCACGTCGAAGACCGAGCCGGTGGTCACGCGCACGAGCTTCCCCTGCGGCTGTTGGATCTGGTAGTGCAAGCCGCGCAGCGTGCCCTTCACAGAGCAGCTGAGGTTGTCCTGGACGAAGTCGTGGTCGATTCCCCCCTCGGCGAACTTGCGCCGCTGCCATGTTTCCATGAAGAAGCCGCGCTCGTCGCCGAAGACTTTGGGTTCGATGAGTTTTACATCCGGGATTCTTGTTTCTGTGATTTTCATATAGCTCGCTCATTTACCTGCTTTGGCCAGTTTCTTCAGGTAGGCGCCGTAGCTGTTCTTTCTCAAGTTTTGGGCCTCAGCCAGCAGTTGTTCTTCACCGATAAAGCCCATGCGGTAGGCGATTTCTTCCAGGCAGGCGATTTTCAGGCCCTGGCGTTTTTCCAGGGTTTCGATAAAGCCGCTGGCTTCGTGCAGGGAGTCGAAGGTGCCGGTATCCAGCCAGGCAAAGCCACGGCCCAGCAGTTCTACGTTCAGGTCGCCCCGCTCCAGGTAGGCCTGGTTAACGCTGGTGATTTCCAGCTCTCCCCGTTCCGAGGGTTTTACCTGTTTGGCAGTGTTGACTACGTTGTTGTCGTAAAAGTAGAGGCCTGTTACGGCGTACGCGGATTTTGGTTTAGCGGGCTTTTCTTCAATAGAGATAGCACGCTGGTTCTGGTCAAACTCCACTACACCGAAGCGTTCCGGGTCAGTTACCTGATAGCCGAAGACGGTGGCACCTTTATCTCTTTTGGCTGCGGTTTGCAGCATCTTGCTCAGGCCCTGCCCGTAGTAGATATTGTCGCCCAGTACCAGGCATACACTGTCGCTACCTATAAACTCTTCACCGATGATGAAGGCTTGAGCCAGGCCGTCCGGGCTGGGTTGTTCGGCGTAGCTGAGGTTGATGCCCCATTGGCTGCCATCTCCCAGCAAGCGCTGGAAGCCTTGTTGGTCTTCCGGGGTGGTGATGACGAGGATGTCCCGAATGCCCGCCAGCATAAGTACAGACAGCGGGTAGTAGATCATGGGTTTGTCGTATACCGGGAGTAACTGTTTGGAGATGCCTCGGGTGATGGGATAGAGGCGAGTGCCGGAGCCACCGGCTAAGACTATTCCTTTCACTTTGTACCCTTTCAGTGTGTTTCAATGGGGGCTGTCCACGCAGGGACAGACGCCGTCTAAACTTTGGAGCCCACGCTCAATCAGCTTTCGAGGTATTCGTTTAACGTGAGTGCCAGTTGGTTTCGCCAGTCTGGGAGCTGGATGTTGAGTGCGGTTTCGAGTTTGGTTGTGTCCATCCTTGAGTTAAGCGGCCGTGTGGCTGGGGTGGGGTAGTCGCTGGTTGGTATGGGGTTCGTTTTTGTGGTTATGCCGGCTTGGCGGAAGATTTCTTCGGCGAAGCCTTGCCAGCTTGTTTCACCTGCCGGAGCCAGGTGGTAAAGGCCACCCGGGATATTGCTATGGATCGCCAGGGTGGTGATCTGGGCGATAAGTCTTGCCGGAGTAGGTGCGCCTATCTGGTCTGCCACGATATCAAGTTCGGTTTTGCTTTTCGCAAGGCGCAGTATGGATTTCATGAAGTTGTTGCCCCGCACGCTATAGACCCAACTGGTGCGGAAGATAAGATAGTCCGCTTCGCTTTGCTGGATTGCCTCATCACCTTGCAGTTTGGTTTTACCATAAGCGCTCAAGGGGCAAGGTGGACTGGTTTCCTGCCACGGAGTTGTTTCGGTGCCGGGGTATACGTAGTCGCTGCTGTAATGCACCAGGAAGACGCCATGCTCTGCACTGTAGCTGGCCAGTTGATCGGGCAGGCCAGCGTTGAGACGCCTTGCAGTTCCCATCCGGGCTTCCGCGGCATCTACAGCAGTCCAGGCGGCGGCGTTTACGATCAAGTCCGGTTGGTGCGCATCCAGATAATCTGCTACGGCTTGGGCGTTGATCAGATCAAGTTCTTGCCGACCAGGGGCCGTGATGGTGCCCAGCAGCGGCAGGGTTCGGCAAAGCTCGAAACCGACCTGACCGGTTTTGCCCAAGAGAAGGATTTTCATGCAGTTACTCCAAGCCGCTCACTCTGATAACCGCCATCTTGTACCCGCTTCCACCATCGCTCGTTGTCGACGTACCATTGAACGGTTTTCCGCAAGCCGGATTCAAAAGTCTCCAGGGGTATCCAGCCTAGGTTCTTTTCAATTTTGCGGGCATCGATGGCGTAGCGCAGGTCGTGACCAGGGCGGTCTTTTACAAAGGTAATCTGATCTCGATAACGAGCTTTTTTGGGTACTACTTGCTGCAGTATCTCGCAAATGGTTTCGACGACTTCCAGATTTTGCTTTTCGTTGTGTCCTCCGATGTTGTAGGTTTCGCCGGGCTTGCCTTCAGTGACAACTTTATAGAGGGCACTGGCGTGGTCCTCGACGTAAAGCCAGTCACGGATCTGGCTGCCGTCACCGTATACCGGAAGAGGTTTCCCGGCAAGGCCATTCAGGATTACCAGTGGAATGAGCTTTTCGGGGAGTTGGTAGGGCCCGTAATTGTTCGAGCAGTTCGTGATCAGAGTTGGCAAGCCATAGGTCCGGTGCCAAGCACGTACGAGGTGGTCTGAGCTGGCTTTACTGGCAGAGTAGGGGCTGCTTGGGGCATACGGGGTTTGTTCTGTAAACAGGGGCAGAGCCGCCGGGAGCGAATGGTCTGTGGTTACTGCCAGGTCGCCGTAGACTTCATCAGTACTAATGTGATGAAAGCGGAAGTTGGCTTTTTTATTCCCTTCCAGATCTTGCCAATATTGCCGGGCGGCTTCCAGCAAGGTGTAGGTACCCACTATATTGGTTTCGATAAACTTGGCCGGTCCGTCGATAGAGCGGTCTACATGGCTTTCTGCTGCCAGGTGCATGATTGCGTCCGGCTGATGCTGGGCCAGTATGTGATCCAACTCGGCTCGGTTGCAGATATCTACCTGTTCGAAAGTATAGCGAATGTTACTGTTGATACTTTCGAGACTTTCAAGATTACCGGCATACGTCAGTTTGTCGACATTAACAACACTATTATTCGTATGACCTATTATATGCCTTATGCATGCAGAACCAATAAAACCGGCTCCGCCGGTGATCAGAATCTTCATTTCAAGGTGCTCATTTGTAACTGTAATTGTAATAACCGTAGTAGCCGTAACTGTTAGCAGCCCGGCGCTCTACAGCATTGAGAATAGTCCCTTTCACGTTAACACCACCTGTTGCCAGCCGCGCCTGTGCGATTTCAATCTCCTTCTGGGTGTTTACGCCAAAACGAACCACCATCAACGCCGTGCTACACTGCTTTGCTATGATCGCGGCATCAGTGACTGCGAGAATGGGCGGTGTATCCAGAATCACCAGGTCGTACCTGCGGCTCAAATGATCCAGAAATTCGGTGAAGCCGGGCTGCATCAGCAGTTCCGAAGGATTCGGTGGGGAAATGCCGCGGCTAACCCAGTGAAGCCCATTGATTTTGGATTCCCGCACTGAGGCTTCGAAGCCCAGCTTGCCGGAAATAACTTCGGAAAGGCCGCTCTTTGCCTCCTGCCCCATGTCTATATGCAAATGCCCTTTCCTCATGTCTGCGTCTACAACCACAACACGTTGGCCACCTACAGCACAAATTGCCCCCAGGTTGGATGATATAAAGCTCTTACCGATTCCCGGGCTGGGACCGGTGATCACAAGCCGGTTATCTGCACCTTCCATCATCGCGAAATGCAGGCTTGTACGCAGGCCTCTTATAGCCTCAATGGAGAGATCAGCCGGGTTTCTGAACGCCAGCAGGTCGGTGTGCTTTCGTCTGCTTTTTTTGTTGCCTCCAGATGATTTAGCCTCCATGCCGCGTTTCTCTTCCTCGGAAAGCGGCACTGTTGCATACACTGGCAAGCCCAGGTCTTCCAACTGTTCGGAAGATACAATGCCCCGGTTGAACGCTGCTCTCAACAACACTACCACCATGGCCAAGAGCAGGCCCGCAAGCAACGAAACTCCTGTGATCAATCCACGCCGTGGCTCGACCTGGCCCTGTATCTCAGCCTCATCAAGAATCCGAACATTACCAACCGTACCTGCTTTAGCGAGCTGCAACTCCTGCATCCGATTCAGAAGCTGCACATAGATTTCCTGAGTAACCTGCACATCACGGCTCAGCCGCAGAACCTGTTGCTGGGTTCGCGGTAGATTGTCTGTGCGGTCTTCTAAGCGCGCCTTCTCCCGCTGCAGCTGCTCTTTCTTTTCTACTAGCGCACGATAGACCGGATGGTACTCCGTAAATCTCCGTGCAAGCTCCGCCTCTTGCAGTTCCAGTTCGTTCAGGCTGGCTTCGACCTCCACCAGGCTGCTTAATGCATTTTCAGTTTCAAAGCTCAAATCAACAGAGTCACTTTTTAGACGAAACTCGTTCAGACGATCCTCTGCTTCTGTTAACTGTTGACGCACTTGAGGAACTTGCTCGTCCAGAAATTCCAGGCTTTTTTCTGCCTCAGCGGCCTGCCGGGCAATGTTCTGAGTCAGAAATACCTGATTAACTGCATTCAGACTAGAGACCACTTCTTTGCGATCGGGCCCGTCCAAACTGAGCCTAAGCATTCCTGTATCCTTCCCTTGCTCGGCGATATCAAGCCGCCCTTGCAACTCCCGGGTTGCCGCTAAGCGGTTTTGCTTGGTTACCTTAAATATCGCACCCTCAGGCGCAGTCAGTTCGTCGACTCTGAGCTCGAACCAGGGTTCCTCAACCTCAAGGGGAATGCCAACACGCCCTTTCGCAATCACACGGTCTTCGTCAGGCGCCATTACGGTATAACGCTGATTTCCGTCAGATCTTATCCGCAGCTCCATTCCTTCCGAGTCATGGTCTGTCACGAAACTGGCTATGCTCAGTGTTTCGCCGCCCCATATGTAACCTGATGTATCGAACAGGTTAGGCCTGGAAATATCGGATCGAACCAACCATTGTCCAATCAATGGTAAAGTCTTGGGCGTGACCCTAATATCAACCGAGGTCTGGTCCACCACTTGCCTCAGAATCAACCGAGATTTCAGGATTTCCACTTGCGTACTGGTTGGGTTTTCTGGCTCTCCCCCAAGCGCCGCCTCAAGGTCCGCACCCGCCATGGAGCTCGATTTCTGCTCCACTTGAACCAGTGAGTCAGCCCGATAAATTGGTGTAGCCAGGATCCCGTACACAAACCCACACAGCGCAAATACAAAAGCTACTAACCCTATAAAGTACTTGTGGTCCCAAAGACTGCCCAACAAAAATCCGATATCGATTTCGTCATCGTTACTGGTATTCCGGATTTTCTGGGCGGGCACTACCGATTCGGACATAAATAGCTGGCTCGATTATTTGAGTCTCGCCGCCCAGGCGGCTGTCGCATTGAGTAGCAGGGTATGGACATGCTCGAAGGCTTCCCGCCCCTTTTTATAAGGATCAGGAATAGACGGCTGACCGGGCAACCAACGGCCCATCAACATGGTTTTGCCGGTGGATGCCAGATCAAGTTCACTAACACGCTGGCGCTGATGTTCATTCATGACCAGAATTAAATCTGCATCCCTGATCATCTCAACGGTTACCTGACGAGCTTTGTGGCTTGTAGTGTCAAGACCACTGGCCTCTGCCAGAGAAGCAGCCATGGCATCTACCGAGTGATCAACCAGTGCAGTAAGCCCTGCCGATTCCACCTTACGATCAGGCAAATGCGCCTGCAGCATTCTTGCTGCAACCGGGCTGCGGCAGATATTACCCATGCACAAGATCAGTATGTGGTAGAACATTATTGTTTTACTCCACAATATCCGTTGCACGGTCACCCAGGAACAAGGCCGAGAAGGACGGCGTTAGCAGCGATATTACGCGGTTCCAGCGGGCCGCCGGTGCTGTAGTAACGTACACCAGATCCCGATCATTCAGAACGAAACGGTCCGCCAGAACCATTGCGGTTGCGTCCTTCATGTTCAACTGAAAGAGATCAATCGGCTTTGATGACTCTGGTGTTTCAGATCGGCGAACCACGAAGACCCCCGTAGCATCCGATTCGCGTTCGTTGAGCCCCCCAACATTTGAAATTGCCTCTGCCAGCGTCAGCCCGTTTCGCCCCATTGGCAGCGTTTGCGCGCTGCCGACCTGCCCCAGAACAAAAACCTTTTGATCATCCCCCAGCGGTACATTCACCACGTCACCAGACTGCAGAAGTACGTTATGCAGCTTGTCCCCTGATTCCAGCACAGCCTTCAAAGACAGACGGTAATCGGTTCCGTCCCGGGTTAAAATGACATTTCGCCAGTCAGCTCCTTCATCCAGACCGCCAGCCTGGCTGATGGCATCCACAAGACGTGTGGGCACATTAGTCAGGGGGTATACGCCGGGTTCTTCTACCGCCCCACTCATGTAAACGCGCTGACTTTGAAAGGACGCCACAGCAACATCCACTTCGGGATCTTCAATGTAACGTGAGAGTCTGGCTGCAATCTCCTCACGAATTTGTTTGGTGGTTAACCCCACCACATCCACATAGCCAATGTATGGGTAATAAATCGAACCGTCTGAATTAACAACATTGCCAGATTCCGCAGAGCTTCTGCCTTCCCCTGCCGGGTTTGTTAATTCTGGATGGTCCCACACAGTGACTTGCAGTACGTCACCTATGCCAACGTAATACTGATAGGCTCCATCCGGTTGCATTAAGTCTTTCGGGGGGGCAGATGCAGACTTTACAGACCGGTCACGCAAAATGTCCGCATCTATTTGAGTCACATTGATCAACTCGGAGTAATCAACATCCAGTTGTCTTTCCCCTCCCCTATAGAATCCTGAGGGATCGTCTGTGTCCATGTGCGAACCAGGCGCATAGGCACATCCAGCCAGTACCAAAAACACCAGCATCGCCAAAACAATATTTCGCATTAAAGCCAACTGCCTTTGCATTATTGTCAAAATCTGTAGGTCCACTCTCCACTGAGGGACCAGCGGTCGCGAGCCCCGCTTACAAAGTCTGTTTTCTGATTACTGCCTTGAGCATTCAAATCAAGCCAGCCAGACAAAAAGTGGGTTCCGTAACCGATCGAAACAAAGGCGGCGGTACTCCGTTCAGCAGGGGCAAAATAAAAAATATCGTCACCGGGAACCTGCACTCTGGGGTTATCGTCTACGTTCAGGTCTGCGTACGATACGCTGACTGACAGGGTTCCCCCACCCTGAAAAAAGTGATAGCCGCCAAGCGTTGTTGCCCTGGTGTCGCCACCGAAAGACGCCCCGATGGCTCTGCCGAAATGGTTGTAACCACTGCGGTACTGAAAGTGTTCATAGGTGACGTTCGGTACTGAGTTACCATCCAGATCGTTAGCAACCGTATTTATGTGTTCTACAAACCACTGTTGCTGACCTCCCCACAAGGCGCTGGTTGCGTCAGCACCGAAGAGCCAGGATTTCTTGGCTGGTAGTAAACCGGCCTCATCTTCACCTAGCACCTCTGTGTATACCCCCAGGGTATGGTCACCCAACGCGAAGCCATAACGAACGTCGATAGACGCAAGCTGATTGCCTGGATCGTCATCTGCCCCATCCTGGGAATTATCTCGCCCAATCAGAGCATCCAGAACGGTTGAAGCACCTTCTGAACGTTGGCGGCCTCCAAACATCATGACCCTTGAGAATCCCACATCAAGGCCCTGAAATGGTCTGAGGGTCAATCGCATTCCTAGAATCTTTGCCTCCGGTTGCGCTCGCTTACCTTCGAGTTGCCCACCAAGCAAGGTGAAATCCCAAGGACCAGCCCAAGATAACCATGGGCTGGCTGACTCAGTCGCGATTTTACGATTTAGCCAGATTCCAGGAATAGGTCGAGCGTTATTCGATAGAATCAAGCTTGAGTGCCACCCTGGCCCCCACCAACGGTCAATTTGGCCAGCTCCCACTACCCAGTTTCCCAAACTCTTGGCAACGTAGCTGCCATCGGCCTGGACCTGCTGGTTATCGTCGGGGTCTATTACACCCGAACCTGACAACCCGAGCGCCCAGCCATGCCCTTGCCATTCGGCCGTGACACCGACGCGGCCAGTGCCACCAATTGCCTTCTCAAAGCCAGTAACAAAGGGAGCTTCGTTCTGCCCCCCAATAACCACAGCTGCAGAAGAACTGGGCAGTCCTGCTTGCTGATATTCGAATGCCAGATAAGGGCTACCCCTCTTGAGCCGAGCACCGCCTTTGGCGCCAGGCAGATTAACCCACATGACCGGCCAAGTCGTGAAGGTACGGTTCACAAGTCCTAAATCGGCAGACTGCTGAGCTTCAGATCGAGCCCTTGCGTCACCGGGGCCGACCCAGGGGGCTGCCGCAAGAGGAGGCGTCAACATACTCGCCAGGCACGCTACCGCCCCACCGACCAGAGTCCAGTGTTTTGAGGTCATAGTTCTATTTTTCTATTCTGGGAAATCAAAACAGAAGGAGGGATTCTCCAACTGACTCCCTGTCAGACTGCTTGTGAACCGCGATATAGCCGGGGCGTGCCTACATTACATGAGGCGACACAAATTCTGCCTGGGGCGCCGGAGGGTACCCAAGCCGCCAAACATCAACGTTTTGATTATCACATAAGGCATAATATGCTTTATTTTATGACGTTTCAAACAAATCTGATCGAAGTGACATCAGCCCTTCGCCTTGCCAAGTTCAACTTTTTGCTTGATTTCTGATGTTTCTGGTGCCCCCAATGCGCCTTTATCATTGGAATGAATCGCGAGGGCGTGGTGTCCAGACACTGCAAGCGTCCCCACACAGAACTTTAACACTGCAAGCTCCGTTGTATCACTCATGCTCTGAACCAAGCTCGACGATGCCTCGGAATCAAGACTTCTCAGGGCGCGACCACTGAGAAGGCGCACCTCCATCCCTTCTGATGCCATCGCTTTGACAGCATCAATGTAGTTTTCATCATAGTTCGCTTGCATGTTAGCATCCATAACGTTGGGTACCCTGTCTAACAGTATCACCCAGCACGAGACAGTTCGTTTATCATCGTCACATAGTCACTAAAGTACTGGACCGGTAGCAACCACTCGACTCTCTCATCATTACTAGCCAGGTTACCATTCATTTTCAAGGCGGATATCAGAACATACCCATAGGTACGATAGAACTCCTTTACCTCTACTGCATTGCGATGTTCTGATGCGGCTTCCCAATCGGCATAAACTGCGTATTCTTCTCCGTCCAGCTCAAAAGAAATCATTTGTGGCGATCCCTGACCGAACGACTCATGAAGAAAGACCGCTTGTTCTGGCTGCACATCAGTTTCAGGCAGCCCGTACAGAAACCAGATGATGTTTACAATTTTCTGCTGTTCATCCCGCTGAATAGCGAGAGTACCGTCTAGCACAATGGCCATTAACCTAGTCCTTGCAGCGTTTCGCTCAACTTTCGCGGCGCTGTATCTCTGCCAGATACTCGTCCATCTCAGCCTGACTGGCGAAAACCGTCAGGTCCGGCATTACTTTAACAATTTCGAAGACCTTTTTAACACCCTTGGACATCTGCGATATGCTGACCTGTCCACCCCGTGCTTTCATCAGCTTCAACGTTTTAAAAATCACTCGCAACCCCGCGGAGCTGACAAACGTGACTGCCCCCATATTGATGGCTACCACCTTGGTCTCTGGCGTGATCAGCTCGTCCAGTGTTGAATTCAGTTTTGGAGCAGTTTCGCTGTCCAGCGCCCCTACCAGCACCAGGCTGACAGTTTCCTTTGTACTTTGCAGATGCTCAATAGTTAACGACATGGAAATCCTCCGAAGATAGGTATTAAAAATGTTTCTTTATAGTCCACTCATTCATGCCGTTCAGATAATTGAAGTGCTGATCGTCACTTAACGAATATATTAAAATCAGGCCCAATCCTCCAATATCGCGGCGCTCAATCGGGCAATCCGCCACATAACCGCAGGCTGACGCAGGATCAAATTTTTTTCCCGCATACCTGAACTTAATTGTCACACCAGTTTGCGTTTTTTCCAACTCCAGTGTCCATTCCGTTGCTGGAGTGGCTGGAAAGACGTGGTGCTTCATGTTTGCCATAAATTCATCAATAATAATCTGGCATTCATGAATAATATCTTCGGCAACCCCATTCAGTGCAGCTTCTGTCTCCGACAGAACATCGCTGACCGAGTCATTCGCACTCACAGTTAATTTCATAAAGCCCTGACGTGGCGTTGGATTGTCATTATTGTTATGTCATCTGATTGGGGAGCATAACCCGAAAACTGCTCAATTTCACTTTTCAGTATCGTCAGAAAGCTATTATCCATATCATTAGCGCGGTAGCCAATTTGGATAAGCCTGCCATCTCCAAACTCTTCCCCCGATTCATTAAACGATTCAGTAACGCCGTCACTGTATAGAGTGACAGTGGCACCTTGCTCAATTGTCACACTAAAAGATGGGAACTGAACCTCTTCGTAGAGCCCAAGAGGTGGGCCTGATTCTCTGGCTATAAGCTCCGGGGTCATAAAAGATTGCACCAATAATGGAGCATTATGGCCAGCATTGATGAACTTCAGCTCACCGTTTGCCAGATCCAATAGCCCGAAAACGGCAGTGACAAACATACAAGATTCGTTGTTAACACAGAGCTCTGCATTAAGCTTTGTTACTATTCGCTGGAGATCCGATCCTTCGGCTTTAGCGAGATAATTAATCAATGACACGGTTTTAGCCATGAACAGGGCTGCGGGTACGCCTTTATCGGATACATCCCCAACAACCAGCAAAAGCTTTCCACCCTGACAGCGGATAACATCGTATAAGTCCCCACCCACCGCGCTAGCGGGGTTTAGCAGTGCTTCAATAGTCCAGTCTTTGTAATCTCCCCGGAACTCTCCCTGGAGCGGCACCATCGACATTTGTATTTCCCGGGCAACGGACAACTCTCCCTCCAGTTTTTCCCGCGCTCCTTTCTCGCGCTCAATCGATTGAGACATCGACTTTACCAGGCGTGCATTCATCATACTGGTCGCAATCATCGAACCCAGAATAAGCAGATAGTCGATTGCAGATTTGGAAATATAGAAATACCTCGATTGCAAGGTCATAACCCCAACAATGGTATTCGCATCCAGGGATAGCGGAAGTAATAGCACTGGGCGATTATCATGGCCTACGCAACAGGCACGATACATGCTGTCCTGCGGCATCACGTAGTCAGTGGAACGGCCACCTAACTTTTCGTCGAGATCGCTAATCGAAAAGGTCAAAGGAGACGGGTCGTCACCGTAGCGAGAAGCAGCACCGGAGCTTGTGGACGCAACAGGCCTGAAGTTATCAGTGTCCAGCGGCCGCTCCCACAGGGTAATGCTCCCCAGATCATAGTGCCCCTTGATACGCAACAATACACTTTCAAGATCGCCCCAAAGCTTGCTGGCTTCAGCACCCGCCAAACGCACGCCTATGTCCCGGATGAAACGCTCGCCAGATAATGCGGTTTCCAATGAAACCTGCCAGGTATGTCGCTCAATCGCCAGGCTTGCAAGAAACACAACGGAAGAAAAGTCTGCGATTTCCTGGTCCGTTGGGTGCTTCGCATACTCAAAAAACAACGTAATGACGCCCAGTAAGTCTTTATCCTTACCAGGAATAACCTCCGACCATGAAGCAGTCATTCCTAGCTCGGATACCTGGGCCCCATACCCCTGCCATCGATGGTCGCTTTGCAGATTTTCTACGATAACGCGGCCGCCAACATAGAATGCCGTGCCGATGGACGTTGAGCCATAAAGCGACGTAATGACAGGAAACATCTGTTGAAACTTGCGAGCAAAAGGGGATGAACCGGTTGAACTCAAATTGGCGCTTTGGTCATCGTAAAGTGAAAGTACACAGTGGGAGTGTGCGATGGTTACTTCTGCCAGCTTCGCGATGGTATCCAGAACGCTCTGCAGCGAACGACCCGACATGATGTCTACCAGTGCTCTGTTACGCAGGTGCTCGGCGATCTGATTCATTTTTTCGCCGTGGATGTTATTTGCCGCAAAAAGCCTTGCTGGCCGTCCTTCGAACGCCGTATTGCTGATGGTCGCCGCGACCCACAGGTGATCGTCCTCACCCGTTCTGAAACACCATTCCCTGCGTTCAACCCCAATGGCCTTTACTTTACCCAGCCATTCTTCAAAGTCGACCAGACGATGGGGAGCGACCAGCCAGGCGTCTGGCCTAGAAATCACCTGATCCATCAGCTCATCAACGGAGTGCTTGCCAAACATATCCAGTGCCTGTTGATTGGCAAAGAGCAAAACCGGCGCGTGGCGATCAAACACCATGATTATCTGTGATGTCTGGTTCAGCAATGCACGGGTGTCTGCAATTGCTGAACGTAGCTGCCGGCTGACTCTGTTACTGAGTTCCTCACGCGCAGTAATAACGCCCTTGATACGACGCCGATACGAGAGAAAGGTAGCTGCGAGGCAAAATAGGGCCATAAGCGCTCCCAGCGATAGCCACTCCGCCCAACCGAGCTGTGTCATCACTTCCATATGGTTCACTGCTCTACATTCTCGATAAGCTGGGTACTTTGCTGGCTTGCGCCGATCACTTTCACAGAAGCTCCGCCAAGGTCTGCTCCCAGGGATGTCAGAAGCGGTGAGACTGCACTCTCGAGGACGACGCCTGTCACGCCCTCGACTAGGTCGGTCACTGGCGCGGATAGCCCGGACAGTACCGTGTTGAGGACACCGCTGATTGCCCCCCCTGACTCACATTGAAGCGACAGATTGCTCAGGTTGACAGATAATCCACCCAACGACCCCGTTGAGCTGTCGGTCAAGGTTTCCTCATCGCAATCTCCATCGGGACAATGAAGGCTGTAATACTGCAGTGCCTCCTGCACCCCAGACTGATGCGGCAAAGAAACACTCAGATCGCCCCTGACACAGGTCTCGACAGCGGGAAGAAGTGGTGCGTCGAGTCTCAGGATTGTCGCATTCAGCGAATCAGGAACTACCGCGCCCGTGGAGGTGTCAATGGTTCCGGTTTCGATCGCCACAACACTGCCCTGGGTGTCAAAATCAAGATTCACAGTATTGTTGTCTCCCCGGGCACAATCCGCTGCGATCAGATCTGCTTCTCCGCCACCTGCCTGTACTGCAAGCGGAATACGAATATCATCCAGCACTGAGACGCCCACCAGCCCTGCTGATAACGTGTCAACCAGGGAAGTTAACTCTCCCGTTGCCAGCCCCACGTCAATGTTCGCCTGTAGACTTATATCAGCGGCTCGTACGTTAGTTAGCCAGTCGCCAGCCTCATCCTGACGCGCCGGCCCGAAGACAATCCGCGGTGGCTCATCCACCATCAAATCCAATGTGATTTCAACATCACCCAGCAGGTCCAGCCCACTGGCATCAAACAAATCCTCGGTATCTTCAAGCTCTAGTTGTAACAAACCGGCGCCACTCTGATTGGCTGCTCTCACGCTGTTTAATACTATGCTGTTAACAAAGTCATACAGAGGAAACGAGCTATCCTCTGAAACACTGATGCCACTCACAACATCGAAGACAGCACCTGCATCGAGCCCATTCAAACCGGTCGCAGAGGTCAGGTCATCTATAACCGAACCTGCCGGAGACCCTGCCTCACCAACAACAGTAGTCACTGCCTCGAGAACATCCAGAAGCGGTTCGTCTGCCAGTGCCGTCAAATCAGATACGCCCAACTCATCCAGCAGGTCACCGACACTAACCACCGTTGACTCAAGGCTTTCAAGATTGGTGGCATCCACTTCGGATACACCAGTGAGCTCCTCGATCAACTGGCCCAGAATCCCGTCTTCAATGCTCGCAGTCGAACCGGTTGCACTCAAGATCGCCACCACTTCTTTCCTGGCCGCGGCGTCTACCGATAGTTCAACCGGGCTGAAAAGACTTTCCGGCAGCAGTCGCGACAACGGTTCTGTTCGGGTGTATGTCACCAGGGCTGCATTGGTCTGGAGAATGTCAGCTTTTTGGGAAAACCGCAGTGAATCGGTGTTTTCCTGATCCGGAGCCAGCAAACCGGCCGCCACGTCGAGATCGCTCTCGTCGCCGTCAAACCCCACCGCCCGGGCGGCAGACAACCCACGGGCCTGCATTTCTGAGAGGTCACCGCTTTCTCCGCCGCAAGACTGCGCTGCGTCGGCGGCGGCGGTTGCCGCTGCGTTAACCTGGGACTGCATGTCCGATCGGATGGACAGAAGACGGGCGCTGTCGATCACCAGGGTCAACAGAATTACAATCAGGGTCAGGAGCACGGGGGTCAGAGCAATGAAAACCCCGCGCTGTGAACGCCTGTTAATCATCCCGTGTTGACTCACTGATACGGTCTGGTATTGGCCGCGAGAATGTCTCCGCAATGCGCTCCTGGGTGAGCACATAGATGTCCTGGGTGAGCTCACCACCTCGAACCGGCTTCGATGCCTGCTCATCCATCACCTTTTCCGTATCACTTCTCGGATCTGCTTCAAACGAGAGCCCGATCATTCCACCCGGCTTGTCATCCGATTGGTCCGGGTCTTCAGCCATCACAACTCCGCTAATGGCAAAAAGGCCGAAAATCACGAAACTCTGAGTCATGGTTTTCATGGGTGCTCCTTGCGCATATTTTCAGCGACTTGCTTACCGGTTTTCAGGTCTCTTTCTGACAGGCCAAGCGTGCCTTTGAGCTTATTGAGTGCGGCATCACCTCCGTTGAGATAATAGGCCGCGACCATATTCTGTTTGACCGCACCTTTGCCTTCGGCCAGTTCGTACGCTGTTCGTAATTCGAAGGCAGCACGCCCGTATTCACCGGCTATCATCAGCGCATAGCCATAATCGTTCCGAATGTCCGGCACCGCCGGCGACATGTCTTTGGCCGTCTTCAACGCATCCAGCGCGTCCTGAATCTTGTCCTGCTTGACGTAGACCACGCCAAGGCCGTGATAGGCCTCATGGGACTCACATTTGTCGGCAATCGTCTCAAAGGCCTCCTCTGAGTCCTTCACCTGATCAACCTGCGCCAGCAACTGCGCCCAACGAAGCCAATGGTGTTGGGTTTCAAAAGACAGTGACTCCAGTTGCGCAAGGGCCGCATAATACTCACCCCCTTCCATGAGTGAGTCGATCAGATCAAGTTCAACCCGATGCTCCGGCTGCAGCGTTGTGGAGCAGCCAACGGAATAAATCGGGTCTTTGAGTGGCCGCTGGTCGTCCTCGCTCTGCTCACTCTGTTCGCTCGACTCCATCGTTGAACAGCCGGTGGTCACCAGCCCCACCATCACTGCGATCACTGATGCAGCTGTGATCCAACTTCCTGCTCGATGACTCTGCTTCATAACTGTTTCCATTACCGATGTCTTCCGTTGAATCTGTTTAGTTTCTCAATGTGTCCAGAATAGAAAGTACCGCTGGCCCCCCGATAAGCATGAACAGCGCAGGCAACATGAACGCCATCATTATGATGGTCATTTTCGCGCCGACCCGGTTGGTCTCTTCTTTCAATTTGCTGCGTTCTTCGTGCTGCGCTTCTTCAATAATCTGGTCCAGACTGACCGAAACCCGCGAGCCCAGGGTGCCGCTCTGTTTCATCAGCGTTACGTAGCTTCGCAATACAGTGATGTTTCGATTTCGACCCAGCTCATCCAGTGCCACCGTTCTGTCTGCACCACTTTCCATCACCCGGTTGAACCGATCAACCCGGTGGATCAGGCGTGGCATGAGGTCCCTCGCCTGATGAGAAATAAGCTTCAAGCTGCGCTCGGGCGATAACCCTGCCTCCAGAAGCATTCTGGTCATGTGGCAGAGCTCTATCGCTTCGCGGTTCTGTTGTTTCTCGGCGAAAGCGCCGGAGGCGCGAATCATCCGGCGCGGGACGAAAAATGCCATAAGCGCGGTGAGTATGGCCGCGGCGGCACTGAAAAACACAAATGCGACAGGCAAGATGATGGCCGGAACGACCCAGCAGAGGCCAAAGTAATAGACCCGAGACTGGTAAGGAGACCGTCCGCTGGCTTCCAGGGCGGGCTCAAGCTCTTTAAAATCTCCCCGAACAAGTCGGCGCTCGGCGAGCCAGAACACCAGCTCTGCCATGGCCGAGTCGCTTTCAGGGTCATCGTCAACCAGGCGCTGATGATGCAAGCGGGCATTGATACGCGCCTGCATTGACCAGGAGGGTGCGCCATATATTCCAGCAATTAGAGACAGCAGTCCGATCACGAGCGCCGCTCCAAAAATAAGCTCAATCACGGCCAACCCTCCGAATCAGATTCCAGATCAGCAAACTGCCAATCACCTGCAGGGCTCCCGCGATCATCAACAGGGTGTGGCCCGTGTCGGTGTTCAACAGTACCGCAGAAAATTCCTCGTTGAGTATTACCATGTAGGCCGCCAAGCCAGGGGGCATTACAGCGAACACAACGGCGGTGAACCGGGTTTCGGCCGTTGCCGCCATGAACTCTCTTCTCAGCTCCTGCTGCGAACGAATGGCTTTCGAGACTTCCTGAAGAACCGGCTTGATGGACGAACCAAAGCGGCTAGTGGTGCGCAGCGCAATCGCTATCTGGGTGAGCGCCGGGATCCGGTACATGTTGGCAAAGCCCTCGAACACGGGCGTGTAGTCCCGCCCTTGATTAATGGCGCTGCGCAAGCGCTGCAGCAGGGGCTGAAACACCGGCGACGCATCGCCAAAAGCGGCAAGAAGTGCTTGTTCGATAGACCGGCCGGCGGTGATAGAGCGCAAGACCGAATCGAGGACCACGGGTACATCTTCGAGAACCTGTTTGCGCAGCTTTTCAAATTTTACGCGCCACAGTGTGATGCCGGTGGATATCACGAAAAAAAGCCCAATCATGGCTTCGATCCATCCCCGGGATAGCCCGACGCCCACAATAAGCCCCAGCATGACAGCCGAAAGTGCAACGGCCCTGCCACTGGACATAGTAAAACCGGCCCTAACCAGCGTTTTTTGGATCGGGCCCATGTCCACTTTTGCCGTCTGGTCGCCCTGACCAGCCACCTCGGATCGTAAACGCTGGCGCACCCGGTCTTTAATCGCAGCCGAGGCCCGGGCACTACTCCACAGACCCTGAAGCACCGCCACAATGAGGGCGAGAACGCCCAACATCATGGCCAGTAAAAGCAGTAACTGGACGGTCATAACGGCTCCTCGGGGGCAGAGGAGAAGTCCAGTTCGGGCGACCGGTAGAGTGACTCCATCCGGTAGGGGTCCGTCATTGTTGGTTTGAGCGCCACAACCTCACTGATCAATCGCCTGCCATTGGGCAATCGGCTGAGCTGAATGATAATATCCAGTGACGATCCAATGAGACGTCCAATCGCTCTCTCGCCGGCATCGTACCCATTGACCGCAAGCAGCGTTTCGATCCGAACCAGCGCATCTTTTGCGGAATTCGAATGGATTGTGCTCATAGACCCTTCGTGGCCCGTGTTCATAGCCTGGAGCAGCTCGATGATCTCTCCGGAGCGCACTTCACCCACAACGACCCGGTCGGGCCGCATCCTCAGCGCGTTGACGATGAGATCCCGGGCCGTTATTTTTCCGGTTCCTTCGGTATTTGCCGGACGCGTCTCCAGGCGCACAACGTGGGGATGAGTCAACTGCAGCTCGGCGGAATCCTCAATTGTTACCACCCGCTCGTCTTTTGGTATGTATTGACTGAGCATATTGAGAATCGTGGTTTTGCCCGTGCCGGTGCCTCCGCTGACCAACAGGTTGCGCCGGCCCTCCACCACCGAAATCAATGTGTCGAGGCACTCCGATGTCATGGTTCCGCCGTTCACCAGATCAACGGCAGACAGGTGCCTGTCACTGAATTTTCTAATGCTGAGCGACGGCCCATCGAGGGCGATGGGCGGGACAATAGCGTTGACACGGGACCCGTCTGGCAAGCGAGCATCCACCATTGGGCTGCTTTCATCAAGTCGGCGCCCGAGCGGCGCAAGAATGCGGCGGATGATCCGGAGGACATGGTCATCGTCGATAAAGCGAGTCTGGACTTTTTGCAACACCCCGGCGATCTCAACGAAAACCACGAGGGCACCGTTGACCAGAATGTCGTTTACCTGATCGTCAGCCAGCAAGGGTTCAAGCGGACCGAAACCAATGATTTCGTCCAGAATTTCCTTCGTCAGCGTGTTTTGATCCGGCGCTGCCAGAGGGATACGATGGTTGTGGATGTACTGAGATACAGACGTTTGCACAAAAGACTGCAGGGCGTCTCTGGTCGATTTTTCAACCTCTACCCCCTCCTCATCAAGCCGCTCTATGAGGAAGGTATGAACGCTCTTCTTGAGCTGCTGATAGTCTTCATCGATTCGAGTCGCCACACGTTACCCCTAGATTTCATGATCGGCCGATGAAACCAAACCGGCGTTTTAACGGTGATTGAGAAACGAAAGTCGAGCTGACGTAAGCGTTCAGTTTTTTGTGGTATCGGGAGCGGCTCGGGAGCATCCCCAAGGGCACGCCTGCGTTGATAGAATCCAGCCGGTGGTTCCACTCAATCGGCAGTGTGAGATCACAGGCCACACCAACGGTTTTTTCAATGTCCGCAATCGCCAGTTTGGACCGTTTCTCGTACCCATCTATAACGAGGCTTTTAACGCAATCCGTCGACAGCCAGTTACCGATTTTCTGAAAAAGCCCTTCAGCCTCCTGGATCTGATCAACCACCGGGTGCATCACGACGAACATACGATTGACGTTGGCCCCTATCGCACTCAGCCAAGAGTCCGCCAGGTCGCTGTCTACCCTGACAATGACCTCGTCGAAGAGCTCTCCCAATTGAGTCAGCGTTATAAAAAGGTCTGCACCGCCATCGCCGGAAAGGTCCCCTTTTTCCAGCCCACCTGACAGTAGGCGTAGTCCGTTTGAGTACTCACCTAGGGCGGTTTCCACGAATGACCGGTCGATCGAGTCCTGTCGCTTAACCAGTTCGTCTAGTGTCAGGCGATTGAGGTTGTCAAAATAGAAAGTGCGTTCACCACGAGATAGTGTGTCAATCGCAAGCACCTGCTCATGGGGAAGAGCCCGGTTTATCTCACTGACAAAGTTCTGACAGAAAAATCGGGTATCCACTACAGGGCTTACCGAGGTGACAAACGTGACATTGCGGCGGGCCCTTGTGCTTTCCAGCGCCGGCTTATTATGCGAAGACTCTATCACCCGTCGTACGCGCTCCGGTGCAGCGTCGGTATCCGTTCCGGTAATCAAGCAGTCCCTGGCACCGACTCGCATGATTCTCAACAACATGTCTTGAGAGATGCGTTTAGCAACCGCGATCAGCTCGGCCGAGCCACATATTTTCCCCAGGGCAGCAAATGTTTTGACGGCACGTTCCGGGTTGTCCTCTTCAACAGCCACTAGGACCACTGGCGTGCCTGTCGCCTTTACCAGGCGGCTCACCCTTGAAAGATCTGACGAGGTGACCGCCTCGATCACCCATTCACTATCCAGAGACCGTTCCAGCCAAACCCTCAAACCAATATCATCGCTGACACATACAAGGGTTTCGTTCATTGAAGGCACTCCCTACCAACTCAGTCCGTGTTCGACAGGCTCGCCGGCTTTTCTTGAACCTGTAAACATGTCCGGCCACTCTGTGCTGCTGTTTTCATACTCCATACCAAACCGCTTTACAGAGTCAGGCATCTTTTTCTGTGGGCTGACCAGGCGGGGAGTGACGACCATGATCAGCTCCTTGTCTTCCGCAGACACCCGGTCTGAACGAAACAGAGCCCCCAAAATGGGAATGTTGCCAAGCCCGGGTAATCGATCACTGTTATTCAGTGTTGTCCTGCTAACCAGGCCACTGATGATGAACGTTTCCCCCGGCGCCATGGAAACGGTTGTTTCAGTCCGCCGGATTCTCAACCCGGGCACTGAAACACCAGAGGTGGAAACACCGGCAGTGAAATCCAGCTCACTCACTTCCGGCGCAACCTTGAGAATGATCTGGTCGCCTTCGACCACCGTTGGCGTCAGCGACAGACTTACCCCGAATTCCTTGAACTCGATCTGGGTGCCGTTGTTGTCAGACTGGATCGGGATCGGAAACTCTCCCCCGGCCAGAAACGTTGCACTCTGGCCACTCAGGCTTACCAAAGAGGGCTCGGCCAGGGTGTAAGCGAACCCTCCGGATTCAAGCGCATTGATGATACTGAGCGAGCTGCTGCCAAAGCTGAAAAGGTTGAAGCCTTCACTGCTGATACCTTCGGCAGCGTTGCTGGCTGAATCAAAGCCACGAAAACCACCACCGCCAGGAGGCGCCACACCAATGCTGGATTGGCCGCCATTGAACAGTTTGGCGTAGTAAAGCCCCAGTGTATTGAGCTCGTTGCGGTTTACTTCCACAATCCGAATGTCAGTCTGAACCTGCATTGCCAGAGGAGACTTTTCGCCGCTGGTTGAACTTACAACAACCGTGGAAACCAGTGGCTCATCAGCACCATCCAGCCAGACACTCAGGGTGGCATCTCCCGGCTCTTCGCCGGTAATCAGCACTTCGGATTCGCCAGACGCCGTGACCTTTGCAACACTCGGGTCAGACGTCGCAACCTTACTCAGCTCACTCGGAAACGACAGGGCGCGCTGCTCACCGGGTCCCATTTCCAGAACCGCGTCCTGCTCTTCTGCCCAGACCTGTGCAACGGACAGCAGCAGGACGAGCAGGCATGCTGCCCTGGCGTTCAATCGGTGCATTCCACGCTCACTGCACATAGACATTCCTTGCTTCAGAGCCTTCAAATATCTGAACCTTACGGCCCGGATCCTCGCGCTCGCGTTCAGGACTTGCATTGCCATCGTTACTGGACCTTCGCGGGGATTCCGGCATCAAATCGGAGAGAAAAACCGCTGAGTCAGCGGCACTTTTCTCGACGGGGATCGAAGCAACAGACTCGTTCTCTTCTTCGGCTATCAGCGGCGACCGCTTGACCGCAATAAAGCTCAGTTGCGCTTCCTCAGAGGCCAGCACCAGCTCTCTTGTCCTCTCTTCCGGCACAGAAAGTACCATCGTACTGTTGCGGCGACGATCTTCTTCGGAAGCGGATGGGCCGACCTTTGTTGCTCCTTTGACCGAAAGCACCTCAACGGACTCAAGCAGGGTTTTTGATGATGACTCACTCTCGCCCCTTTCGTCGAACGACACGAGAATATCCACGAAATCGCCCGGCCTCAACAATCCCCCGATACTGGCCACGCTGCTCATTTCAAAGGCAATTGCCTTGTGCCCATCGGGAACAAGCTGCCTTACCAGGCTCTGATCTTCAAGGATTTGTGTCGTCAAAAGCTCGCCCGGCTCCATAGATGTCTCGATCGAAATGTCATATGGCACATCCTCTGCTTCGATTGCATTGTCGATGGGCGTCGATGATTCGATTTCAATGAAACTGCCCCGCTCCAGAGCGTCTCCGGGCTTGATGTTCTGGGCCGCGACCACATAGGTATGGACAGGTGCCTGCTCCACTTCAGGCTCGGTGACGGCAGCGGCGCGACCTTCTGCCGCCGCCGACTCCTTACGCGCTTCTTCCGCTGCGTTGTACTTCATCAGGCCGAACAGTGCGGTCGCTATGGCCACCATCGCCAGAAGGAGGGAAGGAAGGAAATACAAGAAGCGGGGTTTCATAACAGTGTCATCCTGAGCTCATAAGTGCGGGCTTTCATACTATTTGACTTACTTACCTCTTCCCTAAGCGAAGCCTGTAATGCTCAAAAGGCGACTGCCGACCTGACCTCTATGGTGTCAGGCAAGGGTGGAAATTTTCCCAGAAAACCGAATTTGAGTTGTGGCACGAAAGGCGACTCCGTTCCATCCGCCACAACTGTGCACTCCACAAGCGAGACACCACCCACGTTCTCAATGCCGCACTCTCTATCGTCCGAGCGTGATGCCAGAGAACCTGATACTTCTGAAATTAGAGCTTCCAAAGTATCTGAAGCCCGATCGACTGCTCTCTCGTCAGCGCCCTCACCGAATTTGCTTCGATCGAGCGACATTGCTGATGAAGCCGCGCGGTCAACCACCTTCTGCAACTGGTACTTCTGAAAAAACACCCCGCCGTAAGCCGCAGCTGTGTAGACCATGCCGACTACCAGCGGAAACACCAGAAGAAACTCGAGTGCAACCGCTCCGCAGTTTTTCCGCGACATCAAAACCCTATAACCGCAAGCCATAATGATCACTTAATACCAAATAAGCCAACGGCGTGATTGGCTGACATCTGTCGGTCAAACCCTATCAGCATTCAAAGCAAACTACTCACCGTTGCCGGTATCAGATGCTTCCTGAAACAAATCTTCGAAGGCGGACTCTACCGTGTCTCCAAAGCCCCCGCCGCCAGCCAAGAAGCCCAGCACAATGATAATACCGGCAGCGAGAACCAAATACTCGAGCGCTGAGGCACCCTTTTGGCGGCTCCGCCCAGCTATCGAATCGGCTTTGTTTCTGAAGCTCTGAAAGTGCATGGGTTGCCTCCTTGGTTTTCATTGATCAATAGAAATGTCGCTTGAACATCTATGTTCAGTCTAGAGGGTATTGTTCGACAAAATCGAACAACACCCGCAAATCCTAATTTAATGGTAACAAAAATAGCAAGTTACCAAATGAAGAGAAATGTCAATTTTGGTTAAAATTAAAGGATGTATATTATCCTTAACAACAGAATGTAGTTATATAAAACGTCGAGGCTGTCGCGAAACCCTGAAATCTCCACATTCAATTGGTGAAATTGAGGAGGAAAGGCAAGGAGCCGGCAGATAGCCAACCCCCATATCAGGCTACGCCGTTGGAGTCGTCAGCTACTGCCAACTTTGGATCAAGCTCCCACTCACTGAACAGGCCCTGGTTACGACCCGGAATCGCTTATTTCTTTAATTTCTTGCTCTTTCTATAACTTATTCATGCCAACGGCCATCTCTCCAAAACTGTACAGAATTTAGCCCACGAGCCTGTAATTCATCTTCAACACAATCACGAATCTGCCGGTAAATCGGCTCTCCCATGATCGATCGTTGCCGGAAAATTCCAGCCAACCGGCGGGCAAAAAAAGGGCACGGAATATTGTCGTTAGCAAACGCATAGCTCATGACCCGTGATGCGCCAAATAAAGGACCAAGCTGACTAAGCTTGAAGCTTGGGTCTTCCTGTTGAATTCTAGCCAAGATCTCGCTGCCTTTGCCCGGGCCGCGAATGAATAGTTCAATGTCGCCAGGGTACCTGAACAGGTAACGAATCAGTATTGACGTTGGTGCATCGATGCGCTGGTTCGCCCTTTGCCGAAATCGGTAGAAGGCTTTAACTTGGATACCAAGAGTCCAATAAGCCTCAGAACTCGTCAGCTCGAAACTTTCCCTGAACAACGTAAAAAGGCTGTTAGTGTCTCCAAGAATCGGTTGAGTGTTGCGTGTGTATTTTCTAAGCTCCGTCTCGGCTACCTTTTCCGTGTTAGTCCAATTTCCCTTACCCAGTGCACTCTCAGGATCCAAATCTCTTGACACTGCTTCGTCACGGAGTACCTGCAGATAGTGCTTTTGGAACCAATCACCCCACAGAGCACTCAGTTCATCAAAGAAAGCCTCATAGGTTTCATCGGACATCCAGGACGTTAATGAGTCCTGTTCGCGCAGAACGGCCCATCCCCGGGCTTCAAACTTTTCGATTTCATTACCGCCCCCGATGACCCCCTGCTCCTTCTGGTATTTCGATAGTAGCCGCTTGAACAATTCACCAAACTTTCCGACCACGAGCATCTGTAGACGGGTTACCGGGATACTGCTGTTGACGCTGCTGGAACTGTCCTCCGCAAGCATTTTATAGGAAGAAATATAGGACCTTCCGAAAAGCGGCGCGAAACCACTTTTTTTCGGTCTTGCACTGCCATTGCTGACACCCCTTCCTTCAGGGAGCATGAATGGTGCTATAAGATCAAAAACTTCAGGATTGGTGGGCCTCAGTAGCAGTTGGGCGTAATGGGGGTACTTCAGCAATAGCCGGACCAGGATAGCTTGACTGGGCCGTAAACTTGGCACCTCGACTGCCCGAGTTTCCAGTTCCTCATCAACATCAACTGTGGAGTCGGTCTTGCCGAGCACATCAATAGACGATTTTGCCCGCTTCAACTGTCCAAGCCGGTTAACCGGTACATTCATAAGCATCGCTAAATCAAGATCCTTGACCTCAACGCCATCAAGAGCGCTTTCAAGCATTACTTTGAGGTACGCCAAATTTTGCCCACTGATTGCTTGAGCTGGCCGAGTCAGTTCATTTTTGTTTGCAAAAGACATTTTTTAATCCTGGAAATGAAATTTGATTTAGCGTAAGCATTATACTTTTGACCTAGTCGAATTCGATGTTAACATTGGTCGCGTTTAGGGTTTACAGCGATCCTCATCAATTGTGACGAGTCAAATGATAATAAGGTTCATTCGTTTACAGACAAGGTGTGAAGTGTGTCACTAATTGGAGCGAAAACATTTTTCTTCTACAAGGGTAAATCCCAGCCCTCGCATCACACTGTAAGCCTGCCGGATTACTTTCAAAAATCAGATATGAAATTGCCGAGATCTGGCGTCACGCTCCTCTACGGGCATAAAGGGCCTGGAAGCCTGGTTGGTGCCGCTATCCGCAAAAGCGCCAGTGAGAACATCGGCGTTTGCTTTGCCGACATAAAAATAGATATTGGTCTTTGGGATGCCAATAAACAGAGCCTCGACAATTTCGATCGGTGCCGATTCCTGAATCTTCCCTCCAGGGCCAACAGGGATGTTCTGGATGACATCAACAGCCGTTGGAACCAATGGCTGGAACAGAGCTGCCTGCCAAGAGAAAGCTTCCCAAGAAAACCATCATCAAATATGAACCTATTAGACAGGCTCGTTCTTGAAGAACCCTACTCGCACCTAAACGCCATTGCTTACGACGCGATTACCCGGTTTGGGATAGCCAAGTTTGTCACCGTTTTCAATCTGGATGCCATACTGATGGAAGAAATAATGGTGATTCCACCATCCACAAGAATTTCGTTCGTTAAGCCCGAGGCGGCTGATTGACCTCTGGCAATACCTTGTTTCTTCCACTGTTTTTTGCCTCGTACAGGGCAACATCCGAGCGTTTAACAAGCGACTCCGCTGTATCACCGGGCCGAAATTCCGCAACACCCATACTTATGGTTAACGGTGTATCTATGCCAAAGTCATAGCTTTCGACATGTCGGCGGACCATATTTCCCACGCCAACAGCTTTGTTAATCGGCGTTTCTGTCAATATGACAATAAACTCCTCCCCACCCCACCGGCCAATTACATCTGTCGCCCGAATTGTCGATCTAACGAGGTCGGACAGTGCAAGCAGCATGCTGTCACCCATATCGTGACCGTAATTATCGTTCACTAACTTGAAATGATCGATATCGAAAAGCATTACTGAAAATGGGTTTTGGTACCGTAAACTACGGTCGATCTCGTGATGCAATATCTCTTCAATTTTATGACGGTTGAAGAGGCCAGTCAGACGGTCGTAGAGAGCCTGATGCATGAGACTCTTAATAAGTCGGTGACGGGCAAATGCACTGGCAAGTATTGGAGCGATCGTCGACAAGAGGTTAAGTTTTTTTACTACTCTCGATTCCTGAGGGCCAAGCACAATAAATCCCTCCAACGTAGAATCTGCAGATAATGGGAACACCAGACACTGATCGATGAGCCGCTTGTTGCTGTTAACAGATCCATTCGAACTGATACCTATGGCATGAGCGAACTCGTGGTCAGTACTCAAGTGCAAGCACTGATACTCCGCTTCCAGCGAAGCTACAAACTCTGACTTGTGAACCAACAGCTCCTCACTGGAGAGCCACTGCCGCACATCCTTACCAGCGAGTCCAGAACATATGCTGCTCTCTTGATCCCGGAAAGTGCCAACCGGACGATAATTTCCGTCCCTCTCATCAAGAATCCAGCACCTCAGGCTTGATGATGGTACTTTCATGAAGGCTGCAAGCTTATTGGTTGCAGCCACAAACGTACTGTGGTCAGGTCTGTGTGGATCTGTCATTAACTGTTGACTGAAAAACCTGAGAAATTCTTCTAACCGCGCATTCTCCCGAAGCGCGTTGATGGAGAGGTGTCGCTCCATTGTTGAGCTGGCCAGATGAAGCGGGATTGCCAATTCTTTATCGCTTACCGGTGTTTCCACGACAGCCTCTTTGTAGAAGAAGTCGAGGGTTCCAAGCAGTTGGTCATTGATGCCGAGCAATGGTAGAGAAACCCAACGCTTGATACCGGCGGCCTTGAGTGCCGAAGCCATTACCCGAGGCGCGAGAATATCGCCGTCGCGAAAGTCCGTTGTGGTTTTTTTCCTCAACACTGACGATGTTGTGTGGACACCATTCCCGAACACAACGAGAGCATTATCAATTGCGCTACAAGCCTCTCGCGACAATCCCTCAGGCCGAACGAGATATTCGAGCCTTTCGGTCTCGGCGTTAAAAGTAGTTACACCAATTAGAGCTTCTGGCCCGATGTATTCACGGCAGAGACACACGATAGACTGTAATGCGTCGGGCAACTTTTGCTCAGTTAGAGTAGAGTCAACTAATTTATAACGATCATTCAGCAGCTTTTCGTGGCCACTTTGTGCGGCGCTGCGATCCAGGGATATCAGATACTCCCCACCAGACCGTCCTTTTATCAATTCAATGTGAGCTATGAGCGCGTTAAGGTGCTCTCCCTCTCTATGAGTTGATTCCAGAATGTGATCTGCAACCCCCATTGGAGACGGTATACCCTCTTGTAACAGCCTCCGCACGTTGGATAACTCTGCTGGAGACTCTTCCTGCCAGCACAATAGATATTCCAATCTTCTTCTTGCTGAAGCTTCCGATCCATCGCCCAAGAGATTAACGCAGGCACTGTTCATTTTCCTGACCGACAAGGGCTCTTTCTGTAGGACCAACAAAGGTGTCTGGACAGCCTCAAACACCTGATCGAGATAATTATTGGCTAATTGAACCTCACGGGAAAGCTCACGGTTTCTGTCAATGATAGAACACCAATTCAATTTTGCTTCCGCTACCTTGGACATGAACGCCCATAAGAACAGGCCTATAACGACCAAGGTTACGACCACGAACCAACCTGCCAACCATCCGGGCCAAGCGCTCAAATCTACCATAGCGCTATGCAATCATCTCTCGTAAACTTGTCACTAATCCAATGATATCATTGGCGTTTTTCTCACGATTGACCAATAGATTGTAGCGAACACGAATAATCTGGCCCTTTCTCACCGAGGGCACACTACTATTGACGCTGTTGCGCCATACGAGCACGAACCCCTCACTAGCATGAATGTCGGAAGAGGTATCTTCTACCAGTATTTGCTGGTGGGAATCCATGTATGTGAGCACTTTGCGAACTCGAAAGTCCTGCTCGAATACTGGTTCGGGAAATCCCCTTCCCCATGGCTGCCGCTCAATCCAGTGGGCAAGGGGGAAAACTCGTTGATTGATTGTGAGTGCTCCGTCACTGCCTTCCGGCGAAACGGCCATCTGAAAGTCACTTGACGCTTGTTCCAGATATTGACGCAACGACATCTCGAAGCCTGGCAATCCCGCCTCGTCTATCTCGAGAAACGCATAGCTTGTATCTGCTTGCCATTGCGGATGGTAGGACGCCAACTCGGATTGAAACGATAGAACATTCAGCGTGTCACCAATGTGTATACTTTCAGTCCTGAGATAGCAGAGGGCACGATCGGCTCCCCCAGCTTTTGTCGTTGTGAGCAAATAAACCCCCCCGAATTGCCCAAAGTTCTGTTCCGCGACTACCGGCAACAAAGCTTCAGTTAGGGAATCATTTCGTAACACATGTAATTGAAATTGTGAGTTGTGAGCATTTCCTGACTTTCCACTCAATTCATTTAATGTAGGTATGCCATGAAACTCGGTACGGGTCCGCAGCATATCTGTCTGGTGCGTCAGCAGTGATGCTTTGGCACTTTTATCCTTTGCAGTTTTTCTATCATTGGTTAGCAAACACTCTATCAGTGTGTGGCAATCTCCAATCTGTGCCATCACTCTGAATAATGGGGATAGCGACTGATCAATCTCTTTCGAAGTAAAGGGGTATGCAGCGTCGCATTCCGTAAGAAGAGACCTCAAACCATAGCTTAACAACCCTCTTGAATGCGCTGTCCGAGGCGGCAACGACCAACCACGATTTATTTGTTCAAGACCTGAGCGAACCAAAAGGCGCATGGGTGCAGAAAGTAGCCTACCGCCCAGGATAATGGACAGCCCAACCAAGGCTCCAATGGTCTCAAGACCCGCAGATTGCAACTGCGACACCAGGACCTGACTACGCGGATGGGATGCAACAGAATTAGCGATCTCATCACGGGCGCGCAACAGAAGAAAATGAAGCATGCAGCACAATGTGTATTCTTTTTGCGGCCCCTCTCCTGGATTATCCAATCGGGGCGCGAACGCGATTTCCCCATCGCGACTATCAAGGCAACCGGCAATTGGAGAAACCGTGGCGAGACCAGCATCAACACCGGATGACAGCAAGATATTTCGGGTTTGATCAATCTCCCCCTTGGACGGGTTCAGCAGCAAAACGAGATCCGGCTCCGAACACTCTATCTTTTCTTTCACTACGGAGGCGCCTTGAGTGTCGACCATACAAATCGCGACATCGACCGCCGCCTCTGACTTCCAATCCCCGACATTGCCACGAGAGGTTGCAACAACATCTCGCGTTCGACGCATTGCCTGGGACAATAACTGGATTCCCTGCTTAAAGCATGCAACGCTAAAGATTACCTCTGATGAGGCCTTACCAACGAGAAGTATGCTTCCTCCGTTCAAAAAGGATTCCGCAATTTTCGATGCCAGCGCAGAGAATTGAGGCGTAGCTAATCCATTCTCGATAGTCTCGAAGCTTTCAAGATCTGGGAAACTTGTATGTCTAGAGTTGAAGATCTTTTTTTTCACAGTGTCCAGGTCTGAGGAGGAAACAGGCCTGCGAACCTTCATATGGCGATCGATGTTGGATATGGTTGCTGTTTCTGGCATGTATTTTCCCTGTAAAGCCGCTGGTACGTTTTCTAACCTTAACGAATAATGACAAAGTATGGTGCCGCAGATGGGGGTCGGATTTCGTAGTCAGTCTCTGCGCAGGCCACAGCCACCAAAAACGTATCTATGCTGTTAGAAAGCAAATCCGGCAGGCCTCTCAGCACCAATCACCAAAGCTCAGGTACTTTGAGCATAAATGCGTTTATGCTGGCATAACCGTAAAATTTTAGAATAATATAGCATAGGTATTATTATTCTGTACATCCAATGATGTTTCGAAATTTTACGAGGTGATAGTTAATCATTTAGCTAATTTACTAGGAGAGACAACATCGAAAACGAGCCATCGAAACAATAGACTGTCAACGTATCAAGGGGATAACCGCGCGAATACCGGCGTTACTACCATTCACCCAAAATTCAGCCAGACCACCCAGTTCAGCTGCCCGAGTCTGCATATTATTTAGTCCCCGACCCCGCGTCACGCAGGTCGATTTTTCGCACTGGACTACACCATCGTTCCATACCGTCATTTCCAGATTCTGCCCGTCAGACACCAGAGAAACACGGATGCAGGTCGGGTGTGCATGTTGGAGAGCATTAGTAATGGCCTCAAGCAGAATGCGCCTTAAATTGATCCCCTGCCGAACCGAGAATTTTCGCGGACCTGCCTGCAAATTTTGACTCCAGTCAAGCTCAACCTGCGTTGGGCATAACCTTTCCTCTGCCTCTGCCTGCCAGTCCTCAATGCATCCAGGTGCTTCCTGAAGAGCGTCGCTATCAATGGCTTTCATTGACTCACGCAGGGATCGCAGTGCGTTACGAGCCAACGAAGCATAATGATCATTGGGCGATTGATGTAGCAGAGACAACAACTGACCTCCGACATCGTCGTGCAAATCTCTTACTATACGCTGCCGCTCCTGCTGAACGGCCTCCATTTCCTGCTGATGGACTTTTAGTATTCGTCGCGTTACTCCGAAAAGGCTTTCTACGTAAACTTGATCATCGGGAGAAAATAGCCTCTTTCCATTATCCGCGTAAAGCAGCCGGAGACGACCACAGTCGCCAAACAATGGAACATCCATATGCGTACCATTGTCGGAGAGATACACACTGGTGAGCTGAATCGCTGAAGATTCAATCGCGGCCGGCTGAAAGCTCCGGCTAAGGATGGATTCCCACTTTTTATTGACTTCGCCTGCAGGAACAGCACCTGCGATTTCCTCCACCATCTGCACCGGATCCTGCTGACTTCGTGGTGCACCACCGACTAGTGAAGCCCACGCCCACTGGCGCAAAGGAAAATACAACCACCCCACGATGACCACTGCCACCATCAGTGCTACCGGCGGTTGCACCTGAAGATAGGTAATTAAGGCTAAATCCACCAAAACGATTGATAATCCACCCAGAAACCAACCCCAGATGCGCAGCCACCACCGGTCAACCTGGAATAACCTGTATCGAATGATTCCTAGAGCAAATCCAACGTACAGTAATGAGGCCACTGCCACCAGCCCCCACTCTGGAACGATTGGAACGCCTCGTAAAGTAAGCGGTATATAATATATCGTCAGTCCTGCGCCCATGATGATAAATACTGCCAGTAACATCCATTTCAGAGCTGCCCGATCAACCGGTCTGCCTCGTGAAACTCGCCATTGGCAGAATGCTATAGCGACGCCGATCGCATACATGGCGTATATGGGCAGAAAAAAACTGTGAAGCGGCAAATCGAACATCTGATACCATTCATTGCTTAAAGTAAGAACAAAGGCTGCAGAAGCGTATAATTCAGGAGGGTTTCGAGTTATTTTATTTGGAAATCTCGCCATGAGCGCGAGGATGGCAAACAGCATCACTAGAAGCCCGGTTCGATTGCCTCTGGAAAGCAGCGCCAACACGTCCCCTTGGATACCAAGTTCACGACAGACGTAAATACTGTTAAATATACAGGACAGTATAAAACCACCGGACGACAGACAAAGCATCCTCGCTGCTGGTTCCCTTGGCCGGGCTGCAAAAACCGACAAGCCAACGATCCACACTACCATCCCAAAGAAATTCAGTAGCCAAAAATCAGCGGGAAAACTCTTTAAAGCTCGCTCGTCAATCAAGCTGACCGAAACGCTGCGCTGGCCATTGATCTCAAGCTTGGCGCCAGACGAAAGCAACTTGGCGACGCGCGCCGAATGCTCGAAATAGTTTGCCTGCTCTGCGAAGCGATTAAATCCGGAAGGCTCCAGACCGGGGTCGAATCCCCGGAGTGAAAAGCGTCCCGCTTGTTCACTGATGAGTGCAGTCACGCGGTCGCCGGGACTCAACTCGACCGAAGAAAACTGATGATGATAAACCTTGTCAATGACGGGGAAACCAGCTTCAGTATCATAGGCGACACTAACACCTAACCAAGGCTGGCGCTCCACGAAAACCAATGCAGCCAGCGTCATAAGTAGCGCCAGAATCGCCCCCGCCCCCATCAAAGGTAGCGGTGCAATCGCTGCCCCCCTGATCAGTTGCTGGTAGGCCATCATCAGAAATCGGAGGCTCCCGGAACCACCCCCATCTGCACCGCTCGCAAGGTCGCTTCGGCCCTGCCTGAAACATTCAACTTCCGATAGATGGATTTGGTATGACTGGCAGCTGTGTTGGCAGACATGCCAAGCAGCCTTGCAATGTCCGCCCGGCCCATACCCTTTGCAAGTAGCTGAAGCACTTGCTCCTCCCGCTCCGAAAGTGGTTTATCCAGTAAAGAGGCGGTCTGTCCATCGCTCAGGTTTTTATTGCTATACGCTTCATTTTCGTCCTGCTCTTTATGGAAGTGACGGAGGATGCGTCGCGCGATGGTGGGACTGAGCGGCGGCTTTCCTTCCAGGATACCAGTGAGACTTTCAATCATCGAATGGGTTGGCTGGTCTTTCAACAAATAACCGCCGGCACCAGCCTTCAACGCGTTAAAGAGATGGCGATCATCATCGAAGATGGAACAGACAACCAGGTAGGCTTCCGACCGCTCAGAACGCAGTCGGCAAAGGAGGTCAATACCAGAACCGTCCGGCAGGCTAAGATCTATCAATGCCAGAGAGGGCATTATGTCAGGCAGTATCCTGAACGCCTGCTCAAGCGTTCCCGATTGAACAATATCCGGATTTTTCAACACCCGGTTTACAATCGAAACCAGCCACTCACGGGTCTCAAGGTGGTCCTCTACAATTAGCACCTGCTGCATCACACATCCTTTGCCTACGCAAAATTGCGGAGATCCTACATCCATCGATACTCTTAGTTTAGAAGCAGGTGGCATCAGAATTCAAAGTGGGGCCCTGGAAACAGGGCCCCGGATACTGGTAGTTACTGGCGCTCGTAGCCAAAATCAGTGAACAGTTCGTCGTCCCGGAACTGCTCTTCATCGGGATTGGCCGCCGGGTCGCTCAGATAGAGCGTGCTGCCGTCGACCCCGAACAGATCGTAGACCTCGACGCCAATGTCGTAGAACAGGTCAAGCTCGTAGGCCTGCACGGATTGCGGAGAATTATCCACCGCCTCGCCTACCTCATAATCGAACGGCTGAGTATCGCTGTTCTCGGGAGTATCACAGGCCTCCGAATCAAAAGCTTCCTGTGTTGCCTCACCTGAACCATCACTGTTGAAGGTATAGGTGATGCTGGTCCACTGGTCAGTATCGGATTGCTCGCACTCTGACATGGCCCAGGTGCCGGTAATGTCTGGTGCCTCCTCGGGTTCGGGCTCTTCCGTGCTTTCAACGTAGCCACAGGCCGCTACTGCGCTCAGGTCGTCCTCACTTGCCTGTTGTCCATTGACAAGAACCTCACCGCCGCCCGACGGAAATTCCACGGTATAGGTTTCTTCCGAGCCCGCTGGCGTAATATCAATACCCCCGCTGGTTGGAGTAACCTCGTCTGCGGTCAGGGACTCAACATACAGAGGGCCGCTTTCTTCGGTGCTGAGAGTGGCGTTCACCCCGCAGCCCTGGGTCGCACTGCTGCGTACCTCGTACTCCCCGTTAATGTCCAGCCGGATGTCCCCGGTGCCACCCGAATCCTGCGCGGCCTGCAACACAAAGGGGTCGTCCAGCGTGCCCAGGCGGCTGTAGGACTGGTTGCCGTTGATCTCCATGTCCATTTCCAGAAACGCCACACTGGTGAGATCTTCACCCGGAGTGCCAAGCCAGTCGGACAGGTCACCGTCGACACAGCCATCACACAGATACATGCGATAACGCAGCACCGGTATCGACAGCCCGGCAAGAGGCGACTCCAGTTGCAGCGAACGTGAGGGATCCGGGGCATCGTCAAAACTGAGTGTATCCCCGCCAAGCCCCCCGGCTTCGGCGAAAACCAACCGTCGGTTTGGGTAGGTATCGACATCTTCCCGCTGTGCGATGTCGTAAGCACCCAACACCCTTGCCTGACTGACATCACAGTTGGCCCGCCCGCGGGCATCGTCCGCCGCCCCGGATGCCACAGATGCCGAAGAAGTGAATGGTGATGGAAAGTCAACTTCCGACAAATCAATCACATTGCCTTCCTGAGCCACAAAACCTGGGTCCACAGAATCATCAACTGCGGAGCAATTATCATAGGGCTCGGTGGTTGTTGCCGTACTAACACTCTTACTCTGCGCCATGGCGCCCACCTGCTCGTCTTCCGCTGCACTACCCGACTGAGCCAGTGCCTGGCCGGGAAGAGTGTTGGCTTGTCCAGCGATGGAATAGGCAATAGCCAAGGCCTGACGAGAATCGGATAACGTTGAGACGTTTGGCGGATCATCACCCTCGTTACCTCCGTTACCTCCATCGTCTCCGTCACCTCCGCCGGAAGATCCCCCACCACACCCGGCAATTGCTAGGACCGTCGCCAGTGGTAAAAAAAGCCAACTTACCTGACGTTCCAGCACCGTTTTATTCTTGCACTTGCCCATAGTTCGACTCCATGATCTGTCTATTATTTCCTTAACCGGTCAGCAGATACCTGAACAATCTTGCTTGTCATTGTCATCCGCCGTGCCGGCTACATACCAGCAACAAAGCTCAATGTTTTTTTGGGATGTGCAACCCCTTACTTGTGAGACTTTGACACTTTCCATCTTTCAGGTGAGCGTGAACGTTAGCAATGACCCAAATGGGCTAACCCTGGGAGGTGATGTTGCTATATCGGCGGATAATTCTACAGCTGGTCAGTTAGGCAGTTAGCCAACGAGCGCTGAAATAATGAAAACCTACGGCCTAGGATCAAAGCAGCGATCTCCCAGATGGTGGATCAAGGGATCGTACTGTGCTTCGGAGAGGCCATTGTTCAATACGACTCAATCGACGGCAACCAATAGGCGTTCTGCCCCAACCGACCAAAGCCTGCAGGTTCGCGGTGTTGGTATGCTTTTCGCTGGTTATCTGCCATGGTGCTCTGGCCGTCGGCATCTCTTACGTAACGGGCCAGTGTCATCGCGGCAGGCACCCCATAGCGGGCCCCCGAGGATGCGCAGGTCCAGATGTGTCGCAGGGTAAGCGCAGCGTCAGAGTCCATTCGGTCCAAGTAGGCCAGTCCGAACGCACAGGCTTCCAACGTCAAGTCGTCATGACCACAAAGCCGTGACATTGCGGTGGGTCGTCCCTGGACATCGAAGGTGTAAGTCTTACCAATGTCATGAAGCAGCCCGGCTACAAAGCCCATTTCCTGTAATGCCCTTGGCATCCTAGGCTCGTTGATTCGGATCATGTTCAGCACACCCTTAGCCACCTCCAGTGAATGCACCAGCAATCCACCCGGGTAGTTATGGTGGTAGTTCTTGCTGGCCGGCGCCCGCAGGAATGTTTCCAGCCGATCCCGACGCTCCAGTACCCGCTTGATGAACGCCTGCAGATGTTCAGATTCAAGCGCACGCACTGTATCAATCAACTGATCGAGGAAGTCCGGCCTCGGGCAAACCATTCGCGGCAGTGTTTGCAGCGCCGGCAAGTAGGCCACATCCTTCGGAAGCGGTCGACGGATGTCCGTCAGAAGGATGGTGCTTTCCTCTGGACCAATGCATACCTGCCCTTTCGCCACCACCAGTTCCATATGACCCAAGCATTCCGGAATAGGAATCGAATCGATCACCGCCAGCACCACACAATCGCCTGCACAGCTGCTCAACCTCAACTTCAGATACGGAATGCCCTCGTCGTCAAAACACGCTACTCGTCCGGTCAGCCGGTACGTTCCAGTAAAGGTTTCCTGCAGAATCGGGCGAAACTCATTCAGTTTCATCGTCCACCTCCTGATTGGCGGTTACACGGTTTTGGATCAAGCGCTCGAAGGCGCTGCCATCCATACGGGTCACATTAGGAATAAAGCGGGAATACACTTTGAACAGCATCTCGGTGGAGGAGTGCCCCAACACTCGCGCAACCCACTCAGGGTTTTCTCCGGATGCCAACAGCAAGGTGGCTGCGGTATGCCGTGTCTGGTAAGGCCGACGCTTCTTTAAATTCAGGGCTTGAAGTAAGGGGTACCACACCCTCTTGGTCATGTTGTTGTGATCAAGAGGCTCACCGAGACGATTACAGAATACGAACTTGCTCAGTTTTCCGGTTGCCTCATGCTGAGCCTTGAGTGCGTCGTAAACCGGGCCAAACATAGGGATTTCCCGCTGGGAGCCATCGGTTTTGGTGTACTCGGTCTTACCGTTGATCAGCGTCTCGCGAACGAGAATCTCGCGCTTCTCAAAATCAACGTGCTCCCACTTCAAGCCATCGATTTCGCCCGTGCGCATGCCGGTGTAGAAGCGAACCAGGTAGTAATTCTGGTAGTCCTTCCGCACATACTTGGTAATCCGCTCTACCTCATCCAGAGAAAAAGGTTCGATGTTTACTTTCTTCAGCTTCAGCGGCTTGATGTTGCGATACGGGTTCGCAAAGTCGAAGCGCTCGGCGCCTTCGGTCAGAATCATCCGCAGAATCGCCATGTGGCTATTGATGGTCTTGGGAGCCATCTGGATATTGCCCGCCCTACCCTTGCGGCTCGCCAGCTTGTTGCGGGCTGCCAGGATGTTGGCTTTGGTGATTTCTGTCAGACGTTTGTTTTTAAATGCCGGCTTGAGAGAGCTCTCAAGAATAGACTCAACATTGCGTAGATGAGAGGCGCGCCATTGAATCTTGTTCTCCTCAAGCCACAGGTCGGCGAAATCAGGGAACAGCGGCGACTGATCGGTTTCCTGATCCGGATAAGCCATTACATTGGAAGCCCGACCCGTTCCGGATAGCGCGCCTGCCTTGGCCAGCTTTTTCAAGTTCTTGCTGCCCGGAAAGAATTCAGCGTAGTCGAATTCACCCAGAAGGATTTTGGCCTCAACCTTCTGAAGAAGAGCTTCGCATTTTTTACGATTGGCCGGCGTATCCGGCAGCGCGGTCTGTTCCCTGCACCGCAGCCCCTCGCACATAAAATCCAGATAAAGCTTGCCGGTCTCCTTACGCTCTCTCACCTTACCCATGACATACCGCTCCGCTTGCCATAGGAATTGACAGGTGTTCGTGCTCACGAGCACTGACCAGCATTTCCTTTTCAACTTCTTCCCAGAGAAAGAGAATTTTCCGCCGGCCAAAAGGCTTGATGTAATGCTTGCCCTCCAGCAGTACCGTGTCTTTAAGACATTGACGAATTGTCCGGCAGTCGTATTTGATGCGGCCAGCCAGCTCTTCAGTGGTCAGGTAGGTGTAGGAATTTTCCATCGAAATTTTCCTTCTGTTGCGCTACGCTAAATCAACAAAAGACATTCTCCGTATCAGAATGCCACCCTAAATGACATTTTAGGCAGAAAAATTACATTTGCAAGCACTTTTTGTCATTCTGAATAACATTTTTAAATTAAGGATGATCAGAAATGGTTCGATGCCATCTCGCTCGGCTGATGGGCGAGCGAAAAATGAAGATCGTGGACGTAGCCAGAGAGACGGGTCTTAACAGGAATACTGTAACCCTGCTCTACAAAGAAACGGCGCAAAGGATAGACCTGGAAGCTATTGAGAAACTCTGCCAATTATTTGAATGCCAGGTGGGAGATCTGCTCGAGTTGCAAGAGGATCATTGAGCAAATGAGATGGTTAAAAGGCCACTCTCATTCAATCAACATGTTTTGGCGCAGTTTTGCTCCATCGCTTGACCCGTCGCGGGCCTCCCTACTTCTTTGCTGTGACCACAAAGCAGACCTTTTCAGATGGGGGCCTACTCAATCCGCTATTCGAAAACAAAGCACGCTGAGGTCTCAAAGCGAACATTTAGAATGGGCGGACAACGACCGGCACAGCCAAGCTAATGCCCCATAATTGGAAACCGGATACACCTGACAAACTGTAATGCCCAGGCGCTTACTCGCTGAAAATAGCGGCGCGTTTTATCGCCTCATGAGAAATTCGGGCTAGTCCACGAATTACCTCAGAGGCCAAAATGTTTTATTTTCCGATAGAGGGTGGCTCGTGTTATCCCTAATTCTCGAGCTGCGGCACTGACGTTGTGATTGTGTTTCTCAAGCACACATCGCACCGCCTCGCGCTCTGCAGAGGCGAGTGTGCCGCCCTCGCCGACATCCACCTCCGCAGTGTCATTTTGGGCCTTGATGTCCTCGGGCAAATGCTCAACATCGATAATTCCCTGAGTAGAAAGCGCCTGGCCAAGATTCAGTGCCTGCTGGAGCTCTCTGATATTACCTCTCCACGAATGGCGCCTTAAGAGATTACGAGCCTCGGATGTCAGAATTGATGGGGAATCTTCCTGTGACATTGATGCCAGCAAGTGATCAATCAAAGCATCGAGGTCTTCACGCTCCCGCAGAGCAGGGAGCTGCACCCTGAGGCCATTGATCCGGTAATAAAGATCGCTCCTAAAGTCCCCACTCTCCATAAGCTCATCAAGATTCCGATGCGTCGCACAGACCAGAGAAAACGAGACGGGCCGAGGCTTCTCTTCTCCAAGCCTGGTGACAGTGCGCTCCTGCAAAACACGTAACAAACGTGCTTGAAATTCCACTGGCATATCGCCTATTTCATCCAGGAAGAGCGTACCGCCGCTCGCCTCCTCAAATTTCCCCTTGGCCCCACCACGTCTGGCACCAGTAAATGCGCCGTCTGCGTAGCCAAACAACTCTGATTCGATCAGCCCAGCAGGAATAGCCGAGCAGTTCACTGCAATAAACGCACCCTTTGAAGAAGGCCCATTGGCATGTAGCGAGCGCGCTAAAACCTCTTTGCCCGTGCCAGTTTCTCCAGTTACCAGAACCGGAACTCCAAACTGGAAGGCCCGATGCGCCTTGTCGAAAAGTGATTGTGTAGGCTTGCCCACGTAAAAAGACTGAGCGATGTCGGGCCGTTTTTGCGGTGGCATCGATTTGACGCTCAAAGGCCCTTTGCGAAGACTTTCAACTTTAAGGAAAAGCCTTGCCCCATTGTGACATTCCACCTCAACAGGGTTTTGTTGTAATCCCTCAATCTCGGCAACGCGGCAAGAGAATACGTCTTTGAAACAGACATGACTCTGCTTCTGCTTGAGAGCATCGAGATCCAGCATTTGCCTGGCCGAGGGGTTTGCACCTAAAACTTCACCGTCTTCGCCAAAATGTATCAAACCACGCACGGGTGACTGTGTAAGCTCCGGGCGATAGTGAAGCGCAAGGACAAAGGCGCCACGCAAATCGTCGACCATTCGATTCTCAACAGCCCGAGTTGCGAGCGCAACCGACTCCACAATACCGACCGGCCGGCCATCATAAGGTTTCGAGGCGTTCAAAGCCCCAACCAGCGTCCCGGCAGGGTCAAAAATGGGTACTGCCACACAAGATAGATCCCAGAGTGAATGCAAGAAATGTTCTCTACCACAAACAACCGAAGGCCTGCCTTCTATCAAAGCGCAACCAGGGGCATTGGTTCCGGCTATCTCTTCTGAAAGGTCGATACCAGCATTCAAAGCGGCTCCGAGCACTTCGTAGCAGGGACTGTCATTGCCGAAATATTTAATGCTGTGACCTTCTCTCTCCACACAGGCCAAGACCCAACCTGCAGAACTCATTGAACGGAACAAGCGTTGCATTTCAGGCTCTGCATATGTCAGGAGCCGCTGGTACTGATTGCGGACATGAGAGATCTGGTCGAATCGTGCGGCCTCACGTAAGACCTGTTCCGTGGGGGACACTCCATGTTGTCTGCATCTTAGCCAGGAACGCAAAACCTCATCCCGCACCAACTGGGACGGTACAACACGTCCTTCATCAAACAACATACGCGCTTGCTGGATCTGAGTATTCAGGTCAACGATCTTTTTATGCATAACGATACCCACGGCTCTGTATTGTTTTTATTCAACCCTACACTTTTAGTGTATTGAAACGATCCACTTTTTTCCAAAAACTGAAGTATTGAAGCTAAAAAACCTATTAGATCACTGTTTCAAAAGGACTTTCAAAAACCCTGACGATCTGGCATATCGATTGCTGAACATTGAGTGCAATACCAACAAAACTAATAAGAGGCTGCACTATGTCATCTGTATCAAACTATAAGCACAAAAGTTTACTCCATTTCAGAATTAGAAATGTCATCTTCGCTTCTGCTGGTCTGGCCACCATGTTGCTGTGTTCTGGCAATGCAATGGCTATTGACGTTGATGCCGGGGACTACACGGCGCTTCCCGCCGGCACCAATCTTGGAATGGTCTACTACCAATACGCCACTGCCGATTCCCTCTACTCGGATGGCGACAAGGCCCCCATTAATGCTGGATTAGACTCACAGGTAGGAATCCTGCGTGGGGTCCATTTCACTGAAATAGGCGGCTATATCGTAGACCCGCAATTCCTCCTCCCGTTCGGCAAAGTAGAGGGAAAAGACGATACATCTGCCCTTGGTGACACCAGTGGCATCGGCGACTTGATACTTGCGGCGACTGTTTGGCTTGTAAACGAACCCGAGAGCAACACCTATTTCGGCATTACTCCGTTCCTGTATGTCCCGGTAGGGAGTTACGATCGAAATGACACATTAAACCTTGGCGAAAACCGGTGGAAATCTGCATTACAGGCGGGTTACATAACCGGTCTCACCTCTAACATCTCATTAGACTTGGTTGGTGACGTCACTTTTTTCGGCAAGAATGACGAACTCGGTGCCTCCAAGGCCACTCTGGAACAGGACCCTTTGTATCAATTCCAGGGGTTCCTGCGTTATCACGTAACGCCGCAATGGGACCTTCGCACCGGCATTTCTCATACCTTTGGCGGTGAGTCACAGATAAACGATATTAACCAGGACAATGATCTTGCCACGACCAAGATGACAATCGGTACGGCATGGTTTGCTAATCCGGGGCTGCAACTAATCGCAAATTATGGAAGAGATTTGTCCGTAGAAAATGGATTTAAAGAACAACATCGACTCAACTTTCGTATTCTAAAAGCGTTTTAAGTTCCCATAAAACAGTAATAAAAACAAAAGGACATAGAAATGAAGCTGATTAATAATCACTACAAAGGCCGTTTCATAAAAAAATCGTTAAGTAGTGCATTAGTTCCATTTTTAGCAATCGGAGCCAGTACTGCTATTGCCGCCGATCAGGTTGACCAAAGCTATATCATTGAAAATGCAAAGACCGGGAAGGACTGGCCCACCCATGGTTTTGATTATGCGGAGACGCGCTTTAGCCCTCTTTCCCAAATTTCAGCGGACAACGTCGAAAACCTCGGACTTGCATGGTCCTACAACCTTGGGTCTGAGCGAGGAATCGAGGCTACTCCGCTTGTTGTGGATGGCGTGATGTACGTTACTGCTTCCTGGAGCATTGTACATGCACTTGATGCAAAGACCGGCAAAAAACTCTGGACCTACGACCCTGAAGTACCTGGCGAGGCGGGCTCAAGGGGTTGTTGTGATGTTGTAAACCGCGGTGTGGCAGTGCACTACGGAAATGTCTATGTTGCATCCTACGATGGTCGATTGATCGCTATTGATGCAAAAACCGGCGAAAAAGTCTGGGAAACGAACACTCTGCCCGACAACGACATGAGCTACACGATTACCGGCGCACCTCGGATTGTTAACGGCAACGTGATCATAGGCAATGGGGGGGCCGAATTTGGAGTCAGGGGCTACATCACAGCTTACGACGCGAAAACCGGAGCACAGAAATGGCGTTGGTATACCGTGCCGGGAAATCCGAACGAACCGTTTGAAAACGGAGCCATGGCTCGCGCCGCAAAAACCTGGGACCCGAGTGGAAAATACTGGGAGGCCGGTGGCGGCGGCACTGTATGGGACTCCATCGTTTTTGATCCGGACCTGAATCTATTATATGTCGGCACAGGTAACGGCTCTCCATGGTCACACAAGAAGCGTAGCCCGGAAGGTGGAGATAACCTCTATCTATCCTCAATTGTTGCTCTCAATGCCGACACTGGAGAGTACGTGTGGCATTACCAAGCCACGCCCGGTGATAACTGGGACTATACTTCAGCGCAGGACATGATTCTCAGCGAGCTCACAATTGATGGAGAGCGTCGTAAAGTAATCATGCAAGCTCCCAAAAACGGCTTCTTTTTTGTTCTCGACCGGACAAACGGTGAATTCATATCGGCCGACAATTATGTCGATGTTAATTGGGCCACGGGATACGACAGCAATGGTCGTCCAATAGAAGTTCCTGAAGCACGATCCATGGACGAACCCTTCGATATCATCCCTGGGCCTTTTGGTGGACATAATTGGCACTCAATGTCTTTTAACCACCAAACCGGCCTAGCTTACTTCCCGTCTCAGCACATCCCTATCACAATGGTCGAGGACCCCTCCTGGGAAAGCATAGAAAGCAATGAGCCGGGACAACCCATGAGTGGCGTAGGTTGGAACACCGCTTTCCAACTCAACGTAGCGCCACCATCAAGCAAGCCGTTCGGGAGACTTACAGCCTGGGATCCCATTACACAGCAGGAAGCCTGGCGTTACGAACACGTCTCTCCATGGAACGGCGGAACCCTGACAACGGCCGGCGATCTGGTATTTCAGGGAACCGCAGATGCTCGCTTTATGGCGTTCAACGCGCAAACTGGTGACCCCCTATGGGAATCCCCAATGGGTACCGGCGTCATCGCAGCGCCCATCACCTATGAAGTGGACGGCACTCAGTATGTCTCTATTGCGGCGGGCTGGGGCGGTGTTTTTGGAAAATCCCAGAGGGCCTCCGACCTCAAGACCGCCGGCACTGTTTATACATTTGTCCTGAACGGTGATGCCGAGATGCCTGAGTTCACCAAGTATCAGCTGAACTCACTGGTTTCCGGCGTTGAATATAATCCCGACTTTATTGAAGAAGGCACGGCTCTCTACGTCAGTAATTGCGTGTTCTGTCATGGTGTTCCTGGTGTAGACAAGGGCGGAAATATTCCAAACCTGGGCTACTCAAAGGAATCAGTTATTGAAAACCTGGACGCCTTCCTGTTTCACGGTCCATTCGTTTCCAGTGGCATGCCTGATTTTACCGAAACGCTGAATGAGACAGATGTCGAGAAAATAAAAGCGTTTATTCAGGGTACTGCAGACGCTATCCGTCCGAAAAGTCAGTGATTTGAGGGAAAACAATGAATACGTTTACAAAACATCCACATGGTTTAGAGAACAAAACCCTGGCGTTTCTGGCTCGTCAAAATCACCGTATGCTGATAGGCGGCCAATGGGTTGATGCTCTGGAAAACAAACGCATAGAGGTAGAAAACCCGGCTGAAGAAACGGTTATAGGAAGCATACCACTTGCACATCCTGATGACGTTAACAAAGCGGTTAGCTGTGCAAAAAGTGCGTTCAATAGTGACGACTGGGGCCGAATGAGACCCTCCGCCCGTCAGAAAATGCTTCTTAAACTTGCAGATCTGATCGAGCGAGATGCCAGAATCATTGCTGAGCTGGACGCTATCGACAACGGCAAGTCTGTTGCTGTTGCCGAAGCTGTTGACGTAAGCCTGGGACTGGAATTCTTTCGCTACATGGCCGGATGGGCAACAAAAATTGAGGGCTCGACTCTTGATGTGTCCATGCCCTTTGCCCCGGCTGACTCTGACTTTTCTGCATATACCCGGCGCGAACCCGTCGGTGTTGTTGCCGCGATCATACCGTGGAACTTTCCATTTCTGATGGCCTGCTGGAAGCTGGCTCCGGCACTTGCAGCGGGCTGCACGGTTGTGTTGAAGCCTGCGGAACAAACCTCCCTCTCTGCGCTCTATCTGGGCGAGCTCATCGGAGAGGCAAACTTTCCTGACGGGGTTGTCAATATCATTACTGGCGAGGGCCAGAGCGCTGGGTCGACACTGATAACTCATCCTGACATCAACAAGATTAGTTTTACGGGATCCACTGAAGTGGGTCAGATCATAGGCCGTGCTGCGATGGATAATATGGCGCGAGTTACCTTAGAGCTCGGGGGCAAGTCTCCCATGATTGTCCTCGCTGACTGTGATCCCGAGAAGGCTGCGCAAGGCGCAGCGGCCGCAATCTTCTTCAACCATGGGCAAACTTGCAGTGCAGGCTCGCGACTTTACGTCCACCGAAGCATTTACAGTGAGGTCCTGGATCGGCTCGCCGAGTTGGCAGAGGCCATCCCCCTGGGCCCCGGCCTGGATCCATCGGCTCAAATGGGACCACTCGTGTCTAGGGTGCAGCTGGACAGGGTCTGTCACTACATTGAAACGGGCCGCCATGAAGGTGCACGCCTGGTGACTGGTGGCGAACGTGCTGACCGCAAAGGTTATTACGTTAAGCCCACTATATTTGCGACCGAAGACGATTCTATTGTCATAGCCAAAGACGAGATCTTTGGTCCCGTTCTGGTGGTCATTCCGTTTGATAATATCGAGAATGTCGTAGACCGGGCCAATGATAGTCGTTATGGCCTGGCGGCCAGTATCTGGTCAAACGATCTTTCCCAGGTGCAAAGCTTAATCCCGAAATTAAAAGCAGGCACTGTTTGGGTAAATGGGCACAACATGCTTGACGCCAACATTCCATTCGGGGGCTATAAACTCTCCGGGTTTGGACGTGATATGGGTAAGCAGTCACTCGATTCATATCTTGAAACAAAGTCGGTTGTCATTGCCCTTTAGGAAAAACGATAAACCCCGACTCTGAGAAGCCGGGGCTTATCCCTGATAGGTCAAACATTCAACTTCAGAGAGTCGAATAACGCCTTCCCCAGAGGAGAGCCACAGAGCTTCACCGGTGTGTAGATGAAGAGAATGATGCAGGCCTGGTTTAAGGCTCCTTGCTCGATTCCGCTCGAAATAGTCAGGTATCAATGCGGCGAGGAGTGCGAGCAAAACACCGGCCAATGTATTTACAGTTTGGCAAGGAATAACAAATGCTAAAAGAAGCCAATAACCTCAGAAGCTTGGAAAAGAGCCAAGCCACGCTAAACTCGCTCCCGGTTCCTGACATTGGGCAGGACGAAGTCGAAATGGCGCGATTGTCCAAGGTCATGATTGCTGATTATCAGCCGCTTTTTCGAGACGCCATACGCGATATTATTTTAGTAAATCATGATTGCGAACGCGTCTTCGAAGTATCCAGCTTGGAAGATGCCATGGAAATCATCAGTAAGCATGGCAACCTTGATATTATCTTCTTCGATCTTGACATGCCGGAGATGCAGGGGCTTGGCGGTCTCGGTAGCTTAAATGAGATCGCGCCTTCACTACCCATCATCGTTATGTCATTCAGATTAAACAGGTATCTCGCGTCTCAGGCGATCGGCCACGGTGCTATGGGAGTCGTGGCGAAAACTGCATCCAGACATGAAATTGTTGACGCTATTCGACAAATTCTGGGTGGCAAAATTTGCATTTGTGCAGGCTCTGACGAATTCGAAAGTGGTAATGGCCGAGCCAGCTCAGAAGCAGAGGGGGATCTCAGCCAGCTTCAATCTTTAACGAAGCGACAGCAGACAGTTTTAGAGAGAATGACACTTGGAGAGTCCAACAAACAGATTGCGTACAAGTTGCACCTCGCCGAAACCACTGTTAAGGCTCATGTTTCGGCAGTCTTACGTAAGCTGAATGCTCAGAACCGCGTGCAGGCGATTCTTACAGCAAGTTGTCTCGACCTAGTTTCCCGAATGCGCAAATAGCCGGGTGTTTCGATTCAGGGAGACCTAAAACGAAGTCGGATTCGAAGACTGACTGAAAAATCAAATCAGCCGGTGGGTGCCGAGAGATTTCCAACTGGCAGTTTTGGGAACGAATGTCAGGAACATTCGGTGCTTATGTAAGCATCCCTGTTTTAGTTGAACCGCGGATTAGGGTTTTCCGCCCCGTTGTGTTATGCCAAACATTCGAATGTCGGAGGGTCTTTCGGTGACTCGGGGGGAAGGCAATCAGGTCACGCAGCCGAAGAAAAGGTCCGCTTTTGGGTCAAATTCGGTCGTTTCTGAATGTCCGCTTTTGTTAAAGCTTCTACTTATGCTGGGGGCCTCGCCACACCAAGCCTATGAGTGAAGCTACCCCGGTTCAGACTCCTTTCACTGGCTCATCTCGTCGCGGTAAAAAGGCCCGCTTTCCAATTGAGGCCATGCGGTATAGTCGAAATTGACCCGACCCAGGCATGTAGCGGTTAAGCCTGAGCAGAGCAAGTCATCGTCTGCCAAACTATGGTTGAATCAACAGGGGTCGATAAGAATGAGAGCGATAATATGGCAACAACAAAAATTCTAAGAGACGGTGACGATCTAGTGGTTGAGGTACCAGAGGACATACTGCTGGCGCTGGGCATTGGAATCGGGCAAAAGCTACATGTGTCACTCGAAGACGACAAAATTATTCTCGACCCCGCGCAGACCGATGACACTGCGGACGAGAATCAGGATTAGGTGAACACTCGGCAAAAAGGTCCGCTTTCCAATGAAACGGGCATCTTTACAGATGGCTTACCAATGTCCGCTTTTGTTTAGACGTCAGAGGATGTCTGGGAAAACCAGATATATGATTATCGACTGACTCCGAGAGCGACTCCGGTTCCCAGTGATTCGAATTGAAGGGCCACGTTACAGCAATCAAATCTCAATACTCTCAACTATCTCCAGAGCATCCTCCACTTCGACACCAAGGTATCGCACGGTACTGGACATATTTGTGTGCCCCAATAGCAACTGGACTGCTCGAAGATTTTTGGTCTTCTTGTAGATCAATGTTGCCTTGCTGCGTCTCATTGAGTGGGTGGCATAGACGGAAGGATCGAGTCCAATTCTGGTTATCCACTTCTTGACGATACGGGCATATTGATGAGTAGTGATGTGATCAAACTTCCTCATCCGGCTCGGCCATAAATAATCCATACCTGATAGTCCGCGAAATTTGATCCACGCTTCGACGGATTCGCGAGTCTTTTTGGTTATCTCAAACTGAACAGGCTGACTGGTTTTTTGCTGGATGACTTGCGCCCGATCCATAACCTCACCGTTTCTGGAAATATCTCGAACCAAAAGCTTTACCATATCGCAGGATCGGAGTTTGCAATCGATCGCCATGTTGAACATCGCCAGCTCGCGGATATTCTTTGCAATCTCCAACCAAATGCGGATAGCCCATATTTGTTCGAGTTTGAGTGGTAACTTCTGGCCAACGAGCTTCCCCTTGTTCCAGGGAGCTTTGCTGATAGGAAATGTCATGACGTGGCCCTCTTCGAGGGTAAGGGCCTTTAAGTATGGTTCAGAAGATCGTTCTCTGCCGCCTAACGGTCGCAAAGCGGACATTTGGGTTGGGTGATAACGCCGCCAGAATGCGCGGCTTTATAGTGAAGGCGCAGCCGCAACGAAAAAGAAGTCGCCGTGGTGCCAGGCCTGGCCTGGCCTGGCCTGGTTAGAGCGCCTACCGCCCCGGGATTGAGGATAGTAGTCGGCAGGCATATTGTTTTGGCCCCCATGAGAAGGCAAATGTATCCGACACCTCGTGCCAACGACCTTCTGGGTGCCCCGTTCCATGGTGAGCCCCCATGCACGAACACTCGCAGTGTAGCCCTTTCGCATTCCAACACGCCGGGGCGCACTTTTGGTGTTTTTTGTATAGCTGAATTACGTAGGCCTTGCCAAAGCGCCTGAGTACTTTCGCCGTGATTTCATCGAACCAAGCAATCGGTACTTCCCATGCTGAGAACTGCGGATTCCAATTAGGCTTATGCCGGCGATCTCCTCGAACCCACTGGAAATTATCGGCAGCGTATGGGAGCCGCAGTAACAATGGGGCTGGCCTCGACCTGCGAAAAACCACCGGTATGGCTTTTTGTTTCCACAACTCTCGCAGTCTTGGATCACGCTCATCCATGGTACCTCCACTGTATGTTGATAGCGCTTTAACGCACGGCTCACGCGCCGTGATGTTGAAGCTGCGATGTGGCGGAAAATCGGTTTCTGTGCAGCCGATTGTTATACATTTTCAATCAATCAACACTAAGTTAATGTAATGCGGTGCAATCTCATTTTCTTTACACCAAAGATCGAATCGCTCTCGTTCGCAACATACATAACCGCTACCATCATCATTCGTTACCATGTGGGTAAACGAATGAATAGGACGCAAATACTTTCCATCTTTCATGAATAGTCTTGTTGATATCAAGTTATCGGAAACCTCTTCAATTGAGGTCTCATATTCTTTATTGAGGTAGTCGTTCATTCCGTCATCCATCAGCAAATACCCACCTCCCATCGCCATTATTTGTACAACGGAGACTTCTGCCGCCGTTAATGGTGATGGCTCCCAAATATCATCATCTTCTCTGACCAAGTGCTTTTCTTTAGGCTCTAGCGTATTGTACATCCAGCCAACTCTCTCACCAGCCCTAACAGCTTTTGATATTAGTAATGGCTGAACATTATCCATGTGTAAACCATCACCCCATGGCATATTAATATCAAAAAATAAGGATATTTTCGACCACACAATTTCCAGTATCAGTTTTGCTGAATTATGTCGAATTGAGACAACTGAAACCCATTCACCTTTACCTCTGACAGTAACAAATGGGACACCATTAGCTTTTACCAATGCATACTGGCCAGAGGTTACTAAAGATGGAATACTCGGTATCCCAACTCCGGAACCATCCTCTAATGTTTTCTCTTCCAAAATATCGATAAACGCTGTCCTGAGGCCCTTTTCTGTCTTGTAACCGTCGTAGCCGTGAACAATACTGACAGGAGCTAGAGATTCCTGAACAAGACAATAGAATAAAATGCCTTCATCCTCAGGCAGGTTATGAATTCCACTATAGCGTTCTGGTGCGGTCTTCCCAGTAATCTGTGCGAAGTGTCGACGAGCGGAAGAAATATCTGGCTCGTATCCCTTGTGGATAAGCCTATGTTCGAAGTTGCGGGCGAACTTCTTTCTGATACCCGCTAAATGCTCAATCGCATCTTTGTATTCTTTTTTACCTAATGTCTTTTTAACCTCAAAAATGCACAGAACATTTTCGATTTTGTATATATATTGGTCAGTTAAACCATACCTTTCTCCAGAGCCATGAACGAGCATGCAGTCAACTTGTTCAGGTAGCATCTCTCCACCGACTGATATAAAACCGGATACAACGCTCAAGTCTAAGAATTTGGGGATCGAGAATTTTTGGTCTATTCCCTGTTTAGTTACCTCTTCATAGGCACTTCCCAGAGTTGGCATATGAGGCATATTGAAGCCCGACAACTTCTCTGTTTCTTCCTTGATGAATAGCTCTAGTAGCTCCGATGCTTTGGTAATCAATTATGCATCCTCAAATTTGGATTTCTGTATAACGCCGCATCCATCGGCTTGTCCGGTGCAATGCATTGTTACATTTCATCATTGTCCTGCGCTACAATCTCTAACCATCCCTCATCACCGATTGATCTAGTTGCTGGTTCTACGGGAATAACCGTTATTAAATCACGATGCTCTGGGGCAATACGGAGGCGCTTTACCAAGGCTCTCTTCTGAGATTCTGCTGAGCCATCTTTATCCAAACAGACCCAGACCATTGACTTTCCTTCTTCCTCGATAAGCTTTCTGAAAAGGCCATTAATGTGGCTATCGTCTATATTAAATCCATACCCCACAACAACTAAACGGTCGCACGCAACATATTCATCGTACAGCCCGACATACCTACGAGACATATCTACAGAGGTTAACGGCTTTAACCCGCTTTGGGTAAGAACAAAAGGAACGTGTATCTGATCCTCGGGAACTTGATCGGGATCATCTTCCGAAATTACTGAATTCTTGTATGGGTTATAGTAATCGGTCACGCCGCCATTTAGGTGCTGGACAGCAGGTATTTCAAAATCAAGGTCCTCAGATATCTTTTCAACCAAACTGTTATAGTTCGAAGTTCCAATTGCAGAAACCTTAAGTCCAAGTTGTTCACATCTTTCGAGGTCGTGATAATAGCCATTTTCTGGGAGGTCACCAATTTCATCTAATTGCTTAACTATATAATCTCTAGTTGCCCTAAGAAAAATTACCATTTTAGAAAATTTTGCCCATTCTGTTCTGGGTGAAAATAGGTATCTAAAATGACTATCGATTAACGATTGGTAGTCTAGAACTGTGGTAAATATATTTTCCAACACCTGCTGAGAAACAGCACATAAGATTTCAGATACATTGCCATTTTCCAGATTATAATTACGGCGTTTTTCAAGCAGCAGCTCTAAAGCGGTCAGGCCAGCGCGGCTAAACTCAAGCTTAAACATACCTGTAACGTCATCGAAAATCGGAATATCGTCCGGAGCAGCCTCAAAAAGCTCTTGGTTTAGCCGTTGCACCAAGTGCTGACCATGAGCTCCAACAAGTAGTTGAAGAAAAGCTCCTGCGTAACGTTGAAGATCAGCAGAGTTTTGACCACCACTAATAACACTTAGAATCGCGGAATATGATTCACTTCCAAAAAGCCTGACTTCATTGGCGAGGATTGGATTCATTCTTATTGCAGTTGAGTACAGGTGCTCGCCAAAGTCGGTATCCATCTGCTCATTGAATTTATCAATTAGAATGTCCTTTTCTATACCCAATTGAGAAAGAGCATACTCGACCTCTTCATCAAAGGCATTAAGCCTGCGTATGATTTCGTTTTTTCTGTATTCAATTGAGGATTCAATCAGCGCTGTAAATTCATTTTTACCGAATGCATGAATTCGCTGTGTTGCATAATTCTCTGGAAGCCAGCTAGTGGCATAATTGGTTCGAGGATCAATTTGTCCAAGCTGTTCACGCAGCTTTTTCTTATGTTCACTCACATCTTGTCGAAAGAGGTCGATGGCGAACTTCCCACCACTCGGAAGTCCATAACCTATCTCGGCTCCTGCCCCAAAGAAAAATCCTACTTTCATTCAACCTCCAAGTGGTCGTATTTCATTTAGATGTAACGCAGAGCGAAGCGGCCCGCCAAGGATGTCCGCCTTGCCCGTTTTGATATATCAATTAAAAAAATCCGGCACATTCTGGGGCTGTGGGTCAAGTACGTACGATACGATACCATGTCGCATATTCTCTAGAACTCCAGACCGGAACTCCTTGAATTCTGACACACTGTCTTTCCCCGATACGAAGGAGCGCCAATGAATGCTTTCTTCACCGATAGCAAGTTTAAATTTCAACAGCCGAGTAATGGCCATATGTGCAAAGAGTGCAGATGTTTCTTTGGCAACCGAGTGAATTAAAAAATGACTTCCGATGTCCTCCTGGGATTCTTCTAGGTTCCAAGAGTAGAATATGCTCTGAGCTATAGGTGATAGATCCCTCACGGTATCGCCGTTACCATTCGTGTAATAGACATCATCAATGACTACTTCCCAGTGCTGTGACTCACCGCCTTGCTCAGATTCCACGAATCGTTGCTTCTTACAGCTTATATGTACTCCTGCTCCAGATTTGACCGTGTATGAAAAATCGCCGGCAAGCATTCCAAGCAAGCTATTACACAAGGCGTTTTCGAAATTTATATTGTAGTTTTTCTGCGCTTTTCTCAGGTTTGAAAGAGGAAATAGAGCCCAAATATCCCATCTTGTCCTCCAAGCTACCAAGAGTGGAAGCTTTAGCGTGTCAGCATATTTCTGTAGCCGTTCTTTGTAGTCCGGCCTGAAAGACAGGGTATTCTTCCAACTAGATTTAACTTCAATTAAAACCGGAACATCTTTTCCGTTACACTCAAAAATTGCCAAAAGGTCAGGTGCCTGGATTAAAGCCGCAGACCCTTGGGGGTACTGGCTTTGATCCAATTTGTGTATCAACTTGCAGTTGCCAAGCCACCCACAAACGACACTGAACTCATCTTCTAGCGGGAGGCCTAGATCAAGCCGTTTCACTCGTTGAGCAACTTGCGAGGCATCAGCCGACCACCCAAGTTGCTCAAGAGATTCGTGAATCAATCTCTCCAGATCATCATTAGGCATCCAAACTCCCTTTGATATAACGCGGAGCGCACTGGCGGCCCGTCAGAGACGTCCGGCGGCCATCGGCAGCGTAATGGTGGGAATTGTTAGAGCCGTTACTCACGCCAGATACCCTTTTCCAATCTGGCGACCTCGTCTAAGAGCATCTGTTTGATAACGCTATCCCCTCGGCCGCCACAGACATAGACCGTTCGGGCGGCCTCAACTTTTTTGATTATCTCTGGCTGCATGTGAGTTCGTAGCGCTGAATACCAGGCCGTGTCCCCAAATCGTTCGTTATCAAAATCGAACTGATCAATGACTTTTCGCCATTCTGAAATATGCGCAGCTTTTTCCTGACGGACTGCTCTTTTCTTGTCGATCTGCCACCGAACCCATGGAGTGAGTAAGCCACCCAAAAATCCCAATACGGCTGTAACAAGACCCACTATTACGGTATCCATGGCTCGATCTCTAACAGCTGATTCAATGATAAATGGCACCTATTCCGCATGCGCATATCCCCAGCGGAAAATGACACCTTCGGCCATCGTAGTTAAACAATCAGAGATTTACGAGCACTTCTTTGAGCGCGTTGCACCGGGATAAACTCAGATTGTCGCTTGTTGCTCAAACTGCTGATTCGCTTATCCCAATATCACCTCCCCGCACTATTCCATTGCTTTCATAGGATCCACCTCAAAGCTCTTGAGCATCCAGTTGCCGAAGTTCTGCGACGATTGTCGTTGATCTGCGGGTGGTAGCCCTGCTCAGAGAGGGGGATGGAACGCCGTCCGTCCCAGTGTTCGCTTTTGTTTAAAAGCTTGGATTTATTCTGGCGCTCTTGCAACTCCTAGCCTATGAGTGAACCTATCTCGGTTCAGATTCCCCTCACTGGGTCATCTCGTCGCGGAAAAAAGATCCGCTTTCCAATGGAGGCAACTGCGGTATAGTCGGAATTGACCCGACCCAGGCCGATAGCGGTTACGTCTGAGGGGAGCAGGTCAATGGAAGCGAGGATTCAAGGTGGAATGACATGGGCAGGACTTCCAGGGTTTACAACCGGTATAGAAACGAAATTCGAGAAATTACCAGTCGTTACCCGGTGACAAATATACGCGTATTTGGCTCGGTTGCTCGTGGCGATGACGGCGATACCAGTGATCTCGATTTACTGGTGGACCCACTACCCGATACCACATTGTTGGATTTGGGCGGCCTTCAGGATGAGCTTCAGTCACTGCTAAAAGTAAAAATTGATCTGGTTACGCCAGGCGATTTGCCTATCAGGGTCAGGGCAACCGTAATAAGCGAGGCAAGACCCGTGTGAAAGATCTATAAGCCAAACTGCACTTGGCTCACATCAGATCAATACCAAAACTTGGAAGGTGGGTTGGACGGGTTCTACCCCATTCACTGCTTCTCTTCATGGTCCATCATGACCCCTCCTGAAATGCCTTCTCCGTCAAACCACGCCTCCCACTCCTCTGGGCCAGTAACGGGGTCCGTGGGTTGCTCAAATTTCTTCACTGAACCTTTCAGTCTCTCCAAGGGCTCCGACTCGTGGGGGAGCGGCCTTGCCAACACGTCCGCGTGGGCTCCATAGGCATCTAGGTCTTTGAGTAGCTTCTGCTCTGTCTGTCGTTTTTTTTTGCATGGGAACCTCTCGCTTCAAGATTTTCTTCTCATCTAGTTTACAAAACTGGCAAATCCATCGATCCAACACCACGACAGGCTCAAGATGAGATCACCGGTTGGTTTACATTGGAAAAATTTCCTAGCCCTGCTGTTAGCCGATCTCCTCGCGACAAAAAAGTCCGCTTTCCAATGAAGCGTGGCAGAACTCCAGACGAATATCGCCATAATGTGGCAGCTTGGGCTAGACTGGAACGTCACGAACACACCCAGAGTTGCAGCGCAGACAGACTACTCTCACCCGAAGACCAAAAACTGACTTACGGTCATTTTCCACCTAGCGCCAAGTCGAAGCGTCACAAGCCTTGGCACATATTTGTCACATATACGTCACATGGAATTTCTGCCGGCCCAAATGCAAAAAAGGCAGATCAGTAAGTGACTGATCTGCCTTTCTTAAATATGGTAGCGGGGGCAGGATTCGAACCTACGACCTTCGGGTTATGAGCCCGACGAGCTACCAGACTGCTCCACCCCGCAACAAACTTTTTTCGATTCTGCGCTTCGAATTCTGGTGTTTTCCGGGGCAACCCCCGATCAACGTGCGCGTATACTAAGGATTTGGTGGCAGGCTGTCAATCGATATTTTCAAAGAGATCCGTCGGGTATGTCAGCGCTTTGACGGTATCGGTGTTGACCATACCAACGGCATCGATCGCTTCCTGAACCGGGCGGAATGAGCGCCGGTGCTGGGTGGTGGCTCCAAGCCTGCCGAGGGCATCCAGGTGCACGGGTGTGGGATAGCCTTTGTGGCTGGCGAAGCCGTAGTCGGGATAGGTTTTGTGGAGCTCGGCCATCTCCCGGTCGCGGGTTACCTTGGCCAGTATGGAGGCGGCGCTGATGGCTTCCACACGGCTGTCGCCCTTGACGACTGGTTCCGATGGCCAGTGCCAGTCCGGGCAGCGGTTGCCATCCACCAGTACGTATTCCGGGCGGATGTGCAGGCCAGCTACCGCCCGCTCCATCGCCACCATCGTGGCCCGAAAGATATTCAGGCGGTCTATCTCATCTGCTTCACAACGGCCCAGGCTCCAGGAGGCAGCCTGTTCAATAATCTGATCGTACAGGGCCTCACGGCGCTTTTCGGTCAGCTTTTTGGAATCCGCCAGCCCGGGTATGGGTTTATCCGGGTCGAGAATCACCGCGGCTGTCACGACTGCACCCACCAACGGGCCGCGGCCGACCTCGTCCACACCTGCCAGCAGGCGTCCCTGATAACGACACTCAAACGGTGGCAGCGGTTTCCTGCTCATGGCTGTTTGCCCTCAATCAGCGCTGAAATCGCGGTTGCCGCCTGCTCGTCGGCATTCTGCCGTAGCTGCTCGTGCAGTCGGGAGAAAGCATCCACCAGGCGGGCGCGCTCGGTTTCGTTTTCCAGGCGTTCGAGAACGGCTTCGCCAAGGGATTCCGGCGTGGCGTCATCCTGCAGCAGCTCCGGCACCAGGGCCTCTTTGGCCAGCAGATTGGGCAGCGCAACATGGGGAACCTTCACCAGCCTCGACACCAGGGCGTAACTCATGCCGCTCAGCCGGTACCCGACCACCATGGGCTTTTTCAGCAGCATGGCCTCCAGGGTGGCGGTGCCGGATGCCAGCAAAACAACATCCGACGACGCCATCACCTCCCGGGAACGGCCCCGGACAATGGTCACTTCAAGCTTTACATCAAGAGCGTCTACGAGAGCGCGCACCTGCTGTTCCCGCTCCCGATTGACGCAGGGAATAACCAGCTGCAGATCCGGCCGCTTGCCCTGGATCCGGCGCGCAGCCTCGAGAAACAGGGTGCCAAGGCGCTCTACTTCCCCACCCCGGCTGCCCGGCAGAATGGCCAGCACCGGAGCATTGCCACGGAGCCCCAGAGCCTCGCGGGCACCGGCGGTATCCGGCGTCATCGGAATTCTGTCTGCCAGGGGGTGTCCCACAAACGCAACGGGGATGTTGTGCTCTTCATAGAACCGGGCTTCGAAAGGAAACAGCGTCAGCATGAGATTGACGGCTTTGGCGATCTTGAAAATACGCTTCTGGCGCCAGGCCCAGACCGAAGGGCTGACGTAGTGGGCGGTGAGCATGCCCGCATCGCGGCAACGACGCTCGACGCCCAGGGTAAAATCCGGGGAGTCGATGCCAATCACCACATCCGGTGGGGTTGCCAGCAGGTAGTCCATCAACCGGGCGCGGATACTGAACAGTTCACGGATGCGGCCAAGCACCTCCACCAGCCCCATGACGGAAAGCCGCTCCATGGGCACCAGGGAATGAAAGCCTTCAGCAACCATTTCCTCACCGCCAATACCCACGAACCGGGCATTGGGGTAGCGGATACGAAGCGAACGGATGAGGCCCGCGCCGAGAATATCGCCGGAGGCTTCTCCGGCCACGATGGCAATGGTTACTTTGCGGGTACTGACAACGGTGTTCTCGGGATGATCCGTCACCGGGGCACTCTCTCCCTGGTCAGCGGATGATGCCGCGGTCTGCACCGCGAAGGGATTCAATCAGCGGCTGCACTTCGGGGATGTCGGAGTAGGCTTTTTCCAGTTCCTCAACGGCCTGTTCAGTGGTCAGGCCCTGGCGGTAGATCACCTTGTAGGCACGGCGAAGAACCAGCAAGGCTTCCTTGCTGAACCCACGGCGCCGCAACCCTTCCACGTTCATGCCAAAGGGCTGGGCCGACTGGCCGCTGGCCATGATGTAGGCAGGAATATCCTTGAGCACAATGCTGCCGCCGGCACTCATGCTGTGGGTGCCAATATGGCAGAACTGGTGAACCATGGTGCCGCCGCCCAGTATGGCAAAGTCGCCAACGGATACATGCCCGGCCAGGGTGGCGCAATTGGCAAGAATCGTGTTGTTGCCAATAATGCAGTCGTGGGCCACATGCACGTAGGCCATCAGCAGGTTGCCGTTGCCGATACTGGTTTCACCGCGGTCCTGTACGGTTCCCCGGTGAATGGTGCAATTCTCGCGGATGATGTTGTCGTTACCGATAACCAGTGTGGTGGGTTCGCCGGCGTATTTCTTGTCCTGGCATTCCTCACCCACGCTCGAGAACTGGAAGATGCGGTTATTGCGGCCAATTCTGGTGGGGCCCTTGATCACAACATGGGACATGATTTCGGTGCCCTCACCGATCTCCACGTCCGGGCCAATATAGCTCCAGGGGCCGACAGTTACGTTGTCAGCCAGCCTGGCGGACGGATCCACGATCGCCTGAGGATGGACTCCCGACCATTCTTTTGTCGCCATCAGACTTCTCTCTCAGCGGTCAGTATTTCTGCCACACAGACAACTTCGTCATCTACCAGTGCGCGGCATTCGAATTTGTAGATTCCACGTTTACCAGAGATCATCCGGGACTCCATGCTCAGCCTGTCTCCGGGTATCACAGGGCGCTTGAAACGCGCCTTGCTGGAACCAGCCAGGTATTGTACCACGCCGTCCGATGGCTTCCGCCCAACCGTCACAAACCCCAGAACGCCCGAAAGCTGAGCCATGGCCTCGATAATCAATACGCCCGGCATGATCGGATTATTCGGGAAATGGCCGGTAAAAAAAGGCTCATTCAGGGAAATATTCTTGTAGCCCTTGATGAATTGCCCCTTTTCCACCTCGGTAACCCGGTCAACCAGCAGGAACGGGTAACGATGGGGCAGGTATTCCATGATTTCATCGATGTACATCATCAGTAACGGCCTCAGCCTTCTATTTTCTTTTCCAGTTCTTTTAGCCGACGCGCCATGGCATCAAGCTGACGAAATCGCACGGCGTTCTTTCGCCATTGCCGATTGGTATCGGCGCTGGTTCCGGACGAGTAAACGCCGGGCTCCCGGATATCTCCGGTAACCAGTGTCATGCCGGTCAGGTGAACCTGATCGGCAATCGTAAGATGACCTGCCACTCCCGAGGCGCCGCCAAACACGCAGTGGCTGCCAATACGGGTACTGCCGGCAATGCCGACCATTGCCGCCATGGCACTGTGATCACCAATACTGACGTTGTGTGCTATCTGAATGAGATTGTCGAGCTTTACCCCATCTCCGATCACGGTGTCGTCGAGCGCACCGCGATCGATGGTGGTGTTTGCCCCCACCTCTACATCGTCGCCCAGCACCACCCGGCCTAGCTGCGCTATCCGGTGCCAGGCGCCTTTCTCGTTGGCAAATCCGAAACCGTCCGAGCCGATTACCGCGCCACTCAGAACATGGCATCGCTTGCCCATCACAATATCGTGCGCCAGCGTCACCCGCGGACGCAGCACAGAGAGCTCGCCAATGTTGCAGCGGGCACCAATGACACAACCGGCACCCACCACCACGTTCTCACCGATGATCGCATCAGCCTCGACAACCGCCTGGGGGCCGATACTGGCGCTCTTTGCAACCTGCGCGGAAGGATCAACCACCGCAGAGGCATGAATGCCCGGCTGTGGCACCGGTGCCGGATCGAACCAGTGGCTCAGGCGAGCATAACCAAAATAGGGGTTGTCCAGTAACAGGACATTGGTGGGGCATTGATCAGCAACAGACGGCGAGACAATCACGGCAGAAGCCCTGGTGTCTGCCAGATAACGGGCATACGACGGGTTGGCCAGGAATGCTACCTGTCCCGGCACAGCCGCCTGCAACGTGGCCAGCCCCTCGATTTCCGTTTCGGGGTTGCCTCTGAGCTCTGCCCCGAGCTCAGAGGCAATGTCGCCAAGCCGGTACGAACGCTTTGTCATTATCAACTCCACAAAGTTTTTCCGGGCTGGCCATCGTCCGGCCCACCGTTATCAGCGGTCCAGCTTCTCCAGGAGTTCATCCGTCAGGTTCATGTCTGGCTTGACGTACACCACGGCCTCGCTGGGCAGAATCAGGTCGAGGTCATGCTCTTCCAGCAGTTCCTTGACGGCTGCATCCACTTCCGGGCGGGCATCTTCCAGAAACTGCTGCTTGCGGTTGGCTACGGTGGAGTCCAGGCGCTGCTTGAGGAAGTTGAATTCCTTTACCTTCTCCTGGAATTCCGCCGTCATTTTGTTGCGCTCGGACTCATTCATCATCCCGCTGTCTTTTTCCAGACGCTCCTGGAGTTTACGGGCGGCCTCCTGGGCCTCCCTGACCTTTGCTTCCTCTCCGGAGAAATCCTGCTGCATCTTTTCGCTGAATGCCTTTGCATCACCGGAGGAGAACAGTGCCTGGCGCAGATCAACTACGCCGATACGGGTTTCCGCTGCAACTGTCGAAGTAGCCATCAGTGCAGCCAGGATTACGGCAATGGACAATCGGAACATTTCTTTTCTCCTGTGTTTTTATTTATACCGCGTTTCCATTCGCTCTCTGATCAGAATGTCTGCCCCAGGGAAAACTGGAATACCTGAGTATCATCGCCACTCTTGTCGTTCAGAGGCTTGGCAAGGCTGAATGCCAGCGGGCCAACCGCTGTTATCCACTGAAATCCTACACCGGCTGACAACCGTACTTCATCCAGTGCCGGGTCAAAATTACGGTCGGCATCAAACACCTGTCCCGCATCAACAAAGAACGCCGTTCTCATTGATCGGGTGTCGCCGGCAAACGGCGTGGGGAAGATCAGCTCAAGGCTGCCTTCTGTCAGCAGACTACCGCCGAACGGATCCTCATCGGATAAATCGTTTGGCGCGTTTGTGGCCTTCGGCCCCAACGAGTTTGCCTCGTAACCGCGCACCGAGCCATAACCACCGGCATAGAAGTGTTCGTAGAACGGCATCACGCTGCGCCCGCTGTAACCATCACCATAGCCGATTTCGGAACGGGCACGGAACACCCATGTCTGATTGTCGTTGAACGGCTGGTAAAAGTCTGTTTTCTGATTCACTTTATAGAAAGTCAGATCACTGCCAGGTACAGCAACATCCGTGGACAGGGACAGGCTGTAGCCATCGGTTGGCAACACACCCCGGTTAAGGGTACTGCGGCGCCAGGAACCGAACAGGAAGTAGTTGTTGAAGTCGTTACCTTCTTCGTCGATGAAGGTTTTCACTTCTTCGGACGTGAAAGAGCCTGCCTTTATCTTGGAGAGTGTATAACCAAGACCGAAGTTGAGCCGGGTGACGTTGTCCGTCGGGTACCCGAAAGTAACCCGTCCGCCGTACTCATCGAGCAGGTAGGAGGAAATGTCCTGCTCTTCAAAATCCGTTTCGCGGGCGAAAACGCTGAAGCCCCGGCTTACACCATCCACCGTGTAATAAGGATCCTGGTAGGAGAAATTGGCGCTTTTTATAGACTCACTGACGTTAACGCCAAACGATAACCGCTTGCCACTACCAAAGAAGTTGTTCTCGGACACGTTGGCCCCGAGGATCACACCAGAGGCCTGAGAGAAGCCCACCGATGCTGAGAGGCTGCCCGTTGCCTGCTCTGATACCGAATAGTTTACGTCGACCATGTCGTCCGTACCCGGCACCGGCACGGTCTCCACATCCACGGTTTCGAAGAAGCCGAGCCGTTCGAGACGGGTTTTCGAGAATTCGATTCTGTCAGTGGAAGCCACACCGCCTTCCATCTGGGTCATTTCCTGGCGCAATACATCATCGCGGGTGGAAACGTTACCATCGAAATTGACGCGCCTGACGTACGCCCGCTTGCCGGGCTCAACAAAGAAGGTGACCGATGCCGTGTCGTCCTCACCCGGCTCCGGCACCGCGTTGACGTTGGCAAAGGCATAGCCCTCACGGCCAAGACGACGAGACAGGGATTCGGAAATGGCGGTCATGCGGGAACGGGAAAATACATCGCCCTCTTCAATGGGAATCAGCTCTCGCAGTTCTTCCTCGTCTACAATGAGCTCACCCCGAAGATTGACTTCGGATACCGTGTACTGCGGCCCTTCATTGAGTGCTATGGCAATGAATACCTTCTTCTTGTCCGGTGAAATGGACACCTGGCTGGATTCAACGTTGAAGTCGATATAGCCCCGGTCGAGGTAGAAAGAGCGCAGGGACTCCAGGTCACCACTCAGGCGCTCGCGGGCGTACTTGTCGGAATTGGTAATCGAGTTCCACCAACTGGTGGTTTCAAGCTCGAACAGATCCAGCAGGGTTTCATCGTCGAAAGCTTCGTTACCAACAATGTTGAGATGCTGGATAGCGGCCACCGAGCCCTCGTTGATATCCAGCCGGATCGCAACCCGGTTGCGGGGAAGCTCTTCAGCGGTTGCCTTGACGCGGGCGTTGTAACGCCCCTGGCTGATGTATGACCGCAGAATCTCGAGCTCAAGCCGCTCCAGGGTGGCACGGCGAAACACCTGCCCTTCCTGCAGGCCGGCGCTGGATAGCGCTTCCATCAACATGTCGGTTTCAATGTTCTTGTTGCCGTCAATGTCAATGGAGGTGATCGACGGCCGCTCCTCGACAGTCAGAATAAGCACACCACCGTCCCGACTGGCCTCGATATCGGTAAACAGACCAGTTCGAAACAGATCCTTGATGGCAGATGACAGCTCAAGTTCATCAACCGGCTCGCCAATGGATACCGGAAAGGCAGAGAACACCGTTCCTGCAGATACCCGCTGGAGACCCTCTACCTCAATATCGGATACGGTGAATTCATCAGCCAGAACCGGTCTTATGGCGGAAGTGGCGACTGCCAAGCCTACAGCTAAATTCAGAAAAGAACGTCTCATTCAATAATTTCGCCTGTTGATGCGCGTAAGGAGTTCGCAATTCTCACAACCGCATCAGGTCGTTGTAAAGTGCAAACACCATTAATGTGAGGATCATTGCCATACCAATACGTAATCCAAAAGCCTGTGCCTGTTCGGAAAGCGGCTTTCTGCGGATGGCTTCGATGGTGTAATAAACAATGTGCCCACCATCCAGAACCGGCACTGGCAAAAGATTCAGCACTCCCAGGCTGACACTGAGGTAGGCAAGAAAGCGTACAAAATCTTCGAAGCCCGAACTTACACTGGCTTCGGCTATCCTTGCAATGGTAATCGGGCCGCTGAGGTTAGTGGGGGAAAGCAGGCCGGTCACCATTTTCTTGATGGCCACCAGGGTCAGCCTGGTGTCGCCCCAGGTTTCTGACATGGCATTGGGAATTGCAGCCAGGGGGCCATAACTGACATCCCGGAGCACTTCGTCAGGCCAGGTCACTTCCTTGACACCGGCGCCTACCAGGCCCGTGACGGTTCCGTCGTCAGCCCGGTTTTCTGCTGGCGTCACCTCAATCTGCCGGCTGCTGCCTTCCCGTTCTACCGTGAGCTCCAGCGGTTTTTCGGGGGATTCACGAATGAATTCCACCAGCTCGAACCAGTCAGCGACCGGCTCTCCATCCACGGCAACCACCCGGTCTCCGCTCTTCAGGCCTGCAGCCTCAGCCCTTCCCCCGGCTGCAATCTCCCCCAGCACCGGTGGCACGTCGGGCCGCCAGGGGGTAACACCGAATTCACCCAATGGATCTGGATCCTTGTCACTGAGGCGCCAACCTTCGAGAGAGCCGGTCACAGTACCACGGCTGCCATCCCGGGATACATCAATGGTTATCTCGCCAAACTCACCGGTACGCTCGAGCAGGCGCATGTTCACATCGCGCCAGGACGTTACCCGATGGCCATCCACCTCATGGATTTCCATCCCGGAGGCAAGCCCTATTCGGTCAGCCACGCTTCCTTCATTGACGTCTCCGACAATGGGGGCAACCGTAGTGAAACCCACAACACTGAGCAGCCAGTATGCAAAGATGGCAAAAAGGAAATTGGCTATGGGCCCTGCCGCTGCAATGGCTATGCGTTTTGAGGGCGGCTTGGAGTTGAAGGCCAGGTGTTTCTGATCTTCCGGAACGGGGCCTTCCCGCTCATCCAGCATCTTTACATAACCGCCGAGCGGGATGGCGGCCACGGCGAACTCGGTACCCTGGCGGTCGTACCAGGAATACAGCGGCTTGCCAAAACCCACGGAAAACCGCAGCACCTTCACCCCACAGCGCCGTGCCACCCAGAAGTGACCGAACTCGTGGAGGGTAACCAGAATGCCCAGCGTCAGTACCAGCGCCAGTATGGTTTCAACTAGTTGCATAGTGTTCTCTGTTGAATTTGATCAGCTCGCCAGTCGAGCCCGACTGTATCAGACAGCCAGCCCGAGGATCTGTTCCCGGGCTACAGAGCGGGCTTCAGCGTCCTTGGCAAAAATGGTATCGAAACTGTCCGCCGGCACAACATCGATCATAGCCAGAGCCCGCTCTATGATAACGGGAATATCGGCAAAACCCACCTTACCGGCCAGAAACGCTGCTACCGCCTCTTCGTTGGCTGCATTCAGCACGGCCGGCGCGGTTCCACCCTGCTGAAAGGCCTCGGCTGCCAGCCGGAGACAGGGGAAGCGCTCCAGGTCCGGCCTTTCAAAGTTGAACTGCCCGATGCGGAAAAGATCCAGGGGCGCTACGCCGGCATCGATTCGTTCGGGCCAGGCCAGTCCATTGGCGATCGGGGTACGCATATCGGGGCTGCCCAGCTGGGCAAGTACCGAGCCATCGGCATACTCCACCATGGAATGGATGATGCTCTCCGGGTGCACGTGCACTTCGATCATGTCCGGAGTGGTATTGAACAGCCAGCACGCCTCAATCAACTCCAGCCCTTTGTTCATCAGAGTTGCGGAGTCCACCGAGATTTTCTGGCCCATGGACCAGTTGGGATGGGCACAGGCCTCTGCCGGCAGGACATGGCGCAGAGCTTCGGCAGAATGGGTACGGAAAGGGCCACCGGATGCCGTCAGCAGAATACGGGTGATGCCAGCGGCGCCTGTATCGCGGATCCTGTCCGCTGGCATGCACTGGAAAATGGCGTTGTGCTCGCTGTCGATGGGCAGCACTTCTGCACCTGAGGCAGTGACGGCATCCATGAACAGCTTGCCGGACATCACCAGTGCCTCTTTATTGGCCAGCAGCACCCGCTTGCCGGCCCGGACAGCGGCCAGTGTGGGAGGCAGGCCCGCGGCACCAACAATGGCGGCCATGACCGTATCCGCACCCGGGTCTGCGGCAACTTCGCCAAGGGCCTGTGTTCCACTGAGAACCGTCACCGACGGCAGGCCGGAAAGCGCTGCAGACAACGCCCCGGCCGCTGCCTCATCCGCCATCACGGCATAGCGCGGGCGAAATTCATGGCACAGCCCGGCCATAACTTCAACACTGGTGCTGGCCGTAAGCGCAAAGACCGAAAAGCGATCCGGGTGGCGGCGTATGACATCAAGCGTGCTCAGGCCTATGGACCCGGTGGCACCCAGTATCGTGATGCTTCGCTTCACGATGGTCACCATTGCCCCGCAGTCAGCCAGCCGAGCAGCGTGATCATCAGTGCAAAGACCGGGATGGCCGCCGTCAGGCTGTCGATACGGTCCATGATGCCACCGTGTCCGGGTAACAGCCCGCTGCTGTCCTTGATACCACGGAAACGTTTGAGCATGCTTTCCAGAAGGTCTCCCAGCACGGATACCAGGCCGGTGACAAGGCTGGCGACAACCAGCAGAAGAGACTGAGTAACGGTAGCCGAGGCCAGCGTACTGACAATGACAGCAAATACGGCAACCGCAGCCAGACCACCCCAGACGCCCGCCCAGGACTTGCCGGGGCTGACTCGCGGTGCCAGCTTGGCCTTGCCGAATGCGCGGCCGGCGAAGTAGGCCCCGATATCGGCAACCCACACCACGCAGAAAATATAGAGAATCACCAGCAGGTTGTTGGTGGTATCACCAAACTGGAAGCCACCGGTGCGTATATGGTTAAGCCCGACCCAGGCTGGCACCAGCACCAGAAGACCCATAATAGCCCGGCCCGGCACACTGCCCCAGCGATCCGAACCGTCCGGGTAGCTTCTCACCAGCAGGAAACACAGAATCCACCAGACCAGAGCCAGCCAGAGAACAGCCACAGCCGGCACATTCAACAGTCCGTAGAGCACCGCCGCAACCAACAGGGCATAGGCAACACGGGCGGCCGGTGTCACCAGGCCGGACATATTGGCCCACTCCCAGGCGCCAATGGTAATGATGGCTCCGGTGAACAGCGCAAAGCCAAGGGGCGGCAGGAAGAAAATGCCACCAATGGCAATGGGTGCCAGTATGAGCGCGGTAATAATACGGGTTTTAAGCACGATATCGTTCGCTATCTTGTCGTTATTGTTCCGACGAAACACTGGCAATCTGGTCATCGGTCTGACCAAACCGGCGTTTTCGGCCCGCATACGCCTGTAGCGCCTGGCTCATTTCCTGTTCACGGAAATCAGGCCAGTAAACAGGAGAAAAGTACAGCTCGGTGTATGCCAGGTGCCAGAGCATGAAATTGCTGATGCGTTGCTCACCTGCGGTACGGATCATCAGATCCGGCATCGGCAGGTCGCCAATGGAGAGGTGCTGCTGTATCAGGTCGTCGGTGATGTCCGAGGGCGCCAGCTCACCCTTGCGCACTTTCTCCGCCACTTTGCGGCTGGCCTGGGTAATATCCCAGTGGCCACCATAGTTTGCGGCGATAACGAGGGTCATCCGCTTGTTGTCGCGGGTCAGCTCCTCGGCGCGGTTCATATGTTCCTGGAGGTTGGCACTGAACGCCGTGCGATCGCCGATAATACGCAGGCAGATATCATTGCGATGAAGCTTTTTCACTTCCCGCTCCAGGGCAAACAGGAACAGCCGCATCAGGGCCGACACTTCTTCTTCGGGCCGGCGCCAGTTCTCGCTTGAGAACGCGAAAAGTGTCAGTACCTCGACCCCTTCCCGGGCGCAGGTTTCCACCACTGACCGGACCGCCTTGACGCCCGCCTTATGACCGGCAACGCCCTTCAATCGCCGGGCTTTGGCCCAGCGATTGTTTCCATCCATGATAATGGCCACATGCCGGGGCTGGCTGCCAGCCGATACCGGAATCTCTGCGGATACACTTTCCGTCATGCAATCCCCTGTTCAGCCAGCACCCGGCAATACAACCGCCACTGACTGATCACGTTGCTGAAATTGACCGGCTGCACTCAGACAGCCATCAGGTCCTCTTCCTTGGCCTTTAGCTGCTTCTCGATCTCGGCGATGTAGCGGTCAGTCAATTTCTGGATTTCCTCCTCACCGTAGCGCTCTTCATCTTCATTGATTTCCTTTTCCTTCAGCAGCTCTTTCAGCGTGCTGTTGGCGTCGCGACGGGCATTGCGAACAGACACACGGCCGTGCTCCGCGTCAGCCTTGGCCTGCTTGACCATTTCCTTGCGGGTTTCTTCGGTCAGCATCGGCATGGGAATGCGAATAACCTCACCGTTATTGGAAGGATTCAGGCCCAGATCCGACATCATGATTGCTTTCTCGATCTTCGGTAACAGCGGCTTCTCCCAGGGCGAGACGGCCAGGGTGCGGTTGTCTTCCACATTCACACTGGCCACCTGCTTCAGCGGTGTTTCCTGGCCGTAATAGTCAACCATTACGCTGTCCAGGATGGAGGGGTGGGCACGACCGGTACGGATCTTGTTGAAAGCCGAGTTCAGGGACTCAAGGCTTTTCTTCATCTTCTTTTCGGCATCAGCTTTAATATCGTCAATCACTGCAGCATCCTCGGATTCATTGTTCAAAAATTACTCAATCAGTGTGCCTTCCGACTCCCCGGTTACGATCCGGGTCAGCGCGCCGGCCCGGTTCATATCGAAGACCCGCAGAGGCATACCATGATCCCGGGCAAGACAGATGGCGGTCAGGTCCATCACGCCCAGTTTCTTGTCCAGCACCTGATCGTAAGTCAGGTGATCATACTTCTCTGCCGTCGGGTCTTTGTAGGGATCTGCGGAATACACCCCGTCAACCTTGGTGGCTTTCAGCACGGCATCAGCTTCAATCTCGATGCCCCGCAGGCAAGCCGCTGAATCGGTTGTGAAAAACGGATTACCTGTACCCGCACAGAAAATCACCACATCGCCGTCTTTCAGATCACGCACGGCACGGCGGCGGTCGTAATGCTCAACAATACCACTCATGGGGATAGCAGACATAACCCGGGTGCGAATGTTGGAGCGCTCCAGGGCGTCTCTCATGGCCAGCCCGTTCATCACGGTTGCCAGCATCCCCATGTGGTCACCAGTCACCCTGTCCATGCCGGCAGCGTTCAAAGCAGCACCACGGAACAGGTTGCCACCCCCGATCACCAGTCCTACCTGAACACCAATACCAATGAGGGAGCCAATATCCAGCGCCATACGGTCGAGTACTTTGGGATCAATACCGAAATCATGATCACCCATCAGGGCTTCGCCACTGAGCTTGAGCAGAACACGTTTATATCTGGGCTGGGTATTGGAAGACTTCGGCATGAGGATCCCCTTCTTGGTGTCTGGCTTGGTGTCTGGCAGGACAAGCTTCTCAGGCTTGTATCTGACATACTCCTCCGAAAAGGGGTATCTCAGATACAAGCCCGCCACGAGAGCCGGAAAACTCCAGCTAACGTGGCAGACTCGAACGGTGCGTCAGCCTGTGCGTCGGCACCTGTCAGAAGGATCAGGACTTGCCGGTGCCCGCTGCAGCAGCGACCTCGGCAGCGAAGTCCACTTCTTCCTTCTCAATACCTTCGCCGACTTCCAGACGAACGAAACTCACCAGATCGGCGCCGTTGTCCTTGATCAGCTGACCAACAGTCTGGTCAGGATTCTTGACGAACGGTTGCTCGACCAGGCTGTTCTCCGCCAGGAATTTCTTGATGCGGCCGCCCATCATCTTCTCGACGATTTCGGCAGGCTTGCCTTCCATGTCCGGCTGGGCCTTGATGACGTCCTTTTCTTTCTCCAGCTCATCGGCAGGCATGTCTTCCGGCTTGCCAACACGCGGGTTGACAGCGGCAACGTGCATGGCAACGTCACGGGCAACTTCAGGATCACCGGCGCTCAGGGCAACAACGGAAGCGATCTTGTTATTGCTGTGAACGTAACCGCCCACCACAGGCCCTTCAACGCGGATGATGCGACGAACGGTGATGTTCTCACCGATCTTCTGAACCAGTGCTTCGCGCTTGGCTTCAAGATCGCCTTCCATCAGTTCGGCAACGTCTGTCTTGCCGTTTTCAAAGGCAACATTCAGAACGTCGTTGGCGAAGTTCATGAAGTTGTCATCACGGGCAACGAAATCGGTTTCGGAGTTCACTTCCAGAATGTAAGCGACAGTGTTGTCGTCAGACACCTTGATCAGGGAAACACCTTCAGCGGCGGTACGGCCCGCTTTCTTGGCAGCCTTCAGGCCGGAAGACTTGCGCAGCTCTTCGATAGCAGCGTCAACGCTTCCGCCAGCTTCTACCAGTGCCTTTTTGCACTCCATCATGCCAAGGCCGGTGCGCTCACGCAGCTCTTTGACCATTGCAGCAGTAATTGCAGCCATGTTCATTCCTCTTAACTGTTCCAGTCCAAATTCTGTACCGGTGTGCCCGGCGGTAAACCACGGGCACACCCTACAACCTGTTCGCGAAGGAAATATTACTCCGCAGCGGGAGCAGCACCTTCCGCGTCTTCGCTGACTTCTACAAATTCGTCAGCGCCGGCAGCGCCAGACTGGGCAGCCTCGATACAGGTGTCGGCAACGGCCTGCACGTAAATCTGGATCGCGCGGATGGCATCATCGTTGCCCGGGATAACGTAATCAACGCCGTCCGGATCGCTGTTGGTATCGACAACACCGATAACAGGAATACCCAGCTTGTTGGCTTCCTTGATGGCGATACGCTCGTGGTCCACGTCGATCACGAACATGGCGTCCGGCAGGCCGCCCATGTCCTTGATACCGCCGATGGAGCGTTCAAGGCGATCCATTTCGCGGGTGCGATCAAGGGCTTCTTTCTTGGTCAGCTTGTCGAAAGTACCGTCCTGGCTCTGTGCTTCCAGGTCACGGTAGCGACGGATCGACTGGCGGATGGTCTTGTAGTTGGTCAGCATGCCGCCGAGCCAGCGATGGTTCACGTAAGGCTGGTTGGAGCGGAGTGCTTCTTCCTTGATGATCTTGGCCGCCGCACGCTTGGTGCCAACGAACAGGATCTTGTTCCTGTTGCCTGCGAGGTTATGAACGAAGTTCAGTGCCTCGTTCATGGCAGGAACAGTCTGCTCAAGGTTGATGATATGAATCTTGTTACGGGCGCCGAAGATGAACTTCGACATTTTCGGGTTCCAGTAACGGGTCTGGTGACCGAAGTGGGCGCCTGCCTTCAGCAGGTCACGCATATTTACCTGAGCCATGATATTTACCTTTTTAGCTTCGGGTTAGTCCTCCACACGTCCGATTGACCCAACCTGAACCCGATGCTTGTTATGTGAGCAACAGGAGCAGGCACCCTGGGACAACGTGCCGACGTGTGTGCGAATTTGCCGGATTTGTTTCCAGCGGGCGCGTTTATACCATAAATCGGCCGCCGGATTCCATTAATTTGTACCTCCCGTAATGGGCCGGCCATCGCCTCTTCCTTGTACCGGGCCACGCTCCCCCTTAAAATGCCTGTTTGATCCAAATCAACGGGAAACCCAATGCAGGTATCGATCAAGACTCCGGAAGAAATCGAAAAGATGCGTGTCGCCGGCCGCCTGGCGGCGGAAGTTCTCGAAATGATCGGTGACTACGTCAAACCCGGCGTGACAACCGAGGAACTGGACAACATCTGCCACGACTACATGGTGAACGAGCAGCACACGATTCCCGCACCGCTGAACTACAAGGGTTTCCCGAAATCGATCTGCACTTCCGTGAACCATGTGGTCTGCCACGGCATCCCTTCGGAAAAGAAGGTGCTGAAGGATGGCGACATTCTCAATATTGACGTCACCGTCATCAAAGATGGCTGGCACGGCGATACCAGCAAGATGTTTATCGTGGGTAAACCCAAGCCCGGAACCGAGCGCCTGATCCAGATCACCCAGGAATGCCTGTATAAAGGTATCGAACTGGTCAGGCCGGGCACCCGGCTCGGGGACATTGGCCACGTTATCCAGCAGCACGCAGAGAAGCACCGGTATTCCGTGGTGCGGGACTACTGCGGCCACGGCATCGGGCAGGTTTTCCATGAAGAGCCACAGGTAATGCACTACGGCAAGCCGGGAACCGGCATGGAGCTTCAGGAAGGCATGACCTTTACCATTGAGCCGATGATCAACCAGGGCAAGTACCACACCAAGCTGTTGCCGGATGGCTGGACGGTCGTGACCAAGGACCACAAGCTGTCAGCCCAGTGGGAACACACCATTCTGGTAACGGCTGACGGCCACGAGGTACTGACCAAGCGCACGGAAGAGTCGTTCTAGGTGGACTTCAGCGAACTTGAGGCCAGAATCAGCAGCGACCCGTCTCCTGTCGGGGCAGCCAGGCAACTGCTTAAGGAGCGCTACCGCGCGGATGCAGAGGCCTTCCGCCAGGGGGCGGATGTCCGCGCCCTGGTTCATTCCAGATCCGACACCATTGATACAGTCCTTGCCCTGATCTGGAACCGTTACGCCTTCGCGTCTTCCCCGGATGTTTCCCTGGTTGCCGTTGGTGGCTACGGCCGCGGAGAACTCCACCCCCATTCCGATATTGATCTGCTGATCCTCACCCGCAACGGTATTGAGGACAACTGGCAGGAAGACCTGGGCGCCTTCATTACCCTGCTCTGGGATCTGAAGCTGGACATTGGCCACAGTGTCCGCAGCATCAGGGAGAGCATGGAAGCCGCCCGGCAGGACGTCACCATCCTGACCAACCTGCTGGAAACCCGCACCATCGCCGGGCCGGATGAGTTGCGGGACGAACTCAGCCAGCAGGTCTATTCCGACAATATCAGTTCCGACCGGGACTACTTCATCGCCAAACGGGAAGAACAGAAACTCCGGCACGCGAAATACGGCGATACCGAGTACAACCTGGAGCCCAACGTGAAAGGCTCGCCGGGCGCCCTGCGGGACATCCAGACCATTGGCTGGATTACCAAGCGACACTTTGGCCTGCAGAATATCGCGGACCTGACCCGCTTCAGCATTCTGACCGAAGAAGAACACCAGATCCTGCTGCAGGGGGAAACCTTCCTCTGGCGGCTGCGGTATGGCCTGCAACTGATTGCAGACCGCAACGAAAACCGCCTTCTGTTTGACCACCAGCGGGCCCTGGCCGAGATGCTGGGCTATCGGGATGAAGGCAAGCGGCTCGGCGTCGAGCTGATGATGCAGTCCTACTACCGGACGGTACTGGCCCTGGCCGAGCTGGCCGACGTCATTCTTCAATACTACGACGAAGCCATCCTGGGCTCGGGCAGCGACGATGACATACTGCCACTGAACAAGCGTTTCCAGATCCGCAATTTCTACATCGAAGCGGTAAACAACCAGGTATTCGCCTACGCCCCCTATGCCATCATGGAGATCTTCGTGCTGATGGCCCAGCACCCGGAGATCAAGGGTATCCGGGCGACCACCATCCGTTCCCTGCGGGCGCACCGGCATCTGATTGACGACGCCTTCCGGTCGGACCTGGCGGTAACCTCCCTGTTCATGGAATTACTGCGGACGCCCCACGCCCTCGACCAGACCCTGTCTGCGATGAAAAAATACAACGTGCTGGGCCGCTACCTGCCGGAGTTCGGCCAGATCATCGGCCAGATGCAGCATGACCTTTTTCACATCTACACCGTGGACGCCCACACCATGCGGGTGATCCGCAACATGGTCCGGCTCGACAGCGCCGAAGCCCGCGATGAATACCCCCTCGCCTCGCGCCTGATACACCGGTTACCGAAACTGGAAACACTGTATATAGCGGGCCTCTATCACGATGTGGCCAAGGGCCGCGGAGGCGACCACTCGGAACTGGGCGCCATTGACGCCGAGGAGTTCTGTCAGCGCCACCACCTGAGCGAACGGGACACGCAGCTGGCTTCCTGGCTGGTAGAGAACCACCTGCTGATGTCCATGACAGCCCAGCGCAAGGATATTTCCGACCCGGACATCATCCACGGGTTTGCACGCTCGGTACCGAGCCAGGTTCATCTGGACTACCTCTACGTGCTGACGGTATGCGATATCAGCGCCACCAACCCGAAACTCTGGAATACCTGGCGGGCGTCGCTCCTGCGCCAGCTCTACATTGAAACCAAGCGGGCACTGAGACGTGGCTCGGAAACGCCGGTAGACCGCCAGGAGTGGGTGCGCGCCACCCAGTCCGAGGCGCGGGAGATCCTGCATGCCCAGAACATGACCGACGAGCAGATCGACAGCATCTGGGAAACCCTGGACGAAGATTACTTCCTGCAGGATTCCACCGTGGATATCGCCTGGCAGACCGCCGCCATCATCCGCCATGGCGATGACCCGGACCCGCTGGTGCTGATTCGTGATACCCGCGGCGGGCCAACCGACGGCTACTCCCAGATCATCATCTACATGAGCGACCGTATCGATCTGTTTGCTGCAACGACGGCGGTGCTGGAACAGCTCAACCTGAACATCGTCGATGCCCGCATCAGTTCCAGTGAAGGCCCCTTCTCCATCAGTTCCTATATTGTCCTGGATGAGAAAGGCAAACCCCTGGGCATCGATCCGGCCCGCAAGGACCGTGTGCGCAGGCGCCTGATCGAGGAGCTGGATGACCCTGAGGATTACCCGGACATTATCCACCGGCGCACGCCCAGGCAGCTGAAACACTTTGCCTTTCCCACCGAGGTGACCTTCTCCAATGACACCATTAACCAGCGCACGGTTATGGAAGTGGTCACACCGGACCGGCCGGGGCTGCTGGCGCGGGTCGGGCAGGTATTGCTGGAACATCGTGTGCGACTGACCAACGCCAAGATAGCCACCCTGGGCGAACGGGTGGAAGACGTATTCTTTGTAACCGATGAGCATGGCGAGCCGATCCGTGATCCGGCCGTCTGCCAGGCTCTGCAGCAGGACCTTTGCCAAATGCTGGACGACACACGATGAACCCGGATCTGGACAGACTCCACCCCTACCCGTTCGAGAAGCTGACGAAACTCAAGGCCGGCATTACCGTCCCCCGGGACCTGAGCTCAATATCACTGGGGATTGGCGAACCCAAGCATCCGTCACCGGAATTCGTGAAACAGGTGATTGCGGATAACCTGGACAAGCTTGCCAACTATCCCACCACCAAAGGCACCGATGAACTGCGCCAGGCCATCGCAACCTGGGCCACAGGGCGTTTTGGGCTGACACCGGGAACACTGACTCCGGAGCACCACATCGTTCCGGTCAACGGCACCCGCGAGGGGATTTTCTCGCTGGTCCAGTCTGTTGTGGATTCCACCCGCCCCGCCACCGTGGTCAGCCCGAACCCGTTCTACCAGGTGTATGAAGGGGCCGCGTTCCTGGCCGGCGCCACGCCTCATTACCTGGCATGCGATGCCAGCAACCGGTTCATACCGGACTTCGACCGGGTACCGGATTCGGTGTGGGAAAACTGCCAGGTTCTGTTCCTGTGCTCACCGGGAAATCCCAGCGGTTCCGTCATACCCCGGGAAACCCTGGCACAGGTGATCGAACTGGCGGACAGGCACGATTTTATCGTCGCCTCGGATGAGTGCTACTCCGAGCTCTACCCCGATGAAAGCCAGCCGCCGGAAGGGCTGCTGCAGACGTGTGCCGCCATCGGCCGGAATGATTTTGCCCGCTGCATTGTGTTTCACAGCCTGTCCAAGCGCAGCAATCTGCCAGGCCTGCGCTCCGGGTTCGTTGCCGGCGACGCCAGCATTCTGAAAGGTTACCTCAAGTACCGCACCTACCACGGCTGCGCCATGCCCATTCACAACCAGCTCGCCAGCATCGCAGCCTGGAACGATGAAAACCACGTGCGTGAGAACCGGGCCGCCTACCGCGCCAAATTCGAGGCGGTGGTGCCCATCCTGCGGGAAGTCATGGACGTGGATTTCCCGGACGCAGGCTTTTATCTATGGCCGGAAACACCGATGGACGATGAAACCTTCGCGCGGGAGCTGTCAGCCCAACAGAACGTACACGTGTTGCCGGGCCGCTACCTTTCCCGCACTGTCGACGGCCATAACCCCGGCGAGAACCGGGTACGGATGGCCCTGGTGGCCCCCGTTGAGGAATGTGTTGAGGCAGCAAAGCGCATTGTGACATTTGTAAAGGCGAACAAGGCATGAAGCTATACGGCATCAGAAACTGCGACACCGTCAAGAAAGCACGTAAATGGCTGGATGACGCCGGTATCGACTACGAATTCCATGATTTCAGGAAGGATGGCCTCGATGCCGATCGACTCAGCGAATGGGAGCAATCGGCCGGCTGGGAAGTGCTGCTGAACCGCCGCGGTACCACCTGGCGCAAACTTCCGGACGAGGTTCGTGATAATATTGGCGCCCAGTCCGCCCATCGCCTGATGCTCGACAACCCGTCCATCATCAAGCGGCCTGTGGTAGAGCATGGCGACACGGTCAGCGTCGGTTTCAACCCCGGTGAATGGGCCGAACGATTCAAACACTGAGAACCAGGAGCACATCAATGAGTTTTGCATTCGGAATTGGTATCGGCACCCAGAACAAACAGGGCGAGTGGCTGGAAGTGTTTTACCAGCAGCCGGTCATCACCCCCGATAACGGCCTCATCGAAGTGGCTCGTAATGTACTGGAATATCAGGGTGGCAACCAGGCAATATCGGCAACCCCGGAGCAGCTCAAAGCGCTTTCCGACGGGCTGCGCCAGCTTGGCCAGATGGAACAGTCCGCCCTCGCCAGCAAGGCTGCAGAAAGCCGTCGCCCGGTTGTGGTGACACTGCTGGACTCCGACGATACTGCGTCCAGCACACCGGAGGTGTATCTCAAACTGCACCTGATCTCCAGCCGCCAGGCCAGGCCACACGAACTGAAGCTGGACGGCATTTTCGGATTACTGCCCAACCTGGCCTGGACCAGCGAAGGCGCCATTGATCTGAACGAACTTCCGGCCCGCCAGCTGGAGGCACGAATCCAGGGCCGCACCCTGGAAGTGAAGTCCGTGGACAAGTTCCCGCAGATGACCGATTACGTGGTGCCGAAAGGCGTACGCATCGCCGACACCGCCCGTGTTCGCCTGGGCGCCTATGTGGGTGAAGGCACTACCGTGATGCATGAAGGCTTTATCAACTTCAATGCCGGCACCGAAGGCACCAGCATGATTGAAGGCCGCATTTCCGCCGGCGTCATGATCGGCCAGGGCTCGGATCTTGGCGGTGGCTGTTCCACCATGGGCACACTTTCAGGCGGCGGCAATATCATTATTTCCGTGGGCGAGAACTGCCTGATCGGCGCCAATGCCGGCATCGGCATTCCCCTGGGCGACCGCTGCAAGGTGGAAGCCGGCCTGTACATCACCGCCGGCACCAAGGTTGCCCTGCTGGACGACAACAACGAGCTGGTGGAAGTGATCAAGGCCCGGGACCTGGCCAACAAGCCTGACCTGCTGTTCCGTCGTAACAGCCAGACGGGTGCGGTGGAGTGCAAGACCAACAAGACTGCCATCGAGCTGAATGAAGAGCTGCATGCAAACAACTAATTCCCCCACCCTTGAACTCGCCGTGGATCTTATCCGCCGCAAGTCCGTGACGCCGGACGACGCTGGCTGTCAGAATCTGATGATGTCCCGGCTTTCCGCCCTGGGCTTCAACGGCGAAGCCCTACGCTTTGGCGACACCGACAACCTCTGGGCCCGCAAGGGTTCAGATGGCCCGTTACTGGCCTTCGCCGGCCATACGGATGTTGTTCCCACCGGCCCGGAGAAGAACTGGCGCCATCCGCCGTTCGATGCTGTCATCGATGATGGTTACCTCCACGGCAGGGGTGCTGCCGACATGAAAGGCAGCCTCGCGGCGTTCGTGACCGCCTGCGAGCGTTTTGTGGACAAGCATCCGGATCACCGGGGCTCCATTGCCCTGCTGATCACCAGTGATGAGGAAGGCCCGGCCCAGAACGGCACCGTGAAAGTGGTGGAAACCCTGGAAGCCCGGAACGAGAAAATCGACTGGTGCCTGATTGGTGAACCTTCCAGCACCCACCAGCTGGGCGACGTGATCAAGAACGGACGCCGGGGCTCGCTGCACGGTTACCTGACAGTGCACGGCACCCAGGGCCACGTGGCCTATCCGCATCTGGCGGAAAATCCCGTGCATACCGTCGCTCCGGCGCTGGATGCGCTGGCAAAGGAATTCTGGGACAACGGCAATGACTTCTTCCCGCCAACCACCTTCCAGATTACAAAAATCGAGGCTGGCACCGGCAGTAACATTATCCCCGGTGAATGCCTGGTGCACTTCAATTTCCGTTACTGCACGGAAAACACAGCGGAGAGCCTGGAAGAGCGCGTGGTTGCGATTCTCGACCGTCATGAACTGAAGTACGACCTGCAGTGGCACCTGAGTGGACGTCCGTTCCTGACCGACCGAGGCGCACTGGTTTCGGCAGCCCAGAGTGCAATCCGCACGGTTACCGGCCGGGATACCGAACTGTCCACATCTGGCGGAACGTCCGACGGGCGCTTTATCGCGCCTACCGGTGCCCAGGTTCTCGAACTCGGCCCCATCAACGCCACGATTCACAAGGTGAACGAGTGCGTAAAGGCGGAAGACCTGGATACGCTGTCAGAGATTTACGAGCAGATTCTTATCGAGTTGCTGGCCTAGATGGCCAGCCGCCGGTAATCAATAGTGGGGAGGAGGCGTTTCGTCCTCCTCTTTTCGGATGTTTGACGACGACACTTCCTTCAACTGCGTGTTCAGCTGCTTCTTCGCTTCCCAGAGTTCCCGGATATCCAGTTCCTGACGGGCAAGTTGCTCGTTCAGTGTGTTGATGATGTCGTCCTGGAATGCCAGCCGGGTTTCCAGCTCGTCGAGCCGGGCCTCAAGATCTTTCTCGCTCATATACTCCTGCCGCTTGGTCAGCGCTCCCCGTTATCTGGTATCATGCCGCTTTTGCCCACCAGGGGATTGGCAAGGCTGTTTTACGCCTTGAAGTATCCTGGCGGTTTTCACCGGCCGGTGACCCGATTTTACCCGATATCCGGCTCTTTATCGTTAGCGTTTGATTAATGGAGAAACTTCAGTCCATGCAAAACCCAGCAAAAGCGATCGTTCTTGCTCTCCTGGTCGCCATTCCGTCACCCTTTATCCTCGGCTTTCTGTTGGTGACTTTCACCCCGGAGCTCTTCCAGATTCTGTCACAGTCACGCACCAGTGAACTGGCAACCAATACCACCTTCGTACTGGGCAGCGCCCAGGGCATTGCGGCTTACATCCTTGCGGTTGTTATTTTTGGCCTGGCAGGCTTCCTGACGGTGGCCCTGGCTGCCAAGAAACCATCCGCAGTCAGCCAGCAGGCTCCGCGCGCCAGCGCAGCGCCTCGCAAGCAGGCCCAGCCCGATTATGACGACGACGATGATTACGATGACACCACCCCTGAAGGTGATGAAGAAGGCACCGTCAAGTGGTTCAACGTCAAGAAAGGCTTCGGCTTTATCGTTCGCGACAGTGGTGATGAAGTGTTCGTTCACTTCCGTGCCATCCGTGGCCGCGGCCGTCGCGTACTGCGGCAGGGCCAACTGGTCCGTTTCAGCGTTGTGGAAGCGGATAAAGGTCTCCAGGCAGACAATGTGTCCATCCTGAGCGAGTGACCTGAGAACCTCTGCGTTAACTGAAAGGGGCAGCCAATGGCTGCCCCTTTCAGTTTCTTCCGGCAGCGGTCTCAGTTCCAGACTGCCAACTGCTCTCCTCTCTGATCAAGCCGCCACCATCTCTCGTCTTCAACCGGCTCCCCTTCTTTCCAGTCGCCCGGGCTGCAACGAATTTCCGTATCCAGGGCCCGCCATGCACTGCGGGCACAGCCCAGGTCCGAGTTCCAGGGCAGATCTTCTGCTTCCAGGATCAGGGAGGTATACCGCTTGCCGCCGGCACCGGGGTATAAACTGATCCGCACCCGATGCCCGTGGTACCAGGCCGTGCCTTTCACCGCCTTGTCGCCCAGCGGATCGTCCGCCAGATCAATCTCGTCGAGATGGTTGGCCAGCCAGTCCGATACCGCTGCCGACTCAAGGTCACGAATATAGATTTCGAGATCCCTCACCCTCTGTTTCTCCTGCCGGTTGGTCACAATGGACAACATAGTGAACCGGGCCGGGACGCGCTGCAACCCAGCGCTCCAGTTCGTGGCGAAGGTCTTCCACTTTCAGGGTTCGAAGCGTCCCCTCCGCCTTGCGTTCATGCCATGCCACTTCCGCCGCTGCCCGTTCGATCGCGACACTCTCAAGGGAACGTTCCAGGCCTTCCAGCGGCTGCTGACGCGCCATGGCCACCAGGGCCTGGCGCCTGAGTGTGTCCGTGGTTCCCGCCAGCGCCAGACTTTCCAGAGACCCGCGCCCGGCAAACAGATTCAGCCTTGCCGCCGCTCTCTCCACCCACTGCAGCATGCCGCCGGGAGAGCTCACCAACCGGCTTCTGCTCGACGCCGCATAGCGGATGAGTGCCGGGGACAGCTCGATATTCCAGTGTCGCTCAATGGCTGGCTGGTGAGCGGTCAGAATCGCTGACCTCTGGCCAGGACTGGTATCCGGCATGTCGAAAATATCAAAGTCCCGCCCCAGGTAACGCTCCAGTTGCTCAATGGCCTCACCCGTCCCCGGCGAGTCTGGCCCCAGCAGGAGAACCGGGCCCGGATAGCTGGTTACCAGCGTACTCGCCAGACTGTGGGCGGACGTGACCATGGCGGCCAGATCAGTCGGGGAGATATTATCGAGAATCAGGGCCGGGCATGCTCTGCGTTCAGTGCCATTGGCCGGCATCGCCGGGATGTCCCTGGCCATCACTTCCGCTTCATTGCGCAGGTCAAGCCTCACGAATCCGGATTCCAGGAACGGCAGCAGTGCCTGCAGCCAACTGGTCTTGCCGCTCCCCCGGGCACCACGGACCCATACCAGTGCTCCGGGCACCGAGGCCAGGGTAATGGCCACGTCTTCCGCCAGCGTCAGCCACTCAAGATCGGTGATCACGACGGGGGCCTCACCGGCGCCATCCGCATCAGCTACATGGCGCGGGCTTTCATCGGTCGCAGGCCAGCGGCTCACCAGTTCCAGCACGGCAACATAGGCTTTTCCCTGCAATCGCTCCGCATTGCCCGTCAGTACCGATAACAGATGCGGCCAGTCCAGCCAGGGAGCATCACTCAGTTCACGGGCGCAGGAGAACCAGTACATGAGCTGCGAGGACAGCAACCCTTCGCCGCCCACTTCTGTCACGATGGGTTGTTCACATTGGATGGTGCGGGTCAGTTCATCGAGGTCGACGCCACAACCCCGGAGGAAATCACAGATGGCAGGCTCGCCATCCAGCAGCGCCAACAGAAAATCTTCTGTCGTGATTGCATAGCCACCGCGCTGGGCAACGTTGTCACGGGCCCGTTGCAGTGCGGTCTGACAGAGCGGGCTGAGGCATCCTTGCCAGTCTTCCATTCACTTCTCCTTGTGGTTCCAGTGGCATCATCCTGATGCCGTTTCAATCAATCCGGTCACACCCGGTTATAGGTATCCTCGAAGCGCACGATATCGTCTTCGCCCAGGTAACTGCCGGTCTGTACTTCGATCAGCTCAAGGGGAATCACCCCCGGATTGGTGAGCCGGTGGGTAACGCCCAGCGGGATATAGGTAGACTGGTCCTCGGTCAGCAGCAGAACATCGTCACCACGATTGACCGTTGCCGTTCCCTTTACCACCACCCAGTGCTCGGCACGGTGATGGTGCTTTTGCAGTGACAGGGACGCACCCGGCTTGACCGTAATACGCTTGACCTGGAAGCGCTCGCCCATGGCAATACCCTCGTAGGTGCCCCAGGGCCGATGTACCTTCTTGTGGAAGCGGTGTTCATGGCGGCCCTGGGCCTTGACCTGGGCAACCAGTTTCTTCACATCCTGTACCCGGTTCCGGTCGGCCACCAGTACCACATCATCGGTTTCAACAATAACGTGATCGGTAATGCCCAGTGCGGCAATAAGACGGCCTTCAGAGTGTATGTAGGAGCCGGACACGTCTTCGGTGATAACGTCTCCCCGGCAGACATTATTGTTCTCGTCGTGGGGCTGGATGTCCCAGAGTGCCGACCAGGAACCTACATCTGACCAGCCGGCGTCCAGTGGCACCACCACGGCGTCACGGGTCTTTTCCATGACGGCGTAATCAATGGAATCGTCCGGGCAGGCCTTGAAAGCTTCAGCGCCCACACGGGTGAAATCCATATCGGAATTGCGTTCTTTCCAGGCAGCCCGGCAGGCCTTGATCATCGCCGGTTGCTGGCTTTCCAGCTCTTCCAGGTAACGGTCAGCACGGAACAGGAACATGCCACTGTTCCAGAAATAGTCGCCCTCCTCCAGATACTGGCGGGCAGTTTCCTCATCCGGCTTTTCCACGAAGGCGGCCACATCGTTGTAGCCCTCATGGGCCGGCCCAGCCTTGATATAGCCATAACCCGTGTGCGGCGCATCGGGGACGATACCGAACGTCACCAGCTTTCCTGCCCGTGCGGCCTCCGCGCCCTGGCTGACGGCCTGGCGGAAGACGTCCTGGTTCTTGAGAACATGATCCGAGGGCATGACCAGCAGTAACTCTTCGGGATTCTCCTCAGCCGCTGCGAGGGCCGCCAGTGCGATTGCCGGTGCAGTGTTGCGACCCACAGGCTCCAGAATGATCCCGGCGCTGCGCTCCGGGGCCTGGGCCTGAAGGTGGGCGGCCACGACAAACCGGTGCTCCTCGTTGGTGATGGCCATTACCCTGGCCTTGTCACCCAGGGCCAGACCACGGTCGATGGTTTCCGCCAACAAGGTCTCCTCAGACACCACCGGCAGAAACTGCTTGGGATAGGCTTCACGGGAAAGCGGCCACAACCGGGTGCCGGAACCACCAGAAAGAATCACTGCAAGCATGGGTCGTCCTTGTCTTGAATTTTCGCGAATTTTACCCCAAAGGCCGCCGGGTTGTCCTGCCGCCGGTAATTAAACCGGTTTCATTTCGTGTTCAGAGCCTGATGCACAAAGATCACCAGGTTCCCGTATTCTCCATGCTTGCCCAGGGCTCTTTCGGTGGCAGGGATTCACCTTTCTGAAGCAGTTCGATGGAGATACCATCCGGCGTGCGGATAAAGGCCATGTGGCCATCCCGAGGCGGCCGGTTGATGGTAACCCCGTTGGCCTGCAAATGGCTGCACAACCCGTAGATATCGTCCACCCTGTACGCCAGATGCCCGAAATTGCGGCCGCCGGTGTATTCTTCCGGGTCCCAGTTGTAGGTGAGTTCAATCATCGGCGCTTTGTCTTCCCTGGCCCGCGCCTCGTCATCGGTAGCGGCGAGGAACACCAGGGTGAAACGCCCCTTCTCGCTGCTCTTGCGACTGATTTCAATCATGCCGAGAAGGTCGCAGAAAAAGTGCAGGGTCTGTTCCAGGTTGCTGACCCGGATCATGGTATGAAGATACTGCATATTGTGTCTCCTGTTGGGTTATCCTGCCACCATGAGCAAACGACGTGAAACCGCAGCCCATCTTCAGTACCGCGTTCCGGCCGTGCGCCATCTGGCGTGGATGTGTCATGCCCCCCAGCTTATCAGCTCTCCCATGGGATTTGTTCCGGAAAAATACCTGCCGGATGATGCCGAAGACCGATTGAGGGCCTGGGACCAGGAACCCCTTTGTGGTCCCGCCGTACTGACGGAACAACCGGCCCGGCGCCTCGGGCACTATTTCGAGCGGCTGTACCAATGCCTGATGGAAGACCTGCTTGGCTGGGAGATTCTGCTGAAGAACCAGCCGGTCCGCAGTAACGGTATTACCCTCGGGGAACTGGATTTTGTTGTCCGTAACCCGGCAGATAATGCCATTGAGCACCATGAAATTGCTGTCAAATTCTACCTTGGTTATCGCAATACAGATCGGGAGAAAGCCCTGTGGTACGGGCCCAACTCAAGGGATCGCCTGGACATCAAAACCCGGAGGCTGATCAACCATCAGAGCCAGCTCACGAAAAAACCGGAGGCCCGCAGCCTGCTGGACGCATCGGGTATCGAGACACCCGCCAGGCCACGGATATTCATGCCCGGCTACCTGTTCTATCCACTGGGAGAAACTCTGACGCCACCTGCCGACACACCATCCGACCATCTGCGGGGCGGCTGGCTCTGCATTGACGATCTGGACGAGCTGATTGACGACACACAGCAGTGGATTCCACTGATCAAACCCCACTGGCTTGGCCCCTGGCGCCAGGGACAGGCGCCCGATCAGCAGGAGACCGAAGCGGCACTGGAAACTGTCCGAACCGCAGGCATTCCCCGCCTGTTTGCCGTGCTCGAGCCATCTCCGGCGGATGGTCACTGGCAGGAAGTTTCGCGCCTGTTCGTGGTGCCCCGCGGCTGGCCGGAGGCCAATGGCCGTTAAAAGGCTTCCAGCTCTACGCGATTCCGGCCAAGCTCCTTGCTGCGATAAAGCGCGCGATCGGCACGGTTAATCGCGGAATTGAGATCATCGTTGCTCCGGAACTCACTGACACCTGCGCTGATGGTAAGGTCGATCCGCTCACCGTTGGGCGCCCGCCAGTCATGGGCCAGAAGTGCCTCCCGAACCCGCTCTGCACTGGCCTGGGCACTTTTCAGGCCAGTGTCCGGGAGCACCGCTAGAAACTCTTCTCCGCCCCATCGGGCAATCAGGTCCTGAGTTCGCAACTGTGCCTTGATGATTCCGGCAACATCCCCAAGTACCCGATCGCCGGCCTCATGACCATACTTGTCATTGATCGACTTGAAATGGTCAATGTCGAGCACGAGAAAAGCCACCGGGTGACCGCTCCGTTGATAACGCGCCAGCTCTTTTTCAACAAGGTAGGTCATGTGGCGGCGGTTGAAGAGGCCCGTCAGTGAGTCCGTTGTCGCCATTCGCCGCAGTTTCCGGTTCGCCATGGTGACCATCGTCAGGTAAAAGAACGACAGGTAACTGAACATGGCGAATACCACACTCAGGTTGAAAAGATAGACACCGAGCAGAGCGCCCGGAGCGATCGGCTGAAGCGGCTCGATAAACCACATCAGAAGATACAGGGCGACGTAATAGCTCCACAAGGCCGCGAGTGCCGCGATGGCTCTTTGCAGCTGCATGCTTACAAACAGGGCTGGAATAAACATCAGCAGGTAATAGTGAAAACCACTTTCCCAGCCAATCAGCATCACACCAAGCCCGGCGTGAATGATGACCTCCGACCAGATCAGGGTTATGGCCAGAACATTCTGTTTTTTGCCCAGTGCCCTGTACGCCACCACGTACATGGTAACGCTGACCACATTGACCCAGGCCAGGATGGGTGAACCCAGCAAATGGAAAAGAAAGAAAAAAGCCACATCAACGGTGGCCGCGATCTGACAACAGCGCTTCGCAACCTGCCAGAATTGCGGGCGACGTTCCCGGATTGACTCTCCGGCAAACATGGACCTGGCCTGACTCATAAAAATGACAACTTGGCGGAATAATTGACACCAGATTACGCCGAAAATCACAAACCTGCTTACCGCAATCGTAAAAAACTGAAAATCTTTGCAAACGTCGGGGAGCAGCCGTTAGCCACCCTGGTTGTAATAGGCTCGCCCGCTGCTATTCTTTGGATATAACGATTGACCTTCTCTTGATTACAGTGCTGCCTCGCCCTGCCTGAATGCATTGCCTGGCCAGCATTGGCCTGTCTGGAACAGACGATGTATCAGCATGGACAGCTCTATCGCAAGCCATTAGTGATCCGGGCGCGCAACCTGCTTCTGGGCATGTTGCTTCCCTGTGCCCTTCCCCCGGGCCTGCAGGCCGAAGAGCCGCGCCAGAAAATCCGGCTTACCAATGGCCACTGGCCCCCATACATGGAAAACACCCCTCCCCGGTATGGGGTCATCTCGCACATTGTGTCGCTGGCTTTTGCCAGGAACGACAGACCGGTCACCTACGGCTTCTTCCCGTGGTCACGAGCCATACTGCTGGCTGAAAAAGGCCTTTGGGACGGTTCAGTCGCCTGGACCTGCCGCTCGGCATTACTCAAACACTTCCACTTCAGCGATCCCATCGTGGCCCACAACTACGTGCTGTTCCATCGCAAAGACAAAGACTTCGACTGGGAGCAAGTGGAAGACCTGGAAAGCAATCGCATTGGCCTGACACAGGACTACAACTACGGCGACGAATTCGAGGAAGCCGTTGCGGCAGGTAGAGTCAGCACAGAAACAACGTCCTCAGACGAATCCAACTTCCGCAAACTGGCAGCGGGACGAATCGATCTCTTCCCCATGGAACCGGCCGTCGGAATCGAAATGCTGAAGGCGCTGAAACTGAACGACAAAATCACCTTCCACACCACGCCACTGCAATCGGATTATCTGTACCTGGTCCTGTCCCGGCGGGTACCGGATAGTGAGCGTTATCTGGAGGAATTCAACGAGGGTTTGGAGGAGCTGCGGGAAACCGGCCGGCTTGAGGAGTTGATTGCTACCTCGTTACCGGAGTTGCCGATGCGGTATCTGGAGGTGGAGGATGGGGGTGAAGATGCGCTTTGTGAGTAACCACACCGCCTGGTTTGAAGGGGCGTGATCCTTGGTTTAAAAAGGCCGAACTCGCCATACTGGCTCGGCCCTCAACTTAAGAGGGCAAATCAAGTCCTCTTACACTGAAATACCGATAGCCATGAAACAGGCTTGTTTGTTGGTGTGAGCGAAAATCCATCTTTTCTGGTACGGAATCGTGCATACCATGACTAAACAGAAGCATGACAGCGTTTGGCACGTCGTTCGGTAGATTTTTCCCAGCTATCCAGTCCTTCCAGCGATACGCCATCAGGCATTCGTTCTGCAGCACCAATCGAGCGTGCCTTGAAACAGAAGGGCTTGTTGATTCAAACCTACGGACTAAATCCGTTGCCTCTTCATCAACTTGGTTAAGCCAGCCCCAAGACTCATCCAACTCCTCTATTGCTGTATCTAGCCTATCACGCTCTCGTTTCACCGCTTCCCAGTGATCCTCATCAGAGTCGGTCAATGCAGCTACCAGGCCACTAACTCGAGTACGCAACCAACCGGGTAATTCTTCCTGGGAACCTTCAAGAACACTCTTAGCATATCGGTACTCAGCAAAACGTTGAGACTGCCAGTACAGGTACAGCAGGGTATGTGCTCTGAACGCTGTTTCCTTCGGGTCCCGATGCGCCCTCATGAATCGCTCATAATGCCGAACCAATCCAAACATCGTATATGAACCCACAACGTGATTGAACTCGAATTGCTGTGCAATTTGGCGATCTGCCTGTGCGAGATCATCCATATGAGGAATTGGAACTCCTGCCCGATAAGCGGCGTTGTACATGCGATGTAATGCTACCTTGGAAAGTTCAGAGCTCGGTTTCTGGTTGTCATCTTCAAGACCGCCACCGACGTCAGGACTGATCCCAGGGAAAAGTTCTTCACTCCAATTGGCTTTCAATGTCCCCAAAGTCCGCGAACGACGGTAGAAGCGGCGCTCATGGGCAGCCACCAAATGAAGCGCTTTTACTACTGCTGGATGCAAATCGCCCCCATCATCCAAAACGGGCGTTAATGGGTGCATCCAGTCTAGGGGCCCCATTTCCGGGTGTGTGCGATCAACACAATCAAAGAACCCCGCAAACTCAACAACAACTTCCATGCCGTTATATAAAAACTTCCCATCCGACTGGATACAGAGGTTCTCCAGCAAGTTTCGAATGAATCGCTTACCTAAAGCAGCACCAAAATCGAACCCGAATACTGAAACTCTTATCGACCGTAATGGTGCTCCCCCAGCTAACGTAACCTCTTCTACCTTATGAAGAAATGATTGTTCTGCCATGTCAAGCCGCGTAGAAGCACCAGACATCAATAAGCTGGCGGCAATAGAGGTATCGCGTATTGGTTCGAAAATTTCAGCACCAGCACGAATCGCACCATTACGAATCTCTTTAACCCAGCCTTTCCAATCGGTAAAAGAATCTTTAAAGGTTTTTGAGAACGTTTCGTACCAAGGGCGCCCACCGTTACCATTTATCGTGTCCTTGCCAGCTTCGACCCCCGCCCCTTGCGATTGACCCTCAACTCCGGCAGAAATCTCGTCAGGGGCGCGATGAACACTTCCCCCAAAGCCAGACGCGAGGGACGCATTCAATTCAGTACCTAAACCGGAAAAATAAAATCGGTCAAAATGTTGCAAATCACTAGACGCATCCGTGGCACGAAATACCCCCCACAGCTTAGCTATGTTACTTCTAGTGTCACCGTACTGTGTCCCATTTATCTCGCATCCCATTCCATCGAAAAAGAATCCCAACTTGAGCTCAGAACTACATGTTGCATCTTCGGAACCACTTAAAATTCGACTGCAAGTGTCAACCGCTTTTCCCGATAACATTGTCTCGTGCTTCCTTGCCTCTGATTACCTGAAATTTGGACTGCATCGTCTCACTCCAAAACAGTCTAACTGCATTATCTGGGTATATATGAACGTGGAGATATATTTCATCGTCAGCGCGCTCTGGGACAAGGGCTTCCTTTGCTCTATGCTCTCCTCTAAGCCCAGAGTCGTATTGATTTTGGGTAACACTAAGCTTCCACTGAACGTCAACCCTGCCTTTCTCTACCTCGGCGCAGCATATAACACCACTTCCAGTCGAATACCCATCAAAAGCCGCTGAATTCCCAATCCAAACATCGCCTACAATGGCCTCCGAAATAGGTCGTTCTGTATGATTATGTAATACAAAAGCAGTCTCTTTATCAGTAAATGTATACTTCCACACAATTGGACTAACAATTATTAGAACAAGCGCCACTTGCAGCCAAACAGGCAGTGGATCCAGAATTTTATTCATTAACCATCGGCCAATCATTTATTTCCCTGTTCTATCAAACTGTCAAGTAACTCGACTAATGGCTTCTGCATACCAACTGCGCGCTTTGTCAATTCGGAAATTTCATCAGACGACTCGGCCTTATTTCCAGTTACCATCTCTAAATACACATAAACTTTTCGATCATCGGCCGCCCTAACACCGAGCGCATCAGCTTTAGCGAGGCAATTCCTTACCATTCGCCGTTTCGCTGAACCTTTCAACCCCTCAAACACTTCGGGTGCATCCTTGGCAAGGCAACTGATGAGTACCTCTATCTCAGGGTTGCCGACTAACTCAAACCACAAATCCTCATCAACCTTTAGTGTCCACTTATCAGGTTTACCAGATTTCGTAGTTAAAGGAGACTCAAAGGCCAATTGAAATTTTCCATTTTCCGATCTCCAGTGCCATGATTCCAAGTTGGCAAAAAGTTCATCGAACCAAGAGTATTCCGCTTGGTTTTTCAGCGTCTTGATGATCTCCGGGCAGTAAAACCTAAGTAACCTCACTTCTTGTGCCGGAGAGATGCAACACATTGCCGGAGTGAATTGGCGACTAAGCTGCCCCCCCTCAGAGTACGCGGCTATCCAAGCGTGGCTCGCATCAGCCAAGGTGCTGATATCAGCCTGTTCAAGTCGATCTAAATCAACCTGAACTAACCACGGCCCCTCGCTAATCAAATGGATCTGTGAGCTATCATTCACGAGAGGCCACATCATTCCTGTCACTCGATCTAGAGCTACAGCGCGTTCAGTGGGTTTAATAAAGCCAAGTTCTGCAATCATGAAAAAGTTCAGTTTCTCATTTGTGCTATCAAACCACTCTCTTGGCACACACTCAATCATGCTTCTAATCTCCACTCACCATAAGTGATCCATGATCCAGTGCTCTTAACCAGCACTCCTTACAAATCTTTGGCAAAGCTTGAGATTCCGGGCCAGCATTGCGTCTGATCGAAGTCTCCGCTAGTTCAGGAGCTCTCACGCTTTTACCACCATTAGCTGCGAGGACCTCGGGCTTTTGTGGGAGCCGAGATTGTTGGCCACATCCACTCCCCGGCGAACCACCGGAATTGATCTTGATCCCCGGCCCCGCCAGCGTCACACCACTGGGGTCCAGCTTCAGCAGACTGCCGCCGGCGGAGATGGTGAGTTCCGCACCGGCGTCCAGTACCACTTTGGCGCCTGCCTTGTGGTGAACTTCGGTGCCGGCTTCGCTGAGGGTGCCCTGGGCGGACTTCTGGTGGAAGGTGCCGCCAATGTCCTGGCTGCAATCACCGCCTAAACTCTCTCGCTTTTCGCCATCCACGGTGCAGTGATCGTTGCCCTTGATGTGGGCCTTGCGGTGGTTGTCCACGGTGAGGTGGCTGTCATTCTTGATGACTTCGGTACGGTTGTTTTCGGTCAGCAGGTCCAGGTCTTTCTGGGCGTGGAGATAGATCTGTTCCTTGTCTGCTTCGTCTTCAAACCGCAGTTCGTTACTGCCCTCGCCCTTGTGGGTCTGGGTTTTTAATGTCGTCCGGGTCTTGTGCTCCGGCAGCGCATAGGGCGGTGTGTTGGTGGCGTGGTAGGTTCTGCCGGTAATAATGGGTTGGTCCGGGTCGCCGTCCAGGAAGGAAACGATGACTTCGTGGCCGATTCTCGGTATCGCCATGAAACCATACTGGCCACCGGCCCAGCCCTGGCTGACTCTCAGCCAGGCGCTGGAGTGTTCATCATTCTTTGAGTATCTGTCCCAGGGGAACCGAACTTTGACTCTGCCATGCTCGTCGCAGTGGATCTCTTCGCCTTCGGGGCCAGTGACCAAGGCGATCTGGGGGCCGTCCATCATCTGGCGATGTTTCACCTGGGGCCGCCAGGTGCGGTCACCGGGAATGGCGTTGAAGGCGTTGTGGTAGGTGGTGGCTCCACCGCCGCTGTCTTCTTCCAGGGCCTGGGGCTGTTCGCCGGTGTGGGTGATGCGGGTGAACAGCCAGTCCCGATTCAGTTTGGGGTTGTCGTGTTCGGTAAGTTCGACTTTAGCGCCCACGGTGAAGTCGGGGCGGTTGCTCTGGCCGTGGGCCAGGGTGGCGTCGTTTCTGAGGGCGTCCAGCCGCGCTTCGGTGAAGGGCTGGCCACTGGCGTCCTGTTTGAAGCGGCCGGGGTAATCGTAGTGTTGGTAGTCTTCCCGTTGGGCGTCCAGTTTGTCGGCCTGGCTTTCATGCATCAGGGCGTAGGCGAGGTTCTTGAAGGTGTAGTCCTTCATGGCCACGGAGGATGCTTTGACCCGTTCCCGGTAGGTGAACTGGAAGATGGCACTCTGGCGGGAGCTGCCGCCGGCCTTGCCGTTGTATTCCACCGGTTCCAGTCTTGGGGCGTCGCCGTGGTGGTCGGCGATGATCAGGGCCGGTTGTTCTGTGCCTTCCACATCCCCGTGGTTGTAACGGTAGTGCCAGCCTTCTTCGGCCGAGAGCCTCTCCATAAAGGCCAGGTCGCTTTCCCGGTGCTGGACGCAGTATTCCCGTTCTTCGGGGGTGCGCTTGAGATCAAAGACCGTATCAATAATGCCCCGCTCTTCCAGCAGGGTGCGCACGATCGCGTCGGTGGTTTGGGTCTGGAAGATGCGGCTGTTGTGCACCAGGTCCAGGCGCCACAATGGAGGCTGGACGATGACTTCGTAACAGGTGCGGCGGTGGCCGCTGTCGCCCCGGGCGAATTCGTTGACCACGCCGTGGAAGCGCCGCAGGGGCATGCCGTCCTGCCAGACCACCAGTTCCACGGGCTGTTCCAGCACGTCTTCGGCGGCAATATCCGGGGCGGTACTGGCCAGTTCCAGCTTGCAGCGGAATAGTTGCGAGAGGTGTTCGGTCAGTTCGAAACGGACGACCGCGAACAGGTCTTTGGGAAGTTGGCCAAGGGTGGCCGTGAACTGCAGTCCGGTTGCCTGGGGCATGTCTTCGATCCTTGAAGATTAAAAGTTTGTCTGCTCATCCTGAGCTTGCGCGATTATAACGATCACGCCGAAGAATGTAACCCCATTCAATGGGGTCAGACCCCAGTGCATTTGATGCGGTTAAATGTATTGGGGTCTGACCCCAACACCGGGAAGTTGACCTTATAACGATTCTGCGGCACCCTAATCTGGTTTCATTATGCAACCGGAGATTATTTGTGAGCAACTATACCAATCGAGCGGTCATTCTTAACCAGCGCCCCCAGGGCGAAATCAAGGAAGGAGACCTGGTGCTGGAAGAGCGCCCGGTCCGTGACCTGAAAGACGGTGAAGTTCTGGCCAAGGTGTTGTGGCTGTCCCTGGACCCCTACATGCGTCCGCGCATGAACGACGCCAAGGGCTATATGGACCCGATCGGCATTGGTGAGGTGATTGTTGGCGAGAGTGTCGCGCGGATTGTTGAATCCCGGTCAGACGACCTGAAGGTAGGCGACCTGGTGACCTGCTACTCCGGTTGGCAGGAATACGTGGTGTTCCCGGGCAACGCCGAAATGGTCTACAAGATCGACCAGAAGGACAACGTGCCCCTGCAGGCTTACCTGGGCGTAGCCGGCATGCCCGGGCGCACCGGTTATTGCGGCCTGATGTACGTGGGCAAGCCAAAAGCCGGTGAAACGGTTGTGGTTTCGGCAGCCTCCGGCCCTGTCGGCACAGTGGTCGGCCAGACCGCGAAGAAAGAAGGCTGTCGCGCCGTGGGTGTGGCCGGCGGCCCGGAGAAGTGCCGTTACGTGGTGGAAGAACTGGGCTTTGATGCCTGCGTGGATTACAAGGCCGGCAACCTCGAGGCGGACCTGAAAGCCGCCTGCCCTGATGGTATCGATATCTACTTCGAGAACGTCGGCGGCGCCGTGACCCGTGCAGTGGCTCCGCTGCTGAATCCGGGCGCGCGAGTGCCTATCTGCGGCTTTGTATCGGCTTACAACGCCGAGGATATGAATTCGGTGGAAACCCCGTTCCACGTGCTCAAGGCGCTGGACCCGGTTCCGGAGCACCGCTTCTTCCTGGTGACGGAATGGCAGGACAAGCACCAGGAAATCACCAATATCCTGGCGGACCGGGTTGCCTCCGGCGAACTGAAATACCGCGAAACCGTCGCAGAAGGCCTGGAAAACGCAACGGAAGCCTTCAAGGGCATGCTCAAAGGCAAGAACTTCGGCAAGCAGCTGGTGCACATCGCTGACTGACCAGGCAAACCTCCAGGGACGGAGGTTTATCCGATTGCCTTAACCCGCCACCTGCAACAGCACCTTCCCGGTATTGCGGTTGTCCGCCACGTAGGCCATGGCTTCACCGGCCTTTTCAATGGGCCAGGAACTGTCGATCACCGGATCAATCTGGCGGGCGGCGAGCAGTGGCCATACATGCTGATATAGGGCGCTCATCACTTCGCCCTTGTCGGCAACCGGTCGTGAGCGCAGGGTAGAACCGATCAGGCGGTGGCGCTTCATCAACATCAGCCCAAGATCCACTTCCGCCATGCGGCCGCCCATCAGACCAATCAGGATAATCCGGCCGTCCACATTCAGAACTTTCTGGTCCTCAGCAATGTAGTTGCCGCCTACCGGGTCCAGAACCATGTCCACGCCGCCCCAGGATTTGATGGCGTCAACGAAGGAGCCATCCTTACGGTTCCACACGCCACTGGCGCCCAGCTTCCTGCAGGTTTCCAGTTTCTGTTTGTCACCGGCGGTGGCGAATACCGGATTGCCAAGGGCCGTGGCCAGCTGGATAACGGCCGTTCCCAGACCGCTGGCCGCAGCATGCACCAGTACCTTTTCGCCGGGCTTGAGAGCCGCCTCGTGGTACAGGTTCAGCCAGGCGGTGGCGAACACCTCCGGAATCGCTGCTGCTTCCTCCAGGGTGTACCCCTTTGGAATGGGCAAGACCTGAACGGCTGGCACCACCACATGGGTGGCGTAACCGCCACCGGTGAGCAGGGCACAGACTTCATCGCCAGGTTTGAGATGAGTGACCCCCTCCCCCACGCTTGAAATGGTTCCACTGACTTCCAGGCCGAGAATCTCCGAAGCCCCGGGCGGCGGCGGATACACCCCGGCTCTCTGCATCAGGTCCGCACGGTTGATGGCGGTCCACGCAATATCAATAGCCACATGATTTTCTGCCACCTCGGAAGGGATGTCACAGGCCTCCCAGCTCAATGTGTCGCCACTGACCTTTATGGCTCTCATCATCTGTGGTTACTCCATAGTGTGCGTCAGGCTCAGCATACCGTCTGCCGGTGCAGGGTTGCACTGATCACTTTGTAATATTTCTTTTGCAGTTCGCTCAACCGCCAGGCGGTGGGCTCACAGGGCTCGGGCGGATCAGTCAGCAGCCAGCCAAGACACTGTACCGCCGCGTCTGCCTCCGCTGCGGGATCGCTCTCATGGCTGGCATACAGCTGGGCCGCTGGCACATATTCAGGGTAAGCCAGGCGATCCGGCGCCAGGGCAATACAGCCTGACCCCATGGCCTCAAGAACAGACAACCCCTGGAAATCATGAAGTGCGGTTGAGATAACCACGTCCGCCTCGGCAAGCAACCGGTCATAGTCCGCCCGGCTCTCCAGGTATCCCCAGTTCACAATCCGGTCGGAATGCGCTTCCCGGATGCGGGCGAACGCCCCCGGCTGATTGCGGAACTGTTCCCCCACCACACTTAACCGGAAATCCTGCCCCGATTCTGCCAGAGCCTCCAGCAGGAGCAACAGCCGGTCCGGTGCCTTGTCGTATTCCCAGCGATGATTCCAGAGCAGATGCGGGCATCGGGCGTTGAGTGTGCTGTGCCGCTGCACAAACAGCCTGTCCTCGATGGGCACCGGTATGACGTGGGATTTTTCCCGGATGCTGCTGATCAGTCCATCGGGCAGGCCGTCCGGCATCTTTTCCAGAAAACGATAGGCGCCTTCCAGAAAGCTGTCGCGGTTCCAGGCACTGTTGAACAACACACGATCAGCCGCTACCGCACTGTAGAGGTTCACTATTTTGGGCTCAGCGCTGGAGTGCTGCCGGCCGGAGTCCGGATAGGCGAACTGGTTCTCGTGCATGTAGAGAATGGTGGGCGTTCGTGCCAGGTGGGGATGAAACCCTTTCAGGGACGCCAGATCTACCATGGAAGTGACGATCAGCAGATCGTAGGGCGCCTTTAACGCGGGTTCCTGCAGCCAGGTCAGCGCATTGCCGCGAATCCGCCAGCGGAAGAACCTTGGCGGTAATGCCAGCACCACCCAGTGGAATTCGGGCTGGCTGGCCACCAGCTGTTCCCGCCAGCGTTTGTGACTGCCGGCGTCGTAGGCGGATAAAAGCAGAATGCGGGGCTGATGGCTCGATGGCATCGGCGCATTTTGCCATCATTCCCGGTTGGACAGCCAGACACTTTGGTAGGGTTTGAGGGTCAGGCAGCCGGAGAGGTCATCGATCTTCAGGCCGGAGATCAGGTCCTGCCACTCATCGGTGCCGATCAGGTTGATGTCGCCCAGGGACACCTGCTGCACCTCGTCGGTGATGTTGTGAATACAGAAGATGGACTGGTCCCGGCGCATGCTCTGGCGCCAGAAGCCGAACAACTGAAGCCCCAGGTGCAGGGTGAACTGGGTGGCGTTGGGGTGAAAGGCCGGTTGCCTGCGGCGAATACCGATCAGGCGTTTCAGTTCAACGAAGACCTTGTGATGGTGGCTCAGCGGATCCGCCAGTTTGGCTTCCAGTGTTTCCAGGTTCCACTGCCCCCGATTGATCGAGCGCAGCCGACCCGTATTCGCGACCCGGTCATGATCGTTTTCAGTGCCCAGAAGGCTGTGGATGTAGAAGGCGGGAATGCCCTCCAATGCCAGCATGATGGTATAGGCGCAGATAAAGCGATGCAGTTGCCAGTGATCCGCCCCCCTCTCCGCCGTGCCCTTGAGGGCATCGAACAGAGCCACGTTCATTTCATAGGGTTGGTCCTTGCCGTCCGGTGTGCGCCGGTAGGACACCTTGCCGCCGAAGGATTCCATGGTATTGATCAGCCGCTGCTTTTCCTCATCCGTCAGCAGCCCGTCCGTGGGGCGCAACCCGACACCGTCGTGGGACGCGACAAAGTTCAGGTAGGTAGTACCCATCTGGGCCGGCGGCATGCTCATCAGCCAGGTTTTCAGATGCCGGCAGTTGCCGGTAACCAGGGTGTTGATCAGCAGCGGCGGCAGGGAAAAATTGTAGATCACATGGGCTTCGTTGGCGTTGCCGAAATAGGTGAGGTTCTCCCGGTTGGGGACATTGGTTTCGGTGATCACCACGCCGTGGGGGGTGTGATGCTCAATGAGTAACCGCAGAATCTTGATCAGTTCATGGGTTTGCTGCAGATGGATGGATGGCGTGCCCACCTCTTTCCACAGGAATGCCACCGCATCCAGCCGGAAGATGGTCACGCCCCGCTCCAGATAATAACGGATGATGCCCACAAACTCGTTCAGCACCTGGGGGTTGGCAAAGTTCAGGTCCACCTGGTCTTCGCTGAAGGTGCACCAGACATAACGCTCTCCGTCATCCGTCTGTACCGCGTTAAGCAGGGGCGATGTGCGGGGGCGAACCACGGCGCTCAGGTCGTCGGTGGGCCGGGCCTCGAAGAAATAGTCCTTGCCGGGGTCGATTCGTTTTCTGAAGTTCTCGAACCAGCGGCTGCGGGCGGACATGTGGTTGATCACCAGGTCCGCCATCAGCTTGTAGCCGCCGGCGATGCGCTCGATATCCTCCCAGTCGCCGTGGGACTCGTTGACCGCCAGATAGTCCATCACCGAGAAGCCGTCGTCCGAGCTGTAGGGGAAGAACGGCAGTATGTGTACCGCCGATACCGTGTCCTTCAGGCAGTCCTCCAGAAACCGGTACAGGGTCTTCAGTGGTTTTTCATTTTCCCGCTGTACCGTGTCTGCGTAGGTGATCAGCATCACGTCAGACTCGTCCCAGTTGTTCTGGTGCGCCGGGGGTGCAGGGGTGTCCGGTTGCAGGCCCATGGTGGACAGCAGCTGGTCGGCCAGGTATTCCGTGTCCACCTCCGGGTAGACCACCTCCAGCATGGTGGCGAGCTTGTGATGCAGGGTGTTGCTCATGGTTGCGGCTCCGGCCCGGTTCTCACTGGCGATACTCCTGATTGTCCAGTTCCACGGCTTCCATCAGTTGCTCCTTGATATCCGGAATCGCACTGGTAACCCGGTTCCAGCTGGGAATAAAGGGGGTATCCATCGGGTTGTCCAGGAAGTAGGCCCCGGCCAGCATCACGTTCTGGGCGAACAGTTCCACCGCCTTTTCTTCCTTGTGGCGGTCGTAGCTCAGCCCATTGATGATGGCATCGCTCTGGTAGGTTTCCACGAAATCCAGGGCAATACGGAAATAGGTGGCCTTGATGGTGCGGAATTTCTCGTTGGAGAAGATCTCGCCGTTGGTGGCCAGCTTGCGGAACAGGGCCTTGCTGATGTCCGTGCTCATTTTGGACAGGCCGCGGCTGGCGTCTTCCGGGGAAAGCTCCTGGTGCTTGTGGTCGTAGGTGTCGGCGATATCCACCTGGCACAGGCGGTTGGTGGCGTAGTTGCGCTTCATTTCCGACAGCACGCCCACTTCCAGCCCCCAGTCACTGGGAATGCGCAGGTCTTCGATGACGTCGGTGCGGAAAGAGAACTCCCCGGCCAGGGGATAGCGGTAGCTGTCCAGATAATCCAGGAAATCACTGGGGCCACACACTTTTTTCAGGGCCCGGATCAGCGGCGTGACCAGCAGGCGGCTGACGCGGCCGTTCATTTTTCCGTCTGCCACCCGGGCGTAATAGCCCTTGCAGAACATGTAGTTGAAATTGGGGTTGGCCACCGGGTAGATCAGCCTGGCAACCAGATCCCGGGAATAGGTCAGTATGTCACAGTCGTGCAGGGCCACCGATTTGCTCAGGCCGGAGGCCAGCACATACCCGAAGCAGTACCAGACGTTCCGGCCCTTACCCATTTCCGTGGGTGCCAGGCCCTGCTCCCGCAGCTTCAGGTCCAGCGCTTGTAACCGGGGCCCATCGTTCCAGAGCACCCGAACATGCTGGGGCAGTTCCGAGAAATACTCCAGGGCGTGCCGGTATTCCTGCTCATTGGCCCGGTCCAGACCAATGACGATCTGCTCCAGGTAAGGCACCTTGGCCAGTTCCTTTACAATGTTCTTCAGCGCCGGGCCTTCCAGTTCCGAATACAGGGATGGCAGTACCAGCGACATGGGCCGGGCTTTGCGAAAGCTCATCAGTTCCGCTTCCAGCTCCTCCACCGGCCGGCGGCAGAGGTTGTGAAGGGTGGTTATGATGCCGTTCTGATAAAAGTCGCCCATGGTGGAGCTCCTGTGGTTTCAGTAACCGTACTCAATCAGCAGATTCAGTACGCATTCATTCCAGCCTGCAGGGCCCTCCTTGATGGAGCGTATTGCCCTGCTCTGGGAAGGCAGCGATACGCTGTCTGACTGCGCGCCTTTGACAATGACCGCAATATCCGCCTCCTCCAGCATGTGTTGATCGTTGGGGCTGTCACCCAGCGCAATGGCAATGATCTTCTCCGCTGGGTACTGCGCCTCATACTTGCGCAGCAAAAATCGGACCCCATCGGCCTTATCGAAGGTTCCCATGGCATGAAGAAAGCGCCCACCCTGCACCAGGCGGCAGTTTTGCGCGGCGAGTTTCTGCCTGAAAGCCTCCAGGGATGCGTCGTCCCCCTCCCACAAAAGCGGCTCGGTGCCAGCCCGGTCCTTCGCCAGCTCCGCCGCTGACTCAGACAGGCCGGCATTGCGGGCCAGCTCTGCTGCGCTCATGTCGCTGAAACTGCGGAACTGAAAGCCCTCGTCTCGCAGTTGTGCGAGTAATGCGAGGACATCATCCCGGGATGCCCCAAAAGTCTCCACCTGCTCCGGGCCCGGTCCAAAACAGTTCGCGGGGATAACCACGGCGGCACCGTTTTCAACGATATAGGGCGCGTTATTGTCCAGTTCGTCCCTCAGCGCCCGGATCTCGCCGGCGGTTTTGCTGGAGTTGAGCACCACCGGTATCTTTGCTGCTGCCAGCCGCTCCAGAGCAGGCCTGGCGGCGGACCAGTGGTAGTTGTGATGGTCCAGCAGGGTGCCATCCAGGTCAGAAAAGACAATCAGGCGGGGCTTGGGCATGGCGGCATCCTCTACTGGCGTTGTCGTATCAGCGGTTCACTGAAGTTGTGGTCTTCATCCACGTGAATCACGCAATCCGCGCGCGCGGGCATTTCCTCCAGACTGGCGCGGGTGATTCGTTCGTAGTGCATGATGAACCGGGCAACCTCCTCTTCACTCATGATGCGCAATGGCTGTGCATGAGCACCGTCTTTTTCGCCCTCTTTTGGTGCACTGTTTAACGTTTCCCTGAGCTTATGCTCTTGCAAGGTGCGCCACTGGTGAACACACTCCAGAGAGGGCGCCTTGAGCATGATCAGGCTGTCGATCTGGCTGAAAAAGCGGCCGTAGTCGCCCTGCAGGCAGCGGTTGACGTATCGGCGCCAGATGCCTTCAGGGTCTTCGGATTCTTCCAGTGCGTTGACCGGTGTCAGCAACTCACTCTCATCGGCTGCGGGTTCTGCGCCCATGCACCAGCCTTCAATCAGGATAATGTCTGCCCTGCCCCTGAACACCGGCCACTGGTCTTTCGGGCGGCGGTCGTCCCGGGATTTGTCGAAGGCGGGAATGGCGGTTTCAGAATCCGGCCCGGCCGCTTTCAGCTGGTCGATCACCTGCTGGCCCAGGCTCAGATCGTGGGTGCCTGGTACGCCCCGTGTGATAAACAGGGGGTGAACCTCTTCGGCCAGTTTCTCCCGTTCGGCGCGGGTGAGATAGAGGTCGTCGAGGGAGAAGTTCGCCGTGGGTATGCGATAGTGGGCGGTCAGCAGATCCCGTAAAAACAGCGTGAGGGTGGATTTTCCGGTGCCCTGGGCGCCGTGGATGCCGATAACGACAGGTTCACTGCGGGCCTGTCTGAGGCTGTGGAGGTGCTGGGCCAGGGGGAGGATGGTCTTTTTGGCGATGTCGGCGTAGGAATCGGGGAGTGATTCCTGTTTTATCAAAGTCTGGATGGTGGTGGTCAGTTCGGGTGTAGACACGGTTGGCTTTTCCCCCTTTGGTTTGTATCGGGTTTTGCAGGTTTTGTACCAGATTGGAGTATAGGTGGTCGACGCCGGGTTGTTTGTCGCGGGCTTGAGTTATCTGGGACACTGGTGTTGTAAACTTGGGAGTTAACTTCTCCGCCCAAAGAGATACTTACGTTATATGAGCAGCAATGAATTCAAAATCGAACACCGCTACCTTGAGCTTCCCGACAGTTTCTACACCCGGGTGCAGCCCACGCCGTTGAAGGACGCGCGGATGGTGTGTTTTAACCATGAGCTGGCCAGGGAGATGGGGTTTCATACGGACAATCCCGAGGAGTGGACCGGGGTTGGTGCAGGAACCGAGCTGCTTGAGGGGATGGATCCGGTGGCGATGAAGTACACGGGGCACCAGTTCGGGATGTATAACCCGGATCTCGGGGATGGCCGTGGGCTGTTGTTGTGGGAGACGGTGGGCCCAGATGGGCGGCGTTGGGACTGGCACTTGAAGGGTGCGGGGATGACGCCCTATTCGCGGTTCGGGGATGGCAAGGCAGTGCTGCGGTCGACGATTCGGGAATATCTGTGCAGCGAGGCGATGGCGGCGCTTGGGATCCGGACCACGCGGGCGCTGTTTATGGTAAGTGCGAAGGACCCCGTGCGGCGGGAGTCGATTGAGACTGCGGCGGCGTTGATGCGGGTGGCGGAGACGCATATCCGCTTCGGGCATTTCGAGTTTGCGGCTCATCATGAGGGGCCGGGGGCGGTGAAGACCCTGATGGAGCATGTGATTTCATTGCACTTCCCTCACCTGATCGACCTGCCCGAGGACGAGCGTTACCAGCGCTGGTTTGTGGAAGTGGTGGAGCGCACGGCGCGGATGATCGCGGACTGGCAGGCGGTGGGGTTCTGCCACGGGGTGATGAACAGCGACAATATGTCCATCATCGGGGATACCTTTGACTACGGCCCCTATGCGTTCCTGGACGATTTCGACGCCGGTTACATCTGCAACCACACCGACCAGGGCGGGCGTTATGCCTACAACCGCCAGCCCAACGTCGGTTTTGTGAACTGCCAGTACCTGGCCAATGCACTGCTGCCCGTGATGAACGAGGATGATGTGCGCCGGAGCCTGCGGCGTTATGAAATCGCCTACAACGAGCGCTTCCTGCAGAACATGCGGGACAAGCTGGGGCTGGCGCAGGAGGATTCGTCGGATCTCAGCCTGATTATGGATACTTTCAGCATGCTGCACGAGCACCATGTGGACTACACGCTGTTCTTCCGGGGTCTGTCCAATCTCACATCAAAGGGCTCATCACCCATCCGGGATCTGTTCGTGGACCGCAGCGTGGCGGATGAGTGGCTGGAGCGCTACGAGCAGCGCCTGCAAAACGAAACCCGCGCCCATGACGAGCGGGAATACCAGATGCGCAAGGTGAACCCGAAGTACATCCTCAGAAACTACCTGGCGCAGCAGGTGATCCTGGAAGCCCAGAGTGGCAACTACGAGCCGATGAAGGAATTAATTGAGGTACTGAAAAAGCCGTTCGATGAACAGCCGGAAAACGAAGAATATGCAGCACAGCCCCCGGATTGGGGGAAGCATTTGAATATCAGTTGCTCTTCCTAGGGAAAAGATTTTTTGCCACTAAATCCACGAAATCCACTAAAAAAAACAATAACTGATCTGTTTTTTTTCATTTTTTCGTGGATTTAGTGGATTTCGTGGCAAATCTTTTTTTAAACGGCTTTAGCGGCAATGATCTTGTCGTGCCACTCGGCCGGGCCGGTCTGATGAACAGAGGAGCCCTTGGAGTCCACTGCAACAGTCACCGGCATGTCTTCCACTTCAAACTCGTAGATGGCTTCCATACCCAGTTCCGGGAAGGCCACCACTTCCGCGTGCTTGATGGCCTTGGACACCAGGTAGGCTGAACCACCCACCGCCATCAGGTAGACGGCGCCGAACTCACGGATGGCGTCGATGGCTACCTGGCCGCGCTCGGCCTTGCCGATCATGCCGGTAAGGCCGGTTTTTTCCAGCATGGTGCGGGTGAACTTGTCCATGCGCGTGGCGGTGGTGGGGCCGGCCGGGCCAACCACTTCCTCACGCACCGGATCTACCGGGCCCACGTAATAGATGAAGCGGCCTTTCAGGTCTACTGGCAGCTCTTCGCCGCGCTCGATCATGTCCACCATGACCTTGTGGGCGGCGTCACGGCCGGTCAGCATCTTGCCGGACAGCAGCACGGTTTCGCCCGGTTTCCAGTCTTTCACATCTTCCGGAGTGACCGTATCCAGGTTCACGCGGCGCACGCTGTCACCCACTTCCCAGGTGATTTCCGGCCAGTCGTCCAGACTCGGCGGGGTTTGCAGTGAGGGGCCGGAGCCGTCCAGCACAAAGTGAGCGTGGCGGGTGGCGGCACAGTTGGGAATGATCGCCACCGGCTTGTTGGCGGCGTGGGTGGGATAATCCTTCACCTTCACATCCAGAACCGTGGTCAGGCCACCCAGGCCCTGGGCGCCGATGCCCAGTTCGTTGACCTTCTCGAACAGTTCCAGGCGCAGTTCTTCAGCTCGGTTGGAGGCGCCGCGGGCCTGCAGGTCGTGGATATCAATCGGATCCAGCAGGGACTCTTTCGCCAGTTCCATCGCCTTCTCGGCGGTGCCACCAATGCCGATGCCCAGCATACCGGGCGGGCACCAGCCGGCGCCCATCTGCGGCACCATCTTCAGCACCCAGTCCACCACGGAATCCGACGGATTGAGCATGGCGAACTTGGACTTGGCTTCGGAACCACCACCCTTGGCGGCCACGTGGACATCCACGGTGTTGCCCGGAACCATCTTGTAATGGATGACGGCGGGCGTGTTGTCCTTGGTGTTGGCACGCTTGCCGTCCGGGTCTGCCAGCACGGAGGCGCGCAGCACGTTATCCGGATGGGTGTAAGCGCGACGAACGCCCTCATTGATAATGTCGTCCAGCGGCATGTCCGCATCCCACTGCACATCCATGCCGATGGTCACGAAAACCGTCACAATACCGGTATCCTGACAGATCGGCCGCTTGCCCTGGGCACACATGCGGGAGTTGATCAGGATCTGCGCCATGGCATCCTTCGCCGCCTGGGATTCTTCCTTCTGATAGGCCTCGTACACTGCCTGAATAAAATCTTTCGGGTGGTAGTAGGAAATGAACTGCAGCGCGTCCGCTACGCTCTCAATCAGGTCGTCCTGGCGGATTACGGTGGTCATAGGCGTCTCATCAGGTCTGGTTTATAGATCGGTTATGAATTTCAGGGCTGTGTAAACAGAAGCGCGAAGTTTACCAGAAAATCCTGAAACGAGGGATCAGACTGAAGGGGAAGCTTTTCACCGGAATCTTGGCGAAACGGCGCCAAATGACTGTAATATCGTCGCCAAAGTCGAATCAGACCGCAGGAGACACCGTGACCGAACTCGTCCTCACCGAAAAGAACAATCACATCCTTACCGTTCGTATCAATCGCCTGGACCGCAAAAACGCCCTCACCCATGACATGTACACCGCCCTGGGCGATGCCATCGAACAGGCGCAGAACGACAGCGACATTCGCTGCCTTCTTTATACCGGCAGCGAAGACTGCTTCACCGCCGGCAATGACCTGGGCGACTTCGCCGCGGGCCTGCCCGGGGATTTTGAGGATACGCCCGTGGGCCGTTTCCTGTTCCTGCTGGCCACCACCAACAAACCCATTGTGGCGGCCGTCAATGGCCCGGCGGTGGGTATCGGCACCACCATGCTGCTGCATTGCGACCTGGTGTTCGCCGGCAACAACACCCACTTCCAGATGCCGTTCGCCAACCTTGGCCTCTGCCCGGAAGGCGGCTCCAGCCTGCTGCTGCCCTCCTGGCTTGGCCGGGTGCGCGCCGCAGAGCTGCTGATGCTCGGTGATGCCTTCACCGCCGACGATGCCCTGCGCATGGGGCTGATCAACCGGGCATGCAAACCGGCGCAGACAGAAACCGCCGCCCTGGAAGCCTGCACCCGGCTGGCGGCCCAGCCACCAGCCGCCATCCGCGCCACCCGGGAACTCCTGAACAGGGCCACCGCCGAAGAGCTCAAAACCACCATGCTGGCCGAGGGCAAACTGTTCGCTGAACGCCTGAAATCTCCCGAAAATGCCGAAGCCATCACGGCCTTCACGGAAAAAAGAAAACCCGATTTCTCAAACTTCAGCTAAGCTCGGAACACCCGTCCTGAGGGACTCGACAAACGTCTCAGGGCCAACTATTTTTCAATGAAGCCGAACTCCGACTGTGCGGGTGGGCTCCCAATGGTCAGAATCACACTTTAGAGCGATCAACTGTTGCTTTACTGACGTTATAGTCAGAGTTACAGAAAACTTGGCACAGAGCGCTGGCCAGAAATTCAGACAACAGAATAAGCAGAACAGGCCACTGACATTGGGTTTACCGGACCAGACCGGCCCCGTCAGCAGCCGAACATAACGACACAACAACAGGAAAAGGTTCCACACCCATGTTCAAGAAAACTCTAATAAGTCTTGCTGTGGCGTCCTCCCTTGGACTAACAGGGTGCTTTGATAGCGCCGGCTCCGGGTCGCAGAATGCGAATCCGGAGCCAAAGGTTAACAACCCGGACATTGATGGTAAGACCTGGCCAGTTTTTAATCCGATCACCAGCGAAGTGCCTATTCCAAGTGACCTGAACTTTGACCAGGAAGCGCAAGATGGCTCCTTCGGCATTGATGGAGACGAGACAAATCCCGTCATTGGAGCTCTCAACAAACTGAGTGGCGCGTCCACGGTAGCTCCTGCCGTTGTCCGAATGAGTGGCGATATTGACATCGATTCCGTCGACTCAAGAGCTTTCATTCCCAATCCTGCCTTCGATCCAGAAGCCGATCCACAGACGGAACTGCCGGTCATCCCCAACCCTAACCAGAACGTTTTCCTGATTGAGCTTGCCTATGCCAGCGGCGAGCCCGTCCGTGCCCTTTCAGCAGGAGAGCCACCGACCATTCCCCTGGCCGTTACTTTCCAGCTTGCTGCCGGCCAGGATCCCCTCGGCACCGGTGAAGACCTGCAAGGCCGAAACCGTGAACAGGCGATTGGGTACCTGATGGAACTCGCAGAATCTCCCGCCTATGATCACGACGTGGTAGAACTGAATGGCGACTCTGCAATTCGCGTGCGTCCCAACACGCCTCTTAATCCTCTAAGCCGTTACGTGGTCGTGGTCACCGACGGCATTGAGGATGTAAATGGCGATGCAATTGTTGGTTCCCCGTCATACCAGAATCTTGGCGAGGAAGACGAGCCCCTTGGTAACAACGCTCTCGCTCCCGTCAAAACCCTGATCACGGGCTTCTGGGAAAACATCAGCACCAATTATTTCGCGCTGAACAACAGCTCCCGTGAGGGTGCGGGGCTGGCTGCCCTTGGCAAGGACAATATTGCCCTGTCGTACAGCTTTACGACCAGCGAAGACAAAAAAGTTCTTAGCCATATCGCCAACCCGGCCAACTGGATAAGTGACCAGCTTGAAAGGCAGGTTAAGGTAGGTGCTGCCGGTTTAAGAGCGGCAGCGGCAACTGTTTTTGAAGCACAGGCTAGCGGCGAGCCCTCGGGACTGGACCCGGAACGTTTTGGTCTTCCCGAAACGGCGACCGATGAGCAGGTTCAGGCTGCTGTTGTGGCGGCCCTTGGCAAAGATCCAGAAAATGACGTCGTTGAACCATCAGATTTTCTTCGTCCGGGGAACGATGATCCGACGTCATTCGGTTTCGGAGATACTTCCTATTTCGTACAGGTAGCAACATCGGGATTTACCCCCAGTGAGGTGCTTGGCAGCGACTTCGGGGACTGTGACGCCCTCGATGGTAAGCAAAAGTTTGATTGTGTCGGCGCTACTGCGGAAGCAGGATTTGGTATCGCAGGTATCGAATTCCCCATACCCGAGGCCCGCGATTTTGGCATCGACTCCACCAATGATGCGCTGTCGGTATCAGCTGTGCTCTCTTCACTGGATGTTGAAGCGGGCGATATTGATGTCCATCAGGGTTTCATTGAGCTGCCGCAGTATATCAGCGTGCCTGACGCGAACCAGACTGGCCCAACATCCTCGATCCGCACCCAGAGCTGGCAGCCAGATTCCGGCCTTGCCGCAATCCTCGGGGATCAGCTTGATGCAACGATTCCCCAGGAAGATTCGGATGTGAGTTCAGTGCTCAATTACAACTTCCCGTTCCCCACGCTGCAGGATGATGTCCGGGTACCCATGCTCGTCATCACTCCGAATGGAGAGAATCCGGCCGATGACAGTGGTACTCCGCTTATCCCGGTGATTTTCCAGCACGGTATCACGACCGACCGAAGTGCCGCACTTGCCTTCGGCACCCAGTTGGTCGCATCCGCTGAAGAGGCAGGCCTGAGCCTTGCCGTATTTGCGATCGACCAACCCCTGCACGGTGTATCACCGTTCACGCTGGAAGATCAGGAAAGCCTTGCACTAACATTGCTGGTTCAGGGTGGGGTTGTTGACCAACCTGAACTGGACGACGAAGGCAATCCTATCGTGACGCCCGAAACCCAGGCAACGATTGATACGGTAATTGCTGGAGAGTTCCCAGCACAAATTCTGACCGCGATCGCTTTGGGCCTCGAGCCACTCGATGCATCCCCCGATACCCCATGCGAAGACGCGAGGTTCGACGGAATGCCTGACGGGGCCGGTGGTACCGTATCCGGCGAGCGGTCGTTCGATGAAGCAGTTGGCAATGTTTTGGCAGGCCAGTGCGATGACGTAATTGTTGGCGCGGGCGAAGACCCGGTAAATGCTCCGGCCCTGGGTTTAGCGTTCTCACTCGATACGACGGTTGCCAATGCGGGAAGCACTATTCCGGGGCTCGAACCTGCGAATACTGCCACCGGTTATGTCGAAGGCGAAATCAACGAGCGCCACTATGGCTACACAGCTGACCCGGATAACAATCCGATGGCCATGGACTTCGAAGAGGGCGTTGGCAGCTCTGGATCGCTGTTTATCAACCTGACCAACTTCCTGAACTCCCGCGACATTCTTCGCCAGGGCTCTATCGACCTGATGAACCTCGCTGCGACGATCAATGGCATGGACGGAGTCACCGGTAATGGAGTGAATTTCGTTGGGCATTCCCTCGGCACGCTGAACGGTGGTGCCTTCGTGGGTGCGGCCACGGCGAGTGGCAACGAAGACCTTTTGGTGGCGTCGTCGCACCTGCTTACTCCGGTCGCTGGTACTACACGACTGCTTGAAAACTCTCCGAGCTTCGCGCCAACCATTCTTGGTGGTCTGCAAGTCGCGGCTGGTCTCTCGCAAGGTGATGCCGATCTTGAGACCTTCCTTAATGTGAACCAGGCGACTCTCGATGCGGTTGACCCCATCAACTTTGCCAACGAACTTGCTGTTTCAAACACTGTTCTGGCTCAGGTAGAGGGGGACCGCACTACTCCGAATGCCGCCGACACGCGTTACGGTGAGGACAAAGGGCCGTTGGATATCACCTTCCCCAATGGCCTTCGCGTCCAATCACCGGCAGCGCCGCTCTCCGGCTCTGAGGCGCTCGCTCTGATCATGGGCGCCAAGGCAACTGAGGAACCACTGGACACGCCGATGATTACTCGCTATGAAACAGGTGTCCACGGAACCCCGGTTCTGCCACAAGAAGAGATTGCCGAACCGGGTGACGTGTTGAAAGACCGCACAATTGCCGCCGGCGGCGAGGTGATTGTCTCTACGGAGGATGCCCAGACAACCTTTGGCACAATGATTGAGCAAACAATCCAGCTAATCGGAACTACGATACCGGATTGAATTTCATGAGGTGTGAAGCTGAGGCCGCCATCGTTGATGGCGGCCTTTTTTGTTTCAGCTTTGCACAGGCACGCGGCTTGTACTCCATACTCTATGCAGCCACAACACCGATACTCCCCTCACCCCCAAACATCTCTACTGCAAAGATCATCTCTACGCGTCATCAACTAGGGTACGAACCGGGATCACGTCACAGGCGTTATGCCAAGCCAACAAAAAACCCCGAAGCCAAGCCCCGGGGTTCCTGTTACCATACACAGCTGCAGGAATTCTCTATTTTAGCCTATTAGTTACTGATGGTTATCTCCCCATCAGTCAGTAGGTTCTGTTCGATTTCCTCCTCCGTAAAGTACAGCTTCCTCGCATCTTTCTGTGAGTAGCGACTGCTTTGGTCGATAAAGAAGTCAGATTCTGTATCTGCGGATTGGGAATAACTGGTCAGCCCATAGGCCTGAGGCCCCTCATCCGTATACTCGAGCCCGAAATGCCAGCTTGTACCGCGGGCAATCAACCAACCTTCTCCATCGTTAGCAGATAGTCCTGCCGCGAAGCCGGCTCCACTGTCAGAATCATATTCCGGGGTATTCACTCGCGGAATGCGCGTATCTTCAGCGAAATTATTATCCACCACGCCAATGGCGTTGAAGGCACCTTCTACATTGCCATCACCACCGTGCCATGGAATTCTTGCGGAGAGCGCCTGAGCATTTGCCGGATCCCCTCCTGGCGGAACACCTCCAGTGGGCTGATAGTACTGAACCTCACCCAGCGGGCTATCAAGTGCAATACCGGCATCCTCCAGCAATACCATTGCTGCTGCCAGGGACTGAAGCATAACGTCATCAGCCTCGCCGCGATTGTCCGTTGAAGGGTCAGCCGGCGTGTTGACTGGATCCGCCGGATCGAAATCCGTTTCCAGGTCATCGGGGAAGCTTCGATTGTAGATATCGATAAACGCCCTGAACAGATGGGCACCGGTACTGGTTAGATCATAGGTTCCATTCCAGTCATTCAAGGTATCACACCCTTCTGTAACATCCATTGAGCCAGGTGATGTCACCTCGGGATCTGACGGCAGGAGTCCTTGGGGCACTTCAACAGGGTCGCTTATCTCAGTGCAGCGAGCCCGCAGTTCTGGCAAGAACTGTTCGGCGTACCAGGCCCGGTTGTTCCAGATGGTGTTGATCAGATCCTCGGCGCTGAATTTGCCATCCTGACCGGCGGGCGGTGGGGTATTCGGGTCCAGTCCCGGATCAGTTGGGTTCTGAAGCATTTTGATGCCAAGTCTCGTGCGGGGATTCACCGGCGCATTCTCAGCGCCGAAGAGGGGCGAAAAACCAGTTAGAAACTCATCAGGGTTGGTGGCCCAATGACTGCTATTGGAGTTCTGAACCCAGTCTGCACGTTGCAACTGGGGCTTATCCTCAAAAGGCACCAAGCCTGCACACTCCCCTTCTACCCAGTCATCCCGGGACTTTGAACCGTCAAGGAGGGTGACACCGCCATCAAACAACTGGTTGAACGCCGGGCTGGCAGTGCGCTTGAAATCAAGGACCGCAAGAGAAGCCCCAGAGAGATTGGGCACGGAGCTACTATCAATATAGTAGGCATTGCCCTGATCGTCTGCGTATGTGGTGTTCGTCCACAGGGTGGTACCACACTCACGGAACACATTCTTAAACTCCTCAAGATTCGTCGCCCGACTCATCTCAAGCCAGGTATCAAGCAGGCCGGAGGTATTCGCATTAGCATCGCGATAGGTATAAGCGGCCGGTTCACCGTTGACAAGCCCCGTCCCACCCCACTCCGGGAAGGCGTCGTTGGCCTCGTTTGCCGCCAGCATAGGGCCGTATTCGGAGAACCAGAAGGTCCTTTCAAGAACGACCGGCTCAGGGCCGCCCATGTTCACTTCAATCTGAAAGGTTTTGGAGGTTATAGGCTTTTCGACGCCGTCTTTAATATAGGTCAGCGGGTCACCTGCCTTCAGCTCCAGTTCATACCAGGTAAAGCGTCGGCTGGTGGTCACTGTGTGGGACCACGCCAGATTCTCGTTGAAGTTAATCAGCGGAATGGCCGTGCCAAGCAGCCCCGCGCCATTGACATTCAGGTAGCCCGGAACAGTCAGCTGGGCCTGGTAGAGCCGCCTGTGGCCGGTGTACGGAAAATGGGGATTCGCGAGTAACGCACCTTTTCCATTCTCGGTCAGTTCAGAGCCAATACCCCAGGCGTTGCTGGCCAGGCCCATGTCCGCAAAGTTGTCGATCCTGCGAACGTTCTGTCGAGCAGCCTCTGCCACTTGCAAGAGCTTGCCAGTGGTATCGTCAGTATTCTGAGCCAGAATCGGCTCGGCTGACTCTCCCGGAGGTACCGCGGCAAAGGCCAAGCCAGTGGCAAATTGCGCACCACTGGCAAATTGCCCCACGATCCGATAGTGCGCCAGCAGATCGGTTGGCTCGATTTCCTTTACCCAGGGCTGGTCACGGCATTCCGCAGGTAGGGCGCTGGGGTCGGTTTCGCTTACGTACCGGTTATATCCGGCCGTGAAACCTTCAACCATGGCGCGACTTTCTTCAGTAAGCTGTGGAAACTCGGCTTTGGCTCCGCTGAGTATGTCCTGCGCCATATAGCTGAAATCGTTGATTATATTGATACTGTTATCGCCGGGGCCAAAATACTTCGCCCTTTCACTCCTTGCCTTGACGAATGCCTCTGCCAACAAACACACATTATCCTGGGCCTGTACGTAGCCATGTCCAAAAGCCGCCGAAGCAAGATTATTCGCCTTTATATGCGGAACCCCGTTCGTCGTTCTCCTTATATTTGCCTCAAATTTACCGTCCGCCGGGAAGAGCTGTTCGTTCACTGAGTCACCGGAACTGGAAGAGCTGCTACCGTCGAAACATCCTGTTATCAGAAAGCTGCTGGCCAGCGCTACTCCAGCAGCTTTCAATGCGCCTTTGCCGGCGCTCCTGAAAGGTTTGCGAAGCAATTTCATAGTTGTTTGTCCATTGTGATTGTTATGGATGAGCCAAAGATGACTCACTCTCACAAATTAGTAGACAAACTCATTCTGCGCCAAGAACTGACGCTCGTTTCATTTTTTATTTACTACGTCGTTATCAGCCCCCAATACCCGCCCAACATAACGACTCTCACAAGGCGTCCCACTGAACTTGATCGGATGCCCTATCTGCTTCTGGAAACCACCGCCCTCCCTGGCCACCTCTATCACCATATTCCGCGCCTTCATCTGGGGATGCTCCGCGGCTTCGGTAATCGTCAGTACGGGCTCCACACAGGCATCCACGCCTGCAAACACCGCTTCCCACTCTTTCAGGGTTTTCCGGGCAAAGGCGGCTTTCAGGGCTTCGCGGATGGTTTGCTGGTGTTCGGGGTTCTGGCTGAGGGCGAAGCTTTTCATCTCGGGGATATCCAGGGCTTCGCACAGCCGGGCCGAGAACTGGGGTTCCAGGCTGCCGACAGAGATCCAGCGGCCGTCGCTGGTCTGGTAGTAATCGTAGAAGGTTCCGCCGTTAAGCATTGAGCTTTCCGGTTTCTGTTCCTGCCCCCCTGCCAGCGCGGCGGCGCCGGCCATGCCATTCAGGGCGAAGGCGGCGTCGGTCATGCTGATGTCGATGTACTGCCCTTCCCCGGTTTGCTGCCTGTGAATCACCGCCGCCAGGATGCCCATGACCGCATGGTGGGAGCCGCCAGCCACGTCGGCCACCTGGATACCCAGGGGTGGTGGGCCGGACTCCTTGCGGCCGCTGTGGCTGGATACGCCGGCCAGGGACAGGTAGTTGATGTCGTGGCCGGCACGGTCTTTGTAGGGGCCGGTCTGGCCATAGCCGGTGATGGCGCAGTAGATCAGGTTCGGGTTGATGGCTTTCAGGGTGTCGTAGCCGATGCCCAGCCTGTCCATCACGCCCGGGCGGAACTGTTCGATAACCACGTCGTAGTCTTTTACCAGGCGCTTGATCACGTCCGCACTGCCCTCTTTCTTCAGGTCCAGGCCAAGGGAACGCTTACCGCGGTTCAGGAAGGTGTGGGCCGTGCTTACGCCGTCTTCCAGCGGGGGCATGACGCGGGTGAGGTCCAGCCGGTCCGGGGCCTCCACCCGCAGGACGTCTGCGCCCATGTCCGCCAGCAGCATGGTGGCGTAGGGGCCAGGGAGCAGCGTGCTGAAATCCAGTATCTTGAGGTGGTTTAGCGGGCCGGGCATGCAAATCTCCTTATGGTTGCATTGTAAGCGAAGGGTTTTATGATGGGCTTCATTCAAAGAAGGATAAAGGATCACATGTCGGAACTCACCGTTTCCAGACACTTTGTGGAAGCCGCGCTGATAGGCGCCGGGAAGGCGGGTTTTGATACCCGTGCCTTGCTGCGGGAAGCCGGGATTTCACCGGATCTGCTGAGAATCGAGATGGCGCGGGTCAGCAGCACCCAGTACAGCCGGCTGATGCAGATTATCTGGAACCGCATGGAGGATGAGTTCATGGGCCTGGGCCCCCGGCGCTGCCGTACCGGCACCTTTGCCACCATGTGTGCCCTGGTGATTGACTGCCCCAACCTGGAAGCGGTATACCGGCGGGCCTTCGATTTCTGCCGTCTGTTCGAGCCCATGGTGGCCATGAAGCTGGAGGTGGATGACCAGACCGCGCGACTGGAAACGGTGATTGAGGGTGATATTCAGGACCCGATGTATTTTTTTCGGGAAAGCATTCTGGTGATCTGGCACCGGCTGGGCAGCTGGCTGATCGGGCAACCGGTGGAGTTGCTGAAGGCACAGTTCAGCTATCCCCGGCCGCCCCATGGCGATGAATACCGGCATATTTTCCATTGCCCTCTGTCTTTCGAGGCCGGGAAAACGGCACTGACATTCGACAAGCGTTTTCTCCAGGCACCGGTAATCCGGGACAAACCCGAGATGCGCCAGTTCCTGAAAACCTCGCCGGCGGATCTGTTATCACGCCCGGATGAAAGCAATACCTTTACCGGCCGGATACGGGCGCTGATCGGCCGGGACTTTACCCGGTCATTGCCGGATTTCGAATGGATTGCCGCGGAACTGCATACCAGCCCCCAGACCCTTCGGCGGCGGCTGAAGCAGGAAAACACATCGTTCCAGGAAATCAAGGACTTGCTGAGGCGGGATATGGCCATTTACTACCTGTCGCGGCCGGATTTACCCATTAACGACATTGCCTTCCGTGTCGGATTCACCGAGCCTTCCACCTTCCACCGTGCGTTCAAGAAGTGGACAGGCGTCACCCCCGGGGCCTACCGCGAGGGTGAGCGGGGTCAACTGCCGGACTGACTGGCCCCCTGCATCGTCTTTATCAGACGGCCTAGGGTGCGGGCAATTTCCCGTGCCCTTTCCCGGTCCTCGCTCAGCTTCATCAGGCGTGAGCCATCTCTCGGATCGTATATCCAGCAACTGCTGGTTGAGCTCTCGCAGTTCCACTCCACCTGCGGATTGACCCCGAACACACCCAGCGACTCCGTTGTTCGGACCACCCGGTCGTTGTCCTCACGGCGGGACTCCTGAATGCTGATCGTGTCGTTGCGTCTGTCCAGCGTGTAGGCGATATCTGCCGGCTGGTCCAGCCTTACGATTCGCTGGTCGGCTCTCCATCCCGCCGCCCCGAGAAGGGTATTGGCGTGAATCACCAGGGCTTGCTCATCCGATTCAGCCAGGTACAGCTGCTTCAGATTCTCCAGTGATTCCTCACCAGCAGGCTCTATGATGGCAACCGGCTCACTCTTGTCCTGCCCGTTTTCACTGGCATTTGCCCCCTCTTGCTTTCGCTCCTTCTCAACCCGTGTAATCAGATTGAGGGCGTCGCGGTAATGCTCACCGTCTTCGCCGGCCCGGCTGACGTAGCGTTCCAGTGCCGCCCGCGCCTCGTTAAAATGCCCGGCCTCCAGCATCACCCGGCCGCGAAAATAGTAATAGTCCGCCGGTTTGTCCCCTTCCAGTTGCTGAAGGCGGTTGAGATATTCCCCCGCTTCGCCCCAGTTCTCGCCGGTGACCGCCTCTTCAGTGGCCAGCATCAGCCTGCGGATTTCGTGTTCAGGCTCCAGTGCATCAACCTGACCGGCCATCAGCAGCGATGCCAGAAAAAGGCCGCAAGCCGATCGGCGCCCGATGCGGGTTATCTTCACCATGTGCTTTACTCCTGCTGGTTATCCCGGACGGCGTCGTCTTCGGCGTCCACTTCTGCCTGATCCATGATCGCTTTCGGGAGTTCTTTTTTAACACGAACGCCCAGCTCCACAAAGCGATTGGCCTGGGAGATCAGATTACCGCGCCCACGGGTCAGGGTGTTCATTGCGGAATCATAAGTGCCCTGTGCAGTGTGTAGCTGGGTGCCGAGTTTTTCCATGGCCTCCACAAATATCCTCAGCTTGTCATACACTGCACTGGCCCTGTCAGCAATGCGACGCGCGTTCTGGCTCTGGCGCTCGTACCGCCAGATGTTCTCGATGGTGCGCAAGGTGGCCAGTAACGTGGTTGGTGTAACCACAATAATCTTTCGCTCAAATGCTTCTGCGAATAGGTTCTCGTCCTGCTGAAAAGCGGCTACAAATGCCGGTTCAATGGGCATGAACAGGAAGACGAAGTCCGGCGAGTGCAGACCGTGGAGCTGGCTGTAGTCCTTCTCGCTCAGCGCCCGGATGTGGTTGCGAACGGCTTCCACATGCTGCCGTAGCGCCTCTTCCTTTGCCTCTTCATCTTCTTCCGTCGCCCATTGCTGGTAAGCCACCAGCGACACTTTCGAGTCCACCACAAGGTTACGCTGGTCAGGCAGGTGCACAATCACATCCGGCCGCAATAGCTGGTTGTTGTCATCGCGGTAGCTGCCCTGGGTTTCGTACTCGATGCCCTTGCGCAGGCCGGAACGCTCCAGCACTCTCTCAAGGATCAGTTCACCCCAGTTGCCCTGGATCTTCTTGTCACCCTTGAGCGCCCTGGTCAGGTTGGAGGCCTCTTCAGTGATCTGGCGGTTCAGTTCCTGCAGGGACTTTATTTCGCTTCTCAGGGCCTGTCGATCACGGGTTTCGTTGGTGTAGACGTCCTCCACCCGCTTGCGAAAATCCTGCAGCTGGTCACGGAACGGGTTGAGCAGGGTATCAATGCTGGTCCGGGTCTGCTGGCTGAAACGCTCGCTTTTCTGTTCAAAAATGCGGTTGGCCAGGTTCTCGAACTCCTGCTTCAGCGCATCGCGATTCCGTTCCAGCAGTTCCAGTTTTTCAGTGGTAGACCGGCGCTCTTTCTCAAGTGTGACTTCCTGCTCCCTGAGAGCGACTTTTGCGTCACTGAGCGCCCGGGCAAGCTCATCGGCGCGCTGCTGTTGCGACACTCTCTCAGCTTCAAGCTGCTCAATACGCTCCAGCCGGGACCTGCTTTCGGACTCCAGGCCAGCCACCTGATTGTCCAGAACCGCCGCGCGTTGCCGCCAGCTTTCAGTGGTGCGGTTACCCTTTATCACCATGAACACCAGCAGGCCCACAACCAGGGCCAGCATGGCCGCGGACACAACAATCTCCGGCTGGTTTTCCATCGCAGCAACTACGGCCTGGGGCACCCTGATCTCCTTGACTGATTATTCGAATATGACAATGCAGCAACAGTTTACCGTATTCGCGGAACCTTTTTGCCTGTCGCCCCGTCGGATACTTGTTGTTACACATGCAGCCATCGACTGCTTGGCAAAAATTTCAGCCTGATACATCCGGCTCTGGACTCGGTGCGTAATATCATCTAAAACGGATAATACACCCCGGCACCAAGGTCCCTGGGCAGTATAAAGGACAGGAATTCGACATGCTTAAAGAGCTCTGGAGAAAACTGGGATCGGAACTGTCACCCTCCGACTGGCCTGAAGACCACGACGGCTTCCGGTCGAAGAATCACAAGGGAGAGTTCCGCATACTGCCGCACATGACCCATACCGGTGAATTTCATCTCGAGCGTCTGACCGGCATCCTGAAGAGCCGCTATGGCAAGACGTTCCAGAACAACGGCGATGAATCCATACGTGATCTGATCCACTATGCCTCGCGTATCCAGGATCAGGATGTTCAGAGGGAGCTGCTACTGTTCTATCTCAATTGCTCCCCGATTGTTCAGGAATATCTCCGGTCTGATGAAGTGCTTGCCGAGAACCACTTCCTGTCCCGGACATCCTGAAACAGATATTTTCGCCGTTAACCATCTGTAAACCCTCCCAACAGGTATGTTGTTGTATACTTCCGCCCTGAGAATAAGATAGCGTTGCCCGATGGGGTAATGACTTTAATTGCGGCACTCTTTATGACGGTATTCCGGACTGTGAGAAATCACGCCGCGGGTTCAGAGGTTTCGGATGTTTTTCATGGTTTCAGTTTCTCGAAAGCTTGCGGCGCCAGCCGTGTTACTGCTGTTGATGTCCGGTTGTACTGCAGATCGCTATTTCATGGTGGAGAAAGAGGACCTCGAGGCCCTCAACACTTCGGTGGTCAACCAGGGCGACCAGGTCGCCAGCCTGGAGAACCGCGCTGACGAGGGGTTTCAGGCGCTTACCCGCCACAACGAAGAATCCACCAGAACCATTCTGCAGGCCATTTCTGAACAGGTTGAAAAACCCACTTGCCCACCCGCTCCCGAAGAACCTGTCTGCACGATTCAAAACCAGAGTGAAGGTGACGATGGCAGGGCAGACAGGCTCAGGGGCAAGGTCATTGTCGGTGAACTCGAAAAATTCTACCTCGTTGGCGCCGAGCTGGTATACGACGCACGCATTGACAGCGGTGCCGAAACCTCGTCACTGGACGCCCGGAACATCAAACGGTTTGAAAGGGATGGCAACAACTGGGTCAGATTCGATGTACCGGTTCCGGACTCAGACGATTTCATGACGCTGGAAAGAGAAGTTGCCCGCCGCGTCAAAATCATTCAGTCCAGCACCGACGAAAGCGAGCGCCGGGTGGTTGTCGAGCTTCAGTTCATGATTGGCAATCACCAGCAACAGGCAGAATTCACCCTGACAGACCGGAGCCATCTATCCCATCGCGTATTGGTGGGGCGAAACATTCTGAGGGACGTTATGCTGATCGATGTCGGCAAGGAGTTTGCCACAGAGCTGCCAAGCTCACGCCCTGACGGAGACAATGGGGACGAATCGTGACGGCCCGCTCCCGCATTCCCTTCTACTTTGCGATTCTTTTACTGATAGCTGCCGGTATTTCGGTGGCTGTCTGGCGTCATGTGGAGCTGGGTATTCCCTGGTTCACCGGAGAGCAACAGCCGGTCTGGATGGTGGAAGCCCGGATTGATTTCGAGGGTACCGGTGAACCGGTGCTTGCCAGTATGAATATCCCTGACCAGCCCCCGGGGTTCCGCATTATTTCTGAACAGGCTGCCTCCCCGGGTTATGGCTTCTCCATTGTGGAAGACTCCGGTGACCGCCGGGCTGAATGGTCAAAACGGGATGTCAACGGTACCCAGACATTGTATTTCAAGGTACAGCTGGTGCCGGACGGACAGGCTCAGACCATTGAACCCGAGCGACGCCCGAAACCCGAGCCGGTATTCTGGGAGGAGCCCCAGGCCACTGCCGTTGAAGAACTTCTTCAACAGGCTGCGGCAAAATCCAGCACACCGGAAAGCTTGACCCGCGAACTGATCAAGCTGCTGCGGCCGGATAGCCGCGCACAGAACACCACTCTGCTCGTTTCCAACGCAAACTACATCGAACTGCTTAACCAGATGCTGAACCACGCCGGTATTCCGGCCCGCACGGCGGACGGCCTGGCACTTGAGGATGCAAGGCGTCAGCAACAGCTCCGTCCCTTCCTTCAGATCTATGATGGCGCCCGGTGGCTGACATTCGATCCCCGTACGGCAGAACAGGGGCTCCCGGAAGACGTTCTGCTATGGCGCCAGGAGTCGGTTTCATTGCTTGATGTGGTCGGTGGTGATGACTCGGAAGTGAGCTTCTCTATGCTCAGGCAAACGGTGCCAGCGCTGCAACTGGCGCAGGCCCAGTCCTCCGACAACGGCCTCGGTTTTCTGAGCCTCTATCAGCTCCCTATTGAAGAACAGGGCATGTTCAGGATGCTTCTGTTACTGCCACTCGGCGCGCTCGTTGTTGCACTGATGCGGATTGTGGTGGGCATCAAGACCTCCGGAACCTTCATGCCGATTCTGATCGCCGTGGCATTTGTGCAGACCACACTGGTGCCGGGATTGATCGCGTTTATTTCTGTGGTTGCCATCGGGTTGCTGATGCGCAGTTACCTGTCCAGCCTCAACCTGTTGCTGGTATCCCGGATATCGGCGCTCATCATTCTGGTGATCTTTATAACCGCTGGTCTGAGCATTGCCGGCTATCAGATGGGCTTTAATACCGGTATGACAGTGACGTTCTTCCCCATGGTCATCATCGCCTGGACTATCGAGCGCATGTCCATTCTCTGGGAGGAAGAAGGGCCGCGGGAGGTCTTTGTTCAGGGCGCCGGCAGCCTGTTCGTCGCTGTGTGCGCTTTTCTACTGATGAGTACGCCGCTGGCCAGCCATCTGACTTTCAACTTCCCGGAGCTGCATCTTGTGGTGCTGGGGCTGATCCTGCTGATGGGCCAGTATACCGGCTACAAGCTGTCTGAACTGCGCCGGTTCAATCCCATGAAGGTCTACGACTGATGGGCTGGATATCGCCCTGGAAGCTTAATCGGCTGGGAATGCTGAACATGAACCGGCGCAATGTGGACTACATTGCCCGGTACAACAGCCGCGTCTCCTATCCCCTGGTGGATAACAAGCTGAAAACCAAGCTGGCCGTCGCCGAATACGATGTCCGCACGCCCAAGCTGTTACAGGTTGTGCGCCAACAACACGAGATTTCCCGTTTCCGCCAGATGGCCGAGGATCTCAAGGGCTTTGCCATCAAACCCGCCAAGGGCTCTGGTGGCAAAGGCATTACCGTCATAACGGGGCGGGACGGAGACGACTACATCAAGGCGTCGGGCGCCCGGGTGTCGGTTCCCTACCTTGAGCGGCACCTGTCGAACATTCTCGCCGGCCTCTATTCCCTCGCCGGGACCCCGGACGTAGCCATCGTTGAAGATCTTGTGGAGTCTATTCCCGAGTTGGCCAGGTATTCCTTCCAGGGTGTGCCCGACATACGCATTGTGGTGTTTCAGGGCTATCCGGTTATGGCCATGCTGCGCCTGGCAACCACGGCTTCTGACGGCAAGGCAAACCTGCACCAGGGTGCCGTGGGTGTCGGGCTTAATATTGCCAACGGCCACAGCCTGAATGCAGTGCAGTTCAACCGCCCCATCTCATTACATCCGGATACCGGTCTGGCACTGGAGAACATCGCCATTGATGACTGGCAGGAAATGCTGGTAATGGCCTCGCGGTGTTACGAAGCCACCGGCCTGGGGTATATGGGAGTGGACCTGGTTGTTGATGTGGACGACGGCCCCCTGTTGCTTGAGCTGAATGCCCGCCCCGGCCTGGCCATCCAGATGGCCAATGGTCGCGGACTGTTACCACGCCTCAGGCAGATTGAAGCCCTTCGCAAGCCACATTTCACGCCGGAAGACCGGGCCGCCTACGCCATGGAAACCTTCACCTCGAAAACCTGAACCATCCTCGCAGGCACAAAAAAACCGGGGTGAACCCAACCCCGGTTTTTTTCAGACTGCGTTTGCTCTTGTCAGAGTTTGCCTTCCGCAAGCAACAGTTGGCGCTCATGGGAGAGACCTTTCAGAAGCCCCCATGTCATGATCAGCAACACCACCGTAAACGGCAGGCCAGCGGTGATCGCGACTGCCTGAATGGCGCCCAGTGCATCTTCACCGCCGCCAAAGATCAACGCAGCCGCAATAGCACCCTCCATGACCACCCAGAACACACGCTGTGCAGTGGGTGCATCGGTTTTACCGCCAGCGGTGATGCTGTCGACAACCAGTGAGCCGGAATCGGAAGAGGTCACGAAGAACACCAGAACCAGCACGATACCCACAAACGATACGATCTCAGTGAGCGGCAGGTTGGCGAACATCTGGAACATCGCCAGGGGAACCTCAGTCAGGCCATCTTCAGCCAGTGCACCGATGCCCTGCTTGATCTGCTCAAGTGCAGAACCCCCGAATGAGCTCATCCAGACCACAGTAATAACCGTCGGCACAATCAGTACTGCAGTCACGAATTCACGAACGGTACGGCCACGGGATACGCGCGCAATGAACATGCCTACGAACGGTGACCAGGAAATCCACCAGGCCCAGTAGAAGACGGTCCAGCCGTGGAACCATGCTTCGTCATCGCGGCCAAACGGGTTACTCAGCGGCACCGCATTGGCAACGTAGCTGGAGGATGTAACCCAGAGCGTTTCGAGGATCGCCATGGTCGGGCCGGCAAAGATAACAAAGAGCAGCAGGATGGCCGCCAACCCCATGTTGAAATTACTGAGAACTTTTACACCGCCGTCGAGGCCCCGCAGTACCGAAATCAGCGCAAGCGCCGTTACACCGGTGATAATCGCCATCTGCACGTTTATGCCCGACGATACCCCGAACAGGTAATCCAGGCCGGATGCGGCCTGCTGGGCACCGAAACCGAGGGAGGTGGCAAGGCCGAAAATCGTCGCCACGACTGCCAGAATATCGATGATGTGCCCGGGCCACCCCCATACGCGGTCTTTAAGCAGCGGGAAAAAGGCCGAGCGCATGGTCAGAGGCATGTTCTTGTTGTAGGCAAAGAACGCCAGCGAAAGCGCCACAATGGCGTAGATGGCCCATGGATGCAGGCCCCAGTGATACATGGTGGCACCCATAGCCAGCTTTGCAGCTTCCGGGGTTTCGGCTTCAACTCCCAGGGGGGTTTCATACCAACCCGTGTAATAGGCCACAGGCTCGGCGACAGCCCAGAACATCAGGCCGATGCCCATGCCGGCAGCAAAGAGCATGGAAAACCATGACAGCGTCGAAAAGTCAGGTTTGGCGTCCATCCCGCCGATGCGGATTTTGCCAACCGGCAGGAAAATCAGAGCGAGGGACACCACCACAAAGATGTTGGCACTCACCAGGAAGAACCAGTCAAACTGACCGATTGTCCACCACTTGGCACCGTCAAGAAGCTCCTTTGCCTCTCCCGGGAAGATCAGCGTTCCAACTACAAACGCAACGACCAGTACTGCCGTGATCGGGAATACTGGCGCATGCAGGTCGAGACCGAAAGGATTTATATTATCCTGGCCCGCGACGTAATCCGTCTGGTATTCGTCTTTTACAACGTCGCCCACGTATTGAGCCTCCTGTCTGGGTAAGTCTTTTTGGTATTCGGATGCAAAGGTTACAAGATTGACATCTTATTGCTTTGAGCTCAAAACATCAAAGAACGCATACCTACGCCCTGAATCAAAGCTTAGACCAATATTCAGATGTCCGGAAAAATCAAATGAACCAAACTCACGCCGGAGCACGTATCGCAAGGGCCATTCCTGATAGTATTCAACACACCTGAAGCCCTTCTGTGCAGAGGATCCAATGGCAAGAACCAGAACCATTCCTTTTCGTTATACCGCCTACGTACTGAGCATTGCCGGCTTTCTGCTGTCCCTGCCGGCAGGTTTTGCGCTGCAGGGCTGGTATTCCGCACTGCCATTTGTTTTCGGCGCTCTCGTCATACTGGGAACCCTGGATCTGTTACAGCGCAAACGAACTGTCAGCCGCAACTACCCGATCCTTGCCCACTTCCGATATTTCCTCGAATCCATCGGCCCGGAAATGAGGCAGTACTTCATCCAGTCCGACACTGAAGAGCGACCCTTTTCGCGGGAACAGCGCACAATCGTCTACCAGCGCGCCAAAAACGTGCTCGACAAGCGGCCTTTCGGCTCCCAACTGGGCATGTATGACGAGGGCTTCGAATGGATCAATCATTCGATGAGGCCTGTGAACCTTACCGACCCCGACTTCCGCATCGTTATTGGCAAACGCTGCGCCAGGCCCTACAGCGCCAGCGTTTTCAATATCTCTGCCATGAGCTTTGGCGCGTTGTCTGGCAACGCCATTCTGAGCCTTAACACCGGCGCAAAAATGGGTGGCTTCTATCATGACACCGGAGAGGGCTCCATCTCCCGCTATCACCGGGAACCGGGTGGTGACCTGGTCTGGGAAATCGGCTCAGGCTACTTTGGCTGCCGCCACAAGGATGGTTCCTTCAATGAGGAAATGTTCGTTCGCAATGCCACAATCGACCAGGTCAAGATGATAGAGGTCAAACTGTCCCAGGGTGCCAAACCCGGCCACGGTGGCATACTTCCCGGCGCCAAAGTGACACCGGAAATCGCCGAAGCAAGGGGTGTGGAGCCCGGTGAGGATGTTGTATCACCAGCCAGCCATTCAGCGTTTTCCACCCCGGTGGAACTGCTGGAATTCCTGGACCGGTTACGCGAGCTGTCTGGCGGCAAGCCAGTGGGGTTCAAGCTGGCTATCGGCCACCCCTGGGAATGGTTTGCAATCGTCAAGGCCATGCTGACAACGGGCAGGAAGCCTGACTTTATTGTTGTGGATGGCGGTGAAGGCGGCACCGGGGCGGCTCCCCTGGAGTTTATAAACCGGCTGGGAACACCGATGACAGAAGCCCTGCTGCTGGTTCATAACACCCTGGTGGGGACCAACCTGCGGGAAGACATCGCCATCGGCGCTGCTGGCAAGATCACCTCGGCATTCAATATCGCCAGGACCCTGGCACTCGGAGCGGACTGGTGTAACGCAGCCCGCGGTTACATGTTTTCACTGGGCTGTATTCAGGCCCTGAACTGCCATACCGGCAAGTGCCCCAGCGGGGTCGCCACCCAGGATCCGGGACGTAGCCAGAAGCTTGATGTGGGCGACAAAAGCCAGCGGGTTTACAATTACCACAGGAATACCCTGGAGGCGTTAATGAACCTGCTCGGCGCCTCGGGGCTCAGGCACCCGTCCGAACTGGGGCCGGAGCACATTATCCGTCGCACCGCGCGAACCGAAATTCACTCCTACATGGACCTGTTTCCGTTCCTGCAACCCGGGGCACTGCTCGAGGGGAAAACCGGCGAGCGGGTATTCGATATCTACTGGGCGGATGCAGATCCGGACAGCTTCGAGCCACCGGAATTTATTCGTCAGCTTCGGGAAACCAAACTGAAATAGAAATACCCCGGAATTGCCGAAAGCATGTTTATTTTTTGCAAAGGCTGGTGTAGACTTCGCTCCCGCTAAGCCACTGAGATTTATCTCAAGTTTCTCTGGCCAATGGCAGTATCGGGGCGTAGCGCAGCTTGGTAGCGCATCTGCATGGGGTGCAGAGGGTCGCAGGTTCAAATCCTGCCGTCCCGACCATATTCCCTACAACAAAGCCCGGGCCGAAAGGTCCGGGCTTTGTTGTTTCTGTTATGTTTTGCTGACCTCACTCGTATCGGATGCGCCCCGGATTCAAACATTCTGGAGGTGCCGATACATTATGATTTCGTCAGAAAATTCCCGGTATCCCCGGCCCTGCCGATCACAAGCTCTCCGGTACGATCTTTGAGTGCCACACCGGAGGTTCCCAGGCGCGCTGCCTCATCCATCAGGTAAAGCAGGCGCTCACTGGCATGCTCAACACTCAGCCCAGCGGGCCTCACGTTCGAGATACAGTTCCTGCGGGCGTCACTCAGGCCCTGTTCTGGGCCCCAGGTCAGGTAGATTCCCAGGCTGTCTGGCGAACTGAGCCCCGGGCGCTCCCCAATCATGATTATGACCATTCTGGCGCCGAGGGATTCGCCAATCTGGTCTCCTATCGCAACCCGGCCCTGTTCAACAATGCTCAGGGGTGCAAGGCGCCAGGCCTTCTTCCGATCAGCCAGGTCCGAGAGCAACCGGTTGATCATCGGTACCGCGTTATTCTGGATGGCGATGGCCGACAGTCCATCAGCAATCACGATTGCCGCGTCGAAGGGATCCCCGTTGCTGCCACGGTTGTCGGCCAACAGGGCTTCTGAATCCGGGGATAGAATGCGCCCGAGATCGGGTCTTTGCAGGTAAGTCAGGCGGTCTTCCGCCCGGCTTTTGAGCAGCAGGGGGGATTGGGTAGGCAAGGCCGCCGCTGAGCCTTCCAGATCACGCACCAGGCGGTCCACATCAAGCGGAAAGTGCACGGCGTCTCTGGCCCGGGCATGGGCCAGCTGGAATTTCAGCAGCTCGCCGGTGGGCAGGCTGACACCGGCCCTGCCCTGGCCAATCCTGGCGTCGGTGAACTGGCGCAGGACCCGCCAGACGTTCTCCGTAACTAGAGATGGGCGCTTACTCATGGCCTTTTCCCTGTGTCAGGGCTTTCAGTGGTCCTCTGAACAGCTCCGGTAACTCACGGCCTGGCTCTGCGCGGGACACATCCTCAAAGATTCTGGTGCGGGCAAGCCACTCTCCAAATTCAGGAGCGGGCTCAAGGCCAAGAACCCGCCTGGCATAGAGCGCATCGTGAAAGGACGTTGTCTGGTAGTTCAGCATGATGTCGTCAGAGCCGGGAATACCCATGATGAAATTGCATCCGGCCACTCCCAGCAGGGTAAGCAGGTTATCCATATCATTCTGGTCGGCTTCCGCGTGGTTGGTGTAACAGATATCACACCCCATGGGGACGCCGAGCAGTTTGCCGCAAAAATGGTCCTCCAGCCCTGCCCGGGTGATTTCCTTGCCGTCAAACAGGTATTCGGGGCCGATGAAGCCGACCACCGTATTGACCAGCAAAGGATCAAATTGGCGCGCCACGGCATAAGCCCTGGCCTCGCAGGTCTGCTGGTCCAGGCCGTGGTGGGCATTGGCGGACAGGGAGCTGCCCTGCCCCGTCTCAAAGTACATCACGTTGTTGCCCACCGTACCGCGCTTCAGTGACAGCGCCGCCTCCCTGGCTTCCTGCAGTGTGGCAAGGTTGAACCCGAAGCTGCTGTTGGTGGCCTCGGTGCCGCCGATGGACTGGAATACCAGGTCCACGGGCGCACCCTGCTCAATGGCCTCCAGGGTATTGGTCACATGGGTAAGCACGCAGGACTGGGTAGGGATCTCGTATTTGCTGATCACATCGTCCAGCAGGCCGATCAGCCTGACCGCCTGGCTGACGTTATCCGTGGCCGGGTTGATACCGATAACCGCATCGCCGTTACCATACAGAAGGCCATCCAGAACACTTGCGGCAATGCCCGACACATCATCAGTGGGATGATTGGGCTGCAGTCGGGTGGAGAGGTGGCCCGGCAGGCCGATGGTGTTTCGAAATACTGTGATGACATGGCATTTTTTGGCCACCAGGATCAGGTCCTGGTTTCGCATCAGCTTGCTCACTGCCGCCACCATTTCCGGTGTCAGGCCACTGCGGAGCCGTTCAAGGCTTTCCGGAGTGGCATGGTCACTCAACAACCAGTTCCGGAAATCTCCCACGGTCAGGTGGGAGATGGGTGCGAATGCCTTCTTGTCGTGGGTATCCAGGATCAGGCGGGTTATTTCGTCTTCTTCGTAGGGAATCAGCGCCTCGGAAAGAAACTCCCTGAGTGGCAGCTCGGCCAGGCGCATCTGGGCAACGACGCGCTCCTCCGCCGACCCGGCAATCACACCGGCCAGCCGGTCACCGGAGCGTGCCGGTGTGGCCTTCGCCAACAGCTCCGCCAGGCACCCGAACTGCCAGGTGCGTGTACCCAGGGTGAACCTGTACCGGTCAGCCATGTGCTGTCCGGCTGCTAGCCGAAGTGGAAAAAGGCCAGTTTGTTGCCATCGGGATCGCGAACATAGGCACCATAGAACTGGTTCGGGATGCGTTGACCGGGCGCTCCGTCACAGGTGGCACCCAGTTCGATCGCACGGTTGTAGTGGGCATCAACGGCCTCCTTGGAGCCGGGAGGAATGGCAAACATATTGCCGTTGCCACAATTGGCCTCCTGTCCGTTTGCCGGCGTGCAAACCGCTAACATGGGCGACTTCATATCCTTGCCAATGAACGCGATGCGGCCAAGATCCAGCAGTTCCCTGGCGCCAAGATCACCCAGCAGGTCCAGGTAAAACTTCTTGGCTTTCGCCATATCCTTCACACCAATGGTGACGTAACCGATCATATTATTCTGCTCCTGTTTGTCAGATGGAAACAACTATACGAGCCCGGGGAGGAAATCGGCCACTGGCTCACTGGCGATCTTGCAGCGCGCTTCCTGAAACAAAAAAACCGAAGGCGCGCCTTCGGTTTCTGGTGTCTGGTTCCGGTGTTCTCACTTTACCGGTGTGTTCAGCACATCCAGCACTTCTTCAAGCTCGGTGATCATCTGCCGTATCAGCTGCTTGTACTGGGAGGTATCGTCTTTCACCTCATGGCTGCTGAGTTTCTGCTTGGCCCCACCGATGGTGTAGCCCTGATCATAAAGAAGGCTGCGAATCTGACGGATGGTGATCACGTCGGCACGCTGGTAATAGCGGCGATTTCCACGACGCTTGACGGGCGACAGCTGCGGAAACTCCTGTTCCCAGTACCTGAGAACGTGCGCCTTTACCGCACAGAGTTCGGCAACCTCACCAATGGTAAAGTAACGCTTACCCGGTATCGTGGGTAACTCGTTGTTATGACTGGGTTCCAGCATACGCTTCTACTTTCTGTTTTAGTTTTTGTCCCGGGCGAAACGTAACAACACGCCGTGCACTGATAGGGATTTCCTCACCCGTTTTCGGGTTCCGTCCCGGCCGCTGCTTCTTGTCACGCAGGTCGAAGTTGCCGAATCCCGACAATTTGACCTGTTCGTTATGGCTGAGAGCGCCCCTGATTTCATCGAAAAAAGCTTCTACCATTTCCTTGGCTTCGCGTTTGTTGAGCCCTAATTCTTCATACAACCGCTCTGCCATTTCCGCTTTCGTCAAAGCCGCCATCTGTTAACTCCTCAGTGTTGCCCCCAACTCTTCCTGCAATGCCTCGATGACACCGTTGAAGAGCGAATGCACCTCTTCTTCATTTAGTGTGCGCTCGGGATGCTGCCAGAACAGGCTGAGGGCAAGGCTGCGATTACCTTCACCCAGGCTTTCACCTTCATAGACATCAAACGCACGCAAAGCTGTGAGGTACTCGCCGGCGTGCTTTTTAGCCACACGCTCGACATCTGCAAACCCCACATCGCTTCCAATAATGATAGCCAAATCCCGCCGAACTTCAGGGAATTTTGAAATATCTTTGAAATTAGGCACATATCCCGAAACGATCGAATTCAAGAATAGCTCAAACATCAGAATCGTGCCATTAAGTTCCAGTTTTTTCTGAACTTGTGGGTGCAACGTGCCCAGCCAGCCTACATGTTCTCCATCGCGCAGAAGTTCCGCGGTCTGGCCCGGATGCAGCGCCGGGTGCTGGCTGGCAAGAAACTGGATGTCGATCCCGAGTAGTCGGAACAGGCTTTCCAGTTCCCCTTTTACATCAAAGAAATCGGCATTTCTGCGACCGTTGGCCCAGTTTTCCGGCAACTGATTCCCAACGACCACCCCGGCCAGCATGGGTTGCTGATCGATCTGGTCGCCCTGGGTGACGAACCGGAGACCGGTCTCGAACAACCGGATACGGGGCTGCTGGCGATTCTGGTTATGGGCAACGGTTTTCAGCAATCCGCTCCAGAGACTGGTGCGCATAACCGAAAGATCGGAAGAAATGGGGTTTGCCAGGGCAATGCCTTCCCGCCCGGGATCCACCAGCCCCTGGACTTTCGGATCCACGAAGCTGTAGGTGATTGCTTCCTGGTAACCGCAGGCGACAAAATAATTCTGGATGGCAGAGACCGGACGCACCGCCTCTTCCTGAACTCTCAGCCCCAGTGACCCGGTGGGCTCAGTGACCGGCAGATTGTTATACCCGTAGATCCGGCCAATTTCCTCAATCAGGTCCTCTTCAATGCTGATATCCGGGCGAAAGCTGGGTACGTGCACACGCCAGCCATTCTTCAGCAGTTTGTCGATATGAAGACCAAGCCGGGTCAGGATTTCCTCAACGGTGGTCCGGTCGATTTCCAGCCCCAGCACATCGGCAACCCGCTGCTCACGAAGATCCACGGTACGGTCTTCCGGCAGATCCTGCTTGCTGACTACCTCTACAATATCGCCGGGCTCGCCGCCCACGATGGACATCAGCAACGCCGTTGCCCGCTCCATGGCATCCCGGGCCAGCTCATAGTCCACGCCCCGTTCAAAGCGGTGGGACGCATCGGTATGCAGGCCATAATGGCGCGCCTTGCCCGCGAGGGTGATCGGATCGAAATACGCCGCTTCCAGGATCAGGTCCCGGGTTTTCTCGCTGACACCGGAGTGCTCGCCGCCCATCACGCCGGCAATGGCAATCGGCTTGGCATGGTCGGCTATGACCAGTGTATCTCCGGTCAGCTCGACTTCCTGGCCGTCAAGCAGTACCAGTTTTTCACCGGGCTCCGCCATGCGGACAACAATACCGCCTTCAATTTCATCGCGGTCAAACGCATGCAGCGGCTGGCCCAGTTCCAGCATGACGTAGTTGGTGACATCCACCGCCGCATCAATCGAGCGGATACCGGAGCGACGCAGCTTCTCCTGCATCCAGAGCGGCGACTCCACGCTCAAGTCCACATTGCGCAGGATCCGGCCCAGGTAGCGTGGGCAGCCTGCAGGCGCCCTGACAGCAATCTCCGGCACCTCGGAATGTACTGCTTCCACCGGGGCAATGTCCGGGCCTTCAACCACCAGGCTGTTCAATACCCCCACCTCACGGGCAATACCCTTGATAGACAGGCAGTCGCTGCGGTTCGGGGTCAGGTCCACATCGATGGTGACATCGTTCAGTTTGAGGAAATCACTCAGCTCCTGGCCCACCGGTGCATCTTCGGGCAGTTCCATAAGGCCGTCGTGATTCTCGGACAGGCCCAGTTCGGCTTCAGAACACAGCATGCCTTCGGATGGCTGGCCTCGGAGCTTTGCCTTCCTGATCCTGAAATCACCCGGCAACACCGCGCCCACAACAGCAAAAGGCACCTTGAGGCCTTCACGAACATTGGGGGCACCACACACCACCTGCACCGTCTGGCTGCCATCATTGACCTGGCAGACCCGCAGTTTGTCCGCATCCGGATGGGGCGATACGGAAGTCACCTCACCCACCACAATGCCACTGAACTTGCCGGCTACCGGCTCGAATCCGTCAACTTCCAGACCCGCCATGGTGATCTGGTCCATCAATGCCTGGGTGTCGTTCGCCGGATTGACCCATTCCCGTAGCCACTGCTCACTGAATTTCATGGTATCTGCCTTGTCCTGGTGCGGTTGTGCCTGTTAATTCAATTGCCCTGACAGCCTGCTCAACGGAACTGCCGCAGGAAGCGGAGATCGTTTTCGAAGAACATACGCAGGTCATTCACGCCATAGCGAAGCATGGCAAGCCGCTCAACGCCGAGACCAAACGCAAAGCCCCGGTATTCTTCGGCGTCGATACCGCAATGCTCGAATACTTTGGGATGAACCATGCCGCAGCCCATCACTTCCAGCCACTTGATGCTGCCGTCTTCTTCACGCCCCCATTCGATATCCACTTCCGCGGAGGGTTCCGTGAACGGGAAATAGGACGGCCGGAAACGCACTTCCAGATCGCGCTCGAAGAACACCCTCAGAAATTCTTCAACGGTACTCTTCAGATCGGCAAAGCTGACGTCTTTTTCCACCAGCAGCCCTTCCACCTGATGGAACATGGGTGTGTGGGTCATGTCGGAATCACAGCGATAGACCCGCCCGGGGCAGATCATCCGGAACGGTGGCTTGCCAGCCTCCATGGTGCGGATCTGAACCGGAGAGGTGTGGGTGCGCAGCAAGGTTCCCGGATTGAAATAGAAGGTGTCGTGCATTGCGCGGGCGGGATGGTGCCCGGGAATGTTCAGCGCTTCGAAGTTGTGATAATCGTCTTCTATTTCAGGGCCCTGCTCAACGGTGTAGCCGGCACGGGAGAAAAACTGCTCGATACGCTGCAGGGTCCTGGTTACCGGGTGCAGCCCGCCGAGGTCCTGGCCACGGCCCGGCAAGGTCACGTCAATCGATTCACTGGCCAGCTTCTGCTCGATGGCCGCGCGCTCGAGATCCGTCCGGCGGGCGTTGATGGCCTGTTCTACCTGCCCCTTGGCTTCGTTGATTTTCTGGCCGGCGGCCGGGCGCTCCTCTGCAGACAGTTTGCCCAGTGTCTTCGCCTGCTGGGTGATGACACCCTTCTTGCCAAGGTATTCAACACGAATCTGATCCAGTGCCTGCAAGCTGTCGGCACTCTCAACCGCTGCCAGACCGTCCTGAACGAGTTGATCCAGGTTTTCCATTGACCCTGCTCCAATCCAGAAATGGAATCGCTTTAAACAAAAATAGGGGAAGAGCGCGCCCTTCCCCTATCAGAAGGCGTCTTCATGAACCCATGGAGACGCCCGGATCGATCAGTAACCGATGAAAGAGCTAAGCGATCACAGAGACGCTTTTGCCTTCTCAACAACAGCAGTAAACGCTTGCTGCTCGTTCATGGCCAGGTCAGCCAGAACTTTGCGATCAATCTCAACGTTAGCCTTTTTCAGGCCTGCAATCAGACGGCTGTAGGACAGACCGTTGGCACGGGCGCCGGCATTGATACGGGCGATCCACAGTGCGCGGAATGAACGCTTGCGATTGCGACGGTCACGGTAAGCATACTGACCAGCCTTGATAACCGCCTGCTTGGCTACACGATAGACGCGGCTACGCGCTCCGTAGTAACCCTTGGCCTGATTCATGATTTTCTTGTGACGACGACGTGCTACCACGCCACGTTTTACACGAGCCATACTTTAATCCTTCTACCTTTAAACCTTTGCAGGAATCGTTAGCGGCTGAATCAGCACGCTGTCATACGCTTGATGGAAGCCACATCAGACTTGGCAATCAGCTTGGTACCACGGAGCTGACGCTTACGCTTGGGGCTCTTCTTGGTCAAGATATGACTGGTGAAGGACTGCTTGTGCTTGAAGCCAGTGGCGGTTTTCTTGAACCGCTTGGTGGCCCCGCTTTTGGTTTTCATCTTGGGCATTTTTTAAAACTCCGCATTCTGTTTTTAAATGACATCAATGTGCCCCTGAACGACAAATCCCCCGCGACCGCGGGGGATCATCACCGGATCAGGTTCACTTCTTTTTGCGGGGAGCCACAACCATGGTCATCTGGCGGCCTTCCATTTTCGGCCGCTGTTCTACCTGGGCAAGCTCTTCAATATCCGCCTCGATTCTGTTCATGAGCTTCATACCGATTTCCTGGTGTGCCATCTCACGCCCACGGAAGCGAATAGTGATTTTGCCGCGGTCCCCGTTTTCAAGGAAACGTACCAGGTTGCGTAGTTTGACCTGATAATCCCCCTCTTCAGTTCCTGGACGGAACTTAAGCTCTTTGACCTGGGTCTGCTTCTGCTTTTTCTTCGCAGCAGCCTTGGCCTTCTTCTCATCGAAGATTTTCTTGCCGTAGTCCATTATCTTACAGACGATCGGATCGGAATCCGTAACCTGAACCAGGTCAAGAGACGCTTCTTCAGCCTGCTTGAGTGCATCTTCGATCGATACGACACCGACCTGATTGCCTTCGGCATCGATCAGACGGACTTCCGTTGCGTCAATATTCTCATTGATCGGCGCCTTTGGTGTACGCCCCCGATTCGCTCGCTGTTTAATAATCAGATCTCCGTTTTGGTTCGGCCTTTACGTTCAATTTCCTCAGCCATCAGCTGCTCAAACGCGTCCAGCGATAAAGTCCCCAAATCTTCGCCCTTGCGGGTTCTCACCGCAACGGCGTTGTTCTCGACTTCTTTGTCGCCGACAACAACAAGGAAAGGGACTTTGTTAATAGTATGCTCGCGGATTTTAAAGCCGATCTTCTCGTTTCTCAAGTCGGCATTAACCCTATAGCCAAGGGAATCCCATTTTTTTGCAAGATTCTGGCAATAATCACGCTGATTATCGGTAATATTCAGCACCGCAATCTGCGTTGGGGCCAGCCAGGTCGGGAATGCGCCCTCGTATTCTTCTATAAGGATCCCGATAAACCGTTCGAAAGACCCCAACACCGCCCTGTGCAGCATAACCGGCGTCTTGCGCTCCGAGTTGTCCGCAACATATTGTGCGCCCAGGCGACCCGGCATGGAAAAATCGACCTGAATGGTACCACACTGCCATACCCGGCCGATGCAGTCTTTCAGGGAAAACTCGATTTTCGGGCCGTAAAACGCCCCCTCGCCCGGCAACAGCTCCCAATCAACGCCTTCACGGTTCAGGGCCTCTTCCAGGGCGGCCTCTGCCTTGTCCCAGACTTCGTCAGAACCCACGCGTTTTTCCGGGCGGGTTGAAAGCTTGTAGAGGATTTCGGTAAACCCGAAGTCTTCGTAGATCTCGTGGAGCATCTGGATAAAGTCCGACACTTCCTGCTGAATCGCATCTTCTTCACAGAAAATGTGGGCGTCATCCTGGGTAAACCCGCGAACCCGCATCAGGCCATGCAAGGCGCCCGAGGCTTCGTTGCGGTGGCAGGAGCCGAACTCCGCCAGGCGCAGGGGCAGATCCTTGTAGCTTTTCAGGCCCTGATTGAACACCTGTACGTGACAGGGGCAGTTCATGGGCTTGATGGCATAGTCGTGTTTCTCGGACTCGGTGGTAAACATGTCGTCCTTGAACTTGTCCCAGTGCCCGGACTTCTCCCAGAGCGCCCTGGAAACCACCTGCGGCGTCCTGATTTCCTGGTAGCCATGCTCATGCTGTTTGCGGCGCATGTACTGTTCAATTTCCTGGTACAGGGACCAGCCATCCGGATGCCAGAACACCATGCCAGGCGCTTCTTCCTGCATGTGGAACAGGCTCAGTTTCTTGCCAATCTTGCGATGATCACGTTTCTCCGCCTCTTCAAGGCGATGGAGATAGGCCTTCAGATCCTTCTTGTTACCCCAGGCCGTGCCGTAGACCCGCTGCAACTGTTCGTTGCTGGTATCCCCGCGCCAGTATGCGCCGGCCACCTTGGTCAGTTTGAATGCCTTGAGCTTGCCGGTGCTGGGCACATGGGGGCCGCGGCACAGGTCGATAAAGTCGCCCTGGCGGTAGAAAGACAGGTCCTCGTCGCCAGGGATATCCTCAATGATGCGGACCTTGTATTCCTCACCCATTTCATCAAACAGACGCACGGCCTCATCACGGGACATCACCGAGCGGGACACGGGAATATCCTGCTTTGCCAGCTCTTCCATGCGTTTTTCAATCCGGCTCAGATCCTCGTTGGTAAATGGCCGGTCGAATTTGAAATCATAATAGAAGCCATTGTCCACAACCGGCCCGATGGTTACCTGGGCCGAGGGAAACAGCTCCTTGACGGCCATGGCCAGCAGGTGGGCGGTGGAGTGGCGGATAATATCAACGCCGTCCTCATCCCGCTCGGTAACAATGGCAAGATCAGCATCTTCCTCAATGCAATAGCTGGTATCAACCAGCTTGCCATTTACACGGCCGGCGATAGCGGCCTTGGCAAGACCGGCACCGATGTCTGCTGCGACATCGTGAACGGTGACAGATTCGGCAAAACTGCGGTGACTGCCATCAGGCAGGGTAACGACAGGCATAATTGGCTCCTTGAGTCTCAGAGGTGATCCGTACCAAAGACCACATGTTGACGGTTGGCCACGATACAAACCGCGGACCGTTGCGGGCAGGAGTTTAACAGAAAAAAACCCGGCAGGTTAATGCCGGGTTTTCACGACACCAGGAGGTTGGTCACGCCGTTGCTTCCTGCGCGTCCTCCCGGCTCTTGCGCCGCAACTGGCCGAAGGCCACGAGCCCAAGAAGTATCAGCGCCGGAATAAACATCAGCTCTTTGGGTGGGCGCTCCAGCTCAACCTGAAACGCTTCGATGGTCCAGCCGAAGTCAATACCGGCATCTTCTGCCGGACTGTCGAATTCAACCGTGTTGACCGTCATGACGTCCCCGTCAGTACTCAAATCAAGACCAGCCCCCAGCAGTCGCTCCTCCGGGCTGTCGCCCCCGGGGATTTCCAGTTTGAGATAGGTGGACACATCGTTGCCGTCCATGGACGTTCCCGAGACTTTCAGCACAATGTCCTTATCCGCAGGCACTTCTTCCACATACTCCATGATTTCGGCCCCGGGACGTTCCTCCGTTGGCGGATATACGCGGTCCCACCAGTATCCGGGACGAAACATGGTGAACGTAATCAACAGCAACGCCAGGGTTTCCCACCATCGGGTTTTGGTAAACCAGTACCCCTGGGTTGCAGCGGCGAACACCAGCATGGCTGTAACGGCGCTGAAAACCGTGAGCAACAGGTCAAACCACCCTGTCAGCCCGATCAACAGCAACTGGGTGTTGAAGATAAACATGAACGGCAGAATCGCGGTACGGATATCGTAGGCAAAACCCTGAATACCCGTTCGTATCGGATCCGCTCCTGAAATAGCAGCGGCGGCATAGGCTGCCAGACCAACCGGGGGAGTGTCATCTGCCAGTATCCCGAAGTAGAACACGAACAGGTGTACCGCAATCAACGGCACCAGCAGGCCGCTTTCGGCGCCCAGCGTCACGATCACCGGCGCCATCAGCGTGGACACTACAATGTAATTGGCAGTTGTCGGTAGACCCATTCCAAGTATCAGGCTGATGACGGCGGTAAAGATGAGCATCAGCAGCAGGTTGCCGCCGGACAGAAGTTCAACGAATTCCGTCATCACCAATCCGATGCCGGTCAGGGTAACCGTACCCACCACGATGCCAGCTGTTGCCGTGGCAACACCAATTCCGACCATATTCCGGCCGCCGGTAGCCAGGGAATGCACCAGGTCGCCCAACCCCTCCCTGAAGGCACCAAGAAACGCGCCGTGTTTGCGAAAATACGCTTGCATAGGGCGCTGGGTAACAACGATAAACACCATGAACATGGTTGCCCAGAACGCTGACAGCTGCGGAGAAAAACGCTCCACCGTCAGGCACCAGATCAGTACAACCACGGGCAGCAGGAAAAACAGGCCACTTTTAACCGTGGGGCCTACTTCCGGTAACGCGCCCATTTCCTTGCTGGGGTCATCGACTTCAAGCTCCGGGAAGCGGGTGCCATAGGCAACCAGGCCGATGTAACTCAACAGAAGTATGGGCCCGAGCACCCAGGCAGCCCCGTCCCCCAGCCATGCCTTCACCCAGCCAATGCCGTAATAGACAGCCAGGGTGAGTACACAAAGGCCTATCAACAGAACAACCCAGCTTAGCATCCGCTGAGCCAGCGAAGGCCGGTTGGGGCGCTCAATACCTTTCATATTGAGCTTGCAGGCTTCCAGGTGAACGATGTAAATCAGTGCCACGTAGGAGATCATCGCAGGCAGAATCGCATGCTTGATGACTTCCAGATAGGAAATTCCGACATACTCAACCATCAGGAATGCCGCTGCGCCCATAACAGGGGGGGTCAACTGGCCATTGGTTGAGGCTGCAACTTCCACCGCCCCGGCCTTGGTGGCCGGAAAGCCAACACGCTTCATCAGCGGAATGGTAAAGGTACCGGTGGTCACCACGTTTGCGATGGAGGAGCCGGAAATGATGCCACTGAGCCCACTGGATACAACGGCCGCCTTGGCAGGACCGCCTCGCATGTGCCCAAGCATTGCGTAGGCAACCTTGATGAAGTAGTTACCGGCCCCTGCCCGTTCGAGCAGCGCACCAAACAACACGAACAGGAAGACGAAACTGGTGGAGACGCCCAGTGCGACCCCGAACACGCCCTCGGTACCCAGCCATTGGTGAGAAGCCAGCTTGTTGAGACTGACCCCTTTGTGGGCAATGACATCCGGCATGTAGCGCCCGAAGACGGAATAGGTAATAAAAACAGCGGCGACAATGGCCAGTGGCAAACCAAGAGCCCGCCGGGTGGCTTCCAGCAAAAGCACGAGGCCGATCAACGCAACCCACAGATCCATGGTTGTGGGAGAGCCCGGGCGACTGGACAGTTCCCGGTAGAATACGTAGAGGTAAGAAGCGCAGAAAGCGGCAATCAGGGCAAGAACCCAATCATAGACTGGGACGGCACTGGAATGTTTGCCCTTGATCATCGGGTACGCAGAAAATGCGAGAAAAACAGCGAAAGCCAGGTGTATTGAGCGCGCTTCCGTGGAATTGAAAATGCCGAAATTTACGATGTATGGAAGTGGCGAGGCTATCCATAACTGGAACAGCGACCACACCAATGGAACAAGAAAAAGTACAGTGGCGGCTTTACCGGTGGCTGCCCTCCCGCCGATTTCTGTCTGCAGAATCTCTTCGACCTTATCGACATCAACACCCTTCGACGGGTCACTCGTTGCCATAAGTATTTCCTGTCAATTCAAAAGCGGTAGGCTGAACACAAAGCGCAGCGGGTTCGTGACCGAACCCGCTGCGCTTGGCAACCGGCTGATCAGTCGATCAGGCCAGCTTCCTTGTAGTACTTCTCTGCACCTTTATGCAGGGGGGCACTGTTGGCATCAGTGACCATCTCTTTCTTATCCAGATTCTCGAAGGCTGGATGCAGGCGCTTGAAGCTGTCGAAATTCTCGAATACCGCTTTGACCACTTCGTAGACAACCTCTTCCGAAACGTCAGAGGAGGACACGAATGTTGCGGCAACGCCGAAGGTGGCGACATCTTCGTCAGAGCCCCTGTACATGCCGCCAGGAATGATCGCCTTACGGTAGTACGGGTTCTCGTCGATCAGCTTCTTGGTGGCGTCGTTATCCACCTCAACGATGACGCTGTCACAGGAGGTGGTGGCCTCCTTGATAGCACCGGAAGGATGCCCAACCGTATAGAAGAAGGCATCGATATTGCCGTCACACAGCGCCTGGGACTGTTCGGCTGCCTTGATCTCGGCTGCGAGGGAGAACTTGTCCTTGTTCCAGCCCATTTCCTCCATCAGCACTTCGGCGGTGGCACGCTGGCCGGACCCCGGGTTACCGATGGATACGCGCTTGCCTTCAAGATCTTCAAATGTCTTGATGCCAGAACCCTTGCTGGCAACAACAGTGAACGGCTCCGGATGGAGGGAGAAAACAGCACGGAGTTTTTCGTCTTTGCCCTTGTCTTCGAAATCACTGCTTCCGTTGTGTGCATGGAACTGCCAGTCGGACTGGGCAACCGCCAGGTCAAGTTCACCGTCGCGAATGCCATTCAGGTTGTAGATTGACCCCCCTGTGCTTTCAACGGAACAACGGATGCCGTGTTCCTTGCGATCCATATTGACGAGACGGCAGATGGCACCACCAGCCGGATAATAAACACCGGTTACACCACCGGTACCGATGGTGACGAATTGCTGTTCCTCGGCGGATACCGCAGTAGAGCTCGCGCCAAAGCTGACCGCTGCCGCAACGGCGACTGCGGAGAATTTCTGTTTCAGTGTCATGACTTTTCCCTTTTTCTGATCGTTATTGCTTTTATTTCGGCCCGCGTAACAACACGGGCGCTTTCTTCGTTCCCTTTAAAACATAGACCACTTTGCGCCATAAATAAAGCAAGGTTTAGCACGCTAACCGATTGAGAGAGCAACAAAAAAGCCCGCAGTGCGGGCTTTTTTGATCAGAGGCTGCAATTCTTATTTGCTTGCACGGGCCTTGGCCACCATTCGATCCGGGCGCAACAGGAAGCGCGCCAGGGCCGGCAGCAGCCAGATAGAGCCCACCATGTTCCAGATGAACATAAAGAACAACAGCAGCCCCATATCTGCCTGGAACTTGATTGGCGAGAAGATCCAGGTCACCACACCAATGCCCAGGGTGATACCGGTAAAGATAACGGCTTTACCGGTAGACCGCAGGGTCTCGAAATAGGCTTCCTGGAGCGTCTTGCCCTCAAGCAGGAATTTCTCAAGCTTGCTGTAGATATAGATACCGTAGTCAACACCGATACCCACACCCAGCGCAATAACCGGCAGCGTCGCCACCTTGATACCGATACCCGACACCGCCATGATGGCCTCGGCCAGTATGGACGTGAGTCCCAGCGGAATCAGGATACACAATACCGCGCGCACTGAACGGAACGTCAGGAGGCACAGTGCCGCCACCACGCCATAGACGAAGATCAGCATCATGTTCTTCGCGCTGGAGATAACGTCATTGGTTGCCGCTTCCACGCCGGCGTTACCCGCCGCCAGAAGGAAAGTGTGCTCCTCGTTGTTATTGTTGGCTGCAAACTCCTCAACACGTTCCGTGACCGTTTCCAGGGTTTCAGCCTTGTGATCCTCAAGGAACACAAGTACCGGCGTCAGGTCGCAGTTCGTATTGATAAGTCCTGCCGGAGCCTCACGGATGGACGCATTGATGATGGTCTGGTTGCGGGAGATTTCATACCACTTCCAGTTACCCTCGTTCAGCGCCTTGGTAACCATCTTCGATACGTTTGCCAGCGAGGCGGAGGACTGGACACCTGGCGTATTCTGCAGTTCCCACTGCAGCGTATCCATGGCACGGAGCGTATTGTACTGGGTACACTGCTCTTCCTCCGTTTTCACCATCACCACCAGCACATCGGCACTGGTGGAGTAGTTATCGATGATGAAGGCGTTATCCTTGTTGTAGCGGGAATCAGCCCTCAGTTCCGGTGCGCCCTGGTCCAGGTCGCCGACTTTGAGGTCCTGCTTGTAGTACAGACCAAGCCCCAGGCCGATTACCGCGATCAGCAGTGAGATCGGTGCCACACCGGGATGCGCGAAGTAGGACATGACACGCCACTTACGGTCCTGCTTCTCACCATGGTTCTGCACATGGCGAACGCCGCCCTTGGAAATGCCCAGGTAGGACATGATCAGTACATGCAGCACCAGGTTGGTGAGGATAACGAATGCCACACCGATACCGGCAGCAATGGCCAGGTCCCGGATAACGTCAATTTCAATAAAGAACAGGGTCAGGAAGCCGAAGGCATCGGAAACCAGCGCCAGCATACCCGGGATATAGAGTGCCCTGAACGCCAGTCGTGCCGCGGTTACGGAATCAAACCCTTTGGCTGCTTCCACCGCCATGGCGTTGACAATCTGAACGCCGTGACTGATACCGATGGCAAATACCAGGAACGGAACCAGCACCGAGTACGGATCAAGGCCATACCCCAGCAGCCTCAACGTGCCCAACTGAAGAAATACCGCAATGATTGAGGTGAACACCGGCACCAGAGTCCCCTTGATACAGCGGGAGTAACCATACAGGAGCAGTGTGGTAAGAATGATGGTAATACCGGCAAACCAGGCAATGGAACCGATACCCTCGATCAGGTCACCCACTTTCTTGGCGAAACCGACGATGTGGATGTCGATATTCGGATTCTGACCTTCGTACTTGTCCCGGATTTTTTCTTCCAGTTGGCGGGAAAACTCACCATAGTCCAGCGGCTCACCGGTTTCCGGGTTATTTTCATAAAGCGGTGCATACACGATGGTGGAACGGAAGTTATCCGAAATCAGGCGACCGACTTCGTTTGACCTGAGCACGTTCTGGCGCAATTGCTCCAGACTGTCCCTGGATGAGCCATCGTAGTTGTCCGGAATAACTGTGCCGCCCTGGAAACCCTGCTCGGTCACTTCCACCCAGCGAACATTGGAGGTCCATAGGGATTTCAGCCCGGAACGATCCACACCATTCAGGTAGAACACCTCGTCGGTGATCTCCTTCAGGGTTTCCATGTATTCTTCTGTGAATATATCGCCCTCTTTCACTTCCACGGCGATACGCACAAAGTTGCCAAGGTTTTCCAGGTCGTCCCGGTGCTCCAGCATATTGACGATGTAGGGATGCTCCAGCGGTATCATCCGCTCGAAACTGGCATCCGGCTGGATTTTGACGGCGTTGTAGCCGAGAAACAGCGTCAGGAAGAAAAATGCAATCAGGATAATGGCCCGATTGTTGAAGATCAGCCGCTCCAGGAACGGTTCCGCCTTCGGTGTAGTCAGGTAATGCTCGCCCTTGTCATGCTTCGGGTTCGACATTCAAAAGCCCCTCTCGTTTTCGATCTGTTGGTGCCGCATCAGGGCGTTATTGAAGACTCTTGCCACGGGCATCGGTGAACTTCGCACCGCCTTCGCCCACGATCAGGAGGTTGGTTCCGGAAAGCGGAACAACGTCCATCACGCCTTCCCGGTCATCCCGGGAGTAGGGCCGGAAGGACTCGCCACCATTGGTGCTCATCAGAACGGTTCCACCATTACCAACCAGGGTTATTCTGCCGTCGTCCGCAACCACCCCGTTATTCAGGGTCGCGCCGGCTTCGTTCGGAACCACTTTCCAGTTCTTGCCAAGATCGGTTGAAAGGAACATGTTGCCACGCAGGCCGAAGGCCAGAACCTCATTCACCTGGCCTGTGCCAATGGCCCCGAACAGCGAACCTTCATAGGGACTTTCACGCTTTTCCCAGCTTTCGCCACCATCCACGGACACATAGATCTGGCCAGCCTCGCCCACGATCACCAAGGCACCGCCAGTGATGCGGGAAATACCATTGAGGTGATAACCGTCAGGATTGTCGATTCTGGGCGACCAGTCCTGCCAGGTTTCACCACCATCAGTAGTACGCAGGAACATTCCGTAGGCACCCACTACAAAGCCGTGATTCTCATCTTCAAACCAGACATCAAGAAGCGGGTTCACCGGCCCGATGTCCAGATCCGACTCCATGTTTTCCATGGCGAAGAACAGATCGTCGAGGGCCCACTCAAGGTCGGCTTTTTCCTCTTCCGGAGCGTCCTCTATTTCCTGTTCCATCTCTTCGATCTGTTCCTGCAGGCTTTCAATCGACAGTTCGGCAGCTTCGATGCCGGTCAGCTGAAGCTCCCAGCTTTTACCCGCGTCTCCGGAATGCAGAATCACGCCACTGTGGCCCACGGCCCAGCCATGCGTGTCCGTGCCGAAATCAATACCATTCAGGGTTACGGAGACAGGGACCTGACCCTGCACCCAGGTTTTGCCCTCGTCTTCCGAAAAAATGATATGACCACGCTCACCAGCCGCCACGATACGCTCGCCCGCACGATCAGCATCGTTGAGCAGATGCTCGGCTGCGAGCAGGGTGGGCCGGGAAGGGGTTTCGATGATATCTGCAAGCGCAAACACCGAGGGCGCGGACAGTGCCATGGACACTCCAAGACAGGCCGCTCCCAGAGTCTTGCACATCAACCTTGTAGCCATTCAGATTGCCTATATGTTGTATTGAACTGTGTCACTCTGATGTCACCGGTATTACCGGCCGATACTATGAATGTACCGGTGGCCTTGCGGCCACCGGTACATTCGTCGCCATCCATTGCTGGCGAAAGTCTTTTCCATTCAACAGACGCGGGCGTTAACGTACACTCCTGCGGCGCAGGGATGCCGGCGAGAAATAACGCCGGTTGGGCACGTCGTCAGTGAACTTACGGGTGGAGTTTTCCTCGGTATCAAGGCCCAGCACATGGTAGCGGCGCGCTTGCAGGTCATGATACACGTCCAGAACAGTCCAGACGCCGGGAAGTTCATAATAGTTCTTCGCCATACCCATGGTCACGCGCCAGAGTTCGCCACGGCCGTCATACTGATCCAGCAGAACCGTATTCCAGCTGTCTGCATCCACATAAAAACGGCGCTTGCCATAGATGTGGCGTTCACCATCTTTCAGGGTAGCTTCCACCACGTGTACCCGATGCAGCTCCCAGCGGGTCAGGTCCGGGTTCAGGTGTGAAATTCCGAGGATATCGGAGTACTCCGTGCCTTCCTCGCCAAGACGGTAGTTGTTGTAGGGAATATAGATTTCACGCATTCCCTCATAGTTCCAGTTGAAGCGATCCAGCGCCCCGTTGAAGATATCCGTGTCATCGGCGGTTCTCAGGTTGTCCGCTGCCGCAATCGGGGAATCATAACCCAGGTTGGGAGCTCGCCGGACACGACGCTGGCCAGCATTATAGCCCCATCCGTTACGCGGATTGATAATCTGGTTCAGGGTTTCGTGAATCAGGATGGCACCACCGGCAAGACGGGCCGGAGACTGGGTGAACGACAGATAGTAGAATATGACGTTATCCAGCTCTTCTTCACTGCCTTCCGGATTGTAGTAGTTGAAGAATGCTTCCTGCTGGGAAGTAACCAGGGAGTAATCACCATTGGTCTGCACGGCAACTTCGCTGGAACGACGGGTAATATTGACTCCGCGCCAGCGGGTCAGGTGATTCCAGATAACCTGCCAGGCTTTTTCTTCATTGTTACCATGCAAAATGGGGAACGGATAACCGGCAAACGCACCGTCAATCCCCTCGCCCTGGCCGACGATTTCTGCATTAACAGCGTTCTCTCTGGTATTTTCAGCAACCCAGTCCGGCACCGCATGGGTACGCCTGCTCTGATAGACAGGAATGCGGAAGGTGGTCGGATAGGTGTCCAGCATGGCTCTGAGACCATCTGTCAGGTACTCATCATACTGGTCCATGTTTGACGCGGTAATGGTAAACAGCACTTCGTCATCCGGGAACGGATCGATATGATGCTGACCGCTGCCCTCGTAGCCGTCAGGTGCTTCCGTCAGCCCACCGGTCCACGCGGGAATCGTTCCAGCATCATTGCCGTCTTTCACGGAACCAAACGGAGTCAGGTCCTGCCCGAGGCGATCGGCTTCACTGGAAGAAACCGCGGCGCCCACTGGCAAGGCAAAGACGGAAAACGCAAACAGACTGCTCAGAATTACGTTGTTTTTGTACTTCATTGTTTAACCTTAAACCTGTCTGAAAGCCCTGAGTAAGGCTTTTCTTATTGTGTTGTCATGGAATATCGGCTCCTGACAGATTAGCCGATTGGCTAACATTGTCTATCGACCGAAAGTGCGATTTTGTATCCGCCTGTGACAGGCCCGGGCGGATACAATCCTTACATCCTCCTGTTATTGGCCGGCAAGGCTTTTGTGGACCACCTCAAAAACGTCGCGGGACAAGCCGGACTTGTCCCTGATGGACTCAAGTGCTGCCTTCATCCGCTCCCCGTGCACAGGAGCAAATTTACGCCAGCGGGTCAGCGGCGACACCAACCGCGCTGCGATTTGCGGGTTGCTGTCGTCCAGACGGCGCACCTGCTGCTCCAGAAACTCATAGCCCGATCCATCCTCGGCGTGGAAGGCAGGCAGGTTCTGTCCCGCAAACACACCGATCACCGAGCGGATCTTGTTGGGGTTCTTCCAGTCAAATGCCGGGTGAGCCATCAGCTCCTGAATTTTCTGCAGGCCGCCGGTTCGGGTGCTGCCGGCCTGAACCGCAAACCACTGCTCCACCACCTGCGGGTCGTCTTTCCAGGTATCATAGAAGTCCTTCAGGGCCTGTTCGCGCTCCTGTTCGTACCCGGAGTTCACCAGCGCACGCAGCGCGCCCATGCGGTCGGTCATGTTATCTGCACTGGCAAACTGACTTACCGCCAGCGCCCGCCCTTCCTCATCATCGGTATGAAGCAGCCAGGCCAGGGCTGTATTTCTCAGGCTCCTGCGGGCGACCGCGTCCGGGGTTACCTCATAAGCTCCTTCAACGGAGTTGCGGCGGTAACAGGCCAGCAATTCGTCCCGCAGCGAGGCGGCCAGGTGCCCAAGCACCCGCTCCCGGGCCTGGTGAATGGCAGGCACATTGGGCTTGTCTGCCAGCTCAATCAGATAGGCCTCTGAGGGCAGCTGGAGCATTTTCGCAACCAGCGCCTGATCGAGGGAAGTATCGGTTAACAGGCCCCGGTACGCTTCCGTTAACCCGGAATCGACCGGTTCATCGCCGGCATTACCCACCAGCCCGTTAATAACATCAACAGCCAGCCTCTGGCCGGCGTCCCAGCGGTTGAATCCGTCCGGATCGTGGCTCATGAGAAACATCAACTGCTCACGTGTCCAGGGATAGAACACCCTGACCGGCGCCGAGAAGTTTCTCAGCAGAGACGGCACGGGGCGCTCGGGCAGATCGTGGAATTCGAAGGTATGACTGGCTTCCGTCAGTTCAAGAACCCGGTCTGTGGGCGCGTCTGTATCACCGGCATTCAGCTTCAGCGGCAGAGGTTCGCCAGCAGCGCCCAGAAGGCCAACGGCAAACGGAATGTGCTGTGGCTTCTTGTCTTTCTGGCCCGGGGTGTCAGGGATGGACTGCTCGATGGTCAGGCGGTAGATCCCGGCGGCCGGGTCGTAGTCATCCTTTACGGTCAGCTCCGGGGTGCCTGCCTGCTCATACCAGAGACGGAACTGGGACAGATCACGGCCACTGGCATCCTCCATGGCTTTGACAAAATCGTCCGTGGTTACTGCCTGGCCGTCATGGCGTTCAAAGTACAGGTCACTGCCCTTGCGGAACATATCAGGGCCGAGCAGCGTATGAATCATGCCAACCACTTCCGACCCTTTTTCATAGATGGTCAGGGTGTAGAAGTTGGTAATCTCCATGTAGGACTCCGGGCGCACCGGATGAGCCATGGGGCCGGAGTCCTCGGCGAACTGGGCCGTGCGCAGCATGGTGGCGTCTTCAATACGTTTGACCGTGGGTGAACCCATATCGGCGGAGAATTGGGAATCCCGGAAGACCGTGAAGCCTTCTTTCAGGCTGAGCTGGAACCAGTCGCGGCAGGTAACCCGGTTGCCGGACCAGTTGTGGAAATACTCGTGGGCAACAATGGACTCGATACGCTGGAAGGCCAGATCGGTTGCGGTTTCCTGGCTGGCCAGTACACAGGAGGAGTTGAAAATATTCAGCCCCTTGTTTTCCATGGCTCCCATGTTGAAATCATCCACCGCGACGATCATGAAGATATCCAGATCGTATTCACGGCCATAGACTTCCTCGTCCCAGCGCATGGCGCGCTTCAGGGAATCCATGGCGTGATCGCATTTTTCGGCGTTGCGGGGCTCCACATACATGCGCAGGTCGATATCACGCCCTGACATGGTATGGAAACGGTCCTGTTTCTCCACCAGATCCCCCGCCACCAGTGCGAACAGATAGCTCGGCTTGGGGAACGGATCCTCCCAGGTTACAAAGTGCCTGCCACCCTCCAGGCCACCCTTTTCAACATCATTGCCATTGGACAGAAGTATCGGGTATTTCGACTTGTCTGCCTCAATGCGGGTGCGGAAACGCGCCATCACATCCGGACGATCCGGGAAGTAGGTGATGCAGCGGAAACCCTCTGCCTCACACTGGGTACAGAACATACCGGATGATTTGTAGAGGCCCTCCAGACGGGTGTTGTTCTGTGGTTCGATCCATGTCACCACACCCAGCTCGAAGCGGTCCGGCACCTCATGGATGACCAGTCGGTCAACGCTGTCATCATAGGCGCCTCTGGCCAGATCGTTGCCATCCAGGCTGAGGGATTCCAGTGTGGTCAGAGAATCGCCGTTCAGCTCGAGGCTTTTATCCGCACTGTCACTGTCCGGGTTACGGCGCATGGACAGAACACTGTGCACCCGTGCCCCGTCCTCAAACAGCTCGAAGCGCAGGTCCACGTGGTCCACCAGAAAAACGGGGACGCGGTAATCCTTGAGGTAAATGGTCTGTGGCTGGCTGGTACGCATTCGCTATCTCCAGAAATTGTCGGGGCCGCTTCAGGCGTTCGGGAAGACCCGGAAGCGGACTTCATAACCTGTGTACTTGCGGATATTGATCACCCCGGTGTCGAGAATGAGATACTGGCCCTTGATCCCCTGGAGCACACCTTCCGCCGTGGGTGTTTTGTCCAGATTATGGGTTTTTACCTTCTGGGGCCACACCTGCACCGGGTAACTCAGTGCAAGACTGTCTTCCTCGACAGCTCTGATGGCGTTTTCGCCATGGCTCGCCCGCAGTTCTGCCAGATCATCGGCTATCAGGGCCAGAATGCGGCGGCGCTCCTGTGCCAGATCCAGCTCCGGCACCTCGCCCTTCAGCATGGCCCGCCAGTTGGTACGGTCGGCAACATGATTCTTGCAGGCCACTTCCACAAAGCCGGCCAGCTGGCGGGTGGCGACCCTGACCATCGGAATGGCATCCACCGCTCCCTGGTCAATCCAGCGGGTGGGGACTTGCGACCCACGGGTAATACCGACTTTGAGACCGGACGAGTTGGCCAGATAGACCACATGTTCAATCATGCAGTGGGTTTCGCCCCACTCCGGCTCACGGCAGGTGCCTTCATGATAGTGGCACTTTTCCGGGCTCATGATACAGCTGTCGCAGGCCGCCAGTTTGCGGAAGCAGGGATAACAATAGCCCTGATTGAAGCTCTTGCCGGTTTTGCGATCGCAGTGAATGCAGCGAATCACGCCGTCAAAATCAAGCTGCAGCGGGTAACCCACCATCTCGTTCAGAGGGACGAGCGTGTCCCCTACCCGGATGTTGTAGCTGACAGGATTACCGGGCTCGGCCGGCATCTTGCGCAGTCGGCCTGTCACATCAACCAGTGCCGTCAAGACTTCACCTCGAAGTACTGGCCGGAGTCCGCCGTGCCGTTGGCAGAGGTTCCGGTGGTTCGTGCCACGCTGGGATCACAGGCCGTGCCGGCTTTTTTTCCACGATCGAGGTAACCGACCCGCTGCTCCATGGGAACCTGGTGATGGTCTTCGTAATAGATCACCGCTTCCATGCAGATCGAGCGCTGTTCGTCGTTCAGCTTGCGGCCATCCGGCCATTTCCCCAGCTCCAGGGCGCGCTTGAGGCTTTGATAGACCGCCGGATCCAGCCGCTTGATCAGCTCTTCGTATGTCATTTCATCCTCCAGTCACTGTTCGTTCGCACTGCTCATTCGAAATACGGCAAAAAAAGTGCACAAACCCGTTGACAGCAATAAACGATAATGATTATCATTAACTCACCAAATGACGAAGGTCGTGTTCATTTGGTCTCTCTCATCAGGAGCTAAACGCTCTTTTCATGCCCCGCGGTTTCGCGGGGCTTTTTTTGGTACCGGCAAAATGGCCGCCAGTGCCAGACCCGCCACGAAGCCACCCAGATGGGCTTCGTTCGCCATCCGCCCCAGCCCCAGCACTTCCGGAAACGGCGTGAAACCAATCACCATCCAGGCCACGGCAAAGGTAATCAGTGCCGGAGGAAACTGGAACCTGGGCACCCGACGCTGGCTCAGCCAGCAATAGCCGAGTATGCCGTATACCACACCGGACAACCCGCCAAACAGCGGGCCCGAGACAATGTATTGCAACCCGTTGGACAGCAGACTGGTCACCACGAACAACACCAGCAGGCGGCTGCGGCCATCAAACCATTCGATCTGGCTGCCCAGGAACCACAGCATCACCGAATTGAATATGATGTGGGTCCAGCTGAAGTGGAGAAAATCCGGGGTAATGAGCCGCCAGACCTGGCCGCTCCCAAGCGTTGCAGACAATGCCTGGATACGCTCCGCCATGGTGCCCCAATCATACACCCGGGGGTCTACAAACATCAGCAGTGTGGATAACTGGTTCTGCCCCATGGCGGTCACCCAGGCCATCACCAGGGCCACCACAATCATGCCCAGCACTATCGGTGCGTGTCGCGGTGACGGCTGCCACCGGCCTCCGACGAACACCGGTGACCGGGCGGTTGTGTTCACCGCCTTCTGGATGTCCGGCTCACTCAGAAAACGCTCAAGGGCCTGAAGCACCGGCTCTGTGTGTTCGGGGTTTTCCAGCCAGAGAACCTGGTACCCGCCTTCCTCGGTAATCCGGTGCCCCACGCCCTGCTCTCTGAGCCAGCGACTGAAGCCCTCCAGATTGACCGTGGTCTCTATCTGCTTGATACGGTACACAGGCTACCTCGCCACGCTGTCTTCGCTGGTGGGATACTCGGGCTGTTCCGGGCGCTCCACATCCACCCAGACAAACTTGTCGCGGGAGAGAGTTCGTTCACCATCCAGCCGGTAGGCCACCAGTTTGCCGTATTTGACGGCACTGAAATCGATGCAGGCAACGTTGTGCTTCAGCGGCGCCGGCTCGCCTTCCATCCAGTAATGCCCTACAAACACAGGGGGGGCCGACGCCGGGTAGCTGATCAACTGGCTGCGTTCCGCATCCGTCAACTCGCGGCGGGCCACCTCTTCCGGCAACGGGTCCGGCTGGAACACCACATCCGCGTAGGTTCTGGGGTTATCAGCCCAGAACTTGGTGCGGAAAAACTCCCGGACATAGCCGTCTTTCCCGGTGATTTTCACGCCCGGCGGCAATCGCAGGTCAGTGCCACGTAGCAGGGTGTCCATCACCTGGCCGGCGAAGGACTCGATGGCGGCGGAGGCATGGAGGAAGTCATCATCGATACAGGCGCCGCCCTGGCTTTCCTTGAATTTGTTGATCAGGTCACTGTCCCAGCACGCATGCACGGCCCGGAAATCCGGCTCGTCGATAAACAGCGGGATGGTGTAGAACCATTCGAGAAACTCGTTCCACTCATGGGGGTAGTGCTCGAACTGCTCCAGGGTTTCACGGATCAGCCGGTCGTGGCGGGCATTGTGTTCCCGCAGGAATTTCTTGCCACTGCCCGGCCGTGCGCGGGTACAGTAACCCAGCGCGTTGTATTCATGATTGCCCATCACGATACGCGCCGAACCATGCTCCACCATGTCCCGCACCAGGTGCAGGGCTTCCCGGATACGCGGCCCCCGGTCAATGATGTCGCCGATAAAAATAGCCTGCCGCCGCGGATGCTCGTATATGCCGTTGACCTTGCGATAACCCATCTGCACCAGAAGGCGCTCAAGAGTGTGCGCGCAGCCGTGAATGTCGCCGATAATGTCGTAGCCGCGGCTAGCGGATCTTGCCTGTGATGCCATGGTGTTAACTCGCTGAAATCTCACTGGCCCAGCCCAGCTTGTCCCGGCATGTGGCGTAAAAATTGTGATCCGCCGGATGAATCAGGCGAATCTTGAAAGGCTTCTTGGTGATACGGATGATATCGCCGGGTGCGCAGGCAATGTTCATTTGCCCGTCAAAACTGATCTGTGGATAGGTTTCGTTGGTCTCACCAATCACCAGTTTGATCTCGCTCTTGCCATCCACCACGATGGGGCGGCTGCTCAGGGTGTGAGGGAACATGGGCACCAGCACAACGGCATCCAGCTTGGGATGCATAATCGGCCCGCCGGCCGACAACGAATACGCCGTCGAGCCGGTAGGAGTAGACACAATAAGCCCGTCTGATCGCTGGCTGTATACGAAATGTCCGTCAATATACAGATCGAAGCCGATCATCCGGGTGGATTTGCCGGGATGAAGCACCACATCGTTCAGCGCGGTTCCGAAGCCGAGTGGCTGGCCATTGCGTTCAACATGCCCGTCCAGCAGGAAGCGTGTTTCTTCGATGTACTCACCCTGGAGCACCTTGCCCAGCCGCTCTTCCAGGTCCGACGGTGATATATCGGTCAGGAAGCCCAGGCGACCGCGGTTCACCCCCAGCAGCGGAATCTTGGATTTGGCCAGCTCGCGGGCTGCGCCAAGCAGACTTCCATCCCCGCCGACCACGATCACCAGATCACAGATTTCCCCCAGAAGCTTCTTGCTGGCCACCTGCAGGCCGTGGCCCGGCAGCATACTGGCGGTGTCTTCTTCAATGATCACGTGATAGTGGTTGTTCACCAGGTACTGTTTGAGCTGACGCAGCGACTCGACCACTTTGACACTGCCCATGCGGCCAATCACGCCAATGTTTCTGAATTGATCCATGAAGCTTCCTGTGGATGTCTGTATGGGCCGGGATCGATCTGACAGGTCTCCCGGGAACGTCTGGGAGACCATAGTAACGAAATACGGCCTGATTCTGAAAAAAGATGCCGATACGGGCAGACGCTGGCGGGTTATTTTTCGTCCCGGGGCTGGTGATTCCCGCAGCGATCATCAATTCCCGGGCGGAAGTCCGCGGGCTGGCTGACCCGCATTACCGGCTCTTCACACAGTGTTCTGTCGTCGTTCTGGTGGTGACAGACAGGTTTCTCGTAATGCTCCAGCCACTCCCTGTAAGCGGGCTCGTTGAGGCCACAACGTTCTGCTGCATAGGCGACCGGGTTGCGGAAATAGGTTTCAATATCGTCGTACGGCAGAGTCAGGTGACCAACGCCGGGGTGATAGGCCACCAGAAATACCGACTGGCCCTGCAAATGGTCCATGACCGAGTTTTCGACGGGTGTCTGATGGCGAAGGTCGTAATTTTCCTGTTCCAGGGCGACGATTTTTTCATCCCGAAGCTCCAGCTCACGCTGCCGGCGCTCCAGTTGTTCCCGCAACAACACCACCTCCGCATCGGCCGTTGCGTCCTCACGCTGCTTGCGCTCATCCCCGCCGGTTATCTGCTCCTGCATGGTCAGGTATTGTTCATTGCGCTCGGCAAGGCGCTTTTTCAACTGTTCGTTGCTGAGTTTCTGGCGTTCGTATTTTTGCTGAAGTTCCGCCATTTCGTTACGCAGTGCCTGCATTTCATGGCGGTTTTCACGCTGGATATCAGACAGTGCATCCCGGTGGACACTTTGCAGGGTTTTTATACGAAGCCGTTGCTCACGGATAACCCGGGCCAGGCGCACGCGATCAGCGGAGGGCTCCATGTCATCAGAGGAGCGGGATTCATCGCCGAGAACGGGGATATTCTCTTCCGGGGCCGGGTCAACTTTCCGGAGTTTCAGGCTGTTGGCATCGACAGCACGGCGAATGGCCTGGAAGTGGTTGCTCCCGGGCGTCATATCCGGGTCCCACAACTCTTCGGCGTTCACCGACTTCGGGCACTGGCTACGGCACACCAGGCGGATCGGGCCGGCTCCCATGTCCGGACCCTTGGCCCCCTTTCTGGCAAGCTTCTCCACCGGCAGATTCCAGTGGCTGTCGGCCCTGCCCTCTTCATCGAAATAAATGCGGAAAAACACCAGAGACCGCACCAGAAGGTCCGTGCCCAGAAGCACATACACCGCCTTCACATCGGAGTCCGCCAGATCGGAAAGCCCGACATAGCCATCCAGAAAGGCACCGAACTCGGAAGCACGCATCTGCCGTGACACATTGCTGCCATCCATGAAAAACACGGCCGAATAACTATCGTTTGCCTGGTCGGCAGACCCCATTGCTGACTCCCCACTTTCCGAAAACCTGACAGCAACACGGTAAACACCGGGCCGGCGTTCCGTTTTTACCATCAGATACCAGAAACCGGCCGCGCACGGTCAGTACGGGCCGGTTTCAAACTGACAGACTTCCGGATAATAGTCTAGCGGGTCAATGCCCGCCGGACAGGGGAAAACTGCAACGTTTTGTGATCATGGGGCCTGACGCACGCTTCTGTCTGTCACAGCTGGGCTGCCAGCCGGCTGCCCTGATCTATAGCGCGCTTGGCATCCAGTTCCGCAGCCACATCCGCGCCTCCGATCAGGTGAACCTGAATGCCCTCGGCTTCCAGGCCGCCCTGCAGTTCCCGCAGCGGCTCCTGTCCGGCGCAGATCACGATGGTATCCACCGGCAGCACCCGGTCTTCCCCCTGTTCCGCCCCTTTCGGCGTGACGGTGATGTGCAGGCCCTCGTCATCAATCCTGCGATAGCTGACTCCCGGCACCATCCGGACCTGACGGTTTTTCAGGGACGTCCGGTGAATCCAGCCGGTGGTCTTGCCCAGGTTCTTGCCCACCTTGGAGGCCTTGCGCTGCAGCAGGTAAACCTCACGGGCCGGCTCGGGTACTTCCGGCTCCATGCCCTGAATTCCGCCGCGGTGCTCAACGCTCAGGTCCACACCCCATTCGCGCATGAAATGCTCCGGATCCAGCGCCGCAGACGTACCCTTGTGAACAATGAATTCAGCGACATCAAATCCGATACCGCCGGCGCCGATTACTGCCACCTTCCGGCCAACGGGCTTACGCCCCAGCAAGGCATCCAGATAGCCGATCACCTTGGGGTTATCAATACCCTCGATGTCCGGTGTACGGGGGCTGACACCAGTGGCCAGCACCACATGGTCGAACCCGCCGGCGTTGAGATCCTCCACATCCACACGGGTATTCAGGCGAACATCCACGCCATGCTTGTCCAGCATCACACGAAAATACCGCAGGGTTTCGTAAAACTCCTCCTTGCCCGGAATCAGCTTGGCCACATTGAACTGGCCCCCGACTTCGCTGCCGGCATCAAACAGAGTGACCTGGTGGCCCCGTTCCGCGGCCACCGTGGCGAACGCCAGGCCCGCCGGGCCGGCGCCGACGACGGCAATATTCTTCGGCGCTGCCGTCTTGATGTAGGCAAGCTCGGTTTCATGACAGGCACGGGGATTCACCAGGCAGGAGGTCAGCTTACCGCTGAAGGTGTGGTCCAGGCAGGCCTGGTTACAACCGATGCAGGTGTTGATCTCGTCGGCGCGGTCTTCCGCAGCCTTGCGCACCAGGTCCGCATCCGCCAGGAATGGCCGGGCCATGGACACCATGTCGGCATCGCCTTCGGCCAGGATTTTCTCGGCAACCTCCGGCATATTGATGCGGTTGGTGGTCACCAGGGGAATACTCACTTCGTCTTTAAGGCGGGCGGTTACCTTGGTAAAGGCACCCCGGGGCACGGAGGTGGCAATCGTTGGTACCCGGGCCTCATGCCAGCCTATACCGGTATTGATGATGGTGGCGCCGGCCTTTTCAATTTCCTTGGCCAACTGCACCACCTCGTACCAGGTGCTGCCATCCTCGATCAGGTCCAGCATCGACAGACGGTAAATCAGGATGAAATCATCGCCCACACGCTCCCGGACCCGGCGAACAATCTCGATAGGCAGGCGAATGCGGTTTTCATAGGAACCGCCCCACTGGTCGGTGCGGTGGTTGGTGTGAGCCACGATGAACTGGTTGATGAAGTAGCCTTCGGAGCCCATGATCTCCACGCCGTCGTAGCCCGCTTCCCGCGCCAGGGCCGCGCAGTTCACGTAATCACTGATCTGTTTTTCGATGCCTGCTTCGTCCAGCTCTTTCGGTTTCAGGGGATTGATGGGCGCCTGGATGGCAGACGGGGCCACCAGTTCCGGATGGTAGGCGTAGCGGCCGGCGTGCAGAATCTGCATACAGATCTTGCCGTCAGCCTCATGCACCGCCCGGGTGATGATCCTGTGTTTTTCCGCCTCTTCCGGCGTACTCATTTTGGCGGCGTGCTGGAAGACGGCGCCTTCCACATTCGGCGAAATTCCCCCGGTCACGATCAGGCCCGCACCACCGCGGGCGCGCTCAGCGTAAAAGGCTGCAAGCCGCTCGAACCCGTTCTTTGCTTCCTCCAGCCCGGTATGCATGGAGCCCATCAGTGTGCGGTTGCGAAGACGGGTGAACCCGAGGTCCAGCGGTTCAAGCAGATTGGGGTAACGTGTCACGCCAGGGGTGGATGCGGTCATGATCTCTCTCCTCTCGTTTTGACGGCAATGCCGATTCATGGGCCATAAAGTAGCCCCCGGGCTTGCACCAGACAATATCCCTGAAGCACAATCTGATATCCTTGAACAACTTGTAAGACAATACCGACCGCCATGACCGCCAACACCCGACACAGGAATTCCCTTGGTGACATCAGCGTGCTGTACGTTGCGGTCATGGCACGAGCCATCCGGGCTGAAGGTGCCGACCCAACCGCTTTGCTGGGTCGCTTCGGGCTTGACGAAAAGGCTCTGAGGGCACCGGAGGCGCGCATCAGCATCCCCAGATTCATGCGCATGGGTCAGGCGGCGATTGCCCTCACCGGTAATCCGGCGTTCGGTCTTACCATGGGTCAGCTTTCAAGGCCGGTGGATGCGGGGATAGCCGGGCTTGCCGCCCAGTCCGCCCCTGACGCCGGCGAGGCCATCAGCACCCTGATTGACTACGCCCTGCTCACCAGCCGCAATAGCCGGGGCGTGCCATGGACCACCCATCATGGGCGTGAGGCCCATTTTTACTCGATCAAACCCTACAATGTGTTCAACTTCTTCGTGGTGGACTCGGTTCTGGGCGCCTGGACGCAGTTTCTGAGGGCTATTACCGGACGCAGCAGGGTCATCGAGCGGGTTACTATCGAGTACCCCTCCCAGGGGCAGGACGAGGTGTTCGAACAGTGGTTCGGCTGCCCGGTGAGTTTTGGCAGCGGAGGCAACAGCCTGAGGCTGGCAGCAGGCATTGCCGAAACCAGCTCCTTACATACCCAGCCGGCCATGTATGAACAGCTCAGGCAGCAATGCCAGCGGGAACTGATGCGGATACGGGCCGGCTGGAGCACCGGAGACCGGGTAAAGGATCTCCTCCCGCCGATGCTGCAGGGAGATACACCAACTCTGGCTGCCATGGCAGAAAGGCTCGGCATGGCGCCCTGGACATTGCAACGGCAACTGGCGGAAGAACAGACCGGGTTCAGGGAACTGGTGGACGAAACCCGCAGGGAACTGGCGGTGGAGTATATCCGGGAGACCCGCACATCGCTGTCGGAAATTGCCTGGTTACTGGGTTTTTCCAATCCGGCAGCGTTTCACAAGGCGTGGCGTCGATGGTTTTCCACCAGCCCGGGGGAACACCGGAAACGGTACCTGGCAGAACAGGCGGCGAAAGGAATCCGTTAGCGATTGGAGCCGGAGTCAGAGCTCAGTGGCGTCATCCGGGGCATCGTCGTCATCATAATCTTCGAACTGACAGTCCATCAGCTCTTCTTCGTAGTCGGACATCATTCATCTCTCGTGTTTATTTGAGAGAAACGATGGCACGGGATTGTGACAACTGTGTGACCGGAAGATAAAAAAGACGAATTCACGAAAGGAAGGAAAATGGCGGAGCGGACGGGACTCGAACCCGCGACCCCCGGCGTGACAGGCCGGTATTCTAACCAGCTGAACTACCGCTCCGCGTGAGCCGCCACCTCGGACGCAATCAAGGGTGTGATTGCTCGGTGACAACGAGGGCGCATTATAAAGAGGCCGCCCTGCATGTCAACGTTTTTCATGAAAAAAATCAGGTAATCAGGCTGCCCTCACATGGCATCAACCATGGCATCCTTTCCCTGCGCGGTTTTGCGGTATTCAATGGGGGTCATACCCGACCAGCGCTTGAACGCACGATAAAAGGTGCTGGGCTCCGAAAAGCCGGTCAGGTAGACAATTTCATCAATGGACTCATCGGTGGTCGCCAGCAGCTGCCGGGCCAGGCGATAGCGGAAATCCGCCAGTACCTGGTTAAAACTGGTTTCCGCCTCGGTGAGGCGCGTACGCAGTGTTCGCGGCTTGATTCCCAGGCGTTCGGCCACAGCGTCAAGTGTCACCTCACCGCTGTCCAACAGCTCGGCCACGATCCGTTCCACCTGGCCGACAATGTCTTTCTTCTCAAGGCGCGCCACCTGTTCACTGGCAAATCGTTCGTGAAGATCCAGCAACTCGGGTTCCGCATGGGGTGAGGCATGGGACAGCAGGGAAGCCGGGAAATACAGCCGGTTTTCCCGGGCACCGAAGACCACGTCACAGCCCAGCACCTCACTCGCATGGGCTTCGCCATGGTCGCGCTCATGCTCGAACTCAATCCGGGAAGGGTAGAAACGGTCATCGGTGATGGATTTGAAGAAGGTAATCAGGCCCTGAACAAAGCATTCGTTGAAATGCCGCAGGCGGCTGACCTCCTCAGAGGCGGCATCCAGCACCATGCAGGCTTCGTCGCCCTCGATGAAGAAGTCGGTATTGGCGGCATCGCTCAGCAGCCTCTGGTAGTTCTGCGCTCGCCGCAGACCCTCACCAAACGTGGGACTGCTCAGGAACAGATATTCAAGCACCTGCCCCTTGTAGGCGGGCAAATACTGGCCCAGATGAAGGCCCGCATCCGGATCGCCGGAGACATCTTCCACCACCTGCCAGAAATAGAGCTGGGCGCTGTGGGGTGTTCTCAACTGCTCGGTGTAGACATAGCCCTCATCCACACCCAGACGGGCAAAGATGGCGTCGGTATCGATTCCCTTGCGTTTCATGGCCTGATAAATCAGGCGCAACATCACACCCGCATCACGAAGTTCCTGCATAGTGTCCCGCTTTGTAGTTGTTTATTGATCGGCTTGGCCCGTCGGACAACCTTGCCGGCAAGCCAGGTCAATGCTCATACTGACGGGGTTTGCCAGACTCTGAGACATTAGTATTAGAGCATATCAGGCCAGAGACGCACAGGTGTACCAGGAGAGTAACAATATGACAGATACTGTAATCTATCGTAATCACCCGCCAGGCCTTTGGTCGCTTTACAGCAAGGCATTGCTTCCGAAAGAGAAGTCACCCGGCAATGACATTCACATTCCCGCGCTTTCCGCGAGACTGATCGGCGTCAGTACGGCCAACGATAACCTGAAACGCTATCACAAAGTGTGCGGATTCGGTACACAGACCACTGTGCCCATTACCTGGCCACATATCCTGGCATTTCCGCTTCACCTGAAGCTGCTGACGGAAAAGGCTTTCCCTCTGCCGCTACTGGGCCTGGTACACCTTCGCAACCACATCACCCAGCATCGTCCGATCGGTACCGGCGAAACCCTGGATATTCTCGTGAAGCTGGAGGGTCAGGGCAATACTTCCAGAGGGCTGGAATTCGATCTGGTCACCGAAGCCTGGGCGGGTGGCCGGCTGGTTTGGGAGGAAACAAGCACCAACCTGTTCCGGCAGCCGGACAAGAACAGCAAAAAATCCGGCGGGAAACCACCGGAGCTGCCCCGTTATCCGGAAACGGCGGAGATAAGCGCGCCGGAATCCATTGGCCGGCAATACGCCGGAGTTTCAGGAGACAGGAACCCGATACACCTGCACGCGCTGACGGCCAAGGCATTCGGTTTTCCCCGCGCCATTGCCCATGGAATGTGGAGTAAGGCCCGGGTGCTGGCCCTGCTGGAGCAGCAGAGCGGCTGGCGACCGGATGCGGTGTCCATTTCCTGCCAGTTCAAGAAACCGCTTTTCCTGCCGGGAACGGCACAGCTTAACTGGCAGACTGGCAAGTCGGGCTGGGATTACCAGTTACTGAATGCCTCGGGGGACGCCCCTCATCTGAGCGGCGAGATCCAGTGGAGAGACTGAGGATTTACGCCCCGGGCTCTCCGGAATCGGCATCCGGCGCACAGGGCGAGCCTTCGGCTCCTGCTACGGGCAAGGTGAAATAGAAGCAGGCGCCGCCCTGTTCCGGGCGCTCGAACCCGATATCACCACCCTGGGCCTGGATCAGGGAGCGACAGGTGGGCAGGCCAATCCCCATGCCTTCTTCCTTGGTGGTGTAGAACGGCAGGAACAGCTTGTCTTCAGCATCGTCCGGCAACCCAATGCCATGATCGGTCACTGCAACACGCACGCAACGGCTACCGTCCATGGTGACTGTTACCTCGACCGGCGCTGAGGAATTGGCACTGCGGGTCGACTCAAGGGCATTGCGGATCAGATTAAGCGCCACCTGCTGCACCTGGATGGGGTCCGCCAGCACTTCCGGCACGTCATCAGCCACGAAAATTTCAACGCCACCTTCGTTGTTGCGGATATCCACTTCGGCAAACTGGCGGGTATCCTCAAGTAGCGCGGAAATAGACAACACATCCTTGCCTGCCGCCGGTTTTTTCATGAACCGACGAATCCGCCTGATCACTTCACTGGCACGGTGTGACTGGGCTTCAATTTTATCCAGCGTTTCTTCAAGCAGCTGCTGATCCGGCTCTTCCTTGGCCAGCACGCGCTTGGCCACGCGGGCGTAGTTGGTGATGGCAGTCAGTGGCTGATTCACTTCGTGAGCCACCCCCGCAGCCATTTCCCCCATGGTGGTCAGGCGTGAGAAGTGGGCAATCTGCTCCCGCTGCTCCTGAACCACATTGCGGGCATCCTCAAGGGCCTTCTCACTTTCAAGCTCGGCGGTGATGTCGCGAAAAACAACCACTGCGCCGTGCAGTTCCTCGCCATCCAGCTTGGGCGTGGAACGGTACTCCACCGGAAATGCGGTACCATCCGCCCGCAGCATTTCGATGTCACGCTGGTTCTCCGGCACACCCTGGCTACAGGTGGCATAAACCGGAAGCGACTCACACCCCTGGCCGGCCGTGCGGAAATGCAGCTCAAAGAAATTCCGGCCAATCAGTTCCTCGGCAGAGCTGCGCATGATCCGGGCAGCGGCAGGATTGGCAAATACGATAACGCCGTTGGCATCCAGACCATAGATGCCCTCACTGATGGAGTTCAGAATGCGCGCCTGGTCACTTTCCAGCTGACGATTGCGGGCCTGCAGCTCCCGCTCCAGACGGATGACCCGGGCATGGGTTTTTACCCTGGCAATCACTTCCTGCGCCTGGAACGGCTTGGAGATATAGTCGGCGCCACCGAGGGAAAAACCACGGACCTTGGCCTGGAGATCATCCAGGGCGGAGAGGAATACGACGGCACAGTCTGAAGTCACCGGATCTGCCTTCAGGCGCTCGCACACCTGGTAGCCGTCCATTTCCGGCATCATGATATCCAGCAGGATAACTTCAGGCTGATGGCGATGGGCGAGGTCCAGCGCTTTTTCACCGTCATTGGCGATTAACAGGCGATAACCCTTGTCTTTCAGGGTTTCATAGAGAACTTTCAGGTTCTGCGGGTTGTCGTCTACAAGCAGAACCGTTACGTCTGTTGTCTCCAGGACAGCATCTGTCATATGAATACGGCCGGTTACGATAGTGACTGCATGATGCCGGCCTGATCAGCGTTCGTCGATAAGGTCCTTTACGGACAGAACCATACGGACCAGGTGTGCCAGTGAGTGGGTGCCCATCTTGTGCATAACCCGGGAACGGTGTATTTCCACGGTGCGCTGGCTGATCTCCAGCTCGATGGCGATCACCTTGTTGGCCTGCCCGGCGATCATACGGTCCATGATTTCGTGCTCACGGGGTGTCAGGCTTTTCACGCGGCGGAGAATTTCCTGCTTCTCACCAAGGGTTTTGCGCTGCTCCCGATCCTGCTCCAGCGCCGCCTCGATCTTCTGCAGCAGCGCCTCTTCCCGATAGGGTTTCTGGATGAAGTCCACGGCGCCCTCTTTCATGGCATCCACGGCCATGGGCACGTCACCATGCCCGGTCACGAATATGATCGGGAGAATGGAGTGCTTTTCATTCAGTTTTTTCTGAAGCTCCATGCCGTCCATCCCGGGCATACGGATATCCAGCACAATGCAGCCAGCCATCTTGTCGGAATAATCCTTCAGGAACGCGTTGGCGTTGTCATAAGTTCTGACCGGCTTGCCATCGGATTTCAGCAGCAGCTCCAGCGAGTCACGAACCGCCTCGTCATCCTCCACTACGTACACTGTTTGCTGGGTATCAGTCATGTGCCTTGTCTCTCCTTTCAGTGAATCGACGGGTCTTTATGGTCATCCCGGGCATGTTCCTGACGCTCATGCTCGCGCATTTTCTCCAGACGTTGCTGGATCATGCCAAAAACACTCTGTTTGGGATACCTGCCTTTCTTGTCCGCCCTGCCTGCCGGCTTGCCCAAAAGGAGGGTAATGGCCTCTTCCGCCCGGCTTACCGAATGCACGGTAAACTTGCCGGCACGGACCGCCTGCACCACTTCCTGATCAAGCATCAGGTTCTGTACGTTGGTGGCGGGAACGATCACCCCCTGGGTACCGGTCAGCTCGCCCGTCAGCTTACAGGTACTGTAAAAGCCCTCGACTTTTTCATTAACGCCACCAATGGGCTGCACCTGGCCAAACTGGTTGACGGAACCGGTGATTGCCAGATCCTGCCTTACGGGCAACCCCGACAGGGCCGATACCAGGGCGCACATCTCTGCCAGCGACGCACTGTCGCCATCTACTTCACCGTAGTTCTGCTCAAACGTCAGGCTCGCCGACAGGTGCATGGGGTCATTGACCGCAAAATGAGCCGAGAGCCAGGAGCTGAGTATCATCACGCCCTTGGAGTGAATATTACCCCCCAGCTTCACATCCCGTTCGATGTCCATCACACCGCCATCACCATAATAGCAGGTAGCGGTAATTCTGTTGGAAAGACCAAACTCGAAGCCACCGGTCGAAAGTACCGACAGCGCATTTACCTGCCCCACACAGGTGCCACTGGTCGTCACCAGGGTGGACCCGTCGCGGATGGAGTCGTAGAACTGATCCCGAATGCGGCTGCTGCGATAGCGGGCACTTTCCAGCGCCTGATCCACATGGGTGTTCTGGATCAGCCTGGCGCCCGCCTGCCGTGCCCAGTAATCCGATTCACGCAGCAGGTTGGCAATATCCGCCGCGTGCAGCGAGAGGCGGTCCTGGTGTTCTGCCATCCGCGCGCTGTGTTCAATGATTCGGGCCACAGCCTTGTTGCTGCAGTGCAGCAATTTCTTTTCATCCACCAGGCTGGCGATGAACTTGGCGTACAGCAACTGGCTTTCGTCCGTACGCATCATCTCGTTCTCGAAATCCGCCGTAACCCGGAACAGCTCGGCGAATTCGGGATCATACTCCTGCAGCAGCATCCAGGTTTCCCGGTCACCGAACAACACGATTTTCACATCCAGCGGAACAGCTTCCGGCTCCAGCGAGATGGTGCCGGACAGGGTAAGCTCCCGTTCCAGCGAATTGATCTGGATAGATCGGGACCTGAGCGCCCGCTTAAGACCATCCCATACGAACGGCTGCTCAAGTACCTTGATGGCATCCATCAGCAGGTAACCGCCGTTGGCACGGTGAAGGCTGCCCGGACGGATGAGTGAAAAGTCGGTGAACACGGTGCCTTTGAACGTCACACTTTCCACATAGCCGAAGAGGTTATGGTAGGTGGGGTTATCTTCCACCACCACCGGCACTTCATCGGTTTTCTGGTGGACCAGCACGTTCACCAGGTAACGCCGTGGCATCTTCTTGTCCAGCGAAGCGTAGGCAATCGCTGCCTGCTCTTCATTGTCTTCCAGGAAAATCTCCAGGCTCTCGGACAGGTCCTTGCGGACAGCCTCGAAATAGGCCACCACATCCGGCTGGTCATGGTATTTCTCGATCAGCTCATCAATCTGGTGGCCGGAGATACCCTCCAGGGTCTCCTCGTTGAGTGCCTGCTGGCTCTCCGCGTATTCCTGCTCCCAGTCCGCCAGTTTGCGCAGCGCCTGGCGCAGCTTTTTCTCGAGCTTGTTGATGTCGCTCTCGAATTTTTCCCGCTGCTCCTCGGTCAGGGCCTGGAATGTCTCGGCGGTATGGGGTTCGTCGCCATTCATCGCCACCAGGCGATAGCCGCCGGGCGTGGTGATATTCAGGCTGACTTTCTTTCGCCTGGCCTGGGCGGCGACCTTTTCCAGCTCGTCTTCCTGTTTCTTGCCGTATTCGTTCTTCAGCTGTTCCGCCCGTTCAAGAAAGCTGTCGCTGTCGAAGGTCTGGGGAATCATCTTCATCAGACGCCCCATCAGCTTTTCCATATCCTGCTTCAACTCTGTGCCCTTGCCGGCCGGTAACCGCAGCATCCTGGGAACACGAGGCTCTTCGAAGTTGGCCACGTAGCACCAGTCATGGCTCTGGTTTTCCGTGTCTACATGATGTTCAAGGTACCGCAGCATCATGGTGCGTTTACCCAGGCCATTGCGCCCGACCGCGTACACGTTATAACCGCCGTGGGGCATGGCCAGGGCAAACCGGACCGCTGCCTGCGCGCGGTTCTGGCCGACAATTTCCGCCAGGGGCTCGAGCTGACGAGTGGTCTTGAACGGTAAATCTTTTAGTACACAGGCTTTGTAGAGCTGGTTCAGGGACAGTGACTTCAAGGTTCGGTCCTGTAACGGTATGAAAGCATTTGGTTATGGCCGGTCATTGTAGAATCTGGGGCCGGCCCTGTCGCGCTCAGGCTAAAGATTTAGCCAAACTTGTCGATAAATTGATCAATTGGGCATAATGGCAATGCTCAACCATAGGGCAGGACACTCACTTAATGGACATTTACCGAAATCAGTCGCAACCGCTGACCGTGCTGGAATCATTGCGCAAACGCCAGCCCTTCACGGCGCCACAAACCTCGCAGGCGGCATCGACCCCGGAAAAACCTGCAGGCGACCGCCGTGCTCAACCGGACAGGCGCCGTGTCCAGGTTGCATTCGAAGGGCCGGACCGGCGCAAGAAACGCTCCAGGCGCAGCCCGCGCCTGCTCAATCCCAAAACCGGGCAGGAAGCCCCCTCCGAGGATCGCAGAGGGCGGCTGGTAAGTACCCGGGCCTGAAAGCCATGGCAGAATGGGCATGATTCGGTGACACAGGTGGGAACGCATCAATTTTGATAACCTGATCACAGTTCTCGGCTTGGTCATTTTTCAGCCACCATCACGGGAACTAAACTCCGTGATCCCGGTGGAAGAACGGGGCAATAACAAACACAAGATCAGCAATGGATGCCAGTGTATGACGAGTGATTCCGCAGACCGCAGAATCAAGGACCGCTACCCTGCCATGTGCCTCAAGGTACGGCTGCAGGAACGGGGCTTTTTTGGTCGGGGGAAGAATTCAACCGCAGTGACCTGCCTTGATATGAACCGCTATGGCATGGCAGTTCTCTGCCCCAGGCCCGTGGAACCGGGCGCCAGGCTTTACATGGACTTTGATGGCAAATACATCAGCCAGTCCCGCGTTGCCGCCCGCGTGGTGAACTGCCAGCCCTATCAGACCGGTTACCGGGTGAGCGTCCAGTTCAGCTACTGTTTCGACAAGAAAGGTTATTCAAGAACGGTAGACAATGCGCTGTCGCGCATTGAAGGCTTCTACAACCAGTACGCCAGCTAATCCCGGGCTAGAACAACCCCGCATCCAGGCCGGCCGCCATATACAGCCCCAACTCCCGGCACTGTTCCTCGAACTCCTCCCGATACTCACCGTGGCAGAGCAAAGGCTCCTGCACCAGGCGCCAGCGCAGGCCCGTGGTAATGGATTCAATGGCACGGTGGGTGCCGGTGCCGTCGAGACCGGCACGGATGTAAAAAGTGAAAGGCAGGCCCTGGGTTTCCTCCAGGCAGGGGTAGTAGCTGCGGTCGAAGAAATCCTTGAGGGCACCGCTCATATACCCGAGGTTTTCAGTGGTGCCAAGGATAATGGCGTCACAGGCCAGAACGTCGTCCGGGCCGGCTTCCAGTGGCGGCAACACGGTGACATCAACATTCTCGATGTCTTGGTGTCTGGCGCCCTGCTCTACGGCTTCCCGCAGCTTGAGGGTATTCGGGGAAGGAGCATGGGCAACGACCAGCAACTTTTTCTTCGCGTTTTCCATGCTCCCTCCCCGACAGTCCGAGAACGGTCAGCCCTTAAAGAAGCTCACCATTGGCGTCTGCGGTTACCTCTTCAGCCGCTTCTTTTTTCACCGGCTTGGGCATCAGCTTGTCACGCACAGCGGCTTCAATTTCCCTGGCAATATCCAGGTTCTCTTCCAGGAACTTGCAGGCATTGGCCTTGCCCTGGCCGATCTTGTCGCCCTTGTAGGCGTACCAGGCACCGGACTTGTCCACGAAGCCTTCCTTCACGCCCATGTCGAGCACTTCGGCCATGTGGTAGATGCCCTTGCCGTACATGATCTGGAATTCGGCCTGCCGGAACGGCGGGGAGACCTTGTTCTTGACCACCTTGACACGGGTCTCGTTGCCGACCACTTCATCGCCGTCTTTCACCGAACCGATGCGGCGGATATCCAGGCGAACAGAAGAGTAGAACTTCAGGGCGTTACCACCGGTGGTGGTTTCCGGGCTGCCGAACATAACGCCAATCTTCATACGGATCTGGTTGATGAAGATCAGCAGGCAGTTGGCGTGCTTGATATTACCGGTCAGTTTGCGCAGGGCCTGGGACATCAGACGAGCCTGCAGGCCCACATGGCTGTCGCCCATTTCACCCTCAATTTCGGCTTTCGGAGTCAGCGCCGCAACCGAGTCCACAATGATGACGTCCACCGCATTGGAGCGCACCAGCATATCGGCGATTTCCAGCGCCTGCTCACCGGTGTCCGGCTGGGATACCAGCAGGTCATCCACGTTTACACCCAGCTTTTCGGCGTAGATGGGATCAAGCGCGTGCTCGGCGTCGATAAAGGCACAGGTTTTGCCATCTTTCTGGGCTTCGGCAATCACCTGGAGGGTCAGTGTGGTTTTACCGGAGCTTTCCGGGCCATAGATCTCACAGATACGGCCATAGGGCAACCCACCGATACCCAGCGCTACGTCCAGGCCAAGGGAACCGGTGGAAACCGCAGGGATGGCTTCCCGGGGCTGGTCGCCCATTTTCATGACGGCACCCTTGCCGAACTGACGTTCAATCTGGCTAAGTGCTGCGCTCAGTGCTTTGTTGCGGTTGTCTTCCATCGTTGCAAACCCTCTGTCGCCAATGCCGTAACCGGGACGGGAGCCCGACGGCCATCATCGTAAACGGCGGACCCCGGAAAAACCGGACTCCTGTATATTTGAACAGTATTAAAACATAACCCGCGGGCAAGACCAACCCCTCAATCTCAGGAGTTTTCCAGAAAGCCTCTAACCCCCTGTAACGCATACAATACAGCCTGGCGCCGTACCTGATCCCGGTCGCCCTCGAAGATTTCCACCACCGCCTCGGTATCCGTCGGCGAGCTGCCCCAGGCAAACCACACCGTGCCCACCGGCTTGTCTTCGCTGCCACCTCCGGGGCCTGCGACGCCACTGATCGCCACCGCAACGCTGGCACCGGTTGCGGCCAGCGCACCGGCAACCATCTCCCGCACCACCGGCTCACTGACGGCACCATGTTCATCCAGAGATCGATCGGTAACTCCAAGCAACCCCTTCTTGGCGTCATTGCTGTAGGTCACCAGCCCCGCCAATACATAGGCGGAGGAACCCGCGCGATCGGTCAGAACCTTGGCAACCCAGCCCCCGGTGCAGCTTTCAGCGGTGGCAATGGTAAGCCGGCGCCGCTCGAGTAATTCAGCCAGTTGCTCACCGGCTTCCGCCAATGCCAGGTCGGTCAGTGGCATAATGTTCTCCTTCGTTTCATCATGGCGGTTATTTTCTTACAATCCCTGCCTTCATATAAAGCCAATGGATCCGGAACCGTTCATGTCAGCAGCCCAGACCGATCTGTCCCAGCACACCCCGATGATGAGGCAATACCTCAAGATCAAGGGCGAACACCCCAACGAACTGGTGTTCTACCGCATGGGGGACTTCTACGAGCTGTTTTACGACGATGCCAGAAAGGCCGCCGAACTGATGGACATTACCCTCACCGCCCGGGGGCAGTCCGGTGGCAGCCCGATTCCCATGGCTGGCATTCCGTATCATTCCGCTGAGGGTTACATTGCACGTCTGGTACGGGCTGGTCAATCCATCGCCATCTGCGAGCAGATTGGCGACCCGGCCACCAGCAAAGGGCCCGTGGATCGCCAGGTGGTTCGTATCGTGACACCCGGCACCCTCAGTGACGACGCCTTCCTCGAAGACCGCCGCGATAATCTGCTGGTTGCCATCTACAGCCACCGGGAACAGTTCGGTTTCGCCTCTCTGGATATTTCCAGCGGACGGTTTACCGTTTCCGAACTGGACGGCACCGAGAGCCTGCAGGGAGAACTGCAGAGATTACGGCCGGCAGAAATTCTGGTGAGCGAGGATTTTCCCTACCAGGAGCTGCTTGAAGGCTACACTGGTATCCGGCGCCAGGGCCCCTGGCTGTTTGAATCCGATACCGCCCACCGGGTGCTTACCCAGCAATTACAGGTACGCGACCTGACCGGCTTTGGCTGTGAGGACCTCACCCTGGCGATCTGCGCTGCCGGTTGCCTGCTGCAATATGCCAAAGAGACCCAGCGCACCGCCCTGCCCCACATCCGCAAGCTCAGCCGGGAGCGGCGCGAAGAGGCCGTGATACTGGACGCCACCAGCCGCCGCAACCTGGAAATCGACACCAATCTCATGGGCGGCACCCAGCACACCCTGGCGTGGGTAATGGACCGCACCGCCACCGCCATGGGGGGGCGCCAGCTTCGGCGCTGGCTCAACCGGCCACTGCGGGATGTGGCCGTGGTGGAGCAGCGCCAGCAGGCCGTTGCTGCACTGCTGGACGGATTCCATTACGAGCCGGTTCACGACCTGCTCAAGAGCATCGGGGATATCGAGCGGGTTCTGGCACGGGTGGCGCTGCGCTCGGCACGGCCGCGGGATCTGGCCCGGTTGCGGGATGCCTTCCAGGCACTTCCGGATCTGCAACAGGCCCTGAAGCCGGTCAGTTCCCACCATATCGTCAAGCTGGCCACCACCATCGGTGAATATCCGGAACTGGCCGATGTTCTGGAGCGGGCCATCATCGACAACCCACCGGTGGTCATTCGTGATGGCGGCGTAATCCGTGAGGGGTTCGACGAAGAGCTGGACGAACTGCGCAACATCAGCGAGAACGCCGGCCAGTTCCTGCTGGACGTGGAAACCCGGGAGCGGGAGCGCACCGGTATCAGTACCCTCAAAGTGGGTTACAACCGGGTACACGGCTACTACATCGAGATCAGCCGTGCCCAGTCCGGCCATGCCCCCGTGGACTACATCCGGCGCCAGACCCTGAAGAATGCCGAGCGGTTTATCACTCCGGAACTGAAGGAATTCGAGGACAAGGCCCTCAGTGCCAAGAGCCGGTCACTGGCGCGGGAAAAAGCGCTGTACGATGAAGTGCTGGAAACCGTGGCTGCCCAGCTGGCACCGCTGCAGGATGCCGCCCAGGCCCTGGCGGAGCTGGATGTACTCAGCAACTTTGCCGAGCGCGCCACAAGCCTGCGCTTCAATGCGCCGGAGTTCAGTAATACCCCCGGCTTTGATATCGAGGAAGGCCGCCACCCGGTGGTGGAGCAATTACTGAGTGAGCCCTATGTACCCAACGACCTGCTGATGGACCAGCAACGGCGCATGCTGGTCATCACCGGCCCCAACATGGGCGGTAAGTCCACCTATATGCGCCAGGCAGCGCTGATTGCCCTGCTGGCCTACACCGGCAGTTTCGTACCTGCCAACCGGGTGGTGATTGGCCCGGTGGACCGTATTTTCACCCGTATGGGCTCCTCGGATGATATCGCCGGCGGGCGCTCGACCTTTATGGTGGAAATGACCGAAACCGCCAACATCCTCCACAACGCCACCGAGCACAGCCTGGTGCTGATGGATGAAGTGGGGCGCGGTACCAGCACGTTTGATGGTCTGTCACTGGCCTGGGCCACGGCGGAACACCTGGCAAAACATATTCGCTGCTATACCCTGTTCGCCACCCACTATTTCGAACTCACGCAGTTGGCTGATGAGCTCGAGCATGCCGTCAATGTTCACCTGACGGCCACGGAGCACGACGACACCATCGTATTCCTGCACAATGTCCATGATGGCCCTGCCAGCCAGAGTTACGGCCTGCAGGTGGCCAAACTGGCGGGGGTGCCCCAGGATGTTATCCGCAATGCCCGGGAGCAGCTGTCCCACCTTGAGGGCAGCGCTGCGCCGGCCAATCCCGCGCCCGGCAGCACTGTAGCGGTAAGCGCCGAGCCTGAACGGCAAAAACGCACGAAACAGGTCAGCGAGCCGGTGATGCAGGGGGATATGTTTGCCAGCCTGGAACCCAGCAAGGTGGAGGAAACCCTGGCGGAACTGGATGTAGACGGGCTGACACCCCGGGAGGCCTTGAACCGACTGTATGAATTGAAGGAACTGCTGAATAATTAAGCGCAAATTGCGGCAGAATTGACCCATGTAATAACGATATAGCGCCTCGGCGCTTGCGACCGGGCAGGCCGCTCAATACAATATCGCGCAATTATTATTACTCTGATGAGATTGACTACTGGACCAGGAATCTGACTATGGCGTTTATCGTTACTGATAACTGCATCAAGTGCAAATACACGGATTGCGTGGAAGTATGCCCGGTTGACTGCTTCTACGAAGGCCCGAATTTTCTGGTAATTGATCCGGACGAATGCATCGATTGCGCCCTGTGCGAGCCGGAGTGCCCTGCAGAGGCCATCTTCTCCGAGGACGAGCTGCCTGCAGACCAGGTCCAGTTTGTTGAGCTCAATGCCGAGCTGGCAGGCAAGTGGCCGAATATCACCGAGAAGAAAGACCCGCTTCCAGACGCCGAAGAGTGGGACGGCAAGCCGGACAAGCTGCAGTATCTGGAGAAGTAATTGCAGCGTACCGCGCATGCGGAACGAAAAGGGGAGCCACAGGTGCTCCCCTTTTTTTGTGGCCTGCGGTTAGATGGCCGCCAACGGCTCACTGGGTTGCCAGCTTCGCCCCCATGGCAACGAAAAAACCACCGGTGAGGGCGTTCAGTGTGCGTTTGACACCCTGCCCCACACCCAGCCTGCGGGACTTGACCACCAGCGCAGCCAGTGCACATTGCCAGGCCATGGCCAGCACAAAATGAACGGCGGCCAGAAACAGCGATTGCTGGAAGGCATTACCTGCAGGGTCAATAAACTGGGGCAAAAGCGCCATATAGAACAATGCGGTTTTGGGATTCAGGACGTTGGACAGCAGGCCTTCGCGGAACGCCACCGCAGCTGACGCCGGTTTCATCAGCGCCGATGCTGCCGCCAATGACGGCTCTGCAGCTCCCTGCCCCGGAGAACGCTTGATGGCCTGACGCAAGGAACTGAGCCCCAGCCAGACCAGGTAACAGGCACCTGCCCACTTGAGCATGGTGAAGGCCCAGGCGGTCTCCACCAGCAACACGGAGATGCCCAGGGCAGACAGGGTGGCATGAATGAAAAGCCCGCTACAGATGCCCACGCTGGTCACGCAACCGTCCCGCAGACCGCCGCGGCCGGCGTTGCGCATCACCAGCAGGGTATCCACGCCCGGTGTTAACGTCAGCAGCGTAATTGCTACCAGATAGGCCCAGAACAGTTCGGTCGGTATCCACATTGCCAGACAACCCCGCGGACAGCAGGTGTGCTCAGCTCTCCTGCTGCAAAAGCTTTTTTGCCGCCGCGGACCTGTAGAACGGCTCGAGACGGCGACGGATCAGGGCTTCAAGATACCCCTCCTCCCGCAACACGTCTATCACCGGAAGTGCGTAGGCATCGACTTCCGCCATCACCACCTCGCGGTCGACGCCAACCGTGCGGAGCAGCTCGATGACCGGCCTGTCGCCGTAAAGGGTGAACAGGTGCTCCACCACTGCCCTGGCACAGCCTTCAAAGTAGTCGGTCTTGCGGAACTGCAGCCAGAATTCGTAGCCCAGAACCACGAACTCCTGTAACTGCACATCTCCCAGCCCTTCATGAAGCTCTTCGATGGTGCGGTCTTCAAGGGATACCCAGGCTGCCATCACGCTGTCCCGCAGTTCATCGTCTGTCAGCGCCCGGTGGAGAAACTGTTCACTACGGGCAATCAGCCCCGGCAGGCTGTCAGACAGCCAGGCCTTGAAGCGGCGCTCGAAGCTTTCATCCAGGCCTGGCACTGCCTTGTTGGCCATGCGCTTGCCGAACTTCATCATCGAACCCACGCCGGGGACACTCTTGGTAATCAGGTTGTCCTCGTAGAGGTAATTCACCACGCCCTGGTATACCACGTTGGAAACCAGCTCCTGGTAGACCGGGTGCGCCATGATCTCACTGATCACCCTTTCCCGCTGCTGGCGAAGCTCAAGGGCCTCTTCCAGAAAGCCGGTCGCCTGCTCGCGGGTGATTATGTCATTGAGGCGGGAGGTTCGCTGAACCGGGGCATTAAGCACTTCCGTGGCCATCTCTGCTGCCAGCTCCGGTATCCCGGCGTCCAGCTCCATGTTGATCACAATACGGTGAATCACACCCATCACCTGTTCCACCGAGGTAATCCGGTTCAGTGTGATGGTACCGGCGTAGTCAAACAGCTCATCCACCTCTGTTGCCAGGAACCGTCGCAGTTTCGCACCCTTCAGGGACGCCATTTCATGTTTTACATGCTGCTCCAGCAGTGCATTGGCGAGATCCGTTTTGCCTTTGGTCATAATCAGGTCCGGTGCTGTCAGAAAGTGGGCGTTGGCGTTAGGAAGTGAAAGAGGCTAACACGAAGCTGCACCGGCCGCGTTTGCCGAAGATACACCCGGCAGGATGCAGGCGGGCCAAGCGGCAACGGCACCTCCTGATGGCACCAGGCGGTTATTACTGGAAATCGCTGAATTCGTGAGGCTCGGCCGCCAGGGCCAGGCAGAGGCTGCCAGGGCCGACATAGATACTGCTGGTAATCCCCATCTGGGACAGCAGCAGTTCCACGCCGTTTTTCTCACACGCATCCCGCAGCCGGTTCAGGCCGGGAAGGTCCTCGATCTCCGTCCAGGTCAGGCCACAGGAAAGGCTGACATAAGGCGTCAGCAACCCGGCCTCTACCCGGCCGACGGCGTAGTTCATGACTTTTTCCACCGCCATGTCAAAGCTGCGGGTTTTGGCCGCTGGCTGCCCCTGTGCCCCCTGTCCGAATATGACCGGCGTAATGTTCAGCGCCTTGCCCAGAAAGGCCACCAGCGCGGAAACACTCTTGTCGCCCCGTTTGCGGGCACGTTCGCGGATGTAATGCAGGTCCCGCGGGATTACGCAGGTGTAGATCTTGTCGGTGAAAATCTCGACTTCATTGCGGAGGGCGTTCTTGGACAGTTTCTGCTCGATCAGCCGCAACGTATGGGCTGCCAACAGGCCCTGGCCGGCAAATATCTGCTTGCTGTCGATCACACGCATGGAGAACTTGCCTTCACGGCCGGCAGCCTTGCGCGCTTCCTGGTAGTGCGCCATGACACTGTTCATGGCTTCGGTGGCATTCTGGAAAATCAGGCTGCGGGAGCGGGTGACGGTTTCGCAGATCGCCACATCAAACTGGGTGACGATCTTTTCCATGAACAGATCGTGGATCTGCTGTGGGGAAAAGGCCTGGGTTTCCGCATGGTGGCCTTTTTGCAGTAATCCGCTCTGGTAGAACTCCTGGGTCCGAACCGGATCGTGCTCATCAATGTAGGTCTGACCGTCGATAACGGCGGTCACGGGCAGAATGAACAGATCGTGCTTGCGACTGAACTCATAAGGCAGATCACAAGCTGAATCCACAATCAGACCAACGCGCATGGGGGCCTCCAGCTGCGGGAAGTCAGCCTGCCGGGCTCTTCCCTTTATTGTCATTGTTCCTGGCAGCGCCCAGTCTTACACAAACCCCCGGCAATTTCAGCACCCCGTTAGCCGGCAGTTTGCTCCAGCTCAAGTTCGTTGAGGTTTTTATGGATCAGGTCACGATTATCCTGTTGCCAGGGGTGAAATCCCTTGCGGAAATAGGCCAGAAAGTCCGGCAGGCACTTGCGCAATACGCCCGGTTTTCCCCAGAGGAAGTTGATACCACCAATCCAGGTGCCCGGGCTCCATAGCTTGCCATCGGTCTTCAGCAGGCTGCAGGTATTCAGGAAGGTGTACTTGAAGAAGTTCCAGGTCACAAACAGGAACACAACCCGCCGCAGCCGCTCATTGCCCACGCAATGACGATAGACGTCGAAAGCCACGGATTTATGCTCGGTCTCCTCGATGGCATGCCAGCGCCATAACCTGGCCATCCCGGGGGTCGCCCCGTCCATCCATTCCGGGTGCTTGAGGATCGCGTTGGCCAGCACGGCGGTATAGTGTTCCGCGCCGCAGGTTCCTGCCAGCTGCCGACTCGGGGGCAGTTTGCCTACCCACTCCATGTGCTTGCGAAAGCGCTCGTCAATGGCATCAATATTGTAACCCCGCGCTTTCAGGGCTTCGTTGTAATGCTTGTGCTCCCGACTGTGCAGCGCCTCCTGCCCGATAAACCCGCGGATCTCCTCTTTCAGCTTGGGGTCATCCACCTGGTCACGATACAGGCGGACAGCGTTGATAAACTGCTGCTCCCCGTCCGGAAACTGTAGCGAGAGGGCGTTGAAAAAGGCCGTGCGAAAGGCGTCGTTGCCGTGCCAGAGCGTTCTGAGTTCTTCGGCAAGATCGAAGCGCAGGTGCCGTGGGGTAACGGATACCCCCTCGGGTGTGGAGCTGATAGTCATGACTGCCTCCGGTTTATTGTGATTATGGAGCGGCATTCACCGTACTGCGGAAAACCGAGTACGAAAATTGATCAGAGGATTCAGTTTAAACCCGGATTGAGCCCGGAAGGAAGGCAGGAACAGGAAAAAACCGACAGATTGTCACAAAATGACAGATCGTCAACAACAAAAAAGGAGGTATGGCAATGCCGATACCTCCAAGGACACACAGGGGTTGAGAACCTCCGGCAAGGCCGGAGGTTCTCGTTAGTGCTCTTCGGCCGCTTTCACACCCGGCGCTTCCGGGTCTGCGGTAAATCCGATCAGTTTGGTGCGCTCAATCAGGAAATACAGCACCGCACCGGTGGCCAGGCCCCAGCCCGCGCCATAAACCGCCAGCACCACACCCATGGTGCCGGCAATACCGCGTTCGGTGTTGTTCTCCAGCTGCTCCAGGCCCACCATCAGGCAGATGTAACCGGTCAGCAGCAGGGTCAGTGACAGGGCAATCGGGAGTACCGGCTGGAAAAAGCTCACCAGCGGCAACATGAATACGGCAATGAAACCGGTGATCCAGAAGGTACCGCCACCACTGTAGATGGACTCCATGGCATTGCGGCCATACTTGTAGCGCTCCGCCATGGTGGCCGTGACCGCTGTCCAGATCGGGCCTGCCAGACCCGGATACGGAGCGAAGAAGGCATGGCCACCATTACGAATGGCTGTGACCAGGTGTACACGGTCAATGCTGTTGTCAATGTCTTCATCCTTGCGCAGATGGTCGACACGGCTCATCAGGGACTGGCCGACAACAATGTCACCGAAGGCAATGACATAGGCAATCACTGCGGTCGGGATGGCGTACATGAACACGCTGGCATCCGGGAAACCAACCGTGAACGGCAGGTAGTTCCAGAGCTCATCAAACGCCGGCTTGGTGATGCCCCACTCCACCTCGGGTACGGCATACTCGCCGGTGGCAAAGCCCACGACGATGGCGACGACCATCCCGGGCACCATGCCGTAGTTGGCAATCTTGCGGGCAATGTTGCTGCTGTCCACAAAGCCCTTGAAGGAAACGGAGAACATCAGGTACAGGCACACCAGGCCACCGACAATGAGCGATATGGGGGTTTCCGCCAGGCGGCCACCGGCCTCGATTTCACCCATCAGCGCGGCTATACCGGCGCCAATGATAATACCGCCCTTCATGGACCGGGGAATCAGCTCCACCAGCTTACTGCCAAGGCGGGTTATCCCCAGCACCAGGAAAATAATGAACACCAGGAACTGCAGGGCAAACAGGGCCTGGATGGCCTCGGGGCCGGGCTCGTAATCGCCCAGGAACAGAAGCACCACAGGAATACCCGGGGTAATCCAGCCAGGTACCAGGGGGACACCCAGCAGCGCTGGCAACATGAAGCCAATACCACAGATCACCACATAGGCAAGGGCGACGTCGTAGGGCACGCCAAGGTATTTTTCCAGCAGTGGAATCATCGCCAGGCTGACCACGAACATGATCAGGGCCTGCACCATTTCCGCAAATTCCCAGCGGTAATGGACAAATGGCAGTCGGACTTTGAAGGGGCCTGCAGGCCAATACGGCTGCTCTTCCCCGTTTTTGCGTTCATACAATTGCATAACAGAAGTCTCCTGGCGCGGGGTATTCCGCGCCTGATGTTGTTTTTGTGGTCTTAGCCGAGTTCTTTCGCCTGGTCTCGCAGGACGAACTTCTGGATCTTGCCGGTGGAAGTCTTCGGCAGCTCCGTGAACACGATGGTTTTCGGTACCTTGAAGCGGGCCAGGCGCTCACGGCAGAACCCGATCAGGTCCTCTTCGCTGACATCGCCGGCCTCAGGCTTCAGGGTGATGAACGCACAGGGCGTCTCGCCCCACTTCTCGTCCGGACGCGCCACCACGGCGGCCTCCAGCACTGCAGGATGACGGTACAGGGCATCTTCCACTTCAATGGTGGAGATGTTCTCGCCGCCGGAGATGATGATGTCCTTCAGGCGGTCCTTGATTTCCATGTACCCGTCTTCGTGCCACACCGCCAGGTCGCCGGTGTGGAACCAGCCGCCCCGGAAGGCTTCTTCCGTGGCCCTGGGGTTCTTCAGGTAGCCTTTCATCACGGTATTGCCGCGCAGGAAAATCTCGCCAATGGTTTTGCCGTCCTTCGGCACCGGCTCCATGGTATTGGGGTCGCCTACCATGGTGCCCGCCAGGGTGTGGTAACGAACGCCCTGACGCGCCTTGATGGTGGCCCGCTCATCCAGGGTTTTTTCGTCCCATTCGGACTTCCAGGCACACACGGTCACCGGACCATAGACTTCTGTCAGGCCATACACGTGGGTAATGGCAATGCCCATTTCCTCGATGGCGCCGATAACCTGGGCGGGGGGAGCTGCACCGGCGGTCATCGCCTTCACTTCGTGGTCGATACCCGCCTTGGCGGATTCCGGCACGTTCAGCAGAGCGTTAAGGACGATCGGCGCACCGCACATATGGGTGACCTGGTGGTCACGGATCAGTTGCAGGATTTTCTCCGGGTCCACCCGGCGCAGGCACACATGGGTACCGGCCAGAGCGGTGACGGTCCAGGGAAAGCACCAGCCATTACAGTGGAACATGGGCAGCGTCCAGAGATAGACCGGGTGCTGGCCCATGGACCACACCGCCTGGTTACCCAGGCTGTTCATGTAGGCGCCACGATGGTGATAGACAACGCCTTTCGGATTACCGGTAGTGCCGGAGGTGTAGTTCAGGGAAATCGCATCCCATTCATTACCCGGCAGGCGCCACTGGTAATTCGGGTCACCCTCCTGCAAAAAGGCCTCGTAGTCGAGATCGCTTACCCGGGTGCCTTCGCCGTACTCCGGATCATCCACATCGATCACCAGCGGCTTTTCGTTCAGGCGACTGACGGCATCGCGGACCACATCGCCAAACTCACGGTCGGCAACCACCACTTTGGCCTCGCCGTGCTCAAGCATGAAGGCAATGGCTTCTGCGTCCAGACGTACATTCAGGGTATTGAGAACCGCCCCGATCATGGGCACACCAAAGTGGCACTCCACCATGGCCGGTATGTTGGGCAGCATCACCGCCACGGTATCGCCCTGGCCAATGCCACGGCCGGCCAGTGCAGAAGCGAGCCGGCGACAACGCTCGTAGGTCTGGCTCCAGCTGTAGCGGATAGCACCGTGAATCACCGACGGATACTCCGGGTACACACTGGCGGTGCGCTCGATAAAATCGATGGGGGACAGAACAGAATAGTTGGCGTCGACAGGCTCCAGGGCCTGATCAAAAATCGAGGTCATTGGTGTGGTCCTTTGGCTTCCATTGTTCTTATGGTGTATTCAGTAAGTACGCCGGAAAAGCTATACTCATGGCTGGCGAAAATGGTATTAAATAGCAACATTACTAGAAATTACACCAACGTATTATAGTATTACTACTATACAATGGCTGGCCAATGACAATAATATCCACAGTCCCGGTCTTTCAGCTCCCTGAATGCGATCCGGAAGCCGGGCTTGTACTGGGCCCGGACAGCACCATTCTGGCGAGCAATCCGGCGGCAAAGATGCTGGCCCGGGAAGCAGGCACAGAAGAGATTGCAGGCCTGTTACCAATCAACACACAGGCACTGATCAACGCCAGCGTCAGCCAGGGGCGGGCCATTGAGGGCGTGGAATGCCACCTGCCCGGTATCGCTCTGCTCTGGACATTCATTCCCGATCGGGCCTCCGGCCAGGTTCTCGCCCGTGGCAGAAATGCCACTGATGAGCTCCGCAAACTGAACGAAGCGACCCGCTGCAGCCGCCTTTACCGCCTGATCACCGAAAACACCACAGACCTTATTTCCCGTCACGCCCCGGATGGCCGTTTTATCGATGCCACTCCGGCTTCCTGGCGATTACTGGGGTACTGGCCGGAAGAACTGCGAGGCAAACCCCTGGAAGACGTGTTTCGCAGCAGCTCCATTCACGATGAACTGGAAGAAGCACGCAACAGGCTGCGGGACGAAGGCTACGCCACCCTGACCCTCGAAATTACTCACCGGGATGGCAGCCGGCGCTGGTTTGAAATTGCCAGCAGGGCCATCCGGGAAACCTACACCGGAGCGGTGATCGAGGTGGTGAGTGTGTCCCGGGATATAACGGCGCGAGTTGAATCGGAAGAAAACAACCGGCGGTTGGCCGACGAGCTGGCGCACACGGCCCGGCTGGCAACCCTTGGCGAACTGGCCTCGAGTATCGCCCACGAAATGAACCAGCCATTGGCCACCATCGTGAATTTTGCCAGCGCCAGCCAGCGCTACCTGAAACAGGCACAGGAACACCCCGAATGCCTGGAACGGGTGGACGACGGGCTCCAGCGCATTACCCACCATGCCAATCGTGCCTCGGAAGTGATCAGACGTCTGCGGGCGTTTTTGAGCAAGGGCCAGAAACGAACGGCTCCGATCAGCATTAACGATACCGTTACCAACGTCCGGCGCCTGTGCCAGTGGGATGCGGACAAAAACAACGTGGTCATACGGACTCGGCTGGCCGAAAGCAATCCGGTGATCACGGCCGACCCGGTGTTGCTTGAGCAGGTCCTGATCAACCTGGTGCGCAATGGTATCGACGCCAACCTGGAAGCCCGTGGCGGCAATGACACCGCCTCACGGATAACCCTGACAACCTGCGTGACACCGGAACGGGAAACCCTGATCGAGGTGACCGACCAGGGTACGGGACTGGATAACGAGGGCCTGCGGCAAATGTTTACACCCTTCTACACCAGCAAACCCCAGGGGCTGGGCCTGGGGCTTTCCATGAGCCGCTCCATTATCGAGGGTTTTGGCGGATTCCTGGATGCAAAACCGGCCGAAGGCAGCGGGCTGGTGCTGGTCTGCCGGTTTCCCCCCGCCCTTTCCCGCACAAATACACCAGACGATCCCCGGGGAGACACACCAGAATGAGTGAACAACCCAATACGGTCTACGTGGTGGACGACGACGCGGGTATGCTGGAATCCACCCAGTGGTTACTCGAGTCCGTGGGCTTGCAGGTACGCCCTTACGCCGATGGGCGCCGGTTTCTGGAAGCGGTGGAACCGGAGCAGACCGGCTGTGTGGTGCTGGATATCCGTATGCCCGGCCTCGGCGGGCTGAACGTTCAGGAGGAGTTGCAGAAACGCGGCTCGCAGTTACCCATTATCTTTGTTTCCGGCCATGCGGATGTGCCCATTGTTGTCCGGGCGTTCAAGTCCGGAGCCTTTGATTTTATTGAAAAGCCCTTCAATGAACAGCTTTTGCTCGACAGCGTTCAGCAGGCCCTGCAGCAGCACCAGGCCACCAGCACCCGGCAACAGGGCGACGCTCAGACCGATGCCCTGATAGCCTCCCTCACCCGCCGGGAACGGGATGTATTCCTGCCACTGGCCCAGGGTTACACCAGCCGGGAAATTGCCGAGCAGCTGGACGTGGGCATCAAGACCATTGATCTTTACCGGGCGCGGGTCATGAAGCGACTGGGCGTGGAGCGGGTGCCGGATGTTACCGGCATCGCCATCGCCGCCGGCCTGCTGGACCCACTGGAGCTGAGAACAAGGTAAGTCCGGGGCTCAGGATTCCGACGCCAAAGCGGTTGCAATGGCACCCAGGCGGGCAACCGCGTGCTCGATCCGCTCACTCCATGGGTTGGCGCCATTGAGCCGCAGGCAGTTTTGGTATTTGTCGGTTGTGGAGAACATCAGCCCCGGAGCCACATTGATGTTTTCCTCCCGGGCCCGGCGGTAAACCTCCGTTCCGGACGTCTTGCCCGGAAGCTGAACCCAGAGCACGAAACCACCCTGTGGGCGGCTGACAGCGGTGCCCTCCGGAAATGACCGCCCCACCGCAGACCGCATCCGCTCGGTAGCCTCGCGAAAACGTGGCCGGACCGAGCGCAGGTAACGGTCATACCCCCCCTGCTCCAGGAAACGGGCCACCGCAAGCTGCGGTAGACTCGCGGTTCCCAGATTACTGAAATACTTCTGCTGGCGCGCCTCGGCCAGATATTTTCCAGGCATCATCCAGCCCAGGCGCAGCCCCGGCGAAATGGTTTTTGAAAACGAACTGCAATAGATCACATTGCCGGTACGGTCGAAGACCTTTGCCGGTCTCGGCCGCTCGCCGGTGTGGAAAACATCACCATAGATATCGTCTTCAATGAGCGGCACACCGGCCCGCTCCAGCATCGACACCAACTGCTGCTTACGCTCATCCGGCATCCGCGCGCCCATCGGGTTGCTGTGATTGGGGACCACCACGCATGCCTTGACCGGCCATTGCTCCAGCGCCAGTTCCAGCCCCTCCAGGCTCATCCCTTCGGACGGATGCGTCGGCACTTCAATCACTCTGAGCCCGACAACATCCAGGGCCTGAAGAATGCCCGGAAACGAAGGCGACTCAACCACGACGATATCCCCGGGTGAAGTCACTGCCTTCAGGGCCAGAATGATCGCCTCCTGCGCACCGTTGGTGGCGATAATATCGTCGGGTGTGACCATGACACCCAGGGCCGCCATCCGCTGGGCCACCTGGCGGCGATATTCAATCTTGCCCGGAAAGGCATAATCCAGGGATTCCAGCCCACGCCTGGCCGCCCACAAGGTCGCCTGCTGGATCTGCCGGACCGGCAGGAAATCCGGGTGCGGCACTGCGGCCGCCAGCGGGACCATGCGCTTCTGCTCGTCGGCACACAGGTCCAGCGTCATCTCCCGGGCGCTCACCGGCATGGGTTTGGCCCTGTGTTGCTGCATCACCGGTTCGGGCATATCCCGCCTGGGCAGATGCACAAAATAGCCGCTGCGTTCCCGGGCTTCCAGATAGCCACGGGCCTCCAGCGTCTGGTGGGCCTGAAGTACCGTCGAAACGCTCACACCAAACTGCCGGCTCAACGCCCGAACACCGGGCAGCCGCTCCCCTTCGCGATAAACCCCGTCACGAATCAGCGCCTGCAACTGGTCTGCCACCTGGTTATAGAGAATGCCCATGACCTTATCCTGCCATATCCATCAAGCGTAACGGCGGTACAGATTGCCGGAATCCTGACCGGTACAGATGCAGATACCGTGGATCTGTACCGGTTCAAAACCACAATATCTGAATCTGTTATGGTTGTCTGCAGCGGCGGAGAATGGTGATCAGCGTCCGGAAGAAGGAGTTTCACCATGACCGCACTGAACCGATTACAGCCCCACCCGCTGACAGAGATACCACCGGCCAGCCGCAGGGACTTGCTGGGCGTTGGCCACAACCACGACCTGGCCCCGATGACCATCCACACCGCCCGGAAGTGGCTGGAGAACCTCGGCTTTGAAATGCGCCTGGTCAAATCCGAACACTGGATCATTACCCACTCGAAAGCTCTGCCAGAGCTTCACTTCTACAGCGCCGTGGAACTGAGCCAATTTGCCGCCCACCGGGCACACCGCTACGCTGACACGTTCACAAGGGAGGAGTCATGAAAACATTACCGATCTACCAGGTCGACGCGTTTACCAGCCAGGTTTTTGGTGGCAACCCCGCTGCCGTTATGCCACTGGAAGAGTGGCTGCCAGACGACACCATGCAGAAACTGGCACTGGAGAATAACCTCTCGGAAACGGCCTTTCTGGTTGCCCTTCCCGACCATGCAGAAGAAGACTTTCACATACGCTGGTTCACACCAACGGTAGAAGTTCCCCTATGCGGCCACGCCACCCTGGCCAGCGCCTGGGTCGTCTTCAACAAACTGGGCTGGCAGCAAAAACAGATCCGCTTCCAATCCAGAAGTGGCCCCCTGGGCGTGCAAATGAAGGACGATGGCTGGCTGGCGCTCGACTTCCCCAACCTACCTTTTGAAGCACGTCCCACACCGGATCTGATCCGCAACGCACTGGAAGGCACCCAGGACACGTCCTTTTTCGTGCCCAACGACACCAACTACATGGTCGTCCTGAAAGACGAAGCCTCGGTAAAAGCCGCCCAGCCCGACATCCGCAAGCTCCGGGAACTGGGCAACCAGGGCGTCATCATCACCGCACCGGGCAACAACTGCGACTTCGTCAGCCGCTACTTCGCCCCCGGCGCCGGTATCGACGAGGACCCGGTCACCGGCTCCATCCACAGCGTGCTGGTGCCCTACTGGGCGGAGAAGCTTGGCAAAAGCACGCTGCTGGCGAATCAGGTGTCTGCCAGAGGAGGCGTACTGCGCTGCGAACTGAAAGGCGACCGCGTAGCCATAGCCGGCCAGGCGGCTTTCTACATGGAAGGCTCCGTTCACCTGCCCTGAAACCCCGGCAAAAATGTATACTGCGCCGAACAAACGCAAAGCGGCAGGCAACACAGATGTTCGGCAAGGCACGGGTTGAGGGTGGTCAGGGATCGTCAAAAACAGGGATGTTTTTGTCGAGCGTACACGGACGTATTCACCGCGTATCCCTGACCACCCTCAACCCGTGCCGGAACTCCAAAGCATGAAAGAACAGAACTACGACGTCATCATCATAGGCGCCGGCGCAGCAGGCCTAATGTGCGCATTAACGGCGGGCTATCGCGGCCGCAAAGTCCTGGTCATCGACCACGCCAACAAACCCGGCAAGAAAATCCTCATGTCCGGCGGCGGCCGCTGCAACTTCACCAATCTCAACAGCACCCCGGCCAACTTCCTCTCGGACAACCCCCACTATTGCATCTCCGCCCTCAAACGCTACACCCCCCAGCACTTCCTGGATCTGGTGGAGCGCCACGGCATCGAACACGAGGAAAAAGCCGCCGGCCAGCTTTTCTGCAAGGACAGCAGCAAGGAAATACTCAACATGCTGCTGACCGAGTGCGAATGGGCCGGCGCGGAAGTGCGGCTGAATACCAGCGTCAGAACAATCAGCTCCACCGACAACGGCTACCAGCTGCAAACCAACGCCGGTGCCCTGAACTGCGAATCCCTGGTAGTGGCGTGCGGCGGCCTGTCCATTCCCACCATGGGCGCCACCGGCTTTGGCTACGACATTGCACGACAATTCGGCCTTACCGTATTGCCCACCCGGGCGGGACTGGTGCCCTTCACCCTGCACCCGGAGCTGAAACAGCAACTCGCCCCTCTTTCCGGTGTCAGCTGCCCGGTGGACGTACACTGCAACAACGAACACTTCCGCGAACCCATGCTGGTCACCCATCGGGGCCTGAGCGGACCGGCCATGCTGCAGATCTCCAGTTTCTGGCATCCCGGCGACAGCCTGAGCATCAATATGCTCCCTGCTACCAATATCGGGCAGGATCTGTATCAGCTCAGAAAAAGCAGACCGCAATCCACCCTCGCCCAGTACCTGATGCAACACCTGCCCAAGCGCTTTGCGCAGGCCCTGAATGACCTCCACGGCTGGTCAGGACCGCTGCAGGAATACAAGAACAGTGACATCGAAAAAGCGGCCCGTGCCCTTGGCCAGTGGGCCATCAAACCCGCCGGCACCGAAGGCTACCGGACCGCCGAAGTAACACTGGGCGGCGTGGACACGCGCCAGCTCTCATCCAGGACCATGGCGGTTATTGAACGACCGGATCTGTACTTCATTGGAGAGGTGGTGGATGTCACCGGTCATCTTGGCGGGCACAACTTTCAGTGGGCATGGGCGTCCGGCGTGGCGGCCGGCAGTGTTGCCTGACCAGCCCGGACAATCCTAGAGATACTTCTCGACAGGCAACCACGACAGGAAACGGGACTCGACACGGCGCCACCAGCCAACCGTAGGCTCGCTGGAATACACCTGCTCATCGCTGCGCCATTGCAGGTCTCCGCCATCGTCCAATGACACTTCCCAGCTGTTACCGGGTGCCATGACAGAGCGGATGTCATCCGCCACCTGCCCTGCCAGTTCCGCACTGTGAATGATCAGCACCGTCTCGCCGTTCAGGTAAATGGAACGAAGATTGACATTGAAAGACCCCACCACCAGCGTGCTGCGGTCGAACACCACGGACTTGGAGTGCAGGCTGACCTCTCCCGTCGAACAGACCGCATCCCTGCTCAGCCACTGCTGGCACGCCTCCGCGTCTGGCCTGAGTTCGTAGATTCGCATCCCCTGCCCGAGCATGTAAGGGCGCCAGCGGGCATAACCGGCATGGTTGGTGACCAGGTCGTTGGAGGCCAGTGAATTGGTCAACGCAGATACCTGCAGCCCCTGGCGGTCGTCGATATCAAGTAGCTGCAACTGCTCCGAGGTGAGGATCAGGTAGGCGGACTCGATCAGGATTTCCCGGGTAGCAGCCTCTGCCAGTTTTTGCAGTGCTCTGGCACTTCGTCTCGGAGCTTCGGCCGGCTCTTCCATGGTTTCAAAAGGGTAGTCGAACACCAGCTCGCCGGAGGCCAGTGTCATCTTCTCGAACATCCCAGTAAGTTCCGTCCTGCCCTGCTCAAAGTCCACAGGCGCCGGCACCGGCAGCCGGCCCTGTGTTGTGGCCTGGCGCCGAAGCCTGTCCATGGTGGCAGCCAGGTCTCCCCCGGCGGGAGTACCCGGGTACAGCGTGGCCACGGGATAGGCCCAGGGGTTGTTCCAGTAGGCCTGAAAATTGTCCGTCATTCCGCCAACCACCGGACCAAGCGCGAACACGTCGCGGTCCCGGAAATAGCGGCCGGCATCAAAGCCGAAATACTCATCGCCGATGTTGCGGCCGCCAACAATACCCGCGGTACCATCCACCACGAACGTCTTGTTGTGCATGCGGCGGTTGATACGGTCGAAGTCCAGCAGGAAGGATACCCATCGGCCCCAGCCACTGCGGCTTCTGGCGGGATTGAAGATGCGGATATCAATGTTCGGATGGGTATCCAGGGCGGCAAACAGCTCACCGATGGTTCCGGCATTGAAATCATCCAGCAGCAGCCTGACCCGTACCCCACGGTCCGCAGCCAGTAACAGTCGCCCGGCCAGATACTGCCCCGACGGGTCGTTGCTCCAGATGTAGTACTGCGCGTCGATGCTCTGTTCTGCCGCTTCGATCAGCGCCGCACGATAGAGAAAGGCGTCCTGGCCGGAATCCAGCATGTAAAAACCGGACTGGCCATTCGTACCGGCCAACCTTTGCCTGGACTGGGTGGAAAGAAAGCTGTCGTTGTTTTGCAAGGCTTCCCCGACTCCCGGGTGTGTCACCGGTGGCAGACTGCCAGCACATCCCGTCAGCATTGCCATCAGCACCAGGAACCAACCGCCTGACGCCGGGAGCATGGCCGGGGAACGCCGGCACAATGGCATTAACGCAGGATCACCAGAGGTTTTCTGGCGGTCTTGAGCATTGTGGTTGTGGTGCTTCCCACCAGGAACTGGCGAATCCGCGAATGCCCGTAAGCGCCCATGACCAGGATATCGATATCGTGCTCTTCCTGATATGCATGGAGGGTGGGCTCCACATCACCGGCGCGGATGGCCAGGGTAATGTCCGAACCGAGCCCGCCGAGCATCTTTTCGGCTTTCCGGAGCTGCTCCCGGCGGTCACTGGTATCCGCACCGATCATCACCAGGTGGATCGGCATACCCTTGAGTACCGGGCTGCCGGCCAGCAACTCCACACCCTTGAACGCGGTGGCACTGCCATCAAACGCCAGCATTGCGCTTTTCGGCTGCTGGTATTCGTCCGGTACCAGGAGAATCGGCCGGTGGACACTGCGGATCACGGTTTCCAGCTGGCTGCCCACATGCACGTCCCGGTCAGAGCTGCTTTCGCCATGAAGCCCCATTACCAGCAGACGGGTCTGGTTCTCCAGGGCCAGCAGGGACTCGGTAAGGTCGCCGTGGCGCTGACGCTTGATGATGTCGTCGATTCCCAGGGTCCGGATCCGGTCCTCGGCCTCGTCCAGCATGTGGTGGCCATGCTCCAGGGCCAGTTTCGATCGCTTCCGGTCCAGTTCGGCCAGCTCGTCCATCAGCTGCTCACGGCTGCCCAGACCAATGCTGCCGGCCAGGTCCGGTTCCATCGGATAACGCTCCTCATCCAGAACATGCAGAAGCGTGACAGGGGTTTCCATATGCTTGCTGGCCCAGGCTGCGTAATCACAGACTGCCGGTGCGGCCCTGGAACCATCGATACAGGCAACTACTCGTAACATCTTAACCTCGCCCTGGTGATTGTTATGGTTGTTATTCTGGCCGGGTTCGTTGGTGAATTCCTTGGCTTGTGTCATATCAGTGCCCCATCAACTGGTCAACGGCTTCAGGCTTGTCGTGCACCCCGAAGCGGTCAACGATGGTGGCACTGGCTTCATTAAGCCCGATAACCTCTACCTCGGCACCCTCACGACGGAACTTGATCACCGCCTTGTCCAGGGCCGCCACTGCCGTTATATCCCAGAAATGGGCACGGCTGAGGTCAATCACCACATTATCCACTGCTTCCTTGAAGTCAAAGGATTCCGTGAATTTTTCCGAGGAACTGAAGAATACCTGCCCCACTACGTTATAGGTTCGGGTGTCTGTTGCGTCATCGAACCCGGAGGTAACCAGCATGTAGTGGCCCACCTTGTTGGCAAAGAACAGCGCGGCAAGCAGCACACCAGCCAGTACACCAAACGCCAGGTTGTGGGTTGCGACAACCACAATCACCGTTACCACCATGACAATGTTGGTGGACAACGGATGCTCCTTGAGATTCTTGATGGAGCCCCAGCTGAAGGTACCGATGGACACCATGATCATCACGGCTACCAGCGCCGCCATCGGAATCTGTACCAGCCACTGGTCCAGAACCAGAACGAGCACCAGCAGGAAAACACCGGCGGTCAACGTGGAAAGCCGGGTTCGACCGCCCGACTTGATATTTATGATGGACTGGCCAATCATCGCACAGCCAGCCATCCCGCCCAGCAGGCCGGAACCAATATTGGCAATACCCTGGCCCTTGCACTCGCGGTTGCGGTCACTGGTGGTATCCGTGAGGTCGTCCACAATGGTGGCGGTCATCATCGATTCCAGCAAGCCAACAACGGCGAGACCGACGGAGTAAGGCAGGATAATCATCAGGGTTTCAACGTTGAGCGGCACGTCCGGCCACAGGAAAACCGGAAGTGTATCCGGCAACTGCCCCATATCGCCGACCGTGCGGATATCGATGTTGTAGATCATGGCGATGACCGTCAAAGCAACGATGCAGATCAGCGGCGAGGGCAGGATGCGACCAACCACCGGCACCAGTGGAAACAGGTAGATGATACCCAGACCAGCGGCCATCATGGCGTACACATGCCAGGTCACGTTGGTCAGTTCCGGCAACTGGGCCATGAAGATCAGAATGGCCAGGGCATTTACAAACCCGGTGACAACGGAACGCGATACAAATCGCATCAGGCCGCCAAGCTTCAGGTATCCGGCTCCGATCTGCAGCAGGCCGGTGAGCAACGTGGCCGCCAGCAGGTATTCCAGGCCATGCTCCTTGACCAGGGTAACCATCAGCAGCGCCATGGCACCGGTTGCCGCCGAAATCATACCGGGGCGGCCACCCACAAAGGCAATCACAACAGCGATACAGAAAGAAGCGTACAGCCCTACTTTGGGATCCACACCAGCGATAATCGAAAAAGCGATTGCTTCAGGAATCAGGGCCAGCGCCACCACGATACCGGCAAGCAAGTCGCCCCGTATATTGGAGAGCCAGTCGGCTTTGAGCTTGTTAATCATTTTCAGGATCCAGTCAATTCATGCAGGGGAGAAAAACCGTTGGTAAAACCCGGAGACAATAAAGCCCATGGCACTCGCCGGCGGCGAATACAGGCTATTGGCTCGAGGATTTAACCTGGAGAGGGTGCGCGAAGCGCTATGGCGGAGTGATCGTCAGGAACGTCGCGGACACTTTCATCAAAGTAGGTTCATAGGCCGTGAAATAAAGGCGGCGAAGAGTACCAGAATGGGCCCGGGAAAGTAACAGCTATAACGGATTTTTCTTAGGGCCCTAAACAAAATGCACTGATCAACAAATAGCCGGACGGAACAGGGGCATCGCACCCGGCAGCCTATGACAGACCGGGTCCGGACAGCCCGGTACTGGCAAGATGGAAGGCGATTACCGCCATCATTGAACCGATGGCCCCGTCGATAAACCGCCATGCCCGGGGGCTGGCCAGCCAGGGTGACAGGGCCGCGCCACCGGCGGCCAGCAAACCGAACCAGAGTATCGACGCACTGCTGGCACCGGCCACGAATACCGCGGGGCTTTCCTGCTGCGCACCGATGGCAGGAATCAGCAGCAGGGTATCCAGGTACACCTGCGGGTTCAGCAAGGTCACCGCCAGTGTGGTCAATACCACCATGCGAACGCTGGAAGCGGCGGCGACATCAGCCCCCAGGCCCTGCCGACCCATTATCACCCGGTAAAATGCCACCAATGCCAGCCAGGCCAGGAACACCACCCCGAGCCATCTCAGAACCTCCAGTGCCTGCGGAACAGCCATCAATGCCGCATTCACGCCAAACATGCCCGCCGTGAACAGCAGAATGTCGGCGCACATGCAGATGCCCGCGGAGTACCAGTGGTGCTCCCGGCGTATCGCCTGGCCCAGGATATAGGCATTCTGGGCCCCGATGGCGATGATAATTCCGCCGCATACAACCAGCCCCGTCAGATAACTCGTCAGCATTCGTTCCTCCTGAAACAGAGTGGCAGGTTACCGGCCCGACGCTATACTGAAAAATCATAACCCTTATATCCCATGAATTTTTCTTATGCTGGACTACAAACTGCTTCAGGCGCTGGCCGCGGTGTTGGAAAATGGCGGTTTCGAGCGGGCCGGGGAGATCCTGGGGCTGACCCAGTCAGCCGTGTCCCAGCGCATCAAGTCACTGGAGGTTCGCCTCGGCCAGCCGGTACTCGTCCGTCACCCGGAGCTGCAGGCGACACCCGCAGGCAACAAACTGCTGAATCACTTCCAGCAGGTCCAGTTGCTGGAAAGGGACCTGCGCGACACCATCCCCGCCCTTGCTGAAGACACCGCCCGCCTGCGAATCGCTATCAATGCCGACAGCCTGGCTACCTGGTGGGCCGCTGCCGTGGGAGATTTCTGCAGCCGGGAAGGCCTGCTGCTGGATCTGGTCATTGAAGACCAGGACGTGGGCCTGAAGCGGATGCGTGACGGCGATGTCGCAGCGTGTCTGTGCAGCAGCAGCCAACCCATTGCCGGTGGTCGCTGCGTTCCCCTGGGAGAAATGATCTATATGCCACTGGCAACGCCGGAGTACCTTGATCGTTTCTTTCCGGAAGGGATTTCAACAGATGCCTTTGCAACCGCACCGGCTATTGTTTTCGGCCCCAATGACCAGTTACAGCACCGGTTTCTGGCGGGCTGCGGCTACCACGGCCACTTTCCCTTTCATCTGTGCCCGTCATCCGAGGGATTTGTGCAGCTTGCCAGGGCCGGCATGGGTTACGGTATGATTCCCGAGGTCCAGGCCCGCCAGTGGCTGGATGACGGCATTCTGGTCAATCTTGCGCCTGGCCATGAGCTGAAGATCCCGCTCTACTGGCACTTCTGGCGCCACAGCGGCGAGCTGCTCCAGCGACTGACCACCACCCTGGAGCGATCCATCAAACCCGATAACGGAACACATCATGGATGAGGTAACCACCCGGTTTATTGCCGACAACCAGACCACCCTGAACCTGCTGATCGCCCTGCTGCTGGGGGCCATTATCGGGCTGGAGCGGGGTTGGGACGCCCGGGAGCAGGCGTCGGGAGAGCGCATCGCGGGGATTCGCACCTTTGCCCTGATCGGTCTGCTAGGGGGTATTGCCGCGCTGCTGACACAGGAAGTGACCGAATGGGCATTTCCCGTGTTGCTGGTGAGCGTGGTGGCCATTGCCATGGTGGCCTTCAGTCAACGGCTTGCCCACATACGCAACTTCAGCATCACCGGCACCATAGGCATGGTGCTCACCTTCTGTTTCGGCGCCATTGCCGTGGCCGTGGACCCGGCCATTGCCACCGGGGCAGCCGTTGTCACTGCGCTGATACTGGACAACAAGAAAGAGATCCACGGGCTGGTGGACAAGCTCCAGTCCCACGAACTGGATGCAGCCCTGAAACTGCTGGTTATCTCAGTGGTGATGTTGCCACTGCTGCCCAACGAAGACCTTGGCCCCGGCGGTGTTCTCAACCCCCGGGAAATCTGGTGGATGGTGGTGCTGATTGCCTCGGTTTCCTTCGTTGGTTATTTCGCCATCCGTATGGCCGGAATGAGAAAGGGCATTCTTTTCACCAGCCTGTTCGCGGGGCTGAGCTCTTCAACGGCACTGACACTCCATTACGCCAGGCAGTCCAACGCCTCGCCGGAAGTCAGCCCGCAATTTGCCAGTGGCATCCTGATTGCCTGCGGCACCATGTTCCCACGCATCCTCGTGTACTGTGCGCTGATCAATCCGGCATTACTTCCCAGCCTGATTTGGCCTGTGGCCGTCATGACGATCCTCCTCTATCTGCCAGCCCTGATTATCTGGAAACGCAACCAGGGTGCCCTGGAAGCAACCCGGCCGGAACTGACCCAGAATCCGCTGGATCTGAAATCTGCACTGTTATTCGGTGCGCTGCTGACGGGCATTCTGTTGCTGGGTGAATTCCTGCAGGAATGGCTGGGCGATCTGGGCATCTTCATGCTGGCGGCCACGTCCGGGGTTGCGGATGTGGACGCAATCACTCTTTCCCTGACGCGAATGTCCCAGGATTCCCTGGCCATGCAGACAGCGGTCATCGGGATCGTTATTGCAGCCGCCACCAACAACCTGGTGAAAGCGGGAATTGCCGGCGCCATTGGCCGCCGGGAACTCGGCACCCGGGTAGCTGGCCCCATGGTGCTGTCCCTGATTGCCGGGCTGGCCGTGGCATGGTTTCAGTGACGATGTTCAGCGGGCCCTGCGGAAGGTGAGGTTATAACGGCAGGCGCCGGTCAGGGGATGGTCCGCGGCTTTCAGGGTGAGCACCCCGTGGTACCGCAAACGGGCAGGGCCACCCCAGACCACAATATCGCCATGCTCCAGGGGGACTCTTACCGGCCGATCACTGCGCCGCATGCCACCAAACTGGAAAGTCGCGGGTGTGCCCAGGGAAACAGACACAATGGGCTGATCGAAATCCGCTTCGTCCCTGTCCTGGTGAAGACCCATTCTGGCACCCGACTGGTACCGGTTGACCAGGCAGGCATCAGGCTCAAAACCCGGATATCCCCCCGCTTTCGCCGCTTCTGTCGCCAGCTTCTGAAACAATACCGGCATGGCAGGCCAGGGCTCCCCTGAAAGCGGATCGTCCCGCTGATAACGGTAACCCCGGGCGTCCGTTACCCAACCCCAGTCACCACAACAGGTCATGGCCACAGACATGGTGTGGCCACCGGGTGTCTTCATCTGCCGGAACGGCGCCTGTTCCGCAACCTGCCCAATCGCCTCCAGCAGCTGCACATCGCGGCTGACGGCAAAATGGCGCAACACAAGCGCCCCCTCGCAAAGTGGCTGGACCCGGGGTTCTTGAGGTGATTGGCCGAAAAGCTCCATTGTCATGATGTTTTCACCTTTTTATCCGGAAAACCATGGGGTTAAGCTCAATCCTATAGTCCGTATCCTGCCTGGTCATACGCCTGGCCACCCGGTAAAGCGTAAAGCACGCTTTCTGAAATGAAAATTCATCCATTGCCCCGGGTTGTCTCCGAATTCTTTTCTGAAACCCGTATACTTTGCGCAGTTCTAAACTCTTGAAAAGGATAATGCCATGTTTGGCCTGTTTATCGGTGGTTTGATCGGCTACCTGTTTGGCCGCTTTCCCGGATTACTGATTGGCGCAGTCGCGGGCCTGCTGCTGACCCGTTACATCAAGAGCCGATTGTGGCAGAAACTGCGAAATGTGCAGACGGATTTTCTGGAATCCGTGTTCGCGGTGATGGGTGCCCTTTGCAAGGCGGATGGTGTGGTCACACGGGACGAAATCAAGGTGGCGGAAGGCCTGTTCGACCGCTTCCGATTGTCCGGAGAACATCGGGAACGTGCCAAGGCCGCCTTCAACCGGGGCAAGGCTGACGATTTTGACCTGGATGCCGAATTACAGCACTTCCTGAGGGTAAGTGGACGACAGCCCGCCCTGTTGCAGATGTTCCTTCAGGTGCAGGTGTCTGCCGTTGCGGCTGACGGTGTTGTGCATCCCGCCGAGCACGAAATGCTGGTGCGTATTGCCCGTGGTCTGGGGCTGCCGGAAGCCCAGGTGGACCAGTTGGAGGCCATGTTGCGCGGCGCCCACACCGGGCAGGCAGGTGCTTCGGGCCAGGCCTCATCCGCCAGCCAGATCGACGATGCCTACAAAGCGCTGGGAGTGTCCCCCTCCGCGAGTGATGCCGAAATCAAGAAAGCCTATCGCAAACTGATGAGTGAAAACCACCCGGACAAACTGGCCGGGCGGGGCCTGCCCGAAAGCATGCGGGAACTGGCAGAGGAACGTACCCGGGAGATCAGCCACGCCTACGACGTGATCAAGGAAGCCCGCAAATAGTCCGGGTCACAACCAGCGCGGTACTCGCCGGCGATAGGCTTCATAGGCATCCCCGAAGAGTTCCGCCAGCGCTTTTTCTTCCACCCTCGCCTGCCGCATCAGCACGGTTACACCTGCCAGCAGGCACACCAGGGAAAACACCGACGGCAGTGCGAGAAAAAAGCCCAACTGCCCCAGCATCACCGCAATGAACACCGGATTGCGGCTGCGACTGTAGGGGCCACCGGTGAGCAGGTGACGATTCTGCTTCGGGTCCACGCCGGAGCGCCAGTCTTCATGCATGTAGGCCTGCAGGTAATTCACCAAGCTGAAAGACAGCAACAGCAAAACCATCCCCGTGACCAGCACCGGCCCGTGGTACATGAATCCGAAGACCCCGAGCCAGGGGTCAATATCCGCAAACACCCGCACGACAACCACAGCCAGAATGAGCGCACGGAACACATTGAAGATATGCCGGTGCCACCAGCCAGCGGATGCTGTCCGGCCATAGTTTATGAAGGAAAACCCCATCCGCGCGTACAGTCCGAGGCTGCGGGCGCTGAACTGCAGGCCGATCATAAGGAAAAAGATACCGAGGAAATAGCGGACCAGTGGCTCGGCAAATGTATCAAAGTTATCCAGAAACACCATTAAATTCACTTATTGCTGATGCGGAGCCCGAGGGACAGGCCTGTAACCTGACGCGATGGCTTGAAACCGGATTCTTACCTTTTGTTTCGCCTGATGCAATTTCCTGATATGACATATCGTCACATTTAAACCTCGGTTACAGTACTTTTAATTCCGGACCCGAAATGGAGAACAGGCCTTGACCACAAGAAACCCGCCACAATCCATGCATACCTTCAGCGACGATCTGCTGGGACAGCACGATGCGACAGCGCTGGCTGCCATGATTCGCGGCGGCGACGTTTCAGCGGACGAAGTCCTGCAGGCAACCCTTGCCCGGGCCCGAAAAGCCGAGCCCTTTATTCACGGCCTGGTCACACCGATTCCGGACCCGGGCAGCGTAACACTGCCCGGGGCGTCATCTTCTGCCCGGACGAGCCCCGGCATTTTCGCCGGTGTCCCCACAGTGATCAAAGACAACACAGACGTAAAAAGGTTTCCCACCACCCATGGTACCGCAGCCATTCGGCCCCGGCTGGCGGAAAAAACCAGTCCCGTCGCGCGCCAGCTTCTGGCCCAGGGGCTGGTCTGTTTCGGCAAAAGCACCCTGCCCGAGTTCGGATTCAACGCCACTACAGAGCCGGCCCATGATACACCCACCCGTAATCCCTGGAACCTGAACTATTCCACCGGCGCCTCCTCGGGCGGTTCCGCGGCATTGGTAGCTGCCGGCGTTATTCCCATCGCCCACGCCAACGATGGGGGCGGTTCCATCCGCATTCCCGCAGCCTGTTGCGGACTGGTAGGCCTGAAGCCCACCCGCGGCCGCCTGATCGACAACGACGCGGCAAAGTCACTGCCCGTCAATATCGTCAGTGACGGTGTGGTGACCCGCAGCGTAAGGGACACGGCCAACTTCTACCATGGGGCGGAAAGCTACTTCCGCAATCCGAAACTGCCGCCAGTGGGTAAAGTGGAAGGCCCGTCATCGCGCCCGCTGACCATTGGCCTGGTGATGGACTCCATCAATGGTCACCGGACAGATGCCGCCACCCGCGAGGCGGTGGAAACCACCGCGCGGGCCCTGGAGGACCTGGGGCACAGAATAATACCCATGGACGTACCTGTTGCCGCGTCCTTTCCGGACGACTTTGCGCGCTACTGGGGAATGCTGGCCTTCGGGGTACGCTCCAATGGCAAGTGGCTGATTCACCCCAGCTTTGACAAATCCCGGCTGGACGGCCTGACCCGTGGCCTGGACAAGGCCTTCAGGCGGGAATTCTACAAGCTGCCGGGCACTCTCTGGCGCCTGCACAGGTCTTATCAGCACTACGCCGGAGCCATGACGAATTACGATGCGGTTCTTACCCCCGTGCTCGGCCACACAACACCGGAAATCGGCTACCTGAGCCCGACAGTGGACTTCGACACCCTTTTTGAACGCCTGACCCGTTATGTCAGCTTCACCCCGCTGGCCAACGCCACGGGCGCACCTGCACTCGCACTGCCGGCCAATCTTGACGGACATAACCTGCCGGTTTCCATCCAGCTGATGGGGCGTCATGGTGAGGAGCGGACATTACTGGAGCTGGCCTTTGCCCTGGAAGACACCATGGACTGGCCGAGCATGATCCAGGACAACCTTCAGGTGGTTACAGGCTCCGCATCCTGAACCTCCGGGGGCTCACAGGCCACGACCTGATTCCGTCCACGGCCCTTGGCTTCGTAGAGTGCTTCATCCGCCCGTGAGAAAATCGCTGTGGTGGCGTCAGCCTCGTCGGGACAGACGGCGCACACCCCAATGCTGACAGTCAGGTGCAACACCTCGTCTGATATCCGGAAGCCGGTCTCCTCGATTTCCCGGCGAATTTTCTCAGCCACCCGCAGCGCACCTTCTGCCGGCGTATCCGGCAACAGCACCACGAATTCCTCACCACCGTAACGGGCGGCCAGATCCTGGGGCCGGGTAACATACTGGCGGATGCAATTGGCCACCATCTGCAGACAATCATCCCCGACCAGGTGACCGTAGGTATCGTTGAACCGCTTGAAATGGTCGATATCCAGCAGCAACAGCGAAAGCGGCTGGCCAAACCGGTACGCCCTGACTACCGCCGAGCTGAACGCCCGGTCGAAATGGCCACGATTCTTGAGGCCCGTCAGGGCGTCGGTTGAGCTTAGCTCCCGCAACTGGTCATTGAGGGATTCCAGGTCCCTGGTACGCGCCTGCACCCTTTGCTCCAGGAGCGTATTGGCTTCCTGCTGGATACGGAGGGACTTTTCCTGCGCCATCCGCGCCTTGCGCTCCTCCCTGAATAGATTCTGCTGCGCCTCGAATGCGCGCTTTTTCTCCTTGTTAAGCCGGTCTGCCAGGGCCACCGACAGCAGGATGACACCGATGGCAGAGCCTACCTGGGTAGCATTCTCCGTCAGCAGGTTACGGGGCAGCATGGTGAACTTGCTCAGAGCCAGGACGATCCCTCCAAACAGCATGAATACCCACGCCAGGGTATAGTAACGGGCGGCAGGGTCTTTCCTGATCCATCGCATAATGCTCATGAGCAGCATGGCCGTGCAGCCCAGGAAAGCCACCAGGATGGTTGGCAGGATCATCAGCCGATAAGGGATCAGTATCCCTGCGGCCGCCATTACTCCCGCCACTATCATCAGCGACACCGCCAGCCGGTTCATAATCGGATGGTTGTGGCGGGACACATTGATGAAACGAATACTGAAGGCGCCACCGAAAAGCACCACAAGGTTCAGGAAGACAATAATGGCCTGATCATTCCAGCGGGTCGCCTCGGGCCACAGATACTGAAAACTGACACCATGCAGGCTTGCCAGGAACAGGGGCATGGCGGTGATGTAACCGACGTAATAGAGAAAACTGCGTTCGCCGACTGCCATATACACGAACAGGTTATACAGAATCATCACCAGTACGATGCCGTAATAAATTCCCTCGAACAGGCTTCTGGACTGCTCAGCTACGTAGTAGGCTTCCTGATTCCAGAGGGTGAGTGGCACCTGCATTGAACTGCTGGTATCCACGCGGAGGTACAGGGTCAGATTTCCATCGGCTGGCAGGGACAGTGGAACAAGGAAGTTCCGGTTATGGATCAGACGTTCATGGAAAGGTTTCTTGTCACCGAGGATGTATTGTTCAATCAGCGCGCCATCTCTGACCAGGTATACTTCCACATGATCCAGCACCGGGTAGCCGATTTCCAGGAACAGAGGGTCCGAGGCGTCAAGGTGGTTCTCGATACCAACCCGGAACCAGTACACCTCATCGCCATAACCCAGGCTGACACTGTCCTTGCCGTTGCGCTGCCATTGATCATCGGGAAGCCCCCGAACGGACTCAAGGGTGGCACGCTCCGAAGATTCTGCCCGGTAGTCCACAAACCGGGACAACTCCATACGCCTGGAATGATTGTCCCAGGTAGCCGGTTGGGCCGAAACCAGTACTGGCAATGCCGAAACCAGAATCAACAGTATCCGCACAACAATGGTATTCAATGGCAGTCCCGCAGCGGAGAAATCGGTTCGTTCATGATCAACGGCAGTATGAACCAGAACCGGTAACTTCGCCGTACATGCAAAAAATTGATGCAATCAGACAACAAATCTTCACAGACTGACATCTTCCACGACAGACCGCACCGGGGTTGGACAGGGCCGGAAGCTGGTGCCACTATAGAAGCAGTGCCACAGGGACGGGCCGGCAAACCGGCATCAATCATTCACAACCGAAAGCCAGAATCTATGCAGGATACGGACACCTTTGTGAACTTTCACAAAGCACTGATGAAGCTGAGCCATAGCCCGGAATTCGTCAGCAGGGAGCGCGAAGAGAAACTGTCAGCGTTAACAGCTCTGTGTGCAGAACTGCTTGATGTGGAGCGGGTCAGTATCTGGCGGTTTCCGGAACATCGGGGCTGTATCGAGTCGGAATGGTTGCACACGCCGGAGGAGGCAACAGCAAAATCATCCACGCTGCATCAGTGGAATAACCCGGCCTATTTCTCTGCACTGGAAAGCGAGCGGGTGCTGTCTGTACCCGATGCCCAGAATGATCCGAGAACCCGGGCCTTCACACCCGGTTACCTCGCCCCGAAGAATATTCATTCCATGCTGGACGCGCCGGTCTTCGATGGTGCCCGGCTCAGCGGCGTGGTCTGTCTGGAGTCAACAACCCGCCGGAAATGGACCTTGCCGGAAATATCCTTCGCTATCGCCATCGCCGACACCATCAGCCTGATGAATACCCACGAGGCCTGGCTCGACTCAAAGCAGGCCCTTGAATACGCCACCCGCTATGATTCCCTGACCGGCCTGTTGAATGTCAGGTCACTGAGGGATCGCATCAACTATCTGATTGGCAAGGTAGAACGGCGCGGCCTTGGCAGCCTGGCCTTGATATGGCTGGATGTGGACCGGCTGAAGTCCATCAATGACGGGCTCGGGTCACAGGTGGGCGACAATGTCATTGAAGAAATCGGCCAGCGACTCAAGCAGATCAATGTTCCCGGCAAGGACCTTCTTGCCCGGATCGGCGGCGATGAGTACGCCCTCATCATTCGCAATCAAACCCGACCGGAGACCCTGGAACGGACCATCTCGCGTATCCGGCACGAAATCAGCAAACCCATTCGCCTGAACGGGCATTCGATCACGGTGGGCGTCAGTCTTGGTATCTGTCACCTTCCCGGTGACTGCAAGTCCACCGAAGACCTGCTTCGCGGTGCTGAAGCGGCCATGTACAACGCCAAGAACAAAGGAAGGGGCCAGGCCTGTTTCTTCGATTCCCGAATCCAGGTAAGCGCCCGATCGCGCTTTGAGCTGGAACACGAATTACGCACTGCCATTGAAGAACAGAAGCTCGAGGTGTTTTACCAGCCCATTACCCGGGCCTCGCAATTCAGTGTGGAATCGGTTGAGGCACTGGTTCGCTGGCAGCACCCGGAGCGCGGATGGCTGTCACCCATTGAATTCCTGGATATCGCAAGAGGCAGCGGGCTGATGTATGCCCTCGGGGAATGCGTGCTGCGCCGGGTGTGCGAGCACTGGCAACAGGCCCGGGAACAACAGATTCCGATGCCCGAAGTGTCGGTCAACCTGGCTCCGGAGCAGGTTTTGGCCGCAGAGCTCCCCCGGCTGATCCGGAATATCTGTGCCGAATACGATTTACCCGTCAGTACCCTGCACTTCGAAGTGACCGAGGATGCCATTCAGGGTGATGTCAGCACGGTTACCGGCATCCTGGAGGAACTTGTTGCAGACGGGGCGCAACTGTCGATTGACGATTTCGGCACCGGCTACTCATCCCTGTCACGGCTCAAGGGGCTGCCGTTTTCACGCATCAAGATTGATCGCTCCTTCATCAGCAATATTCCCGACGATGAAGATGATTGCGCCATCATCCTTTCCATACTGGGGCTGGCAAAGGGGCTGGGGCTGGAGGTCGTGGCCGAAGGCGTGGAAACCCTGGCTCACGAAAAATGGCTTTGCGACCAGGGTTGCGACTACCTGCAGGGTTATCGGTACAGCCGGCCACTTCCCTTCGATCAACTGGTGGAACGTTTCTTTGCCAGTGCATAGGAAACCTGCTTCAGTTTCCGTCCGGATTTGTCCCCCAGAACCAGCAACGCCGGCGTAAGCAGCAGGGTCAGTATGGTCGCAAAGGCCAGCCCACCGGCGATGGCACTGGAAAGCTGGGTCCACCACTGGGTTGAAGGTGCGCCAAGCCCCAGCGACGGTGTAATCAGGTCCACGTTCACCCCCAACACCATGGGCATCAGCCCCAGGATGGTGGTTATGGCGGTCAACAGTACCGGGCGGAGACGCAGACACCCGGTTTCCAGTGCCGCCTGGAACGCCTCCATACCGTCTTTGCGCATCTGATTGTAGGTGTCGATCAGAATGATGTTGTTGTTCACCACGATACCGGCCAGGGCAATAATGCCCATACCCACCATCACGATACCGAAAGACTGACCGTTGAGCAGCAGGCCCAGCAGCACTCCGGCCGTCGAGAGCACGATGGCGGAGAGTATCAACAGGGTCTGGAAGAGGGAATTGAACTGGGTCACCAGGATCAGCAACATCAGGGCGATCGCCACCATGAACGCAGAGGCCAGGAAGTTGGACGCCTGTTCCTGGTCCTCGTTTTCACCGGCAAAGCGCACGGAGACGCCTTCGGGCGTTTCCGGCATGTCTTCCTGTAATGCCCGCAACAGTTCATCGGCCCTTCGCCCCGGTGCCACGTCCGACTTGATGGTAACCGTGCGCTGTCCGTCCACCCGAACGATACTGCCGGTCTTGTCGCCCGGTTCCAGTTCCACGAATTCAGACAGCGGAACCTGCCCCCTGGCGGTATTGATCGTCTGGCGCTGGAACTGGTCCAGTTCACGCCAGTTGTTAGGAACGCGCACGGCTATATCCACCTCGTCTCGCACATCTTCCGGACGATAGGTCGCAAGCACCAGCCCGTTGGTAATCAATCGCACGGCACTGCCTACACTCAGCACATCGGAACCGAAGCGGGCCGCTGCCGAGCGATCCACGTTCAGCTGCCACTCGATACCCGGCAGACTGCGATCATCCTCAACATCCACAAAACCATCAATGGCACTCATGCGTTCCTGGATCAGCTCCACATACTGGTCCAGTTTTCCGCTATCGAGACTGCTGACCATCAGTTCGATGGGCTTGCCATCAGCCGGGCCTCCCTCCTGCTTGCGAAATTCCAGTTCAACACCGGGTATGTCGCTGGTGCGCTCGCGGAAATCCTCGAGAATCCGGGTGGCAGACCGGCGCTCGAACCAGTCGGTGAACTGGAACTGCAGCACGCCGATAACATCCGGTGCCATCTGGTTACCGGGGCTGACCATTGAGCGAGCGTACAGGGCCTTTACTTCGGGCATGCCCTGCAATCTTTCCTCCACTTCCCGGACAATGGCGTCCCGTTCTTCCACGGACATATCACCCCTTGCCCGCACCTGGACCTGAGCCGAATCCGGCTCGACACTGGGAAAGAATTCAACACCATGATTGAACATGCCATAGGCCGCATAAATCGCCACAACCACAGCCAGAACACCCGCCAGGGTGAACCCCGGTGCTGACAGTAAACGCCCCAGCATTTTGCGGTACAGCCTGGTCATCCGCCCGTCCGGTGACGCCTGGCGCTTGCGCCTGCCGCCACTGAGACTGCCCAGAACCGGCAGGAACACCAGTGCCATTGCCAGGGAAGCGGTCAGGCAGATAATGACTGTCGTGGGCAGGAACTTCATGAATTCACCCACCACGCCTGGCCAGAACAGCAGGGGGACGAAGACAGCAAGCGTGGTCGCGGTGGAGGCGGTAATCGGCCATGCCATGCGGCTGGCGGCCTCGCCCCAGGCAGACCGCACGCTCTGCCCTTCGGACAGGTTCCGGTCCGCCAGTTCTGACACCACAATGGCCCCGTCGACCAGCATGCCCGCCACCAGGATCAGACTGAACAGAACCACAATGTTGAGGGTAAATCCCATGCCCCAGATCACCAGAATACCGGTCAGGAAAGCCCCCGGGATGGTCAGGCCCACCAACAGGGCCGAGCGTGGGCCCATGGCGGCAATTATCAGGATGATCACCAGGACGATGGCGGTGAGTACGTTGTTGAGCAGATCGCTGAGAATATCCCGCACTTCGCCGGACTGGTCCATGATGTAGCGGACTTCCAGCTCCTCCGGCAGCTCCGGCCCTGCGGCCCGGATCAATTCTTTGACCTGCCCTACCGTTTCAATAATATTGGCGCCCGTGCGCTTGGATATCTCCAGCACGAGCGCCGGTTCACCATTAATCCGGGCATAACCGGTAGGGTCCTTGAAGGTACGCTGAAGCATGGCAACGTCCCCGAAAGTGACCACGGTGTCACCATCCACCTTGATGGGCATGGACATCACATCCTCCACCGACTCAATCACGCCGGGCACCTTCATGGTCATGCGGCCGGCGCCGGTATCCAGGCTGCCGGCCGCCACCAGCTGGTTGTTGCGGGTTACCAGCGACGCCAGCTGGTCAAAATCAATGCCATAGCTCTCAAGCACCTGAGGATCCACAACGATTTCCAGCAGGTCTTCGCGATCGCCGCCGATGTCCACTTCCAGGACTTCCGGAATCCCTTCTATGGCGTCCTGAAGTTTACGGGCAACCGTGACGAGCTCACGCTCCGACAACGGCCCGGACAGGCCCACGGACATCACGGGAAAGAGTGCCACATTGATTTCGTTCACCCGGGGCTCGTCCGCTTCCTGGGGAAGCTTGCTGCGGGCAGTGTCCACTTTCTCCCGCACATCCTGGAGCGCCAGATCCGGGTCGAAGCCGGCGTCGAACTCCAGCATTACCGAGGCATGGCCCTCCGAAGCGGTACCGCGCATTTCCTTGATCCCTTCAAGGGACCGCAGCTCCTGTTCCATGGGTCGGATAAGCAGGCGTTCGGCGTCTTCGGGGCTGATACCCTCAAGGGTCATGGACACATAGATCATGGGAATGGTGACGTCGGGGTTGGCCTCCTTGGGGATGACCTGGAAGGCAGCAATACCACCGAGGATCAGGAAAACCAGTGTCAGGAACGTTGTGCGGGATCGGTCAAGCGCCGCAAATATCAGCGTTCGCATACCGGTCAGCCCCGGTCCGAATCACGGTTGACCGGGCGCACCTGCTGCCCGATCGAGACAAATCCGGCACCACGGGTGATCAGCCGGATTTCTTCCGGCAACCCTGTGACCCAGGCGCCGTCGGTGGTGACGTTCAGCAGTTTGACCGTGGTGAACACAACCTCGTCGGTCTCACCCACATACCGCACACCGGGTCGGCCATCCTCACCCAGGCTCAGATAGGCAGGTGAAATAAACGTGGCCCTGACTTCCGGCAATGAAATCCGCAGCGTTGCGCTTCCGCCGGCAACCCGTTTACGTTCAGGGTTCTCCACCGCCACTTCCACCGCAAAGCTGCGGGTTTCCCGGTCTGCGGCACTGGCCACGAAGCTCACTTTGCCTTCGAGCGTCTCTCCGTCCAGGGTGCGGATCGTTACTTTCTGTCCTTCTTCCACGGTACCAACAGACTGTTGGGGAATCTGGCCCGTTGCCTTCAGCCGGTCAATCCGGACCAGCTCCAGTAATGGAGACCCCACCTGAACCAGGTCCCCCAGATCCACGTCGCGACGGTTAACCGTGCCATCGAATGGTGCGCGGGGAGTCAGGTTGTCCACAGCCAGCCGAGCCCGCTCCAGCTCCGCCCTGGCGGCCGAGAGTTCACTTTGCAGGGTCAGAATCTCAGATTCAGAGGTGAGATCCCGGGTGCGAAGTTGCCGGGCCGCCGAAAGATCTGCCTCCAGTTTGCGGATACGGGATTGCCATTGCTCTACCGCTGAGCCACGACCATCTTCGGACAGCCGCAACAGAATATCTCCTTCCGTGACCCGGGCGCCCTGTTCCACCATCAGTTCATCGACAGTACCGGCCACCCGTGCACCAACAGCCACGGTCCGCCAGGGCTCCAGTTGTCCCTGCAACATCAGGCCCGGCTCATAAGGCCTGGCCCGCAGTACGTCCACCTGCACTGAAGGTACCGCTTTCTCCTGCTCAGGCGGCGCTTCCGGCGCTTCATCCCGTGCCTCTCTGACATTCCCCGTTGCCATCCAGACAACAAGTAACACCAATACCAGAGCAGACAGGCCGAGGGATCCAAATTTTGCTTTTGTCATGATTGCTCACACGCTGAAACAGGTGATGTCAGTGATCACTGCGATTCCTGTTGGAAAACTGCCAGAAAACGGTTGCATCCGGTTATTTCCGTGGGGTAGATTCTACACACAAACCTTTTACAAATTCAGAGCAGATCCTGATTTTATGAATCTCAACGCAGTGGTTGTCCTTGTGAAGCTAGTCCTGGTGGTCGTGGTACCGTCCGGGGGCTTTTGCGTGGACAAGCGGGTGAGATAGCGACAACCTGACAAGACACGAGAAGCCCCCGGCACCGAAAGGTCCCGGGGGCTTTTTTTTGCAGCAAGAAAAAGGGAAAACGACCATGAACGGCGCACAGCACATTCTTGAAGCATTCCATCGCCACCACATCAGCACGGTTTTCGGTTATCCGGGTGGCTGCATCATGCCGCTATACGACGCGCTGGTGGACGATGTGGACGTGGAACACGTGCTGTGCCGCCACGAACAGGGCTGTGCCCTCGCCGCCGATGGCTATGCCCGCGCCAGCGGCAAGCTGGGGGTGTGCATTGCCACTTCCGGCCCCGGCGCCACCAACCTGATTACCGGCGTGGCCAACGCCCACCGGGACTCCATCCCGATGCTGGTCATAACGGGCCAGGTTCCCTCAGCCCTGATCGGCACCGACGCCTTCCAGGAAACCGACGTTCTGGGCATGACGCTGGGTATCGTCAAGCACAGCTACCTGGTTGACGATACCAATGCGCTGCCGGGCATCATGGAAGAAGCCATTGAACTGGCCCAGAGCGGCCGACCGGGGCCGGTGTGGATTGATATTCCCAAGGACGTATTGCTGAACGACGCTGCCCATACGCCCTTACCCGCACCGGAGCAACAGTCCGCCGGTTGCCCGGATCTGACCCAGGCCCTGGCCATGTTGCGAGAGGCTCGAAAGCCTCTGCTCTACAGCGGTGGTGGCATCAGCCTGGCCCATGCAGAAGACAGCTTCCGCCGTTTTGCCGAATCCTCCGCCTTGCCCGCAGTTGTGACGCTCAAGGGCATCGGCAACCCGGGCAAGCACAACCCCTTCAACCTCGGCATGCTGGGCATGCACGGCTCCCGCGCCGCCAACAGGGCGGTGGATGAGTGCGATATGTTGCTGGTCATCGGCGCCCGCCTGGACGACCGCGCCACCGGCAAGCTGGACGGCTTCGCCCCCAATGCCAGGATGATCCACGTTGACGCCGACGCCGCCGAAATCAACAAACTGCGCCCGGCCGATGTGGCGATCCGGGGCGATCTGAACGCCATCCTGCAAGCATTGGCCACAGCGCTGCAGGAAAACCCTCTGGCCATCAGCACATGGCAGAAACAATGCCGTAACTGGCACACTACCGGCGGTTTCCAGGCAGCCGACAACGAAGAGCCCCTGGCGCCGATCACCGGCCCTGCCTTCATCCGCCAGCTCTCCCGCATTGCGCCGGATGACACCGTGATCGCCTGCGATGTGGGCCAGCATCAGATGTGGGTGGCACAGCATTATGAATTCGATCACCCGCGCCACCACCTCACCAGCGGTGGCCTGGGCACCATGGGCTTCGGCCTGCCCGCTGCCATCGGCGCCCAGTTCGCTGACCGCAGGCGCACGGTCATCAACGTTACCGGCGACGGCTCGTTCATGATGAACGCCCAGGAACTGGCCACCATCCGCCGCTACAACCTGCCGGTGAAACTGATCGTGATGGACAATCAGTGCCTGGGCATGGTCCGCCAGCAGCAGGAGCTGTTCTACAACAACCGGGAAAGCCAGATAGACCTGGACGACAACCCGGATTTCGTTGCCATGGCCCGCGCCTTCGACATCCCGGCCCTGCACATCGAACGAACCGACCAGATCCGCCGCGGCATCGAGACCATCCTGGCCTACAACGGCCCGATGCTGCTGCACGTGGCCATCAGCCGTGAAGAAAACGTCTGGCCCATCGTCAAACCCGGCGCCAGCAACCGCGAGATGATCGACGAAACCCGACGCCCCAGCACCGCCAACAAGGAGCAAGTAGCATGACCCAGCAAGAGGACACCTCGATACCGAGTTACACCCTGAACTGTCGCATGTCCCAGGAAGCCGCTGCCTTGGAGCGCCTGTGCCAGGTGGTCCGCATCCGCGGTTTCCGGATCGCCAGAATGGCAGTGGAATCCGCCGGCGAGCACATCCACATCGCCCTCACCCTGGAAGGCACCCGCCCGATCGCCATGCTGCAGTCGCAACTGGAGAAGTTGCATACGGTTGCTGAGGTTGCCCTTGGTCAGTCGTCTGGGGTTCGGGTTCAGACGGCCTGATACCTTGGGAGTTACCGGCCCTTTGTAGCCTGCCGGTTTTGGGGCGGGCTTGCGGGGTGGCATCTGTATTTTTTTTGAAAAAGAACTCGCTTCGCTCAGACACCTTTTTCTGGCAAAAAATCCAGATACCACCCCGCGCCGAGCTGACCAAGGCGGGATCGCGAAGAAAATAAAATACGACTGAAAAGGCTGGCTCGGATTTGTCGGGAATCCCCGGAGCATTAACGCCTACTCGACTTCAGTATCCCCGTGCTGCACGTCGATAGGGGGGTGGGGGTATTTTTTCTGGCAAGGAAAAAGATGTCTGAGCGAAGCGAGTTCTTTTTCCAGAAGAAAAAATACCCCCACCCCCCGTATCCGCCCGCAAAAACAGCAGGCTACAAAAAGCAGGCAACTCCCAAACTAACGGAGATCACCAAGCCTTATAGGGCAGGAACTTGCCGTTCATGGTGACCACCACGCGGTCGCCCTTGGGGTTCTCCTCCTTCTCGATGTCCATGGTGAAGTCGATGGCGCTCATGATGCCGTCGCCGAATTTTTCGTGGATCAGGGCTTTCATGGTGTCGCCGTAAACGCCAACCACCTCGTAAAGACGATAGATCAGCGGGTCCTGGGGTACACCGCCGTCCCAGGATTTCTTCGGGAATTCCTGCAGCGCATGGGCTACGTCTTTGTCGAGGCCAAGGGTCTCGCACAGGGCGAAGGCCTTGTCTTCAGAGAAGCTGTTCATGCCGAAGCACACCGAGATGGTGAACACCGGCGACATGCCGATGGACTCGGCGATGGCTTCCCAGGTCATGTCCTTGGCGACTTTGGCTTCCAGGATTTTTGCGGTCATCAGTTCTTTGTTCATCATGGTTTCTTCCTCACGGTTGGCGTGTCTGGTTTCAGGCGTTGACGGCTTTGGCCGACGTTTCCGGTTTGCTGGCCTCGGTGGCTGACGCCACGTCGGATGGGTCTATAACACGTGGTTTTCCGTCTTCGTCAGGAAGCGCGCTGCCGCTTCGGTTGATCAGGAAATCCACCAGGTAATCCCGGGTTTTGTGATAGGCCGGGTTCTGGAAAATGGTGGCCCGGGCCCGTGGCCGGGGAATGTTCACCTTAACGCTCTCGGCGATGCGGGCGTGTGGGCCGTTGGACATCAGGAAGATGCGGTCCGACAGCAGGATGGCCTCGTCCACATCGTGGGTGATCATGAACACCGTCTGGTGGGTCTCTTCCCAGATTTTCACCAGTTCGTCCTGGATCACACCCCGGGTCAGGGCGTCCAGTGCGCCGAAGGGCTCGTCCAGTAGCAGCAGTTCCGGCTGGGTGGCAAAGGCGCGGGCGATGCTCACCCGCTGGCGCATGCCGCCAGACAGCTGGGAGGGCTTGCGATCCAGCGCGTGGTCCAGGCCCACCATTTTCAGGTAGCGCTCACTGTGTTCCCTGACCTGTTCTTTTGACCACTTCGGCCAGCGGGCCCTTACCGCGAACACGATGTTGTTCAGAGTGGTTTTCCAGGGCAGCAGGCTGTAGTTCTGGAACACCACACCCCGGTCCAGGCTGGGGCCGATAACTTCCTTGGCGTTCATCACGATGTTGCCAGTGGTCGCTTCGTCCAGCCCCGCCATGACGTTGAGAATGGTGGACTTGCCGCAGCCGGAGTGGCCGATGATGCACACGAACTCACCTTTCTCCAGGGCAAACCGGATGTCCTCGAACACCGTCAGTTCGCCGCCCTGGCCGTCGGGGTATACCTTCGATAATCCGTCCACTTCCAGGAATGACTTACTCATAACGTTGCTCCGGTTCTATCACTCTTTGTATTCCACAAGGCTTTGAGCCTTGCCCAGTGCCAGGTCCAGCAGCATGCCTACCACCCCGATCATCAGGATGGAGAAGATCACACTGGCCAGGTCCAGGTTGTTCCATTCGTTCCACACGTAGTAGCCAATGCCGGTGCCGCCTACGAGCATTTCTGCAGCGACAATGACCAGCCAGGCAATGCCAATGGAGATGCGCATACCCGTCAGGATGGTGGGTGCGGCCGCTGGCAATATCACGGTTATGGCGGTCCGGACGGGGCTCAGCTCATGGGTACGGGCGACATTGACCCAGTCCTCCCGAACATTCGCCACTCCGAAAGCCGTGTTCAGCAGCATCGGCCAGATGGAACAGATAAAGATCACGAAGATTGCCGACTTCTCGGAGTCCTGGATGATGAACAGTGCCAGCGGCATCCAGGCCAGGGGCGAGATCGGACGCAGCACCTGAATGTAGGGGTTCAGCGCCTTGTACATCAGCGGGGACATGCCGATCAGGAACCCGACTGGCAGGGCAATGGCCATGGCTCCGATGAAACCGGTCAATACCCGGTAGATGGAATACGCCAGTTGAGTACCGATTCCCTTGTCGTTCGAGCCCCGGTCATAGAACGGGTCCGACAGCTCGTAAATTGCATGCTGGATGATTTCTGAAGGCGGCGGTACCCGCGCTTCCTCGTCTGCCCCTCCCATCAGCATTTCATATTCACTGAGATTTTCCTGGGGTGCGATCACCTGAGTTCCGAATTCCCAGATACCCAGGAACAGCACCAGAAATACCACTGACAAAAGGGCTGCACGTACATTTGTGGATGCCATGATCAGGACCTCCGGATATCAAAGCTCTGGACGTATTCCTCCGGCTTCTTGGGGTCGAAGGTTTTGCCCATGATGGTGTGGTTCTTGTAGGTTTCAGTCGGAGCCGTGTAGCCCAGCTCTTCCATGACCTTGCGGGTTTCCCCGGCCACGTAGACCTGCTCCGCGATGTCCTGGTAATCCACATCGCCTTCGATATAGCCCCAGCGTTTCATCTGGGTCAGGATCCACACGCCCATGGAGTGCCAGGGGAAGGGGTCAAAGTCTATGCGGTCCGGCACGTTCTGCACCTCGCCAAGGCCATCCGCGTAACGCCCGGTGAGCACCTGCTGGATAACGGCAACGGGCTGGTTGAGGTAATTCTTCGGCGCAATGGCTTCGGAGATTTCCTTACGGTTGTCAGCGTCCTGGGAATACTGGGTGGCATCGATGATCGCCCGCAGCAGTGCGCCGTAGGTGTTGGGATTCTCGGAGGCGAACTGCTGGCTGCAGGCAAAGGCGCAGCACGGGTGCCCTTCCCAGATGTCCTTGGTGAGGATGTGGATAAAGCCGACTTTTTCCCACACCGCCCGCTGGTTGAACGGATCCGGTGACAGATAGCCATCCAGGTTACCGGCGCGCAGGTTGGCGACCATCTCGGGTGGCGGCACCACGCGGATCTGCACGTCCTTGTCCGGATCAACACCATGCTCTGCAAGGTAGTAGCGCAGCAGGAAGTTATGCATGGAGTACTCGAAGGGCACCCCGAACTTGAAGCCCTTCCAGTCCTTCGGGTCGCGCTTGTCCTTGTGATCCACGTGCAGCACGATGGCCTGGCCGTTGATGTTCTCGACCGCCGGCATGATAAAACGCTTGGCACTGGAACCCGCGCCCATGGTCATGGCCAGGGGCATGGGAGTGAGCATGTGGGAGGCGTCGTATTCGCCGTTCAGGGATTTATCCCTTGCCACCGCCCAGCCGGCGGTTTTGGACACGTTCACGTCCAGGCCGTAACGCTCGTAGAAGCCCAGCGGGTGCGCCATGATGATGGGTGTGGCACAGGTGATAGGTACAAAACCGACGTTGAGTTTGGTTTTCTCAAGCTTACCCAGTGAGTCCTTCACGGCGGCCTTGGCCTTGTCCAGGGGGAAGACGCTGGATACCAGCGCCGCAGCAGTGCCCGCCCCCATCATCTTCATGAAGCTTCGGCGACTGTGATCGTTGTGCCCGAATACGGAACGCACCACTGCACTTTCAATGGCCCGGTCCAGCATGGCTTCGGAGTCTGCAGGCCCGTCGTTCGCCTGCACCTGCCGCTGATCAGAAACTATCGGTAATTCGGAATCGGAGCCGGCCCTGGCGTTCGTGCAATCGTTGCATCCGCATTGCTTGGAATGGATAAGGGTCTGGTCACCGTCAAACGGATTACCCAGGCTTTTGATCGTCATGGCTCTCTCCCCATACTGGTACTTGACTGGTTCATTCGCACATATTTGGTGCGCAACGGATGCCTTCCGCGTTCCGGCCCGACACCCGTCACGAACGCCTGTCATTACCTATCGCAGGGTTTGTGCCATGTTTCAGGAAATCAGTATCCTTCTGTTTTTACTGATTTTATTCGATCACCCCTCTCTCCATGGCTGCCACGATATTTCGTAATCCACGAACCTTCGTAGTGAATTGCACGAATTCTCGTAGTTGGCATAACTATTGATCAGTAGTTTTTGTCTGTTCCCGGTATGCCCCGGGAACGCCCCTTAAAGGAAGCCTGCAATGCCCGTTACGAGCACAGAGCCAACGACGCCAGGTACCGAGGCCATGTCCCCGCACTGGATCAATCACCTTCCGGAGCCGGCCGTGCTGGTTGATGCCGCCCTGGATGTGATTCTGGCTCTGAACACCGCGATGGCCAGATTACTGGGTTGCAGCCGGGGCAGCCTGGTCGGGCAACCCTGCACCAAACTGTTTCGGGACCAGCGCCCGCAACTGATCGCCTTCACCGAAGAAACCCTGTTTCGTGGCAATGCATGGAGCCGTGATTTCACGATCGAGCACCGGAGCGGGCGCGTTATCGAACTGGAGATCTCCGCCGCCCGTGCCGGTGAGGCCGAGGACCAGCATGTGCTGCTGCTGTTACGTGACCGTCAGTTGCTGAAAACCCTGCGCGAGCGACATGAGGTAAACCACTACCATCGCGGCGGGCTACTGGAATGGCGGCGGGTAGCCGAACTGTTCAAGGACATGGAGCGGGAAAACCAGCTGATTCTCCATGCAGTGGGCGAAGGTATCTATGGCGTCGATGCCGAGGGGCGAACCACTTTTGTCAATCCTGCGGCAGAGCGCATGCTGGGCTGGCGCTATGATGAGTTGATGGGGCGCGTCGCCCACCGGGTCATGCACCATTCCCATGAGGACGGAACCCTCTATCCGCTGAAGGAATGCCCCATCTATGCCGCCTTTCGTGACGGCAGCGTTCACCGCGTGGGGGAAGACTGGTTCTGGCGCAAGGATGGTTCCGGCTTTCCGGTTGAATACACCAGCACGCCAATCATGGATAACGGCCACCCCGTGGGTGCCGTGGTGGTTTTCCGGGACATGTCGTCCCGGATGCAGGCCCAGAAAGAACTGCATCAGGCGCTGGAAGAAGTGGAAACCCTCAAACACCGGCTTGAGATCGAGAACGCGTATCTGCAAGAGGAGCTGAGCGCTGAATACCATTTCCACGAAATTGTCGGCCAGAGCGACGCCGTCAAAGGAATCGTCCGCCGAATCGGCCTGGTTGCCCCGACCGATGCCAACGTACTGGTCACCGGCGAATCCGGTACTGGCAAGGAACTGATCGCACGGGCCATCCACCAGGCCAGTGACCGCAGGGACAGGCCGCTGATCCGGGTGAACTGTGCCGCTATCCCCAAGGATCTGTTCGAGAGCGAATTCTTTGGCCATGTCAAAGGTGCTTTCACGGGGGCATTCAGTGACCGCGTTGGCCGCTTCGAACTGGCCGACGGCGGCACCCTGTTTCTGGACGAAGTGGGAGAGATTCCCCTGGAGCTGCAGGGCAAGCTGCTCCGGGTGCTGCAGGACCAGCAATTCGAGCGCGTAGGCGAAAACCGGACCCGGGCAGTCAACGTGCGGGTAATCGCGGCCACCAATCGTGACCTCAGAGCCGAGATTCAGGAGAAAAATTTCCGTGAAGATCTGTATTTCCGGCTCAATGTGTTTCCCATCGAGTCGGTACCGCTGCGCAAGCGTATCGAAGATATTCCGATGCTGGCCCAGGAATTCCTGGAGAGAGCCTGCGTAAAGTTCAACCGCCCCCGCCTGACGCTGCGGACCGGTGATGTGGAACTCCTCAAGCAGTATCACTGGCCGGGCAATGTCAGGGAGCTGGAGAATGTGATTGAAAGGCAGGTCATTACTGCCGACCGCCACCTGGATTTCGACCTGCCGGGCCAGGATGACTTGCCGGGCGAGGCCCGGGGCGAAACACCCCTGCGACATTCCGGTTCAAGGGTCATGACGGAGCAGGAGTTGCAGGCCCTTGAAATCGCCAACCTGGTCGAAGCCCTGACCGCAACCGGTGGCCGGGTTTTTGGTGATGACGGTGCGGCCGCCATGCTGTGCATGAAACCCACCACCCTGGCCTCCCGGCTGAAAAAACTGAAAATCAGCCCGGCGGATTTCAGAGCGAGTCAGACGTAATACCCAACTGTGCCAGTGCGTAGGTCAGCACGATCCAGAGCACCATCACCAGTGGCAGGTAACGGCCAACCAGGTAGATTCGCCATTCCCACCAGCGGCTCTCGGTACCCAGCACGGTTCGTATCTGCTGGGGCGGTATAAACCAGCAGAACAGCGCGGCACCCAGCACGCCGGAGAAGATAATTACATTTCCACCTGCAATCCGGTCCACCACATCCAGCACCGGGTCACCGGCGATGGTCCATTCCATCGGGGTAAAACTCAGCGCCGAGGCACTGCCCAGGACCAGCATCACCACAGTCACAATCGACACGGCGGCGGTGTTACTCAGCCGGAATTCCTCGGCCACAGCCGCAATCATGACTTTCAGGCCGGCGAGGCTGGAGCTGAAGGCGGCCGCAAAAAAAAGACCGAAAAACAGGATGCCCACCCAGTAACCACCTGTCATATCCTCGAAGACCCGGGGCATGGTCACGAAAGCCAGTTGACTGCCTTCTGTCGGCTCAAGCCCGAAACTGAACACAAACGGAAAGATCATCCAGCCCGCCAGCAGGGCTACACTGGTTTCGGTACCCGCCACAATCATGCAGGCCCGGGGGACGTGGGTCTGGCGCGGGATAAAACTGCCATAGGTCACCAGATATCCCTGCCCGATAGCCAGGGTATAGAACGCCTGCCCGAAGGCGAAAGCCCAGAGCTTGCCGTCGGCCATGCGGCTCCAGTCAACCTGGAAGAAAAAATCCTTGGTCTGTGCCCATCCCGGCGTTGAACTGGCAAAGATCACCAACCCTATGACCACCACCAGCAACACCGGCATCAGTATCTTGGACATCAGCTCGATGGCGCTGACATCCCTGGCCAGAACCAGCGCTGCCAGAAGGGTAACGGTGATAAAATACCACAGGGAATTGAACCCGCCGGTGAAGCCGTCGAACACCCGCAGGTCATCACGTGCCGCGTCCACGGCGTAGCCAAGGGTCCAGCCGGTAATCACCAGATAATAGCTGGTAATAGCCATGGTGATCAGCACCACGAACCAGCCGTATACCGCGCCGAACCGGTTTACCTGGCGGTAAGTCTGCACGGTGCTGCCTTTCGACAACCTGCCGGCAGAGACTTCCAGAATCATGATGGGAAGCACCACCAGAATAAGGGCGGTCAGGTAGGCAACGACAAATGCGCCACCACCATTCTCCCCCACCATGTAGGGGAACCGCCACAGATTGCCCAAACCGACTGCAGCAGCCGCCATGGAAGCGATGAAGGCCGGTTCGGAACTCCACTGCTTGCGGGATTCTTCAATGAATTCGTGTTTTCTGGTCATTCCGGATGTGCGCTGGTCAGAATATGTGTGAGCCCCCCGCAGTCAACCATGGGGTCGTCACAGTTTACGATGATGTCCGCCCGGTTCAGTACGTAGCTCTTGCCGGTAATGGTATTCTCAACCACCTCATGCTGCCCTTCCTGACGCACGCCGGTTAATTCGCCGATGAACCCGGTCTCCCGCAGGGAGACGGTCTCAAGCCGGTCACCCGGGCTGATGGTGCCCTCGTAGTGCATCAGTGCCAGCCGTGCGGAGGTGCCCGTGCCAGTGGTGCTGCGACAGATTACCCCGGGATGGACATAGGTTGCCGAACGGGAGCGGTATGAATGGTCAGAAAGTTGCTCCACCGGCCCCATGAAATGGAGGAAAGGCAGGGGACCAACATCCCCGAGCGTGTAATGGGAAAAACCCCGCTCCGCCTGGATCGCTTCGATAATATGGCCGGCACATTCACTGAGCCTGCGCTCCTCGTCCAGGGTCAGGAAGAATCCCAGGCTGGTTGCGTCCACCAGGGCGTAGAAACCGCCACTGTACGCCACGCTGTAGGTGACGTTGCCGATCGAAGGCACATGAATGCTTGCCTTGTAGGTATCGATGTAACTGGGAAGCCCTTCGCAGGTGATGGCCTCCACCACATTGTCCCGGACCAGGGCATCAATGTGGACCAGGCCAGCCGGGGCTTCCAGGGTAAAGCTTTGCCAGCCCTCACGCTTGCGGACGATGCCCGACTCAAGCACCGCTGTCGCCGTGCAGATGGTATTGGAGCCGGAGTATATCGGGTAACCCATCACCTCCATGATGATGTAGCCGGCAACGGCTTCCGGGTCCGTCGGTGGTACCAGCAGGTCCACGGACATTTCCGGAATACCATAGGGCTCCTCAAGCAGGAGCCTGCGCAGGCCATCCGCCTCGTCCCGCAGGTATTCCATCTGGGCGCGCACGGTTGCTCCGGGAAGCGAGCGTATCCCCCCGGTCACAATCCGGCTTACATCGCCCCCGGCATGGGTATCCATCAATTGCAATTTCAATTCTGGCTGCATTATGACTTCTCCAGGGCAAACGGGGCGCCGTGTTCGTCCCACTGGGCATCCGGGACAATCACGATCTTGCCCAGGTAGTTGCTGTTACGGTTAACGAAATAACGCTCGGCTTCGTGCAGTTCCGAGAGCCTGAAGGCCGCGTGAAGCACCGGTTTCAGCTGCCCGCTGCGGATCCAGGCAACCAGTTGCTCCGCTTCCTCACGGGTACCGTGTGACACGCCGAAGATCTGAACCTGGTAAAGGTAGATCCGGGTCCACATGATTTCACTGAGATTACCTGCACTGGCACCGGCTATGCTCAGACGGGGATAGTCGCCCCGGCTGTTCATGTCGAAAATCATGGTGTCGATGAACTTGTCTGTCATCTCGCCGCCTGCCAGGTCCATGACCGCGTCGACAGGCCTGCCACCGGTTACAGCTCGAACCTTGTCGGTAAAGTTGGTCATATCGGAGCGGTCCAGAACCGCGGCGGCACCCAGCTTCAGCAGTGCCTCGGCCTTGTCCTGCTGGCTCAGGGCATAGGGAACGGCGCCCATAATACGACACAGCTGGATCAGTGCGGTGCCGACACCGCCACTGGCCCCGGTTACGAGTATGTGCTCACCGGCCTTCACCCGGGCAGAGGTAAGCATATGCAGGGCTGTCTGATAGGAACACATTCCCATGGACGCCAGTTCGGCATCCGCTAGGTCGGTATTCCCGATGTAATGGAACTGGTCGGACGGCACGGCAATGTATTCGGCAAATCCACCATCGGCACCGTGGCCGTAGTAGTCCGGAGTCAGGTTGATGTCCCGGCGCTCATCGGCATAAAGATTGAAATCCAGCAGGCCTCGCTGGCCTACCCTTGCCTCATCAACACCCTCCCCCACTGCGACAATATGTCCGACAACGTCCGCCCCCTGGATTCGGGGAAAGGTCAGGGTTGGCGACCCGCCCATCTGGAAGGAGGTGACTTCCCCCTTCTCTCGGGTGGGGTAGAGACCTTCACGGGCTTTACGGTCGGTGTTGTTCTTGGCCGTGGCGGTTATCCGTACAAGCACTTCTCCCGGGTCGGGTTCGGGAGTGGGTACGTCCTCGGCGTATTCCAGTTTTTCAATGCCACCGTGGCCGGTGAGCAGCATGGCTTTCATGGTCTTTGGGATCATGGGCTTTCTGCTCCTGTATTTGCTGGGTATTGCTTCAGAATAACACTATCGCGCAATGACTTTGTAAATCGGGCGGAGCCTCGGAATCTGTTTGAGAATAACCTGGATTACCGTCATCAGGGGCACAGCCAGCAGAACCCCGACCGGCCCCCACAGCCAACCCCAGAAGAAGATGGAGACGAAGATAATGACCGGGTTGATGGCCATTCGGAATCCGTGGATCCAGGGTTCAATGAAGAAGCCGATCAGGGAAGTAAGGGCCAGATAGCCAACCGGGGCAATGGCCATCATCCACAGGGTGTCGAGGCTGGTCGCGGAGACCACTGCCAGAAGGGTAATGGTAAGAATTACGCCCAGGTAGGGAATGAACCGGGCAAGGCCGGCGACCAGTCCCCATACAACGGGATCCGGCAGACCTACGGCCCAGGACACAAGGCCGGTTGCGGTGCCCACCAGCAGGTTACTGAGGCTGAGTACCGCCAGGTACTGGGCGATCTGCTGCTGGGAGTCACGGGCGATATGGAGCACGTTCCGTCGTTGCCCCCGGGGTAGCTGGCGCACGAAATTCTGGATAATGCGGTCGCCACCCACCAGCAGGAAGTATGTCAGAGCCAGAGCCAGGGCGAGGCCGGCAGCACCGTTGCGGGCTTTGGTTACCAGCTGGTTTCGCCAGGAGTCGGTTTGCAGCACGACCGTGTTGGTGGTGCCTTTCTCCCCGTCCTCTTCAGAGAGTTCATCCATCGACTCTTCCACCTTCTTGGCGGATTCGTTGACCTTGTCGATCTGGGTTTTGAGGCCACTCTCACCCACCAGCAGTCGCGAGATGCCCTGCGGCGCCTGTTGTGCCCACTCCAGGGCGGGCGTGGCAACCGCAACCCCGACGCCAACGAGCCCGGCCAGAACCAGGATCACCAGCACCAGCGCGCTGAGAACCCTCGGAATTCCGGCTTTCTCATAGGCTTTTTTGACCAGCGGAAACAGCAGCAGGCTGGTCAGAATAGCCAGCACGATAGGCAATACAATCTGATGGGCAAGGTAAAGGGTATAGAGTATGCCCAGAGCAAACAGTCCATTGAGAGGCGTGGCGAGATCCGAGCGGACCGGCTTTTCGCTGCCGGGTTCGGTGGCCGGTTGAGTATTCTCTTTGTCGTCGTCCATGCAGGTCAGAGCACCTTTGATGTCGGATTTTGTGTGTGCCGGGCTTGGGGCTGCGGAGTGAGTGTACCTGCCGGATGCCTGTCAATCAGCCCAAATCAGTCCCAATCAGCCCCAATCAGCCCCTTTCGGGCCAGAGCCCGGTCATCGTTGCCCTACGACTTTTGTTGTAGCACATAACCGGATACTCTGTCTGAAACAGTCTCTTAAGAGTGAGGTTATGGCAACTTACACGATTGAAATGGATGAAACCTTTGACGTGCCGCGAGAGAAGGTATTTGCCCTGTTTGCGGACCACGAGCGCTTCGGCAAACTGCTCGGGGCGCCGGTAAAGCGAATTCGTGACAGTGACCAGGCTGACCCCAACGGCGTTGGATCCATCCGCAAGATCGGTATTGGACCTATCGGTCTCGAGGAAACGGTGATTGCCTTTGAACCGGGCTCACTGATCGAATACACCATTTCCAGCATGAGCCCGATCCGCAATCATCTGGGCCGGATTCGCTTTGAAGATGTCGCTGATGGGAAAACCCGGGTTCTGTATACCATCTCCTTCGAGGACATTGTTCCCTACACCGGTCGTCTGGTGAGCTCGGCACTGGAACAGGGGATTCGCAAGGGCATCAGGCGCGTTCCCAGCCTTGCCTGAGGTACGTTGCAAAACATTACTTGATGGATATCAGTTTATTGACCTGACGCAAAAGGTCGCTGTCGGCAATTTTGTACCCTCCCGGAAATTTTGCAGTATCTGGCCATCCCGGCCGGATCGTCAGCCTACCGGGAGACAAGAATGGCAGCGGAACCCATCGTTCTGTTTGATAACGGGCAACACAAGTGCCTGATGTTCGATTCACTGGTAACCGGTGAGGGCGTGCAGTCCAACCAGTTCCTCATTGTCGATGGCAAGCACGAGGCCCTGATTGATCCCGGCGGCGATCTGACCTACACCCCGCTGTCGGTCGCCGCATCGCGGTATATGAATATTCGCGAAATGGACTACGTGTTCGCTTCCCACCAGGACCCGGATATTATCGGTGCCATTGATCGCTGGATCGTTCATACCCGCGCCAAAATCGTCACCTCCCGCCTCTGGGCACGTTTTCTGCCGCACCTGGTTTCCGGCTATGTGACCGGGCAGCTCAGCGGGAGCGTTTACGACCGGATTGTAAGTGTGCCGGATGGAGGCATTAACGTGCCTTTTGGGGAATCTTACATCCAGTGCCTGCCTGCCCATTTCATGCACTCCGTGGGCAACCTGCAGTTCTATGATCCGGTCTCGAAAATTCTGTTCTCGGGGGATCTGGGTGCCTCCATGGGCGGCGAAGACGACCACAAGCCAGTGACCGACTTCGACAAACACATTCCCAACATGATCGGCTTCCACCGGCGCTATATCGCGTCTCGGAAGGTATGCGAGTTGTGGGCCAACATGGTGCGGCAGATGGACGTCAGTGCCATCGTGCCACAACATGGGAAACGCTTTGAAGGACCCGCCATGGTGGATCAGTTCCTGAACTGGGTATCCAGTGTGGACTGCGGTATTGACCTCGTCAGCCAGGAAAACTACAGGCGGCCTGTGGATTATCTCTGAACCGGGCTACTACCGGGCCGGGCCGGCAGGACCCTGCTGTCCCGGAACCGGTTGCTGCCGCCCGGCTCCCTGGCCGGTGCTCATGCCAGCTCCCTGGCCTGCCCCGCTGGCGGGGCCCGAAGCACCACCCTGACCCCCGGCGTTCGGTTGTCCACGGATCTTGCGGCTACGGGGGTCATCGCCCGAGGACGACGGCAAACCACCAATCTCCTCCGGGCTCATGCCCTGGGCCCTCGCCCGGTCTGCCATTTTCAGGCGGTGTTCATCCATGATGGCCTGACGCTCTTCCTGGCTCCCTGCCGACCGTACCCTCTCCTGCAACTGGTCACGCTCCTCCGGGGTCATCAGCCTGGCGCCCGCCACCGGCTGGCCACCCTGGTTACCCATCTGCTGCTGATTCCGCATCTGCCCTTGCGCCTGACCCTGGGGTTGACCTTGGGGTTGCCCCTGGGGTTGCCCCTGGGCCTGACCTTGCGGTTGACCCTGAGGCCGGGCTTGCGGCTGTCCCTGGGTTTGCGGCTGCTGGGTTTGAGGTTGCTGAGTTTGCGGCTGCTGGGTTTGAGGCTGCTGGGTTTGAGGCTGGGCTTGAGGTTGCCTTTGGGGTTGCGGCTGACCCTGGGTTTGAGGCTGGCCCGGCTGTGGCGCGGTCTGCTGGGCCGCCACCAGGCCCGGCAGTGCCATCAGGAGGCTCATATTCACAAACAGGATTGTTGCACGTTTCATCATTCGACTCCCCGGTGCTGACGGGTGAACCGGCCTATTTCGCCGGAGCCCCGACAATCGTATCAGTTTACCTATGAGGCCGAGGATACTTACCTTTTACCAATGAATAAATGAATGCCCCCTTCCCTGACCAGTCCATGACAACATGGTAATGCTGTGGTAATCCGGTACAGGTGGTGGTTGATCCGGTCAGGAGTCCTGCTTCGCCCGGGTTCGCCAGTATTCAGCCTTCGCCGGATCAGATTCTGTGCCGATACCCTCAGCATAGGCCCTTGCCACCTCGGACATGCTTGGCCTGTCGCCGGCCTCCGCTGCTTTCAGGTACCACTCGAAGGCCCTGGATTCATTCTTTTCCACACCCTGGCCCGCCGCGTACATGTTCGCCAGGTTATACATCCCCTGGCGGCTGCCCGCTTCCGCCAGCGCCTCGTATCGTTCAAATGCCAGGTCATACTGGCCCATCTTGTAGACAGCGTAGGCTTCCAGAACCTTGACCATTTCCCGGGCCACGCCCATTTGCTGTTCCGCGTCATCACCCTGTACCACCGGTGGCAGCATTATCAGCAAGCCGGCAGCCATGGCGATCCTGTGAGCGGCGAATTGGCGTGACATGGGAACCTCCGGGTATCAGTGGATTCCCTTAAGCTAACACCCCGAAGCGATAACTTCTTTGACCCTAAAGTGGCGAAGGTTTACAACTTTGGGTGGGGCCGGCACGCCGGAAATAACTCTGTCGCCGGCCTGTGTTGTCGAGTAAAATCCGCACTTTTGAAACGACATCGAGGCAGCGAAATGGGCAGAGCCTATCAGAACCGAAAAGACTCCATGGCCAAGACGGCCGCCGCCAAAACCAAGGTTTACAGCAAGTACGGCCGCGAGATCTATGTATGCGCCAAGTCCGGTGGCCCGGACCCGGACAGCAACCTGTCACTGCGTGGCCTGATCGACCGCGCCAAGAAAGATCAGGTACCGGCCCATGTTATCGAGAAAGCCATCGAGAAGGCCCAGGGCGGAGCCGGCGAAGATTTCTCACCTGCCCGCTATGAAGGCTTCGGGCCGGGTAACTGCATGGCCATCGTGGATTGCCTGACGGATAACCCCAATCGCACCTTCGGTGACGTTCGCCTGGCTTTCACCAAAACCAAGTGCAAAATCGGCACCCAGGGCAGCGTCAGCCACATGTTTGATCACTGTGCCATTTTCGGGTTCCGGGGTGATGACGAAGAAGCCGCTCTCGAAGCGCTGATGATGGCGGATGTCGATGTCACCGATATTGAACATGAAGACGGCATGATTACCGTGTTCGCCCCTCACACAGAATACGCCAAAGCCCGGCAGGCCTTGCAGGAAGCCTTCGAGGGTCTGGAATTTGAAGTGGACGAAATCCAGTTCCTGCCCCAGACAACCACCACCATCGAAGGTGATGACATCGAGCTGTTCGAGAAATTCATGGACATGCTGAACGATCTGGACGATGTCCAGAACGTCTACCATAACGCCGTCATCGCAGAATAACAGGAGCCGTCAATTGCCCAGGGTCGTCATACTCAAAACCGGCACCACCTACCCGTCTCTAAGGGACACATTCGGGGATTTCGACAGTTGGTTTGTTGCCCGGCTGGCGTCGGAACTCAATGTTAATGTTGTGGATGTAACGGTTGACGAACTCCCGGGCGTGCCCCACAACTGGGACGGCATCGTGGTCACCGGCTCGCCAGCCATGGTCAGCGACAGGGCATTGTGGAGCGAACGAACGGGCCACTGGCTTGCTGATGCGGTTAAAGCACAAATCCCGGTGTTGGGCGTTTGTTATGGCCATCAGTTGCTGGCCCATGCTCTCGGTGGTGAAGTGGGTTTCCACCCCGGAGGACGGGAGACCGGCACCCACCCGGTGGAGTTACTGGATGCGGCTCTGGACGACCCTCTGTTTCAGGGGCTTCCCCGGCGGTTTCCGGCTCAACTCACTCACCGGCAGTCGGTCCTCCGGCTACCGGAAGGCGCAACTCTGCTGGCACGCAATGACTTCGAGGCACACCAGGCTTTCCGGGTGGGGCCATGTGCCTGGGGCGTTCAGTTCCACCCGGAATTCTCTGACGAAGTGATGCGGGCCTACCTCGAGGTTCAGGCACCGGACCTCAGGAAGGAAGGGCTTGATGCAGATGCTCTTTTGGCGGGCGTAAGCAGCGCGCCGGAAGCTTCTTCCCTGCTGGAGCGTTTCTCCCGGGTAGTGATGAATCGCTAATCGAGGATATAGGCGGTTTTTTCCATTGAGTTTTCATCTTCGTCCACGAAGCGGAACTCGTTCCAGCCGATACGCACCAGGTCGTTACTGTTCAGGCGCTGGCGTCCACTGATACGGATATCGTTGACGAATGTCCCGTTGGTACTGTTCTTGTCAGTGATATAGTAATCCACGGTGCCTTCAAGGTAGGCATTGGGGACGGATTCAATAAGCGCGTGATGACCACTGACGGATATCTCGTCGATGCGGATATCGTTGTCTCCTCCCCTGCCGATACTGACCTCTGGCCGGTCCAGCTCAAAAGTGTTCACTACAACGTTATCCACCAGTTGGGAAAGTGACGCCATACAGGGCTCCTTTTCTATTCGAGTATCAAAAGCACAACAGACACGTTGTCCGCCGCTTGATTGTCCAGGCTGGCTTTGACCAGCGCCCGCACCCTGTCTTCCGGTGACCCCTGGCCGGCTATCAGCGGTAACCAGTCTTCCTCCGGCAGGGACCCGGTGAGACCATCGGAGCACAACAACAGGCCGTCGCCCGGCTCCAGTGAAATTCGCCTGAAACTCGCAAGCACCGACGAGGCGCCCAGGGCGCGGGTCAGCACATTGCGAAATGGCACGTGAGGTACATCATCCGGCTGGATACTGCCATCTTCCAGCATATTCTGAACCACGGTGTCATCCCGGGTCTGGCAGTGCAGTTCTCCACCGTGGACGAGGTAACAACGGGAGTCTCCCAGGTGGGCAATGTGAGCGTTGCCGTCGATCACCCAGGCAATGACCAGCGTGGTGCCCATCTTTGCCAGGTCCGGATCCGTCGCCCTGCGCTCCTGGATGCGCGCGTTGGCAAGATCGATAGCAGCCTGCAGGGCTTCCTCGGGGTCGTCGGGCTGCTCCGGGTTTTCAGTCGCCAGATACGCACCCACTGTCTCCATTACCGAATCCACCGCGATCCGGCTGGCAATCTCTCCCCCCTGATAGCCCCCCATGCCGTCAGCAATCACCAGCAATACCTGCCGGTTATCATCACTGACGCGCCAGTCGAGGGCATCCTGATTGGCTGCACGTACAGCGCCGACATCGGTCAGTCCGGCCACCCGGGGAATCATCACGATGCCTCCTTCCTCAGCTCACGGGATGCCTGCCGCCGCAGCGCTTCTGCCATGGTTGCGGCGCTGAGGAAGCGTTTGTCCGGCTCCCGCTGTATGGCCTTATTGATAAGGCGAACCACGCCATCAGGCAGTTCAGGATTGAACTCACGAACGCTCCTGGGGCGTTTGTTCAGAATCTGGTAGGTCAGATTGGCCAGGGTATCCCCCTGGTATGGGGTTTCTCCACAGACCAGCTTGTACAGGGTAATACCCAGACTGTAAGTGTCTGTGGCGCCGGTGACCTTCTGACCCTTGAGTTGCTCGGGAGACATGTAGAGCGGGCTTCCCATGACATTCCCGGTGCGGGTACGGGAATCGTCCGATATCTTGGCAATTCCGAAATCGGTGATTTTTATCTCACCGTTGTCCGGATTGAAGATGATATTGCCGGGTTTTATATCACGATGAATGATCTTCTGGCGGTGTGCATAATCCAGGGCATCAGCCACCCGGGCAACGATATCCAGCACCGTGGCCAGGGGCAGCAGACGCCCCAGCTTGCCAAACTCACTGAGGGGACGCCCCTTGGCATAATCCATGGCGATAAACGCCAGGTCGGCCTCTTCTCCCACATCATAGACAGTCACAATGGCAGGATGGCTGAGGCGCCCCGCGGCCTCGGCTTCACGGAAGAACCGGGCCTTCAGATCCCGCAGTTCACTGTCCTCGAATGCCTGGTAGCTGAGTGTCTTGATCGCCACGGTGCGGGCGATTTTGGGGTCCTTGCCGAGATAGACCACCCCCATGGCGCCGCGCCCGATCTCCCGCTCAATCTCATAACGCCCGAGCGTTGGCCGGCTGACGCTCTGCTCCGGCAGCACCAGGGTCCGTGTGCTGTCAAAACCTCCCGTTGCGGCCGAGGTACTCTCTGCATTGAGATTTTCCAGGGCCGCCAGCCGTTTTCCTGCATCCCGATACTTGCGTTTCTGGTCAAGGATCTGCCGGTAGGTGGCGCAGGCCTTGTCGTACTGGCGCTTGCGCTCCTGCTGAATTGCAATCTCGTACTGCAAGGCCAGGGTTTCCTCGCCGGGAGGGCATTCTGAAAGCACCTCCAGCGCCTCGTCTGCCTGCCCCTGCTGCAACAGAAGCTTGCCCAGATGGGTTCTGGCTTCCTGCACATTCTCCGACAGTGCCACGATATCGCGCCGGGGTTGCAGCCAGAAGAGCATGATGACATAGCCTGCCACCAACAAGGTGACCACTTCTCCGAGCGGTAACCAGACATTCCGGTAAAACATGAAGCCAGCCTGCAGCACCACCAGCGACCCTGCCACCAGAAGAATGACAGGCAGGGCCACACCAGCACCCAGGCGAGGCACGGCCAGTACCAGGAACAGCGCCGATGCCATCAGCCCGGAACGAATGGCTGTGGCAGACCAGGCTGGTTCAGAGAGCCCCCGCGCGTCCAGTGCCGAGGTGAAAGCCTCTGGTGTCATCGTCAGTAAGGCACCGGCGTCAGCGATTCCGGAACGGTCTCCAAGAGAACCAAGCAGAAGGCGATCCGCCCAGCCAAGCATGGGGATGGCGTCTCCCATAAAGACACAGGCCAGCGCCAGCACAACAATGAGCAGGCGCAGGCTGAAAATACGGGAAATGACAAAAACCAGTGAGTTCACGGGAGCCGTTACTGTAAATGATCGATGCGGCAAGTTTAGAAAGTGAACGCGGACGGCGATAGGTTACGGGTAGCTGTTTTTTGTAATTGTTTGTTTAGCTGGGATCGCCATCACGCCTCCGGCAGAATAAGCCGGTGATGACAATGGTGTAAAGGACGCCACCCGCGCTTCTGCCGTATAGTCGGCGTTATGGACGTCTCCGCCGGGAAGCATGACAATGACATTCAAGTTACTGATTAGCCTGATTGTTCTGACAATCATAACCACCAGCCTCTACCACTCATTCAAATCCCTCCCCCAGGGGCTCAGTTATCAAGGCGATGAACGGCCCCTTGTCAACGCCAGGTTGCTCGTGGACAGAACCCTGCACTTCGCCAATGAAGAGCCACGGCTGGACCATGAGATCTTCTCTGAAGTGTTCAGAATGATTGCCGGCGCCCGGCAGTTTGTGTTGGTGGACATGTTTCTCTTCAACGACTCACGGGCAAACGGAAGCCGCCAGTTACCACTGGCACGGGAGCTTACCGATGCCCTGATCGCACGCAAGCAGGCCCATCCGGAGATGGACATAATCGTGATATCAGACCCCATCAACACGGTTTATGGCGGTACAACCTCTCCCCATTTCCAGCAACTCCGGAAGGCGGGCATACCGGTGGTGGAAACCCGTCTGGAGCGCCTGCGTGACAGCAATCCCATCTGGTCCGGGTTCTGGCGCATCTGCTGCCAGTGGATGGGCAACTCGGCCACCGCGGGCTGGCTGCCCAATGCGTTGGGTGAACAACCCGTCACCCTTCGCAGCTACCTGGCATTACCGAATTTCAAGGCCAATCACCGCAAAACCCTGGTGGTGGATAGCCCCGATGGGTTTGCGGGGCTGGTTACATCCGCCAATCCCCATGACGGCAGCAGTCGCCACAGCAACATCGGGCTGAGGTTCGGGGGAACCGCGGTTGCCGACCTGCTCAGAACCGAGCGGGCGGTGCTGGCCATGTCTGGCGCAGACACCGCTCCCGTAGACGAAGTACTGAACAACTTTCCCGACCCGGAACCGGAATCACGGGAAACCGTCTCGATTGTTACCGAGTCAGCGATACTTTCCTCTGCCAGAGAGATCATTGACACCGCTGCGCCCGGGGCCAGTCTTGATCTGGCGATATTCTATCTTTCCCACCGCACCGTGCTGCGCGCTTTGAAAGAGGCCCATGCACGGGGCGTAGAGGTTCGTATTCTGCTGGATGCCAACAACGATGCATTCGGGCTCAAAAAGAGCGGCATTCCCAATCGTCAGGCTGCCATGGAGCTCAAGCAGGCAGGCATCACGGTACGCTGGTGTCATACCGAGGGCGAACAATGCCACACCAAGCTTCTGATCAGGCGCGACCAGAATGACAGTGCACAGCTGCTGCTGGGTTCCGCCAACTTCAGCCGCCGGAACCTGGATAACCTGAACCTTGAGACGAGTGTTCATGTACGCTCAACCACTGATTCCGATACCGTGCTCAAAGCGTCGCAGTATTTCGAGGAGCAATGGACGCATGGCCCCGGAGACACACCGGTCATGAGCCTGCCCTACGAGGCCTGGGCAGACGAATCCCGCCTACGGTATTGGCAATACAGGTTGATGGAGGCCACGGGGCTGTCTACGTTTTAGGTTTCAAGAGGCGATTTTAATGAACACACCCGTGCATTCCCGGCCCATCAATGACCGGATTGACTGGTTGATGGAACTGAGCCGAAACCACTCGGCCAGTTTCTGCAGCCCTGAGAACCATCTGGCCCGCCAACGCTACCTGGCGGAACACAACACCCTTATCATCGCCATGAAATGCATGGACGGCCGCATTCACCTGCCCTACGTCACACAGACGCCCCTCGGGATAATCCATCCCTTTCGCAACCTTGGTGGTATTTTTGACCTGGGCTGGCCCTATCTCGGGGACCTGCTCGCAGACACCGTGCAGGAGGCAGTCAATGCGGGCAGGCGGGTACTGATCATCATCACCTACCACTATTCAAAGGGTGCAACCGAACGGGGATGTGCCGGTTTCAACTGCGACCTTGACTCAGCCCGGGAGCATGCCTTCAGTATCCGCCGGCAGGTTGAGGCGTTGTTCGGCAACGGGCACCAGACGGTCTACCCCCTGGTCTGTGGTTTTGAAACCGATGAAGACGCCCTGCTTCTTCACGGCCGCGACCAACTCTGCCTGGACCTGTCCACCGTTACCCCGGCCGATACTGAGGAAACCAGATCACGCATAGCGGGGCTTTACCCTGATATGCCAGCACCGATACAGCGGGACCTGTTACCCCTCGTGCACGGCAATATTCAGCATATTGCCGATATAAGAGAGAGCGACCGGGAACTGAACATTGAACACCGGGAATGGGTGATCTGCATCGGCCGGGGATTCGATTTCCTCCACGCACCGAACCTGGCACTGATTATCGGCCCTTACAGCCCTGACCTTTCCCATCCCATCCGCCAGGCTGCAGGTATCATTAAAGCCAACATGGAGGCCGGAAGAGTACCGGACGACGGATTTCTTTTACTTTCATCTGCCCCTTATCAGGAACCTGGAACCCAAAAAGCGCGTGCTACTCTTAAGTCCGCGTTTTTGTCGGAATTTGCAGCCAACGTTATTCACCAGGAATTTCCCGAACTGGCAGAGCGTATGGTTACACGCTCAGCTATCCTGAACTGGCCGGAGAGACGTCTTGAAGTTCAGCCAGGAAAACCCGGAACCTGAACACGAAACCGTGTTTGGTAATACCAAAGCGAGGAGAATGGAATGCAGACTATAAGAAAGCACCTGAGGTACGTATCGTTTGTCATGGCCATCATGATGGCTTTCGGCAGTGTGTGGGCGTCATCTGCCACCGCCGGCGTGGTAGGCACAGGGGAACTGCTGACCGAGCAGCGTGCCGATGTTGACCGCCAGTCACTGATGAACATGCTTGAGCGTGATGAAGTAAAAGACAAGCTCGAACAAATGGGTGTCAGCCAGGAACAGGTTGAGCAGCGAATTCAAAGCCTGACGCCAGAGGAGCTGTCGTCTTTCGAGCAACAACTGGCTGAAGCACCCGTGGGTGAAGACGTGGTAGGGATTATCGTCCTGTTCCTGCTTGTCTTTATTATCACCGACATGCTGTGTGCCACCAATATCTATCCGTTCATCAACTGTATCCGGTAGCGCGCAGTCTTCGTGATTCATTTCGCCAATCCGCACCTGTCACGAATCATTGCCGGTATCACACTGGCGGTGGTTCTGGCGGGCTGCTCCAACCGCCCCCAGTGGCCCGAATCAGAGCGCCTGAACCTTGTGACGGACCGTGAACAACGCCAGGTACTGGATGATGTTCCCTTCTATGCTCAGGAGCGCTACCAGTGTGGCCCGGCTTCCCTGGCCATGATGCTCAACAGCCAGGGGCTGAACACCAATCCGGAGGTGCTCAAGGAACTGGTTTATCTGCCGGAACGGCAGGGCAGCCTGAAGGTAGAGCTGGTAGCAGCCGCCCGGGCTCACGGGCTTCTGGTCTACCCGCTGGATGGGTCACTGGAAAGTCTGCTGGAAGAGGTAGCGGCCGGCAACCCTGTACTGGTCATGCAGAATCTCAGATTTGGCTGGTGGCCACAGTGGCACTTTGCCGTGGTGACGGGCTTTGATGCCGAAGCGCGAAATATCATCCTGCACACCGACACCCGCGAATATCACGAGGAAACCCTGGAAGTATTCACCGCAACCTGGCGACGCGCGGATAAATGGGCTGCAGTGATGCTGCCTCCTGACCGGTTACCGGCAACCGCCGCCCCCCTGCGCTACCTGATGTCCGCCAATGACCTGGAAACCACCGGCCGAACCCGCGCGGCAACTACAGCTTATGAAACTGCCGAAAAGGCATGGCCAGACCAGCCAGCGGCCATTATGGGACAGGGGAATATTGCCTGGGAGCAGGGAGAGCCCGAACTGGCGACACATCATTATCAACGCCTGATCCTGAAGTTCCCCGGCGTAGCCGCCGGCTGGAACAATCTGGCCCACTCGCTGGCAGCTCAGGGCTGTGCCAGCGCCGCTGAAACCGCAGCCAGCTGTGCAAAGGCTATCGACCCTGAGCGCTTCAATGGTGCCGCCCCAGACAGCCTGAACAACAACCGCCCGGATGCATGCCCGGTGGTTACCTGTTCTGAGAAGTCCCCTTAACGCTTCTGAAACAGGGCTACATCCTTGGCCGGAATATCCAGCACCCAGCCATGGGCTCTGGCCAGCCACTTCATGGTGGCACGACGGTAAAACACAATATGGGTCGGATCACGCCGGTAATGCCAGTTGGCAAATCGCTCATCGTCAGTCTGGAAACAGGTCATCACGCCCAACCATCCCCCGGGCACCAGCAGGCTATCCAGCTGGCGGAAGGTCTCCGCCGGATGATGAAGGTGCTCCACCACTTCCGTGCAGGTAATGAAATCATACTGTCGCTCGAGAACGGATTCTTCCGGACAGAAAAACGGATCGTAGACTGCCATATCCATACCCGCCTCCCGCAGCATGGCCGCCAACGCGGGACCAGGGCCACAACCAAAGTCGAGGCCGAAGGATCGCGGTTGCAGTCGCCCGAGTAACGGGCCGGTCAGCTTCGAGAGAAAACGACGGTAACCCGCATCGTCCGGATTATTGTCGTGAAGGTCATAAATTGCCTTTTCCTCGTGCGCCTCCAGCCAGCAGGACTCCTCCATAACCGTCGCTTCACAGGTGCCACAGCGTTGATAACGGGTGTCCCCGATGACCTGGAATGGCTCAAGCGCGGATGTTTCACAAACCGGGCAACGGGGTGTCAACGGATTGAACTCCTGCAATGACGAACGAGTGTTTCTATCAGGAAGGTATATTTCAGAACCCGGCTTACGGGAAAGTTTACAAAGCGCCGAACAGCACTACCATCACCACAGCCAGAAACAACAGAAACCAGGTGGCATAGCGGTCGGCCCGATCTTCGACACTGGCCGGGTCCGTCTCAGATGGCGAAGCGGCCTCATATTCGGCCACCAGCTTGCGGGCCAGCAAATAATCCTCATCTTCAACATGGACATTGGTAAACCCCGCGGCACCAATCTCGCCCATGGCACCCTGCAGGTAATGGCCACCCACGTGGGAATCGATCCCCCGTGATTGCAGCATGCCGGCGATAATATGGGCTTCCGCCAGGTCGCGGGCTCGATAGGCTATCTGCATTGAAAGGCTCCGCAGGCTCAGGCAACTCGTTACCTGAACCCTAGCCGGAATACTGCCATTCGTCGACCCGGGCCGGACTATTTTGGCATACGACCGGTTCTCTCCAGCCGCTCGCCAACCCATTTATGATAGAGCTTCGCCAGTACCGGCCGAATAACCGGTAATCCGATCAGCCAGGCCAGGGGTTTCAACAGCCAGACCCGCGACATCAGCAGAATGTAGGCATCCAGTTCCCGATGGATATTACCCTCACTGTCCTCCACGTGCAGTTCCTGAAGCGCCGCTTCTGGCTCAATACCCCGCTCTTTCAGCTCATCGTCGCGACCAGTGATATCAACCCATTCCACCGATTCCCCGGTTTTGCCGGCCAGCCGCTCGTAGAGCTTGCGATCCTTGACGCAACCGGGGCAGGCGCCATCATAAAATACCCTGAGCCTTTCCTGTGATGTAGCCATTTCCATCCCCGTTTCTTGCATCCTGTTCACTTGCTAACACGATAAAACAATGTCTAGTGTTAATAAAACAACCGGAAGAGTCGCCGCAAGGGATCATCTGTAGCGATCATGAACATCACCAGACACATTAACGACATTTATCGCCATCAGTCCCGGAAGGTACACGCTACCCTGATCCGATTGCTGGGGGACTTCGACCTGGCGGAAGAAGCCCTGCAGGAAGCGTTCACCGCCGCGCTCCGGCAATGGCCGGAACAGGGTATCCCGGACAACCCGGCCGCCTGGCTCATAAAAACCGGACATCGCCGGGGCATCGACCATATCCGCAGGCGCCAGACCGCCAGCCACAAACTTGTCCACCTCGCTGACGAAGAATCTCCGGTGTCAGAAGAATACACCGACACCATTGACGATGACCTCCTGCGACTGATATTCACCTGCTGTCACCCTGGCCTTGCTACCGAGGCGCAGCTTGCGCTGACGCTGCGCGAGATCTGCGGCCTGACCACGGAACAGGTTGCCAGCGCCCTGCTGCAGAAACCGGCCACCACGGCGCAGAGGATTGTTCGCGCCAAACGCAAGATCCGGGAAGCCGGCATTCCCTACGAGGTACCGGAACAGCGGGAATTACCGGAACGCCTGCAGAGCGTGCTCAAGGTAGTCTATCTGATTTTCAATGAGGGCTATTCCGCCACTGATGGCAATGCCGTGGTTAACGTCAGCCTCGCCAACGAAGCGATCCGCCTTGCCCGGCTTCTTGCCGAGCTTTTGCCGGAGGGGGAAGTATTCGGCCTGCTGGCCCTTATGCTGCTTCATGATTCCCGCCGTAACGCCCGCCAGGACGCCAACGGAGAACTGATCACACTGGAAGATCAGAACCGCGACCTCTGGGACCGGAACCAGATTCGTTCCGGCCTGACATGGCTGAGCTACGCACTGCCATTGACACCCACCGGGCCCTATACCCTCCAGGCCTCCATTGCTGCCGCTCATGCCGAAGCCGCTACGCCGGAAGACACCGACTGGTCACGCATCGCCAGGCTCTATGAAACCCTCTATCAACAGTTACCCTCTCCGGTTATTGCCCTGAACCGGGCCGTGGCAGTCGCCATGCGCGACACGCCCGAAGAAGGGCTGAAGCTTCTGGACCAGTTGGCAGGCCAAAAGGCAATCCAGAACTACTATCTGTTCCATGCCGCCCGCGCCGATCTCTATCGCCGTTCAGGGGATATGTCATCAGCCCGAACAGCCTACCAGCGCGCGCTCTCCCTTACCCAACAGGGCCCGGAACAACGTTTCCTTAACCGGAGACTGATGCAGCTGGACAGCGGCCACTAAAAAATTCTCCACCGTTGTCGATCTGAAGCATTCACACACGACTTACTGACACACACCCAGACAGACAGGCCGATTACCATGAAATACGTAGCACTGGTCTATTACCAGGAAAGCATTATCAACAGCATGAGTGAAAAGGAATGGCATGACCTCAACCAGGAGTGCATTGCCGGTGTGGAGAGGCTCACCGAGCAGGGCAAGTACGTGACAGGCCAGCCTCTACAATCGGTAGAGACGGCCACGACCGTCAGGGTACGGGACGACGAAGTTTTGATTTCGGACGGCCCCTTTGCCGAAACCAAGGAGCAACTGGCCGGCTTCTACCTGCTTGACGCAAACGACCTTAACGAGGCCCTGCAACTGGCCAGCCGCATACCACCCGCGCGCTTCGGCAGCATTGAAGTCCGGCCGGTGCGGGAATTACCCCCGAAAGAATAAAGAGGTGGCGCCGGTCTCCGGCGCCACCGGGTCAATTCCGGGGATCATCTTCCGGGTTGAGGTACTCGATACCCCAGGGGCCGGTACCGTGGAGCTGTATGACGACCTCCTCCTCGGTGTAACCAAACATCGGATCTCCCGGGGACATGATCGCGACACCGCCTTCTGGTAATGCCGTAGCCTTGTCGCGGTCGATTTCCTCGCCGTGGGCGAAATGGAAGGTGCCGGACAGTACCGTTACCCGCTCATACGCAGGGTGTATGTGCGGTGCGATCTCATAGTCCGCCGGTAACCGCAAACGCATGGTAAAAGGCTCCTCCTTCGACAGATCGCCCTCTATGATGGAGATCTCCGCGCCCGGAGCCATGGAACCTACTGGCCCCCACTCCAGCTCCGATGGTTTTACCAGGGTGTGTCCCTCGCCCATGTAGGGTGTTGCCGCCATTACAGCGGGTGCGGCCACAAGCATCGCAAACAGTGCAATGCCCCGACAGGTGCTACTGCGGTGGTAGGGTGAACGAATGGTTGTGTTGCCTGCCATGGGTTCTATCCTCCTTATTAGGGTGGTTGTTTTCCGGGACAATGCCCGGTCGGCTGCAAGGACGCTTGGCAGGTCCGGTTTGTTCCCGTTGTTGTCCACCGGTTGTAACCCGGAACTTTTCACGGGCTCACGCGTCCTTGCCGCAACAACAGCGGGAAAACACATGACAGCCAGCAACCGGAGAAGAGAAACCCTGGCCGTTTCGAAACAGCGCAGGGACCAGTTTGAACAGGAGGTGACCCGCCTGATGGACCGCCTCTATGGCACGGCCTTGCGCCTGGCAAGAAACCCGGATGATGCCGAGGACGTAGTCGCAGAAACGGTATCCAATGCCTGGAAGAAGCTGGATCAACTGGAAAATCCTGCACACATGGAAGGCTGGCTGTTCAGGATTCTTCATCACACGTTTGTCAGTCATTGGCGTCGGCGTCAGTGCCGACAGGCGCAGGAAGTGGATATCGAACCGGAGGAAAGCGGCGTTCGTTTCTCCCTGTTCGAAAAGCTTCACCAACCGTTCCTGCTCTGGTGGGGCGCACCTGAAAGAGAGTTCGTAAATGCCCTCCTGCAGGAGGATATCCGGAGGGCAATCGATAACCTGCCAGACTGCTTCCGGTTGGTTATCGTCCTGGTCGAGATTGAGGGCTACAGCTACGAGGAGGTATCCCGGTTACTTGACCTTCCTCTCGGCACAGTCCGCTCTCGAGTCAGCAGGGCACGCGGTCTCCTTCAGAAGGCCCTGTGGAACCAGGGCCGGGAGGCAGGCCTGGCAAAGTGCTGTAACCCGGCAGCAGGAACCAGCAGTGGAGGTGATGTATGACGGAGTCCTGGATTTCCTGTGAAGAGGTTGTCGAGAGCCTTTTCGAGTATCTGGACCGTGAACTGGACAACCATACCAGCGTCGAAATTGAACGCCATCTGGAACGTTGCCATGACTGTTTCAGCCGGGCGGAGTTTGAACGCAGACTCCGGGAACGAATCGCCGATAGCGGTCAACAGCAAGCGCCTGAGCAACTGCGTCGCAGGATCAGGGACATGCTTGAACGCTTCTGAACCGGGACACGCCCGGTAAGGAGAATCGTCACCATGGTAGCCATTCTTGGATACTCACCACAGCAAATCACCGAAGCCGTCCAGGAGATGTACACCACTGTTGCGGAAAGGCCCTCATCGCCCTTTCATTTCCCGGTGGGCAAACAGACGCTGGCCCTCCTCGGGTATGATGCCCGCGATACCGAGCCACTGCCGGAGAACGTTGCTGCGTCCTTTGCGGGTGTCGGCAACCCCTTCAGGGCAAAAGCACTGCAACCAGGCGATACTGCGCTGGACATCGGAGCCGGCGCCGGTAATGACACACTGATTGCGGGCAGGAAGGTAGGGCCCGATGGCAAGGTGATCGCACTGGATCTGACGGCAGCGATGACCCGGAAGATCAGACACAATACCGCTGGCCGATGCCCGAACGTTGACGTGGTTCAGGCATCCGCTGAACAGTTGCCGGTCGCCACCGGAAGCATCGACTGCATCACCAGTAACGGCGCTCTCAACCTGGTGCCGGACAAACGCCGGGCCATCAGGGAGATGTTCCGGGTATTGCGGCCCGGCGGACGACTGCAACTGGCCGACGTGGTCATCAACAGGCCGGTCAATGTTGATTGCGACTCCGACCCGCGCCTGTGGGTGGAATGCGTTGTAGGGGCAACGGTGGAAGAGAGCCTGATCGCCATGCTCGAAGATACGGGCTTTGAAGACATTCGCGTTCTGAACCGGCTGGATTACTTCGCCCACAGCCCCAGCCAGCAGACCCGAGAGATAGCGCGCAGCTTTGGCGCCCATTCCATTGAACTGACCGCCAGAAGAGCAGACCGCACCCCCGGCAGGTTGCGACAGTGGCTTCGCCCCCTGCACCCCCGACGCTGGCTGGCAGACCTGCACCGCCGGGGTCTTCTGGGCGTGGCCACCCTGCTGCTTGCGCTTGTCAGTTGCTATGGCGCTCTGGCCGCCGCAGGGCTGTTGGCCGCTCTGGGAGTGGGGCTCGCTCTCGACCCCGGTGTCTGGGCCGGAACCATTGCCCTGTTCGCGACGTTTGCCGCCGGATTCATTGCCGCCGGTTTCCGGTATCACCGTTCAATAGGACCGACTGTATTCGCAATGACGGGGGTTGCACTTGTTCTGTACGCCCTGTTCGTGGACTACAGCGTGATGACAGAGTTAACCGGGTTTGTTGTCATGATCGGCGCCGCGGCCCGGGACCTGTACCTGCGCCGGTATGAAGAGGCCAGAAAGCTCGGCCTCAAAGGCCGGGGTCACACCTGAACCTTGCCACGCAGGGCCTTGGTCCGGCCCTTGATGGTCTTTTTGTCCACCCGGCGGCGCTGGGAGCTCTTCGTGGGCCTGGTTGGCCGCCGGGCTTTCTGTTGTTTCACGGCCTCCTGAATCAGTTCTTTCAGGCGTTCAAGAGCATCTTCCTTGTTCAGCTCAAGAGTCCGGTATTTCTGGGCCTTGATAACGATAATGCCATCCTTGCTGATGCGCTGGTCAGACAGAGCCATCAATCGCTCCTTGTAGAACGGCGGCAGGCTGGAATTGAGAATGTCAAAACGCAGGTGCACAGCAGAGGCTACCTTGTTGACGTTCTGCCCCCCGGCGCCCTGGGCGCGGATCTGGGTCAGTTCGATTTCCCAGTCCCCCAGTTCCACAGCATTGGAAATCTTCAGCATGACGACTCCGCTTGCCCGATGGATTCCTGCAGGCTGGCATCCAGTTCAGCATCATCCAGTGCCTGCTCACTGATCATTTCAATACGGGACAGGTCCCTTGGCTCACATTCGGATACAGACAGGGCACCATCGGCCATATTAATGGTTCGCCACCCCTCAGCGGTATTCACTACCGCCTTGAACCTGGCAAAGCGCCCATCCAGTGATAACGCCAGCAAAGCGGTTTCAGAAAAAACCGTTTCCGGATGAATTCGCCAGCCCAGGCTGAAGTGCCCCTGCCCCTGATTGCTGACCCGCTGCCAGGGTTCATCCCGGATATCCGGAACAGGCGTGGGCTCTGCCGGATCATGGTGATGGTGGGCATGGGGCGAACCTACCTCTGACAATGCCGCGTCGCCATCCAGCCAGGCGATGTCCATTCTGCCCTGCCGGGTATGGAACACGGCGTTTTTGGCCGGCTGCAGGCGTCCCACCCAGTCATCAAAGCGGGCAACCTGACCTGGCTCACACAGATCCGTCTTGTTAGCCACAACGATATCAGCCGCGGCAACCTGGTCCTGGAACTGAACATTCTCCAGAACCCGGGCCTCCTCCAGTCGCCTCGGGTCCACGAGGCAGAGCACCGGGCCCAGCTTCAGCACATCGCGGTAGTGCTCTCCGGTAAGCGATTCGATAATCTGTGAAGGGTGCCCCAACCCGGTAGGCTCAATCAGCAGCCGATCGGGCCTGGCCTTGTGGATAAGCTGGTTGAGGCCGATCTGCATTGGCAACCCGGCCACACAGCACATACATCCCCCGGGAATCTCCCGCACGAAGGCACCCTCGGTTTCCAGTATGGCGCCATCGATGCCCACCTCACCGAACTCGTTTACAAGAACCGCCCAGACCTCCCCGTCCGGTTTTTTCTTCAGCAGGTCCAGTATGGCGGTGGTCTTACCCACACCAAGAAATCCAAGCACCAGATTGGTGGGTATCGGTGAAATCATAGATCGCCCGTATTGACAGATGGAGGAGCCGGTACAAACAAGTGTTATAACATAACGCTGTAGTATTCCCCTAATACCTGTTCTTCCCCGGCTCTTGGTAATGTGGACAGGCTACCATCAACAAGCACAAGGAGAAGGGTATGAGCGGAAAGAAGATACTGATGATCACCGGTGATTTCACCGAAGACTACGAAACCATGGTGCCTTTCCAGGCGCTTCAGGCAGTCGGACATACGGTTCACGCGGTATGCCCGGACAAGAAATCGGGGGACACCGTCGCCACGGCGATTCACGACTTCGAGGGCGACCAGACTTATACCGAAAAACCGGGCCACCGGTTTGCCCTGAACGCAGACTTTGCCGGTCTCAACCCCGCTGATTACGACGCACTGGTCGTGCCAGGGGGCCGTGCACCGGAGTACCTGCGCCTGAACGAAGACGTCAGGAAACTCGTGCGGCACTTCTTCGAAACCGACAAGCCGGTAGCCGCCATTTGCCATGGCGCGCAGCTTCTGGCCGCAGCCGGTGTTCTTGAGGGGCGCGAGTGTTCGGCCTATCCGGCCTGTCAGCCGGAAGTGGAACTGGCCGGCGGCCGCTTCGCCGAGATCGACGTTGACGCCGCGGTAACCGATGGTAATCTGGTGACAGCCCCGGCATGGCCGGCCCATCCCCAGTGGCTGGCACAGTTTTTCAAACTGCTGGACAAGTGACGGAAGCGGGGCCACTTCCGTGGCCCCGGATTCATGAGGACAACGCCATGTGCAAACTCTTCGTCCAGGCGGATTCCGAACTCTGGGTCAGCCGCACCCACTCCCTGCGCATCGACGGCATGGTCACCAGCATCCGCATGGAAAACGCCTTCTGGAATGCCCTCACCGAGATTGCCGCCCGCGACGGCATGAACCTGCCCCAGATGATCACGAAGCTCTACCATGAATCCATCGACGCCGGGCATGATCTGGGCAACTTTACCTCGTTCCTGAGAGTCTGCGCCATGCGCTATCTGGCCCTGCAACTCAGTGGCGACATCCCCGGGATACCCGGGTATCCATCGCCTCCCTGGATGCGGACAAGATCCTTGCCAGAAACATGGAGCAGAAGCCGCCCAGCGAAGCGACCCACTGAGCGGCCGGTTCAGGTTTACTTGAGCGCTGGCGTTGGCCGCACCAGAATTTCGTTGACATCCACATGAGACGGCTGGGATACGGCGTACATGACGGCCTGGGCAATGTCGTCGGGGTTGAGGGCGTTTTCCGGGCGCTCGTCAAAGAACGGCGTATCCACCATCCCCGGCTCCACAAGCGTGACACGAATACCCGAGCCCCGCAGTTCTTCCCTCACACCATAACCGATGGCCGAGACGGCCCACTTGGTGGCACTGTACATGGACCCCGGAATGGTAACCCGGCCGGCAGCGGAGCCGGTCAACAGAAGATGGCCACGGCTTTTCCTCAGGGCCGGCAAACAGCACTGAACGGTCAGCCCGGCACCGTAGACGTTGGTCAGGATCATGTCCTTCCATACTTCATGATCGGCACCACTGAATCCCCCCGGCTCACCGCCACGGCCGGCATTAACAAACACGGCGTCAATCTGTCCGAAGGCCGCCAGGGCGGAATCCACCACGGCCTGCTGGTCCTCCATGCTCTGCACGTCGCATCGGGCAATCAGTACCCGTTCACTGCCCCCGAGTTCGGTTTGCAGGGCTTTCAGCTTGTCTTCCGAGCGAGCCGAAAGCACCAGACGGTAACCAGCCTTTTGCGCTGCGCGTGCCGTTGCCTCACCAATACCCGATGAGGCGCCGGTAATAAGCATAACCGGGTCAGTCGTCATAAATTCTCTCCTGAATGTGGTGTTGAACCAGTGTCACAGATTACCTACGGCACCTGAAGCGTCTGCAGATCAATACAGCCATGAGGGTTCTGTCGACAATATCAGGTAATATAGCCGCAGACATGCCGGTCAACAGGATTGACGGGCCAGGCCAACCAGGCAACCGAAAGGCTTTATGAAAATACCGAAACGATTACAGCCCCTTGTCGACGACGGCATGGTGGACGAAGTGTTGTACCAGTTGATGAGCGGCAAGGAAGCCGAGGTGTTCGTTGTGCGCTGTGGCGACAGTGTTCGCTGCGCGAAAGTGTACAAGGAGGCTCAGAAGCGCAGCTTCAAGCAGGCCGTGCAGTACCAGGAAGGGCGCAAGGTTCGCAATACTCGCCGTGCTCGTGCCATGGGCAAGAAAACCCGTTACGGCCAGAAGGAGCAGGAAGACGCCTGGCTGAACGCCGAGGTAGACGCCCTGTACCGGCTGGCCTCTGCCGGGGTGCGGGTTCCGAAACCACACGGCTTTGTGGATGGCGTGCTGCTGATGGATCTGGTTTCAGGCACGGATGGCGAGGTGGCCCCGCAACTGGGAGAGGTTACGCTTTCGCCCGAAAAGGCACGGGAATACTACAGCCTGGTAATTGCCGATGTGGTGCGGATGCTCAACGCCGGGCTGATTCACGGCGACCTGTCCGAATTCAACGTACTGGTGGACAAGGACGGGCCGGTGATTATCGATCTGCCCCAGGCTGTCAACGCGGCGGGCAACAACAGCGCGGAACGTATGCTGGAACGGGATGTGGATAACATGCGCCGTTATTTCGGCCGGTTCGCACCGGACCTGCTGAACACCGATTACGGCAAGGAGATCTGGGCGCTTTATGAATCCGGCGACCTGCATCCGGACACGAAACTGACAGGGTGTTTCGAGCACGACACCGAAAGCGCGGATGTGGATGAACTGATGGCGGTCATCGATGCTGCCAAGGAAGAAGAGCGCGAACGCCAGGAACGCGCCCGTGATGCCGAAGAGGGTGACGACTAGCCGGGCTCACCCACAAACCTGCCCACCACGCGGTCAGACAGCATAAGGTGGGCAAGTGCGGGGTACGGCAGGTAATGGCTGAGCAGGAATATCCCCGCAGCCATATCAAGCCCGGAAGACAGTCCCACGTAGGCAGCCCAGGCCACGAACAAGGCGCCCAGGAAGCCACCATATGACCAGAGCACCCGGCCCCGTTCCTCGCTGCTTGGTACCCGCTTCAATATGCGGGCTACCGACCAGCTGATGTAGGCCGCAATCAACGCCGCGATAACCACCGATACCACTACCCCCGTCAGGCCGAACAGGAATCGTGCCAGGTAATTGGTAAGAAAAAACAGCACAATGGCGCTGACGGCAATGATGGTTACCCGCGAACGCTTCAGATCTTCCATAGACACAATCCCGGCCTGTTAAATCAGATGGTTTGCACTGTTTTAACATTCCGGGAATCAAGATGCGACTTCGCTTCCTGACGCTGCTGTCTACTGGCCGCATGAACTGCCAGTACATATTTCCCATCACGCAATGCAGACTGTGTCTTGACAAGATAGGGCGTGTGGTCTGGACGGAGTGTCACGGCGCCCGCGACCAACATGCCGATTGCCGCGCCGATCGCGGTCATTACAGAAGCGGCAACAACCGAATTCTGAACTACGAAACCGACACCCATGGCACTCAGTACCAGGAACAGTACGAAGCCGGCGACCGCACCGGCAGCACCAAGGCCGATATGGGAACGCACCAGTGTCTGCCAGATTCCCCGGTCTTCCGGTTCCAGTTCCTTCCCCTGATGCCGATCAGTCGGGCCAAGGACGGTTACCTGCTCGTCTGTCAGACTCGTTTCCTCACATATCGCTTTCGCCGTGCCTCTGGCATCGGACTCTGTGTCAAAAACCGCGGCCACCTTGTGGTCATCATGTTCGCCAGTCAATTTCACTGAAGCGTTCATGGGAATACCTCCCCGGTATCTCAGAGAATTAAAGAGGCCTCTGATAAAACATTGGTCCCTCCCTCCGAAATAACAACCTGTCGACCTGTCCATCAAATGACGGTCCGGTAATGGGAGACGCCGTTACCAGGCCAGCCAGATGACATGGCGCGCGCCCTTGCCCGGTCGCAGAGCCCGCACCGTGACCGGTTCCACGGACAATCCTGCACGGCGCAGCCTCTCGGTAAAGGCGTGCTCGGGGCCGGCGGACCAGTAGGCCAGTATGCCGTCAGGGCTCAGGGACTTCTGGGCGGCTGCGATACCGGCAGGGGAGTAAATCCAGTTGTTTTCCTTGCGGGTGAGCCCTTCAGGGCCGTTGTCCACATCAAGCAGAATGGCATCCCAGTTGCCATCGCCGGCCCGCAAAAGCTCCGCCACATCGCCGACGTGGACACAGGCCCTGGCATCGTTCAGGGGGTACCCTGCCGCAGCTCCCAGCGGCCCCCGGTTCCACACCTCAACTTCCGGAACCAGTTCCGCCACGGTTACCCTGGCATCCTCCGGCAGGGCCGACAGAGCCGCAGCCAGCGTGTATCCCATCCCCAGCCCGCCAATCAGGACACGGGGCCGGGGCAGTCCGGCTATACGCTCACAGGCAAGGGTGGCGAGGGCATCCTCCGAACCGTGCAAGCGACTATTCATAAGTTCACCGGTTTTCCCGGCTATTTTGATGGAGAACTCGTCATTTCGCTGCAGTAAACGTAGCTGTGTTCCCTTGCCGGGAATGGTTGCGATACCGATTTCCTCAAAGCGGGCCATCTATTTTTTGACCCACTTGCCATCCACCAGTATGAACTGACCCGATGGTGTTTTTTCCAGCGCCTTCTGGCCGGCGACGGTTTCCACCTGGGTGACCGGGATGTCGTGTTTCTCCGCAATACGGGCGTATTCATCCCGCCGGGCCTTGTTGATCGCCTCAACAATACCCCTGGCATTGCCTTCCGCCCTGACCACCTCCAGATAACCGGTTGGTGTTTCTCCCACCAGGCCCTCCTGCTTGGCTGTATCCAGCTGGCTTTTGGCTTCCTCCAGCCCCATCGAAAAGGCAGGCGCAGCCAGGCAAAGCACAAGGATCAATGCACCGAGTTGAACAAACCGCTTCATGACTGACTCCCAGGATTCAGAATGGATCATCAGAACAGCCCCTTTTCGCCGAAGAGTTCATCCACGTCTTTGTCGACTTTTACGTAGATCTCATGCTGGATCTTGACGTTCAGGTTGACGGTAATAGGCTCTTTCGGTGCCTCCATTTGCACGGTGGGCGTGCACGCCGTAACACCCAATGCGAGCGCAGTGATAATCAGTGCGTTCCGATATTTTCCGGGCGGGCCGCCCGGCCTGAATCTGTCCATCTGCCTTGCTCCTGTTTCATTCTCCGAACCGGTTACTGGCGCTCTGAATCCCGTTTCTCCAGGAGGTTTCGCACTTTTTCAGTAACGGCTTCATTCACCCGACCGCTCAGCTGCAAGCTCGTCAGCAACGCCGGAATGTCCTCTTCCAGGTTGATATTGAGCACAATCGGGTGTCCGTCCCGCACCTCGGGACTGCTGCCTTCAAGACGCAGACCGAGAATCAGCTTCCCGTCTTCATCATAGTCTACCGTGCTGTTGAGAACGGTGTAGTTAAAGTTTTCCATGGCTTGCACAACCAGGGCCATGGCCTCGTTGTTCTGTGCCATACCTCTCAACCTGTCCGCCGGCAGTTTCAGGGAGCCGCCGGGGGCTTGTGCTTCAACCTTTCCGCCATCGATACTGATTCCCTGCTTGCCGATCCGCAGCGGCACTGTTCCCCGGAGAATGCCGCTGCCCGCCAGCCCCTCCGCGGGGTACACCTCCATCAGCTGCGACAGTTCAATACCACTGAGTTCCAGGGGAAACCGCAGCGGCATTTCCGATAAATGCCACTCACCGGGTTCAATCCGCACACTGCCCCCCAGGAGCTCCGCGGTTGCCTCGCCAAGTCTCAGCGTGCCGGCAGTAATCTGCTCCGTTTTCGAGCTATAGCCGCCGGCAAGCCGGAGTTCACTCAGGACAATGCCCGGATTGACCGTGGCAACGGCCAGACCGGAGGTGTCCGCATCCAGACGATCCCCCGCAAGCTCAATGGCCACTTCACCATCAAGCCCGCTCCAGGCCGTTCGGCCGAACAGCCCACCCAGGCCATCAAATCCGACTTCTCCCCGTAAACTGAGGCCATCTTCCGGAAAACGCAGTGCCAGAGTCGTGTTGATGCTGCCCTCCCCGATTTCAAGTTCCCCGGGCCAGGCGGTGAACGTATCCGCCAGTACCTGGTTTCCCTTGGCACCAGTGGTAATCATGTTGGCATCAAGCGCCGGAATGCCTTTGAATGGAAGACGAAAAGCGACATTGGCGCTGGCACCCGCATCTGATGAGAGCGTGCCGTCAAGCCTGAAGGTTTCATGGCTGCCCTGCAGCCGGCCATCAAGTCGCCAGGGTTGCGGCCGTAACTGAGGTTGATGAATTGCAGCGGCCGTTGCCACCACCGGGCCCTCAAATTCCAGACTCTCAAGGGCCATTGCCTGCAGACTGTGCTCGGTGTGCAGTGTCGTGCCCGCCAGATTCATCCTGACGTTGTCCAGCTGCGCCACACTGTCCGGGGCATCCATCCGGGCGAGCGCGAGTTTGGTTTCCTCTTCGAATTCCACAGTGGCTGTTTGCGGGTCAGCTCTACCCGAAAACAGCAGGTCCACCCGCCCTTCCTGAAGCGCCCAGCCCGCCAGGGTCGTCGCCGGAATCGGAGTCTCCACCCTCATGGCATTGGTGACAAGTTCCCGTTCATCGGGCCTGGAAAGTTGCGAAACAGCCAGATCCCCCTCGGCACGTATGCCCTGCGGGAGGGTGAGGATTAGTTGATCAATTATCACCTGGTCAGGTAGCCAGAGGGGCAGTTCTGCAGGAGCGCTTTCTCCCGGCTCATTCTGTGACACCGAGCCGGGCCATGCGGGAATATCCACTGTCAACCGGCCCACGCTTGCCACGTCTGGCACCGGCCCATACCAGTGCCAGCTCCAGCCCAGGGACAGCGCCTCGGCCGCCGCAGAATAGCGCTGGCCGTCCTGCGTCGTGGTTACTGAAAAACGTTCAAGCTGAACCCCCGTCAGTGATACATCAATTCCCTGCCATTGCAGGTCGCCTATACCGTATTCGTGCCGCCAGTCATCCCAGGCCACACGGGCATACCAGCCTCCCGCCAACAAAAGCAGAAAAAGCAGTGCCAGCAGCCAGAGCAAAGCGCGACGCAGTGTCATGAAACCGGCCATAAAGGGTCACTGTCCACGCCAGTTCACCGTGTAGAGGTCATGCCGGCGGTCCTTCAGATTTTTGACCGTGCCGCTGTTACGGGCGGTGATCAGTGTTTCGGGCCTGAGGTCCGCAAAGGCAACGGTCTCCACGTTCGGGGTGGTATCGGCGGCAATACCGTCGCGGGCAAACGGGAAATCACAGGGCGTCAGTATGCAGCTCTGGCCGTATTGCAGCTCCATATTGGGAACGTTGGGCAGATTGCCCACATTCCCGGACAGAATCACGAACAGCTGGTTCTCCACTGCCCGGGCCTGGCAGCAGTAGCGCACTCTCAGGTAGCTCTGGCGCTCGTCGGTACAGAAGGGAACAAACAGCATCTGGATGCCCTGGTCTACCAGATGCCGGGTCAGCTCCGGAAATTCTGCGTCATAACAAACCAGGACACCGATGGGCCCGCAATCGGTTTCGATGGCAGTAACGCGATTGCCACCGGTGATGTTCCACCAGTAGGCCTCATTGGGCGTGGGATGGATCTTGGGTTGCGAGAACACCTGGCCATCACGCAGGAATACATAGGCAACATTGCGAATCCGCCCGTCCTCCTCCTTTACCGGTGTTGAACCACCGATAATATTGATGTTGTGTCGCAGGGCGAGATCCCGCATGAGATCGCGGAAGGGTTCGGCGTATTCCGTCACCGCTTCGATGGCTTCCGCAGGCGTTCCCTTCCGGCTCTCAATGGAAAGCAACTGAAGGGTAAACAGTTCCGGAAATACCACGAAATCGCCCTTGTAGGTGGACACCACGTCCACGAAATACCGCACGATATCGCTGAATTCCTCAAACGAGGCAACCCTGCGCTGCTGGTATTGGACGGTACCGATCCGTACGGTGTCCGGCACCCGCCGGCCATAACGCTTGCGTTTGCCATTGTCGCCGTTACGGGCCACTTTCGGGTTGCGCCAGACCAGGTGGATGCCGTACCCCAGAGAGGCATGGTCTGCATCCAGATAATGGGGAATAATGCCGTGGATCTCGAAACCATTGTGCAACTGGAATGACAGCACCGGATCCCGCTGCTTCCTGGACTTGACGGCTTCCACATAGGCTTCTACCGACCCAAACTTTTTCAGACGTTTGGCCAGCGTCGGTAACCTGCCGGCGAACACCACACCCTGCAATCCCAGGGACTGACACAGGCTCTTGCGTTCATTGTAAAGGCGCTCACCGATCTTGTACCCGCGGCAGTCCGGGTCGACACAGACTTCCATACCATAAAGCCATTCCCCTTCCGGGTCGTGCCTCGAGGCGTAACCGTTCCCGGTAATCTCGGTCCAGTCATGAGGAGCAAGTGCCACGTCTTCACCGATACGAAACGTGGCGCAGTAACCCACCACCCGGTCACCGAGCATGGCCACGAACTGGCCCTCGGGGAAGGTGTTGATCTGCCCCGTCAGCGGGCCGGCGGTATAACCATACATTCCGGTTCCCTCGTAGACCCGGCGGCTGAGGGCGATGATGCCGGGAATATCACTGAGGGTGGCATTTCTTACGAACAGGCGCTGATTCTGATCAGAGAACGGAGGGCTCATTGAAACCTCGGAGGCTGAAGGCGTTCACCCATAGTTCGCGAAACAGTCTTGAGCCGTCAAGTGGCATCCGGGGGAAACACAAATTGACGCAATCTTTAACCTGACAAACCAGCCCCGGGCTTCTAAAGTGGCCTGATGTCGAACAGTTCGAGGTTACATCCAGTGAATCGACACCCCTTGCCTGCGTTGTCTGCAATCCTGATGGCTCTCACCCTGGCCGGCTGCGCCAGTAACCAGAACCTGGATTCCGCCAACGAAGCGGGCTGGCAGCCTTCTGGCGAATCGGCAACGGTTGACCGGCTGTGGCGGGTCTTCGAACGCTACGAGGGCACGCCCTACCATTATGGGGGCATGTCTGCCAGCGGCTTTGACTGTTCCGGGTTTATCGCCACTGCCTTTGACGAAGCACTGGGGCGCCAGCTACCCCGCTCCACCTCCCAGATGCTTGCAGCCGGTGATGAAATCTCAAGGGATCAGCTCCAGGCCGGCGACCTGGTGTTTTTCCGCATCAAGGGCAAGGACCAGCATGCCGGCATCTACATGGGCGACAACCGCTTTATTCACGCGTCCACATCGGTCGGTGTAACCCACTCCTCCCTGGACGGTTACTACTGGCGCAACCGTTTCAGCCAGGCACGGCGGTTTGATTAGTATCCCTTGCCACCTGATCAGTCGCGGTGTAAAACTCCATTGGCGGAAGATTTTACAGCCCTGAAGACGGAACACCATGACCCAGACACAAAAGCCTCAGCAGCCAGAACAGCCGCAGACCCCGCAAGTACCTGCCCAATACTCGTTTTTATGGCTGAGCGCCGCAATCATTCTTATGTTTTTCTGGCTCCAGGACGGGCAGCAGCCGACGGTGACTGAATTACCCTATTCCCGGTTCAAGGAAGCTGTCGCTGAGAACCATGTGGAAGAAGTCACTCTCCGGGCAGACCACATCGAAGGTCAGTTGACCGAAGAAGGAGGCAGGGCCTGGGCCGAAGGCTCCAACTCCCTCCGCTTCCACAGCATTCGCCCCCCTGTCGAGGATCCTGACCTGTTACCGCTTCTGGAATCCAATGCGGTCACCGTCAGTGCAAAACCTGCGGACCCGCCAGCCTGGCAACAGCTGTTGAGCAATGTTCTGCCCTGGCTGCTGTTCCTCGGGCTGATGTTCTGGTTCTGGTCCTATGCCCAGAAACGCATGATGCAAGGCGGCGGGGCACTGGGTTTCAACCGGTCAAAAGCCCGCCGTGTAGAGAAGCAGTTTTCCAGAACCAGGCTGTCGGACGTGGCGGGGATTGAATCCGCGAAACGCGACATCACAGAAATTATTGATTTCCTGACAAATCCGGAAAAATACAAGGCCCTGGGGGCAGACATGCCCACAGGCATCCTGCTGGTAGGCCCGCCCGGTACAGGCAAGACCCTGCTGGCCAAGGCCATCGCCGGCGAAGCCGAGGTGCCGTTTTTCAGCATCAGCGCATCCGAATTTATTGAAATGTTCGTTGGGGTCGGGGCGGCGCGGGTCCGCGACATGTTCGACACCGCCCGGAAGGAAGCCCCGGCGCTGATTTTTATTGATGAGCTGGATGCCATCGGGCGATCCCGTGGCGCCGGCTTCGGCGGCGGTCACGATGAACGAGAGCAGACCCTCAACCAGATCCTGACGGAGATGGACGGCTTTGAAGGCCATGAGAATGTGGTTGTTCTGGCGGCCACTAACCGCCCGGATGTACTGGACAGCGCCTTGCTGCGCCCCGGCCGTTTCGACCGCAAGGTAACCCTCGACCGGCCCCACAAGGAAGCCCGCAAGGCCATACTCGAAGTTCATGTCAGAAAGGTTCCCCTCGACAGTGATGTCGACCTGGCGGAAATCGCGGCCCGCACCATCGGATTTGCCGGTGCCGACCTGAAAAATCTGGTGAACGAGGCGGCCCTTACAGCCGCCAGAATGAACCTGAAAAAGGTTAACAACGAGTGCTTCGAGCACGCCCGTGACCGGATTGTTCTGGGTGAGGAACGCGATGCCGAACTGACCCAGGAAGAAAAGGAAGTGGTGGCATACCACGAATGCGGGCACGCTATCATGGCCTATTACATGCCCAAGGCGGACCCGCTCACCCGAGTAACCATTATCCCCCACGGCATGGCGATGGGGGTTACCGAACAGACGCCCAAGGAAGACCGGTACAACTACACCGAAAGCTACCTGACCGACCGTATCAAGGTCATGCTCGGCGGCCGTTCATCGGAAAAACTGATTTACGGAGAAGTCAGCACCGGCGCCCAGAACGATCTCAAGGAAGCCACCAAACTTCTGCGGCGCATGTTCGGACAATGGGGCATGAGTGAAAAAATCGGCCCGCTGGGCCTGGGAATCGGAGAGGAGCATGTTTTCCTCGGCCGGGAGATGGGGCAGCCCCGGGAGTACAGTGAGCACATGGCGGAGCTGATCGACATTGAGGTACAGGCAAAACTGATCGAGCTCGAGAAAGCGACCGTGAATTTTCTTTCTGACCATCGCCAGCAGTTGGAAGCTCTGGCGGAAGCAGTACTGGCAAAGGAAACACTCTCGGCTACTGAAATCCACCAGATACTGGAAGAAAGTGAACGCCAGCGGGCCTGACCTGATCCACTGGCTTTAACAGCGCTTTGCGCGCTAGTATCTGTAGTGAAAACGTACTATTTTCTGTCTTCCCCTGCGGGCATCACGAGGAATCCCGCAATAAACGGATTGATAAACGCTATGGACTCAGCACCCGGGAATGACCTCCACGCCATTCGTACAGAACTGAACCGCCTTGAAACCTATCGGCGGCGCATTTATCTGGGCGTCATCCTGCTCACTATTGTCATTGTCATGCTCAGTTGGGCATTTCGGGAGAATGGCGACCCATTCATTGCAATAGCCTACCCCCTGTTTGCCGTAATTCTTGCGGGCCTGGGCATGGCCCTCTGGCGCAGGATTACCTCCCTGAGAACCATGGAGATCATTTTTGTTGCCACGGTGGGCACCCTGATACTCAGCCGTCTTGCCTGGCACTTCCGGTTCAGTGACCCGCTGGGTGAGCACCTGTTGCTGCTGGCCGGCGGGCATTACTGGGCAGTAGGCATACTGATTGTCTGTGGCTTCATCACCCTCGGTTTCCGGGGAGGCATGATTACCGGGGTAGCCACGTTTCTGTTCTCCGGGGCACTGGCAACCCATGAAATCCTGGGCTGTTTCCTCGCTGCGGCAGAGCAATGCCATAACTGGGTTTACCTGGCGCGGATCCATCTGTTCTTTGCCGTGCTGCTGGCACTGACCAGCGCCGGAACCTTCCTGCGTGAGCGAACCTGGGGCGCCTTTACCCGGGCGGAAACGCTCCAGCACTGGGCCAATACCGACCCGCTGTGCGGCCTGTCAAACCGGCGTGGTGCCGACCGGTTTCTGGCCGCCGAGGCAGCACTGGCGGACCGCTATCAACGCCCCCTGACCATCATTCTTATTGATATCGACCACTTCAAGGCCATCAATGATGAGCACGGGCATAAAGCCGGCGATACCGTTATTCGCGAGTTCGCAGACATTCTTTCCAGCACCGTACGGGAGGTGGACCTGGCGGCACGATGGGGCGGTGATGAATTCCTCGTGGCGACACCGGGCGTTGACCTCCGCGCCGCCCGTCATGCGGCTGAACGTTGCCGCCGGGCGATCGAGCGGGAGCCTATTGCCGGAATACCGGTAACAGTGACTGTGGGCATCGCCGAGTATGTTCCCGGCAAGGGCGCCGATGATGCCATCAATCGTGCCGACGCCATGCTCTACCGCGCCAAGACAGCAGGCCGTAACCGGGTTATTACCGAAGCCTGCGAACCTGCCTGATTTCAAGTGTTTACTTTGAGTACCAAATAGGCGAAAACTCGGCTAACACAAGACGTCGGTTGCCAAAAGGCTGATTCATGATCTGGTTTGTACTGGTATTACTCCTTTCTATCGTACTCATAACGCTTCTGTTGCTTCGGGGTGAAAACCTGGCCCACCTCGACCGGGATGACATGCCGAAGCAGAACTACACCCCCAGCCCTGGCCACAACCAGGTACTGGAAACCATAAAAGACATGGGCCGTTCCGCCAGGGGACTGAAAGGCAAGGCCCGGCTGATGGCACTTCGCAAGCACATGGACGGGCTCAGCGAAGGCCGGGAGTTTGTTTCGGAATTTCGCCCGTCCGGGGCCAATGCCCCGAATGGGGAGTGGGTTCTGGCACCGGGGGTGAACACACGGCGACGGATTCTCTACATTCACGGTGGAGCCTGGGTATCAGGCAGCCCCCGCAGCCACCGCACCATCACCGACAGGCTGTCGAAGGTCGCCAATGCCGCTGTATTTGCAGTGGATTACCGGCTATTGCCGGAGAATCGCTACCGTGAAGGGCTGCGGGACTGCCAGCAAGCCTACCAGTGGATACTGGAGCATGGCCCCGACGGCCCGGAGCCAGCCGAATTCCTGGTGGTCGCCGGGGATTCCGCCGGTGGCAGTCACACCCTGGTACTGATTGCCTGGATTCGCGACCAGGGTCTGCGACAGGCGGATGCCGCAATCGCACTTTCACCCTCTACCGACCTGACACTGACGGCCCCCAGCAACCGCCTCAATATCAAGACCGATCCTCTGCTCGGCCCTACCTTTGGCAGCCTGATGCGGGTACCGCTGCCGGTACTCTGGTGGCTGAGTTTCTTCGGCATGCGCCTGTCGCCATCCAGTCCGCTGGCCTCCCCGCTGCGAGGCAGCCTTGAAAACCTGCCCCCCACCCTGATCCATGCCAGCGATTCGGAGATGCTGCTGGATAACGCCCGCCGTTATGCCAACAAGGCCCGGGACTCGGGCTCACCGGTGGAACTGAAAACCTGGCCAGGAATGGTGCACGTATGGCATATTTTCCCGGATCTTTTGCCAGAAGCGGAAGAAGCCTTTGAACATATTGGAGATTTTCTGAACCGCGTCGAGAAGGGTTGAGGCAGCTCTGAAGACCGATTGAATCCCACCTGCCCTTTGCCGTTTTTGGACGCCTTGGTGTCGTATTGGATTTACCACCCCCGGCCAATCAGGGCCACATTGAATCAAGACCGTGCCGCGGCGCACGCGGGCGTTCAATGCGGGTAAAGGGGGTTCAAGATGGCACAGCTACCGAAACGTGCAAAAGTCGTGATCATTGGCCAGGGCGGTATTGTCGGGTCCTCGGTAGCCCACCACCTGATCGAACTGGGCTGGGATGACATCGTCGGGCTGGAGAAATCCGCCATTCCGTCGGATATCAGTTCCACCTCCCACGCCTCGGATTTCTGCTTCACCACTTCCCACGACAAGCTCAACATCTACACCACGAAATACAGCCAGGCCTTCTACGAAAAGCGCGGAAACTATGTGAAATGCGGCGGCATGGAAGTGGCGCGCATTGATGACGACGAACGCATGGACGAACTTCGCCGCAAGGTAGGCTCGGGAAAGGCCTTTGGCACCAATGTCAGCATGATCTCGCCAAAGCAGGCGAAGGAACTCTTCCCCCTGGTGGATGAAAGCCGGATACAGGGCGCCATGTGGGACCCGGATGCCGGGCTGGTGGTGCCGCGGTCGCAGAAGGTGGCGGGTGACCTGGTGGAGGAAGCCGTGGCGACCGGCAAGCTGCAGGCCTTTGCCTACACACCCGCTACCCGTATCGATGTCCGGGACGGCCAGGTGCGGGGTGTTGCAACCCACAAAGGTTATATTGAAACCGACTACGTGGTGCTCTCCATGGGCATCTGGGGGCCACTGATGGCGAAAACCGCCAATACGCCGCTGCCACTGATGCCCCTGGAGCATCCCCTGCTGTTCTTCGGCCCCTATGAGGAGCTGACTGGCACCGGCAAGCAGATTGTCTACCCCCTGTTCCGTGACCAGGGTAACTCCGCCTATGTGCGGGATACCGGCGACCCGACGACCACGGAGGGTGGCCGCATCGAGTGGGGTTATTACGAGGCCGAAAACCCCAGGCTGGTCTACCCCGGCGCCATTGCCGAACCCGAGGACGCGCGGATGTCACCGTCCATGCGGGACCTGTCGCTGGATCAGGTCATGAATGCCTACGAAAAGGCTATTGAAATGACCCCGATCCTGGGGGAGCTGGGCTGGGAGGAAAAACACTCCTTCAACGGCCTGCTGTCGGTCACACCCGATGGCGGCTCCCTGATGGGGGAATCCCCGGAAGTACGCAACCTCTGGTTCTGCGAAGCGGTCTGGGTCAAGGATGGCCCCGGCGCGGGCAAGGTACTGGCGGACTGGATGACCCACGGGTCCCCGGAGATGGACCCCCACAGTATTGATATCGCCCGTCACTACCCCCTGCAGAAAACCCCGGATTATGTCTATAACCGCTGCTACGAGACCGCCAAGAAGATCTACACCCCGGCGGTTCACCCCCGGGAACCCTACCTGACCGGTCGCAAGATGCGCACCAGCCCGTTTTACCTGCGTGAGGTGGAGCTGGGAGCCTACTTCATGGAAGCCGCCGGCTGGGAGCGCGCCCACGGCTATGCCGCCAACGAATCCACCCTGCTGGCAAAATACCGCGACCGCATACCAGTGCGGGAACACGAGTGGGACGCCCGGCATTTCTGGGAGGTGTCCAACGCCGAGCAACTGGAGATGAGCGAATCCGTGGGCATGATAAACCTCTCCCACTTCGCCATTTTCGACATCTCGGGCGACGACGCCGAAGCACTGCTGGAATACCTGTCGGTTGCCAGGGTCGGCGGCACCACACCCCATGGCAAGGGCGTTTACACCCATTTCCTGGACAGCCGCGGGGGTGTCCGCTCAGACCTGACCATCATCCGGCGTGGCGAAAAGGACTACCGGGTGGTCTGCGGCGGCGACACCGGCCACCGGGACTACTGCTGGATCACCCGCATCGCCCGCGAGAAAGGCCTGGACAACATACAGCTCCGGGACCGTACCGATGAGCTGGCTACCCTGGGACTGTGGGGGCCGAAAGCCCGGGAAACCCTGGCGCGGTTTGTCACCAACCCTGACGAGCTGTCCCATGAAAACTTTCCCTTTGCCACCGCCCGGGAGCTGAATGTCCAGGGCGTGCCGGTCTGGGCCTTCCGGATCTCCTACGTGGGCGAACAGGGCTGGGAGCTTTACTTCCCGTTCAGTTACGGCCTGCGGCTCTGGGATCTGCTGTACGACGCCGGCGTCACCCCGGTGGGTATCGAAACCTACGCCAACACCCGGCGCCTTGAAAAAAGCCTGCGGCTACAGAACGTGGACCTGGAAACCGAATACAACCTCTACGAAGCCGGGCTGCAGCGCCCCAAGGTCAAGGAAGCCGATTTCCATGGCAAGGCCGCCTATCTGGAGCAGCGCAGCCGGCCAGAGCAGGCAGCCTACCTGTGCACGATGACCATGACAGACCACCGGGATGCCAACGGGGTACTTCGCTATCCCGTCGGCCAGTGGCCCATCCTGGACCCACAGACCGGAGAAGTGCTGGTGGACAGCCATGGCCGGCGTTCCTACAACACCAGCACAGCCTGGGGGCCATCGGTCGGCAAGATTATCCTTCTGGGTTACATCCCCGTGGAGTACGCCCAGGAAGGGCGGGAACTGACCCTGGAATATTTCCAGGAGCATTATCCGATTCGCATCGAGGCCGTGGGTTACCGGGCGCTATTCGATTCCGACAATGAGAGAGTCAAGTCCTGATGGGCTCAGGCGGTCAGCATTCGATGATGTTGACAGCAAGCCCTCCCCTTGCGGTTTCCTTGTACTTGTCCAGCATGTCACGGCCGGTTTCACGCATGGTGTATAGCACCTTGTCCAGGGAGACGTAATGCTTGCCGTCACCACGCAGCGCCATGACCGCGGCGTCGATAGCCTTCACCGAGGCCATGGCGTTGCGCTCTATACAGGGAATCTGTACCAGCCCCCCGATAGGATCACAGGTCATGCCCAGGTGATGCTCCATGCCGATTTCAGCGGCATTCTCGACCTGTTCCGGCGAGCCGCCGGTGGCAGCGGCAAGACCGGCCGCCGCCATGGCACAGGCTGAACCGACTTCGCCCTGGCACCCGACTTCAGCTCCGGAGATGGACGCATTTTCCTTGAACAGCACGCCTATCGCCCCGGCGGTCAGCATAAAACGCTCGATGCCGTCTTCATCCGCCTGGGGGCAGAACTCCCGGTAATAATGAAGCACGGCCGGGATAATACCCGCAGCGCCATTGGTGGGAGCGGTTACAATCCGCCCCCCGGCCGCGTTTTCCTCGTTAACGGCCAGGGCATAGAGATTGACCCAGTCCAGCGCACTCAGTGACGGTGAGATCAGATCCACCCGCTGTTTATCCATCAGCGACCGATACAGGGAGGCGGCCCGTCGCCGGACCTTGAGGCCACCGGGCAACACCCCTTCGTGGCGAATGCCGTTCTGTACGCATTCCCGCATGACCCGCCAGAGTTCCAGAATGCCACTGCGGATCTCATCCGGCGTGCGCCAAGCCTGCTCGTTGGCATGCATGATATCGGCGATGGTCAGCTCATGTTCCCGGCAAAGGGCCAACAGAGCCCGGGCGCTGCTGAACGGGTATGGCTGTGGACTGTCATCCTCACGGATGATCGGTGTGCCTGCGGTGGTTCCATCCATCACGAAGCCGCCACCCACCGAGTAGTAGGTTTTCTTGAGCAGGCACTGTCCCTCCCCGTCGAACGCCTGACAGACCATGCCGTTGGGGTGTTCCGGCAGGGATTTCCGGCGGTAATTGACAAGGTCGCGGGATTCCCGGAAAGGAACCGGGTGCATTCCGGCCAGTAACAGCGTGCCCCTGCTTCTGATGCGCTCCAGGTGCGCCGGCATTGCCTCCGGATCAATTCTGGCGGCCTCCGCCCCTTCCAACCCCATCATCACGGCCGGGCCACTGCCATGGCCCTTGCCAGTGGCACCGAGAGAGCCGTAAAGAGAAACCTTGAGCCGCGTCACCGATACCAGCAACCGTTCTGTTTCGAGAGAGCCTGCGAACCGCCGTGCCGCCACCATCGGGCCCACGGTATGGGAGCTGGAAGGGCCAATGCCAACCTTGAACAGCTCAAACAGACTGATCGCCATTTTGCATACTCCTGCGCTGTCTCCAGCCGGTGGATCTGCCTCCACACTAACCCCACCGCTGCCCGAACGCGTGCTTGCCGGCGACACGGGAACGATGATTTACGACAGGCCGGGACGTCGCGTAAGGACCATCCTGAAACACAGGATGTCGCACGTGGACCATTGGCCGACCCACCAACGCCTTAGAATGAAGCACACAATGGAACTGATCACTTATTGCACTATCAAAGTGCAACAGCTAGTGTTCATGTTGCAGTAGTCAATATGCATCATTTATGCGCGGCTACCGCAACAGGCCCGGGCGGGGCAAGGGGGTTAATCATGGCCACTGATACAGGCCTGCACACAGACAGGCCCGCTCAAAATCCCTATCGGGTCGGCTTTCTGCTGATCGAAAATTTCACACTGATTGCGCTTGCCACTGCGGTTGAACCCCTTCGGGTGGCAAACCAGCTGGCTGGCACGGAACTCTATTCCTGGAAACTCCTCACCGCGACGGGCGAGTATGCCCGCGCCAGTGACGGCATTACTATGGTCCCTGACGCCTCCATTCAGGAGGAACACACCTTTGACCTGGTGATTGTGGTAGCCGGCATCGATGTCACCCGAAGTTTTTCCCGCAGCGAAGTCAACTGGCTGAAACAGATGGCCCGACGGCATGTCCTGCTGGGGGCGGTCTGCACCGGGCCCTATGTACTGGCCAGTGCCGGCTTGCTGGATGGCCACTCCTGCAGTGCCCACTGGGAATGCCTGGAAGCCATGCAGGAAGGCTTCCCCCGCGTGCAGACCAACAACCGTCTGTTCACCCTGGAACGGGAACGCATGACCTGCACCGGTGGTACCGTACCCATGCATATGATGCTCAGCTTTCTGGCGCGGCGCCACGGCCAGGAACTCAGTAATGCCGTGTCCCACATGTTTGTCTGCGACCGGGTGCGGGAAGAAAGCGAACAGCAGCCCATGCCCATGCATCCGAGGCTGGCCTGTGCCCAACCCAAGCTGGCGGAAGCCGCCCAGCTGATGGAGGCCAATATCGAGGAGCCGATCGAGCTCCGGGAACTGGCAACACTGGCTGGAATATCCCGGCGGCAGCTGGAACGGCTGTTTCTGAAGCACATGGGGTGCACACCTTCGCGATACTACCTGCGTGTGCGCCTGAACCGGGCACGCCGTCTGCTCAAGCAGACTTCCTGTTCAATCGTGGAGATAGCCTCCATGTGTGGTTTCGTCTCCGCCACACACTTCAGCCGCTGCTACCGTAAAACCATGGGCAAGGCCCCGAAGTACGAGCGCGTGGAAGTCGGCGGCCCCGGGACGGGAAGCGATCTGGTAACCGATACCATGGCTTCTCTCGCATCCTCGTCCTTACAGGCATTGCGCCGCGCCCGTACCGAGCCGACCTACGGCATCTTCGAGGACACCCATTCAGGTTAATCCCACCACCAGTCCATTGTCATCCAGGGCAATGTCCAGTGCTGCAGGGCGCCGCGGCAGCCCCGGCATGGTCATGATATCGCCGCATACGGCTACCACAAATCCGGCTCCCGCCGCGAGGCGCACTTCCCTCACTGGCAACGTATGGCCGGACGGGGCCCCTTTCAGTGAGGAGTCCGCCGAGAAGCTGTACTGGGTCTTGGCGATACAGACCGGCAGATGGCCAAAGCCCAGTTTCTCGTATTCCTCCAGCTGTTTACGGGCGGCTGTTGTGAACTCCACGCCTCCGGCATGGTAGATACGGGTGGCAATGGTGCGGATCTTGTCTGCCAGCGGCAGACTGTCCTCGTAGAGGAACCGGATCTCCGGCTTGCCCTCATCCATCTGGTCAAGCACGGCCTGGGCCAGCTCCGTGGCACCCTCGCCCCCGTTTGCCCAGTGATCAGCGGGCACCGCCCGCACACCCAGCTCTTCACTGATGGACTGGACCAGTGCCAGCTCCTCCTCGGTGTCGTCCGGGAACCGGTTGATGCATACCACCGGGGTCAGCCCGAACTGCTTGAGATTGCAGATGTGTCTTTCGAGGTTGGCGGCACCGGCACGCAATGCGGCCAGATCAGGAATACCCAGCTGACTGCGGGGGACACCGCCCTGCATCTTGAGAGCCCGGATGGTGCAGACAACCACCGCGGCGTCCGGACGCAGGCCGGTGTGCCGGCACTTGATGTCGATGAACTTTTCCGCGCCCAGGTCGGCACCAAAGCCGGCCTCCGTAATCACAACATCATTGAGGGCAAGAGCGGCGCGGGTGGCGGTCACGGAATTACAACCGTGAGCGATATTGGCAAACGGCCCTCCATGAATAAATACCGGATTATGCTCCAGGCTCTGTACCAGGTTGGGTTGCAGCGCTTCTTTCAATAATACGGTCAACGAACCTTCCACGCCCAGATCCCGAACGGTGACCGGCGTCATATCAGAGCGTCTGCCGACGATGATATTGCCCAGGCGCTGCTTCAGGTCTGCACGACCGTCGGCCAGGCACAGGATGGCCATGATTTCCGAGGACACGGTAATGTCGAAACCGGTTTCCCGGGGCACACCGTGGGCGGCGCCGCCGAGGCCCGAAACCATATTGCGCAGGGAACGGTCGGTTATATCCAGAACCCGCCGCCAACTGACATAACGGGTGTCCAGGCCGGCCTCGTTACCCCAGTGGATGTGATTATCGATCAGCGATGCCAGCAGGTTGTGAGCCGTGGTGATGGCATGGAAGTCACCATTGAAATGCAGGTTGATATCTTCCATGGGGATGACCTGGGCACGGCCACCACCGGCGGCACCGCCCTTCATGCCGAAACACGGCCCCAGAGACGGCTCCCGCAGGCACACGGACGAACGCACACCGAGACGGTTGAGGCCATCGTTAAGCCCCACGCTGGTGGTGGTTTTACCTTCTCCGGCCGGGGTTGGGGTGATTGCTGTCACCAGCACCAGTTTGCCCCGGGGGGCGCTTGCAGAAGTGTCCACGTAGGACATGTCCAGTTTGGCCTTGTAGTGACCGAAGGGCACCAGGCTCTCGGCCGGCAGGCCGAATCGCTGCTGCGCCAGCAACAGAATGGACAGTGGCTGAACCGACCGGGCAATCTCGATATCCGGCGTTCCCGGTGGCAGCCAGTTGCCGGACATTGGCGTTACGGATTGCGATTCACTATAGCGAAGACTCATGGCATTGCCCCTTCTGGTCCTCAATGGACCCGCTGTGTTCCTGAATCCATTGCGCGGACTTGCGCAGCCCGCCAAACGGGAAGAGATGAATACCCCGCAACAGGGTTTCCGGGTTGTCCAGACAGTACCGGACGAGCGCCTGCAACATGCCCTCCGGAGTCCAGGCCCGCAGCATCCTGGCGCTTCCTGGCCGGCGCAGCATCAGGCGTGCGGAGGCGCCCACCCCACACTGGGCAGCGTAGGCGATCAGGGTTTTCACCCGTGTCGGCCCGGCCATACCAATGTAAACAGGCACTTCTTCCAGAACGTCACCAAGGCTCTGCAGCCAATCCGTCACCACATTGGCGTCGAAGGTAAACTGGGTCACCACCCACAATCGTGTCGACGTTGTGCGGGCGTATTCCCGTTTGATTCCCAGGGCCTGGTGCAGGGTGGCCCGATCGGCCATGGGGTGTCCGTCCGGATGGGCGGCGACACCAATACCGTGGAACCGGAACTGGGCCAGAAGGCCGGACTCCAGCACCGCCAGGGTGTCGGGGAAAGGGCCGGCAACCGCATCGCTGTCGCCGGCGATCAGCAACAACCGGTCAACGCCGCTGTCATCCAGTTGTGAAAGCCAGTCCCGGAGTTGCCCCCGGCTTTCCGCCATACGGGCCGGGACATGGGGTACCGGCTGCATCCCGATTTCCAGGAGACGACGACACGCTTCCAGTGTTTCACTGAACTGGCCCTTTGGCAGGAACGGCACATAAACGCAGGTGCCGCCAGGCAACAGATCGGGCAAATCGTCCGTTGTCATTACCTGCCGCGGCGTCGCTTCCAGGGAGGCGGAGCGTACGAGGGCGTGAAGCTTTGCCGCGGTCTCCTTGTCGTGGGGACTGTACGCCTGTTTCTCTCTCACCAGTTTCATAAACCAAGCCCCCGCTTACTACCCGTGTAATCCGTGATCATCAGGCAGGCGGCGGACGGTCATTGCCGCCCGCCCTGCCGGCTTTGCTAGTCGGCGAAGTCGATCCCCTTCGCCCGGGCACGCTCCCGTGCGTTGGGATTGACCGACGGCCGGAAGGGAACCTCCACAACTTCCGCCTCCACAGCCGTGGTGCCGTCCGGGGCGGCGTATTCCACTGGCAGGTGAACCGTCAGACGGGTACCGATACTGCGCAAATCGTATGGCACATAAGCAAGCGCGATATTGGTTTCCAGCTCCGGGGAATACCAGGGGGATGTCACATAGCCTTCAGGCTCGCCGCCATCCGGGCCGCTGATCAGCCAGAAGTCATTGGCGTAGTCGGTTACTTCACCGCCACCGAAACGGATACCCACCATGATGTGACTGAACGGGGGCCGGCCGGCATCAATCTGTTCGCGGGCCTTTTCAAGCGCCTGCTTACCGATGTAATCCGCCTCTTTGTTACGTGGCACCTGGTAAGCCAGGGCACACTGGAACGGCAGGGTTTCCTGGTCCACGTCCTGGCCCCAGGAAAGAATACCCGCGGCAATGCGGCGATGGTGCGCAGGGGCAATCACCTTCAGGTTGTGGGGTTCTCCCGCCGCAAGCACCGTGTACCAGAGGTCCTCGGCGTATTTCGTGGCATCCTTGAGGTAGATCTCGTAGCCCTTTTCACCGGTAAACCCGGTCTGGGAAACAATGACATCGTGACCGGCGACCTGGCCTTCCATGAGTCCGTAATAGGGAATGTCCCTCACACACTCGCCAAACAGATCGGCCATGAGTGCTTCGGATTTCGGACCCTGGATCTGCACCGGTGCCACATCAATCTCTGCAATGCTGACGTTGAAGCCCATGCCGATATTGACGCCCCTCAGCCACATTTCCAGATCGCTGTCGGAAAGCGAGAACCAGAATTCATCCTCCGCAACCCGCAACAACACCGGGTCATTGAGAATGCCGCCTTCTTCGTTACACAGAATGACGTACTTGCCCCGCATGGGTTTGATCCTGGTGGCGTCCCGGGTGATCACATAGTTCACGAAACGCTCGGCATCCGGGCCCTTCACCTGAATCTGGCGCTCGACGGCCACATTCCACATGGTGACATCATGGATCAGCGACTCGTACTCCACCATGGCGCCGCCGTCCTCCGGCCGGACATAACCCCGGGGGTGGTACATACGATTGTATACGGAGGCCCGCCAGCAGCCGGCTTCGTAGGACAGGTGCCAGTATGGCGACTTGCGCACCCTCGTGGAGATCAGCATCTCCACTGGTGTGGGGCCGGACTGGCGCAGATTGATGGGAACGCGTCGATCAGTCTGATCGACGCTGTCGGGCTGGCGTGCTGCGCCTGCCCGCTGGTGTGGGTAATCCTGAAGTACTTGCTCGAATTTAACGGCCATTGCTATCTCCCCCTTAGCGGGTTGTCGATAGCTCTAATGTGACCCTGTTCGCGTTTATCGGGTTGAACCAATACGACACTGGCGCAACCAAAAACGTCAGAGGGATGGTGAAAGCCATCCCTCGTCAGCGTGTCAGTCGTGAGGTATGGGGTCCGGGCTCCGGTCCCAGCCCACCATAACCAGTGTCGCCACCACACCGATCAGCAACCCGATCCAGGGTTCGAAGAAGGCCAGTGCAGCGCCAATCAGCACTACGGTACCCCTTGAGGCATTATCCCTCGGAATGGACATGGCTATGTAGGCGCAGGCAAAGCCGGTGAGCACCAGTGTCAGCGACAGTGCAATGCCCAGCAACGGCTTGAGACCGGTCAGCAATGGCAGCAGGAAGTAGATGAACGGCAGGCCCATGAGGTAGTAGGACGCGAGACCACTGTGAAGGCTGCCCATGGCTTTCGGTCCCTGCTTCCAGCGCTGCACGACGATGACATGGACACCTGTCCAGACAGCCCCCTGGGTCGGGAAGAATGGTGCAACAATACCCATGAGCGCATTTCGGATCGACAGCGAGAAATGAGTACGGTTGAGGTTGATATCAATATGCTCGTCGGTGCGGGTTTTCATGCCATCCCGCAAGACTTCATTGCCGGTGACGATATCGCCGAACAGGATGATGTAGGCGATCAGTGCCAGGGGCACACTCTGCGCAACCATCTCCGTGGAAGGCCAGCCATTGACCAGTGGCGATGCCTTGGCAACCGCCTCGGCCAGGGGTGGCACCACAAAGCCCCACTGAATATCGAAGCTGACCTCACCCACGAACGGCCCCACCATGGCAGCAATCAGGAAACCAGGCAGCAATCCAAGCGCTCCGAGCATGAAGAAAAAGCGATTCCGGGCTTTCAGCTTCTGCATTGGCACCGAGAACGTGAAAATCAGGCAGATAGCACAGGCCAGCGTAGTGGCAATAGGCTGTTCCAGAAGAAAGCGATCGGCATCATCAATAAACACCCGCTTCAATGCCGCAATCGAGGCGCCAAGAATAATGCCGGCTTTCAGGGTATCCGGCAGCCAGATCACGAATCGTCGCCCCAACCCGGTTATACCCAGAAGAAACACCAGTGATGCGAACACCAGGGTCAGCGCGGTCATGGCCTGGAAACGGGAGGAAGGGTCTTCGTAGCCACCAATCACGAAAGCCAGGATCAATGGCAAAGCGGGTGTTATCCAACCGCCGGCATAGGGTTCCCCGAAGATAATAACGGCTGATGCAATCAGGAAGGCATGCACCATGGACAATGCGACGGCTTCTTCAAAGCTCAGGCCGAAGTAGGCCGTCATCACCGGAATCAGCGCCAGGCCCGTCGCCGCTGAAACCAGCAACCCCTGCAGGAATTCCGACCAACATAGCCTGGTGTGATAAAACGGTACCCGGAAAGTAAACGGGCCCCATCGCCAGCCCGCGAGTTCTTGTCTTTCTGCCATATTGGATTACCCGTTGGTGGTTATATTTGTTGTGACCAGAGTATGGAAAGGGTTCGGGTATTCCGCGAATGAATTTTTCTGATCGGCAGCGATAAGCGCCATTGATGGATTGGAGGCACGGTGCGGCTGGATTATCCCCCTGGCATCGCTTTAAACTCAGGGGCCACCCTCGTGATTTTTGTACCAAAGAGAGTCAATGAAACACGTAGTTGCGGTATACGGCACTCTGAAACAGGGCTTCGGGAACCACCACCTGCTCGGAAAAGCCTGCTATATTGGTTCCGACACCCTCACCAGCCTGACCCTTTATGATCTCGGCCCTTACCCGGGCGCACTGCCAAAGCCGTCTGAAGGCGTGAGCGTGGAGGTCTACGCCGTAAACGGCCCGCTGCTGGCGATGCTGGACGAACTTGAAGATTTCAATCCGAGAGCAAGAAAGGCAAGCCTGTACCTGCGCAAGAGAATGCAGACCCGACATGGGCTTGCATGGGTCTATCTCTATAACCGGCCAGTTCGCAGTAGCCAGCGCATCAACAGCGGCAACTGGTAGCGACAGGAATCGATTAATGACTCCATACCGTACAAGGAGCAGACGTTGACACTGACCACCCCCGCCCTGCTGTTTCCAGCCATTTCGCTGTTACTGTTGGCCTACACCAATCGTTTCCTGGTACTGGCCCAGTTAATCCGCCAGCTCAAACAGATGGATACCGAGGAAGACCACGCACTGATCGCAAGGCAGATCAGCATGCTGCGCAAACGTATCGTCCTGACCAAACGCATGCAGGCCTTTGGGGTATTGAGCTTCTTCCTGTGCACCGTGTCCATGTTCGTGCTGTTTCTGGGGGCGCAGCTTGCAGGCGCCATAGCGTTCGGCGTGAGCCTGATACTGCTTTCACTGTCGCTGCTGTTTTCGCTTTACGAGATCGTGATCTCCACCAACGCCATTAACGTTGAGCTTGAGAATTTTGAGGCGAGGAAGCAGGGGCAGGCGGATACCGGGGAATAACAAACTCTTCCAGCAGCGCATTCTGTTGCCGCATGAACGAGGGGGAGGCTGGCGGTTGCGGGTCGGCGGTCATCACCACTGTCATCCTGAGTTCCGGCACAACGTATAGCATCTGCCCACCGAATCCACGGCCGTAATAGGCTCTGTACCCGGCCAGATCGGTGACAAACCAGCCGATCCGTAACGATCATCTGTGTAACGGGAGAGGCCCCGCTGCGTCCAGGACGACTCGATCCACTCGGGCGATATCAACTGCTTCCCGGCGTGAACGCCCTCGTTACGATAGAGCTCCCCGATCTTCAGCAAGGCCATGGGAGAAAGGCGCATGTCGTTGCCCCCGAAATAGATGCCCTGAGGGTCAGTCAGCCAGGCGGGAATCTCGATATCCAGAGGGTCGCCAAGCCAGTCGCGGGCAATGGCCAGCGTACTTTGCCCGGTGCGATCGGTGAGCGCTGCCGACAACAGGTGATAGCTTCCGGTGGAATACAGCATGTCTCCGCCCGGCTCATCCACGAACGGGCGGTTGAGAACATACTCTACCCAGTTGTCGCTGTTGACCCACTGCCCGTAGTAACGCCCGGAGGTGCGCTGCAGGCCCGCCTGCATGGAAAGCAGATGGCCAATGGTTACTTCACTGACCCTTGAATCGGCGGTTGCCGGCACATCCAGGATATCGGTTATGGGCTGATCGGCGCTTTCAAACACACCCCGGTCAATGGCCATTCCGACCACGGCCGAGAGCACCGTCTTGGAAAGGGACTTGATGTTCACCGGCTCATCCAGATCCGGCCCCCGGATTGCCCTTGCGAACACCGGTTCTCCGTCTACGGCGATCACCAGGCCGTGAAGCCGTTCAAGTGCCACCGCCTTCTCGGCCAGCCCGGGGAATGGCTCATTGCTCTCACGCGCCTCGACCGTCCACGCCGACGCGGACAGGAGCATCAAGCCCCCGGCAAAGAGCAAAAGCTTCAGGGACGGAGAGCGCAACATGGCCTATCGGTTACCCCAGATCCTGGCGACAGCGCTGTCACTGCCGAGGAACCCCACGACAAGGCACACCAGGCCGATCACAAAGAAAAGAATGATGGGGAAAAGTGCCCCCAGGGTTTCCGCCACCAGGGCCGCCAGCAGGGACACCCCGGAAAGAACAAGGAACAGCAAACCTACTGCCAGCAGTATTTTCCGGTGGGACGGGCGATAGCCCTCTGCACTTTCACCCTTTTCGAAGAACAACAGAATGGGCCAGAAGACCTTTCGCAAAACCTCTTTCACTGAATGCAACCTCGCATCATCCGGGGATGGCCTGACCGCTCAGGCCTGTTTCGCAGGTACGTCACGGGGGCTGACGACGGCCAGTGTCACTGCCGCTTTGGACACAAGCCGCATATTATCAGCGGTACCGCAATACACCTCGGACTCTACCACAGTCAGCGAGGAGCCGGCCTTCAGAACAGTTGCAATACACTCAAGATGGGTGCCTTTGGCGGATCGCAGCAGTTTCAGTGAGAAATCCGAGGTGAGCACAATCTGGCCCGGCCGGGCCATGGCAGCACCGGCAGCGCCTGCGGTATGGTCGGCCACGGTTGCCTGAACCCCGAAATGAACAAAACCGTCCTGCTGCAGATGCCTGTTTGCAAGAACCAGCCGGGAACGGCACTCGCCTGCCTCAATGGAAACAAGCTCCAGGCCCAGATCGGCGATAAACGGTGCCGAGGAGAAAATCCGCTCCACTTCGTTTTTATTGAGAATCCCCACAATGATCTCCCGAATTCAATGAAGCCACTGAAATCCTACCTGAGTTTTCAGCCATCAGCGCTGTCGATTTTACCCTGATCCATCATTGTAAACCGCTCGATAATCTGGTAGACCGATCCCTGCTCACCCCGAACGCTTTGAAACAATGCAAATCTGTCCACAGCAAACGAACCGACTACCAGCTGCTCAGGACTCTGAAGCAGTTCAGTGACGGGCCCTGCCCCTTTCTTGAAACGGGACAAGGTAATATGCGGGTGGAACCTGCGCCTTTCCCCGGCGAGCCCACTCTGCGCCAGACCCTGGTCAAGCGCACAGTGCAACCTGACCAGGTCTTCCTTCGGCTGCACACCGGCCCAGAGGTTCTTCGGCCGATCTGGCGCGCCGAAGCAGCCAATACCACAGACGGTAAGTTCAAAGGGTTCAACCGGCAGATTTCGGGCAGCATCACAAACCACGGGCAGCCGTCCGGCGTCCACACTGCCCAGAAATGCCAGGGTGAGGTGTAGCTGGTCTGCCCGCTGCCAGCGCGCACCGGCCACTGGCTGCTGAATCTGCAGCAGCCGCTGTTTGATTGCTTGCGGAATCTCCAGCCCGAAAAACAGACGAAGCTTTGCCGTTTTATCCACTTCGCACCCCGAACAGCTCGGGAAACCGCCGCAGGCAATAAAGCGCGATCAGGTCATACACACCGTGCCAGACCATGACCAGTACCAGGCTGTCTGTGAGCGCATAGGCGGTTCCCAGCACCAGGCCCAGCCCGGTCGCCACCACGAAGTAGGTGAAAGATAGATAGTGCACCAGACCGAACAGCACCGAAGCCGCCGTAACCGCCACGGCAACGGGGACATTCTGCGTCAGCCAGCCCTGGATGGCACCGCGGAACAGTAACTCCTCACCCACGCCAGCCAGGGCCGAAAGGGCAATCAGAACCGGCCAGGAATAGTCGCTTGCGAACCGGTGCAACTGCTCCAGTTGGGATTCCAGAGACTCCCTGAGCAGGCCCGGAAGCCTCGTCAGCAGCATGATCACCCCGTAGGTCGCCACACTGCCCACCAGGCCCCACAGAACGGAAACCCCGTGGCTCATCCCGTTCAGCTGTACCGGTATGGCAAACAGGATAATGGCCACCAGGCCGACCACACCGATGCACCCCTGGAACATCAATGCTGCATGGGGTGAGATCTGCGGCCGTTTACCGGGTCTGGTCACTCAGTTGCCCTGCTTTCCGGGCGGCATCACCACCCATTCGGGGTCATCAAATTCACCGAGTGGTGTAATCTCACAGAACGGCGCAGCGCTGCGGATGATGCGGGCAACCTCCGGGTTGTGCTGTTTTTCCATCGCATCCCGGTCCGCCTTGCTGTCCCAGCTGGCGATGGCAATCAGCACATTCGGATCATCCATTTTCCGGTGCAACTCGGTTCCTCTGGCACCGGGTGCCTGCTGGATGATCTCGCTGGCACGGACCCAGGCATCTGCGTATTCCTCGGCGGTGTGCCCTTCCCGGATGCGAACCTCAAAGATGTATTTCATCAAGTGCCCCTCTGTCGAATCACATCATTGCGAACCAGGTAACGGCCATCAAAACTCATCGGCAGGCCATTGGCTTCCCACATGAGTTCGTCGTGTTGTGAAACCCTGCCTTCCACCGCATGCATGTGAAGGTGGGGTTCACTGGTATTGCCCGAGTTACCCACTCGCCCTAACAGGTCCCCTGACTGTACCCTGTCGCCCGGCTCTAACGAAACCGATCCGTCCTGCAGGTGGGCCAGCACCACCGTTGCATCGGCACAATAAATGGCAACGAAATTTCCGGCAGGATTGTCACGGTCACTGCGGGGCGGTGTCTGGTCCGGGAAACCCGTCTCCACGTTCGTCACCTCGCCGGAACACGGTGCGGTAACCGGTGAATTCCATATCTGATAGTCCTCCAGCGCGCTGGGTACAACCCCGTGGGTACGCAGGCCAAACCGGCCAACCCGCACCACATCAATCGCATGGTGTTGCGCGTCGATCCCGTAATGGTGATTCATCACATGGGAATTGCCACCCTGCCCGACACGGTATTGCCCCTCCGCCAACGGCCATTGCAACGCAACGGGCCGGGCGTCTACATCTCTGGCCCCCAGGACAGACCATGCCGGTACCGAAAGTGCGGCCAGCACCGCCAGGTTGAAACCCAGCGAAAGAATGGTACCGGCCCGCCAGGCAGGCCGTGGCGGCAGCAAGGGCATACGGCGCACCAGAAACCAGACAACACTGCCCGCCAGGGCTGCCCAGAACAGCCACGGCCAATAGCCGCCCAGCCATATCCAGGCTCCTGCCTGCTGGATCAGCAACAGATAAACCACAGCCAGCGCCAGGTAACTCAGCCAGTGAACTCTGGACGGCGATTTCCCGAACCCCACGGCGACGATGAACACCAATGGCACGAAAAGATGGGATAAAACGAGAAGCAGAAGAGTCATGGCCAATCGCTCACCTGGGACAGTAATATTTCTCTGGTCGTCGACCGCGTCGGTAAGTGCCTATGAAAATAAACTTGGCAAACCCGGGCCCATGATAGTACAGTGCGTTTCGTAGGAAAGATTTAGCACAGCATTTCACGAATAAGACGCATCTCTGTTGTTTTCGGTAGTTTTCCGTCCTGTTTTTGATTCCGCGCGTTTTTTGTTTCCGCACAACGCTGATCAGTCATCATTTCAGATGGTCTGGCGGCACATTAAATTATCGATTTCAGGATTAAATTATGTCTACTACTACCGGTACTGTTAAGTTTTTCAACGAAGCAAAAGGTTTCGGCTTTATCACTCGCGAAAGCGGCCCGGACGTCTTCGTTCACTACAGTGCAATTCAGGGTGGCGGTTTCAAGACTCTGGCTGAAGGCCAGCAAGTCGACTTCACCGTTACTGAAGGCCAGAAAGGTCCTCAGGCAGAAAACGTCGTTGCTGTTTAAATAACAGCCCGCACGTTTCAGAAAAGGCAGCTTCGGCTGCCTTTTTTTGTGCCTTTGATTCGTCTTCTTGCCCTGAATCAATAACGACAGCTTTGGTTTTGACAGGCGCCATCGCTGGCTGAGACTCTGGAAGTTCAGGTTCGGATTTTATTCTCTGTACATCTTCGGAGGTGATCCATGTACAGCAAGATACTGGTGCCGGTAGATCTGGCACATACCGAAAAGATGTCCAAAGCGTTGAACACCGCTATTGACATGGCCAAGCACTACCAGGCGACGCTGTGCTACGTCACTGTCACCAATACCACACCCTCGGCTGCTGCACATAACCCCGAAGAGCTTGCTGAAAAGCTTGCTACCTTTGCTTCCGAGCAGGGCCAGGCACATGACATAGACACAGAAAGCACTGTTATCAGCACAGCTGATACAGCCGTGGAGCTTGAGAAAAAACTGCTGGATGTCATCAAGGAATCCGGAGCCGATCTGGTTATCATGGCATCCCACCCACCAGGCATCGGCGACAAACTGCATATACTGCACTCCAATGGCGCCAACATCGTCCGGCACAGCGACGTCTCTGTATTTGTTGTTCGCTAGTGTCACTGCTATAACGTAAAAAGGCAGCTTTCGCTGCCTTTCTGTCAGAGCACTTCTTCTACGCGAAAACGTTAATAAGTCACGCCGTGGCGATCAAAAACTTCCTCAATCTCCCTGCGCTCCTCTGACGGAATCATAACCCTGATGATATTTTCCTGCTCCTCAATATAAATGTTTTCCTGGGGAAGGCCCATGGCAATCAGATCGTCTCTGACATTTCTGGCCTGTTCTTTCGAGGTGAAATTTCCGTTCAGCGCTTTGCTCATCAGACTATTCTCCATATAGTTCGGGCTATCAACTTCAAGGTTAGTTGAGCAGTGAACGCCTGTAAATTCAGCGGAGTTAAAGTCGCTGCTCCAGCCCCATTTCCCAGAAATCAATTTCCAGCCGGGTAGCCTCACTGAAAATCCGGGTTAACTGGCTGAAGCGGGCTGGTGTTACATCCGCCAGCTTGGCATTCAGCCAGTCGATTTCCGCCTGCATCGCCTCCTGGAACTCGTTACTTTCATACATGGCAATCCAGGCGTCATAGGGATTGTTGTCGCCGCGAACGGTGTCTGCCCTGGCATTCAGCCAGTTGGCAATTTCGCCGTAGCCGACCATACAGGGGGACAACGCCACGTGCAGATCCAGCAGGTCGCCCCGGTTCCCGGTGTCCAGCACGTACCGGGTATAGGCCATTGTTGCGCGGGCTTCCGGCAGGTTTGCCAGTTCCTCTTCGCTGATTCCCCATTCCTGGCAGTAGGTCACATGCAGCCCCAGCTCCACATCCACAATGGCCTGCAGGCCCTCCTTGGCCTGTTTCAGGTCGGCCAGTGTCGGGCTTTTATAGGCTGCAAGCGCAAACGCCCGGGCGAACTGGATCAGGAACAGGTAGTCCTGCTTCAGATAATGGCGGAATGCCTCGGGCGCCAGGGTGGCATCGCCCAACTGGCTCACGAACGGATGTTCAATGTAGGCCTGCCATTCTGACTGGCAGCTGTTTTTCAGGTCTTCAAACTGATAGCCCATCCTCAACACTCTTTCTCCGGAGAATTTAAACGATAAAACCTGCCTTGCCGGCAGCTGGTTACCAGGGCAGCTCCTCGCCATTGCTGTGCCAGAACGAGCCGGTATTTTCCAGGTTCAGCGCCTCAATCCTCGCTGCCAGCCCCTTTGCCGATTCCTCCGGAGTGATCAGCCCGCCGAAATTCACCATGCGGGTCTGCACATAGCCGGGATGAAGTTGAGCCACCGCAATGCCCCTCGGCTTCAGGTCCATGGCCAGGGACTTGCCAAAGGCATTCAGCGCTGCCTTCGAAGCGCGGTAACCATAGCGGCCGCCGGAATCGTTGTCCGCAATGGAGCCCATGCGGCTGGTGATGTTGGCGATCTTGCCGCCGGACGGAATCCGGGAGACCAGGGCCTCTGCCACACGAAGCGGTGCGTAGGCGTTGATCTCCATCTGGGTACGGATAGAGTCGAAGTCGATGCTGCCCAGTTTCTCATCCTGCAACAGGCCGGCATTGTTGATCAGCAAATCGATCTGCTGATCTTTTAACTCATCGACCAGCTTCCGGATACCTTTGTCGGTGGTTACATCCACCCCTTCAATCACCCGGGCGGCTACATCCGCCAGCTCCGCCGACGCTTCCCGGCAAACGCCCACCACATCACAACCTTCACCGGCATAATGACGGGCAAGCTCGAGACCGATGCCACGGTTGGCGCCGGTAATTACAACGGTTCTGTTAGCAGACATGGAAACCTCCTGTTCTGTGGTAAGGATTCACTGATACGAAATAAGGGCGTTACAGTTCAAACTGGCCGACATTACTGATCTTTATCAGTGGGAACCAGCTCTCGCTCGAAACGACCAAGCGCCACCATGATCACAAGAGCCAGCACGGTTACCATTCCGGCCAGGTAGAAATTATTGATACCGGCGGCAACTCCTATAGCCCCTGCCAGCCATATTGACGCACCCGTGGTAATACCCTGAATCTGTCCACCACTTCGAATGATACTGCCGGCACCCAGAAAACCGATTCCACCAACCACGCCCTGCACTACACGGGTAGGGTCTATACGGGCGGAAGGATCACCTTCTGCAGTGGCAAACAGAACGCTCATACCAATTATGATGAAGGTTGCCGAACCCAGCGAAACAAGCATGTGGGAGCGCAGCCCGGCAGGTTTACCACGCAGTTCCCGCTCAAGGCCAAGAAACAGTGCCAGGCCAGCGGCGACAGAGAGGCGGAGTAGCATGTCCAACGGAGCGATTTCGGTTTCCATGGTATTCCCTGAAAGAAACTTCGTTGATGAATGATATCGGCTCAACCCAAGCGTAGCACTGCAGGTTATCAACCGTTGAGTCTGGTGACCGCTCCGGATAACAATTACACTGACGGACCACTCACCGCTTCCGGAGCCGAGGCCCGCCAATGCTGCTCTACACCCTCTGCATGCTGGCCGTTATCGGACTTTCCGTTTTCTACCTGTTCTTCTATCGCAACTGGCGGCGGGAAAGAAAGCTCCAGCAACCCTTCCCTGACCAGTGGCACAAAATACTTGAAACCCAGGTGCCGGTTTTCAACAGACTGCCCCGCGCCCTGCAGCACCAGCTGGAACAACACGTGCAGCTGTTCCTGGCAGAAAAATCCTTCTACGGCTGCGACGGATTTGAAGTGGACGATACCGTACGCCTGACCATTGCCGGCCATGCCTGCCTGTTAATTATTGCCCGCAATTTTTCCGACTTCGACGAGGTAAGCAGCATCCTTGTCTATCCGGACGCTTATCATGTCAGGGAAATTGAAAGCGACGGGATAGTGGTGAGCGAGAGCAGCCAGATCCGCGCCGGCGAAGCCTCCAGCCGTGGTCAGGTGGTGCTGGCATGGGCCGAGTGCGAGGAAGGCGCCGTCAACCCCGACGGGCACCACAACGTGATTCTCCACGAGTTTGCCCATCAGCTTGATTACCTGGACGGCACTGCTGACGGCGCCCCTCCACTCTCCGGAGAACAGGCCCGGCACTGGCAGGAAACCATGACCCGGGCCTACGAACATCTGCGCCACTCACTCCGTCATCACAAAAAGCCCTGGCTGGACCCTTATGGGGCAACGGAGCCGGCTGAGTTTTTCGCGGTGCTGACAGAAGCTTTTTTCCAGCAGCCCGGTCACCTCGAAGAGGAACAGCCGGAAGTCTTCGTGGCACTGCGCGGGTTCTACAGGTTTGATCCCCTCTCGCTGAGCATAGCCGCTCCTGAGCACACTCAGAGGTGACAATTACCCGGTGTTGTTTCCCCAGGCCCTGGCCATGACCAGGTAACTGAACGAGGCCGACCAGGTAATCATCATGAAGCCTACCAGGGCCTCCGTACCTGCAAGAAACCGCACATGCCCGGAAGCCGCCAGATCCCCCCAGCCCGCAGTTGTATAGGTGGACGCAGAAAAGTAGACACAGTCCAGTAAGCTGATATGGGAGTAACCAACAATGGTGCCGTACTCACCGAAATCCAGCAGATACCAGAACGCCAAGCCAAACAGCCAGATTTCAATGACATGGGCAATGAGCAACGCAAACATATTGCCGAGGATAATCGGCCGGTTGCGAAACCCACCGGATGAAGAGAGTTGCTGCCTGGGACAAAAGCGGTTCAGCAATTGAATGACTTCAAAATGAAAGACGACAACCAATCCAACAACCAGAGCCGTAACTGACACAACAACCACTTCACCATTCACAAACAGTTCCTTAATTGCCGGTATCTGAATTTCGCAACACAGGTTTACCTCCTTACTTTCAGGCTGTCCAGATAAACGTAAAGCTCTACCTCACGCGTCGCGCCGCCAGACATCATCTTCCGACGCCGCATTGTCCGGTCGATCGGCCACTACCCTTCCACCGATCATCGGTACCAGGGCGGGTACACGCCTCTGATAGCGGCGATACTGATCCCCGAACACCTTCACGAGATCCCGTTCTTCGAAACGGGTACCAACGAGAATGTACAAAGTGAACAAACCGGCGAACAGTAGATGCCCTGCCGTCATGTCGGGCGTTGACCAGAGTACCAACAACATGCCGGTCATCATCGGGTGACGGACGATGCGGTACAGAAACGGGGTCACGAATGAAGGCGCATGGGCACCAGACAGATTCTTCAAACCACGAACAGCCTGTGCCAGCCCAACCAGCTCCCAGTGGTTAATCTGAAAGGTTGAGCCAACCAACAGCAACCAGCCACCCCAGTAAAAGATCTGAATGATCGTTTGCCAGTTACCGCTGCTGACCTTCCAAACGGTTTCCGGTAGCGGCTGCCAGGCCCACATCAGGAACAGAAGGATCACCGAAGAGAGAAACACATACACACTGCGTTCCATGGCCTCGGGCACCAGGCGATTGAGCCAGCCCTTGGAGCCTTCTCTGGCCATCAGACTGTGCTGGATTCCGAACAGCAGCACCAGGAGCGTATTTATCAGAACCGGGTAAGCACCCCGGGCTCCTCCGTCAATCGTCTCCCAGGGGCCAGAATTAAGCAGGAAGGCCATAAGGGCCAGAACACAAACCAAAAAAAGAATGTAGCTGAAGCCGCTGAATACAATAATTGATACACGTCGCATCACGTGCACCTCCTGATAGATTCAAGACCAAAATGATCAAGTGGTGGACAAAAACACTGCGGCTTGCACCCCGTTCCGGAGCTGTCAGGGCCGCATTGGAAATTGCAAAAAGACATTAACGTACGGCACTTGCCGCCCGGGATCATATCCCGGGACGTGCAACGAAATAGACGTTAAACGGGTCGTGTTCCAGCCGATGCGCCGTGATCTGCCTGAATCCCGCGGTTTGCAGCATGGCTTCCGCCATTTCTTCGCCCCACATCGTACCCAGTCCCGGGCCACCCTGCCCCAGAGAAACCGGCGTGCAGTGGGCGCAGGAGATGCTGTACAGCAGCGGCCCCAGTGGATGGTCCAGGTTATTTTCAAGATGGCTGGAGCCGGCAATGTCCTGCATCAGGTAAACCCCGCCTGGCCGCAAAGCCCGGGCGATACCCGACAGCAGCGCTTGCGGATCGGCCTGGTCGTGTACCGCATCGAAGCTGGTGATCAGGTCGTAGCGCTGGGGTTCATCAAAATCACGCATGTCCAGGCCCTGCAGAGTAAGGTTGGCCACCCCGGCCTCCGCCGCTTCCCGGGCAGTTTCTGCAAAAGCGTCCGGGCACAGGTCATAACCCACGAACCGACTGTGGGGATATTCACGAGCCAGCGTAAGCAACGCCTTGCCTGCTCCACAGCCGGCATCAAGAACATCGATTCCCTGTTCCAGCCGGCTGGCCAGGCCCGGCACGAGAGGAAGGATATGGTCGCGCAACGCGGCGACGACCGTTTGCGCACTGTCCTCACTCATAACCTGATGGAAGCAGGGATAGGCCTCATAAGGCAGTCCTCCACCATTCCGGAAGCAACCGATCAGTGCATCCTCCATTTTCGCAACGACAGGAACAAACTGGGCATTCACTGCCATGTTATTGGGCACCGCTGCCCGGGTCAGGCAGGCCGCATGCGCCGCGGGCAGTTCGTAGCATTGGGTCTGCGGATCGTAGGTGACTATTTTCCCGGTCACCATCACCGCCAGCCACTCGCGGACATAGCGCTCATGCAGGCCTGCTGCCCTGGCGATCACATCACCAGGGGCCGGCGGCAAATCTGCCAGATGATCGAAAAGCCCCAGCTTATGGCCCAACGACACCATGGCGATGATCGCACTGTGATTCAGCATGTTGACCAGGTCATTGGCAAAGGCGTCTGTGGCGGCTGCCTGTTGTTCAGCAAAAGACGGTTCTATGACGTTCATGGTGTGATCCCTGTGTTGAATGAACAGTTGTCATCTTAAAGAGCATTGATTAACCGCCCATCAGTCAAAAACCACCCAATACAGTCAAATCTGCCAGATCAGGACAACACCGTACTCAGTCACAGGCAAAGGAGGCTAATATTATAGAAACCCGATTGACCGGGAACCGCTGCCTTGCACCGGGGGAGAACATCACCATGCCTGCGCCAACGCACCGGAAGCCAACGGAAGTGGCTATTCTGGCCACCAGTCAGACTACATCCTCTACGGTGTACGGGATGAACGATCTGCTGTGCTCGGCTGGCCGGGACTGGGCCGTGATTACCGGGGGCGAAGCCGGACCTCCGCTTGTCAATCCCACCATCATCTCGGCCAGCGGCACTCCCCAGGAAGTGGCCAATGGGGGCTGGGTAAAACCCCATCGACGTTTCAGTGATAACTATCGTCCCGACGTGGTTTGCATCCTGGAAATCGCCATGGCCCCGGACAGCCAGTTCGTAAAGGAGCTGACCACGGAGATCCACTGGCTGAAGGCCTACTGGGAAAGCGGTGGAACCGTTGCGTCGGCCTGCACCGGCTCACTGCTCATGGCCGAAGCAGGATTACTCGACGGCGAGGACGCGACCACTCACTGGGCATTCTGTGACTTCGCCGCTCGCCGCTACCCACGTGTCCGCTTCCATTCGAACAGGGCACTGGTAACCTCCGGCAAGGGCCAGCGGCTGATCATGGCCGGAGGTGGCGCATCCTGGATGGACCTCGGGCTATACCTGATCGCCCGTTTCTGCGGCATAGAGGAAGCAATCCGAGTGGCGAAAGTCCACCTGATTGACTGGCATGAGGCAGGGCAACAACCCTACGCCGTACTCTCCTGCAGCCGGCAATCGGAGGATGCGGTGATTGCACGATGTCAGGTGTGGGTGGCTGAAAACTATGACCGCCCCTCCCCCGTCAACCAGATGATAGCCCGGAGCGGATTAAGCGAGCGTTCCTTCAAGCGTCGATTTCAGCTGGCCACCGGCATGACACCGATGGAATACGTCCTCACACTGCGCCTGGAAGAAGCCAAGCAACTGCTGGAAACTTCCGACTTGTCCATCGACGCGGTGGCCGAGGCCGTCGGGTATCAGGACGCCGGCTTTTTCGGGCGCAAATTCCTCAGCCGGGTGGGCATGACACCAACTCAGTACCGGCGCAGGTTCCACGGGTTGCGGCAACACGTTATGGCATAAAAGGGCAGATCAGCTCACTTTTACTTCTGGCTGCCTATCGCCTCACCCCTAACCTGTCCAGGTAAACGTGAAGCTCTGCCTCACTGATATTGACGTACTCCACCACCCGACCATAGAGCATCACCGTTGGCACATTACGCCCATTCAGCTCGCGCTGGGTTTCCTGCAAAACATACAGAATGATGCGCTCGGTGCGAGTCAGGCCGTCTCGCGCATCGGGGATGGTTTCCAGGAGGGTATCAAGCTCTTCCGGGCTTAGAGTCAATTCAACATGCTCCATTTCGATTAAGTCGCACGTGTGCGATATCAGGATACCGCAGGCTGTTCCAGTATAGAGGAGTCTGTTGCGACAGTTTGTGGTATATCTTCACACATGGGTAAGCTGCGACCTTGGCAGCGGATGCCAACTCATGAAGGGCAAGTGGCAATTACATGGACAGATCGAGCTCCGACCTACCCGTTTTTCATGCCTCCGGACTGACAAAAACCTATCACCAGGGCGAGGTTGAGGTGCATGCCTTACGGGGGGTGAACCTGGACCTGTTTGCAGGAGAACTGGTGGTAATGCTGGGAGCTTCCGGCTCCGGCAAATCCACTCTGCTGAACATCCTTGGCGGATTGGATGTGCCCACCAGTGGTGAGGTGATGTATCAGGACATTGATCTGACAAGGGCCAAAGACCGGGAGCTGACCCTTTACCGGCGAGACCACGTCGGCTTCGTGTTCCAGTTCTACAATCTGATACCCAGTTTGACGGCACGAGAAAACGTTGTGGCCGTCACGGAAATCGCACGCAACCCCATGACTCCGGAGGCGGCACTTGAACTTGTGGGCCTGGCCCAGCGCATGGACCACTTTCCCGCCCAACTCTCCGGGGGTGAGCAACAAAGGGTCGCCATTGCCCGGGCCATTGCCAAGCGCCCCGATGTCTTACTGTGTGACGAACCCACCGGAGCGCTGGACTCCGCCACAGGCGTACTGGTACTGGCAGCACTGGAAACCGCCAACCGGGAAACCGGTACCACCACTGTGATCATCACTCACAACGCCTCCATTGCACAGATGGCAGACCGGGTCATCACTCTGTCTGACGGGACTATCAGTGGCGAATTCCGCAACTCAACGCGGCAGGACCCACGGACCCTGAGCTGGTAACGCCATGCCAGCCATTCTCACCAGCATCCTGCATGCCAAATTACGCCGCGAGCTCTGGCAGATGCGGGGACCGACACTTGCAATCGCCCTGGTCATCGCTGGCGGCATTTCCGTGTGTCTGTTGTCACTGGTGAACTATTCCTCGTTAACGGCCACTCGCACCCAGTACTATCAGGAACATCAGTTTGCCGACGTGTTTGCCACCCTGGAACGAGCGCCCCGGCAGTTACTGCAACAGGCCGAAGAGATTCCCGGTGTAACCCGACTGAGCGGAAGAGTTGAAGGCGTCGCCAAGCTTGAAATTCCCGGCTTCAGTGATCCCGCTTCCGCCCGCCTGCTGTCTTTGCCCCCTGCAGGGCAGCCAGAGGTCAACCGGACATATCTGCGCCACGGGCGATTACCCCATTCCGACCGCAGCGATGAAGTCGCCGTGATCGGAAGCTTTGCTGACGCTCACGAGCTCCAACTGGGCGACCGCCTGGGAGCCATCATTAATGGTCGGCGCCAGGCCCTAACCGTGGTAGGTATCGTTGAATCGCCGGAGTTTGTTTATGTTATTCCACCGGGCGGAATGCTGCCCGACTACCAACGCTATGGCGTGGCCTGGATGACCGAGCAGGCGTTGGCGTCGGCCATGGACATGCGCGGCGCTTTCAACAGCCTGGTGTTAACGGTTGATCCGTCCATTCCGGTAGCTGGCGTAATCGATCTGCTTGATCGATTGCTGGCCCCTTACGGAGGCACCGGTGCCTATGCACGGGATGATCAGTTCTCACACCGCTTCCTGAACGACGAGCTGAACCAGCTCAAAACCATGGCCGTAGTCTTTCCCGTCATCTTTATGGCAGTTGCCATGTTCCTGCTCAATACAGTGATAACCCGGCTGATCAGTACCCAAAGGGACATCATTGCTGTATTGAAAGCGTTTGGTTACAGCAACAGGCAGATCGGCTGGCACTATAGTCAAATGGTGCTGACCATAGCCTTTACCGGCCTGTTGATAGGCACCATTACCGGCATGTGGCTGGGCCGGGCCCTGGGCGGGCTCTATATGGAGTACTACAGGTTTCCGGAACTGCTGTTCCGCATCAGCCCCTGGTGGATCCTTATCCTGAGCTTGCTGACACTTTTTGTAGCCTGGCTTGGGGGCTGGCGCGCCATACGCAGTGCTGCATCCCTGCCCCCGGCTGAGGCCATGCGGCCGGAAGGCCCCGCCAGATACCGGGTAACCGCTCCGGAGCGCATGCTGTCGTGGATCCGCTTCAGCCAACCCTCCCGCATGATTGTGCGACATCTGGCGCAACGCCCCGCCCGCACAGCGTTGTCCGTAACAGGCATAGCCATGGCGACGGCCGTGGTGATCGTCGGGAACTTCCAGTTCAGCTCGGTTTCCTTGATGGTACACACCCAGTTTGCACAGGTGCAGCAACAGGATCTGACCGTCAGCCTGACCGATCCACTTCACCAGACCATTATGTACGGAATGAGGAGGCAGCCAGGTATCCGATATACCGAGGGGCGACGTGTAGCGGCAGTTGAGCTGGTCAATGGCCACCGGCAATGGCGCACCGCCTTGACCGGTATTCCAGACGATGCCCGGCTACAGTTCGTCATAGACGAACATCTTAACAAGGTCCCTATACCTCCTGCCGGGCTGTTACTGACCGATTTTCTGGCAGAACAACTTGGAGTGAATGCCGGAGATTCCATACAGGTGAGGATACTTGAAGGTCATCGCCCTGTGCTGAACCTGCAAGTCGCAGGCGTAACCAGCGAATTCCTGGGTGTGGGTTCCTACATGAACCTCGCTGCGATGAATCGGGCACTGAAAGAGGGGCCAGTCGTCAATCAGGTGCTGATGAATCTGGAGCCAGGACAAGCGGGAACCGTGTATCAGGAACTGCGGGATACTCCGCGGGTAATGGCCATCAACATTCGCCAGGTGATGCTGGACAGTTTTTTCGAAACGCTGGCAAAAACCTTCCTCACCTTCACCTGGGTGATCAGCATGCTGGGTGGCATTATTGCTTTTGGAGTTATCTATAACACCGTGCGCATCTCCCTCGCGGAACGTGGGCGGGATCTGGCGAGCCTGCGAGTACTGGGCTATAGCCACAACGAAGTGGCCCACATTCTTCTTGCCGAGCTGGCAATTCTGCTGATACTCGGCATTCCCCTCGGTTGGGCCACAGGCCATGGCCTGGCGAGCCTGGTGGTGACTATGATGCAAACCGAACTATACCGGGTACCGTTGATTATCACGGGCAGAACGCTGGCACTGGCGGCCAGTGTGGTAATCGTATCGGCCCTGATAACCGGATTCATTACCTGGTGGCGGCTGCGTAAACTGGACCTTGTGGCAGTCCTCAAAACCCGGGAATAAGCAGATAAAGGGACATCTTTCATGGCAAAGGGTAAACAGTTGGCGGGCAAATGGCTGTTCTGGTCAATCCTTGGGGTACTGGCCATTATGGTGGTGGCCTATCTCCTGCGTCCTGAGCCAGTCTGGGTAGACCTGGCGACCGTACAACGAGGCCCCCTGGAAGTGACCATACTGGAAGAAGGCAAAACCCGAGTTAAAGATCGCTATGTTGTCTCCTCACCAGTAACCGGCTACCTGCATCGGGTGGAACTGAACGTTGGCGACCAGGTGATTCCCGGTGAGTTGTTAACCGAGGTAGACCCGATACCCGCCAGTGTTCTGGACGCCCGCAGTCGGGCTGAGGCGGAAGCAAAGGTTAAAGCCGCGCGTTCGGCTCTGAACTCTGTGCGTCAGAAAACACAGGTTGCGAAAGCGGATGCTGAACTCGCTGAAGCGGAATATCATCGCCTGCTCACCCTGGACGGTTCCCATTTCGTGTCTGCCGAGCGCCTGCAACAGGCTCAGTCCAGTTCCATACGAACCCAAGCTGTTCTGCGGTCCGCACTCTTCGATGAAGAAGTCGCCGCTCACGAATTGGCCGCAGCCAGAACCCGGCTGGAGATTTCCGCTGCCCGATCAGAGGGCCAACAGCCCGCAGAGCGGCTGGCGGTTCGCTCACCAGTCAATGGCAGCGTTTTGGGCATACAGCGTGAAAGTGAAGGCGTCATTCAGGCTGGCGAGCCGATTCTGGAACTGGGCGATCCCGGTGCACTGGAGGTAGTTGTGGATGTGCTCAGTTTTGATGCCGTCAAACTCACCCCAGGTGTTCAGGTACGGCTCAAGGGGTGGGGCGGAACCCAGCTGGATGCCGTCGTTCGACGGGTCGAACCGGTCGGGTTTGAAGACGTGTCTGCTCTTGGTGTGGAGGAACAGCGTGTACGGGTCATAGCAGACATGGTCAGCCCCCGTCAGAACTGGGAAATGCTGGGCGACGGATACCGGGTTGATGCAGATTTCATCCTCTGGCAGTCAGCAGACATACTCCAGGTGCCGGCATCTGCCGTTTTCCAGAATAACGGCCAGCCCACTGTCTTTCTTGTCAAGAACGAGCGTGCAGTAATGCAAACAGTGGAAACCGGCCGCAGCAATGGCCTGATGACAGCCCTGGAAGGCGGGCTGAACGAAGGTGACCAGTTAGTTCGTCATCCTGGCCGGGAACTGAGTGACGGCGACCGGATTCGGGTCAGATAGGCCGGATTCCTCTGCACCCTGAGGGTATTCAGCAGCGGCTTGAACACCAACCTGATAATTACTGTCTGTCCTGCCAGGGCCATTTACCATACATCTCCACTTCCAGGGTAAAGCTCAGGAATGTACGGATAAGAACAACAATTGCCAGAACACCAATGGTTTCAAACGTCAGCTCAACGGCCACCGTGTAAATAATGTCAGAGGCAATGAGAAACTCCAGCCCGAGCAGAATGCCACGCCCCAGTGACTGGCGCAGCTCCTGGAAAACAGCTTCCTTCTCTTCCTTTTTCAGCAACCTCGCCACGGCATTGTACAAGGCATACAGTGCAAAAAATGTAATAGTCGCGATGCCGATGGTTTCAATGATAACCGCGCACCAGGCTGCTATGGGCTCTATCAGATCACTCAAGTTCACTCCTTAAAGATCAGACACTGAAACGCCGAAGCACAAAATCGTAGACCCTTTATGCATAGATTGCGTATAAAACCAGCAGCACAGACGCAATAATGCCGAGAATCGGATCAACAATGCCAGCATTCAGCCCCGGCAGTATAAAAAGAGCAAATCCAAAACCTACCGCCAAAAGCAGAATGACCGTTAACAGAAAACAGGAAGGCCCTTGGGACTGTGAATGGAAGGATAATCAAGCTGAGCACAAAAACGTTGGCCCTGAAAAAAGACCACGTATCCAGTAGAAATGTTTTAGTCAACGCCAACTCCGTTCTTGTGCATATGCCACTCTTTTATTTCCCGTGATGAGGCTTGAGATGGCTGCCGTGTCCAGCATCGTTGTAGCCCCTTAAAGCCATGTACTCGGCTAGCTGCTGATCATTAGGCATTTCAGTCTGCTGCAAATGCGCACCGAGATGGATGGCACGCAGACGGGACTCAATATCGCCAATATCCTTCACAAGTTCCGACAAAGACGATTCGTCGATATTTCTGCTTCTGAATGCCTTATCCAGCGCAAGCTCTGCTGCAACCAAATCAGCACCCAGCTCTTTAGCGGAAGCTTCCATCCGGGCGAAGAGGGCTTCGGTTTCTCTCCACTTATCGGCTGTCAGCGACAGCTTTTCGCTGAGCTCGAGTACATGGGCCGGGCCGGGGTAGCCATTCAACTCCGCTGCTTTGGCGTATCCCATACCTTCCGCGGAGACCAGGCCGTCAATCTCTGCTTTTGACAGGGAACTGATTTCCCTGGCTTCTTCGCCTACATAAGGAGAGCTTTCAGAAGCCAGAGCTTTTACTCCCGGCAGCGCCACTATCATTACGAAAACGGCCGTTTTTATGCGACGCATTCAATTGATCTACATTGTTTCACAAGAAAACTATTGAAAGTAATTATAGGCTCCTCACCTTCGAACTCGACCTTGCTACCACACTCGACGGCACAAAATGCGGTGCCAGACCCACCGATGGAACTACCGGTCAAGTTATGATCTAAAGTCATGTAAGAGAGCCCCTATATGTGTTTACTGTGAGTGCCTGACAGTCCCGCGAGACTGACGACGCAGGCGTTCTCACTCATGGGTTTAGGTTGGCTGCTGGCGCGACCAAGTAAATGACTATTGCCTGTTGATTCCAAGAAGGCTCATATGTGTTATGTAGAACGTTTTCAAGACCACTGCTGGAAGATTTGTTCGATCTCATCGAATGCACCCAGCTGATATGCTGCGTTTTTTGCGATATACAATGACTTTAAGCGCCCAACAGGAATTTTTGCTGCACTTGCGAAGCTCGCTAGGATCGGTTTACCGGGAATCTTTTTTTTCCAGCCACCATCTCCTAGCGAGCCCTCGAGTTCGCGGTAGGTTTGCCGAACCAAAGTTTCAGTAGAGGGGCCGTCGAGTGCTGACAATACTCGATCACGTTCGGCCGCTTGGGCCGCCAAAATCAAATCGCGGAGTTCGTCGTCTGACTTACTGGCACACCCCTTCGGCATGACGCTTACATTACCAGCCTTCAACCGAACATGTTTGGAGACTATTAGAGCCGTTGCGTAACTGAGGTGAGTTCTCGCGAGCTCTTGTAGTTTCTCCCCAATGTCTTCCACATTCCGTAACCAAGAATCACCAGCTTCTTGATCCTCAAAACAAGCAGCGAGAACGTTCTCGTCAAGGAAGTAATTTTCAAGGTGGTAACGATCCAGAACACGGAACCGCCCTCCAGATTTTGAAGTCAAATCGTCTGATAGGCTGTCTGGTGCCGCATCGCGATCAGCGAGCATATAGAATTCGACGCCCCATATTGTACGGTTGAGAATATTATCGATAATGGCATCAAATGACACCAGTTGATCTTTTCCTCCGGCGGGTTGTAGTACAAAGTTAGTGTACTTGTTCTCTAATATCTGGCCATAAGTTTGTTTGTCGAGACTTGAATCATTGCCCTCAATCAAAGCAATCTTATGGCCCAGCGCGACAACCCCAATTGATTGGCCTAGTTTATGAAGAGCATCTGAGGTCGAGTTCTCAGGCGTTACAAGGACAGCTTGGTTTGAGCCATCCGGCTTTGGAGGGGTCAGGAAGACAACAGAATCTTCTAGAGACGCTGAAATTACGGCTGGCGAATGAGAGACCAAAAAAAATTGGTTATTTTTTCCAACAGATCTCAAAGTAGTAATGAGTTTATGAAGAAGCTCAGGGTGGAGGTGAAGTTCAGGCTCGTCAAAGAATACTATACAATCACTTGGTTTACGCAGTATGAAGTCAAATATTATGTTAAGGACTTCTTTTTCCCCGCTACTCAACGACCTGATGTCATCTTCCCTGTCTCCTTCCGCGTAGATCAATGTTTGCTTTTGTATATCCGCTCGAACTAGTTTTTTGGGGCCTAGCAACTTGTAGAAAGCATCACGAAATGGCTCAAGAGGGTCGGCAAACTCGAGGTTCATCGACTTATGCCCTTCATTCTTTAACTGGATAGCGCGGGATGCAATAAAACTCTTTTGACTCTGAATCTTCTTAAAAACGGCATGGATTGTATCTTGCCAACGACTTTTTAGCGGGTTAAACGAAAACCGCTTTCCAATCTGCTCTTCCCAAGGGTCTTCATACTCGAATTGAAATTTTAGAGGTTCGATCTTCTGAATGCTTCTATCGCTTTCGTAGTAAATTATCGAGCTCTTTAGATTTCGTCTTCGTTGATTTCTTTCTAGGAGGGTGCGCAGCTTCTGAGCATCAAGAGAATCTGAAGTAACAAGCCTGTCTTTTCCCCAGGCATTATATTCATCATCACAGGTTGCAATAATCTCAAAGGAAGTATTCGCCTCCTTGAATGACTTGAAGTAGTTAAGAAACGAGGTGATCAGTCGCGACTTTCCGACACCGTTTGGTCCTGCAATAACGACAAGATCGGACAAGCATTCGACCTCAAAGCGATTAACGGGCGGAATACATCCAGATTTAATTTTATCAATCCTCACGGCAAATTCCCATTGGCTGGCTTGTGGTGCATAACAGTTTATTTTACGAACACATTTGTATAACTCCGGGCGCCTATCCAGCGTTCATACAACGCAAAACCCCATACAAATCCCGCCCAGAAAAACCAATATAGTTCAGAATTTTAGAACACGCATTTTGGCTCCCAAACAGGTCTTATGCGAACATGTCCGTATAATTCCAGAAAGCACTATTCGTATAACTCGGGAAACGCACTGTTAAAACCTCATAGATTCAGCAATCAGGGCATAGCTCTTCGGAGTTATACGAACAAGGACGTATAACTCAGTGCCCTGAATGATCCATGTCACTTTCTTGCTTCTGCATGCCGCCATCCAGCGGTTCAACGTCCAGTTCTACGTCCATGTCTGCGGCACCTTCGAAGCCGAGGGTCAGGGGAATGCTCTCCCCTTCCTTCAGGGGGCCATCCAGTTTTTCAAGCATCAGGTGGTATCCATGGGGTTTCAGTTCCACGGTTTGTCCGGCAGGTATGGGCAGGCCCTCTTTTAACGGGCGCATGCTCATGGTGCCGTCTTTCATGGCGCTTTCATGAATGGAAACACTTTTGGCTCTGGAGGTAGTGGCACTGATCAGCGTTACATCGCTGTCACCGTTGTTGGTGATGACCATGTAGCCGACACCCATGGGTACACCCGGGGGTGTGGGACGGCTCCAGGGATGATCGACAGTGATCTCGCCCTCGGTGTATTCGTGGGCAACCGCGGTGTTGGCAAAGGTGCCAGCAAGGATGCTGGAGCCGATCAGTACAGGCGCAGCCAGCGCAGTGAGTGTTTTCATGGAGCCTCGCTTTATGGGTTTCTGATCAATCGGTTGGCAATGTAGTACCAGTGTCGCTTTCGCCACAGCGGATGACAAGTAGCAGCGTTGTCCTGTCTGAAATCCTGTGTCGGGAGCCGGGCACCAAAACCGAACGCGGCGGTCATACCAGCGGGAAAGGATGTACCTCCAACCACATCCGTCACATTCACCGCACGTGCGATGCAGGAGTGAACCAATGAATGCCATGAACATTCTCAAGCAGTTGATGGACCAGGCTTCCGGCAGCCAGGCCGGGGGGTCCGGGGTGAACCGTATGATCGGGGAACTCACATCACAATTCGGGGGCGGCGGATCCAGAGGTTCAGGCTCCGGGGGGATTGACGTAAAAAGCCTGCTTGGCGGCGGTGCCGTAGGGCTGATGCTGGGTTCGAAGCGCGGCCGGAAAATGGGTGGCACGGCACTGAAGTACGGCGCTCTGGCCGGCGTTGGGGTGCTGGCATGGAAGGCCTACCAGAACTACCAGGCGCAATCGGCCCATCAGGCTGGCCCACAAGCACCCGACGCCCGGCAGGGCCAGCCGCTGGAGCAACTGCAGGGCAGTGCCCAGGAGCAGCGTGGCCTGGAAATCCTTCAGGCCATGATCATGGCGGCCCGTGCCGACGGCCACGTGAATGCCAATGAGCGCGCCCTGCTTACCGGGGAGATCGAGAAACTCGGACCGGATGACGAATTGCACGCCTGGATTCAGCAGCAATTCGACGCCCCGCTGGACGCCAATGCCCTGGCCCGCAGTGCAGACTCGCCCCAGGCGAGCCGGGAGATCTATATTGTCAGCGCAGTGATGATAGACGACCAAAACCCGATGGAGCGCGCCTGGCTGGACCAACTGGCAAATGCCCTGAAGCTGGAGCCCGGCCTTGCCAGGGAACTCGAACAGCAAGTGCAGGTTGCCACCGCGGCGTAAACCGGCATTGCACTGGCCGGGTAATCAGTCATCCCACTCCTGGTACTGGTTGCCCTGCCTCAGCAGCCAATAGGTGACGCCCAGTGCCAGTGTGGTGGCGGCAATACCGATCAGATACATGGGCGTCAGGGTATCGAAATCCAGCACAATGACTTTCCGTGCGATCGCCATGAGAGCGGTGGCAACAACAAGCTGGACCGGGAACACGTTGGTACCCAGGTAGAGCCGGATATTGATGAAGATTTCCACGGCAATCAGCACGGCCATGAAGGCGCCGAACGTGTAGAAAATGTCATTTATACTCAGCAGCAGGAAAGGCGGCGTGATCAGCCGGTCGTAAATAATGTAAATAACATCGCCCACACCCCAGAGGATGACGGCGACCATCAGTACCGCAAGCACCCGGATCGCGAAGCGAATAATCCGGTGCAGACTGCGAAAGAAAGGGTCCGGGAAATCAACAGGCAGCTCCTGATGGAGTTCGTGCCGTCTATCTGGTGGTATCTGTGCAGGTGTCTGTTCTTTATCGCCGTCAGCCATTGAAATCCTCCGTCAAGCCACGGACTATACCACTACTTCTGCGGCGAAACCCTCGCCAGTACCGTCGGCTTTTCGGATAACGGCAAGGCAATAATTACCCCCTCGTTGGAGGACGGGAATACATCGGCCAGTTCGGTCACATTCACCTGGTGAGATACCAGCACCACCGGTGGCCCCGGTTCCATCTCGTTCACTATGGCTATTGTCTGCCTTGTCTGCATTTGCCCGTCGCCGCGACTGCGGAAGAACGAATTCAGCGATATCATCTCCTCCACCGGCCCGACATCCATTTCCCGGGCTGTTTCAAGGCAACGGCACCACTGACTGCTGAACACCCTTGCTTCATCAATGCCATGCTCTGCAAGGAAAGGCTTCCATGCCCTCGCCTGCTCACGGCCGGTATCGTTAAGATTGCGCTGGGTGGAACAGTCGTCCACCTTGAATTTGTCAGGATCCCCGGTGCCCGGCGCCAGCGCATGCCGCAGCATCAACACGGCACGGCCCTCTCGAAGAGCGTCCCAGGCCTCTGATTCGTCAGCCTGCGCAGAACCCGCTGAAGAAACAATAAGGCCAAACACTAAAGCAAATAATACAGTTGAAACACTGTGCATTTTCATTGGTTTTCCTGCCCTCTCGTCTGAACTCCCTCTGCTATCGCGGATTTTACTCTGTAGCCTGATCGCGCCCTTGGGAGGGGCTTTCCAAAAATGTTGGAGGCCATGGATGGCCGGAATCAAGCGCACAGGGACGTGCTTGTAGCGTTTTTTGGAAAGCCCTTCCCAAGGGCGCAAGCCCGCCAAACCTGCAGACTTGGCAAATAATACGCGGAACCCAACTACCAGGCTCACACCAACAGAAGGTAAACTCCGCCCAGAACCGAACCAAGAAGGAACCCGCCATGCCAATCTGGGTCGACGCCGACGCCTGCCCCGTCCCCATCCGGGAAATTCTCTGCCGCGCGGCGGCCCGCTGGCAGATCGATACCACCTTCATTGCCAATCATGCCATCAACCTGCCCCCGAGCCCCTATATAAAGCGCCGGCAGGTTCCCCAGGGCTTTGACGTGGCCGACAACGAAATCATGGACCAGATGCAGGAAGGCGACCTTGTTATTACCCAGGATATTCCCCTGGCTGCCGAAGCCATCGAAAAAGGCGCTGATGTTTTTAACCCGCGGGGGCAGGCCTTTACCAAAGAAAACATTCGCCAACGCCTGGCCATGCGCAATTTCATGGAAGAGATGCGAAACGCCGGTCAGGTTACCGGCGGCCCGGCACCACTGAACCAGACTGACCGCAAGGAATTCGCCGACAAACTGGACCGCTGGCTGCAACGGAACGCCCGCAGGTGATAATGATTCTGTTTTATTGACAGGTCAAATCCGCTACCCTTGCCGCTTTTCTGGCGCAAGCGGAGCGAACCATGAGCGAGCCTTCCCACAAGACCACCAGCAGTTTCGCCGCACTCGGGCGCCTTCTGCGTTACGCCAGGGGCTACCGCCGGCAGATCATCGCGGCCACCACCTGCTCTGTGATCAACAAACTCTTCGACATTGCGCCAGAGATCCTGATTGGCGTTGCCATTGATGTGGTGGTCAATCAGGAAGAGAGCTTTGTCGCGGGCCTGGGGTTTGAAACCGCCCAGGAACAGATCACCATTCTGGCAATACTGACCTTCTTTATCTGGGCCGGCGAATCCATATTTGAATACCTGTTCCAGGTGCTCTGGCGCAACCTGGCCCAACGCCTGCAGTCTGACCTGAGACAGGACGCCTATGAACATGCCCAGAAACTGGACATGAGCTTTTTCGAGGCCCGCAGCTCCGGCCAGCTGGTTGCCACCATGAACGACGACGTCAACCAGCTCGAACGCTTCCTGGATGGCGGCGCCAATGCCATGATCCAGGTGCTGGTTACGGTGGTGGCTGTCGGCGCGGTGTTCTTCGTGCTGTCGCCCCTGATTGCCCTGCTGGCGTTCACGCCGATTCCGCTGATTGTCTGGGGCGCCTTCTACTTCCAGCGCAAGGCCGGCCCCCTGTATGCGGATGTGCGGGAAAAGGTGGGCGACCTGTCCAGCCGGCTGGCCAACAACCTGGGCGGCATTGCCACCATCAAGAGTTTCACCTCGGAACAGCGTGAAGCCGAACGCCTCAAGGCCAGCAGCGAGGCCTATGTGGAAGCCAACCGCAAGGCCATTCGCATCAGTTCGGCGTTCATTCCGGTTATCCGCATGGCCATTCTGGCGGGTTTCCTGGCCACCTTTACTGTGGGCGGCATGATGGCCCTGGAAGGCTCCCTGAATGTGGGTGCTTACGGTGTTCTGGTGTTCCTCACCCAGCGCCTGCTCTGGCCCCTGACCGGCCTTGCCGAAGTGATCGACCTGTTCGAACGCGCCATGGCCAGTACCCGCCGAATTCTCGACCTGCTGGCAGAGCCGGTGCACGTGCGGGACACGTCGGACACCTCTCTGGCGCAGCCGGTCAGGGGTGAAGTGACTTTCCGGAACGTGAGTTTCCACTACCCATCCAGCGGCGCCGGTATCGAGGATATATCCGTTGAGGTGCCAGCCGGGAATACGCTTGCCCTGGTGGGTGCGACCGGCTCAGGCAAGTCCACACTGATCAAGCTGTTGCTGCGTTTTTACGACCCCACCGGCGGCGCAATTCGCATCGACGGGCAGCCGATTCAGTCCGTCAGCCTCAAGTCCTTGCGGCAGGCCATCGGGCTGGTAAGCCAGGACGTGTACCTGTTCGAGGGCAGCATCCGCGACAATCTGGCCTACGGTTTCCCCGGCGCCAACGATGAGCAGATCATCGAGGCGGCGAAAACCGCAGAGGCCTGGTCCTTTATCGAGGCCCTGCCGGAAGGCCTGTCCACCGCCGTGGGGGAACGGGGTGTGCGGCTTTCCGGCGGGCAGCGTCAACGCCTTTCCCTTGCCCGGGCACTGCTGAAAGACCCGCCCATCCTGGTGCTCGACGAGGCCACCAGCGCCGTGGACAATGAAACCGAAGCCGCGATACAGCGCTCTCTCAAGCGCATCGGCCACAACCGTACGGTGATCATGATCGCCCATCGGCTGTCCACCATTGTGGATGCAGACACCATTGCGGTGGTTGATGCCGGGCGGATTGTGGAGTCCGGCCGCCACGAGGACCTGTTGCAGGCCGAAGGAGCCTATGCCGCCCAATGGCGGGTGCAGACAGGGCAGGTGTAACAAGTCTGCCGGGATGGCCTGTAAATCCATTGATGTATTGATAGTAATTCGCATTTAGATTATTCTGCAGACCCTCAGAATTACTGGAGCCTGCATGTCTGCGTTCTTCGAAGTATCCAGCCTGGATGTTAACGTCGGCGACACCTCTATCCTCCGGAATATCAATATCGAATTCCGCGAAGGTGAGGTGACCGGGTTGCTCGGGCACAATGGCTCCGGCAAGTCCACGCTCCTGAAAGTCCTGGCCCGGCAGATGTCGCCTGCCTCGGGCGATGTCAGCCTGCTGGGCACTTCCTTCCGTACCACCGGTGCACGGGAGTTTGCCCGCACCGTCGGTTACCTGCCCCAGCATCCGCCGGGCACAGACGGCCTGACCGTGCGTGAACTGGTTGCCCTCGGCCGCTATCCCTGGCGCGGGCCACTGGGCCGCTACAACAACGAAGACCACCGGCTGATCGACCAGGCCATTGAAGACACCGGGCTTGGCCATTTCCAGCATCGCTCCGTGGATACGCTTTCAGGCGGCGAACGCCAACGGGCCTGGATTGCCATGCTACTGGCCCAGCAAACCCGCTGCCTGTTGCTGGATGAGCCCATCTCCGCACTGGATGTGAAGCACCAGGTGGAAACCCTGCGCCTGGTCCATCGCCTGGCGGAAGAAAGAGAGCTGACCGTGGTAGTGGTACTCCACGATGTGGATCTGGCCGCACGTTTCTGCGACCGGCTGGTGGCGCTCAAAACCGGCCGGCTGATCGCTGACGGCAGCCCGGGAGACATCATGGACTCCGGAACCCTGGAAACCATCTACGGCGTTCCCATGGGGGTGATGGAACGGGCGCCGGGCCAGTGGGTCTCCTATGTACATTAAGTATCCCGCAAGAACCTGTGCGGCCCTGCTGTTTCTCGGCCTGTTGTCACTGCAGGCCGCTGCCGGAACCTGGCACCACGAGAATGGCACGATTACGCTGGATTCCACCCCGAAGCGGATCGTTGCCCTTAACTGGGCTGCCACTGAAGCGCTTCTGCTGCTCGGCGTAACGCCGGTGGGTGTTGCGGATCGGGACGGCTATTCCGTGTGGGTGAAAGAGCCTGAGCTGCCCGACAAGGTCGCCAATATCGGTACCCGTGTGGCGCCCAGCCTGGAGGCCATTGCCGAGCTGGAGCCGGACCTGATCGTTACCAGTTCTGAAATGGCCCCTGCGTCCGGCCTGCTGGAACGGATTGCACCTACCTACGTCATCAGCGTTTACAAGGAAGGCCACCGGCCCTTCGAAAAAGCCAGCGAGATGCTGACCACACTTGGCGAGATGCTCGGCCGGGAAGACCGCGCCGAGGGCATACTGGCAGACATTGAACAGACCCTGGATACCCAGCGCCAGCGGCTGGAAGAGGCCGGCATGACCGACCGCCCCGTGGCCCTGGTGAACTTCCTGGATGACCGGCATGTGCGCATCTATGCGCCCAACAGCCTCTACCAGAGCACACTTGACGCCCTGGGGCTGGAAAATGCCTGGCCCCGGCAGGGAAATTTCTGGGGTTTTTCAGTGGTCGGGCTGGAAGCCATCGCCCCTTACCAGAACAGCCGCATTGCGGTTGTTTCCCCCACCCTTCCCGGTCTGTCCGACACCCTGGCCGACAGCCCGTTCTGGACCTACCTGCCAGCGGTGAGGCGTGACGAGGTCTACCAGATAGACGCCGTATGGCCATTCGGTGGTGTCTTTCCGGTCAAACGACTGGCAACCATGTTGACGGACTCACTCCTGGAAGGGGGCTCCGACAATGTACGCTGATACCTCCACCCTGCCCGAAATGCGCCCTTCCATTCCTGCAAAACTGCCGGTAGCGGCGATTATCCTGTGGTTCGGTGCCCTGATTGCCAGCTCTGCCCCCTGGATTGGTCAACTGGACGCCGGGGCGCTTGCGTCTGCCTTCTGGACCTTTGACCCGGAGAATTACTCCTCGGTACTGGCCCACTACAGCTGGGCGCCCCGGGTATCCATTGCCATTCTGATTGGCTGTGGGCTGGGCCTGGCCGGGGCAGTTACCCAGCAGATACTGGGCAACCCGCTGGCCTCCCCCACCACCCTTGGCGTGGAAGCGGGCGGACAGTTCGGCATTACCGTTGCCACCCTGTTTGCACCCGGGCTGCTGGCGTTCAGCCCCGACCTGGCAGCCATTGGCGGGGGATTGCTGGCCATTGGCATGGTGATCGCCCTCACCTGGCGGCTCGGTTTCTCGCCGGTTACCGTTATTCTCGCCGGGCTGGTGATCACCTTCTTCCTGGGTGCCCTGAACATGGCGTTCCTGCTGCTCAAGGGTGAATGGCTGGGCAATCTGTTTATCTGGGGTGCCGGATCGCTGGTGCAGAACAACTGGGGGCCATTTATGGAACTGTGGCCCCGGGTGCTGATTCTCGCCGTTCTGATGTTACTGCTGTTGCGGCCACTGCAGTTACTGCAACTGGGGCAGAGTTCCGCCAACTCCCTGGGTGCAAGGGTCGGGCTGATCCGCGCACTGGCGCTGTTCCTGGTGGTGCTGATGACCGCCACGGTTGTCAGCCGGGTAGGTGTCGTGGCATTTGTGGGCCTGGCGGCACCGGTGCTGGCCCGCTTGCTGGGTGCCCGCACCATAGGCGACAAGCTGCTTTGGAGTACCCTGATGGGGGGCGGGCTGCTGCTTCTGGCGGATACCCTGGCACACTGGGCGTCCACCTGGGGCGATGGTTCTCTGGTGCCTACCGGCACCACCACGGCGCTGATTGGCGGCCCTGTTATCCTGCTGGCCCTGCAGAGCTTCAGGAACACCCATCATATGCCGGGCCAGGAATCCGGCCCGGCAGGGTTCCAGCCCCGGCGCCGTTCCCCCGTACTCGTTACCGGCATTATTTCCGCACTGCTTCTGGCCACCGTTGTTGTATCCATGGGCTGGGCTCCGGGGCTGGAGGGCTGGAACTGGACGGCATTAACCCAGTGGGACCATGCCTGGGTCTGGCGCGGGCCGCGGTTGCTGGCGGCCATGCTTGCCGGAGTGGCCCTGGGACTGGCCGGCACACTGATCCAGAGGATGACCGGCAATCCCATGGGCAGCCCGGAAATGCTGGGCATCAGCGGCGGCGCCGCACTGGTGATGGTTTTGATTGTTCTGTCCGGCGCTGAAGTCGGCCGGGCTGGCCAGCTTGGCGCGGCCACCCTGGGTGCTGCCGGTGCCCTGGGCCTGCTGATTGTTCTTGCCCGCAAACACCGGTTTGCAGGCAACCAGTTGCTGCTTGGCGGCCTGGCCCTGTATGTATTCATGGACGCGGGCCTGAGGCTGGTGATGGCGTCTGGGGGCACCGTAGCGTCCCAGTTGCTGAACTGGATGTACGGTTCCACCTGGCTGATCTCCGAGGGTGAGGCTTTTGGCCTGTTGGGCTTTACCGTGCTGGTCAGCGGCTTACTGCTTCTGGTGGTACGGCCGCTGTCCATTCTGCCGCTGGGGGACACTGCCGCGTCCTCCCTCGGGCTGTCCGTCGCTCGTGCCCGGTTGCTGCTTCTGTTCCTGGCGGCCGTATTGACGGCCTCGGCGACGGTGGTTATCGGCCCCCTGAGTTTTGTGGGGCTGATCGCACCGCACCTTGCACGCGTCCTGGGGCAGCAGACTGTCGGCCGGCAAATGATTGTGGCCGCTCTGGTGGGGGGGCTCCTGCTGGCCGTGGCGGATTATCTTTCCCGGATTGTCGTCTTCCCCGGCCAGTTGCCGGCCGGCTTGCTGGCGGCACTGGTGGGTGGAATCTACTTCCTTTGGGGGTTGAGCCGCCATGGCCGGCAGTGAGCAACAGCAATGGGCCCGGTTGCGGGACGCCGCCGGCGTCTCGGCACAGGACATTCGCCAGTCCTACACCCTGGCAGGGCACACCACTGCCCCGGCCAATGCCCTGACACTGGCCCAGTGCCTGGAAGAACCTGAACGGCTGGCCCGGGAGGTTCATCAGCCCATTGCGGGCATTGGCCAACAAAAACAGCGGCGCATCCGCGTCTCCGTGCTGCACCAGAACCTCGCACTGGAAGTGATTGCGCCGCTGACCATGCGGCTGTTCCTGGAGGGAAGCACACGGCTGCCCTCGGCAGCAGAGATCATCCTGGTTCCCGGCGACGAAACGCCCTCATGGTCCTGGCTGGAAACTGCCTCAAGCGCCGATACTGAGACCTTCGTGGCAGAGATGTCGGCACAGGTACAGGGCTGGTACCCGCCGTTTCGCAATGATCACGGCGTCAGCCCGGGCGCCTATTGGAGTAGCGTGGGGCTGGGTCTCGGGATGCCCTTTTCACTGCTGTATAACGTTGCACCACCGGACCGGCTCTGTGCACTGGCAACCCGCTGGTTGAGCCGTTTTGACTGCGACGCGAACCGGTTTATCGAATGGATTCCGGCGGTTTTCAATGGCCAGACCATGGCCATTCCCCAACGCCGGGGTTGCTGCCTGAAATACCTGCTACCGGAAGGCGGCTATTGCGGTACCTGCGGGGTCTACCGCAAGGAACGCATTGCCCGTCTCAACCCCCGCCCAGCGTCGACCCGAGTATCAGGATACTGGCCAGCACCAGAATAAACATACCGGATCCTGCAGCCAGTTTAAGCCCTTCGATTGCCTCTTTTTCCGGTGTCATGTCACATCTCCCTGGTCGGCTTGGGTTCTTTTGAATAATTTACACCACAATATTGCAAATGTTAATCGTTATCATTATTATTGCCATAATTTCAGTAACTGGCAACCCCCCGCCAAGGTTTTAACTCCCGACTTCCTGAAAAGTGACAAAAGGTAAGCAGTCTATGTCGTTCAGAAAACAGCGCAGTAAACCCCGGAATCTGATCTTGAACACCTCCACCTGGATAGCTTCCGGTCTGGTGCTGACATCAGCCATCGTGCCCGCCACCCGGGCCGAAACCACCCTTGATGCAATCGAGGTGACTGAAGACAGAATCGAAGACCCACGAGGCCCCGTCGACGGTTACCGGGCAGAAACCGCTGTGAGTGCAACCAAAACGACAACGCCCATTGCCGAAACGCCCCAGGCCATATCCGTGGTCACCAAAGAGCAGATGAGCGACCAGGGCGTTACCAGTGTTCAGGAAGCCCTTCGCTATTCGGCCGGAGTGGGCGCGGAGCAATTTGGCATGGACAGCCGTGGTGACTGGCAGAGTGTGCGCGGTGGCGACCCGGTTATCTTTCTGGACAGCCTTCAGAAGACCTTTGGCAATTACCAGAGCCCCCGTACAGAGCCCTACACCCTGGAGCGGATCGAGATTGTTCGTGGCCCGTCTTCGGTGCTCTACGGTCAGGGTAACGTCGGAGGCATCATCAACCTCGCCACAAAACGCCCCCTGGACCAACAACAGAGCGAACTGAACCTTCAGTTGGGCAACAACGAGCGTAAGCAGGCAGCCATTGATACCACAGGCCCCCTCAACGCAGACGGCACCCTGCTCTATCGCCTTGTTGCACTGGGCCGCGACAGCGACACCCAGGTCAAACAGGTTGAGGACAACCGTGTTGTTATTGCACCCTCCATTACCTGGCGCCCAACGGACAGCACCGAGTGGACCCTGATGGCGTTGCACCAGGAAGACCGCACCGGATCAACCACCCAGTTCCTGCCTCACGCCGGCACCGTCACACCAGCACCTGACGGGCTGCCGGACATCCCGGTTGATGTTTTTGTGAGTGAACCGGATTTCGACAGGTATGATACGAAAGAAAACTCTGTCACCTCTCTGTTCAGCCACCGGGTCAATGATGTCTGGACCCTCCGCCAGAACCTGCGGTACTCGGAAAGCGAAGTAACCTATCAGACCATCTATCCGATGTTCCCCCCGACTTTGCAAAGTAACGGTGACATCTCGCGGCTTGCTTATGCCAGGAACCCGAACCTGGACACCCTGACCATGGATAACCAGGCCGAGGCGGTTTTCGGCTCCGACAATGTCAACCACACGGTGATTGCCGGTGTGGATTATCAGCGTGCTGAAAGCGATGGCCGCACGGCCTATGTCGCGGACATCGGCGACCTGAACCTGTATGACCCTGTTTATGGCAACTACTCACGGGTAACCGAGGCAGACTTCAGCGACATCGCTGAAAACACCGTGCGCCAGACTGGTGTTTATCTCCAGGATCAGATCACGATCGACGATCGCTGGATTGCCGTACTGGGCCTTCGTTACGATAATGCCCGCAACAAGACCGAAGGTAGCGAGAGCTTCGAAGACAACGAAGTCACCACCAGGGCCGGCCTGATGTACAAAACCGGCTTTGGGCTGTCGCCTTACATCGGTTACTCCGAGTCTTTCCAGCCCATTACTTCGGTTGACGCCTTCAACAAGCCTTTCGAGCCGCTAAAAGGAGAGCAGGTGGAACTGGGCGCGAAATACCAACCCCCGGGATCCAACAGCTTCTTCACCGCAACCGCTTACGACCTGCGGGAGAAAAACCGCCGGGCGCCGGACCCGGCTATGCCAAACAACCAGATTCAGAATGGTGAAACCCGGGCCCGTGGTGTTGAGCTGGAAGCGTTGGTGGAGATGAACCCTCAATGGGATCTGATTGCCAGCTACGCCTACACCGATACCGAAGTGCTGGAAGGCACCAACGAAGGGGCACGGCTGGCAAGTGTTCCTGAACAACTGGCTTCCGTCTGGAGCCAGCACGATTTTGCCATCGCCGGCATTCCCGGCTTCCGCGCTGGTGCGGGCGTACGCTACGTAGGCGACAGCTGGGATGGAACGGACCAACTGAAAACACCCTCCGTAACGCTGTTTGACGCCATGGTTGGCTACAGCCGCGGCAACTGGGATCTTAGCCTGAACGTAAACAACATTGAGGACGAAACCTACTTCAGCTCCTGCCTGGCGCGGGGAGATTGCTTTGTAGGTACCAAGCGAACGGTTGTCGGGTCTGTTAACTACAGTTTCTGATACTGTCGGCCCTTCCCTTCGTACCAACTGCTAGACTGCATTCATTAGGGATGTTCTGACAGATATTCAGAAGGGAGGGGCCATCTCATGAACCGAATCGGCAAATTAGCAACATCACTGGCTTTCGCCGGCATGGCCAGCGCTAACCTGGCTGGCGCTGGCACCTTCAGCTCGGACAAGGCTGACTTCCGCCTGGATACCGTAGCCGAGGGCCTGGAGCATCCCTGGGGCCTGGTTTTCCTCCCGGACGGTTCCCAACTGGTCACCGAACGCGAGGGGAGGTTACGGCGCATACAGGACGGCAAACTTCAGGATCAGCCCATCAGTGGCGTGCCGGATCTGGTGGTTTCCGGCCAGGGCGGCCTGCTGGACATAATCCTGCATCCGCAGTTCGAAGATAATCAGACCCTGTTTCTCAGCTATGCCCACAAGGTAAGCCGCGAAGGGATGACAACCCGGGTGGCAAGGGCGAAGCTGGACGGCGACCGGCTTTCCGATGTTGAAGTGATTTTCGAGGCCCTGCCCCGGGGCAGGGCCGGCCGCCACTTCGCCGGACGAATGGAATTTGACCGCGACGGCAACCTGCACGTTGCCGTGGGCGACCGGGGCGAGATGGACCGCGCCCAGAAAACAGACGACGACGCCGGTGGCGTACACCGCATCACCACCGATGGCGAACCGGCCCCCGGCAACCCGTTCACCGATGACGCCTCGGTGAACGATACCTTCTTTACCTACGGCAACCGCAACATCCAGGGCATGACGATTCACCCGGAAACCGGTGAGATCTGGAGCCACGAGCACGGGCCCCGTGGCGGCGACGAGATCAACATCATTCGCGCCGGCAACAACTATGGCTGGCCGGACGTTACCTACGGCATCGACTATTCCGGTGCCACCATATCGGACAAGACCACCATGGAAGGCGTAACCGACCCGCTGCATTACTGGGACCCGTCCATCGCCCCCTCCGGCATGGCTTTTTACACCGGAGACCAGTTCCCCGAGTGGAAGGGAGACCTGTTCGTGGGCGCACTGAAAATGCAGAAGCTGGTACGCCTGAGCATTGAAGACGAGGAAGTCAAAGAGGAAGAGGATCTTCTGGAGGATCTTGGCGAGCGCATCCGCGATGTGCGGATGGGCCCCGATGGCGCCTTGTGGCTACTGACGGATCATTCCAACGGCAAGGTATACCGGATCGTTCCCGCGGAATGATCGTATATATCCTCAGTTGGGATCGTTGGTTCTTTCAGTTTTGTCGTACTGGGAAATATCATCCGTGATGGTGAACCAGTCTGACTTTGAACCCACGTAAACGTGTGATGCAGGCCCTTTGCCCAAAGGCTCGTTGATCATACCGACACGCAGGCGCAAGATACCCTGAATGGCATCGACCCGGCTGTACAGCTGGCTGCCACAGCGGGGGCAGAAGGCCCGGAATTTGCCCGGGCGGGATTCATACTCGCGGATCAGATCCTCGCCTGCCGTAAAACGGGTGCGAATTTTCTGTATCGGAGCGCTGGCCGAAAACGCACTGCCATGGGCTCGACGGCACTGGCTGCAATGGCACAGGGCTATGGGCCCCAGTGGGCCATCGTATTCCAGCTTGATATCGCCACAAAGGCACTGCCCTGTCAGCATGATTTGACCTCCACGGTGGTCGGATTGGCGTATTCCCGGGGCCGTCATGATAACCACCCGCCACTTGAAGAACCAGCGGGCGGGCACCACATACAAGTCAGAGCGTTCGCAAAGGAGGACACTATGGCATTCAGCACACTTCCGAAAATTGGCATGGGCACTTTTCGCCTGAAAGGCAACGATGCGAGAGACGCGGTCAAAAGCGCCCTCTCACTCGGTTACAGGCATATCGATACGGCCCAGATGTATGGAAATGAGTCTGAAGTGGGCGATGGCATTACCTCCAGCGGCATTCCGCGCCGTGAGATTTTCCTGACCACCAAGATCTGGCATGACCGGCTCCACCGCAGCGACCTTATCAACAGCCTGCACGACAGCCTGGCCCGGCTGAAGACTGACCATGTGGACCTGACCCTGATCCACTGGCCGTCACCGGGGGACGAAGTTCCCATGGCGGAGTATCTTGGAGCACTGCGGGACGCCCAGCGCGAGGGGCTGACCACGCACATCGGCATTTCCAACTTTACCTGCGCCCAGATGGACCAGGCAAAAGAGATCCTGGGCGAATCCCCGATTCTTACCAACCAGGTAGAGGTTCACCCCTTTCTGGCCAACCGCAAGGTGGTTGACCATGCCCGGAAGCTGGGCATTACCGTGACAGGCTATATGCCCCTGGCCGTCGGGAAGGTCATGGAAGATGAAACCCTGATTCGGATCGGCCGTGAGCACAATGCTTCACCAGCGCAGATTGCCCTGGCCTGGATTGCCGCCCGCGGCGTGGTTCCCATTCCGTCGTCCACACGCCCCCAGCACCAGAAAGCCAATCTGGACGCGCTTGATATCAGGCTCAGCGAGGACGAGATGGCCGAGATCGACAAACTGGACCGGGGCGAGCGAATTGCTAACCCGGGCTTTGCGCCGGCCTGGGACTGAACCGGAAGCCGGCAATGGCCAGCACCAGGGTAACAGCCGGCAGGACAAGCATCAGCCGGATGCCGAGGGCCCACAGGGTTGCCATGCTGAACAGGGCCCACAACAGCGGCAGCAACAGAAACACCCAGCGCACCCGCCTGGGGAACATGAGCAGGCAAGGCACAGAGGCGGCGACAGTCAGGTCCGGTGTGATTCCGAACAGCGCCAGGGACTGCCAGTTCCCAGTCTGTGCCACGACCAGAAAGGGCAAAAGAGCGGTTACCACAAGCCAGCCGGTGCCGGCCTGCCATCGTTGGGCAGCCCTCCGGGCCGTTCTTTCCCAGGGACACACCAGCGCCGCCACGGTCAGAAGTGAACCTTGCAGGATAAAGGCCCAGCCAAACCAGGTGGCCGGCGAATTGATGGGCCCGTAATACTCCATCAGGAAGCCGGCACCGCTCCATACCCAGGCAGCCGCCAACAGCAACAGGATCGCCCGTTTTGCCGCCGTGTTGCCACGCACCAGCAACCCGGCAATCAGTACCATCATCACCACCGCAATGGCCTGCCAGGGCCAGACATCCTGATTGATCCGAACAAAGAGCCGGAGAAACACCTCCGGCCCGAACATCAGAAAATCCGACAGTGAATAGCTCAGCCAGTCCGCATCAGTCATAACCCTGCCACATAGTCAGCCATCCGCCGACGCTGCTGTTCATCCGGAAGCCTGCCGTACAGGGCACCCATGTTTTCCTCCATGTGCTCCACACGGGTTGTCGCCGGAATAGCACAGGTAACCGCCGGGTGCGACACGATGAACTTGAGGAAGAACTCTGCCCAGTTGCTGCAACCTGCCTCTTCCGCCCAGCCGGGCAAAGATTCCGACTGGAAACGGCGGAACAGATTGCCACCCTGAAAAGGCCGGTTAGCAATGACAGCAATGCCCCGCTCCCTGGCCAGGGGCAACAGGCGTTGTTCAGCCTCCCTGTCCAGCACATTGTAGGTCAGTTGCACGAAGTCGAGGGGCCCCTGTTCCATTATCCGCGCCAGATCGCTGTGGCGGCGGCCGTGGGAGGTGGTGATCCCCAGGTACCGTATATCTCCGTCCGCTTTCATCTGTTTCAGGGTTTCCAGGTGGGACTCCCAGGCCAGCAGGTTATGGATCTGCTGAAGATCAAAGCGCTCGATGCCCCACTTGCGTCGCAATGTGCTGTCCTGCTCCCCTGTGGCGCTGCCATCCCGGGCCCAGATCTTGTTGGCGGAAAATACCTTGTCGTGGGCATCTAGGCTGTCCAGTGCTTCGCCCATGACATCGTCTGCCGACCCGTACATGGGCGACGAGTCCACCAGGGTTCCGCCCCATTCAAAGAACGTTTTCAGAACGCGGGTACGTTCAGCCACCAATTGCTCATCGCCGCCCACATTGAAGGTGCGCCAGGTGCCCATGCCGATCACCGGCAACGACTCTCCCGAGGAGGGAATAGCCCGGGTAATGGCTTTCTGTCCGGGTGCCGCCATCAGCGCGGGCACACGCAAGGAAAGGCCGGTTGCGGCCAAAGCGGCAAGGAACTGTCGTCGGGACCATCGAATCGCCATGACTCATTCTCCGGTGTTCAGCACATATACCTGTACTACGCAGACAGACAGATTCAGGTTCTGTTCCTGCCAGCGGGGTAACGCCCCAGCTTGCCCGGCAGCTAACCCTTTGATTCATTTGAGCACTTACATCCATTAACAAAAACGCAGTATAAACAACGACACTACTGGCATTTTTTAACGTCATGTAGAGCCTTTCCACATAGTATGCGCCGAATTTTTGGGCTATTGTTATTGGATCAGAAACCAACGAGCGTCGCACCATGTTGCTGAAGGCACGAAGCCATCGTCACAAGCCAGATAACGGAACTGCGCGCCAGCATGGTTCAGTGATACCCCGCGTTCTCGCTACCACCATTGCAACCTTGCTGGCATTTGGTACCGCATCCGCTTCCGAGCCTGCAACCAATACCGACGCAGCCAGCGCCTCTGCCAAAACCTGGAGTGGCCAGGTCAGAAGTTACGCGTTTCAGTCCCTGAACAACGAGCAGGCACTGAGCATGGCCGCCATCCCACTGAACGGCCCCGGCATTGAGCAATATATTAACGCTGATGAACTGATGAGCCCCGGTTCCATTATCAAGCTGATCACCACCTACGCAGCCCTGGAAACCCTGGGGCCAACCTATCACTGGGACACAAAGTTCTACACCGATGGCAAGCTTGTGGGCGACACGCTCAACGGCAACTTCTATGTGGATATGGGCGGGGACCCCAAACTGACCATCGAACGCCTGTGGAGCACCCTGAGCGAGCTTCGCGGCATGGGCATCAGCGCGATCAAGGGCAACCTGGTGCTGGACGGCGACGTATTCAGCCTGGCGGATGGGCTGCCAGGCTTTGACGATAACGGCGACAACCCCCATGCGCCGTTCCTGGTCCAGCCTTCGCCTTACCTCACTAACCTCAACCTGATGCACTTTCAGGTACGGGCCGATGAGCGTGGAACCCAGGCCTGGAGCGCACCGTCCCTGAATGATGTGGTTGTCGACAACCGGGTAACGGCAAGTGCAGAAGGCCCCTGCCCCGGCCGCAAAAACTTTGACTGGGAGCCGATTTTTCACGAGGACCACAGGGTTACGGTCAGGGTTACCGGTGAATTGCCCCAGGGGTGTCGCACCACGGCCTACCTGTCTGTACTGCCACATGAGCAATACACTGCGTCGCTCATCCGCTCGCTGCTGAAAGATATGGGCATAGAGATCTCCGGAAAGAGCCTGCTGGCCAGCACGCCGGAAGACGCCAGGCTGTTGCTGAAAACCACCTCGCCCGATCTGGTTACCATGGTGCGGGACATCAACAAATGGAGCAGCAACGTCATGGCCCGTCAGTTGTTGCTGACCATTGGCGCCGAGCACCGGCAGGACGACGATGAAGACGACCGCGTCGCCGGCATCCGCGTGATATACAAGTGGCTGGAAGATAAGGGCATCAATACCAAAGGTATGGTCATTGATAACGGCGCAGGCCTGACCCGCCACGGCCGCATTACTGCCCGTCAGGGCGCACAGATTCTTCAGCACGCCTGGAACAGCAATTACTCGGCCGACCTGATGGCCTCCATGCCACTGATTGCGATGGACGGCACCATGGCCCGCCGGCTGAAGAACGCCGGTCTTGATGGCAAAGGCCGCATAAAGACCGGTTACCTGGAGAATGTGCGTTCAATCGCGGGTTTCACCCGGGATGGCACGGATACCACCTGGGCAGTTGTGGGTATGGTCAACAACGATCCGGCGTGGAACGGGCAGGCAGTACTGGATCGAATCATCTATTCCCTTCACCACCGCCCGCCTACTGGCACAACGCTGTCACAGGGCCCGTCCAGTGGTACCGAGGTACGCTGAGCCAGTACCGTAACCGGCCTGGCCCATGCTTTTCCCTCTATCGCTCCACGCCTGCCATGTCCGGCAGCTCATGGGCAATGCCCTTGTGACAGTCGATACAGGTTTTATCCCCCTCGTCCGTCAACGCGGTGGAATGGGCTTCTGCCGCGCGCGGATCCTGCTGCGTGAAGTCCATGGAATCAAACTCGTGGCAGTTGCGACACTCCAGTGAGTCATTGGCTTTCAGCCGGTGCCACTCCCGCTCCGCCAGTTCGCGCCGCTTGGCCTCGAATTTTTCCGGGGTGTCGATAGAACCAAACAGCCAGCCCCAGACTTCCTTGGAGGCTTCCATCTTGCGGCCTATCTTGTGGGTCCAGTCGTGGGGCACGTGGCAGTCAGAGCATTCCGCCCTGACCCCGGAGCGGTTGCTGTAGTGAATCGTCCCTTTCAGTTCCTGGTAGGGATTGCTGTACATCTCGTGGCAGCCGGTACAGAACTCCTCGGTGTTGGTAACCTCCAGGGCGGTATTGAAACCGCCCCAGAATATGATGCCGGCCAGAAACCCGCCCAGCGTAAGAAATCCGAGGCTGTAGTGAACGCTGGGTTTACGTAACAGTTGCCAGTAATACTTCAGCCGATCCATCATTGGCCTTCTCCCCGATCGCCCTCACGGATTACCTGGTCGATGGGTTTGAAGTCTGACTCAACCAGCGCTTCTGCATCCGTTTGAGGCACATGGCACTGGGTACAGAAGTACCGTCCGGGGGTCACTTCCGCCCTCACCTGAAAATTGCGATCCATGAAGTGGGTCACACTGACCATGGGGGCGCCGGCGTCCGGGGCCGACTCACGGCTGTGGCAGTCCAGGCATCGATTAAAACGCTTGTCCACCTGGTAGTCCCGTATCGTGTGGGGAATCACCGGTGGCTGCTCCGGGTAGTTGCGTACTTCCCGCTGAACATCCCTGGGATCGCCGGCAATCGGGGGAGCATCCGCAACGTCCCCGAGGGTTCCACCTTTACGCAGGCCATCCGGCGAGGACGGTGACATTGAGGGCGACTCCGCCAGAGCAACCATGGCAAGGGAGGCCGTCAGCAGGATTGCGATCAGCTTTTTCATGGCATGTCTCCTCAGGCCAGGTTAACCAGTTCCAGACGCACCGCACATTTCTTGAAGTCCGTCTGTTTGGAGATGGGATCGGTGGCGTCCAGCGTGACCTTGTTGATGATCTTGCCGGCATCGAAGAAAGGCACATACACCATACCTTTGGGGACACTGACACGGCCCCGGGTTTCCACCCGCAACCGCACCTCACCACGGCGACTGGCCACCAGAACCTCACTGCCCCGCCGGAAACCCTGCTCCCTGGCATCTTCCGTGTTCATGTACAGCAGGGCGTCAGGCACCGCCTTGTGGAGTTCACTGACCCGCCGCGTCATGGAGCCGGTGTGCCAGTGCTCCAGCACCCGGCCGGTACAGAGCCAGAACGGATAGTCGTCGTCAGGTGATTCCGCCGGTGGCTCATGGGGCACGGCAAATATCCGGGCCCGGTTATCGTCATTGCCATAGAACTGAAACCCGCTTCCCTCTTCCACATAGGGGTCGGACCCCTCGCGGTAACGCCAGAGCGTCTCCTTGCCATCAACAACCGGCCAGCGCAAGCCACGGGTCTTGTGATAGGTGTCGAAGTCCGCCAGGTCCTTGCCCTTACCCTTTCCGAATTGCCGGTACTCCTCGAACATTCCCTTCTGGATGTAAAAACCGAAATCCTTCGATTCATGGTTGCCATACTCGGGATTCAGGTCATCCAGCGGGTAGGCATCCACATTACCGTTGCGGTAAAGCACATCGAACAGGGTTTTGTCCCGCATATCCGGCGCCTTGGCCAGGAGGTCCTCGGGCCAGACATCCGCCACCTTGATGCGCCTGGCCAGGGCCACGGTCTGCCAGAGATCGGATCTCGCCTCACCCGGTGCCGTCACCAGCTCCTGCCAGAACTGGGTGCGGCGCTCTGCATTGCCGTAGGCGCCTTCCTTTTCGACCCAGCCGGCGGAAGGCAGAATCAGGTCTGCCGCCTGGGCAGACACCGTGGGATAGATATCGGAGACGATGATGAACGTGTCCGGATTGCGCCAGCCCGGCAGGGTTTCCTGCATGGTATTGGGGCCGGCCTGGATGTTGTTGGTGACCTGGGTCCAGTAAACCCTCAGCTTGCTGTCCTTCAGCATCCGGCTTTGCAGCACGGCGTGGTAACCCACTTTTTCGGGAATGGTGCCTTCCGGCAGTTTCCAGATTTTCTCGGCCTTGGCCCGGTGCTCCGGGTTTGCCACCACCATGTCGGCAGGCAAACGGTGGGCAAAGGTACCCACCTCCCTTGCAGTACCACAGGCGGACGGCTGGCCGGTCAGCGAGAATGGGCTGTTGCCGGGGGTGGCAATCTTCCCGGTCAGCAGGTGTATGTTGTAGATCAGGTTGTTAACCCAGACGCCACGGGTGTGCTGGTTGACGCCCATGGTCCAGAAAGTGGTAACGCGCTTGTCCGGATCGGCATAGAGCCTGGCCAGGCGCTCCAGCCGGTCTGACGGGACACCTGACTCCTTGACGGCCCGTTCCAGGTCGTACTCCTTTACATATTCGGCAAAGGCTTCAAAGCTCATATCCTCAAAGCTGTTGGCGTTATTGGCATTCTTCGCGTTTTGCTCCCGGGGATCTTCCGGGCGCAGACCGTAGCCGATATCGTCAGCCCCCTTTACGAATTTGGTGTGCCTATTGACGAAGTCCTCGTTAACCGCATCGTTCTGGATGATGTAGTTGGCGATGTAGTTGAGGATGGCAACGTCGGCGTGGGGCGTCATCACCATCGGCAGGTCAGCCAGGTCAAACGAGCGGTGTTTGTAGGTAGAAAGTACTGCAACCTCGGTGGACGGATGAGACAACCGGCGGTCAGTGACCCGCGTCCACAGAATCGGGTGCATTTCCGCCATGTTTGAACCCCAGAGCACAAACGCGTCGGCGTTCTCGATGTCGTCATAGACTCCCATGGGCTCGTCAGAGCCAAAGGTGCGCATGAACCCTGCCACCGCCGAGGCCATGCAATGCCTGGCATTCGGGTCAATGTTGTTGGTGCGGAAGCCGGCCTTGAACAACTTGCTGGCGGCGTAGCCTTCCCAGATGGTCCACTGGCCGGAACCGAACATGCCAACGCTGTCTGGTCCGTGCTCCTTGATGGACGCGGTAAATTTTTCTGCCATCACATCAAGTGCTTCGTCCCAACTGACCTCCTGGAAGTCTCCTTCCTTGTGGAATTTGCCATCCCGTTTTCGTAACAGAGGCTTTGTAAGCCTATCCCGGCCATAGAGAATCTTTGATAGGAAGTAACCCTTTACACAGTTCAGGCCACGGTTCACCTCGGCCTGGGTGTCACCGTGGGTGGCAACAATCTGGTTGTTCTTGGTGGCCACCATAACGCTGCAACCGGTACCGCAGAAGCGACAGGGTGCCTTGCTCCATTTCAGTTCGGTGAGTTCTGCGTTGGTGATCAGATTGCTGGCTGCTGCGGGAATCGACAGCCCCGCGGCCGAAGCCCCGAGAGCAAGCGCGTTGGCCTTGGCGAATTCGCGTCGTGTCAGGTTCATGGCTCTGTCCCTGTGATCGGTTTTATTGTGTTTGTTTCAGATCAATCATCTCGTGGCCGGCTTCCGCCGCCGACATCAGCTCGTGATAAACCAGAATGCATTCCAGAACACCCGGCTGACTTTCCAGCAACTCAACCGTTTCCAGCAATCGCTGCTGGTGCGGGCCTTCGGCAATGACCACCAGCTTCCCTTCAGGTGATTCGGCTCCGGTTTCCAGGCCTTCAGTCTGGTCAATCTGTGCCTTGATGGCGTCCAGATGGTCGGGCCAGCAATGAACAATAAAGCTGGCGATATGCAGCTCCTCAGAGGAAGTGTCAGACATGGTCAGTCTCCTTGCCGACGGGCACAACCAGCTCTATGGCCTCCTGGGGGCAGACCGCCACGCAGGCACCGCAACCGGTACAGTCATCAAGGGCAACATGCGGCGTTGGCACGTGGCCAGGTGAAGGGGCAAAGCGGATAGCATCAGGCTCGCAGGCGTCCTGGCAGCTCTGACAATGGATATTGGCCAGTGCCAGGCAGTGATCACTGACCTGCGCGCGCCAGGAAAAGGCTTCCCGCGTCAGATCGAAAACAGGTTCTTTACAGACGCGGACACACTCTTCGCAAAAGGTGCAACCATCATCCTGAAAACGGATCTGCGGAAAACCGCCATCGCCCCTGAACAGAACATCCTCCGGACAGGCATCAATACAGTCACCGCAACGGACACAGGCGTCCGTGAAAGATTCATCCGTCCAGGGTGGTCTGTGCTCGGCAGACAAGGTACGACCGCCGCGAAGAAACGATCTGCGGGCCAGGGATACAGACATGCCGACGCCCTATCCGGGAGACCCTGGTGGCCCCATAAAGATCTGGGAAATCCAGATAATAAAGCCATATCCGCCAACAACGGCGACCGCGAGAATGGGAAACAGGAAAACGATCAGAAAGACAAAAAGCCGGAATTCATACTTCTTTCTGGGCTCCTGCGACAGTGCTGGTTGATCATCCATAAACCCGCCTTTCAGATGTGTATAACCAGAAACCTAGTCGAGACCCCTCAGTTTTCAAGTGACATGGTTCAAGTTTGATAAACACCGCACAGGCCAGTTTCAGCAACCATACTGAAGTTAATGGCAAAACCGTCATACCGGATGCTGAACTGCCTGCTAACCTTAACCGTAACGTCAGGTGGCACTTTGATTGGAGAACGTTGTCCCGGCAAAAGGGTGTTCCTTGGGCAAATGTGTCTACTCGAGTACAGGCGGGGCTTACTGATCCCGCTCTTCACTGGAAGGAGATAGTGCATGACCAAGCATACTTCGAGAACAGGCGCTGCAGGCATTCTCGGCATCGCCGTGGTTTTGGGTGGCTGCGCCAGTTCTGGCGAGAGGCCGGACGGAGAACTGCAGACAGCTGAGTCAGCCATTCAACAGGCAGTATCATCGGACGCCCGCGACTTCGAACCCGTGCTGCTGAACCGGGCTCAGAACAAGGTAGCCGATGCGGAGCAATTGATCGACGCCGAAAAATACCGGGAGGCCAGCCGCCTTCTTGAACAGGCCTCCGTCGACGCTCAGCTGGCCGGAGCCCGCTCGGACACCGCGAAGGCAGAACAGGCGGTTGAAGAGGTCAACAACAATATTGAGTCTCTTCGCCAACGAATCGAAGAACGCCAGTAAGGCCTCAGCGGAAACAGGAGATTGTTATGAACAAGCGCAACATGACATTGGGCATGGCTGTGAGCTTATCTGTGCTTATGGCCGGCTGTGCCAGCACGCCCCAGGACAACGAGAAAGTTGATGAGGCCCGGGCCGCCTATGAAGAAATCCGCAATGATCCGAATGTTGCCCGCAGCGGCGATCGTCAATTGAGGAGCGCCAGGGACAATCTATCCCGTGCCGAGTCCCTGCTGGAAGATGGCGAAGATATTGTCGAAATCGAACATGCCGCCTACCTCGCCAACCGTCATGCCCAAATCGCCCGTGAACAGGGCAGGCGTGCGGAGCTTCAGGAGCAGATCGATTCCGCAGAGGAGCGGCGCAAGGAACTTGAATTACAGATGAGCTCCAGCGAGGCTGAGCAAGCCCGGCGCGAAGCGGAAGAGCTCCGCCGGCAAATGGAAGAAATGCAGGCAGAGCAGACAGACCGTGGAATGGTGCTGACCCTTGGTGATGTGCTCTTCGACCTGGACCGGGCTGAACTCAAGTCCTCGGGTGAAGAAACCGTGACCCGGCTGGCCGAGTTCATGAAAGAATATGAAGATCGCAGGGTTCGGGTAGAAGGCTATACCGACAGTACCGGCGAGGCATCCTACAACCAGGGCCTGTCCGAGCGCCGGGCAGAAGCTGTACGTGACGCCTTGGTTGACATGGGTATCAGCCGTGATCGTGTTGAAACCAAAGGCTTTGGCGAGGAGTACCCCGTGGCCAGTAATGACGATGCCAGCGGCCGGCAGCAGAACCGGCGGGTAGAGATCGTGATATCCGACGAAGACGGCAATATCGAAACGCGGTAGGCCTGATCTGCCTGCTGCTTTCTGGTCAAAAAAAAGCCCCGGCCAAGCCGGGGCAAGTTTTTTCAGCAATGCAGTGAGTCAACGCTTTGGCAATTCACACTTATTCAATACGTTGCTGCTGCGTGATCTGGATCAGTTAGATTATGGCGATACAAAATCATCGAACAGAATAAGACCAAGTTCGTCCAATGGTTCCATTCCCGCATCACGAGCAACCACCGTATATATCTGACCATTGCTCAACTCAACCGCTTCAGCGGTGATCGCTGGAGTACCGGAACCAGCCGGTGTGATATATACGTTGTAGGTTCCCTCCGCCACCGGCAGGTAGTCTGTGACGGCCTTGAAAGGAACATCTTCCAGGGTCGGCTCGGAATTTCCGATACCATCCTGGCTTCCTGGTACCAGATAGACATCCACGTTACCGGCCTGGGTAGAAGCATGGATAATCCGCAAAGACGCCTGAGTTGCTATGCTGCGCACTTCATCCGCTTCCACCAGACCTTCAATGTTATCCAGCAGGCCGACGGCAAGGACTGAATAACCCTGGCCGTTTGCGAGATCTTCAACGGTTTCTATCACTGGATCTGTAGTGCCTGTCGCAGCCACCTCGAGGAGCGTCTCACCAGCAGGCAAAGCTGCGTATCCATCCAGGAAGAACTCCGGAGAAACGTCACCAAATGCGATGTCCTCGAGAGCCAGAGCTTCATCCACCAGAACGTCTACATTGGGTGCATCGGCGGAAGCATGCACAACTCGAACACCCGCCCCCTGATTCGCGTCGTAAATCTCAGAGACCTCTGCGCCATCAACAACGATCAGGCTGATCGGGCTGGCACCATCGGCTGAAAAATTGGCCCCGGTGTTCTGTACTGCACCGATAAACAAATCGGCACCGGCAGGCAATGTGACATCACCACTATCAAAAACCGGATCTGAGTCACCGGTGGCAGTAACCTGGATTCGGTAATCCCCCGCCGGAACAATTAATGGATCCTCTGTCACGGTTTCATAGGACACGTCTGGCAGCAGGGGATCCTCGGCGGAAAGGTCATTACCCTCCCCGGCAGCCGTGACATAGATATCCACATTCGGCGCATTTGGTGCCAAATGACCAATCAGCAACCTGGCATCGCTTCCCGAGCTGAAATCGGGCTCGTCTTCGAGGAAGACAAGAGGACTGATTTCGTTGACCGGACCGATCGCAACAATGTTGTACCGCGTTCCTGCTTCAAAACTGAAATCGGCCGGCCCTATAACCGTGGCGTTGCCGCCCGGAATAATGCCTTCAACCGCGATTTCATAGTCACCCACCTCGGGTGTCAGCAGCGCTGCCTCTTTGAAGTCAGCGCTCTCAACTGCAGCTTCTCCGTTCACTAGAATATTGACTGGCGGCGCATCGGGCGAGGCGTGAATTACACGCACTTGTGATGTCACCGGCGACGAACTACTGGAACCATCAAAACAACCTGCGAGCACAATTGAGCTCGCAACCACTATTGGTAATGCATACTTGCTTGTCATTGTTCTGCTCCTTCGATGCAGATGAAGATTACCGGTTTAAAGTGGTTCGAACCTGCACAGGTTCAGTCCCTGAACTATGCGTCAAAGCAACTTACGGGTGTGCGCCGGAATCGGATTTACAAAATTTGACATTTGTTCTCGTTGCACGTGAACTCCATCTGAAAGCCTCCCGGCACCGTATGTTTCAGTACACTCACCAAGATGAACAACCATGCTCCGAACTTTCTGTATTGCGTTAATGAGTCTGCTGGTACTGGCGGGCTGCAGCTCCACCAAGCTGGCTTACCGCTACGCGGACTGGGGCATTGTCTGGTGGGTGGACGACTACATTCCCATGACATCAGAGCAGGAATCCCGATTGGAGCAGGACATTCGTGACCTCCGCCAGTGGCATTGCAGCACTGAACTGCCGCGCTATTCCGACTGGCTGGCCAGGCTGAAACAGGACGTTCGCGCCGGGGCTCTCGATGAATCCACGGTTGGCTGGCACCAGGAGCAGCTGTTCTCTTTCTTCCCACCGTTGATGGACCGGGCAAAACCAGCCGCCACCCGGCTGCTGGCTGATCTGAGCGATCAGCAGGTCCGGCAGTTGCGAGAGAACATGAAGGAAAGCCAGCAGGAACTGGAGGAAGAGTTCCTGGCGGACAATCCTGAGAAAACACAGGCAGCCCGGGCAGAGCGCACCACCGAGCGGGTTGAGCGCTGGCTGGGGCCACTGAATGACCGGCAGCGGGAAACCGTCAGTGCCTGGTCTGATGCCCGGGGCCAGCAGACGGAAATCTGGCTGGAAGGCCGCCGCAACTGGCAACATGCTTTACTGGAGGCGCTAGAAGAACGGGATGAGGACGGCTTTGCCGACCGCGTCAGTTACCTGATCGACAACAACGAGGCCGTGCGTGGGGAAAGGTATCAGCAGATGATGTCAGAGAGCCGGCCTGCCATGGCGGAGCTGATGACAGAGCTCTTACAGCAGGCAGACCAGCGCCACATTGATCATTTGGTGGGGCGGGCGGAAGAACTGGCAGGAGATTTCGATACCCTCGCCTGCGTCAGCGAAGATACCGAAAGCCGTAACAGCTGACATCAGATCGTCAGGTAGCCGCCATCCACATTGATGCAGGTGCCGGTGGTGTAGCTGGAGGCACCTGACGCCAGGTAAAGCACTGTGCCGGCCATTTCGTCCGGATCGGCCACCCGCTTCATCGGAATGTGGGCCATGGCCTGCTTCTTGATAGCTTCGTTGCTGGTCAGCGCACTGGCGAACTTGGTGTCCGTCAGCCCCGGCAACAGGGCATTCACCCTCACCTTCTGCTGGCCCAGTTCCATGGCGAAGGACTTGGTCATGGAGATGACCGCCGCCTTGGTCACCGAGTAGATACCCTGGTAATGCCCCGGATTGACACCGTTTACAGACGCCACGTTAATGATGGAGCCGCCACCGTTTTTCTTCATGATCTGGGCACCACGGGCACACATGAAGAAATAACCGCGAATATTCACATCTACGGTCTTCTGGTAGGCGCCGAGGTCCGTATCTTCAATGGGGCCGAAATAGGGGTTGGCCGCTGCGTTGTTCACCAGGATATCCAGCTTGCCATGCTTTGACTCGATGTGCTGCCAGATGTCTTCGATCTGGTCCATCTCGCCGATATGGCAGGCATAGGCCTCGGCACTGCCACCGTTTTCGCGGATGCTGCCGGCAACCGCCTCGCAGCCGTCAATCTTTCGGCTGCTGACAATCACATGGGCGCCGTAATTGGCCAGGGTGCGGGCGATGCTCTCGCCAATGCCCCGGCTGGCACCGGTAATCAGGGCTACCTTGCCGCTCAGGTCAAACAGGTCTTGCTTGCTCATTACTCACCTCAATTCGTTATCGGAAGGTCACCAGGGAAGCATCTTCTGCTTCCAGATGACTGTAATTGTTGAAGACCGCGAGGCTGCGGCGGGCTCCTGAGTGCAGAATCCGGGTGACGCTGGTGTTGGCAATCACGGAGTTCATTTCCAGTGCCTTGCGGTCACTCAGTTGCAGCAGATGCTGGGCTATAACCGCAATGGGCCCACCGGAAGTAGACACCAGGGTGTCGCCACCGTCTGTGTATTCGATCAGTTGCTCCAGGGCTGTGATCACCCGGCTACGGAAATCACTCCAGCTTTCGGAGTATTCATCATCGTGCTCACCGCTGACCCAGCGCACCATGGCCTCTTCAAATACCTGCTGAAACGCCCTGGCAGGCTTGGGAAAGGCGGCCAGATCCCGCGCCATGCGCTCGCGGTCTCCCCACTCGGGGCGCAGGCGCTCAACCACCTGGATATGGTCAAACTCGTTGAATCCCTCAACCGCCTGCATATCCGGAAGGGCATCGCCGTAGCCACTGGCCAGGGCTTCCACCGTTTCACGATGACGCTCCATATTGCCGCCAAACACCGCGTTGGGCTTTACCTTGCCATACAGCCAGCGACCCAGAACACGGCCCTGCTCCCAGCCCCGGGGCGACAGTTGATCATAATTTTCCTTGCCGAAACTGGCCTGGCCGTGGCGGATCAGATAAATCGTTGCCATTACAGGTCACTCGCCTCGATCAGTCGCTGACAACGCTTCTCCAGATAGTTGGCAGCATGGCCGAAGGCAGCAAAGCGCTTGTCTTTGGTCTGGCCGTGGTAATAGCGGTAATAGATCTGCTGCACAATCACCGCCAGGCGGAACAGGCCGTAGATTTCGTAGAAGTCGAAGTTATCGATTTTAAGACCGGACTTCTCCGCGTAGTAAGCGACCACTTCCTTGCGGGTCAGCATACCGGGGCGGTGTGTTGGCTGACGGCGCAACATCTGGAACGGGCCTTCATCGCCTGCCTCTATCCAGTACGCCAGGCTGTTGCCGAGGTCCATCAACGGGTCACCGATGGTGGCCATTTCCCAGTCCAGCACGCCAATCACTTCAAACGGGTTGTCCGGGTTCAGCACCACGTTGTCGAAGCGGTAGTCATTGTGGATAACCACCTGGGCGATGTCGTCCGGCATCTTGTCGTTCAGCCAGCCCATGACGGTTTCAAAATCACCCACGTCTTCAGTCTTCGCCTTGCGGAAGCGGTCGCTCCAGCCGCCGATCTGGCGCTGCACGTAACCGGCACCCTTGCCCAGCTTGTCCAGGCCCGTGGCCTTGGCGTCCACGTTGTGCAGGTCCACCAGTTTGTCGATCACGTTCAGGCACAGCTTGCGGGTATCCGCTTCACTGAGCTCGAAGTCCTTGGGGAAATCCTGGCGCAGGATGATGCCCTTCAGGCGCTCCATCACGTAGAAGTCGCAGCCCAGTACGTCGTGGTCGTCGCAGATGGCGATGATGTTGGGCACATAGGGAAATTCGGGCTTGAGGGCCCGCATGACCTTTGCTTCCCGCAACATGTCGTGGGCGGACTTGGCGATCTTGCCGAAGGGTGGGCGGCGCAATACGTAGGAACGGTCGCCGTAATCCACCTGGTAGGTCAGGTTGGAAGCGCCGCCGGGGTACTGTTTGATTTCCGGCTTGCCTTCCAGGTCCGGAATGGCCTGCTTCATGAAGCGGTCAACAGCCGCGACATCCAGCTCTTCGCCTTCGCGGATATCAACAGCCTGGTCAATCTGGCTCATTCAGGGCTCTCCTATCGTCTTCGTTTTGTCCGCTCGTCAGCAAGCAAACAGGGCTTTCCTGAACACGCTGTAAATACGTCCCTGTACGCTCGGCCTCCGCCATCCATGGCTCCGGACGGTTCTGGAAAGCCCTGTTTGCTTGCTTCCTTATTTCGCAGTAAACCGGAACTCAGGCTTTACCACCCATTTTTTTCATCCATCGCTTACTTTCCTGGTGCATCAACCAGTCAAACGCCTTGGGCGCATGGCGCTTGACCATCCACATGCGACGCTCCCTGGCGTGGGGCAGGACCCAGAAATCGCCTTTCTCGACCGCACGGAGGATGTCATCCGCCACATCTTCTGCGGTAATGGTGGAGCGCTTCATCAGTTTGTTGACGTTCTGCTGAATGCCGGGAATATCCGAACGCATACTGCTGGTCAGATTGGTCTGGAAAAACGCCGGGCACACACAACTGACGTGAATGCCATCGTCCCGAAGCTCCTGGCTGAGGGTTTCCGAGAGCGCAATCACACCAGCTTTGGAGACATTGTAACTGTCCATCAGCGGCGCAAGCATCAACCCTGCCATGGAGGCAATGTTCACGAAAGCCCCGGAGCCCTGTTTCTTGAACTGGGGCGTAAACGCCTTACACCCACGCACGACACCCAGCACGTTGATGTCCAGGATCCATTCCCAATCGGCCATGGTGGTGTCTTCAATGGAACCTGCAGAAGCAACGCCGGCGTTGTTCACCACAACGTCCACCCCACCCCATTTACCGGTCAGATCGGCACAGATCTTCTCCAGGTCGGTCAGTCGGCGCACATCGCACTCGACAAAGTAACCTTCGCCACCGGCGTTGTTGATCTCCTTCTCCACGGCAACGCCCTGCTCCGGGTTGATGTCACCGATGCAGACCTTCGCGCCCTTTTTTGCATACCGCAACGCAATCGCCCGGCCCAGACCACTGGCCCCGCCGGTTATAAATACTCGCTGTGTCATCGTTGTCTTCCGCTGGTTTCTCGTTTATTGAATATGGGTGCAAGAGCCGTCAATGGGGAGGCCCTTCTGAAACACGCTGTGAATACTTCCCTGTACGCTCCGCTCCGCCATCCATGGCTCCGCAGGGTTTCCGAAGGGCCTCCCCATCGCCGGCTCCCAAACATTTCAGTTAGCCGCTCCACTTTTCCAGACAGCCTGTTGCTTTACTCCGCCACCCCTCACAGACCTGCTCCGGAGTTAGCCGGAGACGGCGGGAGGATATGTCAGAAACTGTACGGAGCCATGGATGGCGGAGTCCAAGCGTCACATGGATGTGCCGAAGGAGCGTGTTTCTGACATATCCTCCCGCCGGCTCCACCCTCCCAGTCAGAGGGCCACGATAAAAGCAGCTCAGCCCCGATACTTGGCCAGTTCCAACCGGGCAACCATCGCACGGTGAACCTCATCCGGGCCATCGGCCAGGCGCAGAACCCGGGCATAGGCAAACAGCTGGGTCAGCGGGAAGTCGTCGTCGCTGACACCGGCACCACCGTGAATCTGAATAGCATCATCCACAATCTGCTGAAGCATCTTCGGAATCACCGCCTTGATCATTGAGACTTCCTGCAAAGCGCCCGAAATACCCTTGGTATCCAGTGCCCACGCACACTTCAGAGTCAGCAAACGTGCCTGTTCGATATTCATCCGCGCGTTGGCAATGATATCCGGATTGCCGCCCAGTTTCGCAATCGGGCGACCAAACGCTTCCCGGGTTGTGGCGCGTTTGATCAGCAGTTCCAGGGTACGTTCCGCAGCACCGATGGCCCGCATGCAGTGATGTACGCGGCCCGGCCCGAGGCGGCCCTGGGCGATTTCAAAACCGCGGCCTGGGCCGGCGATGAAGGCGCTCTTGGGCAGGCGCACGTTCTCGAAGGACACCACACCGTGGCCATAGGGCTCGTCGTAGGCGCCGAAAACCGGCAGCATGCGTTCGATTTTTACGCCCGGCGAATCCAGCGGCACCAGCACCATGGAATGACGACGGTGTTTGTGGGCCTCCGGGTCGGTCAGGCCCATGAAGATGGCAACCTTGCAGTCCGGGTGGCCAACGCCGGTGCTCCACCATTTGCGGCCGTTGAGGACGACTTCATCACCTTCAACGATGGCGGTGGCTTCCATATTGGTGGCGTCTGAAGAGGCGACGGCCGGCTCGGTCATGCAGAAAGCGGAACGTACCTCACCGCTTTGCAGGCGAGGCAGCCATTCGGCTTTCTGCTCTTCAGAACCGTAGTGAATCAGCACTTCCATGTTGCCGGTGTCCGGCGCGTTACAGTTGAAGATTTCCGGGGCAATAAAGCTGCGGCCGGTTTCCTCGGCAATCAGGGCGTAGTCGGAGTTCAGCAGGCCACAACCGTTTTTCTCGTCCGGGAAAAACATGTTCCACAGGCCCTGGGCTTTGGCCTTTTCCTTGAGCTCCTTGATGATGGGCAGCACCACCCAGCGGTTTTCCTGCGCCATCAGGTCCTTGTGGTACTGCTCTTCAATGGGGAAGATCTCCTCCTTCATGAAGGTTTTGACGCGCTCAAGATAGTCCTGGCCTTTCTCGGAAATATTGAAATCCATCGCCGTATCCTCGTGGTTTGACCGATATGGCACCAGTCTAGATTCCTCCCAACTATTACGCGACTGAATTATTCTTATCCTTTATCATAAGGCCTGCTTATTCTAAAACAGGAGGCGCCATGGCACTCAACCGGCTGGATCTGAACCTGCTGCACGTATTCGACACCATTTACCGGGAAGGCAGCCTGACCCGCGCGGCCAAAGCACTGCACCTGACCCAGCCGGCAGTCAGCCATTCCCTGTCACGGTTGCGGGAGCATTTTGATGACCCCCTGTTCAGCCGCCAGGGCAACCAGATGGTGCCGACGCCCCTGGCCCGCCGGTTTCTCGAATCCATGCGTCCAGGCCTGACCCAGATACAGAGCGCGGTGAACCAGTTCCACGCCTTTGACCCTGCCAACCAGCGCAAAACCTACTCGCTGGCCCTGCGGGACATTCTCGAATCCACTTTCCTGCCCAGACTCATGGCGCGGCTGGAAAGCTATTCGGAGTTGGAGATTGTCAGCCAGAGGGTGCCACGGCGGGACATGGAAACCCAACTGGCGGCGGGCAAACTGGATTTTGCTGTGGATGTGCTGTTGCCGGTCAGCAGCCAGACAGCCCATGAATTATTGCGGCAAGACCGGCTGGTGGTGCTGGCCAGGAAGGGGCACCCGCTGACCCGGGAGGGCCTGACCATGGAAAAGTACCTGGAGGCAAAGCATGTCCTGGTGTCGTCCCGGTCAGAGGGGCCGGGCATTGAGGATTTTGCGCTGTCGCGGTTCGGGGTGCAGCGACACATTCGCCTTCGGTGCCAGCACTATTACGCGGCCTGCCGGGTGGCGGAAGGCACCGACCTGCTGCTGACCATGCCGGAGAACTACGCCCGCATCATTGCCGAGCGGGCCGATATTGATATTCACACCGCGCCGGCGGACCTGCCGGATATTGATGTGCATCTATACTGGCACAAAGCCTACGAGCGGGAGCCGACGCTCATCTGGTTCCGAGAGCAACTTAACAGCATTGCCTGACTAATAGGCCCCGAGCAGCTTGAGGAAACCAAGAAATCCGGCAGCGGTGATACCCAGTGATGCCGCAACAATACCAAACCCCCACCAGATGGCGGCACCGTCGGATACCGGCACATCGTGCCCCCGCAGGGTCCGGTAAAACGCCCAGGGGCCGAGGATAAAGGCACCCAGAACCGCAAACACCAGCCCTACCCCCACACCGGCAAAGGTCCAGGTGGCCAGTACGGTGGCATGGTCAGACACCTGTTCGGTTACACCATGGCGCTGCAGGAACTGCTTGCAGAAAAACCAGATCAGAGCGAACAGTATGATGACAAAGAGCAGGCCACCAACAATGGTAATCAGGCGAAAGAACACAGTGTATCCTCGAAAGCTCGTCTAACAGGGAAAGTAAGGCTCCGGCAGACACTCGAACCCGGGCTTGGCGAAAAGGTATCCCTGGAACAGCGTAATACCCTGTGACCGCAGCCAGAAGTATTCTTCTTCAACCTCGACGCCCTCGGCAACGATTCGACCTCCAAGTAGCGTCATGGTTGTAATAATGCCGGCAACGACTGCCTGCTTGTTGGGCTCTTTGTGAATATCCCGTACCAGCGCCATATCCAGTTTCAGCAGGTTCGGCGGGCTGGCAATGAGGATATTGTAGCGCGAATAGCCGGCACCGAAATCGTCCAGGGCAGTATGAAATCCCATTTCCCGATAGGAATTGATGATACCCACCAGATGATCAAGGGACGTCAGGTCTTCCGTCTCTATCAGTTCGAAGATAATCTGGCGGGTATCAAATTTGTACTTCTGGGCCGCCGCAAGCGTGGTCCTGATGCAATACTCCGGGTTATACACCGCATTGGGCATGAAATTGATGCTCAGCATGGTTTCCATACCGAGGCGTGCTGCCAGTTTGACCGCTTTTACGCGGCATATCTGGTCAAAGGAATAACGGTTGTTCTCGTTGACCTTTGACAACACACTGTATGCGCCCTCACCCTCGGGCCCGCGGACCAGGGCTTCGTAGGCATAGACACTTTCGGTGGTAACGTCGACGATGGGTTGAAACGCGAAGGTGAAGCTGAAGTCCAGGCCCTCTCCGCAGGCGCATTGCTCACAATGAGACTCATCAAACAGTTTGGCTGGCTTATTCACTACAACTCCGGTTTTCTGACAGTCATGCCCGAGGATAAGGTGACAACATGCTCACTATAGCCACCAAAGCATATCGGGTAAAAGAAATGCTCTGTTAAATCCTGTGGAATCCCCGCTCCACATGACTACACTGAACCACACAACTGTCCTATACGATCAAAGCGACCCGAAGGAGTATCCGGAATGGCCAAGAAAATCCGTATTGCGGTCACACCAGGTGACGGCATCGGCCCTGAAGTGGTTGCCGAGGCAGTGCACTGCCTGGAAGCACTGAGATCCAGCCACAATCTTCCCCTGGAGTGGACCCGCTTTCCCTGGCCATCCCACGCCTGGCATGAAGAGCATGGGGAGTCCATGCCGGCTGACGCGCTTGATCAGCTGCAACAATACGATGCCATTCTTCTGGGTGCACTGGGCGACCCGGGCCCGGTAGACGATCCGGAACGCTATCTGCTTCCGGACAGCATCTCACTGGCGCCCTTGCTGGACATGCGCAAGGGCTTTGATCAGTGGGTCTGTGAGCGCCCGGCCCGGCTGTTACCGGGCGCGCGCCAGTACCTTGCCGACGAGCGCGCCAAAGACATCGATATGCTGGTGATCCGGGAGAACAGCGAGGGGGAGTACGTAAGCCAGGGGGGCCGGCTGCGCAAGGGCTCACCTGACGAAGTGGCGACCCAGATGGAAGTGTTCACCCGCCACGCCACCGACCGCATTATCCGGTATGGTTTTGAACAGGCCCGCCTGCGGGCGGCCACTCGCGCCGAGGAAGGCCGAACCCGCCATTTCCGGACACTGGACGGCAAAACCTGTGAGAGCCAGGTGTGCATCGTGACCAAACGCAATGCGTTGCGTTATTGGGGAGACATGTATACCGAGGCGTTCGAAGCGATAGCCAGACAGTACCCGGATGTGGCAACGCACCATGAACTGGTGGACGCGGCGTGCATGAAGTTTGTGCAGGCACCCTGGGCTTTCGATGTGGTGGTGGCCAGCAACCTTCAGGGCGACATACTGACCGACCTGGCAGCGGTGTTGTCCGGCGGTATGGGGGTGGCACCGTCCTGCAACCTGAACCCGGACGATCCGGATATGCCGTCCATGTTTGAACCCACACACGGCAGCGCGCCGGACATTGCCGGCCAGGGGCTCGCCGACCCGACTGCCATGCTGTTTACCACGGCACGCATGCTGGAATGGCTGGGGCGGAACGATCCTGCTGTGGCAGCTGCGGGGAAGGAGCTGTTCGATGCCGTCGCCGCAGACCTGGCAGAAAATGCCGGGGCAAGGCGAGGCACCCAGGAGATCGGCAAGGCCGTCCGTGACCGCCTGAAATGACCTAGTCGGCCATTATGAACTCAAGCCGCCCGGGTGCTACGCGCACGTCCATGGGGACCATCCCGAACATCCGCTGGGTGAAATCCGCTTCATCCAGCCGGTACACCGGCATGGTCTCCAGCATCTGGGCAACGGCCCGCATGACCGTGTCGGTGACGGGTTTCAGATCCCCCTTGAAGAGCGACGAATCGATGCTGCTCTCCAGCAACTGCAGGCGGCGGATGTAGATCGCCTTTTCCTCACTGTCGTACACCGGCGCACCTTCCACTTTCAGGGCAATATCCACCGGCAGCTTTGTCAACAGCGCATTAAGGGATACCTGCCCCTGCAGATCTATCACCGCCACATCGCGGCCATCCGGCCCCAGGGTAATATCCGCATTGCTCAGGCTGAGACTCAGGGGTGAACCGCTCTGCAATTGCTGGCGATCAAAATCACTGACGGTATCCTGAAGGTGCCTCTCCAGGGTTCCCTCGGAGATGGAATAGGGAGACAGACTGGCACAGCCTCCCAGTAAAACCATAGGGATCAGAACAACAACCGCCAACAGGCGGGAACCAGTGGTGAACATCAGGGCATTCTCCTTATTCGTTTTCTGCGCGGACATCCACCGTTGGCGTCAGGCTTTCATCCAGAACCACATGGACAACGATTGGCTGGCAACATACCTGGCAGTCCTCCACGTATTCCTGGTCAGCCACCGAAGGGTCGACGCTGATTTCCAGCGTCTCCCAACAGTAGGGGCATTGAACCAGTACCGAGTCCAGGGCTGACATGGTGGTCAGAACTGCTGCTTCGCCATCCAGGGGATGATTCTGTCGAAGGCTTCCTCCAGTTTCTCGCAGGTGGTGGAGAAACTGATGCGGACCGCGTTGGTGCACTCCTCACCAAATGCGTCGCCAGGCACCAGGCATACACCGGTTTCCTTGAGCATCCGCAGCGCCAGGTCGGAACCGTCCACATGGGGCGGCAGGTCGGGAAATGCGAAGAAGGCACCGCCAGGCTTGTAGCCGGTCATGTAGGGCGTCTGGTCGATCAGCTCCACCACCTTGTCGCGCCGTTCACGGTAGATATCCACCATGTTCCTGACGCATTGCTGGTCGCCGGTCAGCGCAGCAACACCGGCAAACTGCGATGGCGTGTTGGCCACGGAAGTGGTGAACATGTGCAGCCGGCGAAGCGACTTGATGGCCGCCTGGCTGGAGATCACCCAGCCAACCCGCAGGCCTGCCATGCTGTAGGTCTTTGAGAAGCTGCTGATGCACATGATGTTGTCCAGGTCCATGGAACAGTTCAGCACGCTGGCGAAGTCGTCATCGTCGAAAATCAGATGGTCGTAGACCTCATCGGCATAGACCTGAATACCACGGTACGCGCACTCCTCCAGAATGGTCTCAATGGTACTACGGGGATACACCGCACCCGTGGGGTTGTTCGGGTTATTCAGAATCAGGGCGAACGTGCGTGATCCCATCGCCCGGATCACTTCATCAGGGTCGAGCTGGTGATCATTCTCTGCACGGGTCGGGACGAATTTTACCTCACCGCCGTTCATCCGGATCAGTGGTGCGTACAGCAGGAAAGACGGGTCCGTCACGATGAACTGACGGCCCGGCGCAGACGTTGCTGAAATGGCCAGGTACATGGCCTCGGTGGCACCACTGGTAATCAGGATGTTGTCCCGCGTCAGCTTCCGGTCGTAACGCGCCCCGTAATAATCCCGCAGCGCCACCAGCAGCTCGGGCAACCCGGCATCCATGGTGTAGCCGGTCTGCCCCGCATTGAGGGCATCAATGTAGGCATCAATGACATGCTTGGGTGTCGGCAAATCCGGCTGACCGATGGAAAGATGGATGACATCCTTCATGGTGGCCGCCATATTCACCATGCGACGAATGCCCGGCACCGGAACCGCCTGCATGGCCGGATTCCAACTGGCCTTGTTCTTGCGGTACTTCACTTTACGCGGTCTGGTCTGGCCGGTTTCTTTATTGGCGGCTTCTGCCATAAACACCTCCTGAAACGGGGCAAAAATAGTGGCTACCCCTGCAGGTTAGCCAGTAAACAGGGGGCGTACAAGACATAAAACAGAAAGATTCCGTTGCCATACTGAAACCTTTTATTCCCACCTGTACAGGGCCCTACGACCTTTGTCCCGGATTGGCTCAGGTTGACCAGTTCAAGCTCAGATACCAGACTGTAAGCCTGATATCCGGACTGTCGATTCCCGCGGCCGGACGCGGACAAACTGCAATGGCGGAGGACTGATGACTCAACACACCAAACCGGTTGTGACCGTTCTGACAGCACCCGGAGAGCAGGAACCTCCCGGCATGGATGCACTGAGAGCAAGGGCAGAAGTCCGCTTTGCGTGCGACGAACCCACGCTGCGGGAAACCCTGCCGGGCACCGATGTCATGATGGTGACGGATTTTCGCACCGAAGCCCTGGCTGCCGCCTGGCCTTCCGCCGATAAACTGAAGTGGATTCATGCCACCAGTGCCGGTGTCGATGCACTGATGTTCCCGGACCTGATCGAAGGTGACGTAATCGTAACCAACGCCAGGGGCATCTTCGACCGCACCATTGCCGAATACGTGCTGTGCACGATTCTGATGTTCGCCAAGGATTTTCCCCGCTCGTTGCGCCTGCAGGCGGCCCACGAGTGGAAGCACCGGGACACCGAGCGAGCCGAGGGCAAGCAGGTCCTGATTGTCGGAGCCGGCTCCATTGGTGGCCAGATTGCCCGGCTGTGCAGGGCTGCCGGTCTGAAGCCCCATGGCATAGCCCGCAAGCCACGTCACGATGACCCTGACTTTATCGCCGTTCACGGTAACGATGACCTGACAGAACAACTGGGCCTTGCAGACTTTGTAGTGATCGCCGCTCCGCTGACCCCCCAGACCGAGGGCCTGTTCAACGAAAAAGCCTTCAAGGCCATGCGCAAGTCCGCCCGCCTGATCAACATCGGCCGCGGCCCCGTGGTCAAGACGGACGACCTGATTGCCGCCCTGAACAATGGCGACATTGCCGGTGCTGCCCTGGATGTCTTCGAGGAAGAACCCCTGCCCGCGGATCACCCGCTCTGGGATATGGAGAATGTGATCATGACAGCCCATATGTCCGGGGATTTCATCGGCTGGAAACGGGCCCTGACTGATCAGTTCCTGGAAAATCTGGACCGGTGGCACAAGGGCCAGGAGTTGTTCAATTTCGTGGACAAGAAGCTGGGGTACGCCAGTAAGTAGGTTGACTGGCGGGTGCCTATGAGGTGATTGTCGGATTACGGCTTTGCCTGATCCGACCTACGTTTCCGGGCCGAGACTCATGTAGGTCGGATTAGCCGCAGGCGTAATCCGACAAAATCAGCTACCAGACAACGACGTATCCGAAGGATCGATCTCCATCTGCTGGATCGCAATCACCGCCTGGGTCCGGTTACGGACGCCGAGTTTGCGGAATACCGCGGTAATATGCGCCTTGATGGTGGCCTCCGACACATCCAGATCGTAGGCAATCTGTTTGTTCAGGAGGCCCTCCGCCAGCATACCCAGCACCCTGAACTGCTGCGGTGTCAGCGAGGCCAGCTTTTCGGAGAAATCCGTCATGTCCGAGTGCATGCGCTCGATCTTGTCTGCCACGCCCTCAGGCAACCAGACGTCTCCTTCCAGCACCGCCTGAATGGCCTCGGTGATGGTGGGAAGCGGCGCCGACTTGGGAATAAAGCCGGACGCCCCGTAGTCGATCGAGCGACGCATGACCTGCATTTCTTCCGATCCTGACACAACCACCACCGGCAACCCCGGATACTGCCCGCGCATGAACACGAGCCCGGAAAAGCCGTGAGCACCCGGCATATTCAGATCCAGCAATACCAGATCCGCATCCGGGTGCGACTCTACCGCCGCCTGCAGCGCCTTGATGCTGTCCACTTCCACTGTTCTGGCATCAGGAACCGCCTGACTGACCGCCTGCTTCAAAGCTGCACGAAACAGCGGGTGATCATCGGCGACGATAATGGTTTGTGTCATTCAACAGATTCCTCACAGGGTCACAGCCTGGTTACAGGCAGGCCTTACTTGTTCGCACGACCGCTGATCAGGTCATCCACCACACCGGGATCCGCCAGTGTTGATGTATCACCCAACTGATCGTGCTCGTTTGCCGCAATCTTACGCAAAATCCGTCGCATAATCTTGCCAGAACGTGTCTTGGGCAGTCCAGGCGCCCACTGGATCACATCCGGAGAGGCAATCGGGCCAATTTCCTTGCGCACCCACTGGACCAGCTCTTTCTTGAGCTCATCGGAAGGCTCTTCGCCGTGAACGAGGGTGACATAGACATAAATGCCCTGCCCCTTGATATCATGGGGATAGCCTACCACAGCCGCTTCAGCAACTTTGCTGTGGGCTACCAGGGCACTCTCAACCTCGGCAGTACCCAGGCGGTGGCCTGACACGTTCAGCACATCGTCCACACGGCCGGTAATCCAGTAGTAGCCATCTTCATCACGGCGGGCACCGTCACCGGTAAAGTACATGCCCTTGTAGGTGCTGAAGTAGGTCTGCTTGAAACGCTCGTGGTCGCCATAAATGGTGCGCATCTGACCCGGCCAGCTGTCCAGAATAACCAGGTTGCCCTCGGTCTTGCCCTCCAGGATCTTGCCATCGTTGTCCACCAGCGCCGGCTTCACACCGAAGAAGGGTACCGTCGCGGCACCGGGCTTCAGATCAATGGCACCGGGCAGTGGGGAAATCAGGATGCCGCCGGTTTCGGTCTGCCACCAGGTGTCCACGATCGGGCACTTGCTGTTACCGATGACGCGGTGATACCACTCCCAGGCTTCCGGGTTAATGGGCTCGCCCACGGAGCCCAGCAAACGCAGGCTGTCGCGGGTGGTACCATTCATGCAGGATTCGCCTTCGGCCATCAGCGCACGGATGGCAGTGGGTGCGGTGTAAAGAATATTCACCTTGTGCTTGTCCACCACCTGGCCCATGCGGGAAGTATCCGGGTAGTTCGGCACACCCTCGAACAGAACAGAGATAGCGCCGTTGGCCAGCGGGCCATACAGGATGTAACTGTGGCCGGTCACCCAGCCGAAGTCCGCTGTACACCAGTAAACGTCGCCATCGTGGTAGTCGAATATGTATTCGTGGGTCATGGAGGTGTACACCATGTACCCGCCGGTGGTGTGCAGAACACCTTTTGGCGCGCCGGTGGAACCGGAGGTATACAGCATGAACAGTGGGTCTTCCGCGTTCATGGGCTCTGCCGGGCAGTCAGTGGACGCGCCTTTCATCAGCTCTTCGTAGCTCTGGTCGCGGCCGTCTTTCCAGGGCACATCGCCGCCGGTACGTTTGACCACAATCACCTTGTCCACATTGGCGCCGGCTTCATTATTGAGTGCGGCATCCACGTTTTTCTTGAGCGGAATCTTGCGGCCGCCGCGCACACCTTCATCGGCCGTAACAACGAAACGGGACTTGCCGTTGGCAATCCGGGCACCCAGTGCTTCCGGTGAGAAACCACCGAAGACCACGGAATGAATGGCACCTATGCGGGCACAGGCAAGCATGGCAACGCCGGTTTCAACAATCATGGGCATGTAGATGGTAACCACATCGCCTTTTTTCACGCCCTGAGCCTTCAGCACGTTGGCGAACTTGCAGGTTTCCTCATACAGCTCGCGATAGGTCACGTTGCGGGAATCGGCGGGGTCGTCACCTTCGAAAATGATCGCTGTCTGATCACCACGCTTCTCAAGATGACGGTCCAGGCAGTTGGCGGCAGCGTTCAGCTGGCCATCCTCGAACCACTTGATGGACAGGTTATCGTAATCGAAGGTGGTGTTCTTCACCTTGGTGAAAGGCTTGATCCAGTCGAGGCGTTTGCCGTGTTCGCCCCAGAAAGTTTCCGGGTCCTCCACCGACTGCTGATACATCTTCTCGTACTGATCCCGGTTTAACAGGGCCCTTTTGGCCACGTCCGGGCTTACCGGATAAACCTGTTTATCAGTCATTGTGCTCCCCCTTATAGTCAGAGTCTGTTGTCATTATCGGTTATTTAATAAAGAGCGTGACGGGCAAAAAGCCCTGAAGACGGATACCCATAGTTCAACATGCGTGCCAGTGAACAATGAATTAGACTAACGTCCTAATGCGCCGGCACTTTTAGCCAGAATGACGACTTTGCTGGGTTGTTCAGGAGCCTTCATAAAGGATAGACCCACTGGCCGAAACAACAAGTGGAAAGCGGACCCCCGGGGGGCAGGGATCCGCCGGTTGCGGATTTTATGCCGCTTTTTTGCGGGGTTGGGCGGCCCGCAGGCTGTAAAGCTTGCGTTCATTGAGCGCATAGCGGTTGAGGCCGCCAAGGTGAATCTTGCGCAGGTACAGCTGCCAGTCGATCTGGCGCGCATCCACCGGGAACAGTACCCGGTCCAGTTCACCCATGCGGGAAGCAAGCGCCATCAACCTGTCGTTACGGAAGGTGTAATCCGGTGCCGTGTAGAACCCGAAGATGGTGGCCAGTGACCGGGTGGTGTCGAGGTTCTTCAGAACTTTCAGCTCCCTGTTCTGCCCCGCCAGCCTCAGGGCTTTACCGGCGATAGACAATGGTAGCCTCATACCACCGACCACAACATCAAACAGTTTCCGGTTCACAGCAATAAACGGTTTGGTGGGCTTGCGATAGAACAGCTGGTCATAATCCGCATAGCTGGACTTGGCTTCCGCCATCAGATGATCAATGAACTCACCCAGCGAGATGGGGTTGGAACTGCCGCTGCAACACTGGTAGATCCTGCGCTGGCCTGGTTCTGCAATGGTCTCTGCCAGTGACAGGATAATGCTGTTGGCAACCAGGTCCACCGGGATAACATCGATGATGCCGCTGCGCTTGCCAGGAAACAGAGATACCTTCCCGCGGGCGTAAGCCAGTATGATGGCATCGGCCACTTTCACACCCTCGATCCAGCCGGGTGACGGTTCTTCCAGGGCGCTCTCGATGATAGCCGGACGCACGATGGTGAGGGACCGACCGGAAAGCGCCTTCATCAACAACTGTTCTCCCAGCCACTTGGTGAAGGTATAGGTATCACTCCAGCCATAGAGGTTGGCTTCACGGATGCCCAGATCCACCAGTTTCTTCTCGAGCATTTTGCCGGAATAGCGGGAACGGACATCAGCTACCTTGTCCTGCAGCAGATGCACCAGTTCGTCGATCTCGTAGTAGCCATCGGTACTGCGGGGGATGGCCTCGCCTGCAGGCTTGATCACGGACTCGGTAACCTGCCCGGAGTTCTTGCCGTTGACATAACAGGTCGATACCTGGATGACCGCCATCGTGCTGTTCAGCTTCGCCAGAGCCGCTACGTTTTCGAGGCACAGGGTGTTGATCTTGAGTGCCTTGTCGAGCTCTTCCCGGAAATTGACGCTGGCTGCGGAGTTGATGAATGCGTCCATCTGGCCGGCCAGTGACCGGAACCGCTCCGGAGTGAGGCCGAAATGGGGTTCTGTAACTTCACCGGTAATACAGTGAACGCGCTCCTCGAGAAAATTCTCGAAGGCTTCGTTATCATCCTGCCGGAGCCGGTTGAACACCGACGAACTGGCGATCTCGTTGTCAAAGCGTTCCCGGGCACCCGGATACCGCTTGTTTCCCCGGATAAGCAGATGAATACCGCCAATGTCGGGCACGGTGCGGATCAGTTTTTCCAGCACCACCTTACCGAGAAATCCGGTCGTTCCGGTGATCAGTACGTGTTTGCCTCTGAGTTGTTGCAGAACACCGGACTCTGAGGTTCCGGGTTGCAGTTGCTGTTTCGCCATGGCGTGAACTCCTTCTCTATAGTCTCTGTGCAGCCATCATTAAGTGCAGTTGGTTTCAGATGAAAATAACGGTTCCCTGACCACTGCATTTTGCGGGCCACGATTCCGGGAAATAAGGTCAATATTTGCACAGACGCCATTACAGTGCGGTGACAGACTGCAAAGTTACGCTACAAAAAGCGTAAAAAAAATGACGATAAAATAAGGTGATTTTCAGGAAAAAAACGGGGCGGAAAACGATCAGGAACCATCCTTGCCGGTATCCGCGAGAGACCGTAACAGCTGGTCTAGGGAAATATCGGAAGGCTGCTCCCTGAGCGCCCGCACCAGCCGGTTCTGGTCCCCGAAGCTGATACGGTCATAGTAGGGTTCACGTCGCTTCCCGGGCACCTCCGGCTCTACTTTCTGCTGTACAGAACCAGGATCAATCTGACTGGCGATATGATGCAGGTGAGTTGCCAGGTGTGTGCGCTGCTCCTTATCCAGCCGCTCCCAGTCCAGAGACGAAAGCCCCGTCTGGATGATCTCGATGGTATCTGCATCCATCGTGCGCCCCAACAGTGCAAAAAATCCGTTGAACGCTTCATAACGCAGCAAAGGCGCGTCGCGGCTTTCCGCCAGTACTTTGTCGATATCAGCAATCAGCCGCTTGCATTCCGCCGCCGGATCCAACGGTGTTTCCGGTTCCCCTTTACGGGCTGACTGAGCGGGCTCCGCCGGCGCGGTGGATACCCGGTGCCAGTAGGCGGCAATACCGGCCTTCCGGGCAGGAAGCTGGCGCAATCGCACATTCAGCATGTCGGATAACGTGCGAAACTGGCGACAGGAAGGATCCGACGGCGGCAATAGCGCTACCGGACGCTGATTCAATACCGATTGGCGCAACGTCTCATCCCGCCAGACAGCCCCCAGATAATGCAAAGATATCCCGAGATGGCGTTGGGCAGCCGCTTCCAGGCGCTGAAACACCGACCTCGCCTGGCTGGCTCCCTGGGCCATATTGACCAGTACGCTCGGGGTCCTTCTGTAACCACGCCGGATAAGCAACTTGATCAGAGAGAAGGCATCCGTTAGCGATGCCGGGTCCGGGGTCACCACGACACAGGCCAGTTCCGCTGCGGCGATCATATGCATGCCGGTCTTCTGCAGCCCCGAAGCGGTGTCGGTGATCACATAGTCGTAATTCTTCTCGAGCCGGGACAGCGCCTTGAGCACCCGCAGGCTTTCTTCGGCAGCCATGTCCACGCACTGCTCCACACCCGAGGCACCGGGAATGATATGAAGCCCCCACTCGGCTTCCATGATGACATCAGCCAGGCTGCACTCGCCGGCCATCACATTGGCCAGTGTCCGGGTGGGGTAACGCCCGAGCATGATGCTGACATTGGCAAGATCCGTGTCACCATCCAGCAACAGAACCCTGTAACCCTCACGGGCAAGAGTGAGGGAGAGATTAAGGGCTACAGATGTTTTGCCCACACCTCCCTTGCCACCGGTAATTGCCAGCGTTCTGGGTTGGCTCTGATGTTGCGTGCTCGTATGGGAGTCCGTCATGGGTTCTTATTGGCGCCGTCTGATCCGTTGACTGGCACATTTCCGGGGAAATTTGTGCACTGCTTCAAATTGTACCCCGGACTGCGGTCTAACTGTAGCCAAAAACGAGCTATCGGGCCGGCCAGAAGTGCGCTGTTTGACTACAATTTATCTGTAAAAAGTTTACACACATCACAAGGCGGGTAATACTTTGCCTAAAAAAGGAACAATAAGTGTTTAATAATTGCAACTTATTGACTAAGCTCAGCCCAAATATTTTATGAACAAACTGTCAGAAACTGACTACTCATTCCGGTGTTGAACACAGGCAGGCTTATGCAGATTGCCCCTGACATACAGTTACCAAGCCTCCCCGAGGTCACGCTCAGGGCGCTGGAAGCTTGTCATCAGGATGAGAGCTACCGCAGGATCAGCGACATTGTCTCTGCGGACACGGCACTGGTATCCCGAATTCTGGCCCTTGCCAATTCCGCACTTTACGGCCCTGTTGCAGAAATCCGTTCAATTGACCAGGCCCTGCTCAGGCTCGGAACAAGGCGCTTCCATACCCTGGTTCTGACGGCGGCGTTGCGACAGATACTGTACGAGCTGGGTGCGGATCAATGGCAGCAGCTCAGAGACTTCTGGCGTCATTCCCTCACCACCGCCCTGACCGCACGGGCACTGGCGACACTGACACGCTACCCCGAGCCCGACCAGGCGTTCATGCTGGGCATGCTTCATAACGTGGGTGAACTGATCGCCCTCAAGACGCCACCTGGGGATACACAACAGTATTATTTCGACCACCAGGCCGATATCGCCGCCGCGCTGGTCAGTTCCTGGGGCCTTGGCCCCATGGCCGCTGATGCCATGCGTTACCAGCAGGCCATGCCAACGGAAATACGCGACGCCGGCCATCTGGTAAAGCTGATCAGTCTTGCCACCAGACTGGCACTGTCAGATGCAGCAGGTATTGCTGCCGCCGGCACCATATTCGGCCTGAACGAGGAGCTCACGCGGGAAATAAACCGTCGTATCGATCAGGAAGTAAGCGGGATGGCGGAGTCTCTTGGCATTCCGCTGTCCGATGAATACGATGCCAGTCACTCCAACCAGAAACTCAAGCAGACAATACTGAAGCAGGCCATGGCCAACCAGGCGCTGGACCTTTCACCACTCCGGGGCAATGCCCAGGAATACCTGGCTGCAACGGTTAACAGCCTGACCCTGATTACCGGGCTGCCGGCACTGTATTTCAGCCAGGCAGGCGATGGCCTGACTCTTCTTTCGGCCAGTAACGGCGACATCCCCGATCTTTCAGTTGCCAGCGGGCCTGCCACCAGTGTCCTGACGGAGGCCTTCAGCACCGGAGACGCCCTTTGCCTGGAGGAACGCTCACCCACGGTACTCGACCGCCAGCTTCTGTCACTGTTGAAAACTCCTTCACTGGTTGCCATTCCCGTCAAAGGGAACGAGGAGTGCGCCGGGGTATTCGTGGTGGGCACCGACAAGGAAAACTCGGCGCAGACCGAGGAGCTTGGCCGGCTGTTCAGTGAAAAGCTGTCTCAGGCCTTGACCACCATGCTCTCCGGCGCTGACGGCCAGGACAATATCGAAGCCGAGCTGGCCCGGGAGGCCATCCGGCGCCAGGTTCACGAAGTCAGCAATCCACTGACGATTATCCGGCAGTATATCTATCAGCTCAGAACCCGGCTTGACGATGATGAAGTGCTGCAGGAGCTGGACGTCATCCGGGATGAACTGGACCGGGCGGGGGACCTGCTGCTGCAGATCAGCCGCACCCCGGAACATGACTCAACCGGATCGACCGGATCCTGTAACCTTAATGACGAACTCAGAATATTGCGGGATCTGCTGGAAGACAGTCTTTTCAGCGGTGAGGACAAATCACTTGAACTGGAACTTTGCGACGAACCCACCGATGTTGCAGTCTCGGGCGCGGTTATCCGGCAAGTGGTCATCAACCTGGTCCGCAATGCCGCGGAGAGCCTGGTCGATGGTGGCAATGTATCAATCCACACTCTGGCGCCGGTCTGGCAAAGCGGCAAGACCTGGGTTGAACTGGAGATCGCAGACACAGGCAATGGAATCCCTGCCGAGGTCCGCAAGAACCTGTTTTCTCCGGTTCGTTCCACCAAAGGCAAGGGCCACAGCGGCCTGGGCCTGAGTGTCGTAAAACAGCTTATTGATGACATGGAGGGCATCATCAATTGCCGTACAGGGCGTGGAGGGACAGCATTCCGAATACTGTTCCCCTCGGCGGCAAATAAAAAAAACGATGACGAATGACGAAAAGCGACGGGCATAAAAAATGAAACCTTCGAGCACCGAATGGACTTCCGGCAACGGCGCAGAAGCACGCATTCTGGTCGTCGATGACGACCCGAGGCTCTTGTCAGGTCTGGCATCACTGCTCAAGGGCAAGGGGTATGACGTTACCGAGGCGGAAGGCGGCCGTAAGGCCTATCGCATCCTCGAGAATGAATCCTTTGATCTGGCGATGCTGGATCTGCGAATGCCGGACGTGGATGGATTCGATGTCATGGAAAGGCTGTCCACGGAGCAACCGGATTGCGGCGTCATCGTCGTCAGCGGGGAAAGCTCCTTCAACTCTGTCAGCCGCGCACTACGCCGTGGCGCGCTGGACTATATCCGCAAACCATTCGACCCGGAAGAACTGCTGGCCACCGTCAACGGCGTGCTCGGCAAGCGTTCCCTGCTACGCGCCCACGAACACATACGCATGCGGCTGGAAAAATCGGAAGAGCTCCATCGCTACATCGTCAACAGCTCTCCCGATATCGTATTCATGCTCGATGGCGACGGTCATTTCTGCTTTGTGAACAGCAAGATCGAGAGCCTGCTGGGTTATCAGCCCGCAGAACTTTTCGGGCGCCACTTCCGTCATATACTGGATGACCGCGACATAGCCAGGGGCACCTATGCCCTCAAAGGCCCCAACATATCCGCGGACAATCCCCGCACCCTGGAAGTAAGGCTGAAAACCCGGGGAAGCCGCAAGGCCACCCGGCATTTCGAAATTACCGCATTCCCCATTGACCCGGAAACCTGGCCTCACTCGAATCACGAAGATGGCAAACAGGGCGGCCGGGAAGCCCGTTACTACGGCACCGCCCGCGATGTGACCGAGCGCAAGGAAGCAGAAGCCTTTATCAACTTCCAGGCCTATCACGACCTGCTCACACGACTGCCCAACCGCGCCCTGTTCAAGGACCGGCTTGACCTGGCGATTACCCACGCCCGCCGCAGCGAACAGAAACTGGCGGTTATGTTCCTGGACCTGGACCGCTTCAAGGTTATCAACGACACCCTTGGCCACGCCATGGGCGACCGCTTGCTGCAAGCCGTTACCCAGAGACTGGAACGCTGCCTGCGCAAGGGCGATACCCTGTCCCGTTTTGGGGGTGACGAATTCACTCTCCTTCTGCCTTCGATTCACAACCATGAAGATGCCCGGCAGATCTCCAGAAAACTGATCAAGGCCCTTCGCGCGCCCTTCCAGCTGGGAGATCACGAAGTGTTCGTGGGTGTCAGTATCGGTATCGCGATCTATCCGGAAGCGGGTGAGTCGATGGACCATCTGATCCAGAACGCTGACATTGCCATGTACCACGTGAAAGCCCGGGGAAAGGATGGCTACCGCTTCTATTCCGAAAGCATGAGTATCGACACCGCCAACCGTCTGAACCTGGAGCGGGATCTGAGGCTGGCACTTGAGCGGGACGAACTGCGGGTGTTCTACCAGCCGCAGGTATGCTCCACCAGTAACCGGATTGTTGGCCTGGAGGCCCTTGTACGCTGGCAGCATCCCGAGCGTGGCCTGCTGTACCCCCGCGATTTCCTGCCACTGGCGGAAGAAACCAAGCTGATTGCAAAACTCAGTGAATGCGTACTGGACCGTGCCTGCCGCGATGTGGGCCAGTGGATCCGTGACGGCCACAGTGACCTGAGACTGGCGGTCAATCTGTCTCCGGTACAGGTGGAGCACCCACGGTTCGTCGAAACCCTGATGGAACAGATCCACGCCCATGGATTCCCGCCCGGCAACCTGGAAATCGAGATCACGGAAAACGTGATCATGAACGATCTTGAACAGATCAGTAACAAACTCCGTGAACTGGCGTCACTGGGCGTCAGAATTGCCATTGATGATTTCGGCACCGGTTACTCCTCCCTGAACTACATTCATCGGCTGCCCATTCACACCCTGAAAGTGGACCAGTCCTTCGTCAAGGCCATTCGAAGTGGCGAGGACGGCGCCTGCATTGTCAATGCCATCGTTGCCATGGCTCACGGTCTGAAACTGGAGATTGTGGCTGAAGGCGTAGAGACCGACGAACAGCTTTCCTACCTCAAAAGCCTTGGCTGCCATCAGGTTCAGGGTTTCTTCTATGGTCCCGCCCGACCAGCGGAGGACATCGAAAAAACCCTCGGGCACATACCTGCCCGCGCCGTGGCTTTCTGAACCGCCCGAAAAACGACACTCCATTGTCTGACAGTCTGATCTAGAATGTTGATCTGGTTTGCAAAGTGTTGCTGTTCGTTACTTTGTGTATCCGGAAATGCGTATTACTGCACACAATTCCCCCACCGCCTTCTCTAAGCTCAAATCATCAGACGTTTCCATCGCAATCACCATACGGTGAAACAATCATTACAAGAACGATGGAAGCATCCAATGGACAGGGACAGGCAGAAGTCACCATGCACGACAAATACAAATACATTGGTCCGGTTTACGATTTTCTGAGCAACCTCTACAGCGGCAAGAACATCCATCGATGCAAGACGGCAATGCTTGATGTGGAAACCGTAAAACCCGGTGCACGTATCCTGTTTGCCGGTGTCGGCCATGGCCGTGACGCCATTCGCGCAGCGGAACTGGGCGCGGATGTCACAGTAGTGGACCTGTCCGAAACCATGTTGCGAAAGTTCGGGGAGGCCCAGGAAAAAGAGGCTCCTCATCTGACCATCCGCCGTATTCACAACGACATCATGAAGGTGGATGAATTCGAGCAATACGACATGGTGGTGGCCAACTTTTTCCTCAATGTGTTCGACGAAGACATGATGGTGCGGGTGCTTGAGCATCTTATCCGTCTGGGCAAGGCCGACGCCAAAGTCGTGGTCGGCGACTTCTGCTACCCCACCGGCAATATTGTCGCCCGGCTGTTCAAGAAGATGTACTGGTACATGGCTGTATTTATCTTCTGGCTGTTCGCCAATAACGCCTTCCACAAGATCTACAACTACCCCGAGCACATGCAGCGCCTTGGTCTGCAGGTTACCGAGAAGAAGCATTTCAAACTGCTGAACATGAACTGCTACTGGTCAATCCTGGGACAGAAACAGGCGTAGACAGTCGTCCTCGCGCCGGTTCAACAACAAAAACACGGGGAGCAACATCATGTCAGACCAGATTCTTTCGCTTGACGGCATTCAGTCACTGGACGAAGGCGCCTTTACCTTCCCGGAACGGGTGGGCTATCTGAAAAAGTACGGCACCCACTCCCAGTCCTTCTCAACCTTGCAGCCGGGAATGCAGTATTTCGATGTACCGGGCGTTGGATACCTGGCCTATATGCGCAAGTGGGGCGGAACCTTTGTACTGTCTGACCCGGTCACCGCACCTGAGCACTTCGGGGTCATACTGGAAAAATTCCATCAACGCTTCCCCAACGCCTGCTATATTCAGGTTTCAAAACCAGTGGTGGACTACCTTCACCGCCGGTTTGGCCTGTTCGGCACCCAGTTCGGCAGCGAATCCCGCATCAATCTCCAGAACTGGTCCCTGAGCGGAAAAAAGAAACAGATCCTGCGCACGGCCCTGAACCAGGCGGAAAAGAATGGAATCACGGTCAAGGAGCGGTTCAGCGACGACCATACACGGGAAATCTCCGATGCCTGGATTCGCACCCGCAAGTGCAAGAGCAAGGAGATCCGTTTCCTGATTCGCCCCATGGAAATGGAATACCGGGAAAACGAGCGGCATTTCTACGCCTACCAGGATGGTAAAGCGGTGGGTTTTATCTATTTTGACCCCATCTACCGCAACAACGAGATCATCAGCTATGTGCCCAACATTTCCAGGGCCAATGCCGATTTCCGCCAGGGTATTTTCTACACCCTGATGGCTCACGCCATGGACGTGTTCAAGGCCGAAGGCGTGCCCTATCTGGACCTGGGACTGATCCCGCTGTCAATGGACCAGGCCACCGAGCACCAGGAAAGCCGCCTGCTCAAGCGCATCATGCACGGCCTGTATGAGAGGGGTAATTTCCTCTACAACTTCAAGGGGCTGGAATTCACCAAGTCGCGTTTCCGTGGCGACAACTTCAAGACCTACTGTTGCCACCGACGCGCATTACCGGCACTGGAGTTTCTGGCAATGTTCAAGCTGACCCGGTTGCTGTAATCCCCGCGGCGGACGTTGCCCAATGGCCCCGGATGTCGTCGCTGCCGAGCTCCAGCCGGCTCAGAAAGGCTTCCAGCCCCTCGGGCACGGCACCGGTGAACAGGGCGGCTTCAACAGCAACAGAGCCACGTGGCTGTTCCAGGCTGCCGGGAGCATGCCCCTGCTTCTCAAGTAACCAGGCAGTGCGCCGGGCAATGGCGTCACCGGAATCCACCCAGAATTTCACCTCCGGCAACTGCGCTCTCAATGTCCCGGTAATCAGCGGGTAGTGGGTACACCCCAGCACGACCGTATCCACCCCGGCGTCCCGAAAAGGCTGCAAGGCTGCGTGCAGAGCCTCCTCTGGCACCGGCGTCCCGGTGACCAGTCGTTCGATCCAGTAGACCAGGTCCGGATGGCCCAGGCGTTCAACCGTGCAGTCGCCGGCGAATTCATCAATGAGGTTTTTGAGATAGGGACGCCTGACGGTCGCCGGTGTTGCCAGCACGCCAATGCGACGGTTCACAGACAGGGCAACGGCCGGTTTGACCGCGGGGACCACACCAATGACCGGTGTTGATGTCATCGCCCGCAAATGTGGGAGCACCACTGTACTGGCGGTATTGCAGGCCACGACGACCACGTCACAGGGAAACTCGTCCAGCGCCGCTCCTATCAGCGCCTGGCTGCGCTCGACAACAACCGATTCCGGTTGGTTGCCATAGGGGAAACCGGCGTTATCCGCCACATACACCAAACCCACTCCCGGCAACTGCCGGTGGATACACTCGGCAATACTCAAACCACCCACACCGGAATCGAAGACCAGTACCCTCGGAGTCGTCACGCCTACATCCCCCGCCCGGTAATTTCCTGCTCCATGGCCCGGATCAGCTTCCCGGCTATGGTGGTTGCAGGTGGTACGGGAGGCAGCTCACCCGGCCGGTACCAGTCTGCCTCGGCCAGCTCGTCTTCCTGCAGGATCAGCTCCCCGCCGGCATAGTCCGCAAAAAAACCCAGCATTAACTGGTGGGGAAACGGCCATGGCTGCGAGGCCTGGTAACGAATACCGCTCACGTCCAGCCCGGTTTCTTCCTTTACCTCCCGGGCCACCGCCGCTTCAATGTCCTCCCCCGGTTCCACAAACCCCGCAATCAGACTGAAGTAATGGCGCTTTACCCGGGACGAGCGGGCCAGGAGCATATAATCACCCCGACGGATAACCACGATCACACACGGCGCTACCCGTGGATACCAGGGAATACCACAGGCATCACACCATTTTGCCCGTTCCAGTGAATGCAGCCCGGTCACCCTGCCGCAGCGGCCGCAGAACCGGTGATCCCGCCACCACTGATGAACCTGAAAGGCGGTACCCAGCATGTCGGCCGGCGCCTCCTCCATCATCAGAATGGCGTCTCTCAGCGGCACAGCCTCGACCCCACCCTTCATGGCATCCGCATCGGCCTCGGTGACATAGACAGCCTGCCCGTCCAGTTGCCCCACATACACCACGCCGGTGTCCGCACTGACAAACGATGACACCGCCCGCCATGGGCTGAGCCAGCCGGACACCGGCTTCAGGACGATATCGCCAGCGATGGCGAGCACACGATCGTCTTCGCCGGGGGGTTTTGTTGTCCAGCCCGGTGTCCATGTCGTCATAATCCGGATCCTGCAGCTATGATGGAGAGATAAGGGAAAATGTACCACAACGGTGCAATGCAACTGAACGACATCATGTCTTTCAGCACCTTGCACAACCAAGTAAACTTAGCGCCTGTTTTGTGAACCGGAGCGACCATTTATGCGTTTTTTCCTGGGCCTTCGCAGCCTGATCCTGACCCTTTTCCGCAAGATCCTGTTCTTGTGGGTCCGGACAGACGTAAGCGGTAACAGCATCGAGGCCCTGGGACTGGACCCGGAAAAACCGGTTTGCTACGTGCTGCAGTACAGCTCGCTTTCCAGTCGCCTGGTGCTGGAGCAGGAAGTACTGAGCGCGGGCCTCCCGGGCGCGGAATCGTCCCTGCCGGTCAAGAATGGCCCCAACCATTCATTCTTCTTTCTGTACCGGCGCATAGGGGGTCTGTTCCGGAGGCGCCAGACGCCGGTGCCCACCAATGAATTCAGGGCACTGGTCCGCCATGGCCTGGAGCACCCGGAACAGGACGTGCAGATTGTTCCGGTATCACTGTTCTGGGGACGCTCCCCGGACAAGGAAAAGTCCCTGGTCAAGCTGCTGTTATCGGATACCTGGTCGGTTGCAGGCCGGCTTCAGAAATTCCTGATCATTCTGGTTCACGGCCGCAATACCTACGTGCAGTTCAACCAGCCCCTGTCCCTGAAACAGGTCATTGACGAGTACCGCCACAGCGAGGAGCGAGCCAATCGCAAGCTGGCACGCATACTCCGCACCCACTTCCGCCGCGTGCGCCAGGCCGTGCTCGGGCCGGACCTGTCGCACCGCCGCACCCTTGTCAGCGGGCTGGTGCGCACCCAGGCTGTGAAAGAAGCCATCCGGGAGACAGCCCGCAAGGACGACATCCCCCCGGAAAAGGTTCGCGCCAAGGCGTACAAATACGCTGACGAGATAGCCGCCAGCATGTCCATTGTCACTATCCGTATCCTGGAGGTGGTGCTGGCCTGGCTGTGGAACCGTATCTACAACGGCATCAGCATCAACAATATCCAGGTCGCCAAGGAAGTGGCCCAGGACAACGCCGTGGTTTACGTGCCCTGCCACCGCTCCCACATTGATTACCTGCTGTTGTCCTATGTGCTCTACAAGAACGGGCTGATGCCGCCCCATATCGCGGCCGGCATCAACCTCAACATGCCCATCGTCGGCCCCATCCTGCGCCGTGGCGGTGCCTTTTTCATGCGCCGGAGCTTCCGCGACAATCCCCTCTACGCCACCGTGTTCAACGAGTACATGCATGTGATGTTTTCACGGGGCTATTCGGTCGAGTATTTCGTGGAAGGCGGGCGCAGCCGCACAGGGCGGATGCTGCAGCCTCGCCCGGGAATGCTGTCCATGACCGTGCGCAGCTTCCTTCGTGACCATCGCAAACCCATCGTTTTTGTGCCGGTTTACATCGGCTACGAGAAAGTGATGGAAGGCCGCTCCTACCTGGGCGAATTGCGGGGCAAGAAGAAACAGAAGGAAAGTGTGTTCGCCCTGGCCAAAACCGTTCGCAAGCTGAGCAACTCCTTTGGCAGGGTGGCCGTCAATTTCGGTGATGCCATTCACCTTGCCGATGTTCTGGACGAGGTCGAACCCAGCTGGAGGGAGGAAGCCTACGATTCCGAATACCGGCCAAAATGGCTGAATCAGGCCGTATCCGAACTGGCGACCCGCGTGGCTTCAAGCATCAACGCGTCGGTTGCGGTCAATCCCATCGGTATTACCGCCACGGCACTGCTGGGCACCGATCGCCTCGCCATGGATGAGGGCCAGTTGATCCGCCTGATGGACCAGTATGCGGATCTGCTGAAAGCCTTCCCCTATGCGGAAACCATCACCCTGCCCGAAGGCAGTGGCAAAGACTGGGTGGCCTACTGTGAGAACATGGGCCTGGTCTCACGCCAGCCACAGAAGCTGGGGGACATTATCGCCCTGGAAGGCAGTAATGCCATTCTGATGACCTACTACCGCAACAATATACAGCATCTGTTCGCACTGCCGTCGCTCATTGCCAGCCTGTTCGAGAACAAGCAATCGCTGCGCCGGGAAAAGGTCGAGTTCCTTGCCAGCGTGGCCTATCCCTACCTGCAGTCGGAGCTGTTCCTGAAGTATCCACTGGACGACATTCCCGGTGTTATCAATCAGTGGATTGACGTGCTGGTGTCCAGGGGGCTGCTGTTCGAAGAGGAGGATGACCGGATCAGCCGTCCCGAGGAAGGCACCGACGCCATGCTGCGGTTACGGATACTGTCACGGTTCATTATCCAGACCCTCGAGCGTTACCACATTGCCATCGGCATTCTGCGCAAGTACGGCTCCGGCAAGATTACCGCCAGCGAGCTGGAAGAGCAGAGCACGCTGCTGGCCGAGCGCATGTCCATCCTGTTCGGCCTCAATGCGCCGGAGTTCTTTGACAAGACGCTGTTCCGCAACTTCATCGCCAATATGCAGAAAAATGGCGTGATCACCACCGATGAAAACGGATTGCTGTGTTACAGCGACGGGCTTGATGAAGTGGCCGAGGATGCCCGACTGGTACTGAGCGTGGAGAAACGCCAGGCCATCCAGCAGGTTACCATGCTGGGCGCCTGAGCGCCCGGCACCGGGATACTGTCAGGCCGGTGAGGTGGGCAGTGCCTTGATGGAGTACACGTCGTAACGACTGCTCTTGCCTTCAATGCGAGTAGTGGGTTCGGGGCCGCTCACAGGCTCAGCCTTGCGGGGGCGCTTGACCACCACCCGGTAGGTTGCCACCGCCAACGCTGCTGACAGAAGGTCTTCGGAATCGCTATCCTCCCCCACCACGGTCCGGAACACCTGCATCTCTTTCTTGACCAGGGCCGACTTGTCCCGGTGGGGGAACATCGGGTCAAGATAAATCACGTCCGCGGCACCTTCACCTGCCTCTTTCAGCCAGTCAATGCTGCTACCGGGCCTCAGTGTCATACGGGCAACCACAGGCGCACTCTGCTGGTTCAGGGCGGCCCTGGCAAGACCGTCGCTGAGCAGGGCATGTATGACCGGAGAACGCTCGAACAGGGTGACACGGCAACCCAGGGACGCCAGCACAAACGCATCCTGCCCGAGGCCGGCAGTGGCATCAAGAACGTGCAGCGGTTGCCGGGTTTTCTGCAGCCCCACCGCCTTGGCGATCAACTGGCCGGTGCCACCACCATGCTCCCTGCGGTATCCGGCCTTGCCGGTGACAAACTCCGCCCTGACTGGCCCCGGAGCACCCTTGCCGGTCACTTGCAGCCCGAGTCCGTTTTCATCGGAAAACAGCAGCACCGGGTATTCCCGGATATCGCGGGGGTGGACCTTGCCAAGAAAGGGCAGAGAAAGCTCACTTGCAAGCTCGCGTGCGGCGCGGGCATCACCGAGTGGACTGCAGGCAACCGCAAGCCGGGGCAACGGGGAATCGGTGGGCATCAAACCAGTATGTCGATACCGGACAGGCCGGAATCGGATACATCACCCCGGGCGGCCACATCGGCAAAGGTGGACAGGGCCCGCGAGGTATTCAGGGGTATTTCGTCGGCACGGAAACGCTCAAGGCGGACATCTTCGGCTGCCTGGCGGGCTTCGATACGCCGGTCCAGTGATTCTGCAGAGGGAAACGGGCGTTCTTCGGCATTGCGTGAGCGGGTATCGGCAAGATCCCGCCTGACCGCATCACCGTTGTTATCCGGGGCTGTCGCGGGGGCGCGGGCTACGTCACTGCGTTCCCTTACCGGGCTGTTATTGCCGGACTGAAAAGCAAGACCGCTGTTCGGATTTACACCACCAATCATCTCAGGCACACCGATTATGGTTACAACTGAATCCGGATTATGGAAGATTTACTGCGGCTTTAAAAGCTGCCTGCCTACATTCTGTTCTACCAGAGCATGACAAGAAGCAGAACGCCAAGAATCATCCGGTAGATCACAAACGGCATAAGCCCCAGACGCTCAAGGAATTTCAGGAACAGGTGAATACAGATAACCGCACTGACAAAGGACAATGCGGCACCCAGCGCGATAGCGGTCCAGTCAGTTGCGCCCCCCTGCTCCACCAGCTCGAGAGTCTTCAATAAACCGGCGGCAAGAATCAGCGGGATGGAGAGCAGGAAAGAAAAACGCGCGGCTGCTTCGCGCCCGAATCCCAGAAACAGGGCAGCCGTAATTGTGATACCGGAACGGGAGGTACCCGGAATCAGTGCCAGCGCCTGGGCGACTCCGATAATCATTGCGTCCTTCATGGTCAGGGATGGCAACTCGCGGACGCGGCGTCCGACAGCATCCGACCACCAGAGCACAAGCCCAAAACCGATGGTGGAGGCGGCGATAACCAGCCCGGAGCGCAGGGAGGACTCAATAAAGTCGTTCAGCAACAGCCCTGCCAGACCAGCCGGCACCGTACCAGCGATGACAGCCCAGGCAAGCCCGCTGTCCTGCCCTACCCGCCCCCGCGCCGTGTCGCCGGCCCAGGCGACGGTGAGCCTGCACACCTCCATGCGAAAATACCAGATGACCGCGGCCAGCGTGCCCACATGGACCGCCACATCAAAAGCCAGACCCTGATCCGGCCAGCCCAGTATCTGTGATGGTAGAATCAGGTGCGCGGAGCTGCTGATAGGAAGAAATTCCGTCAGCCCCTGAATAATGGCCAAAACAATAATGTGCCACAGTTCCATGGGCAGAGTTTCCGTCTTGATAACAGGGAAGGTAGTCAGCGGCCGGGGAGCTTCTTCCAGGCCACTTCATCACGAATATAGACCGGCTGGGCCTCAGCGGCAGATACACCGGCGCCCTCGCGAAACGCCGTTGCCGCCAGTTCCGCCACTCTGGAAGCCCGGGGAACCAGGGTTTCGTCGATGGCCGTCATGGCATCCACAACCTCAGCCGGGAAGCTTTCCCGCAGGGCCCAGCCCTGACCGGCGCCAGACCAGCGGGTGATTCCGGAGGCCAGCTCAACCGAGCCCGGTGCACAAACCCGTTCGTCACCGACCAGTTGCGGCTGGCCAGCCCGGCATACATAGCAGGCCCAGTAAAGCTCGCCCATACGGGCGTCGAAAGCCACTGCAATACCGTCGCCTTCTGCCAGGGAATGACGGGCAATGGCATCCGCTGCAACCGCTGCCAGGGACGATACCGGCACAACCGGCACATCCAGGCCATAGGCCAGGCCCTGAACAACCCCCGTGGCGATCCGAAGGCCGGTGAAAGAGCCCGGACCACAGGCGAAGGCCAGACAATCCAGTGCAGCCGGCGCCAGGCCCTGTTCCGAAAGCAGCTCGCGGACCATTGGCATCAGCAGTCGCGTGTGCCCACGGGGAGCAATCTCGAACCGCTCAGTTACGCTACCATCAACGAGAAGGGCTGCCGAGCAGCCCTCCGACGAGGTGTCCAGTGCCAGTAATTTCACGTCGTTACTTCAGCTGGGTAAGGATCTGATTGCGGATATCATCCAGACTGCCCACACCTTCAACACGCACGTATTTGGGCGCTGCTGCCGGGTCTTTCTTTGCCCAGTCCTGGTAGTAGCCGATCAGTGGTGCCGTCTGCTCATGATAGATTTTCAGGCGCTTGCGAACCGTTTCTTCCTTGTCGTCCTCGCGCTGAACCAGAGGCTCGCCGGTTTCGTCGTCCTTGCCTTCAGTTTTGGGCGGATCATATTTGACGTGATAGATGCGGCCACTGCCCTCATGCACACGACGACCGGACAGTCGGCTGACAATTTCCTCGTCTTCAACGGCAATCTCGACCACGTAGTCAATCTCGATGCCCTGGCTCTTCAGTGCTTCGGCCTGGGGGATGGTGCGGGGGAACCCGTCCAGCAGAAAGCCATTCTTGCAATCCGGTTGCTTTACCCGCTCTTCAATCAGCGCGATGATGATGTCGTCGGATACCAGACCACCGGTGGCCATCACTTCCTTGACCTGCTTGCCAAGCTCGGACTCCGCCTTGACTGCTGCCCGCAGCATGTCACCGGTAGATATCTGGGGGATACCGAACCGCTCGGTGATAAACTGGGCCTGAGTCCCCTTGCCCGCGCCTGGTGCGCCTAACATGATGATTCTCATAACGCTGTGCTCCCGTTGTAGTCATTATCATTTGAAAAGCTGTGGCAAAACCCCGCGGCTTTGCGACAGCCTCTCGCCGGCTGCAGTCTGGCGGACCACGCCGAAGTTGGCGCATTATACGAACTCAGCCACATCATAGAAAGTGGACCTCCGTAGCATGCACCAAGAGGTTACATCAGGCTGTAACCGGCAACCATGCGCGGGTCAGGATGACAGGGAAAGTGCCAGTGCGTCCAGATCTCCGGAAACCTTGTCGATCTCTTCACTGAGAAGGTTGATATCAAAATCTGTAAGCCCGAGAGGAGACGCCAGCGCACTCAGGTCGTCCGGGTTGAACTCGTCTCCGATACCTTTTTCCTTGAGCAGGCCATTGGCAAGCTGAACCATAAGCACATAGCTTTCATGCTCCCCGTGATAGCCCTGCTGCTGGTGCATGCCAGCAGCCTTGACGACAGGGTCCGGCAATTCCCACAGACGGTGCAGAATGCCGCCAATAGCGCCATGACCAACCGCCAGCATCTGCTGGTTGTCGTCGGCCCCGAATACCTGTTGTTCCAGTGCGTGCATGCTGGCTTCCGGGTTGGCTTCGCGAAGAGCATTCAATTCCTTGAATTCCTGTGGAAACAGGTGGCCAATCAACAGCAGGCCAAAGTTGTGCAGCAACCCGCAGAGATAGGCAAGCCCCTTGTCGGAATTGCACTTGGGTGCCATGCGCTGGCACAGGAAAGCGCAATACAGTGAATGCCGCCAGAACTGGTCCATTCCCAGCATGCCCTGTCGGGGCACTTCAAAAGCCCGAACCGAGGCAATCCCCAGGGCGATGTGGGCAACACGGTCAAAGCCCAGAACCCGGGTTACCGCTTCCTGAACGGAATTGATCTGGCCGGGGTAATTGAAGAGCGCCGAACGGGCATATCGCATGATTTGCGCCGTCAGGCTGGGGTCAAACTCGATCAGCTCAGCCAGTTCCCGGGCGGTGGCCTCTGTGTTGGCAGTCAGCCTGAGTATCCGCAAGGCCAGTGCCGGCATGGGCGGCAGGCGATACAGTTTCTGGAGCTTATCCGCCACCTCTTCCAGCGTCAGCGCATCCCGCTGGCCGTTATTCTCGCCGCGAATCACCAGGTGCCCCTGGGTCGCATCGGCCAGAGACCGTGCCAGGGAGGTGCGGTCCAGCTCGAGCAGGGTGTTGTCGGTACCACAGCACATCAGTGCACGGGGGTAACCCAGAACATCTTCATCCACCAGCACGGGTATGTCGTAGGCACCGCCAATGGGCGGCTGGAATCCCGGGTCGCAGTCGGCGAAAAGGCGCGCGGACTGGCGGGCCGTCAGAGGCTGGAGGCGCCGACCGGTCAGCTTGTGCACCAGATCCATATCGAGGCTGGTGTTGTAACCGTGAACGGCCATCACAACGCCACTGATATCGATCAACGGCGTTGCCCGGATAAACTCCTCCTGGGAACGCCCGGATGCCATGACCGCCGCATCAAAATTGAGTACCTGGTCAATGGGCACTTCCTTGTACGCAATCCCCTGACGGGTCAGAAAACGTTCCAGCCTTGCCGCTAACGCCACGGCGTTACTCCTGTTATTTTGTTTACTTGCCCGCTTTCTCAGCGGCTTATTACGGATATGTTTACTCGACAGTCCGGGGTCATGTGGGGTGATGGGCCCCAGGACTGTCTTTGGCCATGGATGGCCAAAGTCAAGCGCACATGGATGTGCTCGTAGCGTGTCCTGGGGCCCATTGCCCCACATGGCCTTGCACCGCTATCCAGTATTTCGCATACCCGCGGAAATACCCGCCATGGTAACCTTCAATGCGCGCTCCACCATTTCGGGGACTTCTCCCTTGCCTTCGCTTTCGCGGTCGCGCTTAAGCAGTTCCGCCTGCAGATAGTGTAGCGGATCTGTGTAGGGATTACGTACACGCATGGAATGGGCAAAAACCGGTTCCTGCTCCAGCAGCATCTCCTGCTGTTTCAGCTCCAGCAGATTCCGGATACAACCCTGCAGACGCTCCCGCAGGCTTTTACCCAATTCCAGCAACTCTGGGTCTTCCACCAGAGTCTGCTCATAGTAACTGGCGATTCGCAGGTCGGATTTTGCCAGTACCATCTCCAGCATATCCACATAGGTTTTGAAGAAGGGCCATTGTTGCATCATTTCCCGCAGCACCGGCACCTTGTCATTACGGAAGGCTTCTTCCAGGGCAACATCGCTGCCCAGCCAACTGGGCAGCATCATGCGCATCTGGGTCCAGGCGAAGATCCAGGGGATGGCCCGCAGGCTTTCGACACCACCGCCGGGTTTCCGGCGTGCAGGGCGGCTACCCAGGGCCAGTTTGCCCAGCGCCTGCTCGGGGGTAACCTGACGGAAATAGGGAACGAAGTCGGGATTTTCCCGAACTACATCGCGGTAGGCTTTCAGGGACCTTTCGGTGAGCCAGTCCATGACCTCCCGCCACTCCGGTTCGGGACTGCGGGGCGGCGCCAGCGTCGCTTCTATCACCGCCGTGGTGTAGAGCGTCAGGCTCTGCTCCGCCAGCCGGGGCAGGCCGAATTTGAAACGGATCATCTCGCCCTGCTCGGTAATGCGGAAGCTGCCGTTGACCGACCCCGGTGGCTGGGACAGGATTGCCCGGTTGGCAGGGCCGCCACCACGGCCGACGGTGCCGCCACGGCCATGAAACAGCGTCAGATGAACACCATGGTCACTGGCAACCTGTGTCAGCTGTTCCTGAGCCTGATACTGGGCCCAGGCGGCCATCATCTGGCCGGCGTCCTTGGAAGAATCGGAGTAACCGATCATGACTTCCTGGCGGCCTTCACAGTAGTCCCGGTACCAGTCCACGTTATACAGCGCAGCCATGCTGTCCGGTGCCCCGCGCAGGTCGTCGAGGGTTTCGAACAGAGGCACCACCCGCATCGGGTTTGCCATGCCGGCTTCCCGCAGCAACAGAATGACATTCAGTACGTCCGAGGGTTTGCTGGCCATGGAAATAACGTAGGAACCCAGGGCCTCGGGTGTCTGTTGCGCCACAACTTCACAGGTGGCCAGTACTTCCGCGACCTCGTCCGATGGCCGCCAGTTCCTGGGCACCAGGGGGCGACGGCCCTTGAGCTCGCGTACCAGGAAATCCTGGCGCTCCTGTTCTGACCAGGACAGGTAATCACCCATTCCCAGGTATTCCACCATCTCGGCAACCGCTGAGGCATGGCGGGCGGCTTCCTGGCGGATGTCCAGGCGGATCAGCGGCAGGCCGAAAGTATGGGCGCGGCGTATGGTATCCAGCAGCGGCCCGTTGGCGATGGTTTCCAGCCCACAATCGACCAGTGAGCGATAACACAGCTCCAGCGGGCCGGTGAAATCCTCGTTGGCAAACAGGATGTCGGAGCTGTCCACCGGCTCACCGGCGACACTGGCCTCGGCCCAGTCCCGGGTTTTGATCAGTTTTTCACGCAGTCCCGCCAACACCATGCGGTAGGGCTCGCGGGAATCCCCGGTGACGGCCCGCAACTCATCACTGGCCTGCCACATGGAAAGCTCGGCACGCAGAGCCTGGATATCCCGCAGGTACAGATCGGCGGCCATCCACCGGCCAAGCAGGAACACTTTGCGGGTCACTTCATGGGTAACATTGGGGTTGCCGTCCCGGTCTCCCCCCATCCAGGACGCAATACGGATCGGTGATGCGTTCAGGGGCAGGCCCTTGCCGGTGGCCTCGGAAAGCGACAGGTCGAGGCTTCGCAGGAAACGGGGCAGCGCCTCCCAGAGACTGTTCTCGATAACGGCAAACCCCCACTTGGCTTCGTCCACCGCAGTAGGGCGTTCGTGCCGGATTTCATCGGTATGCCAGGCTTCGGTCACCAGCTGGCTCAGCCGGTCAACGATTTCGTCGCGCTCTGCCGGTAACAGGTCATCATGATCCAGACGGGCCAGGCAGTCCGACATCTCGTCGTATTTCATGATAAGTGTCCGACGCGCCACCTCTGTGGGGTGCGCCGTCAGTACATATTCAATGCGCAGATCAGCCACCCGCCGGTGCAGTTCCTCCGCACTGACACCCCCGTTCTTCAGACGGCTGAACACATCACCGAGGGATTCCACCATAAGGTCTGACTGGTGGCCGCGCTTGCGGCGAATGCCATGGTACTGCTCGGCCAGGTTGGCGAGGTTGAGAAACTGGTTAAAGGCTCGGGTTACCGGCAGCAACTCGTCATCACTGAGCTTGCCCAGCAGGTTGACCAGGCGCTGGCCGGAGCCGCTTTCCTGGCGACGGTCCGCCTTGGCGGCGGCGCGCACTTCTTCAATCAGCTCGTAACAGTCCTGGCCTGGGTGGCGCCGGATACTCTGTCCCAGCAACTCACCCAGCATGCGAACGTTTTCTCGGAGTTCGGGGTGTAGCTCGGTCACATTGACGTCCTTTTAAATTGACGGAGGCGAAGTAAACTGACGATACTATTTACTCTTAAATCCTTTCTAACGATTTAAGCCTGTGGCCGCAAGGAGTATTCATGAAAGTAACCGATCTGCCCAAACACTGGGAAGGCAAAAAAGAACCTGTTGAGCGGAGCCACGATTACAACCTCCGCCTGCCTCTGGAAGATGCCGCGCGTATCGCTGCGCTGGCCGAACTATACCCGGACCGTTCCGAAAGCGATATTCTGAACGACATGATCGGAGCTGCCCTGGACGACCTGGTCAGGCTGAGTCCATTGAAGGACAAACTGGAAGGCAAGGAAAAGTAACAGGGGGCAGTTTACTGAGGGGTGGCTGAAACCACCCCGTGATTATTGCAGGTTTTCTGTGATCAGGCCGCTGGCCTGATCAGGCAACCGACTCGAGCTGTCGCGCCTTGAGCTTCTGGATATGCTTCTGGCTCAGGCTGATGAAGCGCGGTGTCATACCCTTGTCTTCATAGATCTCAAAGCCGTCCTCATCGAATGCCACCACCTTCGAACCCTGAACATAGGGGAAGCTGGTTTCCAGTTCGTCAAGGGCGGCGGAGATGAGATCCCGCATGAGATCCTGGGACGACTTCATCGGATATAGAGCGGCCAGTTTCTCCAGTCGCTTGTGATGCTGGTCAGAAAGATTGGCAAAATACGCATCACGGGTCAGCCGACCACGCGCATGCTTGTCCCAGTAGTTGACCAGATCTTTGATTTTCATGGTGCCTTCACTCCTGCATCTTCTTGGTGGCCCACGGGATGCACAAAAGGTGTGCACCCGTAACCGGAAGTGTAGACGAAGCAACCGCACCAGGGGCGGAATTATTGGTAACGGATTGTACTTATCCGTTACTTTTTCCGCTGTTTTTCAACTCCCTTGACGGTTTGCCAGACGGCATCCAGTGCCTCAAGTGACTCACCATCCAGATCACGGCCTTCGCGTTCGAGGTGTTCCTCAATAGCACGGAATCGTGTCTCGAACTTGTGATTGGTGCTGTTGAGGGCCTGCTCGGTATTAACCTTCATGAACCGTGCCAGATTCACGCAGACAAACAGCAGGTCCCCCAGCTCATCCTCGACGGCGTCCACCGGACCTGCCCCGGAGCGCGCGTCATGCCAGGCTTCTTTCAGTTCATCGATTTCTTCATGAAGCTTGTCGAACACGGGTTCAATGTCCGGCCAGTCAAAGCCGTGACTGGCCGCCCTGCGCTGAAGTTTCTCAGCACGCACCATTGCGGGGAGTGTCCGGGCGATACCGTCTAACCGGCTGGCGGCACCCGGGTCTGATGACTTGTCCGGTTGGGCTGCCCGCTCCTGCGCCTTGATACGCTCCCAACTGGCCTTGATCTCGGCTTCCCCGGGACGGTTATCCGGGTCCACCCGGCTTTCCAGGGTGCCATCCGGAAACACATGGGGGTGGCGGCGGACCAGTTTACGAACCAGGTTGTCCACCACCGAGTCAAAATCAAAGTGGTTCTGCTCTTTTCCCATCTGGCTGTAGAAAATCACCTGGAACAGGAGGTCTCCCAGCTCATCCTCAAGGTGGGGATAGTCTTCCCTGTCAATGGCATCGGCAACCTCGTACGCCTCTTCCAGTGTGTGCGGCACGATCGTTTTGAAGGTCTGGCGGGTGTCCCACGGACACCCGGTGTCCGGGTCCCGCAGCCGCGCCATCAGGGTTTTCAGGTCGTCGATGGTATAGCTCATGAGCGCTTGCGCCTGACGTCGATGATGTTAGGCAGGTTACGGATCTGGGCCAGCAACCGGGCCAGCTGATCAAGGCTGGAAATTTCCACTGTCACCGTCATGGTGGCGGTGTTCTCATCCTTGTTGGACATGGTGTTCAGCGCCAGTACATCGCTTTTGGATGAAGACAGCACCTGGGTGATATCCCGTAACAGTCCCGAGCGGTCATAGGCTTCTATTTCCACATCCACCGGATAGACAGCCACCGGCTGACCACCCCAACTCACCTCGATGATGCGGTTGGGCTCGAATTCCCGCAGGTTCAGGAATGTAAGGCAGTCCTGCCGGTGTACCGTTACACCACGGCCAACGGTGATGTAGCCACCAATGGGATCACCCGGCAGCGGTTTGCAACACTTGGCCACCTGGGTCTTGAGCTTGCCTACACCGAGGATCTGGATATCGGATTCGGTATCGTAAGGCTTGCGCCGCTGGGTGGTCAGCTTCAGGTCCAGCTGTTCGGATTTAGGCTCCAGCATCTGCTGGGCGACATTGGCCACATGGGTGGGACGCAGGTCACCTGCGCCCACCGCTGCGAACATGTCTTCGGCCCCCTGATAGTTTACCTTGCGCGCGAGATCATCCAGATCCACCTCGTATAGGGACAGCCGCTTGAATTCATCCTCCAGGATTGCCCGGCCGTCGATGATGTTGCGGCCACGGTCCTGCTGCTTGAACCAGTGGGTCACCTTGGCTCTGGCACGGGAAGTCTGGATGTAGCCCAGGCTCGGATTCAGCCAGTCCCGGCTCGGCGCCTGGTTGTTGGAGGTAAGAATGGAGATCTGGTCGCCGGTTTTCAGGGGATAGGTCAGCGGAACAATACGATTGTTCACCTTGGCGCCCCGGCAGGCGTGGCCGATCTCGGTATGCACCCGGTAGGCAAAGTCCACCGGCGTGGCACCCTGGGGAAGATCCACCACATGGCCCTCGGGGGTAAACACGTAGACACGGTCGGAGGCCACATCGGACTTCAGGTGGTCCGCCAGCCCGGAGAGGTCACCCAGTTCCTCCTGCCATTCCAGCACCTGGCGCAGCCAGTTGATCTTGGCGTCGTAACCAACGGAGCGATTGCCCTTGTCCATACCCTTGTAAAGCCAGTGGGCACAGACCCCCAGCTCCGCTTCCTCATGCATGGCATGGGTGCGGATCTGTACTTCCATTACCTTGCCTTCAGGGCCGATGACGGCTGTATGCAGGGACTGGTACCCGTTTTCCTTGGGGTTGGCGATATAGTCATCGAACTCGTTGGGGATATGGCGCCAGAGGGTATGCACGATACCGAGCGCGGCGTAACAGTCCCGCACCTCCGGTACCAGAATACGTACGGCGCGAACATCGTACACCTGCGAGAAGTCGATCCCCTTGCGGCGCATCTTTCTCCAGATGCTGTAGATATGCTTGGCACGCCCCGATAATTCGCCTTCTATTCCGGAGGCGCCGAGCTCTTCTTTCAGGGTGGTGATCACGCGCTTGATGTAGCTTTCACGGTCCAGCCGTTTTTCGTCCAGCAGTTTGGCAATCTTTTTATAGGCGGTGGCATGCAGGTAGCGGAACGAGAGATCCTCCAGCTCCCACTTGATGTGACCGATACCGAGCCGATGCGCCAGGGGCGCGTAGATATCGAACACCTCGCGGGCAACGCGCATGCGCTTTTCTTCCGAGGCGTTTTTCACGGCGCGGATGGCACAGGTCCGCTCTGCCAGCTTGATCAGTGCGACCCGCACGTCGTCAATCATGGTCACGAGCATCTTGCGGACGTTATCAAGCTGGCCTTCGGTCTGGCCGAGCACATTGCCCTTGAGCGGGTGATGAATGGACGATATGGCAGCCATCTGCTGCACACCGTCAATCAATCCGGCGACTTCATCACCGAATTCCGCCCGTATTTCCGCCAATGGAATACGCTCTTCCCGCACCGCCCGGTAAAGAATTGCTGCAACCAGGCTGGTCTGGTCCAGATGCAATTCAACCAGCACCTGGGCCATTTCTATGCCAGTACGGAAACTGCTGGCACCGGGTGCCCACACCCGGTCTTCACGCACGGCCTGGAAATCGATGGCTGCCGCTTTCTCGCAAGCCCGCCGGAACTGTTCGGCATTCTCCAGATGAGTCTGTGACTCTATCTGGCGAACCCAGCGCTCAATATCCACCTGGCCGTCGCCGGTCACTGCATAATCTTCGCGAACTTTTACCATATCGCTCTTGTTCTTCCTGGTTGTTTACCCGGGCATCCGTGACCGGCACCGAGATTCATCTGTTATCCACGCGCTCGAACACCGCCATGGACTCAACGTGCGTGGTGTGGGGGAACATGTCCATTACCCCCGCCCTTACCAGCCGGTAGCCATTGCGCACCAACACCCCTGCATCCCTGGCCAGAGTGGCCGGATTACAGGAAACGTACACAATCCGCCTGGCACCGAAGGCTGTCAGGTATTCACAGACCTCCTGGGCACCGGTCCGGGGCGGATCGATCAGGATCTTGTCGAAACCCTCAACAGCCCAGGGTTGCGCCGTGAAATCCGCCTGCAAGTCTGCGCCGTGGAATGCGACATTGGATAACCCGTTGAGTTCCGCATTTTGCCGTCCCCGAACCACCATGGCGTCATCGCCTTCCACGCCAACCACCTGCCCGGCACGACGCGCCAACGGCAGGGTAAAGTTCCCCAGTCCGCAGAACAGGTCGAGTACCCTCTCATCCGGCTGGACATCCAGCCATTCCACGGCCCTGTGTACCATGGTGCGATTGATCCCTGCATTGACCTGGGTAAAGTCCATGGGATGAAACTTCATGGTCAGGTCGAATTCTTCCATGCGATAGGCCAAGCGCTCCTCACCCGACTCAGGCCAGATCCTGTAAACCGTATCCGGCCCTTTTGGCTGCAGGTAGATATGCAATTCATGGGCCTGACCAAACCGGATCAGCGCCGCGGTGTCTGCTTCGCTCAACGGGTCCATGTTGCGGAAGACCATGGCCGCCTCCTGATCGCCGCAGGCCACTTCCACCTGGGGAATGCGCCGGTAGGCCTCCAGGCCGTGAAGCATTTCCCGAAGCGGAGCAATGCGATCGCCTATGCGCGGATCCAGCACCACACACCGGTCGATGTCAGTCAGGAAGCTGTTGCGTTTTTCACGGAAGCCCACCAGCACCGACTCCCGCGCCGGCACATACTTCACCCCCAGCCTGGCCTTGCGCCGATAACCGAGCGCCGGAGAACGCATGGGCGCCACCCATTCTTCTGGCTCAATGCCCCCGAAGTGGGCAAAGTGCTCCCTTAGGGTATCCTCCTTGAACCGGATCTGAGCATCACTGTCCATATGTTGCAGGCTGCAACCCCCGCACAGGTCCGCAAACTCGCAGGGGGGTGTAATCCGGGCCTCGCTGGCTTCCAGCACCTCCACGGCCCGCAACTCGTCGAACTTGCTGCGTGAGCTGATCACCTTTGCCATTACCGTTTCGCCGGGCAGCGCGCCATCAACAAACTGCGCCTTGCCATTCTCACGGGCAATACCGCGGCCATCATGGCTCAGGGTTTCAATAACACAACGCACCGGCTTGGTGGGCAGGACTTTCCTGCGTCTTCTGCTCATAGATACTTCTCTTGATGAATTCAGGCGCCGGGAAAGACACCTGTAGACAGGTAACGGTCGCCCCGGTCACAGATAATGGCCACGATCACTGCGTTTTCAACCTGGGCTGACAGTTTCAGTGCCGCGGCAATGGAGCCGCCGGAGGAAACCCCACAGAAGATACCTTCCTCACTGGCCAGTGCACGCATGGTGTCTTCGGCTTCCTGCTGGCCGATATCCAGTACGGTGTCGACACGGGAAGCATCATAGATTTTAGGCAGGTAGGGTTCCGGCCAGCGGCGGATTCCTGGAATCGAGGCCCCTTCTTTTGGTTGCAGGCCAACGATCTGAATGTCCGGATTGCGTTCCTTGAGGTACCTGGAAACCCCCATTATGGTACCGGTGGTACCCATGGAGCTGACAAAGTGGGTCACCTTGCCTTCGGTCTGTTCCCAGATCTCAGGGCCTGTGGTGCGGTAGTGGGCCAGCGGATTGTCCTGATTGGCAAACTGGTCCAGCACCTTGCCCTTGCCCTCTGATTCCATCCGCTGGGCCAGGTCCCGGGCGGATTCCATGCCGCCCTCTTTGCTGACATTGATAATTTCGGCGCCGTAGGCCCGCATGGACGCGCGGCGCTCTTCGCTGGCATTCTCGGGCATGATCAGAACCATCCGATACCCCTTGATGGCCGCCGCCATCGCCAGGGCTATACCGGTGTTGCCGCTGGTGGCCTCGATCAGGGTATCGCCCGGCTTTATGTCACCCCGGCGCTCCGCCTCCTGGATCATGCTGATAGCCGGGCGGTCTTTCACTGACCCTGCCGGGTTGTTGCCTTCCAGCTTGGCCAGAATCACGTTGCTGGTTTTACCAGGAAGCCTTTGCAACCTCACCAGGGGCGTATGCCCTACATAATCTTCGATGGTCGGGAAATGCATGCTCTTACCTTCCTCAAATCTGCCGCAACCCGCGGCCAGCAGTTAACGCCGGCAACACAAGCCTGTGGTACACTCCGGATTCGCATGATACGCGGAATAGCCGCCGTCTCCCAATACAGCTTCTCGCTATATCCATGACTGCGGGCTATATCCGGGAGTGCCATCACGGCCAGAACGGCTGCAATCATCTATTCTGTCAGGGAAGAATGCCGGAGATCAGGCCGGCGACGTCAATCGGGAACTCACTATGCGGCGTTGGGGCATACGCAAAAAAGTACTTGTGGTGACGCTCGTCCCCACCCTTCTGACCACTCTGATGCTGGGGCTTTTCTTTACCTACAGCTGGGTCAACAATATTGAAAACCTTCTGAAGGACCGGGGTGAATCCCTCTCGCGGCAGTTGTCTGCCGGCTCGGAATACGGCCTTTTTACTGCCAATCGCAGCCTCCTCAGCAGCCTCTCCAATGCTCTGCTGGAAGAACAGGACGTGCGCTCCATTACCTTCTTTGACAGCGAGCATAACCGGCTTCTTCACACCGGCCCCGGCAGTTCCGATGACGTCGGCAAGGACACCCTCACCGGCGAGGATGCCAAACAGATCAGCAGGCCGGACAGCACTGTGTTCGTCACCCCGGTTTACCTGCAGGACCTGATGATCGAAAGCATGCTGGACCCGGACTCCCGCCAGGATGTGGCCAGCGGCAAGGAGCCTATTGGCTGGGTCACGGTGGAAATGTCCCATGTTCGTACCGAGAAGGAAACCTATAAGGCCCTGCTGATTTCACTGCTGCTGGTGCTGGGCGGGGTGCTACTTAGCCTGGTTATTGCCATGCGCCTGAGCCGTGCCTTTACCGATCCGGTTTTCGAGCTCAATGAAGCGGTGGCCAGGCTCAAGGAAGGCAAGCTGGACACCCGTGTCTACACCGGGGCCGGCCCTGAATTCGAGCAGCTGGAGTCCGGCCTGAACGCCATGGCCAGCGAACTGAGCAAAGCCCAGGCGGAGATGCAGCAGAACATTGACCAGGCCACGGAAGACCTGCGGGAAACCCTGGAAACCATCGAGATCCAGAACATCGAACTGGATTTTGCCCGCAAGGAAGCCCTTGAAGCCAGCCGTATCAAGTCCGAGTTCCTGGCCAACATGTCCCACGAGATACGCACGCCGCTCAATGGCATTATCGGCTTCACCGAGTTGCTGCTGAAAAGCCCCTTGCCCCGCCAGCAGCGGGACCACCTCAGCACCATCCGGAAGTCGTCGGAAATACTGCTGACCATCATCAACGACATCCTCGACTTCTCCAAGATCGAGGCCGGCAAGCTGATTCTCGACCGCATTCCGTTCCAGCTCCGGGACATTGTCGAGGAAGTCATGGTGATGCTGGCCCCGGCCGCTCACAGCAAGAACCTGGATCTGGTGCCACTGGTTTATAACGATGTCCCCGACAACATCATGGGGGATCCTCTGCGGGTGAAGCAGGTGATCACCAACCTGGTAAACAACGCCATCAAATTCACCCAGACCGGTGAAGTGGTGTTGCGGGCAAGCCTCGAAGAGGAGGACCCGGAAAGCAACCGGATTACCCTGCGGCTGAGCATTACCGACTCCGGCGTCGGTCTTTCCCGGGCCCAGCAGCAATCACTGTTCAATGCCTTCAGCCAGGCTGATGCCTCCACCGCACGGCAATACGGCGGCACCGGCCTGGGCCTTGCCATTTCCAAGCGCCTGGTTGAAGAAATGGGCGGAAAAATCGGGCTGGAGAGCGAACTGGGCAAGGGCTCCACCTTCTGGTTTACCCTTACCTCGGAGCTGTCTTCCACCGGAGAGGCGATTGCGCCGAAAGATGCCCTGCGTGGCGAACGGGTTATCTACCTGGAACAACAGAAGACCACCGGCCTTGCCGTTGAGCACATGCTGCGGGAATGGGGCATGACGGTAGACCGGGTCTCCTCTCCCGGCGCCATGCAGGAGCAGATCGAGGAAGCCCAGAAAGCGCAGTCCGGTTATGCGGTTGCCCTTCTCGGCATCACCCGTCATCTGCTCAACTCCAGCCAGTACTGCTCACTGGTCAGAACCCTCGAACTGGAGAGGGATTGCCGTACCCTTTTGCTCACTCCGACGCTGGAAACCCACGATACCCCGCTTTCGGGCCTTGCCAGTGGCCACCTCACCAAGCCGGTATGCCGGGACTCGCTCTACGATGAGCTACTGTTGCTGGTCCATGGCATCAGCAGCCGGCAGCGACATCTTCCGGCCCCATCCGCTGCAAGAGAGGCAGCCCCGCAATCCGGTCAGGCACCACGGGTTCTGGCGGTGGACGATAACGATGCCAATCTGAAACTGGTACTGACATTACTGCACGATTGCCGCATTGAAGCCGAGGGCGCCAGCAGTGGCTTTGAAGCCCTGAGCAAGGCACGGCAGAAGCCGTTTGACCTGGTTTTCATGGACCTGCAGATGCCGGGCATGGACGGTGTCGAGACCACGGAAAGACTCCGCAGCCTGGACAACAACAGTCATCGCACCCGTATCATTGCCCTGACCGCCCATGCTCTGGCGGAAGAACAGGACCGGCTCACCCGGCAGGGCTTCGACGGCTATCTTGCCAAGCCCATCAGCAATAGCCAGCTGATCGATATCATCTATGACTACACCGGCTATAGCTGTAACCCGGCCGGGGACAGTGGCTACCCCTCTGTTCCGGAGATCCGGGATACCCGGCGAGCCCTGCGACCGTCCACCCGCAAGAAACAACCGGATTGCGTCAGTGTCGCCGAGAGCATTCAGTTGGCTGCCGGCAAGGCAGACCTGGCGGAAGAGCTGTTCAGTATGCTGATTGAACAGATCCACACCGACCTGGACCGGATTAACAGGCTCTGGAACAACGGCGACCGGGAGGAGTTACTGGAATGCGTGCACAAATTGCATGGTGCAACCCGGTATTGCGGTGTACCTGAACTGCGGGGTGCCGCCAACCAGCTGGAAACCTCGCTGAAATGCGACTCACCCGATGCGGAATACCTGAAAGACCAGTTGCTTGTTGCAATGGAACGCCTGCAGACCTGGAGTGAACAGACCGACTGGCAGCAGCTGTTCCGGGAGCAGAATCAACAGGCTGAGGTCTGATACATCCCGTCAGGCCCGGGCGTTTTGCAGGATCGCCTTCATGTCCCGCACGGCCTCCTTCAGGCCGGTGAATACCGCCCGGGCAATAATGGCATGGCCGATGTTGAGCTCATTAATGCCAGGAATCGCAGCAACCCGCTCAGTGTTGTGATAGTGAAGGCCGTGGCCCGCATTCACGATCAGGCCCTTTTTACGGGCATGCTCCACGGCATTCACCAGGGTATCGAAGGCGGCTTCTGCAAGTTCCGGTGTACCGGCTTCCGCATATTCGCCAGTATGAAGTTCCACCACCGGTGCGCCACACCTGACCGCGGCATCAATCTGCCCGATGTCAGGATCGATAAACAGGGACACCTCGGCCCCTATCCGCGCCAGACGCTCACAGGCTTTTGCAACCCGCGCCTCCTGGCCCTCCACATCAAGCCCGCCCTCGGTGGTCAGCTCTTCACGCTTTTCCGGCACCAGGCAGACACATTCCGGCCGCACCTGTTCAGCGAATGCCAGCATGGCGTCTGTCACCGCCATTTCCAGATTCATCTTGGTGGTCAGGATTTCCCTGAGCAGCAGTACATCCCGGTCCTGAATATGGCGACGGTCTTCCCGGGGATGAATGGTAATCCCGTCTGCCCCGGCTTCTTCCGCCATGATGGCCGCCTGGACCGGATCCGGATAGCGGGTGCCCCTGGCCTGCCGCAGCGTTGCGACATGATCAATATTGACGCCCAGCAACACTCTGGGGCTGGTTGCACTAGGATTCATGACGATCTCCTCGATGATGACGGAACAGGCTACGGCTGTTGAGAGGCCGGCCCTGCAGAAGGTAATCCACCAGTACACGGGTTACCCGCTTGGCAACGCGCCGACACTCCGTTGATTCCAGGTCTCCGGAGGCCAGCGCCAGCAACGTGGCACCGGAAAGGTCCTGAAGCCTGACACCAGCCGAAGGCGTGGCCAGAATCCCCTGCTCCGGATCATAGCAATAATATTCACTGGCCTCGACCGCATGCCCGGTGTCGGTTGCGAGGTCCCAGGCAAAGTCATACCCCAGCTCCGCGGCAAATGATTGCTCGAACCGGCGCAGGACCGGCTCCACATCACGGGCTCCCGACAACTCGGCGATCACATCGATATAGGCGGCGAAGAGACGGGGATGGGGATCTGACGGGGGCAGCAGGCGCTGCAGGAGTTCATTAACGTACAACCCGCTGTACAGGGATACCGTGCGCTTGAGGGCAGGCCCGCCGCGGACTTCTGCCTGGGTCAGAGTCTTCAGGTCACTGCGGCCGGTCCAGTCCAGTAGCAACGGCTGAAACGGCTGTAACTGTGCCTTCAGTGGGCTCTTGGCGCTGTTGCCACCCCGGGCAATAAGGGTAAGCCGGCCCCCGTTGAGGGAGAAGATGTCCACCATCAGACTGGTTTCGCGCCAGGGCCTGCGGTGGAGGACATACGCGGGCTCCTGCTGCACTGGCCCCGTCATGGTTTCCTCAGAAGTCGGTCATGCCGAGACTCTTGAGCGCCCGGTCGCTGTCCGCCCAGCCCCGTTTGACCTTGACCCAGAGCCGCAGCATGACCTTGCTGTCAAAAAGGCGCTCCATGTCGGTTCTGGCTTCCTGACCGATACGACGCAGGCGCTCGCCCTTGTCGCCAATAATGATCTTTTTCTGGCCCTCACGTTCAACCAGAATCAGGGCAGAAATGTGCAGGGTCTTGCCGTCCTTGCGGAACTCCTCGATTTCGACCGCCACGGAGTATGGCAGTTCGGCACCCAGTTGCCGGGTAATTTTTTCCCGCACCATTTCCGAAGCCATAAACCGTTCACTGCGATCGGTAATCTGGTCGTCCGGATAGAAATGAACGCTTTGTGGCAGGAAACGTCCAACGGCTTTCTCCAGGGGCTCCAGATTCATGCCCTTCAGTGCCGACAGGGGAATGATTTCGGCGAAATCCCGTTTCCGTGACAGCATGTCCAGGTGGGGAAGCAGGGCTTCACGATTCTCGATCCGGTCCACCTTGTTCACCGCAAGAATCACCGGGCACTTCAGGCTGCTCAGCTTCTCCAGCACCATGTCGTCGGCAGTGGTCCAGGCCAGCTGATCAACCACGAACACAGCCACGTCAACGTCCTTCAGCGCCGACGTAGCAGCCTTGTTCATATAGCGGTTGATCGCCCGGGGCTCTTCCTCGTGCATGCCCGGTGTATCCACGTAGATTGCCTGTACCGGGCCCTCGGTCTTGATTCCCAGAACCTGGTGACGTGTGGTTTGTGGTTTTCGCGAGGTGATACTCAGTTTCTGGCCAAGGATATGGTTCAGCAGCGTCGACTTGCCGACATTGGGGCGTCCGACAATAGCCACAAAACCACATCGGCTGTCCGGGTTCTCCGGGCGGGTAATATCATTCATCATTCATTCTCCACGCCCAGTTCCTTGAGGGCATTGCGGGCGGCCTGCTGCTCGGCGATCCGGCGGCTATTGCCGGTTCCGGTGGTTTTCCGATCCAGCGACGGCAGAGCACAGGAAACATGGAACGTCTGGGCGTGGGCTTCACCATCCACGGAAATTACATCGTAGCGCGGCAGCGGAAACTGCCGCGACTGCAGGTATTCCTGCAACCGGGTTTTGGGGTCCTTCTGGGTGTCCTGCAAATCCAGTTGCTTCAGGCGCACCTCGAACCAGCGCAGCACCTGCTCCCGGCAGGTATGAAAATCACTGTCCAGATAGATTGCGCCGATAATCGACTCAACCGCATCGGCAAGGATCGACTCTCGGCGAAACCCGCCACTTTTCAGCTCACCGGAGCCCAGTCGAAGGTATTTTCCCAGTTCAAATTCACGGCCGATCTCCGCCAGGGTAACCCCCTTGACCATGCGGGCACGCAGGCGACTAAGCTGCCCCTCCCGGGCCTTCTCGAAGCGCAGGTACAGGTGCTCTGCTATGACCATATTGACAATGGAGTCACCCAGAAATTCCAGGCGCTCATTGTTCTGGTTACCGTAACTTCGATGGGTCAGCGCCAGCAACAGGCGCTCAGGGGTTTTGAACTGATAGCCGATACGCCGCTGCAGCTGGTCCAGATCCGGTTGTGAATTCACTTGCCCTTCATCTCATACTCGTGTTGGAAGTGGATAACCGTATCTACGTTACGGAAAAGGTTGTTGCGGACTTCATAATCCACATTGATCACGACAAACTCGCCGTTTTTCTCAACGCTGATGTTCTTGGCGTCGAAGCCCCTCACGTTGTTCACGCTCAGGCGCTTGTTGATCAGGCTTCTGACCTGGGAGGGCCCCATTTCGGAGAGGTCTTCGGTTCCCTCCAGGCTTTCCAGTGCCTCCTGAATGGTAATATCGTCCAGATACGCCGGCCCCAGCTTGATGACCAGTGTCAGCAGGCTGCCGAAAAAGAGCACCATGATCATGATCACCAGTGCCGAGGCACCTGACTGCCTGCGCATGGAGGAAAGACTGTTTTTTTTCATTGTAGAGACACCCCTGAATTACAACCCACTTATTCTATGCCGCCCACACGATCAAATGATGGCAGACTGGTCAACGATTGCCAGTGCATCCAGATCGCAAATGCCTTGCCCACCACCAGTTCGTCCGGCACCGTGCCCCAGTAGCGGCTATCGTTACTGTTGTCGCGGTTGTCACCCATCACGAAATACTCCCCCTCCGGCACCAGCCACTCTCCCTCGCCGGAGCGGCCCGTGCGCCCGAGTGTCAGGAACACGTCGTGTTCACTGTCGCCCAGGGTCTCGCGCCAAAGCTCTGCCGGTGGCAATCGGGCCACAAAACGGGATTCGACTTTTTCGCCATTGATGTAGAGCTCCCTGTCTTCGTAGCGGATACGATCCCCGGGCATGCCGACAACCCGCTTGATGTAATTGGTGCTGCCATCTTCCGGATAGCGAAAGACAACAATATCGCCCCGCTCGGGATCATCCACCTCAAGAATTTTTGTACCGGCAACGGGCAGCCTAAGCCCATAAGCGTACTTATTGACCAGAATGAAGTCTCCCACTTCCAGGGTCGGCAACATGGAGCCCGAGGGAATCTGGAATGGCTCCACCAGGAACGAACGCAACACCAGCACTACGGCCAGAACCGGGAAAAAAGAACGGCTGAGGTCAACAAGGTAGGGTTCCCTGGGCTCTTCGTCGCCCTCCTGCTCGCCCGGTTTCAGTCCTGCCGCAGCAAGCCTGCGCTTACGGAGGAAGAGCCTGTCCAACAGCCAGATCAGCCCGGTTGCAAACGTCAGAACTACAAGAACCAGGGGAAAATCAATATCCATTCAGGTGCCTTTTAGTTATCCACTTTCAGTACCGCAAGGAAGGCTTCCTGAGGCACCTCAACATTGCCCAGTTGCTTCATGCGCTTTTTGCCTTCTTTCTGCTTCTGCAGCAGTTTCTTCTTCCGGCTGACATCGCCACCGTAACACTTGGCTGTCACGTTCTTGCGAAGCGCCTTCACCGTGACCCGGGATACCACCTGGTTCCCGATAGCTGCCTGAATGGCAATATCAAACATTTGCCGCGGGATCAGCTCTTTCATTTTTTCCACCAGGGCCCGCCCCTTATAGTGGGCCTGATCCTTGTGCACAATCAGCGCCAGAGCATCCACGCGCTCTCCGTTGATCAGCACGTCCAGCCTCACCAGATTGGCGGTCTGGAAGCGCACAAACTGGTAGTCGAGTGACGCAAAGCCCCGACTGGCCGATTTGATGCGATCAAAGAAGTCCAGGACCACTTCTGCCATCGGCAGCTCGTAAGTGACCTGCACCTGGGTGGACATGAAGTGCATGTTTTTCTGGATGCCGCGTTTTTCCTCACACAGGGCTATGACATTGCCCAGATGTTCCTGGGGCACCAGAATGCTGGCCTCCACGATCGGCTCGCGCATTTCTTCAATAGAACCAATATCCGGAAGGCTCGAGGGATTGTCTACCGACAGGGTCTCACCCTGTTTGGTAACGACTTCATAGATTACCGTCGGCGCCGTGGTAATCAGGTCAATGTCGTATTCACGCTCCAGGCGTTCCTGGACAATCTCCATATGGAGCATGCCGAGGAAGCCACAGCGGAAACCGAAGCCGAGCGCATCCGAGCTTTCCGGCTCGAAAAACAGTGAGGCATCATTCAGGGTCAGTTTTTCCAGCGCGTCGCGGAAGTCGTTGTAATCGTCGGAGCTTACCGGGAACAGACCGGCATAGACCTGAGGCTTCACCTTCTTGAAGCCGGGCAGCATCGGGATATTCTCCGAACCTTTCTGCTGCACGATGGTGTCGCCCACCGGCGCACCATGGATATCCTTGATGCCAGCCACCACAAAACCGACATCGCCGGCCTGGAGAATGTCCGTATCCTTGGGCTTGGGGTTGAAGATACCTACCTTGTCGGCATTCCAGGCCTTGCCGGTGGATTTGATGACAATCTTGTCACCCTTTTTCAGGGTGCCCTCGGTAACCCGGACCAGGGAAACGACCCCCAGATAATTATCAAACCAGGAGTCGATAATCAGTGCCTGCAGGGGTGCACTGCGATCACCTTTCGGCGGCGGGATCTTCGCGATCAGGTCTTCCAGGACATCTTCCACCCCGATACCACTCTTGGCGCTGCAGCGCACCGCATCGGTGGCGGCAATGCCGATGATGTCCTCGATCTCCTGGGCGACCCGCTCGGGTTCAGCCTGTGGAAGGTCCATCTTGTTCAGTACCGGTACCACCTCCAGGCCCTGCTCTATGGCGGTATAGCAGTTGGCCACGGACTGTGCTTCCACGCCCTGGCCGGCATCCACCACCAGCAGCGCGCCTTCACAGGCATAGAGGGAACGGGACACTTCATAGGAGAAGTCCACATGCCCCGGCGTATCGATAAAATTCAGTTTGTATTCCTTACCATCCCGGGCCTTGTAGTTGAGCGTCACACTCTGGGCCTTGATGGTGATGCCGCGCTCACGCTCAAGATCCATGGAATCAAGCACCTGTTCGGCCATTTCACGTTCAGTGAGGCCGCCGCAGATCTGGATAAAGCGGTCTGCCAGGGTGGATTTACCGTGGTCAATGTGGGCGATAATCGAAAAATTTCGGATTCGGCTCAGTTCAGTCACAGACAATGAATACTCATAAAAAGACGAAGGATTGAGCCCGGACGGGCCGTTGCCGGAGTCCGGCGACGGCGTGATTTTACCGGTTACCGGCCACCATTGCCATGATCAGGAGGTAAGCGGCCGCTCATATTGCCGAATCAGGAAGCCAATGAGGGCATCTTCATCCAGCGGATAGCTGAACAGGTTGCCCTGGCACTGGGCGCAGCCGGCGCTTTTGAGAAAACTCAGCTGCTGCGGTGTTTCCACTCCCTCGGCCACAACCGTGAGGTGTAATTTCCTGGCCAGCGCAATAACCGCTGAGGCAACATCCGTTGCGCTGACATTATAGGGAATGTCGCGGATAAAACGGTGGTCAATCTTGATCACGTCCAGCGGCAGTTGTTGCAGTGCAACCAGCGAACAGGCACCGGTACCGAAATCGTCGAGGATCAGACAGACGCCCATGTCGTGGAGGGAAACCAGCAACTCCCTCAGCATGCGCGGGTCTTCATTCAGCAGTTCCGCCGGCATTTCCAGCTCCAGACGCTCCGGAGACACCCCGGTTTCGGTAATCACCTGGCGCATCATGTCAAGGAAACCGGTATCCGTCAGCTGGCGCACCGACAGATTAACCGCCATTTTCAGGGACTCGAATCCGGCACGCTCGAGGGCCTGCACCTGAATGCAGGCCTGGCGCAACGCCATCTCACCGAGCCGTATGATCAGCCCGGTTTCCTCCGCCAGGGAAATAAACTGCTGGGCGCTGACCAGCCCTTTCTCCGGGTGGTGCCAGCGCAGGAAAGCTTCCACCCCGATCACCCGCTCGGTCTCCAGGTCAACCTTGGGCTGGTAATGCAGAACAAAACGGTCGCCGTCCAGGGCAGTGGCCAGTTCTTCCTGCTGCAACAACCGGCGGGCGGCCTTGATGTTCATGGCCGGGGTGAAGAACTGGAATGTGTTCCGCCCGAGTTCCTTGGCCCGGTACATGGCCAGGTCCGCATATTTCATCAGGGTACCCGGGTCCTCGCTGTCGTGAGGAATCATGGTGATACCGATACTGACGGTAATGCCCACTTCGTGATCGTTCAGGCGAATGCGCTGGCACAGCCGCCGGAGGATGGTTTCGGCAACCTTGCTGGCGGCGTCCGGGCCACTGATGCGGGACAACAGCACAACGAATTCATCACCCCCCAGCCGGGCAACCGAATCGTCCTCTCTGACACACCCGGTAAGCCACTGGGATACCTGCTTGAGCAGTTCATCGCCACTGTCGTGACCGAGGGTGTCGTTGATGCGCTTGAAGCCGTCCAGGTCCAGGAACATCAGGGCGGCCGGTTCTTCGCTGCGGCGGCTGCGGCGCACCACATGGCTCAGGCGATCCTTGAACAGCTGGCGGTTGGCAAGACCTGTGAGCGGATCATAGAACGCCAGCCGGTGAAGTTCCGACTGGGCGGCCTTGAGCTGCGTCAGATCCCGCAGGCTGAGTACCACGCCATTTACCCCGGGCACATTGAGCATGGCAGTAAAGGTACCCTCCATGTCCCGCCACTGGCCTTCGGCATCCCGTATGCGGGCATGGACCACTGGCATCTGCTTGCCCGGTGACTTGACCGCCTCGACGAAACCGGCTTTCAGCTGAGGCCAGTCTTCTCCGTGAACCAGAGTGTCGAGATCCAGGCGGTCGGCCTGTTCGGGATCAAAACCCAGGATGTCCCGGCTGGAAGGGCTTGCGTACCGTGGCTTGCCGTTACGCTCCAGTACCAGGGTTACATTCGCGGCGCCTTCGGTAATGGCACGATAACGGCCTGCGCTGATCTGCGCCTGAATCCGGCTGCGGATCATGGTCAGCACGAACAGGAACATCAGCAGGCTGATAAGGATGCCGGAACCGAGGACAATGGGAGGGCGGGGATCAGACGCGAGGAAATCAAAGGCCGGTGTGGAACGGGTCTGCAACAGCCAGTCCCGGCCTCCATGATTGATGGTCTGGCTCATTTCAAAGCTGAATTCTTCGTCCAGCGAGCCCAGGTTGGAGCCGTACATCAATGAATCCCGGGTGACTTCCCCGCTGTCGTAGATCTTCACGTCCAGAAACGGTGAGATCAGGCCGACAATACCATCCAGCAGGTGATTCATCCTGAAGGCGCTGAAGACATAGCCCGCCAGCATCATCTGCCGCTCCACCCGGCTTTCCGGTACATCGCCCCCCTGAAATACCGGGTAATACATCAGAAACCCTGCCTGGTCTTCAGCCACTTCTTCCTGCACCAGCACCACCTTGCCGGTGACCTTGGGTGCAGCGTGGTCCCGCGCTCTCACCATGGCCCGCCGGTGGACCGGGTCGCTGTAGGCGTCATATCCCAGCGCCTTGCGGTTCCTTTCGGTACCGGGTTCCAGATAGACCATGGGGTAGTAATCGGGACCGGTACCCAATGGCGTGACCAGGTAATTGAGCACCCCATCCCGCCGGACAGAGGCTATGTGATCCGCCATCTGCCGAACGCCGACCTTCTGGACATAGCCGATACCCTGAATCCCCGGGTAATAGCGGTTGATATCCACATTGTCGATATACTCCCGCCAGTCTTCCCTGCTGACTTCTCCGGCAACGGCGAAAAGGCCGGCACTGCCAGCAAGCACCTGTTCGTAATTCAGCAGCCGTTCTTCGATGGCAGTTTTGAGCTGCAGGGACTGGGTCTTGAAACGGGCTTCAGTGCGATCCTCAACCAGACGGATAGACACCTGCCACAACAGGAGAGTAACAGCGAGACAGGCAGCCAGCAGCAGCCAGGCCACCCACGAGTGACGCAACTGAAGCAGTTTCCGAAGGGGGAGATCCTTTTTGTTCATCATTCGGGCAGGTCCGATCCGTGGCCAGTTATCTGATTGTTTTCGCCATTATAACAAAAGCCCTGCTGACTGTCGTTTAACCGACAGGCAACAGGGCTCTGTTCAGTGAACGCCCGCACACCTTACCGGCATTCCCTGCCGGTATTCGGGCTGTCAGGGCTTCATAACCAGATAGATTGCCCGTCCCTGACGAACAACACGAACCGAGACCGCACTGTCTTTCGGCAATGCCTCAACCGCTTCCCGGAAGTCTTCAACAGAGCTGATGGAACGGCGGTTAAGCTCGGTGATCACATCCCGGGGCTGGATGCCGGCATTCAGCGCTGGCCCCTGGCCAAGCTCGGACACTATCACTCCGCCGGAAATACCCAGCGAATCCCTGACGTCATCCGGCAAGGGCTCCACTACCATTCCCAATGGCGCAGATGACGGCCCCTCACCACCGGTGGCCGGCGCGGAGGCACGCTCTTCACCTTCCTCCGGCAGCTTGCCGATTTCTACGTCCACGGTGATCTGCTTGCCTTCCCGCATTACCTTCAACGACGCTGTTTCGCCAACGGGGGTACGGCCCACCATGGGGGGCAGATCGGATGAAAGCGTGACTTCCTCACCTTCATATTCAAGCACGATATCACCAGATTTCAGACCAGCCTTTTCAGCAGGTGAACCGGACATGACCTCGGCAACAAGGGCGCCGCGGGGGCGCTTCAGCCCGAAAGACTCCGCCAGATCCCGGTTAACTTCCTGGATAAGCACTCCAAGCCATCCTCTGGACACACCCCCCTCATCCCTGATCTGCCGGAATACATTCATGGCATCATCAATAGGGATCGCAAACGAAACACCCATGAAACCGCCGGAACGGGTGTAAATCTGGGAGTTGATACCGACAACCTCTCCGTCCAGGTTGAACAGCGGCCCCCCGGAGTTGCCGGGATTGATAGCCACATCAGTCTGGATAAACGGAACGTAGTTTTCAGATGGCAGGGAGCGGCCAAGAGCACTGACAATACCGGCGGTCACCGTGTAGTCGAAACCAAAGGGTGATCCGATGGCCAATACCCATTCGCCCACTTTCAGGTCCCTGGAGCTACCCACCCGCACCACCGGCAGGTCGTCTCCGTTCTCAATCTTCAGGACCGCCATATCGGAACGGGGATCAGTACCGACCAGCTTCGCCTGCAGTTCGCGGCGGTCATTCAGACGCACGATGATCTCATCCGCGCCTTCCACAACGTGATTGTTGGTCAACACATAACCGTCGCTGGACACAATAAAACCGGAGCCCATGGACTGACGGGGAGCAGAGCCGCCCGGCCCGCCCCCGAAAGGTGACTGGGGACCACGGAAGAATTCCTGGAAGAACTCCGGCAATTGCTCAAGCTGACGCTCATCGAACGGGAGGCCGTTAGAACGGTTACGTCCGGACTTCGGTTCGGTCGTGGTACTGATATTGACCACCGCAGAGGAGTTTTCCTCAACCAGCTCGGTAAAATCCGGCAAACTGCGGGCCGAAACAGATTGAGCCAGCGACAAAGGCACCAGCAGGCAAAGCAGATACAGACCGAACGCTGTCATACCCCGGCCTCCGAACCAGAGTGACACTTCACGGTCATTCTTTACTTTGAGCATTCAGAACCCCCTGATCGATGTTTGTTTGCAGATTATAATGTGGTCGATACCGGTATTTTCAACGCAGCTCCTGCCGGACCTTCAAAAGCCGCGGCTCGTAATCCCGGGCAGGGTTCGAGCCGGCCCGGCGAGCCAGGAAGAAACCGGCAAACAGTCCGGCGGCGGCACCCCACATGGCTGCGGCATCGTGCCCCCCCGAGAGCTGATGCCCGGCTACGGTTCCGAGCACCATCAGCAACAGCGGTAACGCATACACCAGCAGGGACGCACCGAGCAGTGCGGATTCATCAATGGCAACAGTTACCTCGTCGCCAACCCTCGCCCCCAGACTGTTGGTGACCAGTACCTGGTTGGCGCGCCCGCCGGACACCCCTGCCAATGCCCGCTGGCCGCAGCCATGACGGGCCGTACAGCTCTCACAGGCACTGGTACGGATGGTCTGCACCCAGACCCGGTCACCACTGACCGCTACCACTCTGCCCGTTTCAGTGATCATTGCCCCAGTGCTCCGAATGCCAGCGTGTCATCTACCTTGACGGATTCCGCAACCTTGCGCGCAGTCGTGGGGGGAATTTCACCGACCACGGTCACGAAAAAGTCCACGTTATCGACTTCAAGCTGCTTCATGTAAACCGTTGTGGCCCCGATGCGTGAGGCTCCGGTAGGCATCAGGATCTTCCGGGCAGGTTCGACAAATACCGAAAACGCCGCCAGACCATCGGAAAATGCCACCGCCTGACCTTTTCCTGAACGTGGCGCCGCCGCCGCAATGAACCCGTCCGGCTGCCATTCAAGGGTCCAGCCGTCCATCCGTGGGGCCGGAGAGGCTGTCTTTTTGGGTGTCAGTTCCCTGGCGACTTCTTCGCCTTTGGTACGTATCTCGAATTCGCTGTCAGAAAGGCTTTCGGTAATTTCGAGGCTGGTGAACTGAAAGTGTTCCAGCACCTCCCCTTCGGCCGAGCGCACATGACTTTTCACCAGCAGACCGGTGGACTTTTCCAGCCACAACTGGTGACTGTAGCGAAGCTCATCTTTTGCCTTCAGCGCCAGCTTGATCACATCGTACCCGGCGATACGGTCGTCTCCGGCCAGTTCCGGCTGATACCAGCGGCTGACCGGCATTAACTGGCTCGAGAAGGCTTCGGCAAAGGGGCCGGAGGGAATCACCTGATCCAGCTGGATACGTCCATGATCAGGAAGCACACACACCACACGCATGCCCTTGCGAACAATTTCGCCACTGGCACCGTCCTGGGGAACCAGGCGTTCTTCCACAACCCCGTCCCGATATCGGTGGGCGATCTGCATTGAACTGACCTGGTCGCCCCGCGCGTAGACAAACACGCCACGATAAGACGTCATATTCAGGGCGGGGCCCAGACGATCCAGCCAGTACTCCGCATCCCTCGCGGTTTCGCCACCGGATGGGGCCGATTGTTCCCCCTCCCCGGTATCAGCAGATACCTGCCCCACCAGGAAAACAGCGAATACCGCCAACAGGGTCAACAGACATCTGCCAGGGTCCAGGCACCGAGTCCGGATTCCGTTTACCGTCTTGTGAATCAATTATTCAACTCCGGCCACTGTACAGTTTGAAATCCCAGGTCAGCTTGAATTCATGGAGCGCGGCGACTCTGCCGGCCTAGTAGGCCGGTCCGGAGGCACTTACCAGCCGTGCGTAACCGACCGAGCCACGCCCCGCTCCGACACTGTTGTGCTGGGCATGCTCCAGAAGGTAGCGGCTGACCTGCTCCCATTGCTCGTCATCCAGTCCCTGCAGTGCAACCTCCTGCACCGGCTCGCCTGATGAGCTGACATCCTGGCCCTCGGACGACTCGGCCGGAATACCGGCGTTGGCCACTTCGGGGCTGGAGTCTGCCGACTCCCATCCCGCACCTGCGCCAAAACCCACCACCAGGGCCAGTGTCACCATGGCGACTGCAGGCCAGTGCCAGTTACGGTCTCTGCCTCCCCGCTGTGCTGCCACGGGGCTGTCCGTCTTCCGGGAACCGCCGTCCAGTGCTTCTCTGACACGGGCACTGACATCCACCCGGTCGTCAGCCAGATTGCCCTGGTGCATCAGATCGCGCACCTGCTGCCAACGCTGCCACTGGGAACAGACTTCATCCTGTCGGGCATGGGACAATAACCTGCGGACAGACAGTTCGTCCGCTTCGTCATCCATCATTGCCGACAGGGTTTCTTTGAGACGATCATCCATAGGACGCAACCTCATGATGTCCGGGAATCATTTAACAAGGGGCCAAGGTGACGATCCACTGCGTCCCGTGCCCTGAAAATTCGCGACCTGACGGTGCCAATCGGACACTCGAGGATACCCGCGATATCGTCATAGCTCAGCCCGTCGTATTCCCTGAGCAAGAACGCTGACCTGAGCTCCTCCGGAAGATTCGCTATGGCCACCCTGAGGGCTTCCTGCAACTGGTCCCGCTGCAGCAGTTTCTCCGGTGAAGCGTTGTCTCTCAGCCTTGAGCCGTCGTCAAAATTCTCGGCCTCAACAGCGTCGGCACTCCCCTGCGGACGGCGGCCACGGGATTCCAGGAAATTCTTGGCCGTGTTCACCGCAATCCGGTATAGCCAGGTATAAAAGGCACTGTCACCCCGAAAGCGCTCTATCGCACGGTACGCCTTGACGAAGGTTTCCTGGGTCAGGTCCATCACCTCCTGGCTGTCGTACACATACCGGCTGATGATCGATGCGACCCTTGACTGGTACTTGACCACCAGAAGGTCAAAGGCAGACCGGTCACCATGACGTACCTTCCTTACCAACTGAAGGTCTGTCTGGCTCTCGTTGTTTTCTTCCTTGTGTCGTTCTGTTTCCACAGTCATGGACGGAGTGCCGGGATTTCCATAGTGAGCGACCATCTGGCCAACTTGCCTGTACTTCGGTGGATTCATGCTGCTGCCCGATGTCCGATTAGGCTATGGTGCGCCCGCTTCAATGGGTACACCCCGTCAGGCCAAATAGACAGCAGGCACAAAGTTTAGTTCAATACACCTCCACATTATGGCCTGCGATAACGATCCGATGCCACAATCCCACGAATTCGATGTCCTGATAATCGGCAGCGGTGCAGCCGGGCTGACCGTTGCCCTCAATTTGCCCGAGCACCTGCAGGTTGCCGTTGTCAGCAAGGCAGATATCAGCAGTGGCGCAACACTCTGGGCCCAGGGGGGCATTGCCGCGGTTCTGGATGACGACGACTCCCTGGAGAACCACATCAGCGATACTCTCATCGCCGGTGGCGGACTTTGCCATGAAGACGCTGTCCGCTTCACCGTGGAACACGGCCGCGAGAGCATTGACTGGCTGATTGACAGCGGGGTCACCTTTACCAGGGACGATGAGTCACACTACCACCTGACACGTGAAGGTGGACACAGTCATCGACGCATTATCCACGCCGCCGATGCCACCGGCCATGCGGTTTCCACAACCCTGACGTCACAGGCCCAGGCGCGCTCCAATATTACGCTGATGTCAGGCCGGGTTGCTGTCGACCTGATCACCAATCGCAAGCTGTCATTGCCAGGCAATGCCTGCGTGGGTGCCTATATCCTGAACTTGGAAGACAGTCATGTTGAACTCTTCCGGGCCCGGTTTACGGTCATTGCCACCGGCGGTGCCAGTAAAGCCTACCGTTATACCACCAACCCCGATGGCGCGTCCGGCGATGGCATTGCCATGGCCTGGCGGGCGGGCTGTCGGGTCGGCAACATGGAATTCAACCAGTTCCATCCCACGTGCCTGTACCACCCTCACGCAAAGTCGTTCCTGATTACCGAAGCCGTCAGGGGTGAGGGTGGCGTTCTTCTGCTCCCGGATGGCACCCGGTTCATGGACAGGTTTGACGACCGGGGTGAATTGGCCCCGAGAGACATTGTCGCCCGCGCCATTGACCATGAAATGAAACGGCTGGGTGCGGATCACCTGTATCTGGATATCAGTCACAAGCCGGCAGACTTCATCAGGCATCATTTCCCGACCATATACGAAAAATGCCTGACTTTCGGAATCGACATCACCAGAGAACCCATTCCGGTGGTCCCCGCCGCCCATTACACCTGTGGTGGCATCCTCAGCGATCAGCGGGCGCGCACGGATATAAACCAGCTCTATGTTGTTGGCGAGGCAGCGTTCACCGGGCTGCACGGCGCCAACCGCATGGCCAGCAACTCGCTGCTGGAATGTCTTGTCTACGGCCGCGCCGCCGCTGCGGACATCACTCGCCGGGAATCGGATATTCCCGCGCCGCCGGACGCACCCGACTGGGACGAAAGCCAGGTAAGGGATTCCGACGAGGACGTGGTAATCTCCCACAACTGGGATGAGCTCCGGCACTTCATGTGGGATTACGTGGGTATTGTTCGCACCACCAAACGTCTGCAGAGAGCCAAGCATCGTATTGACTTGCTGGAACGGGAAATCGGCGAATTCTACAGCAACTACCGGGTTTCCAATGACCTGCTGGAGTTGCGGAACCTGGTGACCGTCGCGGATCTGATCATCTGCTCCGCCCTTCAGCGCAGAGAGAGCCGTGGCCTGCATTACACGCTGGATTTCCCCGGACTGCTCAACGAAGCAAAGGATACGGTACTGGTGCCGACAACCTACCGTCGCCCAGCCCCATGACAGGGCCGATCCAAACTGATTGCCACTGACCAACTGAGAGTACTCATGTCTGATAACACCGAGTTTAACCGCCTGTGGTGGCACAGCCGTCGCGGCATGCTTGAGCTGGACGTATTGCTGATCCCGTTCCTCGAAGAGGCCTACCGGGATCTGCCTGCGGAAGATCAGGCCCGTTACCACAAGCTGATCACCTGCGAAGACACTGACATGTTCGAGTGGTTCATGCAGCGCAGCCAGCCGGAAGACCCGGACCTGCAACGTATTGTCGATATCATACTGAAACGTGTTCAACCGGATTGACCTGAACGTCTCGCCATCACACCGGGTGGCGTTACTATGTGCACTGCCCTGGCTGTTGCTGACAGCCCTGCTGGTGCAGCTTGCCAGTAGCGGGGGCCCGGCAATGCTCGCGCCTGTCGCAATCACACTGGCCGGAGCCGTCTTACAGTACCGCCGCACCGGCTTGCTGCGGGGCCCGAACGCCGTAACCGGTTTAAGGATTGAAAACCAGCGCCTGTTCGCGCGCTTGGGCTCCGGCAGGGAACATCCCGTGCTCACTGCCGGAGAAAGCCGGGTCAGTGCGGGGTTTGCCATCTTGAAACTGCAGCTTACCGACACCACATCAAAAGCATATCCTGTTGTTCTGGTTGCACTGACGCCCGGTTTTCGTAACACCTCACCGGAAGCGTTCCGCCAGTTGCGCGTATGGCTTCGCCTTGGGCCGTCCTGTGCCATCAGGCAGGCCGGCGACCAGCAACCACTCACTGTTCAGGAAACCCACTGATTCCGGAGCATTCCATGTCAGATACCGAACACCCGGCTGCCGGCCATCCGCTGCCTCAACCCGCCCGCGTTACCCTTTCCGACCGGGTGATTGCGCGCATTTCCGGCCCGGGAACCGACAAGTTCCTGCAGGGCCAGTTCAGCCAGCAGATTGATGATGTCACCGAAAGCCACTCCCCCAGAGCTGCCGCCTGCACGCCGAAAGGTCGCGCCTACTGCCTGACCCGACTGGTGCGGGAAGGCGAAGACGTGCTGATGGAACTGCCGTCTGAGCTGGCAGAGGATACCGTCAACCATCTGCGAAAGTACCTGATGCTTTTCCGAGGCACTTCCATGGAAATGGAAACCGGCGCCCGCATCATCGGGTTAATGGGAGAAGCTACGGCAAAACAGTTGTTGCCGGAGGCTGTCGAGCAATTATCCTCCCCGGGAGACTCCGTGGTCGTTCAGGGTGGGCACCTGATACGCACCATGAGCACCGCCGAAGGCATGGTCCGCTATGAATTCTGGCTGACCGGAAATGTGGACGAGGCTCTGCAAAAGGCATTGGACGACATTCCGGAGGCCACCCTGGCCGACTGGCATGCGTCGGAAATTGCTGCCGGCGTGGCGGCACTGACTCCGGCCACGAAAGAAGGTTTTGTGCCGCAGATGCTGAACTGGCAGCACGTGGGCGGCGTTCACTTCAAGAAGGGGTGCTATACCGGTCAGGAAGTGATTGCCCGCATGCACTTCCTGGGGCAGCTGAAAAAAAGTCTGTTTCGGCTGGGCACCAGCCAGGCTGCAAGCCTGCCGGTATCCGGTGAAGCCATCATGAACGGTGACCGTTCCGTGGGCACCGTGATCAACTCTGTCGGCTTTTCAGATGGCAGCGCAGAGCTTCTGGCCGTGGTTCGCCACGATGCCGCGGGGCTGAGCCTTGCTCCTGAGAGCGCCACGGACACAGCACTCAGCCTGCGTCCGCTGCCTTATGAGGTTCCCGAAAGGGAACAAACCGGCACCTCTGATACATAAGTTGACAGGAAGAATCGCGAGAATTTGCTATAAAGTACTTCAAATACCTGAACATTTTGGCCTGCACGGTGCTTCCTGCCGGCCGGGTGACTCTCAACTTGCGGACTGCAGCTGACCATGTCGAATATTGTAGAAACCATAAAAGCCGACCTGACCGATGCCATTGAGAACGACAAACTCGTATTGCCGACGCTTCCGGAAGTTGCGTTGCAGGTGCGGGAAATCGCAGAAAACGAGGATTCAGCAATACTGGATCTGGTAAAGGTCATCAGCAATGACACGGCGCTTTCTGCCCGCATCATCCGTGTCTGTAACAGCCCGCTTTTTCGCGGCAGTCGCGCCATTGAAAACCTGAATATGGCGGTCAGCCGTCTTGGCATGGCCTACACCAGCAACCTGGCCATGGGCCTGGCCATGGAGCAGATGTTCCAGGCAACCTCGGACATGATCGACAAGCGCCTGCGTGCCACCTGGCAAAAGAGTACCGAGGTGGCCGGGGTGTGCCACGTTCTGGCCCAGCATTACACGAAACTCAAGCCTGATCAGGCAACTCTGGCCGGCCTTGTTCACCTGATCGGTGTGCTGCCCATTCTGCGCTATGTGGAGGACCGGGATATCCAGATCAGCAGTATCATGCTGGACAATGTGATTGATGAGATTCACCCCCGCATTGGAACGGCGATTCTGCAGAAATGGGATTTTCCGAAGGAACTCCAGAACGTACCGCTTGAGTACGCCAACCTTCATCGTGAGGTGCCTGCTCCGGATTATGCGGATCTGGTGCTGGTTGCCAATCTGCAGTTGGTGGCGGGGACGGATCATCCCTGGACGGAGGTGGACTGGAAGACGATTTCGGCGTTTGATCGGCTCGGGCTGGATCCTGAGGTGGATATGACCGAGGAAGAGGATCTGAATGCCCAGATGGAAGCGGCTATGGCGCTTCTTCAGTAGTTCCTTCCTGGCCGGCTGGAATTGGGGGCTGGCCGGAGGCGGGGGTATTTTTCCTCGGGAAAAGAACTCGCTTCGCTCAGACACCTTTTCCTGTCAGAGAAAATACCCCCACCTCCGGCCGATCACACTCTGTTGCGGGCCGCTCTTTGCGGTCCCTTCAAGAGCTGGGCTGACTTTTCCCGTAATGTTCCAGTAACTCTGATTTGCCTGGTAAGGACCAGTCGACGATGGGCAGGCCGTTTTGTTGTAACCACTCGTTGGCCCTGGAAAAGTGCTTGCAGCCGAAGAAGCCGCGGTAGGCGCTTAACGGGGACGGGTGTGGGCCGTCCAGTACCAGATGTTTGCTGCGGTCGATGTGTCGGCCTTTCTTTTTTGCGTAGCTTCCCCAGAGCAGGAACACCACGCCCTGTCGTTCCCGGTTGATGGTTTCTATGACCCGGTCGGTGAAGGTTTCCCAGCCTTTGCCCTGGTGAGCACCCGCCTGGCCCTGGACGACGGTGAGTACGCTGTTGAGCAGGAGGACGCCCTGCTCGGCCCAGGGTTGGAGGCAGCCGTGGTCCGGGGGCTGAATGCCGAGATCGTCCCGGATTTCCTTGAAGATGTTGACCAGTGAGGGCGGTATCGCCACATGGGGGCGCACGGAGAAGCACAGGCCGTGGGCCTGGCCGGGGCCGTGGTAGGGGTCCTGGCCGAGGATGACCACGCGGACCCGGTCCAGCGGGGTGCTGTTCAGTGCGTTGAAGCAGAGGTGGCTGGCGGGGAAGAGGATTTTGCCGGCCTGTTCTTCCGCAGCCAGGAAGTCAGCCAGCTGTTGCATGTAAGGCTGGCTGAATTCGTTGGCAAGATGTTCGGACCAGCCCCGGCCAGGCTTGAGCTGGCTTGCCAGTACCTCCACCGGCTGCATGGGTCAGTCCTCGTCTTTCTTTGTTTCCGCCCTGTGTTCCGGGCGCATTGCCGGGAACAGGATGACATCGCGGATGGAGGCCGAGTTGGTCAGCAACATGGCCAGGCGGTCGATGCCGATCCCCTCCCCCGCCGTTGGCGGCAGGCCGTACTCCAGTGCCATGATGTAGTCTTCGTCGTAGAACATGGCTTCGTCATCACCGGCGTCTTTTTCGGCCACCTGGTCCTGGAAACGCTCCGCCTGGTCCTCGGCGTCGTTAAGCTCGGAGAAGCCGTTGGCAATTTCGCGGCCACCCACGAAGAACTCGAAGCGCTCGGTGACGAACGGGTCGTTGTCCTTGCAGCGTGCCAGTGGCGACACTTCTTTCGGGTAATCGGTAATAAACGTCGGCTGCATCAGGCGATGTTCGGCGGTTGCCTCGAAGATCTCGATCTGGACCTTGCCGAGCCCCCAGCCATTCTTGATATAGATGCCGAGATCCTTCGCCACCTGACGGGCGCCGGCTTCATCCGACAACTGCTCCGCCTTGATATCCGGGTTATGGCGCAGAATGGCTTCCACCACCGTCAGGCGTTCAAATGGCTTGCCGAAATCGTATTCGATGGTCTCTTCTTCGCCATCCGCCAGGGTGCGGGTATTCACCACGGTGGTGGTGCCCAGGACCTTCCGGGTAATGGTGCGCAGCATGTCTTCGGTCAGGTCCATCAGATCGTTGTGATCCGCGTAGGCCTGATAGAACTCCACCATGGTGAATTCCGGGTTGTGACGGGTGGATAACCCTTCATTACGGAAGTTGCGGTTGATCTCGAATACCCGCTCGAAGCCACCCACCACCAGGCGCTTCAAAAACAGCTCCGGCGCAATACGCAGGTACATGTCGATGCCCAGGGCGTTGTGATGGGTCACGAACGGCCGTGCGGTGGCGCCACCCGGTATGACCTGGAGCATGGGGGTTTCCACTTCCATGAAATCCCGGTCGGTGAAGTACTGGCGCATGACGCTGATGATCTTGGAGCGCGCATAAAACACCCGCCGGCTGTCTTCGTTCACCATCAGGTCCACATAACGATGGCGATAACGGGCCTCGGTGTCGGTCAGGCCTTTATGCTTCTCCGGCAGTGGCCGCAGGGACTTGGTGAGCAACACATATTCATCCATGCTGACATACAGATCCCCTTTGCCAGACTTGCAGAGAACGCCACGGACACCAACGATGTCACCCAGGTCCCAGTGTTTGGTGTCTTTCTGGACGTCCTTGGAGGCGTAGATCTGGATACGCCCGGTCATGTCCTGTACCACCTTGAATGCCTTGCGGTCCAGCATCATGCGACCCGCGATGGCCACCTGGACTCCCATTTCCGCCAGCTCTTCCTTGGTCTTGTCGCCGTATTTGGCCTGAAGCTCTGCGGCGGTGGCGTCGCGGCGGAAGTCATTGGGAAAGGCGTTGCCCTGCTCGCGCATCTCGGCCAGCTTGGCGCGGCGCTCGGCAATCAGCTTGTTATCCTCTGGCTGTGCATTCTGGGTGTGGTCAGTCATGTTGGCTCACAAAAAGATCGGGAATTGTCCGGGTCAGCATGGAAAAGGCGCCGGTTACAGCGCCATCTTCAGGCTGGCTTCGATAAACTTGTCGATGTCACCATCCAGCACCGACTGGGTATTGCTGGTTTCCACCTTGGTACGCAGATCCTTGATGCGGCTGTCGTCCAGCACGTAGGAACGAATCTGGCTGCCCCAGCCGATATCCGCCTTGGCGTCTTCGGCTTTCTGCTTTTCGGCATTGCGCTCCTGCATCTCGCGCTCGAACAGCTTGGCTTTCAGCTGTTTCATGGCCTGGTCCTTGTTCTGGTGCTGGCTTCGGCCAGCCTGACAGGCCACGACAATACCAGTGGGGTTGTGGGTCAGACGCACCGCGGATTCGGTCCGGTTAACATGCTGACCACCGGCACCGGAGGCACGGTACACATCCACCCGCAGATCCGCCGGGTTGATCTCGATCTCGAAACTGTCGTCCACTTCCGGCGACACAAATACCGAGGAGAATGACGTATGGCGGCGGTTGCCGGAATCGAACGGTGACTTGCGCACCAGTCGATGGACGCCGGTTTCGGTTCGCAGCCAGCCAAACGCATAATCGCCCTGAACATGGATGGTGGCACTCTTGATGCCAGCCACATCGCCTTCCTGCAGTTCAACAATCTCGGCCTTGAACCCGCGGCGCTCTGCCCATCTCAGGTACATGCGCAGCAGCATGTTGGCCCAGTCCTGGGCCTCGGTGCCGCCGGAGCCGGCCTGAATGTCCAGATAGGCATTGTTGGCATCCATCTCGCCGGAAAACATGCGGCGGAATTCGAGCTTTTCGAGCTCTTTGTCGAGCCCCGCCAGGTCGGCTTCAATTTCTGCAACCGTGCCCTCGTCCTCTTCCTCGGCAGCGATATCCAGCAAGCCCTCGGCGTCTTCGAGGCCGGAGGTGAGGTTGTCGATGGTGCGGACGATTAGCTCAAGATCAGAGCGCTCTTTGCCCAGCGCCTGGGCCCGGTCGGGATCTTCCCACACCGAGGGCACTTCCAGCTCGCGCTCGACTTCGGTCAGTCTCTCACTACGCTGATCGTAGTCAAAGATACCCCCTGAGCGCTTCGGTGCGCTCACGAAGGTCTTTTATCTTCGTAACAATAGGATTGATTTCCATGAAATCCTTACTCACTCTCGGAAAATGGATGCGATCAAAATCAGACGCGAGATTCTACCGGAAATCTGTTTTTAAATCAGCCGGTGGAAACCGTTACCTCAGTGCTTGCAGCAATCTGACTTTGGTGAAAGCACCAATCGGGCAGGCCCTTCCGGGATACGCTGTGAATACGTCCATGTACGCTCGACAAAAACATCCATGTTTTTGACGATCCCGGAAGGGCCTACCCGATCGGTGCCTGCAACCGGGAGTTGCTGTCGACATGAAACGTAGGTTGGATTAGAGGCAACGCCTCGTAATCCAACAATGCCCGGTCTATCACCCCAGCCAGCCCTCAAATCCGCCATAACGCGGCTTCGGTTTGTTTTGTTATTTTTACCTTTGAAGGTGGCTATCCGGCTTTTGTCGGATTACGGCCTTTCAGGCCTAATCCGACCTACATTTGAGGCGTTAACTCTCGAGTTTGATCGGGCCTGGGGTGGGGGTATATTTTCTGCCAGAAAAAGGTGTCTGAGCGAAGCGAGTTCTTTTTCCAAAGAAAATATACCCCCACCCCAGGCCCGGCCCCAAAAGCCGAAGCCCCAAAGGATCAGGCCAGAGGCTCCAGATAATCCACCAGAAGCTGCAGATTGGTCCGCCCGCGAAACGTATTGGCGTCGGGTTTGTAGACCACACGGGCGCCGGTCCGGGTGTAGTCGGGCACCTCCGGTCCGGTGTTGAAGGCGATGCCGTCGATGATGGCACCGCCTTCTTCCGGCTGGAGCACCAGTTTCAGGTGGTTTTCACCGACAATACGCTGGCTGACGACACGGAAGTTGCCATCGAACAGAGGCTCCGGGAAATGCTGCCCCCAGGGGCCTGCCCTTTTTAGCAGGGTTGCGGTTTCCAGATGCAACTCATCGGGGCTCAGGGGCCCGTCGGTGGTGATGGCGGCTTCCAGATCTTCGGCTCTCAGAGTGTCACGCACGGCCCTGTCGAAGGCCTCACTGAATGCGTCCAGATCGCTGCGCGCCAGGGTCATACCTGCAGCCATGGCATGGCCGCCGTACTTTTTCATCATGCCGGGATGGCGGGCATCGACCACTGCGAGCACATCGCGGATATGAAGGCCGGGAATGGACCGGGCTGAGCCCTTGATATCCTGACCATTATCGTCCGGCGCAAAGGCAATCGTCGGGCGATGGGTCTGTTCCCGGATGCGGGCGGCCAGGATGCCGATCACGCCCTGGTGCCAGGCGGTGTCAAACAGCGCCAGTCCCCAGGGCAGGCCTTCAATATCGAGAGACATGGAGGCCAGCAGATCCTGGGCTTGGGCTTTCATGTCTTTTTCGATGGTTCGCCGCTCACGGTTAAAGGTATCCAGCTCACGTGCCAGGCGCTGGGCTTCGTCGCGGCTGTCGGCCAGCAGGCAGGCAATGCCCACACTCATGTCATCGAGTCGGCCGGCGGCGTTAAGGCGAGGGCCAACCACAAAGCCCAGGTCCGTGGAGCTGATTTCGCTGTGGTCGCGGCCGGCCACTTCCAGCAGCGCCAGGATTCCGGGCCGGGCTTCGCCCTGCCGGATGCGACGCAGGCCCTGCTCGACGAAAATGCGGTTGTTGTGGTCCAGGGGAACCACGTCCGCCACGGTGCCAAGGGCCACCAGGTCCAGCAGCTTGCCAAGATTGGGCTGCGGGTCTGGCAGCAGGCCCTGTTCCCGAAGATGCTTGCGCAGGGCCGTGAGCACATAGAACATTACTCCAACCCCCGCCGCGTTCTTGCTCAGGAAAGGGCAGCCGGGTTGGTTGGGGTTCACTATGGCGTCTGCATCCGGCAGGGTATCACCGGCCAGGTGGTGATCGGTCACAACCACCCTGACCCCCAGGTCCCGGGCTGCGCGCACACCCTCCACTGCGGAAATACCGTTGTCCACGGTCACCAGCAGGTCAGGTAATGAACCTTCTTCCTGAAGCCGGTAAATGATTCCCGGTGTCAGGCCGTAGCCATCGGAAAAACGGCTGGGCACGCGAAAGTCGATGTCATTCAGCCCCAGCATGCCCAGGCCCAGCATGGCCACTGCAGTGCTGGTGGCGCCATCAGCGTCGAAATCACCCAGCACCAGCACCCGCTGCTGGCGGGCAATCGCCTCGGCAAGCAGGGATACGGCCCGGTCAATGCCCCGGAGGTCCATGGGTGAAGCCAGATGCTTCAGGGTGTAGCTCAGTTGGTCATCAGAAGTAACGCCACGGGCGGCGTAGAGGCGACGGAGCAATGGAGGCAGGTTCTGACCCCAGTCCGGAGTATTTTCCGGACCGGGGCGACGCAGGATTTTTTTCGGTGTCATACCGATCAGGTATTCTTCCAGTGTTTGGCAATAAAGTCCTGCACGGCAGGCAGGTCATTATCCAGTACGGTGTATTTCTCTTCCCGCTCAAAGAGATCTGCCATATGCAACGGCAGCGCAGGCTCTGCCTTGACGCCGGAGCGCATCACGGCATCCGGGAACTTCGCCGGATGGGCGGTACCCAGGGTAATCATGGGAATGGCCGGATCACGGCGGCAATTGCGAGCCGCACGTACGCCAATGGCGGTATGTGGATCCAGCAGGTATTCGTTCTGCTCGAAGATTTCACGAATGGTGTCCGTTGTGCCTTGGTCATCGACTGCGTCGCTGTCGAACAGCTTACGGGCGTGCTTCCAGCGATAGTCTTCAATGCTGACCGGCCCCCTGGAAGCATTCTCCAGCAACTCTTTCACTGCAGCACCATCGCGCCCGTGCAGGTCGAACAGCAGGCGTTCGAAATTGCTCGACACCATGATATCCATACTCGGCGACAGCGTATGCTCAAGCTGGTGCTGCTCATAGCGGTTGCCACTCATGAAGCGGTGCAGGATATCGTTGCGGTTGGTGGCAATCACCAGCTGGGAGATGGGCAGGCCCATTTTTTTGGCCAGGTAACCGGCAAAAATATCGCCGAAGTTACCCGTTGGCACCGAAAACGCCATGCTGCGATCCGGGCCGCCGAGGGCCAGGGACGCATGAAAGTAGTAGACGATCTGGGCCATGATCCGGGCCCAGTTGATGGAATTCACCGCCGCAAGCTGGGTTTTGCCGCCGAGGAACGACTGGTCGCCAAAGCTTGCCTTGACCATCCGCTGGCAGTCATCAAAGTTGCCGCGCACCGCGATGTTATGGATATTATCACCCTTCACCGTGGTCATCTGGCGGCGCTGCACCTCGGAAACACGCTCGTGGGGATGCAGGATAAATATGTCCACATGCTTGCAGCGACGGCACCCTTCAATAGCGGCGGACCCGGTATCACCGGACGTTGCCCCCATGATCACCACATGTTGCTGACGCTTTTCCAGCACGTAGTCCAGCAGACGCCCCAGTAGCTGCAGAGCGAAATCCTTGAACGCCAGGGTGGGACCGCGGAACAACTCCATGACCCACTCATTGGTATCCAGCTGCACCAGCGGCGCAACGGCCTTGTGGGCAAATGCCTCACCGTAGGTTTCATCCAGCATCTTACGGAAATCTTCCGCCGGAATGGCGTCGTCCACGAACGGATGCATCACCTTGAAGGCCAGCTCGCTGTAGGAGAGCCCGCGCCAGCTGCGAATTTCCTCGAGACTGAAATGGGGCAGCGATTCCGGGACATAAAGGCCACCATCGGTGGCCAGGCCTGTCAGCAGGACATCCTCAAAGCCCAGGGCGGGAGCTTCGCCCCGTGTACTGATGTATCTCACCTTGCGTTCCTGTCAGTTAAAGTTTTCGGCACGAATGCGAACGACCTTGCCGTCGATATCGCTGAGGGCTTCCAGTTCTTCAATGGCGCGGTTGATCTGGCGTTCCTGAACCGTGTGGGTCAGGATAATCACCGGAATACGGCCATCCTTGAGCTCCGATTCCTTCTGCATGATGGACTCGATATTGATACCGTGCTCGCTCAGGATCGACGCTACTTTTGCCAGTACACCCGGGCGGTCGAGAGCCTGAATGCGGAGGTAATAGGCAGACTGGATATCCTCCATGGGCAGCACCGGGAGATCTTCCATTGCTGACGGCTCAAAGCCAAGATAAGGCACACGCTGGTTGCTTTCAGCGGCAACGGAACGGGCGGCATCGATAATGTCGGCGATAACTGCTGAGGCTGTAGCCTCGTCGCCAGCACCCGGGCCGTAATACATGGTCTGGCCGACGGCATCGCCATCCACCAGCACGGCATTCAGTACACCATCAACCTGGGCAATCAGGTGGCTTCGGGGAACCAGCGTGGGATGCACGCGCAGCTCGATGCCTTCATCGCGACGGCGAGCAATGCCCAAATGCTTGATGCGATACCCCAGAACCTCGGCATGGGCGATGTCGTAAGGGGTAATCTCGGAAATTCCCTCGGTGTAGGCTTTCTCGAACTGCAGCGGCACGCCGAAACCGGCCGAGGCCAGGATGGTCAGCTTGTGAGCGGCATCAATGCCCTCGACGTCGAAGGTGGGGTCCGCCTCTGCGTAACCCAGATCCTGCGCTTCTTTAAGCACCTCGGCGAACTCACGGCCGGCACGCATTTCAGTGAGGATATAGTTACCGGTGCCATTGATAATGCCGGCAATCCAGTCGATACGATTGGCTGCCATGCCCTCACGAACCGCCTTGATAACCGGAATACCACCGGCAACACCGGCTTCGTAGGAAACAATCACGTTCTTCCTGGCAGCGGCTTCGAAGATCTCGTTGCCATGGACCGCAATCAGCGCCTTGTTGGCTGTGACCACGTGCTTGCCATTGTTAATGGCTGCGAGCACCAACTCCCTGGCGGTATCGTAGCCGCCAATCAACTCGACCACGATATCAACCGACGGGTCGTTCACCACGTCAAAAACGTCCGTACTGAACGGAATACTGCCAAGATCAATATCCTTGCGCGGGGTACGCGTTGCGACCCGGGCAATCCGGATATTAAAACCTGTCCGGCCCGTTATCAGGCTGGCATTCCGGGTCAGTACGTTGAACGTACCACCACCGACTGTTCCCAGTCCGCAGATTCCGACATTGACGTCTTTCAAGCTTTCACCTCTGTTCCCGATGGGTTGCTGTGGGGAGCGACAGTATAACGGTTAAAGTGCGCCCGAATAAGCCCTTGCCGATACAGCAGGCCGGGCACGAGACCGCTAGACTATCAGAGCAGCCCCAGGCCTTCAGCCAGTTTTTCCGACGGCACGTAGCCACGAACCATGTTACCGTCTTCCAGCACAATTGCCGGGGTACCGGTCACACCGATACGACCGCCCAGGTCAAACTGGTCCCTGACCGGATTTTCACACTCCTGAGTCTGAACATCCCGTCCCTGTTTTGCGGCATCCATGGCGGCCTGCTGGTCGTCAGAGCACCAGACCGAGATGTATTTCCTGAAGGACCGCGTGTTGGGTCCGGAACGGGGGAAGCCATAGTATTGAACGGTAATACCCAGCTCGTTCAGGCGAGGTACCTCGTCGTGCATTTTACGGCAATAGGGGCAGTCGATATCGGTGAACACCGCAATGGACGCCTTTTCAGTGCCGTCGGCGGGATAGGTGATCAAGCCCTCGTCGCCAAACTCTTCCAGGGCCCGAACGCGCTGTGATGCCCTGCCCTGTTCCGACACGTTAGCGATACCGTTATCGGTAACCTTCAGCAGATCGCCGGTAAGAATATACTGGCCATCTTCAGTGGTGAAAATCGTATCGCCGTTGTTGCTGTCTACTTCATACAAGTCGTCGGCTTCCGATTTGCGCACCCCGGAGATCTTCAGGCCCGGAATCGCGGCCGTCAGTTTTTCGGTAATGGTGTCTTCGATCTCTCCCGCATGCGCGGTCGTCATCCCGGCCACAGCCAGAACAGCAACCAACAATGGTAGACAGGCGTTGCAAAGATTCTTGATCAGCATATTGGCTTCCAGTTTGTTCCAATTTTCAAAGGCTTTGGGCCGGAATCGTGACAGGTTTGCCACGGAGATGTTGCGACACCACTCCCCGGAGAAAGTTCAGTGTACCAAGGCACATCGTTGGCGCCTAACCGGCTACCCCCGGGGATGGTGTGACTGATGCAGCGACTGCAGCCGCTGGCGCGCTACGTGAGTATAAATCTGTGTAGTGGACAGATCCGAATGGCCCAGCAGCATCTGGACTACCCGCAGGTCCGCACCATTATTCAGCAAATGAGTCGCGAAGGCATGTCGCAGGGTGTGGGGTGACAAATGCTTGTGAATACCCGCCCGCAGCGCATAATGCTTTATCCGGTGCCAGAAAGTCTGTCGCGTCATGGCAGCCGGGCGGTTGCCGGGAAACAGCGCATCGCAGGGCCGCCCCTTGAGTAGTTCACCCCGGGCTTCTTTCATGTATTTTACCAGCCAGTCTATGGCTTCTTCCCCCAGGGGAATCAGCCGCTCCTTGTTTCCCTTGCCAACAATCCTGAGCACCCCCTGGCGCAGATTGACCTCGTCTACCGTCAGCTCTACCAGTTCAGACACCCGTAAACCACAACCGTAGAGAATCTCCATCATCGCCTTGTCCCGGAGTTCGATGGGCACCTCGGGGTCTGGCTCGGACAGCAGGTTGTCCACATCCTCTTCCGACAGGGAATCCGGAAGTCTTCGGGGAAGCCTGGGGCTGTCTATGCGCAGCGTCGGATCTTCGGAAATCACACCCTCACGCAGGAGGTAGCGATAGAAACGCCGTAAACCGGACAGGCGCCGGGCAGCGGTGGACGTTTTGAAGCCATCCGCCAGTCCCCGGGAAATCCAGGCCAGCAGATCGGTACGGCGCACCTGCGTCAGCAACGGCCTGCCCGGTTGATCCTGCAGCCAGGTCGCCAACCGCTCAAGATCGCTGCGATAGGCCTGGCGGGTTTTCTCACCCAGGCCGTCCTCGAGCCATACAGCATCGGTAAAGCGGAGAATAACCGCTTCATCCTGAGGCCGCAGTTCAGCCCTGGAGTTGGATTTCCGGTTCATGGCAGATTACTCGAAACGGAACGTACGCAGGCGGGGCCGGGAATCGGATACGAAAAAGGCAGCCAGTGGCTGCCTTTCTCTGACGAACTGTAACCAGCAACCTGTGCTGATCAGCCCAGCTTTTCCTTGATACGAGCTGCCTTGCCAGACAGGTCGCGCAGGTAGTAAAGCTTGGCCTGACGAACGTCACCGCGACGCTTCACACTGATGCTGTCGATCAGCTTCGAGAAGGTCTGGAAGGTACGTTCGACACCAACACCGTAGGAAATTTTCCGTACGGTGAAGGAAGAGTTCATGCCGCGGTTACGCTTACCGATAACAACGCCTTCGAACGCCTGCAGACGCTCACGGTTGCCTTCTGTTACGCGAACCTGGATAACCACGGTATCACCCGGCGCAAAGGCTGGGATTTCCTTGGTCATCTGCTCTGATTCAATCTGACTGATGATGTTGTTCTTACCGCTCATCGTATGTGCTCCTGATACCCAATCTTTTAATGCCCTGATGATTCAGAGGCACCCGGTTCGTTCAAAATCTCTTCCAGCAGCTCACGCTCTTCGTCCGTAAACACCCGCTTTTCCAGCAGGTCGGGGCGTCGCTCCCGGGTTCGCCTCAGCGACTGTTTGAGCCGCCAACGCCGGATCTGATCATGGTGACCGCCCAATAAAACATCCGGCACCGCCTGACCTTCGTAAATTTCGGGCCGGGTGTAGTGCGGACAATCCAGCAAACCGTCAGCAAAGGAATCCTGCTCCGCCGACTGCGCATGACCCAGCGCTCCGGGGATGAGGCGTGTCACCGCATCAATAACAGCCATGGCCGCCAGCTCACCACCGGAAAGCACAAAGTCTCCCAGTGACACCTCCCGGTCGACTTCGGCCGCGATCAGGCGTTCATCAACACCTTCATAGCGCCCGGCTACCAGAATGAGGTTCTGTTCCGCTGCCAGTGACTCAACCACCTTCTGGTCCATCGGCTCCCCCTGGGGAGACAGATAAACCACGCAGGTTTTTCCGGGTGCCGACGCTCTGGCCGCATGAATGGCATCCCGCAGCGGCTGGATTTTCATCAGCATGCCCGGGCCACCGCCATAAGGCCGGTCGTCAACAGTGCGGTGACGATCCTGGGTGAAGTCCCGGGGATTCCATGCTTTGAAGGTCAGCAAACCATCCCTGACCGCCCTGCCGGTAATCCCGTAATCTGTCACCGCGGAAAACATCTCCGGGAACAGACTGACCGCGCCAATCCACACCCGTCAGAACTCCGGATCCCAGTCGACCACAATGCGCGATTCGCCCAATTCCACGCTCCGGACCACCTGGTCCGGAAGGTAGGGAATCAGCCGTTCACGCTGGTCAATGGAGGCATCGGTTGCCCTCACTACCAGAACATCGTTGGAGCCTGTCTCTATCAGATGATGCACTCTGCCAAGGCATTCATCCTCTGTCGTGAAGACGTCAAGCCCCTCCAGCTGGTGCCAGTAGTATTCCCCTTCGGGCAACTCCGGCAGCTCGGCGGTAGACACGATAACGTCGGCGCCACAGTAACTGCGCGCCACTTCACGATCATCAATACCCTTAAGCCTGACAACGATCCCCTGGCCTTGCCGGCGACCCTCCTCAAGCTTTGCAGGAATGCGCTTGCCGTTGTGGACCAGGGTCCAGTCACGGTAGTTCAGTATTCCTTCTCTGGGGTCGGTGTAAGAGTAGACCTTGAGCCACCCTTTGACCCCAAACACCGAGGTGATCTGACCAATCACAGTTTCCTGCGAATGCTGAGCCATACCCTAACCCCGGTGGTGAAACGTTAACTCTGTTACTCTGCCGCAGCGCCTTTCAGCAGCTGTGCAACGCGCTCGCTGGTCTGAGCGCCCTGGCCCAGCCAATGATCAATGCGATCGCGATCAATACGCAGACGCTCTTCCTGACCACGGGCGATCGGGTTAAAGAAGCCAACGCGCTCGATAAAACGACCGTCGCGGGATTTGCGGCTGTCTGTCACTGTCAGATGGTAGAACGGGCGCTTCTTGGAGCCGCCACGAGCCAAACGGATTATTACCATTTCGACCAATATCCTGTTCTGTTGTACGAACTTTGTACGATTCACACCCGCCAAACCAAGGCCGGCGCGAAGACCCATACTCGAAAGGGGCGCTATTCTATGCTAAATGAACGCCAAAGAAAACAGGGAATACATCCCGGTTTCTACATACGTCCACGGGGTGGCATACCGCCACCGCCTCCGCCCGGCGGCATCATACCGCCAAGACCACGCATCATGTTAGCCATTCCGCCTTTCTTGCCCATTTTCTTCATCATTTTCTGCATTTGCTTGTGCTGTTTGAGCAAACGGTTCACATCCTGGATCTGGGTGCCGGAACCGCTGGCAATCCGGCGTTTGCGGGAATTGTTGATCACATCCGGGTAGCGACGCTCCTTGGGGGTCATTGAGCAGATGATGGCTTCCATCTGCCCCATGGATTTGTCGTTCACCTGTTGCTGGGCCATCTGTGCCATCTGCCCCATTCCGGGCAGCTTGTCCATCAGCCCGCCGATACCACCCATATTCTTCATCTGTTGGAGCTGGTCGCGAAAATCCTCAAGATCAAAGCTCTTGCCCTTCTTGATCTTCCTGGTCAGTTTCTGGGCTTTCTTCTGATCAATCTTGCGCTCGGCTTCTTCTATAAGGGAGAGCACATCCCCCATGCCCAGAATCCGGGATGCCACCCTGTCCGGGTGAAACGGCTCGAGGGCATCGGACTTCTCGCCCACACCCAGGAACTTGATCGGCTTGCCGGTGATATGGCGAACAGACAGCGCGGCACCGCCACGGGCATCACCGTCAGTCTTGGTAAGCACCACACCGGTCAGCGGCAGCGCATCATTGAAGGCTTTTGCGGTATTGGCAGCATCCTGACCGGTCATGGCATCCACCACGAACAGTGTCTCGACCGGGTTTACTGCTTTGTGCAGTCGCCCTATCTCGCCCATCATCTGCTCATCGACGTGAAGGCGGCCGGCGGTATCCAGGATAACCACATCTATATGTTTCTTGCGGGCGGCATCCATCGCGCTGTTGGCAATGTCTACCGGATCCTGGTCGGCGGAACTCGGGAAAAATTCAACACCCACTTCCCCGGCCAGGGTTTCCAGCTGCCGGATCGCGGCCGGGCGGTAAACGTCGGCGCTCACCACCATCACGGATTTTTTGTGACGCTCTTTCAGAAACCTGGACAGCTTGGCAACGGTGGTGGTTTTACCCGCACCCTGCAAACCGGCCATCATGATGACCGCCGGCGGCGCCACAGCGAGGTTGAGGGACTCGTTGCCCTCCCCCATCACGCGCTCGAGTTCCTGCTGGACGACTTTTACGAATACCTGCCCCGGGCTCAGGCTGCGCTGGACTTCCTGGCCAATGGCTCTCTGGCGCACACCCTCTATGAATGCCTTGACCACTGGCAGGGCAACGTCCGCCTCCAAAAGCGCCATGCGAACTTCACGCAGCGTTTCCTTAATATTGTCATCGGTCAGCCGCGCCTGGCCTGATATCTTGCGCAGACTGCCGGAAAGTCGGTCCTGGAGGTTTTCAAACATGTTGCTCTTCCGTACCCGGATTAATTGAGTGCATGAAACACGGGAACCTGATCAGGTTCCTTGATTCCTGTTGCATAATCGCGACATTATAACCAGACTATCGCCCTGAAACGACCAACCCGGTCAAATCGGCGTGAATGCCCGCCGTCCCCCAGTCAGAGAGTGGTTAAAAGGAAGTCATGGGAACGCTGATTCTCGCGGTCACTTCATTATTACTGTACAGCATAGGTACTTGCCTGCAGGCGCTGAGCTTCAGGGGAAAGGTACACACCAACATCGCCATGACCACCCTTATTGGCATGCTGGCTCTGACCGCACACGGCCTCCTGATCGCCCAGACGGTACACCGGGAAGGCGGATTCGATTTCGGATTCTTCCAGAGCTCGGTCCTGATTTCCTGGTTGATCGTCTTCCTGTTGCTGGGCCTGAACCTGCGCAAGCCGGTTCAAAGCCTCTTTCTCGGGGTTTACCCCATTGCGGCGCTGACCATTGTCATGGGACTGATCTCCCACTCATCTTCCCGCCTGGTTCCCGAAGACAGCTACGGCATGCTGTCCCACATCGCGCTTTCGGTCACAGCTTACAGCCTGTTTACCCTGGCCGCCATCCAGGCGGCATTACTGTACCTGCAGAACCGCCAACTCAAGCATAACTACAACAGCATACTGATCCGGAACCTGCCGCCACTGCAGACCATGGAATCCCTGCTCTTTGAAATGGTCTGGGCCGGTGTGGTGATGCTGGTGCTGGCCATTGTCACCGGAGCACTGTTCATCGACGATATCTTTGCCCAGGATCTGGCCCACAAAACCGTGTTCTCGCTGCTCTCCCTGATCGTCTTCCTGGCATTGCTGATCGGGCGCTATACCCGCGGATGGCGGGGCATAACAGCCAGCCGCTGGACTCTCGCAGGCTGCGCCCTGCTGATGCTCGCTTTCTACGGCAGCAAGTTTGCCCTGGAAATGGTATTCCATCGGGGTGGCTGAGCAGGGCTCCACCACCCCGACCGACACTTGACACCCGAATCCTTCACCACCTATTTTCGCTATTCGCCAGCAACATAAGGACACCCCGTCTTGAACGAAACATCGCTTACCGCGCTGTTTATCATCCTGGCAGGACTGATACTTCTCTCTGCCTTCTTCTCCAGCTCCGAAACCGGCATGATGTCTCTCAACCGGTACCGGCTGAAGCATATGGCCAAGACCGGCCATAAAGGCGCCAAAAGAGCCCAGGCACTCCTGAACCGGACAGACCAGCTGATCGGCGTGATTCTGATTGGCAACAACTTCGTCAATATCTTCGCCTCCGCCATCGCAACCGTCATTGCCATCCGGATCTGGGGTGACGCCGGCATCGCCATCGTCACTGTGCTGCTGACCATTGTCATCCTGATATTTGCAGAGGTAACGCCGAAAACCCTCGCAGCACTGTTTCCGGAAAAAATTGCGTTTCCGGCGAGCCACATACTGGGGCCATTGCTCAAGATACTCTATCCGGTCGTCTGGGCCGTTAACCTGTTCACCGGCGCCATTCTGAAAATCATCGGTGTGTCCGCCGCCGATTCCACCAACGAGCACCTCAGCCGGGAGGAACTCAGAACCCTTGTCAATGAAGCGGGGGCGTTGATTCCGGCAAAACACAAAGACATGCTGGTCAGCATCCTCGACCTGGAGAAAGTAACCGTAAACGACATTATGGTTCCCAGGAATGAAGTGGTCGGCATTGACCTGGAAGACGATCTTGACACCATCATGCGTCAACTGAGAAGCAGCCAGCATACCCGGCTGCCAGTGTTCAAGGGCGACATCAACAATATTCAGGGCGTGCTACACCTGAGGAACGTATCGAGACTGCTGCTTCATGATGAAGTCAACAAGGACATGCTGATGCAGCTGTGTCGCGAGCCCTACTTCATTCCTGAAAGCACACCCCTGAACACCCAGCTGATCAACTTCCAGAAGCAAAAACGGCGTTTTGGCATCGTGGTCGATGAATACGGTGAGGTTCTCGGCCTGGCCACCCTGGAAGACATACTGGAAGAGATCGTCGGTGAATTTACCACTGATTACGCCGCCACCAGCCCGGACATCATCCCCCAGGATGACGGCACCTATATTATTGACGGCACATCGGCGGTCAGGAGCATCAACAAGACCCTGGGCTGGAAACTGCCCATTGATGGCCCGAAAACCCTTAACGGCCTGATTACCGAAACACTGGAAAACATCCCCGAAACCAACGTCTGCCTGAAAGTAGGCGAGCACAGGATTGAGGTACTTCAGATCAAGGATAATGTAGTCAAGGCCGCCATTGTCCACCCCAAAAAGCGCAAGAAACGCAAGACAGGCTAGATCTTTCGGTTATAAACAGGATCTCTTTAGAAAGATCAAAATTTAATCTTTCTCTTGACCCGACAGCCGTTGCCACCAAGACTGAAGTCGTACAACACAACAATAACCAACAGGAGTACGTCCATGAGTCTAACCCATACCCTGGGGCTGCTTACGCACCCGGATCGCGAGTGGGAAGCTATTCGCAACGAGCCGGAATCCGTTGGCAAGCTTTACCTCGGCCATGTTCTGTTACTGGCACTGATCCCGGCCCTGGCAGCTTTCTACGGCAGCACCCAGGTAGGCTGGCAAATTGGTGACGGACAAGTAATAAAGCTGACATCAACCAGCGCCCTGCAACTTTCCGTACTCTTTTACGGTGCCATGCTGGCCGGAATCTATATCATCGGGCGCTTCATCGACTTTTTTGCAGCAACCTATGAGGTACAGGACAGCACCCCGAGGGGCATTACGCTGGCAGCCTATACGGCAACACCGGTATTCCTGCTGGGAATCATTGCGGTCTACCCCAATATCTGGGTCAATATGTTAGTGGGCCTGATCGCCGTTGCCTACGCAGTTTACCTGCTTTACGAGGGACTGCCGATACTGATGAAAATACCGGAGGAACGCGGCTTTATGTTCGCCTCCGCCGTACTGACCGTGGGCCTGGTCATGTTTGTTGGCCTGCTTGCCATAACCGTGGTGATCTGGAGCGTTGGGATCGGCCCCGTATACGTGAGCTGACACCAACCGGCACGATCATCCGACAACCGGGGTGCCTTCGGGTACTCCGGAATTTTTTATTTGTGGGCCCAGTTAGCATTTGGTCATGTTACCAAGTGTTAAAATGAGGTAGATTTAACTTATAAATAATAAACGCAGTTGTAAGCTCGGTCATGTATCCGGTTGAGGCGTACACAGGAGTCGGCCATGAATAAGCAGTCCGGCATACATTATCTCCGCGAGCACCGGGAGGCTGGGAGTTCTAACCCCGTACCTGCACAGGTGGTCCGTATCCGTGACACTGTCGTTGCCGGACTGGGAGATTTGTTGCAGGGTGCATTTGACGCTGTTGATGACTCGCTGTTCGAACTGGCCAACAACGCCAGGAGCAACAACGAGCAGAACCGTTATTTTGAAGCCATGCGCGAAATCCGCATCAAGCGGAAGGGCGTAGAGCGCCATTTTCAGAATGCCGTGGCCCAGCTTTTTGCGAATCCGCCGCGAAGCGGCAGCGTAGCTGCAGAGGAAAGCCTTGCCGGCCAGGCCAATTCGGACAGCCTGTCGCTGGTGGGCGATGACGATCTGGAAGAGCAGGTCGCCCTCAATGCCATGATTTCCAAATCCAAGGTACACTTCCAGGGCCCGCTGCTTCAGCTGCAGACCCGGTTCAGTGTTGTCTATCCGGGTGCCAGCGAAGAAATACCCGTCAACCCCATGGCCCCCGAGCACCTGTGCAGCGCCTTCGTGGAGGCCATTCAGGCCCTTGAAATCCAGATTCGCGAACGCCTGATCCTGCTCAAGCAGTTTGATCGTTACGTGGTGTCCAACCTGGGCATGTTACTGGACGAAGCCAACCGGATCCTGATCCAGGCTGGCGTCATCCCCAACTTCCGTTACCACGGCAAGGCCGGTAAACAACACAGCAGTTCTGCCTCGGGCACCGCTGCGGATCAAACGGCAGGTGACACTGCATCCCCGGCAGTTGACCAACAGGGTCACCACGAAGGTGCAATGTTCGAGCAGATCAGGCAGATGCTTGCCCGACAGCGCGCCAATGCCGGCATTCCACCCAGGGCATCCGACCCCAATGTTCACGTTATCGGCGGCGCAGAACTGGCCAGCCTGCTCGGCTCACTCCCCCAGCAACCGCCCGGTGAGCAGGTCAGCGGCAATCTGAGTTCCGGTAAACCGGTGATGGTTGACCTGTATGAGGTCGTCCAGCAACTGCTCGTCCAGGCTGGAACCACCAGCGATGGCAAGAAGCCGGCCCTTAACGAAATGGACGAGGACCTGATCAACCTCGTATCCATGCTGTTCGAGTTCATTCTGGACGACTACAACCTGTCGGCACCGGTACAGGTACTGATCAGCCGCCTGCAGATTCCCATTCTCAAGGTGGTTATCAAGGACAAGACATTTTTCAGCAAGGCGACCCACCCTGCCCGGCGTCTGTTGAACTCCCTGGCCAGGGCGGGTATTGGCTGGAGCGAAAGTGACGAAAAAACCCGGGACAAACTGTACGAGCAGATTCATTCGGTGGTTGCCCGCATCCTCAATGAATTCGACGGCGACGTAACCCTGTTCGAAACCCTCGGCGAAGAATTCGAGCAATTCCTCGCCAGAGAGAATCGCAAGTCTTCCCTGGTGGAACAGCGCACCCGGGAATCCGAGCGCGGCCGCATCAAATCCCAGAAAGCCCAGGAGACCGTGGATCAGCTTCTGCAGAAAAAACTGGCCCGCTACAAGCTCCAGGAGCCCGTTCGGAACATTCTGCTCAATGGCTGGAGCCGGGTCATGTTTCTGGCTTACCTTCGGGACGATGTAGAGCACCGCTGGCTGCAGACCGTGAGGGTGGTAGACGACCTGATATGGTGCCTGCACCCCCATCAGGATGACGAAGAACGGGATCAGTGGGTACGGGTTGTACCCGGGCTGTTGAAGTCACTCAGAGCCGGCCTCGAAGAGGTGTCCTACAACTCATCCAAACTGGATGAAATGATGTCGGACCTCAAACACGAGTTAACCGAGGCGTTCCGTGCCAATGCGCTGGCAGAAGCCATGGAGGACACTCCCGAGCCGGAAACCGACGATGACGACGCCGCCGGCCACCAGACCGCCATCCAACGGCAGCAGGAACTCGAAGACGCGGCTATTGCCGAGTATGTGGCGCAGATAGACGCCATTGAAATCGGCAACTGGGTGGAGTTCAACCTGGTTAACGGCGCCAGCTTCCGCTGCAAGCTGTCTGCGATTATCGAAGAGGCCGATTGCTTCGTGTTCGTGAATCGAATGGGGCTCAAGGTTATTGAGAAATCCCGGACCGATCTCGCGCATGAGATGCGACGGGGACGCCTGACTGTGCTCGAACAGGGCGCGTTGATTGACCGGGCTCTGGACGCCGTTGTGGGTACCTTGCGGAGCAAGGCGGGATAAGCTAGCCTGCCCTGCCCGCAAATACTGACAGCGCCGCGTCCGAGCGACGGTCGCTCTCAACCCGTTACCTGGAGCACCTCAACCACAATGCTGGAGTATGGCAGCGTAACCGGCCTTCCGGGAAAATACCGGATAACCCTGGCGATATCGATTGCCTTGCTGCTCCATACCCTGGTGATGTCCTTACTGCCGTTTACAGTCCCAGAGGCAGACCGCCACCGCCAGACCGTCCAGGTAGAGCTTGTTAATCCCGGCAGCCTGCCCTCACCAGAAACAACACCCAGTGCGGCGACACAACCCCGTGAAAGGGAAGCCCGGAAGACGGAAACGAATAAAAACGGCCCGGATGCGAACACACAACCTGATGTTGTCACCGTGGACTCTAGCCGCAATCAGAGCCGTCCCGATGAGCCACGACCTGAGCGCCCCAGTGAGAATACATCCGATCAGCCTGCCGAAAACCCCGCGCCCGCGCGCCCATCCCGCGCTTCCCCGGCTTCGGCGGCAGGCAATCCGGATGCGGCTGCCGAAACCGAACCGGAGCCGATGACCCGGATAACCCGTTCGCCGCAGGAAACCGACCCCTATCTGGCAAGCCTGGCGGTTCAGGTGGCCAGGGAGCTGGACAAGCGCCCCGTGCCGTCAAGCCGCAACGTGACAGAACCGGTGACCATGGAACTGGAATTACGGCTTATGGGCAGTGGCGCGCTGACAAGTGCAAAGGTAACCCGGTCAACGGGTTTCAGTGACATCGACCAGGCGGTCTATCAGGCAGCGCTGCTTGCGAGCCCGTACCCGGAACCGCCTAAAGAATATTCAGGAAGGAAGCGCTTCCGGGTTGAGCTGATTTTCACCCCGGAACGCCTGTAAAACCGTATTGCTCAGGCTTCGGCTTGCTTGGCAGCAGCCTTGACCTGCTCCGCCAGCTCACCACTTTCCGACATTTCCAGAATAATGTCGCAGCCACCAACGAGCTCACCGTTGATATAAAGCTGCGGATAGGTCGGCCAGCTTGAGTAGACCTTCAGGCCTTCACGCAATTCCTGGTTATCAAGGATATTCACGAAGGCAAACCGCTCGCCACAGGCCATCAGCGCCTGTACGGTCTTGGCGGAAAAGCCACACTGGGGAGCCTGCGGAGTACCCTTCATGTAAAGGATAATGGGGTTTTCCTCAAGCTGACTCTTGATGGTTTCGTTGATATCCATGGGCAATTACCTCTCGTTGGAAACGGGATCGCCTCGCGGCAACCTGACTGCCCCCTATTGTACACGTACCGGCATTGGCACCAAACACCGGTATTGATCCGGGACAAGGGCTCTACCCGGCGGCGTTGTCTTCAGCCCCCCGACGGGCTAGACTTGAGCCCCTGTCTTTCAGGCAGCCAGGCAACCCCCGTCTTCATATCCCGCCAGTGCGGCCTTCGCCGTTAGCTGGCATATTGTCGTTTCAGGACAATGACTGCTGCGGGCCGGTTGTAACCACGAACACGCCCCGGAATTCAGAGACAGGGTTATCGATCAACTAAGGGCCATAGCATGGCAGCAAGACATTTTCTCACTCTCAACGACCTGAGCTCCGACGAGCTTGAGCAACTGCTGGACCACGGTACCCGACTGCGTAACGAGTGGCGCAACGGCACGGTGAGGGAAACCCTGAAGAATCGTGTCCTGGCCATGATCTTCGAGAAATCCTCGACACGCACCCGGGTGTCCTTCGAAGCCGGCATGACGCAACTCGGTGGTGCCGCCCTGTTTCTGTCTCCCCGCGATACCCAGCTTGGCCGCGGAGAACCCATAGAAGATTCCGCCATCGTCATCTCCAGCATGGTGGATGCAGTGATGATCCGGACCTTTGCCCACACCACCGTTGAACGCTTCGCGGCTGCCTCACGGGCCCCCGTCATCAATGCCCTTACGGATGACTTCCACCCCTGTCAGTTGCTGGCAGACATGCAGACCTATCGCGAGCATCGCGGCAGCATTCGTGGCGGTACTGTTGCCTGGATCGGTGACGGCAACAACATGTGCCAGTCCTATATCAATGCCGCCGCACAGTTCGGTTTCAATCTTCGGGTTGCCTGCCCTGAAGGTTACGAGCCGGACGAAACCCTGATAAAGACCTCGGGGCCGCATGTCTCCATTGTCCGGGACCCGGCTGAAGCCGCACGGGGAGCCGATCTTCTTGTTACCGACGTCTGGGCTTCCATGGGGCAGGAAGACGAACAGAAGGCCCGGGAAAAGGCCTTCCGCGGCTACCAGATCAACTCACAACTGATGGATCTGGCGGACAAGGACGCATTGTTCATGCACTGCCTGCCAGCCCATCGCGGTGAGGAAATCTCGGCGGAAATGATGGAGCACCCACGCTCGGTGGTCTGGGATGAAGCCGAAAACCGCCTGCATGCGCAGAAAGCATTGCTGGAATTCCTGATACTCAACCGACTGGATTGACTGGATGACTGAACGCCTGGCTCAACCCGCTGACTGGCTGCTAGAGGTCAACAATCTGTCCTGTGGCTATGGTGAAGGCTCCGTGGTGAAGGACGTCAGCTTTGCCCTCAGCCACGGCGATATTGGCTGCCTGCTGGGCCCCAGCGGCTGCGGCAAAAGCACCATCCTGCGGGCGCTGGCAGGCTTTCTGCCCATCAATACCGGCGAGATTCGCCTGCAGTCCAACTCCATCAGCCTGCCCGGCCGGACCCTGGCACCGGAGAAACGCCGAATCGGCATGGTATTCCAGGACTACGCGCTGTTTCCGCACCTGACGATTGCCGAGAACGTGGGCTTTGGCCTGCGTCACGAGAACCGGGCGGAAAAACGGCAGAAAGTCATGGAGCTACTGCAACTGGTTCACCTTCAGGATCTTGCGGAGCATTACCCTCACGAGCTGTCCGGTGGTCAGCAGCAGCGGGTTGCACTGGCCCGGGCACTGGCCCCGGAGCCGACGCTGATCCTTCTGGACGAGCCGTTCTCCAACCTGGACGCAGACCTTCGCCGCCGACTCAGCCTGGACGTCAGGGAAATCCTCAAGACCCTTGGCATCAGCGCCATACTGGTTACCCACGATCAACAGGAAGCCTTTGCCATGTGTGATCAGGTGGCTGTCCTGAAGGATGGCGGTATTCAGCAATGGGACGTGCCCTATAACCTTTACCACGAGCCTGCCAATCGCTTTGTGGCAAGCTTTGTCGGCCAGGGAGGCTTTATCCCCGGCAAGGCACTGGGGCCGGACACCATCGAATCCGAGCTTGGGGTGATCCACGGTAACCGGGCCTACAGATGGGAACCAGGTACCCTGGTGGACGTGCTGATTCGCCCGGACGACATTGTCTACGATGCAGAGTCGGACCTGAAGCCCCGGGTTGTGGAAAAAACCTTTGCCGGCACCTCAACCCTGTATCGCTTCCGCTGCTCCGAAGACACCGAATTCGAGGCGCTGTTCCGAAGCCACCTGGACTTCTACCTGGGGGAACACGTTCCGGTGCGGGTGGAAGCGGACCATCTGATTGCCTTTGAACGGATCTGACCCGGGCAGTCTTTACCGGTTCAGTTATTGCAGACCCGCTCAACGGAATCCAGCCATCCGGCGTACAGCTTCTCCCTCTGGGGTGGCCTCATCACCGGTTCGAAACGACGCTCACGCTCCCACAGCCGGGCAATCTCGTCCAGGTTCTGGTAAACCCCTGTTTGCAGGCCTGCCAGGTAGGCTGCTCCCAGCGCTGTGGTTTCGGTCACCCGGGGACGATCCACCGGCACATTGAGAATGTCTGCCAGAAACTGCATCACCCAGTCATTCACAGCCATACCGCCATCAACCCGTAATGCCTGCAGCGAAGCCCCGTCGTTCTGGATGGCCCGGATAAGATCCTTGGTCTGGTAGCAGACGGACTGCAGGCCGGCGGTAACAATCTCGGCAATACCGGTATCCCGGGTCAATCCCATAATGGCTCCACGGGCATGGGGATCCCAGTGCGGGGCACCAAGGCCGGTAAAGGCCGGCACCAGGTAAACCGGGTTATCCACACCCACTTCCGCGGCGTAGTCAGACGATTCACTGGCATGCCGGATCAACCGGAGCCCGTCCCGCAACCACTGCATGGCAGCGCCGGCAACAAAGATGCTGCCTTCCATGGCATAACAGGGCTTGCCATCAAGACGATAGGCCATGGTCGTGAGCAGCCGGTTTTCAGAGCGCAGCGCTTTCTCACCGGTGTTCAGCATCAGAAAACAGCCTGTGCCATAGGTGCTTTTCGCCATGCCAGGCTCGAAACAGGCCTGCCCGACCAGCGCCGCGTGCTGGTCACCCGCAATGCCGGCCACCCGTACCGGAGCCCCCAGCCACTGCTTCTCGGTGAGGCCGAATTCCGCCGCTGAATCCAGCACCTCTGGCAACAACTGCCGGGGAACCCGGAACAGCGCCAGCAGTTCCTCGTCCCATTGCTGGTCGTGGATATTGAACAGCGCTGTTCGGGACGCGTTGGTGGCATCCGTCTTGTGGGAACTGCCCCCGGTCAGTTTCCAGAGCAACCAGCTGTCAACGGTGCCAAACGCCAGTTCACCGGCTTCCGCTCTCGCCCTCGCTCCCTCGACATGATCAAGAATCCACGCAATTTTGGTGGCGGAGAAATAAGGGTCGATCAACAGGCCGGTGCGTTCGACAACAGTGGATTCGTGGCCATCAGACCTGAGCTTGGTACACACCGATGCAGTGCGTCGGTCCTGCCAGACTATGGCATGATGAATGGGCTCCCCGGTCGCCCGATCCCAGATCACCGTGGTTTCACGCTGATTGGTGATACCGATTCCCGCCAGCCCGGAGGCATCAACACCCGACTTTTTCAATGCGTCCCGGCACACTGCCAGGGTACTGTCCCAGATCTCACGGGCATCGTGCTCAACCTGGCCATCCCCGGGGAAGTACTGGTGAAATTCCTGTTGTGCGGTGGCGACGGACGTGCCGGAGGCATCGAAGACAATAGCGCGGGAGCTGGTGGTCCCCTGGTCTATGGCGAGCAGGTACTGGGTCATTTCAGGCGTCCTTTCAGAGGTTTCAGCATCGTTATTCTTGATGCTGCAATCTTCTCAAAGGAACGGAGAGAACGCTATGGGCAGGATCACGCCGGAAATGAACAAATCCATAAAAAAAGGGCCGGAAAACCGGCCCTCAAATGACGAATGAAACAAGGAAAGTTCGTAAGAACTACAACCTCAAAAGTCATCCCTTACACTCGCAGTATCGGGCGTTTCACCGCTGGCGTCAGTTGCGGTTGTGTTGTCCGATTGTTACATCCGGTGAGGGGCAGAGAACTCCATCACAAAACCGTCAGAGGCTGTGTTCCATCGGCTTTTTCCGGGGCCAGACCAGGCTGAACCGGGCACCGCCAAGCTCATCACTGCGGCTGACGAAGGCCTGGCCGCCATGCCAGTAAAGTATCCTCCTCACAATTGAAAGGCCAAGACCATAACCACCGGAGGTGCGGGTACGGCTGTCGTCCAGGCGGGCAAATGCGGTAAACACCTTTTCCCAGTCTTCTTCCGGAATGCCGGGACCATCATCCTCCACATCTATGCGGCAATTGTCCTCATCAAACTGGCAATGAACCCTGACTTTACGGTTGGCATAGCGGGCGGCATTGCCCACCAGGTTCTGGACAGCACGGTGCAGGTACCGGGGCTCTACATCCGATAACGACCAGCGTTCGGATTCGTCGTCGATATCCGCTTCAATACTGTGTTCAGGGCGAATCATCTGTTGTTCATCAACGACCTGCCGAACAATATCCGACACAGACGTTTCCTGCAGCGCAAACACCGGCCCGCCCTGCTCGAGACGGGCGTAAGTCAGTATCTCGTCGATCAGTTCGTCCAGCTCCTGGATATCGCCATCAATACCATCGAGCTGTTTCTGCAAGGCTTCAGGGCTGCTGGCGCTCTCGATCATCTGGACACCAAAACGAATCCGGGCCACGGGCGTTCTCAGCTCATGGGAAACAGCATGGATCATTTCCCGCTGCACACCGACCAACCTCTGGATATGTTCTGCCATGCTGTTGAAAGCGACTGCAAGCCGCGACACCAGGCGGCTGTCACCGGCATCAATACGGGCCCCCATTTCCCCGCGCGCAATGCGGATAGCAACGGATTCCACAGCCCGCAGATTGCTGTCCACGTCTCTCAGGGCGAGATAGAGCGCCAGCGCCAGTATACTGCCGGCCACCAGCATCAGCAGCAGGACAACCGGCCAGGCCCAGGGATTGAAAGGAGACGGCATGGCCAGGTCAATCAGGGTGCCATCGTCAAGCCGAAGCAGCACATGGGCCCGGTCCCGGGACGGATGATGATACAGCGAGATACCCCGCTCGGAGACGCGGTCCAGAACATCCCCGTCAGGCAATGCTGACTGGTCCTGAACAGGCACCAGCTCCACAGAGAGTGTGTCCGCCAGCTGCACCATCGCCTCCTCCCGGTCTTCAGGGGAGACGTCATCAAGATGCAACCGGGCAATCAGGGCCGTCGCCTCGGCAACATCGCTGTAGATGTCACGGAAACGCAGGTCGAGGATACGGCCATTATCGTCCTGAATCATCGCCTGCTGGCCAATGCTGGTCTGAACAGCCACCACCTGGCCATAAGACAGGCGCTCCATGATGACATCTGAGAGTTGCAAGTCATCGGCAGGCGTTACGCGGAAATCGTAGAATGACTCCAGCCAATGGTATTGCTGTTCCGGATAGGGTGTGGCTGCAATCCAGCTCAGCAGTGGCTCTGCAAACCGTTCCTGCCAGAACTGCTCACGTACGGAATTAACACCCAGGAACAGCGCGGCACAAAGCAGAAGTATAAGAAAGGTCAGGCCAATCAGCCGGGCGTAGAGCTTGAGGAAAAACTTGAGGGGCATCGCGATAACCCTGGCAATGAACGCCAGCCCCGACGGGCCGGCGCCAGAGGCTGAACGGTCAGGCTTCCTTTACGAACAGGTAGCCCTTGCTTCGCACGGTCTTTATGCGCCTCGGATGAATCGGATCGTCACCAATCTTTGGACGTATCCGCGAAACCCGGACATCGATCGAGCGGTCCTGGCCATCATATTCAATGCCTCTCAGAGCGGTAAAGATCTCCTCGCGGCTGAGAACACGGCCGGCATTGCTGGCCAACAGCCACAACAGGTCAAATTCAGCACTGGTCAGGTCGATGCTGTCATCGTTCAGCCACGCTTCACGCATGGAGCGATCCACAACCAGATCATTGAACTGCAGCCTGACAGGCTCCTCGCCACTGCCCTCTTCCGAAGCCGTCGACCCGTTCTCGCTGACCCGTCGCAGCAGGGCCCGGATTCTTGCCAGCAACACCCTCGGCTGAACCGGCTTGCCAATATAGTCATCGGCGCCCATTTCAAGACCGAGTACCTGGTCAAGATCATCCGTACGGGCAGTGAGCATGATGATGGGGCCAGGGTAAAAAGGACGGGCACGCCTGCAGATGGACAGCCCGTCTTCGCCGGGCAGCATCAGGTCCAGCACGACCAGATCAGGCTGCTCCTTGCGGATCCGCTCAACTGCGTTGCCACCGTGGGTTTCGAGAGAGACAGTAAGCCCATTGCTTTCCAGGTATTCCCTGGTCAGCTCTGCCAGCCTCTCATCATCTTCGACTATAAGAATCCGCCAACTTTCGTTCGTCTGTTCCACGCCGTCCATCTCTGATTTTGTTTTTCCGGTTTCTGAAGCTTCCGGCCATATTCACCCCACCTGGCCGGATAAGAGTTGTCTGCCAGAAGATCTGCCATGTAACTGACAATACAGGCTACCTCCTGTAACAGCAATTATACATGCTATTCAGAAATATACATGGAACCGCCTGATCGTTACAGCCCGTGACAAACGTCACACCGCTGCACCAGCGCCGGCACCTGTCACAAAGTCGTCATCCCCCGTTCATTCCGATGTCACACCGGATTCATAGCCTTGTCGAAAAGTGGAAACAAAGAGGCATTGCCATGAACGCCCAGACTGCCCGCCTGTCACGCCCGGCCCGCCGGCTGAAAACGGTTATCACCCAACAGAAGGATCTGGTGGAATCCGCTCAACGCCTGCGGTATCAGGTTTTCTCGGAAGAATACAGCTCGGACCTGGGCGCTGCGGTGCCCGGCATTGATGCGGACGAGTTCGACAGGTTCTGTGACCACCTGATCGTTACCGATGAGAACACCGGTGAACTGGTGGCGACTACACGGGTCCTCCACCACAGCAAGGCACTGGAAGCCGGGGGCTTCTACTCCGAGGGCGAATTCGAGCTGTCTTCGCTGTACCGGCTTCCGGGAACCGTAGCCGAACTTGGCCGCACCTGCGTGCATCCGGATTACCGCAATGGTGCCACCATCAGCCTGCTGTGGGCTTCCGTTGCCGAGTACCTGGTATCCCGCAATGTGGATTACCTGATCGGCTGCGCCAGTATCGGCATGTCTGACGGCGGCCTGAAGGCCTGGCGCATTGCCCGATACCTGCAACGGGAATTTCTCGCCGGTGAGGAATACCGGGTCACACCGCTGCGCGCACTGCCCCATCTGACCCACAGCATCAGCGATGACCGCCCTGTCGACGTGCCTGCCCTGATCAAGGCCTACATGCGACTGGGGGCCCGTGTCTGCGGCGAGCCATGCTGGGATCCGGACTTCCGCTGCGCCGATCTGCTGGTGGTGCTGGATGTCAACAACCTGGCCAGTCGCTACAGCCGCCACTTCATGCGCAAACAGGCGCAATAGGCAACAAGACCCGGAGAACCGGCTATGGAACTGATACGTCTGACTGCAAGGCTCACCCTGTTCAGCGGATTTCTCGGCCTGACGGCAACACTTGCAGGGTGCGTGCTGATGGCGGAAACCCTGTTACGCCGCCGGATCGACCGGGCACCCATTGCCCGACTCTGCTTCGCGGGTGCGAGCCGTTGCCTCGGGTTCCGGATTTCCGGACAAGGCTCGTTCAGCGACAGGCCCGTGCTTTATGTCAGTAATCACATTTCCTGGTCAGATATCCCGGTGCTCGGAGGCATGGTGCCACTGCGCTTCCTGTCCAAGGCGGAAGTGGGCCGCTGGCCGTTGATTGGCTGGCTTGCGCAGCAAGCCGGCACCCTGTTTATTCAGCGGGGCAGTGGCAAGGCCGGCCAGTCACGACGGGAAATCGCCCACACCCTCAAAAGGGGCCAATCGGTACTGGTATTTCCCGAAGGCACGACCACTGCAGGCGTGACAGTCCTGCCGTTCCACAGCCGCCTGCTTCACGCCGCGGCGGACGCCGGCGTGGATATACAGCCCATCAGCATTGCCTACCTGCGGGACGGACGGCCGGATCATCTGGCACCGTTTATCGGTGATGATGAATTCCATCATCACCTGGTTCGCATGCTCCGCCAGCCAGCGGTTGAAGTGGGTGTGATCGCTCATCCTGTGGTGACTCTGGACGGAAACCGCGATGCGGGGGAACTGGCCCGGGAAATACAGCAAACGGTTCTGGAGGGTGTCAGGACTATCCAGGCGGGGCGCCTGTCAGACCGGGAACCCTCCGGGCCAACTGCAGTGGCCGACCCGGGGGTGTAAGCTCAGCTCAGAGGGTGGCCGGCGTTGATTTCTTCTTCCGTCGCCTCGCGCTTGCCAATGATTTCCAGATCAAAATACAGGGTAAAGCCCGCCAGAGGATGGTTGGCATCCACCCTGACCAGGTTGCCATCGATACCCACCACCTGCACCACCTGGGCGGCATCACCGGTGTTGGTCTGGAATTTCATGCCGACGTGCAGATTCTCGACCCCCTCGAACATCGACCGGGGCACTTTACGAACCAGCTCCGGATTGTGTTCCCCGTAGGCCATGGCAGGCGGCACCGTCACTTCCAGGCAATCTCCCACATTTCGATCTTTCACCGCCTTCTGGATGCCCTCAATGATTTCCGGGCTACCTTCCAGGAAGTGAAGCGGCTCGCTGCCTTCGGAGGTGTCGACCAGTTCTCCCAGCTTGTTCTTGAGCACATAATGTACGGTAAATACGGCAGGTTTTTGCATCAGGCAGTACTTTTTCCTTTGTCCGGTGTGTCTGTCAGGTTCAGGCCATGGATGACCAGACGCTGATCCAGCCTGGCTTTCAGCCCCCTGGGTTTGTCCAGGCTCATACGCTCCAGCAGCGACTGATAACGCCCCTGATCATCCTTCGCTTTCGCAGCGCGCCACAAAGTCGCCAGTTTACCACGCCGAGTCGCTGTTGCGGCCTTCAGGGTTTTCAGAGCCTTGCCCAGCCGCAACTCTTCATCCGTAAAGTCCCGGCCAAACGGGAAAGGAGGAAAGACATCCTGGTCACCGGCAGCCCTGATGGCAGCCTGAATGGCTTCCGGCGTGTTGTTGCACCACTCCGGTGGCAGGCGGAATGCTGAATCCACCTTTCCGGCCTTCTGGGCCTGCTTCAAAAGGTCCTGCTGGAAGCGGGAGTCCGCAATGCGGATCAGGCGCAGATAAACCTGCTCATCGGACTGGCCACGGAGATCCGCTATCCCGTACTCGGTGATCACGATATCCCGAAGGTGGCGGGGAATGGTGCAGTGGCCATAGCTGAACACAATGTTGGAAAGCGTTTTGCCGTGGGACTTGCGGGTACTGCGAAGGGTCAGGATCGAGCGCGCACCCGGCAGTTCATGGGCCATGGCCACAAAGTTGTACTGGCCGCCCACACCACTGACCACACGACCGTCATCCAGCCCGTCAGACACCGCCGCCCCGTTCAGGGTATACATCATCGCCGAGTTGACGAAACGGCTATGGACCCGCTGTGCAACCTTCAGGCGCTGGTTGCCGAAAGCGTGGTCGTACAGGTGGTTGATGTAATTCACACTGGTCATGCAGATGCGCCGACGATTCTCCGGAGAAAGATCCCGCAGGCGCTGGTAGAACTGCTCGGGGCCGACATAGAAGCCCCCGTGCATGACAATACCCCCGGCCAGGCGCTCACCCAGGGCCAGGCTCTCTATTGCCTGCCGGGCGTCCTGGATGTCCAGGTCCGGATCAAGTGACTGCTCGCCAATTCGCAGACGCCCGCCCTTGAACTCGACTTCCTGATGGAAAATGCCATATCGGCGGAGCCAGTCCACGTCCCGTGAACGCAAGGGGGAGTCGATCAGTTTTTTACGGCGCAGTACATCCAGGGTGTCGAGTGAGACTCCATGAGTCAGCTCGCCCCTGTTGATGAGTTCCTGCAGCCCTGCATGACCAAACACCTCACGGGTGAGCACCCCGGCTTCCAGCAGGTATATGAACCCGTCCACCATCATTTCACTGCAACCGTAAAGACCCTCGGTAAAGGTATCGGTACCGCCATATTCGTTCACCACCGGAAAACGCTCGGCCACTTTGAGGTGGTCGAACACCTTTTTCCAGTGATCGTTGTCCTGGTGTCGCAGAATGGCACTGTGAACCAGGGCAGCGCCCAGTGACCCGATACCTACCTGCAGGGTACCCCCGTCCTTCAGCAATGCGCTGGCGTAGAATCCGATCAGGTGATCCTCGGGGCTTACTGCCATCTGCGGGGCCGAGAACAGGGGGTAATCGGACCCGGAATCTTCAAGGACGATATCGAAACTGCCCTGCTCCACCGCCGCATCATTGCCCATATAGGGCAGATGCTGGTTGGTCTCGCCGACAATCGCTATTGCGGTTCCCGACTGTTCCTGTTTCCTCAGCAATGGAATCAGATCCAGGGTCAGGTCGGGATTACAGCTCAGGCTGAAATAACCTTCCTGCGACGGCTCTGTCGGCGGCGCCACCATCTGGGCAACCACATTGACGCCGGTCGCCAGCAGATCCCGAACCGCGTGGGTGTAGTTGGTGCAGACGTAGTTGCGCTGCTGGGTGTCGTTGTGGAGAAAGGACCCCGCCTTGAAGAAAAATTCGGACACCGTCACGTTGTCCGGCAGCTTGTGGCGGATAACGTCCCGGGCATACTCAAGATCCGGAATCCGTCCATAAAGCCGCTCGGAAAACGGCCCCATGAAACGTTTTTCGAGCGACGAGCTTCCACCCGGGGCCGTCAGGGAAAGGGCGGTGACGATATGCAACTGAATGGATGAATCTTCCCTTGCACGCTGGTACAGGGCATTCACGAAACGGACGGGTTTGCCAAGCCCCAGGGGCAGGCCAAGGGTGATGTTCTTGCCGACCCGACGGATCAGCTCATCCACGCACTCTGCACTGCTCCCCAGAATTACCGGTTGTTCCTTCGCCATGGCCATACTCCGTTTCTGTGCGTCAAAAGACATTCGACATGGATAATCACATGCGAAAACGCATCAGGCAATGAGCCGGATCATATAAACGGCAGTTAAGGGATATCAGTACGAGGAGGGGTAACCGGAGACAACAATTGGAGCCGGCACAATGCTGGCCAGCTAGTCCGTCAGAAGTTCCATTTGAGGTTGAGACAGGCGCCCTCTTCGAGCAGCGCAATGCCATGGTCCGCCCGGGCAGGGTCGGAAGCGTAGGTCTTGCTGCGGGGGTTGGCACGACTGAAGCCCAGGCTCAGCAGCCGTGAGCCGAGGTTGGTATACATGTCGGTGTCTTCTCGCTCGAAATCGCCGGACATTTCATCCTGAAGCTGGTAAATATCCTCGGCAGGTGTTTCATCGGCAAAAACACGCTCATTGGCTTCAGCACGAACCACGAAAGCGATCATGTTCAGAGCAAGGAGTGCGATGAAAATACGGATAATCATGATGTCTCTGGCGACCTGTTAGCGAAACGGGATTCTACTGTCACGTAATGCTTAAGTCTAATGATTAACGGTCGGAAAGATGTGATCCTGCACACATTGGTGCTGATTTTTTGTCATCAGATCACAATGATTTTGTCAAAAAACCAGCGATTTTTATTGCGGAATGTAAGTAATGCCCCTTACCCCACCCTTTTCTGCCTTTTTTACCCTTTTCGGGAGCGGCCAAGTGATATTTTCCGGGCACAGGGCATTAAATAACCGTAACTCCCTTCGCTGCTATGGACAGGGGTAGGTGTATTCTTCGTTAAGATTTTCTATTTCTTCAAGCACCTCTTCACTCAGTGAAACAGACGCCGAGCCCAGGTTTTCCCGGAGCTGTTCCAGGGTTGTGGCGCCGATGATATTGCTGGTAACGAAATCACGGCTGGTAACATAGGCAAGAGCCATCTGAACCGGAGAAAGGCCGTGGCTGGCCGCCAGATCAACATAGGCACGGGTGGCCTCGGCGCCCCGGCCGCTGGTGTAACGGGTGAAGCGCTCATACAGAGTCAGGCGAGCGCCTTCCGGGCGTTTTCCGTCCAGGTATTTGCCGGAAAGCATACCGAACGCCAGGGGCGAATAAGCCAGCAGACCGACCTGTTCGCGGCAGGCAATTTCAGCCATTCCCACTTCAAAGGTGCGGTTGAGCAGATTGTAGGGGTTCTGGACGCTGGCAATACGGGGCCAGTTACGCTCCCGCGAAAGACGGAGATATTCACTGGTCCCCCAGGGGGTTTCGTTTGAGATCCCGATCTCCCGGACCTTGCCTTCCTTTACCAGTTCGGCCAGTGCAGCCAGGGTTTCTTCAATTGGCGTGGCCTGCTCGTCAGCCTTGTGCCGGTAACCAAGCTTGCCAAAAAAATTGGTGTTCCGGTCCGGCCAGTGCACCTGGTAAAGATCGATATAGTCTGTCTGGAGCCGTCGCAGACTGTCCTCACAGGCCTGGCGTATGTGGTCCCGTGTCAGGCGGGGACCGTTACGCAGGTACGTGAGGCCATTACCAGGCCCCGCCACCTTGGACGCAATCACCAGGTCATCCCTGCGCCCGCGCCTTGCCAGCCAGTTCCCGAGAAAGGTTTCCGTCAGCCCTTGTGTTTCAGGCTTTGGTGGCACGGGGTACATCTCCGCCGCGTCGATGAAATTAATGCCCTCGGCTGTCGCCAGATCCAGTTGTTCGAACGCCTGCTGCTCGCTGTTCTGTTCGCCCCAGGTCATGGTGCCCAGGCAGATCTCACTCACTTCAATACCTGTCCTGCCCAACTTTCGGGTTTTCATACTTCCTCCGGATCCGGTTGATGAAAGGGTAAAGGGATTGTCACGGAAATGTCCCGGAACTGTCATGCCGGATTTTCATAGTAGAAGCATGAAAGAGGACAGCGCAGGAAACACCGTGACCGGAACGCCCCAGGCTTCAGACCGCAGACCTCACATTACCATTGTTTCGGAGACCTTTCCTCCGGAAATCAATGGAGTGGCCAACACCCTCAGATACCTGTGTCTGGGCTTGATGCGGCGTGGGCACAGGGTAACCGTTATCCGGCCGCGCCAGAACAACGAACCGAAAGGCCATTATTCTGAAACCGGCGAATGCCTGTTCTCACAGGAACATGTGGTTACGGGCCTGCCGCTGCCGGGTTACGGGGGGTTGCGGTTCGGAGTTGTCCGCCTGGGCTACCTGGCCTCGCTGTGGCGAAGTCAGCGCCCGGACGCCGTTTATGTGGCCACCCAGGGGCCCCTTGGCGTTGCGGCGGTGACTGCCGCCCGACAGGCCGGCATACCGGTCAGTTCTGGCTTCCACACCAATTTTCACGCCTACAGCCACTATTACGGCGCCGGTTTCCTGGAAAAACTGCTGTGCGGATACGGCCGCTGGTTCCATAACCGGACTTCGGTAACCCTGGTCCCGACCCGGAAAGTGGCTGCAACCACCGCCAGCATGGGCATCCATCCCACCTCGGTGTGGAGCCGCGGCGTTGACTGTCATCGCTTCTCTCCCCACAAGCGGGACGTGGCACTCCGGCAACAATGGGGCCTGCAATCCAAAGACCGGGCGGTACTCTACGTGGGCCGGCTGGCAGCAGAAAAAAACCTGCAGATGGCAGTGTCCTGTTACGAGCGCATTCGCGGGCTGCATCCCGGAGCAAAATTCATCCTGGTTGGCGACGGGCCCATGGCAAAGCGCCTGGCCGAACGCCACCCGGACTATATCTTCGCCGGAACCCGCAAGGGAGAGGACCTTGCCCGGCATTATGCGTCCGGAGATATCTTCCTGTTTCCCAGCAAAACCGACACCTTTGGCAATGTGGTGACTGAAGCCATGGCCAGCGGCCTGGCTGTCGTCGCCTATGATGACGCGGCCGCCAGTGAACACATCCGCCACGAAGAAAATGGCATGAAAGCCCCGCTGGGTGTAGACGAAGCGTTTGTAGACCATGCCCTGCGGCTGGTCGATCAGCCAACGCTGATGAACAGAATCCGTGCCCAGGCCCGCCTGGATGCCCTTGACCTGAACTGGGCGGCGCAAATCGAGCAGTTCGAGCATCTGATACTCAACCAGCCACAAAGGACTCCCTACAATGCCCTCGACAAGCAAGGCATCTCGCTTCTTTGATCTGGTGGATCAGAGAGAATTCGCGCTCTGTCAGTCCATCAACCGGACATTGAGGTTCCGCCCGGTCCACGGCTACTTTCAGGTGGTGAGCCGGCTGGGTGACGGCTGGCTCTGGTATCTGGTCATTCTGACCATCCCCCTGCTGCGGCCACAGGACGGGCTGGCCATCGCACTGCTGATGGTTGCCACCGGCCTCACCTGCACCATTGCCTACAAGCTGCTGAAACGCTGGCTGATCCGCGAGCGACCGTTCATTTCCTTTCCCAGCATCAACTGCGGCACGCCGCCTCTGGACCGCTACAGCTTTCCGTCCGGCCACACCCTTCACGCCGTGTGCTTCAACACCGTCCTGGCCATGACCATACCGGAGCTGGCCTGGCTGTTGCTGCCGTTTACGCTCAGCGTTGCTGCCTCCAGAGTGGTTCTGGGGCTACACTATCCCAGTGATGTCGCCGCTGGTGCGCTGATTGGGGGTGCCCTGGGCCTGGTCACGGCCCAAATCGCCGTGATCTAGTTGGGGGATACCTGCTTGGCGACTCCGGCAAAGTGACTGAGGCCAAGCCACTTTTGCATAGTGGCCCGCAGTTCACGGGGACCCAGCAGCTTCAACAGGTTATCGTGCAATGCCGACTCCACCGTTTCAATGCCCATCCAGATGGCGGTCATGGTGCGCAGATCGGTAACCACATAAAGGTCGACTTCGTGCCCCGGATCGATCTGGCACAGGTCCACGAGCCCATCCTCTTCGCCATTATCATTATCGATCACCAGCCACCACCTGGCCTGGCCATGGGTGACATCCTGGTACAAAAACTGAACTGTTATACGACGGGCCGGTAGGGGCGCAGGGTTGAGGTTACGCCGCATGTCCCACATCAACAGGGACGGGTCGAGGTTTTTCAGGGACAACTGGGATTCCAGCCAACGCTGCCCCCAACTCCCCATCGCCATGATAACAGGGCGCAATTCATCGCCAGCCTCCGTCAGCGTGTAGCCCTGGCCCTCCTTACCGCCCCGCGCTACCAGGCCCAGATCCTCGAGCTCCACCAGACGTTTCGACAACAGTGCCGGTGAGATCCGGGGTAGTCCTCTGCGCAGGTCATTGAAACGGTGACTCCCACAGAGCAACTCCCGCAGGATCAGTATCGTCCAGCGGCTACCCAGTACCTCAGCGGCCATGGCAACCGGACAGAACTGGCCGTATCCTCGCTCTGCCATTATCCCACCCTCCGGTCAGGAGAAACGGTTCATTTCCTATACTTGTTTCATATTACTCGAACATGGGACATTGGCAATCGACGCCGCGCGGTTTTTGCCACTATTGAAAAATGTGGAGGAACCATCATGGATACCCTTAAATTTCTCGCCATTAGCGCCCTGGGGCATCAGCTATGTGGGGGACGAGGATGACCCACGTAACCGGTAACCGGGTCGCAGTGATAGGCGGCGGTGTCGCCGGGCTTGTCAGTGCAAAGGTTTTGATGCAGGACGGGTTCGACGTAACCATGTTCGAGAAGGCCCCCACCCCCGGTGGAGTATGGAGCGAATCCCGGGCCTACCCGGGCCTGCGGACCAACAACCCGAGGGAAACCTACGCTTTCTCGGACTTCGCTTACCCGGAGGGCACCGCTGAATTTCCCACTGCTGCGGAGGTCCGCCGATACCTCGACGCCTATGCCCGGCATTTCGGGCTTACGCCGCATATCCGCTGCATGACTGAGGTCACTTTGGTCGAAACGCTCGGAGGACGCGCCGACAGAGAACAACGCAGGTACCGGCTCACCCTTCGCCGCCACAATGGGCAGCAACCGGCAGAAGATACATACCATGCCGATCGCGTAGTGGTGTGTAACGGTGTTTTCAACCGGCCCTTTGTGCCTGCGCCAGCTGGGCGGGAGGCCTTTTCCGGGCAATACCTGCATTCAAGCCAACTGGCTCAGGCCAGTATTTCTCCCGGCAACCGAGTCGTTGTAGTGGGAGGGGGCAAGTCGGCACTGGACTGTGCACTGGCCGCCAGCGACCAGGGAGCCCTCTGCACCCTGGTATGCCGGCGACCACACTGGATGCTGCCCAGATACTTCGGCGCCCGGCTGCGGGTAGACAAGGTGCTGTTTACCCGCTTTTCGGAACTGCTGCTGCCAGCCTATTATCGCGCAGGCCGGGTCGAACGAGCGTTAAGGTGGACCGCCTCGCCCCTGCTGAAGCTGTTGTGGAAACTGCAAAGCCGCAAAACCATCAAACTGGCCGGCATCCCACCCGCCATGGTGCCAGAGGCGCCGCTGCCCAGTGGTATCGAAAATATTGGCATCGGGGAAGCTTTCTACCAGGCGATGAAGGCCGGGCGAATCACCGTGCGCAGAAGTGGTATGGCGGCATTCACCGGCGGAACCCGCATCCTGCTTGACAACGGAGACCATCTGGACGCCGACCTTGTGGTATTTGCCACCGGCTGGCGACAGGATACGAGCCTGCTGTCTACCCAACTGCGCCGGCGGATACAGCGTAATGGGTCATTTCAGCTCTACCGCCATATCCTGCCACCGGAAGAACCAAATCTGGGGTTTGTTGGCTATGCCTCTTCCAGTGCCTGCCCGATGACGTCGGAACTGGCCGCCCACTGGCTTTCCCAGCATTTCCGCGGCGAGCTGACATTACCGGACGTGCCCACCATGAAGGAGGAAATAGAACGGGTAAGACGGTGGAGCGGGTCTGTGTTCCCTGCCCGAAAGGAAGGTTACTTTATAGGTGCCTATATCGCCCATTATGCCGACGAGTTGCTTGGCGACATGGGGTTGCGCCAGAAGCGCGCACCTTTGCTTCGGGAATATTTTGCACCTTTCTGGCCCCATCGATACCAGAATCTGGCACGTGAGCGCCAGCAGGCCCGCGGCAAACGCCACTGAAGGTTCCATTACCCAAGCCTTTGGGCACGGAACGCTCAGTCAAACAATCGCAACTGCATAACCGGCGACTCGTCGCTGCGAAACCTAACCCCCAGCCCCAGCAAACGGACGGGACGTTCGGTATTGGTCACCAGTTCGTCCAGCAACGGCTGGTAATCTTCCAGTGCCGGCGACTGGATCTGGTCTCTGACCCGCTCCAGGGTGTGGGTGGAAAAGTCGCTGTAACGGATCTTGATAAACAGCTTGTGGATAGGCTTGCGGCCTGCCTTGCGGCTGAGCCTCAGGTTCAGGTCTGCTACCAGCGAGGCCATCACCGATTCGCAGGCACGTTTGTCCGGCAGGTCCTGGGAAAAGGTGCGCTCCACGCTGACGGACTTGGCGATACGGGAGACCACCACTTCGCGGTTGTCGCGCCCGAAGGCCATTTCCCACAGCCGGTACCCCTGCTTCCCGAATTTATCCAGCAGGGTCTGTGGCGGAATCTGCTGCAGATCACCACAGGTGGCGACACCCAGGGCATGAAGTTTGCCGGCCGTCACCTGCCCCACTCCAAACAGTTTTTCAACCTTCAGGTCCTGAACAAAACTGTCGACATCCTCCGGACGAATAACAAACAGACCGTCAGGCTTTTTCCAATCGCTGGCAATCTTGGCCAGGAACTTGTTGGGAGCCACCCCGGCGGAAATGGTGATACCCACTTCTTCTTTCACCCGTTGCCGCAGATATTGCGCCATCAGGGTGGCGCTGCCCTTGTGATCAGTCACCTCACTGACATCGAGAAAGGCTTCGTCCAGCGACAGCGGCTCCACCAGGTCGGTCAGTTCCCGTAATATAGCCATCACCTGTTTCGACACCGCCCGGTAGCGGGCCATGTCCGGAGGCACGGTGACCAGCCCCGGACACAGGCGCCGCGCTTCGCCACCGGGCATGGCAGAGCGCACCCCGAAGGCACGGGCCCGGTAGTTACAGGTAGTGACCACACCACGGCCGCCCTCGCCGCCAACGGCCAGCGGAACCTCCGCCAGCGAGGGATCGTCCCGCATCTCCACTGCAGCGTAGAAGCAGTCGCAATCTACATGGATAATCTTGCGCTGGGCCATGGCTCATCAATCGGGTAAATTATCTGTACATATGTACAGCCTTGTATCTTACGGTAACATGCCGAGAATGTCAGGAACTCCAACGACCAACCCCAGACACTGGTGAGAGCAACCATGACAAACCCTATCCCCGAACAATCACAGACCGAAATCGAAGCCGCAGCGTTTCGGAAACTGGTTCGCCATCTACGCGAACACACCGAGGTACAGAATATTGACCTGATGAACCTTGCCAGTTTCTGCCGTAATTGCCTTTCCAAATGGTACCGTGCCGAGGCCGCCGAACGGGGATTCGAGTTGTCCGACCCGGACGCCCGGGAGATTATTTACGGTATGCCCTATGAGGAATGGAAAGCCCGGTACCAGAAGGGCCCGAAGAAGGACCATCATGAATGAACGTAAATGAGGCGGTGCGTATTCATCTGGCATCGGTGGACGCCGGCCATGGCGACTTTAACGACACCCTGGCCCTGGTTGACCGGTTTTTCGAGTATCATCCCACCGGCTTCCACAATGGCCCGCTTTATAATGGCGCCGGGGAGAACGCAGGCTCATGCCGGGTATTTTCACTTGCCCAGCTCTGCAATCTGACCGAGGCCGACACCCTGAAGCTGTTTGCGGAGCATTACCGGCAGGTGCTCGACGACCCTGCGGGCGAAAGCCATGGCAACATCCGGCAGTTTATGGGAACCGGCTGGTCCGGGATTCGCTTCGAAGGGCAGGCACTGCGCAAACGCCCCGCCACCACACAGGACGACACCACGGAAGAGACCCACCCATGAGCGAGACTGCTGTATCCGGGGTAAAACAATGCTTTCAGCTGAAAAGCGCCAGCGTGTCCATGACCGCACTGGAGCTTTATTTCTTTGATGACGCGGAATTCGAGAGCACCCTGCGGGACAAGATCAGCCAGGCTCCCGGCTTCTTCAAGGATATTCCTCTGATCATAAGCCTGGAAAAATACGAGGGCCTGAGCAGCGAACTGGATTTTTTCAAGATGATCGGAACCTGCCGCCGTCACAGCATCCACGTGATCGGTGTACGCGGCGGCAACGATGATCAGCGACGTCTGGCACGGGGGGCCTCACTGGCACTGCTTCCCGGCGGCAACCAGAGGGACCGGGAGATCGATACCGGGCCGGAAACCGAAGCCACAGGGCCCACAGACAGCCCCACACCGCCGACGGTGGAAACTCACAGCGAGCCGGCACCCGCCAGAATCATCAACCAGCCCGTCCGCTCCGGCCAGCAGGTCTATGCCCCGGACGGTGACCTGATTATCCTGGCACCGGTACAGGCCGGGGCCGAGGTGCTGGCCGCAGGCAATATCCACGTCTACGGGCCCCTGCGTGGCCGGGCACTGGCGGGCATTCATGGTGCTGAACATGCAAGGGTATTCTGTCAGTCTCTTGAAGCAGAGCTTGTGTCCATCGCCGGACACTATAAAATCTCCGAAGATCTTCAGGACAACGGCTGGAAAACCGCCGTGCAGATCCAGCTCAGGGATGACCTGCTGGTGGTAACGCCACTGGAGAAGGCCTGATCATAACGTAACGGCCCGTGCAGACGGGAAAGCCGACAAATCCACCGCAAAACAGGAATGCAACCTTGGCTAGAATCATTGTCGTTACCTCAGGAAAAGGTGGCGTAGGTAAAACCACAACCAGCGCCTCCATCAGCACCGGGCTGGCAAAGCGTGGCCACAAGACCGTGGTTATCGATTTTGACGTGGGCCTGCGCAACCTGGATCTCATCATGAACTGCGAGCGCAGGGTGGTGTACGACTTCGTGAACGTGATCCAGGGCGAAGCCACACTGAACCAGGCCCTGATCCGGGACAAGCGGGTCGATACGCTGTATATCCTTCCCGCTTCCCAGACCCGGGAGAAAGAAGCCCTGACCCGGGACGGCGTCGAAAAGGTGATCAACGAACTGTCCGAACGCTTTGACTACATTGTCTGCGACTCCCCTGCCGGTATTGAACACGGTGCCCTGATGGCCCTGTACTACGCGGATGAAGCGGTCGTAGTGACCAATCCCGAAGTATCCTCGGTGCGGGACTCCGACCGCATTCTGGGCATCCTGCAAAGCAAATCCCGCCGCGCAGAAATGGGGCAGGACCCGGTCAAGGAGCACCTGCTGCTGACCCGCTACAATCCGGACCGGGTGGAAAGGGGCGAAATGCTCTCGGTCGCGGACGTGGAGGAAATCCTCGCCATTCCCCTTCTGGGCGTGATTCCGGAATCCCAGATCGTACTGAATGCATCCAACCAGGGGCTTCCGGTGATTCTGGAAGAAGACAGCGACGCCGGGCAGGCCTATGATGATGCTGTTGCCCGTCTGCTGGGTGAGGAGCGCGAGCATCGGTTCATGACATCCCAGAAAAAGGGTTTCTTCTCACGGATGTTCAAGGGGGGCTGACGGATGAGTTTCTTCGACTATTTCAAGAGTAAGAAGAACAATCGCTCCGCCAGTGTTGCCAAGGAGCGCCTGCAGATCATTGTTGCCCATGAACGGGGCCAGCGCGAACAACCGGACTATCTGCCCGCATTGCAGAAAGAACTGCTCGAGGTCATCCGCAAGTACGTTCAGATCAGCGATGATATGGTGCAGGTAGAAGTGGACCGTAACGACAGTTGTTCCGTACTGGAACTGAACGTGACCCTGCCGGAACACTGATCGGTCCCGGACAGTATACGCGCCCCCGGCAGGTCGCCTGCCGGGAGTCGGCTGCCCTTCCGATTCTGCCCATCAATTCAGGCCAAAAGTTACCTTCAGGATTTCAGTCAGTTACCCAGTTCACAATCCCCCGATTACATCCGCATGGCCCACCATAACCCGTGCTAGACTCGCCCGGACAATTCCAAGGATGTGTACCTATGCAGAACCTGAGAGCCCCGGGCACTGGTCGTCGGGCCTGCGCACTGGCCACTTTGCTGATGGCAACCATGGTTTCCGCCATGGTATCAGCCATGGCCCTGGCCGAGCTGCCGGATGAAGAAGCCGAAGGCTGGAGCCTTCGCAAGGAAACCGACAACATCCGGGTATTTACCGTTGATCAGCCCGATTCGAGCTTCAAGGCGTTCAAGGCCGAAGCGGTTCTCGATGTCCCCATCGAAAATATCATGGCGGTGATGGCCAACCCGCAGTCCTGCGTGGAGTGGGTGCACAACTGCTCCGAGTCCTACGCCTTCGGGGATGGTGACTTCCATGATCGCTATGCCTATTCGGTCAATGACATGCCCTGGCCGGTGACAGACCGGGATTACGTCATCCGCATTCACACCCGGGGTGACAGGAACGGCGAGATTGTCATGGACCTCAACGCTATCCCCGAACAGCGGGAGGATGAAAGTGACTATGTTCGCGTGGATAAATCCGACACCCTGTACCGGTTCACTCCCGAAGGCGACCAGACCCGGATGATATGGGTCCAGCATACCGAACCCAACGGATCGATTCCGGGCTGGCTGGTGAACAGCCTGCTGGTGGACATCCCCATCCGATCCATGGAACAGCTGGAGCGGGTTGCCCGCAAAGATCGTTACCAGAACCATGATCTGGTCTACAATGAAAAAGGTGAGCTGCAGGATGTGGTTCGTAAATCCCGATCAGGGGATGACTAGCTGCATTGTTCCAGCTAAGCTCTGATCCAAAGGACCTGTTAACGGAGCCGAATCGTAAATGACCGTTCTCGCTTACGAGATCATGACCCCGAGCATCAAGGCCGTACCGCAGTCATGGACGATGGACCGGCTGGCAAGATTCCTCACCGACAACGAAATTACCGGCAGCCCGGTTACCGATGAAAACGGCGAGATAGTCGGCATTGCCACCCTCAAGGACATCACCGAGTTCCGCTGGAACGCCAGCCGGCCTGAAACCGATACCCGGATGACCCCGGAAGAAGAGCAGGAAGCCCGACGCCTGCGCATGGCCATTTTCGAGGAAATGGGCAAGGTGCCAGTGGAAGTGCGCGATATCATGACCCCCATCGTTTTATCGGTTGACGAGCAGACGCCTGTGCGCGACATTGCCGATATCATGATGCGTGAACACCTGCACCGGATTTTCATCACCAGAGACGAAAAGATCACCGGAATCGTGACCACGTATGACATGCTCAAACTGATCTCCGACCAGGAGCTCACCAACCGCTGTGCCGGGAACGGCTGACCAGAGAGGTATCACACCCTATGCCAAGAGCACCGCAGGCTCGCAGAAAGATGTATGTCCTCGACACCAACGTCCTCATCCACGACCCGAACGCCCTCCTGAACTTTGAAGAACACGATGTCATCATCCCGATGACGGTCCTTGAAGAACTCGACAGCCTCAAATCCGGCAAACAGGCGGTCGCCGCCGACTGCCGCCAGGCCATCCGCAACATCGACAAGCTGCTTGGCGATGCCAGCCCCGGAGAGATCGAGAAAGGCGTTCCCATCGTGCGCGGCAAGAAGGCCGAGCCCCTCGGCGCGCTGTCGATACTGATGAGCACGGAATACCAGGGCAACCATGGCCTGCCGGAGCACCTTAACGACAACAAGATCATCAATACCCTTGCAGCGCTGCAGGAGCGCCACAAGTCCCGGGATATCATCCTGGTGAGCAAGGACATCAACATGCGGCTGAAAGCCCGCGGTTTCGGTGTGGAGGCCCAGGACTACCACAACGACATGCTGCTGGACGACATCGACCTGCTGCCGAAGGGCTACAAGGAGTTCGCCAACTCCTTCTGGGACACCATCGAGAAGGTGGAAACCATCCAGCGGGAAGGCATCACCGAACATATCCTGCGCCGGGAGGGCGACCTGGCGAAACTGACCATCAATGAGTTCGTGATTGACGAGCAGGGTTTTGTCGGCAAGGTGTCCGATCTCAGCGACACCCAGATTGTCATCCGTGACCTGCACCAGCACGACCTGATGAACGAGGAAGTCTGGGGCCTGGTGCCCAGGGATATCTACCAGGCCATTGCCCTGAACCTGCTGCTGGACCCGGACATTCACCTGGTGAACCTGACCGGCTCCGCAGGCTCCGGCAAGACCATCCTGGCCCTGGCCGCCTGCATCGAGATGACTGTGGCCAGCAAGCTCTACAAGCGCATCATTGCCACCCGCAGCACCCAGGGCCTGGATGAGGATATCGGCTTCCTGCCCGGCACCGAAGCCGAAAAAATGGAGCCCTGGCTGGGCGCCATCGTCGACAATCTGGAAGCCCTGCACGAAGACGACGAGAACATGACCGCCAGCGTGGATTACATCCTCAGCAAAGTGCCCCTGCACTTCAAGTCCATGAACTACATCCGCGGTCGCAGCTTCCAGCACAGCCTGATCATCATTGATGAGTCCCAGAACCTGACGCCGCACCAGATCAAGACCATCATCACCCGCGCCGGCAACGGCTCCAAGGTCATCTGCCTGGGCAACCTGGCGCAGATCGACACCCCCTATCTCAGTGCCCTGAGCTCAGGCCTGACCTACATGACCGAACGCTTCAAGAGCTTCCGCCATGGCGGGCATATTCACCTGCAGGGTGTGCCCCGCTCTGTTCTGGCGGAGTATGCGGAGGCGAATCTCTAGAAACCTTCAATCCACAGTTGGGGCGGCTGGCCTTGCCGGCCTCCCAACTGTCAAATCTTGTCCAACGCCTTCCATCCAGGGAAATTACTGTAGAAAATATGATCAGGCCTGGTTATCTCTCCATGCCAGACCAAACCGGATCACCCGCCCGTAAGCAAGGCCCAATGGCATGTCGATTTCAGCAAAAACCACCCTACTGATTCTGCTGATGGGCATTGCGCTGGCACTTTCCGCGTTCTATATCCAGCGAAGCATTATCTTTCCTGCCTTTCATGACATCGAGATTGATTACGCCAAAAACAGCATAGACCGGGTAGTCCGCCGTCTCGAGGCACAGCGGGAAACCATCGATTTTACAACCTACGACTGGTCGGCGTGGAACGACACCTATACGTTTATCCAGACGGGTGACCCGGATTACATCGAATCCAACCTGTACCCGGACACCTTTCTCAACCTGGGGCTCGATGTCGCCCTGTTTCTGAACCTGGACGAGGACCTGGTCTGGGGCAGGGTCTTCGATTTTCCGCCGGAAGGCGAGATCGTTGATCTGACAGATACCTACATTGATGAGTTGCAGGCCCAACTAGCTGACTTCACGGGCAGGATTGATCCTGAGGACGATATTGATGACCAGACTACCAGCGGGATCGTAGAGGTGGATGGCATTCCGGTTCTCTTTACCATGCGACCCATCGTGAAAAGCGATGGTTCAGGCCCGCACAAGGGCTATCTGGTGTTCGGCCAGTTCCTGGATGATGATCTGATTGCCAGGTTTTCGGATCAGATTGTCCAGGACTTCAGCATTGCGCCCGCGCCGGGAACCAGAGCGTCAGACACTTACACGCTCAAAGTGATCGACCAAAGCGCCCTCTCTGCCTCCAAGATCTACAGCATCGAGGGCAAACCAGTCCTGCGGGCTACAGCGGTTCTGCCCCGGACTATCACCGAACTGGGCAGGGACATCACCTACTACGGCGTGGCATTGCTGGTGTTCCTGTGCACGCTTCTCGCGGCAGCATTACTGGCACTGTTTCGCTGGATTGTTATAAAGCCGATCATGAGCCTGAAAGCCGACATTTCCAGCATCTCCAATGCCATGGATTACTCCCTGAGGGCCAATATCAGGAATAACGACGAGATCGGGGCCCTTTCCCGTGAGTTCAATTCCATGCTGGGGGTGATGGAGTCGAACAACTCGGAGCTGCTGAGACTGAATGCCGAGTTGACCTCAAAGCATCAGAAGGTACTTGAGATTCAGGATGAGCTTCAGGCTGCCAATACAGAACTGAGGCGGCTTTCAGAGCACGACCCCCTTACCGGCCTGTCGAACCGGCTGGCCCTGGAAAAGAAGTTCGAGCAGGCGTGGGAAATACTGAGCCGTACCGGCGACCCGCTAACCGTAATGCTTGCGGATATTGACCATTTCAAACTCTACAATGACCGCTACGGGCATCAGGCCGGCGACGAGGCCCTGAAACAGGTTGCAGCTATTCTGGCGGGCGCCATACAGCGGAAATCAGACATGGCGGCCCGCTATGGTGGGGAAGAATTTCTGCTGGTGCTTCCGGGCACGGGCGTGGACGCTGCGATGGATATTGCGGCCGCCATACAGGAACAGATCCGAGCAGCCAATATTGAGCATGATCGCAGCCCTGTCAGACCTTTCCTGACCCTCAGCATCGGAATCGCGTCCGTGGTGCCCAACAGTGACCTGACGATGGATGACCTGGTCAGCGCCGCGGACACGGCCCTTTACAGGGTCAAGGCTAGCGGCAGAAACAGTATCGCCTGTGAGCCGGTCGGCACAACGGTGCGCTAACAGCAGCGCTTTACCATCGCCCCTGCAACGTAGCCACGATCCTTCGGCCGCCGGCATTGTCCCGGTGTTCACAGAGGTAGATACCCTGCCAGGTACCCAACGCCAGGTGGCCATCGCTCACAGGGATCGTCAGGGAAGGGCCTACAAGAACACTCTTTATATGGGCGGGCATGTCATCCGGCCCTTCGGTGATGTGCTCATAGTAGGGTGCATTCTCCGGAACCATCACATTGAAATGCCGCTCCAGGTCTCCGCGCACGTCCGGGTCGGCATTTTCGTTGATGGCCAGCGACGCGGACGTATGCTGGATGAACAGATGCAGGAGCCCCACCTGGCAATTCTGAAGATCAGGCGCCCGGGCGAGGATTTCATTGGTCACCAGGTGAAAGCCCCGCGGCAGGGGCGCGAGCTCGATAAAAGTCTGATCCCAGATCATCACGCACCTCCCGATTATTTCTGGCGGTCATCCCAAGGGTGAACGGGGACAACATCGTCGCCCACATCCCCTTCGTAGCTGCTGCGGAAGTAATCCATGGCTTTCTCCGCCTCGCTGAGTTCGTCGAACCGGGCAATGTGATAGATCGCCTCACCCTCATTGACCAGCGGCAGGTTATTCACGCAGATCACAATACCCGAGCAGGGCGAGAGCACAGCGGTTTCCGACTCGCCGAACGGATCTGCCACCATGGCCAGCTTCTGGCCCTTGCGTACCTTCTGGCCCAGGCTGGCCACCGGTCGCATGATGCCGTCTGTATCGGTCCGCACCCACTGGGAGTTGGCGGCGGTTTCAGAACGTTTTCTCGGCGCCTTAGGGCCTTTTTTCGCGGGAATCATTTCCAGTTCCCGCATTACCCGGATCACACCTTTCACACCACTGGAAATCACCACATCATCAAATCGCAGGGCCTCGCCCCCTTCGAACGTGACCACGGGAATATCCTGGGAGTCGGCGTAGGCGCGCAGGCTGCCTTCCCGAAGGCTGGCGTTGATAATAATCGGTGCGCCGAAGGCCTCCGCCATGCGGATGGTTTCCGGGTTGGTCAGTTCGGCACGTATCTGCGGCAGGTTGAAGCGGTGTATGGCCCCCGTGTGCAGGTCAATAATGTGAGTGACATTTTCCATGATCTGGGTACGCAGCAGGTAGGCGATGCGCCCGCCCAGGGAACCGGACTCAGTACCCGGAAAGCAGCGATTCAGATCCCTGCGGTCCGGCAGGTATCGGGTACGCTGCACAAAACCGAAGATGTTGACAATGGGCACGGCCACCAGGGTGCCCCGCAGATGCCGCAGAGCCGAGTTGGTCAGCACCCGGCGTACGATCTCCACGCCGTTGATTTCGTCCCCGTGAATGGCACCGCACACCATCAACACGGGGCCGCTGCGGCGGCCATGGACCACTTCCACCGGAACGTGGAGCGGCGTGTGGGTGTACAGCTTGGCTACGGGTATTTCCACGGTTTGCCGGGTTCCGGCCTTTATCTCGTTGCCGGCCATGACGAAGGGGGCACGGGCGGCCATCTCAGCCTCTCCCCTTGGTGCGGGTTTTCCAGGGTTGCTGGTTCTTTTCCGTCCAGTTCATGATCATGCCGGCCACATTCTTGCCCGTGGCATTTTCGATGCCTTCCAGACCCGGCGAGGAGTTCACCTCCATCACCAGGGGACCGCGGCTGGAGCGCAGCAAATCCACGCCGGCTACGTTCAGGCCCATGGATTTCGCCGCCGTAATCGCCGTACGGCGTTCTTCCGGCGTAATGCGAACGAGCGACGCGGTGCCGCCCCGGTGCAGGTTGGAGCGGAACTCACCCTCGCCGCCCTGTCGCTTCATGGCTGCAATTACCTTGTCACCAATCACGAAACAGCGGATATCAGCGCCACCGGCTTCCTTGATGAATTCCTGCACCAGGATGTCGGCCTTCAGGCCCATAAAGGCCTCGATTACACTTTCCGCCGCCTTGCGGGTTTCCGCCAGTACCACTCCGATACCCTGGGTACCCTGCAGCAGCTTGATCACCACCGGGGCACCCCCCACCATCTTCAGCAGTTCCGGCACGTTATCCGGCTTGTTGGCAAATCCGGTCACCGGCATGCCGACACCTTTGCGGGCCAGCAACTGCAATGAACGCAGCTTGTCGCGGGAACGGGTAATGGCGACGGACTCGTTGACCGGAAAAACACCCATCATCTCGAACTGGCGCAACACCGCCGTGCCATAAAAAGTAACCGACGCGCCAATCCTGGGGATCACCACGTCAAAATCTTCCAGCACTTCCTCATGGTAATGGATCCGCGGATCCGCAGAGGTAATGTTCATGGAGCAATGCAGGCAGTCGATAACCTTTACCTCATGGCCCCGGTTAACCCCCTCCTCCACCAGTCGACGTGTTGAGTAGAGATGACGGTTTCGCGACAGAATCGCAATCTTCATTTTATCGTCCTTAGGGCCGGCTCACCGGCAAGATAGGAACATTCAGGAAGTACAATGGCACGTCTGGCCATTGCCGTTCGACCAAGCAGCATACGAAAACGCATGGAGTCACGATTGGTCAGGGTCATTTCAATGGGCCACTCCGTATTACCAATGACCAGGCGGGTTTCGATAACCAGCCGCAGTTCTTTATGGCCTCCGGAGTCCGACACATTGCGTTCATCCAGTACCAGTGCATCGCATTCCACCACATGATGCAGATCGTTCTGCACCGGGTGAACCCAGAAACGGACCCGGCGTTCTCCATTTTCGGTATAGGGCTCCGTCCGGAAGGTATGGAGGCAGGAAGTGCGGGCCCCGGTATCCACTTTGGCCTTGATGCGGGAGATATCAAAATCCGGCAAGGCTACCCATTCTCGCCAGCCAAGGGCCAGTTTTCCGCCTGTGTCCGGCACCTGGCCGGCTGTTCTGGACTCATCCTTTCGGGTCGGCATCCGGATCTCCCTTGCTGGTTGTGGTTTCCGGGCGGAGCAGTTGCACCCGGAATGGCTCGGAATGGCTTCCGGCATAGATACTTGTATGAGGAAAAGGTATTTCAATCCCTTCCTCGTCCAACGCTTTCTTGATAGCGACCATCATCTGACTTCGACCTTCCAGTACCTGATTGCCCGGCACCCAGAAAGAAAACTGCAGGTCTACCGAGGATGGACCAAATCCGGTCACCAATACAAACGCCCTGGGCTCTTCCAGGCAGGCGCTGTTCTGCCTGGCCAGATCCAGAAGCAGTTTTTCCACCCGCTCCACATCTTCTGCGTAGGCGATGCCAACCGTCAGGTCCATACGGCGGATGGGAAAGCGCGAGCGGTTGACGACCCGGGTCTTGATCAGTGTTTCATTGGGAATGCGCACATAGAGGTTGTCCGGCGTGCGCAACTTTACACTCAGCATATCAATAGAGATCACTTCACCGACAGTGTTCTCCACCTCAATAAAGTTGCCAATTTCAAAGGGTTTTTCCACCAGCAGGAACAGGCCACTGATCATGTTGGAAGCGGAAGTCTGGGATGCAAAACCGATGGCAACGGTCAGTATGCCGGCAGCACCCAGCACTACGTCCAGGGAAAAACCGGCCTCCCGCAGTGCGGCGACGAAGAACAGCACCAGTATAAGGTAGAAAACCAGCCGCCTGATCATGACGGTGTGATGCCTCGAGGCCCGGTCCTCCATAAAACGGGAGACGCCACGGGCAGCAAATGATGCCAGCAAAACGCCAAGAATCAACAGGAACAGGGTGCTGAACCACTTGCCCCAGGCGATGGCACCAAAAAACTGCATCAGACTGCCTTCAAGTGACTCTATCAAGTAACTGACTCCATCCGCTGTGTAGGTGTCGGTGCCTGACGGCTAGCATCAGCCAAAAATTCGATCGTAGGCACGCACCAACCCGCCACGGGCCGATTGCTCCCGGGCCGGAGCAACCAGCGTACAACGCCCGGCGGCACTGATGAGTTGCTGGTCAATTTTCAGGCGTGCAGAGCTCATGTCGGTCTCACAGGTTACGGTCACGCCGGGCGTCCAGAGCTGGCCCTTGTCGTTGCGATGCAGTGACAGCAAAGGGGTCGGAAGATTGAATCGTTCCAGCAACAGCGGTTCGTGTCGCTGATTGACAATCCGTACCGGCGTTACAGCCCGCCAGGGGCGCTTGGGAACGGCGTCCAACACCAGCCTGGCAAAGGTTGCAGCGGCATAACAGAGCTCGCCCTCCATGGTGGTCCGGCCCACCCAGGTCAGTGACGGATCCGCCAGCGGCAGTTCCATCAGGTGCATCTTCCGGCTCCCGGCCAGAATCCGCATCCACAGCAACGTCCCCACGTATATTGTGCATTCACTGTCGGCCGGGATGGTTAAAGGTTGGAAGGGACGAATCACCGTGGCAAGACTCGACATCGCCGGCAGGTACTCAATTTCATTACCGTCGTCCGGACGCACGAAACGCTGAACGCTCAGATCGGGATCCGGTGAGGCGCCAATCACCCCTTGCAGCCAGCGCTCCAGATCTTCCTCTTCAGGCATCCGCTGGTAGCGAATCTGCCATTCCTGCTCCAGCAGCGTTACCCAGACCCGGGTATGGCTGAGCTCATGGTACTGGGTCTGTCCGGGTTCCAGTGTATAGGGTGTTGCCCATTGGCCGTCCTGCATCGTGCGCTGCGTTTCCAGACTCGTTGTCATCCTCACCCTTTATCCATGGATTCTGGCATTAACTATAATCCAATCAGCACGTTCCAGCGAATATCCCGCCGTGCCCGTGAATTCTTCATCCAACACAGGAACCACAATGACTCAGCTCGTCTGGTTCAGAAATGATCTTCGTGCCGCCGATAACCCTGCCCTCACGGCCGCCTGCAAAAGCCGGCATCCGCTAAAGGCCTGTTTCATTGTTACGCCGGAACAGTGGCGAGAGCACGACTGGTCACCGGCACGGGTCCGTTTCGTGCTCGACCACGCCAATGCCTTGTCGGAAGAACTGTCCGGGCTGGGCATTCCGCTGTCGTTCATCACGGCATCGAGGTTCACGGACAGCGTTGAAAAACTGGAGGAGTTCTGCCGGCGCGAGAGTATCCGGCATGTACACTTCAACGAGGAATACGGAGTTAACGAAAGACGCAGGGACAAGGCTGTCAAACAGGCGCTGGACGATACCGGCATTGCCGTCAACAAGTACCGGGACCAGACCGTGGCGCCTGTCGGCAGCATCCTGACCCGGCAGAACGAGCCCTACTCCGTGTTCACGCCCTTCTCGCGACGCTGGCGCAGCTGGATTGACGAGGCCCGCCCGACCCTGTTTCCTGTACCCGAACCGGTTGGCGATCCGGTGGAACCAGCCCGTTATGACGACTACCCGCCAGGCTTTGACAATCCGCCGCCGGGGCTGGTGGCGATCGGAGAAGACTCTGCCCATCAGCGCCTGGAGCAGTTCCTGGATAACCGCGTAGGCGACTACAAAAACCTTCGCGACCTGCCATCGGTGGACGGCACCAGCCTGTTGTCGCCCTACCTGGCCAACGGCGTGCTGTCCGGCAGGCAGTGCCTGATCGCTGCCCGCCAGCATCAGGGCCTTGGTGGCAACCAGGAAGGCCTGGCCACCTGGACTAACGAAATCGCCTGGCGGGATTTCTACATCAATATTCTCTACCACTATCCGCGGGTGAGCATGCACCGGGCTTTCAAGCCGGAGACCGAGGCGCTGAAATGGAATACGCCCGGTGAAAAGTTTGAAGCCTGGAAAGCCGGCAATACCGGCATTCCCATTGTTGATGCAGCCATGCGCCAGCTTAACCAGACCGGCTGGATGCACAACCGCCTGCGCATGATTACGGCGATGTTCCTGACCAAGAATCTGTTTATTGACTGGCGCCTGGGTGAGGCATATTTCATGTCGAAACTGGTGGACGGATTCCTGGCCTCAAACAACGGCGGCTGGCAATGGAGTGCGTCCACCGGTACGGATGCGGCACCCTATTTTCGCGTGTTCAACCCAGCCACGCAGAGTGAGCGGTTCGACCCTGACGGCGAATTCATCCGCAAATATGTTCCAGAACTGGCAAAACTGGATAACAAGCGAATTCATCAGCCTTGGACCTCTGGTGTCATTCCCGGCAGATACCCGAGACCGATTGTTGACCTTAAGGAAAGCAGAAAAGAAGCGATAGCAAAGTTTCAGGCACTGAAGAACTAGGGGAATCGGCGGGCAGGCTCTGCCAAAACCGTGCGGAGCCATGGATGGCGGAGCCGAGCGTACAGGGAGGTATTCACAGCGTGTTTTGGCAGAGCCTGCCCGCCGGTTCCGACTCCCAAGCCTAACGGCCTGAGCAGACAGGGCAACCTTGGTCTCTTGAAAGTTTCATTTCCCGCCATTCCATTTGCCACGCATCCAGAATCAAGAGCCGACCAATCAAGGGCTTGCCGACGCCGGTGACCACTTTAATAGCCTCCATGGCCTGGGAGGCACCGATCATGCCTACCAGCGGCCCGATAACCCCTGCTTCGGAACAGGTGAGGTCCTCATTACCCTGCTCTGGATATAAACAATGGTAACAAGGGCTCGCTTCGTCACGAACGTCATATACCGATAATTGGCCTTCTCCACGAATAGCCGCACCCGACACCAACGGAACGCGGGCTGCAACACAGGCTCGATTTAGGGCGAAGCGGGTGTTGAAGTTGTCGGTGCAGTCAACCACCAGGCTGGCAGATGCAACCTGACGCTGGAGTTCGTCTCCTGCGAGGCGCTCGGTCAGAGTTGTTACTGAAACCTCCGGGTTTATCCGCCGTACCCGGTCCGCCAGGCGTTCGGCCTTGGATTGGCCAATATCGGACTGTTCAAACGCAATCTGGCGTTGCAGGTTGGCGATCTCCACTTCATCGTCGTCAACCAGGGTGAGATGGCCGATCCCGGCCGCGCCAAGGTAGAGGGCTACCGGGCAACCCAGGCCGCCGGCGCCTACTACCAGAACCCGGGCGGATTTCAGTCTGGTCTGGCCGGCGATGTCGAACCGGGGCATCAGGATCTGGCGGCTGTAGCGCAGCAGTTCTTCATCGTTCAGCATGGTGTTTTCTCCCGAGGGTAAAGCGGTCGCGCCGGCCATAGTCCTGGCGTGTTTCCACACTGGTCAGTCCCGCGCTGGTAAAAAGCGCTCGCACCGCTTCACCCTGATCGTAGCCATGTTCCAGTATCAGCCAGCCGCCGGCGTTGAGCCAGGCCGGTGCTTCGGCGGTAATGTGGCGGATATCATCAAGGCCGTCGTTACCGGACACCAGGGCTGACGCCGGCTCAAACCGCACATCCCCCTCACCCAGGTGATGGTCGTCGCCTGCAATGTACGGGGGGTTGGAAATAATCAGATCAAACGTAGCAGCCGGTAGGCCTGCGAACCAGTTACTCTGCGATATTGTCACCGGCAGGCCGAGCCGGGCGGCATTTTCGGTTGCCAGTTCCACTGCCGCCTCGATGGCGTCGGATGCGGTGACACGCCAGCCGGGTCGTTCACTGGCCAGGGCCAGGGCGATGGCGCCGGTGCCTGTACCAAGATCCAGCACATTGGAATGTTCCGGCAGATCCAGAATCAGGGCGGCTTCCACCAGGCACTCGGTATCCGGCCGGGGGATGAGTGTGGACGGGTTAACTTTCAGTGGGAGTGACCAGAATTCCTGTTCGCCAAGCAGGTGCGCTACCGGATGGCCAGTCCGGCGCAATTCCACAAGTCTGTAAAAGCGGGCGATGTCAGTAGCGCTTACCTTACGCTCCGGCCAGGCCCGAAAGGCGGTACGGGACCAACCGGTCACAGAACCCAGCAACAGTTCCGCATCCAGGCGCGGGGTATCGCCTCCGATAACCTCGGCGGCCTCTTTCAGCAGGGATTCACAGGACAGGGTCTGATCAGTCATCAGCCAGGGAGGCCAGAAGATCAGCCTGATGTTCCTGCTGCAGGGGGACGATGACAGCGTCCAGGTCACCGGTGATCACTTCATCCAGTTTGTACAGGGTCAGGTTGATGCGGTGGTCGGTAACCCTTCCCTGGGGGAAGTTGTAGGTGCGGATGCGTTCTGACCGGTCGCCGCTGCCCACCAGGCTTTTACGGGTGGCGGCCATGGTTTTCTGCTGCCGCTCGATTTCTTCGTTCTGGAGGCGGGAGGCCAGAAAACTCATGGCCTTGGCCCGGTTCTTGTGCTGGGACCGCTCTTCCTGGCACTCCACCACGATACCCGTGGGGATATGAGTGATGCGAATAGCGGAATCGGTCTTGTTGACATGCTGGCCGCCGGCGCCGGAGGCGCGGAAGGTGTCCACCCGCAGGTCGGATTTGTTGATCTCGACTGCCTCGGCTTCGTCCGCTTCCGGCATCACCGCCACTGTGCAGGCCGAGGTATGAATTCGGCCCTGGGACTCGGTTTCCGGCACCCGTTGAACCCGGTGTGCACCGGATTCGAACTTCAGAGCACCGTATACGGCACTGCCGGCTATGCGGGCGATGATTTCCTTGTACCCGCCATGCTCTCCCTCACTCGCGCTGATAACCTCCACCTGCCAGCCCTGACGCTCGGCGTAGCGCATGTACATCCTGAACAGGTCACCGGCAAATATGGCCGCCTCGTCGCCACCGGTACCGGCGCGAATCTCCAGGAACACGTTCTTGCCGTCGTTGGGGTCCTTCGGCAGCATCAGGCGCTGGAGTTCTTCGTCCAGTTCTTCACTTTTCCGCTCTGCCAGGGTCAGTTCTTCTTCCGCCATGGCGCGCATGTCTGCGTCACCATCCCGGGCCAGTTCGGCGGCCTCTTTCATATCCTCGCGGGTTTGCTGCCAGGCCTGGAAGCAATGAACAATGGGTTCGATTTCTGCAAACTCCCGGGAAAGATCCCGGAACCTGTCCTGATTGGCAATCGTCTGCTGATCGCTCAGCAACGCGCTGACCTCCTCGAAGCGGTCAACAAGCTGCTCAAGGCGGGACTGGATCGATGACTTCATAGTTTTTCCGGAATGATGGGCGCGTCGGCATCCAGTACGTCAAGCTGATGCAATTCTCTGAGCCATTCAGTAACTTCGGTCCTGCCTTCCGTGGTCGCTTTGCGCACCTGGATGGAAGGCTCGTGGAGCAGTTTGTTGGTCAGCCCCCGGGCCATGCTTCTCAGCACTGTCTCCGGGTCGGCGCCATTGCGCAGAGCCCGGACAGCCTTTTCGGTTTCCGCATCCCGCAGGGTTTCCGCCCGCTGGCGGAACTGCTTGAGGGTAGACACCGCATCCAGCGCCCGCAACTGGCTGAGGAACTGCTGCACACCGTCGGTTATGAGGTTTTCTGCTTCCCTGGCGGCACCCTCACGGGAGCGCACGTTCTCCTCGATAACCTGGCGCAGGTCATCGACGGTATAGAGGTAGACATCCGCCAGGGAACTGACTTCCGGCTCGATATCCCTGGGCACGGCAATATCCACCATGAAATAGGGGCGGTGCTTGCGTTTCTTGAGTGCTCTCTCCACGGCGCCCTTGCCCAGAATCGGCAGGGGGCTGGCGGTGGAGGAAATAATGATATCCACATCGGCCAGGTGGTCGGGAATATCCGAGAGCAGAATGCCTTGCCCGCCCCGGGATTCAGCCAGTGCCTGGGCACGCTCCAGGGTGCGGTTGGCCACCAGGAAGTTGCGGACGCCGGCATCGGCCAGATGCCGGGAAACCAGCTCGATGGTCTTGCCGGCACCAATCAGCAATGCCTTGTTCCGGGACATGTCTGCAAAGATATGATGCGCCATGCTCACCGCAGCGTAGGCCACAGACACCGGATTCTCACCAATGGCGGTTTGCGTGCGAACCCGCTTGGCCACCGAGAAAGTCTGCTCGAACAGGCGCGACAGGAAGGCACCACTGGCGCCGTGTTCCCGGGCCATAGCGTAGGCATCCTTGAGCTGCCCCAGTATCTGGGGCTCACCCAGCACCATGGAGTCCAGCCCCGCCGCCACCCGCATCATATGACGAACGGCGTCCGCATCCCGGTGCACGTAAAGTACTTCTTCCAGGTCCCCGGCTTCCATATCATGAAAACCCGCCAGCCAGCGCAACACGGCTGGTGCACAATCGTCGTCCCCGGCCAGGTATAGCTCGGTACGGTTGCAGGTGGAAAGAATGGCCGCTTCGCTGGCACCGGACGTCGCACGCAATTCGGCGAAGGCTTCGGCCATACGCTCGGGAGTGAACGCGACGCGCTCACGCAACTCGACCGGTGCGGTACGATGGTTGATTCCGAGGGTGACCAGTGCCATATCGGGGTTAGACTGCCTTATGCCTGAAGAAGACGTAATATTACCGGTATTTTAACGGTCAGGGGCTTCCATCGCCACCCAAAACCGCCATGGTATCGGGAACTGCTGACAGGTTGGGCAATATCAGGCGCTTGTGCCATCATAGAACCTCGTTGCTTTACGCCACATCTGAGACTGCCGCCAGAGTCAGCCCGGCCGATCAGGTGCACTGTACACAGATCATGGGATGTTGCATGCAAAAGTCCGCATTACTGCTTGTTACCTGCCTGTTTGGGCTCTCACTGTCCGGCTGCGCTTTCCTCCAGGGTGACCAGGAACAGCAACCCGACTCCTCGCAGGAGGATACCGGAAACACTGAGGCGCAGGCTGAACAGGAGCCAGAAATCCGCTACGCCGACTTCGAGCCAGAAGAACTGTACCTGCTGCTTTCCGGCGAGGTAGCCGCCCAACGGGGCCGTTTCGACGTAACGCTTGTCAACTACATGAAAGCGGCACAACTATCCCGCGACAAGGCGGTGATCGAGAGAACCATGCGCATTGCCCAGTCCCTCAACGCAGACAATGCGCAGAAGAAACTGGCCACGTTATGGCTGGATGTCGACCCCGACAACATGCAGGCGCACCGGGTCTCAGCTATCCAGGCAGTGAAGGAGAACGACCTGGAAACCGCCCTTGGCCATATGGAGCGCATCATGGATCTGGGCGGCGATGCTGATTTTGACAGCCTTGCTGCCATGGCCGGCAACCTGCCACCGGAGCAACAGCAGGAACTGCTGCGGCTATACCGGCAGATGGAGGAACGGCACCCGGACGATCCGGAGCTTCAGTACAGCATCGCGCTTCTGTTAAAGGTCACCGGTGAACCGGAACAGGCCCTGGACGAACTGGCGCCTCTGCTTGACCGGGAACCGGACTTCCAGCCCGCGCTGGTGCTCAAGGGTGACCTGCTGTACCAGACCGGCGAGAAACGCCAGGCACTGGACCACCTGCTCAGCAATACCCGGCGCTTTCCGGACAACCGCCAGATGGGCACCCTCTATGGCCGTATGCTGATCGGCGAAGGTGAACTGCAGGCGGCACAGGATGAGTTCAGCAGACTGGTCAGGCGCTTCCCCGACGTTCCGGGCCTGCGCCTCTCCCACGCCCTGGTGGCGCTCGAGAATGACCAGACCGACCTTGCCCGGGAGGAACTGACCCGGCTGATAGAACAGGGCCACCACACGGATGAAGCCCACTATTACCTGGGACGGATTGCCGATGAACAAAGCGACGCCGAGCAGGCCATCGGCTACTACAACAACGTAGAGAAGGGTAACTACTACTTCCCGGCCCTGGCGCGGGCGAGCGAACTCATGGCGGAACAGGGCGAGCTTGATGAAGCACTCACCGCAATACGGGAACTGAGAGACAACAATCCCGATCAGGAAGAGAATTTCCACCTGCTGGAAATAAACCTGCTCCTGGACCAGGAAGTGAACGAGCAGGCCCTGGAGGCCGCCAACAGTGCCCTGGAAGACTACCCGGACAATGTCCGCATCCGCTACGCCCGGGCCATGCTGCTGGACTCCATGGATCAGTCGGACCAGGCAGAGGCAGACCTGAGACGGATCATCGACGAGCAACCAGAAAATGCCGTAGCGCTCAACGCCCTTGGCTACATCATCACCACCCGCTCTGATCGCTATGACGAAGCAAGAGACTATATAGAACGGGCACTGGAGATCGACCCGGAAAACCCCGCCATCCTCGATAGCATGGGCTGGGTTCTCTATCAGCAGGGTGAAATCGAAGAGGCTCTGGAATATCTTTCCCGCGCCTGGGAAGCCTATGCCGACCCGGAAGTGGCCGCGCATCTGGGCGAAGTGCTCTGGCAGACCGGCGAGCGGGAACAGGCACGAATGATCTGGGAAGAAGGTTTTGAGCTGGACTCCGACCACCCGATACTGATCGAGACCGTTGAGCGGCTGACGGGGGAGCAGTCCCCGTGAGATTACCGGTTATTGCCCTCACTCTCGCCACACTGATCGCCGGAGGTTGCACCTCATTTCAGGTTGAGCCGCTGCCGGATGGCCTGACAGAGCAACCACCGGCAGGCTGGAATGAAGACCGCGCCCAACTCGACCGGTTCCGGCAGTGGGAGCTCAGCGGCAAACTCGCGGTCAAGCAGCCTTCCGACAGTGGTACTGCGGTGATCAACTTCTGGAAGCAGGACGAAGACGCCTACGAACTGGAACTCTCCTCGGCATTTCTCGGCATGGGTCGCACAACCCTTGAAGGCGTGCCAGGCTTCATAGAGCTTACGCTACCGGGTGGCGACCAGTATCGGTCCGGCGACCCTGAAGCCCTGATTGAGTCAGCTACCGGCTGGCTGCTACCGATCAACAGCCTGACCTGGTGGATTCGCGGGCTGCCCGGCCCCGATGGTGACTTCCGGCTGTTCTTTGACGAACAGGACAAGCTGGCAATGATTCGCCAACAGGGCTGGGAAATCCGCTACGACCGCTGGAAAACATTTATCGACGATTACCCGCCATTGCCAGCCCGGATAACCGCCGTCAAAGGCGAGAAGCGCGTCAGGCTGGTTGTCAGCAACTGGCAGCAGCTCGACGGAGAAACCCGGTGAGCTCTCTGACACTGCCCTCACCGGCGAAACTGAACCTGTTCCTGCATATCCTGGAGCGCCGGCCTGACGGCTACCACGAGCTGCAAACCCTGTTTCAGTTTCTGGATTACGGTGACACCATTACCCTGACACCCCGGGCCGACCGCCGCATCGTCATGGAGCAGTCGGTGCCGGGCGTAGCCGACGAAGACAACCTGGTTATCCGCGCTGCCCGACAGCTGGCGGCAACCACAAACACAGCGGTCGGTGGTGTCAGTATTGCCATCGACAAGCGCCTACCGATGGGGGGTGGCCTGGGTGGTGGCAGCTCCAATGCCGCCACCACACTGCTGGGGCTGAACCGTCTGTGGGGGCTCAATCATTCCCTGGATGAGCTGGCAGAACTGGGCCTGTCCCTGGGCGCCGATGTACCGGTGTTCGTTCACGGGCACGCCGCATGGGGCGAAGGTGTCGGTGAACAACTGACTGACGCCAATCCACCGGAAGACTGGTTCGTGGTTATAAAGCCACCCTGTGATATAAGCACGAAAGAGATTTTTTCCGAGCAAGGGTTGACAAGGGATACCCCCGGAATCAAAATAGCGCCCGCTTTTGAGGGAGACGCCTCGAGGTACCGAAACGACTGTGAGGATGTAGTTCGAAGACTGTATCCTGAGGTTCATCAAAGCCTGGAGTGGCTTGCACAATTCGGACCTGCAAGATTAACCGGAACCGGGGCTTGCATATTTGGACGTTTCCCGACAGAATCCGCAGCCCGGATTATCTGGGAAAGCAAACCCTCCGGCATCACGGGGTTCGTAGCTCAAGGGGTGAACATTTCACCACTTCACAAAAAGCTGACAGAGCTGAAATGATGCCAAAAAAGCACGATACTGGGGTGTCGCCAAGTGGTAAGGCAACGGGTTTTGATCCCGTCATGCGCAGGTTCGAATCCTGCCACCCCAGCCACCTTTCTCCCGCTTCTTCTGAATCAAACGCCGTTACCGAGAAGGATGCCGTCGTGTCCAAACTGATGATTTTCACTGGCAACGCCAACCCTGAGCTTGCCAAAGCCATCGCCCAGAAACTCCACATCCCCATGGGCCAGGCCACCGTTGGAAGGTTCAGCGACGGTGAAACCACCGTCGAAATCAACGAAAACGTTCGCGGGCATGATGTCTTTATCATCCAGCCCACCTGCAACCCCACCAACGACAACCTGATGGAGCTGATTGTGATGGCTGACGCCCTGCGTCGTGCCTCCGCCACCCGGGTTACCGCGGTTATTCCCTACTACGGCTATGCCCGTCAGGACCGCCGCGTTCGCTCCACCCGTGTTGCCATCAGTGCGAAAGTGGTTGCAGACATGATTTCCAGTATTGGCGTCGACAGGGTTTTGACACTGGACCTGCACGCTGACCAGATTCAGGGGTTCTTCGACATTCCGGTGGACAACATCTACGCCACCCCGGTCATGCTGGAAGATATCGAGAAGCAGCGTTTTGAAAACTTTATCGTGGTATCACCGGACGTGGGCGGTGTGGTTCGGGCCCGCGCCGTGGCGAAACGCCTTGATGACGCCGACCTGGCCATCATCGACAAGCGTCGCCCGAAAGCGAATGTATCGCAGGTCATGCACATTATCGGCGATGTGAAAGACAAGACCTGTATCCTGGTGGACGATATCATCGATACTGCGGGCACCCTCTGCAAAGCCGCCAATGCGCTGAAAGAGCATGGCGCTGCCAAGGTCGTTGCCTACATCACCCATCCTGTCCTGTCCGGGCCGGCTGTCGACAACCTGAATGCCTCCGAACTGGACGAACTGGTTGTCTGTGACACCATCCCGCTGGGTGACAAAGCGCGCAATTGTGATAAGATCCGCATCCTCAGTATGGCTGGCCTGCTTGCGGAATCCATTCGTCGCGTCAGTAACGAAGAATCCATCAGCGCGATGTTTGAGAACGCCTGATCAGCTAACAGCCTGATTTACAGAGAAGAATCCAGACCGGGAGCCCAGTGGGCTCCCGGTCTGTTTAGTCCGCCGGAAAAGCTTCCGGCATTTCGCAAATGTCACCTGTCCAGGACCTGGTCGCGGGCCGTTCGGGTGAAAATTGAGGTTATAACCATGTCTCAGGAATTTCTTATTGAAGCATTTCCTCGTGGTGATCAGGGGAGAGGTGCGAGCCGCCGCCTGCGTCGTGAGGAGCGTAAAATTCCGGCCATTATCTATGGCGGGAAGAAAGAAGCCACTCCGATTTCCATCTGGCACAATGAACTGAAAAAAGCCCTGGAAAACGAAGCCTTCTTTTCACACGTTCTGACCATCGAACTGGAAGGCAAGAAGGAAAGCGTGATCCTGAAGGACCTGCAGCGTCATCCGTACAAGCCGCTGCTGACCCACGCCGACTTCCTGCGCGTTGACAAGGATCACGAGATCCACGTTAACGTACCGCTGCACTTCCTGAATGAAGACTCTGCTGCAGCCATCAAGCTCCAGGGCGGCGTTGCCAACCACCAGATCACCGAAGTGGAAGTGATCTGTCTGCCGCAGAACCTGCCCGAGTTCATCGAAGTCGACATGGCTGAAGTGGAAATGGACCAGGTCGTTCACCTGAGCGACCTGAAACTGCCGAAGGGCGTTCGTGTTGCCGCCCTGCTGCAGGGTGAAGACCACGACCTGCCGGTTGTCGCCATCCACAAGCCTCGCGGCGCCAAGGTTGACGACGAAGCAGAAGACGGCGAAGAAGGTGAAGAAGGCGAAGACAAGGAGTAATCACTCCTGGAAGGATGAGGGCAGCGGCAAATGGCACAGGATATCCTCATGGTGGTGGGGCTGGGTAACCCCGGCCCTGACTATGCGAATACCCGCCATAACGCCGGCGCCCTTTTCGTCGAAGCTCTGGCCCGTGAAGCGGGCCAGACGCTCCGCCCCGAAAAGAAGTTCCACGGGCTCTACGCCCGCATTCAGATGCAGGACCTTGAACTGCACCTGCTGAATCCCGCCACCTATATGAACCGCAGCGGCCTGGCTATCAAGGCACTGGCGGACTTTTTCAAGATTCAGCCCCAACAGATTCTGGTCGCCCACGACGAGCTCGACCTGCCTCCCGGCACCGCCAAACTCAAGAAAGGCGGCGGCCACGGCGGACACAACGGCCTGCGGGATACCATCGCCCACCTGGGCACCAACGACTTCCAGCGCCTGCGCATCGGTATAGGCCACCCCGGCGACAGCCGCCAGGTCACCGGCTATGTGCTCGGCCGCCTGGGCAAACAGGAAACCGAAGAGCTCAACGCCGTGATCGACGAGATCATCCGCGTACTGCCGGATGCCGCCAGCGGCAAGCTTCCGGCCGCGATGAACCGGCTCCATAGTTTCAAGCCAACCCCCTGAGCCTGTCCGCGCGCCGGGCGCATTGCACTTTGTTGGATTACGCCTGCGGCTAATCCAACCTACGATTTAACAGGCCTGGAGTAGGTCGGATTAGCGAAGCGTAATCCGACACCCCTGAAGATTTCCCTTATTCGCTTACACCCCCATACACCGGTATAATCCGCCCAAATTTTTCATACCCAGCAGAGGCACTCCATGGGATTTAACTGCGGCATCGTCGGCCTCCCCAACGTCGGCAAATCCACCCTGTTCAACGCATTGACCAAATCCGGCATCGGTGCAGAGAACTTTCCCTTCTGCACCATTGAGCCTAACGCAGGCGTCGTGGCCATGCCGGACCCTCGCCTGAACAAGCTCGCCGAGATCGTGAAGCCGGAGAAGGTGGTGGCAACCACCATGGAGTTCGTCGATATCGCAGGCCTTGTGGAGGGCGCCTCGAAAGGCGAAGGCCTGGGCAACCAGTTCCTGGCCAACATCCGCCAGACCGACGCCATTGCCCATGTGGTGCGCTGCTTCGAGGACGACAACGTCATTCACGTTGCCAACAAGATTGATCCGGCTTCGGATATAGAAATCATCAACACAGAACTGGCCCTGGCTGACCTGGATACCGTCGAGAAAGCCATCAAGCGGGTTCAGCGAGTCGCGAAAAGCGGCGACAAAGAGGCCAAAGCCCAGCTTGAAGTCTTCGAAACCCTGCTTCCGGTGCTGAACGAAGGCAAGCCGGTCCGCAGCATGAACCTCGACAAAGAGAAGATGGCGCTGATCCGCGAACTCTGCCTGCTCACCGTCAAGCCGACCATGTACATTGCCAACGTCAGCGAAGACGGATTCGAGAATAACCCTCACCTGGACACCGTCAAAAGGATTGCGGAATCCGAGAACGCGGTTGTTGTACCTATCTGTAACAAGATAGAAGCTGAAATCTCCGAACTGGAAGACGATGAGAAATCCATGTTCCTGGAAGAAATGGGTATGAATGAACCTGGCCTGGACCGGGTAATTCGCAGCGGCTACGGCCTGCTGAATCTTCAGACCTACTTCACCGCGGGCGTCAAGGAAGTCCGCGCTTGGACGGTAAAAGTGGGCGCTACGGCACCCCAGGCGGCAGGCGTGATACACACCGACTTCGAGCGCGGCTTCATCCGCGCCGAAGTGGTGAGCTACGAGGATTTCGTCAGGTACAACGGCGAAGCCGGCGCCAAGGAAGCCGGCAAGTGGCGCCTGGAAGGCAAGGAATACATCGTGCAGGACGGCGACGTCATCCACTTCCGGTTTAACGTGTAATTTTCTGAAAAAGCGGGCCCCAAGCCTTGACAGCGGGGGCCCAAATACTGAAAATACGCGCCTCGTTTGGGCTTGTCCCATAACGAAATGGCAAGGTAGCTCAGTTGGTTAGAGCACGGCACTCATAATGCCGGGGTCGGCGGTTCGACTCCGCCCCTTGCTACCAGTATTCAAAAAGCCTGGCTCGAGAGAGTCAGGCTTTTTTCATTCCTGGCACCCCTTCTACCTATCTTCCCGCTCCACATAATGGCAAGCCACCCAATGCCCTGCTCCGGTCTTGTCTTCCAGTACCGGCACTTCCTTACTGCAATACTCCGTTGCCAACGGGCAGCGCGTGCGAAACACACACCCACTGGGCGGATTCATGGGTGAAGGCAGGTCCCCGTCCAGTATTGGTGGTGTTTTAGCCTGTTCCCTGTCCGGGTCCGGGACTGGTACGGCGGCCATCAGGGCCCGGGTATAAGGGTGCCTGGGGCCGGCGTACAGGTCAGCGCGGGAAGCGGTTTCCATTACCTTGCCCAGGTAAAGCACCATGACCCGGTCACTGATGTGCTTCACCACGCTCAGGTCGTGGGCAATGAAAATCAGTGACAGCCCCATTTCCCGTTGAAGGCTTTTCAGCAGGTTGATCACCTGGGCCTGCACGGACACATCCAGTGCGGAGACGGGTTCGTCGCAGATAATCAGTTTCGGCTCCAGGATCAGCGCCCGGGCGATGCCTACCCGCTGGCACTGGCCGCCGGAGAATTCGTGGGGATAGCGGTTCTTCTGGTGGGAGTGCAGGCCGACGCGGTCCATGATGGCGTCCACTTTCTCCCGCAGCTCGGCGCCCTTGATATCCGGGTAGTGAGTACGCAGCGGTTCGGCAATGATGTCGCCAACGGTCATTCGCGGTGACAGCGACGCAAGCGGATCCTGGAACACCATCTGCAGACGCTGGCGCCGTTTACGCACCTGTTTCAGGTTCAGCCCCTGCAGGTCTTCACCAAGCCAGACCACCTTCCCCGACTGACTGGGCACCATGCCCATGATCGCCCGTGCCAGTGTGGACTTGCCGCAGCCGGATTCGCCCACAATACCCAGGGTCTCCCCTTCGTTCAGGGTGAAGTTGACGTTATTCACCGCCCGCAGCTGCTGCGGTCTGCTCCAGGGCCAGGCGTTACGGGGCATGATATCGAAGGTCACCTGCAGGTTCTCCACCACCAGCAGGGGCTGGCGTTCGCTCATCGGATCGCCTCCCGTGGCAGATTACAGACCCTTATCCTGTCCGGTTCAAAATGCTCCGGAGGATCCAGCTCGTGGTAACAACGGGGCTCGGCAACCGGGCAACGGTCGCAGAACGGACAACCCGGTGGCAGGTTCATCAGGTTGGGCGGATTACCGGGAATCGTGACCAGCTCTTCAATCTGCTCGTCGATACGGGGAATGGCGCCCATGAGCCCCTTTGTGTAGGGGTGTGACGGATCCCGGAACAGGTCCCGGGTGGCGGCGTATTCCATCATCTGTCCGCCATACATCACCAGGGTCTGGTCGCAACTGCCGGCCACCACGCCCAGGTCATGGGTGATCAGTATGATGGCGGTGCTGAATTCCTGTTGCAGCTCCCGCAGCAGGGCCATCACCTGCGCCTGTACGGTGACATCCAGGGCGGTGGTGGGCTCGTCGGCAATCAGCAGCTGAGGGCGGCACAACAGGGACATGGCAATCATCACCCGCTGGCGCATACCCCCCGAGAACTCATGGGGGTAGCGGTGGATGCGGTTGCGGGCCTCGGGGATACGCACCGCGTCCAGCATCTGCAGGGACTCCTGCAGCGCCTGCTTGCGGCTGATGCCCTTGTGTTGCACCAGTACCTCGGTGAGCTGGTCACTGACTTTCATGAACGGGTTCAGGGAGGTCATCGGGTCCTGAAAGATCATGCCGATACGGGCTGCACGAATCCGGTTCATCTGTTTTTCCGGCAGGTTCAGCAACTCCTCCCCTTCGAACATCACCTCACCGCTCACCCGGGCGTTGTCCGGCAGCAGCCCCATCAGGGCAAACACACCCTGACTCTTGCCGGCGCCGGACTCCCCCACAATCCCCAGGGTCTGCCCGGCCTCGAGTCGGTAGCTGAGCCCCCGCACCGCCTGCAGGGTGCCGTCGGGCGTGTCAAACGCCACTTTCAGGTTGTTCACTTCAAGCATTGCCATAGAACGGAATCCTGCCGGCTCAGCGGTCTTTGGGGTCCAGGGCGTCCCGCAGCCCGTCGCCGAGGAAATTGAAACAGAACAGGGTAAGCACCAGCATCAGCATGGGGAAAATCAGCGTCCAGGGGGCTGTCCACATGGCATCCGCACCCTCGGAAATCAGCGCACCCCACGATGTGTAAGGCTCCGACACCCCCAGCCCCAGAAATGAAATAAACGACTCGAACAGGATCATTTCCGGCACCAACAGGGTCGCGTAGACAATCACCACCCCCAGCACATTCGGCACAACGTGCCGGACCACAATCAGGAACGGGTGCACCCCGATGGCCATGGCCGCTTCGATGAATTCCTTGCGCTTCAGGCTGAGGGTCTGCCCCCGCACGATCCGGGCCATATTGAGCCAGCTGACAGCGCCGATGGCGACAAAGATCAACAGTACATTTCGCCCGAACACCGCCATCAGCACAATTACCAGGAACATGAACGGAAACGCGCTGAGTACTTCCAGGGTGCGCATCATGATGGCGTCCGTACGCCCGCCAACGTAGCCGGAAATGGCACCATAGAGGGTGCCGATAATAACGGCGGTGAGCGCACCCAGCACACCCACCATCAGGGAAATCCGGCTGCCCTGCACGGTGCGCTGGTAAAGATCTCGGCCGATGGGGTCCAGGCCAAAATAGTGCTGGCTGGCCAGGCCCGGCGCGCCGTCTTCATCCAGGTTGGGCAGGCTGGCCCAGTCGATGGACTCATTGTCCCAGGGGGACAGATACTGGCCAAAGACGGCGAACAACAGCAACAGCGCCAGTACCGCCAGGCTCGCCACTGCGGCCCGGTGTTGCATGAACCGGCGGCGGGCATCACGCCACAGGCTGCGGCCTTCGGTGTAGGCATCGTCCGCCAGGGCATCCGCCAACTCGCCCATCCCGGCGTGTTTATCTGAAAACAGCATCAGTAACGCACCCTCGGGTCCAGCCAGGTGTAGAGGATATCCACCGCGGCGTTGAAGATGATGGTCAGCACGCCCACCAGGATGGTGACCCCGAGAATCAGCGAGTAATCCCGGTTGATGGCACCATTGACGAAGTGCTGGCCGATACCACCGGTGGAGAACACCTGATCGATGATCACCGAGCCGGTAATGATGCCCACAAAGGCCGGCCCCAGATAGGACACTACCGGGATAAGGGAAGGCTTGAGGGCGTGGCGCAGGACAATCTTGTGGCGCGGGATGCCCTTGGCCCGGGCCGTGCGGATAAACGGGCTGCGCATGGTCTCGATCATGCTGCTGCGGGTGATACGCGCCACCTGGGCAATGTAGGACGTGGCCATGGCAATGATAGGCAGTACGATGTATTCCACCTGCCCGCCTTCCCAGCCACCGGCGGGCAACCAGCGCAGGGTGACGGCGAACAGCAGAACCAGCAGTGGTGCCATGACGAAATTGGGGAACACCACCCCGGTCATGGCGGCGGTCATCACGGTGTAGTCCGGCCAACGGTTCTGTTTGAGGGCGGCGATGATGCCCAGTCCCACCCCGAACACCACCACAAACAGGAAGGACCAGGCACCGATATAGGCGGAACGGGGAAAGCTGGATTCAATCAGTTCATTGACCGTGAAATCCTTGTAGCGAAATGAGGGGCCCAGATCTCCCTGTGCCACGTTACCCACGTAGATGAAGTACTGCTGCCACAGGGGTTTGTCCAGATTGTACTTGGCCTCGATGTTTTCCATCACCGCCTCCGGCACATTGCGCTCGTTGGTGAACGGGCCGCCGGGCGCTGCGTGCATCAGCACGAAAGACACGGTAATCAACGCCAGTATGGTCGGCACGGCGACAGCCAGACGCCGGATAATGAAACTGAACATGGCTTCTCTCAGTCAGCAGTAATGTACATATCCTTGCTGTAGATGATGTTCCGGGGATTCTCTTTCGGGTACCCCCTCAACACCGGGCTTACCAGCGCCACCGTGGTGTTGAAATACACCGGTAGCACGGGAAACTCCTGCCACAGGATGTCCTCAGCCCTGGCATAGTAGGCATTGGGGTCCCCGCTGGAGCGGGCTTCCTTCAACAGCTGATCGTATTCGGAATTGCTCCAGCCACCATCATTGTTACCACTGTCACCGGTCAGCAGGGTCAGGAAGGTGGAGGCTTCATTGTAGTCTCCTTTCCAGCCGAAGCGGGCCATCCCGTAATTGCCTGCCTGCTTCTCGGACAGGAAGGTTTTCCATTCCAGATTGCTGATCGTCACCCGGGCCCCGAGCTTTTCCTTCCACATCTGGCTGACCACAATAGCCAGTGCCTTGTGGCTTTCATCGGTGTTGTAGAGCAGCTCGAATTCCAGCGGGTTGTCTTCATTGTAGCCGGCCTTCTCCAGTTCCCTGCGCGCCTCCTCATCACGCCGGGTCTGGCTCCAGGTTGCATACTCCGGCTGCCGGAAGTCGAAACCGCTGACATAGGGTGGCGTCAGCGTGTAGGCGGGCATCTGGTTACCCCGGGTGATGTAATTCACGATCACGTTACGGTCGATGGCATAGGTCAATGCCCGGCGCACCCGCACATCGTCAAACGGTGGCCGCTGCACATTGAAGGCGTACATATAGGTGGCGATGCTGGGAGCCATTACCAGTTCGTCCGGCCGCTCCTTCTTCAGTCTCGCCATCTGTGATACCGGCACCGTGGATGTCATGTGGAGTTCGCCACTGGCGTATCGCTGCAATTCCGCGGAGGAGGACTCGATGGGAAGATACACCACCCGGTCGATAATGGTCGCTTCGTTGTCCCGGTAGTGGGGATTACGGGCAGCGACCAGCTTCTCGCCCAGATGCCAGGTATCCAGCTGGAAGGCGCCGTTCGAAACCATGTGCCCGGGCTTGGTCCAGTCCGTACCGTGGGTTTCAATCGCCTCTCGTGGCGCGGGGAACATGGTGTAGTGAACGGTCATGTCCGGCAGGTAGGTAATCGGCTCGCTCAGGGACACTTCAAAGGTAAAGTCATCGACGGCACGTACACCCAGTGTTTCCGGCGCTTTTTCCCCGGCAATAATCTTCGCGGCATTTTTCACCCCGGCTGATTCAATGTAGTAGGCGTAGTTGGAACCCACCTGCGGGTCCACCGCACGCTGCCAGCCGTAAACGAAATCATGGGCGGTTACGGTGGACCCGTCGCTCCAGCGGCCGTCTTCCCTCAGCCTGAAGGTCCAGGTCAGGTTGTTATCCGACGCAGACCAGGACCGGGCCAGTGCTGGCTCGGTATCACCATCAGGGCCACTGCGGGTGAGGCCCTCGAAGAGATCAACAACAATGGCTCCACCCACGGTGTCTTCCACCAGATGGGGGTCAAGTGACGCCGGCTCACTGGCATTACCCCGAACCAGCACCTGCTTGCGGGCCAGCTTCTCTCCGGTTACCGGATGCTCTCTCAGGAGGGTATCCGGCACATCAATATCCGCTGCGGCCAGGGCCTCGTCACCGGCCTCCTCCTGCCCGCTTTCACCGCAGCCAGCCAGCATGATGATTGCCAGAAACACTATGGTTGCGGCGATACAACGGCCAGCACCGGCCTCCATGGGCGGTAGCTGGCTGAGGGTATCTGTTGGCAGGCAGTTGGCGGTCATATCTGACCGAAACTAGCGCGAATCCGGCCAAGTCACAAGCCAACGGGGTGAAGATGAAACGGTGAAGATGAAACTCTGCTCACAATCCGTTAGCTGTGGCATACTCGTCCGGAACGCTCACACTCAAACCCAGCACGTAATAAAAAGGGATGCACCATCATGAAACCGGAAACTCTTGCCCTCCACGCGGGCTTTAAAGGCGACCCGGCAACCAACGCAGCCACTACGCCCATTTACCAGACAACCTCCTATACCTTTGACGACACCCAGCATGGTGCCGACCTGTTTGACCTGAAGGTTCAGGGCAACATTTATACCCGCATCATGAACCCCACCAACGCTGTACTGGAAGAGCGTATGGCGCAGCTTGAAGGCGGCATTGGCGCGCTTGCGGTGGCCTCCGGTATGGCCGCTATCCTGTACAGCCTGCAGACTATCTGCAAGGTGGGCAATAACATTGTCAGCACCGGCCAGCTCTATGGTGGCACCTACAACCTGTTTGCCCACTCCCTGCCAAACCAGGGTATTGACTGCCGCATGGTCAGGCACGATGACTTCGACGCCGTGGAAAAGGCCATCGACGACAACACCCGTGCGCTGTTCTGCGAGTCCATCGGCAACCCTGCCGGTAACGTCGTGGACATCCAGCGCTGGGCGGAGATTGCCCATAAACACGGCATTCCACTGATCGTCGACAACACCGTGGCAACACCATTCCTGTGCCGGCCCTTCGAGCATGGCGCTGACATCGTGGTTCATTCACTCACCAAATACATTGGCGGACACGGCACCACGGTTGCAGGCGTTGTGGTGGATTCCGGAAAATTTGACTGGGCCGCCAACAAGGCGAAATTCCCGATGCTGAACGAGCCAGACCCGTCCTACCATGGCGTGGTCTACACCGAGGCACTGGGAGAAGCCGCCTTCATCGGCCGCTGCCGAGTGGTGCCCCTGCGCAACACTGGCGCTGCCCTGTCTCCGTTCAACGCTTTTCTGATCATGCAGGGCCTGGAAACGCTTGGCCTGCGGATGGAGCGCCACTGCGAGAACGCAGAAAAAGTGGCCAACTACCTGCAGAACCATCCTTCCGTTGAATGGGTCAATTACGCCACCCTGGCGGACAGCCCCTACAAGGCCACCTGTGACAAGATCTGTGGCGGCCGCGCCTCCGGCATCCTGAGCTTTGGCATCACCGGCGGCCTGGAGAACGGGGCGAAGTTTATCGATGCCCTGCAACTGATCTACCGCCTGGTGAACATCGGCGACGCCAAGTCCCTGGCCTGCCACCCGGCCACGACAACCCACCGCCAGTTGAACCCGGAAGAGCTGGCAAGTGCGGGTGTCAGCGAGGATCTGGTGAGACTGTCCATCGGCATTGAACATGTGGATGACATTATTGCCGATATCAGTCAGGCGCTGGACAAGGCGACCGCCTGATCAGCCTGCGGGTACGACGAAAGTCGTGCCCGCAATCCCAGTGATTATCCGTAGCTGCCTTGTATCCTCCACGGGGGCGGATTACCCTTTAAGGTCAGACAAGCCCCGAGGCAGCCAAACAGGCCAAACAGAGAGTCCCGTTGTAATGAGCGACAGTGCCAAATCCCGTGTCACCAGTGGTTCCAAGTTCCGGAATGAACATGGTTTTTCCGCCATCAAGGACGGGATCAAACGGTCAGGCTCAGGCATTATCGATACCACAACCCAGCGCAAGCCCTCCTGGCTCAGAGCGCGCATGCCCGGTGGTGAGCGTTACGAGGCCGTTCGCAAGAACGTCAGCCAACACCGGCTGAGCACGGTTTGCCAGGAATCCCACTGCCCCAATATTGGGGAATGCTGGTCCAATGGTACCGCTACCATCATGGTGATGGGCTCGGTATGCACCCGGGCCTGCCGCTTCTGTGCCGTGGATACCGGCAATCCAAAAGGCTGGCTGGACCACGAAGAGCCGGAAAATACCGCCAAATCCGTCGAACTGATGGGCCTGCGCTACATCGTACTCACCTCTGTTGACCGGGACGACCTCGACGACGGCGGCGCCGCCCATTACGCAGCGTGCGTATCGGCCATCAAGCAGCGCACGCCGGAAGTGGCAGTGGAAGCCCTGACACCGGATTTTGACGCCGTGATGGAGCACGTGGAGAAAGTTGTGGACTCTGGCCTGGACGTGTTTGCCCAGAACGTGGAAACCGTGAAACGCCTGACCACCCGCGTGCGGGACCCACGTGCCGGCTATGAAAAAACCCTCAGTGTTCTGGCCCATGCCAAGCAATACCGCCCGGACGTACTCACCAAGACCAGCCTGATGCTGGGATTGGGTGAAACCGAGGAAGAAATCCTGGAAACCATGGATGACCTGCGGGCCATTGGTGTCGACATCCTCACCCTCGGCCAGTACCTGCGCCCCACCCCGAACCACCTGCCGGTGGAAAAGTATGTGACTCCGGAAGACTTCAACCGCTACCGGGAGATCGGCCTGGAGAAAGGCTTCATGGAAGTGCCCTCGGGCCCCATGGTGCGCTCCAGCTATCGTGCCGACCGGGTGTTCGAAAAGAACAACCTTGGCCTTGCCGTGCCGGAAGTCCCCGTTTCTTCGAAGGCCCAGCAGATTCCCGTCAAAGCCGTGGACTGAGAACGCCATGCTTCAACTGCTCAGGAATGCCCGGCTTAAATACAAGTTCTGGCTGCTCAACATTGTTGTGTTCGCGGTACTCTGCCTGCTGGTGATCTTCGCCATGCACACCATTGCCGGAATGACTGACCAGTCTTTCTCTGCCGTTTTCCAGGAAACCGCCGGACGTTTTGCACTGGTTGTCGCGATACTGATGGTACTGGAAATGGCCGGTTCCCAGTTGCTGATTTCCTTTATCGAGCGGCATGTGTACAGACTGAAAAAAACCATGGTGTCGGTACAGGCATCCGGCAATCTCAGTGAACGGGCCGAGGTGGACTCCACGGACGAAATCGGCGAAATGGCCGGGGCCTTCAATGCCATGCAGGACCGCACCATGGGTGTGGTCAGGAGCATGAAACAGGCAATTGAACACCTTCACAACGAAGTACGCGAGCTGACAACCGCCGCGGACGCCCGCCGGGATGATCTCAGCCGCCAGCAATCGGGCGCCGATCGCAGTGCCGAAGTGGTGGAAACCATGCTGCAGAGCTTTACCGGCATTGCCGAACAGGCAGGCATCGCCAAGACCCTGTCTCACGAAGCGCGAAACGCGGCCGTGGACGGCAGCGAGCGGGTGGCCCGCAGTGCGGACTCCATTCGCCACCTCGCCACCGCCATCCAGACATCGGCCAACAGCGTGCAGGCACTGGCAGAGAACAGCCATGAAATCAGCCATGCAGTTGCTGAAATCAAGGGCATAGCCGAGCAGACCAACCTGCTGGCACTGAACGCCGCCATTGAGGCCGCCCGAGCAGGAGAACAGGGCCGGGGCTTTGCCGTGGTCGCCGACGAAGTACGCAATCTGGCCCAGCGGGTGCAGGACTCCACCGACCAGATCCAGGGCACCATCGACCGGCTGCTCACCGCCATGGACGCTGCAGTCACCCAGATGACCGGCAGCTCGGAAGACGCCTCCCGTTGCGTGGATGAATCCGACGAGGCTCGCCAATCCCTGGACGCCATCAACTCGGTGGTAAGCCGCATCGACGAAACCAACCAGGAAATCGCCAATGTATCCGCGGACCAGACGGCATCCACCGATGACGTACAGGCCAATGTTCAGAGCATCCGCGACACCACGCAAAGCATGGTGACCCAGCTTACCGAAAGCGCGGATATGAGCAGGCGCCTGAAACAACTGATCGATTCCCTGGAAGAAGCATCCAACAGAGTCACCGTCGACTGAAACTTTGTGGCACACTCTGCACTCGATTTCATAGTGAAGGGTGTTGTTTTCAATGTCGTGGCTTCGATTATTCTATGACCGGCTGATATTCCCACGTCCTGTTGTCATATTGCTTCTGTTCGGTGTACTGCTCGTGATTGCCAGCCTGCGCCTGGATCAGTTCCGGCTGGACGCCTCCGCAGAATCCCTGGTTCTTGAAAACGACCGATCGCTGGAACAGTATCGCGAGGTCAACCGGCGCTTTACCACCTCTGACGACTTCCTGGTGGTCACCTTCACCCCCCGGGAGGAACTGTTCAGCGACGACGGTCTTGCACTGCTGAAATCCCTCCGGGATGAACTGGAAGCGCTGGACAACGTCAGCTCCACCAACAGCATACTCAACGTCCCCCTGCTCCACAGCCCGGACCTGACCCTGGACACCGTGGACTCGGAGATCAAGAACATCGACGAGGATGGCGTTGCCCCGGAAACCGCCCGCAAGGCCTTGCTCGACAACCCCCTCTACCCCAACCTCCTGATCAGCGAGGATGCACGCACCACCGCCATCCAGGTCAACCTGCCGACCCCGGAACGCTATTTCAAACTGCTGCGCGAGCGCAACAGCCTGCGAGACAAGGTCGACAGCAACGAGGCCACCCCGGAGGATCGCCAGAAACTGGAAGCGGTAAGCCGTGAGTTTATCGAGTTCACCGAAGCCCAGGGGGAGGAGCGCGACCGCACCATTGATGAGGTTCGGGGTATTCTCGATAAGTACCGTGACGGCGCCGAGATCTACCTGGGTGGCGTGCCAATGATCGTCGCCGACATGATTCGCTTTATCGAGAATGACCTGTCCACCTTCGGTATCGGGGTGCTGATTTTCCTGCTGCTGACACTGGCGGTCATCTTCCGCCAGTGGCGGTGGGTTCTGGTGCCATTGCTATGCTGCAGCTTTACCGTCTGGCTGGTGATCGGCTACCTGAGCTGGGCCCGCTGGCCGATCACGGTGATTTCCTCCAACTTCGTCTCACTGCTGCTGATCATGACCCTGTCGCTGACGATTCATCTGATCGTCCGCTACCGGGAATTCCAGCACGATAACCCGGAGGCCGCGCCCAGGGATATCCTTCGCAACACGCTACTGGCGATGATCAAGCCCTGTTTCTACATGGCCATCACCACCATCGTTGCCTTCGGTTCACTGACGTTCAGCGGTATTCGCCCGGTCATCGACTTTGGCTGGATGATGACCATAGGCCTCGCCGTGGCCTTCCTTATCACCTTCGTGATCTTCCCGGCGTTGCTGATGCTGTTGCCACCACCGGTGGACGAGCGGGTTCGCTCGGACCGGATACCGTTTACGGATATGTTTGCCCGGTTTACGGAGAACTATGGCAAGACCGTTGTTTTCGGCTCTGTCATCATCGCCGTACTCTGTGTAATCGGCCTCAACCGCCTGACCGTGGAAAACAGCTTTATTGATTACTTCAAATCCTCCACAGAAATCCACCAGGGCATGATCACCATCGACGACCGCCTGGGGGGCACCACCCCCCTGGACGTGGTGATCACGGACGACAAGCCCCCTGAAAGCGACGGCAGCGACGACCCGTTTGCCAGTGATTGTGATCCGTTTGTAGACGACTGCGAGGAAGCGGAGGAGTACCGGGACACCTGGTTCACCTACCAGAAGATGGAGCGGCTCAGTGAGGTTCACGATTACCTGGACAGCCTGCCGGAAACCGGCAAGGTCCAGTCCATCAGCACCACGCTCGACATACTGGCCCAGGTCAACGGTGGTGAGCCTCTGGACGCACTGGAACTGGCCTTCGTGCCCTCCGCGGTGCCGGATGACCTGCAGGACATCCTGCTGACCCCCTACATCAGCGAGGAACATGACCAGGCCCGTTTCAGTATCCGCATACTGGAAACCTCGCCGGATCTGCGCCGCCAGGAGCTGCTGGACGGTATTCGCAATCATCTCACCGGAGAAATGGGCTTTGACGACGACCAGGTGCAGCTCACGGGCATGACGGTGATGTACAACAATATGCTGCAGAGCCTGTTCGATTCCCAGATCAAGACCCTGGGCGTGGTGTTCCTGGCCATCATGATCATGTTCCTGATTCTGTTCCGTTCCATCAAGCTGGCGCTGATCGGGATGGCGCCCAACCTGATTGCGGCAGGCTCGGTGCTGGGCCTGATGGGCTGGCTGGGCATTCCGCTGGATATGATGACGATTACGGTGGCGGCGATTACGGTGGGGATTGCGGTGGACGATACCATTCACTATATCCACCGTTTCAAAACGGAATTCGAGAAGGACGGTGACTACATCGCCACCATGCACCGCTGCCACCGCAGCATCGGGCAGGCGATGTTCTTTACCTCGCTGACGATCATTACCGGGTTTTCCATTCTGGTGCTGTCGAACTTTATCCCGACCATCTACTTCGGGTTGTTCACCGGCTTCGCCATGTTCATGGCCCTGATTGGTGCGCTTACCCTGTTGCCACGGCTTATCGTGCTCGTTAAACCGTTTGGTGTTAAGGGCTAGGTTTGGAGTTGCCCTCCCCACCCAGCCTGCAAGTTAAGGTGGTAGTCGCACCGGCGCCCTTCCTTCCCGGAAACGCTACAAGCACATCCCTGTGCGCTTGACTTCGGCCGTCCCTGGCCGAAGACATTCCGGGAAGGAAGGGCGCCGGCGCTCCTGCATCTTTCGTGATATCGCCTTTGAAACGCCATGGCGCTTCCACGGAGTTTGAACGAAGCGGCGGGGCAAGCGTTCAGAAACCGTGGAGCGCCAGGGATGGCGCGACCGAGCCCTACAGGGACGTATTCACGGGCGTGTTTCTGAACGCTTGCCCCGCCGCTGACGACTCCTAGCTATCAGGCTTACAAACCAGCAGGCTACAGGCAATAAAAAAACCGCCAAAGCCACAGGCCAAGGCGGTTTTCGTAAAACCCCGGATTCGATCCGGGGGATAGTCAGTACAGCAGTCGCTTACTGCATCTGCTGCTGTTGCTGCGGTTGCTGCTGCATCTGCTGTTGCTGCATCTGCTGCTGTTGCTGCTGCATTTCTTCCATACGCTTGTTCAGCTCATCGCGCTGCTCTTCAGTGAACACGGCATCTACCCTGGCCTGCATCAGAGTAGACAGTGCAGTCATCTCGCCCGTTACTTCACCCAGCTTCTCGGCGTTGTCGCGAATAGTGCCTTCGTCATAGTCCGGCTTGATCTCACCCTGGATCTGCTGCTGCAACTGCTGTGCTTCGCCCTGAAGCTCCTCAATCTCAGTCTGCATTTCCTCGATGATGCCGCGAATTTCCTTTTGCTGATCATCGCTCAGACCAACCATCTCTGCCAGCTGATCGACCTGGTCCGGTTGCCCTCCGGCCTGGCCCGCCTGGCCAGACTGCTGCTGCGCCATAGCGGTAGAAGACAGCCCAAGTGCAATCAGGGCGATTCCGAACAGTTTCACAAGCTTCATAGATATCTCCAATAATCGTTTGATTAATTCACTTCGTGTTTCCAAGCCCTACACCCTAAAACAAAACAATGAAGAATTTCACCCCGAACCCCCTTCTTTTTGTACATACTTCACATCGTCATTGCCGAAGCTCCCGCCACAGGCGGCTTCAGAGAAATGTGAAAATTTGGTCATTCACGTCCATAATGGCGCCATTCAGCCATTTCCGGAGTATCACACATGGCCATCAACTGGTTTCCAGGGCATATGCACAAGGCCCGCAAGGAGATCAAAAAAGTAATGCCCCAGATGGATCTCATCATTGAGGTGGTCGACGCACGGCTGCCGTTCAGCAGTGAGAATCCGCTGGTGCCGTCGCTGCGGGGCGATACCCCGGTGATCAAGGTGCTTAACAAGCGTGATCTTGCCGATCCGGATATCACTGACCGGTGGCTGGCCTGGCTGGAGAAGGAGCGGGGCGTACGTGCCATTACCATGACCCACAACCAGCGGGCGGAGGCGCTGGATATCCTGCGCCTGGCGGGTGAGATGACGCCAGGCCATGACCGTCAGAAGCGGGCGCTGCGGGTGATGATTCTGGGGATTCCCAATGTCGGCAAATCGACGCTGATCAATACCCTCGCCGGGCGGCCTGCCGCCAAAACCGGTAATGAGCCGGCGGTCACCCGTGCGCAGCAGGCCATCAAGCTGCCGGACAATGTATTGCTCTACGACACCCCCGGCTTCCTCTGGCCCAAGCTTTCTCCGGAAGCCTGTGGTTACCGCCTGGCCATCAGTGGCGCTATCCGCAGTGCGGTTATCGAGTTCGAGGATGTCGCCCTGTTCGAGGCGGATTATCTGCTGGAAGCCTATCCGGAGCTGGTCATGGCGCGCTACGGCTTTGAGGAAAGGCCACGGGATGGGCTTGCGCTGATGGATGGCATTGCCCTGAAACGACGCTTCCTTGGCCGTGGTGGCGTTCCCGACCTGCACAAGGTGTCGGAAATACTGCTGAATGAATTCCGGTCCGGGAAGCTGGGCCGCATTTCCCTGGAGACGCCCGAAATGATTGAGCGGGAAGCCCGGGAAGAAGCCGAACGCCAACGCGCCAGGAACGAGAGCCCCTGACCCTTCCTTCAGGCTTTCTTCGGTCCCTTACCAAGGTCAAATATCGCCCGGGCCTCAAAGCGCCTAGACTGGTGGTTATAGTCAGAGATAAAAAGGATCTGCCCGGCTCCCGGTGCAGGCCTTGTTAAGGAGGAAGGTATGAGACGGGTTGTAATCACCGGCATGGGCATTGTTTCCTGCCTGGGCAACTCCACGGATGCGGTTCTGGAAAGCCTCAAGGCGGGTAAATCCGGTATCCGGTTCAACGAGACCTATCGGGACATGGGCTTTCGCAGCCAGATTGCGGGGTCCATTGATGCAGACACCTCGGTCATCGACCGCAAGACGCGGCGATTCATGGGCCAGTCCGCGATGTACAGTTTCCTTGCCATGGAACAGGCCATCGCCTCCTCCGGGCTGACAGACGACATGATTTCCAATGACCGTACCGGCCTGATCGCCGGATCGGGCGGCGCGTCCAGTGCCAGCCAGGTGGAAGCCGTGGACATCATGCGGGAGAAAGGCGTAAAGCGCATCGGGCCCTACATGGTGCCCCGGATCATGACCAGCACGGTATCGGCCTGCCTGGCCACGGCGTTCCGGATTCGCGGCGTCAACTACTCCATGTCGTCAGCCTGTGCTACCAGTGCCCACTGTATCGGCCATGCCGCCGAACAGATTCAGGCTGGCAAGCAGGACATTGTGTTTGCCGGTGGTGGCGAAGAGGAAGACTGGAGCCTGACCATGCTGTTCGACGCCATGGGCGCCCTGTCCACCAAGTACAACGAAGCCCCTGAAACCGCCTCCAGGCCTTTCGATACCGGCCGCGACGGCTTTGTGATCGCCGGTGGCGGTGGCATGGTGGTGGTTGAGGAAATGGAGCATGCCATAAAGCGTGGCGCGCCCATCATCGCGGAACTGGTCGGTTACGGCGCCACGTCCGATGGCCACGATATGGTAGCCCCGTCCGGGGAAGGTGCCATGCGCTGCATGCAACAGGCGCTGTCCACGGTGAACACCGGGGTGGACTATATCAATGCCCATGGCACCAGCACGCCGGTGGGCGATGTGGCAGAAATGAAAGCGGTCCGTAACGTCTTCCGCGACAAAATACCACAGATCTCCTCCACCAAATCCCTGTCCGGCCATTCACTGGGTGCATCCGGGGTACATGAGGCGATCTACTCACTGATCATGTTGCAGAACGGGTTCATCGCCGGCACCAAAAACCTGGCGAACCTGGATGAAACCATTTCCGGCATGCCAGTGGTGGGGCCGGATTCAGTCCCCGCAGAGCTGAACACGGTGATGTCCAACAGCTTCGGGTTTGGCGGCACCAATGCCTCCCTGGTATTCCGGAAAGTCTGAAGCCTGCCGACCGGTTCGGACATCGCCACAGGCGTCCGAACCGGTCTTTTATATACCCGAACGGTATATGCATATCGTTGTCAAGGACATTAGTCATTGGCAAAGCCCACCGTTCGTAATACAGTACGGTTTTGACATGAATCAATAATGGATGGTTCATCTACCATGGCTCAACCTATCAGACTTCACCAGGTATCCCCTCTGAAGGCGTCTTGCCACCAGTGCAGTCTCAGCAATCTTTGCCTTCCGCTTGCGATAGAAGAAAACGAACTCGACCGGCTGGAAGATATTGTCCAGCAGGGCCGTATTTTCAACCGTGGTGAGCACATCTTTGACCAGAGCACGCCTTTCCGCTCCTGCTTTGCGGTCAAGAGTGGCGCGATCAAGACTTCCATTATCAGCGAGAACGGCGAGGAGCAGGTAACAGGATTCTTCATGCCCGGTGAGCTGGTCGGGCTGGACAGCATGGGCAGCAAACACTATGCCTGCACTGCCAGGGCCCTGGAGCGAACCAGTGTGTGCGAGTTTCCGGTCGATAAACTGGAAGAACTCACAGGTAAACTGCCTGACCTTCAGCACCACATGTATCATCTGATGAGCCAGGAAATTCAGGGCAGCCATCAGCTGGCCATGCTGCTGAGCAAGAATACGGCCGAGGAACGGATTGCAGCACTGCTATTGTCCCTGTCCAGCCGCTTTCAGCGTCGCCGGATGTCGGCCACCAACTTCAGCCTGCCCATGGCCAGAAACGACATCGCCAATTTCCTCGGCCTCGCCGTGGAAACCGTCAGCCGGGTGTTCACCCGTTTCCAGAACCAGGGCATTATCAGTGCCCGGGGGCGGGAAGTGGAACTGCTGGATGTGGAAGCCCTGCAGACGGTTACGCGGGAATTCTCACGGCAGAACAGCTGACCTCAATGCTCTGGCAATTCACGAACTGGCGAGCCTCAGCTGGCCGGTTCGTCGGTCAGTTCCTTCTTCCCGTTCAGCGACAGTAACTCCAGCTCCTCGGCCAGGCCTGAACGCCAGGGCAGTTGCTTGACGCCGAACGTGTTGCGGATTTTGGTGCAGATCATGGCAGTGTTGGCCGGTTCCAGAGCGGCCCAGGCCGGCATTTCATCCACCACACGGATCCTGTCGGGAATACCATTCAGCCCGGTGATGGCCAGGCCGAGCTCGTAAAGAGAGATATCCTCCGCGCCGGCATACTGGTAAGTACCCCACACCTCGGCACCGCAATCTATCTGCTGGACAATCGCGGTAATCACCCTGGCAAGATCACTGACCGTTACTGGCTGACCGTGGCACTTTCCGGGCAGCTTGATAACGTCGGAGCCGGCCGCCACCGACTGCACCTTGCGAATAAAGCGCCCCAGGCTCCAGCCGGTTCGCAGGATGATATGCCTGGGCAGAAGAGTCCGCACCGCCTGTTCACATTCCCATTGCCAGTTACCCAACTCGTTACAGGGCTGGCCGGGATTGGAGGCAATGTAGGGGTTCTGTTTGCGGCCATCGAACACGTAGCAGGTCGACAGCTGGAGCAGTGCAATGCTGCGGTCACGGGCGTATTCGGCCAACGCTACCGGAAGCGAAAAGGCGACCTTGTGAGCGGACTCCGGATCCTGTTCCGCAACTTCCGGGTCAGCCAGCCACAATGCGTTCACGATCAGGTCAGTATCGTGGGGAATCCAGCCTTCCAGCGCGGTGAGGTCCGCTGTTTCCAGCTCACTGATCAGCAATGGGCTGACATGAAGCGAGGTTTTTCTCAGGCGCTCCAGCAATACCCGCCCCAGGGGGCCATAATCATGAACAACAAGAACGTGCACGAGCGCTCACTGCCTCCGGTTTCGGTGGTTTATATTCATCCAACACTGTAATCGTTCACATCCGCTGTTGGAACGCATACCCGGGATTTCACTGATATGACGGACAACGGTGACCACTCAAGCCAATGGTACTTCCGCCCCAACCCATAGAATACGTATCGGAAATCAAGCAGGCCTGACGAGCATACAACAACAGGATCCCACATGCTGAAACAACAAAGCCATATCGTTGCACCAATACCGGATGAACTGCGCACCCGCGCCCTGTACACCGTCGACGAACTCCGTAAACGGGGCAAGGCCGACAAGGAGGCCATCGACAAGCTGTTCGAGCTGATCGTCGAGATGACCGATAACGGCCTCGACTTCTTCTTCCTGGAGCCCCTGCGCCGTCTCAACGCCAGCAGCATGCTCATGGGCATGGCCAGAATGGGCATCAGCAGCATGCTCAAGGGCAGCAAAATGGTCGTGCACAAGGTACTGAAGAAACTGGATGACCGCAGCCTGGCTGCCATTCTCGATTTTATCGAGGAAATCATCCACGAGCCGGAAGCCGCTTCCTGACCTACTCCACGGGATCGCTGTCGTTGCCATACAGCCTGGGCACCCGGGCTGTAACGCCGGTAAGCAGCTCGTAGGCAATAGTGCCGGCGTGCCGTGCCACTTCATCGACACTCACGTGCCTGCCCCAGAGCTCCACGGTATCGCCTTCAGAGGCCGCCGGAGCGTTGGTCAGGTCCACCGCCAGCATGTCCATGGACACCCGGCCAATCAGGCGTATGCGATTACCTGCCACCCAGGCCGGAGTATCCGTGCCGGCGTGGCGGGGATAGCCGTCGCCATAGCCGATGGCCACGATCCCCATCCGGGTGTCCTGTTCCGCTATCCAGCTGCAGCCATAGCCCACCGCCTCGCCGGGCCTGAGGGTGCGCACGGCTGTCAGCGGCGCTTCCAGTGACATTACCGGCTTCAGGCCGAGTTGCGGCCCCGTCTTCTCCAGCATGGGAGAAGCGCCGTAAAGCATGATGCCGGGGCGGCTCCAGTCAAACATTGGCTGCCCGGGCAGGAAATGGGCAGCGGAATTGGCTGCGCTTTTTTCCAGTAACGGCCAGTCAACCACGGCCTCGGCAAACCGGCGGGTCTGCTCATCGGTAAAGCCGCTGGCGGCATCGTCCGCGCAGGCAAAGTGGGTCACGAAACCAGTCACCTTTTGCGCCAGGCCCCGGCTTCCCAGCCGTGCCATGATCGACCCAAGCATCCCTGGAGGAAAGCCCAGCCGGTTCATGCCGGTGTTTACCTTGAGCCAGAGCGCCGGCACCTGCTCGCACTGCGCCAGCCAGTCCAGCTGGTAGTCACTGTGCAGCACCACCTCAAAACCTTCACGGGCACAGATGCCCACGTCATCAGCACAATGCATGCCCTGCAGCAGAACCACCGGATGATTGACACCGGCCTCACGTATGGCCAGGGCTTCTTCGAGACAGGCAACGGCAAACTTCGGTGCCTCGTCCGCCAGCGCTGTTGCCACTTCACCTATACCATGGCCGTAGCCATCAGCCTTGATAACCGCCATGACCCGGGCCTGGCCGGCCAGGCGGCAGGCCAGGCGATAGTTGTGGCGAAGTGCCTCGGTATCAATGCGGGCGAGGGTTTTCCGCGGCATCAATAATCCCCGCCGTAGTCACCGTGGGCCAGGTCCTCAAACTTGGTGTACTTGCCGATAAAGGCCAGGCGAACCGTACCAATGGGACCATTACGCTGCTTGCCGATAATGATCTCGGCAATGCCCTTGTCGGAAGTATCCTCGTTATAGACCTCGTCTCGGTAGACGAACATGATCACGTCGGCGTCCTGCTCGATGGCGCCGGATTCCCGCAGGTCCGAGTTTACAGGCCGTTTGTTGGGGCGCTGCTCGAGGCTACGGTTAAGCTGTGACAGTGCCACCACCGGACAACTGAGTTCCTTCGCCAGCCCCTTCAGGGACCGGGAGATTTCAGATATCTCGGCGGTACGGCCTTCGGTATTGCCCGGCACCCGCATCAGCTGCAGGTAATCCACCATGATCAGGCCCAGCTGGCCGTCATTCTCCCGGGCGATACGGCGGGCCCGGGATCTCATTTCCGTCGGGCTCAGGCCGGGTGTGTCATCAATATAAAGCGGTTTGTCCTTCAGCAGGCTGACGGCGGACGTCAGCCTGGGCCAGTCATCCTCCTCCAGCTTGCCGCTGCGGATCCGGCTCTGGTCGATACGCCCCAGTGACGACAGCATACGCATGACCAGCGCATCCGCGGGCATCTCCATGCTGAACACCAGAATCGGCGCCCCGGTGCTGATCAGGGCGTTCTCGACAATGTTCATGGCAAAGGTGGTCTTACCCATGGATGGACGGCCCGCCACAATCAACAGATCCGCCGGCTGCATGCCTGACGTCCATTCATCCAGGTCCTTGAAGCCGGTGGTCAGGCCCGTGGTGGTTTCGCCGGATTCAAACAGTTCCTCAATCCTGCTGAGCGCCTTGGTCAGTATCGGATTGATGGTCTGGGGACCGGTCCCCTCCTTGACCCTGGATTCCGCAATCTTGAAAACATTACGCTCCGCCTCATCAAGCACTTCACTGCTGGTGCGCCCGAGTGGATTGAACGCGGAGTCTGTTATGGCGCCGGACACCTCCACCAGCTGGCGAAGTATGGAACGCTCCCGGACAATTTCCGCGTAGGCCCGGATATTGGCGGCGCCCGGCGTCTTCTCGGCCAGTTCCGCCAGGTAGGACAGGCCGCCGGCGTCTTCAATATCCCCGGCTCTCTCCAGAAACTCGGTCAGCGTTACGACATCCAGGGGCTCACTCTCACTGGCAAGACGCTCGGCAGCCCCGAAGATAAGGCGGTGGTCCTGCCGGTAAAAATCCACAGCAGAGATAATTTCAGCGATTTCATCAAAGCGGCGGTTATCCAGCATCAGGCCACCAAGAACCGCCTGCTCGGCTTCCACGGAGTGAGGCGGAACCTTGATACGGCTGGTTTCAGGGTCGCTGTTTACCGGTTTGAAATTCGGGTTGGCCATGGAAACATCTTCATCTGGGCATCACATCCGCAACATTTTACGGGGATTGTCGATGCGATGGGAGAGCTAGGGTAACGACAAATCATACACCACAAAGCAACAGGCCCGGAATCCACCAAAGCGGATTCCGGGCCTGTATGGCTACCGACGGGCTGAAGCCCGGCGTTACCGCATGAGGAGCAATTTACTCGGCAACAACGGCCAGGTTAATCACAACGCTCACGTCGGAGTGCAGCTGAAGCTCGATCTCGTACTCGCCAACCACACGCAGCGGGCCTTCCGGCAGACGAACTTCACTTTTCTCGACTTCTGTACCGGCAGCGGTAATTGCATCAGCAATGTCGCGCACGCCGATAGAGCCAAACAGCTTGCCTTCTTCACCAGCCTTGGACGTGATGGTGACAGACGCACCTTCCAGAGCCTCGGCACGAGCCTGGGCGGCAGACAGCTTCTCGGCTGCTGCTTTTTCCAGCTCTGCACGGCGCTCTTCGAAGGCCTTCAGGTTGTCGGCAGTTGCCGGAACAGCCTTGCCATAGGGCAGCAGAAAATTACGACCGTAACCGGCCTTGACCTTGACCTTGTCACCAAGTGAACCAAGGTTTGCTACTTTTTCGAGCAGAATAACTTCCATCTCGTTAACCTCTTCGTGCTTTATTCAGCCGGGCCGGAGGGCTTTATTCGTCTCCGGATATCCAGCCAGCTATCCACAAAAGCCAGAACTACCAACAGAATCATCAGGGTTGGACCAAGCAGTACCAGCGCCAGATAGAACATGATCAGCCACTGACCGCTCAGGTTTTTACGACCCACAACGCCATGAACCAGGGCCAGGGCTGCCAGAATCAGCGGCAAGCCTCCCGCCCAGCCCAGCAGCATGGAATTCAGCCCGAGAACGGGCCCTGCCAACATGGTAATCACACAGATAACCGCGATTGCCGGTGACAGCCGAAGCGAGTGGAACTCGGTCCGGAATCCGCCCGGGTTATACAACCCGGCCTGCCAGGATCTCGCCAGCATGGTCATACCCACTCCGATTACCAGGTAGGTACCGGCCATGCTCGCGTTCATGGTCTGCCGAATGACTGTTTCCAGCCTGTCGCCAAGACTGCTTGCGACTTCGGCGTTGTACTCTTCGTAAAACCTGACCCCGGTCTGCACCAGATCGTTCAAAAGATCCGGATACAGCAGGGGCAGCATCATGCCTGTCACAATACCCAGGAAACTGCCTGCCAGGAGCGCTTTCTCCCAGGACAGGGTCGTTCGCAGAATGGAGGCAATCAACATTACCTGAAGCAATACCGCCAGTGCTGTCGGGTCCTGCCCGAACCAGCTCCAGCCCAGTGCCGGAAGCAATGCCCAGAGGCCGATGTTAAGCCCCTGGCTAATACCCAGCCTGAGAATGACCAGGCCAACTACCGCTGCACCAATCCAGAACAACAGGGGTATCGCAGTGGTAACTGCCGCAACCCCGCCTGCCTGCAGAGGACCGCGCATTACAAACTGTGCCAGTGCACGCATGGTCCCGGGTCCTGTTTATTCTGTTACTTAGTTATCGTGGCTGTCCGAATACGGCAGCAGTGCCAGGTAGCGGGCACGCTTGATAGCGGTAGCCAGCTGACGCTGATAGCGTGCCTTGGTGCCGGTGATACGGCTGGGCACGATTTTGCCGGTCTCAGTGATGTAACCTTTCAGGGTGTCCAGATCCTTGTAATCGATCTCTTTGACACCTTCTGCCGTGAAGCGGCAGAACTTACGACGTCTGAAAAAACGAGCCATAACTTAACTCCTCAACTCCGGTGATGGTTTTACTCTTCTTCGTCCTGGGTTTCAGCCTGCTGACGGGACTCGTCAGATTCAGCTGAACGACGCGGACGATCATCGCCGCCACGACGATCTTCACGGGACTCGGAAGCTTTCATCGGGGACAGGTCCGTATCGGCACCATCGCGGCGCAGGATCATGTCGCGGATGATGGCATCGTTGAAACGGAAGTTGTGAGTCAGCTCGTCCATCGCGGCCTGTGAACATTCAACGTTCATCAGCACGTAGTGAGCCTTGTGAATCTTGTTGATCGGGTAAGCCAGGTGACGACGGCCCCAATCTTCCAGGCGATGTACCTTGCCGCCATCTTCATTGATGACACCGGTATAACGCTCGATCATCGCGGGCACCTGCTCGCTCTGATCCGGGTGTACCATAAATACGATTTCGTAGTGACGCATGAGTTCTCCCTACGGTTTAAACAGCCTCCAGCAAAGCACAGAAACAGACCGGGCCAATGCAGGAAGCAAGGAGGTGGCAGACACAGCTGCCGGCTTCTGGTATCCGATGCCCCGATTTCAGGCAATACAGAACCGCCCCCTGAAAAAGGGGGTCACGTATTCTAGGCGTGTGGAGGGCACTATGCAAGCCGCTGGCGCAAAGCTTCGTAGAGGCAAACACCGGTGGCGACGGAAACGTTGAGACTGTCCACGTGGCCCAGCATGGGAATGTTGATCAGCAGGTCACAATGCTCGCGGGTCAGCCGCCGCATACCCTTGCCTTCGGCACCCATCACCAGCGCGACCGGGCCGGTAAAGTCCGCCTGGTAAAGGGTACTGTCTGCCTCGCCTGCAGTGCCGATCAGCCAGACACCATCATCCCTGATGGTTCGCATGAACCTTGCAAGATTTGTCACCCGCACCAGTGGCACTGTTTCCGCAGCCCCGCAGGCGACTTTGCGAACCGTTGGAGACAATGACGCGGACTTGTCTTTCGGCACCACCACAGCCTGCACGCCTACTGCATCGGCGGTGCGCAGGCAGGCCCCCAGATTGTGGGGATCAGTGACGCCGTCCAGAATCAACAGAAACGGAGGCTTGCCAGAAGCGGCCAGCATGGCGAACAGATCGTCCTCGCTCCATTCGCGGCTTTCGGACACGGCGGCCACAATGCCCTGGTGAACCCCGGCAACCCGCTGATCCAGCTCCTTCCGGTGCACCACCTGCCAGCGCACCCCCAGCTCGTTCAGCGCATCAGTAACGGTTTTAACCCGGCGATCTTCCCGGCCGGTCTGGATCCAGACCTGCTGCAACCGTTCCGGCTCACGCTTGAGAACGGCTTCAACCGCATGCCAGCCAAAAATAAACTCTTCAGACACGGCTTATTTTCCTGACTTGCGAGGCTTTCGTTTCTTGTCGGCTCCGGCAGCCTTGCCCGTTGCCTTCTTGCCCTTACCCTTGCCGAGGGCCAGCTTGGCGGCTTCCGCCACCAGCTTGTCACGGGCTGACAACTCACCATCATCCTCGAATGTGGGTACCGCCTCCCCGGAGCCCTGGGACTTGCCGGCTGACTTCGGCGCTGAACCTTTCCGGCGACGGGGCTTTGCCGGTGCATCCGCGGTGTTGTCGCGGCCACCCCTATCCCCTTTATCCCGGGCACTCCTGGACCCTCGTCCAGCAGCGGCTTTTCCACCCTTGCCCCTGCCTTTACCCTTGTCTCTGGGTTCGCGCTTGGTGATTTCCAGGGCATCCCGGTCCGCTTGGCGGTGCTGGGGATCACTCACCAGCTCAAGATCAATCTTGCGGTCTTCCATGCCCACCCGCACCACTTTCACCCGGACATCGTCACCCAGGCGGAAACTCATGGCGGTACGCTCGCCAATCAGGCGGTGCTTGGCGGAGTCATGATGGAAATAGTCACCGCTCAGCGTCGATACATGGACAAGCCCTTCGATATAAACCCCGGACAGCTCCACGAAGAAACCGAATGGTACGACCGCGGCAATAACGCCATCGTACTCCTCGCCGACATGATCCTTCAGGTACTCACACTTGAGCCACGCCATGACATCGCGCGTGGCATCGTCGGCCCGGCGCTCGGTCATCGAGCAGTGCTCACCCAGCTGATGCATACGGGGTGTATCGTAGGGGTAATCCGCAAGCTCCGGGTCCCGTTTTGGCGGAACAACCACATCCTTGCTGCCTTCCTCGCCATGCACCACGGACTTGATACCACGGTGCACGATCAGGTCCGGATAGCGGCGGATCGGCGATGTGAAATGGGCATAGCTGGAAAAGCCAAGGCCAAAATGACCGCCCTCATCAGGGCTGTACACCGCCTGACTGAGAGAGCGCAGCATCACGGTCTGGATTACGTTGGCGTCAGAGCGGTCGGAAATGCTGGACAACAGCTCCTGGTAATCTGCCGAGGTCGGCTTGTCGCCACCGCCCAGCTGCAGGCCCAGCTCGCTGAGAAACAACCGCACTGCATTAAGACGCTCTTCCGAGGGGCCGTCGTGAACGCGATACAGCGACGGCACCTTGTGCTTCTTGAGGAAACGCGCGGTGGCGACGTTGGCCGCCAGCATGCATTCCTCGACAATCTTGTGGGCATCGTTGCGCTGGACCGGAACAATTTCCTCGATCTTGCGGTTTGCATCGAACACCACCTTGGTTTCCGTGGTCTCAAAATCGATGGCACCCCGCTCGGTTCTGGCCTTGCGCAGCAACTTGTAGAGGTTGTAGAGATTATGCAGGTGCGGCAGAACGTGAGCGTACTGCTCCGACAGCCGGTACCCCGGCTCGGAATCCGGCCGCTCCAGCATGTCGCTGACCTTGTTGTAGGTCAGCCGCGCATGGCTGTGCATCACCGCCTGATAGAAGGTGTAACCACTGATGGCCCCGGCAGCGCTGATGGTCATGTCTGCCACCATACACAGCCGGTCCACGCCCGGGTTCAGTGAACACAGGCCGTTGGACAGCTTTTCCGGCAGCATCGGCACCACATGGTCGGGGAAATACACCGAATTGCCACGATTGATCGCCTCCTCATCCAGGGGAGTCCCGGGGCGTACGTAGTGGGACACATCCGCTATGGCCACCAGCAGGCGATACCCCCCGCGCGGACGGGGCTCGCAATAAATAGCGTCGTCAAAATCACGGGCGGATTCGTCATCAATGGTCACCAGGCGCAGGTTGCGGATGTCCACCCGGTTCTGCTTGTCTTTCTCGGTGACTTCCTCGGGAATGCCCGCCGCCTGCTCACCCACTGCCGGCGGCCAGCTGTGGGGGATGTCATAGGAGCGGATGGCAACGTCGATCTCCATGCCCGGTGCCATATGCTCGCCCAGCACTTCGACCACCTTGCCGGTGGGCTGGGTACGCACGGTGGGCTGGCGCAGGATGTCCACAACAACGTACTGGCCGTGGCGCGCGCCGTTAATATGTTCGGCGGGGATCAGAACCTCGTGGTTGATGCGGGCATTTTCAGGCACCACGAAGGAGATGCCGCTTTCCTGGAACAGGCGACCAACGGTCTGGTGGGTACGGTATTCCAGCACCTCGACAATCACACCCTCGCGGCGGCCACGGTCGTCCACCCGGTCTACCCGCGCCGCGACCCGGTCGCCATGAAAAACCTGGCGCATCTGGCGGGCCGTCAGGAACAGATCCGAGCCGCCATCATCCGGAACCAGAAACCCGAACCCGTCCTTGTGCCCTGTCACCCGCCCCGTTACCAGGTCAGCCTCTTCAATGGGCAGATAGGCTCCACGGCGGTTACAGATCAGCTGCCCGTCGCGACACATGGCGATCAGCCGCCGGCGCAGGGCCTCTATGCCCTCTTCAGAGTTCTGCCCCAGTTCCTCGCACAGGGTTTCATGAGTGGCCGGCGCGCCCCGCTCTTTCAGGTGATCGAGAATAAACTCGCGGCTCTGGATCGGGTTGTCGTATTTGCTGGCCTCACGCTGGGCGTAAGGGTCATTATCTGTCTTTTTCCTGGAAACCATTCGTATCCTTAATTCCGACTTCCCCATGGAAACCGGTCGTTATTTTGCATTTGCCGGAGAGTATAACGCCGCCAGCGGCTGCCTGCCTAACCGGCGAACAAAAATAGGTGCAAAAACCGGCATTGGCCGGCAAAAAATATTTGACAGCGTTTTTCCGAATGATTAAAGTACGCGCCATCGGTTGACGGCATTGCCTGTCGCCGGGGCAGAAATACCGGAAATTCAACAAGCTAACGCTTTTGAATCCCCACCGGAGAGACTGCAAATCACCTGCCGAGGTGGTGAAATTGGTAGACACGCTAGCTTCAGGTGCTAGTGGGGGCAACCCCGTGGAGGTTCAAGTCCTCTCCTCGGCACCACTTCCTCCCTCAGGAAGTGTTGAATTACTGTTAAATTTCCGAAATCCAGATACGCACATGTCGCAGCCTTTCCTTGGCCTTGATGCGACAACTCCCCGGTGTTACCCGAGGAGTCTCCGGCCTACTCCACCAGCCCTGTAAGATATTCGGAAAGCCGCTGATAGGTGTAGTCGACCCTGGCATAAGCTGCAGAGGGCATCCTTTCAAACACCCTGCCACAGTCCCGGCTGCCGCCATATTCGTTCAGAAAGGCGGTGGCGATCAGGTTGGGCTGGTCCTCCACATAATCATTCGAGGCTTCAGAGGGGTAGTAGAATGCCCAGTCGAAACCGTCAGGGTTGTCGACGCCCAGGGTCTCGTCCTGAAAACCGAACCGGAGCAGACGCCCCCGCTCATCGCGGTCATCAAACTCCAGCGCCAGGGAATCAAACCCGTCCGGCTGCGTGATAGAGCCTGATACGGTAAATGGCTGCCTGGCGGATACCACCAGTGGAGCATCGCGGTCATCTTCTTCAATTGTGCTCTCGCAGTCGTCCATGCTGCCCAAAGTTACAACCTCTTCCTGATCCTCTTCCCCCTCAACGCTGACGGTGCGAGTGAAGCCGAAAAAGGGGTCGCGATGCTCGTCTTCATCGGGCTCCAGCACTGAAAGGTTGTCAGGTTCCAGCACTTCAGTCTTCCCGTCTGAGGTTGCGGTCACAGACTGAACCTTTGCATCAGCCACGTCCCACTCATAGGTTATATCCGCGGGACCGCCCAGCTCCGTGGAGGAGGGCCCGAGTTCCGGATGGCAGGTGGTGGCACTTTCAAACGTTGCCTCACCCTTCTGCCAGTCAAATACCAGGCGCTCGTCGGCCCCTTCATCTTTGTAGAATATGGCACTCTGCTCGGACAGGGAGATGCCCGGGATCCACTGAATACCGGTATCGGCAATCTTTCCTCCTGCTGCGACCAGGCGGGCAATTTCTCTCAGCGACGGCTTCATGCAACCGTGCGCCGTAACAGACTTCACCCGGCCATCTTCCGAGTAATCGAATACCAGCTCCGCCGAAACGCTCAGGTTGGACATGGATGCCGGCAGGCCACCTTCATCCTCACTCTGTGCCAGCACCGTTTGCCGCTCAAGTATCACAGGATCCTCCAGCTCAATAGGCACTTCCGGCAAACCCAGGTCGTCAACATCGACGTTCTCGTAGTTACCCTGGGGCGCGGCTTCGTCAACCGCCTTGACCACGTCCAGCGCGTTCCGGACAAAAGATACGCCCAGCAAATAAGCCGCCTCCTTGCTCAAATACCACTCCAGACCGTCGCTATCGCGCAATTGTTCAGCAGTGCTCTCCGGAAACTGACTCCCCAGAAAGCGGGCGAACGCACGGGCATAGGCATGGGCCCGGTGGTCTCCGGATTTTACGTAGTCGCTGACCAGGTTCACATTCCCCAGCGCATCGGACAACTCGTTAGTCGTGGCGGTCAGATCCTGCACACCGATTACCCGGCGCTGGCGCACCAATGTGCTGAGCGGTGTGACATTACGAACGCCCGGAGGTGCGCTGAGGATGTAGGCGACGTCCACATCCACCTCGCCGATACGGGTTTGTTCCAGCGTCTGGCCGGGGAGAGTGACCGCAAACAGCGGATAATCCCGCGGATCAATGTCGGGTGATACCAGGGGATCCTGCACCAGCTCGGAGATGTCGAGGGCAAACTTGCCATCTTCGCCGGTCATGGCCGTGGGTTCGCCATTTTCAAGGGTAATTTCCGTGCCGGAGCTGTTCTCAATGGTCATCGGCCCCGCGGTGTACTGGCCGTCGCCGTCCATATCCAGCCAGACGCGGGCATTGCGCAGATAGCCGTCAATCACGCGCCCGGTATAGGGTGCCGGCTCACTGAAGTTTTCAGCGTCAAAATCGCGGCCGTCCACCGGTGACTCGTCGGATTCCTCACCGCAACCGGCCAGGGCAAGCGTAAACAGGGTAACTGAAATGGGGAGCAGGCGTTTCATTGCGGCAACCATTATCCTTGTTAGAGGTTGTGCCGCTACTTTAGGGGATGTTCACCCGGGGAACCTTGATAGGTTTGGCAATTTGTAAACTTTGGTAACGAAAACGCGTGGACGGGAACCCCCGTCCACGCGCCATCGAAACACGGCGCGGCTCAGAACGAGCGTGCAACGATCTCTTTCATGATCTCGTTGGTGCCGGCATAGATGCGCTGCACCCGGGAGTCGGCCCAGGCCCGGGCAATGGGGTATTCCCACATATAGCCATAGCCACCGTGAAGCTGGACGCATTCGTCCATGACCTTACATTGCAGGTCGGTGGTGTGCTGTTTCAGCATGGCGGCGGTGGGGATATCCAGTTTCTTTTCCAGGTGCAGCTCCAGGCAACGGTCACAGAACACCCGGGCTGCGGTGATCTCCGCTTTCATCTCCGCCATCTTGAAGCGGGTGTTCTGGAACGCGATCACCGGCTTGCCAAAGGCCTTGCGTTCCTTGACGTAATCCAGGGTCCATTGCCAGGCGGCTTCTGCTGCGGCGACCGCGGTCAGCGCCACCTGCAAACGCTCGGCGGGCAGCTCCGACATCAACTGGAAAAAGCCCTGGCCTTCCATGGAGCCCAGCAGTTTGTCGGCCGGCACCTTCACATCCTGAAAGAACAGCTCGGAGGTATCCTGGGCCTTCATCCCCACCTTGTTCAGGTTCTGGCCTTTCTCGAAACCTTCCCAGGCGCTTTCCACCAGCAGAAGACTGGTGCCCTTGGCGCCTTCTTTCGGATCCGTCTTGGCCACCACAATCACCAGATCCGCCAGCTGGCCATTGGTGATAAACGTTTTGGAGCCATTGAGCACGTAGTGGTCGCCGGTGTCGCTCTTCACCGCCGTGGTTTTTACCCCCTGGAGATCGGAGCCGGCGCCAGGCTCGGTCATGGCGATGGCACCGATCATCTCCCCCGTGGCCAGTTTCGGCAGGTAATACTGTTTCTGCTCTTCGGAGCCATAGTTGAGGATATAGGGGGCAACAATGTCCGAATGCAGAGTCCAGCCGATGCCGGACAGGCCGGCCCGGGATACCTCTTCCATGATCACCGCGCTGTAACGGAAATCCGCACCTACCCCGCCATACTCTTCCGGCATGGTGGGGCAGAGAAAGCCAAGCTCCCCGGCCTTGGTCCACAGCTCGCGGCTGACCTGGCCGTCCTTTTCCCATTGTTCGTGGTACGGCGCTGCTTCCTGCTGCAGAAACTTGCGGACGGAATCCCGGAAACCTTCAAGGTCGGCATCGAAGAGTGTGCGTGGAATCATGGTGAACCTCGGTGAATGACTGTCTTGTGGTTGTCGTTCACCAAGTCTCGGGGGAGCGGGGTTTTCGCTCAATGATGAAAAACATCAATCGGGCTGGCCAAAACCATCGCCGGGCAGATCAGTCGGAGTGCTTCGCTTTCAGCCGTTCCTCGCCCCAGCGGGGCACCAGCGCCTGGGGCAGCCCCAGGTGATCCAGCAACCGGGCGACGATAAAATCCACCAGATCATTTACCGACTGCGGCTGGTGATAGAAGCCGGGGCTGGCCGGCATGATGACCGCACCCATGCGGGTCAGGCGCAGCATGTTTTCCAGGTGAACCTCGGAATACGGGGCTTCCCGGGGTACCAGAATCAGTTGCCGGCGCTCCTTCAGGGCGACATCACCGGCACGCTCAATGAGGTTATTGCTGGCCCCGGTAGCCAGCGCGGAAAGGGTGCCGGTACTGCACGGACAAATCACCAGCGGCGCTTTCTCACCGGATCCGGAAGCCGGCGGCGAAAACCAGTCTTCCCGCCCGAATACCAGCACCTGCCCCGGATCGGCGCCGGCATAACTGGCAAGCGCTTCCTGCATGGCGGGGGTGTTTCCTGGCAGCTTCAGCTCTGTTTCAGTAGCAATGACCACCTGGGCGGCCTTGCTGACCATCACATGCACCCGGCAGCCTGCGGCTACCAGGCACTGGAGCAGGCGCAGGCCATACTGTGCGCCGGAGGCGCCGGTAAAAGCCAGATTGATCACCCGCTGGTTTTCTGATGCTGCTGTCATGCTGAGGTTTCCCGATTGGCTGGAGGCAAGCGCCCTGTCAGCCGGTTTTACGTTCAAGTTCCGCGATCAGCTTCTGATGAATGCCACCAAACCCACCATTGCTCATGATGACAATATGGCAGGGGCCAGACACCTGTTCCAGAACCCGGCCAATCAGGGCATCAACGGTGGACTCCACGCAGTGCCGCCCCGGCGCTTCCGTGGTGGCGTTGTGGCCTTCGATCAACGCGGGCAGCCAGTCCATCTGATTCAGGTTGGCCCAGATCACCCGGTCGGCCGCTGCCGCGCTGGGCAGCAGGGTTTGCTTGTGTACCCCCTGCTGCATGGTATTGGAACGGGGCTCGATCAGGGCAAGGATCGTCTCCTCCCCCACCTTGTTGCGCAACCCTTCAAGGGTGGTGGTAATGGCGGTGGGGTGATGGGCAAAGTCGTCGTAGACATGAACACCGTCGATCTCCGCCAGCAACTCCATCCTGCGTTTGACCCCGGAAAACCGGCACAGAGCGGCAACCGCATGGTCCGGCGTCACCCCCACATGGCGAGCCGCAGCGATGGCGGCCAGGGCGTTACGGACATTGTGCAGCCCGGTCTGCGACCAGCTTACCGTGGCAACCGGCTGCTCGTGGTGAACCACCATGAAGCGGCTGCCATCCTCTGCCAGTAACTCGGCACGCCAATCCGCCATGTAGGGCACTTCACTACCCACCGATGTAGCCTGGACGGGACTCCAGCAGCCCAGTTCCAGGGCCCGGTCGAGATGGGTGTCCAGTGCCGGGCGTATGATCAGCCCCCGGGAAGGAACGGTTCGGACCAGATGGTGAAACTGGCGCTCGATAGCCTCCACATTGTCGAAAATATCGGCGTGATCGAACTCCAGGTTGTTGAGGATCAGGGTGTGTGGCCTGTAGTGAATGAACTTCGAGCGCTTGTCAAAAAAGGCGCTGTCGTATTCATCCGCTTCAATCACAAAGAAGTCGCTGTTTCCCAGCCGGGCTGACACCGGGAAATCGTTGGGCACGCCACCCACCAGATAGCCGGCCTCGAAGCCCGCCTGCTCCAGGATCCAGAGCAGCATCGCGGTTGTGGTGGTTTTGCCGTGGGTGCCGGCCACTGCCAGCACCCAGCGATGGCGCAGTACCTCCCGGGCCAGCCATTCCGGACCGGACATGTAGTCGATATTCTGGTTCAGTACCGATTCCACCTCCGGATTCCCTCGGGACATGGCGTTACCAATCAGTACCAGGTCTGGCCGGGGCTTGAGGTTGTCAGGATGGTAACCTTCCATCAGGCCGATACCCTGGGCTTCCAGCTGTGTGCTCATAGGTGGATAGACCCCCTGATCGGAGCCGGTCACGGTGTGCCCGAGTTCCCTGGCCAGCACAGCCAGGCTGCCCATGAAGGTGCCACAGATTCCCAGGATATGAATATGCATTCGGTTATCGACCTCTTGGATGAAACCTGCAAAGCGTCCCGTATAGAGCACAGGTCGTCAAGCGTTCCTTACGACGTTTGATGCCATGAAAAAAAACAGCGATTGGCGTATCATCTGCCGCAATCGATGAAACTGCAGGAGGCACCAGCCGGAAATGGCCACCAGAAACGCATTCTATGCCCAGTCAGGCGGTGTGACCGCCGTCATTAACGCCAGTGCCTGCGGGGTCATTCAGACCGCCCGCAAGTACCCGGACCGGATCGGAAAGGTCTACGCCGGGCGCAATGGTATTATCGGCGCACTGAAAGAAGAACTGATCGATACCAGCCTGGAAACAGACGACGAGATCCAGGCCCTGATCCACACCCCCGGCGGTGCGTTCGGGTCCTGTCGCCACAAGCTGAAAAATTTCTCCGAGAACAGGCGGGAATACGAGCGGCTGATCGAAGTGTTCCGCGCCCATGATATCGGCTATTTCTTCTACAATGGCGGCGGAGACTCCCAGGATACCGCCTACAAGGTATCGCAGCTTGCCGAAAAGATGGGCTATCCGATTACCTGCATCGGCATTCCCAAAACGGTCGACAACGACCTGCCCTTTACCGACTGCTGCCCCGGCTTTGGCTCTGTGGCCAAGTACATTGCCACATCTACCCTGGAAGCCAGCCTGGACATCCGTTCCATGTGCGAAACTTCCACCAAGGTATTCATCCTTGAAGTCATGGGGCGCCATGCCGGCTGGATTGCGGCATCGGGCGGCCTTGCCGGCAAGGGAGAGGGCGAGCCTCCCCACGTTATTCTGTTCCCGGAAGTTCCGTTCGAGCGGGAGCGCTTTCTTGAGCGGGTGGATTTCTGCGTCAAGGAATACGGTTATTGCGTGGTGGTCGCCTCCGAAGGCGCCCAGTACGAAGACGGCCGCTTCCTGGCGGACGCCGGCGCCAAGGATGCCTTCGGCCATACCCAGCTTGGTGGCGTAGCCCCTGCCCTGGCCAACATGGTGCGCCAGGCCCTGGGCCACAAGTACCACTGGGCGGTTGCCGACTACCTTCAACGCAGCGCCCGCCATATCGCCTCCGCCACGGATGTCGAGCAGGCCTACAAGGTTGGCGAGGTAGCCGTGGAGATGGCCATGGCCGGCAAACAGGCGCTGATGCCCACGATTGTCCGTGAACAGTCACGGCCCTATCGCTGGCATATTGGCGAGGCGCCTCTGGCAGACGTTGCCAACCAGGAAAAGAAAATGCCGATCCACTTCATTACCGATGACGGCTACGGCATCACCCAGGATTGCCGCGACTACCTGGAGCCGTTGATTTACGGTGAGAGCTTCCCGCCCTTCGATAATGGCCTGCCACGCGTGGCGAAGCTGAAAAACCAGTTGATTGAAAAGAAACTGAAGGCCGACTTCCAGCTCTGACCGGCCTGCCGGCACAACCAGCAGGCAACAAAAAGGGGCGCTGCCGGATTATCCGGGGCGCCCCTTTTTTTCTGGATTGGAGCTCAGCCGGCGAAGGTGCCAGCCCTTTCCAGGTATTCGGAAAAGTGATCAAAGCCGCCTACATGCTCCTGGCCCACGAAAATCTGTGGAACCGTATAAACCGGCTTGCCAATGGTTTTCGAAAGGTCTTCCTTGCTGATCCCCTCTTCAACGATGTCGACGTAGCGATAGGGAAGATCGTTAATTTCGCAAAGCTGCCTTGCACGCGTACAGAAACCACAGGAAGCGCGGCCAAAAATAGTGACTTGCTCCATAATTCAACTCCTGGTCCGGAAAATAGGCGGGCCATCACAGCCTCGGATAAGCGCCATTATGATCGCATGTTTGGCGAAAAATAAAATTGATGGGCTGAATGATACCGATAGCAACAGACGATATACCCTCTGCTGACGCTTATCCTTCCAGCCCGGGCCTGATCAGGTCTTGAGGCGGCTCAGCTCGGAATCCAGCGTGCGCACCTGCTCATCCAGAGTTCGCCCGCTGCTGCTGACCCGTTGCGAGAGAGCCCGCAGATCATTGGCGGCATCGCCGATACGGGTGAGGTTCTGGTTGATTTCTTCGCTGACGCTGCTCTGCTCCTCTGCCGCTGTCGCCACATGGGTCACATGCTCCACGATCGTTGCGATACGCTCGACCACCGAAGCCAGTGAGTGGTCTGCCTCACGGGTACCATCAACCGCCCGGGTTGCCCGGTCAACACCACTCTGGATCACATTGACCGCACCATTCACGTCCGCTTGCAGGCCATCAATCATCTGGCTGATTTCGTCCGTCGATTCACGGGTGCGGGAAGCAAGGGTTCTGACCTCGTCCGCCACAACGGCAAAACCCCGGCCCTGTTCCCCGGCCCGGGCCGCTTCGATAGCGGCGTTCAGGGCCAGCAGGTTGGTCTGCTCGGCAATACCACGGATGACTTCAAGAATGCGGTTGATATCCTCACTGCGGGTGGCCACATGTCCGATAGCGGTGCTGGCCTCGTCCATATCCCCGGCCAGCGCACTGACACCATCCAGGGCTGCAGTCAGTGTATCCTGGGTGAAGCGGATACCGTCCTGGGCCATCTGGGCGTTTTCCGCGGCTTCCCCCGCAAACCCTGCAACTTCGCCCGCGGCTGCTGACATCTCGTTCATGGCGGTGACAACGCTCTCGATATCCTGGTGCTGACGCTCGGTCTGGTCGTCGGTTTCTCCGGCAATCGCGCCCACATCGGCGGCCTGCTGGCTGACCTGGCTGTTGACCTCTTTCAGGTCATTGATCATTTCCCGCAGCCGGCCGAGGAAGCGATTGAAGCCGCCGGCGAGCTCTATCAGTTCCTGATGGGTGTCGATATCCAGCTCCCGGGTCAGATCACCCTCCGCGCTGGCCAGATTTTTCATGCGGTCGCGAATCTCATTGAGTGGCCTGGTGACCGACCTCACCAGCACCACCAGCACCAGAATCGCGACAATCGATACCAGCACACCCACCATGGTCTGCCGCCCTGCGGTGGCATCGACCTCGCTGGACAGCAGTCCGGTAATCTCGGCCACATCCGCAAGGGCTATGTCACGGGGCAGCTCTATCAGCAGCGACCATTCGGTATCCGGCAGGGCAATTTCGATGGGGTACGACACCGCCAGGGTTTGCCCGTCGTCGTAGGTGCCATCGCCACGGTGCAGGGATGTGTATTCATCGGCCTGTTCCGGCAGCGCATCCGACAGTGGCCGGCCCAGGTGCTCGCCGTAGTGGCTGGAGGCAGCAATCAGCCCCTTGTTACTGAGCAGGGTAACCCGGGACTCACCATCATAAAGCTCCCGGCTGACCCTCTGGACGGTTTCCTGCAGCGTCGACAGGTTGATATCAACCCCGGCCACACCCGCGAACTCGTCGCCCCTGAGGATGGGCACCACCAGGCTGGTCATCAGCTCGGAATAGCCCTCCTCGATTTCATATTCGTAGGGTTCCATGATGCAGGGCTTCCCGGAATCTCTGGAGCACAGGTACCATTCCGCCTCGCGAATTCCGAACTCGTTACGCTCGTCCAGATACTTGGTGGCGGGGTCTTCGGTGCGGCTGAACCTTACATCTCCCTCCGGTGTACGGTAGTAATAGATCTCCAGCGTGCCTTCATCACTGCTGTGCTCTTCCACGCCGTCTGTGAAGTAACGGTCCTGGCCATCATAGGCATCGGGCTCGAACTGGGCGTAGATGGAACTCAGGCTGTTCTGCTCCTCCAGTATTGCCCCGATGGTTTCCTGCAGGTCGATACGGCTGATACGCCCGGAGCTGTCGGCCTGGATATTACGGCTAACCACATTGCGGACAACTTCCGGCGTCCGGTAGGCTGTTGCAAACAGGCCGCTGACCAACTCGCCATACTGGCCTGCGGTGGCGCTCAGACGTTCGATGGCCATATCCTGAACGGTTTCACGGGTTTCGGAGGTAATTCTCTGTTCCATCTGCCCCAGGGACAGCTGCGCGGTCACGACGATACTGATTCCCATAACCAGCAGCAGGGTGATAACAAGGGCGTAAAGCTTGAAGCGAAGGGACAGCTTTTTCATCGGTACGACAACCTGTCTTGATACGGAAGTACATTTTCAGCGTAGTGCCCCTGGAGGCTCCGGCGCCATTCGGGCTTGACGGTATTCATTTCGAGGAGTCACATTGGCCTATCTAACCCTTTTCATGACCGCTCTGGCCGCCGCAACACTGCTGCCGGCCTACTCCGAATTACTGCTCGGCGGTATGGTCACGCAAGGCTATTCCCTGTGGTGGATCTGGTTCTGGGCCACCGCAGGTAATACCGCCGGCTCGGTGATTAATGGGGTTATCGGCAGGCAGGTAGATCGCTTTAAGCACAAACGCTGGTTTCCCATCACTGAAATCCAGCTGGAGAAAGCCCGGGTTCGCTTCAATCGCTATGGCCAGTGGTCCCTGCTCATGGGGTGGTTGCCCATTGGTGGCGACGCCCTGACCCTGGTGGGGGGCATTATGCGCGTCCCCTGGCTCAACTTCGTGGTGCTGGTGGGTATCGGAAAGGGTATACGCTACGCCTTTGTTATCTGGCTGGTACTGGAGGCGTCCGGAGCCCCCGGGTCGCCATAGAGGTATTCACGCAGCAGGTCCTCGCCGTTGAACTCGGCGTTGAGTACAGCAATAAAGGTGTACACACCGATCAACTTGCGGTTGAGAAAGACAAATTCCTTCGGCGGCACCTTGAAGTAACGGCTGATGGCAGACTTCGCCGCCTGGCGGGCAACCCGGGATGGCAGATCGCTCTGTTTCCAGCGGTACTGCCCCTTGTCGTTGATGGCATACTCCGGCCATGCACTCCGGTCCCCCGATAGAGGCTCGAGCACGGACATACAGACCGAACCGAACTTTTCCAACACATCCGTTGGCCATTCCCGGCTCATGAAGCGGAGCTTCACGCCACCATCAATGACCGCCTCAAGGTCTCCCTCGTAGGAGGCCCGGATCATCTGGATAACCGGATCAAGAAACGTTGCCGAATAGGCCTGCACCGCACCAAAGTCCAGCAACACGATCTGATCATGCTCGTTGTCGGCGCCACTTTCACCGGCAATACGGATGCGATAGTTGCCGAAGTTCGGATCCGTCTGGATTTCTCCCCAGACAAACAGCTCCCTGAAAAACAGTTCCAGCGCAGCGCGGCCCAGCTCACTACGGCGTTCCAGGGGCAACTCCCTGACCGCCACTGAACTCACGGAATGCCCGCGTTCGTAGGTAGAGGCAATCACATGGGCCGTGCAATATTCTTCCAGGACGCGGGGCACCACAAAACGGGGATCACCCGACAACATCTGCCGGAATTTCTCCGTGGTGGTGGCCTCAAGGCGATAGTCCACTTCCCGGTGCATCATGTCCCGCACTTCTTCCAGCCAGTCGTTGAACTCCGGGCCAAAAGAAACCAGCCGCGCAACCCTGAGCAATTGGGCAACCGAATTCAGGTCACTGTCGACTGCCTCGTCGACACCCGGATACTGGACCTTCAGCACCAGCTCCAGCCCGTCACTTCGCCGCCGTGCCCGATGAACCTGCCCCAGGGAAGCGGCACCGATCGGATCGGGGTCCACCTCCAGTTCTGCCAGCCGCCGGGTACCCAGCTCGTCTTTCAGCACCCTCTCAATGGACGGCCATTCCAGCCAGGTGGTCTGGTCCTCGAGGGTGTGCAGCGCTTCGGTCACTTCTTCCGGCAGGAAGTGCTCGCCATACAGGGCCATCACCTGTCCGATTTTGACCACGCTACCTTTGAGCTTGCCAAGTTCGTCCACCAGGAATTCAGCCTGGCTGGACAGCATGGCGCGATGCCTGGCATCCCGCTTGTCCTTGCTGCCAAACCAGTTGGTGGCCATGTGGGAAGCCATCCGCGTACCGGCAAAGAGTCCGGCCCTTGTAAGGGAGAGCCGGCGCTCGAAGCTTCCGGTCTTTATACGTGCGACGGAGGTGCTTTTGGGTCTGGATGCCATCAAAAACCTGCCCGGTTCAGTAATTGTCAGCGTTATCGGCCTTTATACGCATTATACGGATACCTCCTCACTCAAACCTAACCCACGCGCCGTCAAAACCGTGACGTTGAGGCCAATGCAAACGCTTTCCCTCATGTTTACTCATGAAAAGGGCTAGCGGTTTACGTTTTTACACAGATCCTTTGATTAAAGGCGTTTAGTATGGAAACGCGGACTGCAGACGTACCGCTGATGACCAAAACAACAACAGATCCCTGAAATGACACAAGCTACCAGCAGAACACCGGACACCGAACTGTCGCAGTTCCGGGTAAAAGGTGAAATCCCTGTTCCCATGCTGATCGGGCGCCTCACACTGGCGGCCATACCAATCCTTTTGCTATTTACGTGGCGCTCTCTGGAACGCGGGCTCACCGGGTCTGCCGCGATCCTGGTCATTTTCGCGGTGCTGCTCAGCCTGAACGGTATTGCCTATCTTGCCAGCCATAACAGCACGCTACAGCGTCGCGGATTCATTACGATTATTACGGTGCTGTTTACCTACCTGGCTGTCAATGCGGTAGAAGATGGCTCCGCCATTATCTGGCTGTTTGCCTACCCGCCCATCATCTTCTACATCAGCGAGGCGAGAGTGGGCGTGATCGCCTGTGCCGGCGGGCTGGCCGCGGTAGCGGCTCTGTTCAGCCCGCTGGGTGACATGGTGTTCGATTCTCCCTACAGTACCAGTTTCCGGCTGACCATGCTGGCGGTGCTCGGCTTTGAAATGTCCACCTGCTATGTCCTGGATCAGAGCCGGCGGCGCAGCAAACTTGGATTGCTCAAACTGGCCGCCGAGTTCGAGTATGCCGCCAAACACGATGCACTGACAGGGCTGGCCAACAGGCGCGAGGCCCATGAGCAGCTGGAGGCGGAATATCAGCGCTATCTTCGTAACCGGCGCCCGTTTTCAGTCCTGCTGATGGACATTGATCTGTTCAAGTCTGTTAACGACTCCTATGGCCATCATGTCGGCGATCAGGCCATCATCATGGTCGCGCGCACACTACAGGAACAAAGCAGGAAAGTGGACACCCTGTCTCGCTGGGGTGGTGAGGAATACCTGGTACTTTTACCTGAAACCGACACATCTGATGCCGTCCAGACTGCCAACAGGATACGCCAGAAAATTGCCTCGACACCGGTGAATGCCGATGGCCACAGCATCAACACCACCATCAGCATCGGCGTTGCGACAATCGAGGGGTCGGAGTCTGTTGACCGTTTGCTGCAGCGGGCGGACGAGGCCCTCTACCGTGCGAAATCCGGAGGTCGCAACCAGGTGTGTGAGTACTAGGAAACTCTGCGAACAGTGTCGTGGCCCAGACTGGCGGCAAGTTCTCCGGACAGAACGCGGGTCACCTCGCCGATGCCTGTCCCGGGAGCGAAGTCACTGACCTGGCACATGCGCATGCCGGCGTAGCCACAGGGATTGATGCGATGAAACGGCTCCATATCCATTGCCACATTCAGCGCCAGACCATGAAAAGAGCAGCCGCGCTTCACTCGCAGGCCGAGAGACGCGATTTTCGCGTCATCAACATACACACCCGGCGCATCCGGCCGTGGTGCGGCATTTATTCCGAACTCCGCCAGGGTCTGAACAATGGATTTCTCAATCACATCCACCAGCGTTCGTACTCCAAGCCGATGCCGGGTCAGGTCGATCATCAGATAGACCACCAGTTGCCCGGGGCCGTGGTAAGTAACCTGGCCGCCCCGGTCAACCTGTATGACCGGAATATCACCCGGAGCAAGAATGTGTTCGGCCTTTCCTGCCTGCCCCTGGGTGTACACCCGTGGATGCTCCAGCAACCAGATTTCATCGGGAGTTGAAGCATCTCTTCCGGCGGTGAACGCCTTCATCGCCTCCCAGGTTTCCAGGTATGGCTGCTCGCCGAGCGTACGAACAATCAATTCGTCCATCAGTTCACAACACCATGTGCACCCGGCCACTGTCTTTGAGCTCTTCGAACAGTGCCTTGAGCTGCGGCTCGCCAGTGGCAACAATGGTCAGGTTCACTGAAGAGAAACGGCCCCCCCTGCTCTCCCTGACAAAGACATCTTTCTCGGAAATTCCGGGCGCGTGCTGTTCCACAACGGCCACCACAAACTCAACGAAATCGGGAGCGGAGTCCCCGATCACCTTGATGGTGTAGTCACAGGGAAACTCGATTTTGGGTGCCTTTGGCTCACTCATCGCAGAATTCTCCCGGCCGTTACTCAAATAACTGCATGAAGAACAGCTTGATGGCGTCCCAGATGCGCTTGAACAATCCTCCTTCTGGCACATCACTGAGGGCAAGCACCGGCAGATCAACCACCACGTCATCGTCCAGCTTCACGGTTACCTGTCCCAGTTCATCTCCTTTGGCCACCGGTGCCTTGATTACCGAGTCCAGCTCCACGGTGGAGTCCAGAGAGTCGCGGGAGCCTCTCGGAATGGTGACGTGAACGTCCTCCATAAGGCCAACGGAGAGCTTGTCGCTCTCACCACCCCAGATCCTTGCCTCCAGCAACTCCTGGCCGTCGCGGAAAAGGCGTTCTGTCTGGTAGTAACGGAAGCCGTAGTTCAGCATTTTCTGAACTTCCTGGGCACGGGCAGCCGAACTGTCGGTACCCATTACCACGGCGATCATGCGGGTATCATTACGCTTGGCCGATGCTACCAGGCAGTAGCCCGCTTCTTCAGTGTGGCCTGTTTTCAGGCCGTCAACGCTGTTGTCGCGCCACAGCAGGCTGTTTCGGTTTGGCTGTCGTATGTTATTGAAAGTGAAATGTTTCTCCGCATACAACGGATAGTTTTCCGGGTAATCGTTGATGATGGCCTTGGCCAGCAGTGCCAGGTCGTACGCGGTCGAAAAGTTATCGGGTGATGGCAGGCCGGTGGCATTGGCAAAACTGGTATCGTCCATGCCCAGGATTTCCGCCTGCTGGTTCATGATATCGACGAAGGCGTCCTCGCTGCCGGCAACGAACTCGGCCAGGGCAACAGACGCGTCGTTACCCGACTGGATAATGATTCCCTTCAGCAGGTCCTCCACGGATACCTGGGTGCCTTCCTGCACGAACGTGCGCGACCCTTCAGTGCGCCATGCGTCTTCGCTGATGGGAACCATGTCCGACATGGATATCCGGCCCTCATCCAGCTCACGCTCGACGATATAGGCTGTCATCATCTTGGTCAGGCTTGCCGGAGGCAGGCGCTCATTACTGTTTGACTCCATGATGATGCGCCCGGAAAGCGGGTCCATCAGAATGTAGGAGCTCGCTGCTATCTGGGGCGGCGAGGGAATCAGCACAGACTGCGCCATGACCGGCGTTGCCACCGTCAGGGCGAGAAGGATAACAGCGGTAAAGGCGCGTAACAGGTTGTTTATTGCCATGGGTCCATTCGATATCAAGTAGGTGACTGGTTCAATGTGTGTCGGTCAGCAATATTGACTGGCCGAATCCTTTGTTTTCAAGCAGGTTCTGGGCTCTCAGCGCTTCATCTTCATCACTGAACGGCCCGACCTGAACTCGGTGGAAGCGACCGGAAGCGGTTTCCACTTCCCTCACTCTCATGGGATCCTCAATACTCTGCCGAGCCCGCTTCAGTAACACTTCCGCCGGGCTGCGCTGGCTGAACGAGCCCAACTGGACAAACAAAGCCTTGCTGCCCTTCGCGGATTCAGCCAGGCGTTCTGCCGGAACCGTTGCCTTGCCGTCGGGAAACGGTTTGCCTGCCAGAGTCATCGAGCCATCCTGTTTGACGGTTATAGCGGCAACTTCCACCCTCGCGGTGCCCTTACCCTGGTAGCCGAGCTTCTTGGCGGCTGCATAGGACAGGTCGATCAGGCGATCACCGTGGAAAGGGCCGCGGTCATTCACCCTGACGATCACGGAACGTCCGTTATCAAGGTTGGTTACGCGGGCATACCCCGGAATCCTGAGACTTTTATGGGCCGCCGACATCTCATACATGTCAAAAACCTCTCCATTGGAGGTTTTATGCCCGTGAAACTTTTCCCCGTACCAACTGGCAACGCCCCGCTGGACATAACCGTCGTTACTGCTCCGGACAGTGTACTCCTTGCCCCAGACCTTATAGGGCGACTTGTTACCGGCGTTCCTGGGTTCCTCATACTCTGGCTTGGCGTCTTCGAGCCCGGACACATCAAAATTGCCGGGCGGTGCCTTGTCCTGGGACATGGTGTACCTGGAGGAGTGGTCCGGTTCCGGCGATGAAGCGCATCCTGCCAGAACCAGTGCGCCTATTACGACCGACAGGAAATGACGTATCCTCACGTGTTGCTACCTACCCCGTTTTGTTGTTCTGACTGACCGGCCTTTTCGCCCAGTGCATTGGCCAGCTGGAATACCGCCATGGCGTAAAGATGACTGTGATTGTAGCGGGTTATCACATAAAAGTTATGATATGTGAGCCAAAGCTCCGGCCCGCCTGCACCGGCAAGACGGACTGCCCTGGCTTTGGCATCATCGTCCATGCCTTCGTCCGGGGCCAGCCCGGCTTGCCGGTAATCATTGACTGTCAGGCCTGGCTTCAGTTCCCGGGTCAGCAGTGGCGAGTCTTCCGGCAGCACGTTCCGTACCTGTTCCGCAACGGGTTCCCCCGGTTGCCAGTGGTGGGCGCGGAAGTAATTGGCCACACTGCCGATAGCATCCACCGGATTGTTGAGAATGTCGGCGACGCCATCATCATCAAAATCGACGGCATAATGCCGGTAGCTGCTGGAAATGAACTGACCATACCCCATTGCGCCCGCATAGGAGCCAATAAGCTCTTCAGGGTCAAAGCCCTGCTCGCGGGTCATCAGCAGATACTGCGCCAGCTCACTGCGGAAAAAACGGCTCCGCGGGGGATAGTCGAACGCCAGCGTTGCCAGCGCGTCCAGAACCCTGTGCTTGCCCTTGTACCGGCCATACCAGGTTTCCACGCCGATGATCGCGGCGATAACCTCTGCCGGCACCCCGTACTCGGCCTCTGCCCGCTCGAATGCTTCCCGGTACTGCTGGAGGAATTCGACACCCTGCTCGATTCTTTCCTGCCGCATGAAGATCTCGCGGTACTGGTGCCACTCCAGCGTTTTCTCTGCCGGCCGGCTGATAGCATCCAGAATCGACTCCTTGCGCTCGGCTTCGGCCAGCAGCGATTCGACCCGACTGGCCTCAAAACCAAATTGCTCTACCATGTCCTGAATAAAGGCCTGGCCCTCGGAGGTTTCGTGATACTGGGCCATTGCCAGTGACGGCAACAGAAAAAGAGCGGCTGCCAGCCCATGACGCACCCTGTTAATGACTGATTTCATCTGTATCCCTGAGAGGCTGAGGCCGCCAAGATTACCATGGCGGCCAGGCTGGCAACCATTACCCGCTGTCCATACTGGCGCGGCTGCCCTCATGCAGTAATCATCCGTCTGTGAGTCTGTATGGACATAAGCACCCCAAAGGCAGCCATCAGCGTGACGCTGGAGGTGCCGCCAAAGCTGACGAGGGGTAGGGGAACCCCCACTACCGGAAGCAACCCGCTGACCATCCCCACATTGACAAATACGTAGAGGAAGAAAGTCATCGTCAGCGCTCCCGCCAGCAGACGGCTGAACGAGTCCTGAGCCGTGGCGGCGATATACAGACAGCGCAGGATAATCAGCAGGTAAAGCACAAGCAACGCAAGCACACCGATAAAACCGAATTCCTCGGCAAGCACAGCGACAATAAAATCGGTATGGCTTTCCGGCAAAAACTCCAGGTGGGACTGGGTTCCCTGAAGCCAGCCCTTGCCATCCATGCCACCGGACCCGATAGCAGTCTTGGATTGCATGATGTTCCAACCCGCACCCAGTGGATCACTCTGCGGGTCGAGCAGGGTTAATACCCGCTGCTTCTGGTATTCGCGCATCCCAAAAAACCACATCAGTGGCGCTGTTACCGACACCATGGCGAAAAAAGCCCCGATCAGGCGCCAGCTTATGCCGGCAAAAAATACCGCGAAAACCCCCGCGGCCCCGACCAACAAAGAGGTTCCAAGATCAGGCTGGAGGATAATCAACACCATGGGCACCAGGGCGACCAGAAGCGCTACTCCGAGGTGCCGTAGTCGGGGGGGCAGGTAATGGCGCGACAGATACCAGGCAACCATCATGGGGACCACCAGTTTCATCAGCTCTGAGGGCTGAAACCGCGGCAACCCCGGAATGGCCAGCCAACGCTGGGCACCCTTGGCGCCCACCCCCACAAGCAGTACAGCGATCAGGCCAGCGAGACCGAGCGCATACAACCAGGGCGCCCAGCGCCGGAATACAGCAGGGTCAAACTGGGCAAAGACCAGCATGACAGCCAGGGCAATACCCATACGGATCCCCTGGGCCTTTACCACCGCCATGTTCTGGTCTGCACCGCTGTACAACACCACCAGACCTCCGGCAATCAGTATCAGCAGCAACAGCATCAGCAACGGATCGATATGCAGCGCAGACCAGATGCCCCTGGAGCGGGATAAGGGATGCGTTGCAGAGTGGTTGAATATGCCGCCGGCCGCCATCAGTTCGCCCCCTCTTCAGGCTCGCCTACGATAAGCGCCTCACCTTCTTCCGGGAAACCCAGCAACCAGGCATCGAACAACGCCCGCGCGACTGGAGCTGCCGTACCACTGCCACTGCCACCGTTCTCCACAATGACAGCAACGGCAATCTGCGGATCATCCACCGGCGCAAAACCAACAAACAGGGCGTGATCCCGCAAACGCTCGCGCACCTCTTCCTCTTCGTATTCTTCATCCTCGGCAAGGCTGAACACCTGAGCCGTCCCAGTCTTGCCCGCCATGCGATAGGGTGCATCCTTGGCAGCACCGCGGGCCGTGCCTTTGCTGCCATGCATCACTGCCTCCATGGTATCCACTATAAACTCCCAGTCGCCCTGATTCTTCAGCTCAATGGATTTGTGAGTGCCGGAAGGCAGCACATCATCGGTGGCACGGTCCCCCATGACATCCCTGAGGAGCCGCGGCTCATGCCAACTGCCACGGTTAGCAATAACCGATGTTGCCGTGGCCAGTTGCAGGGGTGTTGCCAGCATATATCCCTGGCCTATACCCAGGTTGACCGAATCGCCGGGATACCAGGGCTCATTGTGCACGGCACGCTTCCAGTCCTTTGAAGGCAGCAGCCCGCTCAGGGCGCCCGAGACGTCCAGCGTAGCATCCTCACCAAAGCCGAAGGCGGAAAGATATTCGTGCATGGTGTCTATGCCCATTTCAACGCCCACCTGGTAAAAATAGGTGTCAGTGGACTGAGCCATGGAATCCATCAGGTTGACCCAGCCGTGGCCTGTGCGCTTCCAGTTCCGGTAACGCCGACCGCCCTCTTTCAACTGAAAGTAGCCCGGATCCCAGATTGTTTTCTCACGGGTAGTAACGCCACTGTCCAGCGCAGCGACGGCCAGCATGGGTTTGAGCGTCGAACCGGGCGGGTACTGCCCGCGGAGGGCGCGATTAAACAGGGGCCTGTCAATGCTTTCACTGAGCGAACGATACGCCTCGACGCCAATACCGGTCACAAATTGATTGGCATCGAATCCCGGTACACTGGCCAGGGCCAGAATCCCGCCACTGGAGGGTTCTATCGCTATGATGGCACCACGCCGGCCATCCAGCAGTTCGTGGGCCAGCCGCTGCAGCCGCAAATCCATATGCAGGCGTATGTCTTCTCCGGGGACAGGATTCTGGCGCTCCAACACCCTCAGTGTTCTGCCCCGGGCATTGGTTTCAACATGCTCATAGCCCACCCGACCATGAAGAAGCTCTTCATAGAAACGCTCAACACCGGATTTGCCAATGTAGTTGGTGCCGGCATAGTTGATCGGGTCGATTCGCTGCAGCTCCTCACGGTTGATCCGCCCGACATAGCCCAGGGCATGGGCCGTCAATTCGCTATGGGGATAGTAGCGAACCAGCTCGGCGGATACCTCAACGCCGGGCAACTCGTGACGGTGAACCGCAAGCCGGGCAATTTCCTGTTCAGTCAGGTCATATCGCAGGGGCAGTTCCTGGAACGGCCGGCGGGGCTCCAACAGACGCCGCCGGAACCGCTCCATATCTTCATCGGAAATGTCCAGCATGCGGTGGAGCTTGGCAAGTGTTTCTTCCATATCGCCAACACGTTCAGGAACCAGGGTGACACTGAACACCGGGCGGTTTTCGGCAAGAAGCTGGTCATTGCGGTCGTAAATCAGCCCCCGGGGAGGTGCGACCGACTGGACCTGAACCCGGTTTTTATCAGACAGGGTGGTGTAAATGTCGTGTTCGACCACCTGTAGCTGGTACATCCTGGCAATCAGCAGCCCCAGCGATATGACGACCAGAATCATCATCACCAGGGTGCGACGCTGGAAAAGGCGCCGCTCGGCGGCAGTATCCTTGAATTCTCCCCAGGGCATATCGGTTTCCTAGGCCCGGTGATATGGGTGATTACGGGTGACAGACCAGGCCCGGTAAAGCTGTTCGGCAAGCAGAATGCGAACCAGCGGGTGTGGCAGGGTCAGTGGAGACAGCGACCAAGACAGGTCAGCCCTGGCCCGACAGGCTTCGGCAAGGCCGTCAGGGCCGCCGACAAGGAAACTGATATCCCTGCCGTCCTGCTGCCAGTTTTCAAGCTGGCCGGCGAGTTTCTCTGTGGACCAGTTACGGCCACCGACTTCCAGAGCAATCACCAGGTCACGGGAACCCAGGGCCGACAGGATCGCATCCGCCTCTTTTTGCATCAACCGGGGAATGTCCGGGTTCTTGCCACGATGAGGCATCGGTATTTCCACCAGCTCAATGGGCAGCTCCGGTGGCATCCGCCGCGCATATTCTGCATAGCCCTGGCTGACCCACTCGGGCATCTTCTGCCCTACACAGACCAGACGTAACCGCATGTCTATTCGCTACCTGCAGCACCCAGATCCGGAGCATCGCGCCAGAGGCGCTCAAGATCATAAAATTCACGGGTTGCGGGCATCATGACGTGAACCACCACGTCGCCGAGATCAACCAGAATCCAGTCACTGGCGTTGGCGCCTTCCACATTACTGGCCTTGACCCCCTGCTCCTTTGCTTCCGACACCACGGAATCCGCGAGGGATTTCACGTGCCGGTTGGAGGTCCCGGAAGCCAGCACCATGTAATCCGTGACGCTGGTTCTTCCCCTGACATCAATAATACTCACGTCCTGCGCCTTGACATCCTCAAGCGCACCCACGACCAGTTCTTTCAGTTGCTCTGCCTGCATAATCACCCTGTTGGCGGGCAGCGGCGAAGGCGGCCACCCGAAAAGTCATATTCAGACGGGATTGTAGCACTAAAAGTTCCCGACAGGTCATGCACCGTAGAGTCTACGATGACGAATTTCCTGCCACACGCTGTCCGGCAGGAGATACCGGGGCGACCGACCGGACAGAATACGCTCACGGACACCTGTGGCCGAGATATCCAGCAGGGGCGGATCGAGCTCCAGAATATGACCGCAAGGCGCACCATAGAGCGCTTCCACACTGTCAACACGGCGCTCCTGCAACAGGCGCTCGGGTACACTCCCCGGCGCGAGACCAGGCCCGGGTCTTCGCACGACCACGATATGCGCCAGCTCGGGAATACGCTGCCATTCCTGCCAGCGGTCAAAGCCGGCAAAGGAGTCGGTACCCAGAACCATCGTCAGTGGCTCGTGCGGCCCCAGTTCTGCACGCACCTGGCGCAGGGTCTCCGCCGTGTAGGAGGCACCATCACGCCCGAGTTCACGGTCATCCAGCGCCAGGCCCGGCTCATCGGCAATGGCCAGTTTCAGCAGGGCCACCCGTTGTTCACTGGTGGCGCCAGGCTGATCACGGTGGGGCGGCACATGGCAGGGCATCAACGACACCTCGGGCACACCCAGCCGCTCCCGCAGCTCTACCGCCAGCCGCAGGTGGCCATGGTGAATGGGATCAAAGGTACCGCCATAGATTACATGCATGCAGAATCAGGTCCGGATGTGGCCGTCGCCAAACACCACGTATTTCTGCGATGTCAGGCCTTCAAGGCCGACAGGGCCCCGGGCGTGGATCTTGTCCGTGGAAATGCCGATCTCCGCACCCAGGCCGTATTCAAAGCCGTCCGCGAACCGGGTGGAGGCATTCACCATGACCGAACTTGAATCCACCTCTGTCAGGAATCGGCGCGCACGGGTGAAATTCTCGGTAATGATGCTGTCCGTGTGCTGGGAGCTGTATCGGTTGATATGTCCGATAGCACCGTCCAGACCGTCAACCACCTTTATGGCGAGAATCGGCGCCAGATATTCGGTCATCCAGTCCTCTTCGGTAGCGGCAACCACATCCGACAGGATTTCCACGGTCCGCTCGCAACCGCGCAGCTCCACGCCCTTTTCACGGAACGCGTCCGCCAGCAGTGGCAGAATGTCGCTGGCAATTTCCTGGTCCACCAGCAGGGTTTCCATGGTGTTGCAGGTTCCATAGCGCTGGGTTTTGGAGTTGACGGCCACGGCCAGGGCCTTTTCCGGGTCGGCATGGCTGTCGACATACACGTGGCAAATACCGTCCAGGTGCTTGATCACCGGTACCCGGGCATCCCGGCTGATCCGCTCGATCAGGCCCTTGCCTCCGCGGGGCACAATAACGTCCACGTACCGGGGCATGGTAATCAGCTCACCTACGGCCGCCCGGTCTGTGGTCCTGATAACCTGGACGGCGTTCTCGGGCAGCCCGGCCTCCGACAGCCCCCTGGCCAGACACGAGGCAATGGCCTGGTTGGAGTGGATGGCCTCGGAACCTCCCCGCAGAATCGTGGCGTTACCGGATTTGAGGCACAGGCTGGCGGCCTCCACGGTGACGTTCGGCCGTGACTCGTAGATAATGCCGATAACCCCGAGAGGCACGCGCATGCGCCCGACCTGAATGCCTGAAGGGCGGTAGGTCATATCGGTGATTTCGCCGATCGGATCTGGCAGGGATGCCACCTGGCGCAACCCTTCGATCATCGCGTCAATACGGGCCGGCGTCAGCTCCAGCCGGTCCAGCATGGCCGCATCCAGGCCGTTACTGCGGCCGGCTTCCAGATCCCGGGTATTCGCTTGCGCCAGCTCACTCCGCGATGCATCCAGAGCATCGGCCGTTGCCAGCAGTGCCTGATTACGGACTGCTGTTGTGGATCGGGCCACTGCGGTTGCCGCCTGCCTTGCCTGCTGTCCCACATCAGCCATGTACGCTGCTATATCCATCCGATTACCTTCAGTTTTTAAAATCGATTGTGCGAATCAGGGCCTAACTTTACCTTTCCCGTTTCAAGTACGCATCCCAAGCGATTATTATACCGCCCTGACACACGTTATTACGCGGGTCATTGAACAGTACCTGCTGTATGCTTTCAAAACACGGATGCCCGGGAGAGGACGGATACCATGGCCCATATGGCCGAAAAATTCCTGCTAAGCCGCCTGTCGAGAACGGGGTTCCTGATCCTGCTCGCAATTACCGTATTCGCGGCGATTCAGAGGGAGCCTGTAACCGCTGTTACAGCCATCGTTGGTGCCGGCCTGGTGTTTACCAGCAACGCCTTCCATCCCGGCCGCTTCCGGCAACCCTGGCCGGCCATACACCGCCTGCTGTTTGTGGCCCTGCTCCTGCTTCTGTTTACCAGCCTGTGGACAGGGCCACGGAGCCTCACCCACTGGCTATACGTGGCACCACTGGTGGGATTCGCCCTGCTGCCGGTAGCCTGGAGCGCCGGCATTACCGTTCTGATCGCCATTATGGCCATTTTCGCCAGCCACTGGTCCGGCGGCATTCCGGAACGCCATCAGCTGATCAGCGCACTGCTGCTGACCATTATGCTGTCCGGGCTGCTGGTCTTTCTCCGGGAATACAAATCCCGGCAACTGGCGCCCCTGCGCCGCACCGACGAACTGACCCAGGCCGCCAGCCGGGAGTACCTGTCCGCCGACCTGCACAAGGAAATCCAGCGCAGCGAGCGGGAAGGCACGGACATGTCTGTCATCATGATCGGCCTGGACACACACCTGAGCGACAGCAATCCGGATGCCGACATCCGCTCCATACTGCCACGAATCGGCCGTTACCTGCACTCGCAACTGCGGGATTTCGACACCTATTACCGCGTGGCGGATCTGCAGTTCCTGATCATCCTGCCCGGTATTGCCACCACCGAAGCAGCCACCCTGGCAGAGACCATTCGCCGGGGGCTCAGCACCCTGCTGGCTTCCCACCAGTTGGACCTGACCGTCAGCGCAGGGATTGCCGGGCTGAATATTGGCGATAATGCCGACAGCCTGCAGCAGTCCGCTGCCAATGCCCTGAGGCGTGCCCAGCAACAGGGTGGCAACAGGGCCCAGTCCTACAGTACCTGGTCCCACACGAGTCCAGCGGCGCGCACAGAAGAAACCGGAGGCCCCCTGTCATGACCGAAACACGCCTCCGCAGCTTTACACATCTGGCCGGTTATCTGTTTGCCAGTGTTTTTATCGCCAGCCTGGCGTTTCAGAATCTTCGCTATGGTTTCTACGAACTTTTCTTCCTGGCATCCGGCATGGCACTTCTGACCATTGCCGGTGCGGGCTATACCTTTATCTGTCGCCGCCACCAACTGTCGGCCCCGGGGCACCTTATCATCCTGTCTGCACTCAACGCCGGCCTGGTCGCCGCCATGTACGCTCTCGATCCACCGGGAATCAGTCACTGGGTCATGCCGCTGGTGCTTCTGAACCTGCTGATCCTGCCCCTGCGCCAGGGCATGATCCTGTCCCTGTTGCTACTGGCCGCCCTGATGGTGTTTCTGCTGCTGACACAGACGGTTACCCATGCCATCACTGTCAGCTCCGGAGTGTTTGCCCTGATCGCCGTGGCGGCGCTGTATATCTGGCACTATGATCACATGGCACAGTCCGCGGAAGACCTGGCGATCACAGATCCGGTAACTGGCGCCCACAACGCCCGCTTCCTGGATGAAACACTGCAGAAGGAAATCAGCCGCGCCATCGAGATGTCCCACCCGCTGTCGGTCATATCCCTGGCGATTGACTACGCCGATGAAGCCGAAGATCTCCATGGTAAAGACGGCATGCAGCGGCTTCTGCGGGATCTCACACAGCACCTGTTCGGGGTTATCCGGGCCGGAGACACCCTTTACACCCTTGAAGACGGCGAGTTTTTCCTGATTCTGCCTTTCACACCGGAGGAAGGTGTTCGCGTAATTGCCGAACGTATCCGCCGTACCATCGCAGAGCAGACCTGGCCCCCGGCGGGCAAAGTCACCGTCAGCCTTGGCTGCACCACCCGCGCCAGCTCGGATACCCGCACCGCCGACCTGCGGAAACGGGTTCGGCAGGCACTGGAGGAAGCCAGGAAACGCGGGGCCGACTCCGTCTGGTATAGCCAGGGAGAAGTTCGCCAGCCATGAGTTCCGAGTGGCTCCAGGCACTGACGGCATGGCTGGGCAGCAACCCTGGTTGGGTCTCGGTCGCTCTTTTCACCACCGCCTTCCTTGAATCACTTGCCCTGGCAGGCATTCTGATTCCCGGTGTGGCCATTATCTTTGCCGTGGCGGCCCTGGCCGGACAGGTTTCGATACCGATTCTGGAAGTGCTGTTCTGGGCGGGCGCCGGTGCGGTTGCCGGCGACAGTATCAGTTTTGCACTGGGCAGACTGTTCCAGGGCCGGCTGGACAAACTGTGGCCTCTGAACCACTTCCCCGGATTCATCGCCAAGGGCGAGGCTTTCTTCCATATGCACGGTGGCAAAAGTGTGGTCATCGGGCGCTTCGTCGGGCCGATACGCCCGATCATTCCCCTGGTCGCCGGCGCCTTCCTGATGTCCTGGCGACGATTTCTGGCTTTCAACCTGTCATCGGCCATTGCCTGGGCACCAACCTATGTCCTGCCGGGCTATCTGGTCGGCAGCGCCGTCGCCAGTGATTTCGAGCCCCCTGCACACTTCTACCCGGTCATCGGCATCAGCACCGGCGTTCTGTTGCTGATCTACCTGCTGCTGATCCGCTTCCAACTCGGGCTTGGCCACAGCAGCCGGCTGTACCATTGGCTTGCCGGCCTGATGGCCCGCTACCACACCACTCACCGCTTCTGGCGGCTTTACACCAGCCAGCGTCCTTCACAGGCCGGCGAATTCCCGCTGCCCTCCCTGTCGCTGGCACTGGGGGCCGGGGCATTGTTCATGATCCTGGGACAGCTGGCCACAGCAACCCGGGTGTTCACACCGTTCAACAACCTGACCCTGGAGTGGTTCGTACAGCTGCGCAATCCATTACTCGATCCGGTGATGCTCCTGCTGACGCTGTTGAGTGACCCGCCGGTTTTGCTGGCAGCAGCAGTCCTGGCGGCACTGGCCCTCGGTATGCGGGGCTTCTACGCAGCGGCGCTGCATATTGCCGGTGCCGCACTGCTGGCGACGGTAACAGTTTGGGCATTCAAACATCTGTCTGCCGTTCCAAGGCCAGACATTGTGCTTGGCCCGCCCGCCTCCGGTGCCTTTCCAAGCGGGCACACCACTGGCATTACCCTGTTCTCGGCGCTGACGGCCAGCTTCGTTGCCCGGGAAAGCCGGCATCGCCAGCGTTGGCGTTATTATCTGTTATTCAGCCTTCCCATTGTTCTGGTGGTGGTGAGTCGCCTGTACCTGGGGATTCACTGGTTTACGGATGTGCTTGCGGGACTGCTCCTGGGGCTGTCCATCTCCGGGCTGACAAGAGCCAGCTACAGCCGCTATGACAACATTCCCCTGACAACCGACAGTTCGACACTGGCGGCAGGTATTGCCTGGGTGCTCTACACCATCTGGTATATTGGCCATCACTGGTCGGAAGCGGTTCTTATGTACAGCCCAGCAGGCTGAGTGCGGGTCAGTTCTGCTCCAGCGCTTCCAGCAGGTCGAGCAACCGTTCCAGGCGCTCCAGAGGATCCTGCAGTTCAACCAGCCGCTGCTTTTCCTGCTTGTCCAGCGGAAGCAGCTCCGTCAGGCGCCAGCCAACATCCCTGGCGTCGTCATAGTCGACATCCATGCCCAGCTCGCGGATCACCGGATGGCGGAACAGCGCCTTGAGGACCGAGGGCAGCTCGGTAAAGCGCTCGGGAACCCTCAGTTCTTCTTCCGCCAGCAAACACTCCACATCCCCCACGTTCAGGCCGTCCGGCTGCTGCCAGGCACGCACCACGGTTACCTTGTCCTGACCTTCAACGGTAATACCCAACAGGCCATTTTCCATCTGCTGGAAATCGATAATGCGCACATACGTGCCAATATCGTAAAAGGCGGCTGCGGTGCCGGTTTCCAGCCCTTCCCTGAGCAATACGACAACAAAGCCCCGGTCTTCCTTCAGGCAACGGGTCAGCATATCGATGTATCTTGGCTCGAACAGCTGGAGGGGAATGCGCCCCCCGGGCAGTACAACGGAGTTCAGTGGAAAAAGAGGTACATTCATTGTTGGTATTGTCACCAGTAAACAGGCTCCGGAAGACTGAACATCCTGTCAATTTCTCAGTGTATGGAAAGCAGGCGATGGACTTCGTCCACCCTTGCACGGGCTTCTGTCAGCAGTTGCAGGCTGCGGGAAGCATTCAGTTCAAGTTCACCCAGTCGACGATAGGCAGGAACTTCATCAAATGGCGGCAGGCTGCCATTCTGGCTGGAGCCGATCATGGCATGCAACTGGGCCACGATCACAATATCCACCAACTGGGGGGATGGTTCACGACTCTCATGCTCCCAGTCCTCGGCATGGCGAGTGGCTTCGAGAAAGCTCGGAGGAAATGACCAGCTTTCCAGGATGGCCGTGCCGACGTCAGCACGAAGCTCGCTGATGGCATGCTCCAGGTTGGCCTGATCAGCAAACAGGTTGACGTGGTGTTCCGCCTGAACCAGCACCGGCACCACCCCGATATCATGCAGCAGACCGGCGAGCAGGGCCTCTTCCGGATTGATCGAGGTGGCGCTGTCGGCCAGCACCCAGCAAAGCGCCGCAACCTCCCGGGAATGCCGCCAGAGCTTGTCCATCTCCTTCTGCAGCGACGCCTGCCGCGTTTTGAATACCTCCCGCATGGAGAACACCGTTACAAGCTGGCGTGTGGTGCGCATACCCAGCCTGACGACCGCTTCACGAACATTCCTGACGTCACTGAAACCCCGGTAAAGCGGGCTGTTACAGGCGCGTACCAGCTTGGCCGCCATCGCCGGATCGGCGGAAATCGCGCTGGCCACCTGGTCTGCCGTGGATTCCTCACGGTCCACGGCCCTGCGGACTTTCCAGGCCACATCGGGAACGCTGGGCAGGCTGAGCTGGTTGGAGCGCAGCTCGGCATAGAACTCCATCAGCAGATGATGTTCTTCGCTGCCATCGTCACCAAGCCCCTCACCGGAATCCATCTCTACCTGAGGTACCGGTGCCGAACGCAGGAGCTGGTTCAGGATATCCTGCTGGATGACCAGAAACTCGCTGGCTTTTGTCGCCGTCACGTCGTACATGCGCGGCTGCAGCCTGGCAATGGGATTGAGGGCCTTGTCGCTGTCTGCATCGATGGTGGACTTGCGGCCGTCGATGGATTCAAGCTCCACGCTGCCGGCAATCAGGAATATATCCAGCCCATCGCGCACACCACGCTCGACCACCCGCTGCCCCGGGCCATGGGTTCTGCGCTCCGCCCGGCTTGCTAGCAACACAAGCTGGTCGTCCGTCAGCCTGTTCAGGGGCTGGAACTGTTTGAGACGACGCAGCGGCAGGCTTTCCTGGCCAGCCATAGGACTACTCCTTGATCAGTTGTTCATTAACTCTGTTACACATTGTAAGCACGGATGATCAAAACAACCATGCGATCAAGGGGTAATCTGGTATCCTTTTGCCTTCCTTTTTGACCCGGATTCAGAAGAGAGACCAGAAAACCATGCCCCAGTATCGTTCCCGGACATCCACCGCAGGCCGCAATATGGCTGGCGCACGTGCCCTTTGGCGCGCCACCGGCATGAAGAATGAAGACTTCGGCAAACCCATCATTGCCGTTGCCAACTCCTTTACCCAGTTTGTTCCCGGCCATGTCCACCTCAAGGATCTCGGCCAGCTGGTCTGCCGGGAAATCGAGGCCGCCGGCGGTGTCGCCAAGGAGTTCAACACCATCGCCGTGGACGACGGCATTGCCATGGGCCACGACGGCATGCTGTATTCCCTTCCCTCCCGGGAAATCATCGCCGATTCCGTGGAATACATGGTCAACGCCCACTGTGCCGACGCCCTGGTGTGTATCTCCAACTGTGACAAGATCACTCCGGGCATGCTGATGGCCGCCATGCGCCTGAACATCCCCACGATTTTCGTGTCCGGCGGCCCCATGGAAGCCGGCAAGACCAAACTCTCGGAGCACAAGCTCGACCTGGTGGATGCCATGGTCATTGCCGCCGACCCGAACGCGGATGACGAAACTGTCGCCGAGTACGAACGCAGCGCCTGCCCCACCTGTGGCTCCTGTTCCGGCATGTTTACCGCCAATTCCATGAACTGCCTGACGGAAGCCATCGGTCTCGCGTTACCCGGTAATGGTTCCCTGCTTGCCACCCACTCTGACCGCGAGCAGCTGTTCCTGAAAGCTGGACGACAGATTGTAGAGAACGCACGGCGCTATTACGAAGAAGATGATGCCAGCGTGTTGCCGTTGAGCATTGCTTCCTTAGAAGCGTTCGAAAACGCCATGATCATGGACATTGCCATGGGAGGCTCCACCAACACCATCCTGCACCTGCTGGCGGCAGCCCAGGAGGGTGGGGTGCCGTTCACGCTCAACGACATTGACCAGTTGTCACGCAAAGTGCCACAGCTGTGCAAGGTTGCCCCCAACTCACCGAAATACCACATGGAAGATGTACACCGTGCCGGCGGCATCATGGGCATCCTTGGCGAGCTTGACCGGGGCGGACTGATTAACACCGGCCTGCCAACAGTACACAGCAAAACCATGCGCGAAGCACTCAAAACCTGGGACATCATGCAGGAACCGCCACCCGAGGTGGTGGAATTCTACAAGGCAGGCCCCGCCGGCATCCCCACCCAGACCGCTTTCAGCCAGAGTACCCGCTGGCCTTCCCTGGACGGCGACCGGGAAAACGGCTGCATCCGTTCTGTTGAACATGCCTACTCCTCCGAGGGCGGCCTGGCGGTGCTCTTTGGCAATATCGCGCTGGACGGCTGCGTGGTCAAAACCGCTGGTGTGGATGAAAGCATCTACGTATTCGAGGGCAAGGCACGGGTTTTCGAAAGCCAGGATACCGCGGTAACAGGCATTCTCAACGACGAAGTGGAACCGGGCGAAGTTGTCATCATCCGGTATGAGGGCCCGCGAGGTGGTCCCGGCATGCAGGAAATGCTCTACCCCACCAGCTATCTGAAATCAAAAGGCCTGGGCAAGGAATGCGCCCTGCTGACGGATGGTCGGTTCTCCGGTGGCACTTCCGGTCTGTCCATCGGCCACGCCTCTCCGGAAGCCGCAGCGGGCGGCGCCATTGGGCTGATCGAGAATGGCGACCTGATCCGGATCGACATTCCCCAACGTTCCATCAATGTGGAAATAGACCAGACCGAACTGGACCGACGCCGCAAGGAAAGGGACGAGAAAGGCTGGAAGCCCGAACTGTCCAGGCCACGCAAGGTCTCCGCCGCACTGAAGGCCTACGCACTGTTGGCAACCAGCGCCGACAAGGGCGCGGTCAGAAACCTGGAAAAACTGGACTGAACGCAAAGGGCCCGGGGTTCAAAAAACCACCGGGCCCGAGCGTCTACAACTGTGCAACTGCGGTCAAAGCCTAGAAAAAGGACCAGCCACCGTCGTCATCTTCCTCAACATCATCTTCCTCTGCCCGGGCATCTTCCTGCGACTCCTCAGGCTCGGATGCAGCGCTGGCACTCTCGCCTGCATTCTGTGATCCGGCGGATCCGGAAGATGCAACCTGAACAGACACCATGCCCAGCGCTTCCTTGGTGGCGTCATCCAGCTCGCCCGAAGCTTCCAGCCCCTGATCACGCTGGAACTCCGTGAGCGCGGAACGTGTCGCCTCATCCATCTCCGGGCTGACATTGGTTATCTCGTAGCCGGCTCCGTATAGCGCATTCTTGAGCGCTACCGTGTCGTTTGCAAGTGCGTGAGGAGTGGCAAAGGTCAATGCTCCGAATACTACTGCTGCGGCCAGCCGGCTTCGCATTGCTGTTTTCCTGATCATGGTCTGCTCCGGTTATCTGTATTTTTGTTGTATTGCCAGTCTCTTTAAAGAGAATGTTGCAAAAAGGTTACCATATTCAGCCGGGTCCGGACTTTTCAGATTGTTGCGTTTCTGTAGCCGGCGGGTGCACATCATGTTCGGCTGTTGCCGGCACCTCTCCGAACTCGCGAATAAAGATCCCCCAGAATGCCATGAACAGGGCCGCCACCAGTGGCCCCATGACAAAGCCGTTGATGCCGAACATGGCGATCCCGCCCAGCGTGGACAGCAATACAATGTAGTCTGGCAACTTGGTGTCCCGCCCGACAAATATAGGTCTCAGCAGGTTATCTGACAGACCAATCACCACCACGCCGAAGACCGTCAGCACGATGGCCGAGACAATCTCCCCGGTGGCGGCCAGATAAAGCGCCGCCGGTACCCAGACAAGGGCGGCACCGACAGCCGGAAGCAGAGACGCAATGGCCATGACCACCCCCCAGAGCAGCGCCCCCTGGATATCGAGAATCCAGAAGATAAGGCCACCCAGGGCGCCCTGAATAATGGCGATTAACAGGTTTCCCTTGACCGTTGCGCGGGTAACTTCGGCGAACTTGGCAAACAACAGTCGCTCGCGCTCATCCCCCAGGGGCAGTGCGCGAATCAGAAGATCGACCAGTTTGTTGCCATCCCGCAGCAGGAAAAAGGCCAGGTACACCATCAGCGCCAGCCCCAGAAAGAACTGAAAGGTATTCTGCCCGAACCCCAGAGCCTGCTTTGCCAGAAACTGACTGCCTCCCACAAAGGCATTGACGATCCGGTCCCTGACCTCGGCGAAATCCATTCCGAACTGGGCAAAAAAGGCCTCAATTGCAGGAAACGACTGGTTCACCCTGTCAATATATTCCCCCGGCCGCAGCTCCCCGGCCTGTATTTTCTGATAGACGGACAGGCCTTCGGCGACCAGGGATGTCACCAATGCAAGCACCGGGATAACCACAATCACCATGCAGATCATCAGCGTTAGCAATGCAATCAGGTTGGGCCGGTCGCCCACTCGCTTCGCCAGACGCTCCCGGACCGGGTGGAAAATCAGCGCAATGGCCACGGCCCAGAAAATAGGGCCGAAAAACGGCTTCATGAGCAGGACAAAGGCCAGGGAGACGCCCACGAGCATGGCCAGAAAAGTCCGTGTCTCCAGTTTTCCGTACATCATAACTAATGATCCTGAATATGCCTGCTAACCGGGACACTAGCCTACCACGGTGCCGTGGCCAGTCCAGCGGCTTTCAGGTTATAGTGGACGGTTATTGGTCATTCGCTGAACAGGTCAGACATTGGATACTGAAGAGTTTGATGTTGCAACAGCGCTGGATGCAGCTACTGCCCTTCATCGGGTGCTGGCTGCCCGAACCCACCGGCGCAAAGTGATGGGGCAGGAGGTGCTGGTGCCGGGGCAACTGGGCGAAGCATTGCACCTGCCGCAGATCATCCGTCGACTCCAGGGCAAACAGCTGCGCCAGCGGGAGCAAGGGCTGGAGGAATTCCAGGAACTGTGGCCAACCCTGTCGTCTGCCACCCGCGAGAAAGTTCTCCATCGCATCGGCTGGTATGACCCGAAATCACTGGACTGGGAAGACAAGCGCTCCAACCGCCGCCCGATTGCCGACTCTGACCACTGACCGGCCACGGGAAAGTGAGCCTGAGGCTGTCTCTGACCGTATTTTTTATGAAGTGAAGGGCTACTGCCTTTGAATTGTCACAGTTCGCCCCTAGTTTTGTATTTATAGGGAGGTTTTTTATGACCCAGACAGAGCATTACCACGCAATTGCTGCTGAAAGCAGCGCTGTTCCAACACTACTTTGTGGACATTGCCGTTCCACCCTTTCCCGCAACCGCATCTTCCACAATGGGGAGGGGCAGACCTACGGTATCAACTGCCACACAATCGCCCTTTGTTCGGCGGATGACTGCGGCGCGCTGAACTGCTGTGACGCAGCATTGGCGGGGCTTGGGGGCGCTGCAGATCTGATCAGCAAGGCCTCCTGATTCAAACAGCCAACGCACTGTTACGTAAACCAAACACACAAATTTTTCATCTGCTTTATCCTGCTTCGTGAAGGCTGAAATAACCCAGCCACGCAACCACTCAGTCAGGACAGTCGATGGCATGCGTATTCTGAGAACCGATGAGGCCCGCTTCGCCGGCCTTCCGGATTACCCTTTTTCTCCTCACTATCTGGACGTCGAGCCAGGCCTGAGAGTGCACTATGTGGATGAAGGCCCCAGCGATGCATCGCCTGTGCTGATGCTGCACGGGGAACCATCCTGGTCGTATCTTTATCGACACATGATTCCACTGGTAGCAGGAGCCGGCCACCGCGTGCTGGCGCCCGACCTGGTGGGTTTCGGAAAATCCGACAAACCTGCCAGCGTGGACGACTACAGCTACGAACGCCACATCAAATGGCTGTCCACGTGGGTTAAGGCACTGGATCTGAAGAATATCACCCTGGTTTGCCAGAACTGGGGTTCCCTGCTGGGCCTGCGCCTGGCGGCAGAACATCCGCACCTGTTCCGCCGGATTATCGTTGGCAACGGCATGCTGCCAACCGGCGATACCCCCGTGCCCGCCGTGTTCTCTCTGTGGAAGGCCTTTGCCACCCATAGCCCCTGGTTTCCGGTGGGCAGAATTGTCCAGCTCGGCACGGAAAGAGCCATGAGCAAGGCCGAAATCGCCGCCTATGAGGCCCCCTTCCCGAGCGCCGAATTCAAGGCCGGTGCGCGGGCCTTTCCCAAACTGGTCCCGGTATCTTCCGACAACCCCGCCAGTGATGCCAACAAGGCTGCCTGGCGCGTACTGGAACAGTGGAAAAAACCCTTCATAACCTGTTTCAGCAGCGGTGATCCCATCACACGGGGCGGTGACCGTTACATGCAGCGGCGCATTCCCGGCGCCCTCGGCCAGCCCCACATAACCCTGAGGGGCGGTCATTTCCTGCAGGAAGATTCGCCGGACGACTTCGCCCGCATTATCATCGATGCCTGCAAGTCAGAAATGGCGGCCTGATGCACAGCGTGGCCCTGCACAGTCAGCAAGCCACCCCGGATCAGCTCTCGTGCTTGGGCCGGTAACTGCCCGCGTCAACCCGCGCACTGGAGCGTTCAGAGCCAGCCTCCTCCAGCGGCTGACACTCCTGCAGGCTCGCATGACAGCGCCGGGTCAGCCTCTGGTACTCTTCCGTTCCCTTCGCTTTCCAGGCTACCTCATCATCACTCAGCATGCGCAACACTTTAGCTGGCGCACCTACTATCAGTGACGCCGGGTCGCACTGAAATCCGGCTTTAACCAGGGCTCCCGCCCCGACAATGGAGCGGGACGCAATCACAGCATCGTCCATGATCACTGCATTCATTCCGACCATCGCTCCCTCGCCGACGATACACCCGTGAAGAATGGCGCCATGCCCCACGTGCCCATCTTTTTCAACCACCACATCCTTGCCCGGGAAGGCGTGTGCAACGCAGACATCCTGAACATTCGAACCTTCCTTTAACAGGATGCGCCCGAAGTCACCCCGCAAAGAGGCTGCCGGGCCGACATAGCAGTCAGGACCGATCCACACATCCCCGATCAGAACCGCGGTCGGGTGGACATAAGCAGACGGATGCACGACGGGCTGAACGCCCTCAATACTGTAACAAGGCATGCTTCTCTCCTTCATCAACAAGCCCAGAATGTGACGATACATTCTGATTCATTTTTCACATCACTCTACCGCCTTGGGGAGATGTTTTCATCGATTTCAAGGTCAAAACATCGACTCAATCCGCCCAAATCACCCCTCCATATAGACAATATCTGCGTTTTTATCATATTTATCAGCATCTAATGCCACATTATTAATAAAAGTCAAACGTGATACAAAATAACAAACCCACAAACCTTGACGAGTATCAATTAATAGATATACTGATTCGAAAATCAGCCCATTGACTACTGGAACATCGCCTCATGGCAATTCGGATTCCGGGCGGCTGAGATTTCTTCAGACAAAAACAAAGCCACATCGGATTGCTTATGCCAGACAACCTGCTCGTCGAAGGGCCCGATCAAGGGGTTCAAATCTTCACGCTGAACCGCCCCGAGGCGCTGAACGCCCTGAATACAGAGTTGCTGGGAAACCTGTCGAAAGCTCTGGATGATGCAGAAGCGGATCGCGAGGTACGCGCTGTTGTGATCACCGGAAGCCAGAAGGCTTTCGCAGCCGGGGCGGATATCAATGAAATGGCTGCCCGTGATCTCGTCGGCATACTCGAAGACCCGCGTGTTGCTCACTGGGAGCGAATTGGCCGTTTCAGCAAGCCCATCATTGCAGCGGTTAACGGCTTTGCACTTGGCGGCGGCTGTGAGCTGGCCATGCACGCTGACATCCTGATTGCCGGGGAAAATGCCCGATTCGGCCAGCCGGAAATCAATCTCGGCATCATGCCGGGGGCTGGTGGCACCCAGCGACTGGTGCGAAAGGTTGGCGAATCACTGGCCATGCACATGGCGCTGACAGGTGAGCCGATCGACGCCAGGCGCGCCCTTCAGGCGGGCCTCGTCAGCGAGGTCTGCCAGCCCGAGCTCACCCTCGAGAAAGCCATATCAATTGCCTGCACCGTCGCCCGCAAAGCCCCCATCGCAGCCCGGCTGACGAAAGAGGCGGTGCGCAGGGCCAACGACATGAACCTCGCCGAGGGCCTGCGCTTTGAAAGACACGCCTTCACGGTGCTTGCCGGTACGGCAGACCGCCAGGAAGGCCTTGATGCTTTTCGTGAAAAACGGAAACCCCAGTTCAAGGGCCAATAGCCCCCACCACAGAGCCATCCATCACTCCATTTACAGGATAACGCCATGACTCAACCGAGCATTCTTCTCGAAATCGATCAGGGTGTGGCTTTGCTTACCCTCAACCGCCCCGACAACCTGAACAGCTTCAATGTCGAAATGCACGAGCGCATGCGGGAAGCCATCAGCAAGGTGCGCAAGGATGAATCTGTCCGGGTGCTCGTCATTACCGGCGCCGGCCGCGGATTCTGTGCCGGGCAGGACCTGGCCGACCGTAGCGTATCTCCGGACCAGGAAGTGCCGGACCTGGGCGCGTCCCTGGAGAATTACTACAACCCGCTGATGCGGAGCCTGCGGGACCTGCCAATGCCGGTGCTCTGTGCCGTCAATGGGGTTGCTGCCGGCGCCGGCGCCAACATTGCCCTTGCCTGCGATATCACGCTGGCGGCCCGCTCCGCCAATTTTGTTCAGGCATTCTGCAAGTTGGGGCTGGTACCGGATTCCGGCGGCACCTGGACCCTGCCCCGTGTAGCCGGCATGGCCCGGGCCAAAGGCATGGCTCTTCTGGGCGACAAGATCAGCGGCGAACAGGCAGAGAGCTGGGGCATGATCTGGCGCTGCGTGGATAACGAGCAGCTCATGGAAGAAACCATGAAGCTGGCCCGCCATTTCGCGACCCAGCCCACCAAGGGTCTCGCCCTGATCAAGCGCGCCCTGCATGCCAGCGCCAGCAACACCTTTGAAGAACAGATCAACCTTGAAAGAGATCTTCAGCGCATGGCCGGGCGAACCGAGGATTACCGTGAGGGCGTCTCCGCCTTCATGGAAAAACGTACGCCAGCTTTCAAGGGGAAATAATTCATGAAACTGGACACCCAGACACGTATTGCCGTGATCGGTGCCGGCGCCATGGGCTCCGGCATCGCCCAGGTAGCGGCCCAGGCCGGCCACCGGGTTTACCTGCACGACCAGAGAGAAGGCGCCGCACAGAAGGGGCGTGACGGCATTGCCAACCAACTTCAGCGCCGCGTCGACAAGGGCAAGATGGAACAGCAGGAGCTGGACGACGTGATCAGCCGGATCCAGCCGGTGGCCAGCCTTGACGAAGTGGCAGAAGCCGGGCTGGTGATCGAGGCGATCATCGAGGATCTCGATATCAAGCGCCAGCTGCTGGAAAGCCTGGAAGAGCTGTGTGCCGAAGATACCATCCTTGCCACCAATACCTCTTCCATCTCGGTTACCGCCCTTGGCGCGGATATGAAAAAGCCCGAGCGCCTGGTGGGAATGCACTTCTTTAATCCGGCGCCCCTGATGGCACTGGTAGAGGTGGTAATGGGCCTGGCCACCAGTAAAGCCATTGCCGAGACCGTTCACGCCACTGCAACCGCCTGGGGCAAGAAACCGGTCTACGCCACATCGACTCCCGGCTTCATCGTCAACCGTGTTGCCCGCCCGTTTTACGCAGAAAGCCTGCGCCTGCTGCAGGAACAGGCAACCGATGCCGCAACACTGGATGCTCTCATCCGCGAATCCGGCCAGTTCCGTATGGGCGCGTTTGAGCTAACCGATCTGATCGGCCACGACGTCAACTACGCGGTCACCAACTCGGTGTTCAATTCCTACTACCAGGACCCGCGCTTCCAGCCGTCACTGATCCAGAAAGAACTGGTGGAAGCCGGGCGCCTCGGGCGCAAAACCGGCCAGGGCTTTTATCCCTATGGCGAAGGCGCCGAAAAGCCGCGGCCACAAACGGAAACGGAGCACCTCTGCGACGAAACCGTGGTGATCGTTGAAGGCAACGCCGGTGCTGCAGCCCCCCTGGTCGAGCGCCTGAAAGAGTCAGGCCTGACCATTGTCGAGCGCGATGGCCCCGGCCAGCTTCGCTTTGGCGATGCCGTGCTGGCCCTGACCGATGGCCGCATGGCGACAGAACGGGCCGCAGCTGACGGCATCTCCAACCTGGTGCTGTTCGATCTGGCGTTTGATTACAGCAAGGCCTCCCGGCTTGCTCTGGCTCCGGCCGAACAGAGCTCGGACGCAGCAGTTTCCTGTGCCTGCGCTTTACTGCAGAAAGCGGGTATCGCTGTCAGCCTGATTGCAGACCGCCCCGGCCTGGTGGTCATGCGCACCGTCGCCACACTGGCCAACGAGGCTGCCGACGCTGCCCTCCACGGTGTCGCCACCATCGATGATATCGACCTGGCCATGAAAGCGGGCCTGAATTATCCCGAGGGTCCTCTGAGCTGGAGCGACCGCCTCGGAGCAGGCCAGGTGTTTAACGTGCTGACAAACATCCAGAACAGCTACGCAGAAGACCGGTATCGGCCTGCCCTGCTGCTCAGGAAAAACGCATTTGCACAAAGGGGGTTTTATTCATGAGCGAGATGGACCCGCAAACACTCGCCGAGGAATGCGCAAAAGCCATGTTTTCCCGGGACCGGGCGAGCCAGAACCTGGGCATGAAGATTGAATCCGTCGCCCCAGGCAAAGCGGTTCTCACCATGACCGTGACCGGCGACATGATCCAGGGCCACGGCTCCTGCCACGGCGGGTATCTGTTCACTCTGGCCGACTCCGCTTTTGCTTTCGCCTGCAACAGTTATGACCGGGCCACCGTCGCCTCCGGTTGCAGCATTGATTATATGTCCGGCGCCAAGGAAGGTGACCGTCTCACCGCCACTGCCGAAGAGCAGGCGCGCGGCGGCCGCACCGGCGTTTACGACATAACACTAACCAATCAGGACAACCGCAAGGTCGCCCTGTTCCGGGGCCGCTCCTATGAGGTTCGCGGCACCGTACGCAATTCAGAGGAAAATTCATGAGCGCGGACAACCTTCTTAAAGACGCCTATATCGTCGACGCCATCCGCACCCCGATTGGCCGCTACGGCGGTGCTCTCTCCGCCGTGCGTGCGGACGATCTGGGCGCGATTCCCATCAAGGCACTGACCGAACGGCACCCGGACCTGGACTGGTCAAAAATCGATGACGTTCTGTATGGCTGCGCCAACCAGGCTGGTGAAGACAACCGGGACGTTGCCCGAATGTCGTTACTGCTGGCAGGCCTGCCGGTTGACGTGCCAGGCAGCACCATCAATCGACTGTGCGGATCCGGCATGGACGCAATCGGTACCGCCGCCCGTGCTATTCGTACCGGCGAGGCCAGACTGATGATTGCCGGCGGCGTGGAGTCCATGTCCCGGGCACCGTTTGTCATGAGCAAGGCAGAGTCAGCATTCAGTCGCAAGGCAGAAATCTTTGATACAACCATCGGGTGGCGTTTTGTGAACCCGGTGCTCAAGAAGCAGTATGGAATCGATTCCATGCCGGAGACCGCAGAGAACGTGGCTGCCGATTTCGGCGTTTCCCGGGAAGATCAGGACGCTTTTGCACTGCGCAGCCAGCAGCGTACTGCTGCGGCCCAGGCAGCCGGCCGCATGGCTGAGGAAATCACGCCGGTCACAATTCCACGGCGCAAGCAGGATCCGCTGGTTGTGGACACCGATGAACACCCTCGCGAGACCAGCATGGAACAGCTCGCCAAACTGCCGACGCCGTTCCGCGAAAACGGAACCGTGACAGCGGGTAACGCATCGGGCGTTAACGACGGCGCCTGCGCCCTTCTGCTGGCGGGTGCCGATGCCGTGAAAGAATACGGCCTCAAGCCCAGGGCACGGGTGGTTGCCATGGCAACTGTCGGTGTTGAACCCAGGATCATGGGCTTCGGTCCGGCACCGGCAACCCGCAAGGTGCTGGCGACAGCCGGCCTGGAACTGGCCGATATGGATGTCATCGAACTCAATGAAGCCTTCGCTGCCCAGGCTCTCGCAGTAACCCGGGATCTCGGCCTGCCGGACGACGCGGAGCATGTGAACCCGAACGGCGGCGGCATTGCCCTCGGACACCCCCTTGGCATGAGCGGTGCCCGGCTGGTGACCACAGCACTGTACGAACTGGAGCGTCGCCATGCAGCGGGCAAGAGAGCCCGCTACGCCCTGTGCACCATGTGTATTGGTGTCGGCCAGGGTATTGCGACCATTATTGAGCGGGTGGATGCGGCGCAGTAATCCTGCCGCTTTCACCAAACAATGATCATCAAAGCACAAGAACAGCGCAGGACCGAATCATGAGCTTACCACTCCAGAAAATTGGCAAACTTGACCGGATGGAGACCGCCAGCATTGACGAGCTCCGCCATGAACAGCTTCAGCGTCTGCGTTGGAGCCTGATTCACGCTTACACCAATGTGCCGTTCTACCGGAACGCCTTTGACCAAATCGGCCTTAAGCCGATGGACATCAATTCCCTGGAGGACCTGGCCAAGGTACCGTTTACCACCAAAGCGGATCTGCGCGACAACTACCCCTTTGGCATGTTCGCCACCCCGATGTCGGACGTGGTGCGGGTACACGCCTCCAGCGGGACAACCGGTAAACCAACCGTAGTGGGATACACCCAGAGCGACATCAACACCTGGGCCGACGTTGTTGCTCGCTCCATTCGTGCCGGTGGCGGCTCCCGCGGTGACAAGGTTCATGTGGCCTATGGCTACGGCCTGTTCACGGGCGGGCTTGGCGCCCATTACGGGGCCGAGCGCCTCGGATGTACGGTTATCCCCATGTCGGGAGGCCAGACCGAGAAACAGGTCCAGCTGATCAAGGACTTCCAGCCGGACATCATCATGGTGACGCCCTCCTACATGCTGAACATTGCCGACGAGATGGATCGCCAGGGCATTGACCCGCACAAGCTGCCGTTGCGTCTGGGCATTTTCGGGGCAGAGCCCTGGACCAACGCCATGCGCACCGAGATCGAGGAACGGCTCGGCATACAGGCCCTGGATATCTATGGCCTGTCCGAAGTCATGGGCCCCGGTGTTGGCATGGAGTGCGTCGAAACCAAAGACGGCCCCACCATCTGGGAAGATCACTTCTACCCGGAAATCATCAATCCGGAAACCGGCGAAGTTCTACCCGACGGGGAATACGGAGAGCTGGTCTTCACCTCGCTGACCAAGGTGGCCCTGCCGATCCTGCGCTACCGCACACGGGATCTCACCCGCCTGCTGCCGGGCACCGCAAGGCCAATGCGCCGGATCGACAAGATTACCGGTCGCAGTGATGACATGCTGATTATCCGTGGTGTGAATGTGTTCCCGAGCCAGATCGAGGAACAGGTGCTCAAGTGCGAAGCCCTGGCCCCCCACTACGAGATCGAAGTTTACAAGGAAGGCAACATGGACTGCGTGGATATCCGGACCGAACTGAAACCAGGAGCCACCGACAGCCCGGAAAGTCGCGCCGCTGCGGCCAAGGAACTGGCACACCACATCAAGTCCTACATCGGCATCAGCACCCGCATAGAAGTCGTCGAACCCAACCGCCTGGCGCGGTCGGAAGGCAAGGCCAAGCGTGTATTTGACCATCGCAAGAAATAGGTCTGCATGACCCGCGCAGAGCCAGCCGCCGCCCTTGCGGCTGGCTCTGCGCCACTCCATGCCCTGCCGCACCTGGCCCACTGACCGATTTAAATTTGCTTTCCCGTCGCTGATCTCAATAGCATTTAGTCACGTATCACATTTTTAATGATTAAAATCAACATGATAACCCCAATTAATCAATACGGCTAAAATAATATGACACACAAAGACTATTCTTGATATTTATTCAGTATCATATAATATGGACGTATTCGCCCTCTGATGTTATCCGAGGGTCCCAGTGTTCACGGAGCCACAGAACAACAAGCCCGATCCGGAGGTATTTTATGTACGCCCAGCTCGTTGAAACCGGCGCCAAGCGCCTGAAGACCATGGAAGAGATGTCGCCTGAAGAGCGCGAGTTTCAGGAAAAGGTTGACGCCGAAACCAAGATCGAACCCAAGAACTGGATGCCTGAAGGCTACCGGAAGACTCTGGTTCGTCAGATTTCCCAGCACGCCCACTCTGAAGTGGTCGGCATGCTGCCAGAAGGTAACTGGGTTACCCGGGCCCCTACCCTGAAGCGCAAGCTCCAGCTGATGGCCAAGATCCAGGACGAAGCAGGCCACGGCCTGTATCTCTACAGTGCCATGGAAACTCTCGGTGCAGATCGCGACGAAGAAATCGAGAAACTGCACCAGGGTAAAGCCAAGTATTCCAGCATCTTCAATTACCCGACTCTGAACTGGGCGGATATGGGTGCTGTGGGCTGGCTGGTCGATGGTGCCGCCATTGTCAACCAGGTGGTGCTGCAGCGTACCTCCTACGGTCCTTACTCCCGCGCCATGGTCCGCATCTGTAAGGAAGAGAGTTTCCACCAGCGCCAGGGTTACCAGATCCTGCTGGACATGATGCGTGAAGGCACCGAAGAGCAGAAAGCCATGGTGCAGGACGCCATCAACCGCCTGTGGTGGCCGGCCCTGATGATGTTCGGCCCGCACGATGACGAGTCTCCGAACTCGCAGCAGTCCATGGCCTGGAAGATCAAGCGCAAGAGCAACGATGAACTGCGCCAGATGTTTATTGACCAGACGATTCCGCAGCTTGAATTCCTGGGATGCACCGCGCCGGATCCGGACCTGAAATGGAACGAAGAAACCGGCCACTACGATTTTGGTGAGATCAACTGGCAGGAATTCTACGACGTTCTCAAGGGTAACGGCCCTTGTAACCGCGAGCGTATCAATACTCGCAAGAAAGCAATTGACGAAGGCGCATGGGTCCGAGAAGCGGCCGTCGCCTATGCCAAAAAACAAAAACAGCGCGCACAAGCCGCTTGATACCGGAGGAATGCAATATGTCTGAATGGCGCCTTTACGAAGTTTTTGTGCGGTCCAAGCACGGCCTGAACCACAAACACGTGGGCAGCGTGCATGCCTCTGACGCCGAGATGGCCATGGAAAACGCCCGCGATCTGTACACACGCCGTAATGAAGGGGTAAGTATCTGGGTCGTCCCCTCCGACACCATCACGGCCTCCGCATCCGACGAGAAGGAAGTACTTTTCGACCCGTCGGAAGACAAGATTTACCGGCACGCTTCTTTTTACGAGCTGCCCGATGAAGTCGGACACATGTAAGGAGCGGATACAATGACACAAGCAGAAGCCTTAAAGGAATACCTGCTGCGCCTGGCAGATTCCGACATGATCCTGGGCCAGCGGCTGTGCGAGTTATGCGGCAAGGCCCCGGCGCTTGAGGAAGAAATGGCGCTGATGAACGTTGCCCTTGACCTCGTTGGCCAGGCCCGCAACTGGTACGAGTACGCTGCCGAGCTGATTGATGATGGCCGCGATGCCGACAAGCTGGCATTCCGCCGCGATGCCCACAATTACCGCAACCTGCTGCTCACCGAGCAGCCCAACGAGGACTATGCGGTGACCATGGGCCGGCAGTTCTTCTTCGACGTGTGGCACTACTTCACGCTCAAGAGCCTGACCGAATCCAGTGATGAGCGCATCGCCGGAATCGCCGCGAAGGCTCTGAAAGAGGCCACCTATCACTTGCGTCGGTCCTCTGAATGGGTCAAGCGTCTTGGCGATGGGACCGAAGAAAGCCATAAGCGCATGCAGGATGCAGTGGATATCCTCTGGCGCTTCACCGGTGAGCTGATCACACCGGACGACACCGATCGTGTGATGGCCGAGGCGGGCATTGGCCCGGACCCTGACCAGCTGGCCAAAGACTGGCGCGGCATGGTCAACGAGGTGCTCACCCAGGCCACCCTGACACCGGGCGCCGAAGACGCCTGGATGTATATGGGCGGCAAGCACGGCGAGCACACCGAACACCTCGGTTTCATTCTGGCAGAAATGCAGTTCCTGCAGAGGGCCTATCCCGATGCCACAACATGGTGAGTCAGACCACAGGTCAGCAGTCGATATCCTGATTGCCAGTGATCGGGTGCCGGCAAACGCCCGCCCCGATCTGCTGACGGAGGACGACATCTGGGCACTTCTGGAGGAGGTCAAAGACCCGGAAGTGCCGGCAGTAAGCGTCGTGGAACTCGGCATTGTTCGTGCCGTGCGTTGGGACGGCAAAGAACTGTCCATTGACGTAACCCCGACCTACTCCGGCTGCCCAGCCACCGAGTTGATTGAGGAACTGATTACCGAGGCCCTGCGTGCCGCAGGCTTCCGGGATCCGAAAATCAATCAGGTGCTGACCCCTGCCTGGACCACCGACTGGATCACAGACGAAGGCAAAGAGAAGCTTCGGGCATTCGGAATCGCGCCGCCCGAGGGCAGCTCCAGCAAGCTAAGCCTGCTCGGCGAACCGGACGTCATTGCCTGCCCCCATTGTGGCAGCAAGGACACCGAACGGGTCAGCGAATTCGGATCCACCGCCTGCAAAGCCCTTTATCGCTGCAAGGAATGCCTCGAGCCCTTCGACTATTTCAAATGCATCTAGAGCCGATACGATCATGAATAAATTCTACTCACTGACCCTCAAAGAGGTCAGACCTGAAACAAGAAACGCCGTATCAATTGCTTTTGACCTGCCAGAAGATCTGGCGGACAAATTCAGCTACAAACAGGGCCAGCACCTGATTGTCAGAACGCAGATGGATGGCGAGGAAGTGCGCCGCTCTTATTCGATCTGCCGTAGCGTCAATGATCAGGAGCTGCGCATCGCGGTCAAACGGGTTGCCGGCGGCCGTTTTTCCACGTTTGCCAATGAGCAGCTGAAGCCCGGCCAGACGCTGGAAGTCATGCCGCCCCAGGGCCATTTCTCCATTGACCTGGATCCCGAGCGGGAAGGCAATTACCTGGCCGTAGCTGCCGGCAGTGGTATCACCCCGATACTGTCGATCGTCAAGACCACCCTGGAAACCGAACCCAAGAGCGAGGTAACGCTGTTCTATGGCAACAAGGCCACCAGCAGCACCATGTTTCGGGATGAGCTCCAGGACCTGAAGAACGAATACATGGCCCGCCTGAACCTGGTTTATATCTTCACTCGTGAAGAGCAGGACATCGACCTTTATAACGGGCGGATTGACCACGATAAGTGCGATGCCCTGTTTGATCACTGGATCAACGCCAAGGATCTCACCGCCGCCTTCATCTGTGGCCCCCAGCTGATGACCGAGGATGTCCGGGACTCGCTGCTTCGTCATGGCATGGACAAAAGCCGGATCCATTTCGAGCTGTTTACGCCAGTCGGTGGTGCTCCCCAGGCCCGTAAGGACAGGGCGCCGTCGAAAGTGGACCCGCAGTCCGTCAGCGAAGTGACCGTCATCGCCGATGGCCGTTCCCTGACCTTCCCGCTGGTTCGTGATACCAAGAGCATCCTCGAAGCCGGTAACGAGGAAGGTGCGGATCTGCCTTTCTCCTGCAAAGCCGGCGTTTGTTCTACCTGCCGCGCCAAGGTTGTGGAAGGCGAAGTGGAAATGGACCAGAACTTTGCGCTGGAAGACTACGAAGTGGAAGCGGGCTATGTGCTCTCCTGCCAGTGCTACCCGGTCAGCGACAAAGTGGTTCTGGACTACGACGAAATGTAGTTCCCAGCCCGCCAACAGAAAGACACTAGCAAGGCAAGCTCCGAGAAACGGGGCTTGCCTTGGTGTTTAAGTAACAAATGGAGTTACCCATGTCAGTCCTGAAAAGTTTCATTGCCGGCCAGTGGATCGGCGAAAAGCCGGCCAAGGCTTTGCCCAGTGCGGTAAACGGCGAGATCGTTGCCCACACCCACGACGACACCCTCGATTTCAAGAACGCCGTTGAGTATGGCCGCAAGGTTGGCGGCAAAAACCTGATGGCGATGGATTTCCAGGAGCGCGCCCTGGCCCTGAAGGCCATGGCCCTGTACCTGCAGGAACACAAGAAAGAGCTCTATGCGCTGTCCATGCATACCGGCTCCAGCAAAGCCGATAACGGCATTGATATCGACGGCGGTTTTGGCACCCTGTTCTCATACGCCAGCATGGGGCGGCGCGAGCTGCCTTCCGGTAACGTTGTGCACGAAGGACCGGTCACGCCCCTGGGCAAGAACAACCACTTTGCCGGCACTCACATTCTGGTTCCCCGCGGAGGTGTAGCGGTTCATATCGATGCCTACAACTTCCCGGTGTGGGGCATGCTGGAAAAGTTTGCGCCCACCTTCCTGGCGGGCATGCCCTCTATCGTGAAGCCGGCCACGTCTACCAGTTACGTCACGGAACTGGCTGTCCGTCTGATGCAGGAATCCGGCGCGCTGCCTGAAGGCAGCCTGCAGTTGATCATCGGCAGCACTGGGGACCTGTTTGATCACCTCGAGGAGCAGGACGTGGTCACCTTTACAGGCTCCGCTGCAACCGCCCGCAAACTCAAGAATCACCCGAACATCATCAACCGTTCGATTCCGTTCAATGCCGAGGCCGATTCGCTGAACAGTGCCATTCTGGCGCCGGATGTGACACCCGAGCACGAAGAGTTCGACATCTTTGTGAAAGAGGTGGGCCGCGAAATGACCGCGAAGGCCGGACAGAAGTGTACGGCTATCCGTCGTATCCTGGTACCGAAAGACCAGGTGGATGCTGTCTGTGAGAAGCTCAAGGAACGCCTGTCAAAAGTCACCGTTGGCGATCCCTCGGTTGAGGGCGTTCGCATGGGCGCCCTGGCCTCCATTGATCAGCTTGAAGACGTCAAAGCCAACATCCAGGAATTGCTGAAAACCAGCGAACTGGTCATCGGCGGCAATGGCGATTTCAAGCCGACCGGCGAAGGCACGGACAAGGGCGCATTCATCGAGCCTCACCTGCTGCTGTGCCGCAACCCTGAGAATGGTTGTGGTGCTCACGACATTGAGGCTTTCGGCCCGGTGGCAACGGTCATTCCCTACGACACCATCGAAGATGCGGTCTCCCTGTGTGCCAAAGGTCGCGGTTCACTGGTGACCACCCTGACCACCCGCGATCCGGCCATTGCCGGCAGGATTGTACCTTTGCTGGCAGCCTTCCACGGGCGCCTTCAGCTGCTGAACGCCGAAGCCTCCCGGGAGTCCACCGGCCACGGTTCTCCGCTGCCCATGCTCAAGCATGGCGGCCCCGGCCGTGCCGGTGGTGGTGAAGAGCTGGGCGGCATCCGCGCGGTACATCATTACCTGCAGAGGACTGCCATCCAGGGCTCCCCGACCATGCTGGCAGCGGTCACCCGCGAGTATGTCCGTGGTGCTGATCTGATTGAAACCGACGTGCACCCATTCCGTCGCCACTTTGAAGATCTGCAGATCAACGAATCCCTGCTGACGCACCGGCGCACGGTCACCGAGGCCGACATCGTCAACTTCGGCTGCCTGTCCGGCGATCATTTCTACATGCACTTTGATGAAATTGCGGCGCGGGACTCCCAGTTCGGCAAGCGCATTGCCCATGGCTATTTTGTGCTTTCCGCTGCGGCAGGCCTGTTCGTTTATCCGGGCGAAGGTCCGGTGCTGGCGAACTACGGTCTGGACACCCTGCGCTTTATTGAGCCAGTTGCCCCGGGAGACACCATCCGCGCAAGGCTGACCTGCAAGCGCAAGATCGATCAGGGGCGGACATCTCCGGACGGTCACCCCCAGGGTGTGGTGGTCTGGGACGTCCAGGTTCAGAACCAGAATGACGAGCTGGTTGCGAGCTACGACATCCTGACACTGGTTGCCAAGAAGCCCGAGTAACACCGGGCTTGCCAGATTTTCTCTCTGTCTTGGACCCCAGAGAGAAGGTCACAGGCAAATAAAAGGGGGACAGGTTTATCGACCTGTCCCCCTTTTATTTGTGCTTTATAAATGTCGGGCGATTACATACCCAGGTATGCTTCACGCACCTTCTCGTTACTGAGCAGTTCCCGGCCAGTGCCTTCAATCACTACCTTTCCGGTTTCCAGCACATAGCCACGGTCGGCCAGTGCCAGCGCCTGGGACGCATTCTGCTCGACCAGGAAGATGGTAATACCCTCCTCCTTCAGCTCTTTCACGATGTTGAAAATCTCTTCGATAATCAAGGGCGCAAGGCCCATGCTGGGCTCGTCCATAAGCAGCAGCCTCGGTTTGGCCATCAAGGCCCGACCCATCGCCAGCATCTGTTGTTGACCACCGGACAGCTCACCCGCCAGGTTATGGCGCTTCTGACGAAGGATGGGGAACTTGGTGTACATACGTTCCAGATCATCCATCACCTCTGGCGTCTTGCCACGGGTGTAGGCGCCGAGCAACAGATTGTCATGAACACTGAGGTCCTTGAACACCTGCCGGCCTTCTGGCACCTGAACGATGCCACTGGCGACCCGCTGATCAGCCGGGATCTTCGCCAGGTCTTTGCCTTCAAAGGTTATCGCGCCGCGATCCGTAGGCTGCAACCCGGAGATGGTCATCAGCAGGGTAGATTTGCCGGCACCGTTGGCCCCTACAAGCGAGACTATCTCACCGCTATTAATCCGGATATCCACATCGTGCAGCACCTCGATCTGGCCATAGGAAGTAACCAGCCCCTTGATGGACAGCAATTCCTGTTCAGCATGAAGCGCGGTGACCCGGTCTGCGTGCTTGAGTCCCAGCCCGCCGAACTTTTCCGGCGTATAACTGACAATCTGGTGCCGCAAATCCCGGAATTCTTCCCGCACCCGTTCCCCAAACAAGGGGTCATTTTCCACATCCCGTGCTTCTATGATCTGCTGCCAGTCTTCCTCGGTCAGCAGCTTCCGGGCCTTGGGAATAACCACACCCTCTTCCTTGCGGATGTGCTTGCGCAAGGCCTCAGTGAAACGCGCCAGAGCATGACTGAACTTCTCGCGCCCTTCCGGCCAACGCTCTTCGCACTCCATCAGTAACTGGCGCAGTTCCACCAGCTTTTCATGACCTATCACGTAGCCCTTGGCCAGCTTCTCCAGCAAGGGCGCGGTCTCCGGAGACTTCTCGCCAAGACGCTTGTAAAGCTCAATATCCGTGGGGGTGCTATGTACTCGCTGAGAGAAATGCTGAATGTAATCAAAAATTGTCGTCAGCAGCCTTTCATCCGGCCGCTGATCGTTGATATTCATATCACTCAGAAGCTGGTCAAGCAGATCAAGGATCCGCCACAGCGCCTGGTGTTCGTGCACGATAATTCTGACTGCCTGCTCACTGCGTGACCGGGCAGGCGCCATTTCAGTGTGTTGCTCGCTCATGTGAAATGTCTCCTTGCTCAGCCACCCAGATAGGCAGCAATAACATCAGGATTCTGACGGATTTCCTCGGGCGTGCCCTCGGCCAGAACGCGACCATGGTCAAGCACCAGCAACCGGTCGGATATACCCATCACCAGTTTCATATCGTGCTCAACCAGCATCACGGTTATGCCCTGATCCGCTATTTTCCGGATAAGGTCTTCCAGAGCCGCAGTTTCGGTGGCGTTCAGGCCTGCCGCAGGCTCATCCAGCAGGATAACCTTCGGTTCCGCCGCCAGGGCCCGGGCAATCTCCAGTCGCTTGAGCGCGCCGTATGACATGGCGGATGCTTCGGCACCCACGTACTGCCCACACCCCACGTATTCCATAAGTTCAGCGGCGCGCCTGTGCGCAGACTCCTCGTCCCGACGCAAAGACGGCAAGCGAAACAGGGTGGTGAACAGATTGCTCTTAAGCTGGAGGTGCCGGCCAAGCATCACATTCTCGATGGCGGTCATGTTCATACAGATCTGCATCTGCTGAAAAGTCCGGCACATACCCCGTTCCGCAAGCTGGTTCGGTTCCAGCCTGGCCGTGCTCTCACCGTTCAGCCGGATCTCACCCTTCGTGGGAATGTAGAGTCCGGTTATCAGATTGAACAGGGTGGTCTTGCCGGCTCCGTTCGGACCAATGACAGAATAAACCTGCCCGGCCTCGACGGCGAAGCTGACCCCTTCAACCGCATGGACACCACCAAAGGCCTTATCCAGCCCTTTTACTTCAACCAGCGCTGTCATGCCTCACCTCCCGCTTTCTTGCGCATTCTTCTGGAAACAATCGCAGTTAGCGTGGGTAACAGCCCCTTGGGCATGAAAATCATGGTCAACATCAGGATCAGACCGAACATCACTGTCTCCAGCTCCTGGAAGTCCGCCAGCACCTGCGGCAGCAGCTTAAGCACCACGGCCCCCAGAATCACTCCAAATGTCGATCCCATGCCACCGAGAACAACCATGGTGATAAAGAGAATGGAGAATTCGAAGCTTGCCACTGCTGGCGTAATAAAACCCTGGAAGTGGGCGTAGAGGCCGCCCATCAGGCTGGCGTAGATGGCGGAAATCACAAACACCAGGCTTTTATACTTTGCGGTGTTTACACCCACGACACTGGCCGCCACTTCGGACCCATGCACCGAGCGCAAGGCGCGACCAATCGGTGACTCAATCAGGTTCAGCGCAAACCAGACCGCCACCAGCAGCACGACACTGGCGAAGATATACCAGGCCTGGAAACCTTCAATGGTCAGCCCAAACAGTGAATACTGGCCAAACGCACTCAGCTCCCAGCCAAACACTTCAAGCGCGGGCACAGGCATACCGTCCGGACCACCTGTGAAGTCACGCTCGTTGTTCAGAATGATCGCAATTATAAAGCCCACGGCCAGTGTCGCCATGGACAGGTAATGCCCTTTGAGGCGCAGGATCGGCCGCCCGACAACCCAGGCAATAATGGCCACCAGGATAGCCCCCACCAAAAGTGCCGGCACGGAGGGCCATCCATAGGTTCCCGTTGCAATGCCGGAAAAATAGGCTCCCAGACCGAAAAACCCGGCGTGGCCGAGACTGATCTGGCCAGCGTACCCAACCAGCAGGTTCAGGCCAACGACGGTGGCCGCCAGAATCGCCATCTGGGTTACCAGCTCATAATGAAACGAGTTGGCCAGAAAGGCAGGAAGTATAATCAGAATCAGTGCGAGGACGATCAGTCCCCGGAGACGCGACTGCATAAACCGGTTCATCATCAGACACGCTCCACGACTTTGGCTCCGAACAACCCCCGGGGCATGAAGAAAAGCACCAGCAGAATCATCGAGAAGGCTACCGCGTCCTTGTAATCGGAGGAGATGTACCCCGCCGCCATCGCTTCCACGATACCCAGGGCGATCCCACCGACAATTGCGCCTACACCACTGCCCAGGCCACCAATTGCAGCCGCGACAAAGCCTTTAAGCCCCAGAATGATGCCAATGTCATAGGAGGTAAAAGTGATCGGTGCGACCACAATCCCGGCAACAGCACCAAGCAGGGCAGACACCATGAAAGCCAGCATCAGAACCATCTGGGTCCGGATACCAACCAGCCGGGCGGCTTCCTTGTTCATCGATGTCGCAAGAATGGCCTTGCCTGTCAGGGTTTTGGTAAAGAACAGCACAAGAGCCACGACCACTACAGCTCCAATGCCCAGAACCCAGAGGCTCTGGCTGTTCAGAACCGCACCAAATACCCGAATGGGCAGATCCGAACTGAAGTTCTGCATCACATGGTATTCCTTCCCCCACACCACCTGGGCAATACCACGGATAAAGATGGATGCACCAATGGTGATGATGATCAGGGTAACTACATCCGCCTGTTTGGCCGGTGCAATGGCCAGGCGCTGAAGGGCAATCCCCAGCACGCCGGCCAGAATGATGGCCAGCACGACCGCAAGCACCATGGGCACGCCCATTGCCGTCAGGGAAACTGTCGCCATACCTCCGATCATCAGAAACTCACCCTGGGCGAAGTTGATGACATGACTGGCGTTGTAAATCAGGGTAAAACCGAGGGCTATCAGGGCGTAGGTGGCACCGATAGTAATCCCGGTGAACAGGTATTGTAAGAATTCTGCGAGCATAACGGTGGTTCCGGTCGAACATCGGCTGGTGACTTACCCTGGATGAGCAGCCACCAGCCGCGAGACAGGTGAAAGGGAATCAGTTAATCAGTTTCCATTCGCCATTCTGGACTTCCAGAATGCGAAATGATTCTGCATCAAGGCCATTGTGATCCTCCGGCGACATATTGAATTCACCGGTTACACCCACATAGCCCTTGATGTTTTCGAGGGCTTCACGCACAGCTTCAGGGTCCGTGGAACCGGCCTCCTCAATAGCGCGCACCGCCAGCATCAGGCCGTCATAGGCGTAGGCACCAAAGGTAGATACCTTGGAGTCCCAGCGAGACTCATACTCTGCCTTGTAGTTCTGAACGACTTCTTTCTGGGGGTCATCATCCGGCAGGGAATCCGGAACCAGCAGCGGGGAGGCCGGCAAACGCAAACCTTCGGCAGAGGAACCAGCCAACTCCAGGAAGCCATCAGAAGCCACGCCGTGGGACTGGTAGAATGGAAGCTTCGTGCCCAACTGGGCATAGTTGCGGGTCACAATCGCAGGACCCTGGCCAAAACCGAAGTTGAGAACCGCCTCAACCCCTTTCGTGTTACGGATTTTAGTCAACTGTGCCGACATATCTGTATCAGATCCGCCGTAGGTTACGTCAGCGAGAACTTCCACGCCCATTTCCTCGGCGACTTCCAGGGTCTGTTTACGGCCAGAGCTGCCGAAGCCATCGGTGCCGGAGATAAGACCGATCTTGGTGATACCGCGGTCCTTCATGTCGGTCAGGATACGTTCTGCCGCCATCCGATCAGACTGGGGCGTCTTGAACACCCATTTCTTCACCGGTGTGGTAATAACTACTGCACCAGCGAGGGAAATGAATGGTAATCGGGCCTGCTCGATCAGCGGCACGGCTGCCATGGTCGCACCCGTAGTGCTACCACCAATGATAATATCCACTTCATCCGAGCGGATCAGGCGACTGGCAAAGTTTCGGGCCGAAGAAGAGTTGCCAACGTCATCATAGTGGATGAGCTCCAGCTCTCGCCCCAGTACACCGCCTTCTTCATTGATTTTATCGACGTACATCTCGAGCGTCTTAAGCTCGGGATCGCCAAGGAAGGATGCCGGACCTGTTACAGACAGGAACGACCCGATCTTGATTGGTTCAGCTGCCTGGGCACTCATCATCATAAGGCCGGCTGCAGCTACCGCTGCGCACTTTCCTGCGCGACGTATCATTGTTTTAAGCATTGTTTTTGTTCTCCCGAATTGTGCAGGGGCTTGAGTATGTTTTTGTTGATTCGTCCGTGACCGCAAATTTCCCGTTCTTCGCTCCCGGTAAATTCGATACCATTGACGAATATCAAACGAAGTTATTGTATCATAACTCTCGTGTCAACTGATTTCAGTGAGTCTGATGACGGCTTTTCAAGTAAAGCTGACACTGACGCAGCGCACCAGTGAGGCAAGCAAAAAGACAAACCTTTACCTGACACGTAAGACCCGGATAATACGCGCAACATGTTTCATTGATTATTATTTGCGAACCTAGGGCCATGACTGCAAAAAACCAGCTCGAGCTGCTTGTCGAAAACTTCCAGAAGAAACGGCCACTCCGCGCCGGCTCTCTTATCATTACCATCTATGGCGATGCCATCGTTCCCCGCGGTGGAAATGTCTGGCTTGGGAGCCTGATGAAACTGGTAGAACCCATGGGCATCAGCCAGCGACTGGTGCGAACCTCTGTGTATCGCCTGGTTCAGGAATCCTGGCTGCAAACCGAAAAAGTCGGGCGCTGCAGTTATTACAGCCTCACCGGCCCAGGGCTGCGTCGGTTCGAGCAGGCCTTTCAGCACGTTTACAATCTCGATACAGCAGAGTGGAACGGCAGCTGGTGCCTGGTCTACCTGAACCAGCTGACCCCGGAACTTCGCCAGAAAGTCAGGGAAGAATTGAAGTGGCTCAGCTTTGGCAGCATGGCTCCGGGGCTGATGGAGCACCCGAGGTTTACCCGCAGCGAACTGATCCCCATGCTGCAGGAATGGGGCGCACTGGAAGACACCATCGTGATGCAGACCATGCCTATGGAGCAGAAGAGCCCAAGAGCCCTTCGCCTCCAGGTTCGCGAAAGCTGGAACCTGGATGAACTCGGGGGTCGCTACAGGCGTTTTCTGAAGCAGTTCCGCCCTTTGTGGCGGGAACTCCAGTCCGAAGACACCCTCAGCCCTGAGGAATGCCTGCTGCTGAGGGTGCTGCTGATCCACGAGTACCGCAAGATACTACTTCGTGACCCTCTGCTGCCCGATGAACTACTGCCGGGCGACTGGGAAGGACGTAGCGCCAAGCAGCTTTGCCGCAACCTGTACCGTCAAATCTATGTACGCGCTGAGCAGTGGCTGGACGAGACCCTAGAGAATGCTTCCGGCCCTCTGCCAGGGCCCAATGAGAAGTTCTATAAACGCTTCGGAGGCCTGCGGGACTCAGGGGTTCTCAACGAAACCCTGACTGAAATGGAATAGAGGCATCCCGAAGCAGATTACCTCGGCCGCTATTGCCGGGAGGTTACGGACGCACCCTGCCCCCTTATTCCATTTTCCGCGCCAGATGCAGCATTACCACGCCAAGCGCCATCACAATCAGGGTCAGCCAGAGACCATTGGTGTAGTTACCTTCCACATCGGCCAGGTAGCCCACCACTGCGGGCGCCAGCATCTGAGCGATGCCATAACTGAATGTAAGCCGGCTCATAGGCCGGGACGGATTCTCGGGGAAAACCCGCCCCACCATAGCCAGCATCATACTGACAATACCGATAAAGCTGGCGCCATAAATCACGGCACTGAGTATCACGCTAGCCATTTCGGTGCTAATGATCAGCATCAGGATACTGACAGCGTTGAGGGTGTAAGCCAGATATAGTGCCAGCCATTGCCCCCATCTTCGTGAGAATACATCCCACAGCCAGCAGGCCGGTGTGGCAGCAAGGCCGACAATCAGCCAGATCAGCCAGCCGTGGCCGCTGAGCTGCGGCATGGCTTCCGCGATGGCCACCAGAAAGGTCGCTGTCACCACATAGCCCACACCCGCGCAAAAATAGGCCAGCTGTAACAGTCGAATAAAGCGGCTGCGCTCACTACCTGCGCCGTTACCCGCAGTTTGCGGCAGGGCGCAGGCCCGGTAGTCCGGCATCCAGCGCCAGGCTGGAACCAGCAGAACCAACGCCACCAGCCCGTAGACCACCCACTGCGCGTCCCAGGTGAAGGAATCCTTGATCAGCTCAGCCACCACCGCCGTCAGGACAATCCCGAGCCCTATACCAGAGAAGAAAACACCCAGTTCGGCTTTCTGATTGTTCTTGATCAACCAACTCATCAGCAGACCGGCCCCCAGCAACATGCCTGCTGAGGTGCTGAGCCCGGAAATGAACCGCAAAATGAACCACAACCACACATTGGTGGTGTACCCCATAAGAATCGTTGAAATCACTGCCACAACAAGCCCGAGCTGGTACAGCTGCACCTTGAGCCCGAGATCACTGATCCGGGTGATAAGCAGCGCGCCGGTAAGATAGCCGGCGTAATTCACCGTTGCCAGCATGCCCACCACGGAGGCGCTCAGACCAAGCGCGCCGACCATCTCGGGAATCATCGGCGTGTAGGAAAACCTGGCAATACCCACCATGACCACAACCGCGATCACGCTGGCCAACAGCACTTTCATCGTTTCAACTGGTTTCACGGGGATTCCTTGCTTCAAAAACAGGGCTGGCCGTTCGTATTGTGGTTAATCAAATACCGTTACCGTTTGCCGACTCAGAGCTACCAGCTCTCCGCGGGCGGTCCAGATACCTGCCTGGGTGTGGCCGTACCCTGCACTTGCCTGGTCAATCGAAGCCTTGTAAAGCAGCCAGTCTCCTGGCTCAAGAACCGGCCGGGGATGCACGATATCAAGCGCCCAACTCAGGGAACTGGTTTTCACCCGGGCTTTCACATAGGGCAAAACAGCAGGTGGCCACGCATCAACGAGGGCAATAATGTGGGCATCTGAAAAGGTTTCCGGGGTCTTCCTGAACTGCATCCAGCCCCCAAGCTCCCGACCACCTTTCCCACTGAACGGCAGATTACCAAAAGCCCAGCGCATTTCGATCTGCTGGATAAATTCCGGCGTAACCCCCTTGATATAATCCAGCCCCTTGCATTGGTCCACCGGCTTCGCTTCCGGAGCCGGTAAGGCGTCCACCTGAACCTCTGAATCCCTGTCGCCACCAAAACTGGCCAGAACCACCAACCTGGGCTCACCACCCTGAACAATGCGACCCAGCACCTGGCTGACCGCCTTACCTTCCCGCAGAATTTCCGCCTCGATCCTTGCAGGCTCCTCCGGCGTTACCGGGCCGACAAACGAAACCTGCATGGACCGCATCGGTCGGCCGGGAGCAACCATGTGTTCCATCCGGTCAAACACGAGCGCGGCAATCACACCGCCAAACGAGGCTCGCCCCTGGGCCCAGGAAGACGGGATGGCAACCTCTCCACCGCTTGCGGCCACTGCCAGTAACTGATCAAAATTCATCGACTTGCCTCATTAGCATCCTATTCAAACAATCCGGAGATTGCCCAATATCCGCCTGCAACGCAACCGGCGGCGCCGGCAACTACCTACAGCGGCTATGGTATTTGCCGTGTTAAAGACACGGGAAACCAGTTATAATCCCCGCCACATCATGCATTGCAATGCAATGCTCTACCCTTCGAATTCCGAGTAATTTAATGTCTGAACTGTCTTTTGCCGAACTCGGCCTGGATCCCGCTGTTCTTGAAGCTGTGACCGCCGTCGGCTACGAAACACCAACCCCTATCCAGGCCCAGACAATCCCGGCGTTGCTGGCCGGCAAACACCTGCTGGGTGTTGCCCAGACCGGTACCGGCAAGACGGCCGCATTTGCGCTGCCGCTGCTGAGCCGCATCGACGCCTCCGTCATGGAGCCACAGATTCTGGTGCTGGCACCCACACGGGAGCTGGCCATTCAGGTGGCTGAGGCATTCACCACCTATGCCAGCAAGTTCCGTAACTTCCATGTTCTTCCCATTTACGGCGGCCAGGATTTCTATCCCCAGATCAAGGGCCTGCGCCGTGGCGCCCAGGTTATCGTGGGCACCCCGGGCCGTATGCTGGACCACCTGCGCAAAGGCACTCTGAAGCTCGACAGCCTCAAGGCTCTTGTGCTGGACGAAGCCGATGAGATGCTGCGCATGGGCTTTATTGATGATGTGGAAGCGATCCTGGCAAAAACACCGGAAAGCTGCCAGCGCGCACTGTTCTCGGCAACCATGCCGCCGCAGATCAAGAAAGTTGCCCAGACCTATCTGCGCGACGCCACGGAAGTAAAAATCGAAAGCGAAACCCGCACGGTGGAGCGCATTTCCCAGTTCGTGCTGCCGGTATACGCCGAGCGCAAGCTGGATGCCCTGACCCGCATTCTTGAGGTTGAGCCGATTGATGCGGCCATCATTTTTGTGCGCACCAAGGCGGAAACCACCCTGCTGGCCGAGAAGCTCTCAGCCCGCGGCCACGCCGTTGCACCGCTGAATGGTGATCTTAACCAGCGCCAGCGCGAGCAGACAGTAGAGGATCTCAAGCGCGGCAAGAAAGACATGATCGTGGCGACCGACGTGGCGGCCCGTGGCCTGGACGTACCCCGTATTACCCACGTCATTAACTACGACGTGCCTTACGATACTGAAGCCTACATTCACAGGGTTGGCCGAACCGGCCGCGCCGGTCGTGAAGGCAAGGCCATTCTGCTGGTCACGCCACGGGAACGCAGCTGGCTGCGCACCCTGGAGCGGGCGACCAACTCGCCGATGCAGTCTTATGAGCTTCCGTCTCCAACCGACCTCAAGAAGATGCGTGAGGAACAGTTCGAGACCCAGCTGATGGGATTTGCCGAGGATGGCAAGCTGGCCAAGGCCATGGCCCTGCTGGATGAGATTGCCGAGCGCAACAACATGGATACGGCGATGGTCGCCGGTGCCCTGGCATGCTGGCTGGAAGCCTCTCAGCCGGGCTCGCTGCCTCTGGAGCAACCGGAAGCATTGCCGGTGGTTTCCGCCACCGCGCCGCCGCGTCGCGATCGCAAGGGTGGTCGTCCGGGCGGCAAGCCGGGATACAAGCCCGGCTTCAAGAAAGGCCCCAAGGGCCGTGGTGGCCCTGGCCCGAAAGGCAAGCCCCCGGGCAAGGGTGGCAAACCCGCCGGCAAGCGCCCGCCCCGTCAGGCGTGAGCTAGTCGCTCACGACTGATTCAGGCGCTGATAGACTACAAAGCTGTAGTCATACGGGTTGTTGTCGGACGCGGAGAAATCCTCCCGTCCGATTTCCTCCCACTCATCCCAGTTTACCTCCGGAAAATAGGCGTCGCCTTCCACATCAGCGTGTACCTGGGTGATGTAGATCCGGTCCACCATCGGCAGGGCTTCGGCATAAATCTGCCCGCCACCGATGATCATCACCTCATCTCCACCCTCGATTTCGGCCTGAGCTTCGGCTTTCACCAGCGCTTCTTCCAGTGACTTTGCAGCCACGGTCCCAGCAGGCGCTTCCCATTCCGGATTCCGGGAAATCACCACGTTCATCCGTCCGGGCAATGGCCGGCCAATGGAGTCCCAGGTTTTCCGCCCCATGATGATAGGCTTGCCCATGGTGGCCTGCTTGAAGTACTTCAGATCCCCTGGCAGATACCACGGCAGCTTGTTGTTCCGGCCGATGACCCGGTTCTGGGACATGGCCACTATTAACGCTTTTCTCATCGGTAGACCTCTTATTCTGGAGTTGCCAGCTTTTTATCTCGGGGGCTGCAAGAGGGCGGGATAACCTGTCCAAAAAACGCCTCGAGGCATCCATGCGCGGCTTGGGCTCCGCCATCCATGGCTCCGCACATTTTTGGACAGGTTATCCCGCCCTCTTGCGATTCGGCCATGGATTCAGCCGGCCAAAAATATACTGCGAACAATGCACTTCTAAATTTTTCTCAGTGTAAACACCACCGACCTGACCAGAGCCTCCCGGTAAGCGAACTCGACAGGTCGACCGCAGGGCAGTGGGAGGGGGCTGCCGAAAATGTGCGGAGCCATGGATGGCGGAGCCCAAGCGCACATGGATGTGCTCGTAGCGTTTTTCGGCAGCCCCCTCCCACTGCCCTGCAGCCCCCAAAGTTCCGGGCGAGCCCAGGCCAGAGGCTACTTAAATGGCAATAGGCGCCTTAATGCCGGGATACGGGTCATACCCGTCAAACTCGAAGTCTTCCAGTTCGTATTCAAAGATTGATGAAGGCTTCCGCTTGATGACCAGCTTTGGCAACGGCCGGGGCTCGCGCTTCAGCTGCTCGAATACGATATCGTCGGTCAGGTGGTTCTGGTAGAGGTGGCAGTCACCGAACGTATGGACAAACTCACCAACGTCCAGATCGCACTGCTGGGCGATCATGTGGGTCAGCAGTGCATAGGAGGCAATGTTGAACGGCACACCCAGGAACAGGTCGGCGCTGCGCTGGTAGAGCTGGCAGGAAAGCTTGCCGTCGGCCACATAGAACTGGAACAGGCAGTGACAGGGAGCCAGCGCCATTCGCCCCTGGCGGACGTTATCCTGGGGGCCGATGGATTCGTCCGGGAGTTCCGCCGGGTTCCAGGCAGAGACAATCAGCCGTCGGGAGTTGGGCTTGTTACGGATCTGGTCGATCAGGTCGCTGATCTGGTCGACGGTGCTTCCATCCGGGCATTGCCAGCTGCGCCACTGTTTGCCGTAGATGGGACCGAGGTCACCGTTCTCCAGCGCCCATTCATTCCATATGGACACCTTACGTTCCTTGAGCCAGTTGTTGTCAGTGGAGCCCTGGAGGAACCACAGCAACTCCTGGATGATGCTGCGCAGGTGGACCTTCTTGGTGGTGACCAGAGGAAACCCTTCCTGCAGGTCGAAGCGGATCTGGCGGCCGAAGACCGAACGGGTACCAACGCCGGTGCGGTCGCCGCGGTCCATGCCGTTGTCCACCACGTCTTTCATCAGGTCGAGATAGGCTTTCATTCAGCGTTTCTCCGGTAAGCAAAAACAATCAGTCCGGCACCCGCCAGGATCATCGGGAATGATAACACCTGCCCCATGGTCAGCCAGTCAAAAGCCAGGTAGCCCAACTGGGGGTCTGGCTGGCGTACAAACTCCACCAGGAAACGGAAGATGCCGTAACACATCAGGAACAGGCCGGACACCGCCATGCGGGGCCTGGGCTTTGAGGAGAACCACCACAGGATGATGAAGAACAGCACGCCTTCCAGGGCGAACTGGTAAAGCTGGGACGGGTGCCGCGCCAGGGCATCCGGAGCCGTGCGGAACACCATGCCCCAGGGTACATCCGTGGGCTTGCCCCAGAGCTCGCCGTTGATGAAGTTGCCGATTCGGCCGGCGCCAAGGCCGACAGGCACCAGCGGTGCGACGAAATCCGCGATCTGCCAGAAAGTGCGGTCCACCTTGCGGCCAAACCACCAGATGGCAAACATCACGCCCAACAGACCACCGTGGAAGGACATGCCGCCTTCCCAGACCCGCAAGAGCATCAGCGGGTCGGCCGCAAAGGAGCCAAAGTTGTAGAACAGCACATAACCGAAGCGCCCGCCCAGAATCACGCCAAGGGCGATGTAGAAAAGCATGTCACCCATCTGTGTTTCGGTGATTGGCGACCAGGGTTTACGGGCGCGGATGCGCCCCAGCCACCAGCCCACAAGAAATCCGACCAGATAGGTCAGGCCATACCAGTGTACTTTCAAAGGCCCGATGGAAATTGCCACCGGGTCAATTTGCGGATGCTGGAGCATCAATAACCCCTCAGGTCATAACAGAAAACGGATACCCACCACGATCAGAACCATGGCAAATATTTTTTTGAGTAACGCCGCATCAAGGCGGTGAGCCAGGTTGGCACCAACCCGGGCGAACAACACGCTGGTCAGGACAATACCCAGCAATGCCGGCAGATAGATAAACCCCACGCTGAGCTCGGGCAGGTGAGGGTTCTGCCAGCCGGTACCGATGTTGGCCAGCGCACCGGCAACGGCAATGGGCAGACCACAGGCCGCCGAGGTTCCCACAGCCTGCTGCATTTTCACATTACACCAACTCAGGAAAGGAACCGTCAGTGTGCCGCCACCGATCCCGAATATGGCCGACGCCCAGCCAATACCGGCCCCTGCCACGCCTAGCCCGGCGGTACCGGGCACATCACGACCCGGCTTCGGATTAACCTCCAGCAGCATCTTCAGCGCCACCAGGATGACAAACACACCGATAATCAGTTCCAGCGCATCGCCGGTGAGAATCGACGCTGTCCAGGCTCCGAGTATCGCCCCGATGACGATACCCAGGGTCATGGGCCGAAAAACATCCCAGCGCACAGCCTGGTGCAGGTGATGGGAGCGAATGGAACTGACCGAGGTGAATACAATGGTGGCCAGGGAGGTGCCCACCGCCAGATGTACCGCGATTTCACTACTGATCCCCTGCAGACCAAAACTGAAGATCAGCACCGGCACAATCACCAGCCCGCCACCGATACCAAACAGTCCAGCCATGGTGCCCGCCAGGGCACCCAGCGCCAGATAGAGACCAATTACCGCAATCAGGGTCATACTCAGCCACACCCAGAGATCAAAACAGGCTGGTATGATACACACCGATGCATCTTTGTTCACTCGCGAAGGATGAGCCCGTCTCATGTGCCTGATAGTTTTCTCCCTGCGACAGCACTCTGACTTTCCTCTGGTGGTGGCTGCAAACCGCGACGAATTTTTCCGGCGCCCTACCGCCGCCATGGACTGGTGGAACAGTGAAACCGCCGGGAGGGAAGTGCTTGCCGGTCGGGATCTGCTCTCCGGTGGAACCTGGCTCGCCGTTGACTCCCGCGGGCAGGTTTCCGCCGTTACCAACGTGCGGGAAGGCTCCCAGATGCCCGGCACCCACTCCCGGGGCGAGCTCCCGCTGATGGCCCTTGCCGAAGACAGTACTGCGCTTGAACCGCGCCTTCAGGAACACAAGGGCCTTTACTCCGGGTTCAACCTGGTCAGCCTGGACACACAGCACGGCTGGTATTTCAGCAACCGGGATGCTCACCCCGGACGCCAGGTTCACCGCGGCACCTACGGCCTCAGCAATCATTTACTGCAAACTCCCTGGCCCAAGCTGCTCAGGCTGAGGAACTCGGTCACCAGCCTGCTTGAGAGCGCTGATTCAAATCATACCGGTGAACTCCATCAACGCCTTATTGGGCGCCTGCAGGACACCACCCCGGCGCCGGACCATGAATTGCCGGATACCGGCGTCAGCCGGGAATTCGAGCGGTTTCTCTCGTCACCGTTTATCATCGGCAGCGATTACGGTACCCGCGCGACCACCATCGTCACCGTCAGTGCCCGCGGTGAAATCCGCGTCACCGAGCAGGTTTGGGGCCCGGAGGGCAAAAAGGAGGACGCCAGGGAGTTCTGCTGGCAGCGGCGGGCCTGAAGCTTTGATATAATCCGCGAAATTCCGCGAAGCAACCGGAGGCCCTGTATGGCCGGTGAAAAAAGCACGGCGTCCATCGCCGACTTTGAAAAGTCCCTGGATGAACTGGAAAAACTGGTCCGTGACCTGGAACAGGGCGAACTGTCCCTGGAGCAATCACTGACAGCGTTCGAACGGGGCGTAAAGCTGACACGGGAATGCCAACAGGCACTCAAGACCGCGGAACAGAGAGTGGAACAACTGGTCGAAAACAGCGACGGCACACTCCAGACAAGGCCCTTCAACCCGGACGAATCTGCCTGATGTCAACTGAGAACACCCGTCTGGAGACATTTCTCGAACATTGCCGCAACCGGACAGACACGGAACTCGAGCGCCAGCTCTCAGGCGCCGGCAGCGGATCCGAGCGCCTTCAGCAAGCCATGCGATACAGCGTACTGGGCGGCGGCAAACGCATTCGCCCTGCCCTTTGCATGGCCTCCGCAATTGCAGTGGGCCAGCCGGCAGACAGCGCGATCATTCCGGCGTGCACCCTGGAGCTGATCCATGCCTATTCACTGATTCACGATGACCTGCCGGCCATGGACGATGATGAGCTGCGCCGGGGCCGGGCCACAACCCATATTGCCTTTGACGAGGCCACTGCCATTCTCGCAGGCGATGCCCTGCAGACCCTGGCGTTCGGCTGGCTGGCGGACGCCCCCGGCCTTGACGATCAGGTCCGGCTGGCCATGATCCGGGAACTGGCCACTGCCAGCGGGCACCTGGGCATGGTGGGCGGACAGGCTATTGACCTGGAGTCGGTTGGCAAACGCCTGACCATCGACCAGCTGGAAACGATGCATCGCCACAAGACAGGCGCCCTGATTGCCGCCAGTGTGCGCATGGGCGCCTTGACCGCGCCGGATGTGAGCGACGACCAGCTGGCAGCGCTTACCATTTATTCACAAACCCTCGGGCTTGCATTCCAGGTCCAGGATGACCTGCTGGATATCGAAGGTGACACCACGGTCATCGGAAAACCCCAGGGCTCGGACATGGCCCGGGCAAAGCCCACCTACCCTTCATTGCTGGGCACCACAGGCGCCAGGGACTACCTGGCACGACTGCTGGACTCGGCACTGGCCAGCCTGGACGGGTTCGGCACGGAAGGCGACATGCTCCGGGAAATGGCCGGTTACGTGGTGGCCCGTACCCATTGATCCACGACGGTGCTGGGATGCACACTGACCGTGAAGGACTGAGTGGAACTGAATGGCCCAATCAGTATGAAACCGGGTCCCTTCATCCCCTATAATAGAACCCACATTTTTTGAAACATCCGGAAAAGACCCGAGCAGATGCAGGACACATATACTTTCAAGGAAATCCCGTCAAAACGGCCCAATACGCCGTTGCTGGACAGGGTTGATACTCCCGCACAGCTGAGAGAGCTGGCGGACGACCAGCTGACCCAGCTGGCGCGGGAGCTGCGTGCATTCCTGCTGTGGTCGGTAGGGCAAACCGGAGGGCACTTTGGTGCCGGCCTGGGGGTTCTGGAACTGACCGTTGCCCTGCACTACGTTTTCAACACGCCGGAAGACCGACTGGTGTGGGATGTAGGGCACCAGGCCTACCCACACAAGATTCTTACCGGCCGCCGCGAGCGTATGAACAGCATTCGTCGCAAGGGCGGCCTCGCGGGCTTCCCGAAACGGGCAGAAAGCGAATACGACACCTTTGGTGTAGGGCATTCCAGCACATCGATCAGTGCTGCCCTTGGAATGGCCATCGCTTCCCGCATGCAGGGCACCGGCCGCAAAAGCATTGCGGTTATCGGCGATGGAGCCATGACCGCGGGTATGGCCTTTGAGGCGCTGAATCACGCCGGCCATCTCCATGCCGACATGCTGGTTATTCTCAATGACAATGACATGTCCATCTCCCGCAATGTGGGCGGGCTGTCGAATTACTTTGCCAAGCTTCTGGCCAGCCGCACCTACAACCAGGTCAGGGACAGCAGCAAGCGGGTGCTTCAGGGCGCACCCCACCTTATGGCACTGGCCCGCAAGACCGAAGAACACTTCAAGGGCATGATTGCCCCGGGAACCCTGTTCGAGGAGCTCGGTTTCAACTACATCGGCCCCATCGACGGCCATGACCTGCCTTTACTGGTAGAAACCCTGGAGAATATCCGCGAACTGGACGGCCCGCAGTTCCTCCACGTTGTAACCACCAAGGGCAAAGGGTTCGCGCCAGCCGAAGCCGACCCCATTGGTTACCACGCCATCAACAAGATCGAGCCGGTACCTCCCAGCAAGCCGGAGCCGGTAGTACCCAAGCCGTCGAAGCCCAAGTACGCCAATGTTTTTGGCCAGTGGCTGTGTGATGCTGCGGCAGCCGATGAACGCGTTGTGGGTATCACCCCTGCCATGTGCGAAGGCTCGGACCTGCTGGCGTTTTCTCAACGTTTTCCCGACCGGTATTTCGATGTGGCCATTGCCGAGCAGCACTCCGTCACCCTGGCGGCCGGCCTCGCCTGTGACGGCGCCAAGCCGGTTGTCGCGATCTATTCAACCTTCCTGCAGCGGGCCTATGACCAGCTGATTCACGATGTAGCCATACAGAACCTGGATGTCCTGTTTGCCATCGATCGCGCAGGCCTCGTGGGTGAAGACGGCCCCACCCACGCAGGTGCTTTCGACATCAGCTATCTGCGTTGCATCCCCAACATGATTGTGATGGCACCGTCGGATGAAAACGAAACCCGCCAACTGCTGCACACCGGCATGCTTTACGACGGGCCTGCGGCGGTGCGCTATCCCCGGGGAACCGGGCCTGGGGCGGAGATCATCAGCGAACTCGCTCCCCTGCCAATCGGCAAGGGCCGCAGGGTCAGGGAAGGCGCAGGGATTGCCATTCTGAATTTCGGAACACTGCTGGCACCGGCGCTGGAAGCTGCGGAAGCCCTGGGGGCGACGGTGGCGGATATGCGCTTTGTGAAGCCCCTGGATGAAAACCTCATCCTGTCACTGGCAGAACAGCACGATCTGCTGGTAACCATTGAGGAAAACGCCATTGCGGGCGGCGCCGGCAGCGCCGTGACGGAATTCCTCAACAGCCACGATGTCAGCCAGCCGGTATTGCAAATCGGCCTTCCGGACACCTTTATTGATCATGGCAAGCACGGCGAGCTGCTGTCTTCCTGCGGGCTGGATGCCCAGGGCATTCAACGAACCATTGAAGGCCGCCTGGAGCGAATGAAATACAACCTGTCACTCAAGGCGGTGAAATAAACGGTAAGCGGGTACTGTCAGAAGGTCAGAGGGCGGGATCGTCGTCCTGATGGGTCTCGAACCAGTGCCCAAGCTTGCTCTGCTTGGTATTCAGGTAGTGTTCGTTGTGGGGATTGCGCCCCACGTGCAAGGGCACACGCTCGGCAATCTCGATCCCGAGCTCTGTGAGAGCATCCACCTTGCGGGGGTTGTTGGTCATCAGCCTGAGACTGCTGATCCCCAGATGCTCCAGCATGTCCCGGCACATACTGTAGTCACGCAGATCAGCCGCGAAGCCGAGCTGCTCATTGGCTTCAACGGTGTCGGCGCCCTGATCCTGCAGATTGTAGGCACGAATCTTGTTCAGCAGGCCAATACCCCGCCCTTCCTGGCGCAGATACATCAGTATGCCCCGGCCTTCCCGGGCGATGCTGCGCAGGGCCTCCTCGAGCTGGTAGCCGCAATCACACCGCATGCTGTAAAGGGCATCGCCAGTCAGACATTCGGAGTGGGTACGCGCCAGCATGGGCTCGGGGCTGCCAAGGTCGCCCAACGTCAGCGCCACATGCTCCTTTCCGGTATCAGGCTCCTCGAAGCCATGCATGTCGAAAACGCCGAAAGGGGTAGGCAACCGGCATGTCTGAATGTAACGAACGGCCACAGTGTTTCCTCGTGGTTCAGTCAATCGGGCCGCGCATTCTATCACGTGGCCACCGTCCTGGCGTAGTCTCTGCACGGTCACTCCTCCCGCAATGCTGATGTATACAGGACTTACGAACCGGAGCCCGGAGCAGACCAGTGACCACTGCGACCACCTTTCTTTTCCAACAGACGAATATTGTCCACCACCATGCCGCGGTCAACGGCCTTGCACATGTCATAAAGGGTCAGTGCGGCCACACTGGCAGCGGTCAGAGCTTCCATTTCCACGCCCGTCTGCCCCGAGAGCTTGCACAGCGTTGCAATATGTACCGATGCACCGTCATCCCCGGGCGTCAGCTCTACCTTTACCGATGTCAGATTCAATGCATGGCAAAGCGGAATCAGGTCGTGGGTTTTCTTCGCCGCCATAATGCCAGCCACCCGGGCGACAGCCAGCACGTCGCCCTTGGGGTGCTGCCCCTCGACGATCATGGCGAGGGTTTCAGGCGCCATCCTGATCAAAGCTTCCGCTCTGGCCTCACGCTCGGTAACCGCCTTGGACGTCACGTCCACCATTCGTGCGGCGCCTTTTTCATCGAGATGCGTCAGTTTGCTCACAGACTCTCCAGGGAATGTCGGATGGATCGAAGTGTATCTATCATACCAGAGGGCACATCCTCTGCGGCCTGATCAATATCAGTTGCCCGGCCACCAGAAACTGATGCCGGCAACCCCCTGGGCACCGGTGCTCCTAGCTTTGGAAACATCCGCCAGACCGAGCCCGCCGAGTGCATAAACGGGGACCGTTGCGCCTGCAACCAGTTCTCTGAAACAGCGCCAGCCCATGCCTGATACGCCAGGGTGGGAAGGCGTGGGTTTTACCGGGCCCAGGGTAATAAAATCGGCCTGCAACTGCTCCGCATGGGCTATCTCTTCGGCGGTGTGACAGGAAACCGCCAGCAGGTAATCGCCAGAGCATGGGCGCGCAGATAGCTGGCGTGCTTCAGCCCAGGGCAGATGCAGGCCACAAGCCTCGGGGAAACGCCCGAGCAGCGAAGGTGCACCGTGCAACATAAGCCTGGAATGACGGCCATTGCATTGCTCCAGCGCCCATTGCGCCCGCCGGGCGTAAGCCTCTTCGTTCAACCCGGGCGCACGAAGCAGGCACAGATCAGGGCCGGCCTGGCTCATACCTGCCAGGAACCGGTCAACGAATGCATCCTCGCTTTGTGCGGAACCGGTGATGGCATAATGGTCTGGCAGTCTCAGGGCACGGATGATCGGACGGTTGGCAACCGGAAAATCCGCATCGTTCAACTCGCTGACATCAAGCCAGCGTATTTCTTGACCTTCGCGCCCATGCGCTTCACCATCCGCCGACAACGCTCGCCACACATCCAGATACACCCGCTTGTCACCGTAGTCGTGGCGAACCTCAATGACCGGTTCCAGGTCATCCGCCGCGATCCGCAAACCGGTTTCTTCCAGGATTTCCCTGACCAGGGCCTGTTGAACCGTTTCATCGGCTTCAACCTTGCCACCGGGAAACTCCAGCAGCCCACCCTGGTGAACATGTTCCGGACGACGGGCGATCAACACTTTCCCGCTGCGGAATATAGTGCCCACCGCAACGTGTATTTCCCGAATCGTGGTCATCAGGTGCGATATTCGGCATTGATGGTGACATAGTCATGTGAGAAGTCGCAGGTCCACACCCGTTCCATGACTTCGCCCCGCCGGAGATCAATATGAATGGTGATTTCCTCGCCATCCATCACGGCCTGCCCACGGGATTCGCTGTAGTCCTCTGCCCGGCCACCGTTTCGCACTAGACAAACATCACCCAGCCAGATTTCCAGGGCATCCAGATCCAGCTCCTCCACTCCGGCACGCCCCACAGCCGCCAGGATCCGGCCCCAGTTGGGGTCGGATGCAAATAGAGCCGTCTTTACCAGGGGGGAGTGAGCAACGGTGTAGGCAACGTCCAGGGCCTCCTGAACCGAACGGGCGCGGCTGACCTCGATGGTGACAAACTTGGTGGCACCCTCGCCATCGCGAACAATGGCATGGGCCAGTTCCAGGAACACCTCCTGCAGCGCGGCTCTCAGCTCTGGCAGGCACGGGCTGTCGAAATTGATCTCGGGGCCACCATACTGGCCACTGGCAATGAGCATGCAGGCATCGTTGGTAGAGGTATCGCCGTCGATGGTAATCCGGTTGAAGGACTTCTCACCCAGCTCTGAAGCCAGCGACGACAACACCTCTGGTGCAATATGCGCGTCGGTGGCAATAAAGCCCAGCATGGTCGCCATGTTAGGGCGGATCATGCCAGCGCCCTTGCTGATACCGGAAATCGAGACCCTATGGCCATCGAGCTGGATCTGCCGTGTTGCCCCTTTTGGCCGGGTATCCGTCGTCATGATCCCGGTTGCAGCCTCGGCCCAGTGGGATTCGGACACATCCGCCAGCGCCTGTGGCAACGCATCCGCAATCTTGCTGACCGGCAGAGGCTCGCCAATCACACCGGTGGAAAACGGCAGTATTGCCCCGGCGGCCACACCAGCAAGATCCGCCAGTGCCTGGCAACAGGCCTGGGCATCTTTCATACCCTGCGCGCCGGTGCCGGCATTGGCATTGCCGGTGTTGATCAACAGGTAGCGAGGTGCGTCACTGGCGAGATGGCGTCGGGCGATATGAACCGGAGCGGCACAGAACTGGTTGCGGGTGAAAATACCGGCCACGCGGCTGCCCGGGGCCAGCTCGATGACCACCAGATCCTTTCTGCCCGGCTTCTTGATACCGGCGCTCCCGATGCCCAGCTTCACACCGGCAACCGGAAAAAATGTCGGCAAGGTTCCTGGACCAACTGCCATTTTCACTCTCCTCTTGTCATGCTCCAAACGAAAAACCCGCAGCCTGATCGGATCAGGGTGCGGGTCTCATTCTACTGGTCAGTACCGGGAATCAGCTGACCTTTCCGCAACACTGTTTGTATTTCTTGCCAGACCCGCAAGGACAAGGCTCGTTGCGCCCCACTTTACGGTCCTGTCGCACGAAAGTTTCCGGGGTACCCTGTGGCTGCGCTCCGGCGGAACCGGCATTTTCATCCGGCTTCTGGCCGGTGGCGCTGGTTTCATCGTGGCGCAGCCGTGCCTGGGCCAGCTCGCGCTCCAGCTCTTCCTTGCGACGGCGCTCAACTTCTTCCATTTCTTCACGGCTCTGCACGCGCACATGGGAAAGCACCCTCACCACATCCCGCTTCATGGTTTCCAGCATGGTTTCAAACAGATTGAAGGCTTCGCGCTTGTATTCCTGTTTCGGGTTCTTCTGGGCATAACCCCGCAGGTGGATACCACGGCGCAGATGGTCCATGTTCGACAGGTGTTCCTTCCACAAGGTATCCAGAACCTGCAGGAATACCTGTTTCTCGAACTTGCGCATGGATTCGGCGCCGGCAATTTCTTCCTTGGCTTCGTAGGCAGCAACAATTTCGTCCAGAATCCGCTGGCGGAGGTTTTCCTCAAACAGCTTGCTGTCTTCATCCAGCCACTTCTGGACTGGCAGGTTAATGGCCATTTCCGACTGCAGCTGGTTTTCAAGGCCGGTTATGTCCCATTGCTCGGGCATGCTCTGCGGCGGAATAAACTCACTGATCAGCGCGTCGACCACATCTTCACGGATGGTCTTGACCATGTCGGAAATGTCTTCTGAAGACATGACCTCGTTACGCTGATCATAGATAACGGTACGCTGGTCGTTGGCAACATCATCGTATTCCAGCAGGGTTTTACGCATGTCAAAGTTGCGACCTTCCACCTTGCGCTGGGATTTTTCGATGGCGTTGGTAACCATACGGTGTTCGATGGCCTCGCCCTTCTTCATCCCCATGGCCTGCATCAGGCTCTTTACCCGGTCCGGAGCGAAGATCCGCATCAGGTTATCTTCCAGGGACAGGAAGAAGCGCGATGAGCCCGGGTCACCCTGGCGGCCGGCACGACCACGGAGCTGATTGTCGATACGACGGGACTCGTGGCGCTCGGTACCGATAATGTGCAGGCCGCCGGCCTCCAGTACCTGGTTGTGGCGCTCGGTCCATTCCGCCTTGATACGGGCCACTTCCTCTTCCGTCGGGTTATCCATACCCGCCACTTCAAACTCCCAGTTACCGCCCAGCACAATGTCGGTACCACGGCCCGCCATATTGGTGGCAATGGTGACGGCGCCGGGGCGACCGGCCTGGGCGATAATATGAGCTTCACTTTCATGCTGCTTGGCGTTGAGGATCTTGTGGTCAATCCGGGCCTTTTTAAGCAGCATGGACAACAGCTCGGAGGCTTCAATGGAGGCTGTACCCACCAGGATCGGCCGCCCTTCGGCAGTGACATCCTTGATCTCATCGATAATCGCGTGGAACTTCTCCTCCTGCGTCAGATAGATCAGATCGTTGTAGTCAATCCGCTGGATTGGCTTGTTGGGAGGAATAACCACCACGTCCAGGCCGTAGATCTGACGGAACTCGAACGCTTCCGTATCGGCAGTGCCGGTCATACCCGCCAGCTTGTCGTAGAGGCGGAAATAGTTCTGGAATGTGGTGGAGGCCAGGGTCTGGCTCTCCGCCTGGATACGAACACCCTCCTTGGCCTCAATGGCCTGATGCAGGCCCTCGCTCCAGCGACGGCCGGGCATGGTACGGCCGGTGTGCTCGTCAACAATGACGACCTGGTCACCCTGGACGATATAGTCCACATCCTTCTGGAACAGATGGTGAGCCCTGAGGGCGGAATGAACATGGTGCAGCAGTGACAGGTTGGCAGCGGAATAGAGACTCTCACCTTCCTTCAGCAGACCCCGCTCCAGGAGCAGTTCCTCTACCTTCTCGTGACCGCCTTCGGTCAACTCGGCCTGACGGGATTTCTCATCGATGATGAAGTCACCACTGGGCTCACCCTCTTCACTGACCTCACCCTGCTCCAGGCTCGGTACGAGTTCATTGATGGCTTTATAGAGCTTTGAGCTGTCTTCAGCTGCGCCGGAGATGATCAGCGGTGTACGGGCTTCGTCAATCAGGATGGAATCCACTTCGTCGACGATGGCAAAGTGCAGACCGCGCTGCACCTTGTCGTCGGTACTGAAGGCCATGTTGTCCCGCAGATAATCAAAACCGAACTCGTTATTGGTGCCGTAGGTAATATCGGCCTGATAGGCAGCGCGCTTCTCTTCCCGGGGTTGACCGGCAACCACTACACCCACCTGGAGACCAAGAAAGCGATACAGCTTGCCCATCCACTCGGCGTCGCGGCGGGCCAGGTAATCGTTTACCGTCACCAGGTGAACGCCTTTCCCGGTCAGTGCATTGAGGTAGACGGCAAGTGTGGCCACCAGGGTTTTACCCTCACCGGTTTTCATTTCTGAAATCCGGCCCTCATGAAGCGTGATACCACCGATCATCTGCACGTCATAGTGGCGCATTCCCATGACGCGCCGGCTCGCCTCCCGGGTAGTGGCAAACGCTTCCGGAAGCAATGCATCGAGGCTTTCGCCTTCATCATAACGGCGACGGAATTCCGCGGTCTTGCCCTGCAACTCGGTATCCGACAAATTGCCATACTGCTCTTCAAGTTCGTTAATGCGCGACACGGTTTTGCGCATTCGCTTGATTTCTCTGGCGTTCTTACTGCCGAACATCTTGGTTGCAAGCTTTGTGAACATAGACCACTGCTTCTTTGATTAAACGGAGGAAGCCGGCATTCTAACCTTATTTCGCAGCAGTACAAAAGTCAGGCCTCACAGAAGCCTGTCACAACGCTGAAAAGATTGAAAAAAGGATGCCTGGCCCGTGGCGACAGGAAAAAGTCAGACGCCACCTCGGGCGCCCGACAGGCCGCTTAGCGGCTGGCGCGTTTGATATAGGTTTCCGGGTTTTCTGACTTGCCGTTACGAATGACTTCGAAATGCACGTGAGGCCCGGTGGAACGCCCTGTGCTGCCCATCAGCGCAAGAACCTGCCCCTTCTGGACAACATCGCCTACATCGACCTTGATGGTCTTGGCGTGAGCGTAGCGGGTCACCAGGCCATCACCATGGTCCACTTCCACCAGGTTGCCATAGCCATACCGTTCGTCCGCGTAGGTGACCACGCCACCGGCAACGGATATGATATCGCTGCCTTCCTTGCCAGCGAGATCCACGCCGGCATGCCAGGTACGTTTGCCAGTGAACGGATCGGAACGGTATCCGTACTTGGAAGACAGCCAGCCCCAGGTAATCGGCCGGCCTTGCACGTAACGCTCTTTCTCAAGCTTCTGGCGCGAGGTGACCATGTCCAGCATGCGAAGCTGCTGCTCCCGGTCTTCAATGCGCTTTGCAAGCTGGTCGATCATGCTGGTGAGCTCAGGTGCGGTATAGGAATCCCCATCCAGATTGTCTTCGGGACCACCCACAGCGGCTGGCTGATTGAAGTCGAACTCGTCACTGGCTACCAGGCCGGATTCCACAAAGCGCTGCCCAAGGGCATCCAGGCGAAGCAGGCGGCCCTGCATTTCACCCAGGCGAAGCGTCAGGGCATCCACTTGCTGCTGAACATTCTGCTCGATCTGTGTGAGCTCGCCCTTTTGCTGGTCGAGTTTTTCACGCCATTGCGCAACCAGCTCGGACTCCGCAGGCTCTGCCGGTTCAACCTGGCTGACGGCCACCTGGTAACCGGACCAGCCTGCCAAAACCAACATTGCGACTACAAACAACACCAGACCGGCGGCAACCGGAGCATTAATTGAAACCGTGCGGGATTTCCCATGTCGCTTGCCAACAAGGATAATGTTCATATCGTCTTCTGGTTTCATGGGGGGTGCAACCTGATCCTGTAGTGTTGCATCCCGAGTGTTCTGACTGGGCCTGCCGGGGCATCCTTTGCCAGATTGCGGAGCTCCTCTCCGACTAATCAATCCTCGACAGCATAGACCGTGTCCGAAAACGCACGTGCTATCCGTTGCAACGACTACATTTAATAAAATGGCAGTCACCCATGGACATACACGCGCCAGACAATGTAAAACGAGTGTAATACAGGCCCTGCCTATTAACCGTGCCGAAGTGTAACCAATCGTAACCGTTGTCGTCGAGAACTACTGATTGCCATGAAGAAGAAAACCGACCTCGAATTGACACCGGACAGCTTTTCCAGGGCCTCAACCCTGCGGGAGCTTATGGCGAAAGCCCAGCATCATGCCAGGGCCGAGGAACTGGTCGTCGCAGCGCTGCCCGAGAGCCTTGCCAAAGGAACGCGGTTCGTAAGCTGCAAAGAGGGCGAACTGATTCTATCCGCCGAGACTGCCACAACCGCAAGCCAGATCCGCTTCCGGCAGCACGAGATCATGGAAGAGCTACGCAGGCAGGAGCTTTTCCGCTTCGTCTGGAAACTGAAAGTGAAGGTCGCCCCACCGAGGTTCAGCGAACGGCCCAGGATGAAAATGACGCCCCTGAGTAACGAAAATGCCCGGCTCCTCAAAGAGGAAGCCGGGCACACGAAGGACAAACAATTACGCGAGGTTCTCGAAAAACTCGCAAGCCACGTCCGGGATTAAGGCGTCCTGCCTCAGCCCGCCGCCAGCACAGGTTTCATATAGGATATCGGGGCAGCGGCCTCGTCATCGAAGGTTACCACTTCCCACGCATCCTCTTCCGCCCTGAGCTTGCGCAACAGCTTGTTGTTCAGATCGTGGCCGGATTTGATACCACGGAACTCGCCAATCAGACTGTTGCCCAACTGGTACAGGTCACCGATGGCATCCAGCAACTTGTGCTTGACGAACTCATCGTCGTAGCGCAGCCCGTCTTCGTTGAGGATCTTGTAGTCATCAACGACGATGGCGTTATCCACGCTTCCGCCCAGCGCCAGGTTCATCGCCCGCAGCTTCTCGATGTCACGCATGAACCCGAAAGTCCTTGCGCGGCTGACTTCCTTCACGAAAGACGTGCTGGAGAAGTCAACGGTCGCAGTCTGGGCGCGCCCCTTGAACACCGGGTGATCAAAGTCGATGCCGAAGCTGACCTTGAAGCCTTCAAATGGCAGCAGGGTCGCCTTCTTGTCGCCTTCCTCAACCGTAACTTCGCGCTTGATGCGGATGAATCGCTTGGCCGCGTCCTGCTCGGCAATACCGGCAGACTGCAGAAGAAACACAAAAGGACCGGCAGAGCCGTCCATGATGGGCACTTCCGCGGCACTGAGTTCGACGAAGCAGTTATCAATCCCGAGACCAGCCATGGCTGACAACAAATGCTCTACTGTTGCAACCCGGACACCGTCTTTCAGCAGTGTCGTGGAAAGCATGGTCTCACCCACGTTCTCCGCACAGGCACGGATTTCGACAACCGGGTCGAGATCGGTGCGGCGGAATACGATACCCGTCTCTACCGGAGCCGGCTTCAGGGTCAGGTAAACCTTTTCACCTGAGTGCAGGCCAACACCGGTAGCACGGATGGTGTTTTTGAGTGTCCGTTGTCTGATCATCGGTACATATTTCCGTCACATAAATTCGATATAATCGGGGCAAAAAATCTGCCCGGAGAATACCAGAAGTTGATACTGAATACCATTTAACCAATCGTAACGCTTCGTAACTCCACGACTGGCCTCCGGCGCAGGGCCGGTTTGATAGTCAGCACACGTCAATCAGCGAAAATGGTTCCACTACTGAACGCACTTGCAACAGATTATCAGTCAGCCTGACGACGAAGGAATGCGGGAATATCGAGATAGTCCACGCCCTGCTCTTCGCTGTCCTTGCTCTGATCGATCGCCACGTTGCCATGAGCTACCGCCCTGCGGCGCAATACGGCGGGACGATCAAGCTGGTTATAATCTGTTGTGCCATCAAGGCTGCGGGTGTTGTCCACCACCTTGGTTGGCTTTTCGCGATCGCCACCAAGGCCGGTGGCAACCACCGTTACCTTGAGTTCGTCAGTCATTTCCGGATCGATCACCGTACCTACGACCACGGTGGCGGAATCGGATGCAAATTCGCGGACAATATCGCCAACCTCGGAGAATTCGCCCAGGTTAAGGTCCATACCCGCAGTAATGTTGACCAGGATGCCCTTGGCGCCCTGCAGGTTGATGTCTTCCAGCAGCGGGCTGCGTACCGCCGCTTCTGCCGCTTCGCGGGCCCGGTTTTCGCCGGTGGCACGAGCGGTACCCATCATCGCATTGCCCATCTCTGACATGACGGTCTTCACGTCGGCAAAGTCGACGTTGATCATGCCGTTACGGGTAATCAGGTCGGCAATACCCTGTACCGCACCCAGCAGAACATCGTTGGCCGAGGCGAACGCGTCCAGCAGGCTGGTTTTCTTGCCCATCACCGCCAGCAACTTCTCGTTGGGGATGGTGATCAGCGAGTCAACGGTTTCTTCCAGCTCCCTGAGGCCGGCATCTGCCACGCTCATGCGCTTGCCGCCCTCAAACATGAACGGCTTGGTGACCACGGCAACGGTCAGGATGCCCAGCTCACGGGCGACTTCCGCAACCACGGGAGCAGCACCGGTGCCGGTTCCGCCACCCATGCCGGCGGTAATGAACACCATATCGGCGCCTTTCAGGGCCTCGGCGATGCGGTCGCGATCTTCCAGGGCGGACTGGCGCCCCACTTCCGGGTTGGCACCGGCACCCAGGCCCTTGGTGATGTTGCCACCGAGCTGGATGATCTGTCGTGCATCCAGGTCCGTCAGGGCCTGGGCATCGGTATTGGCGCAGATGAATTCCACACCTTCAATATCACTGTTGAGCATGTGACGAACGGCATTGCCGCCACCACCGCCAACACCCACTACTTTAATGACAGCGTTCTGCTGGACATTATCGACGAGTTCAAACATTCCCCTACTCCTTCGTGCTGTTTATCAGCCTTTTCCAGACTGATTTTTCGAGATTATGATTTTCGAGATACCTTCGTGTCTTACTTCTCCCGACCCACCGTCAGAAATGACCGGTGAACCAGGCTTTCATGCGCTCAAACAGCGTGGGTGCGTCTTCACCCTTAAGCGCCGGCGCCCGCCCCAGATCCATCTGGCGGAAGCCATGAATCAACAACCCCACGCCCGTGGCGTAGATCGGGTTGTTGACCACCTCCGTCATGCCGGAGACCGCCTGCGGACAGGCAAGCCTTACCGGCATGTGGAAGATTTCCTCGGCCAGCTCCACCACGCCTTCCATGGTTGAGGAGCCGCCGGTTATTACAACGCCCGCCGGGATCAGGTCTTCAAATCCCGAGCGGCGCAGTTCTGACTGCACCAGGGTGAACAGCTCCTCATAGCGGGGCTCCACCACTTCAGCCAGGGCCTGGCGCGACAGGTCCCGCGGGGCCCGGTCGCCCACGCTGGGCACCTTGATGGTTTCGTCCGCACCGGCCAGCTGTGTCAGGGCGCAGGCATACTTGATCTTGATTTCCTCGGCATTCTGCGTGGGCGTTCGCAGAGCCATGGCAATGTCATTGGTCACCTGGTCACCGGCAATGGGAATCACCGCGGTATGACGGATGGCGCCGCCGGTAAACACCGCGATATCCGTGGTTCCGCCGCCAATGTCCACCACGCACACACCCAGCTCTTTTTCATCCTCGGTGAGGATGGCATGGCTCGACGCCAGCTGTTCCAGGATGATGTCATCCACTTCCAGGCCGCAGCGCTTCACGCACTTTTCGATGTTCTGTGCAGCATTCACCGCACAGGTCACCAGGTGCACCTTGGCCTCCAGGCGTACGCCAGACATGCCCATGGGCTCCTTGATGCCTTCCTGGCTGTCGATCACAAACTCCTGGGGCAGTATGTGGAGGATCTTCTGGTCTGCCGGAATGGCCACCGCCTGCGCTGCGTCAATCACCCGGTCGATATCCGCCTGGGTCACCTCACGGTCACGGATGGCGACAATGCCATGGGAGTTCAGGCTCTTGATGTGGCTGCCGGCAATCCCTGCATACACCGAATGAATCCGGCAGCCGGCCATCAGCTCTGCTTCCTCCACCGCACGCTGTATCGCCTGGACCGTGGTTTCGATATTGACCACCACGCCACGCTTGAGCCCGCGGGACGGATTGGAACCGATACCCACCACTTCAATGGTCCCGTCCATTTTTCGCTTGCCGACAATCGCGACCACTTTCGAGGTTCCGATATCGAGGCCGACAATCATGTTTTCCGTTTCAACCGATGACATGTATTCCACCAAACCGTAGGTCTGAATTAAGCGTTGCTATGATTTTGACCGGGAGGCCGTTTCTACCGGCTTCCACTGAACCGCTACGCCGTTGCTGTAGCGGGCATCCACCCGGCTGACTTCGTCTGCCCGTGACGCCAGCCGTTCCTGATAAACCGTAATAAACCTTTCAAAGCGCTCCTCCACCTGATCCCTTCCCAGCACCACTTCGATGCCATTGGCCATGGTCAGGGTCCAGGCACCCCGCTGCTCCAGGCTCAGTCCCGCAAATCCCAGGCTGTGCCCCGACAGCGTATCGGCCATTCCGCGGGCCATGGTGATCACTTCTTTCACCCGCTCGTCGGGACCCGCCAGCCGGGGCAGCTTTCCGGCCACTTCCGGATTACCCGGTGAAAACAGCTCGCCGTTGCGGCTTACCAACTGATCGCTGTTCCAGTAAGCCAGCGGCTTCTTCTCGCGAATCTCGACCTGTAAACGGTCTGGCCAGACGCGTTTGACCGCGGCGGACTCCACCCATGGGCGCTGCTCAAGACTGTCCTTGATGTCCGAGAGATCGGTGGCGAAAAAACTCCGCCCGATCCACTTACCCACACTGCGTTCCAGCGACGTCCGGTTCTCACCCACCAGGGTTCCGGTGACATCAATAGCCATCACCTGCCGGTCCATGGCGCTGAGAACCTGGCTGGTACCCCAGGGCACCATCGCTGCCAGCAGCACAATGAGCGCTCCCAGCATTACCTGGCCCCAGGGGGCCGCTGCCAGAATCGCTTTCAGCAAACCAAACCGGTCCCGCTCAGGCCCTACGGAAGTTGCCCCGCTACGCCTGGGAGGGTCGGACGGAACCGCCCGACTCCGGATCAGCAGCCTTTCAAGCATCGCCATCCTCCAGCGTGTCTTTGAGAATCCGCACCACCAATTCTTCAAAACTGATGCCCGCCGCCCTGGCGGACATGGGAACCAGACTGTGATCCGTCATTCCCGGCACTGTATTGACTTCCAGTAACCAGAAATCTCCCTTCCGGTCCTGCATGATGTCTACCCGTCCCCAGGTTCGGCAGCCCAGCACCCTGAACGCTTCCAGCGCCAGGTGTTGCAGTTTCAGTTCACTGTCCGGATCGAGCCCGCAGGGAATCTGGTAACGGGTATCGTCCGCCAGGTACTTGGCGTCGTAGTCGTAGAACACATGATCCGTGCTCAGGCCAATGGCAGGCAGCGCCTGATCCTGCAACAGGCTCACCGTGAATTCGGGCCCCTCAACCCACTCCTCAACAAGAACCAGCGGATCCAGAACCGCGGCCTGCTCATAGGCTTCCACCAGTTCCTGACGGCTCGCCACCTTACGGATACCAATGCTTGAGCCTTCTCTCGACGGCTTGACGCTCAACGGCAGGGTCAGCTCCTGGAGAATGCTGTCCGCCTCATCCACCGAGCCCATGGCGCGGAATTTCGGCGTGGGCAGACCACAGCCTTTAAAAACGTATTTGGTCCGCAGCTTGTCCATGGCCAGCGCCGAGGCCAGAAGCTCGCTGCCGGTATAGGGAATACCCGCCTGTGACAGGATTGCCTGGATGGTGCCGTCTTCTCCGCCACGGCCGTGCAGGGCAATGAATACCCGGTCAAACTGGGGATCTTCCACGGTTTTCAGCAGGCAACCACGGACATCCACCGGATAGGCCTCCACCCCGGCGGACAACAGGGCAGACAGCACGGCCTGACCGCTTTTCAGGGACACCTCGCGCTCGGCGGAATCACCACCCATAAAGACGGCTACCCGCCCCAGCGCCCTGAGCGTTTCCGGGTCAGCCTGATAGCCCTGTGTATCCATCCGGTTCACATCACTCATCTGCAATCACTCCTGCTGCTGCCAGGCGGGCAGCAACACCACCAATATCCCCCGCTCCCTGTGTAATCAGCAGGTCGCCATCCCGAAGGTTGTTGGCAAGCAGGGTTTCAATCTCGTTATTGTCTTCCACGAATACCGGCTCAACACTTCCGCGCTGGCGAATACTGCGGCACAACGCCCGCCCATCGGCACCGGTGATTGCCGGTTCACCGGCGGAGTAAACCTCCATCAGCAACAGGCCATCCACTTCCGACAGCACCCGCACGAAATCCTCGTAAAGATCCCGGGTCCGGGTATAGCGGTGGGGCTGGTACAGCATGACCAGCCGGCGACCCGGCCAGGCATCATGGGCGGCACGAATCACCGCCTCGACTTCCGTGGGATGGTGGCCGTAGTCGTCAATCAGCGTGATGGTGCCCTTGCGCGTCTTGTAGTCGCCGTATACCTGGAAGCGGCGGCCAACACCGGCAAAGCCCGCAAGGCCCCGACAGATGGCGGCATCGTCCACACCCTCGTCCGTGGCAACGGCTATCGCGGCAAGAGCGTTCGATACGTTGTGGCGGCCCGGCATCTTGAGCTCCACATCCAGGTCACTGCGGCCTCCGGGACGACGAACCGTAAAGCGCGTTCTGAGCCCGTCGGACTGGATATTCTCGGCCCGGTAGTCGGCATCGGGGTTGTCGATGGCATAGGTGATGATGGCGCGGGAAATCCTCGGAATAATTTCCTGCACGTAGTCATCATCCACGCACATGACCGCAACGCCGTAAAACGGCAGATTGTGGAGAAAGTCCACAAAGGTCTGCTTCAGGCGCCCGACATCACCGCCATAGGTGTCCATGTGGTCGGCTTCAATATTGGTAACCACGGAAATAACCGGGGTCAGATGCAGGAACGACGCATCGCTTTCATCCGCCTCCGCCACCAGATAGCGGGACCCACCCAGCTGGGCATTGGTGCCGGCACTGTTGAGCTTGCCACCGATCACGAATGTGGGGTCCAGCCCCGCCTCTGCCAGTATCGAGGCGATCAGGCTGGTGGTCGTGGTTTTACCATGGGTCCCGGCGACGGCAATGCCGTGACGATAACGCATGATCTCCGCCAGCATTTCGGCGCGGGGTACGATCGGTACGCGCCTGCTGCGGGCAGAGGCCACTTCCGGGTTATCTCCTGCCACTGCAGAGGAAACCACCACCACGTCTGCCCTGGCACTGTTCTCCGCACGATGTCCGATGAACACCTCGATACCCATGGCCGTCAGACGATCAGTCACGGCACCCTCGCGGATATCCGAGCCGGAAACCTCGTAACCCTGGTTCTTGAGCACTTCAGCAATACCGCTCATGCCGGCACCACCGATACCGACGAAGTGGATATTGCGGATACGGCGCATCTCGGGCACCTGATAAACCAGCGGGGGATTAGTGGGCTCAGCCATTGGCGGCCTCCAGACAGTAATTCACGACTCTCTCCGTTGCATCGGGGCGGGCCAGCGATTTTGCGGCCTCCGCCATATCAAGTATCCGGCTGCGATTCTTTCCCAGGTCGGCCAGGGTTTCCGCCAGCAATTCGGGTGACAGCTTTGGTTGTGGAATCAGAATGGCGCCTCTGGCATTGACCATTTGCTGTGCATTTCTGGTCTGGTGATCATCCACTGCATGGGGAAACGGCACCAGAACCGCACCGATGCCGGCAACACAGAGCTCGGAAACCGTCAGGGCACCAGCCCGGCACAGCACAATGTCCGCCCAGCCGTAGGCCTCGGCCATGTCCTTGATAAAAGGTTCCACGGACGCTTCCACACCATGCTCGCCATAGGCTGCCCGGGCCTCTTCGAAGTTCTTTTCACCGCACTGGTGACGAACCGTCGGGCGCTCGGCTTCAGGCATCTTCGCCAGTGCTACAGGGACGGTATCATTGAAAACTCGGGCCCCAAGGCTGCCTCCCACCACCAGTAACCTGAGCGCTCCGGCGCGACCCGACATCCGTTGCTCAGGCGCCGCCAGCGATGCCAGATCCTGCCTGACCGGGTTGCCGGTACAGCGGGTTACCACGTCCGTACCGAAACTGCCGGGGAAGGCTTCCAGCACTGTGGTGGCAAAGCGCACCAGAATCCGGTTGGTCATACCGGCAATGGCATTCTGTTCATGAATGACCAGGGGAGCCCTGGTTAACCAGGCGGCCACTCCGCCGGGCCCGGTCACAAAGCCACCCATACCGATAACGCAGTGGGGGCGAATTGTGCGGAGCACGGTAAATGCCTGCGCCAGTGCCCGCATAAGACGAAAAGGCGCCATCACCAAAGCCAGCCGCCCCTTGCCCCGCAGGCCTGATACCTGGATTAACGAAAGCGGTATGTCGGTGTCGCCAATCAATCGCTCTTCCATACCGCTCCTGGAGCCGAGCCAGAAAACCTCATGGCCCTTTTCCTGGAGCTTCCTGGCAGTTGCCAGGGCCGGGAACACATGGCCACCGGTACCGCCAGCCATCATCAGGAAACGCCGCTTGTCAGTCATAAACTGCGCCTCCCCTGGCCGCTGGCTTACGGGAGTTCTCGCTGGCGACTTTCTCGCGGTCGATCCGTTCCATTTCCACCCGGGCCAGTATTCCGATACAGATTGCCGTGATCATCAGGCTCGAACCACCATAGCTCACAAGCGGCAGTGTCAGGCCCTTGGTGGGCAGCAGCCCTGTACTGACGGACATATTGATACTGGCCTGCAAACCAATCAGCAGCGTGATGCCATAAGAAAAACAGGCGGCAAACGGCATGTCCGCTTTCTCGGCCCTTCTGGCAATCACAAATCCCGTGACCACCAGAACCGTGAACAGGCCCAGTACGATGAGCGACCCCAGCAACCCGAACTCCTCGGCGATAATTGCGAAGATAAAGTCGGTATGGGCTTCCGGCAGATAGAACAGTTTCTGAACAGAATTACCCAGGCCGGTACCGGCCCAGTCGCCACGACCAAAAGCGATCAGGGACTGGGTCAGCTGGTATCCGGTATCGAACTGGTCCTTCCACGGGTCCAGGTAACTCACAACCCGCTTCAATCGGTACGGCTGGGTAAACACGAGCACCGCGCCCATAACCACCAGCACGCCAATCAGCGGCATGAACCGGCTGAGGCGAATACCACTGAGGAAGATCATGCCGGCTGCAGCAGTAACAAGTACAACGGTGGCCCCGAAATCCGGCTCGATAACCAGAAGCACGGAGGCCACGCCAAGCACGGCCAGCGGTTTCAGGAAGCCGATCCAGGTATTAAGCAACTCGTCCCGCCGGCGCACCACATAGCCCGCCAGGTAGGCAATCAGACACAGCTTGGCAATCTCCGATACCTGCACATTGAACAGGCCGAATGAAATCCACCGGGTGGAACCGTTAACGGTAAGCCCCAGTGGCGTCAGTACCAACAACAGCGACATTAACCCGATGCCCAGCAATAACCAGCCGCTGCGTTCCCACCAGGAAATCGGCACATTGACCGCAATCAGGGCACACACGCAGCCGATGCCGGCAAACAGCAGCTGACGGATCACGTAGTGGTAGCTGTTACCCATGGATTCGGCCGCCATATCCATGGAGGCCGACGAGATCATGACAATACCCATCACCAGCAATGCGGCGGAGCTGATAACAAGCAACGGTAACGGACGCAGATCACGAAACAGGCTTTGGCGATCGGGCAGTGACAGGTCAGCGTGCATCACAGTCCCTCCACCTGTTTGCGGAAACTGTCTCCGCGCTCGTTATAATCGCGGAACATATCGAAACTGGCACAGGCCGGCGACAGCAACACCCGGTCTCCCGGCTCCGCCAGATCAGCAGCCGTGTGCACCGCCTCTTCCATACCGGAAGCGTTAACGACCCGGGTTGAATCGCCCAGTGCAGCGGCAATAACCCCTGCGTCAGCGCCAATCAGCACGACGGCCCGGCAATGGGCTGCAACAGGCTCCGCCAGCGGTGAGAAATCGGCACCCTTGCCCTCGCCACCGGCTATCAGAATCACTTTGCCACCGTCAGGTACGAGGCTTTCGATAGCGGCCACGGTGGCACCCACGTTGGTACCCTTGGAATCATTGATGTAATCCACCTTGCCAACCCGCCGGATAAACTCACAACGATGAGGCAGCCCCCTGAAATTTCGAGCAGTCTCCAGCATCACTTCCATCGGCAGATCCGCGGCATGCCCCAGTGCCAGGGCCGCCATCACGTTGCTGAGATTGTGACGGCCCATCAGGCCCAGCTCATCCGCCCGTAACAGGTTGTCGAATCCGAAGGTAATCCATGTTCCCTCGTCATCCTCCCGGGTGCTGAACGTATCCGGATTGACCCGATGGAAACCGAAACACAGGAACCGGAGATTGTCCCGCGCCATCGGCGTGCTAAGAGCATCGTCCAGATTCACCACTGCGGTCTTGCAGCCATTGAAAATCCGCTGTTTGGCCTGGAAATATTCCATCTTGGTGGGGTAGCGATCCATATGGTCATCGCTGACATTCAGAACAGTTGCCGCCAGTGCGTTGAGCTCACGGGTGGTCTCCAGCTGGAAGCTCGACAGCTCCAGCACGTAGAGGTCCGCGCCGCGTCCAAGAAGATCCAGCGCCGGCGTGCCAATGTTGCCGCCCACTTCCACCCGGCGACTGGCCGCGCGGGCCATTTCCCCCACCAGGGTGGTGACCGTGGTTTTACCATTGGAGCCGGTAATAGCGACAATGGGTGCATCCGCAGCTTCGGCGAACAGGTCGATGTCGCCGCGTATCACTGCCCCCTTTTCCGCAGCATGGAGTATGGCGGGATCGGCAATACTGATGCCCGGGCTTACAACCAGCTCGTTAAAGCCGGCAAACAGCTCGCCATCGAAGTCGCCAAGATACAGCGGCAACTCCGGCCAGTTTTCCCTGAGCTCGTCCAGGCCGGGAGGCGCACTACGGCTGTCGGCCACCGCTACATCCCGGCCTTTTTCGCACAGATAGCGCACGCAGGAGAGCCCGGTTTTACCGAGCCCCACTACCAGTGTGCGACGATCCGAAACGATGACACCCATGGTGTTATGCTTCCCTATCTCAATTTAAGGCTGGCAAGGCCAACCAGGACCAGTACAACAGTGACGACCCAGAAGCGCACAATCACGCGCGGCTCGGGCCATCCCTTCAGTTCAAAATGATGATGCAATGGCGCCATGCGGAATATCCGCCTGCCGGTCAACCGGAACGACGCCACCTGCAGAATCACGGAGATGGTTTCCATCACGAACACACCGCCCATGATAAACAGCACGATTTCCTGCCTAACGATGACCGCAACCACGCCCAGGGCCGCCCCCAGTGCGAGCGCGCCCACATCCCCCATGAAAACCTGGGCCGGATAGGTGTTGAACCACAGAAAGCCCAGGCCCGCTCCCACCAGTGCACCGCAGAAAACAATCAATTCCCCGGTACCCGGCAGGTGGGGAATCAGCAAATAATCGGCAAACTGGGCGTGGCCGGACACGTAGGCGAAAATCCCCAGAGCCGCAGCCACCATGACCGTCGGCATGATCGCCAGCCCATCCAGGCCATCGGTGAGGTTGACCGCGTTACTGCTCCCAACAATCACGAAGTAGCTCAGCAGAATGAACAGCACCGGCCCCAGTGTCAGCGATACGTTTTTCAGGAATGGCACGTAGAGCGACGTTTCCTGCGGCAGTGAGGAACTCATGAACAGCGCCACCGCCGCTGTTGCGCCGATCACCGACTGCCAGAAATACTTCCAGCGGCCGGGCAGACCGCGGGGGTTACGCTCCACCACCTTGCGATAATCATCCACCCAGCCAATGGCCCCGAAAAACAGGGTGACCAGAATCGCAATCCAGACATACCGGTTATTCAGGTCAGCCCACAACAGTGAACTGACACCCACAGCCACCAGGATCAGCGCACCACCCATCGTGGGCGTACCGGCCTTGCTCAGATGGGTCTGGGGGCCATCGTCCCGGACCGCCTGACCGATCTGGTACTGGCTCAGTTTGCGAATCATGAACGGACCGATCAGCAGGGAAATCAGCAACGCCGTCAGCACGCCGAAAATCCCGCGTACCGTCAGGTACTGGAAAACCGTCAGCGCGGAAAAATATTGTGAAAGAGCCTCTGTCAGCCAGAGCAGCATGTGTTACCCACCTTTTCTTTTATTCCCTCCACCACGCGATCCATGGCGGAACTGCGAGAACCCTTGACCAGTACCGTCTGTGAACCGGCAGGCCCCTCAAACAGACGACGCACAGCATCGTCATGGGTCGCACATACCTCAGCGGTATCTCCGTACCCGTCTGCATAACCTTCACAGCCATCGCCCACAACCAGCAGACGCTCGATACCCCGGGCCCTGGCAAATTCCCCAACCTCACGGTGGAGCGCCAGGCTATCGGGCCCCAGCTCCGCCATGGCACCCAGCACAGCAACACGCGTAGCAGGGCGGGCCGCCAGCACATCCAGTGCCGCCTTGATGGATGAGGGATTGGCGTTATAGCTGTCGTCAATAACCGTCAGACCGGCCGACAGCTCAAGAATCTGCAGGCGCCCTTTTACCGCTTGCATGGATGCGAGCCCCTGCCGCACGGCCTCATCACTGGCACCCAGATCGCGGGCTGCCGCTATTGCCAACAGGGCGTTGGTCACGTTGTGCTCACCATGCAAAGGCAGGCTCACATCACAGGCCCAGCCCTGAGGACCGCAGGCCCGGAAGACCAGCGCGCCGCCGTCACCACGGATACCCTGCGCGAAGTAGTCTCCACCGGTACCGGGCTGCCTGCTGACACTGGCGATCCGGCGGGCCCCTGCTCTCTGCTGCCATTGCCCGAACGCCGGGTCATCCCTGTTAAGCACCACCAGGCCGGATTCCACAACGCCATCAATGATTTCACCCTTGGCGCGCACAATATTCTCGTAGCCTCCGAACCCCTCCAGATGGGCCTGCCCCGCATTGGTCAGGATTGACACATCCGGGCGCACGATAGCCACGTTGTGGGCAATTTCATTCAGCCCGCTGGCGCCAAGCTCGATGACTCCGTATTCATGTTCGGGCTCCAGCCTGAAAAGGGTCAGCGGAACACCGATGTGGTTATTGAGGTTGCCCTCGGTAACCAGCGTATTACCGGTCCGGGAAAGAATTGCGGCGACCATTTCCCGCACCGTGGTTTTGCCACTGCTGCCGGTAATGGCAACGAAACGCGCAGGACTGACGTCACGATTGCCTGCCGCGAGTCGTGCCAGCGCCTCAATGGTGTCTGCTACCAGAATCTGCGGCAGGGCCACATCCGGATTGACCCGGTCCACTACCGCGGCGACAGCACCCGCCTTCCTGGCCACCTCCAGGTAGTCATGGCCATCGAAGTTCTCGCCTCGCAGCGCCACGAACAGGTCACCCCGGACGATTCTTCGGGTATCAGTGGAAACGCCCTGGAACACCAGCCCGTCAAGGCTGCCGGCTGCCCTGCCATGAAGCCAGCCCAGTGCATCGGTGAGGGCGAACGGCTGCATCATGCGACACCTCCATTCAGTGACAGAGCATGCCGAACCTGCTCGGCATCGCTGAACGGAACCCGCTGCCCTGCCATTTCCTGCCAGGCTTCATGGCCCTTACCGGCGACCAGGACGATGTCCCCTGCCACCGCTGAGTGGATGGCCTGGCGAATGGCTTCGGCACGGTCGTGAATAACGGCAACCCGCCGGGGGTGACGGAACCCGGCTACAATATCGGAAGTGATGGCAGCCGGATCTTCGTTGCGGGGATTGTCGTCCGTTACGATGACAACGTCGGCTCCGTTTTCCGCTTCCCTTGCCATCTCCGGACGCTTGCCGGTGTCGCGGTCGCCACCGCAACCGAAGACACAGAACAGGCGACCACTCACGTGAGGGCGCAAGGCTGCCAGGGCACTGTTCAGGGCATCCGGAGTGTGGGCGTAGTCCACAACCACACGAACACCGTTTGCGCCGGCAAACGGCTCGAGCCGTCCCGGCGGTGTTGACAGTCGCTCGACGGCGTTCTGCACCCGCTCAACCGGAACACCCAGGCTGAGTACCGCCGCCATGGCCGCCAGAATGTTACTGACATTGAAACTGCCCAGTACCGGCGCTGAAATTCTGAATCGGCCCCATAATCCGTCGACACTGGCCTCAAACCCATCACCGGACGGTAAAAACTCAGTCAGCCAGAGCTCGGTCTGGGCCTCGTGCAGACTGTAGCGGACACGGTCGCACTTGCCCTCAAGCTGTTCATACAACTGCCGGCCAAAAGGATCATCAAAGTTAACCACGGCAAAATGCAGTTCCTCGCGTTCGAACAGGCGGGCCTTGGCTGCACCATAGGCCTCCATGGAGCCGTGATAATCCAGGTGATCCCTGGTGAGGTTGGTGAAGACTGCCCCGGTCATGGTCAGGTTATCAATACGTCCCTGGTCAAGGGCATGGGAAGAGACCTCCATCGCCGCCGCGCGCCCACCCTGGGCAAGAATCCGTGACAGGACACGGTTGACCTGAACTACATCCGGTGTTGTGTGGGCACCTTCCTGCAATGCTCCGGGCATGCCGTAGCCAAGTGTGCCGATAACACCGCAGGGGGTGCCGGTTTCCTGCAACAGGGTGGCAATATAATGGCTTACCGAGGTTTTGCCGTTAGTGCCCGTCACACCGAGCAGGCGCAGTCGCTGGGACGGGTGCTCGAAGAACCGGTCTGCGATCTTTCCGAGCTGGGCTCTCAACCCTGCCACAGGCACAATCAACGCGCCCTCATGCTCATGGCATTCAGCCGGCTGACTCACTTCCAGCAAGACAACAGTGGCACCGGCACCGATGGCCTGTTCAATATAATGATCGGCGGGCGTTCGGGCGCTGGCCAGGGCAACAAATGCATCACCGGCCCTGACTTCCCGGCTGTCGGTTTTCAGGCCATGGATAGTGACATCAAACACCGATGGCACCGGCGCGATCCCCTGCAACAATGTGCTGAGTGATGTAATACACATAACCCTAACCCCGCTCCCCGGCGGCCCTGCGTGACGTCTTGGCCTCGCCCAGGTCCAGCTCCGGCTTTACATTCAGCAGCCGCAATGCATCTCCCATCACCCTGGCGAATACCGGTGCGGCCACTTCGCCACCGTAATACTCTCCGGACTGGGGCGCATCCACCGCCACAACTGTGACAATCCTCGGATTGTCGATAGGCGCCATACCGGCAAAAATTGCCTTGTACTGACTTTTTTCGTATCCACCTTTTCCTACCAGGTGAACCGTTCCGGTTTTGCCACCGGCCGAATAGAATCCCGGCTGTGCCCGCTTCCCGGTCCCGTTCTCCACCACTTCACGCAACATTTCTCTTACCTGGAATGAGACGTCCTCGGAAAGAACTCGTTCCCCCACCGGTGGCTCTTCTGCCTTCAGCAGGCTTAACGGATAGCGAATCCCGCCATTGGCCAGCACCATGTAAGCCTGTGCCAGCTGGAGCGCGTTAACGCTCATACCGTAGCCGTATGACAGAGTGGCCTCTTCGACAGGTCTCCATTCCGGTGGCGCTGGCAGAACGCCAACCGCCTCCCCGGGAAACCCGATACCCGTGGGCTGCCCCAGCCCCAGGCGGGCGTAAAGATCCCTGATCGCATTGCCCCCCAGCTCGGTGGCAATCTTGCTGATGCCTACGTTGCTGGATTTCGCAATCACTTCCTTCAGGCTGATCACGCCATAATTCCGGTTATCCCGGATCGTAAAACGACCGAAGCGCCGAAACCCCGGCGCCGTGTCTATTGTGCTTGAGTCCGTGAACTTTCCTGATTCCAGGGCTGCCGCCATGGAAACGGGCTTCATGGTTGACCCGGGTTCAAACAGGTCAGTTATTGCCTTGTTTCGCAACCGGTCGGGGCTGAGCTGGGTCCGGTCGTTGGGGTTGTATGACCCCTGATTCACCATGGCCAGCACTTCACCGGTGTCCACATCCAGCATCACCAGGGTGCCGCCCCGGGCGCCGTGCGCACCAACGACAGCCTTGAGCTCCCGATAAGCCAGGTACTGCAACCGCAGATCAATACTGAGCGACAGATTGCGGCCGGGTTTGGCATCGCGAATCAGGGTCAGATCCTTGATCACGCGGCCGCGATTGTCCTTGAGAACGCGCTTTCGACCACTTTCACCACTCAGCCACTGGTTGTAGGCCAGTTCAATGCCTTCCTGGCCACTTTCATCAATATCGGTAAAACCGACCATATGGGCCGTCACTTCGCCGGCGGGATAGTACCGACGATATTCCTGCCGGCCGTACAGTCCGGGGATGCCCATGGCGAGGACCTGCCGGGCAATCTCTGGCTGCAGCTTGCGGCGCAGGTAGATAAATTCCTTGCCGGCGTATGTACGCAGGCGCTCCCTGAGACGCGCCTCCGGAAGGCCCAGTAAACGGGCAACGTTTGCCAGTGCGGGTTCTTCCGCGTTGATTTCGGACGGATTTGCCCAGATCGTCTGGACCGGCGTACTGACCGCCAGTGACTCACCATGACGATCCGTGACAACGCCCCGGTGCGCATCAATACTTTCCACACGAATGGTTCGCACATCCCCCTGCTTGCGCAGGAACTCGTTATCAACAACGTGAAGATCGACCAGTCGCCACGCCAGCACACCCACCACCAGCAGAAAAACACCCAGCACAGTGCCATACCGCCAGGCTCCGAGCCCGGCAGCCAGTCGCTGGCCCCATGATGCTGTCTTTCCCTGATCGGACAATGTTGTCACCTTACGGTTTATTGTTGTCTAGCGTGCCCCGACAAGCGGCGCCATCAGTGGCACCAGAACGATGTCCTGTTTGCCGGGCACCACCATGTCAAAACGCTCTGAAGCCAACTGCTCCACCCGGCCATGTGCGCTCAGCGCACTCTGTTCCAACAACAACTGACTCCATTCACGCTGGTAGTTATCACGCTGTTCCTGAAGCTGCGACAGTGAATTGAACAGCTCTCGATTCTCGTGGGCGCTGACGACCACACCCAGCGATGACACCACCAGGAGCACCACCAGTGCCGTGGATATCAGCACGCGCTTCTGCTGAAGTGCCGCAAATACCTGCTGCGACAGCCGTAGAGCCGTAACAACACCACCCCTGACACGCTGCTTGTTCAGCCGTGCAGTCTTTGTTGGCCTTTCAATGGCTACCGCGCCCATGGCTACGCGCTCCCTAACTGTTGTGTTGCTTGTGTTGGTCCGGAATCCGTTCGAGGACGCGCATAACCGCGCTTCTCGCCCGTACGTTGTCGCTGACTTCTTCTGTATCTGCCCTGTTGGCCTTGCCGATCAGCCGGAATTCTGACGCTTCCTGCTCAGCGGTCACCGGAACCCCCTTGGGTAGTCGCGGGCCCCGGGCCAGATCGCGCATGAACCGTTTCACCAGCCGGTCTTCCAGCGAGTGAAAACTGATGACCACCAGCCGTCCGCCGGGAACCAGCCTTTCAACCGCCACACGGAGCCCGGCCTCAAGGTCCTCCAGCTCCCGGTTGATAAAAATGCGGATCGCCTGGAACGTCCGGGTGGCCGGGTGTTTGTGCTTTTCTTTTTTGGGAACCGCCTCGCTGACCAGTGAGGCCAGCTGATGCGTCGTCTCAAGTGGCGTCTCTTTACGACGCTCTACAACGAGACGGGCGATACGACGGGAAAATCGCTCCTCGCCGTATCGCCAGATCACATCAGCGATGTCTTTCTCTTCGGCCTCTGCGAGCCACTGCGCCGCGCTTGGCTCCCGGCCCGGGTCCATTCTCATATCCAGCGGGCCATCCCGCATAAAGCTGAACCCTCTCGCTGCGTCATCCAGCTGCGGGGATGAAACACCAAGATCCAGCAACACGCCATTAACCTTCGTCCATCCCTGGGCGTCCGCTGCCGCTCCAAGATCGGCAAACGACCCGTGGAAAGAACAGAACCGTGGATCTTCCGCTGCCAGGTCACCGGCAACCCGAATCGCTTCCGGGTCCTTGTCGATACCCAGCAGCTTCCCACCCTGGCCAAGCTGGCCCAGAATCAGGCGGCTATGGCCGCCCCGGCCAAAAGTGCCATCGATATAAACGCCTTCCGGATCGTTAACCAGTAACTCAACCGCCGAATCCAGCAGAACGGAGCGGTGCCGGTATTGCCCGGCCGGCTCCTGCCCGCGACCGGCGGTCATAGCGACAGTGCCTCCATCTCAGGGGGCATTTCGTCTTCATCCGAAGACTCATCCAGCCAGGCGAACCAGCGCTCTTCACTCCAGAGTTCCAGCTTTTTGCCCTGGCCGATCAACATCAGCTTTTTCTCAAGACGGGCATAACTGCGCAGCGTAGGCGGCACCAGGATACGGCCTGCTGAATCCAGTTCCAGCGGCGTTGCATGCCCCAGTAACAGACGCTGCAGCCTCCGGGCTGCCTTGTTCATGTTGGGAAGCGCTTCAATTTGTGGCCTGAGTGCCTCCCACTGGGGTTCCGGATAGACCAGCAGACAGCGCTCTTCATCGGCATTGGCCGTCAATACAATGCGGCCACCACAGGCATGCGCGAGCTCTTCACGCACCCGGGCGGGGATCGCAAGGCGACCCTTCGCATCCATATTGATGGCATGACTGCCAAGAAAATTGCTCATTTGCACCTATTCCGGGGTTCTTAAACCACAAATAACCACTAGAAACCACTTTTTCCCACTTGTGCACACTATAGAAACACGCAATACACAATGCAAGCGCCATGAATGGCGCCACACCCGGGAAAGTTCCTTTTATGACAAGAGGTTACAGAACAAGATTGGCAACAGGCCGGAGATTACGGAAAAGAAAAACCCAAAAATCAATCACCTGCAGAGAGAACTGAAGATGACAAGTGAGGTCTAAGATTTTTTGGCTATAAAAGTCTGCTGGTGAGAATGACAAATGTCACACAATGAGGAAAGAAAAAAGAGCTCGCCGGTAAGCCGGGTTCTGTCTGGGACAGTCATTCATCTAGGGCCTGCGTCACCACAGGCCTCAAGCGACCTACCCGAATCCAGCGCGGGCCGCGCCATAGGATTCCTATTTGGTCTTGCTCCAGGTGGGGTTTACCATCGCCGTGAACTGTTGCCAGTCACGCGGTGCGCTCTTACCGCACCATTTCACCCTTACCGGTGACCGTGAACATGTCACGACCACTTAGGCGGTATACTTTCTGTTGCACTTTCCGTCGGCTCACGCCGCCCAGGCGTTACCTGGCACCTTGCCCTTTGGAGCCCGGACTTTCCTCCCCCGGTTAAACCGGCGGCGACTGTCTGGCGAGCTCGGGCGAGACCATACTCCAGCATCGGGTGGCAGGCAAGGAAAACAACACTGAAAGGCGGCAATGAGCGCCCGTCACCCTGCCTTCATTTCCAGCGCACGCTGGTAAAGCTCGTTCTTGGAACTTCCAGTCAGCTCCGCCGCCAGTCTTGCTGCCTTCTTGACCGGCAATTCCTTCAGCAGCAAAGCAAGCACCCGATCCACTTCAACTGAACCTGCCGCAGCTTCGGCATCGCTGGCTCCGTGAACCATAACCACAAATTCTCCACGACTGCCGTGGGGATCCGCCTCGAGTACGTCGCCTACCGAGCTGGCAGACCCCGCATAAAACGTCTCGAAGGTTTTGGTGAGCTCCCTGGCCAGCACCAGCTCCCGCTCACCTCCCAACACCTGCCCGATATCCCTTACGGTATCCACGATTCGGTGCGGCGATTCGTAGAACACAAGGGTTGAAGATTCTCTGGCCAGACGCTCGAGTGCGGCTTTTCGCGCCCCCGGCTTTGCTGGCAGAAAGCCCTCGAACAGGAACCGGTCGGTTGGTAAGCCGGCGGCACTCAGTGCCGCGACGAGCGCACAGGCACCAGGCACCGGGCTGACGCGAAATCCCCGGGCCCGCGCTTCCCTGACCAGTACAAAACCGGGATCGGAAATCAGCGGGGTTCCGGCATCGGAAATCAGGGCAACATCCTCGGATGCCGCCAGCCTTGCCAGAACCTGGCCGGCCTTGTCCCGCTCGTTATGGTCATGCAGAGCCATCATGGGCTTGCTGATCCCCAGATGCTGAAGGAGCCGGCCGCTGTGCCGGGTGTCTTCCGCTGCGATCACGGCAACCCGTGATAGAATGGCAGCCGCCCGGGGAGACATGTCGTCCAGATTACCGATAGGGGTAGCCACGATATATAGCGTGCCAGATTGCTCTGGCCGGTCGTTCTCCGATTTCACGAGTACCTCTCTTTGCCCTGGTGCATGACACCAACGTCATGTGAATTCATGTGGGAGCTGTTAAACTTGCGGGCCTGACCAAGCAAACCATTGACAGGAAGCCCGGCGGAATCAGGGCTTCCGGCATGATGCCGCCGATTACCCGGCGCCACAAGCGTAATAACCCGGAGTATTGTGAGCCAGCCATGACCATAGACCGCCCGAACCTGAGAATCGCCGCCCTGCTGGTGGCGATGGTACTGCTTTTTGCGGGTTGCGCCAGTGTGAACCTCGAATCTCATGTCGCCGAGAATGCCAACGAGGCACTTGACGTCGCAGCAAGTGAGACCGACCGGAAGGAAGCGCACAGGTATCTGTTGGGAGCCGCGGACAGGTTCCAGAACCGGAACCAACACCGGGATGCAAGAACACTTCTGCAAAGCAGTCAGTTTGACGGCGCTGACGAAGAAACGGCCAATCAACTGATACTCCTGTCAATGGCAAGCGCGACCGCCCTGGAGGATGCCCGCTGGGCACGAGACATTGCGTCTGAGATCACCCCGGAACATTTTCTCAACTACGAACAGAATCTGATCAGCCGGGCCGCAAAGCTGCAGGCAGACACCTATCAGCTTGCCGACGACAACCTCGCGGCCGCTGTTACCCTGATACTTCTTGCCGAAGCAGACCCGGATGCCGACACCCAGTCTGTCCATGATGCTATCTGGCAGAACCTGAAAGAAACCTCAGATTCAGAATTGTCAGACAAGGAGGGACGGGCTATCGGCTATGAGGCCCAGGGTTGGCTTGAACTGGCAGGCATCCTCAGAGAACCGGGAACCAATCTGGACGAACAGGGCAGAATGATCCGCAGCTGGCAAAATAACTGGCCTGACCACCCTGCAGCGGAAACACCTCCTGCCGAGCTGCAACTCATCGCCAGCCTGGCAGAGACACGCCCGGAGAGAATTACACTGGCAGTGCCTCTGAGTGGCCCCCTCGCCAGCGCCGGTGCGGCCATCCGGGACGGCTTTTTTGCCGCTTACTATGAAGACCAGTCAGCCGATCGCGAGAAAATCAGCATCCAGGTTGTCGACACCTCCGATAACGACTTCCCCCAGCTTTACGAAGAGCTGGCCAATGAAAACCAGGATCTGATCGTGGGTCCGCTGGAGAAAGACTCCCTGGCCTCCCTTTCTGACATGGACTCACTGCCGGTTCCTGTTCTTGGGCTGAACTACCTTCCCGCCGACGCCAGCGTGCCTTCAGGGCTCTACCAGTTTGGCCTCTCCGCGGAAGACGAAGCGAGGCAGATCGCAGACCGCATGACCGCAGAGGGCGTAAAACAGGTTCTGGTACTTATTCCCGCCGGAGACTGGGGTGACAGGCTCGAAAAGGCCCTGCTTGAACGCCTGAATCAGAACGAAGGCGTAGCGCTGGACATCGAGCGTTATTTTCGCGAAGACAACCTGCGAGCGGTAACCGCCGACCTGCTGGGCATAAACGTGTCTCGCGATCGGGCCATTGAGGTTGAGCGCACGGCGGGCATCAACGTGGAGTTTGAGCCTCGGCGCCGGCAGGATGCGGACGGCATTGTGATGGTTGCCGAGCCCACGATTGCAAGGCAGTTCAAGCCACTGTTCGCTTTCTATTTTGGTGGCAACCTGCCGGTATACTCGCCTTCCATGGTCTACGAGGGCAATCCGGATCCATCCCGGGACAGGGATCTCAACGGCGTGACGTTTACCGATACGCCATGGATCCTGGCAGAAGACAATCAGTTCCGAAGCGTTGTAAAAGAGGCCATGCCGGATCTCAAGGGACAGCTTGGGCGTCTGTTCGCCATGGGCTCGGATGCCTGGACCCTGAGCAAGCGCCTTCCCCTGTTACGACAGGTTGAAGGCGCAACCATTGAAGGCCAGACCGGAGATCTGACCATGACCCCTGAGGGCAGCATTCACCGGGAACAAATGTGGGCCCGGTTCCGCAACGGAACGCCAGAGAGACTGCCAGCACTGGAGAAATCCTCCGGGACAGAAATACAGGAAGTTACGGAAATACTCCCACAGGAATAACAGGGACAAATACAAGCCATGGATGGCCCCGGAAAAACCAGAAAAGCAACCGGCAATCATGCAGAAGGTGTAGCTGCACGCTATCTTGTGAGCCGTGGCATCAACATTCTGGATCGAAATGTATTCAGCCGCGGCGGTGAGATCGACCTCGTCGGTTTTGACGAAGATACCCTGGTATTTTTTGAAGTGCGTTACCGGGGCCACGGCAGCCTGGCCGGTGCAGCCGAATCCATTACCCCCACGAAACAGAAACGACTGCTCCGGGCTGCCGCGTTCTACCTCCATAAACATGGCCTTTGGAATGCCTGCAGCCGGATAGACGTGGTTGCGATCGCACCGGGCGAAAACGCAAAATACCGGATACAATGGATTAAAAATGCCATTCAGGTCTGACTATGACGGATACCGAACAACAGATAAACCAGTGGTTCGCCAATCACATGGAACACACGGCACATGCCGCCAGCTCCACAGCCCCCGGCATAGCGAGGGCTTCGGACGCTCTGGTGGGCGCACTGCTCAGTGACGGGAAAATCATTACCTGTGCCAATGGTAACGCCAATATTCTCGCCCAGTACTTCTGTACCGCCCTGCTGAACCGGTTTGAGCAGGACCGTCCGGCACTGCCCGCCATCAACCTGGGAGCGGACGCAACCACCTACTCGGCAATCTGTCGCGACAATCGTTTCAACGACACATTTTCCAGACAGGTACGTGCAATTGGTAAAGCCAATGACCTGCTCATGGTCTTTGTGGACGACGGGCACAAGGCCAACCTGATTCAGGCCATTCAAGCTGCCCATGACAGGGAAATGAATGTGGTGGTTCTGAGCGCCAAGGAAAAGACCGATATTACGTCGCTATTGCACCCGGAAGATCATGAGATTGCGCTGGAAAACCTTTCCCCGACCGCATCAACTCCGATCATGCTGGTTATCATCAATGCCCTTTGCAGCCTGATCGACGAAAAGCTCTTTGGCGGATAATAAAAAAGCCAGCTGATAAAATCAGCTGGCTTTTCAGAACGGGACTGCACTCAACTCCAACGATGCGTTATTTCACCACCTTGAGCGTGGGCCGGCCACTCGGCCGATCGCCATTTTGTCCCTGTTCACTACTGTTGTCCGCATCCCTGCCCCCGGGACCTTCCGGATCCGGAGAGCCCGGCTCACTGCCAAACACCATGCCCTCGCCATTTTCCTTGGCGTAGACGGCCATGACCGCCTGCAGAGGGATAAACACCTGCATGGGTACTCCGCCAAAACGGGCACTGAACTCCAGCGCACCATTGCCAATAACCAGGCCACGGACAGCTCCCGGGCTGATATTGAGCACAATCTGCCCATTTGCAACGTGCTCGGTAGGCACCTGGACACCCTGCACGCCTGCATCGACGACAATATAGGGTGTGCAGTCGTTATCGAGAATCCATTCATTGAACGCCCTGACAAGATAAGGGCGACTCGATGTCATGGTTATTTTGCTATCAGGCACTGCCTTTCTCCTGAACCGGTTTCAGGCTCTGTAAATCAGCTGCGGATATCCTCTTCCAGGTCCGACAGGCTTGCTTTGAAACCTTCACGGCTGAAAATGCTATCCATATACTTTTGAAGTGGTTTTGCCTGTTTTTCATTAAGCTCTATACCCAACGACGGCAAACGCCACAGAATCGGCGCAATACAGCAATCCACAATGGTGAACTCTTCTGACAGGAAAAACGGCATCTCACCGAACAACGGCGCCGTGGCCAGCAGACTTTCACGAAGTTCCTTGCGCGCGGCATCGGACGCCTTGGCATTGGGCTGTGCAAGAATCTGATCCACCAGCCCACACCAGTCTTTCTGGATGCGGTGAATCATCAGCCGGCTGTTCGCCCTGGCAACCGGGTATACCGGAAGCAGCGGCGGGTGCGGAAAACGCTCGTCAAGGTATTCCATCATGATGTTTGGCTCATAGAGCACAAGATCACGATCCACCAGCGTTGGCAGGGCATTGTACGGGTTCAGATCGGCCAGCTCTCCCGGAGGGTTGTCCGGATCAACATTGACGACGTCAACCGTTACACCCTTTTCTGCCAGCACAATACGGACTCTGTGGCTGTAATGACTGGCCGGGTCCGAGAAAAACGTCATTGATGACCGCTTGGTCACAACGCCCATAGAACTACCTCACGATTTTGACTAACCGAATTGACCCTGAAAAACGCAAAAATCCAGCGGGCCGGCAATTGCCCGCTGGAACTCAGGGGTAAGGATTATACCTGAAATCTCAGTGCACGTCCTTCCAGTATTCGCGATTGAGCAGGTAGGCAAAGATAAAGAAGATCGCCACGAAAATCAGGGCAAACATACCAAGCCGCTCACGCTCAACTTTTATCGGATCCCCCATGTAGGACATGAAATTGGTCAGGTCGTACATGGCACTGTTAAATTCCGCCGGAGACATGGAGCCCTCGGTTTCCCACTCCGGGCAAATATCCGAATTCCGGACATCACCACTGAGAGGATCAACACTTGCCCCTTCGCCAATGCGCGGCTCTACCGCACAGAGCCCCTGCAAATCAGCCATGACATGAGGCATACCAACGTTGTCAAAGACCACATTGTTCACACCCAGCGGACGGGTATCGTCCTTGTAGAAGCCTCGCAGGTAAGAATAGATCCAGTCCTCACCGCGAAGACGGGATTCCAGCGTCAGATCTGGTGGCGGTGCGCCGAACCACTCTTCAGCCATATCCTTGCTCATGGAGATCTTCATCAGCTCACCGATTTTGGCACCGGTGAAGATCAGGTTCTCTTCGTAAAGCTCGGGAGGAATACCCAGGTCATCCGATACCCGCTTGTAACGGGCGTACTCCATGGAATGACATCCCATGCAGTAGTTGGTGAACAGGGCCGCTCCACGCTGGAGAGACTCCTTGTTGGTATGATCCGGCTCCATTGTGTCCAGCTTGCCGGATGGAGCAGCTGCCAACCCGAGAGCCGGCAGGATTACTATGAAAAGACCAACTATCAGCTTTCTCATTATCCTGTCACCCTCTCTGGAACTGGCTTTGTTTTCTCCATACGCGTGTAGAACGGCATGAGAATGAAGTAGAGGAAGTACAGCGTTGTCAGAATCTGCGCAGTAATCGTACGCCCCTCCGTTGCCGGAACAATACCGAGATAGCCCAGGATGATGAAGCTCACCACAAAGATTGCCAGGGCGATCTTGCTCAGCCAGCCCTTGTAGCGCATGGAGCGTACCGGGCTCTTGTCCAGCCATGGCAGCACAAACAAGATGGCGATGGCCGCACCCATCACGACAACACCCCAGAACTTCGCATCCAGACCGAACAGATCAACCGTAACGGCACGCAGCATTGCGTAGAATGGCGTGAAGTACCACACAGGCGCTATGTGATCCGGCGTCTTGAGGGCGTTCGCCGGCTCGAAGTTCGGTTTCTCCAGGAAAAGGCCACCCATCTCCGGGAAGAAAAACACCACGATAAAGAAAATAAAGAAGAACACGCCCACACCCAACAGATCGTGAACGGTGTAATAGGGATGGAAAGGAATGCCGTCTTTGGGCACGCCGTTTTCATCCTTGTTCTTCTTGATGTCGATGCCGTCAGGGTTGTTTGAACCCACTTCGTGCAGCGCGAGGATATGCAAAACGACCAGGCCGAGAAGGACAATCGGCAATGCGACGACGTGCAGGGCAAAGAACCGGTTCAGGGTTACACCGGAAATCAGATAATCGCCCCGAATCCACAGTGAAAGATCATCACCAATCACCGGGATGGCACCAAAGAGGTTTACGATAACCTGAGCACCCCAGTAGGACATCTGGCCCCAGGGAAGGAGATAGCCCATGAAGGCTTCGGCCATCAGCACCAGGTAGATCAGCATGCCGAAGATCCAGATCAGCTCCCGGGGCTTCTGGTACGAACCATACATCAGACCCCGGAACATATGGAGGTACACAACCACAAAGAACGCCGAAGCACCGGTTGAATGCAGGTAACGGAGCAGCCAGCCCCACTCAACATCACGCATGATGTATTCAACCGAAGCAAAGGCACCCTCTGCAGAGGGGTTATAACTCATGGTCAGCCAGATGCCCGTGATCAGCTGATTGACCAGCACCAGCATGGCCAGGGAGCCGAAGAAATACCACATGTTGAAGTTTTTGGGCGCGTAATACTTGCCCAGGTGCTTGTTCCAGGCGTCAACAATGGGAAGACGCTCATCAACCCAGTTCACTAGCTTGTTCATTACGCTGCCCCCTCAGGATCCAGACCGACAGTCAGAGTATTGTCGTCGTCAAAGCGATAGGGAGGCACCTCCAGATTCGTTGGTGCCGGCATTCTCGGAAAGACGCGGCCAGCGAGATCGAATCGTGAGCCGTGACAGGCGCAATAGAATCCACCAAGCCAATTATCACCGAGGTCGGCAGGCGCCACCTCGGGCCGGAACGTCGGAGAGCACCCAAGATGCGTACAGATGCCAACGAGAACTGCATAATCGTCCTTGAGCGCACGCAGTTCGTTGTCAATATAGGCCGGCTGCGTCGCATCCTCGGACAGCGGATCTTTCACACGCTCATCCAGCTTGCGAATGTTCTCATTCATTTCGTCGGTGCGACGAATGATCCACACCGGTTTTCCGCGCCACTCAACAGTCATCTGCTGACCCGGATCAAGCTTGCTGACATTGACGGATACCGGTGCACCGGCTGCTTCCGCTTTTGCACTGGGGTTCCAGGATGCTACGAAAGGCACGGCCGCACCGACGACGCCGACACCACCCACCACAGACGTGGCACCGATCAGAAACCGGCGCCTGCCTTGGCTCACGTCGCCATTATTCATTATGGTTCTCTCCCATCAGGCGACATGCAGCCCCGAATAAAGGGAACCTGCATATCGAAAAGGACTTCTCTCAACCCAAAAATATAAGCGCTCAAATGGTAATGAAATTACCCCGCCCTTACAAGTCGGAAAGGTCTCGAGCCGGGCCATTACCTGTTCCGGATCAAATTGGTACTGATTTTCCAACCCATAAAAAAACCCGGCCAAGGGACCGGGTTCTTCGAGCCTGCTCCAGCAAAATTAACGCTTGGAGAACTGGGGACGCTTACGCGCCTTGCGCAGACCAACTTTCTTACGCTCGACCTCACGGGCATCACGGGTGACGTAACCCGCTTTGCGCAGTGCCGGGCGCAGAGTTTCATCGTAGTCCATCAGGGCGCGAGTCAGGCCGTGGCGAATAGCACCAGCCTGACCACTGATACCGCCGCCCTTGACAGTGATGTTGATATCAAAACGGTCAGTAGAATCGGCGACAACCAGTGGCTGACGAACGATCATACGCAGGGTATCACGACCGAAGAACTGCTCGATGGTGCGACCGTTGATAGAGATGTTACCGCTTCCCGGCTTGATAAAAACCCGAGCCGTGGATGTCTTGCGGCGACCAGTACCGTAATTTTGTGCTACAGACATATCCGCCTTCCGTTAAATGTCGAGTTCTTTGGGCTGCTGGGCTGCGTGAGGATGCTCAGCGCCGGCATAAATTTTCAGCTTCTTGAACATGGCACGACCGAGCGGACCACTGGGAAGCATGCCTTTGACAGACTTCTGGATGATCTGCTCAGGAGCCTTGTCGACCAGCTTCTCGAAGTTGATGGACTTGATTCCACCCGGAAAGCCGGTGTGACTGTAGTACATCTTGTCAGATGCTTTTTTGCCGGTAACCCGTACCTGACTGGCATTGATAACCACAATGTAATCACCAGTGTCGACGTGAGGGGTGTACTCAGGCTTATGCTTGCCCCGCAGACGACGGGCGATTTCAGTTGACAGACGACCCAGCGTCTTGCCGGCTGCGTCTACAACGTACCAGTCACGTGTTACTGTTTCTGGTTTCGCACTCAGAGTCTTCATTGATTCCGCCTTGAACGCTATATAAGAAACGTTAAAAACCACCACCGGTAAATGCTTGGCATCCGGAGGAGGTTCTTTACCTGTATGTTATGCGGCAGTGACATCATTCGGGGCTGAGATGATGGCATCGCCTTGAAAAGCCAGGGCGCGAAGTATATCCGAACCAAAAAGGAAAGCCAACCCTGAAGCGGACTGTTTCGTTATTCACGTATCCTGTCGACGTTTCCGCCCGATAATCCCGTTAACGCTCGGACGGCCCGATTTCGTTCCAGCCATACAGCCGCTGCACGTTTCCCAGCAGGGAGCGCGCCAGATCCTCCCTGGCAGCACCGCGCAATTCGGCCAGGGCATCCAAGATCAGTGGCAAACAGGCTGGAGAATTACCCCCTGGCTCCACGCCCTCAGGAGCCATATCCGGAGCGTCTGTTTCCAGAACCAGGGCATCGACCGGTAGCCGGGCGATGGTATCCCGGGTCTTGCGAGCCCGGGGGTGGGTGATAACGCCGCCAACTCCAATAAAGCAGCCCAGATCAATCAGCTTCGCGGCTTGCTGGTAGCTTCCGGAAAATCCATGCACAAGTACCCTGCCCCCGAAACGTTTCCGGCGCAGCACTTCGTAAACCTCGTCGTGGGTCTTCACGGAATGAATCACCAGGGGAAGGTGTGCCTGAGTTGCGATATCAACCTGGGCCTCGAACCAGGGGTATTGGCTACCGAGGTCGCCGTGCAGGCGATCAAGCCCGCACTCACCCAATGCCACACAGTGGCCATGATGCTCCATCAGCGCACCGCGCAATGCACTGAGGTCTTCCTCTTTATGCTCATCCACATACCAGGGATGAATGCCGAGGCAGTAATAAAGCCCTTCGTATTCCGCAGCAACACGGCTTACCCTGCCCCAGTCGCGGCGTCGCACACCGGGAATCACCAGGTTAGAAAGGCCGGCGCAACGAGCCTCTTCAAGCACTGCCTCGCGACGCCCGTCAAATTCCGGGAAGTCGAAGTGGCAATGTGCGTCGATGAGTCTCATTCACAGCCTCAATCAGCTAGTGCTCCCGGGTTTTGTGGAAGCTGATATCCGGATGCCGCTCCTGGGCCAACTGCAGATTGACCATTGTCGGGGCGATGTAGGCAAGACGATCACTGCCATCCAGTGCCAGAAAATCATTGGCCTTGCGCGCGAATTCATCGAGCTTGCGCTCATCGCTTGCCGTCACCCACCGTGCGGTGGCCACGTTGATCGGCTCGTAGACCGCATCAACCTTGTATTCGCTCTTGAGGCGGCTGACCACCACATCAAACTGAAGCACACCGACTGCGCCGACGATCAGGTCATTGTTGCGCAGTGGACGGAAAACCTGAACTGCCCCCTCTTCGGCAAGCTGAATCAGGCCTTTTTGCAGTTGTTTGGATTTAAGGGGATCTTTAAGGCGAATCCGCCGGAACAATTCCGGGGCAAAGTTGGGGATACCGGTGAACTTCATCTCTTCACCGGAAGTGAAGGTATCACCCAACTGGATCGTGCCATGGTTGTGCAGACCAATAATATCACCGGCATAGGCTTCACCCGCATGTTCCCTGTCACCCGCCATAAAGGTAAGCGCATCGGAAAAACGGACATCTTTGCCAATACGAACGTGACGAGCCTTCATGCCCTGACTGTATCGGCCTGAGACAATCCTCAGAAACGCCACCCGGTCCCGGTGCTGGGGGTCCATGTTTGCCTGAATCTTGAACACGAATCCGGAAAACACATCTTCAGCCGGTTCCACCAGGCGCTGATCCGTTTCCCGCGGCTGCGGTGCCGGCGCCCACTCCACCAACCCGTCGAGCATATGATCGACACCGAAGTTACCCAGTGCGGTACCGAAAAATACCGGCGTCAGCTCACCGGCAAGGAACGCTTCCAGATCAAATTCGTGGGAGGCACCTTTCACCAGCTCGATCTCGTCCCTCAGATCATCGGCATAGCCACCGAGAACCTTGTCCAGTTCCGGATTATCAATACCGCTGATAACCCGCTTTTCCTGAATCATATGTCCCTGCCCGGACTGATAGAGAATCACTTCATCCCGCGTCAGATGGTAAACGCCCTTGAAATTCTTGCCCATGCCAATCGGCCAGGTAATCGGCGCACAGGCTATTTTCAGAACGTCTTCCACCTCATCCATCAACTCAACGGGATCCCGGGTATCCCGGTCCAGCTTGTTCATGAAGGTAATAATCGGCGTATCCCGCAGCCGGGTTACTTCCATCAGTTTGATCGTCCGCTCTTCAACACCCTTTGCACTGTCGATCACCATCAGACAGGAGTCGACAGCGGTCAGTGTGCGGTAGGTGTCCTCGGAAAAATCTTCGTGGCCTGGAGTGTCCAGCAGGTTTACCAGCCGACCACCATAAGGAAACTGCATTACCGAAGTCGTAACCGAGATGCCCCGCTCTTTTTCCATTTCCATCCAGTCGGATTTGGCGTGCTGACCGGATTTCTTTCCCTTTACCGTACCTGCCTTCTGTATGGCCTGGCCAAACAGAAGGACTTTTTCTGTAATCGTGGTTTTACCGGCATCCGGATGCGAGATAATCGCGAATGTGCGGCGATGGGATACTTCGCTGGCAAGGCTCGTCATAGTTGGTAAAAACCTGAATCGGGGAGACTGTGAAAACGGTCGCCATTATAAAGACAATAGCCTGCTCACGCGAATAGGTGTCAGGCGGGGCACTAGTGCCCGGGGGCACCATCAACAGGCAGCGCCATCACCAGCGCATCTTCCCGCTCACGCCCCCCGGGGTAATAACCGGGCCTTCGGCCTATGACAGAAAAGCCTTCGCTGGCATACAGGTTCATGGCGCTGGTATTGCTGTCCCGAACTTCCAGAAGAACCCGGGACATGCCATCGCGACCGGATTCCGCCACCAGATGCCGGAGCAGACGCCGGCCGGCACCGGATCGCCTCTGCCCGGCCGCAACACAGAGGTTGAGAAGGTGCGCCTCACCTGCCATGTAGGCAACCACTGCGTAACCTGTAAGGGTATCGCACATTTCCAGGGCCCAGAGGCGGTAGTCAGGACGGAAACAGCCACGGAATATCGCCTCACTCCAGGGAAAGGAATAACCCTGGCATTCGATATCAAGCACTTCCGGCAGGTCGTCCTGGCTCAGCGACCTGATTGCCATATCCCCGACTTCAACCTCGCGGTAGACACTCCGGGACATGGCTCAGACTCCGACAGCAGATTTCAACTGCTGCCACAGCTCGCGCTTGTACGCAGGCACAGCGGCAAGCTCCGCCAGGCTCCTGGGAAAATCGACCAAGGAAGCCCCCAGGGCGGAGGTAAGCCACTCTGACCGCCCCGAAGGCATGTCATCCGGCAGAACCCCCAACAAAAGCAGTTTTCTGGAACCGAACTCTTTACTGACGGAGCGAAGAAGCCCCTGGAAATCGTCCAGGCTATTGCCGGGCACCCTGGGGTTTCCAAAAACCGGCCAGCGAACATGGCAGGCTTGCTCCGGAACAGATTCCCCCAGCGACGCAAGGATATTTTCAGCCAACGTCTCCTGTAGTCGTCCACTGGCCTCGTCAGAAACTCTACTGACAAGCACCAGCCGCTCCGACACCCAGAAACCCAGGTGGGTCTCAATCCGCACCTGAGAATCAGGCTCGGCGACTGCCTCTGAAGCGGGCAACTCTTCAACCGGCGAGGCGTTATCAGTTTCAGCTACCGGTAATTCTGCAGGAGTCGCAGGCACTACCCTCTTATCAGTCTCCGTTTGATTGCCTGCCATCAGTGCCTGTATCCCGGCAATTCTGTGTCTGCCGCTGCCATCACCCACGGGGCGCGGCCTCGAAGGCTGCTGGGGGCGGGGCACGAAAACATCCGGTTCAGGTTCCGGTGCGCTATCCTCAGCCGGGAAACGGTACTCCGGGCTGGGCGCAGCGCCAGGCAGCGGCTCACGGGCATACCAGAGCCGGATCCCCGCCTGCCCCAGATAATACTGCCGCTCAGACTCTGACATCATCATGCTACTGATCCGTTGCCAATACTCAGACGTCGGCTCCCTGTGGATGCTGCCGGACACCGCCGCGGCTGATCAGGTTGAGAGCCTCGATGTAGGCTTTGGCAGACGCGATGATGATGTCGGTATCCGCCCCCACGCCATTTACGATGCGACCACCCCTTTCCAGCCGCACAGTGACTTCGCCCTGCGCATCTGTGCCACTGGTAATGTTATTGACGGAATAAAGCTGAAGGTTACAGCCTGAATCCACCAGGGACTCAATCGCCTTGAACGTCGCATCGACCGGGCCGCTACCCTCGGCCTCAACCTTATGCTCCTTTCCATCCATCAGCAGGGTCAGCAAGGCCCTGGGGACAACACCGGTTTCGGAACAGACCTGCATGGTCACCAGGCCGTAACGGCCATCTTCTTCCTGACGTGTATGGCTGGCAATCGCCTGAAGATCTTCGTCGAAAATCTCATGCTTGAGATCCGCGAGCGCCTTGAACCGGGTAAACGCTTCGTTGAGCTCTGTTTCCGTTTCAAACTGGATGCCGAGCTCAAGCAGCCGTGAACGGAAGGCGTTGCGGCCGGAGTGTTTGCCAAGCACCAGACTGTTGGTGTGCCAGCCTACATCCTCCGCTCGCATGATTTCATAAGTTTCGCGATGCTTGAGAACGCCATCCTGATGAATACCCGACTCGTGCGCAAAAGCGTTGGCGCCAACAATGGCCTTGTTGGGCTGCACAGGAAAACCGGTAATGGTAGACACAAGGCGGGACGCCGGAACAATGTGCTTCGTATCAATACGGGTATCGATAGTGTAAAGATCCTGCCGGGTCCTGACTGCCATCACCAGTTCTTCCAGGGAGGCATTACCGGCACGCTCACCAAGCCCGTTTATGGTGCACTCAACCTGACGGGCGCCACTGCTTACCGCAGCCAGGGAGTTTGCAACGGCCAGGCCGAGGTCATTGTGGCAGTGCACGGAGAAGACTGCCTTGTCTGCATTGGGAATACGGTTCAGCAACTGGCGGATAGTCTCGCCGAACTGCTCGGGGATGGCATACCCCACCGTGTCAGGAATATTTATAGTGGTTGCGCCGGCGTCAATCGCCGCCTCAATGATACGGCAGAGAAAATCCAGCTCGGAACGACCAGCGTCTTCGCATGAAAACTCAACATCGTCTACATGACTGCGGGCCCTTCTTACCGACCTTACCGCCTGTTCAACCACTTCGTCCGGCTGCATCTGCAGCTTGTGCTTCATATGGATGGGCGAGGTTGCAATAAAGGTATGTATTCGGCCCCGTTCTGCAGGCCTTATTGCTTCGGCCGCACGATCAATATCCTTATCCAGGGCCCGGGCAAGACTGCAAACGGTGGAGCCCTTGATTGACTCGGCAATGCCCTTGACCGCCTCAAAGTCACCCTGGCTAGCTATTGCGAAGCCGGCTTCGATCACATCAACACGGAGTTTCTCAAGCACCTTCGCTATGCGTAGCTTTTCTGCTTTCGTCATCGTGGCGCCAGGGCTCTGTTCACCATCACGCAAAGTGGTGTCAAAAATAACGAGGTGATCTGTCGCGGGCATAGCGATCTCCGTGGGAACAACTGAACAGGTGTTTTCGCAGAGTATATCACTGAGTCGGTGGTGGAGGGGTAGTGAGCTGGAAACGGCAGCCCGAAACAGGGCGCCCGTCCTTACCTGAGGGTCTTGGAGTAGCCTATGGCCAGTGCTTCGCACTGGGATGACCTACTTTGCTCAGGCCTGCGGCCTTCGGCCCTTCGGGCCCGCCGTCGCTATGCTCCGGCGTCCTGCGCTTGCCGTTGGCAAGCTTGTCACATGGGGCCTGGAGTAGCCTGACACTGGCAGCGCGTTGCGCTGCAACGATGACCCGGGGCACCCCGAGACGGGGCGCCCGTCCTTACCTGAGCGAGCGATGCTCGCTCTGCCTTCGGCACCGGTGCGGACACTCCCGTAGGTCATCCCTTTCTGTCAGCTAATAAAAAACCCCAGTACCGGTTGGTACTGGGGTTTTGTATTAGGAGCCTGACGATGACCTACTCTCACATGGGCAGAAGCCACACTACCATCGGCGCTGGTCTGTTTCACTGCTGAGTTCGGGATGGGATCAGGTGGT
>NZ_LIHP01000007.1:0-12618 GCF_001314605.1 Marinobacter sp. HL-58
CGCGATGACGCCCTTGCCCTTCTCCTAGCCTTCGGCTCTGCGGACACCTGGCAGGAGGACTTTCACCTCCCTAGTTCTGTGCCATGCCCGGCACACACGCCAGCCATAAGGGGCGCCCTGACAAGGGCGTCCCGTGGAGGGCCATCGGCCCGGAACAGACTTAATGGCCTTGTTAAATTTGGTTGCGGCCGACGACACGGATTACCCCTGCAGCAATGAGCGCGACGATGGCGATAATGTCTGCGATGACGACCTTGCGAACGGACTCATTGTACCCGCCAACTGACCACGCAATCGCGATGAAGGACACAACGCTGACGAGGCCCGCGACAATAGCCAATGTTTGTAAGGATGGCTGGAACGCTGCATACACTAGGAACAGACCGAGAAGCCCGAACAGGATAGCCCGGTGGCGCATCAAGATTTCGATATTGGGCTCCCCCAGGGAAACGCCATACAAAGCGGCCAGCCGCTCCACGCCCAGAACCCCGGAAACGGGTAGAAGATGAATGATGCCTACGAGCACCAGCAGGCCTGTGACAACTTTCTCCATGTAGTTAGCAATAAACGGCGCTCTGACAAGGGCGTCCAGTAGAAGTCCAATCATAGGCTAGGTGTGTCCACTACACCGGGGGAAGTCCACTCCCCTGGAAGGTCTCAATTACGAAGCGGCTCGCAAGCCCGCAAACAGCCACACATTCCGGCACAGCTTTGCCACCCGCTTGCTGGAAGCCGGGTACGACATCCGGACGATCCAGAAATTGCTGGGCCACACAGACATCCGGACCACGGAAATCTATACCCATGTCGTTCGCAAAGGCGGTTTCGGGGTGCGCAGCCCCGTAGACGATGCCTTCCAGCTTTCCTGATTGGGGTGTTGAATTACTGCATCTCTTCATAGGCTGCATCAGTGCGTGCCGCCATGATGTAGTCATTTTTATGCAGGCCACCGATCTTGTGGGTCCACCAGCGTACCGTCACTTTGCCGTATTCCAGCAAGATGGCGGGGTGGTGATTCTCGGCTTCGGCCAGGTCGCCAACTTTGTTGGTGAATGCCTGGGCCTGGGCGAAGTTCTTGAGCTTGAACACTCGCTGCAGCTGCTCTTCTCCGTCCAGTTCAACAACCTGCCACTCTGGCACCTCTTTGCCCAAAGCCTGTTTTTCGTCATCAGTAACCTTCGGAGCGTCTGCCCTGCAGGCTTCGCAGCTCTGTTTCGTCAACTCACTCATTTCAACCTCCATGGTTGATGGCTGTTCTACAAGCGTGGGTTTCCTTACCCGGATTATCAACCCGGCGCTTGAAATCACCTGCCTTTCAGAATACTGTATATTTAAACAGTATATTGAGAATTTTCATCATGAGTGAGCTTCTGAACACACTGATGCAGGACGCCCGTGTCTGGCAGGGGCATCGGCAAACCCGCACCACACAACCTGCCGAGCCAACCGGCTACCAGGTTCTGGACAATCAGCTCGGAGGCCTGGGTTGGCCACGGGGCGCCCTGAGCGAGTGCCTGCTGGATGCACCAGGTATTGGGGAACTGCATTTGCTGCTGCCACTCATGCAGCGGGTGTGTGCTGAAGGTAAAACCGTATTCTGGCTGAATCCACCCCATACGCCCTACGCACCCGCCCTTGCCCGGGAAGGCGTCAATCTGAACCAGGTGGTGCTGATCAATACGGAAGACGAAGGCGACTTTCTGTGGACACTGGAAAACTGCCTCCGCTCGCCGGTAACCGGGCTGGTAATGGCCTGGCCTGGAAAACTGGCCGCCCGGGAAATTCGGCGCCTGCAACTGGCGGCCGAAGCCGGCAGCAATGTGTGTGTCCTGTTCCGCGAACGCCGTTACGCCGAGCAGAATTCCCCGGCAGCGCTACGCCTGGCACTGGCACCGGGAGAGCATCAGGATCTCAAGGTAAACGTGCTGAAGCGTCGCGGTAGCTGGCCCGGGCAATGCTGCTCACTTGCCATGAACCAGCGGGCAGACCTGGCCTTCCGGGAATCACCCCGCGTGGTTCAGGGCCCCTGGGCCGACCAGAGTCGGTAAGGCGCACCATGCTCTGGCTGTATCTGCACTTCCCTCACCTGTTGCTGGACCATATCCGCCGCTCCCGTGAAAACCACGGAGCCCTGGTGGTTGTGGAGGGCTCCGGGCAGAAGGTAATCCAGGCCTGCCCAGAAGCCCGTGCCCAGGGTGTGCAGGCTGGCATGCGCCTGAAAACCGCCATCAGCCTGATTCCGGAGCTGGGCATGGTAAGGGCGGACCATCAGCAGGAAGCCCGGATACTGGAAGACCAGGCTCGCTGGCTGTATCGCTATGCAGCTCATATTGTACTGGTACCGCCGGATGGCCTGCTGGCAGAAGTAGGCAGCCTGCAACGGCTTTATGGCGGGTTGTCGGCCGTCTGGCAAACCGTGGAACAGGGCCTGAACGAGCGCCAGCTGAATGCCTGGGTTGCCGTCGGTCACACGCCACTGGCTGCCCGGCTGATTGCCCGCACGGGTAAAGGCGAATGCACGGCCGATAAAGGCCATATCCTGCGCACGCTGGGGCAGATGTCGCTGTTGGCTGCAGAGTTTGACGATAAAACCCGTATCCGGCTGCAGCGGATTGGTCTGAATACCTTTGGAGAAGTGCTTGCATTGCCATCCAACGAACTGGCCCGCCGTCTGTCGCCGGAAACCCTGGCCCATGTCCAGAAAATCCAGGGTAACCGGGCTGACCCACAAACACCCTGGCAACCACCTCATTATTTTCGACAGCAGGCAGATTTTGTGCAGGAAATCGAGCATTCCCAGGGCCTGCTGTTTCCCCTGCAACGCATCCTCTCCGAACTGGAGGAAGACCTGTGCTGGCGACAACAGGATACCGACAGCCTGTCACTGGTCCTGCGGCACCGTCACCAGGAACCTACCCGCCTGCGGATTCGCACCTCGGGGCCGGAACACCGGGCTGATGCCTTCCTGGATCTGATCCGTTTACGGCTGGAACAACATCCGTTAAAAGCTCCGGTGACCTCACTGGTACTCCTGGTCAAACGGTTCCTGGGAAGGGAGGCGGCCACCGGCCAGGATCTTCTGGGCGAAACACAAGATCTGAACGAAGCCTGGCAGACCCTGATCAGTCGTCTGCAGGCAAGGCTTGGTGAGAATGCATTGCGGCAGTTATCACCACAGGCAGATCACCGGCCTGAGCGGTCATGGCTGGCCTCTGACGTGCTGGCCAGGCATAAGCCCTGGGTTCAGGATCACTCCCGGCTGCCCCGTCGCCCGTTATGGTTGCTGAAAGGCCCGCAAGCACTTACTGAAACTCCGCCTGTGTGGCTTTCAGGGCCGGAACGCATCAGTGGTGGCTGGTGGGATGGCCAACGGGTGCACAGGGATTATTACATCGCCCAGTTGGCCTCCGGCCAGCTTGCCTGGGTATTCAGGGATATAGGGGGTGGCTGGTTTGTACATGGGTGGTTTGGCTGATGAGCGAGGGTACTTATGCCGAATTATTCTGCTTCAGCAATTTCACCTTTCTGACCGGGGCCTCTCACCCCCATGAGCTGGCGGAACAGGCTGACAGGCTGGGCTATACCGCCCTGGCAATTACCGATGCCTGTTCCGTAGCCGGCATCCCCCGGGCCTGGGCGGCACTGAAAGACAGCCCGGTAAAGCTGATCACCGGCAGCTGGTTTGAGCTCGAAGATGCGCCGTCCGGGCCAGTAGGCCCCCGCTTTGTTCTCCTGGCCCGCACCCGCAAGGGCTATGGCCAACTCTGCCAGCTGATCACCACCGGCCGCCGGCGGGCAGAAAAAGGCCGGTACCGGTTATTCGTCCGGGATATCGAAACCCACTCTCTGGATGACTGCCTGTGCCTCTGGCTGCCTCCCTGCCCCGGCGAAGCGGATGCAGATCAGGCTCTGGCCTGCGGCGAATGGCTACAGCGTTTGTTTGACCGCAGCCTGTGGATAGCCGCAGCTCGCACCCTTGAAGCCGGAGAGCAACGGCAACTGGCCCGTGTGCGATGGCTGGCCGACCACTTGCGCTGCCCGGTGACCGCCACCGGCGAGATCCACATGCACAACCGGGATCGCCAGCCCCTGCAGGATGTACTTACCGCCCTGCGCAACCATACCAGCCTGGAAAACGCCGGCCACTGCCTGTTCCAGAACGGAGAGCGCTATCTGCGGCCATTAAAGGTCTTGCAGCGCCTGTATCCGGAAGCCTGGCTCCGGGAAACCCTGGCCATTGCACAACAATGCACCTTCGAGCCCGGCAGCCTGCGTTACGAATACCCGCCTGATCTTGTCCCGGAAAACGAATCGCCGGCCGCCTACCTGAAACGTCTGACCCGCGAGGGCGAACGCAGGCGCTACCCCGAAGGCACGCCATTAAGCGTCCAGGGGCTGATTCGCAAGGAGCTGGCCCTGATTTCAGAAATGAAATACGAGCATTACTTCCTGACGATCCACGACATTGTCGCTTTTGCCCGCAGCAGGGGCATCCTCTGCCAGGGCCGTGGCTCCGCGGCCAACTCCGCGGTGTGTTATTGCCTGGGTATCACCGAGGTCAATCCGGCTCGGGTGGAGTTGCTGTTCGAGCGCTTTATCTCCAAAGACCGCAATGAACCACCTGATATTGATGTGGATTTCGAGCATGAACGGCGGGAAGAAGTCATCCAGTACATCTACCGGCGCTACAGCCGCGAACGGGCAGCCCTGGCTGCCACCGTGATCCGTTACCGTCCACGCAGTGCCATTCGTGATGTTGGCAAGGCCCTGGGCTTTGATCCGGCCATGGTGGAGCAGTTACTGGAAGGCATCGACTGGCGGGACAAGGCCACTGACTGGCGCCAGCAGATTCTCGACAAGCACCTGACCCGCAACCCGAAAGTGGCCGACCAGTTCTTCACCCTGGTAAATACCCTGCTCGGCTTCCCGCGCCATCTGTCCCAGCATGTGGGCGGCTTTGTTATCAGCGCCGGCCCACTGGCCGAACTGGTACCGGTGGAAAACGCCGCCATGGCAGAACGCACCGTCATCCAGTGGGACAAGGACGACCTGGAAAGCCTGGGCCTTATGAAGGTAGATGTACTGGCCCTGGGCATGCTCACGGCTATCCGTAAGGCCCTGGAGCTGATCAGCGAGGAGAAAGGCTCACTTTTCACCATGCCGGATATCCCCCAGGAAGACCCGGCTACCTATGCCATGCTCCAGAAAGGCGACAGCATCGGCGTTTTCCAGGTGGAATCCCGCGCCCAGATCAACATGCTCCCGCGTCTGAAACCGGAAACGTATTACGACCTGGTGATCGAAGTGGCCATCGTCCGCCCCGGCCCCATCCAGGGTGACATGGTTCATCCCTACTTGCGCCGCAAACACGGGCTTGAACCGGTCGATTATCCCAACGACGCCGTGCGCAAGGTCCTTGAGCGCACCCTGGGGGTACCTATTTTCCAGGAACAGGTCATCAAACTGGCCATGGTCGCAGCTGGCTTCTCTGCCGGGGAAGCCGACCAGCTCCGCCGGGCCATGGCTGCCTGGAAATCCCACGGCGACCTGACCCCGTTCCGGGACAAGCTTATCAACGGCATGCTGGAGCGGGGGCATGATGCCGACTTTGCCGAACGGCTATACCAGCAAATCTGCGGCTTCGGTGGCTATGGTTTTCCGGAATCCCATGCTGCCAGCTTTGCACTGCTGGTGTACGTGTCCTCCTGGATCAAACGCCACTATCCGGCTGCCTTTTATTGCGCCCTGCTCAACAGCCAGCCCATGGGCTTCTATTCCCCCTCTCAACTGGTCCAGGACGCCCGCCGCCATAACGTCACCGTGCTGCCGCCGGACGTCAATCGCAGCCAGTGGGACCACACCTTAACCAGCCCCGGCCGCCACCTGCGCCTGGGCCTGAGGCTGATACAGGGGCTCTCCACCAGCGGTGCCGAACGCCTTTGCCGGCATCGTCCACCACAGGGCTACCGCTCCGCCAGCGAACTGCGACAACTGGCAGGCCTGAACCAGCGGGACATGGAACTGCTGGCCGGCGCCAACGCCATGCCGGACTTCACCGCCAACCGCCATCAGGCCTACTGGCAGCTACTCGGCCACGAGCAACCGGCCGAACTCTTTGCCGCCGAAAGCAGCGCGGAATACCTGCCGGATAACACCTGCGTGCAACTGCCAGAACCCACCGAAGGCCAGAACGTCCTCGCCGACTACGCCAGCCAGGGCCTGACCCTGCAACGCCACCCCCTGGCCCTGCTGCGGGAGCAGGGCCACCTCAAATTCTGCCTCAGCGCCGAACAGCTCAAAACCACCAAAGCCGGCATCCCCGTCCAGGTCGCCGGCCTGGTCACCGGCCGCCAACGCCCCGGCTCCGCCTCCGGCGTCACTTTCGTTACCCTGGAAGACGAAACCGGCAACGTGAATGTGGTGGTGTGGCTGGAAACAGCACGACGGCAGCGCAAACCGTTGATAACGGCGCGGTTGTTACATGTGAAGGGGGTATTGGAGCGTGAGGGGGATATTGTTCATGTGATGGCGGGGCGGTTGTCGGATTTGAGCCATTTGATTGAGGCGTTGCCGGTTGGTTCGCGGGATTTTCGTTAGTTTGTCGGATTACGGCTTTGCCTAATCCGACCTACGGGTGAAAAGACGCGTTGAGCGATAACTGTGAAGCTTGAAGCGCCATTGCGGAGGCCCTTTCCAGGAATGTCTCCGGCCATGGACGGCCGGAGTCAAGCGCACATGGATGTGCTCGTAGCGTTTCCTGGAAAGGGCCTCCGCAATGGTGCCTCCACCCAAACCAGCAGGCTACAAAACAAGAAAACCCCGCAAAAAGCGGGGTCTCCTTAGCTCAACCGAGTGAAACAATCAGCCCAGAAGCTTGATCATTACACCCGCAGCCACCGCAGAGCCGATAACGCCAGCCACGTTCGGGCCCATGGCGTGCATCAGCAGGAAGTTCTGCGGGTTGGCCTCCAGGCCCACCTTGTTGGATACCCGCGCTGCCATTGGCACCGCAGACACCCCGGCAGAACCGATCAGTGGATTGATAGGCTCCTTCACGAATGCATTCATCAGCTTCGCCATCAGAACGCCCGTAGCGGTACCAATACCAAAAGCCACAATGCCGAGACCCAGGATACCCAGCGTCTGAGCATCCAGGAACTTGTCCGCCACCAGCTTGGAACCAACCGACAACCCGAGGAAAATGGTTACGATGTTAATCAGCGCATTCTGGGCCGTATCACTCAGGCGCTCAACCACACCACACTCGCGCATCAGGTTACCGAAGCAGAACATGCCCAGCAGCGGAGCCGCATCCGGCAGGAACAGGGCAACCGCAATCAGGACAACAATCGGGAAAACAATCTTTTCCTTTTTGCTAACCGGACGCAGCTGGGACATCTTGATGGCCCGCTCTTTCTGGGTTGTCAGCGCTTTCATGATCGGCGGCTGGATCATCGGCACCAGAGCCATGTAGGCATAGGCCGAGACAGCAATCGCACCAAGAAGATGCGGCGCCAGAACGGTGGAAACATAAATGGAGGTTGGGCCATCCGCACCACCGATGATACCAATCGCCGCTGCTTCCAGGATCGTGAAGTCCAGAATGCCCATCCAGTCCAGCAGGGCCGCACCGAGAACGGTACCAAAGATACCAAACTGGGCCGCAGCACCAAGCAGCAGCGTTTTGGGGTTCGCCAGCAACGGTCCGAAGTCTGTCATTGCGCCTACACCCATGAAGATCAGCAGCGGTCCGACCGTACTGCCGATAACAATGGTGTAGAAGTTGTACATCATGCCATTGCCATAGCCGTTATCCGACGCAATGGCATTGGCCTCGGAAACCGTCGAGTAGCTCGCTTCCATGAAGGCTTGTTTGAAAGCCTCTTTCACTTCCGGCGTGACGGCCTGTCCGGCCTGATAACTCACATCCAGCGCACCGGCCAGAGCAGCCAGCACCTCCGGTTTCGCAAAGTGAATAGCGTTCTCGGCCGCAGACAGGGCCAGCCCTGCCTCCGGAATGTTCGCCAGGATGCCACCGAACCCGATGGGCACCAGCAGCAATGGCTCAAACTTCTTGCGAATCGCAAGATAGAGAAGCACCAGCCCGACGATGATCATCACCACCTGACCTGGCTCGATATTGAACAGGCCACTGCCTGTCCAGAGTGTCAATAATTTTTCCATGGAATGCTGGCCCTTATGCGATTGTCAGCATTTCATCATCAACGGAGACGGCATCACCGACCTTGATGAAGACTTCGCCGATGGTACCGGCCTTGGGTGCGCGAACCTCGGTTTCCATTTTCATGGCTTCGAGGATAATCAGCACATCGCCTTCTTCAACGGCGTCCCCCGGAGAAACCAGGACCTTGAAGATGTTACCTCCCAGCGGTGCAAGCACAGGCTCACCCTCGCCAGCGGCAGGCGCCGGTTCGGACGAAGAGGTTGCGGGTGCGGAAGCAGCACCACCCTCACCCTGAATCTGGGTGATTTCACCGCCTTCGGAAACCGCCACCACAAACTTCTTGCCATTGACTTCAACGGTATACGTTTCAGGACCTTCGGCTTTCTTGGCCGGAGCGGCGCTTTCGGCAGTGGGAACCGGCTCGAATGCGTCCGGATTGCCACGGTTCTCGAGGAACTTCAGGCCAATCTGCGGGAACAGCGCGTAAGTGAGAACGTCGTCCACTTCCTGCTCGGCCAGCTTGATGTCCTTCTCTTTCGCAATGTTCCGAAGCTCTTCGGTCAACTTATCCATTTCCGGCTCGATCAGGTCGGCTGGACGGCAGGTAACCGGCTCTTTTCCGTCGAGAACGCGCTCCTGAAGCTCCTTGTTCATGGGCGCCGGTGCAGCACCGTACTCACCCTTGAGAATGGCGGAGGTTTCCTTGGAGATGGACTTGTAACGCTCACCGGTCAGTACGTTCAGCACCGCCTGGGTACCCACGATCTGGGAAGTCGGTGTTACCAGCGGGATAAAGCCCAGGTCTTCACGTACCTTGGGGATTTCATCGAGAACCTGGTCGAATTTGTCGGCCGCATTCTGTTCTTTCAGCTGGTTTTCCATGTTGGTCAGCATGCCACCCGGCACCTGAGCAATCAGGATACGGGAATCGGTGCCTCTGAGGCTGCCTTCAAATCTCGCGTACTTCTTGCGAACTTCACGGAAGTAACTGGCGATCTCTTCAAGCAGGTTCAGGTCAAGGCCAGTGTCACGCTCGGTTCCCTGAAGAATCGCTACCACTGCTTCGGTGGGCGAATGACCATAGGTCATACTCATCGAGGAAATGGCGGTATCCACGTTGTCGATACCGGCTTCCGCAGCCTTGATGGCGGTTGCGGTCGACATGCCGGTTGTAGCGTGGCACTGCATGTGGATCGGAATATCCAGCTCTTTTTTCAGACGGCTGACCAGATCAAAAGCAACATAAGGCTTGAGAATACCCGCCATGTCCTTGATGGCGATGGAGTCCGCGCCCATGTCCGCCACTTCCTTCGCCAGCTCTACCCACATTTCGATGGTGTGCACCGGGCTGGTGGTATAGGCGATCGTGCCCTGGGCATGCTTGCCGGTCTTGCGAACGGCCTTGATAGCGCGATCCAGGTTACGGGGATCGTTCATGGCATCGAAAATACGGAACACATCAACGCCATTCTCAGCGGCACGCTCGCAGAAACGGTCCACCACGTCATCCGCGTAATGCCGGTAGCCCAGCAGGTTCTGACCGCGCAGAAGCATTTGCTGCGGCGTATTGGGCATGGCTTTTTTCAGTTCCCGGATACGCTCCCAGGGATCTTCGCCAAGATAACGGATGCAGGAGTCAAAGGTAGCTCCACCCCAGGATTCCAGAGACCAGAAGCCAACTTTGTCCAGCTTCTCGGCAATGGGCAGCATATCGTCAAGCCGCATGCGGGTGGCCAGCAGGGACTGGTGGGCGTCACGCAGAATAACGTCCGTAATCCCCAGCGGTTTCTTTGTGTCAGTCATCGTGTCAGCCTTCTGTTTAAAGGTTCTAATCTGTCTGCCAGGTCACTTCTTGTGGCGTGACCGGTATTGTGCAATCGCTTTTTTAATCGCTTCAGCGGTGTCAGGATCAACTGACAAAGGCGCTGAAGGCTTTGCACGTGATTTGCGGGTCGGAGCAGCGGGTTCGGGTTCGGCCGGGCCAAACCGGAGTACCAGCTTTGACATGAGCAGGGTTGCAAACACCAATATGATCAGGAATGCGAAAACAAACCCCATGCCTGCGACCATCAGTTCGATGGCTTGTGACATCAGCTCATTCATAACGAATAGCTACCTGTATTGAGTTGATGATTTTCCCGATATACCGGCCCATCGGGGGACTGCACCCTGGGCCATGGCAATTCGGGGAGCAAAATCCCGCGTAATTTACCGTTTTCCACGCCACTGAGCAACCTAATTGCAGGTTTCAATAGGTGGTTTCCGAGCACCCTGGCCCATACTGACGGGCTTCGGGCAGGTAAAAATAATTCTCATTCATGCATAGCGTACACGCATTTTCCGCCCCTTGATGCGACCTTGTTCCAGCCTTTTCAGGGCCGTAGCCGCTGATTCCTTCTCAACCGCAACAAAACACTGAAAATCAAACAGATCGATCTTGCCCACAACCTTACCGGGAAGCCCTGCCTCACCGGTAAGCGCGCCAAGAACATCACCCGGCCTGACCTTGTCCTTCCGCCCACCGGCAATGCAGAGGGTTTTCATCGCCGGGGCAGATGGCCTCAACGGCGTGGCCAGCAGGTCTGCGGTACTACCCCATTCCACGGCCTGCTTGCGCTCCGCTTCCAGCCGGTTGATTTTATGAGCCTGAGACGGTGTGCAGAAGGTTACTGCCAGCCCCTGCTCCCCCGCACGCCCGGTCCTTCCAACCCTGTGGGTATGAACTTCCGGATCACGGGCAGGTTCAACGTTGACCACCAGCGGCAGGGACTTGATATCAAGCCCTCGCGCAGCGACATCGGTTGCCACGAGCACAGAGCAACTCTGGTTGCCAAAACGCACCAGAACGCTGTCCCGGTCCCGCTGTTCCAGGTCACCGTGCAGGGGCAATGCCGCAAATCCGAGGCCGTTCAGCTCGGTGGCCACCTCATCGCACTGTTGTTTTCGGGTGCAGAACGCAATGCAGGAGGCCGGCTGGTGTAGCGACAGCAATGCCGCAAGAGCCTGAACCTGCTGTCCGGGGCCAATCTCGTAAAATCGCTCGGCAATGTCGGATTCAATGGCCTGGCTATCAATCCGCACATCCACCGGGCTGTTCTGGTATTGCTCACTCAGTTTGCGGATATTTTCCGGCCAGGTGGCTGAAAACATCAGCGTCTGCCGTTTTGTCGGCGCCTGGGCGATGATGTCTTCCACGGCTTCCTGAAAGCCCATATCCAGCATCCGGTCGGCCTCGTCCAACACCAGGGTTGCAAGCTGATCCAGTTTCAAGGTTCCCTTTCTCAGGTGATCCTGAATCCGGCCGGGCGTTCCTACGACTATATGGGCGCCATGGCTGAGAGAGCCAATCTGCGGGCCGATGGACACACCGCCGCACAGGGAAAGTATTTTCACGTTATCCCGGGCAACTGCCAGGTCTCGGAGGGATTTGGCTACCTGGTCCGCCAGCTCTCGGGTGGGACACAGCACAAGCCCCTGCACAACAAACCGCCGGGGGTGAAGCTTTTCCACCAGCGGAATACCGAAAGCCGCAGTCTTGCCGCTGCCGGTCTGGGCCATCGCAATCAGGTCGCGGCCCTGCATCCCATGGGGCAAGGCCCCGGCCTGGATGGGTGTCGGGTTCTCAAAGCCAAGCCTCGACAGGTTATCGAGCATTGGTCGGGAAAGACCCAGCTGACTGAATGACGGCATATAAAATCCTGGAGATTACAAAAGGGGACGGGTTCGACCGGGAGCATTCCGGGCGTATACTGGGTGCAGTTTACCAGAAATAGCAAACTGTCACGGAGCATTGAATGCCATCACTACAGGATCAGCTGTTAAAGGCCGGCCTGGCCGATGAAAAAAAGGCCAAAGCCATTCGCAATGAGAAACATAAAAAACGGAAGCAGCAACCCAAAGGCACCGTAGAGGTCAACGAAGCGGAGATCCGCGCCCGTCAGGCACGGGAGGAAAAAGCCGAGCGGGACCGGCAGCTGAACCTTCAGCGCCAGAAAGAAGCCGAGAAAAAAGCCATTCAGGCCCAGATCCGGCAACTGGTGGAAACCAATCGCCTTGACCGCTCCCGGGGTGAGACTTCCTATCAGTTCGTGCATGACAGGAAGATCAAGAAGATCTTTGTGGACGACACCATGGTGGACCAGTTGTCACGTGGCCGGCTGGCCATTGTTTTCGTCAACGATACCTATGAGATTGTTGCAGAGGGTGTGGCAAGGAAGATCATGGAGCGGGATGAGAGCGCCGTTGTGGTACTGCATGACCGGAAAAGTGATGATCAAGGCGACGATGACCCTTATGCGGGTTATGAGATTCCGGATGATTTGATGTGGTAACTGAACAAAAAACCCCGCTCGTTGGCGGGGTTCTTTGTTTGATATGGCGCGGCTGGGAGGATTATTCGGGCCTGCGGCCCTCACCCCTTCGGGGTCGCCGTC
>NZ_LIHP01000007.1:12670-95541 GCF_001314605.1 Marinobacter sp. HL-58
CTCTTTCGGTTCAAATCCTTTCAAACTCCGAGATCTGCAAACAAAAAACCCCGCTCGTTGGCGGGGTTCTTTGTTTGATATGGCGCGGCTGGGAGGATTCGAACCTCCGACCGCCTGGTTCGTAGCCAGGTACTCTATCCAGCTGAGCTACAGCCGCTTGGAAATCTGTATCCCCCGCCAGCCTGGCAGTCAGGCTACTGGGAGGATTATTCGGGCCTGTGGCCCTCACCCCTTCGGGGTCGTCGTCGCTTTGCTCCGACGTTCCTCAGCACACTTCGTGTGCTTCGGTCGAACCTCTTTCGGTTCAAATCCCATCCAACTACGAGCTTGTCGCAGTTAACGGGTGCACGATGACATGTGCTTAATAAATGGCGCGGCTGGGAGGATTCGAACCTCCGACCGCCTGGTTCGTAGCCAGGTACTCTATCCAGCTGAGCTACAGCCGCGCGTCGCTACTTCTCGATTTAAACCGTTCTCTTTCTTCTCCGAAAAGAATGGCGGAGAGGGAGGGATTCGAACCCTCGATACGCGCAATGCGTATGGCTCCTTAGCAGGGAGCTGGTTTCAGCCACTCACCCACCTCTCCTTGAGAACGGGGCGTATACTACCATAATTTTTCTGATTTCATAGGGTTGACACGAGTTTTTTCAAACCGCCCTCGTGCCGGTACAAAAAAGCCGTTCGGGTTTCCCTCGAACGGCTTTTTCTCACTTTCAGCTGTTGCCGGGTTCCGGCTCTTCAGAACCTTTCTCGCTCTGAATACGCTGATAGATTTCTTCACGGTGTACTGCCACCTCTTTCGGCGCATTTACACCAATTCGTACCTGATTCCCCTTTACCCCAAGTACGGTAACGGTGATGTCGTCACCGACCATCAGGGTTTCGCCAACACGGCGGGTCAAAATCAACATGTCCTTTACTCCCTTATCCAGAGCTACCTGTTCCGACAAATGTATACTGCTTACTTTTATAATGGGATCACTTGCTGCACCGAGGACGCATAATCACTTATACGCACTCCGGAAGGCATAAGCCTGCATATGATTCCCTTTTTACAGAAAGCCTGGCCAAACGGCGTATAGATCCACCAATGATCAGGCTTCCTCTATCCCGGGCTTGTCCAGCTCGAATGCACTATGAAGTGCCCGAACCGCCAGCTCAAGATATTTTTCGTCAATCACCACTGAGATTTTAATCTCGGACGTGGAGATCATGAGAATATTGATACCCTCGTTGGACAGCGCCGCAAACATTTTAGTTGCAACACCGGCATGTGAACGCATGCCCACACCCACAATGCTGACCTTGGCGATCTTGCTGTCACCACTGACTTCCCTGGCTCCCAGTTCCTCAGACACCCTCTGCAAAACAGTCTGGGCCCGCTTGAAATCATTGCGATGGACGGTGAAGGTGAAATCAGTGCGGTTATCTGCGCCGACGTTCTGAACAATCATGTCGACTTCAATATTGGCATCACTGACCGGTTGCAGTATACGCAACGCACTGCCCGGTGTATCAGGCACACCGGAAATCGTCAGCTTGGCTTCATCACGGTTAAAGGCTATGCCGGAGACAACCGGTTGTTCCATGGCGCTTTCATCCTCAAGAGTAATCAGGGTACCTTCACCTTCCTGGAAGCTGGAAAGAACCCTTAAAGGAACATTGTATTTACCTGCAAACTCCACCGCGCGAATCTGAAGAACCTTCGAGCCCAGGCTGGCCATCTCGATCATTTCTTCAAAGGTAATCCGCTCGAGCCGGCGCGCACTGTCGACGACCCTCGGGTCAGTGGTGTAGACACCGTCCACATCAGTGTAGATCTGACATTCATCAGCCTTCAATGCGGCGGCCAGGGCAACGGCAGTGGTATCCGACCCGCCACGGCCCAGGGTGGTGATGCTGCCGTTCTCGTCGATGCCCTGAAAGCCTGCAACCACCACCACGCGGCCGGCATCGAGATCTTCCCTCATGCGCTGTTCATCAATCTGCCGGATGCGCGCCTTGGTATGGCTGCTGTCTGTCAGAATCCGCACCTGGGCACCGGTATAGGAACGGGCATCGCAGCCACGCTTCTGCAGCGCCATGGACAACAGGGCAATCGTGACCTGCTCACCTGTGGAGACCAGTACATCCATCTCCCGGGGCGTGGGTTCTTCCATGATTTCGTTGGCCAGCCCGATCAGGCGATTGGTCTCACCACTCATGGCAGATACCACAACCACCACGTCATGACCTTCTTTACGAAAACGGCTGACTTTTTCCGCAACCGCTTCAATCCGCTCGGTGGTGCCTACCGAAGTACCACCAAATTTCTGAACCAAGAGCGCCATTATTTTCCCGATACCAAGCGTAAACAAATGGCAGGGCAAAGCCCCGCCTCAGATGGTCAAACGGGCAGGATTATAAACGCCTGCCCGAATTGGAAACAGTTACCTAAGCAATATTTTTTTCAACCCAGGCCGGCACACCGGCAAGGGCTTCAGCCAGTCTGGAGGGATCATTACCTCCGCCCTGGGCCATATCCGGACGACCGCCGCCCTTGCCATCAACCTGTGCCGCCAGATGCTTCATAAGATCGCCGGCCTTGATCTTGCCGGTAGCCGACTTGGTTACACCGGCAACCAGCGTAACCTTGCCATCCTCAACACTGGCCAACACCACAACACCCTCGCCCAGCTTGTTCTTGAGCTGGTCGGCGGTTTCCATCAATGCCTTGCGGTCAGCCCCTTCCATTTCAGAGGCAACCACCTTGAGGCCGGCCACTTCGACTGCGGAACCGGCCAGGTCCGTCCCGGCTGAACTTGCCAGTTTTGCCTTGAGGGCGTTGACGTCTTTCTCGAGCTGCCGGTTACGATCCAGGGTTTGCTGAACCTTCTCCACCACCGACTCACGGGAGCCTTTGACCAGTTTTGCCACTTCCCGCAGGGTCTGCTCGGTTTCTTCAACCCACTCAAGGGCACCCATACCGGTCACCGCCTCGATGCGGCGAACCCCGGAAGAAATGCCACTTTCCGAGGTAATCCGGAACAGGCCGATATCCCCTGTCCGAGCCACGTGAGTACCACCACACAGCTCCACGGAGTAATCATCAGACCCCATGCTCAGAACCCTGACGGTATCACCGTATTTCTCGCCAAACAGGGCAATGGCGCCCTTGGCCTGGGCCCTTTCCATATCGGTAATTTCGGTCTGTACCGGGGTGTTGTCCAGGATCTGCTCATTCACCTGGCGCTCGATTTCCCGCAACTGTTCCGGTGTCACCGGTTCGAAGTGGGAAAAGTCGAAACGCAGTTTGTCAGGGTCCACCAACGAACCTTTCTGGGACACATGCTCACCCAGCACTTTGCGGAGCGCGGCATGCATCAGGTGCGTTGCCGAGTGGTTCTTTTTGGTCCGCTCGCGGCGGGCATGGTCGATGCGCGCGTCCACTTCCAGGCCCGGGAACAACTCACCTTCAATCACAGTGCCGATGTGGAGATGGTTGCTGCCTTCCTTCTGGGTGTCCGTCACCTTGAAACGGCCGCCGCTCCAGGTCAGCAGGCCGGTATCACCAACCTGCCCGCCGGATTCGGCATAGAACGGCGTACGCTCCAGCACCACGACCGCCTCATCGCCTGCCTGGGCATTCGCCTCCCTGCCATCCACGATCACGGTGCGGATGGTTTCGTGGCCGTCGATGTGTTCGTAACCGGTGAACTCGGTGGCCCCCTTGATGTTCAGGCCTGCGGCGTTGTAATCCATACCGAACTTGCTGGCGGCACGGGCGCGCTCGCGCTGCTCTTCCATGGCTTTTTCATAGCCTTCGTAGTCCAGCGTCAGGCCGCGCTCGCGGGCGATGTCGTTGGTCAGGTCCACCGGGAAACCGTATGTATCGTAAAGGGTGAAGATGGTTTCGCCCGGAATTTCGGAACCTTTCAGTTCGGCAATATCCTGCTCCAGCAGGCGCAGCCCCTTGTCCAGAGTCTTTGCGAACTGCTCTTCCTCCTGCAGGAGGACCTTTTCGATCTGCTTGCGGCTGCTGACCAGTTGCGGATAGGCATCGCCCATCAGCTCAACCAGTGCGCCTGTCAGCTTGTAGAAGAACGGCTGGGTAGCACCCAGCTTGTTGCCGTGGCGGGCAGCCCGGCGAATGATGCGACGCAGCACAAAGCCACGGCCCTCGTTGGACGGCATCACGCCGTCGGCAATCAGGAAGGCACAGGAGCGGATATGGTCTGCCACAACCCGGAGCGAGGCCTCGGTGGTATCGACACCACCCAGAATATCGGAAGCGGCCTTGAGCAGGTCCTGCATCAGGTCGATTTCATAGTTGCTGTGCACGCCCTGCAGCACTGCGGTGATGCGCTCAAGGCCCATGCCGGTGTCCACGGAGGGCTTGGGCAGTGGCAGCATTTCTCCATCGGCCTGGCGGTTGTACTGCATGAAGACCACGTTCCAGATCTCGATGTAGCGGTCACCGTCTTCTTCCGGGCTGCCAGGAGGACCACCGGCTACATCCGGGCCGTGATCGTAGAATATTTCAGTGCACGGTCCGCAAGGGCCGGTATCGCCCATTTGCCAGAAATTGTCAGATGCGTAGGGGGCACCCTTGTTGTCGCCAATACGCACAATGCGCTCTGCGGGAACACTGATCTCCTTGTTCCAGATATCGAAAGCCTCGTCGTCGGAGGCATAAACGGTCACCCAGAGCTTTTCTTTCGGCAGTTTCAGCCAGTCGTCACCGGTCAGGAAGGTCCAGGCATAATTGATGGCTTCGCGTTTGAAGTAGTCACCGAAGCTGAAGTTGCCCAGCATCTCGAAAAAAGTGTGGTGACGCGCGGTGTACCCCACGTTTTCCAGATCGTTATGCTTGCCACCCGCCCGGACACATTTCTGCGAGGTGGTGGCCCGGGTGTAGTCGCGCTCTTCCCGGCCAAGGAACACGTCCTTGAACTGGTTCATTCCCGCGTTCGTAAACAACAGGGTCGGGTCGTCCGCCGGAACCAGTGAACTGCTCGGTACGATGGTATGGCCCTGCTGCCTGAAGTAATCGAGAAACGCCTGTCGCAACTCTGCGGTTTTCATAGCCCTTTGATACCCTTGTATAAACCCGTGCGGGTCCACGTTTGAAGACACATACTTACATGCGCGTGCAAATCCGCTACTCTAGCACACGCCGAGAACAGGAAAAACGTGAAACATCACAGGAGACGCCATGCCCCGCCGCTTTCATTCCGCTGAGGAATTGTTACCCCCTGCCCCATTCATCAAGCGTCTCATGGCTGTAATCTACGACTCCCTGATCAGTGTTGCAGTGCTGCTGGTGACCACCTGGGCGTATACTCTTGTGGCAGGCTGGATAACCGGCTGGGAAGAGTACGAGGAAATGGCCGAGGCCGGCACCCTGGGTGCCGACCCGATACTCACCTTTGTATTGTTCCTGGCACTGTACCTGTTCTTCGGTTATTTCTGGACCAGGAATGGCCAGACGCTGGGCATGCAGGTGTGGCGTATCCGCATTGAGAACCTCGACGGCACCTCCGTGTCCTGGACCCAGGCCCTGAAACGTTACGTGGCCGCCGCTGCGATTCTCTTCGTTGCATTGCTGGGCGCCTATTACCTGAACGCCGCCACGCTGTTTATCACCATTCCGGCCATTATCGCGCTTTTTTATCCCATCAACGGGCTTTCCCTGACAGACCGTGCCTCCGGCAGTATCGTCGCATCGGTGCCCAAAGAACCGAAAAAGAAGAGCTAACCGGCCCGTCGCATCAGCACCGCCCCCACCACAGCGTTGATGGCAATCGGCAGAATGATGGCCAGTACCGGATTGAAACCGAAAACCAGGCTCATGGGCCCCAGCAGATCCTGCATATACTTGAACAACAGCCCCACGATCAGGCCGGTAAACACCCGGAACCCCATGGTCACAGATCTCAGCGGGCCAAACACGAACGATATCGCCACCAGCACCATCACCGCTGTACCCAGCGGCATCAGGACCTTCTTCCAGAATGCCAGCCAGTATGTCGCAGCGCTCAACCCCTGTTCCCCGAGATACGTTGCGTAGGTATACAGGCCCGAAATGGAGAGATCTTCCGGCTTGACGATGAGCACACTGAGCACATCCGGCGACAGGCCGGTTTCCCAGCGCAACGCCCGTTGTTTTTCCTGGGAAGTCTTGTCGTCACTCAGGGTGGTTGTGGTCACATTTTCCAGTAACCAGTGGTCTCCCTGGTAAATGCCCCGTTCGGCATAGGTAACCGAAACCAGCCAACGCTCATCGTCAAAACGAAATAACGACACACCGCGAATGACGCCGTCGGGCTGAACAGCGTTAAGGTGCATGAACACCTCACCTTCCCGGTGCCAGATACCGGATGCCGAGGCAACATTCTCACCCGCACCCTGGGCAATTGCTTTCTGGCTCTGGGCCATCCGTTCCGCCGGGGGTGCAACGTATTCACCAATCAGCACGCCGATCAGCACAATCACCAGTGCCGGCTTCATGGCCGACCAGACTATGCGCTTCAGTGAAACTCCGGCGGCACGGATCACCGTCAGCTCAGAGGAGCTCGCCATTGCGCCCAGCCCCACCAGGCACCCCATGAACGCCCCAAGGGGCAGATAGTCGTAGATCCGGCGGGGCAGCGTCATGAAGACATACACCAGGGCCTGCAGCGTCTGGTAATCATTTTCCGCGTCGTCCAGTTCGGCGATAAATGCGAAAATCAGGTCCAGGGACAGCACCACCAGCATCACCAGGAACATGGCGCCGCCCACCGTGCTCATTACGTAACGGTCAATCCTACGCAAGGTTGCGGCCCTCCCGAATCAGGCGGCGCCGGTACAGCCATGCGGGACCGAACTGCAGCCACAGCCCAAGCACGAGGAAAATGGCGTGAACCCAGAGCAGGCCGACCCACTCCGGTACTTTCCCGTTTTCGAGGGCGTCACGGGCCACGATCAGCAGGCCAAGATAGGTGATATAAACCAGCATTGCCGGTAGCAGGTGGAAGAACCGCCCCTGGCGCGGGTTCACACGGCTGAGCCGCACAGCCAGCAGGGTTACGATGGGCACAATCAATGGCAACGTGAATCGCCAGTGCAGCATTGCCCGGTCCTCCGGGTTGTCCGATGCCATCAGATCCGAGGTGCTTACCCCCTCCTCCAGCTCTTTTTCGCCGGCGTTGCCACTGCGGATTTTCAGGCCATAGGCGTCGAATCCTGTCACATCGTAATCCAGCCGCCCCGGCATGCCTTCAAACCTCGCACCTTCCTCAAGCACAAGAAACCGGCTGCCGGTATCATCATCGATAAGCTGGGAACCCTCACGGGCAGTAATAATCGACAGGCCTTTGCCATTCTGGTTGTATTCGGCGATGAACACCCCCTCAAGCCGGCGCTTGTCATCGCTCAGACCTTCGGTGTAGGTCACGCGCCCTCCGGAGGACAGGGACTGGAAACGCCCGGGCGCCAGCATTTCAAATTCCGTGGCCTGGCGCTGTTCGTTGAAGATGCCTTCCACCTGCTTCATGCCCCATGGCGATACATAGAGGCTCATAGCCCCCACTACCAGCATCACGGGAATACTGCCGATCAGGGTCTTACCCAGCAACTGCTTGTCACTGAGGCCACAGGCGAACAGTACCGTCATTTCGCTTTCCAGGTACATGCGCCCGTATGCGAGCAGAATGCCAATGAAAAAGCCAAGAGGAAGAATCAGTTCCAGAAAGCCGGGAAAACGATAGGCCATGATCTGGAACAGCACATCGCCCGCCAGGTCGCCCGCGGCTGCATCCGCCAGGTACTTTATAAACCGGCCGCTCATGAACACCATCAACAGAATGCCGGACACGGCAAGCATGCTGACAATGACCTGGCGGGTGAGGTAGCGGAAAACGATGCTCAAATCGGTCTCTCAGAACCGGATACGACCGGAATCGGTGGAAATCAGGATTCGCCGTATTCTAAGTAACCTTGGGGCCGAATGACAGACCACAGGTTTAACAAAGGCGTTAACGAACTGTCAGCGCTTGATAATTTGCACCCAAACCCCAATGCTATAGGCATCCGGGCAGCAAACCGGACGGTGCTGTCCTCAATCGGAATAACCAACGGGAGTTGCCATGAATTTTACCCTGAGCAGTAAGCCCATTTCGGATATCAAAGCGGATTGCCTTGTTGTTGCCCTGCCGGAGAAAGGCGACTGGCCCGCCTCCACCACACAGGCCAACGAGGCCCTGGGCGGACTGATCAAGACCCTGCACAAGAACGGGGACGCCACCGGTAAAAACGCAACCACCCTACTGGTTCCGCTGGACGGCCAGCCCTGGGCTCGCCTGCTGGTGGTAGGCACCGGCGCCGACAAAGACCGCACCCCCGCCAACTATCGCAAGGCCCTGATCGCCATGGCCGGCCAGGTCAAGGATGGTCCGTCAAAACATGTCCTGGTTGGTCTGGCTGACACCGTTGTCACCGGCGACGACGCCACCGGTTCCGAAGCGGCTCGCCTGAATCTCATCGGCCGTACTCTGGAAGAACAGCTCTACCGCTTCAACGAATTCAAGAGCGAGAAACCATCAGACCGCAAACTCGCGAAGGTCACGGTTGCCGCCTCATCCGCCGGCAAGGCACTGAAAGATGCCTTCAATCTGGGCCTGGCCACCGGCCGCGGCATGAACTTCACCCGTGATCTGGGCAACACCCCGCCAAACATCTGCCACCCCACCTGGCTGGCCGAACAGGCAGAGCAACTGGCGAAAGACAACGACGTCATCAAGACCGAAGTGCTTGACGAGAAGCAGATGAAAAAACTGGGCATGCACAGCCTGCTCTCGGTTTCCGCCGGCAGTGCCCAGCCTGCCAAGCTGATCGTGATGGAATACCGCGGCGGTAAGGCGAAGGACAAGCCCTATGTGCTCGTCGGCAAAGGCATCACCTTCGATACCGGCGGCATCAGCCTCAAGCCCGGCGAAGGCATGGATGAAATGAAGTACGACATGGGTGGCGCAGCCGCCGTGTTCGGCGCCATGAAAACCATCGCTGAGACAAAACCGAAGATCAATGTGGTGGCTGTGATCGCCGCCGCCGAGAACATGCCCAGCGGCACTGCCACGCGCCCGGGGGACATCGTCACCTCCATGTCCGGCCAGACCATCGAGATTCTCAACACCGATGCCGAAGGCCGCCTGGTACTGTGCGACGCCCTCACCTATGTCAAGAAATTCGATCCGGAAGTGGTGGTGGACATGGCCACGTTGACCGGCGCCTGCATCATCGCCCTGGGCAGCCACGCCACTGGCCTGCTGAGCAACAACGACGAGCTGGCCAACGAGCTTCTCGCTGCCGGCGAGCGCTCGGGCGACCGCGCCTGGCGCCTGCCCCTGTGGGACGAATACCAGAGCCAGCTCGACAGCAACTTCGCCGACATGCAGAACATCGGCGGCCGCCCTGCCGGTACCATCACGGCAGCGTGCTTCCTGTCGCGGTTTGCCAAGGACTACCGCTGGGCCCATCTGGACATCGCCGGCACCGCCTGGAACTCCGGCAAGGCCAAAGGCTCCACCGGCCGCCCGGTACCCATGCTGGTCGACTACCTGATGTCCCATGCCGGAAAGTAATGCCGGCGCCCGGGATGACCGGAACCAGTCCTACTGGTTCCACATCCTCGCCCAGAACACCCCTGCTGCCCGCAATCTCCACGCCGCCAAACTGGTGGCCAAAGCCCGGCAGCAGGGTGACCGCGTGGGCATCGTCTGCGACACCATGCAACACGCCCAGGAACTGGACGACCTGCTCTGGAACTTCAGTCCGGAAGCCTTTATTCCCCACGGCATCGTCCCGGACTCCGCCACCACCTGTACTGATCCGGTCGGTATACTGCTTTGCCCACCGGTAGCCGAGGACTGGGATACCGTTATCATCCTCTCGGCTACCTTGCCGGCGGATGCGGACCGGTTCAAACGGCTGGCGCTGGTTGCCCATAATGACGAGGCGGTTCTGGCACAGGCACGATCTCACTTCAAGCAGCTGCGTGCGCTGGGGATTGAGCCTCGGGTGCATGATTTGCGGAAGCGGTGAGTTTTTGGGCCTTTTGTAGGACTGTCGGCTTGGGGGAGGAGCGGGGTGGTGGTGTTATTTCCCTTGGGAAAAGAACTCGCTTCGCTCAGACACCTTTTCCTGGCGGGAAATAACACCACCACCCCACTCTTATGGGCCTGGCCGATATCTCCAGGGCAGTGCAGGGTCTGTCTCTGTTTTGTCTGGAAACTGCGATTTGTAAAACAAACTGGAAATCAAACCCAAGTAACACCATTGAACAAAGTCGAGATAACTCGGAGTAAATAAGGGTATGGGGGTGGTTTGAATTTCAGGCGAGAAAAGGTGTCTGAGCGCAGCGAGTTCTTTTCCCGCCTGAAATTCAAACTACCCCCGTACCCCTCCCCCAGAGTTCGCCGCAACCCAAGGGAGCATGTATAATCGAGCGTCTCAAATTTCCCTTGTGAATCAACCAAACGGTCACCAGAAGAAACCCATGGAAAAAACCTACCAGCCAGAAAACATCGAGCGCCAGTGGTACGAAAACTGGGAATCCAAAGGGTACTTCCGCCCCCGTTCAGAAAAGGCGGAAGGGGGCGAAGGCGAATCATTCAGCATCGCCATCCCGCCACCCAATGTCACCGGCAGCCTGCACATGGGCCACGCGTTCCAGCACACCATCATGGACACGCTCACCCGCTTCAAGCGCATGCAGGGCCGCAACACCCTCTGGCAGGTAGGCAGTGACCACGCCGGCATCGCCACGCAAATGGTGGTCGAGCGTAAACTGGCGGCCGAAGAAGACAAGACCCGCTACGACCTGGGACGGGAAGAGTTCATCAAGCGTATCTGGGACTGGAAGGAGCACTCCGGCGGAACAATCACCGGCCAGATGCGTCGTCTGGGCAACTCCGTGGACTGGGACCATGAACGCTTCACCATGGACGACGGCTTTTACAAGGCCGTTCAGGAAGTATTCATCCGCCTGTACGATGAAGGCCTGGTCTACCGTGGCAAGCGCCTGGTCAACTGGGACCCGAAGCTGCACACCGCCATTTCCGATCTGGAAGTGGAGAACAAGGAAGAAAAGGGCTTTTTCTGGCACCTGCGTTATCCATTGGCGGACGGCGAGAAAACAAAGGATGGCAAGAACTACCTTGTTGTCGCCACCACTCGCCCCGAAACCATGCTCGGGGACACCGCTGTGGCCGTTCACCCGGACGACGAGCGTTACCAGCATCTGGTGGGCAAGTTCGTGGACCTGCCCCTGGTAGGCCGCCGTATTCCCATTGTTGCCGATACCCATGCCGATCCCGAGAAAGGCAGCGGCTGCGTCAAAATCACCCCGGCCCATGACTTTAACGACTACGCCGTGGGCAAGCGCAACAACCTGGTAATGATCAATGTCATGACCCAGGATGCCTGCATCCGTGATGTAGCCGAAGTGGTCAACCCCGACGGCAGCGAGAACACAGATGTGGACGGCAGCCTGCCTGCCGCCTACGCCGGGCTCACCCGTGAGGAAGCCCGCAAACGGATTGTGTCGGACATGGACGCAGAAGGCCTGGTTGAAGAAGTGGAAGACCACGTGTTGAGCGTGCCCCGTGGTGACCGTTCCGGCCTGATCATTGAGCCCATGCTGACCGATCAATGGTTTGCAGATGCCAAAACCCTGGCAAAGCCGGCCATTGAAGCGGTGGAAGACGGTCGTATCCAGTTTGTGCCCAAGCAGTACGAGAACATGTATTTCGCCTGGATGCGCGACATCCAGGACTGGTGCATCTCGCGCCAGCTCTGGTGGGGCCACCGCATTCCCGCCTGGTACGACGCAGACGGCAACATTTATGTGGGCCGTAGCGAAGAAGAAGTACGCCAGAAACACAACCTGACCGCCGATCTGGAACTGAACCAGGACGACGACGCTCTGGATACCTGGTTCAGCTCTGCCCTCTGGACTTTCGGCACCCTGGGCTGGCCGGAAATCACCGATCGCCTGAAAACCTTCCACCCCACCGATGTGCTGGTGACCGGTTTTGACATCATCTTCTTCTGGGTTGCCCGGATGATCATGATGACCATGCATTTCATGAAGAACGAGGATGGCACCCCGCAGGTGCCCTTCAAGACCGTGTACGTGACCGGCCTGATCCGCGATGAGCATGGCGACAAGATGTCCAAGTCCAAGGGCAACGTCATTGACCCTCTGGATATGATCGACGGTATTGAGCTGAATGACCTGCTGGAAAAGCGTACCGGCAACCTGATGCAGCCCAAGCTGGCCGAGAAAATCGCCAAACGCACCAAGAAGGAATTCCCGGAAGGCATTACCGCCCACGGCACTGACGCCCTGCGCTTCACCCTGGCCGCCATGGCCACCACCGGCCGTGACATCAACTGGGACATGAAGCGCCTGGAAGGTTACCGCAACTTCTGCAACAAGCTTTGGAACGCGGCCCGGTATGTGTTGATGAACACCGAAGGTGAGGATTGCGGTGTTAACGACGAGCCGGTGGCGCTGTCCCTGGCAGACCGCTGGATCATCAGCGAACTGCAAACCTGCGAGCAGGACGTGATCCGCCACCTGGACCAGTATCGTTTCGATCTGGCCGCCTACGCCCTGTACGAGTTTATCTGGAACGAATACTGCGACTGGTATCTGGAGCTGTCCAAACCAGTCCTGAACGATGAAAGCGCCAGCGCAGAGGCCAAGCGTGGCACCCGCCGTACTCTGGTACGCGTTCTGGAAGCGGTGCTGCGGCTTGCGCACCCGATCATGCCGTTTATTACCGAGGAAATCTGGCAGCGCATCGCGCCACTGGCCGGCAAGACTGGCGACAGCATCATGCTGCAGCCCTTCCCCGAGCCAGATACCGGGAAGCAGGATGCCGCCGTTGCCGCCGATATCGAGTGGTTGAAAGGTGTGATTGTTGCGGTACGGAATATCCGTGGCGAAATGAACATTTCCCCGGCAAAGGCCATCCCGGTGCTGCTCCGCGGGAAAGACCCGGAAGACAGCCGCCGGCTGGACGAGAATCGCCAGTTCCTGGCATCACTGGCCAAGCTGGACAGCGTGGAATGGTTTACCGGGGGCGAAGCTCCCATGTCTGCCACCCAGCTGGTTGGCGAGATGGAAGTACTGGTGCCCATGGCCGGTCTGATCGACAAGGACGCCGAACTCAAACGCCTCGACAAGGAGCTGGAGCGGCTGCAGAAAGAAATAGGCCGGCTGGAAGGCAAGCTGGGCAATGAAAAATTCACCGCCAAGGCACCAGCCGAAGTGGTGGAAAAGGAGAAAGACAAACTCCGGGATGCCCGGGGCAGCATGAACCGTCTCAGCGAGCAGCGGGCTGCCATCGAGGCCATGTAAATCATGAACGGGCTCGGGGCGAACCAGCAGCTACCCGGCAGTGGCTCCATTGCCATTCTCGGGGCCGGTTCCCTCGGCCAGCTCTGGGCCGGCTACCTGCCGGCCGGCAGCGTGGCTTTTGTACCTCGCCCCACTCCTGAAAAAGAACCCGGTGCATCATTGGCTTACAGGCTTGAGCGATTCGATGGTTCTGTCCGGCCTGTGTCCGTGCCCTGGCTGTCCGTCGCAGCAGCCCCTCCTTCGCTTTTACTGGTCACCACCAAGGCCGGTGATACCCTCAGCGCACTGGAACCCCACCTGCCCGACCTTCCTCAAGGCGCGCCGATAGTGCTGTTCCAGAATGGCATGGGCAGCCAGCAGTCCGTCGCAGAACGTTGGCCACGGCAACCTGTGCTGGCTGCCAGCACCACCGAAGGGGCCAATCGCCCGGAACCCGGTTATACCGTCCACGCCGGCAAAGGTGAAACCTGGGTCGGAGCCCTGACAGACAGCGCCACCCCTCTGCTGCGCCAGGTGGTGAACACCCTGGCTGCCAGCGGGCTGACTGTGCATCCGGAAGCAGACATCCACCAGAGGCTCTGGGACAAGCTGCTGGTCAACGCTGGCATCAATGCCTTTACCGCCATTCTCAATTGCCGAAACGGGGATATCCTGAATCACCGGTTCTATCTGGAACATATAGACAACCTGTGCGAAGAAATAGCGGCGGTCATGAATGCCGAGGACTGCCAGCCGCTGGCGCCTCACGCCATTCGCCAGCGTATAGAAGCCGTCGCCCGCAACACGGCAAACAATACATCGTCCATGCTGAGCGACCGGCAACAGGGGCGGACCACCGAAATTGATTTTATTAACGGTTATATCGCACGACAGGGCCAGGCACGGGGAATCAGGGTCACGGTGAACCAAATGCTCACGCAACAGGTACAACAACTGTCGGCAGATACAAAGGCCGGGGAACCATCCAATCACACCAGACCGGGAGCATCCTGATGGGCAATCGCCTTTCCAAAATCTACACACGTACCGGAGACGACGGTTCAACCGGTCTTGCCGATGGTAATCGCATCGCCAAGAATGCCCAGCGGGTCGAGGCCATGGGTACGGCTGACGAACTGAACTGCCACATCGGGTTGCTGATTGAGTGCCTGGACAGCGATGACGAACTGGTGGAGAGCCTGCGTCGCATCCAGCATCACCTGTTTGATCTGGGTGGTGAGTTTGCCATCCCCGGCAGCAAGGTTATCGGCGACAACCATATCCAGTGGCTGGAGCAGACCCTGGACGCCCACAATGAGGACCTGCCGCCGCTGAAAAATTTTGTACTGCCCGGTGGATCTCCGGCCGCGGCCCAGTGCCACATGGCCCGTGCTGTTTGCCGTCGTGCCGAGCGGGTGGTAGTGGCGCTGAGCCACGAGGATTCCATCAATACCGATTCCCGGCATTACCTGAACCGGTTATCCGACCTGTTGTTTGTGTTTGCGCGCGGCCTGGCCAGGCGCAACGGGGGTGAGGAAATTCTATGGGACCAGAAAAAGTCCGGGATGTAAGCGGGCGGTAAAGGCCTCCGGAGCCGGAGGCCTTTACAGGATCATACCCGGAAGGCTTCCACAAGCCGCTGCAGTGAAGCGGTCAGCTGCGACATTTCACGGGACGAAGCCAGGGTTTCCTCGGCATTATCCGCTGTCTTCTGTCCCAGCACGCTGATCTGTTCCACATTGGTGTTCACATTCCTGGCCACGGCGGACTGCTCCTCCGCCGCCTGAGCAATCTGGTGGCTCATATCCACGATGGTCGAGATACCCTGAGCAATGCGATCCAGTGCCTCGGTCACTTCAGACGATTTCTTCACCGTGGTTTCGGTCACGTCATGGCTGTTGGTCATGGCCGCAACGGCTTCCTTTACGCCGCTTTGCAGGCGGGAAATCATGCCTTCAATTTCTTCCGTGGACTTGTGTGTACGCTGGGACAACGAACGCACTTCGTCCGCCACCACGGCAAAGCCACGCCCCTGCTCTCCGGCACGGGCCGCTTCTATAGCTGCGTTCAGTGCCAGCAGATTGGTCTGTTCGGCAATGGCCTTGATCTCCACCAACACCTGGCTGATGTTGTCACTGTCTGCATTCACCCGGTTGATCACCTCAACTGCGCCGGCAATCTCGGTTGCCAGCCGATTGATCGTCTCAACGGTATCAGCCACCACTTCGCGCCCTTTCCCGGTATCTTCCTCTGCCCTGCCGGCACTGTCAGACACCCGGTGGGCGCTCTCGGTCACTTCGTTAACCGCTTCCACCATCTGGCTCATGGCTTCGTTGATCTGGCCGGACTCCTCCATCTGGCGGGCTACCGCCTGACTGTTGGCCGCGGCAGTATCATTGACGCGGATTGCCTGATTATCCACATCCGACGTGGTACTGCTGACGGAACGGATCAGCTCGGCGATCCTGTCCGTCATATTGTTGAACTCTGTCGTGAGCTCGCCCAATTCGTCACGGTTATCCAGTTCGATATGGGCTGTCATATCCCCTGCAGCCACATTGCGGGCTGCCTGACTGAACCGGTTGATCGCCCTGCGCACAGACATGAAAAAGCCGATATAGAGGTACACCACCACCAGCAGCACAATAACAAGAGCAATGATGATGAAACGCCGCTGCTGAATCTCGGCGTCCAGACGTGCGTTCAGGTTATCGCTGACCACATCAAAAATACCCGCCGTCAGGTCATCATAGTGAACCAGCTGACTCTCGATCACCCGGTTGAAGTCCTCCCACGGCAACTCCAGGCGCATGGGTGCGATGACATTGGTATCAAGCTCATCACGTATGCTGATCAGGCTACCCTCGATACTCTGCAACGCGTCACCACTCCTTTCGGCCAGAGCCGGTGAGGTGTCGATTGCCACAGAAAGTGAGGGGCCGAGAAGCGATGAGCGATTGGTCAGTTCATCATAGATTTCGTTCAGCACGTCGCTGAGACTGTAACCCACCTGCCCTTCCAGCAGCGCAAAGGTCCCGAATGACCTGGCCCGGCCGATAATACTCTCGGCATCCGGCAAGGCCTCTCGCACCAGCCCGAGCAACAGCAGATTCTCCCGGGACGCGTCCTGGCCCAGCCCGGAAATCTCGATGGTGGCGGAGAGCATGGCGCGGACCTTCTGCACAAACTCCTGGTAATACTTGAACTGGGGGTCGATATTGCCCTGATAGCTGTCGGTGGACTTCAGCTCCTGCCACTCTTCCTGTAACAGTGCGATCTGCTCCGCCCAGTTGTCGGATGTATCGAACCTTGCCTCTGCGCCGGCAAGCTCTTCCAGAAGACTGTCGATTTCCCGGGCCACTTCGTCGGACCTGGACAATAACTCGTTATCATCCTTGGTCTTACCCGGTGCCCGGAAATCACGATATTCAAAGGATGCCTGAAGGAGTGCATCGACCTGTTCAAGTTGCTCCAGGCCTTCAACCCCGCGGGTCATGGTATCCACCGACCGGTTCAGCTCACTGATTACCAGCCAGGAAAGGGCAACGATAGGCAGCAGAAAAAGGACGCTGATCAGGCTGAACTTGTAGAACATCGGCAGCCGGTTCATCAACGACACAGCAGGCTTGATAAGCAGGTTCACGTATACCCCCACACAAGGTGTCGAACGAATAAAGCTTTATTATATTTGTTTATATTGTCGACTAAAGTACTACAAACTTGAGTGTTTTTCGGCGTATAAATGTAATTTTTGTTAAAACCTGCCCCCTATATAACACCCGCGATCACCAGAAGGGCCAGGACACAGATCCATACCAGCATGCTCCGGTTAAGCAGGTCCCGGATTGCGTCCAGGCTGCGCTGGCCATAATCTGGCCATTCATCAGGGTGGATCTGTGAAAACCGCGCGGGGTCAAGGGCATATCCCGTCAGCGCACCGTTGGCAGCTCCCATCAGGACCTGCTCGGTTTTCAGCGTTATACCGGCCAGAACCCGCTTCCCCTCGCTCATCCAGCCAGCCAGGTCCCCGGCCAACCCGAAGGTGAACGACAGCAAGCGGGCAGGTATCCAGTTCAGGACTTCGGCCATTCTGGCAAAACCGGGTCTTGCCGCTGCCTGTGGCCATTGGTCTCTCAATGCAATGATTCCCCGCGCGAAAAATGCCATCGCAGGGCCGGCAACCACATACCAGAAGGCAATGAGGAAGAAACGTTCGAATACCTCGACCATCAGAGTCCGTGTCAGTATCAGATGCATCTCTTCCGGCGACGCCGCTGCACCCCGGTCTCGTGACGGGAGAAGATCCTTGATGTGGTGCCAGGCAGCCTGCATATCACCCCTGGCCCAGGACGCACTATAGGCTTCCAGCGGCGAGCGCCAGCCCGGGGCACCCATCAGCAGCACCAACAGAATAAACTCCAGAGGATAAGCCGCCATTCTCCAGCCCAGCTCCGCCAGGTACCATTCTCCGGCGGCAATCAGCAGCGCCGGCACCGCTATCGTGGCCAGCCCCTTCCACTTGACGGCCTCCTTTCCCGCGGGACTCCTGCTGTTTCCTCGAAAAGCAGCACGCCACAGGGGCGCCCCGGACCACAGGTTTGCCGCATCCAGTTTGCGCCTGGTCAGGTACGCGAGAAGAAACACCACCAGTGCCATCAGCCAACTCCTTCTGTTGTCTGCCCGGCATCCAGCAATTTCCGGTAGCGGGACCAGTCAAACGCAGGCCCCGGGTCGGTTTTCCGGCCCGGGGCGATATCACTGTGGCCGGTGATCCTGTCCGGGGTGATGTCCGGCCATGCCGCCATGATCAGCCGTGACAGCTCCGCCAGCGCCCGGTACTGGGCAGGGGTATAGGGAATGTCGTCCGTACCTTCCAGTTCAATGCCGATGGAGAAGTCATTGCACTCTTCCTCGCCCTGAAAACAGGACCGGCCAGCGTGCCAGGCCCTGTCCAGCAGGCTGACAAACTGCACCGGTGATCCATCCCGGCGGATCAGCAGATGAGACGATACCTTCATCCCGGCAATCATCTCGAAATAGGGGTGCCCGGACGCTTCAAGCTGATTACAGAAAAACCGCTCAATGGCATCACCACCGAACTGCCCTGGCGGCAGACTGATGTTGTGAACTACCAGCAGGGATATACCCGAACCCTCCGGGCGGAGACCAAAGTTGGGTGAGGGGCACCACCTGGCCGTAGCTACGCGTCCGGTGCGGCGCAGCATTGAAGCCGGGTTTTCGGAAGGAGCAATGGAGCGGTGTGATGCTTTTCGTTCAGACAAGGTGATTCCAGCAGGCCGGTGGCGGACGTTTGGAAATCATCCGCCTCTGTTACTTTGATGCCTGTGATTGAAGCACAAAGTCGCCTGCCTTGCTATCGGCTCAGTCTTTACGACTGCTGCGCAGGTTATCGATGATGGATTCCAGTGCCCGGTCGAAAATCAGCCCATCGTCAAGCATGGTGATTTCTTCCGCTGCCATAGCCGAGGCCAGATCCTCACGCTGGTATTCGGCCACTTTTGCACCACTGCGATTGACAAAGATGTATTTGCCGGTGGCCTTGATGAACGCGGCCAGCTTGCAGCGGGTCTTGCCACCGTCGCGGATCAGCTCAATCCAGGAACCGACTCGCAGGCTGTCGGCGCGGTCCAGCCACTGGGGATCAAGGCCACTGTCGGCCACCGGAGCTTCCGCAACTTCGGCACCACCCGCGTCTGCCCCAGAAGACACGGGCTCAGGAATCTGCTGTGGCTCGGCTGTGTCTGTCGGCACAGCCGGAGCCGGGTCCTCTTTGGCCTCCACCGGAGCAGGCTCAGGGGGAGCAACTTCAGCGGTTTCTGCCTTGACCGGCTCTTCCACGGACTCGTTACGACGGGATGTAGTCACCAGACGCTGGAACACATCCACATGGGCCAGCTCAAGATCACGGATGGCCGCGTCCGTTGCGAACGGATCCCAGGCGATTTCCTGCAACGCTGATCTCAATCCATCCACGATACCGGGAATGGCCCTCAGCAGGTCACTGCGGGTGCTGTCTTCAACCGGCTGTGGATCCACACTCCAGACCAACTGACGGGTCAATGCCGATGCCGCCTGCCAGCGCTCGCTGTCTTCCCCTTCACGCAGTACCACCCACTGGAGGTACCTGGACCAGGCTTCATTAAGCAGCGTCAACACCTGGGGAGGCAGATCACGGCCACTCATCTGTTCGCTCAACAACGCGTCTGTGGCCCTGGAGGCCCTTTCCTGTTTTGCCCGGCCCTCTTCCGCGTCACGAAGACGTTGCTCCACCAGCTCCCGCCGGCGTCGATCCAGATCCATGAAATGCCCGAAATCACTGAGCAGTTCACTGAATATTTCCACATTGTCCGTGAATTCATTCAGAACACGATCAACAACGGATTCGATCTTTTCCCGCAGAGGGTCACGCTGGCCGGATTTTTTCTCGGTCCAGCCAATGGCTGACATAGCCAGCTCATTCAGCAGTTTCCTGACCGGATGACCACCGCGGTTGAAGAAATTCCTGTCACTCAGAGCCACCTTGAGCACCGGAATCTGCAACCGACCGATCAGGGCTTTCATCACCGGGTGGAGCTGACGGTCTTCAAGGATGAAGTCGAACAGCATAGAAACCAGATTGATGACATCACTGTCTACCTGGCCAGCATTGAGCTTGCCACCGGTTTCCGCCCGGAAAACCGGTTGCAGCTGTTCGGACAAAGGCACCACCTCGCCCTGCCCCCAATGAATCGACTGAGTCTGGATATCGCTCAGGCGCGACATCAGGGTGCCGGTATCCAGGAACCCTGCTCCTCCGGACGGCATGCCTCCAACCGTTCCACTCTGGCCCTGTCCCTGATGCAGCAATGCGCTGAGCTCGGAAAAGGTGGCCCGGACATCTTCGCCAGGCGCTGTCAACGGGCTTCCGGTGTCTGGCCCCGCACGCTCTGACAGCACCGCCCCACTTTGACGGGCACCAGGAGCCGGTCGTCCGGACGATGCACGGCCGCCAGTCGGAGCACGACGCATATCCGGCAGCACGCCCTCGGCAATCAGTGTTTTGTTGGCATCCTTGTAAACATCGCCAAGAACCCCGACCAGCAGACGGTCAAACAGCTTCAACACCACCAGCTTGGCACGAATGTCGATTTCCAGGTCTGAGCAGGCCTCCGCGACACCACCGCAGATCACTTCCGGGCTCAGGGGCATCTGGCTGTCTTCCAGCTTCACCGAGGGCACGAGGTGAGACACTCGCACGTTCAGCAGCCGGATTGCCTCCGCATGCTGGTTGCGGAGCTTGTTGATGAGGTTATCGATGGCCACCTGCTGTTCAAGATCCGAGTGGTCAACCAGCTCCAGCGAGTCCTGGTCAACTTCATCCAGGCTGCCGCTGCCGCCGCCCGGGCGAAAGGAGCCAATTTCATTGAAGGCACGGCTGACGTACTGCAGAACCGATACGGTCATGTTCTTGCGCCGCAGCCGGAGTTCCCGCATCGCATCAAAGTAGGCCGTCTGGTCCTGATTGGTCCCTGCTTTGTCTGCCAGCTCGAAAAGCGCATCATCAGCCTTGTCAAAAAATCCGGACAGCACTGCCTTGAGTGACTGACCAGATACGTCACGCAGACGCACCAGAGAGCCGGGCAGGGAAAACCTGTCAGGCAGCTTCTGGTTTTTAAAACTTACAACCTTGTTATCCTGCGCCATTCGGCTACTCCGGACGTTGACTGGAGACCTTTGTTATTGCACATCTTAGGCCTTACCCACGTCACCTTGTGTCAGAATTTGTCACCTTTTGTGTTTAAGTGATGAGCGTCACAGTTTAGCATCGTGATGGACTTCTGTTTGGCGAATGCCTTGCCTGGCTTTAGAATCAGTGCCCCGACTCAAATCTGTTATCCAGACCCAGAAAACCGACCGGAACCCCGCCCTATGATCCCAGCTGAAATGCTTCGCCAGTCCCGCATCGAAACCGTCGCCCAGAGCCTGCGGGAAGATATCGGCGATGGCGACATCACTGCCATGCTGATACCGGAAGACCGGGTAAGCCGTGGGCGGGTCATTACCCGCGAAGCCGCAACGATAGCCGGGCGCGCATGGGTTGACGAGGTATTCAGACAGGTGGATCCACGGGTTACCCTGACGTGGAGCGTCAGCGACGGTGACGAAGCCGCTCCCGACCAGGTGCTGTTCATCATGGAGGGCCCGGCGCGCAGCCTGCTTACGGCCGAGCGTTCGGCACTGAACTGGTTGCAGATGCTCTCCGGGGTCGCCACCACCTGCGCCACCTACTCACGACGGGTCGCCCACACCGGGGTGCAACTGCTGGACACCCGCAAAACCCTGCCCGGCTTGCGTCTGGCCCAGAAATACGCGGTTAGCTGTGGCGGCTGCCATAACCACCGCATTGGCCTGTGGGATGCGTTTCTGATCAAGGAAAACCACATTGCAGCCTGCGGCTCCATTGCCAACGCGGTGGCAGAAGCCCGCCGGATCGCCCCCGGCCGCCCGGTGGAAGTGGAAACGGAAAACGCCGATGAACTGGAACAGGCTCTTGCCGCCGGTGCGGACATCATAATGCTTGATGAGTTTTCCCTGGACGACATGAAGAAAGCGGTTGCCCGAACTGCCGGCGCGGCGAAGCTGGAGGCCTCAGGCGGCATCAATGACGAAACATTGGTACCGGTGGCAGAGACGGGCGTGGATTACATCTCGATCGGCGCTCTGACCAAGGATGTCCGGGCGGTGGACCTGTCCATGCGGCTGGACACCGCCGGCTGACGCCTCAGGACTGGCCGGAAAGCAGACGATCCATCTCCTCCAGCTCACGGACAAGGCTGTGGCCAGGCTCGCTTCTGCCCCGGAAGTGTTCCTCGGCCATGGGAGCCATTCCCGAGACTTCAGGCAGAGGATGCCCGTTTTCGATCATCACCTTCATGCGGCTGACAAATACAAACTGGAGCCACTGGGTGAACTCCAGGGTATCCACCGCGAATGGCTTTGTGCTCTGCAGCGCATCCGCAGGGGGCGGCTCGGTTTCCCAGGCCCCTATTCGCCGTAACTCCCTTTCAATCTGCAGCAGGCTGTCCGCCACGCGGGCGATATGGTCGGACTCTCTTGCCATGGATTACCCTCAGTCGGCCAGTGGTTCCAGTTCCACCGTTTCCCCGTGCAGGACCCGGTAGAGATCTTCATACTGTTTTGTCAGCGGATGCTTGGGCGCCATGTGAATCAACGGCTGACGGCTCTGGTGAGATTCTTTCATCTTCACTGAACTGGACAGCCGCACCGGCAGCACCGGCAACCCCTCGTCCATCAGCTCTCGCACCAGTTTCTTGGGCAGGCTGGCACGGGGCTGGAACTGGTTGGCCACAATACCTTCCACCACCAGGTCTTCGTTATGGTCTTCCTGCAGCTCCTGGATTTCATGGAGAATGCTGTATAGCGCCTGCCGGGAAAAATCATCGCAATCGAAGGGAATGAGACACCGCTGGGCCGCAATCAGTGCCGAACGGGTATAGAAGTTCAGCGCCGGCGCCGTATCGATGTAGATCTCATCAAACGATTCGCCCAGTTTCTTGAGCGCTTCTCTGAGTTTGTAGATCTTGTGCTTGGCTTCCAGCTTGCGCTCAAGGAAGTCCAGCTCGGGACTGGAAGGCATGACAAACAGGTTGTCAAAGGGCGAGGCATGAACAAACTCGTCCACACGGCGATTGAAGACGGTAAATGCTACCGTCTGTTCCAGGTAATCCGCGATGGTATCTTTGAGCTCACCCGCCGGCTTACCCAGCAGATAATGGGTTGAGTTGCCCTGGGGGTCGAGATCGACGACCAGCGTGCGCTTGCCCCTGGCAGCGCTGATCGCGGCCAGGTTACAGGTAATACTGGATTTGCCAACACCACCTTTCTGATTGAACACTACTCGTCTCATGTTTTCGTTTCCCCTGACCTTTTCCCTGTAGTTGTTTGCCTTACCAGCCCATGACCGACTTCACAAACGGTATCGTCAGCCGACGCTGGGCCCGCAATGAGTTTTCGTCCAGGCGATCCAGCATTGCCAGCAGGTCTGCCAGCTTGCGCGGTGCACGCCTGAGGATAAACGCCGCAACGTCATCGCCAAGTACCAGGCCGCGCTGTTCGGCCCGGGCCATGAGAATTCTGAGCCGGTCATCATCACGATTGATACCCAGCTGAATCAACAGGCCATGACGTAATCGTGACGCCAGGTCCGGCAACAGGAACGGCAATGCGCCCGGCACCCCCGACAGGCTGACAACCATCAGGCTGCCACGATCATTAACACGATTGTACAGATGGAATACCGCTTCTTCCCAGCTTTCCTGACCGGCAATCAGATCAAGATCATCAAGACAGATCACCGACTGGTTTTCCAGCCCTGCCAGTGCATCTGGCCCGAACGGCAATAACTCCTCCACACTGACACACACGGCGCTTTGCTCACGCTGCTCGGCAAAATGGCAAACGGCCTGCAGCAGGTGACTCTTGCCCGTATCAGCGTCGCCGCAGACGGCAACAACCGGCACCGGATCCGGCTGGCCACACACCTCTTTCAGGCGAGCCGCCGCAGCCGCGTTCCTGTCCCCGTGAAAATTGTCAAAGCGGGCGTCATCACGCAGTTTGACCCCCAGCACCAGTTGTGACGCACTCACTATCTCTTGACCCTCCAGGCCCGCAGACTCCAGACGGCGATATAGTGCCCACCACTGAACAGCGCGGAAGCCGCCACCAGAATGATACCAGCGTCTATCGCCCAGGGCTGCATCGGCAGACCCGCCAGCAGAACAATGATCGCAAGGGCAACCACGATCTGGATCAGGGTATTGATTTTCCCGGGAATACTGGGCTGCAACTCAAACCTGCCAATGCCATAATGGAAAGCCAGTCCACCGCAGACAATCAGAATATCCCGCCCCAGCACCAGCCAGAAGAGCCATGGCGGCAGAACGCCGGTCAGGGTAAGCATGAGGTAAGCTGTAATCAACAGGGCCTTGTCGGCCAGAGGGTCGGCAATAGCGCCCAGGCGGGTGCGCCAGTCGAAATGACGGGCAAGAAAACCATCGAACGCATCGGTGGCCGCTGCGATAAAGAAGATCACCAGTGCAAGACGGTATTCCTTGGCCATCAGGGCGGCGGCAAACGGCGCAATCATCACGATCCGCAGAAACGTCAGGGCATTGGGAATCCAACGCCAGCGTTGCGTCATCATGACACGCCTCCCTCTCCCTGCGGCACCCGGGTGTTACTCTTCGTTTTCTGATTCAATGATCGAGGCGGGTTGCCAGCGATAATGCAGCACCTGGTAAAGCGACTCGAACGCCTGCTCTGACTCTTCCTCGTCAACCAGCAAGGGCTGATAGACAAACAGCGGGTTGGCAGATGCATTGCCATTTTCCGCACTGTCTTCCGCCAGGGCAACGCCGCCATCCGGCGCCTCTGCCGCGGGCTCATCATTACTTCCCTCCGCTACCTCTCGCTCATCGTCGGATGGAATCCGTGACACCTCCGCGTCAGACAGAGGTTCCAGGCGCGGGTCAAGGGCAATGTACTGTTTCAACTGCTCCATTTCCCCGGAAAACACAACCCGCAGCTTCAACTGGTCTTCCCGCGCCTGGGTGGCGCCAGCTTCAAGTACCGGAGACAGGTTTTTGAGCACCCCGCTCACCTCGGCATAATCCGTCAGGCTGGCTACTCCGTGCACAACAATGTCCACCTGTGGCGATTCCTCCACGTCACTACCCGCAACCGCATACCGGTCTGCAAACATTTCCGCCCAGCGCCCGATTACCCGGGCGGCCAGGTCCTCCCTGTTGTCGGCGGTCACTGACTGCTCCGTACTGTCCAGCCCCATGCCATCGAAAACCCAGCCGGCACGCCATTCGGAGCCCGAGCGGCTGACCCGCACCAGTGACATCAGGTCATGTTCGAGATCCTCGGATGCGCTCCTGACACTGGACGTAAACTGCCCCCAGATATCGGACAGCAGTTCCCGGTCCTGGCGGAAATCAGCCGGGGGCAGACTTACCGGCAACCCCCGGTCGACCGCGGCATCCTCAAAAATCTGGCGCCATTCGTCATCATCGCTACTGCCATCTTCCTCATCATCCGCATGGACAAGGGTGCGGCGACCACTGTCTTCCACTGCAATCCAGGCCAGGGTCAGCGGCCGGTTGGCGCCCCAGACCGGCGCATCAACCGATGCCAGGGCGCGGTTGACACCGACCGCGCCGAACGACATACGCAGCCGGTGCTCATCTTTGTCTGATCGCAGGAACTGATAGGACTGCAGCAGGGATTCGGCATCGTCCAGCAACGCCCCGACGCCTTCGTTGTCCAGTACGTCCCGGGTACCGGACACACGCACGAAAACCCGGCTCAGGCCATCGGCATAACCCTGTTTCAGGTCTTTCGGCTGGGAACTCTCCACCGGGACTTCTACCGAGTAAAGCCCGGTGACGGTCACCGCGGCTGCCGGGGTAGCCAGCAGCGCAAGAAGTCCGAACAACCGCACTGACCGACGGATTATCTGCGCTGCGTACATCGAGATTTTTCCTGAGTCTGGCATGAAACACCCTGCAATTCGTCTGAATGGCGCATAGGATACACCAAGCCCCATGGTGTGAGTAGCTAACCGGGATTGCAGAAAGTCAATACGACATGCTGACCACCACACGGCAGCAAACATGGCAATTGCATTTGGAGCGTCACTCCGCACCTGTTAAAATCCGGCGCCTGACCCACAGTCCAAACGGTTAAGCACACCATGAGCGAACAGAAGCCCTCCCTCACCTATCGTGACGCCGGCGTTGATATTGACGCGGGAAACGAACTCGTCAGCCGGATCAAGAATACCGCCGCACGCACACGTCGGCCTGAAGTCCTCGGCGGCCTGGGCGGCTTTGGCGCCATGGTTGCCATTCCACAGGGCTATCATGAGCCGGTACTGGTATCCGGAACAGACGGCGTGGGCACCAAGCTCCGGCTCGCCATGCAGCTGAATAAACACGACACCATTGGCATCGACCTTGTTGCAATGTGCGTCAACGATCTGGTTGTGGGCGGTGCGGAACCCCTGTTTTTCCTCGACTATTACGCCACCGGCAAACTGAACGTGGATGTGGCGGCCCAGGTGGTTGAGGGTATTGGCAGGGGTTGCGAACAGGCAGGTTGCTCCCTGGTGGGCGGAGAGACCGCCGAGATGCCCGGCATGTATGAAGGTGACGACTATGATCTTGCCGGCTTCTGCGTGGGTGTTGCCGAGCGTGCCGAGATCATTGATGGCAGCCGTGTACAGGCCGGCGATGTGTTGCTGGCGCTGGGCTCTTCCGGCCCACACTCCAATGGCTATTCACTGATCCGCAAGATCCTGGAGGTCAGTGATGCCAACCTGGGCCAGACCATTGGCGATGTCAGCCTTGCTGACGCCCTGATGGCGCCTACCCGCATCTATGTAAAGAATCTGCTGCAACTGGCCCGGGAAGTGGATGTCCGTGCGCTTTCACACATCACCGGCGGCGGCCTGCCGGAAAACATCCCCCGCGTTCTTCCCGACGGCATGGTTGCAGCCATCGATACCCAAAGCTGGACGTTGCCGCCAGTGTTCCAGTGGCTCAAGGACGCCGGTGGCGTTGCCAGTGAAGAGATGTATCGCACCTTCAACTGCGGTGTTGGCATGGTTGTCTGTGTCCCGGCCAACCAGCGTGACCTGGCAATGGATACCCTGAATGCACTGGGCGAAAAGGTCTGGCAGATCGGACTTATTGAATCGGCGGACGATCCCGCCTCATCCGCCTCTGTTCGCTACGCGCCGGGGTTGCTGTCGGCATGAAGGCAGATTCCGTTGCTGCACCTCGCATACTGGTTCTGGCCTCCGGAAGCGGAACCAACCTCCAGGCCCTGATCGACGCCAGCCGTGAACGCGATTTCCCGGGGCAGATTGTGGCCGTCGGCAGCAACCGCCCCCAGGCTTTTGCCCTGGAGCGTGCGGCCCAGGCCAATATCGACACCTTTACGGTGGATCACACCCGCTACGGGTCCCGGGAAGAATTCGACGGCGCTTTGATGGCGGAAATCCGCCGCCATAACCCGGACCTGATTGTGCTGGCCGGCTTCATGCGCATTCTCACCACGGACTTTGTCAGGGCCCTGCGCGGCACCATGCTCAATATCCACCCCTCCCTGCTACCCAAGTACACCGGGCTGAACACCCACCGGCGGGCACTGGAGGCAGGCGAAAAGGTACACGGCGTATCAATTCACTTTGTCACCGAGGAGCTGGACGGTGGCCCGGTCATTGCCCAGGCAGAAGTCAGCGTAGACCCCGACGATACCCCCGAATCACTGGCGGAAAAGGTGCAGGAGAAAGAACACCTGCTGTACCCTATTGTCGTACGATGGTTCTGCGAGGGGCGCATTCAGCTGGGCACCGACTATGTCGTATTTGATGGCCAACCCCTGAACAGGCCCCTGGTACTTCCGGCTGAAGGTACTGCAGCAAAGGCCTGAGTAAACTTATCGTCATCTCCGGAAGCAATCAGGCACGTTAGACTGTCCGCATACAGGGCACACCTGCCCATGTGCAAACGGAGAACTCCTATGCCCCTGAAAAACAGCCTCCCACTCCTGCTGTCCACTTTGCTGGCCTGGGCCCTGTCGATCAGTGCCTCCGTCTCACACGCAACAGAAGATACAGAAGAGGTTCCCCTGCATCCCATGGAGCTCAGCTACAACGCTTCCATGGACAAGGGCATCTCTCTCAACGGCAGTGCACGCCGTAGCCTGGAGGAACGGGATGACGGAACCTGGCGGTTCCGCACCGACGTGGACTCATTTATTGCAGATATTGACGAGTCACTCATCTTCCGGTGGGAAAACAATCAGGTCATCCCCCTTCGGTATCGTTACGAGCTTTCCGGTTTTCTGATCAAGGACCGAAAAGAAGCCATCGATTTTGACTGGGACAACATGGTGGTCAGCGGCCATCACGAGGGGGACCGGTTCTCGCTGGATCTGGAGGAAGGTGCAATGGACCCCATGGGCTACCAGCTGCAACTGAGCCAGGACATAAAGGCCGGCAAGCGCGAGATGGAATACCGCGTGATCGACAAGGGCCGCTATGACACTGACCGCTTTGCGGTTGTGGATGAGGAAACCCTGAATGCCAATGGCGAGGAGATCAGAACTCTCAAGGCCGAGAAAGTCCGTGACAGCGACAGCAAACGGCAATCACTGATGTGGTTCGCTCCGGACCGGGATAATGTGCTGATCAGATTCCTGCAGGTGGAGCCGGACGGCAGCGAGTACGAACTGACCCTCGATGATGCAAAGGTCAATCGCTAGTATCCCGTCTGGTTCAGGTCTGGGCTTCTGCCCAGACGGTCTTTACCTCATCAGCAATAATACGCAAGCCTTCGGCGACCCTGTCATCATCCTGTGAGTAGGTCACCCGCAGACACTCGTGGCGGTGGCGCCAGCCATCTTCCGGCAACCCCGGGAAGAAGTAGTGCCCGGACACAACCAGCACACCTCTTTGTTTCAGCCGCTGGTATAACTCAAGGCTGGTAATCGGCAGATCCGGGAACCACAACCAGAGGAACATGGCGCCCTCCGGCTTGTGGACATACCAGCGACAACTGTCCTCGCCCATGGCATCACGGAATACAGCAACCGCCCTTTCCATCTTGGCCTTGTAGAAAGGGCAAACCACATCCCGGCTCAGCGACAGGATCTCGCCGGAACGCACCAGGGGCTCCGCGAGCATGGCCCCGAAACTGCCGGTGGCCAGGTTCATGATGGCGTTAATCCCGGACAGGGCCTTGATGACCGGTTCCGCAGCGATAACAATGCCGGTGCGAACCGCCGGCAGGCCAAACTTGGACAGGCTGAGACACAGAATTACCTGCTCATTCCAGTGCGGCGTTGCGTCAACAAACAACAGGTTCGGGAAGGGAGTGCCGTAAGCCCCGTCCACGATCAGTGGAATGTTGTGCCTGCGAGCCATGGTTTCCAGCCGGGCAAGTTCTTCGTCGGTGACCACGTTCCCCGTCGGATTGGTGGGGCGGGAAACGCAAATAGCCCCGGTTTCACCGGTAACCTCAACCGCATCAAAGTCCACCCGGTACTTGAATTCGTGAGCATCGGTAAAGGAAATGTCCGGTTGCACGGCATGGAACAGACCGGGCTCGATGCCGGCATCGGCATAACCGATGTATTCCGGTGCCAGAGGCAGGAGAATGTGCTTGTGCACACCATCGCCATAGTCACCACCAAACATGTTGAACAACATGAAAAACGCAGCCTGACTGCCGTTGGTCAGGGCAATATTCTCCGGCTGCAGACCCCAGCCATACTCGCGGTTCAGCAGCTCCGCCAGCGACGCAATAAACTGCTTTTCACCCTGGGGCGGGTCATAGATCCCCACCAACCGGCGGGTATCCCCCTCGCTCCGGGCCATGTCAGCGAGAATTTCCTGAACCCGGCCCTGGATTTCAGGGATATGGCCGGGATTGCCCCCGCCCATCATGATCATGTCGTCGCCAGAGGCCAGAGCATTGCCCAGATCGTCCATCAGGGAGGTAATGCCCGCATCGGCAGTGAACTTTCGACCAAACGCAGAGAGTTTCATGGTGCTTGTCTGTACCGGTTGCAAACAGGTTGTGAATTCCAGTGTAGGACAGAGCCGGCGGGGCTGCCGGTCAGTCGCTCAGGGAGATACCGAGATTGCTTACGCCGTCGTTGGCTGCATCCTCACGGATACGCTCCACAAACTGGCTGGTGGGAGTACGCTGGCGCTTCAGGGCAAGAACCAGGTCACGCTGGAAGACCTTGTCCTCTTTCATCAGCGGGTGCTGATCCAGAAGGCGCACCAGCTCATCCTCGTCAAGCTCTTCGCCCTCGGAAAGCTCGACAAAATTCATGACCGTTGCCGTGGCCATCTGCGAGGCATCGGTTGCACGATGCTTGCCCGGGTTCAGTCGGTTAAGCAGGGCCTGCTCCAGCAGCTGGCAGAAATCAAAGGCCGGGTATACGCCATAGGCGTCGTAGGCATTCACGTCCGGCGACAGGGCTTCCAGCTTTGCCAGCAACTGGGGTATGGCTGCCTCAGACGTCTCTTTTTGCAGCATTTCCCAGCCAAGATCCAGCAACTGTCGCATTTTCGCGCCTGTTTTCAGTTCAACCGCATCCGCAAACAGGGCGTAGTTGGGGAAGGAGCGCTCCGCGAGGGCCATCAGGAAGGTGAATTCCCGCCAGCCCTGCAGTTGTGATACCGCTTTCAGAAACTGATTGGCATTCACGTTGGATCTCTCCTGAAGGTATTGCTTGCCAGGCCCCTTTTTACGGCCAGCCCGGTCATGTCCGCGGCAGGGTCACACCTGTCTGTCCGAAGTATTTTCCGCCCCGGTCTTTGTAACTGGTTTCACAGATTTCGTCAGACTCGAAGAAGAGCATCTGGGCGACGCCTTCATTTGCGTAGATTTTCGCTGGCAGGTTGGTGGTGTTGGAAAATTCCAGGGTTACCTGCCCTTCCCATTCCGGCTCCAGCGGCGTTACGTTGACGATGATGCCGCAGCGGGCGTAGGTGGATTTGCCCAGGCAGATGGTCAGCACGCTACGGGGGATACGGAAATATTCCACGGTACGGGCCAGGGCGAAGGAATTCGGCGGGATGATGCAGACGTCGCCGGTGTAGTTGACGAAGCTGTTTTCATCGAAGTTCTTCGGGTCCACGGTGGCGGAGTGGACGTTGGTGAAGATTTTGAACTCGTTGCTGCAGCGCACGTCATAGCCGTAGCTGGAGGTGCCGTAGGAGATGACCCGGCCTTTTTCGGATTCACGGACCTGATCATACTCGAAGGGTTCGATCATGCCGTGTTCCTGGGACATCCTGCGAATCCAGCGATCGGATTTGATGCTCATGGGTGGTGTCTCGTGTCCATAAAAAAGAGAGGCGGTAGTTTACCTGTTCACTTAATAACTGTCGAAGCCTTGCCGTTGAATTTCACCTTTAGCATTGGGGGCTGCAAGAACAGGCGGGGCCTTCCGAAACACGCCGTTGATACCCCTCCGGGGTCCGGCCCGCAATCACAGATTGCGGTCGTGAGTCTGTCGCATGAAGCTTCGCTTCATAAACGCTCGGACTCACCCATGTAGGCTTGAGAAAAACATCCATGTTTTTCACAGTTTCAAACCCTTCCTCTCCACAGCCGCGATCTGACAGTTTGCGTGGGCCTGTCCGTTCTCGTGGATCAGTGCTCGGTTACGGAAACACTGGAAATAGAGCCCGTCAGGTTTCTTTCTCGGGTAGACAACTCCGCGCCTACTCGCCTTGCGATGTCCTTGTAGCGTCTTGCCACTTCCGAATCCGGCTCCGCCACCACGGAGGGATTGCCGCTGTCGGTCTGTTCGCGAATGGTCATGTGCAGGGGAAGCTGGCCCAGTAGCGTGGTGCCGTACTCTTCGGCGATGCGTTCCCCGCCGCCGTGGCCGAAGAGGGGTTCTTCGTGACCGCAGTTGCTGCAGATGTGGACGCTCATGTTTTCCACCACGCCCAGTACCGGGATTTCCACCTTGCGGAACATTTCAATGCCTTTCTTGCCGTCCAGCAGGGCGATGTCCTGGGGGGTAGTCACGATGACGGCACCGGTCACCGGCACTTTCTGGGCGATGGTGAGCTGGATGTCGCCGGTGCCCGGGGGCATGTCGAGGATGAGGTAGTCCAGTTCGTTCCACAGGGTCTGTTGCAGCAGTTGCATGACGGCGCCGCTGACCATGGGGCCGCGCCAGACCATGGGGGTTTTGTCGGTGACCACGAAGGCCATGGAATTGGCCTGCAGGCCGTGGGCTTCCATGGGGACGAAGTATTTGTTTTCCCGGGTCTCCGGGCGCTTGCCTTCGGGTACGCCCAGCATCATGCCGATGCTGGGGCCGTAGATGTCGGCGTCGAGGATGCCGACGCGGGCGCCTTCAGCGTGCAGGGCCAGGGCCAGGTTGACGGCGGTGGTGGATTTGCCCACGCCACCCTTGCCGGAGGCAACGGCAATGATGTTTTTCACCCCGGGGACGGACTGGATGTCTTTCTGGCCCTTGTGGGAGTGGATGCGCTGGCCCACGTGGACATCCACGCTTTCAACACCATCCACGTCATCCAGGGCGTTGGTCAGCAGTTCTTTCAGGGCGCCGGCGATGCCCTTGGACGGATAAGGCAACTCAATCATGGCGGTGACTTTTCCGCCGTCATCCGTCGTGAGGGATTTCACCGCGCCAAGTTCGTAAAGATCCTTGCCCAGGTAGGGGTCGCGGTACTGTCGTACGGCGGTTTCCAGTGCTTGCTGTGAAATCTGTGTCATCGGGATCTCCGGAAGTACGTCCTGCGCATTTATTGGCGCTGAAACAGGTGTTTCGGGTGAAAATTATCTGCTCGGAAGGTATCATTTGTGCCCGTTTCTGGCCATAAGCGCTCTTTACCTGTCGCAAGGCCTGCAAATACAGACGCCCAAATCCTGACGAATGAAGGTTCGGACCCAAACATGACGCAAGCGAGTTCAAAGCAACAGCGCGATATCCTGGTCACCAGCGCCCTGCCCTATGCCAATGGCCCCATCCACCTGGGTCATCTGCTGGAATACATTCAGACTGATATCTGGGTGCGCTACCAGAAAATGCGTGGCCAGAACTGCTACTACGTCTGTGCGGACGATGCCCATGGTACCGCTATTATGCTCCGTGCCGAGCGTGAAGGCATCTCTTCCGAAAACCTGATCGACCGCATCCGGGATGAGCACCAGCAGGATTTTGGTGGCTTTCACATTGAGTTTGATAACTACTACACCACCCATTCCGAGGAAAACCGCCAGTTTTCGGAATACATCTACCGCCAGTTGCAGGAAAACGGGCACATCGCCACCCGCAAGATCACGCAGTCCTACGACCCCGAGAAGCAGATGTTCCTGGCGGACCGGTTCATCAAGGGCACCTGCCCCAAGTGCAAGGCAGAGGACCAGTACGGCGACAACTGCGAGGCCTGTGGTGCCACCTATACCCCGGCGGAGCTGATCAACCCCCGCTCTGCAGTTTCCGGCGCCACGCCCGTGGAGAAGGAGTCCGAGCACTATTTCTTCCGTCTGCCGGAGTTTGCGGACTTCCTCGCCAAATGGACCCGCAGTGGCACCCTGCAGCCCCAGGTGGCCAACAAACTGGCGGAATGGCTCGACGCCGGCCTGCAGGAATGGGACATCAGCCGCGATGCACCCTACTTCGGGTTCGAGATTCCGGACGCCCCGGGCAAGTATTTCTATGTCTGGCTCGACGCCCCAATCGGTTACCTGGCCAGCTTCAAGAACCTGTGCAACCGGGAAGGCATTGATTTCGAGCACTTCTGGAAGGCGGATTCGACCGCCGAGGTATACCACTTCATCGGCAAGGACATCATCAACTTCCACGCCCTGTTCTGGCCGTCCATGCTCCACAGTGCCGGCTTCCGCACTCCCACTGCGGTCTGGGCCCATGGATTCGTCACGGTCAACGGCAAGAAGATGTCCAAGTCCCGCGGCACCTTTATCATGGCCCGCACCTACCTGGACCACCTGAATCCGGAGTACCTGCGCTACTACTTCGCCGCCAAGCTCACCGGCAGCGTCGATGACATGGACCTCAACCTGGAGGACTTCGCCGCCCGCGTGAATTCCGATCTGGTCGGCAAGGTGGTGAATATTGCCAGCCGCAGCGCCGGATTTATTACCAAGCGCTTTGATGGCCAGCTCGGTACCGTAACCGAACACGGCAAACTGAAAGAGTTTATTGATGCCGGCAAAGAGATCGAGGAATTCTACGAGGCCCGGGAGTTTGGCCGGGCCATGCGCCGCATCATGGAACTGGCGGATATCGCCAACCAGTATGTGAACGACGAGCAGCCCTGGGTGATCGCCAAGCAGGAAGGCCAGGATGACAACCTGCAGGCCATCTGTACCAATGCTATCAACATGTTCCACCTGCTGATGACCTACCTGGCTCCGGTGCTGCCGGAAACCGCCAGGGCCTCCGAGGCATTCCTGAACGCCCCGCTGGACTGGAACAAGCGGGAGCAGCGCCTTGAGAACCACGGCATCAACAAGTTCAAGCCGCTGATGAACCGCGTCGACATGGCACAGATCGAGAAAATGCTGGATGCCTCAAAGGAAGAACTGCCTGCAGCGACCGGCCAGAAGGCACCTGAAGCCAATCTTGAGCCCATCGCAGATGAGATAGAATTCGGGGACTTCGCGAAAGTGGACCTCCGGGTCGTCAAGATAGTCAGGGCGGAACACGTGGAGGGCGCGGACAAGCTTCTTCGTCTCACTCTTGATGTGGGGCATGGCGAGCGCAACGTGTTTGCTGGTATCAAGTCCGCCTACAGGCCGGAAGATCTTGAGGGGCGGCTGACCGTGATGGTTGCCAATCTCAAGCCACGAAAGATGAAGTTCGGAATGTCCGAAGGCATGGTCCTGGCTGCAGGGCCCGGCGGAAAAGATATTTTCATCCTGTCTCCGGATTCGGGCGCCACTCCCGGCATGCGTATTATGTAACCAAGCGGGGTTCCAGCTAGTGACGGAGCGGGTCTGATGACTGAGTATCTGCTGATCCTGGTCAGCACCATACTGGTGAACAACTTTGTACTGGTCCAGTTCCTGGGCCTGTGCCCCTTCATGGGCGTTTCCGGGAAACTGGAAACCGCCATGGGTATGTCGCTGGCCACCACCTTTGTGCTTACCCTCGCTTCGGTGTGCAGCTACCTGGCCTATACCTATCTGCTGGAGCCTCTCGACCTGGCATTTTTACGGACCATTACCTTTATTCTGGTCATAGCGGTGGTGGTTCAGTTCACGGAAATGGTGGTTCGCAAAACCAGCCCCCTGCTCTATCGGGTCCTGGGCATTTTCCTGCCACTGATCACCACCAATTGTGCCGTGCTGGGGGTGGCTCTGCTCAACATCAACAAAAACAATAATTTCGTTGAATCTGTTCTGTACGGTTTTGGCGCTGCGGCCGGGTTCTCTCTGGTACTGGTACTGTTCGCTGCCATGCGCGAGCGAATTGCCGTGGCCGATGTCCCGGTTGCCTTCCGTGGCGCCGCCATCGGCATGGTGACCGCAGGGTTGATGTCACTGGCTTTTCTGGGCTTCACCGGCCTGGTCAGCGTCTGACGGAGCATATTTGTTATGTGGACGAGCATTCTGATTGCCGTGGTGGTTCTGCTCGCATTGGCGGTCGTCTTCGGCGGCCTGCTGGGCTTTGCGGCCGAACGCTTCCGGGTTGAAGGCAATCCGCTGGTGGACCAGATTGACTCTCTGCTTCCGCAGACCCAGTGCGGTCAATGCGGCTATCCTGGCTGTCGCCCCTATGCGGAATCCATTGCCAATGGCGGCCCCATCAACAAGTGCCCTCCCGGTGGCGAAACCACCATCAAGGCACTGGCGGACCTGCTCGATGTGGAGCCCGAACCGCTGGATGCGGAACACGGTGTGGAACAGGCAAAGCGCGTCGCGGTTATCCGTGAAGATGAGTGTATCGGCTGCACCAAGTGCATCCAGGCATGTCCGGTGGATGCCATTCTCGGCGCCGCCAAACACATGCATACCGTCATCGAGAGTGAGTGCACCGGCTGTGATCTTTGCGTTGAACCCTGCCCGGTGGACTGTATCGACATGGTAACGCTTGAGCCCGACATCCGCTCGTGGACCTGGACACCCCCGACATCAGGCGTCATCGCCACCGACCGTCAGGGAGCTGGCGTCTGATGACTCAACTCTGGAGCTTTCCCGGCGGCATTCACCCTGCTGAAAACAAACATATTTCCACCGCACGCCCTATTGCCGGGGCGGGGCTTCCGGAGTTGCTGGTGTTACCGTTACAGCAGCATATTGGCGAGCCTGCAGAGCCCTGTGTGGATATTGGTGAGCGGGTACTGAAAGGCCAGAAGATTGCCGATGTGACCGGCGGCATGGGTGTACCTGTCCACGCCCCGACCTCCGGCACCATCGAATCCATCAGTCTGCAGCCGGTTCCCCACCCCTCCGGCATGAGCGACCTGTGCATCACCCTGCGGCCGGACGGCCAGGATCAGTGGACGGCACTCCGCCCGATTGACAACTATCGCGACCTGGACCGGGAAACGATTCTGGATCTGATCCGCGACGCGGGCATTTCCGGTATGGGCGGTGCGGGCTTTCCCACCAACATCAAGTTGCGCCCGCCAAAAGACAGAAAAGTGGACACGCTGATCCTGAACGGCGCCGAATGCGAACCCTATATTACCGCCGACGACATGTCGATGCGGGAGAGGGCCGACGAGATCCTTGCCGGATTGCGGATCATGGCCTGGATTCTGCGCCCGGAGCGGTGCGTTATCGCTATTGAGGACAACAAGCCGGAAGCCATTGCCGCTATCAGGAAGGCGGCCGAGGGCACCCAGACCGAGGTTACGGTTATTCCCACCAGATACCCGTCCGGCGGCGAAAAGCAGCTGATACAGATCCTTACAGGCATGGAGGTCCCCAGCGGCGGTATCCCGGCGGATATCGGCGTCATGTGCCAGAATGTGGGCACGGCGATGGCGGTATCCGCCGCCATTTTCCGGGGTGAGCCACTGATCTCCCGCGTTACCACTGTGACCGGTCAGGCAGTCACCAATCCCGGTAATTTCGACGTGTTGATCGGCACTCCCATTGAATACCTGCTGACCCGGGCGGGCCTGGACAACGGTGCACTGCACCGGCTGGTACTTGGTGGCCCGATGATGGGGTACACCCTGGAAACGCCCGCGGTGCCGGTGGTAAAAACCACCAACTGCGTGATTGCCGCCACGGCAGAAGAATTGCCCGACCCGGCGCCGGAACAACCCTGTATCCGATGTGGCGCATGCGCCGAAGCCTGCCCCATGGAACTGCTGCCACAGCAGCTGTTCTGGTATTCCAGGGCCGGAGAGCTGGACAAGGCCGAGCACCTGAACCTGTTCGACTGCATCGAGTGTGGCATCTGTTCTTATGTCTGCCCCAGCGCCATCCCCCTGGTGCAGTATTACCGTGCTGCCAAAGGCGAGATCCGGGTGCAACAGGCCGAGCAGCTGAAAGCTGACCGAGCCCGTGAACGCTTTGAGGCCCGCCAGGCAAGGCTCGAGCGCGAACAACAGGAGAAAGAGCAGCGACGCAAGGAACGGGCAAAGGCTGCGGCAGAGGCACAGGCGAAGAAACAGGCGGAAGCCGAAGAAGCTGAAAAGTCGGAAGCCCGGGGCAAGCCCGCCAACGACCGCGCTGCCCGGGCGGCACAGGTTCAGGAAGCTCTGGCTCGCAAGAAGGCGAAAACCCGAGAGCCCGCAACGGTCGACAGCAAAAACGCTGAACAACCGGCAAGCGAACCGGCGCCGGGTCTTGAAGCACTGGAAAAGCAGCTCAGCCAGGCCACCGCAAAGCTCAATACCATGCAAAGCATGCTGGATGACGCCAAAGCCGAGAATGCAGACAACGTTGAAAAACTGGAGCGGGCGGTCAGCAAGAATCACGACCGGGTGAAACGGGCGGAAGAGGCCCTGGCGGAAGCCCGCCGGTCCGTCGAGTCCGCCGAAGCACATACGACTGACTCATGATAAACAGGCCCGAACGCTAATGGCACTTGCTCAACAGTCCTCTCCCCATGCCCGTAAAGCCCGCTCCACCGCCCAGGTGATGCAATGGGTGATCCTGGCCGCCCTGCCGGGGCTGCTGGCCCAGACCTTGTTTTTCGGCTGGGGCAACCTGATCAACGTGGTCTGGTGCATTGCCCTGGCACTGGCCGCAGAGGCCGCCATCCTCAAGATTCGCAAGCGCCCGGCCGCCTTCTTCCTGAAAGACAATACCGCAGCGGTGACAGGGCTCCTGCTGGGCCTTTCCCTGCCACAGTTTGCCCCCTGGTGGGTGTCCGCCGTAGCGGTTATTGCCGCCATCGTCATGGCCAAGCAGCTCTATGGCGGTCTGGGTTCCAATCCTTTCAATCCCGCCATGGTGGGCTATGCCCTGGTACTGATTTCCTTTCCGGTGGCCATGACCACAAACTGGGCCCAGCCGGGCCTGTTGTGGGAGACCGCGCCCGGGTTCGGAGAAACCCTGGGTATGATCGCCTCCGGCCAGCAAACGGCGGTGGATGCCTTCACCATGGCCACGCCACTGGATGAATACAAACACAAGATCGCCACCCATACGGCAGCAGAAGTGCTTGAACACCCCACCTTCGGAGAGGGCATTGCCCGCGGATGGGAGTGGGTGAATGCGGCATTCCTGGCCGGTGGCCTGCTGCTCATCGGCCTGAAAATCATCACCTGGCACATCCCCGTCAGCATGCTTGCCGGCCTGGCTCTCATGAGCCTTGCCTTTGGCAGCAATGCTGACCTGTATGCACCGCTGTCCCTTCACCTGCTGGCGGGCGGTACCATGCTGGGCGCTTTTTTCATTGCCACAGACCCGGTATCTGCTGCCTCCAGCCATCAGGGCAAACTGATTTATGGTGCCTGTATCGGTGTGCTTATCTACCTGATCCGCACCTGGGGCGCCTACCCGGATGCCGTGGCCTTCAGTGTGCTGCTGATGAACTTTGCCGTGCCGTTCATCGATCACTACACGCCACCGCGCACCTATGGGCACCACAAGCCCAGGCGTGGCATTCCCGGCAAGGATCAGGGGTAAGTCATGTCCGCACTCGCACAGTCCATCCGTCGCAATGCCGTTGGCCTCGGGCTCTTTGCCATAATTACCGGCGGGACCATTGCAGTAACCCAGGTCATGACCGCCGAACGCATACAGGAACAGGCCGCACGGGCGGAAGCAAAAGCCCTGTTCGAGATCATTCCCGAGAGCCGGCATGACAACAACCTGCTGACTGATACTGTTGAGCTTCCCGCCGACGAAAGGCTGAATTCCGGAGAACCGGTTACCGTCTGGGTCGCCCGTCGCGGCGGCAGGCCAGCGGGCCTGATCATGCCGGTTGTGGCACCGGATGGGTACTCCGGTGATATTCACCTGCTCGTAGGCATCGATCCGGGGGGTGAAGTTCTGGGTGTGCGGGTAACCAGTCACCGGGAAACCCCCGGGCTGGGAGACCGCATAGAAACCAGGAAATCCGACTGGATTCACTCGTTCACCGGCCGTTCAATCGGGAATCCGGAACCCAGGCGCTGGAACGTCAAGAAAAACGGCGGCGTTTTTGATCAGTTTACCGGAGCCACCATTACGCCAAGGGCCGTGGTAAAGGCGGTGCAGAAATCCCTGATCTATTTCCGAAAACACCGGAAGGAAATTCGCGACCTTCTGAATGAACCGGCTTCACCGCGACGGGAACCAATGACACCGGAAGAGATTGCCGGCCAGTCAACAGAACGGGAGCACTCGTAACATGGCGACCAAATCCAGTTCAGAAATCATCCGCGAGGGTCTGTGGACCAACAACCCGGCACTGGTTCAGGTACTGGGGCTGTGCCCACTGCTGGCAGTCACCAGCACCGTGGTAAACGCAATCGGTCTGGGGCTGGCTACCCTGATGGTACTGATCGGTTCGAACCTGGCGGTGTCGCTGATCCGCAACTTCGTTAGCGATTCCGTGCGCCTGCCCGCCTTCGTGATGATCATTGCCTCTTTTGTAACCTGCGCGGAACTGCTGATGCAGGCCTACACCTACGAGCTTTACCAGATTCTGGGCATTTTTATCCCGCTGATCGTAACCAACTGCGCCATTCTTGGCCGCGCTGATGCCTTTGCCTCCAGGAACCCTCCCCTGCCTGCGCTACTGGACGGTGCGATGATGGGCATCGGGTTTCTGGCGGTACTGATTGTCCTCGGCGCCATGCGTGAACTTATTGGCCAGGGCACCCTGTTTGTCGACATGGATCTGCTGCTGGGCCCGATGGCCGCGGACTGGAGCATCCGGCCGCTGGAGCAGTATCCGGATGTACTGTTCATGGTGCTGCCACCGGGGGCCTTTATAGGGCTGGGACTGCTCATTGCTCTCAAGAACGGCATAGATAACCATATCAAGGCCCGTCGCAAAGCCACCGAACCGGTGGTGGCTGGCAGCAAGCGAGTGCGGGTAACCGGCCATGTTTCCTGAGAACCCTGTGACCATTTTTCAGTCAGCGGATTAACCATGAACAAGGAAAAACGTACCGAAATCTTTACCCGCCTGCGGGACGCGAATCCGACACCAACAACGGAATTGAACTACTCCAGCCCGTTTGAACTGCTGATTGCGGTGATACTGTCAGCCCAGGCCACGGATGTGGGAGTGAACAAGGCAACCTCGAAGCTCTTTCCGGTCGCCAATACTCCTGAGAAGATCCTGGCCCTGGGGGTGGATGGGCTCAAGGAGTACATCAAGACCATCGGGCTTTACAACAGCAAGGCCGAAAATGTCATCAAAACCTGCCGGGCCCTGATCGAGAAGCATGGAGGCGAGGTTCCCGATAACCGGGAGGCACTGGAAGCATTGCCCGGGGTGGGACGGAAAACCGCCAACGTGGTTCTCAACACCGCTTTCGGGCAACCGGCAATGGCGGTGGATACGCACATTTTCCGGGTTTCAAACCGTACCGGCATTGCCCCGGGCAAGAACGTACTCGAGGTGGAAAAAAGACTGATGCGGCTGGTTCCGAAAGAGTTTCTTCTGGATGCCCATCACTGGCTGATCCTGCACGGACGCTATACCTGCACGGCACGAAAGCCCAGGTGCGGGGCCTGTATCATTGAAGATCTGTGTGAGTTCAAAGAGAAACGGAACTATATGGACTGACACCGGCCCGGGATCAGCCGGAACCGGTGCCTTGCCGGGTGCTTACCGCTCGCCCAGCATTTTCTCTTTCAGGTCTTTCTGGGCGGGTTCATCAGACAGCCAGATACCAAACAATGCCTTCTTGAACTCCAGGTCTCCAATCGTGCCGCGCTCGTCTCCGTTTTTCAGGACACGTACGCCTTCACCGGGCAGATAAACCAGATCGAACACGTCGCCATCCTTGATCTCCTCGGAAAACACATCGAGGAAGGTATCGACATCGTCCTGGATTGCAGAAAGATCGCCGCCCGTGGAGCTTTCAAACCCTTCCATGGTGGCGGATTTCATCTTGTCGCTGGTGATCATCCCGGAGATGATGTGAAGAGTAATGGCCTGGGGCTCATCAGCATTGATAATGGCCTGGCCATCGTCAATGGTTTCCGGCACGTACAGGCCGCCGATGTACAGATCCATGAACCATTTGGAGCGGGTACCCGCACCATTGAGCTTGAGCTCGGTATCCATCGCCGAGTAAGTATCCGGCAGATCCACACCCTCCACCGTCAGTGCGGAAGCCGGGGCTGACAGCGCTGCTGTCAGTAGCATTGAGGCAAATCCTGTTGATAGGGCCTTTTTCATCGTCCTTTCCTCATAAGTCATTATTATTGAATGTCTTGTTAACATGTTACCGAAGTTCGACACCCTGATCCCACCACGGTGGACAAAGTTTAACAGGGAGCGAAAGGACGCTTACGCGGGCTGGTTCTCATTTGGCGATGCAAAAAAAACCGGCCCGCTGCAAACGGGCCGGTTTTTAGGTACTACGCCTGTTATTTGAACAACATGGTTCCGGACAGTCCCTCTTTTTCCAGGATCTCGCGGAGACGACGAAGCGCTTCCACCTGGATCTGGCGGACACGCTCCCGGGTGAGGCCGATTTCCTGGCCCACTTCCTCAAGAGTACTGATGGGATAACCCCGCAAGCCAAACCGACGGGACAGGACTTCCTGCTGCTTGTCGCTGAGCTGGTCAATCCACTTCTCGACGCAGGAACACATGTTGTTGTCCTGCAGCAGGTCAGCCGGGTCTGATGCCCCTTCGTCCGCAACGGTATCGAGAAGCGACTTTTCGCCACCGCTGCCGATGGGGGTATCCATGGAGGCAACACGTTCGTTCAGCCCCAGCATCCGTTTGACGTCAGACACGGGCTTGTCCACCATCTTTGCGATCTCTTCCGCAGACGGTTCGTGGTCAAGCTTCTGGGTCAGCTCCCTGGCGGCGCGCAGGTACAGGTTCAGTTCCTTGACCACATGGATGGGAAGACGGATGGTGCGGGTCTGGTTCATGATGGCCCGCTCTATGGTCTGGCGAATCCACCAGGTGGCGTAGGTGGAGAAGCGGAAACCACGTTCCGGATCAAACTTCTCCACCGCCCGGATCAGGCCCAGATTGCCTTCCTCAATGAGGTCCAGCAGAGTCAGACCCCGGTTTACATAACGCCGCGCAATCTTGACCACCAGGCGCAGGTTACTCTCAATCATGCGCTTTCGGCCGGATTCTTCGCCTTTGCGGGCAAGCCGTGAAAAATAGACTTCCTCTTCAGGGGTCAGGAGGGGAGAAAATCCAATTTCGTTGAGGTAGAGCTGAGTGGCGTCCAGCTGTTTCTGACTGGTGAAATAACGGCCCTGGGCCGGAATGTCATCTTCTGTTTCAACCGCCTCGACTTCCGCGGTCTCTTTTTCATCTACTTTGTCTTCTGCTAACAACTGCTCGTCTGCATCCTCGACGTCGGATACACGATCGATGATGAGTTCTTCATGATCTGCTGACATAACTCTTGCCCCGCCTTTCAATGATCCTGGATATTCGCTCACGTCTTCTTGTTATTGCGAGCGCCTGCTGTTTATTCGATTTCTTGTTCAGGTCATTTATTGCTAGCTTGCGGCGATAAACCGCCAATTCTTGTTGTTTGGTTTCAATTGTCTCTGATGCCGGTATCAGGTTCTCTCGCAGGCCCGTCTCATCGGGGTGGGAGATAATGCGCAGGGTCGACAGGGCTGCCATTTTTTCTGATCTCAAAATGTAACCTGGGTCGATCCGTTCCGCTGTTTCCCAGTTCAGCGATGACCTGTCCGGCTTTTACATCCTCCCCTTCCTGCACCAGAATCTTGCGGTTATGTGCATAAGCACTCAAATAGTGCTCGTTGTGGTTCACTATGATCAGGTTGCCGTAGCCCAGTAATCCGCTACCGGCGTAAACGACGTTACCACTCGCCGCTGCCCTTACAGAGTCTCCCTCTTTTCCAGCAATATCAATACCTTTATTGACTTTCCCGGATGTTGAATATCCTGCAATTACGGTGCCAACGTGCGGCCATCGCCAGTCGATACTGGCCACGGTCTGAGTCTGCCCTTTCAAGGGCGATTCCTTGTCCGGAGCTTTAGAGACCTTCGGTTTCGGTTCCTGCCTGGGTGCCTGCGGACGAGAAGTGCTCGGGGCAGCAGGCTTCGGCGATGATGAGGCCACCGGCTTGCTACTGCGCTTATTGTCGCCGGACGATGTTACAGTACCGCGAACATCCAGCCTGAGCACCTGCCCTGTCTTGATGCTGTATGGCGGCTTTATGTTGTTGGCATCTCCCAGCTCCCGGTAGTCGCGTCCATACCGCCAGGCAATGCTGTAGAGGGTTTCGCCCTGCTTGACCACATGCCTGCCCCAGTAGACCGGCGGGTTGTATATGTCGTCCTGATAGAGCGCCTGGGTATTGCAACCCGTGAGCAGAAAGGGAACCAGCACCAGGCTCAGCAGTAACCAGAGCCAGGTACGACCGCCCTCCGGTTTTTGCGAACACGGAGAGACAGGGGCACCGGAGGGGAGCCGCGGGAGAACTGCTTTTGCAGCGATAATAAACCCACGCACTGATCTGAAAAGAATAAAAATATGCCCGTTATTGGAAATTCGTATAAAAAATACGGAAGCTTATTAAGTGTTGTAAGTAACCTGCTAATTTATTGCACATTTTGCGAGGGAAACCAAGTTACCCGCTTGTTGTATTTGTTACCGCCAGAAACACCTTTGGTGAGCAAAAAGTAACACTTCGTCTCGATAGTCTTGTGAACCGGCTCTCAAATCCGACCGGAATTCAGCCCAGCCCCAAGGCCTATCAGGCAGCATCTCTCCGGCTTCCTGCCCACTCCACCACCAGCACCAGTAACAGGCCGGCCCCCGCGCAAAGCGCGGCCAGCAGCACCTGCGGATCCTGACCGGTCATCTCAGCATAGCCCAGCGGCCCGACACTCGCCTCGTTAAGGGGCACCTGCTCGCCAGCACTGTTGGTCCGCCAGCTCAGGGTCTCCTTCCAGGGCCATACTTTATTCAGTGCCCCGACCATAAACCCGATAAGCAAAGTCAGCACCGTGTCATGAAAACGCCTGAACGCCCAGGTTATCAGCCTTGCAACAGAAAGCAGCCCAACCAGGCATCCAGCGCCAAAGATCAGTATGGTGCCAAACTCCAGTGCCCGTATGGCATCCAGCACCGGAACATACATCCCCAGCAAGACCAGAATGAAACTGCCGGAAATGCCTGGAAGAATCATGGCGCAGATGGCCAGGGCACCGGCTCCAAAAAATATCAGGGAGGAAGGGGCAACCGGACTGGCCGGTAAAGTGGTCACCCACCACGCAAACACTGTCCCGAGCAGCAGCGGCAGAATCAGTGCCGGCACGTAGTGCCGGACCTGACGGCCCACATGCCAGACAGAGGCCACGATCAGGCCAAAGAAGAAACTCCATACAAGAATCGGATACTCAGCCAGGATATAGCTGATCGCAGAGGCCAGGGTGGCAATGCTGCCAAGAATGCCCGCCAGCAGGCTGAGCAGGAAGGTGCCGTCGCAGGCCTGCCAGAATGCCTTTACCCGGCCCCGCAGCAGATACCTGAAAACTGCCTGGGGAACCGCGCCAATCGCCTCCAGCAGGCGAAAATAGATGCCGGTAATGAAGGCAATGGTGCCGCCGGAAACCCCAGGGACGATATCCGCCGCTCCCATGGCCACACCCCGGAGAAACACAGTGAATGGATGGTGGGTGCGGGCGGTTTCAGTCGCGTCTTGTGCCTGAGACTCCGGGGTCAACGTACAACTCCACCCAACAAGGGAACAAACCGCACCGGCTCGATGTCGGTGGTTTCGAACCGGTCACCGTGGCGGACCATTTCCACCAGCATCTGGGTGCCATCGCCAATCGGGGCCACGATAACCCCACCGTCGGACAGCTGATCCTTGAGCTCCGGGGGGATGTCCCTGGGAGCGGCCGTCACAATGATGCCGTCAAAAGGCCCCTGGTCCGGCCAGCCCATACCACCGTCGGCGTGCTTGAGCATGACGTTACGCAGGCCAAGCTGGCGCAGCCGGTCCCGCGCCCTGTCCTGAAGCGGTTTGATCCTTTCAACACTGAACACCTGGTCCACCAGTCGCGCCAGTATGGCGGTCTGATAGCCGGAACCGGTACCCAGTTCCAGCACCTTGCGAGGCTTGTGGCGCACTAACACTTCCGTCATCCGTGCCACAATATAGGGCTGGGATAGAGTCTGGCTGTAACCGATAGGGAGTGACGTGTCTTCATAGGCCCTGTGGGCAAGGGCTTCGTCCAGGAAAATATGTCGCGGTGTATCGGACATGGCCTGCAATACCTGCTCGTCGCTAATGCCGGCCTCCCTCAACCGCTGAATCAGGCGCATCCGGGTTCGGCGGGATGTCATGCCGATACCATCGATTTCTGCCACCATCATCGCCCCTCCCTTTCCGACAGCAGGCCAACCCACTCCCGCAGGGGTGAAAGCACTTCATGCCTGGTCATGTCGACGTGAACAGGAGTAATCGACACGTAGTTCTCGCGCACGGCATGGAAGTCAGTACCCGGGCCGGCGTCGCTGCCTTCACCGGCAGCTCCTATCCAGTAACGGGCCTTGCCCCGGGGGCAGGTCATGGGTACGGCGCCTTCGGCACGATCACGGTGGCCCAGACGAGTCACACGAAACCCCGCGATCTGCTCCCAGGGCACATCGGGAACATTCACATTCAGGATGCATCGGGGGCCAAGGGTCAGGGGGTCTTTGCTTTCCAGCAGCACACGCACTACCCGGGCGGCGGTCTCATAATGAAAGCGCCCTTCATTGACCAGTGATACCGCAATGGCAGGCAAACCCAGATTACGGCCCTCCGTAGCCGCAGCGACAGTGCCGGAGTATATGATGTCATCGCCAAGATTGGCGTGGGTATTGATGCCTGACACCACCCGGTCAAACGGCTCATCAAACAGACCATTCACCCCGAGGTGGACGCAATCCGTGGGTGTGCCGTCAACCGAGCGGAACCCGTTAGGGTGATCCTCGACCGTTAATGGACGGTTCAGTGTTAACGCATTGCTGGCGCCGCTGTGGTCGCGGTCCGGCGCCACAACTTCCAGATCCCCCAAGCCCGCAAGCCCCTCATACAGAGCCTGCAATCCCGGGGAATGAACGCCATCATCGTTGGACAACAGAATTCGCACAATTTTCTCCGCTAGCCTTGAGTACCCGCTGCCATCTCTCGAAGCCGGATAACCGGATAAGGAGGGCCGGACATTTTATTATCGGGGTCTTGTGCCCCTTGTTCTGACCGGGAAGCTTCAGCCCTCTCCCGTATCTCTGGTTGCATCGGTTATGTCGAACACATCGCTCAGCAGGGTCGTCGCGTATTGTCCCGGCGACAGCCAGAATGTCAGCTCCAGCCGGTCATTTCCGTGCCAATGCCATTGGAGTGCTTTCGGCATCATCTTCAGCGGCCGCCGCTCCGGTTTCATGCGCGTGGTTGCGAACACCGATACCAGGCCCGGATACTCCGCAACTACTGCACGCTCCATCTCGCCCTGCACGGATACGGCATCCGTGCCTCCGTCACCCCATAGCGGCCCGGTGATCATTATATCCTGATTTTCACCGGCACCGGGCTCGCCTTCCATGGGTTCCTGCCAGTTGCCGTTCTGTATCCGCCAGGCAAGCACCTCGTTGAATAACCAGGAGCGTGCCGCCGAAAAGTACAATACGTTTTTACTGTCGCCACTGCCAGCGGTCGAACGCCCTCTGCCCCGCTTTTTGGCAGCGCGTGCGCCGCGGTGATTCAGTTTTGACGGGTCCATGGTCAGCGCCCGGTCAAGATTGGCGCCGTTATGGCCAAACCGCTGCGGCCCGAAGTAGTTGGGGCAACCCTCGTCCCGTACCCGGGTCAGTGCCCTGTCAATGGCATCCCTGTCTCCCGACACCTCTCTGAGCATCAGACGGAAGAAGTTGCCCTGGTGGTCGCCCCGGCGCAGCTTCCGTGCCTGCCGGTGATGCTCAATAACAGGCCAGGTCCGGGCAACGTCTGAGAGGAACGTGACATCGTCGGCTTCCTGACCGGGCCGGTAAACACTGAACCATTGGCGTGTAACTGCATGACGGTCCTTCAGCCCGCAAAAGCCCACATCGAAATGTCGACAGCCAGAGAGCGCAGCCAGTTGCCGGGCTACGTAATCGGTATTGTCTCCGCGCTTTTCCAGCCGAATGTACAGATGCTCGCCACCGGCCGACAGCATATCCGGTAGCGACAGCTCCTCATCCACGGAAAAGTCATCCACAACAGACTTCAACACCGCACTGGCCACTCTCCGGCCACCAGAGACAGGCCAGTCAAGACGCCAGCCGGACGTCAGTGGATTTTTCCCGGGGGTATCGATCATGAAGACACCGTCTCAAGCAGACAGATCGCCTGACAGGCAATGCCCTCACCCCGGCCGGTGAAGCCAAGCTTCTCAGTGGTGGTTGCCTTGATGCTGACTCTGCTCACAGGCACGCCAAGGTCCTCGGCAATATTCAGGCGCATGGTTTCAATATGCGGTGCCATTTTCGGAGCCTGGGCAATGATGGTGGCGTCCACATTGCCAATCACATATCCCTCGTTCGCAACCTGCTCGACGACTCTGCGCAATAAGTCCCGGCTGTCAGCGCCGGCCCACTCCGCACTGGTATCCGGGAACAGATGGCCGATGTCCCCGAGTGCGGCGGCACCGAGCAATGCATCAGCCAGGGCATGGAGCAACACATCGCCGTCCGAATGCGCCCTGAGCCCATGGCTGAAGGGAATACGGACGCCGCCGAGGGTTACGAAATCACCTTCGCAAAAACCATGGACGTCGAAACCTTGCCCGATTCGCATAGTGTCAGTTCCTTTTCAAGATAAAATCGGCGAGGGCCAGATCAGCGGGTACGGTAATTTTTATGTTATCCGGCCGCCCCTCCACGATACAGGGATTGAGCCCGGAAAACTCGATCGCCGAAGCCTCATCGGTTACCGCAAATCCGGATTCAATTGCACTTCCGAGCGCCTGCTTCAGTGTCCGAAAGCGGAACATCTGGGGTGTCATGGCGCGCCATAGATCACGGCGATCCACCGTTGCCTCAACCTCACAGCTCCCGGGCCTGGTGCGCTTGAGCGTGTCAGCCACCGGTGTTGCCAACAGACCGCCCACCGGATGATCCCTCAGGTCAGACAATAAACGCCCAAGATCGTCGCAATGGAGACAGGGGCGGGCCGCATCATGAACCAGCACCCAGTCGTCATCCGCTGCCTGCCCGGATAGCCCGTCAAGAGCCGCCAGCACAGAATGGGCGCGTTCCGAGCCCCCGCCACAGGTCTGTATGCGGGGGTCCTTGCTGGCATCGGTACCCTCCCACCATGGGTCGTCGGGGCTGATGGCCACCATGCATCCGTCAAAAGCGGCATAGTCCAGCAGACGCGTAAGGGTGATATCGACAACAAACCGGTTATCAAGCCGCAGATACTGTTTGGGGCAGTGGGCCTGCATTCGTTGGCCGGAACCTGCGGCGGGAACAATCAGCCAGTAGCGGGGTTTACTCATGAGGGTGATCGGCTTTGGAAGGTCTGGCGTGTGGCTGATTATTGCTCAACCACCAGGAAGAAGGTTTCATCGTTACGGATCAGCCCCAGGTTCATTCGCGCACGTTCCTCGACCGCCCCTTTCTCGCCACGAAGGTTGCGGACTTCGGCGTACAGGCGCTCGTTACGGATTGCCAGCTCGGCATTTTCCTCACGCTGCTCGGCAATGGCCTTTTCCAGCCCCCATACCTGGGCAAAACTACCTTCCCCGACCCACAGGCGAACCTGCAGCAGGAGAATAAGAATAATCATGATCGACCAGAGCAACTTCATTGCAAATTCCGTTTACGAGGCAACAACCGGACACTAAGTATAGACCTTAGTGTAGATTAGCAACAAGTTCTGCTAACCACTTGTACAAAAAGGCCATCGTGGTGTCGTTTTTAACAACCACGATGGCCTTTCGGGGCAGGTTGCCTGCCGGTGTCCCTCCCGACAACCAACCCTGGTGCCCGGCAAATCAGCCCTGGCCCTTGATCTCGCTCAGGCCACGATAGGGCGCACTGCCATCAAGCGCCTCTTCGATACGGAGCAACTGGTTATACTTGGCAACCCGGTCCGAGCGACACAGAGAGCCGGTCTTGATCTGGCCAGCACAGGTGGCCACCGCCAGGTCAGCGATGGTGGTGTCCTCGGTCTCACCGGAGCGGTGTGAAATCACCGCCGTGTAGCCCGCATCCTGGGCCATTTTGATGGCATCCAGGGTTTCACTCAGGCTGCCGATCTGGTTGAACTTGATCAGGATGGAGTTGGCAATGCTCTTGTCGATCCCCTGCTTGAGGATTTTGGTGTTGGTGACAAACAGGTCGTCGCCCACCAGCTGAACCTTGCTGCCCAGCTTCTCGGTCAGAACTTTCCAGCCGTCCCAGTCACTCTCATCCATGCCGTCTTCGATGGACACGATCGGATAACGCTCACAAAGGCCCGCCAGGTAATCGGCGAAACCGGCAGAATCAAAGGATTTGCCCTCGCCAGACAACTGGTACTGGCCATCCCTGTAGAACTCGGAAGAGGCGCAGTCCAGGGCCAGGGTCACATCGGTACCCAGCTTGTAACCGGCCTTCTCCACCGCTTCCTGAATCACCGCCAGGGCGCCTTCGTTGGAAGGCAGATCCGGTGCGAAACCACCTTCGTCACCCACCGCCGTGTTCAGGCCTTTACCGTTAAGAACCTTCTTCAGCGCATGGAAAATCTCCGCACCGATACGCAGCGCCTCAGCAAACGACTTGGCCGCCACCGGCTGAATCATGAACTCCTGGATATCAACGTTATTGTCAGCATGCTCGCCGCCATTGAGGATATTCATCATCGGCACCGGCATGCTGTACTTGCCGGAAGTGCCGTTCAGATCCGCAATGTGCGCATACAGCGGCTTGCCCAGTGACGCAGCGGCCGCCTTGGCGGCTGCCAGGGAAACCGCCAGAATCGCATTGGCGCCCAGATTGGCTTTGTTCTCGGTGCCATCCAGCTCCAGCATGATGTTGTCCAGAGCCCGCTGATCAGCTGCATCTTTACCAATGAGGGCATCACGAATCCTGGTGTTCACCGCATCAACAGCTTTCAGAACACCTTTGCCCAGATAGCGGCTTGCGTCCTTGTCCCGAAGCTCCAGCGCTTCACGGGAACCTGTGGACGCACCGGAAGGCGCACACGCACTGCCAACGGTTCCATCTTCAAGAATCACGTCGGCTTCCACTGTTGGATTCCCGCGGGAATCAAGAACTTCACGACCTTTAATGTTGGCAATCTTGGTCATTCTTCTTTGTCTCCAAGTTTGATTTCAAAATTGGGAGTAAGAGCGAGCGGGAACGGCCCTACGAAAAACGCTACAAGCACATCCCTGTGCGCTTGGGCTCCGCCATCCATGGCTCCGCACATTTTCGTAGGGCCGTTCCCGCTCACTCCCATAGTCCTTCTGGAACGCAAAAACCGCCCATCAGGCGGTATCGAGTGGCTCAAAGCTTTTAACAAGGTCGTCCACGGCTTTTACACGCGCCAGGAACGGCTCTAGCTGACTGAGCCGTAACGCACAGGGGCCGTCGCACTTGGCCTCATCCGGATCTGGGTGTGCCTCAAGGAACAGGCCGGCCAGCCCCTGGGACATGCCCGCCAGCGCCAGGTCGGTTACCTGGGCTCGACGCCCCCCCGCCGAATCAGCGCGACCACCCGGCATCTGCAGCGAATGAGTCACGTCAAACATCACCGGCACATTCATCGACTTCATTATGCCGAAGCCAAGCATGTCCACGACAAGGTTGTTGTAACCGAAGCTGCTGCCCCGCTCACACAGGATCACCTTATCGTTACCGGCCTCTTCGCACTTCTTGATGATGTGCTTCATTTCCTGGGGTGCCAGGAACTGGGCCTTCTTGATATTGATGACGGCACCGGTTTCGGCCATCGCCACCACCAGATCGGTCTGGCGGCTCAGGAAGGCTGGCAGTTGGATAATGTCGCAGACTTCCGCCGCGGGTGCTGCCTGGGCCGGCTCGTGAACATCGGAGATAATGGGAACGCCGAATTTGCTCTTGATGTCCGCCAGGATCTGCAGGCCCTTCTCCAGGCCCGGACCACGGAAAGAGTGCACCGACGAGCGGTTGGCCTTGTCGAAGGAGGCCTTGAATACATACGGGATACCAAGTTTGCCGGTAGCCTCGACATACGCCTGGGCCACTTCCATGGCCATTTCCGGGGATTCCAGTACATTCATACCGCCAAACAGCACAAATGGCTTGTTATTGGCGACCTCAATTCCCGCGACGTTAACCGTACTCTGGGCCATGATCAGGAATCCTTTTTACGGGCCAGGGCTGCCTCGACAAAACCCTTGAACAGCGGATGGCCATCCCTGGGGGTGGAGGTGAATTCCGGGTGGAACTGGCAGGCTACAAACCAGGGATGATCCGGCACTTCCACCACTTCCACCAGTTTGCCGTCTGTAGAGCGGCCGGAGATTCTCAGGCCGGCGCCCTCCAGCTGGGGCAGGAAATGGTTGTTCACCTCGAAACGGTGGCGATGGCGCTCGCGGATGGTCTTGCGGCCATAGCATTTGGCGATGGTGGAACCTTCGGACACGATACAGTCCTGGGCGCCCAGGCGCATGGTACCACCAAGATCGGACTCCCCGGTGCGCTCTTCTTTCTCGCCACTGGCATCCAGCCACTCGGTAATCAGGCCCACCACCGGCTCCGGTGTGTGCTCACGGAATTCCGTGCTGTGGGCATCTTTCAGACCAGCCACATTGCGGGCATATTCGATAACGGCCACCTGCATACCCAGGCAGATACCCAGGTAGGGGACCTTGTTTTCCCGGGCATACTGCACGGTGCGGATCTTGCCTTCCACACCGCGCTCGCCAAAGCCCCCTGGCACCAGGATGGCATCGGCACTGGCCAGTGCGCCGGTACCGTCACGCTCGATGTCTTCGGAGTCGATGTAATTGATTCGGACCTTGGTACGGGTCTTGATACCGGCGTGCAGGAGCGATTCAATCAGAGACTTGTAGGCGTCCAGCAGCTCCATGTACTTGCCGACCATGGCAACAACGATTTCATGTTCCGGATTCATCAGGGATTCGACGACCGCATCCCATTCGCTCAGATCAGCCGGGCTGGCATCAATACCGAAACGCTCGATGACCAGCTGATCAAGGCCGAATTCGTGGAGCATGCGGGGAATGGCGTAGATGGACTTGGCATCCTGCAGGGGAATAACCGCCCGCTCTTCCACGTTGGTAAACAGTGCAATCTTGCGGCGGGAGCTGGCATCCACCTCGTGCTCTGAACGGCACAGCAGGATGTCCGGCTGCAGGCCGATTGAGCGCATTTCTTTCACCGAGTGCTGGGTAGGCTTGGTTTTGATCTCGCCCGCAGTGGCAATGTAGGGAACCAGAGTCAGGTGCATGAACAGGGCCCGCTGGGAACCCACTTCCACTTTCAGCTGACGGCAGGCCTCCAGGAAGGGCAGCGATTCGATGTCGCCCACGGTGCCACCGATCTCGATCAGCGCCACATCGGCACCGGATGCACCCTCCACCACACGACGCTTGATTTCGTCCGTGATATGGGGAATGACCTGAACCGTGCCACCAAGGTAGTCACCACGGCGCTCCTTGCGAATGACTTCCTCGTAGACGCGGCCGGTGGTGAAGTTGTTCCGGCGTGACATCGGCGTGCGGATAAACCGCTCGTAGTGCCCCAGGTCCAGATCGGTTTCCGCGCCATCTTCGGTGACAAAAACCTCACCGTGCTGGAACGGGCTCATGGTGCCGGGGTCCACGTTGATGTACGGGTCCAGCTTGAGAATGGTGACCTTCAGGCCGCGTGCCTCAAGGATCGCGGCCAGGGAGGCTGATGCGATACCTTTCCCCAAGGAGGACACGACACCGCCGGTGACGAAAATATAACGCGTCATGCAGATTCCGTGATTTGTCTGGTTCGGTGAAGGAGGGAGATTGTCATCTCAAGATGGGACGCCAGACTACCAGAAAGGCCCCGCCTTCTCAATTACATTCCCGCTCCACAACAATCCGCCAGCCACTGGCCGGGGCCTCTCCACAGTATTTGCCGGAAAGCCACAAGTCGCCAGCCCCGACCACTTCTTCATTGCCGTCTTTTACCTCCAGAAGCAGCGGCAGCCGGGCTCTTTCCCAGGGTGGAATGGTTTTCTCCTGCAGCCAGTTCTTGAGGGATTTCGAGGGGCCATCAGGGGCTGGCCGAATGCGCTCACCCCCTGCCCTCGTAGATATCCGTATATCCGGCGCCGGTGATTTGCGTTCACCGGCGGCGCTCAGCGTCACCCGCCATTCGCCCCACTCCACCGCTTGCCCCGGAACCAGGGGGAGTCTGCCCGCAGGCAGTGGCGCCCGGTCCGGAACCAGATACAGGTATCCCTGATAGCGCCGAACGGCAAAGCCGTCGCCCCGGATTTCCGGCTCCCGATCGGCCGGAGCCGTCAGCAATTCGTTCAGTACCTGCGGCCAGTCGGCTATTGTCGGAGGCTCCCGGCGATAATGCCGGATCCACCAGCGCAGCAGATTCTTCTGCTCCGCCACCGCCAGGTTCGCCAGGCAACCCGTGTTCAGGGCACCCTGGTCATTGGCGCACTGCCGGAAGCGGAGCTCTGCCAGCGTTGCGGCCAGCTGGTCGCTCTCACGGCAGGCGCCGGCACTGTGCCGGATGCGGGCGATCAGTGACGGCCAGCGTGCCTTGAGCAGGGGCATGACGGACAGGCGAAGAAAGTTACGATCAAAACGCTCATCGGTATTGCTGGGGTCATCGACCCAGCCGATACTGTTCTCCATGGCCCAGGCCTGGAGTTCGTCGCGACTGAAATCCAACAGTGGCCGGTACAACATGCCCTGGCCCAAAGGTCGCGAACGTGGCATGCCCCCCAGCCCGGCGACGCCGGTTCCCCGCAGCAGACGGAACAGCACCGTTTCCGCCTGGTCGTCGCCATGATGAGCCATCAAAAGCAACTCGCCGGGGGTCAGGATTTCCTCGAATACCTGGTAGCGGGCATTGCGGGCAGCCTCTTCAATCCCCCCGCCAGAGTGCCTGCGGCTGTCTTCAATACCAGAAACCTCCACCCGCCGGATATCCAGGGGCACGCCGAGGGCGTCACAGAGCTGCTGGCAGAAACGTTCGCTTTGCCCGGCATTGGGCTGCAACTGATGATTCACGTGCACGGCGGACAACCGCCCATCCCCGGCAAAGAGGCTGGCAGCAACATGAAGAAGCAGAACAGAATCCATCCCGCCGCTGAGGGCAACTCGCAAGCGTGAATGGGAAGGCAGGTTCCTGACCGGGGCGCAGAGGGCCGCCGGCCAGTCAGATCCGGAGCCGGGGTTACCGGCCCGTGTCATATCGGGTCAACCGCTCATAGCGGCGGGACACCAGTTCATCCAGGGGCAGCCGCTGGAGTTCGGCAATGCCCTTGCTAAGGGTTGCCCGCAGGGATTCCGCCATCTTTTCCGGATTGCGGTGGGCGCCACCCAGCGGTTCGGTGATGACGTTGTCTGCCAGGCCGAGGTCTTTCAGGCGATCAGCAGTCACACCCATGGCCTCTGCGGCCTGGGAGGCATATTCCGCACTCTTCCACAGAATCGAGGCACAGCCTTCCGGCGAGATAACCGCATAGGTGGAATACTGCAGCATGTTCAACTGATCGCACACGCCAATGGCCAGCGCACCACCGGAGCCGCCTTCGCCCACCACGGTGGAGATAATCGGCGTTTTCAGACGCGACATCACCGCCAGGTTAAACGCAATGGCTTCACTCTGCCCGCGCTCCTCGGCACCGATGCCCGGGTAGGCACCCGGCGTGTCGATAAATGTGAGGATGGGCATGCGGAAGCGTTCTGCCATTTCCATCAGCCGCAGGGCCTTGCGGTAGCCCTCCGGGCGGGGCATGCCGAAATTGCGCTTGACCTTGTCGCGCACTTCCCTGCCTTTCTGGTGGCCAATTACCATCACCGGCTTTCCTTCCAGGCGAGCGGTGCCGCCAACGATTGCCTGGTCATCGGCGTATCGACGGTCGCCGTGCAACTCGTCGAAGTCGTCGAAGATCATCTCCACATAGTCCAGGGTATATGGCCGCCGGGGATGGCGCGCCAGTCTGGAAACATCCCAGGGCTTGAGATCCGAGAAGATGCTTTCAGTCAGGCTTACGCTTTTTTTACGGAGCCGGCTGATCTCGTCGGTAATATTGATGTCGGTATCGTTGCCCACCATGCGAAGCTCTTCAATCTTGGCTTCAAGGTCGGCAATAGGCTGTTCGAAATCCAGATAGTTAGGGTTCATGATGTTCCATCATTTGCTTGCATGGCGGGAATGTAAGCCGCCAAACCAGAATTTTGGACAAAGATAGCAGCGCCGGGGCCATGGCTAAAGCGGACCTTGGTATGAGTCCGCTTTCTGACAAAAACGTAATATTTTAATACCTCCGCCACACCCGGGATGAACCTTGCCGGACAATATCAATCATAGACCAGTTCTACCGACTGGTCGCCCACCAGGTATTTCAGTTCCAGCAGAAGATCGTCATCGGGTTGCACCCGCCAGGATTCACCCAGCTCAATGCGGGTGCTGGCGTTATCGCTGCTGTACTCGATCCATACCGGACTGCCTTCGCACCGGAAGGGCCTGAGGGTGGAATCCAGTTTATCCAGCAGACCATTCTGGAGCTGGTCCGCATGAATGGCCAGTTTCAGCCCACGGCTGAACTGCTGCCGCGCCGTGCCCACGTCCATCACCGAGTTCACCCGCATTTTCATCTGGCCGGAATAATCATCGTGGCTGACCTGTCCTTCCACAACAATCACCTGGTCTGACTGCAGCAATTCCCGATTCTCGAAAAATGCCTCGGAAAACAGCGTTGCCTCAATCCGTGCACTGCGATCATCCAGCGTGATAAATGCCATGGTGGAGCCGGTGCGGGTTTTCATGGAACGCTGGGCCACAACCAGTCCGGCAACCCGCTGTGGCTGCCGGGCCGGCTTGAGATCCGCAATGGATGAGCGCACAAACCGCCGAACTTCCTGCTCGTACTCGTCGAACGGATGCCCGGTCAGGTAGAGGCCCAGGGTGTCCTTCTCACCTTTCAGGCGTTCTTTCTTGGGCCATTCCCGCACATTTGCCACGTCGGAGTATGGATCGCCATCTTCCCCGCCCATCAGCATGTCCCCGAACATGTCCGTCATGCCCACGGATTCGTTGCGGGATTGCTGGCCCGCCTGCTGGATGGCCTTGTCGATGCTGGCCATCAGCTGCGCACGCCCGGCACCCAGCTTGTCCATGGCCCCGGAGCGAATCAGCGCTTCCATGGCCCGTTTGTTGACTTTTTTCAGATCCACCCGACGGCAGAAATCAAAGATATCCTGGTAAGGCTCGCCGTTTGCCCGACCGGCCTGGATACTCTGGATCGGCCCCTCGCCCAGGCCTTTGATCGCCCCCAGGCCATACACAATGGCGCCGTCATCGTTCACTGTGAAGGTGTACTCGGAACGGCTGACATCCGGAACCAGCAACTCCAGCCCCATGCTGCGGCATTCCTCCACCAGCGTGACCACCTTGTCGGTGTTCTGCATATCCGCCGTCAGTACCGCCGCCATGAACTCCGCGGGATAATGCGCCTTCAGCCAGAGGGTCTGGTAGGACACCAGGGCGTAAGCGGCAGAGTGGGATTTGTTGAAGCCGTAACCGGCGAATTTTTCCACCAGGTCGAAGATGTTCTCCGCCAGGGTCTTGTCGATGCCGTTCTTTTCACAGCCATCCAGGAAGAACTGTTTCTGCTTGGCCATCTCCTCGGGCTTCTTCTTGCCCATGGCCCGGCGCAGCATGTCGGCGTTACCCAGGGTATAGCCTGCCATTACCTGGGCAATCTGCATGACCTGCTCCTGGTACAGGATTACCCCATAGGTGGGCTCCAGGACCGGCCGGAGCCCTTCATACTGGTAATCCGGGTGGGGGAAGGACATCGGCTGGCGACCGTGCTTGCGGTCGATGAAGTCATCCACCATGCCCGACTGCAGTGGCCCGGGACGAAACAGCGCCACCAGGGCGATCATGTCTTCCAGGGAGTCCGGTTGCAGACGGCGGATCAGATCTTTCATGCCCCGGGATTCCAGCTGGAAGACCGCCGTAGTCTCCGCCTTCTTGAGCATCTCGAAGGACGCCCCATCGTCCAGGGGGATTTCGTTGATATCCAGTGCCGGCTCGCCCCGCTTTTCCCGGCGGGGATTGATCATCTTCAGGGCCCAGTCGATGATGGTGAGGGTTCGCAGGCCCAGGAAGTCGAACTTCACCAGGCCGGCATCTTCCACATCGCCCTTGTCGAACTGGGTCACCAGGCTGCCGCCCTCGTCGTCGCAGTACAGCGGCGAGAAATCAGTGATCTTGGTGGGCGCAATGACCACGCCGCCCGCGTGCTTGCCGGCGTTACGGCACACGCCTTCCAGCTTCAGTGCCATTTCCCAGATTTCCTGGGCTTCCTCGTCGTTCTCCAGGAACTCGACCAGTTGTGGCTCCTGTTCCAGGGCTTTTTCCAGGGTCATACCCGGTTCGAAGGGAATCATCTTCGACAGCTTGTCCGCCAGCCCGTAGGACTTGCCCTGAACCCGGGCCACGTCACGCACAACCGCCTTGGCGGCCATGGTGCCGAAAGTAATAATCTGGGAAACCGCTTCCCGACCGTATTTCTCCGCCACGTAGGCAATCACCCGGTCGCGGCCCTCCATGCAGAAGTCCACGTCAAAGTCGGGCATGGATACCCGTTCCGGGTTCAGGAAGCGCTCGAACAGCAGGTCGTATTCCAGTGGATCAAGATCGGTAATCAACTGGGCGTAGGCCACCAGAGAGCCGGCACCAGACCCCCGGCCCGGGCCCACCGGTACACCGTTGTTCTTGGCCCATTTGATGAAGTCCATAACGATCAGGAAGTAACCCGGGAACCCCATCTGGGTGATGATATCCAGCTCGAAGTTCAGCCGTGTGTAGTAGGCCTCACGCTTCTTGTCGTAATCCGGGTCATCTTTGCTCAGGGTCTTGGCCAGTCGCTCCTCCAGCCCCTCCTCGGATACCTTGCGGAAATATTCTTCCATGGTCATCCCGTCAGGGATGGGATAATTCGGCAGGAAGTATTCGCCCATGCGCACCTGGACCGAGCACCGGCGCGCGATCTCAACGGTGTTTTCCACGGCCTCGGGAATATCCGAGAACAGCTCGATCATTTCTTCCGCGCTGCGCAGGTACTGCTGGTCACTGAAGCGCCGGTCCCGGCGGGGATCATCCAGGGTGCGGCTTTCACCGATACAGACCCGGGCCTCGTGGGCCTCGAAATCCTCGGCGTGAAGAAAATGAACGTCGTTGGTGGCCACCACCGGGCAGGCAAGCACCTCGGCCAGTTCCACATTCAGGTGCAGACAGTCTTCATCCCCCGGTCGCCCGGTACGCTGCAGCTCCAGGTAGAAGGACCCCGGATAGAGGTTCATCCAGTACTCGGCACGCTGCCTGGCCAGTTCCGGTTTGCCGGCCATCAGAGCCTTGCCCACATCGCCCATCCGGGCACCAGACAGTGCAATCAGGCCTTCGGCCCGGCTTTCAAGCCACTTGCGCTGGATGATGGGCTTGCCGAAACGCTGCCCGTCGGTATAACCCAGGGAAACGACTTCAGTGAGGTTCAGGTAGCCATCATTATCACGGGCCAAAAGGGTAATCCGGAACGGATTGTCCGGCTCTTCCGGGTTTTCAAGCCAGAGGTCCGCGCCAATGATCGGCTTTACCCCGGCCCCCATGGCAGCCTTGTAGAAACGTACCAGGGAGCACATGTTCGACTGCTCGGTCAGGCCAACGGCTGGCATGCCAAGTTCGGCTACCCGACTGATCAGTGGCTTTACCCGAACCAGCCCATCTACCATGGAATATTCGGAGTGCACGCGGAGGTGGACAAAGGTCTGTGACATAGTGTCGGGGTATTCCTGCTTGTAAATAACGGCTTCGGGCCGGGTCAGCGCCCGATCAGTTCTTTGATGTCTTCCTCGGTCTGGGGCCCGAAGCGGGTCTCGACCAGTTCGCCCTCGGGGTTGACCACAAAGGTGGCGGGCAGTCCCACCGGGGTTTCCCAACCCAGTTCGGGCCCGGGGTCCTCTCCCAGCATGCCATATTCAATCCCCATCTTTTTGCCCAGGTCAATGAGTTCCTGACCCTGTATATCGTCAAAATTCACACCCAGGACAACAATGGCCGCGGACCGGTCAAGGTCGTTCAGCTCGGGAATTTCCTCAAGGCAGGGTTTGCACCATTCCGCCCAGTAATTGACCAGCACCCAGTGGCCGCGCAGACTTTCCCAGTCCAGCGTCGTTCCATCCGGCTTTTCAAACTCCTGGTTCTGGCAGCCCGCCAACATGAGCAAAGCCAGCAGGATTCCGAGCCCGTACCACCCGGAGGAATAACGCAATTTGGCGGGGTATTGCACAGGGAGCCCTCCTGTTAGACTACGGCGCTCAGATCAATATACGATTTGGCTGACCTGGAAAGATGGAGAACCATGACAGAACCGACCAGAATTTTCCACAACCCGCGTTGCTCAAAATCCCGGCAAACCCTTGAACTCCTTCGAGAACAGGGTGTTGAGCCGGAAATTATACGCTACCTGGAAACGCCACCAACAGCGCAAATTCTCGAACACATCCTGGATGCGCTGGGGGCAGATCCCAGGGATCTGATGAGAACGAAGGAAAAGGAATACCGGGAGCAGGGCCTGGACGACCCGGAGCTTGGCCGGAATGCACTGATCCGGGCAATGGTCGAAACCCCGAAGCTGATCGAGCGCCCCATTGTGATCAGGGGCAACAAAGTGGCTATTGGCCGTCCGCCCGAGAACGTCCTCAACATACTGTAAGCGGAGACAACCGATGGCCGCAGATGCCCCCTACATTCTGGTGCTCTACTACAGCCGCACCGGCCAGACCGCAGAGATGGCCAGCCAGATTGCCCGGGGTGTTTCCCGGGTAACGGGCATGGATGCCAGAATCCGCACGGTGCCGAGTGTATCGCCGGATACGGAGGCAACTCTGCCCGGAGTTCCGGATCAGGGAGCCCCCTATGTCAGCAAGGCTGACCTGGCCAATTGCGCCGGCCTCGCCATTGGCAGCCCGACCCGTTTCGGCAATATGGCAGCACCGCTGAAATATTTTCTCGACAGCACTGGCGATCTCTGGCTGAACGGCGCGCTTGCGGGCAAGCCTGCCGGCGCCTTTACCTCTACCGGCAGCCTCCACGGCGGCCAGGAAAGTACATTGCTGACCATGATGATGCCATTGCTGCACCATGGCATGGTGCTTTGCGGGGTACCCTACTCGGAAAGCGCCCTCAACGAGACGGCGTCCGGCGGCACCCCCTATGGGCCGTCACACTGGGCCGGAACAGGCGAACAGCAGGCAGTTACCGACCACGAAAAGACCATTTGCCAGACATTCGGTGAACGCCTGGCGCGGCTCGCCGTAAAACTTGGTGACTGACTGCAAACCACCAACAACGGAATCCTGAATGCTTCATAATCCGAAAGCGCGCACCACTGCACGACTGACCATTGGCCTCTATCTTGCCACCCTGGTGGCACTGGTGATTACCACCTTCTATCCGGTTCAGACCGAGGGGGTCTCGGTAACCCTGATGCTCAGCATCAAACTCATCCCGCTGCTGGCCTTCGCGGTACCGGTTTTCAGGGGCCACAACCGGGGCTACATCTGGCTGAGCTTCATCGTCATTTTCTATTTCACCCGCTACGTGGTTTCCGCCTGGCTCAGCGAAGGAGCCATTGCGCCGATGATACTAACGGTGCTCACCTTCCTGTTGTTTACAGTGGCCATGGTCCACCTTAAGGTGAATCGTCCACAGCCGGTTTCAGAAACCTGACAGGAAACGCACGATGGCCGATAGCACTCATCCACCAGCGCCACACAGAAGCACCCTCACCCTGAGGGATATCTGTACCGCCCTGGTAACCAGTGGTGAGATCACACAGGAAGATGCCGAACGGGTACTGTCAGCGAACATAGGCATACAGACGGGTTCCGGCGGGCCCGCCAGCCAGCGTCACCCGCTGGAACTGGTGGCCAAGGCCGGACTGGAGAGCCTGAAAACAGGCCGCACCCTGGACCTGGACAAGCTGACCCAATGGCTGGCGGAATGGGCGGAACAACCCTACTACCACATTGACCCCCTGAAGATAGACACCCCGGCCATTGCCCGGGTGATGTCCTACGCTTTTGCCCAGCGCCACGGCATTCTTGCGGTTGAAATCGGCGAGGATGAAGTACTGGTTGCAAGCTCCGAACCCTTCAAGAGTGACTGGGAAGGCAACCTGAGACAGGCTGTCCGCAAGGACATTCAACGTGTGGTGGCAAGCCCGGAGGATATCCGCCGGTATACCGTCGAGTTCTATCAGCTGGCCAACTCTGTCAGCAAGGCTGGCGGCGGTGCGAATGCCTCTGGCCCCGCAGGTTCCCAGAACTTTGAACAGCTCCTGGATCTGGGTGCCAGCGAAAGCCCGGACGCCAACGACCAGCATGTGGTCAAGATCGTTGACTGGCTGCTGCAGTATGCTTTCGATCAGCGTGCCTCGGATATCCATATCGAACCGAGGCGTAATGTCACCCAGGTGCGATTCCGTATCGACGGCGTGCTGCACAATGTCTACGAATTTCCGGATCAGGTTGGTGTGGCGGTGACCAGCCGCCTGAAAATTCTGGGGCGCCTCAACGTGGCGGAGAAACGCCGTCCCCAGGATGGCCGTATCAAGACCCGCAAGCCGGACAACAGCGAAGTGGAGTTGCGGCTGGCCACCATGCCTACCGCCTTTGGCGAGAAAATGGTGATGCGGATCTTTGACCCGGAAGTGCTACTGAAATCCTACGAGCAACTGGGCTTCTCGAAGGAAGACCGGGAGCGCTGGCAGGGCATTACCGACCGCCCACATGGCATTGTGCTGGTCACCGGGCCCACCGGTTCCGGCAAGACCACCACCCTGTATTCCACCCTCAAACAGCTGGCCACCCCGGAAGTGAACATCTGTACCATCGAAGACCCCATCGAGATGGTAGAGCCGGCCTTCAACCAGATGCAGGTGCAGACCAATATTGAGCTGACTTTCGCCTCCGGCGTGCGGGCCCTGCTGCGGCAGGACCCGGACATCATCATGATTGGCGAGATCCGTGATCTGGAAACCGCGGAGATGGCGGTACAGGCAGCCCTGACCGGACACCTGGTGCTGTCCACACTACACACCAACGATGCCCCCAGCGCCATTACCCGGCTCATGGAGCTGGGCATCCCCCCCTACCTGATTCGCGCCACGGTACTGGGGGTGATGGCACAACGGCTGGCCAGAACCCTGTGCCCCCACTGCAAGGAGTCCGGGCCTGTGGATGAGCAGGCATGGCAGAGCCTGACCCGGCCATGGAAAGCAACAATCCCGAAGCAGGTCTATCATCCGGTAGGCTGTCTGGAGTGCCGGAACACCGGCTACTATGGCCGCGCGGGGGTGTATGAAATCATGCAGCTGTCCGGCAACCTGATCCGGCAGATCACCGAACAATGCGAACTGGAGCAATTGAGGGTGGATGCCTACAAGGATGGCATGAAGTCACTGCGTCTCAGCGGGGCACAGAAAGTGGCCGCCGGCTCCACTACGGTTGAGGAAATCCTGCGGGTGACCCCGGAGAGCCAGCGCTGATCAGCGCCGGGTTTCATTCCTCCGGTGACTGGCCGCACTGGTCCAGAATCTGTTGCCATCGCCGGGCATGGGTCTCGACTGCCTGATCCAGCTGTCCCCAGAGGCTCCGGGTACTGTCGGTATCCAGATACTCCCGGTACCAGTCGCGAAACGCGTCGGGCATGGTGTCCGTTTGCAGAGTGGCCAGTTGATCCAGTGGTTCTGCCAGTGCCCCCCGGGCCTGAGCTATGCCCTCCAGGTAGCTTTTCACGGGGCCGCCATACCCCTCTTCATAGGCGCTCCGGAGACCGGCAGGAGCAGTGTCGGACTCGCCTTCCGGGCACAGCGGCGTATTGTCAATCCTTTCGGACAGCAGTGCCGACCCGTCCTCAAGCCGTGTCGTCAGCAGCTTCACACTGTTCATCAACTGGCCCGCCCGGTACTCGGCATGCCAGCGCTGGTGCACCTCGCCAATGTAATCAAGTGACTCGGCGGAATTACCATCCAGCAGGCTCGCCACCGTTCGGTTCAGGCGCTCAATATCTGAAGCCAGCTCCGCAACCGGGGTGTCATCAGAGGCTCTGGGGTAGTACCCCTGGGAGCGGGTGAAAAGCCGTTCTACCTCCTCCACGCCCCAGGTTGCATTCCACACAGCCAATGGCAGGGTCTCGGCCTTGCTTTCGATAGCCTCTTCCAGTTGCTCTTTCACCCCTTCCCGCTCCGTTTCCGGCAGGCAGTCTTCTGCCGCACGCACAAAGCGGGTTTCGTAGCGCAATCGATTCAGGGGTTGCATCACCTTGCCCATGATCGAGTTCCGCTCGCCGACCACGTATTGCAGCTCACAACCGTACAGGGAAAGGAAGTCCAGCATCCCCATATCCAGATCCGGCATGTCCAGAACCCGTTCACGCCGGCGGGGTATCTGTGAAACCGGGCTTACTTCCGACAACTCCGGGCTCAGTTCCAGCGCCTCGGCCAACTGAGCCACGTAGGCATCCATCATGTCCGGCACATCGGAATCCTGAGCACAACCGGTCAGGCCGATACAAAGGAGGAAGGCTGTCAGTTTGCGGATCTCAGGCACGGGGCCTCCTGCTCACCTGGTAGTCAGAGAAGAAGGCACACAGAGTGGATCAGCGTTGCAGGAGAAACCGGTCAACGTCGGCAAAATCCCTGGCTACGGCACGGTCGGTTTCCGGCAGGTCTCCTTCCCGAACCAGCCAGACCGTGCGTAACCCGGCACTCTCAGCGGCCTTTAACTCGGCTTCCACATCGGAAAGAAACAGCACAGTCTGAGGCTCCACCCCGAGTTCATCCAGGATATTACTGTAGGACTGGGGGTCTTTCTTGCCGCCGACACGGGTATCAAAGTAGCCGGAAAAGAAGGGTGTCAGATCGCCGGCCTCGCTGAATCCGAATATCAGTTTCTGCGCCTTCACAGAACCGGAAGAGTATACGAACAGTCGCAAACCCCGATCATGCCAGCGCTGGAGGTATTCCGCTGCGTCCTCGTACACGTGGCCCCGGAACGCGCCCTGTTGATAGCCCTGTTCCCAGAGCATTCCCTGGAGAGTCTTCAGGGGTGTTTCCTTGCGATCCTCACGAATCCAGGTCTCCAGCACGCCGATCAGCCCCTCGATATCATCCCGGGCAACGCCTGAGGCTTGTGCCACGGCATCCAGTTGTTCCCGGACCTCCGTGCTGTCAGCTTCGGCGTCACGCACGAAATCAGCCATATGGGCAGCCGAGTACGGAAAAAGCACATCATGAACGAAGGAAATCGAACTGGTGGTGCCCTCGATATCAGTCAGGATAACGCGGATCATCCGGCAGCTCCCGCCAGCCGCTCGTACCGGGGCAGCCGGCTGGCGATGTCCTCACCCGTGAAGTCTGCAACCCAGCCTTCCGGGTTGGTAAACAGCCGGATACAGGTAAAAGCCGGCTCCGGCCCCATATCAAACCAGTGGCGGGTACCGTCCGGTACGCTGATCAGATCGTTTTTCTGACACAGAACCGCGTATACCTGGTCGCCAAAATGCAGGTAGAACAGTCCCTGGCCACGGACAAAAAACCGCACTTCATCTTCACTGTGCACGTGCTCGTCCAGAAACTTCTTCCGGAACGCCTCTTTCTGGGGGTTGTCCGGATTCAGGCTGATTACGTCTGCTGCCTGGAAGCCACATTCGTCCTTGAGTGCCCGGATCTCATCGGCGTAGGCCTCAAGAATGTCATCAGACGATGCATCCGCGGGCAGATCCCGTGTGGCCCACTGCTCGAATCGCACACCGTGCTCAGCCAGCAGATTGGCAATTTTTCCGGCATCTTCGGTGACGACGCGGGGTGCATCGGGCGCACTCTGGTCGAAAATACTCAAGGTGGTCATCGGCGAACCCTCATGGTTTCAAGCTCACATTCAAAGAGAAATTCAAAGGCTTCAACATGGCGGAGGCAGTCTGCCATGGTCCGGCCCCAGGTATAAAGGCCATGCCCACGGATCAGGTAACCGGGCTGCTCCGGATGCTGCCGGAACCATTCCCCGGTTCGCTGTGCCAGTGCCGGAATGTCCTGGGTATTATCGAAAACGGGCACTGTCAGCTCCGATTCGTGGGTTTCTACGCCGGAAAACGCCTTCTGTAACTCGTACCCCTCCAGCCGCAGCGGCTCTCCGGGCGGTAACAGGCGGCTGAGCACCGTTGCCTTGACCGAATGGGTATGCAGCACCGCCCCGACCTCGGGAAAAGCCTGGTACAAGACCGTATGCAGCAGTGTCTCTGCCGATGAACGGGCGTTGCTCTGGACAGGTTTCCCGGCCAGGTCCACCACCATGACATCACCGGCCGCCAGCTGGCCTTTGTGACGACCGGAAACCGTGACCGCAATGTGTTCGGCGTCAATCCGTGCCGAATAGTTACTGCTGGTGGCCGGAGACCAGCCCTGGCCATAGAGAAAACGGCCAGCATCGATAATGGATTGCGCGGCAATGGCGTAGCGGGTTACGTCAAACAAAAGGCACCTCGGAACAGACACGCCGTTTCAGCGCTTGATGGTATCCATTATAAGGATGGGCGGGCCACCCGCAAATGGTGACGAACGGCAATCAGGTCCGCAACCACGGAAATCGCAATTTCCGCGGGGGTCTTGCTGGGGATATCAATACCGATTGGCGCCTTGAGCCTGTCCAACTGCTGGCTGGTCAACCCCAGGGACGCCAGCCGGGCCCGGCGTTCCCCGGAGGTCCGGGCAGAGCCCATGGCACCGACATAGGACGCTTCCGAATTCAGCGCCGCCAGCAGCGCCATATCATCAATGCGTGGGTCATGGGCCAGTGCCAGCACGCCGGCCCAGGGGTCATTGAAGGACTGGCTGACCAGATCATCCGGCAGGGCCTGCACCAGTGGCATACCGGTGTCGCTCCAGCCCCGGGAAAAGGTGGGGCGGGGCTCGCAAAGAGTGACGGAGAAGTCCGCAGCGCGGGCAAACTCCCCTACGTGGCGTGCCACTTCTCCCGCGCCTACCAGCAACAACCGGAAATCGGGCATCAGACCGTGCTGCAGAGTCTCACTTTGCAATCTTACCCCGGCCTGGCCGGCATTCGCAGATTCGCAACCCTTCGCACCGGTGGCGAGAGAAACGCTGCGGAGAACCGGGCTCCGTGCGGCCAATGATTCCAGCACCGCCTCCACGTGAGCCAGGTCCGGCTCTGGTAGCAGTGGTTCCACCAGCAGGCGTATGCGGCCACCGCAGGGCAAGCGGAACTGATCCCGGTCCTGATCCGTGAGACCATAGTCAATGACCTGTGGCAGTTGTGGCCCGCCGGCAATACAGCGGTTCAACAGATTTTCCTCAAGGCAGCCACCTGACACCGAGCCGGACCAGTCGCCATCACTGCTGACCGCCAGCCAGGAGCCGGCAGGCCTGGGAGATGACCCCCAGGTTTCGGTAATGGTGCACAGCCACACCCGTTTCCCGGCAAGCAGCCAGGCCCGGACATCGCTGAGAACGGACTCGTGAGCGCCTCTGGCCATCCGGCAGATTAAACCTCGGCTCTCAGGGGCAGTTTGCGCTGGCGCTTTCCGGTAAGGGCAAACAGCGCGTTACCCAGTGCCGGGATCACCGGCGGCACGCCCGGCTCCCCGACCCCGGTAGGATCCTCTTCACTGTCAACGATGTCGACAACGACTTCCGGGCGCTGGTCATGCCGCATGAGCGGGTAATCGTGGAAGTTGCTTTGCTGCACCTGCCCGTCCCTGAATGTAATGTCGCCGTAAAGTGCCGCGGTAAGGCCGAAGATCACGCCCCCTTCGATCTGGTCACGCACAATATCCGGGTTGACCACCTGGCCACAGTCAACGGCACAGGCCACCTTGTGCACCCGGATTTCCCCGGCCTCGACACTGGCCTCAACAACCTGGGCCACATAGGTGCCGAAACTGCGGTACAGGGCCAGGCCACGGGCCCGCCCTTCCTCAACCGGCTCATCCCATTTTGCCAGCCCGACGGCACGGTCCAGTACCTGCAGGTGCCTGGGCTCGTGGTCAATGAGCGAACGCCGGAACCGGTAGGGGTCCTGGCCCAGCTCACTGGCCAGCTCGTCCATAAAGGTCTCTACGGCAAACCCGTTGTGGGAGAAGCCCACCGACCGCCACCAGCTGACCGGGACACCAGGGTCGGTATGGGTATGGCGGATATCAAGGTTGGGAACCCGGTATGGATACTCGATGGCGCCCTCAATAGCGGAATGATCTTTCGGCGTCGCGATGCCCTCCGCCATCAGCCCTACCCGGCCCAGGGTGTTATAGAGAAATTTCGGCGCCCATGGATACTGTGCAGGCGCGGCGTTGCGCACGTACCAATCCAGTATCTGCGGGCCCACGATCTGGTGGTGCCAGCCGGTAACCTTGTTATCGCTGATGCTGGCCTGCATCCGGTGCAACATGGCCGGGCGGTATAGGTCGTGGCGGGTGTCCTCCTCACGCGACCAGATCACTTTGACCGGTTTGTGCACACGGAAGGCGATGGCAGCCGCCTCCTCGATGTAATCATTGGTCAGGCGGCGCCCGAAACCACCACCCAGGAACGTGGTATGAATCTTTACATCGTCGGGAGACAGGTCGGTCGCCCGTGCCGCCGCAATCCGGCCAAGATCCGGCGCCTGGGTGGGCGCCCAGACTTCAATTTCGCTGTCCCGGTACCAGGCTGTCGCGTTCATGGGTTCCAGCGTGGCATGGGCCAGATAAGGCTGTTCGTAGCTGGCTTCAATCACCTGCCCTGCATTATCGACCGCACGGCGGTAATCCCCCTCACTTCGCTCACTCTCGCCGGGGTCTTCATCCGCTGCCTTGTGGTAGGAGGCGAAAACCTGATCGGTCGACACGTCCAGCGCCTCGCTGTTGTCCCAATCGACTGTCAAAGCCTCCTGAGCCTTGCGGGCACGCCAGTATTTATCGGCGACGACCGCAACACCACGCTCAATCTCGAAGATTTCCAGCACCCCCGGCATCTTACGGGCAGCCGAATCATCAAAAGACCGGACCCGGGCACCGTACCGTGGCGGACGGGTAACAACCCCGTAAACCATGCCCTCCAGCTCAACATCGATGCCGTAGATCGGGGCACCGGTGGTCTTGGCCTCGGCATCCAGGCGCCCACGGTTCTTGCCGATGTATTTCCATTCCCCTCTGGGCTTCAGCGCGGGATCGCCCGGCACATTCTGCTTTGAGGCCAGCTCCACCAGCCGGCCATAAGGCAGGCTGTCCTGGCCGTTGGGGTGCACTACCCTGCCTTCAGATGCCCTGCAATCGCCCGGGCTGACTTCCCAGACACTGGCCGCGGCGCTGACCAGCATGGTCCGGGCCGAAGCCCCGGCGATGCGCAATGGCTGCCAGCTGGTCGCCAGGCTGGTACTTCCGCCCGTCAACTGGAGCTTGTACAGAGGGTTTCGATACTCGGTGGCCACCGGCGCAAACCTGAGCTTGATGGAAGCCGGCGTCACCTCCAGCTCCTCTGCAATCAGGGTTGTCAGTCCGGTGTAGGTGCCCTGGCCCATTTCCACTCGGGCGAGGGTGAAATAGATCTCGTCACTGGCGGTCAGTTCCAGCCAGGCATCAGGCTTCCATTCTCCGCTCTGTTCATCGTACCCGGTGGGAACCCCCGCACACCCTTTCAGCGAAAGTGCAAGCACCAGCCCACCGGAGGTGCCTGCTGTTACCTTGAGAAAGTCGCGTCGATTCATGGACATATCACGCTTCCTCTCGGCCGGACTGTTCCCTGCGGCTATCAACCACAGCCTCAACAGCGGCCACAATCCGCGAGTAGGTGCCACAACGGCAAAGATTGCCGCTGACCGCAGCAACAATGTCCTCCCGGGAGGGCGATGGATTGTGCTGAAGCAGATGTGCTGCGCTCATTATCTGGCCAGACTGGCAGTATCCGCATTGGGGAACGCCATGCTCGATCCACGCTTTTTGCAGGGGATGCAGATCACCATCGGCTGCAAGCCCCTCGATGGTGGTAATGTTTCCACCATCGGCCATCTCCACCGGCGTGGAACAGGAGCGTACCGGCTGTCCGTCAAGGTGAACGGTACAGGCACCGCACAGCCCCATACCGCAGCCAAACCGGGTTCCCTTCAGCCCCAGTTCATCGCGAACGACCCACAGCAATGGCGTATCATTCTCAACGTCAACGGTGTGCGTTACGCCGTTCACACTCAGGCTAACAGCCATGAATACTCCCCCTTGTTCGCCGGGGCGGCCCCGGTTCAGTTATTATTCTGCTGGCGGCGGAAAGGTGTTATTTAACGACGTCGTTACCGTCCTTGTCAGTCCAGATCTTGCGCTCACCGGTTTCCATTTTTCCGCCGGAATCCCACACTTCGCGATCCTTCGTCGCCTCGTCGACCTTGCCTTTGTCATCCCAGATGACGCGGTCCTTGCATCCTGCCAGGGCAGTTACCACGAAAAGTACCAACATCAGTTGCTTCACTCTCACCTCCGGACCGATTTCGTCGGTTTTGACGGACTAGACTCAGGAACCGTGGAGTTCACGATTGCGTTGCTTGTCACGGTCACCCTTGCGGACCATGACATAGACGGCACCGGTGCCACCGTGGCGCTTCTGGGCGGAATGGAAGGCCAGCACGTCATCCAGCTCCGGCAGCCACTTGGCGATGTAGCTCTTGAGCTGGGCGATACCATCCGGATTACGTTCGCCCTTACCGTGCAGGATCATAACGGATCTCAGCCCAAAGCGGACACAGTCTGATATAAAGCCGAACACCTCCCTGCGCGCTTCTTCAACGGTCATGCGATGCAGGTCCAGGCGGGCCTCGATCGGGTACTGCCCTAGACGGAGCTTGCGAAAAACCCCGTGCTGGACGCCAGGACGTTGCCAGCACAGCACATCATGCGCCGTCAGCGGCTCGACCATATCAGCGGTCAGCGGGTTACGATCTTTCAGTGGCTGGTCCATGGCTGACCGTTGCCTTTCGAGGTGCCCGGGGGTCAACTCTTTGGGAGCCTTCACGTCGGCCTTGTTGGGCTTCCGGATGCGACGGACGTCCTTCATCTCCTCCAGAAAGCTAAGGCGCTCATCTTTGGTCGTCATGTCGGTATCATTTTCAGTCGGGTTGATGGGACTTTACCACCCGCCTCCCCCTTCATAAAGGCGAGCCGCCAGCCTGCACCTGCATCGAAAGCGATATTCCGCTATCAGACGAAAATATTAGGGTCCTCAAGCGAGCTGGTAGTCTACACTTCTGGCACATAACAACGACACCGGAGCGTGTTTATGACCGCCGTACCCCAGGACAGCGAACGCCCCCAGAATACCCGCGCCATTATGACGTTTCTGCGTGAGCATTCACCGTTTTCCAACATGGACGACTCGCATCTGGCCCATTTTGCCGAACACGCTTCCCTGAGATTCTTCGCGGACGGGGATGTTGTACTATCACCGGAAGACGGCCCGGTGAGGCGTTTCTATATCGTCAAGCAGGGACGCATCCGCGGCGAGCGCTCCCGTGACAAGGACGGCGAGACTCAAACCACCTTCGAAATCAGCCAGGGCGAATGTTTTCCACTGGCCGCACTGATCGGTGAACGCCCTACCCGCACCCTGCACCGAGCCTCCGGGGACACCTTCTGCCTCAGCATTGAACACGACACGTTTGTAAAGCTGTTCTCCCAGAGCGATCCTTTCCGGGATTTCTGTCTCCGTGGCGTAAGCAGTCTGCTCGATCAGGTAAACCAGCGAATCCAGACCGGCGCCATGGCCTCCATGGGCTCCAGCAACTCACTGGACACACCACTGGAGCGCTATGCCATTCGCAACCCCATCGTGTGCTCGCCGGATCTCCCGGTTCGCAAGGCGGTCGCACGCATGCATGAAAACAATGTCGGCAGCATTGTGATAACAGATGACGGACGTCACCCCACAGGGATTTTTACCCTCAGGGATCTGCGTACCATGGTGGCAGAAGAAAAAGGCCCCCTGGACACCCCCATTGGCCAGGTCATGACCCGCAATCCCTGCTGCCTGACAGCCCAGGCGGATGCGTTCGAGGCTGCCATGCTCATGGCGGAGCACCATTTTGCGCATATTTGCGTCGTCGATGACGAAAAACGCCTGATCGGCATGGTTTCCGAAAGAGACCTGTTCTCCCTGCAAAGGGTCGATCTGGTCAATCTCGCCCGCACCATAGGCACGGCCAGCCACCTGCGGACACTTGTCAGCCTGAGAACCGATGTCTCCAGACTGGTGGACTCCATGCTTGCCCACGGCGCCGACTCCGGCCAGGTGGTCAAGATCATTACGACTCTGAACGATGTTACCGTGCGCCGTGTGCTGGAACTGAACATAAAGAAGAACGACCCCGGAATTCCCTTCACCTGGCTCACTTTCGGCAGTGAAGGCCGGCAGGAACAGACCCTGCTGACAGATCAGGACAATGGCATTCTGTTCGAGACACCCGAGGGAATGACCGAGGATCAGGTGCGGGAAAAACTGCTGCCCTTCGCGGAAACCGTCAACAAAGAACTGGCAGAATGCGGCTTTACCCTCTGCAAGGGCAACATCATGGCCAGTAACCCGAAACTGTGCCTGAGCGGCCGGGAATGGGACGAGTGGTTCATCCGCTTTATCGATGCCTCAACACCTCAAAACCTGGTGTATTCCTCTATCTTCCTGGATATGCGGTCCGTATTCGGTCCCAGGGAACCGCTGGAGGAACTGCTCGACAAGGTACTCTCACGAATCCGCAAGAATGCCCTGTTCCAGAAAATGCTCGCGGGCAACGCCATTCAACGCAAACCCCCTCTGACCATGTTCCGTAACTTCCGTTATGTCGAGGATGATGGCAAGAAGCACAATCTCGACCTCAAACGTCAGGGCCTGGCGCCGTTTGTGGAGGCCGTCAGAGTATTCGCCCTGGCCAACGGCGTTGGCGAGGCCAATACACTGGAAAGAATGCGCAAACTCGCGGAAAAAGGCGTCTTCGACCCCAAGGATGCCAATGCCTGGCAAGAAGCTTACAGTCTGATTCAGGCCATTCGCATGAGGGCTCACCAGGAAATGCTGGAGCGTGATGAACCCCTGTCCAACTACATTGATCCGGACGACCTCAACCCGCTTGACCGGCGAATCCTTCGCGAGTCCTTCCGCCAGGCTCAGCGTTTACAGCAGAAACTGGAAGTCACCTATCAACTCTGACCACCGGGCAGAACGCTATGCTGGAGCAGATCAAAGACTGGATTGAACGGCTCAGGGCCGGCACTACCGGAGGGCCCGACCGCGAGCATCTGCCAACTCCAAAAACCGCCGGCGACCAGCGCCTGTCTGAATGCCGGTTGATTGTGCTGGACCTTGAAACCACAGGCCTCAATGCGGCAAAGGATGAGGTTATCGCCATTGGTGCCGTGGCCATCCGGAAAAACGCCATCGTCATGGATGACCAGTTTGACCTGATACTCAGACGCCCGGAACTGGACATCAGCGAAACCGTCCTGATTCATGGCATCGGCCCGGAGGCCCTCACCCGGGGCCATGAGACCGAAGACGCCCTGCTGCATCTGCTGGAATGGATGAATGGCGATCCAATCCTCGCCTACCATTCCGCCTTCGACCAGAAATTTCTGGAGAAGGCACTGAAGCAGACCCTCGGTTACACCCAGCCCCATACCTGGATTGATGTGGCGGAAATGCTTCCCGCCTTCTTTCCCGATGCGCAAACCGGGGGCCACGGTCTCGATAACTGGGCAGATTTTTTTGGCCTGGAGGTCAGTGCCCGCCACCATGCAGCAGCCGATGCCATGGCTACTGCCGAACTGACTCTGGCAGTTATCAACAAGGCGAAAAAAAACGATGTGATCACACTCAAGGACCTCAACGGCAAACTGAAGTACTACCGGCAATTGAAAAACATGCATCGGCATAGCTGACAACCTGAACTGTGTCGCATTAGCGGACGGTTTAGCAGGCAAATAACTGAGAATTAGACCTTTTGCCAATATCTATCTAGCGCTTGACAGGTAAAGTCGGAGAAGACAACAAGTCGGAGAAGAACTATATGAATAATAATTTCTCTACCACAAACACGTTACAGAAAACCCACCCAACCCCCACAACAACAAGACAGGAGTGATCCTATGTCAGGTCATGACTACGATGCTGTGAATTACTGGAAGGCGAACCTGCGCCTGATATTCGGGAGCCTGATCGTCTGGGCCCTGGTATCCTACGGTTTTGCGATATTGCTTCGCCCCATGCTCGCCGGAATACCCATTGGCGGAGCGGACCTCGGGTTCTGGTTCGCCCAACAGGGTTCGATTCTTACCTTCATCGCCTTGATTTTTCATTACGCCTGGCGGATGAACAAGCTCGATGAAAAATTCGACGTGCATGAGGAGTAAGCCCGAATGAGCCAATTTGTCATCAACCTGTTATTCGTGGGCGGCTCATTCGCCCTCTACATCGGTATCGCCATCTGGGCAAAGGCCGGTAGCACCAGTGACTTCTACGTTGCGGGTGGCGGCGTGCATCCGATAACCAACGGTGCGGCCATCGGTGCCGACTGGATGTCGGCGGCATCCTTCATTTCCATGGCGGGCCTGATTGCCGCCGGTGGCTATGCCAACTCAACCTTCCTGATGGGCTGGACCGGCGGTTACGTGCTGCTGGCCATGCTGCTTGCTCCTTACCTGCGTAAGTTTGGCAAGTTCACGGTTCCCGAGTTCATCGGCGACCGGTTCTACAGCAAGAACGCCCGCTTTGTGGCGGTTGCCTGTCTGATAATCGCGTCCGTCACCTACGTAATCGGCCAGATGGCCGGTGCTGGCGTGGCCTTCTCGCGATTCCTGGAAGTTGACTCCACCACCGGCCTGATTATCGCGGCCGTTGTGGTCTTCATCTACGCCGTAATGGGTGGCATGAAAGGCATTACCTACACCCAGGTAGCCCAGTACTGTGTACTGATCATCGCCTATACCATTCCCGCAGTGTTCATTTCTCTGCAACTGACTGGCAACCCGATTCCGCCGCTGGGCCTGTTCTCAACTCACGTTGAATCTGGCGTCCCAGTGCTCGAGAAACTTGACCAGATCATCACAGAGCTTGGCTTCCAGGATTACACAGACGATGTGGACAACAAACTGAACATGGTTCTGTTTACCCTGTCACTGATGATCGGTACCGCCGGTCTGCCACACGTTATCATCCGCTTTTTCACTGTACCGAAAGTTGCTGATGCACGCTGGTCCGCTGGCTGGGCACTGATCTTCATCGCCCTGCTGTACCTGACTGCACCTGCGGTTGCTTCCATGGCTCGACTGAACCTGATGACCACCATTTATCCAGACGGTGTTGACAGTCAGCCCATTGAGTACGAAGACCGGCCAAGCTGGGTGAAGGAATGGGAAGTCACCGGCCTGATCGAGTTCGAGGACAAGAACAACGACGGCCGTATCCAGCACTACAACGAGGGCAGTGAGGAATTCGCGGAAGAAGCAGAAGAGCGCGGCTGGGAAGGTAACGAATTCACCTACAACAACGATATTCTGGTACTGGCCAACCCTGAGATTGCCAACCTGCCAGGCTGGGTTGTCGGCCTGATTGCGGCCGGTGGTCTTGCAGCGGCGCTGTCCACAGCGGCCGGCCTGTTGCTGGCCATATCGTCTGCGGTGAGTCACGACCTTATCAAGGGCGCGTTCAAACCCGATATATCGGAGAAGGGGGAACTGCTGGCAGCACGTATCTCCATGGCCGTTGCCATTGCGGTGGCCACCTACCTCGGTGCCAACCCTCCAGGGTTTGCGGCGCAGGTAGTGGCGCTGGCCTTCGGTATCGCGGCAGCCTCGCTGTTCCCGGCACTGATGATGGGTATTTTCTCCAAGCGTGTGAATAACAAGGGCGCCATCGCCGGTATGCTGGCAGGCCTGATTTCCACGCTGGTCTATATCTTCATTTACCTGGGCTGGTTCTTCATTCCTGAAACCAACAACCTCCCCAACACGGCGGACAACTGGCTGCTGGGCATTTCCCCACTGTCGTTCGGCGCGATTGGTGCATTGATCAACTTTGCGGTAGCCTTTGCGGTCTCTAACGCGACCGAAGAACCGCCCGTTGAGATTCAGGAACTGGTCGAAAGCGTGCGTTACCCACGGGGTTCCGGCAGCGCCACTGGCCACTAAGCAACACGTCAGCCAACGACAGATGAGAATCTGACAGGCTGAACCTGAACGGGCTTCCTCACTGGGGAAGCCCGTTTTTTTTCGAGGAAACAACCTTATGTTCTGGACTTTTGTGGCGACAGTATTTTGTGGTCTCGGTGCCGCAGGTATCGCCCTCGGCATACGTGCCATTACTCGCAAAAAAGCACCAAAGTGGATTATTCCGGCCTTTGCCGGGGCCGGCATGCTGGGCTACCTGATCTACATGGAATACACCTGGTTTGAGCTCAAACAGACTCAGCTCCCGGACGAAGCTGTCGTGATCAGTACGGAAGAATACGGGGCACCCTGGCGGCCATGGGCCTATGTGGTACCGCAGGTTGCAGCCTTCACGGTTCTGGACACCAGCAGCATTGTGATGGACGATCCAGAGAAGGATATCGTCCGCTTCAGCCTCTACCGCTTCGAGCAGTCCTACACTGACGCGGTGTCCCAGAAAATGTATCTGCTAAACTGTGGATCTCGTGAACTGGTTCCCCTCAAGGGTGAACAGAGCCTGGATACCAGTGCACTGCGAACACTGTCTGAGGACGACCGTTTGCTGAAGCTTGCCTGCGATCAGTAGGTCCGGATAACGAGCCTGACGTCCGTTCATCGTATTTTGGGAAAGCCTGTATATGCTCAGTGGCTGGCTGTTAGTTCTCATATCGATCACTTACATCTCGCTGCTGTTTGCCATTGCCTGGGCTGGTGACCGCCACCCCGGGCTGTATCGCCGGCGTTGGGCAAGAACCCATGTATATGCCCTCTCCCTTGCGGTGTATTTCACCTCCTGGACCTTCTACGGTGCTGTAGGGCGCGCCACCCAGGAAGGACTTGGCTTCCTGCCTATCTATCTGGGCCCCTTGCTGGTCTTTGTGTTTGGCGCCCCGCTGTTGCGTCGTATCATCTTCATCAGCAAACGCAACAACAGTACCTCCATCGCTGATTTCATTGCCTCACGGTATGGTAAATCACAGTCCCTGGCGGCCATGGTTGCGATCTTCGCGCTCCTCGGTAGTGTTCCTTATATCGCGCTCCAGCTAAAAGCCATCTCAATGGGCTTTACCGTGCTTTCCGATGCGGGAACCGCCCATACCGAGCTGAGCACCGCTGCGTGGAATGACTCCGCCTGGTACATCACCCTTGTACTTGCCGTATTTACTGTCCTCTTTGGTACCCGGCATCTGGAATCCACGGAACATCACCGGGGCATGATCCAGGCTGTTGCCTTCGAATCACTGATCAAGATCGTTGCCTTCGTGGCAGTCGGGCTCTTCGTCGGCTATGGCCTTTACGGCGGGTTCGGTGATCTCTGGGGCAAGGTTCAAGACGCCGGACTGGTGGGCACCCTCACCACGGACAAAATCGAGGCGCCCGCATTCATCACCCAGACTCTGGTCGCCATGTTGGCCATCATATGCCTGCCACGGCAGTTCCATGTCATGGTGGTGGAGAATACCGACCACCGGGATTTCGAGACTGCCCGATGGGCCATGCCCATCTACCTGATAATTGCCAGTGCGTTCGTACTGCCCATTGCCGCAGCCGGACTGTTATCGCCGGAAGCCGGGGTGTCGGACCCGGACATACTGATTCTGAACCTGCCCATCCTGGCAGGTGAACAATGGCTCGCCATACTGGCATTTCTTGGGGGTGGATCAGCGGCTGCGGCCATGGTCATTGTCTGTTCCGTGGCCATCGCAACCATGGTCAGTAACGAAATCATCATGCCGGCGCTGCTGAAGTTCTTCCGGCCCGGCATGAACAAACGCTCGGACCTCAGCTACCTGTTGCTGAGTATCCGCCGCGTTGCCATCTTCGTCGTGCTGTTTACTGCCTACGGGTTCTATCGAATGGCCGGGGAGGATTACAGCCTGACGGCATTCGGGCTCCTCTCGTTCGCCGCAGCAGCCCAGTTTGGCCCGGCCCTGGTGGGCGGCATTATCTGGCGAAGGGGTAACCATACCGGCGCCGTGTGGGGGCTGGGGCTCGGCTTCCTGATGTGGTGCTACACGCTGCTTCTGCCCGCGCTGGCCTCAACCGGCTGGCTCAGTGATACGCTGATTGAACAGGGAATCTGGGGAATCAACTGGACCCGGCCTACCGCCCTCTTCGGCTCCAACCTGGACCAGACCAGCCATGGCATTATCTGGAGCCTGGGCGTCAACACCATTACCTACATCGTGCTGTCGATGCTTACCCGGCAACGGGTGCGGGAAAAAATCCAGATTGCCTCGTTTTTCCAGGACCCCCAACCAAAAGCCGAAACGCCGCAGCAACAGACATGGCAGGGCGAGATCCTTACATCGGACCTGCAGGCTATTGCCGACCGGTTCATGGGAGAAGAGCGGGCGGAAGCCATATTCCGTAACTACGAGCGGCGGAATGCGATCCGACTGCACCTGCACCGGCCCGCCTCTTCCCATCTGATGAAGTTCATCGAGCGGCAGCTGGCCTCGGTCATCGGTGCATCGACGGCAAGGGTTGTGCTCGAGTCGACCCTGACCGGCCGTGACATGCAGATTGAAGACGTGGTCAGTATCGTTGACGAAGCCTCCCAGGCCATGACATTCAGCCGGGAACTTCTCCAGTCTGCTATCGAAAACATCAGCCTTGGTGTATCGGTGGTGAATCATCAGCAACAGCTGGTGGTCTGGAACCAACGCTACCTCGAGCAGTTCAGCTACCCCACCGGATTTGTCCGTGTCGGTAGGCCAGTTGAAGACCTGATGCGCTATAACCTGACCAACGCCAATCTGCCAGCCCGGCGTATTGACGAGATCATCGCCGACCGCTGTGCCAGTATGCGGGAAGGCCGCCCCATGTCCTATGAACGTCAGCGCCCTGACGGCACCGTTCTGCGAATCGACGGCAGTCCGATACCCGGAGGGGGCTACGTGACCACCTTCCAGGACATCACCGCCATGCGTCGCACCGAGCAGGCGCTGAAAGAAACCAATATATACCTGGAGCAGCGGGTCAAGGAGCGTACGCAGGAGTTGCAGGTCATCAATGAGCAGATGCTCAAGGCCAAGTCCGTTGCCGAACAGGCCAACCAGAGCAAAACCCGCTTTCTCGCATCCGCCAGTCACGACCTGCTGCAGCCACTGAATGCGGCGAGACTGTTCACGTCGGCCCTCGCAGGCAAGGCCCGGGACCCCGAAATGTCAGAGCTGGTGGAGCATATTGACAGCTCCCTTGGTGCAGCCGAGGAAATCATCAGCACACTGCTGGACATCTCGAAACTGGACGCAGGCGCACTGGAACCGGATATCGGTGTATTTCCCGTCAACGATATCATGCGACACCTGGCAACTGACTTCTCTGCCATTGCCAAGGATCAGGGACTGGATCTGCATGTGGTGCCCAGTAGCGCCTGGGTAAGGTCCGATTCCAAATTATTGAGGCGGGTTATCCAGAATTTCCTGTCCAATGCCATACGCTATACCCCCAGCGGCAAAATCCTGCTGGGGTGTCGCCGGCTGAAAGGCTATATACGGATTGAAGTCTGGGACACAGGACCTGGCATCCCGGATGATCAGCTTGCCCACATCTTCGAGGAATTCCGCCGATTTCAGCAGGGCCGGGACAAAAAGGGGCTTGGCCTGGGGCTGGCCATCGTTGACCGCATCTGCGGCATGCTCAACCACCCGGTCAACGTTCGATCCGTCCAGGGTCTGGGTAGTGTATTCAGCATCACCGTACCGGTCGCTCCTCCGGAACAGAGCGAACAGAGTGCAACCCGACCTGCCGCAGCGTCACGACGCGTTTCCAGCCTGGGCGGCCTGCACGTGCTGTGTATCGACAACGACCCGGCCATTCTCCATGGCATGAGCGCCCTGCTGGATAACTGGCAATGTGACGTAACCACCGCCGAAAGTCTCGAAGACGCCCGATACAAGCTGAACGGCACCGAACCGGACATCATCCTGGCAGATTACCAGCTTGATGATAACCGCAATGGCCTTGATGCCATGGACTCATTGAGAGAAGAGGCGACCAATGATATACCTGGCATACTCATTACCGGCTACATGGCTCCGGACGTGAGGGAAGATGCCATTAACAGGGGCTATCAGATTCTCTATAAACCTGTAAAACCAGCGGCACTCCGGGCACTGGTTAACAAGCTACTCAAGCAGAAGCGCCCATGACAGATTCAGCAGACAATGCCATCGGAAACACCTTTGCCAAACTCAGTTACCTGGTTGTCGATGACTTTGAGAACTTTCGCCTCTCAATGCGGCAGATGTTACGCAGTTGTGGTGCTGACAAGATCGAGCTTGTACCCAATGCGTCTGCGGCGATCCAGTACTGTTCCTACAACCATGTGGATGTGGTGCTCTGTGACTACAATCTGGGCGAAGGCAAGAACGGCCAGCACATTCTCGAGGAGCTGCGGCACAAGAAGCTACTGAAACGGGCATCCCTGTTCCTGATGGTTACCGCTGAAACCTCCAAGGAAATGGTCATGGGGGCGCGGGAGTATCAGCCTGACGCCTACCTCACCAAGCCTATCAACCGTGCCATGCTGGAAAAACGCCTCAGCGCCCTGATCACCCAGCGCAGTGCCCTGCTTCCCATTAACCGGGAAATCGACCGTGAGAATTATCCCGAAGCGATCTCCCTGTGCCTGCAGGCGCTTCCATCAAAACCGCGCTACAAGACCTGGTTGATGAAAACCCTTGCGGATCTTTATCAACAGGTAGGCGATTTCAGTCATGCCCTCAAGATATACGATGACGTTCTGGCGCAGCGGGATCTCTCCTGGGCGAGAGTGGGGCGTGGCAAGATACTTGTGGCCAATCAGGCCTACGACGAAGCAGTTACCACCCTCCGGGACCTGATCGCCAAGCACCCTGATTACATGGAAGCCTATGATCTCCTGGCCGAGGCGCTGGAAAAACAAGGACGTCCCACACAGGCACAACAGGTTCTGGAAAAAGCCGCTGAGCACTCTCCGAACGCGCTGATGAGACACAAGCATCTGGCCACCCTCGCGGCCTCCAATCAGGACATGTCGACAGCATCCCAGGCATGGCGCCAGACAGTCACTCTGGGCACCCACTCTATCCATGACAGCTCGGAACACTACCTGGCACTCGGGCAATCACTGTCGGATCTCAGTGAGGGTGATACCACAGAGGAAGGCTCTGCCGCTGCTGATGAGGCCCTCACCATCCTCCGGCGAATGGAAAAACGTTTCGCTGACCAGGAAAACATCAAGCTCAGAAGCCGCATTGTCCAATCGCGGGTTCATGCCGGTCAGGGCAAGATGAACGAAGCCCAGAAAGCCCTGGAAAGCATCGCCGACGAACTGGGCGATGCCGGGCTTATGGACCCGGAGGCCGGTCTGGACTATGCCAAGACACTGTTCAGGCTGGGAAGGGAGAATGAAGCAAAAGCCTTGCTGACAGAACTGGCGAGCCGCTGCCAGGATGATCCGGCCTTATTGCAGAAGATCGAAAACCTGCTGGACGAACCGGTAGGATTCCGCCAGAAACTGCGGGCCCGATCGCTCAACCGGGATGGTATCAAGGCCTTTGAGTCCGGAGAGCTTGATGAGGCAGTAATGACCTTCAGCCGGGCCCTCGAAATAGTACCGTCCCACGCCGCACTGAACCTCAACCTGGTTCAGGTACTGATGAAGAAATATCAGGAAACACCTGGCGACAGGGACCTGTTGAACCGTTGCCAAAAACACCTGGCCCAACTCTCCGGATTGCCGCAACAACACCGGCAGTACCGCCGGCTGGTGTCCCTGCGTAAAAAACTGGAAGGAATGATGTCATGAGTACACGAGATCAAACGAATCCTGCCAATCCCCGTGAGTCTCAAAGTATCGATTTTTCGATGGTTCTGGCATCCGCCGTTCATGACATGAAAAATTCCCTCGGTATGTTGCTGAACTCACTTGACGAACTACGCCAGGAGCAAGCCAGTTCCATCGGGGAATCGTCCCGATTCAATACCGTCCAGTATGAAGCAGAAAGAATGCACAATGACCTTGTGCAGTTACTCGGCATTTACCGGCTCGGGGAAAACAACCTATCGGCCCATATCGAGGAACATTTTGTACCCGACTTTCTTTCAGAGCACATGGCGCGCCATACGCCCCTTCTTGATGGCCTGGGAATTGAGCTGGCCATTGAAGCTGACGACATCAACGGCTTCTTTGATGAGGATCTTCTGACCGGCGTTCTCAACAACACCATCAACAATGCCATCCGATATACCAGGAGCAGGATCAAACTTACCGCGATAGAGCGGGAAGGCTTTCTGGTGATTGGCGTTGAAGACGATGGTGACGGATACCCGGAAAACATGCAGCACAGCGGTACTCCGAGTTTCAAATCCCTGGATTTCAAGAGTGGGAGCACCAGCCTGGGCTTGTTCTTTGCCTCGTCTGTAGCGCAACTGCATAGTGAAGGGGATCAGACAGGCTCCATCCGGCTTCATAATGGCGGCAGTCTGGGGGGCGGGGTATTTGAAATTCTGCTGCCCTGAAACGTTGGCTTCATGCAAACCTTGGCCAGTGCTTCGCACTGGGATGACCTACTTTGCTCAGGCCTGCGGCCTTCGGCCCTTCGGGCCCGCCGTCGCGGGGCTCCGGCGTCCTGCGCTTGCCGTTGGCAAGCTTGTCACATGGGGCCTGTGTAGTGGACACCAGGTCATCGTCAGGCTCTTAATCCCATAAAAAAACCCCGGCAGCTGACGCTGTCGGGGTTTTGGGATTAAGAGCCTGACGATGACCTACTCTCACATGGGCAGAAGCCACACTACCATCGGCGCTGGTCTGTTTCACTGCTGAGTTCGGGATGGGATCAGGTGGTTCCA
>NZ_LIHP01000012.1 GCF_001314605.1 Marinobacter sp. HL-58
AAACACACAAATAACGGGAAAATAGTGTCTGAATCTTCGATTTTTTGCCGGTTAAACCCAAGATCGGCAAATATCAGCAGTTATTCAGACCTTCCTTAGCATTCAGTTTTTTGTGTCTTCTTTTCGGCACAATGGCCATGGCCTATTATGAGGCAGCTGACAGTTCGGCTGGTTACGTTTTTCCGGTCAGCCTGATGACTGATCGCAATCGAACAGACGAACAGGTACCGGATATAGGCGCGGAGATAGGAATGAATTTTGATTCAACTGCGGTCAAGGCCTATGCGGATTTGCGGGGCAACCCGACACACTCGCAAACGATCAGACCGGAGGGCCTGATGCATCCCTGCAGGAACAGATCTGTCAGTCCGGACCGGGCCAGACTTAACGCCCAGACCTGCGCAATCCTTAGTAAACAACACAACCTTGGCAATCCCGCCTGTAGAGAACTTGCCAGTGGCACCGGTAGACATTCACCGGACGTTCACCAAGCGCTGGTGGCGAAGTGTAGCCAACAGTAAAAGAGCGGCAGCTACCTGTTTACAACGAACATGCCAGGGAATTCTTCAGTTCAAACCTTGTAAAAGTCCCGATACCAATCCACGAAATTGGCAATGCCCTCTTCAACGGTGGTGGATGGCTTGTAGCCGACATCGTTGATCAGGTCGTCCACATTGGCGTAAGTGGCCGGTACGTCACCCGGCTGCAGGGGCAGCAGGTTTTTCTCGGCTTTCTTGCCAACGCGCTCTTCGATGATTTCGATAAAGCGGGACAGTTCCACCGGGTTGTTGCTGCCGATATTGTAGAGGCGGTACGGCGCCTTGCTGGTGCCGGGGTCCGGGGTTTCACCGCTCCAATCTGGGTTGGAAGTGGCTACGTTGTCCAGGGTCCGGATCACGCCCTCCACGATGTCGTCGATGTAGGTGAAATCGCGCCTGTGGTGACCGTGGTTGAACACGTCGATGGGCTCACCGGCGAGGATCTTTTTGGTGAATATGAACAGCGCCATATCCGGACGGCCCCAGGGGCCGTATACGGTAAAGAACCGCAGCCCGGTGGTGGGCATGTTGTACAGATGGCTGTAGGTGTGGGCCATCAGCTCGTTGGCTTTCTTTGAGGCCGCATACAGGCTCAGGGGGTGGTCCACGTTGTCATGCACGGAGAAGGGCATGGTTTCGTTGGCGCCGTACACAGAGCTGCTGGACGCATACACCAGGTGCTTTACGTCGTTGTGGCGACAGCCTTCCAGGATGTTGGTGAAGCCCACCAGGTTGGCGTCGATATAGGCGTGGGGATTCTCCAGCGAATACCGGACGCCCGCCTGGGCGGCCAGATGAACCACCCGTTCCGGTTTATGCTCCCGGAACAGGGCTTCCATGGCCGGCCTGTCGGCCACATCCTTGCGGACTTCGGTAAATCCCGGCTTGCAGGTCAGGCGTTCCAGGCGTGCTTCTTTCAATGTGGGATCGTAATAATCATTGACGTTATCCACGCCGATCACTTCATCACCGCGATCAAGCAGCCGGTGCGCCAGATGGGAGCCGATAAAGCCCGCCGTACCCGTAACCAGAATTTTCAACGTCTTTTCTCCCTGTTCCTTCAGAAGGTCAGCCCGGCACTCACAAACGGGCCACCGAGTTCGACGTCCAGGCGGTCGTCACTGTCTTCGTAATCTATGCCCATCTGGCGATAGCCAGCGCGAAGCTGCAACAATGATACCTCGTATTGGCCGTAAGCGTTGTAGTCGTAGACGGAATCACCATCAAAGCTGATCAGGTTGGCTTCGCCGCCGACTGATACACCGGTGAACGGCAGGTCAAAGCGGGCCGCCAGGTAACCCATGGGAACCACGCCGTCGATTTCAGTTTCGCTGGCCTGGCCGTTGGTCGTCTGCTCCCGGACAATCAGCTCACCATCAAGGTTACGGGCCGTCAGGCCAAGATCCAGATTGACCCAGTTATCAAGCACTTCGTAATAAAGAGTGACATCGAACTGGCTCAGGTCCAGATCAGAATCCACTTCCACGCCGCCCGGAATCGCATCAAACTCGGTAGACAGCTCCCCGCGCCCACTCTGCTCGATCCGCGTGTAGTTCAGCCGTACGTTGGGAAGCACCGGTACCGGGTGCTCGAAATAGGCGCTCAGATTGGCGTTGGTGTCGCTGTCCAGGTCGAGATCATTTTCAACGTCGACCAGGTCGTTGTTTTTGCCGGCTTTACCGGACAGGTCGGAGTCCCAGTAACTGACGTTGGCACCCACGCCGAGCACGTCCGCAGAGGCAACGGGGGCTGCAATAATCAGGGAGCCGCCGAGGGCAAGAATCAGTTTACGCATAAAGCACCTGTTTTATGTTTGTTGGTATTGACCAGTCAGTCGAACCTGATTCCCAGGCGCCGACCAACCTCTTCGTAGGTTTCTATGACATCGCCCAGTCCCTGACGAAAACGGTCTTTATCCATTTTTTTGCGGGTTTCCTTGTCCCAGATGCGGCAGCCATCGGGGCTGAACTCGTCACCCAGGACGATCTCGCCACCTGAGCGGCCGAACTCGAGTTTGTAATCCACCAGCAGCATCCCGGCTTCATCAAACAAGGCCTTGAGGACATCGTTCACCCGGTAGGTCAGTTCCTTCATTTTCGAAAGTTCTTCGGCTTTCGCCCAGCCAAAGCTGACAGCCAGTGATTCGTTGATCATCGGATCGTGCATGGCGTCGTTTTTCAGGAACAGTTCAAAGGTGGGTGGATTCAGTTCCAGCCCTTCTTCAACGCCCAGACGACGACACAGACTGCCTGCGGACAGGTTACGAACCACGCACTCCACCGGAATCATGTCCAGCTTCTTGACCAGGGATTCGGTACCCGAGATCAGGCCTTCGAAGTGAGTGGGAATGCCGGCGGCTTCCAGCTTTTCCATAATGAAGGCATTGAAACGGTTGTTGACCATGCCTTTACGGTTCAGCTGTTCTTTTTTCTCGCCGTCGAACGCAGACGTATCGTCTCGAAACACCATGACAAAGCGATCGGGGTCGTCCGTACGGTAAACAGATTTTGCCTTGCCTGCGTAAAGTTCTTCACGCTTTTCCATCTCGGGTCTCCGGGCGTGCCCGCACTGCGCGGGCACTGCTAGCATTAATAGAGGTATTCAAACAGTTCGGAAAGCAGCTCGGGCGAGCGGTCTTCGCCGTCGTAGTCATCCGCACGCTCAACCGTGACAACGATATTCCCGTCGTCTTCCCCGAGCTGAACATCAAAGGTGTGCTCGGGTTCCGGATCGCTGGAGAACCAGCTGAACCAGCCGGATTCACGCTCTGATTCCGGGCGGAAATCCACGAAGAAATAACCCTCGTCCCGGTTCAGATCCACGACGGGAACGCCTGCTTCGTCCAGTGCCCGGCTCACCTCGGCCCAGGCGCGGCCATAGTCAAGGCTCATCTCTATCTGGCGGGGAATTTCGTTATCGGAAACCAGCCGCACGAGGGGTTCGCTGACCATACCCAGGGCTGCGCGGGAGTAGGATTTGCTGTCTTCACGGTTACGCAGGTGCCCGGCAAGATCATCCAGCAGCCGTTTACTGGTGTCCAGTTGCTCTGCACTGCGTTCTTCCCCGCTTCCCCATGCCAGCAACTCGTCGGGGTCGCTATCCACTTCGAAGGTGCGGAACTGGATTTCGCTCGTCTTGCGTCGCACGCCCGGGGCGATTCGGGCCTGTACGACCAGCCTGGCCTCCTCGCCCTCCGGGTTGTCCGGCAGGTTCAGAAGTTCCCTGGCCTGTTTGCTGAAATTGACCAGTTCACTCTGGATCAGTCCCAGCTGCGGGCTGTCGTAGGCAACTCCTAGCCCGTTCTCATTCATGTAGGCAGTGACCGCCGGCCACAACCGGCCAGGCACATCATTCACCAGCAGCCAGACCTGGCCATCCAGCTCTTCCACGACGTAATTCTCGTCAAGAATATCCGACGTCATATCGGGCGGATTGGGGATGCTGTCGCGGTACATCCGGCCTGAATCCGCAGAGCTGATCTCGCGGATTGGCATGACCTGGCTGAACTTGCCCTCGTCTGCGGTTTCCGGCAGCTTGAGCGGCTTGCCCTCGGGTTCATCCACGTATCGCTCGGAACGATCGTCGATCACACTACAGCCGGTAATGGCCAAAACAAGCATCAGGCCCGGAAGGGGCCTGATGAAAGATACGGATTTTTTGCTTTCTGTCCTGAACGTAAACGCCATCAGGCGACTCCAGTTTCGATAGATGATACAGCCCGACTCAGAGTACGCCAGAGGCCCTCAGTGCGTCTTCCACTTCAACGTGGAACTTTTCGCTTAGCGGGGTAAGGGGCAGACGAATGCCTTCGCCAATCATGCCCATGCGATGCAGCGCCCACTTGACGGGAATGGGGTTGGCTTCCAGGAAGAGTTTCCGGTTCAGAGGCATCAGCAATTCGTTGAGCCTGTTGGTTTCCTCTTCATTGCCTGCAATGGCAGCCTCGCACAATGCCGCCATGGCACCCGGCGCAACGTTGGCGGTTACCGAGACATTGCCCTTGCCACCGGCCAGCATCAGCCCGGCCGCGGTCGCGTCGTCACCGGAGTAGACAACCAGCCTGCCCTTGACAGCCTCGATCAGCTCAGTTCCACGGGGAATGTTGCCGGTCGCATCCTTGATGCCGATGATGTTCGGGATATCCGCGAGCCGCTCGACGGTCTCGTTCAGCATGTCGCAGGCAGTACGGCCGGGCACGTTGTACAGAATCTGGTTGACCGGAACAGCCTCAGCAATGGTCTTGAAATGACGATACAGCCCTTCCTGGGTCGGCTTGTTGTAATACGGCACTACAAGCAGACAGGCGTCTGCACCCAGCTTGTGAGCTTCTTCCGTCAATTCTATGGCTTCACGGGTGCTGTTACCGCCGGTGCCTGCGATGACCGGAATACGGCCGTCGACACGCTTGATGATGTGGCCGATAACCCGCATGTGCTCTTCCGGGTCCAGCGTAGCGGATTCGCCCGTCGTTCCAACGGCGACAATACCGTGTGTCCCGTTGTCGAGATGGAAGTCCACCAGCTTATCAAGGTGCTCCCAATGGATACTGCCATCGGAATGCATGGGCGTGACCAGTGCGACAAGGCTCCCCGTAATCATAAAAGCTCCGTACGAATAAAAACGATATGGTAATGTTGGGCACCAACTGACACAAGGGAATTAAAGCAGATGTCATGTTGGTTCCTGATGCTCCTTCACCGGCCAGGCCGAAAATATGGCCTTGAGCATGGTGGCCAGGGGAATCGCAAAGAAAACACCCCATAACCCCCAGATGCCGCCGAAGAACAATACTGCCACAATGATAGCCACCGGATGCAGGTTGTTCACTTCCGAGAACAGCAGCGGCACCAGTACATTACCGTCCAGCGCCTGGATAATGCCATAGGCCACCATAACCCAGATAAACTCGCTACCCCAGCCAAAGGCAAACAGGGCAATGATGGCCACCGGTATGGTAACAACGGCGGCGCCAATGTAGGGAATCACCACGCTCAGGCCGACCATCAGCGCCAGCAGCGCGGCATAGGGCATGCCCAGCAGCTTGAACGAGACATAGGTGACCCCGCCCACGATCAGGATTTCCACCGCCTTGCCCCGTACATAGTTGGCACACTGCAGGTTCACTTCGTGCCAGATTGCCAACATCATCGGGCGCTGGGACGGCAGCAGCCGCGAGATGGATTCCAGCAGGACCCGGCGGTCCTTGAGAAAGAAGAACACCAGTATGGGAAGCAGCACCATGTAGATCAGCAGTGCCACCAGATCCGGAATACTGGCCAGCGAGAACGAAACCAGCCACTGGGTCATACGCCCGGCTTCGGTGGTCACCTGGTTGTAGATGGTATTGATGCCTTCCATGGAAATCAGCGTCGGATATTGCTGAGGAAGCACTTCAAGATAGGACTGCATCTCTCTGAAAATACGGGGCGCCTCGCTGGCAAGAGACGCAACCTGAGTCCAGAGCAACGGCAGAAGCCCGAACAGGAAGCCGACAAGGACGCCCAAGAATACCAGGAACACGCCCATTATGGCGACGATTTCCGGAACCCCCATACGGTTAAGCTTGGTGACCAGCCCCTGCAGAATGAAGGCAACAATGACCGCTGCAATGGCCGGTGCTAGCATGGAACCGAACAGAATGACGAAGACTATCGCTGCCAGGATCAACAGGAACAGGATGACAGCTTCTTCATCTGAAAAGTATTTGTGCGCCAGACCACGTAAAATTCTTATCATGAACAACTCCGAACGGTCACCACTGCAGGCTTAGCCGCCGCACTTTATCACAAAGGTGAAGCAGCCACCCTGTTCGGATGAACTGACAAGCTCGTGTGAAGACAGCCGGAGGAATGCCGGGATATCCCTTGCCGAGCCGGCGTCAGTGGCAATCACTTCCAGCTCCTGGCCAGGTGACATGCTGTTCAGTTCGAGCTTGGTTTTCAGTAATGGCATGGGGCAACGAAGCCCCGATGCATCAAGTGTTCGGTCAGCCATGACAACCAGATACCCGTATGGTCAAAAGAAGAGCCGGCATTATGCCGACAGTGTTACTTTAATGCATCACAATCGTAACAGGCCACACAGGAACGAACTTTCAGTGGCACAATACTGTCTGAAGAAATCATACGACAAGGGACACAGCTCATCCATGAACCCGACTGATCGAAGCCCTGCTCCCCGGCGGGGGATACCGGCATTGATAATGATGCTGATGATGGCGGTGTTCACCGGCAGCACCCTGGCTCAATCCCCGGACAGCACCCTGCCCTCCATTGGCGGAGCCGGGGGCGGCCTCATCTCAGGACAGCAGGAAGCCGATATCGGCCGCCAGGTCATGACATCCATCCGCCGCTCGGCGCCGCAGATTACCGACCCACTGGTCTACGACTACCTCAGTTCGATCATTTACAAGCTGGTTCCCTCGGCTCCGCTTTCCGACCGCAACCTGACGCTGGCGATCATCGACAGCCCGGACATCAATGCCTTTGCAGTGCCCGGCAATATAGTCGGTGTCAATGGCGGGCTGTTCCTGAACGCCAGCAGCGAGCAACAGTTTGCATCAGTACTGGCCCACGAACTGGCCCACCTCAGCCAGCGTCATTTCGCCAGGCGCGTTGAGCAACAGGAAGCCAGCACCCCCATGACCATCGCGGGCATGATCGCAGGCATTGTGTTGTCGGCTGTGACACAGTCTGACATCGGTATTGCAGCCATCGCCGGCACCCAGGCTATGGCGATTCAGAATATGCTCGCCTACAGCCGCGCTCACGAACAGGAAGCCGACCGTGTCGGCATGGAGATTCTGGCGGATGCCGGCCTGGATCCTCGCGGCATGCCGGAAATGTTTGAAATCATGATGCGGCAGAACCGACTTCAGGGAAACCGGGTTCCTGAATACCTGTCCACCCACCCCCTCACGCAGAACCGGGTATCGGATACCCGAAACCGGGCCGAGCAGTACCCCCGCCGGGATGTCGCTGACGCCCAGGAATACCACCTGGTCCGTTCGCGGCTGCAGGTGCGTTACGCCAAGGCGCCGGAGGTGGCTGTGGAAACCTTCCGGGATTACCTGCAGCGACCGGATACCGAAAAGCCCGATGCCATCCGTTACGGGCTTGCCGTCGCCCTGATTCGCAGTGGCAACCATGATGATGCCATCAAGGAGCTTGAACAGTTACTCGAGGATTCGCCAGGACGCATTACCTACCAGGTCACCCTTGCCGAGGCGATGATTGAACAGGACCGGCTGGACCAGGCAAGGGGCATTCTGCATGAGGCGCTGGACAGGAATCCTGGCAACTACCCGATAACGGACATGCTCGCGCGGGTGGAAACCGAAGCCGGCAATGGCGAGAGGGCAGCAGATTATCTGCACCGGCTGACACGTGACTTACCGCACAAGGAGCACCTCTGGCTAAGGCTTGCGGAAGCCCAGGGCATGGCACGGGACATCGTGGGTGTGCACAGGGCCCGGGCCGAGCATGACGTACTGATGGGTGATCTGGAGTCGGCCCAGCGTCAGTTGCGCCAGGCGCAGGAAAAGCTGCCACCCGGAGCCCCTATGCGACAGGTGGTCACGGAGCGCCTCTCGCAGGTGTCCGCCAGGCTGACACAGCAACGCAGCTGATATCAGGCGTTGCCGGCGGCCTTGAGGTTCATGTTGGCGGTGAAATCCAGCATTCTCTTGAGAGGCCGGAGAGCCTGCTCCCGTAGCTCAGGATCAACGTGCACTTCCTGATCGCCGTTTTCAATCACCGACAACAGATTTTCCAGCCCGTTCATGGCCATCCAGGGGCAATGGGCACAGCTTCGGCAGGTGGCGCCATTCCCCGCTGTAGGCGCTTCAATAAGGGTCTTGTTGGGCGCCAGCTGCTGCATCTTGTAGAAGATGCCATTATCGGTCGCCACGATGAACTGTTCGTTGGGCAGTGTCTGCACGGCGTGAATCAGCTGCGACGTGGAACCCACCACATCCGCCATTTCCACTACCGCGTCGGGGGATTCCGGATGAACCAGTACCGCGGCATCCGGGTACAATGCCCTGAGATCTTCCAGCCCCCGGAATTTGAACTCTTCATGCACGATGCATGAACCGTCCCACAACAGGACGTCCGCACCGGTAGTCTTCTGCACATAATGGCCCAGGTGCTTGTCCGGTGCCCACAGGATTTTTTCGCCACGGGCGTCCAGTGATTCAACAATGGCCTGGGCACAGCTGGAGGTAACCACCCAGTCCGCCCTCGCCTTCACTGCGGCGGAGGTATTGGCATACACCACGACGGTTCTGTCCGGGTGCTGATCGCAGAATTCTGAAAATTCATCCGCCGGACAGCCGATATCCAGTGAGCAGGTGGCTTCCAGTGTTGGCATCAGCACCCGTTTCTCGGGATTGAGGATTTTTGCGGTCTCGCCCATGAAGCGCACACCGGCAACCACGACGGTGGAAGCCTCGTGCTGATTACCGAAACGGGCCATCTCAAGGGAATCTGCGACACACCCACCGGTTTCCTCGGCGATGCGCTGAATATCCGGATCGGTGTAATAGTGGGCCACAAGCACGGCATCCTGCGCCTTCAGCGCAGCACGGATACGGGCTTCAAGATCGGCTTTTTCCGCCTCACTGAGGCTCTTGGGCTCAGCCTGGTGTGCCAGGTGCTCCTGAACCAGAATACGGTCTTCACCTCGAGTCATCACAGCATCTCTGTATTGCGTTAACGTGCGGAGTATATCATCTAGTGTCGGTTACGCTCCCTACCTACAGATGTATGACCGTACAGCCAAAAAAAAAGAGCCCTGGGGCTCTTTTTTGCAGCAGACAACCGGTCTGCCGGTATATTGGTGGGTCGTGAAGGATTCGAACCTTCGACCAATTGGTTAAAAGCCAACTGCTCTACCAACTGAGCTAACGACCCGTAACTGTCAGCCCGCTTCCGGACCTGAAACCAAACGATGACTCAGCCCACCGTTTCGTTTTCAATATGGTGGGTCGTGAAGGATTCGAACCTTCGACCAATTGGTTAAAAGCCAACTGCTCTACCAACTGAGCTAACGACCCAAACGAGGCGCATATAGTAATGATTTTTCAGCGCCGATCAACCCCTAAATCCCAGGTTTCTCAACATTCATTGTGCCGGCACGGATCAGCTGTTGTCAGAATCCAGATACTTCTTCGCCAGCGATGCGGCACTGGAATTGGGGTAATCACGAACAACGGATTCCATGCGCGACCGGGCCTGATCCTTGTCACCTTGCCGGTCCAGGGTAACGCCCAGCTTGTAGACGGCATCAGGAGCCTTGCGGTGATCGCCATAACGGGTGGCAACGATGGTGAACGCCTGCCGGGCCTGATCCAGCTGCTCCTCAGCCAGGTAGACCTCTCCCAGCCAGTAATAGGCATTGACCGTCAGGTCGCCTTCCTCATACTCGTCAATAAAGTCGTACAGCCCGTTAATGGCCTGATCATAGTCCTTGTCGTCATGAATCAGCTTCTGAACCTGCTGATACGCCTCACGTTCTTCCCCCGAAGGCTGACGGTAGATTTTGGCAACGATTTCCGAGTCGCTCTCTCCGTCGTCAGAAGAAGAGCTGTCATTCCGACCATTGTCAGGCGGCCCCTTCTCAACCTTTTCCGACAACTTCAGTACCCGCTGGTCCAGATCAATGTAACGGTCCCGGGACTGCCTGGTCAGCCGGTCAATCAGGTTCTGCTGTTCTTCCACCTGCCCCTGCAGGCGGCGGACTTCGCCCTGCAACTGCTGGATCATGTAGAACAACTCTGCGTTCGCCTGACTGTTTCCGGCCTTGCGTTCGGCTTCCGACGAATTGTTCTGGAATGCCGGGGATACGGATTGCGCCAGAGCACTACCCACCGGCCCGAAGGCCAGCGGGAGCAGCACTGTCGCCATGAGCAGATGTCTCATGGGAATCGCCTGTTACTGGAAAACGAGTTCGACGCGACGGTTCTGGGCCCAGGCACTCTCATCGGACCCGTCAACGGCCGGCTTTTCTTCGCCGTAGCTGATGGTTTCTGTCTGGCTACGGGATGCACCATTCACAACCAGGAAGCGCTCGACGGCGTTCGCACGACGCTCGCCCAGGGCAAGGTTGTACTCCTTGGTACCGCGCTCGTCGGCATGACCTTCGATACGAACGTCCTGATCCGGATTAGCCTGCAGATAGCGGGCATGCGCAACCAGTACTTCGCGGGCCTCTGACTTGATCTCTGCGGTGTCAAAGTCGAAGTAGAAGGTGGTTATTTCACGCATGGCTTCTTCTTCGGCACGCTCTGCACGTGCTTCCGCCTCACGACGCTCTTCCTCGGTCATGTCCGCGGAAGATACGCCGTCTTCGTCATCACCGCCGTAAACGGTGCTGCCGCCTTCCTGATCTACCGCTGAAACATCTGAATCGTCACTACCATCTTCAGCGGTACCACCGGTGCTGCTACAACCTGCCACCAGTCCAAGTGAAAACACCAGGGCCAATGCTTTTTGCTGTGTTGCCAGTTTCATAGTCATTTCCTTTCTGTTGATCATCGGTTAGTCATGAATGCAAACGAAGTTTTCGGGCCCGGGGTTCCAGTCTACCGGGCAATTGGTGACCATGCCGGTTCGCGAACGTCGCCCTGCGAAGCCGGCAAACTATAGGCTGCTCCACCGTCTGCCGCAATTACAGTCAGTACACTGTCCCCGCCCTGTTTGGTGGCATAGATCAACATTCGGCCGTTGGGCGCAAGACTGGGCGACTCATCAGATTCTGTCCGGGTGAGGACTGTCTCCTCTTCGGTTCTCAGATCAGTGCGTGCAATATGAAAGGCCTTGTCCCGCTGATGGACATAATAGACGTATTTCCCATCGTTGTCGGGGCGCGGCCGGGCATTGTAACGGCTGCCAAAGGTGATCCTGCGGGGCTCCGCATCCTCAGTGGCTTTGTGATAGATCTGCGGGCCACCAGAGCGGTCAGACGTGAAGAAGAAGCCTTCGCCGGTGTGGTCCCATGTGGGCTCGGTGTCGATCGACCAGTGGTTGGTCAGACGTTTGAGGGAGCGGCTCTCAATATCCAGCTTGTAGATTTCCGCATTGCCGTCCTTCGACAGGGTCACCAGCAGCGACCTGCCGTCTTCCGACCAGGCCGGTGCCGAGTTCAGGCCCCGGTAATCCGCAACACGGGTGCGGTCACCTGATGAAAGCTCGTGGATGTATATCGCCGGCTTGCCGGTTTCGAACGACACGTAGGCGAGTTTCTTCGCGTCCGGCGACCAGGCCGGAGACAGAATGGGCTCCTCGCTCTCCAGCCGGACTCTGGCGCGCTTGCCGTCAACATCACTCACCTGCAGACGATACCGCGGTTTTCCGCCAGCACGCTCAAGAGTGACATAAGCAAGCTTGGTGGAGAATGCACCGGGCACACCGGTAATGGCCTCGTAAACCCGGTCACTGATGTGATGGGCAAGGCTCCGGGTGCTGTTCACCGAAGAGGACGCGGTAGCGCCCATCACCCGTTCTTCACGGTTTACATCGAACAACTCGTAGCGGGCTTCTATCCTGTCGCCTTTGCGTGTCAGTTGGCCGACAAGCACGTAGCGCTGGCCAAGCAGGCGCCAGTCCCGGTAGTAAACCTCATCGCCCTTCGAGGGCAGGCTGAGCATCTTCTCTGCTGGCAGTGGACGGAACTCCCCGGTCATGGTTAGATCGTCCTGAACAATGCTGCTTATCTTGTCACCTGACGGCATGTCCCCGGATTCCGCGAAAGGAACAACAGCCACCGGAATGGCGGAGTCTGCCCCCTCGGTAATCCTTATCAGCAATTCAGCACTGGCGGGGCTGCTTCCGACCATTACCGCGATCATCAACAGCCATGCCACTGCAGGGAGTCTTGTGCCTGTATTGGTCCGGTTCGTCATCTGTGTTCCCATCATCCTTATCTCAACCGCCGGGGATTGAATTCAATCGTAAACTGGCGGAAATAGCGTTCAAATGTGTCACGATCATCCGGAATCGGATACCGGTTCAGTGATTTCACTGCTCCCAGCGCCGAATTATCGAACGCGGTATTACCACTGGAGGAGACAAGCTTTACATCGGCAAGTTCACCCGTGGGCAGCAGGGTAATCTGCAACCTCGCTGTCATTTCCTCTGTTGCAGACGACGGTGGATACCAGGCCTGGCTTAACCGTTCGCGAATCAGCGCCTGGTATTTCTGACTCTCCGACAACATCTGGCTTTCACGGGCCTTGGCAGCTGCCGCCTCCTTACGTTGTCGCTCTTCTGCCTCGCGCTGCTGCTCTGCCTCATCGGCCAGCGCTTCGAGCTGCTGTTCTTTCAGTCGGCGCTCACGCTCCCTGCGTTTACGCTCAGCCTCCAGTCGTTCCTCTTCTTCCCGGGCCTTGCGCTCAGCTTCCTCTTTACGGCGTTGCTCCTCAGCCCGGCGCTTTTCCTCTTCAGCCTTGCGGGCGGCCTCTTCCTGGCGCCGTTTTTCCTCCTCGGCCTTCTGGCGCTCACGCTCCCTGGCCTCAGCTTCGGCCTTCTGGCGTGCCGCCTCTTCCTCGGCCTTCCGCTGCTCCTCACGCTCCCGTTCGGCAGCCTCTTCCTGGCGTTGCTGCTCCCGTTCTTTCTCCTGCTGGATCCGGCGGGCTTCCTCACGGGCACGCTCTTCTTCCTCGGCCTGGCGCCGTTCCGCCTCTTCCTGGCGCTGCCTTTCTTCTTCCTCCTGCCGGCGCTCTTCATCCCGGTCGGGCTGGTCTGTCGGTTCAGTAACCGGGCTGGGCTCCGGCTCATTCTGGGTCACCAGCCGTGCCGAAATACTGGGCGGTTGCGGTTCGTCCCTGGGAACCGACCACGACCAGCCCGCCAGCGCCACGCCCAGGATCAGCCCATGCATCAGAACCGACAGTGCAACAGGCGACTTCCAGGGGGGGTGCCCGGTACTGGTTACATCACGCTCATGACCTCTCACAAAAACCTGCCTGCCTGTACTCACTCATCGTTGTCGGGTGCTTCGGTAATCAGACCCACATTGGTGGCGCCGGCCGCCTGCAGCTGGGACATCAGACGCACCACCGTACCGTATTCCACGTGTTCGTCACCGCGCACCAGAACTTCGCGGTCCGTACGCTGGGACAGGATCTTGGACAAGCTCTCACGAACATCCTCCAGTGACATGGGGTCGCTGCTCTCGTCTCCCACATCCATGAAATACGCTCCGTTGCTGTCCACTGACACCACGATGGATTCCACGTCCTTTTCGGACTGGATCGGCTCGGAGGTTGTCTCCGGCAGGTCCACCTTGACGCCCTGGGTCAACATTGGCGCTGTTACCATGAAGATAATCAGCAACACCAGCATCACGTCGATATAGGGTACAACGTTGATTTCCGACATCGGCTTGCGGCGGTTGGCCGGCATCATTCCCATGCCTTTCATGTTCCTGCACTCCCGGTTGTCTGTCTGTTACTGACGACGTTGATCACGTGGCTGACTGCTCGCTGCTGTGAACCCGACGATGGAGAATACTGGAAAACTCTTCCGCAAAGGTTTCGTAGTTTTTCAGCAAAGCGTCCGAAATCGAAGAGAAACGGTTGTAGGCGATAACCGCCGGAATGGCCGCGAACAGACCCATGGCGGTGGCGATCAGTGCTTCGGAAATACCGGGCGCGACCGTTGCCAGTGTCGCCTGCTGCACCTGTGCCAGACCCCGGAATGAGTTCATGATGCCCCAGACGGTACCAAACAGGCCCACATAGGGGCTGGTGGAACCAACCGTTGCCAGGAATGGAAGATGCATTTCCAGCCGTTCCTGCTCGCGTGAGAATGCCACTCGCATCGCCCGTTGCGTGCCCTCCATAACAGCATCCGCATCGCGACTTTGCTGGCGAAGGCGGGAAAACTCCTTGAAACCCGCACGGAATACGGATTCCATACCGGAAAAAGGCGTGGGACTGCTGTTCACTTCCCGGTACAGCTGCCCCAGGTCCATACCCGACCAGAACCGCTCTTCAAAGGCGTACTGTGCCTGCTTTGCCTTGCGGAACACCTGGAGGCGCTGGAAGATAAGCGCCCAGGAGACAATGGATGCCAGGGCAAGTAACAGCATAACCAGCTGAACCAGCACCCCGGCATTGGCGATGAGATACCAAACAGAAACTTCTGACTCCACCTTCTACTCCCGGATTATTCGACTTGTGAATTGGTTTTGCTGTCGCTCTCTAGCAACTCCAGCATATTCGCAGGTAGCCGGCGCGGCCGGCCAGAATCCAGTGCAATACAGGCCACGCGGACATCCGCGGTGGCCAGAACGGCCTCATCCGCGATCCTCACCACCTGCTGCCGGAAATCCATCCATACCCTGCCAAACGCCACCGGTTCCGCTGTTACCCGCAGTTCGTCATCCAGCTTTGCTGGCATCCCGTAATGAATCGACAACCGCTGAACCACATAACTGACATTGTCCGCCAGACCTGCCCTGAGCCCGACACCCCGGCTTCGCACCCACTCTGTGCGGGCACGCTCCATGTAATGCAGATAGGTGGCATGGTACACGATGCCCCCGGCATCGGTGTCTTCAATATAGACCCGGACCGGCAGCCCGAATGACGACTTATAGCGGTCAGTCAAAGAGGTCCTCCCCCTTCGGCCCTGAAGGCACAACGCCGAAATGCTGGTAGGCATTGGATGTCACCATCCGGCCCCTGGGCGTTCGCACCATGTAGCCCTGCTGAATCAGGAACGGCTCCAGCACATCTTCAATCGTGCCCCTCTCCTCACTGATCGCAGCAGCCAGACTTTCCACGCCCACCGGCCCGCCGTCGAATTTCTCGATCATGGCCAGCAACAGCCGCCGGTCCATATGATCAAAGCCCAGGGCATCCACTTTAAGCATGTTCAGGGCCTGATCGGCAATGGATTCACTGATGCAACCATCCGCCTTTACTTCGGCAAAGTCACGCACCCTTCTGAGCAAACGGTTGGCAATGCGGGGTGTGCCCCGTGAGCGGCGGGCAATTTCATAGGCGCCGCTGTGATCGATAGTAACGGAGGAAAGCCGGGCAGAGCGAAGAATGATGTCGGTCAGGTCCTTCGTATTGTAGAACTCCAGACGCTGGACGATGCCGAAGCGATCCCGCAGCGGAGACGTCAGCAAACCGGCCCGGGTGGTTGCGCCAACCAGTGTGAACGGTGGCAGGTCAAGCTTGATGGAACGTGCGGCCGGGCCCTCTCCGATCATGATATCCAGCTGATAGTCTTCCATGGCCGGATAGAGTACTTCCTCCACTGCCGCACTGAGGCGGTGGATCTCGTCAATAAAGAGAACGTCGCCTTCTTCGAGGTTGGTAAGCATGGCGGCCAGGTCACCGGCTTTTTCAAGCACCGGACCGGAGGTGGTCTTGATGGATACGCCCATTTCGTTGGCGATGATATTGGCCAGGGTGGTTTTGCCCAGACCGGGCGGGCCAAATATGAGCACATGGTCCAGCGCTTCCTGGCGCCCGCGTGCTGCGGAAATAAAAATTTCCATCTGTTCCCGAACGGCGGGCTGGCCCACGTAATCCGCCAGGATACCGGGACGGATGGCACGGTCCTGAACTTCCTCGTATTGTCCGGCCTGGGATGAAATCAGGCGATCCGACTCAATCATTGCACTACCCGCTCGGAGGGAATCAACAACATGCCTGTACACTCGTCTCGGGTTAATGATGCCCCAATTGTACAAACCGTTCTTTTGCTGTCACGTTACGCTCTCTACACAATGCACGCCACATCGCCTGGAATGACGGGGTGTTAACTGGCCGGAATCATGTTCCTCAAGGCAAGCCGGATCAACTCCTGGCTCGACATGCCATCCTCCGCCACCTTGCTGATGGCTTTCGATGCCTCCTGCGGCTTGTAGCCAAGGGCGATCAGCGCAGCTTCCGCCTCTTCCGCAGGATGATGAACCGCCGGGGTTCCGGTGCCCGAGGCGCCAGCGCCCGCTGTCGCATTCCGCGACGCCGGTGTGAACTGCCCTTCAAGTTGCCCTATACGATCGGTCATTTCAATAAGCAGTCGCTCGGCGGTTTTCTTACCGACACCCGGAAGCTTCACCAGGGCATTGGCGTCGCGGGCTTCCACGCAGCGGATAAACTGATTGGCATCAAGGCCGGAGAGAATCCCCGCGGCGAGCTTCGGCCCGACTCCGTTCACCCTGATCAGCAGGCGAAACAGGTCGCGGTCGAGACGGGAGGAAAATCCATAAAGGCTCTGGGCGTCCTCGCGAACCACGAAGTGGGTATGAAGAACCAGCTCTTCACCGGTTTCAGGCAGGTTGAAAAACGTGGTGTAGGGAATATCAACTTCGTAACCAAGCCCGGCGCACTCAACCAGCGCCTGGGCGGGTGATTTCTCGATCAGAATGCCTCGGATACGACCTATCAACGGGTTTCTCCCTGGACTTCAATGAATCGGCTAGTGTCTTCTCACCCGGCCACTGCGTACCTTGCCACCGCCACCGGTTGCAAGCCGCGCCACGCTCTGGCTCATATGGGCATGGCAGAGGGCAATGGCCAACGCGTCGGCGGCGTCCGCCTGGGGCTTGCGGGACAGGGCCAGCAGTACCTGTACCATGTGCTGCACCTGGGTCTTGTCGGCACCGCCCTTGCCCACCACCGCCTGCTTGACCTGCCGGGCAGAGTACTCGTGAACCTCCAGCCCGCTGTTGGCGGCTGCCACGATAGCCGCGCCCCTGGCCTGCCCCAGCTTCAGGGCTGAATCCGGATTGCGGGCCATGAACACCTGTTCAATGGCGAACTCTGCCGGGCGATACTCCCCGATCAATGTTGCAAGACTGTGAAAGATGGTCTGCAGGCGTTCCGCCATGGGCTTTTCACCAACCCGGATACAGCCGCTGTCGATATACTCGATCACCCGGCCATCGGCACGGACAATGCCGTAACCGGTAATGCGTGAACCCGGGTCGACACCCATGATTATCGGCACATTGCATCCTTAATGGTGAAGCGCCTCCATCACCTCGCCGGGGATTTCAGCGTTGTGATAGACGTTCTGTACGTCATCCAGGTCTTCCAGCATATCAATCAGCTTGAGTACCGGCCCGGCGCCTTCCTCATCCAGCTCCACCGTGGTCGATGGCACCATGGTAACTTCGGCGTTGTCCGGCACCAGCCCGGATTCCACCAGGGACTGCTTGACGTCGAGGAACTGCTCCGGGGTGGTGACGATTTCGAAAGATCCGTCGCCGAGGGTTGCCAGGTCCTCGGCACCCGCCACCAGAGCAGCCTCCATCAGCCGGTCCTCGTCCATTTCCGGGCTGTAACTGATAATACCCTGCTTGCTGAAAAGATACGCTACCGAACCGTCGGTCCCCAGATTGCCGCCCATCTTGCTGAAGGCGTGACGAACCTCGGCCACCGTCCGGTTACGGTTATCCGTCATCACTTCCACGAAAATGGCAACGCCGCCGGGGCCATAGCCTTCGTAGGTCAGCTCTTCGTAATTGCTGTCATCACCATCACCCGCACCCCGTTCAATGGCGCGCTCGATGGTATCTTTCTTCATGTTGGCAGTCAGGGCTTTGTCGATCACCCCGCGCAGCCTCGGATTGTCGTCGGGATTACCGCCACCCTGACGGGCTGCGACCGTCAACTCGCGGATGATCTTGGTGAAGATCTTGCCGCGCTTGGCATCCTGAGCCGCTTTACGGTGTTTGATGTTGGCCCATTTACTGTGTCCAGCCATGATCAACTCCGTTCAGTCCCGGAGCACGCCAGGGGCGTGCTCCGGCTTACTTTACTCGTTACCTGATGTCTCTTCTTTGCCCTCACCGGCCTTTGCCACCGGCTTGCGACGGCGGATATGCAGCTCGCGCAACTGCTTGTCGTCCACTTCCCCGGGCGCCTGTGTCATCAGACAGGTGGCGCTCTGGGTTTTCGGGAAAGCAATCACATCGCGGATAGAGCTGGCGCCGGTCATCAGCATGATCAGGCGGTCCAGGCCAAATGCCAGGCCACCGTGGGGAGGACAACCGTACTTGAGAGCGTCCAGCAGGAACCCGAACTTGGCGCGGGCTTCTTCGTGGCCGATACCCAGGGTGCGGAACACGCTCTCCTGCATCGACTCGTCATGGATACGGATGGAACCACCACCGAGTTCGGTGCCGTTCAGGACCATATCGTAGGCACGGGACAATGCCGTTGCCGGTGACGCTTCCAGTTCTTCCGCAGAGCATGAAGGCGCGGTAAACGGATGGTGGATAGCGGTCAGGCCGCCGTCCGGTGTTTCCTCAAACATCGGGAAATCAACGACCCACAGCGGTGCCCATTCGGCGGTCAGCATATCCAGGTCATGGCCCACCTTGATGCGCAGGGCGCCCAGGGCTTCGTTCACAACGTTGGTCTTGTCGGCACCGAAGAACACAATGTCGCCATCTTCCGCACCCGCGCGCTCGATCACCGCCAGGGCCACATCGTCCCCCAGGAACTTGATGATCGGCGACTGCAGCCCTTCAACACCTTTGGAGAGGTCGTTGACCTTGATGTAGGCCAGCCCTTTGGCGCCGTAGATGCCGACAAACCTGGTGTAGTCGTCAATCTGCTTGCGGGTCAGCTCGCCGCCCCGGGGAACACGCAGCGCGGCAACACGGCCCTTCGGATCGTTGGCCGGGCCGGCAAATACCTTGAAATCAACACCGGCAACCAGATCGCCCACATCCACCAGTTCAAGCGGGATACGCAGGTCCGGCTTGTCACTGCCGTAGCGCTGCATGGCCTCGGAATACGGCATGCGCGGGAATTCGGGCAGGTCAACTTCCAGCACGTCCCTGAACAGTGAGCGGATCATATCCTCGTTCAGGCTCATCAGGGTTTCCTCGTCAATAAACGAGGCCTCCACATCCACCTGGGTGAATTCCGGCTGACGATCGGCCCGCAGGTCCTCATCGCGGAAACACTTGGCAATCTGGTAGTAGCGGTCAACACCGGACACCATCAGCAGCTGCTTGAACAGCTGGGGAGATTGTGGCAGCGCGAAGAAGGAACCTTCATGGGTACGGCTAGGCACCAGGTAATCGCGGGCGCCTTCCGGGGTGGCACGGGTCAGGATCGGAGTTTCCACGTCCATGAAGCCGTTGCTGTCCAGGAAGTTACGGATGTAGCTGGTTACCCGGGAGCGAAAACGCAGGCGGTTCAGCATTTCCGGTCGGCGCAGGTCCACAAAACGGTACTTCAGGCGAACGTCCTCGCCCACATCCACGTGCTCGTCCAGGGGGAACGGCGGTGTGGCCGCGGCGTTCAGGATGTTCAGCTGTTTGCCCAGCAATTCCACCTGGCCGGTGGGCATGTTGGCGTTCTCGGTACCGGCGGGACGGCGACGTACCCGGCCTGTCACCTGGATGACGAATTCACTGCGGACTTTCTCCGCCAGATTGAAGCTCTCGGGGGTATCCGGGTCGAACACCACCTGGGAAATGCCATCCCGGTCACGCAGGTCCAGAAAAATCACCCCGCCGTGATCGCGGCGGCGATGTACCCACCCGCAAAGTGTGACTTCCTGATCAATGTGAGATTCGTTGATTCCACCGCAATAATGACTGCGCATACCGGTTCCCGTTACGTTTGATGTGTTCTGATGTTTTGGCTTGCGTCTGAGGTGCGGGCGAGCAGGTGGGGATGGCTTTCCGAAACACGCTGTGAATACATCCCTGTACGCTCGGGCTCCGCCATCCATGGCTCCGCACGGTTTCGGAAAGCCATCCCCACCTGCTCTGTCAGACCAAGTCATAGCCGCAAAAATTAACTGGCGAGGATACTGGATAAGCCGCACATTATAAACACAATAGGCGTGAAAATCAGGCTTCCGTTACAGCGGGTGACGCTAAATCCTTTGACCGCTAGAATGGTGCGATTTACCAGCTTCCGGAGCCACCCTTGTCAGCACGCGCAGAACAGAAACTTCGAACCCGCCGCGCCCTTATGGATGCCGCCCTCGCCCAACTGAGCGCGGACCGTGGCTTTGGCAGCCTGAGCCTGCGGGAAGTGGCGCGGGAGGCTGGTATCGCGCCCACCTCCTTCTACCGGCACTTTTCCGAACTGGATGAGCTGGGGCTGGCACTGGTGGACGAAGGCGGCGTGGCGCTACGGCAGCTGATGCGTCAGGCCCGCAAGCGGATTGCGAGGAATGGCAGCGCCATCAGCACCTCAGTCGATACCTTCATGGAGTACCTGGGCAACAACTCCAACCTGTTCCGCCTGATGCTCAGGGAGAGTACCGGCGTGTCGAAATCCTTCCGTACCGCCATCAAGGCTGAAATCGATCACTTTGTGACCGAACTGGCAGCAGACCTGGCTCGGATTGCCGAAGAACAGAACAAACCCCTCTCCGACCCGAAACTGGTGGCAGAGGCCATGGTTACTCTGGTGTTCAACCAGGGCGCCGAAGCCCTGGATGCCACCCCAAAGGAACGGGACGAGCTCAAGGTGAGACTTAAAACGGAACTCAGAATGGTCCTGGTGGGCTCGCGGACCCTCAGCAGGCACGCGCTGGGCAAGGAAACGACTTCCCGACGCAAGGGATAGAAACTTTCTGGAACCTTATTGATTCCCGACCCGTCAGAGAACCGGGATAGAGCCTATCCTCCATTGTTGTTTCGTTGCCCTACCAGGGCGACCCTCCAGCCCGCCAATTGGCGGGCTTTTTTATCAGGGCTTCTGCAGGCTATCCAGGAGCGGAGCCAGCCGGCTCTTCAGCTCTGCCAGTTCAGCCTCGCCATAATGCCTGGGAGGAAGCTTTCCCCACACCGGCCCCGGCCACGCCGGATCACCTTCAAAACGCACGATATGATGCAGGTGAAGCTGCGGCACCATGTTGCCCAGCGCGGCCACATTCAGCTTGTCGCCGCCAAACAGTTCCATCATGCCCTTGCCAAGCACGGAGGACTCGGCCAGCAACTGTTGTTGCTGTTCCCGCGCCAGCTCATAGATCTCCCGCACACCCGCAATCCGGGGTACCAGGAGAATCCAGGGCCAGTTGCTGTCGTTCATCAGCCGCACTTCACACAGCCCGCTGCGGCCGAGGCTGACAGTGTCTGCCTCAAGGCGCTCATGTAGCACGAAAGACTTATCCGGCCCGCTCATATCAACCTCCGTGGAACTGGTTCCGGCCACGGCCTATGGCGTAGTAGATCATGCCGTGGCGTTCCAGCATTTCCGGTTCGTACAGGTTGCGACCGTCAAATACTGCCGGTTCCCTGAGGGCTGCTGCGATGGCCGCAAAGTCCGGCGACCGGAATTCCTTCCACTCGGTGCAGATGGTCAGCACATCCGCACCTTTCAGCGCCTGTTCCTTGGTACCACACAGTGTCAGCCCCGGCTGATCTCCATAGATACGCTGGGTTTCCTCCATGGCTTCCGGGTCAAAAGCCTGCACGGTGGCACCGGCGTTCCAGAGATCCTGCATCAGGGTGCGGGAGGCGGCTTCACGCATATCGTCTGTGTTCGGCTTGAAGGCGAGCCCCCAGAGCGCGATGACCTTGCCTTTCAGGTCGCCATTGAAATAGTGGCTGATCTTGTCGAACAGCACATGCTTCTGGGCATTGTTGACGGCTTCGACCGCGTTCAGAAGGCGGGAGTCGTATTCACAGTCCCTGGCCGTGCGGGCCAGCGCCTGAACATCTTTCGGGAAACAGGACCCGCCGTAACCACAGCCGGGATAGATAAAGTGGTAACCAATGCGGGGATCAGAACCGATACCTCGACGTACGTTCTCAATGTCCGCACCCAGGCGCTCCGCCAGATTGGCAATTTCGTTCATGAAGCTGATCTTGGTGGCCAACATGGAGTTGGCGGCGTACTTGGTCAGCTCTGCAGAGCGGATATCCATGAAGATCATCCGGTCATGGCTGCGGTTGAACGGGTAGTAAACCTCGTGCAACAGTTCCATGGCCCGCTCGCTGTCGGTGCCAACGATAATACGGTCCGGTTTCATGAAGTCGTTTATGGCAGCGCCTTCCTTCAGGAATTCCGGATTGGAAACCACGTCGAATTCCAGCTCCAGACCGCGCTTGTCGAGTTGTGAGCGCACGGCATCCCTGACCTTGTCTCCGGTACCAACCGGCACCGTGGACTTGTCCACAACAACTTTGTAGTCGTCCATATACTGGCCAATGGATTTGGCCACGGCTGTTACATACTGCAGGTCGGCGGAACCGTCCTCATCCGGCGGTGTGCCCACGGCTATGAACTGCAGCACGCCATGAGCAACGGCTTCTTCGGTGTCCGTGGTGAATGCCAGTCGTCCAGCTTCGACAGTATGCCTGACGATGGATTCGAGCCCCGGCTCATAGATGGGGATCTGGCCGTTCTTGAGTTTTTCGATCTTGCCCTGATCCACGTCCATGCACAGCACATGATGGCCCACATCGGCCAGGCAAGCGCCTGTCACAAGTCCCACGTAACCGGTACCAAAAATAGTAATCTTCATCCGTTAAAACCCTGATGTCTGCAATTCGTTTTTAGTGCCAGGAAGGATTGTCTCAACCCTGTTTTTCCTGCCAGATCTTTTCCCAGGCCAGCGCCGTGCCCACGATGGTATCCAGGTCATCGTAGTCCGGCTGCCAGCCAAGAACGTTTTTGATTCGCGTGTTGTCGGCCATGAGCGCAGCCGGATCCCCTGCCCGCCGGCCGGTTTCCTGCACGGAAAAATCCTTGCCCGATTTACGCTTCACCACGTCGATCACTTCCCGTACGGTAAAGCCCCGCCCATAACCGCAATTGAGTACCCGGGACTCACCGCCGTCTGCCATGTAATCCAGCGCCATCACGTGGGCCTTGGCCAGGTCCTCCACGTGGATGTAGTCGCGGATGCAGGTGCCGTCACGGGTGTCGTAGTCGGTGCCGAACACGCTCATGCCATCCCGCTTGCCCGTCACGCATTCGCATGCCACCTTGATCAGGTGGGTTGCCTCCGGCGTTGCCTGCCCCAGCAATCCATCGGGGTTGGCCCCGGCCACGTTGAAGTAGCGCAGGATCACATAATTCAGCGACGACGCGGCAGCCAGGTCCATGATCATCCGCTCGCTCATCATCTTGGATGCGCCATAGGGGTTGATCGGGGCCAGGGGCAGATCTTCCGTCAGCACCGTTTCTTCCGGCATGCCATAAACCGCGGCAGTGGACGAGAACACCATGTAGGGAACCCGGTGCTGCTCAACCGCTTTCAGCAGGTTCAGCGTGTTACGGGTATTGTTGCTGTAATACTTGAGGGGATTTTCAACCGACTCCGGCACCACGATATTGGCCGCAAAATGCAAAACCGCGTCGAAACGATGCCCGCTGAAGAGGTCCGCAATAGCCTGCTCGTCAGCCAGGTCGCCCACAACCAACTCACCGCAGGTGACCGCCCAGCGATACCCGGTGGACAGGTTGTCGAAAACAATAATGTCGTGCCCGGCTTCGCCGAGCTGCCTGACAACGTGGCTGCCTATGTACCCGGCTCCGCCGGTGACCAGTACTTTCATTGTCTGTCGTCACTCCTTCCCTGAAATTGATTGTTTCCGGCGCCGGATCTGTGCCCGGCGCGCGGAGAAGAACTCGCTGATTACCCGGCTGCACTGGTGCGCAAGGATGCCACTGTGACATTCAACACGCCAGTTCAGATGGTCCTCGTCCAGCGTCCGCCGGGTGGATGCCACGGCCCCGGCCTTTGGCTCGGCTGCGCCATACACCAGTCGGCTGACCCGGCTATGAACAATAGCGCCAACGCACATGGTGCAAGGCTCAAGGGTGACGTAAAGCGTGGCACCCGGCAACCGGTAATTCCCGACCCGCTTTGCCGCATCCCGCAGGGCCCGGATTTCAGCATGGGCAGTCGGGTCGCAGCTGCTGATCGGCGCATTGAAGCCGGCACCAATCTCCTTGCCATCGAGGACGACCACCGCCCCCACAGGCACCTCACCCGCCCCGGCTGCCTGCTCCGCCAGTTGCAGGGCGCGGCTCATCCAGGCCTCGTCGTCTTCGCAGCTCCCATGCGTCAGTACCATCAAAATTACCACGTCAGTGTTTCAAAGGGCGCCAGTTTATCACGCCTCCTGCGTTTCCAAAGGCCACCGCAAAAAACAAACTCCCTCCGAAAACAGGGCAGCCGTTCTTCAGGTTGATGCTTGTCAACATTACGTCATGAATCCTGCTGCAAAATAGAAGTTCAAATTCCCTGTATGCAAAGGAGATGTATCAATGAGCAATGACCTGTTTGAAAAAGCCACCCGCCTTAACGAAACCCTCTTCGAGCAGTTCAACAAGGCAGCGGAAATGCAGATGAACGCGTTTCGCCGCTACGCCGACGTTACCATGGAACAGGCGAAAAAGGTGTCCGAAGTGCGGGACCTGGAAGGACTGAAGGCCGTTACCGGGGACCAGGCAGAAACCCTGAAATCCCTTAGCGAACAGTTCACCGCCGACTGGAAAGCCTGGCAGGATTACTTCAACGAAACCCGCGAGGAGGTCCAGAAGGTTTTCGAGAAGGCCCCCGAGGCAAAGGAAGAAACGGCAAAACCCGGCCCGAAGGCCACCAAGTAGGGATTGTTTATGTTGGGTATGGATACGCTGGGGAAAACCGTCAGCCAGCTGGTGAATCAGTTTGAAACCAATGTCCGGCAGGGCCAGCAGAACCTGGAGAAATGGCTTGGGGAGACCGGCGTCATGGATGACGCCAAACTCTCCACCCTGTCCGAGATGTCCGACGCTTATCGGGCCATGGCAGAGGATCTCCTGCTGCACCCGATCAGGTTTGCGAGCGCCGAACTGGGCCTTGCCCGCAAACACCTGGCGCTGGGTGGCTACACCCTTGCCCAGTTAACCGGCAGGGACAGTAACCCGCCCGCGCAACCAGACCCGGATGACCGGCGTTTCCAGGCGGAAGACTGGCACAGGTACCTGCCTTTCGATGTACTCCACCAGGCTTACCTGATCAACTCCCGGGCATTTCTGGACTGGGTCGGCAACATGGAAGGCCTGCCACCGGCCGGCCGTGACCAGATGCTGTTCTACGCCCGGCAACTGACCAGTGCGCTGTCACCCTCGAACTTTCCCGCCTCCAATCCGGAAGTTCTCAGGATTACCTGGGAGCGCAAGGGCATGAACCTGATTGACGGTACCCGGCAGTTGCTTGAAGACGTGCGGCAGAATCCGTCGCTGTTCAATGTCGGCATGACGGACCGCTCGGCATTTGAAATCGGCCGCAACCTGGCCACCACGCCGGGAAAAGTGGTTTACCAGAATGAACTGATGCAGCTGATCCAGTACTCACCGTCCACGGAAACGGTCAGTCAGCGCCCTCTTCTGATTGTCCCGCCCTGGATCAACAAGTTCTACATACTGGATCTGACGGCACAGAAATCGTTTATCCAGTGGCTCGTTGACCAGGGCCAGACGGTCTTTATCATTTCCTGGCGCAACCCCGGGCCTGAGCTCCGGGACAAGGGTTGGGAAGATTACATGCAGCTGGGCCCGCTGGCTGCCATGGACGCAATCACCGAAGCCACCGGTGAAGAGCGGATGAATGTGATCGGCTACTGCATCGGCGGCACCCTGCTGGGGTCTACCCTGGCCTGGCTGAAGAAGAAACAGCGCAATCCGGTGGTCAGCGCTACCTACCTGACCACCCTGCTGGATTTTTCGGACCCCGGCGGCATCGGCGTGTTCATCAACGATCACTCCATTCAGGGCATTGAGCGGATGCTGGAACGCAAGGGCTACCTTGATGGGCGCGCCATGGCGTTTACCTTCAACCTCCTGCGGGAAAACGAGCTGTTCTGGTCCTTCTGGACCAATAATTACCTGAAGGGTGAAAAGCCGGCCGCCTTCGACATACTTTACTGGAACACCGATGGCACCAACCTGCCAGCGAAGATGCACAGCTTCTATCTTCGTGAAATGTACCTGAACAACCGTCTGGTTCAGCCGGACTCCCTGACCCTGGCCGGGGAATCCATCAACCTGTCAGAGATTGAGGTGCCTTCGTTCTTCCTGTCGGCCCGGCAGGATCACATCGCCAAATGGAAAACCACCTATAAAGGTGCGCTGGCCCACGGAGGTGATGTGCGGTTTGTATTGTCCGGCTCCGGCCACATTGCGGGGGTAATCAACCCGCCCTACAAGGAAAAGTACGGCTTCTGGACCAACGACAGGATGCCGCCGGACGCTGAAGACTGGCTGGCGGATTCCGAGCAGCACCCGGGATCCTGGTGGCCACACTGGCTGGAATGGATTGCCCCGTACTCCGGTGAGCAGGTGCCGGCCCGCATACCGGGTGAGGGCAAATTGCCAGTAATCGAGGATGCTCCAGGGAGCTACGTGAAGGTCAAAGCGGCTGAAGCCGCCGCCAGCTAGAATTCCCAGGGATGGGGCATACCAGGCTTCACAACAGATATCCGGATAGAAATTTGCTTTTGGCTGCGTTATTGACTGTCGTCAACAGTTATCCAGAGGCGTTCGATAGGCTTGAACAGGAAGGTCGCACTGACCAGACATGCGAAGCTGACGGTCGAGAGTGGCGAGAAAGTAGTGGATACAATGGATCTCGACCTGACCGCAGACAGCCAACATGGTAAAGGCGTCCTTTCAAATCAAACATAGCCACTATTGGAGCCAAAAGCATGAGAAACCTGATCAAGAGAGACAAGCCGTCCCTGCCCACCTTTCAACAGGAAATGGAGCGCTTTTTTAACGAACGCCTGTGGCCATTCTCTCTGGACGACAGGGAGCACGCCGGTGTCGCCCAATGGGCACCGGCTGTGGATGTCAAAGAAGACAAAGACCGTTTCGTGGTCACTGCAGACGTTCCCGGTGTCGATCCCAAGGACATCGAAGTGAATCTGGAAAACGGGGTACTCACAATACGCGGGGAGCGCGAAGAGGAAAAAGAAGATGACGACAAGGGCTGGCACCGGGTAGAACGATTCACCGGCAGCTTTTTCCGCCGCTTTGACCTGCCCGGCGCAGCTGATGCCTCGCAGGTGACAGCAAAATCCGACAAGGGCGTTCTGAAAATTGAAATCCCCCGGTCAGAGAAGTCGCAAAATTCTCGCATCGAGGTCAAAGGCTGAAGAGAACGCCCTTCAGGATCAAGCATATTGCGGAGGTAGACCTCATGATAAGGTCAACGCTGTCACAGGAGTCTTATAAAAATCCCTCGAATCTGATCGTTGTTCAGTGCCCGGATTGCCATGAATTATCGATGATATCGAGACTGAACCTGGCCGCTGGCGAGCAGGTTCGCTGCAACCATTGCAAAACATTTTCCCCTATCGAGGAGTACAAAGGGTACCCACCCGCCAAGTCCGGATAAGTACCGCCCGGGTCCGGGCTGGCCCCTCAGGCTTACCGGAGGGGTTATGCCCGGCACTCCCACTCGAGTATCACTCCACCCAGAGGCGGCACATCCAGGGCCAGTGAGCAGGGCTGGTTCATCCAGGGTTGTTGTTCCGCTTCCAGGCCCTGGCCGTTACCCATATCGCTGCCGCCATAGAATCGCGAATCGGAATTGAACAGCTCATGGTAGTGGCCCGGCCCCGGCACGCCGACCCGATAGCCATAGCGGGGCACCGGCGTAAAGTTGAGCACGATGATCAGAGAACGGTCGTCATCAATGCGGCGGTAACAGAGCAGTGACTGAGCCGCATCATGGCAATCAATCCACTCAAATCCCTGGCGCTGGAAATCATACCTGTGCAGTTCAGTACGCTGCGTGTAGAGCCGGTTCAGATCCGCCACCACCGCCAGCAAACCGGCATGCTCCGGATAGTCCAGAAGCCCCCAGTCCAGGGCGGCGTTGTGATCCCACTCCTGATTGACACCGAACTCATCCCCCATGAAAAGCAGCTTTTTGCCGGGAAACGTGTACATGCAGGTGTAGAGCAGTCGCAGATTGGCAAACTGCTGCCAGCGGTCACCCGGCATCTTGCTCAGCAAAGAGCGTTTGCCATGCACTACCTCATCGTGAGACAGAGGCAGGATGAAGTTCTCGTCAAAGGCGTAATACAGCGCAAAGGTAATGGCGTCGTGGTGATAATGACGATGGACAGGCTCCTTCTCGATATAGGAAAGGGTGTCATTCATCCAGCCCATATTCCACTTCATGCTGAAGCCCAGCCCCCCGACCCAGACCGGCCGGGTTACCTGTGGCCAGGCGGTGGACTCCTCGGCGATGGTGACAGTGCCGGGACATTCCCGGTGGGTGACGGTATTGAGCTCCCGGAGAAACTGTATTGCCTCCAGGTTTTCATTACTGCCGTAGCGGTTAGGCAGCCAGTCGTCCTCCCGGCCGTAATCCAGGTAAATCATGGAGGCCACCGCATCCACCCGCAATCCGTCGAAGTGAAACTGCTCCAGCCAATAGAGAGCACTGGATATCAGAAAGGAGCGCACTTCATTGCGCCCATAGTTGAATACCAGAGTGCCCCATTCCTTGTGCTCGCCTAACCGGGCGTCGTGATGCTCGTACAAGGCTGTGCCGTCGAAAAGCGCCAGCGCCTGGTCGTCCTTCGGGAAGTGGCCCGGCACCCAGTCCACATAGACCCCGATGCCTTGCCGGTGCAGGCAATCCACCAGGTAGCGCAAGTCGTCCTCGTTACCGTGACGGCGAGTGGCGGCAAAATACCCGGTGCTCTGGTAACCCCAGGACCCCTCGAATGGGAATTCGGTGACCGGCATTAACTGCACATGGGTGAAACCTGTGCGTTTCAGATGAATCAGCAGGCGCTCCACCAGCTCGCGATAACCCAGCAGTTCACCGGTATCGCCCCGCTGCCAGGAGCCCAGATGGAGTTCGTAGATGGCAATGGGTGCCTGCTGCCAGTCCGGCCTCCGGTCCGGCCAGCCGTCATCGCCCCATTGATAGCTGGAGGGCCCGACCACGATGGAGGCTGGATGCGGTGGCGCTTCGAATTCCCGGGCAAAGGGATCTGCGCGCAGAAAAACCGTGCCGCTCTCACCGTGACGGATTTCGTACTTGTACAGGGCCCCGGGGCCGACACCGGGAATAAACAGCTCCCACACACCACTGCCCCCGAGGCAACTCATGGGATGGCGACGGCCATCCCATGCATTGAAGTCACCGACAACGCTGACCCGCTCGGCATTGGGCGCCCACACCGCAAAACGGGTACCCTCAACCCCCTCCCTGGCGTAGGGATGAGCGCCCAGCATCTGCCACGCCCGGTGATGGCGGCCCTCGCTGAAGCTCTGCAGGGCGGCTTCATCGATATCCGGTGCAAAGGCATAGGCGTCCTGGTGGCTGTGCTCTCCTCCGTGTTCATCCCGGTAGCGTACTGAATAGGGGTGAGGCAAGTCGTTCGCATCGCCGGCCCACGTAAACAGACCGCAGCCCTCATTTTTCATGGCGGCACCTGTTTCCTCTAACCAGGCAGTTACCGCCTGGGGCAGCCACACCCTTACAACTGCCGTGCCATCCCGGAAATGGGGCCCCAGAATTTTGTGAGGTGCATGGTGGCGTGCGTCTCGCAAGTAGAGCAGGTCATCGCTGGTCGGTTCAACTTGCTTTATTGAGGGAAAATTCATGGCAACAGATCGCTCTTGTGAATGGCTGAAATATCACTTCTGCACATAACGTTTTGCTGCCACCTGGATTGCAATCTGGCCGACCAGAAGCGGAACCAGGCTGCCGGCCAGCACCAGTAGCCAGTGCGAAATGGACGTGAGTGGTACCAGCCCCAGCAGCCCGCTCAACGGAGGAAAGTAAAGTGCGATCAATAGCAGAATGATGCAGATCACGATCGCTCCCCAGACGAACCGGCTAGTGACCACATTGTTATGCAGCCAATGGCTTTCAGGTGAACGCATGTTGAACACATGCCAGAGCCTCGCCATACCGTACGTCAAAAAGGCCACGGTCACGGCACCCTCATAGTCCATGTCAAAAACCGACCGGGCGATAGCGAACGTTGCCAGAACAGACGCCCCCATGGTGGCGCCAAAGCCCAGGATCGCCAGCCAACCACTGCGGGTCAGGACTGGTTCCGATGGGTCGCGGGGTTGCCTCTGCATCACCACTGGCTCGTCATCGCCCACACCCAGCGCCAGCGCAGGAAACACGTCCAGCAGCATGTTCAGGAACAGGATCTGCAACGGCAGCAGTGGCAGAGGCCATCCGGCCAGCACGGCGCCGGAGACAAGCAGAATCTGGCCAAGATTCCCGGACAAAAGAAAGATAATAAACTTGCGGATATTGTCGAAGATTGTCCGTCCCTGGCGGACGGCCATCACAATGGTCTCGAATGCATCGTCATGGAGGACTATGTCGCTTGCCTCGCGAGCAACCTCTGTGCCTCGCTTGCCCATGGCAATACCGATATCCGCCTTTTTCAGTGCCGGCGCGTCATTGACCCCGTCACCTGTCATGCCCACGATTTCCCCGGCTTTCTGAAAAGCCTCCACCAGGGTCAGCTTTTGCTCCGGATTGACCCGGGCGAAGATCTCGGTTTCCCTGATTCGTTCAATATCTTCAGGATCAAGGTCCACACCTTCGAGAACGTCCTTTTCCTGGTCCACCATACCGACTTCCCGCGCGACGTTCAGCCCGGTGGCAGCATGGTCGCCAGTGGCCATCACGATGCGGATACCCGCTTCTCTGCATGCCCTGATGGCATCCGCCACGGCAACCCGGGGAGGGTCATACAGCCCTGCCAGCCCAAGCATTACCAACTCTTCGTATGCTTCGGAGTCAACGTCCGTCATGGATTTCTCAGCCAGAGCCAGCACCCGCAGACCGTCCGCGGCCAATGTTTCATTCCGTTGCTGCCACTGGTCGCGCGCATCGTCATCAAGGCCCTCGTCCGAATCGCAGTTGCGGTACCGGGTCGCCGCTGCCAGAACAGCCTCCGGCGCACCTTTGACCGCTGCCAGATAATCGCTGCCGTCACGGTGAATAGTGGCCATCATCTTGGTATCCGGATCGAAGCTCACCTCGCGCTCCTCCGGCCAGGTCTCAAGAAGCTCCTTCCGATCCAGTCCTGCCAGTGCACCGGCATCCAGTAACGCAACCTCCATCGGATCACCCGAGCCTTCCTCGTCGTTCTCTCCACGCTCCGAGTTGTTGCACAGAACCATGGTGCGGAGGGCCGCCTTCAGATCAGGTCGCTCTTCCGGATCAACCGGGGAATCATCCGCAAGGAAAGCATCGTCCTGGTTCGAGACATGAATATCACCGCCAGCCAGCGCTATGCGGTTCAGTACCATGCGGTTTTCGGTGAGTGTGCCGGTCTTGTCGGTGATGATCACCGTCGTCGCGCCCAGGGTTTCCACGGCGGAGAGCCGCTTGACCAATGCGCCGCGTCTGGCCATACGCCACATGCCACGTCCCAGTGACAGCGTGGCGACAACAGGCAGGCCCTCCGGTACGGCAGCGATCGCCAGGACGATGGCAGTTTCGACCATCAGACCGACCTCCTGGCCGGCAATAATTCCGGATGCGGCCACCACCAGGCCGACGATAATAACCAGGTAGATCAATCGCTTGCCAAGATTTTCGAGCCTGCGCTCGAGAGGGGCGGCATCTTTGTCCGCGCCTTCAACCAGGGCAGCGATCCGACCGATCTCGGTGTCCTGCCCCGTGCAGACCACCACGCCTTCGGCCGTACCGCGGGTCACGGCGGTACCCTTGAAAGCCATATTCACACGGTCAGCAAGAGGCGCTTCTCGATCTTCCAGGGCTTCAGTCGTTTTGGAGACTGGCTCGGATTCGCCAGTAAGAGCAGCTTCATTGCACTGCAGGTTTTCGACCGATGCGAGGCGCAGGTCCGCTGGCACGACCATGCCCTCGCCGAGAATCACAACATCACCCGGCACCAACTGACCAGCAGGCAGCTCCTGTTCCTTGCCTTCCCGGCGTACCCTAGCGGTGGTCTGTCCCAGACGCCGCAATGCATCCATCGACCGCGTCGCGGCGTACTCTGTTCCGAAACCAATGGCCCCATTGATCAGAATGGCCACTGCAATGGCCATGGCTTCGATGAACTCCCCGAAAGCCGCTGCTATGGCCGAGGCCACCACCAGCAGGATGATGACCAGACTTCTGAATTGGTCAAACAGGATGCGCCAGGTCGATTTGCGCCGGCTGGCTTCGAGGCGGTTGGGACCGAACTGTGCCAGTCTTTTATCCGATTCCTTTTGGCTCAGGCCCTGTTCCGGGTCTACCGCCCAGTGGTCAAGCACCTCTTCGATGCCCTGAAGAAAAGATTGGTTCGTCGGCTCTTCCATGCATGCTCCCATCGCGTAGTCCAGACCGGGCTCTTCAGTCGATCTGTGTCTTTGTAAACGACTATCTTGAATACTCTCATGAAGAATGACTGGGCAGACCTGTGTCAGGTCGTTCTTCCGCCTCTGCAACCTGCTGTTTCACTGCCAGGAAACTGTCGGGCGTCACCGAAATCGAGTTGATTCCTTGGCCCACCAGAAAACCGGCGAATGCCGGATGGTCGCTGGGGGCCTGACCACAGAATCCAACGGGCGTTCCTGACCGTTGCGCCTTTTCCAGAAGATCGGCGATTGCAATTTTCACCGCCTCGTCCTGTTCGTCGAACAGGGCCTTGAGCCGGTCGCTGTCGCGGTCAATGCCCAGTACCAGCTGGGTGAGGTCGTTGGAGCCGATGGAGAAACCATCGAAGCGTTCGGCAAATTCCCGGGCACGAAGGACATTGGCCGGGAGTTCAGCCATCACATAAATATCGAGGCCATACTGTCCCCTCACAAGACCTTCCTCGGCCAACACGGCGAGCACCTTGTCCGCTTCGGCGGGGGAGCGACAAAATGGAATCATGATGGCGATATTGTCCATCCCGATCTGTTCACGGGCGCGCCGCACCGCACGGCACTCCAGGGCAAAACCCTCGCGGTAACCCTCATCGTAATAGCGTGAGGCGCCGCGCCAGCCGAGCATCGGGTTTTCCTCCTTCGGCTCGAATGCCGCACCGCCGATCAGCCGGGCGTATTCATTGGTTTTGAAATCGCTCATGCGCACGATAACCGGATGCGGGTGGTGCGCGGCTGCGATCCGGGCCATGCCCCGCGCCAGGGTGTCGACAAAATAGTCGGACTTGTCCTCATAACCCAGGGTCAATTCATCAATCCGGCGCCGGGCCTGCTTGTCTTCAAGCGTCTTATAATGCACCAGTGCCATCGGGTGAATCTTAATCATGTTGCCGATGATGAACTCCATCCGCGCCAGCCCCACACCATCCGTGGGCAAGCGCCACCAGCGGTAGGCAGAGGATGGATTCGCAAGGTTGACCATAACCCGGGTGCGGGTTTCAGGAATGTCGTCGAGATTGAGTTCGCGTTCCTCAAAGGCCAGTTTACCCTCGTAAACCACTCCCTCATCGCCCTCGGCACAGGAAACCGTGACAACCTGTCCGTCCTTGAGATTTGCCATGGCGTTGCCGGCGCCCACCAATGCGGTGAGGCCCAGTTCGCGGCTGACGATGGCTGCGTGGCTGGTACGACCACCGTGATCGGTAACGATAGCAGACGCCCGCTTCATGATGGGCACCCAGTCGGGATCGGTCATTCCGGTGACCAGCACCGCGCCTTCCTCGAAGCGGTCTATCTCCTCAGGGCTGTCGAGCTGTTGCACCTTGCCGGTCGCGATGGAGTCGCCAATGGCCAGGCCGGTCACCAGGCGTTTTCCTTCTTCCATCATCTGGTAGGACCTGAGGGTGGCGGCCTCTTTGCGGGATTGTATGGTTTCGGGCCGGGCCTGCACGATATACAGCTCGCCTGTTTCACCATCTTTCGCCCACTCCATATCCATGGGCTGCCCGTAGTGTTCCTCGATGGCCCTGGCCCAGCGCGCCAGCTGCAGGACTTCATCATCATCAAGGACAAAGCTGGCGCGCTCCTGTTTGCTGGTCGCCACCAGTTTTGTCGGGGACTTGCCTGTGCCATAAATCATTTTCTGGCCTTTTCCCCCCAGCGTCTTTTCGACGATAGGGCGCACACCGGCCTGTTCCAGCAATGGCTTGAAGACATGGAACTCGTCCGGCTCAACCATCCCCTGCACCACGGTTTCACCCAGCCCCCAGGCGCCGGTGATCAGGATGATATCGGGGAATCCGGTTTCCGTGTCGATAGAGAACATGACTCCAGAAGCAGAGAGGTCTGACCGGACCATCTGCTGGACTCCCGCCGACAGGGCCACCTGCATGTGGTCGAAGCCGTTGTTTTCGCGATAGGCAATGGCGCGATTGGTAAACAATGAGGCAAAGCAGCGTTTTACGGCGTCGAGCAGTGCTTCCTCACCGCGAATGTTAAGGAAGGTCTCCAGCTGTCCGGCAAAACTCGCTTCCGGCAAATCCTCGGCGGTTGCGGAACTGCGCACGGCTACGTCGGGTTCATCCCGCTCCAGGTGGGCGGAAAGGTCACGATAATGCTGACACAGGCTTTCGGCCAGCGGACCGGGGAATTTCCCCCTAAGAATCATTTTACGAACCGAATCACCCACCGCTTCAAGGTTGCTGTGGTCTTTCTTCAGGCCCGCCATTGCCTCTGTCAGCTTCTCACGGAGCTCATTGTGGTCAATAAACAGCCAGTAGGCAGCTGCTGAAGTGGCAAATCCCGAGGGCACTTTCACCCCCGAGGCCTGCAACCGACTGACCATTTCTCCGAGTGAGGCATTCTTGCCACCCACTTTATCGCCATCGCTGCGCCCGAGGTCTGCGAACCATAAAGCGAGGGTCTGTTCATCTGACATGGCGTTGACTCCTTCGTGGACTGTTCAGTGTTTGATCAGCCGGAACTGGTAATGTGAGCCGGGGCTGACCGCATGAAACAGGCCCCGGTATGCAATGGTGACAGGATCTGCTGTCAACTGGCGGCTGCTGACCCGAAGTCGGTCTTTGGTTACCTCGAGGTCCAGCTTCTGTCTTCTGTACCACAGGCATGTTTTCAACCGGTGGATCTCGTCCGGCAAGGTGGGATTCAGAAACAGCACATCCCCCTGGACTTCAAGGCCCAGATAGCAGCGCTGAATCAGATCAACGGTACCGGCCATCGCCCCCAGATGGATGCCTTCCGGTGTCGTGCCCCCCTGGATATCGCTGATGTCGCTGTCCAGTGCGTTCTGAAACAGTTGCCATGAATGCTGTCGGTCGCTTCGCGCCAGCACCCACGAGTGCAGGACCCAGCTCAGGGTCGAGCCATGGGAGGTTCTGTGGAGATAATAATCCACGTTTCTCGGAATGGTATGGGGGTCAAACGGATAGCCAAGCTGTTCGAAAATTTGCTTCAGCTCTTCCGCTGTGAACAGATAGAACAGCATCAGGACATCGGCCTGTTTCGAGGCCTTGTAGCGATTGGTGTCATCACCTTCCGCCTCAAGAATGCGGTCAAGCCGGTGGATATCGCCGTATTTTTTCCGGGCGCCATTCCAGTCGAACTCTTCCAGGTCTTCATAGCCTTCAAACTGACTGATAATCCCCTCTTCGTTGAGAGGAACAAACAGTTTGCGGCTGACGTCATGCCAGCGTTCAACTTCCTCGCCGGTGATACCCAGTTCTTCACAAAGCTGACGCGCACGGTCCGGTGGCAGAATTTCCAGTACCTGACAGGCGCGAGTGAGCACCCAGGCCGCCATCACATTGGTGTAGGCATTATTATCCAGGCCACCCTCTGTGGAAGGGTCTGCGCCAGGATAGGCGGTGTGGTACTCATCCGGGCCCATGACCCGGCAAATGTCGTAGCGACCCCGCTGTGCATTCCAGGAGACGATGCCGGCCCAGAAACGGGCGATCTCCAGCAGCATTTCGGCGCCGTATTCCTCCATGAATTCACAATCGCCACTCACTTCATAGTAGTGCCAGAGATTGTAAACAATGGCGGAATTGACATGCCGCTGGCGGTTGCTGTTATCCGGAATCCATCGCCCCGATTCCGGATTCAGGTGCAGAACCTGGCTTTCTTCCCGTCCGCTGCTCCCGCTCTGCCACGGGAACATCGCACCACTGAACCCGGCTTCCCGGGCCAGGCTTCTCGCAGCAGGTAATCGGCGATAGCGATATTGCAAAAGCGCGCGGCAACGGGCGGGGGCATGGGCGACAATAAGAGGAAATATGAACAGTTCATCCCACATGATGTGAGCACGGTAGGCCTCACCGTTCCAGCCCCGGGGGGGCACACCGACATCCAGATCATTGGTGTGGCGCGTTACGGTCTGCAACAGGTGAAAAACATGGAGGCGCAGTTTCATCGAGAGGTCGACGCCACCGTCGCTATCGATCTCCAGCTCAAACAATTCCCACAGGTGCTGCCAGGCATTCTCATGACTGGCAAGGAGTGCATCGAAATCACCGGCCGGAGGAAGCTTTTCCTTTGCCGCAAGCAGTGGCTCGGAGATGCCCCGATCCCGGGAGGTAAACAGGGAGGCAATCTTCTCCACCCTGGTGGTATCTCCCGGCGCGACATCCACCGAGACCTCCTGTGCAACCAGGCCCTTGCAAACGTCCGCAGCATGATCCGGGTGAATGACTCTGCCGTTATGATAAAGGCGGGTTCGCGCGGCCTGCGCTATCTCGATCCGGGATTGCACGGTCCGGCTTCTCAGCCAGATGATCTCATTCCCCATCGCCCCCGCATCCAGAGGCTCGAGATGACGTCCTCTCAGACTTTGATAGCGTGCCACGCCCATATTGGTGACCGTTCCGTCCAGGCCGGAACGCACGGTCAGGCAGCCTGACCAGTTTTCCGCAGTAATGGTTACCTCCAGGCCAGCAAGGTGTGCGTCCACCATGCTGACAAAACGCCGCTCCTCGACTCTTGTGATACGGTCCTGGTCATCGCAAAATCGCAATGTGCGGCTCAGCACTCCCCGACGAAGATCGAGCACTTGCCGATAATCCATGAAGGTCAACTGGTCCGGGTTCAGCCAGGGCCCGTCGTCCACGCGAATCATCAGCACAAGCCAGTTGGGAATGTTGACCAGATCCTCATTCTCGATCTCACGGCCTTCAATTTCGGTGGTAAGCCGGTTGTAGCCTCCGGCGAGATAGGACCCCGGATAATGGAACTTGCCGGCGGTGACATCCGGGGCCGCGCCGCGGGTGCAAAAGTAACCATTGCCAAGCGCGCATAATGTCTCGCGCAGCCCCTCATGCTGCGGCTCATAGCCCTCGTACTCAAGCAGCCAGCCCTTGTCGCTCATGCGTTACCTCCGGTTGCAGTGATCATGGACAGCCACTTCAGGAAATCCGCCACCTCATCGGTGTCCTCCAGCGCGTAATGGGCAATGGTTTGCCGTTCGCTGTCGTCGCGCACCACTATTCCGATGCCCCCACAGCCCCCTTCTTCCTGCCTGAGGACACGGAACGCGTCTTCATCCGTAGTATCGTCACCAATATAGATCGGCACCACATCGGGACCTTTCTCATGGCCGAATCGTTCCAGTAGCCACAACAGGGCCTGTCCTTTGTTCCAGTCGGTACGGGGCTTCACATCAAACACTTTCTTGCCGGAGGATTTGCGCAGGCGGGGGTGATCGGAAAGTACCCGGTCCACGACTTTCTCCACTGCAGGCACACGATTGTCTGCTACCTGTCGGTAATGAACAGCGATGGAGAATTTTTTGCGCTCCACAGAGGCGCCGTCGATATCAGCGAGTTCTTTCATCAAGCTGGCTTCGGCGGAATCCAGATCAGGGAGGAATGCCTTTCCCTGCTGAAGCTCTTCATGCCAGCCCTCGGGCCCGGCGATATCGAATCCGTGACTACCCGCATAAAAGATCTGATCCAGGCCTACAAGCCCGCGAACATTTTCCAGGTCGCGTCCGCTGATAACAGCCACTGTGCACGTCTGAGCGAGTTGGTCGATAACAGTCCGCATTTCCCCGCTCAGTTCGGCCTTGCGATAGTCTTCGACGATCGGGGTCAGGGTGCCGTCATAATCCAGGAACAGGGCGACATGCTTGCCCTGCAAGCGTTCTTTCACGTCCTTGCGGGCTTTCCACAATGAGGGAATGTCGTGCAGGGGCGCAGCATATACACTGCGTCTCTGGTGTTCCAGAAGTTCACCCAGTGTGTCGGTTACGACATGCGCTCCACTGGTTTGTAACGCCTGACTGTGGCTCGACTCTCCACGGCTGACCCCCACAACCAGTGCAAAACCGCCACCGGCGGCGGCTTCCACGCCCGCCACTGCGTCCTCAATAACAACCGCCCGTTCAGGTCGAACCCCAAGGCGGGACGCAGCTTGCAGAAAGATGGCGGGATCAGGCTTGCCCGGCAGGTTTTGCTCGGCCATGTCGATGCCATCCACCTTGACCGCAAACAAATCCGAGATTCCCGCATTGGCAAGCACGGCTTCGCAGTTTCTGCTGGCGGAAATAACCGCAGCGCTGATACCGGCCTCGTTCAGGCTTTGCAGCATCTCCAGGGCATCGGGAAAGATATCCACCCTATGGCTTTCAAGCCATTCGCGGAAATACCGGTTCTTGCGATTGCCAAGACCGCAGACTGTTTCCCGGTCAGGGGCGTCGTAAGGATCGCCCCACGGCAATCGGATATGCCTGGATTCCAGGAAATCCCGCACGCCGTCATACCGGGGCTTGCCGTCCAGGTATTCACTGTAATCCTCGTGACTGAATGGTGCCAGACCGGACTGTCGTGCCGCCCCATACTCTTTCAGGTAGTCATCGAACAGTTGCTTCCACGCGGCTTCATGAGCACGACGGGTGTCCGTAATGACCCCATCGAGATCGAATATCACCGCATCAATCTTCGCCGGATCCAGCGGAACCAGAGAGGGTCTTGCAGAACAGGTACCTGCGTGTCCATTCATTTTATAACCTTATTACTCAGACCTTTCTCAGCATTGCTGTCACCTCACATCGTATCGGCACAAGCAATTCGGCGTTCTGCGCGATCAAGACCCTGTGCGTATCGGGCAAGATCTGCCCAGGGATCATCCGTCTGCCCCAGGCGCCTCAATATATTGCCCATGTGGTATTTACGGGGCGTCAGATTCCCGCAACCCACCTCATCCCATTTCAGCGGTGTCGCAATCGGAGCACCCTGGAGTGCGCGAACGGCATAGGGTGCAACCGCGGTCTGGCCATAACCGTTGCGCAAATCATCGAGAAAAACCCGTGTACCACGCATGTTCCTGCGCTGTTCAATAGTCATTAAATCGGCATGCTGTTCTGCAAGTTTGCGGCAAACGCGATGACTGAAGGCGCGTACCTGCTGGAAATCGGCTTTTCGGTCCAATGGAACCAGAACGTGAAGGCCACGGGAACCGGTGGTCTGCACGAATGAAACCAGGCCCAGACGGTCCAGCAGCGTCTTGAGGTGAGTGGCAGTGGTGCGGACCTTGCCAAAGTCATCGTCAGAAGGGTCAAGGTCAAAAATCATCCGGTCGGGGTGGTTGTGTCGGTCCGTCCGGGAAAGGGCAAGGTGGGGAGTGATGCAGGCCTGATCGGCCAGATAGACGAGAGTGGCGGTATTGTTGGCCACCACGGAGGTCACCTCACCGCCCTCTTTGGGCAGAGTGGCGCGATCGATCCAATCGGGAAAGTAGTCAGCAATATGCTTCTGGAAAAAGCCACGCTCGCCGATGCCATCGGGATAGCGGTGCATGGTCAAAGCGCGCTTGCGGTAATGGGGAAGTGCCACGTCCGCGATCTTCAGGTAGTACTTCGCCAGTTCGAGCTTGCTGATGTTCGGAGACTTGAACATCAGCTTTTCAGGATTGCCGATCGCAATATCAAGTCCACCCGCTTTCAATACAGCATCCGTCATTTTCAAGCCTCCCGGCAACTCGCGCCTCACGCTATGAGGCGGCGTCCTCATCTGCATTCGTCGCGATCTGCCTGATCGTGCGCCCGGTGAGCACCGACTTCGGCTCGGTGGAAACCGGGTTGCGACGAGCATCGGCGTATTGGTCATCCATCTTGACCAACAGCCAGCGTGCATCAGCGCCGGAACCGGTGCGTTGCAATGCGTAGCCGCCCTTTAGTTTTTTCCCGAACAGTTGGATCAAGACATGACCCGCCGCTAATGCCTCGTCGATTGGCTGTATCTCGCCGTCCTTTTCGGTGATGTTGCGGTAACAACCGCAGTCCCAGACGAGAACAGTCCCTGCACCGTATTTACCTTCGGGAATCACGCCTTCGAAATCAGCGTATTCCAGCGCATGGTCCTCGGTAGGAATCATGAGGCGCTTTTTACCAGGATCAGTGGAGGGGCCTTTGGGAACAGCCCAACTCTTGAGCACGTTGCCCACCTCAATGCGAAAATCGTAATGCACAGTGGAAGCATCGTGCTTTTGAACCACGAACCGTGGGCGCTTTGCCGGACCGCTGCTACGCGACCTGCGGAGCTCGCCGGAGTGGTCGAACGTGTTTTTTGCGGTCGGTACTTTCATTGACATAAATCCCAACAACTCACGCTTTTGGCCAGATTATGTCAATACACTACTCTCGGCGAATCCGCCTTCAGTTGATCCCGGTCAAGTCCGTCCCCGGGCATTTATTCGATAAACAAGGTCCATGGTGGGGAGATTGAGCAGGATGGACTTCAGGAGCAAGCCGGACACGAACTTCCGGAATATTGATGATCTGACCGAGAAGGAAGCCGCGGAGGAGGCGCGTGCCCTGCGTGATGGAATCAATTATCACGACCACCTGTACTACGTGAAAAACGCACCAAAGATATCGGATGCCGTCTATGACCAATTGTTTCAGCGCCTTGAGGATCTGGAGGCCGCTTTTCCCGACCTGAAAACCGAAGATTCGCCGACAGTCCGCATCGGCGCCGAGCCGGTGAGCAAACTGACCAAGATTCGGCATGCGGCACCGCTGCTTAGCCTGCAGGCGACCCTGGAGTGCAAGGCCGTCGAGTCCTTTCTGAGAACCGCACGCGACAAGTCGGGAACAACATCCGTCCGCTACTGCCTGGAGCCGAAGTTTGACGGGTTGTCGGTCGAGGTCGTCTACCACGATGGAAGGTTCAAGCATGGCAGCACGCGCGGCGATGGCATGGTGGGCGAGGACATTTCCCACAATCTGAAGACCATACGTTCTCTGCCACTTTGCCTGCAGGAGGCTGACGGGGCATCCGGCAGGGTAGCGGTCCGCGCCGAGGTTTACATGTCCAGGGAAGGATTCGTTGCACTGAACCGACAACGAGTGGAGCGGGGTCAGGATACCTTTGCCAACCCCCGCAATGCTGCGGCCGGAATGATGCGGCAGCTGGAATCGCGTAACGTCGCCGGCAAGCCCTTCGATATTGTTTTCTACGAGATACTGGCAGCCGACAGCCAGCTCCCCCCCACCCACTGCGAAGTCCTGGATCAGTTGTCTCGCTGGGGGCTGAGGGTCAGCCCCCTGAACGACTCTGGCAGCTCTCTGGAGGACATTCGGGCCTTTCATCAGGATCTGGCCAAGCGCCGGGACGTCCTCGATTACGAGATCGACGGGATTGTCGTCAAGGTCGACGATCATGGCCTGCGCGACGAGCTGGGTAACCGGCACCGCAACCCACGCTGGGCTATCGCGTGGAAGTTTGAGCCGTGCGAGGAAGTCACTACAGTCGCGGACATTGTCGTCCAGGTCGGGCGCACGGGCATACTGACACCTGTCGCGCTGCTGCAGCCGGTGGACGTCGGTGGCGTCACGGTCAGCCGTGCAACCCTGCATAACGCCAACGAGGTACGGCGCAAGGATATCCGGGTCGGTGATTGCGTCCGTGTGATACGCGCCGGTGACGTCATCCCGGAAATCGAAAAGCGCATCGGGCAAAAGGGCAGCAAGCGCGCGGCACCCTTCTCCATGCCCCGTCGCTGCCCAGCATGCGGTTCGAAGGTCCAGCGCAAAGGCGCCTATTACCTGTGCAACGCAGGCCTTTCCTGCCCCGCACAGTTAGTCACCCGTCTGCAGCACTTCGCTTCCCGCGATGCAATGGATATCAAACATCTTGGTGAACACACCGCGGCCCAGTTGGTAGAGCGGGGCCTGGTGCACGATCTTGCCGATCTTTATGGCCTCACCGTTGAGGACCTTGAGTCTCTGGACGGGTTCGCGGAGCGGTCGGCGAAACAGCTTCATGATGCCATCCAGGGGGCTAAAAAGCCGCCACTGGACCGATTTCTCTATGCCCTCGGCATTCGTCACGTGGGGCAACGTGTGGCACGTCAGTTGGCCAATGAATACGGTGCCCTGGAAAGCCTGGCCGCAGCCGGACAGCAAGACATCGGGAATATTCCGGATATCGGCAAGGAGACGGCAGAGTCGGTGGCGGACTTCTTCGCCGACCACCAGAATCGTGATGTCCTCAACCGTCTTTACAAGGCGGGAATGGATGTGCAGCCCATGCCCGGTAAGCACAGACAACCCTAGAAATTCAGCGCATGTTGAGGACAACATTCAGCGGCAAGTTGATGCTCATCAACTTCACCGTGCGGATTACTGCCACGCTTGATAGTGCATCGCTCAAAACAAGTGTATCGAGGAGGCCCATTGTGGATACCGACCTACGCTCCAGCAAAAAACAAGCATTCCTGGATCTGTTGAAAAAACGTGGTATCCAGGACAAACGGGTGCTGGAAGCCATGGCGACTGTTCCACGGGAGGCATTTGTCGGCCTTGATCTCGCTGAGCTGGCCTATGATGACTCCCCCTTGCCCATAGAGAATGGCCAAACAATCTCCCAGCCATACATTGTGGCTCTGATGACCGAGGCAATGCAGCTCAGACCGTCAGACACTGTGCTGGAGATAGGCACCGGCTCCGGCTACGCAGCGGCTGTTCTTTCCCGGATCGTGAAGCAGGTTTATACCATTGAGCGCCACCGGGGACTGGCAGAGCAGGCCCGCGAGCGCTTGTCATCATTGGGCTATGACAATGTCTCGGTCAGGTGCGGTGACGGCACTCTTGGCTGGCCGGAGCATGCCCCTTTTGACGCCATTGTTGTGACAGCCGGAGGGCCCTCGGTGCCCCTGTCACTTACCAGGCAACTGGTTATTGGTGGCCGCCTGATCATTCCTGTGGGCCAGTCTCTGCATGATCAGAAGCTGCAACGTATTACCCGTGTCAGCGAAGATGACATCAGAACCGAGGAACTCGGTGGGGTCAGGTTTGTTCCATTGATCGGTGAAGAGGGTTGGCGAGATGTGGAAGGCAGGTTGAACAGACCGCCCCCGGGGAAGGTCGAGCCCGCTGCTGCGCTTTCCGAGCAGATCCGGAGCCAGGCGATTCACATTCCCTCCATAGAGAGTGTCGATCTCGGCGGCCTGCTGTCACGAATCGGAGATTCCCGCCTGGTGCTGCTGGGTGAAGCCAGCCATGGCACCGCGGAGTTCTACGAGATGCGTGCGCGCATCACCAGGGAGCTGATTGAGAAAAAAGGCTTCCACTTTGTGGCCGTGGAAGCGGACTGGCCCGATGCCGCCCAGATCGATCATTTTGTCCGTGAAACCCGAAAGGAGCCAACACAAGAGCTCACCTTCAGCCGCTTCCCCACGTGGATGTGGGCAAACCGACAGGTTGCGAATTTTGTGCAATGGCTACGCCACCATAACCGGCAAGCAGATACCGGGGATCAGGCGGTGGGATTCTTCGGCCTGGATCTTTACAGCCTCTATTCCTCCATCAATGCCATCATCGGTTACCTGGAACAGGTGGACACAGAGGCAGCCGCGGTTGCCCGCGAGCGGTATGGCTGCCTGACACCCTGGGAAAAGGATCCGGCAACCTATGGCAGAGTAGCGCTCACCAGGCAACAGCTGAGTTGCGAACAGGATGTCGTGGCAATGCTGAACATGCTGATGCAGAAACGGCTGGAATATTCAGCCCATGATGGTCGCAGGTTCCTCGATGCAGTATCCAATGCCCGTCTGGTAAAGAACGCCGAGCATTTTTATCGTTCCATGTACGATGGTTCGGTCAAATCCTGGAACCTGCGCGACCAGCACATGTTCGATACGCTGGAAAGCCTGCTTGATTTTCATGGCCCTGACAGCAAGGCGATTGTCTGGGCGCATAATTCCCACCTGGGGAACGCAGAGGCGACAGAAATGGGGTCTCGTGGCGAGATCAACGTGGGTTCTCTATGCCGCCAGCGTTTCGGGGAGACCGCCTATCTCATCGGCTTCGGCACGCATCAGGGTACAGTAGCGGCGGCATCTGACTGGGGCGCACCCATGGAAGTCAAAAACATTGTGCCGTCGACGCCTGACAGTTATGAGCGTCTTTGCCATGACGCTGGCCTGAACGCATTTTTCCTGCCTCTGCGTCATGGCGAAAAGAACCTTGTGAAGGAACTGCAGCGGCCAAGACTGGAGCGGGCCATTGGCGTGATCTATCGCCCGGAAACGGAAATAGCCAGTCACTACTTCATCGCATCCCTGTCCAGGCAGTTTGACGAATATATCTGGTTTGACAAAACCCGGGCGGTGGATGCGCTGGGACCGGAAGCGGGCAAGGGTATGCCGGAGACCTTCCCGTTCGGTCTCTGATCAAGGCTACCCAGTTGACCATGGTCAAGTCGGGACCCGGGCATTTATTTGATGATGGAAATGCTCAATCAGGAATCTGGCCATGTCTGACAAACCACTTCGGCTCGTATTGTGCTGGCATATGCACCAACCCGACTACTGTGACCCCGCCAGCGGCCAGTATCTTTCACCATGGGTCTATCTTCACGCCATCAAGGACTATACAGACATGGCGTCTCACCTGGAGGAGGCCCCGGAGGGAACGAAAGTCGCGGTCAATTTCCCTCCGGTGCTTCTGGAGCAGATCCGGGATTATGGGGGTCGGCTGCAGTCGTTCCTCGATAACGGAACCGCGATCGGCGGCCCACTGCTGGACGCCCTGATCACAGAACAACTGCCCCAGGACCAGCAGCAGCGCCACGATCTGCTCACGCGATGTCTGCAAGCCCACCAGGCGCGAATGATCGAGCCCCTCCCCGCCTTCGACAGACTGGTCATCATGACCCGGGCAGCCCTGGAAACCGGACCCGGCCCCCGCTATCTGTCTGACACCCAACTGGCGGATTTGCTGGTGTGGTATCACCTGGCCTGGACCGGCGAGACAGTGCGGCGCCAAGAACCTCTGGTAGCCGAACTCATGGAGCAGGAAAGTGACTATTCCCTGGAGAATCGACGCGACCTGCTGGCGCTGATCAGCAAACTGATGGGTAATCTGATAGAACGCTACCGACTGTTGGCCGAACAGGGCACCGTCGAGCTGAGCGCAAGTCCCTATTCCCATCCGATGCTGCCCCTGCTGCTGGATCTGCAATCCGCTCGCGAAGCCCAGCCCGACGCCGAGCTACCCGAGTCACCTTGTTATCCCGGTGGCGAGGAGCGGGCGATCTGGCAATTGGCACGGGCCCGCGAAGCGTTTCAGGATTTTTTTGAACTCGAGCCCGCCGGTTGCTGGCCCTCGGAGGGGGGGCTGTCGGAGCGCACGGTGGCACTGATTGGAGAGGCCGGTTTCCAGTGGACGGCCAGTGGTCAGGGGGTACTGCGACACAGTCTTGAAGAACCGGAGCCCACCGGTGACGACCTGCACCGCCCCCGGCGGCTTCAGGCTGGCGGGCCCCTGTGTTTTTTCCGGGATGACGGTCTGTCTGACCTGATCGGTTTTACTTATCAGAACTGGCATGCCCGGGATGCGGTTGCCGACCTGATTCATCACCTGCGAACCATTGCCGGCAACAAGAAGGCTCGTCCGGGGCGGGTGGTCAGCATCATTCTTGATGGTGAAAACCCCTGGGAGCACTATGCCCAGAACGGATTTTACTTTCTCCGGCAGCTGTACACAGACCTTGCGGATTGCCCGGAGGTGCGGCTGGTACATTTTTCCGATTGCGTGAAGGAGCTTGAGGGACAGGTCGATGAGCTACCAACACTGGTGGCCGGCAGTTGGGTCAATGGCAACTTCGATACCTGGATCGGCAATCCCGACAAGAACAGGGCCTGGGACCTGCTCTGCCAGGCCAAGGCTGCCGTCGACAAGACGCTTCCCGACATAGAAGATGAGGAACGGCAGGCGGCTGTCGAACGACAACTGGCGGTGTGCGAGGGTTCCGACTGGTTCTGGTGGTTCGGGGACTACAACCCCGCCGGGACCGTAACAGAGTTCGATACGCTCTACCGTCGCCAACTCGTTGCGCTCTACGAATTGCTGGAACAAACACCGCCGGATAACCTGGACAACCCAATTGGTCACGGCTCCGGGCAACCCGAAGCCGGTGGCACTATGCGCCGGGGGACACAATGAGCGCCCGCAAAAGCTGGCTGCAGGGCAAGCGAGCCGGCGTGCTTCTGCATATAACGTCGCTACCGGGAACCGGTGAGCTGGGCAATCTGGGGCCCGATGCCTACCGCTTTGTCGATTTCCTGGCAGCCGCAGGTTTTTCCACCTGGCAGATTTTGCCGGTCGGCCCCGTCAAGGATGATCTGTCACCCTATAATGCCCAGTCCAGCTTTGCCGGCCACATCGGGCTGCTTAGCCCGCAATTGCTCCAGAAAGACGGGCTACTGCCGGAAACCACGGAATTCAAGGGTGGCGATGAGACCAGTCGGCAGGAACTGGTGGAGCACACCTGGCAGACATTCCAGCGCGACGCCAGCCACCGGGACTGGGCCCGGTATAAGCAGTTCCGACAGGATCACGCCGGCTGGCTGCCGGATTACGCGCTGTTCCGGGTTCTGCGACGGCAACACGGCGGCCAGCCCTGGTACCGCTGGCCCGCGCCGCTCCGATGCCGGCAGCCAGCGGCGCTTGATGCCGCCCGCAACGACCACGAGGATGCCCTGCAACAGGAGTGTTTCGGGCAATTCCTGTTCTTTGACCAGTGGTCGCGGTTATCTGCCTATGCCAAACGCTATGGCATTGAGCTCTTCGGGGATATGCCGATCTATGTGGCTGCCGACAGCGCCGACGTGTGGTGCTGGCAGGACTATTTCACCTTCGACGACGATGGCCGCCAACTGGCCCAGGCCGGTGTGCCCCCGGACGCCTTCAGCGACACCGGTCAGCTCTGGGGCAATCCCCTCTACCGCTGGGACCGAATGGCCAGCGATGGCTACAGCTGGTGGATCGAACGCTTTCGCCTCCAGAGCATGCTGTTCAACATACTGCGGGTCGACCACTTCCGCGGTTTCGAATCCTGCTGGGAGGTGCCGGCAGACGCAGATACCGCCGAGCATGGGCACTGGGTACCGGGCCCTGGCCGGGCGCTCTTCGATGCGGTGTTTGACGCCCTGGGGCCCTTGCAACTGGTTGCGGAGGATCTGGGCAGCATTACCCGGGAAGTGACTGCCCTGCGCAAGGACCTGGGTTTCCCCGGCATGCGCGTGCTGCAGTTCGCCTTTGAGGGGGATGCAGACAACCCCCACCGCCTTCAACACCATACCCCGGACACGGTGGTTTACACCGGTACCCACGACAACGACACCACACTGGGGTGGTGGCTTTCGTTATCCAAAGCACAACAGGCGACTGTACTCGACAGCCTGGATCAGCCGATACAGGCAATGCCGGCCCCCCTGATCCACGCCACGCTGGATTCCCCGGCCAGGCTGGCCATTATTCCCATGCAAGACCTGCTGAAACTGGGTTCAGAAGCCCGCATGAACACGCCAGGCACTGTAAAGGGCAACTGGACCTGGCGTTTCCAGTGGGCCGATATGCCCGGGAATCTGGCCGCTGACTATCGCAGTCTGATAGCGGAATGTGGGCGTTTGCGGGCTGACTGAACATTGAAATAATGTGGAACGAGGATTAAATGATGAAAAAGATAGCGATCAATGGTCTGGGCCGGATCGGCCGCATGGCACTCCGGATCATCATGGACGAGCCAGAACTGGAGGTAGTTGCCGTAAATGACCTGACGCCGCTGGACAATCTGGTCTACCTGCTACGCTATGATTCAGTTTATGGCCGGTATCACAAGGAAGTGCGGAGCAGTGACGGATATCTTGAGGTGGACGGGCAGCCTGTTCGTGCCTTTTCAAACGGCGATCCGTCAACCCTGCCCTGGCGCGAACTTGATGTTGATCTGGTTCTCGAATGCACCGGCGCCTTTCGCACTCAGAGCGACCTGGAGAAGCATATCAAGGCCGGCGCCCGACGCGTGATTCTGTCCGCCCCGGGCAAAGGTGGCAATATTCCATCGGTGGTTTACGGAGTCAACGAACTGGAGGATGGAGCGCCGGCCTGCTTTTCAACCGCCAGTTGCACAACCAACTGTATCGCTCCGGTGGTGGAAATTCTCCACCGTCATATCGGCATACAGAAGGCGATGCTCACCACTGTCCATGCCTATACCGCCAGCCAGGGTATTGTCGATATGCCGGGCAAGAACATGGAAAGAGGCCGCACTGCCGGGCTCAACATAATTGTCACTACAACGGGCGCCGCCTCCGCCACCGGTGATGTCCTGCCGGAACACAAAGGACGTTTCGACGGCGCCGCCGTCCGGGTGCCCGTCGCCACCGGGTCCCTTTCTGATCTCACCCTGGTTACCGGGCGCAAAACAACCGTTGAAGAAGTTAACAATATCTTCATACAGGAAGCACAGACTTCCCGTTATCAGGGAGTGCTTGGCATAGCCGAGGATCCCATCGTGTCATCTGATACTATTGGTGATCCCCGTGCAGCCATTGTCGATATCCGTTCTACTCGTGTTGTCGACGGCGACCTGATCAAGGTTTTCGCCTGGTACGATAATGAATGGGGCTATGCTAGCCAAATGGTCAAGCAGGCCATAAAGACTCTGGCGTCAGGAACTTAAATAAAGGAGTGTTCAATGACATCATCAGCCTCGATACAACTGCATATAGCCAATGCTATCCCGCCGGGAAACGAGAAAGAAACCAGTGATATTATCGCCCTGTGGCAGGAGGTCAGCGGTTTTTTCGCTGACAAGTCTTTTTCAAGCCGCAGCGACTTCAGAGGCGACGTCCATGATTATCACGTCACCCTGGATGCCGGGCCATTGCTGAAGGCACTGGAGAACGCAAGAACCGAGTCAGGTTCTTTTACAGAGCATCAGCAAGCCTTCATCGACGATGCCGGCAAAATCATGGAGGGGGGGCTGATCATTACCATCGCCAGCGAAAAACAGGAACTGGCGGAAGAGGAAAGCTATCAGGTAGCAACAGCCTTTATTCAGCAACTGGTCATGGCTACCCACATTGCCTGCCCCGGTTCTTTTCAGATCCTAAATGCCCGGTTTCTTGGCGAAAACGCGCACCTCTATGAAGCACAGCACTTTGACGCCAGGATATTTTACGGCGCCTACAAGACTGCCATTGAAAACGAGTGGCCAAAACTCCGGAATCTGGCTTTCGGTGAAGTCTGGAACTGGCTGGAGGGCACTGAAGTCAGCCAGACCTATACTGCGATCAAAAGCATCGACAAGAGCCTTTTCACTCTTCTCAAAGTGGCCGAGCAACGAAACGAGTACAGCGCCCGGACAGCCCTGCTGGTCATGTATCAGATAGAGGTTCTGCTCGACTGCCGGCAGTTCAACTCACTGGAGGATGTCCGGAACCGCACCCGGCTGGTGCTGGGCAATATTCCTGAGGCGGCAGACTGTCTCCAGGAATTGCACGAAGTGCGCAATCACCTGTTTACAGCCAATCAGCCTGTGCATCCACCAATGCTGATTTGCCACACCGCCGAAAGGGCTCTGAGAGAACAGCTGGGCCAGCACAACAGTGCTGTTGAATCCGGCACAGCGCTGGTATTGAAGCTGTTCCAGGACCTGGTAGCGCATGGCGCCTACCGTTACAGGTTTACCGAGAGCTTTACCCGGGATTGAGTCTCTGGCATCGCCATTCGGGATGCCTGATCTTATAAGAGACCATTGTCGATAAGGAGCAGCTGATATCAACGCCATCGTTACTCTCTGCATAAAACCCGCAATCGATCTGTTTTGCGAAACTGAGCGACTGGTCGACGACAGCAAGAGTCGGTGCCGGATTACGGCCCGCGAGCCCGGCGGTGGCGGTATCAATGTCGCCCGCAACCTCCACGGCATGGGGGCGGATGTCCTGGCCGTTTTCGCGGCCGGCGGAGAAAACGGCAGACACCTTCGGGAAATCCTGCAGCAGGAGGGAGTTCCCGTTCATTGCTTGGACATCGCCGACGACACCTGCCAGAACATCGGCCTTACTGAAGCATCCACCGGAAAGATGTACCACCTGGTATTTCCGGGACAGCAACTGAACGAATCCGAATGGCAAAACTGCCTTGATTTCCTGCATAACATCGATCCGGCGCCGGGTTATCTGGTGCTCAGCGGAAGCCTGCCCGAAGGCGCCCCCGATGATTTTTATGGCCGTATCGCTTTGGACGCCAGGAAGAGAGGCATCAGGACGATATTGGACACTTCCGGCAGGGCATTGGCTGCCCCACTCAAGACCGGCGTCTATCTGGCCAAGCTCAATTGTGGTGAGTTTGTTGACAGTGGTTATACCGGCAGCCTCGAGGACTACAAGAGCATGCTTGCCGCCATGGCTGAAATGGTGGCAGACGGCATGGCCGAGGCACTCATTGTCACCCTGGATGCAGACGGCGCTTTACTGGCAACCCGCGCCGGCGACAGGCTCCATGTGCGGCCGCCAAAAACAGAAGTGGCAAGCCATGTGGGAGCGGGGGACAGTTTTGTTTCGGTGCTTGTATACAAGTTGCACCGGGGGAAGTCGCTGGTGGAAGCTTATCAATACGGTGTGGCAGCAGCAGCGGCCAAGGTGCAGATACCGGGCAATCACCTCAGCAACTTGGCGCTGGTTGAGGATATCTATCGACAGATAGAAAGCCAAACCGAAGATGAATGACATGAAAAACATGTCAACCGAACTGATTGCCACCTACCGTCTGCAACTTCGTCCCCAGTTCAGACTGAAACACGCCGCCCGGGTTGTACCCTACCTGGCCCGGCTTGGTATAAGTCACGTCTATCTCTCTCCCTGTCTACAGTCAGTCAGAGGCAGTGAGCACGGATATGATGTAACTGATCCCACTCGGGTAGACGTTGAGCTCGGCGGAGAGGCGGGTCGCCTGCACCTGTGTTCTGTACTTGAGAAATGGAACATGAACCTGGTGCTGGACATTATTCCCGAGCATATGGCCATTGCCGGTGACCAGAATCCCTGGTGGTGGGATGTCCTCAAGAACGGCCCCTCAAGCCGCTTTGCCCGGTTCTTTGACGTGGACTGGATGGCATCGGAAGAGCGCTGGCCCAATAAAGTCATGCTGCCATTACTGGGCGATCACTACGGGCGAATCCTTGAAGCAAAGGAACTGCAGCTGGAACAGCGGAATGGCATGTTCACACTCCATTACCATGAACATTCTTTTCCTCTGGACCCTTCGAGCCTGGGGGCGTTGCTGGGCGCCGCCGGCAAGCAGGCCGGCTCGGAACTTCTGGAGTTTATTGCCGAGTCCTGCAACCGTCTCCCCCGTCCCGACGTCCGTAATCCGGGCCTTGCCCAGCGCCGCTATCGCGACGAGCAGGTCATCATGCAGTTGCTTACCCGCCTCTGTATCGAGGATATAGATACGACAGCCGCCCTGGATGCCGAGGTGACCCGCTACAATACGGACCCTGACCTGCTGGACGGACTGCTCGACAGACAGAATTACCGCCTGGCCTTCTGGCGTGCCGCGCGACATGACCTCGGTTACCGGCGTTTCTTCGATATCAACGAACTCGCCGGTCTGCGGATGGAAGATGAAGAGGTATTTCAGGCCGTACACACCCTCCCCCTCACCTGGGTGAAACAGGGTACGGTACAGGGCCTTCGTATTGACCATCCCGATGGGCTGCGGGATCCCGGTCAGTACTTTCATCGCCTGCGGCAGAGCTGTCCGGACACCTGGATCGTGGCGGAAAAATTCTCGGGCGAAGCGAAAGCCTGCCCGCCGACTGGCCGATTGATGGCACCACCGGGTATGACTTTCTCAATCTGGTTGGCGGACTGTTTGTAGATCCCCGAGCGGAGCAGCATCTGACCCGGCTGTTCAGGGAAGTAGCCGACGACTCCGCTGACTTCCCCGGCCTGGTTCTCGACTGCAAGGAACAGATCCTCCGGGAATCGCTGGCAAGTGAGCTGAATCGGCTTACGTCTCTGTTTACAGACATTTGTGAGCGGCACCGTCGCCACCGGGACTATACCCGTGACCAACTCTACCGGGCGCTGCTGGCGGTGGCCACCTGCTTTCCCGTGTACCGCACCTATGTGAGCAGTGGAAACGGGAGCGTATCGGATGCAGACCGACGCTATATACTCAAGGCGGTCGAACAAGCACGCGCCCGTCAACCGGAGATAGACCCGGAACTTTTTTCCTTCCTCCACGAGCTGCTTCTACTGCAACATTCCGGTGATCTGGAAGCCGAGCTGGCCCTGCGATTCCAGCAACTGACAGGCCCCGCCATGGCCAAAGGTATGGAAGACACCGCCTTCTACCGGCATTTCCGGCTGGTGAGCCTCAACGAGGTGGGCGGTGACCCGAGCCATTTTGGCGTCACTCCGGCCGAGTTCCACAATGCCTGCCAGCAGGCACTGAGCAGCCACCCGAGGACAATGCTGGCGACGGCCACCCATGACACCAAACGGAGCGAAGACGTACGCGCCCGCCTGATGTTGCTGTCGGAGATCCCCGTGCAATGGGGCGAGGCCGTGCACCGCTGGATGCACCACAACCGACGACATCGCCGCCAGGGCCTTCCCGATCCGGCCATTGAATACCTGATCTACCAGACGCTGGTCGGTGCCTGGCCGATCAGTACCAGCCGCATGTGCCTCTACATGGAAAAGGCCGTACGCGAGGCCAAGAAACATACCTCGTGGACCTGCCCGCAGGCGGACTATGAATCGGCGGTGCAGGATTTTGTTGAGTCGATCCTCGCGGACAAGGCCTTTTGTACTGACCTTGAGGATTTTCTGGCACCACTGCAAAGCGCCGGGCGGATCAACAGCCTGGCTCAGACCCTGCTCAAATGCACCGCACCCGGGGTACCCGACATCTACCAGGGTACCGAGCTGTGGGAGCACAGCCTGGTAGACCCGGACAACCGCCGGCCAGTAGATTTCGAGACTCGCACCGCGCTGCTGTCGGAACTGCCGGACCTGGATTGCGAACAGATCATGGCCCGCACCGATGTCGGCCTGCCCAAGCTGTGGCTCGTTCACCAGGCACTGCATCTGCGGCACCGGTGTCCGCAGGCTTTCGGTGCCAACGGCGAATACACTCCCATTGAGGCTACCGGCAGCAAGGCCAATCATGTCATCGCCTTTTTACGGGGGAACAACGCTCTGACACTGGTACCCCGCCTGGTTATCGGGCTCGGTAATGACTGGGACAGCACTCATATCCGGGTGCCTGCCGGTCACTGGCGCAATCTGCTGACGGGAGAAACCGTTGAAGGGGGTAGTGTTCCTGTTGCCAGGCTACTGGCCCGGTTTCCGGTGGCCCTGCTCAGCCAGGCGGAGCCGGAACTGTGAACCTTCGCGTATGGGCGCCCAACGCCCGCCGGGTCGAGGCGGAACTCGCCGGCATCCGCAAGCCAATGCAACCTGCAAATGGCGGCTGGTGGCAACTGCAAACCACCTTGAGCCACGGCACAGACTATGCCTTCCTGCTGGACGGTGAAGGGCCTTTTCCGGACCCACGTTCCCCCTGGCAACCTCAGGGCGTGCATGGCCCCTCCCGCCATGTAGACCACCGGCGTTTTGCCTGGAAGGATAGCGGCTGGCGCGCACCACCACTTGCTGCGGCCGTTATCCAGGAGATCCACATCGGCACCTTTACCCCTGAAGGCACCTTCGATGGTGCCATCGGGCGCCTGGATCACCTGATTGACCTGGGCATTACCCACGTCGAGCTGATGCCGGTGGCGGAATTCCCCGGCGATCGCGGCTGGGGCTACGACGGTGTTGACCTGTACGCTCCCCACCGGGCCTACGGCGGCCCCGAGGGCTTCAAGCGCCTGGTGGACGCCTGTCACCGCAAGGGGCTGGCGGTGCTGCTGGATGTGGTCTATAACCACCTGGGCCCGGACGGTAATTACCTGGCCCGCTTTGGCCCCTACTTCACCGATGCCTACACGACTCCCTGGGGGGATGCCGTCAACCTGGACCGGGCCGGCAGTGATCAGGTCCGCGACTTCCTGATTGACAATGCGCTCATGTGGCTGCGGGACTACCATGTTGACGGGCTGCGCATAGACGCCGTCCACGCCATCTTCGACAGGTCGGCTCTGCATTTCCTTGAAGAACTCCAGCAGGCAGTAACGGCACTGGAAGCACAACTGGGACGACACCTGGTATTGATCGCCGAGAACGACCTCAACGATCCGCGGCTCCTGCACCCGCCCGGTGCCGGTGGCTACGGCCTGGACGCCATGTGGAACGAGGACTTTCACCATGCCCTGCACAGCCTGCTGACTGGCGAAAGGCACGGCTACTACCAGGATTTCGGCCCCATTGCCGACCTGGCCAGGACACTGTCCGGAGCACTGGTCTACGATGGCCGCTATTCCCGATACCGTCAGCTGCGGCACGGGCGACCTGCCACCGGGCTGTCAGGGCGCAGCTTTATCGGCTTCCTGCAGAATCATGACCAGACAGGCAACCGGCCCCACGGTGAGCGTAGTGCTCACCTTCTTTCAGAGGAGTTGCTCCGTATAGGTGCGGCACTGGTACTGACGGCCCCCTTTGTGCCCCTGTTGTTCCAGGGAGAGGAGTGGGGCGCAAGTACACCTTTTCAGTACTTTACCGACCACCAGGACGCGGAGCTGGCACAAAAAGTGCAGGAGGGCCGGCGCAAAGATTTTGCGGCTGCAGGCACCACCAGTATTCCCGATCCCCAGGCCCCGGACACCTTTGCACGTTGCCGCCTGAACTGGCAGGAACAGGAGCATCCGCGCCATGCCGGCCTGCTCGCCTGGCACAAGGCACTGATTCATTTACGTCGCACCATACCGGCACTGAGCAACGATCGTTTCGACAATATTAAAGTCAGCTTTGATGAGGGTGCCCGCTGGCTGCTTCTGGAACGGTCAGGGGTCATCATTGCCTGTAACCTGAATCAGGCCGGACAGAGAATCCATCATCGGGGGCTGAAGTCTGCACAGCTGTTGCTCGCTTCCCGGAACGGAGTGGTAGTAGAGGACGAAGACATTATTCTGCCGGGTGAATCCGTAGCGATTTTGGGATAAACCCATCATAAACCGCACAGGGAGAGAATCATGATCCGGGAAGCGACCACGACCATGGCACCCTTTATCATCAAGGACTGTGCCCTTATTGCCCTGGCCACGGGGAAGAGGGTGCAGAATCTCAAGGAACTGCGGGATCACCTGGAAGTGGTTCCTCATAGCAGCCTCTATTACCATTTCTGGGGCGGCCTTCTGCACCCGGGTTTTGAGGAACGGGAATATGGCAACGATCTCGGGGAGTGGGCCAAACATGGCCTCCACGATGCCAGCCTGGCGGAGAGACTCGCCGTCATCGATCCCTCCAGTTTCGACGACACGGAAGACATGCGCCAGGCACTGCTTGACGTAGTGGAACAACGCCTGGAGGAAGCCAGCGCCGACCTCTGGCGACCGGCAGACAGGCATTTTCAGTTTATCCGTTCCCAGATCGTGGTGTTCGGCACCGGTCGCAGTGTCCTGCAGCCGGAACAACTCGCCGAGGTGATTCCCGACCTGTCTCCCGGTAGCGTGTTCTATCACTTTATTGATGCCCGCCAGCGTTCGCCCCGGGGTGAAGACGACTTCCGGGCCTGGCTCTCACCAGAGGGGGAACGCTACGCCGGATTGTGCCAGGGGCTGGCATCCATCGACCCCTACTTCGCCTCACTTCACGAACTGCGCGAGCAACTTGCCGCCCTGTTCTCCGAATTCCACGGGAGGTCCACCCATGTCAAACCTGCTTGAGTCCTACGCTGAAGTTGTGGGCGCGGATATCGTCGACCAGCTCCGCCAGCTCGCCGAGCCCTTGCGCGGCATGAAGGTGGTTCATGTCAATTCCACGCGGGTCGGCGTGGGCGTCGCGGAAATCCTCGACAAGCTTGTGCCGCTGATGTGCGAACTCGGTCTGGATACCAGCTGGGAAGTGATCACCGGTGAGAGTGATTTCTATCAATGCACCAAGTCTTTCCATAATGGCCTGCAGGGCCATCGCACGATGATCCCGGAACATCTGTTGCGGGCCTATGAAGAGACCAACGCCCGGACGGCCGAGCGGCTGCGGCCGGTACTGGAAGACGCCGATATTGTCTTTATTCACGACCCGCAGCCGGCCCCTCTGATGGAGCTGTGTCCGGCACGAAAAGGCACCTGGATATGGCGCTGCCATATCGACATCAGCCATCCGGATCGCCATATCTGGCGATATTTACGGGGATTTCTTACCGGCTATGACGCCAGTGTCTTCTCTCTAGCCGGCTTCGCCCAGGCCCTCCCCCACCCGGAATACCTGATCCCGCCAAGTATCGATCCCCTCAGTGACAAAAACATGGAACTGAGCCAGGATGAAATAGCCGCGGTTCAGAAGCAATTCGGTCTGGACTCCCATCGGCCGATGATCCTGCAGGTATCCCGCTTTGACCGTTTCAAGGACCCTCTTGGTGTCATTGAGGCCTACCGGCTGGCCCGGGAATTCATACCGGGCCTGCAACTGGTGCTGGCGGGCGGCACCGCCAGTGACGACCCGGAAGGTGAAGCAGTCTATCGTGAGGCCGAAAATGCTGCCAACGGCGACACCGATATTCATTTGCTGCTGCTGGAACCGGACGCCCACCGAACCATTAATGCTCTCCAGCGTAGTGCCGATATCGTGTTGCAAAAATCCCTGCGGGAAGGCTTCGGCCTGACTGTCGCCGAAGCCATGTGGAAGGGTAAACCGGTTATCGGGGGCGACACTGGTGGCATTCGGCTGCAGGTGGTCAACTACCACACCGGTTTTCTGGTAAACACGCCCGAGGGCACAGCGTTGCGAATTCGCTATCTGCTGCAGCGGCCCGGCAGGGTGACTGAGATAGGCGGAAAGGCGCGCCAGTTCGTGCGGGAAAATTTCCTGCTGACCCGCCAGTTGCGAGAGTATCTCACAATGATACTGGCCATTCGCGATGGCGATACAGACCGTATCGAGCTTTCGTAACAGCACTGGAGGATGGTTGCCAGGCAGACGGTTGCCCGTTACATAAAGTTTTGTGCACTCAGTGTCGGAGTGCGGCTGTCTGACCTACACTTTTGTATTTCTGCTCTGAATGATTGCACTCACAATGAAGGCATCGGCTTTTTGGACTGGAATCCAACTCTTTAGCGCGGCTCGTCTGACCGCAAGGAGATAAAAGCATGGAAAGTAGTCAAAAACTCTGGCCTGGAGGCAACGAGACTCAGACTATCAATTGGCAACAGACAATTACCCCATTCAATGAAGAGTTCCTGACCGAACTTGAAAGCCTGATGGACATTGAATCCCACGCCTTTGAACTGAAACCCGGCAGCAAACTGTTCCGGCAAGGCAGTTCTGCTGATCGCTTCTACCTGATTCTGGATGGCTGTCTCAAGGAGTCATATGTAGATCAGGCGGGAATTGAGTCCATTCTCGGGTTTTACTACAGCAATGAATTTATGGGCCTGGAATCACTGGGTGAGCCCGCTTATGAGAAGACCGCTGAAGCGATCACCTCATGCCAGGTCTCTGGCATCCCCTGCCCTGAGCTTAAAAGCAATCTCTTCACAAAATCACCCGAACTTGAGCATTATGTATGGGGGATGATGGGAGAGGCGATAACCGCGGCAAGGAAGCGTGTAAACGTATTACACCTGGAGGCAGCAGACCAGAAACTGGCTACCTTCCTGTTGGCACAATGTAAGCGGTTTTGCAGGATTGCCCCCATCCCACTGGAGATGCCGATGGCCCGCCAGGATATTGCCTGTTATCTGGGAATGTCTGCGGAAACACTCAGTCGTCTTTTCACCCGCTTTGAAGACAATGGCCTGATCCGTAGCACAAAAAAGCAAGTGGAAATCGTTGACCATGCAGGTTTGACAGCGCTGCTTCACAGGGAAGGATAACGTATGCCGCCGGAGGGCCGGAAACCTTCCGGCGGATTGACAGCCCGATAAACAATAACCGTGCTCACCGTAAGGGCGAGGCAGGGGCTCTGAGCGCTCTGACTCAGCCTGCGAGCATCGCTTTATGGGGTTCGTGGTGCCCGCTGACGTGCTTGAGAAACCCCATAACATCCGAAGCGTTAATCTGGCTGTTGCCGGCCTTCTTGCTGCGCGAAGGTGTTGCCTGAGCGAAGGAAAGGATATCACCCATCGTCAGGATACCGGCCAACTGACCATACTGATTGGTGACCATAAGCCTGCGCACCTCATGTTGCTCCATCACGCCAAGAGCTTCCTGAATGTCGTCATCCGGCCCGCAACAGAAGACTTCTTTACCGTTACTGACCTGCTCGGCCCTGATGTCCCAAAGCGGCTTGTGCTCAAGCGCTGCAGCCATGGCAATATCCCGATCAGTGACAATACCCACGGGTCGTTGTTCATCATCGGTAATCGGTACCGCCCCACAATCGTTATCCCACATCAGGGTAGCGATTTCCTGCAGTGAGCTTTCAGGCGTGCATGAAACCACTTCACTTATCATTGCATCTTTTACCAGCATGAGAACCTCCTCCCGAGGATTGGATATTCAAACAGAAATCCTGCTCATACCAGAGGACTGGCTCAAACAGGATGCCACTCAATAGTAGGGCAGCGTTCCGGGACCTTCTTGACGGGAGTCAACTGGGGCCCTGACAACTCTGCCCGGGTTGATTGCGGTCAAGTGCGGGGTACCCGGGGGAGGTTATGGTTTTTATACGCTAGGTTAATGGTAATCACTGAGAGCATTCTGTTATGGATCAAGAGAAGCCTCGTTGCAAAAATATCTTTGTACTCTGCCTGGATGATTTTCATCGTCGTGACCTGGAGCGCATACCGGATCGCGATAGCTTCCGATTCCATGGCTTGTTGACCCTGGAGGAACTCCGGGGCAAGAGTGGTCAGGAAATCGACTCCGCCATAGCACGGGCAGAAGAACAGCTATCGGCTTTTGGTGGGCCCGTCGATGCCATTATCGGTTACTGGGATTTTCCGGTTACCGCAATCAAAGCCATTCTTTGTGAGAAATTCGGGCTGCCATCGCCAGGCCTGGAACCGGTGCTCAAATGTGCCCATAAATACTGGAGCCGGCTGGAGCAACGCAGGCATATCCCGGAGCTTACCCCTGGTTTCTGCGCGGTTGACCCCTTCGCCCGGGATCCTTTCGAGGATATCACCCTGGACTTTCCTTTCTGGATCAAGCCTGTCTGCGGCTACGGGTCAATGCTGGGCTTCCGGATCAATAACCGGCGAGAATTCGATCGGGCCATGGACATCACAAGGCGCAAGATCGGTTATCTTGGCGATCCTTTCAATGCCATCCTCGCCAGAGTTGATACCTCGGAACTCGGGGGAGTGGATGGCAAGCACATGATCGCCGAAGAGTTACTGTCCGGCATCGAACTGGCGCCCGAAGGGTATGCTCAAGACGGAGAGGTCAAGGTCCATGGCGTGGTGGACATGGTGCGGGCCCCCAATCACAAGAGCTTCAAGTGTTATCGCTACCCGTCGTCCCATCTCCGGCGCATCCAGACCAGGGCCATCGACGCCACCAGGAAACTGTTACTGGGCGTCGGCTATAACAATGGCTGCTTCAATGTGGAGTATTTCTGGGACAAAGATACCGATGAAATGCGCATTGTCGAAGTCAATACCCGTATCTCACAGTCCCACAGCAATCTGATGTTCAAGGTTGACGGCATGTCAAACTACGAGGTCGCCATCCATGTGGGGCTCGGCGACAACCCGCAGTACGAACATGGCGGTGGGCAGTTCAAAATGGCGGCAAAGTTTCTGCTTCGCCGCTTTGACACTGCGGATGCCCGCTGCCTCTCAGCACCGGGAGAAGAAGCGCTGGCGCGACTGTATCAGCGCCAGCCCGAGACCACCGTTTTCCTCCGGGTACGGGAAGGCATGCGCCTGAGTGAAGCTGCCGAGCAGGACCCGTATAGCTGGATACTGGCTGAATTGGTGATCGGTGGCGACGACATCCATGATCTTGATCGTAAATTCGATGAGGCCTCGGACCTTCTGCCATTCGAGTTCGAACCCGTCACCGGTTCCGAATCAGAAGCCTCCCATGGAAAGGTCCACGACTGATGACTACCCCTGAAGAGCCCGTTGCGGATACCCTGCACACCATTGATCCGGAACAACTTCCCGTCCGTGTAAGGTGCATCGAGAACATCTGGATTCCCATGGCGGACGGGGCCAGTCTCGCCGCCCGTTTGTGGCTGCCGGAAGATGCTGAACAGCGGCCGGTGCCGGCACTGATCGAGTACATTCCTTACCGCAAGCGCGATCTCACCCGGGCCCGCGATGAGATCAACCAGCCCTATCTGGCGGGCCATGGCTATGCCTGTCTGAGGATTGATCTACGTGGTAGCGGTGATTCTGACGGTGTACTGCGGGACCAGTATCTGGAGCAGGAACTGAGCGATGGCGAGACCTGTGTTGCCTGGGCCGCAGCCCAGCCCTGGTGTAATGGCAAGGTCGGCATGTCGGGTATCTCCTGGGGCGGCTTCAATGCCCTGCAGATAGCCGCCCGTCGGCCCCCGGCACTCAAGGCCATTATCGCCGCCTGTGCCACGGACGACCTTTATGCCGATAACATGCACTACATGGGGGGCTGCCTGCTGGCCGATAACCTGTCCGAGGCGACCACCATGTTCGGCCACACAAGCTGCCCGCCCGACCCAGAGATCGTGGGTGACCGGTGGCGGCAGATGTGGCTGGACCGACTCGCCGAAAGCGGTCTTTGGCTGGATATCTGGCTCCGTCACCAGCACCGTGACAGTTTCTGGACCCGGGCATCTGTCTGCGAAGACTACGCCGCAATTAACTGCCCGGTGATGGCAGTCAGTGGCTGGGCGGATGGCTACACCAATGCCGTATTCCGCCTTCTGGAGCACCTGAAGGTGCCCCGCCAGGGACTTATCGGCCCCTGGGGACACAAGTTTCCACACCAGGGAATCCCGGGCCCGGCCATCGGCTTTTTACAGGAAGTTGTACGCTGGTTCGATCATTGGCTCAAGGATATCGATAACGGCATTGAAGACGAGCCGATGTTGCGGGCCTGGATGCAGGACAGCATACCGCCATCAACGCGCTACCAGCACCGCCCGGGACGTTGGGTGGCGGAACAGAGCTGGCCCTCAACGAGGGTTAAGCAACTGCCTCTGACAATGACCCGCTACCACCTGTTGTTTCCGGGCGAGAAAAGGGGGAACGCGCAGGCAACCACGGACTGCATTCAGTCGCCTCTGACCCTGGGACTGTTCGCTGGCAAGTGGTGCTCCTACCCGGCTGCGCCGGACCTTCCCCACGACCAGCGCCAGGAAGACGGCGGTGCCCTGCTGTACACCTCGGCACCGTTGGCAGAACCTCTGGAGATCCTGGGGGCAGCCGAGGTTGAACTGTCCATATCGGTCAACCGCCCCGTTGCCCAGGTATGCGTCCGCCTGGAAGATGTACTTCCTGACGGCAAGGCCACCCGGGTCACCTACGGGCTGCTGAACCTCACTCACCGCCACGGCAGCGAATCACCAAAGCCGGTGCAACCGGGCAAGCGTTATCTTGTGCGGGTTCCGATGAACCATGTGGCCCAGTCCTTTGCCCGGGGGCACCGGATAAGGCTGGCCATAAGCAGCTCCTACTGGCCTCTGGCATGGCCGTCTCCTGAGCCCGTTGAGCTTTCCCTGGCACCACTGGAAAGCCGGTTGCTGCTGCCCTGCCGCACTCCGGCTGCGGAGGATTCGACACTACGCCCTTTGGGCCCGCCCGAGGGCGCTCCCCCGCTGCAACACACCCTGATTGAACCGGAACATCATAACTGGCTTGTGCATCGCAACCTTGAGCTCGACAGCTCTGAACTGGAGGTGATCAGGGACAGTGGCACCTGGCTGATTGATGATATCGGCCTGACGGTCAGCGCCCGGGTTGACGAGTGGTACCGGAGCCGGGATGACGAGTTTGCGTCGGTGTCAGGGGAAACCCGAACGTTTCGGGAATTCCACCGCGGAGACTGGCGGGTAACTATCCGGACCCGAACCAGGGTCACCTCGTCAGCCACGGACTTTTATATTGTCGCCGAGATCGATGCCTGGGAAGGAGACAAACGTATTTTTTGCCACAACTGGGACCGGAAGATTCCCCGTGATTTGCTTTGACCGGCGCCTTTAACAATAGCAACCGTTCATCGGGTTGCGGAACGGCTAGGCCGCCCGGCTCCGGGGAGTCACATAATGAAACTGAGGGCTGTTTCACCACTGTACGGTATCGTCGCCGGCATCCTTCTGGTCGCTATTGTGTTGGCTGTTCTGGTGTATTTTGATGTCAATGATCGCGTAGTCACTCTGTTGCGATGGTTCGATACCTGGGGTGCCTGGAGGTCCGCGCTGTTTATTGCCGTCATGGCTGTTGTGGTCATCCTGCTCTTGCCCGGTGCGCTGTTCACCATGGGGGCCGGTTTCGTATTCGGACTTGCAGAAGGCACTGTGTACGTTGTGTCAGGAACGACGCTGGGGGCCGTGCTTGCTTTTCTCATTGCCCGTTACCTGTTTGGTCCCCGGGCCCGACGCTACATTCTGGCCCGTAACCGCCTCTACCTGTTCAGCGAGGAGCTGGCACGCCATGGCTGGAAAATTGTCATGCTTACAAGACTGATTCCTTTCTTTCCGAGCAAAATATCCAACTACTGTTTCGGGCTGACACAAATAAGGTTATCCGCTTTCACTTTCGGATCACTCATCGGTTTTGTGCCCTACTCGCTTCACAATGTGTACCTCGGAGCCATCGCCGCTGACCTGTCTTTGCTCGGCATGGGGGAAGTACAACGTACGCCTCTGCAATGGGGGCTGTACGGTACTGGATTCATCGCTACTGTAATCACCATCATCTATATCAATCGCATAGCAAGGAAAAGCATGGCGCGTTATCTGGCGCAGGCCGACAGTAATGACACAGAGACCGGAGAGAGGACTGTATGACCTGGTTAAACTGGCTCCCCTGGCGATATGTTCTGCGCTATATGGCACAAAAACACGGCTTCCTGGATCCGGTGGCACTACTGTCCCGATTGCACCGGTTCGCGCAACCTTCGGAAGTTGCCGAGCCCATTGAGTTATTGCGGGCCGGGGTGGTCTTCCACGCACGTGGTCTGATCAACAGCAGAGTGATACAGCACAACCTCGACTGGGTCTGGCCCTACTGGATAGAACGCCAGTTCAACCCTCGTGATCCATCATTTATCCCGCGCGCTTTCTCAATCACACACATCAACCTGTCTCATCGTAACTGGACTGCTATCGGATACCCGGACTGCCCGGAACTGCCGATTGTCGACCCGCGCGGCCTGCTCACCCCTTTTCTCGATGGCTGGTCCCTGGATATCTGGCTGATAAGCGACGATGGCAACTGCCTGATCCCTTCACGGGCCACGGACAGCCAGCAGCACCAGCAGCAGGACGGCGACACACTTTACATAGACACCATAACCAAACATGAGAACCTGCAACTGAGGACCCGGGCCAGCGTCACCTTGCGCAACGGCAAACCCGTATGCCGGTTACGTATCCTGGCAAGTGCCGACCGCAGTGGCTGGATAGTCGCCAGCTTGCGTCCCCAGAACCCGGAGGGCATCAGTTTCATACACCAGTTGACCCTGGGCCCGGCAGGTGATTTCTGGCTTGTTGACCAGACCCGAAAAGTTGAATTCAGCGAGCCAGCCTCCCGCCACCACATATCCAACTACCGTAATGGTGATGTGTATATCCACCTTCTGGACAGGAAGCAGCAGATTCAGGGCATTTGCGACGTGGGCATGGTGACCGCAGCCGCCATGTTCCCATTGACAGCGGATGAACAGAAAGAGGTGACCCTCACTGTGCCACTTGATGACGAGCGAACCGAGCCACTGCCGGCCGAAGCCTGGCCAATCATCGATAAGAAACGTTGCAGGCTGGAGTGTCCGGACCGCCAGTATCAGTCATTATACGATGCCGCCATTACCTCCCTGGTGCTGCATTCACCCGGCGATGTGTTCCCCGGTCCCTATACCTATCGACGGTTCTGGTTTCGTGATGCCGCATTCATCATCCATGCACTGCTTTGTGCCGGGCTGACTGACCGCGCAGAACGGGCATTGGAGAAGTTCCCTCCCCGTCAGAGCAGAAACGGATTTTTCCTTTCCCAGGACGGCGAGTGGGATTCCAACGGCGAAGTACTGTGGATTTTGAAACGCTATTTTGACATGACCAACACGGCACCTTCCGCCCGCTGGCTGAAGGTGATCAGAAACGGTGCCCGCTGGATCATGCAGAAGCGCCTTACAGACAACAGCGATTCAGCCCATGCCGGACTGCTACCGGCCGGCTTCAGCGCCGAACACCTGGGACCGAATGACTATTATTACTGGGATGATTTCTGGAGTGTGGCAGGCCTGCGGGCAGCCGCCCGGATGGTCGGTCATACCGATCCCCGATCAGTCAGGGAATTTTCCGATGCAGCAGATTCCTTATCCACGGCCATTGACCGCAGTCTGTCACTCTGTGAACAACAACTGCAGCGGCCCGCTATGCCAGCCTCACCCTACCGGCGTATGGATGCCGGGGCGATCGGATCACTGGTTGCCAGTTATCCCACGCAGCAGGTTACAGCCCATGACTATCGATTACAGGACAGCCTCGAATTCCTGCTCCGTAACTGTTTTGTCAACGGCGCATTCTATCAGGACATGATTCATTCCGGCCTCAATGCCTATCTGACCCTGCATGTAGCACAGGTCCTTTTACGCGCAGGAGATCCGCGCTATCTGGCATTAATGGACACGGTTGCCTCAATGGCCTCGTCCACCGGCCAATGGCCAGAGGCCATCCATCCCCTCACTGGCGGCGGCTGCATGGGAGACGGCCATCATGTCTGGGCTTCAGCGGAATGGGTCCTGATGCTGCGCAATTGCTTCCTGCGCGAAGAAGGGGAACAACTGATCCTGTGCAGCGGCATACCCGGCCGCTGGCTGGATCAGGAGGCCCCCATACACTTCGGACCGGCACCAACCACTTTCGGAACAGTAAACGTGTCTATAAAACCCGATCCTACTGGTCAGCCGCTGATTGAATGGCAAGGAATCTGGCATCACCAACCTCCGGACATTGTTGTGGCTTTGCCCGGATACCATGCCGTCAACCCCGATGCAGGGCAGTGCGCTGTTCGCCCGGATCGGCGGAGGGCCACTTCGTGAACATTCTGACTGTTACCAACACCTACGCTCCCCATGTTGGCGGGGTCGCCCGTTCAGTGGAAGCCTTTGCCAGTGAATACCGGAAACGGGGCCACAGTGTACTGGTGGTGGCCCCGACATTCAGGGATATGCCAGAAAATGAAAAGGGAGTATTCCGGGTACCCGCAATACAGAACTTCAATACCAGTGACTTTTCCGTCGCATTACCTTTTCATCAGGGGTTGAGTGAGGTACTGGATGAGTTCAAACCGGACATCGTGCACTCCCAGCATCCCTTTCTCCTTGGCATGACAGCCATGCGTGTTGCCCGCTATCGCCAACTGCCGCTGATTTTCACCCATCACACCCTTTATGAGCAATATACCCACTACGTTCCCGGCGACTCACCCGCTCTGAAACGATTTGTCATCGATTTGGCCACTCGCTATGCCAACCAGTGCGATCAGGTGTTCGCACCCAGTGAAAGCATACAGCAGCTATTGCTCGATAGAGGCGTTAACAAACCCATAACAGTTGTTCCTACCGGCGTGAGTCTGGAAAAATTCGCTACAGGAAACGGCAAAGCTGTGCGCAAACGGCTCCGTATCCCCGACCAGCACTATGTGGTCGGTCATCTCGGCAGACTGGCCCCTGAAAAGAATCTCGAATTCCTGTCAAGGTCTGTAGTGGACTTCATGTCCCGGCGGGCCGACAGTCATTTCATAGTCATTGGTACCGGCCCGTCAGAAGCCCGGATACGTGCCATCTTCAGGGAGGCGAACCTGGAAGATCGTTTGCATGTGCTGGGCATCCTGACCAGCCAGGATCTGGCCGATGCGATGCATGCAATGAATGTGTTTGTCTTTGCATCCCACAGCGAAACCCAGGGCATGGTTCTCACCGAAGCCATGGCAGCCGGGCTGCCTGTGATTGCTCTTGACGCACCGGGAGTACGCGAAGTTGTCAGGGACGGATACAACGGCAGGCTACTGAAAGCCGGAACCATTTCAGACTTCAGCACGGCCATTCAGGGGATGGCCACGCTGTCTGCCCAGGAAACCCGGGTATTTGACAGCCATGCCCGTCAAACTGCGGAAAGGTACTCCCTGCCCCGCTCAGCGGACAAGGCACTGACCTGTTACGAGGAGCTGACCGCCAGCAACCCGGCAGAAAACAGGCATACTGGCAGGGACTGGGAAGGCGTGCTGGCCTGGCTGAAAACCGAGTGGCACATACTGAAGAGCCTCGCTGAAGCCGGGGACACCGCTATCGGCTCGGCCCGGATCACTGAGTGGGATCCGGGCCCATGAAGACTCTATGATAAGCCGGATCGAACACTTTTTCCGGCGGCTGCGCCACTTCCTCAGCCGCAGTCTCTGGCTCGCCCGTCTGCTGCGCCTGCCGTTTTCCGAAGGCGCTACGGAAAGACCGGGCCTGGTCATGGTGCAGATAGACGGACTGTCACGGTCGCAGTTTGAAAAGGCACTCGCATCAGGCGAAATGCCCTTCCTCGAGCGCCTGTTACAGAAAGAGCACTACCAGACCAGGAGCTTTTATTCTGGCCTGCCTGCCTCCACAGCTGCCGTTCAGGCTGAGCTTTTCTATGGCACAAAAACGGCTGTGCCAGCCTACTCCTTCCTTGATTCACACTCTGGCAAGGTTGTGCGCATGCATGAAGCCGAGCCGGCCGAGAGAATTGAACGCCGTTACGCCACTGATGACCCCGAACCTCTGCTTGCCGGCGGCAGCGCGTATTCAGACAATTACTCCGGCGGGGCGGCGGAGCCCCACTTCTGCCCCACATCCATGGGCTGGGGGCCGGCGCTGCGAGGTGCCAACCCTTTCGTACTTTTGACATTCCTGACGGCCAATCTGTACAGCTTTGTCCGCATCATGGCCCTGCTGTTTCTGGAACTGGGTCTGGCTGCAACTGATCTGGTGCGTGGCATCATCCGGGGCCAGGACTTTTTCAGGGAACTACGGTTCATTCCGTCGCGAGTCGGGGTATCCATTGTACTGCGGGAATTGTGTGTAATCGGGGGAAAAATCGATATTGCCCGAGGATTGCCAGTCATACATATCAATCTGCTCGGTTATGACGAGCAGTCACACCGGCGCGGCCCCGGCTCCCTGTTTGCTCACTGGACACTCAAAGGTATAGACGACGCCATATCCCGCCTCTGGCATGCCACCAACCGCTCTCCGTGGCGACACTATGATCTCTGGGTTTACTCTGATCACGGACAATCCGGTGTCACACCCTATGAAACCCGGCAGGGATACCCACTATCCGAAGCGCTGCGTCAAAGTTGCCAGACACTGAAGGGCCGAACAACAGACGGATCAGACTGGGTGGTCACCGACCTGGGCCCCGTCGCGCACCTGTACGCCCCCCATAAGCTCAGTGAGGATGAGCGTCACAGGCTGAGTCATTCCTTGGTGCATCACCATCAGGTGCCCGTGGTACTGACTGTCGACGGGGAGGGCTGCATCCTTGCGTACAGCACATTGGGTATACATCGTATCCCGGATGATACCGCCCTGCTGTTCGATGAGCGGCATCCTTTCATCACTATGCTGGGCCAGGATCTCGCGTGTCTGTGCCGGCATGAGGATGCCGGTAATCTTGTAGCGCTGGGCTGGCACCAGGGCGTTGACCCGCTGAGCTTTGCTATCGAAAACGGGGCCCATGGCGGGTTGACGCCCGAAGAAACCCACGGCTTTGCGCTGCTGCCCATAGACGCCCCCTTGCCGGTCCGGGACTATTCATTCCTGCGTCCTCTGGATCTGCGCGAGAGCGCCCTGAAACATCTCCGCAGTCACGCAGAACAACCGGCTTTCGGGGCCCGGATACCACATCGCACTGAAGATCGGCAGACCGATACCCTGAAAGTCATGACCTACAACGTTCACAGTTGTATCGGACTCGATGGCAAGGCAGACGCTGCCCGTATCGCCCGCGTCATTGCGCGCAGTCATCCTGACGTGGTTGCACTGCAGGAGCTGGATGTTGGCCGATCACGCAGCCTGAACCTGGACCAGGCCCACCAGATAGCACACCATCTCAAGATGACCTATCAGTTCCACCCTGCCATTCACCTGGAAGAGGAACGCTATGGTGACGCCATCCTGACACACCTGCCACAGCGCCTGGTCAAGGCGGCCCTGCTGCCAGGTCTCCCCGGACGGCCAGCACTGGAACCGCGTGGCGCAATCTGGGTGGCGGTGGAATTCAATGGCCGGGAACTGCAGATCATCAACACCCATCTGGGCCTCAGCCCGGCAGAACGCAACGCACAGGTCAACGCCTTGCTTGGCGATGACTGGCTGGGCAATGACGCTTGCCGGCAGCCGGTCATCCTCTGCGGTGACTTCAATGCCATACCGTCATCCGCTGCCTACCAACGCCTGGCCCGGCAGATGAACGACGTTCAGTTGCAGGCCCCCGGGCACCGCCCGGCGGCAACGTTCAGCAGCCGCTTTCCCGCCCTGCGTATTGATCACATTTTTGTCAGCAGCGATCTGCAGATCAGCGGCCTGGAAACCTACCGCTCACAACTGGCCCGGGTCGCTTCCGATCACCTGCCATTGCTGGCCAGAGTCACTGTACCCGCACACCAGATGACCGAAGACTGAACCGGCGTTTTCTTACCGGTTACATAGTGCTCCAATAACCGCCTTGGCCCATACAACCGGTTCCGGCTGCCGAACACGGGCGTTCCCTGCCTGAAAGCCAGCCCTGCGAATTCTGAGCAAAGTAATGGAAACCACATTGCGCTTTCTATATTATTTTTCTGTCGCATCCTGCAGGCGGTTAGAGCGGATTGCGATTGTAGACTTGGCGCCCAACAGCTGATGTTTTCATGGACCGGAGCACCTGTCATGCCGCAGACCAGGGATTCAGTCAGGCCAGATGGCCTAATAGCCCGCCTCAACCCACGCGCATCGGATTGTTTCTCATGCGCCCGACGTTCATCCTGCCTGGCAGGCGATCTGAACGACGGCCAACTGGCTGATTACAATAGCCGGATCCAGCAAAATCAGACTTACCAGCCCGGAGACCCTGTATTTACAATGGGTGAGCCCTTCCAGGGAATGTACATCGTCAAGTCCGGTTTTTTCGAATCCTATTCGGTGACCGAGGATGGCAATTCAAAGGTGACCGGATTCTATATTGCGGGTGACATCTTTGGCCTCGAGAGTATTGGCGAAGGGGGCCATACCTATACCACAGAAGCGCTGAGTGTCGGATCAGCGTGCCTTGTCCCGCTCTCATTGTTGCGGGAAAACTCCGAAACCGGCCTGGCACTTCTGCATAAGATGCTCGAACTCATGGGCCGCATCATATTGAGCGACAGAGCGTTGATTTACTCATTGGCCACAATGAATGCCAGTCAGCGCATCGCCACCTTTCTCGTCAATCTGACAACCAGAATGGAGCATGCCGGTTTCCGGAAGGGTGAGCTGGTGCTTCACATGCACCGCATTGATATTGGCAGCTATCTGGGACTGGCTGAAGAAACCGTAAGCCGTGTGTTCTCCCGCTTTCATGATCGGGGAATCCTCAGAATCAGGCGGCGTTACATCAAACATTATGACCTGGATGGCTTGCGCGCGATTGCGCGCGGTGACATTCAGTGCTGAAAAGCTTCAGGCTGCCTACTCCCACTCGATGGTTGCTGGCGGTTTTGAAGATATGTCATAGGTTACCCGCGAAACACCTTCAATTTCATTGATAATCCGGTTCGACACGGTTTCCAGCAGATCGTAGGGCAGATGTGCCCAGCGCGCCGTCATGAAGTCGATGGTTTCCACGGCCCGCAACGCCACCACGTATTCATATCGACGGGCATCTCCCACGACACCCACGGACTTCACTGGCAGGAAGACCGCAAAAGCCTGGCTGGTCTTGTGATAGAAGTCGGCGCGATGCAGTTCTTCCAGGAAGATGGCATCGGCTCGGCGCAGGATTTCGGCGTATTCCTTCCTGACCTCACCCAGAATCCGCACGCCGAGGCCCGGCCCGGGGAACGGATGGCGGTACACCATGTCGTATGGCAGACCAAGTTCAAGCCCGATCCGGCGTACTTCGTCCTTGAACAGCTCCCGCAGCGGTTCAACCAGTTTCATCTTCATGGTTTCCGGCAAACCGCCCACATTATGGTGGGACTTGATGACATGGGCCTTGCCGGTCTTGGAGGCAGCGGATTCGATCACATCCGGGTAGATCGTACCCTGGGCCAGCCAGTTTACATCGCGGATATTGGCCGCTTCCTCATCGAATACGTCGATAAAGGTGTTGCCAATAATCTTGCGCTTTTTCTCGGGATCATCAACGCCCTTCAGCTTGGACAGGAACAGGTCTTCCGCATCCACACGGATGACCTTGACGCCCATGTTGCTGGCGAACATATCCATCACCTGGTCACCTTCGTGCAGGCGTAGCAGGCCGTTGTCCACGAACACGCAGGTCAGCTGCTCACCAATGGCCTTGTGCAGGAGGGCCGCCGTGACCGAAGAATCAACGCCACCGGAAAGCCCCAGCAGTACCTTGCCGTCACCCACCTGGTTACGGATCTGCCGAACCGCATCGTCGACAATCCTGGCGGGCGTCCACAGGGCTTCACACTGGCAGATATTGAGTACAAAGTGTTCGAGAATGCGCTTGCCCTGCAGGGTGTGAGTCACTTCGGGATGGAACTGCACACCATATAGATGGCGGTTCAGGTCCTGCATTGCAGCGATGGGCGCGCTTTCAGTGGAGGCCAGCAGCTCGAAGCCTTCCGGCATGGCCACCACCTTGTCGCCATGGCTCATCCATACGTCCAGCAATGAGTCACCGCTGGGTGTCAGGTGGTCGGTAATGTCCTGGAGCAATGGCCCCTTGGCCCGAACCTTGACCTGGGCATAACCGAATTCCCGCTTTTCGGAACTGGCCACGCGGCCGCCGAGCTGTTCCGCCATGGTTTGCATGCCGTAACAGATACCCAGTACTGGAATCCCCTTTTCGAACAGCCCTTCGGGCGCACGTGGGCCTCCGAGCTGGGTGACGGATTCAGGGCCGCCGGCAAGGATGATTCCCTTGGGGTTGAAGTCCTTCAGTTCCTGATCGGTGATATCAAAGGCCTTGACCTCACAATAGACACCGATTTCCCGCACACGACGTGCGATCAGCTGGGTGTACTGGGAGCCAAAATCGAGAATCAGAATGCGGTGGTCGTGGATGTTGTGGGCCATGAAATCCTCGGATCAGAAAGAAAAAGCGCGGCTCATACCCTGAGCCGCGCCTGGAACGACAATAATCAGCCGATACGGTAGTTGGGGGCTTCCTTGGTGATGGTCACGTCGTGGACGTGGCTCTCGCGCATACCGGCATTGGTAATGCGGACAAACTCGGGCCTGGTGCGCATCTCCTCCATGGTGGCGCAGCCGGTGTACCCCATGGAGGCCCGCAGACCACCCATCAACTGGTGAACGATGTTGCGCATCGGACCCTTGCAGGCCACCCGGCCCTCAATGCCTTCCGGCACCAGTTTGTCAGTGCCTTTACTGGCATCCTGGAAATAACGATCACTGGAACCCTGCCCCATGGCACCGATGGAACCCATGCCCCGATAGGCTTTGTAGCTCCGGCCCTGGAACAGCTCGACCTCACCCGGTGCCTCGTCGGTGCCTGCCAACAGGCTGCCAATCATTACGCTGTAGGCGCCGGCGGCGATGGCCTTGGAGATGTCACCGGAAAAACGGATACCGCCATCAGCAATCACGGGGATGCCGCGGTCTTTCAGTGCGGTCGCCACATTGGATACCGCTGTAATCTGGGGAACGCCGATTCCGGCGACAATACGCGTGGTACAAATAGAACCGGGGCCGATTCCCACCTTGACGGCGTCTGCGCCGGCGTCTGCGAGATCAATAGCGGCATCTGCAGTGGCAATGTTGCCACCAATAACCTGTACATCCGGGAAGTTCTGCTTGATCCAGCGAACCCGGTCCAGCACTCCCTTGGAGTGGCCATGGGCAGTATCCACCACGATTACATCCACCCCGGCTTCAACCAGTGCGGCAACCCGGGCGTCGGTATCAGCACCGGTTCCCACGGCTGCACCAGCCCTGAGACGCCCCTGGTCGTCCTTGCACGCCAGCGGATAATCCTTGGCTTTCTGGATATCCTTGACGGTGATCAGGCCACGGAGCTGGAACTCATCATTGACCACCAACACCTTCTCGATGCGATGACGATGGAGCAGTTCCTTGACGTCGTCCAGGTTCGCACCTTCCTTTACCGTTACCAGCTTGTCTTTTCCGGTCATGATTTCGGAAACCGGCGTGTCCAGCCGGCTCTCGAACCGGATGTCCCGGCCCGTCACAATACCGACCAGATCACGGCCGTCGACAACCGGCAGTCCGGAAATATTATTCGCCATGGTGATATCGACCAGCTCGCGCACCGTGGTATTCGGTGTAACGGTGATCGGGTCTTTCACAACACCACTTTCAAACTTCTTGACCTTGCGGACCGCGGCTGCCTGCTGCTCAACCGACATACTCTTGTGCATGATGCCGATGCCACCTTCCTGCGCCATGGAGATGGCCAGCTCTGCCTCGGTGACCGTATCCATGGCCGAGGACAAGAGGGGGATATTGAGCGTTATGGCTTTGGTCAGCTGCGTTTGCAGGCTGACCTGATGAGGAAGAACCTCTGAACGTCCGGGAACGAGCAGTACATCGTCAAATGTGAGGGCTTCTTCGGCAATTCGCAGCATTGGGATCCGCCTTTTGAACATGCTAGATTGGAGGATTCCGGTGCCGCTTCGTGCAGGGAGCGGCAAAGCAAAATCCTTAATCGGCCTATTATAAATGGGCCTTGGTTGACAGTAAACCGGCGTTGTTTGACTGCCGGGTTGCATCTTTTTGAATTTTCGCTATTTTTACCCTCCATTTTCGGCTTGTGCGTATGCATCAACACGGAGCGCCTCCCTTGGACAGCGGTTTTCAGGATTCCCGACCCCGGGCACTGAGTGTCAGCGAACTGAATCATCAGGCCCGCCATTTACTCGAGGCCAGCTTCATGCAGGTCTGGGTGGAAGGGGAGCTGTCAGGGCTTTCCCGCCCGCCCTCCGGACACTGGTACTTTTCCCTCAAGGATCGCAGGTGCCAGATCCGCTGCGCCATGTTCCGGGGCTTCAACCAGCACGTCAGGGAGGTTCCGAAAGAAGGCGAGCAGGTGCGCATCCGTGGCAAGGTCACGCTCTATGAGAACCGGGGTGACTTCCAGATTATTGTGGAGCATATCGAGCCCGCCGGCCTGGGGGCGCTGCAACAGGCTTTCGAGGAACTGAAGCGGAAACTGCAACAGGAAGGGCTGTTTGATGCAGCCCGCAAGAAGCCATTACCAACAACACCCCGGCATATCGGTGTGGTCACCTCGCCCACCGGCGCGGCCATCCACGACATTCTGACCGTGCTCGCCAGAAGATGCCCCGCCATACCCGTTACCCTCTACCCCACGGCGGTCCAGGGCAAGGCAGCCACCGCAGACATCGTTCGGGCCATTGACCGGGCTGCACGCCACGGTGTTGCTGACGTTCTGATTATCGGCCGTGGCGGTGGATCCCTGGAGGATCTCTGGTGCTTCAATGAGGAAGCCGTAGCCCGTGCAATAGCACAATGCCCATTGCCCACCGTCAGCGCGGTAGGCCACGAAGTGGACATCACTATTGCCGATTTCGTCGCAGACTTGCGAGCCGCCACGCCTTCGGCAGCGGCGGAGAAAATCTCGCCCGACCAGAATGACTGGCTGCGCCAGCTCAAGGAAAAGGAGCTGCGGCTGGCAGGGGCCGCAAGCCGGGCCCTCAAACGCATGGAGACAAAACTGGAGCACCTTTCCGCCCGGCTGAGGGACCCACGCCGGGAGCTGATGGAAAAAGCCCAGCGCATGGATGAACTGGACCTGAGGCTGGGCAAGGCCATTGCGCAACGCATTGATCGGGACAGGGTCCGCGCCGCCCACCTGGAACAACGCCTGGCGATGCAGTCACCGGCGAAAGCCCTTAGCGATTGCCAGGGTACCGTGAGCCAGCTAATAGACCGACTGCTGCGGGCAACCCGCGAAACCATTAACCGGCGGCGCGAACTACTGGAACACATGGGCCAGACACTCCATGTGGTCAGCCCCCTGGCCACTCTGGGCCGGGGCTATGCAATCGTTCAGCAGGAGAATGGCGACATTGTCCGCCGGGCCGGGGATGTAAAACCGGGCGAAACCATCAGGGCCCGGGTAGCCGATGGCGAGCTCAGTGCAAATGTGATTTCAGTCAATTCCGGGGACCGATAACCGTCAAAAAGACAGAAACTTAGCCTATGGTCTAGTAGTCCTGCCTCTCAAAGCGCTTACAGTTGTGATTAATGCGCAACACAACAACAATGTTACGAGGTGGATGTTATGGACTACCACTCCGAATTCAGGCGATCCATCGACCGGCCTGAAGAATTCTGGCGGGAAAAGGCGGCTGCCATTGACTGGATCGAGCCGCCCAGAACCATCTGGCAGCCCAAGGATAATGGTCATGGCGAATGGTTCCCGGACGGCATCCTGAACACCTCGGATGTCGCACTGGATGCGAACATCCGCGCCGGACGCGGTGAGCAGAAAGCCCTGATCTACGACTCCCCGGTAACCGGCACCACCGGTTCGTACACCTATAACGAGCTTACCCGGGCCGTGGCAACCTTTGCCGGTGCACTGCAGGACCGGGGGGTAACCAAGGGCGACCGGGTGATTATCTATATGCCCATGGTTCCCGAAGCCGTCATCGCCATGCTCGGCTGCGCTCGTATAGGTGCCATACATTCCGTGGTATTTGGTGGCTTTGCCGCTCATGAACTGGCAGTGCGCATCAACGATGCCACACCCAAGGCTGTCATTACCGCTTCCTGCGGTATCGAAGTGAAAAAGGTGATCGAGTACAAGCCGCTGGTGGACAGGGCAATCGATCAGGCTGACCATAAACCGGAATGCTGCATTGTGTTTCAGCGTCCCCAGGTGAAAGCCGAGCTCAGGGAAGGCCGCGACTTTGACTGGAACGAGCTCATGGCGCAGGCCAGTCCCGTGGACCCGGTGCCGGTCAATGCAACAGACCCCCTGTATATTCTCTATACTTCAGGCACTACCGGTAAACCCAAGGGTGTTGTCCGTGATAACGGCGGCCATGCGGTGGCCCTGCGCTACAGCATGCAACTGGTTTACGATGCCGGCCCGGGCGATGTTTACTGGGCGGCTTCTGACGTAGGCTGGGTGGTCGGCCATAGCTATATTGTCTACGCTCCCCTGTTTGCAGGGTGCACCACCATTCTCTATGAAGGCAAGCCGGTCAAGACACCGGACGCGGGTGCATTCTGGCGCGTTGTCCAGGATCATGGCGTCAACCTGCTGTTTACCGCCCCCACAGCCTTCCGGGCGGTTCGCAAGGAAGACCCGGAAGCGGATGAGCTGGCACGCTATGACATCAGCTCCCTGAAGCGAATTTTCCTGGCCGGAGAGCGGCTGGATCCGCCCACCTATGAGTGGCTCAAGGAGCATACCCGCCTGCCAATTCTCGACCACTGGTGGCAGACGGAAACCGGCTGGGCCATCTGTTGTAACCCGGTGGGTATCGAGATGATGGAAACAAAACCCGGATCCGCCACCGTGCCCTCGCCGGGTTATAACGTTCAGGTGGTGGATATGGAAGGCAGCCAGGTGCCTGCCGGCGAACAGGGCCAGATCACTGTCAAACTGCCCCTGCCCCCCGGCTGCATGACAACCGTCTGGGGTGACGACGCCCGCTTCTGCAAAACCTACCTGGAGCCGATTCCGGGGTTCTACAGCTCCGGTGACGGAGGCTACATCGACGATGACGGCTATGTGTTCGTCATGGGACGAACCGACGACGTTATCAACGTGGCGGGGCATCGGCTTTCAACCGGCGAAATGGAGGAGGTTGTGGCCTCTCACCCTGCCATTGCCGAATGCTGCGTGGTAGGCGCCCATGACGAAATGAAAGGCCAGATCCCCATCGGCCTGGTGCTGATCAAGGATGGCGCGACCATCGATCATGACGAGCTTGAAGACGAGCTGGTGGAAATGGTAAGGGACAAGATTGGCGCCATTGCCTGCTTCAAGAGGGCCCTGGTAGTGGACCGGCTGCCTAAAACCCGGTCCGGCAAGATTCTGCGCCGGGTTATACGCCAGATCGCAGACGGCGAGGAATACTCGGTGCCCAGCACCATTGACGACCCGGCGATACTGGAAGAAATCAGCCAGCAGTTCAAACGCTGACGGGTAGCGCCCCTGCCCCCTTCTGTCACCAACCGGAGCCTGCCAGCCGGCAAAGCTTCGGTTTGGCGACAAGCTTATTACAACTTGTTGTTTTTTAGGCTTAAAAAACTTGCATAAAGTGCTAAAAAAAGCGTTGACGCACTCCCAGCGCGGTCTATACTGAAAATGCTGTGAAAATACAGCGGTATTTGGTGAATGCGTTTCAACGTCCTGCCGAAGAGCTCTTCGTTGCCCCTTTCCTCAGTACTTTCTGGATTTTTGCAGCATCGGTAATCCCGTCGGAACACCGAAGGTCCCGTGAGGGCAAAAATCTCGGAAATACAGGAAAGATCAATGTCAGATGATACAAAAACAGGCCACGTAAAGTGGTTTAACGAGTCCAAGGGCTTTGGCTTCATCGCTCAGGACGGTGGCAGTGACGTTTTCGTTCACTACAGTGCAATCAACGCGAGCGGATTCCGCACCCTGACCGAAGGTCAGCAGGTGCAGTTTACCGTTACACAGGGACCGAAAGGCCCCCAGGCGGAAAACGTAACCCCGGTCTGAGGTTTACGCGACCCCGCCCTATGCCCCTCACGGGCACAGGGAATACGAAAAAGCCGGCAGCTGCCGGCTTTTTTAGTGCTCAGGCACCCGCCTCGGCGGCCTCTTCATGGCGGGCTCCCCGGGGGTCCTCCCCACTCACCGCCTGGGACACTGCCGAGAACAGCGCCTGAAGTGTTGCGGAAGTGGTATCCTCGGCCAGGGCAGCCGCACTGCAGTGCTGGCCATTGATGGTCACACGGATGCAGGCCAGTGCATTGGCATTGGTGCCCTCACCGAGGGCAAACTCGTCATAGGCCTCTACCGCCAGGGACAGGTCATACTCCGCTTCCAGAGCTGCGCAGACCGCCTCAACAGCACCGAGCCCCTGCCCTTTCAGAGTCACCGGGTTGTCGCCGGCACCAATACTGACTGTGGCTGTTACGCCCTCGTCGTCCCGGTGCAGATCGTAGGACCGCAGCTCCCAGGGCCCGACGACTTTCAGATAACGGTCTTCGAAAAGACGGTGGATGGTCAGCGAGTCGATTTCACCGCCGTTGGTTTCCGCCTCCCGTTGCACCAGCTTGCTGAACTCGATCTGCAACCAGCGCGGCAGACTGATGTTGTAGTCACGTTCAAGCACATAGGCAACACCGCCCTTGCCTGACTGGCTGTTGATACGGACCACCTCTTCGTATCGGCGGCCCAGATCCCTCGGATCGATTGGCAGGTAGGCCACATGCCAGGTGTCGCCCTCCCTGCGCTTCGCCAGACACTTGCGGATCGCATCCTGATGGCTGCCGGAAAAGGCGGTAAATACAAGCTCGCCGGCGTAGGGATGGCGCGGATGAGTGGATATCTCGGTACAGGCTTCCACTACGTCGGTAATTTCGGCCATCCCGGACAGATCCAGGGTAGGATCCACGCCCTGGGAATAAAGGTTCATGGCCATGGTCACCAGGTCCATGTTCCCGGTACGCTCACCGTTACCCATCAGGGTGCCTTCCACCCGGTCGGCACCGGCCATGACCGCCAGTTCCGCAGCCGCCACGGCACAACCGCGATCGTTATGGGTATGGACACTGATACTGATGTGCTCACGATAACGGACGTTGTCACAGATCCATTCGATCTGGTCGGCGAACACATTCGGGGTGGCCATCTCCACGGTCGCCGGCAGATTGATCACCACCGGCTGCCCCTGGTCCGGGCGCCAGACATCATTGACCGCATCAATCACTTCGGCGGCGTAGTCCAGTTCGGTGCCGGTGAAGCTCTCCGGGGAGTACTGGAAGGTCCACTCGGTATCCGGGTATTTCTCGGCGTTGGCCTTGACGATGCGAGCACCGTTAACCGCGATGTCCCTGATGCCGTCCCGGTCCATGCCGAACACCTGCTCACGCTGAACCGTGGAGGTGGAGTTATACACATGCACAATGGCCTTGCGTGCGCCTTTCAGCGCCTCATAAGTGCGTTCGATCAGCTCTGGCCTGGCCTGGGTAAGAACCTGGATATGCACGTCGTCAGGAATCCGGTCTTCCTCGATCAGTTTGCGGCAGAAATCGAAATCTGGCTGGCTGGCCGCCGGGAAGCCGATCTCGATTTCCTTGAATCCGAGCTTCACCAGCAAGTCGAACATCCGCTGCTTCTGGGCCACCGACATGGGCTTCACCAGTGCCTGGTTGCCATCCCGGAGGTCCACGGCACAGAAACGCGGTGCACGGGTAATGACCTGGTCGGGCCAGCGGCGATCTTTCTTTGCCACTGGTTTAAACGCAACGTATTTACGATGATCAAATGTCATTGGGGTGATTCCTTGCTGTTCTGTCCGGGAATTCATTGATTGTGTACCAGATTAACGGGTCTGGAGGGGAAAATGATTGCTTTTTTGCCTCCATAAGACTGAGAATAGCTATATTATTCTACCAAATGACTTTACCTGAGCATTTTATGTCAACAACTTCGAAAACGCTTGTCAAAATCGACAAGATTGACCGCAATATCCTCGAACAGTTGCAACGGGATGGTTCCCTGACCAACCAGGAGCTGGCGGACAAGGTGGGGCTTTCTCCTTCACCCTGCCTGCGGCGGGTTCGCGCCCTGGAAGAGGCCGGCGTCATTGTCCGGCAGGTCACCATACTCGACCACAAGAAACTCGGCCTTTCTCTGACCGCGATCATCCTGATCGGTATGGATCGTCATACTCCCGAGCGCTTTGCCGAATTCGAGAAGCAGGTGGGGGAATACCCGGAAGTACAGGAGTGCTACCTGATCACGGGCCAGGATGCCGACTACATGCTGAAGGTGGTGGTGCCGGACATGGACCATTATCACCACTTTCTGCTGAACCGGATTACCCGCATTCAGGGCGTGAGCGGCGTCCACTCCAGTTTCGTACTGAGACGGGTGATCGACAGTACCGCGTTACCTCTGGGGTACCTTTCCTGAGATTAACCGACGAGTTCGGCCAGGTAGCACCGGGCCATGCACTTGAGTTCGCTGATCATCAGGCGGGCCTGGTGCTCCGGCAGTGTGGCCGCTAGCCTGAGGACGGTACCGGCGGATCTTGGCAGCATCAGGCTTGCGGTCCAGCGCCGGTCATCCGGTATTTGGGGGCATTCCCGCCGCAGGCGTGCGTCCATATCCCGGGCATGGGTGTATAGTTCACGGACATCCAGCTCCCTTAACTCCGGTATCGATTCAACACCACTCCAGATGGCCGAGTAAGCCGGCTCCGTGCGGTAGAATTCATAGAACTGATCAATCAGCACATCCACTGCGTCCGTCAGGTCCAGGGTTTCAAGCCTGTCCCGCAACGCGGTTTCCATCTTCCTGACATGTTCTTCGGCAATGGCTTTTACGATGGCTGTCTTGTTGGGAAAATAACGATACAGGGAGGCCAGTGACATATTCGACTGGCGGGCTATGGCAGACATACTGGTGGCGTCGACACCGACCTCATGGAAGATCGCCGCCGCGTGGCTGAGTATGTTATTAACCCGCTCCCGGCTTCTGGCCTGCACCGGCCGGCGGCGGGGCGTGACGTCTGCGGATTCGTCGGTCATATCCCTGCTTCAGTTATGGTTATAGGGTAAAGCATAGCTGCCAGTAACGTGGGCGACCAGTTGCTGCTCATCCCCTTCCCCGGACAGCAACCGGACTTCACAGAATGCGATCCGTCTGCCCAGGCGCAGGACCGTGGCCTCTCCCACCAGATCCGCCGGTGCCGGCTTCTGCAGAAAATTGATCGACAGGTTACTGGTCACCGCCATCTCGACTTTCCCGATGGCCGCCATGACCGCCGCGTACATTGACGCATCCGCCAGCGCCATCTGCACCGGACCGGACAGGGTGCCACCGGGGCGAATCAGCCGCTCCGAAAACACCAGGCGGGTGCGGGCATACCCCTGCTCACCGGCTTCATCGACCGTAAAACCAATGTCCTCCGCCATGGGCACTCCGGCGCGTATTACGGCTTCAATCTCTGCGGCTGTCAGGGTCATTCACGACTCTCCGTATGTCCATCTGTACCTTGTGGTAATCGCTCCGTACAATAACGGCCACCATGTGATAAATAAAGAATCCTTCTCAACTGCTTACGGATAACACAATGCGAGCAAGCCGTTACCTGATTGCCACCCAGAAAGAAACGCCTGCAGATGCCGAGATCATCAGCCACCAGATGATGCTCAGGGCCGGGATGATCCGCAAACTGGCCTCTGGCCTCTACTCCTGGCTGCCTATGGGACTGCGGGTGCTGCGCAAGGTTGAACGCATCGTGCGGCAAGAGATGGACAAGAGCGGTGCCCAGGAGGTGCTGATGCCCGCGGTGCAGCCCGCCGAACTGTGGCAGGAATCCGGGCGCTGGGAGCAATACGGGGGAGAGTTGCTGCGGATGCAGGACCGCCACGGGCGCGACTTCTGCTTCGGGCCGACCCACGAAGAGGTGATCACCGACCTGATCCGCAACGAACTCAAGAGCTACAAGGAACTGCCGGCGAATTTCTACCAGATCCAGACCAAGTTCCGCGATGAGCGACGCCCCCGTTTCGGCGTGATGCGGGCCCGTGAGTTCATCATGAAAGACGCCTACTCGTTTCATGTGAATGCCGAGTCTCTCAACGAAACCTACCAGGTGATGCACCAGACCTACTGTGCCATTTTCGACCGGCTGGGCCTGGATTACCGCCCGGTGGAAGCGGACTCCGGCGCCATTGGCGGCAGCGCTTCCCATGAATTCCATGTGCTGGCCTCTTCCGGGGAAGACGCCATCGTTTTCAGCACCGAAAGCGACTACGCCGCCAACATCGAGAAGGCGGAAGCTGTTGCGCCGGCCGGCGAACGTCCGGCACCGGCACAGGACATGAAAGAAGTGGCAACGCCGGGACAGCGCACCATTGAGGCGGTTGCCGGTTTCCTCGGTGTCGACGCCAGCGCAACCGTCAAGACCCTGATGGTCAGGGCCGAGGAAGATGAGAACGGCAACAACGGACTGGTTGCGCTGGTCCTGAGGGGTGACCACACCCTCAACGACATCAAGGCGGAACAGCTCGAAGGTGTAGCGGAACCACTCACCATGGCCACCGATGAGGAAATCGAACAGGCCATTGGCTGCAAGGCCGGCTCCATCGGCCCCGTCAATCTGCGGGTACCGGTGATTGTTGACCGCAGCGCAGCCCACCTGGCTGACTTTGTCTGCGGCGCCAACAAGGAAGGCTACCACCTGACGGGTGTCAACTGGGAGCGGGATGTACCCCTGGGCCGGGTTGAAGACCTGCGCAATGTGGTGGAAGGCGATCCGAGCCCGGACGGAAAAGGCACGCTGGAAATCCGCCGAGGCATTGAGGTTGGCCATATTTTCAAGCTGGGCAACAAGTACAGCAAGGCCATGAACGCCACTGTGCTGGACGAGAACGGCAAGAGCGCCATCCTGGAGATGGGCTGCTATGGCATTGGCGTCTCCCGGATCGTCGCCTCCTCCATCGAGCAGAACCACGACGACAAGGGCATCATCTGGCCAGAGGCCATTGCACCCTTTGAGGTGGCTGTCGTGACCCTGAATGCTCACAAATCACCGGCGGTGATGGAAGCCGGTGAGAAGCTCTACACACAACTTCGCCAGGCCGGTTTTGATGTGCTGCTGGACGACCGCAACGAACGGCCCGGCGTGAAGTTCGCGGACATGGAACTGATTGGCATACCCCATCGCTTCGTGGTGTCCGAGCGGGGGCTGGCGGCGGAAACACTGGAATACAAGGGCCGCCGCGATGCGGACAAGCAGGATATTGCGCTGGACGAAGCCCTTCCGTTCCTGATCAGCGCTTCACCCCGCAACGGGCTCTGAGGCTTCAGTGCATGGGGGTGGTACCAACCACCCCTGGCTCCATCTCCAGCGCTATGCCAAAGCGCGCTTCAACGTCACTGCGAATTCTGTCTGCCAGCGCCAGCACATCGCCGCCACTGCCGCCGGAATGGTTGACCAGCACCAGCGCCTGCCGGTTATGAACCCCCACCCTGCCGTTGCGATACCCCTTCCAGCCACACTGATCAATTAACCATGCTGCAGCCACCTTGGCGCTGTCATCGCCTGGATAACCGGCAATGTCCGGCCAGGTTCGTTGCAGGGCGTGCCAGGTGTCGAGGGGTACGACCGGATTCTTGAAAAAGCTGCCGGCATTAGGCAGTTGCGCCGGGTCCGGCAGTTTCCGCCGCCGCACTGCCATCACCCCATTGGCCACATCCAGTGGCGTCAGGTCACGGGTGTCCTGCCCCTCGAAATAGTCGGCAAGATCTCGGTAACCCAGGGAAAAAGGCCGGGAGCGGGACAGCCTCAGGCGAACCGTGGTGATAACATAGCGGCCGGGTTCGTGTTTGAACACGCTGTCGCGGTAACTGAAATGGCAGAGGCTGTTGGTGAGGCTGATTTCCTGGCCGGTATGACGGTCAAGGGCGGACACCTCCAGCAGGGTATCCCGCAGTTCCGCACCATAGGCTCCGATGTTCTGGACCGGAGCAGCGCCAACGGTACCCGGAATCAACGCCAGGTTCTCGATGCCACGGTAACCTGCGGAAGCGGCGTACATGACAACGTCATGCCAGTTCTCGCCGGCACCCAGCACCAGCGTCGCCTCGTCACCGTCGATGTGCTCCCAGCACCGGCGGGAGATGGCCATTCGAATAACCAGCCCGGGATAGTCACCGGCAAATAACAGGTTGCTGCCGCCACCGAGAATCAGCGGTTCCACGGATTTATCCGCGGCCCAGTCCAGGGCCTGCCGGAGCGACTCCAGTGACGTCACGGATACGAAATACCGCGCTCTCGCGGCGATGGCCAGGCTATTCATTTCGCCCAGAAAGACGTTCTCCTGAATCCGGGCCTTATCGATCAAGCCAGCTGCTCCCGGATGTGGGTCAGGAGACCTTCACTGGCCTCATGAATCAGGTCCAGCACATGTTCGAAGCCATGGTTGCCGCCATAGTATGGATCTGGCACTTCATCATATCCGGACCGACCATAACCCAGAAACAGGACCGGTTCGGTACCGCCGTTCTGGCGCCAGATATCCCGGATATCCGCCAGGTTCTGCCGATCCATCACCAGGATATAGTCGAATTCGTCCAGGTCCTCACTGCGGAACTGCCGAGCCCGGAGGTCACCGATATCAACGCCGCGTTTCCGGGCCGCGGCTATCGCCCGGCTGTCCGGCTCCTTGCCCACATGCCAGTCGCCAGTACCACAGGAGTCGATCAGGATCTGATCTTCAAGCCCCGCCTTGCGAACCTCCTCGCGGAAAACTCCCTCGGCACTGGGGGAACGGCATATATTTCCGAGGCAGACAAACAGTACCTTTACCGGTTCAGTCATGGTTTCGGGGCCTCCTTTTTCTTTGCGGCCATGATGGTTCGCAGACGCTCCAGGTCCTGCTGCGTGTCCACACCGGAGGGCGGTATCCGGCAGGCCTCCTCCACGTGTATGCGGGCTCCGTTGTACAAGGCCCGCAGTTGCTCCAGGGATTCCGTTACTTCCGCAGGGGCTGGTGCCCAGGTCACGAAATCCCGCAGAAGACTGACACGGTAACCGTAAATGCCGATGTGGCGATAGTAACCGACCCCTTCCGGTAACGACCTGTCCCCTTCCGGGGTATGCCACGCATCCCGAGCCCAGGGAATCGGGGCGCGGCTGAAATAATGTGCCATGCCACGGTGATCAAACACCACTTTCACCACATTGGGATTGAATACACTGGTCGCATCGGGGATTGGCTCGCAGAGGGTGGCGATGGCGGCGTCGGGATGGGCCTCCAGGTTGGCAGCCACCTGATCAATCAGTTCCGGGGGAATCAGCGGTTCATCACCCTGCACATTGACCACCCGCTCGTCGGGCCCGAAATTCATCAGCCGGGCGACCTCTTCCAGCCTATCGGTTCCACTGGCGTGGTTGGCCGATGTCATCACCACTTCCGCTCCGAAAGCCCGACAGGCGGTTTCAATCCGGGAATCATCGGTGGCAATGATCACGCGGCTGGCCCCGCTCTCGCAGGCGCGGTCATGAACATGTGCGATCATTGGCCTGCCGGCAATATCCGCCAGGGGCTTTCCCGGCAGGCGTGTCGAGGCATAGCGGGCCGGAATCACAACAGTGTAGGACATACTGGCTCCGTGTCAGCGCTTATCCAGGCGCTCGTCGGTGGTCAGGGTGCGGGCTTCCGTGGCCAGCATGACGGGTATCCCTTCACGAATCGGGAAAGCCATCGCATCCTGATAGCAGATGAGTTCGGTCTTGTCTTCATTCAGCTTGAGGTCCCCTTTGCAAACCGGGCATGCCAGCAGGGCCATCAGTTTCTTATCCATGGTGTGTTCTCACAGTTTCGTTGGAATCCGGTGATTGACGACAATGATCGACGCTGGCCATGAACGCTTCCCTGAATGCATCGGGAAGCCCGGCTTTCACGGCCAGAACCCAGGCGTTATCCGGAGCCATGTGCCGGCATTTGACGGCATCTTTCGCGGTCATGACCAGCCACTCCCCCGGTTCTGACTGCAGATCCTCAGGGGTAAAACGATGATGGTCCGGTAAGGCCCGGGACCGGACCCGGGCTCCCAAGTTCTTCAGTGTATCGAAAAACCGCCCGGGGTTGCCGATTCCCGCCACGGCCCTCACGGCCTGTCCCCTGAGTCGTTCCGGCGCAAGGGTCTCGCCGGTGACAAGATTTCTCAGAGCGGACGGCGCCAGGGTCATGGTGAACTGGTGTTCGTGGTCAATCTCCACCAGGTAGCCACCGTTGGTGATGACAAAATCGACCGAAGCCAACCGGTCCAGGGGTTCACGCAGGGGGCCTACGGGAATCAGGGCGCCGTTACCGAGGCCCCGGGCACCATCAAACACCGCCAGTTCTATGTCCCTGGGCAACCGGTAATGCTGGAGGCCGTCATCACACACCAGAATGGTACCGAGTTTCCGTTCCAGGGCCCAGAGGGCAGCGCGCCTTCGGTCCGGGTCCACCACAACCGGACATCCGGATTCCGCGGCCAGCATCACCGGCTCGTCGCCGGCGACTTCGGGGCCGGTCTCCGGGGTTACCTGCAGGGGGTAATGGTCAGCCTTGCCACCATAGCCACGGCTGAGAATAACCGGTTGCCAGCCATGCTCCTGAAGAAGCGCCGTCAGGGCTGCCGTCAATGGCGACTTTCCGGTGCCACCGGCGGTGATATTGCCCACCACCACAACCGGAACAGGGATACTCTCGTCCCGGGCCTGCCATGCCCTTCGCCTCCGGTTTTCAGCAATTGTCCGGTACAGCCAGACCAGGGGATACAACGGCCACAGGGGCCGCTTTCCGCTGTACCACAGCCGGTCAACCAGCGTGGTCATGCCTGCTCGCTGAACTGCATCTGGTGGAGCTGGGCATAGGCTCCGCCCTGAGCCAGCAACTCATCGTGGCGGCCGGATTCGATAATCCTTCCACCGTCCATGACCAGGATCCGATCCGCCTTTTCAATGGTGGACAGCCGGTGGGCAATGACCAGCGTGGTCCTGCCTTTCATCACTGTTTCCAGGGCATCCTGGATGTGGCGTTCCGATTCGGTATCGAGTGCCGAGGTGGCCTCGTCGAGAATCAGCACCGGCGCATCCTTCAGCAACGCCCGGGCAATGGCAAGGCGTTGACGCTGACCGCCCGAAAGCATCACGCCGTTGTCACCGATCATGGTGTCCAGGCCTTCCGGCATGCGCTCGATGAATTCCATGGCATGGGCCTTCTTCGCCGCATCAATGATCTGTTCCCGGCTGTGGTGGCGAAGTGCGCCATAGGCAATATTGGCGGCAATGGTGTCGTTGAACAGCACCACATTCTGGGTGACCAGTGCAATCTGGGCCCGCAATGCCTCCAGGGTAAATTCATTCAGGGAATGGCCATCCAACCGGATGTCGCCGCCGGTATATTCATAGAACCTGGGCAACAGACTGACCAAGGTGGATTTCCCACTGCCGGAACGCCCCACCAGCGCAACACTCTGTCCGGCTGGAATGGTCAGGGTAATGCCTTTGAGAACGTCTTCCAGCTGGTCGCGATAACGGAAGCTGACATTGTCGAACTCGATATTGCCCTCAACCCGCTCCGGCGCATAGGTACCCGGGTCGTGCTCCGGCTCTTCGTCCATGGTGCCGAATACATCATGGGCCGCAGCCACCCCTTTCTGGATCTTGGCGTGTACGGATGTGACCTGGCGAATAGGCTTGGCCATGGTGGTTGCCGCTGTGATAAATGCGACCAACTGGCCAGTGGTCATTTCGCCCCGCAACTCAGGAGCGAGCATGAACCAGACCAGAGCAGCAATGGCGATAGCAACCAGCACCTGGATCACCGGAATGCTGATGGCCTGGGTGGAAGCCATTTTCAGGCTCTGCTCCAGGTTTTTCTCGCTCACTTTGCGGAACCGGTCCCGTTCATAGTGCTCCCCCCCGAAGGTACGCACCACCCGGTAACCACTGATGGATTCGGAGGCCACATGGGTAATATCACCCATGGAACCCTGGATACGTTGACTGATCTTGCGGAACCGCTTGCTGGCGTAGCTGACCACCAGGGCGATCAGCGGACCGACCGCCAGAAACACCAGTGTCAGCTTCCAGTTGGTGTAGATCATGAAGCCCAGCAGGCCAACAATTGTCAGGCCCTCGCGAAGGGTGATGGTGACCGCATTGGTGGTGGCTTCGGCAACCTGCTCCACATTGAAGGTCAGCTTGGACACCAGCCGGCCCGAGGCGTTCTCGTCAAAATAACGGGAAGGCAAATTCAGCAAACGGTCAAACACCTGTTTGCGCAAGGCATTGATGACCTGCCGGCCAACGTAGCTGATGAAGTACTGGCTCATGAATGTGCCCACACCACGGAAGGCGAACACCCCCACGATCAGCAGTGTCAGCTGGATGCGGTTCTCATCGGTGGGATTTTCCAGCGCCGTGATCACGTACTCCATGGCTGCGGCCATGCCGGTGGATGCCGCTGCATAGATAACGTTTCCCACGACCGCCAGGGCGAAGGCCACCCAGAAGGGTTTTACATAAGCCAGCAGGCGCTTGTAGGTTGCCCAGTTGCCCACCGGTTGCTGGCCCGGATCTGCGGTGGAGGTGGATTCACTCACTGCCCTTCGGCCCCGCGCTCGGTCGTGATACTGAGTTTGGCAAAGCCAAGGCGGCCGGCTACATCCATGGCCCGGACCACAAATTCATGGGGTGTACGGGCGTCAGCGGTAATGATAAAGGGTAACGATGCGTCATCACCCGCAAGCTCGCTGACGGCGCGCTCAAGGGTTTCACGGCGATTATTGACCAGTGTCCGGTCGTTGAGTATGTACTGACCTTCAGCGTTGATTACCACATCAATCAGCGTCGCTTCAGACTCGGACCGCTCACCGTTGGCTTCCGGCAATTCGATATTGAGATGGCTTTCACGGGTAAACGTGGTGGAAACCATAAAGAATATCAGCAGCAGGAAGACCACATCGATCAGTGGTGTCAGGTCAACCCCGACTTCCTGACTTCTCTGGCGCTTGAACTTCACGGTGTTCAGGCTCCTTCCACGTCAATTTCGCGGTCACCATGCACCACTTCAACCAGTTTGATGGCTTCCTGCTCCATGCCAACCACCAGCTCATCAACACGGCGAATGAAATAGCGGTGGCAGATCAGTGCAGGAATAGCCACACTCAGCCCCGCGGCCGTGGTGATCAGGGCTTCCGAAATACCACCGGCCAGGTTGCCGGCATCACCGACACCGGCAAGCTGGATCTCAGCGAACACCTTGATCATGCCAATGACCGTACCGAGGAGCCCCAGCAGCGGAGTAATGGTTGCCACCGTGCCCAGCGGATTGAGGAAGCGCTCCAGTTCATGGATGACCTGGCTGGCCTCATGCTCAATGCTTTCCTTCATGATCTCGCGACCATGCTTCGCATTCATCAGCCCGCCGGCCAGGATACGGCCCATGGGAGAAGAGGCCTGCAGGGCCTTGAGCTTGCGGCCGTTAAGCTCTTTCTTCTTGATCCAGCGCCACAACTCGTTAATGGTATGCTGCGGCGTTATCCTGGACGGTCTGAGGGTCCAGAAGCGCTCAAGGATGATGGCAAGTGCAAGAATGGAACAGGCAAGAATCGGCACCATGAGGATGCCACCGGCTTTCAAAAGCTCGAACACGCTTGGTCTCCCTGATTGTTAGCAAGCCGCGCTACTTTAGCATAGCTACCGGCCCAGGCCACACCCGGAATGTCACGGTTTTTTACACCGGACATCATGGACTTTCAGGTTTGCGTATCCAGAACGGCGTTTCGGCTCTCGCCTCGCTTATTGATACGCCATCTTCCCCTAACAAGAGCTGCACGGCACCCGATGTTGCCGTATTCAGCAGGCGACTGCCCGCAGACCGATACCGGCTGACCACATCCGTGTGAGGGTGTCCGAATCGGTGCCGGTAGCCGGCACTGAACACCACAAGGTCCGGCGCCAATTCCCTGACCCAGTCTTCGGATGATGACGTTTTACTGCCGTGGTGGGGCGCAAGCACAACGCGAAAATCCGCGGACTTCGGCTGTGTATCCGCAACATGGAAACGTTCTGCCCGACGGGTGATATCCCCTGGCAGCACCACCTCCGCGCCTGAAGACTCGTTACGGATCGTCAGGACACAGGAGGCGTCATTACCCTTGACGTCACCGGGGCTGCGCCAGAACGAAAGCTCAAGGTCGCCTAGGGCGTGGCGACCCAGGTCAGCGCAGGACTGCACTGTGGTGCCGGAACCGACAGGCAGCATGCCAGCTACGCGCTCCGGCTCCCCGGTGATTACCCGCCCCACCCCGAAGTTTTCGAAAAGATGCGGCAATCCGCCCGCATGGTCACCATCCCCGTGACTGATTACCAGCGTATCGATGTTATGGACGCCCAGCGCCCTGAGATTGGGTATCAGTACCGAGTCCACGGCTGAATAGACACACTCAAGGGCGGGTCCGGTATCATAGACAAGCACCCGGTCCTGATCCCGCACCATCACCGACAGCCCCTGGCCGACATCCCATATCCAGAGTTCCGGGTCCTCTGCCGGAGTGTTTCCCGCACTGTCTCCTGTTCCTCCGACCAGCATTGCCATGATCCAGAGCGAAACCAGCGCTGTCGTGGCCTGGCGAAAGCCCCGGAAAGGCAAAAGCAAGGCCAGCATCACTACACCGGCAAGAAGGAGGACCGGCGACAAACCAAGGGATGGCATGGCGATGTCCAGGACCGCAAGCCACGACAGCCCCTGCCACAGCACCCCGAACGCCAGATCAAGCACACCGATAGCCACACCGTCTGCCGCCGGCGTAATCATCATTACCAATGCTCCAACCACCAGTAACGGCATTACGACCAGTGAAACCCAGGGGATGGCAAACAGATTGGCAACGAAGCCGGTCACAACCTGTGACTGCCCCAGCACCTGCAGAATCGGCCAGAGCGCCACGAAGACAGCCAGCTGCGCCAGTAACAAGCCCTGAAGCCAACCCGCCTGGCGAACCCGGGAACTGAACAGCAGCACAAGAACGGAAACAGCACCAAAAGACAGCCAGAATCCCTGGTCAAGGGGTGAAAACGGATCACTGGCCAGTACCACGACCAGAGCACCCAACAGCCCGGTAAATGCCCCGGTACGACGCGCGGCCAGCAGAATCCAGCCGGCAATGATCACCATGATCAGTGCCCGGCGCGTCGGCACGGAGAAGCCTGCCGCCAGTGCATACACAAGGCTGGCGAGCGAAACCAGGAGAAACACGAGGCGCCGCAGGCGCCCCGGAGACAGCCGTCCCGCCGGCAGACAGAGCAGTAACCGCCGGCAGACAAACGCTGTGCCGGCGGCTACCAGGCCGAGGTGCAGGCCGGAAATGGCCACCAGATGAATGGTGCCGGTGGCCTTGAGAATATCCCAGTGGCCGGGCTCCATATGCCCGCGGTAACCCAACAACAGGGAAGATATCAGCGGAAAATGCCGGGCGCCGGACAACCGTTCCGAAGTTGCCCTGACCAGTCCGTTCCTCCAGCTGTGGTAATGGCAGACCAGATGGCAGTCCAGGTCTGCGTCGGGAGCCAGCTCACGGACAGTGCCGGTGGCACCAAATCCCTTGCGGTACAGCCAGGACTCATAGCGGAAGCCCTCTGGATTCACAGCGCCGTGGGGACGCTTGAGAACAACCCTGAGCATCAGCCGTTCGGGAATACCGGTTGTCGCTTCCTCGCCATACCAGGCAAGGCGGAGCTTCCGGGGCATCGCGGGAAGGTCACCATCGGTGAGGTGGTCAGGCGGGTGCCATTGTTCAGCACAGAAAGCAAAGCGGACACTGCTGAAACTTCCCGTGGAGGGAACACTGCACAGATACCCGGATACCTCCAGAACCTCGCCTTCCAGACTGGCTGAAAGAGCGTCCTGTTGACGGGCCTGCGCCTGCCAGGTCACCCACGACATGCCCGCAAGAGCGCCGGCAAGAAGCATGGTCATGGCCCTGAGCCCAGGCGAGTCAACTACTTTGAAGGCGAGAAACGGGATCGCCGTCGCGCAAATCAGCCAGTACAGAGGTGGTAAGCGCTCAAGGCTATACAGTAAGATAACGCCGCAGGCGAAGCCCGCGAGGCCGATTCTGGCCATAAAACTTCCGGACAATCCTTGTCCTCCTGATAGTTGGTCCTCTCCGGGGGCTGCGAATTCCCGGAACCATCATCCTGAGCAGGCAGAACTTCCCGATGCCAAAGAAGTTCATGAAACGATATCTACCATCGCCGGAGAGGGTGCGCGCCATTGAATCGCTGCACTTCCTCGGCGATATCCTTCATGAACCCAACCTCTGGCACATCAACCGACACAGTGTTGCCCGCGCGTTTCTCGTGGGCATTTTCCTGGCGATCATCCCCATGCCATTCCAGATGCTCGCAGCGGCAATCTTTGCTATCTGGTTCAATGCCAACCTGCCTTTATCCGTGGTCCTGGTGTGGATCAGTAATCCGGTCACCATGCCCCCGCTGTTCTACTTCAACTACAAGGTCGGAGCCTGGATTCTGGATCGCCCGGTATTGAACTTTGAGTTCCAGCTGTCCTGGTCCTGGCTCAGCGACCGCCTTCTGGATATCGGCATTCCTCTGTACCTGGGGTCGTTGCTGGTAGCTACCACGTCGGCGTGCCTGGCCTACCTGATCATCCAGTTCCTCTGGCGCCGCAAGGTCCGTTCCGACTGGCAGGAACGCAGGCTGCTTCAGATCCGCCATCGCCGGCTGATGAAACAGGCCCGGCGAGAACGTGACAGCAATAATCAGCGCTCCTGAAACAGCTCACCCTGCTCCAGTCGCAACACCCGCCCGAGGCTACTGGCCATTTTCATATCATGGGTCACCAGCACAAAGGCGATACCGATCTGATCCCGAAGTGACTCGATAAGATCGCGAACCCCTTCCCCGGTCTGTTCATCCAGGTTGCCTGTCGGCTCGTCCATCAGTACACACTCAGGCTCATTAACCAGTGCGCGGGCGATGGCAACCCGCTGGCGTTCGCCACCGGACAGTTCACCCGGCTTGTGGGCAAGACGGTGGGCCAGGCCCACGCGCTCGAGCATGGCACTGGCCCTGGCGGACGCCGGCTTCATACCCATTCCGCCAAGGGCGCAGGGCATCATGACGTTCTCCAGCGCTGAAAACTCGGGAAGCAGGTGGTGAAACTGATAGACAAAACCCAGGTGACGGTTACGGAAGTGCGCTCGGCCGGCCTCGCTCATCCGGTGAATGTCCTGGCCACAGATATCAATATGCCCCGATGAGGGCTTGTCCAGCCCGCCGAGGAGGTTCAGCAGGGTTGTTTTACCGGCGCCACTGCTACCCACAATACCAACCGTTTCCCCGGCACTGACCCGCAGCGAAATGTCCGAGAAAATAGTGAGCTTACCGGGGCCTTCATTGTAGGTACGGGTAACCTTGTCACAGTCAATTACCAGCGTCTTTTCCGGGTTCATGGATGCTGAATCACTCATATCGCAAAGCCTCCGCCGGGTCGACGCGGGATGCACGCCACGCCGGGTAAATCGTCGCCAGCAGACTCAGGGTCAGGCCGGCACCGCTGATAATCCACACATCCTGCCACTGCAGCTGGGAAGGCAGATAACTGATGAAGTACACATCCGCACTGAGGAACTGGTGCCCCATAAAGGCCTCCAGCCAGGAGATAAATCCGCTGATGTTGTAGGCTCCGAATATCCCGAGCGCCGTTCCGACGATGGTACCGGTGATACCGATAACCGCTCCCTGAACAATGAAGATGCGCATGATCCTGCCGGGCGTCGCCCCCATGGTACGCAGAATGGCTATATCCGCCGTTTTGTCCGTCACCACCATCACCAGGGTCGAGACGATATTGAAAGCCGCCACCGCCACAATAAACATCAGCAACAGGCCGATCATGGTTTTCTCCATGCGTATGGCCTGAAACAGGTTGCCGTGGGTGCGGGTCCAGTCAGAAATGTAATGACGGCCACTGAGCTCGCTGGCAGCTTCCCTTGCCACCTGTGGAGCCTTGAACAGATCATCCACCAGCAGGCGCACGCCCTCCGCCTTGCCGCCGGTGCGCATGAGTTTCGCGGCATCGTCCATGTGAATCAGGGTGTAGTTGCCATCAAGCTCGGCCCCCACACTGAAAATGCCCTTGACAGTAAACCGTTTCAGGCGCGGCATGACACCGGCAGGCGTCACCGAGGCCTCCGGTAGCACCACGGTTACCCGGTCACCAATCTGGAGCCGGAGTGCCGACGCCATCTGCTTGCCAATAATAATTCCAAACTCGCCGGACCTGAGGTCCTCCAGCCCGCCTTCGATAAAATGATCTTCAATGATCGAAACGCTCCGTTCCTGCTCCGGAAGAATGCCATTGAGCATGACACCCCTGACCTCACCACCACCGGTCACCATGCCCTGGCCCTCGATATAGGGTGCCGCGGCAATAACCGATGGATGCTGTTCAACCCTTCGATCAACCTCTTCCCAGTCCTTAAGGTTGCCATCGGCCTGTATGGTGGCATGGGGCACCATTCCCAGAATCCGCTGTTTGAGCTCCCGGTCGAAGCCGTTCATTACCGACAGAACAATGATCAGCACGGCAACACCGAGCATCAGGCCGATCATGGAGGTCAGTGATATGAAAGAAATAAAATGATTCCGTCGCTTGGCCGCGGTGTACCGCAAACCGACATACAGTGATAAGGGTCTGAACATTGGGAGGAGCCTGTCGCTGCCTTCTGGTCTGTCGAAAATCCTGCCCGATACGAACCGGCAGGAAGCTGCTAAACTTCTATCAGGAAACAATAATACCGCGTTCTGGAGTCCCGATGGCTGTAACGACACCCCATAACAACCCGGCGGATATCCCCTCTGACCGCAGGGACTTTTTCCGCATCAGCGACCATATCGGCCTGGAAATCCGCAAGCTCGGCCCGGAGGATGCCGGTAAGGATAATCCCTTCAATGGCAGCCACCTGGAAAATCTCCGCTCCGAATTCAGGCGCCTTGATCAGGACGTCCGGGCACATCTCGCCAATCTGGCGGAACGAGACCGCCTGCTGACCTCACTGATCAAGTCACTCAACGGGAAGCTGGATACGCTGGCGCGCATTATGGCCTTTGAGCAAAATCCGTTGCAACCTGAAGACTGGCAGGACGTCACCCTCAGCGAAGGCGGTCTGTCATTCCACAGCTCTACCAGCAGCTTCACCCCCGGGGAAATTCTGGCCCTCAGAATGACGCTTCCCCCGGAACTGTTTCAGCCCGTTGCGATTGCCCGGGTTATCAGTGTCGAGCCGGACGGAAGCGGAGGTGCCAGGGTTCACACGGAATTCAGCGACATCCATGACGGCGACCGCCAGCAGATTGCCCGCCATGTGATGCGGTGGCAGATCCGGCAACGGCAAAAAGAATAAACTGTCGGTAAATCACCGAATCAGGTCTGACTTTTGTTAGTCTTTATTCGTTATTACGTTTTATCAATGTGGGAGTAAGTCACTGATGAAAAAATGCACAATAAAATCAGTCTGTGCCGCCACCGCCCTGACCGGACTGGCCCTGGGAACCATCCCTACCGCAGCCGCAGAGGAAGTCCGCGTACCGGTAAAGTCGCACGCCGAGCGCAGCGCTGAGGCCAACCTTCCCCGCACCGGCATGAGCGAGTCCAGCGTCCGTAACGGCTGGGGCAGCCCCACGGAAACCAACGGCCCGGTGGGAGATCCTCCCATTTCCCAGTGGCATTACGAAGATTTTGTCGTGTACTTTGAGGATGACAGGGTTGTTCATGCGGTACTGAAACCCCAACGCTGAAAAATCGTTCAATTATATCCTGACGCAACCCTTCCTCTTCGATAGAATGTCGGCTTTTGCATAAAGGTGTTCGCAACTTGACTTCCAGACCTTTGATGCCCGCAGAGTGGGCACCCCAAAGTGCCGTAATGCTGACCTGGCCCCATCCGGGAACCGACTGGAGCGACAGCCTCTCCGAGGTTGAGCCCGTGTTCATGGAGATCGCGCGGGCAGTGCTCCGTTTCGAGAACGTCGTGCTCAGCTGCGAACATGTGTTTCGCCTGCAGGAACTGGAGAGGAATCTCAACGCCGAAGCGCAGGAACTGGGTCTGCCGGGACGGGTAGTCGGTGTGCCTGCCCCTGCCAACGACACCTGGGCACGGGATCATGGCCCCATTGCCGTGTCCGGTGCGGATGGCACCCGGTTGCTGGATTTTCGCTTTAATGCCTGGGGTAGCAAATTCCCCTGGGAAAAGGACAATGCGCTGAACCGGCATCTGGCAAACTTCGGCAGTTTTGGCACCACTCCCCTGGTACCGGTGGAGTTTGTTCTCGAAGGCGGCTCCATCGAATCCGATGGGCAGGGAACCATACTCACCACCAGTGAATGCCTGCTGACACCCTCTCGAAATCCTTCCATGGACCGTGCCTCCATTGAACATCTGCTGGGGGAAACCCTGGGGGCTGACAGGATCCTGTGGCTTAATCACGGCTACCTGGCCGGCGACGACACCGACAGTCATATCGATACCCTGGCCCGATTCTGTGCCGACGATCACATCTGTTACGTGGCCTGCCCGGATGTCAGCGACGAGCATTACAGTGCGCTGGCGGCCATGGAAGAAGAACTGCAGCAGTTTCACCAGGCGAACGGCCAGCCCTACAAACTGACGCCACTGCCGTGGCCCGATGCCATTTACGGTGACGACGGCGAACGGCTCCCGGCCACCTACGCCAACTTCCTGATTATCAACGGTGCCGTTCTGGTGCCTGCCTACGGCGTGCCCCAGGATGATGATGCACTCAGAGTCCTCGCTGGCCTTTTCCCGGGCCGGGAGATGATTCCGGTGAACTGCCGCCCGCTGATCAGGCAACACGGCAGCCTTCATTGTGTCACCATGCAGATACCCGCTGGAGTTGTGCAGGTATGATTCGCCCCACTCCGGCCGGTGTACTGGCCATTGCCGCCATCCAACAAACGTGCGACGCCAACAAGGACACCAGCCTGGCCACCAGCGAGCGACTGCTTCGTCAGGCTGCCAGTGACGGCGCACAGCTGGTTGTTCTACAGGAGCTGCACGCCACCCTGTATTTTTGCCAGACCGAAGACACCACCGTGTTCGACCTGGCCGAACCCATTCCCGGGCCCACCAGTGACCGCTTGTCGGCACTGGCTTCAGATCTGGGGATTGTGATCGTCGGGTCCATTTTCGAGCGGCGGATGAACGGGGTCTATCACAACACCGCGGTTGTCTTTGAGCGGGATGGCACCATTGCCGGCATGTACCGAAAGATGCACATCCCGGACGACCCCGGCTTTTACGAGAAGTTCTACTTCACCCCCGGCGATGCCACGTTCAACGATGGCACCAGCGGGTTTACCCCGATCGAAACATCCGTGGGCCGGCTCGGTGTGCTGGTCTGCTGGGACCAGTGGTACCCGGAAGCCGCCCGCCTGATGGCCCTGGCTGGCGCCGAAGTGCTGATCTACCCCACCGCGATCGGCTGGGACATCACGGACGACCCGGAAGAACAGGCACGCCAGCTGGAAGCCTGGGTCACGGTTCAGCGTGGCCACGCCGTGGCCAATAACCTGCCGGTCATTGCTCCCAACCGGGTGGGAACCGAACCAGATCCCTCGGGGCAGTCAGATGGCATCCGTTTCTGGGGCAACAGCTTCATCTGTGGCCCCCAGGGAGAATTCCTGGCACGGGCCGACGATCACTCCGAAACCATACTGTCCACCACCATCAACCGCGCACGCAGTGAATCGATTCGACGCATCTGGCCGTATTTCAGGGATCGACGCATCGATGCCTATGGCGACATTCTCAAGCGGGTAAGGGACTGAGCATTTCATGAAGAAGCTGACGGATACGGTTATCCGTGAACTGAACAGCATACTCCTGGGCAAGGACCACCAGGTCCGGCTCGCCCTGTGCGGCCTTCTGGCCAGGGGGCACCTGCTGATCGAAGATATCCCCGGCATGGGCAAAACCACCCTGTCCCACGCCCTGGCGAAGGTCATGGGGCTGAGTTACCAACGTATTCAGTTCACCAACGACCTGCTGCCGGCTGACGTACTTGGCTTCTCCATGTACGACAAGGAGGCCGGCAGCCTGGTGTTCCACCCGGGCCCGATCTTCGCCCAGGTTGTCCTGGCTGATGAGATCAACCGCGCTTCCCCCCGAACCCAGAGTGCGTTACTGGAAGCCATGGAAGAACGACAGGTGTCCATCGAGGGTGAAACCCGGCCACTGCCCCACCCGTTTTTCGTGATCGCCACCCAGAACCCCATTGAACAGGGGGGCACCTACCCCCTGCCGGAGTCCCAGCTTGACCGCTTTCTGATGCGTATCCGGCTCGGTTACCCCGATCCCCGTGCTGAACGTGAGCTACTGGAAGGTGAGGACCGCCGGGCCATGACCGAACGCCTGCAGCCCATCCTCTCCGCAGAAGATCTGCAGACCCTGCAGGACGCCGTCCACCGGGTGACCACCAGCCCCGCACTGCTGGATTATGTACAACGCCTGCTGGAGCAGAGTCGCCGCATGCCGGGGCTGCTCTATGGCCTGTCACCCCGCGCCGGCCTTGGCCTGGTGCGTGCCGCCAGGGCCTGGGCGCTGATGGACGGCCGTCACCATGTATTGCCCGACGACATCCAGGCCGTATTTCCCGCAGTTGCAGAACACCGCCTGGAACAGGGAGAATCCGGTAAGAGCGCTGAAAGAATCAGGCAACTTCTGACCTCCGTATCTGTCATTGAATAAATCGTTAACGAGAGACACCTAATGAGCGAAACCAAGCACTCCCGACTGATCATCCTCGGCTCCGGCCCGGCCGGCTACACCGCTGCTGTCTACGCCGCCCGCGCGAATCTCAAGCCGACGCTGATCACTGGTATCGAGGTAGGTGGACAACTGACCACCACTACCGACGTGGACAACTGGCCAGGTGACAACGACGGCGTGCAGGGCCCGGAACTGATGCAGCGCATGCTCAAACACGCTGAACGATTCGAGACCAATGTGGTCTACGACACCATCAACGAAGCCGACCTGCGCAACCGCCCCTTCCGCCTCAAGGGAGACAACGGCGAGTATACCTGCGACGCCCTGATCATCGCCACCGGCGCCTCCGCCATGTACCTGGGCCTGGAATCGGAAGAAAAGTTCAAGGGCCAGGGCGTCTCCGCCTGCGCCACCTGCGACGGATTCTTCTACAAGAAACAGAAAGTCGCCGTCATCGGCGGCGGCAACACCGCCGTTGAAGAAGCGCTGTACCTCTCCAACATCGCCGACGAAGTCACCCTGGTACACCGCCGCGACAGCCTGCGCGCCGAAAAAATCCTGCAGGACAAACTGTTCGAAAAAGCCGAAAACGGCAACGTCCGGATCATCTGGGACCACACCCTGGACGAAGTCCTGGGCGACGGCACCGGCGTCACCGGCATGCGCATCAAAAGCACCAAAGACGACTCCACCCGGGAACTGGACCTGGCCGGCGTCTTCATCGCCATCGGCCACAAACCCAACACCGACCTGTTCACCGGCCAGCTGGACATGGAAAACGGCTACATCAAAATCCGCTCCGGCCTCGAAGGCATGGCGACCCAGAGCAGCATCCCCGGCGTCTTCGCCGCCGGAGACGTAGCCGACCACGTATACCGCCAGGCGGTTACCTCCGCCGGTTTCGGTTGCATGGCGGCACTGGATGCAGAGAAATTCCTGGATCAGGACTAAAGGGAATAAGGAATAGGGAGAGAGCGGGCAACTCCCAGACCCGAAAGGCGGGTGGAACCGGGTGTCTGAAACTGTGCGGAGCCATGGATGGCGGAGCCCAAGCGCCACATGGATGTGCTCGAGCGTGTTTCAGACACCCGGTTCCACCCGCCGACACCCCGAGGTCAAAACTTGAAGTTAACCGCAAAAGCCGGACTAGCATGACGACACTACCCTGGCTAGAACAAGACCAACTCTGGTTCCCCCCCGCCGAACAAGCCCTCGACGACCCCGACGGACTGCTGGCCCTGGGCGGCGACCTCTCCACCGAAAGGCTCAAACTGGCCTACCGAAGCGGCATATTCCCCTGGTTCAGCGACGACCAACCCATACTCTGGTGGTCACCCAACCCCCGCTGCGTACTCTTCCCGGAAGAAATCCACATCGCCAGAAGCCTGCGCCGGACCCTCAACAGCGGCTACTTCACCATCACCGCCGACCAGGCCTTCGCCAGAGTCATTCGCCTGTGCGCCAACACCCGGGCCGAAGGCACCTGGATCACCCGGGACATGATTGACAGCTATAGCCAGCTACACAAACAGGGTATCGCCCACTCCATTGAAGCGTGGAACCCCCGCGGCGAACTGGTGGGGGGCATGTACGGACTGGCCATCGGCCAGTGTTTTTTCGGGGAATCCATGTTCTCCCTGGAAACCAATGCCTCGAAAGTCCTCATGGTTCACCTGGCTAACCAGCTCAGAGCATGGGGATACCGCATTATGGATTGCCAGGTTGAAAGCGGACACCTGCTCAGAATGGGGGCCCGCTGTATTCCCCGCAGCGAATTTTTATCTATACTCAGAGCATGCGTCGACAGCAGTCCGGACCACAAACACTGGGACTTCCAGTGGCAATGGCCCGGCCCGGAGGTGTGAATGAGCAATCTCAGGACCCTGGTGTTTTTTGCCACGCCCGCCCATGACTGCAGCTACCTGCCCGATCGAGAAGCAACCACCATGTTCGTTGATCCGCGGGCACAGGTTGATAAACGGTTATACAGCCAGTTAACCGCGCTGGGATTCCGTCGCAGCGGCTCGCATTATTACCGCCCCCACTGCGAAAGCTGCAACGCCTGTGTTCCGGTCAGGCTGAAGGTGGACCAGTTCCGGCCGGATCGCAGCCAGCGAAGGGTCATGAAGAACAACGCGGATCTCACCTGCAGAATGGTCCGGGCAGTCTTCTCCGAGCGGTATTACCGTCTTTACGCCCATTACATAGAACAAAGACATTCGGACGGTGACATGTACCCGCCCTCCCGTGAACAGTTCATGTCATTCCTGGTGGAAGGCGCCACGGACTCCTGGTTCCTTGAAATCCTGGATGGTGAAAGGCTGGTGGGCCTCGCCGCTGTGGATATGCTGGACGAAGGGCTTTCCGCCATCTATACCGTATTCGATCCGGAGTACGAGCGAAGAAGCCTGGGGACATTCGCAGTACTCTGGCAGATCGAGGAAGCAAAACGGCGGGGCCTCCCCCATCTGTATCTTGGCTACTGGATCAGGGAGTGCCGGAAGATGAACTACAAGACCCGGTTCCGCCCCATCGAGGCGCTACGAGACGGTCAATGGCGGGCAATGGACGTGAACTGACTTTGCCAAATGGCGACAAATCAGGCAGAATTGCGCAATTTAGAATTCCAGCAAGCCAATTTATGAGGTTTTTACTGAATGGCAAAGTCCGATGCTATTGAAATGGAAGGCGTTATTGTAGACACGCTTCCAAATACCATGTTCCGTGTTGAACTTGAGAACGGCCATATCGTTACCGCTCACATTTCCGGCAAGATGCGCAAGAACTATATCCGTATCCTGACAGGAGACAAGGTCAAGGTAGAACTGACCCCATACGACCTGAGCAAGGGACGCATCGTTTACCGCGCCCGTTGATTACCCTGTGGTACCCGGAAGCCCCGAAAAAAACCGCACTGTTGCCAGTGCGGTTTTTTCGTTGGTTGCCTTGAACTCGGCTCACATCAGACAGCCTCGGCCGGCTCATCCTCATACTCGAATACCAGCTCGTCATCCTTGAGACGAATATGGACATCGCCACCGTGTTCTGACAGGCGTCCGAACAGGATCTGCTCGGCCAGCGGCCGCTTGATCTTGTCCTGGATCAGACGGGCCATCGGGCGGGCGCCCATGGTAACGTCGTAACCCCTCTCAGCCAGCCATTGCTTGGCGTCATCGTCCACGTGAAGCACAACATGCTTCTCGTCCAGCTGGGCCTGAAGTTCGGTCAGGAACTTGTCCACCACGTAGGTGATGGTTGCAGGCTGCAGGTCGCCGAACTGGATAATGCCATCCAGCCTGTTACGGAACTCGGGCGTGAAGGTCTTGCTGATGATCTCCATGCCGTCGCTTCTATGATCCTGCTCGCTGAAGCCAATGGAACGGCGGGCCATGCTCTCGGCACCGGCGTTCGTGGTCATCACCAGAATCACGTGGCGGAAATCCGCCTTGCGGCCGTTGTTATCCGTCAGGGTACCGTGATCCATCACCTGCAACAGCAGGTTGAAGACCTCCGGATGAGCCTTTTCGATCTCATCCAGCAGCAGCACACAGTGCGGATGCTTGCTCACGGATTCCGTCAGCAGGCCACCCTGGTCGTATCCCACATAGCCCGGAGGCGCACCGATCAGACGGGACACGGTATGACGCTCCATGTACTCGGACATGTCGAAGCGTACCAGCTCGATACCCAGCACCTTGGCCAGCTGTTTGGTGACCTCGGTCTTGCCCACGCCAGTGGGGCCGGCAAACAGGAAGGCACCTTCCGGCTTCTCCGGCGCTTTCAGGCCGGCACGGGCCAGCTTGATGGCAGTGGACAGGGACTCGATGGCCGGATCCTGCCCGAACACCACCATCTTGAGGTCCCGCTCCAGGTTACGGAGCAGATCCTTGTCGCTGGTGGATACATTCTTCGGCGGAATGCGGGCAATATTGGCCACCACATCCTCGATTTCCGAGACATCAATGGTTTTCTTGCGCTTGGCAACAGGCAGCAGGCGCTGGTGCGCGCCGGCTTCGTCAATCACGTCAATGGCCTTGTCGGGCAAGTGACGATCCGTGATGTAGCGTTCGGACAGCTCTGCCGCAACGCGCAGCGCCTGATCCGTGTACTTCAGGTCGTGGTGCTTCTCGAAGTGTGACTTCAGCCCCTTGAGGATCTGGTAGGTATCCTCGACACTGGGCTCGTTCACATCGATTTTCTGGAAGCGACGGGCCAGCGCACTGTCTTTTTCAAAAATGCCCCGGAACTCCTGGAACGTCGTGGAGCCGATGCAACGGATTTCCCCGGAGCTCAGCATGGGCTTGAGCAGATTGGATGCGTCCATGACACCGCCGGACGCGGACCCGGCACCGATGATGGTGTGGATCTCATCAATAAACAGGATCGCGTGCTTCTCTTTCTTGAGCTCCGCAAGCAGGCCCTTCAGACGCTTCTCGAAATCACCGCGGTACTTGGTTCCGGCCAGCAGTGCGCCCAGATCCAGTGAGTAGACCACGGCATCCGAGATGATATCCGGTACCTGGCCATCCACAATCCGTTTGGCCAGGCCTTCGGCGATGGCAGTCTTGCCCACACCGGCCTCGCCCACCAGCAGCGGGTTGTTCTTGCGCCGGCGGACCAGTATCTGGACCACCCGCTCCACTTCGTGCTCACGGCCAATCAGCGGATCAATCCGGCCCTGACGTGCCTGCTCGTTAAGGTTGGTTGCATAGCTTTCCAGCGGGCGCGAGGCTCCGCCTTCCTCTCCGGCTTCTTCATGGGAAGCCTGATCATGTCCTTCCTGGTCCTCGGCACCCTGAACGCGGGAGATACCATGGGAAACAAAATTGACCACGTCAATCCTGGCTATGCTCTGCTTCTTGAGCACATAGACCGCCTGGCTTTCCTGTTCACTGAAGATAGCCACCAGTACATTGGCACCGGTCACTTCCTTCTTGCCAGAAGATTGCACATGAAAGACAGCACGCTGCAGTACGCGCTGGAATCCGAGCGTGGGTTGCGTTTCCCGCTCGCTGTCGTTGCTGGGGATCAGTGGTGTGGTTGAATCCACAAACTCAACGAGTTCTTCCTGAAGCCGGGCAAGATCTGCACCGCACGCTTTCAGGACGCCCACTGCCGAATCGTTATCGAGCAGGGCCAGCAAAAGATGCTCCACGGTCATGAATTCATGACGCTTGTCACGGGCACTTTTGAAAGCCGTATTCAGTGTAATTTCAAGATCTTTGCTCAGCATGGGCCACCCCAAGGTCTATCAGTCCGCACGTTCAATCTCGCAAAGGAGCGGATGCTCGCATTCCGAAGAATACTGGTTCACCTGTGCCGCCTTTGTTTCCGCGATGTCCCGGGTATAAACCCCGCATACGGCTTTTCCCTGCGTATGGACGAGCAGCATCACCTGCGTCGCCTTTTCTTCGTTCATTCCGAAGAACTTCATCAACACCTCCACGACAAAATCCATGGGGGTGTAATCGTCGTTCAGAAGCATCACTCTGAAGCGTGCCGGACGCTTGAGAGCAGGCTTCTCGGGAGCAACACTGACATCGTCCTGACGCCCGGGTTGTTCGTCCTCTCCCTGATTTAATACTAGTAGAGAATTCTGGATAGTCCGCATGATTCTTTACCGGAAATCGGTGCCTCTTCCTAAAGATGGTTGTCTGCCGCCCGGTTTTCAAGGTGCCTGAACGGGCCGGGCGTGCACTGGTTAGCAATAACGCCATGATACAGGCTCCGGACCCGGTTCAACCATACATTCCGGCTATAACTGCTATTGACTCTGAGCGAATATTGGTCAACAGTACGATAGCAATGTAAAATAATGTAAATTGGCGTAAGGGCTTTGTAACTCGGCCCTGTTGGCGCCCGGTATCCATGCAAGGCAAAACGCTCGGCCAAAAACATCAAGAACAAAGACACTGACAGTGAAAGAACAGGGGAGTTCATCATGCCAAGAGGCAAAGTAAAGTGGTTCAACAATGCCAAGGGTTATGGCTTCATTATCGAGGAAGGCTGCAGTGACGATCTGTTTGCTCACTTCTCTTCAGTGCAAATGGAAGGTTACAAGACCCTCAAGGCCGGCCAGCCCGTCACCTTCGACAAGAAACCCAGTGACAAGGGCATTCACGCGGTCAATATTGTTCCTGAAGAGCAACCGCAGAAACAGGCTTCTTCGGAGACCAGTGCCGAAAAGCAACCAGGCAGTGGCAGTAGCGACACCCAGCATGATCAGAACAGTGACTACCGGGATCATCCTCGCGCAGCGAACGCCTGACCCGTAGCCCCTGGACTTTTGCTACCGCACACTGCCTGCAGCTGTGCCGCCCTGCAACAGCCGTGAAGGCAATTTCGCGGCATTGCTTTTGTTTGTCCGAAAACTATCAGTGTTGCAGGGCCTCCTGATTTCTCTGCCTTTATCTCCGGATGGCTCCGGTTTCTGGCATACTACCCTCCTGAAATTTCCTGCGAAGGCTCCAGCCCGCGATGGCAACGCTGATTCTGTTCAACAAACCTTTCCGGGTGATGTGTCAGTTTACCGACGACCGTGGCGACGCCGATGGCAACCGCCGTGCGACCCTGTCGGACTGGATCCGCATTCCGAATGTCTATCCGGCCGGCCGCCTGGACTTCGACTCCGAGGGCCTGCTGCTCCTGACGGGCGACGGGCAGCTACAGCACCGCATCGCGTCTCCTCGACACAAAATGCCGAAAACCTACTGGGTGCAGGTAGAGGGTGAGATAACGCCGGAGGCCCTGAAGCGGTTGCGTGAAGGGGTAGAAATGAAAGACGGCAAGACCCGGCCAGCCGATGTGGCACCCATGGAACCACCGGAGCTCTGGCCCCGGAATCCGCCGGTTCGATACCGGGAATCCGTACCCACCAGCTGGATACGGATGACCATTACCGAGGGCAGGAACCGCCAGGTACGCCGCATGACAGCTGCCGTAGGCTTCCCTACCCTGCGGCTGGTTCGCTATGGTATCGGTGAGTGGACGCTGGACGGACTCGCCCCTGGCGAATTCAGGAAGCTGACTGTCCATACCCCGGCGTCGTCGCCACCCGGGTACCGGGCAAAGAAACCCTCCACCTTTCGCAAACAGCCACCTCGGAGAAGCCGCCGATCATGACCTGGACACCCCACGCCACCGTTGCCGTCATCGTGGAAGATGAACAGGGCCGCTTTCTGCTGGTGGAAGAAATGAGCCATGGCGAGGTGGTGTACAATCAACCCGCCGGACACGTGGAAGAGGGCGAGAGAATCATCGACGCCGCACTTCGCGAAACCCTGGAAGAAACCGGCTGGAAAGTCGAGCCTGAACACTTCCTGGGCGTTTATACCTACAAAGCGCCGGCAAACGGGGTCACCTATTACCGCTTCTGCTTCTCGGCAAGAGCCCTGTCCCGGGTCACCCGCGAGCTGGATGACGGCATCATTGCCGCCCACTGGCTGACACCGGACGAGATCAGGGAGCAATCCGACAGGCTCCGCAGCCCGCTGGTGATGCAGTGCATAGAAGATTACCGAAACGGGCGCCGCTTTCCCCTGGATGTCATTGTCGAACCGCAGACGTAACCTGGCTTAAATGCTAGAATCCGTCCCTTTGAACCCGACAGACCCAGACATGACTAAAGCACCTGAAAATACCCGAGTGATTGTCGGCATGTCCGGCGGCGTGGACTCCTCCGTGGCAGCCTGGCTCCTGAAAGACCAGGGCTACCAAGTGGAAGGCCTGTTCATGAAGAACTGGGACGAGGACGACGGCACCGAATACTGCACCGCCATGACAGACCTGGCCGACGCCCGGGCAGTAGCGGATACCATCGGTATCACCCTGCACACTGCCAGCTTCGCGGCCGAATACTGGGACCGGGTATTCGAGCACTTTCTGTCTGAATACAAAGCCGGTCGGACTCCCAATCCGGATATCCTCTGCAACAAGGAAGTGAAATTCCGGGCCTTCCTCGATTACGCCATCACCCTCGGTGCTGATTACATCGCCACGGGCCATTACACTCGCCAGCGGCCCCTGAACGATGGCAGCGGCAGGGCCCAACTGCTCAAAGGGCTGGATCCCAACAAGGACCAGAGCTACTTTCTGCACGCGGTTTCCGGCGAACGTATTGCCCGCACCCTGTTTCCAGTGGGCGAACTTGAGAAACCGGAAGTACGGCGCATCGCCGCCGACCAGGGATTCATTACCCACGACAAGAAAGACTCCACCGGCATCTGTTTTATCGGTGAACGCAAGTTCCGGGATTTCCTGAAGCAGTATATTCCCGCCCAACCCGGTAATATCGAAACCCCCGATGGCAAAGTGATCGGGCGCCACCAGGGCCTGATGTACCACACCATCGGCCAGCGCCAGGGCCTTGGTATCGGCGGCCTGAGCGAGTTTGGCGACGAGCCCTGGTACGTGGCAGAGAAAGACCTTTCCCGGAATGTGCTGATTGCCGTCCAGGGCAAGCACCATCCGCTGCTGTTTTCCCGTGGCCTGCTCAGTGGCCCGGTGGACTGGATTGCCGGTGAGCCACCGGCGACCGAATTCCGTTGCAAAGCCAAAACCCGTTACCGCCAGCCGGACCAGGACTGTGTGGTTACGGCCACAACCAGTGGATTCCGGGTAGTTTTCGACGAAGCCCAGCGGGCTGTCACACCGGGCCAGTCGGTGGTGTTCTATGATGGTGAAGTCTGCCTGGGTGGCGGGGTTATCGAGCAAACCTGGCGCGACGGTGAACCCGAACCGGCAGTGACCATCAACAAGCCAGAGGAAGCCGGCGCATGAGCCGATCGATACACGACCAGACGCTTGCCCTGGCCGGGGTTTTCCAGGCAGCGGCACTGGTGCAGCAAGTGGCCCATTCCGGCCAATGCGCGGAATCCAGCTTCGAAACCTGCATGCGTTCGCTTTTCGCCACCCAACCGGAAACCACGCTGGATGTCTTCGGTGGTGAGCTGAAGGATCTGCGGGAAGGCCTGTCCACCCTCGCCAGCGTTCTCAGCCAGCAAAGCAAGCAGCAGGACATTGAAGTGCTGCGTTACGCCCTTAACCTGATCAATCTGTCGTCCAAGCTGCAGCGCAACAAGGATATGCTTGAGGTGATCGGCAGTCGCATTGACCAGGCCCGGCACACCGCCAGCCATTTTGGCTACAGCCACGGCAACCTGATTGCCAACCTGGCTTCCATCTACGCGGACACCATCAGCACTTTTCGACAGCGCATCCAGGTTACCGGCGAACCGACCATTCTCCAGCGCGAGGAGAACGCTGCCAGGGTTCGCGCCTTGCTTCTGGCCGGAATTCGCTCCGCAATCCTGTGGAACCAGACCGGCGGTCGCCGCTGGCAACTGATTTTCAACCGTCGCAAGGTGATCATGACTGCCCGTGAACTGGCCGAGAAGGCAAACCGTTCCGTTTACGACTGAATCCCGGCTGTCGCTGGTGTATCATATGCGCCCCCTGTTTTTCTTTACCGATTCTTTGATGACTTGAGAGGTTTTCGATGGAACTCACCGCTCTGACCGCCATTTCCCCGGTCGATGGACGCTATGGCAGCAAAGTCAGCGTTTTCCGTGACATTTTCAGTGAGTATGGTCTGATCAGGAACCGGGTGACCGTCGAACTCCGCTGGCTCCAGAAGCTGGCCGCCCACCCCGGGATTACCGAAGTACCCGCCTTCTCCGCCGAAGCCAGTCAGTTCCTGGACAACATGATTTCCGGCTTCAGCCTGGCGGACGCGGAGCGGATCAAGGACATTGAACGGACCACCAACCACGACGTGAAGGCGGTGGAATACTTCATCAAGGAAAAAATCGCCGGGGTTCCGGAGTTGCACGCCGTCACCGAATTCGTGCATTTTGCCTGCACCTCCGAGGACATCAACAACCTGTCCCACGCCCTGATGCTCCGGGAAGGCCTGGACCACGGCCTGCTGCCGGCGATGGACCGGGTGGTGGACCGACTGGCCGATCTGGCCCGGGAACACGCCTACCAGCCCATGCTGTCACGCACCCATGGCCAGACCGCCTCGCCATCCACCGTGGGCAAGGAACTGGCCAACGTGGTTTACCGCCTGCGCCGGCAGATGCAACAAGTTCGCGCCGTAGAACTGTTGGGCAAAATCAATGGCGCCGTGGGCAACTACAATGCCCACCTGTCGGCCTACCCGTCCATCGACTGGGCCACCAACGCCCGGGAGTTCATTGAAAGCCTTGGCCTGGACTGGAACCCCTATACCACCCAGATCGAACCCCACGATTACATTGCCGAGCTTTACGACGCCATAGCCCGCTTCAACACCATCCTGATTGACCTGGACCGTGACATCTGGGGCTACATTTCCCTGGGTTACTTCAAGCAGAAAACCGTGGCAGGGGAAGTGGGCTCGTCCACCATGCCCCACAAGGTTAACCCCATCGATTTCGAGAACTCCGAGGGCAACCTGGGCATCGCCAATGCCCTGTTCAGCCATCTGTCCGCGAAACTGCCGATTTCCCGCTGGCAGCGGGACCTGACCGACTCCACTGTGCTGCGTAACCTGGGCGTCGGTTTCGCCCACAGCCTGATTGCCTATGAGTCCACCCTGAAGGGCCTGAGCAAACTGGAAATCAATCCGTCACGACTGGACGAAGACCTGAACCACGCCTGGGAAGTGCTGGCGGAGCCCATCCAGACCGTGATGCGGCGCTATAACATCGAGAAACCCTACGAGAAGCTCAAGGATCTGACCCGTGGTAAAGCCATGACGCCGGATGTGATCAAGTCCTTTGTGGAGTCGCTGGATATCCCCGATGCCGCCAAGGCGGAGTTAATGGAGCTCACTCCCGGCACCTACATCGGCAATGCCGTCCAACAGGCCAGGGATATCTGAACCATGAAACTGCCCGGCGGCATGCCCGCGCAGGAATTCCTGCGGGATTACTGGCAGAAGAAACCACTGGTGATCCGCCAGGCATTCCCCGGCTTCGAATGCCCGGTTTCAGCGGACGAACTGGCGGGCCTGGCCTGTGAGGAAGCTGTCGAGTCCCGCATTGTCATCGAGAACGACAACGGCAAACCCTGGCAGCTGCACAACGGTCCCTTCGATCCCGGGCGTTTCGCCAGACTGCCGGAAACCCACTGGACCCTGCTGGTACAGGGCCTTGATCATTGGGTTCCGGACATTGCCGACCTGTTGGACGAGTTCCGTTTCGTGCCCAACTGGCGGCTGGACGACATCATGGCGAGCTACGCACCCGAGGGTGGCAGCGTGGGCCCCCACTACGATCAGTACGATGTGTTCCTGCTGCAGGCCCAGGGGCATCGGCGCTGGACCTTTGGCGGTCACTGCGATCACACCTCACCCCGGGTGGACGGCACGCCCCTGAGAATTCTCAGCAGCTGGGATGGCGAGGAAACCGTGACCCTGGCGCCCGGTGACATGCTCTACCTGCCACCCGGCATTGGCCACCACGGCGTGGCCGAGGATGACTGCATTACCCTGTCGGTGGGTTTCCGTGCGCCCACCATTGACGACGTTCTGACCGGTTTTACAGATTTTCTCTGCGGCCAGTCCGATGCCTCCGAACACCTGAACGACCCGGACCTGCAGGTTCAGGATAATCCGGGAACCATTGCCCCGGAAGTCATTGACCGCCTCGACAGCGTGATTCGCGCAAAGCTCACCGACAAACGCCAGCTGGCGCTGTGGTTCGGCCAGTACGCCACAGCTCCGAAAAGCCTCGACATCGTGGTGCCTGCGGAAGAGCCGGTAACACCGCAGTCGCTCAGTGCCTGGATTGCCGCCGGCGACCGGTTGCGCTGGAATGAAGGCTCCCGTTTCGCCTACCATGAATTTGAACAGGAAACAGCACTGTTCGTGGATGGCGAACAGTTCCTGCTGCGCGGTGACGCCCGGCCCCTGGCTCCCCTGCTCTGCGCCGGTGCCAGACCGGATATGGCAGCACTGGGTGGTTACGCAGGTGACGACGCCATCTGCGGGCTGCTGGCCAACCTCGTTAACCAGGGGTCTCTGTATTTCGAGTGACCCTTTATTGCGCGACACCAGGGTGATTGAAAGCGGAATGAACGTGCGGATTCGTAAATATAGCTGGCAACTGGCACCGGCCGATGTCCGGAACATACGCCAGACGGTGTTTGTGGAAGAGCAGCAGGTTCCGCCAGAGCTGGAGTGGGACGACACCGACGAGATTGCAGACCATTACCTGGTGGTACTGCCCGACAACACCCCGGTCGGGGTCGGACGTCTGTTCTCGACCCTTGGGGAAACGGCCCACATCGGGCGCATGGCGATCCTTCCGGCCCATAGAGGCAAAGGCATCGGTGAGCGCCTGCTGCACCACCTGATATCCGAGGCCGCCGACCAGTTCAGCGAACTGCGGCTCTCCGCGCAGGAGCACGCCATTCCCTTCTACCAGCGCTCCGGCTTCCATGTCTGCTCGGACCGCTACGATGATGCCGGCATCCCCCACGTGGACATGCGCTGCATGGCGCCGGCGCAGGTCAGTAACGCCCTCGAATCCCGTCCGCACCCAATGCTGCTTGGGGAAGACCAGCACACCTGGCTGTTTGACAGCGAACGCACCATGACTGACCTGATGGATTCCGTCGTCGGCCAGGCACGTCAGCGGCTCTGGTTGTATGATCGCCTGCTGGATCATGACCTTTACGACCGGCCGCGTTTCCGTGAGCTGATATCTGCCCTAGCCCGCCGCCACCGACTCAGCGAGGTGCGCCTGCTGATTCACGATGACAGGCCACTGGTCAAACGCCGTCACCAGATTGTGGAGCTGATGCGTCGCCTGCCCAGCCGCATCGAACTCAGGCTGATCAATGAGGACTATCCTGTGGATGACCAGCCATTCCTGCTGGCCGACCGGGAAGGCGTCGTTTACCGCCACGACTTTTACAAACCGGAAGGATTCGCGAAGTTTGCCGACGGAGGCCGGGTGAAGCTGCTTGCAGAATCCTTCCAGCGCATGTGGGATGCCGGAAAAGGCTCACTGGAGTTGCGGGAACTACCGCTCTGAGTGATGAATGCCGGGGACATCCGCCGATTCGAACTGCGCCCCGAACGGAGCGAATTCCGTATCCACTTCCTCTGCCACTTCCGCGATCACTTTTCTCAGCCACTGGTGATCGGTATTGTGCTGCAGCAACGGACTCCAGGCCATTTTCAGCTCGAATGGCGGAATCTCGAACGGCGGCACCTTCACGACCAGATTGGGGTTGTCCTTCTGCAACCAGGCGGCCCTTGAGGGCAGTGTGGCAATCAGGTCGTGCTGTTCCGCCAGCAACATTGCCACCTGGTAATGCCGGGTAAACACCGAAATCTGGCGCTTGCGACCCATCAGCGACAACGCCTCATCCACCCAGCCCAGTCGCTGGACATCCTTCGGGTTCACACCCACCCCGACACCAAAGCCGGTCTTGCTGACCCAGATATGACTGGCATCCAGATAGGTGTCCAGCGTGAAGGGTTCCTTCAGGATGGGATTGCGGGCGTTCATCAGGCAGGCAAAATATTCCGTCCACAGGGTTTTCTGGTGGAATGACTGTGGGATCTTGTCGAAACGGTTTATGGCCATATCCAGCCGGCCCTGCTCCACATCCAGGAAGCTGACGTCACTGGGCGTCAGCACATCCAGGGTAACGTGGGGCGCTTCCTGACGAATCCGCCGAAGCACCCGCGGCATCAGGCAGGATTCGGCGTAGTCACTGGCCATGATCCGGAAGACCCGCTGACTTTCCATGGCGGCAAAGGCGGTTTTCTCGTGAATGGCCTGCTCGATGTCCGAGAGGATGCCGCGCACCAGTGGCTGCAGCTCCGCGGCACGTTCCGTTGCGGTCATTCCCTCACTGGTCCGCACCAGCAGGGGGTCACCGAAAAGGTCCCTCAGGCGGCGCAGGCCATTACTCATGGCAGGCTGGGTAATACCCAGGTGATTCGCTGCCTTGGTTACATTTCGCTCCCTGAGAAGCACATCGAGATAGACCAGCAAATTCAGATCGACCCGGGAGATATCCATTGGTTGTCACCGGCTTTATTCACAGGATTAATATTGCCAAGCGTAGCAATTCACTGAAATGATAGAAACCCATAATCTTTCACATTTCAAAACGGAATCGTTTCCGGTTTTCTGCTAGTCTTTCGAATACTTGCTGGATTTCTCCGGTTCATTTCAGTCACCGGAGCTCCCAGTGGCAGCCCTTGAACCGGAGTGTTTGCAATAGAATGGATACCACAATGATTGTGCTGCTTCTGGCAGCTATCGTTACCGTGTCGATCATCATTATTGTGGCCAGCCAGATGCGGGAACGTGCCCGTATCGAGCGTGCGCGGAAGATTACTGCCCTGGAAGACAGCTATAACCGCGCCAATCGTCTGCTTTCCGAAATTCCCGGCCAGTACCTGACCGCCGATCTCAAGCTCCTGCTGATCAAGCGCATGGAGGAAACCTGCAGGGACCTCAAGGCGCTCAAATCCGACCAGCCCGTCAGCGAATGGCTCAGTGCCGCTCAACAGCTCAAACAGAAGGTCATGAACAACGACGACCAGCGAGCGCCCGTGAAGATTGATTCACCGGAAAAATCCAGCTACGTCAAGGAATTGCTGGAGAATCTCTTCAAAATGATTGAAGGCATGCACAAGGCCGGCAAGATCGACAGCGCCACCGCCAAGAAGAACCTCAAATTTGTATTGTTCCTGGTCCACAAGACCCACGCTGACCTGCATGTGTTCCAGGCCCGTGATTATGTGAAGCAGAACCAGATTCGCAAAGCCATTCACGCCTATCATCTGGCCAGTACCGAAATGGGCAAATCCCGGGACAACCCTATGGCCATGAAAGCGGTGAAGAGTTTCCGCACCCGCATCAAGGAACTGGAAGCCATGAAGGATGACACCTCAAAGGGGGGCGTTGCCGAAGGGCAATCGCGCCTTGACCGTGAATGGGATACCTTCCTGCACGATGACGAATGGCGTAAAAAGGCCGATTACGACGATTAACAATGCCCCGGCGGCCGATCAATACCATACCCGCTGCTGACCGACAGGGACTGTGAATACACTGTGACAACTCCATTCAAAAAACGGCTTTCCTACCGCCTGACCCGGGACACCGTTTTGATTGCCATGGTGCTTGGTCTGGTACTCAATATTGTCCAGGTAACCCTTGATTACTTCAGTGCCCGGGATTCCATGGAGCAGGAAATCCGTGCCCTGATCGAAATAAGTCACAGCCCTGCCTCCCAGATTGCCTATAACATCGACATCCGGCTGGCCGAGGAACTGCTGGACGGGTTGCTCCGTCACCCCGCCACCATCGACGCCCGTATATCTGACAATAACGGCCAGACCATGGCAGCCGCCAGCCAGAGCAGCCCGGAATCCCGCTACCGCTGGATCAGCGACCTGTTGTTCGGCGACAGCCGCGTTTTCAGCGAGGAACTGATGGTACCGCAACTGAGCGATCTTTCCCTTGGCAAACTGACCGTGACCATCGATACCTATCATTATGGCCTGCTGTTCATGCAAAGGGCCGGATACACTATGGTGAGCGGGTTGCTGAAAAGCCTGGTTCTCACTGCCGCCCTGCTCGCCATTTTCTATTTCGTGCTGACCCGCCCCATGCTCAATGTAATCGGTGCACTGAGCCGCGTCCGCGCCGAGTCCCCGGAAAAGGTCCGGCTGCCGGTACCGGCCAATCACCGGGAAGATGAAATCGGCCAGATGGTGGGTATCATCAATCAGCATCTGGAGACCATGGACGCCAGCCTTGCCCAGCTGCGAAATGCGGAGAGCGCCATCAAGAACTACTCCACTCAGCTGGAACAGGAAGTGGATGATCGTACCCGGGAGATCTCGGAGAAGAACGAGGCCCTGCAGCGAGGCAACCGCGCACTGGTGCGCGCCAAGGAAGATGCCGTGCGCCGGGCCCGGTCCAGGGCCAACTTCCTGGCCAGCATGAGCCACGAGATCCGCACACCGCTCAACGGAGTGCTGGGCATGCTCGGCCTGGCCCTGGAAGGTGAACTGGAACCGACACAGCGGAACCGGCTGGAGATCGCCCTGAACGCGGGGCAAAGCCTGCTTGGTTTGCTCAACGACATCCTCGACATCTCCAAGGTGGAGGCCGGCAAACTCAGCCTCGAGAATATTCCCTTCAGTGTCCGGAGCCTGATCGAGGAATGCGCAACGCTCCATGCCCAGCAGGCCCGTCGCAAGAATATCGACGTTGTGACGGATATCGAGTGCGACCTGCCGGAAACCTTCCTCGGAGACCCGACCCGCACCCGCCAGATCCTCAACAACCTGCTCAGTAATGCCATCAAGTTTACCGAACAGGGCAGCGTTCGCATCCGCGCCAGTCATTTCAACGGTAACTTACGGATTGATGTGATTGACACCGGTATCGGCATGTCCCGGGAAGGATTGCACAAGATCTTTTCGCCTTTCTCCCAGGCAGACACCGACACTACACGGCTGTATGGCGGCACCGGGCTGGGCCTGACCCTGTGCCGGCAGCTGGTGGAACGCATGCACGGCCAGATCCTGGTGGACTCGGAAGAGCGCCGGGGCACACACTTTACCGTGAACCTGCCTCTGCCAGTGCATGATCAGGAGAAAGCCGGTTCATCGACACCGGACATTCCGGAAGTGATCAGAACCGCTGGCGTGGATATCGACATACCTCAGGAACACCCCCACCGCCTGCCCATAGAAAGCCAGCTCAGGGCCTGGAGTATTCCGGTGCGTGATGCGGCCCGCAACGGCGGCGGAATTCTGATGACGACCGCAGAGGGTGACGACGCCGGCAGGGAGATGGCCACCCAATGGTCTGGTGTGGGGGTAATTCTGGTGGACAGGAACGGCTCCGCCAAGGCAACCGGCAATCAACAGATCCTGGCCATGCCTCTGCGGAGGAACCAGCTGCTCCGCACACTCTGTGCGGCCGCCGGGCTGAAGCAGGCCGCCACAAGCGACGACGCAGGCACAGACACAGACCAGGCCGAGACCAGGCCGCTGAATCTGTTGCTGGTGGAAGACAACCAGGTTAACCAGGTGGTGGCCAGCAGCATGCTCCGGAAACTCGGCCACAAGGTTACCCTGGCGGAAAACGGCAAGCGTGCGCTGGAGGCCCTGAAGTCAGGCACTTTCGATATTGTGCTGATGGACTGCCAGATGCCCGTGATGGATGGCTACGAAGCCACCCGGAAGATCCGCGAGAACCCGGAATGGCACTCGCTGCCGGTTATAGCCGTTACCGCCAATGTCATGCAGGGGGACCGGGACGATTGCCTGGAATCGGGCATGAACGATTACATCACCAAGCCATACAACCGCGCCGACCTGAAGTCGATTATTGACCGCTGGGCTCCCCCTGGGCCTCAAGAAGACTGAGGACCGAGCGCAGTTCGTCACGAAGAGCCATCATGCGCTTCTGGTCTATCCCCGTTCCACACAACAGCCGGCCAGGCACGTCACTGGCCCGCTGGCGCAGGGCGACCCCTTCCCCGGTAAGGGTCACAGTAACAACCCGCTCATCCTCGGTATCCCGCTGGCGGGTAATGAGCCCCCGTTCCGCCAGGCGCTTAAGCAGGGGCGTCAGGGTGCCGGAGTCCAGCCTTAACCGCTTGCCCAGGTCCGATACCCTCACCGTTTTCTTCTCCCGGTTCGCCTCCCATAGCACCAGTAACACAAGATACTGGGGATAGGTCAGGTTGAGTTCCGCCAGCAGGGGACGATAGCGGGCAGTCACCGCCCGGTTGGCGGCATAAAGTGCGAAACAGAGCTGGTTATCCAGCGCCAGTGCATCATCTTTGTTGGTCATGGCCTACAGCAGCTTTTCGATGTCTGCGCGAATGGCAGACGGTTTGGTGGTTGGCGGGTATCGATTAACCACTTCGCCATCACGGTTGACCAGGAACTTGGTGAAGTTCCACTTTACGGCTTCCGAACCAAGCAGGCCCCTGGCCTCGCGCTTCAGATACCCGAACAGAGGATGTGCATTGGGGCCGTTAACCTCAATCTTCGCAAACATCGGGAAATCCACGCCATAATTCAGACTGCAAAACTCGCTGATGGCCTTGTCGTCTTCCGGGTCCTGGTTGCGGAACTGGTTGCAGGGAAACCCCAGAACCTCAAACCCTTTGTCCTTCAGCTCCGAATAGAGGGATTGCAACCCCTCGAACTGCGGAGTGAAGCCGCATTTGCTGGCGGTATTGACGATCAGCAACACCTTGCCGCGATACTCTTCCAGAGAGTGTTCCTCACCACGGATGTCGGTTGCACTGAAATCATAGATACTTTCGCTACTCATAACGCTGCTCCACTTTATTTTCCACTATTATATTGCTCACAATTTACTTTACAACCAGATCATGGTGGTTGACGGCTCCAGTTCATGGAATCTGTGAGCAACGGGCGTTAAATCTCCGCTTCTGTGCCACAATTCATCACAATTGGTCTGTTGTCGCCGGCCTTTGCTCCGCTAGAATACAGCCTTATGTCTTTTATTGAGGAAACACCGGGCTTATGCAGAACTATCTCAAATCCGCCAAACTGGATAACGTGTGTTACGAGATTCGTGGCGTGGTTCTGCGGGAAGCCCGTCGCCTTGAGGAAGAAGGCCACCGGGTGCTCAAGCTGAACATCGGTAATCCGGCCGCCTTTGAACTGGATGTACCGGAGGAAATCCAGCAGGACGTCATCTACAACATGCACCTGGCCCAGGGTTATGTGGAATCGAAGGGCCTGTTCTCTGCCCGCAAGGCTGTCATGCACTATTGCCAGCAACGGGGCATCGACAAGGTGGATATCGACGATATTTTCCTGGGTAACGGCGTCAGCGAAATGATTGTCATGTCCATGCAGGCCTTGCTGAATACCGGCGATGAAGTCCTGATTCCGGCACCGGATTACCCGCTGTGGACCGCAGCCGTTACCCTCTCCAGTGGCAAGCCGGTCCATTACCGCTGTGATGAGGCCCAGGACTGGTTCCCGGACATTGACGATATCCGCAAGAAAATCACCCGCCGGACGCGGGCCATCGTGCTGATCAACCCCAACAACCCGACAGGTGCGGTCTATTCCCGCGAATTGCTGGAGCAGGTGGTGGAACTGGCCCGGCAGCACAACCTGATCGTGCTGTCGGACGAGATTTACGACAAGATCCTCTACGACGGCACCGAGCACATCCCTACCGCTTCACTGGCGGACGATGTGCTGTTTTTTACCTACAACGGGTTGTCCAAGAACTACCGCGCCGCCGGCTACCGTTCCGGCTGGATGATTATCAGCGGTGCCAAACACCGGGCCCGGGATCTGATCGAGGGTATCGAGATGCTCTCCAACATGCGCCTGTGCGCCAATGTTCCCGCCCAGCTTGCTATCCAGACTGCCCTGGGCGGGTATCAGTCCATCGATGACCTGGTGGCCCCCGGTGGCCGGCTGTTCGAGCAGCGGGAAACGGCCTGGAATCTGCTCAATGACATCCCAGGGGTCAGTTGCGTCAAGCCGAAGGGGGCTCTGTACCTGTTCCCGAAGCTGGACCCGAAACGCTTCCCCATCGTCAATGACGAAAAACTGGTGCTGGATCTGCTGCTGCAGGAACGCATCCTGCTGGTCCAGGGCTCGGCTTTCAACATTGATGACAAACAGCACCTGCGCGTGGTGTTCCTGCCACGGGAGGATACCCTGGAGGACGCCATGAAGCGCCTGGCACACTTCCTGTCATCCTACCAGGTGTAGCATGGCGGATATCCATATTGAAGAATTCTACAAGGATGCCGCAATCGCCCTGGTGCAGCTCTACAATGCATTTCCCCGCAGGGTGAACCTGTTCGTGGAAGACATAGCGGGCCCCGATGAGCCGGATGAGTTCGGCCTGCACAGCAAACGGCACATGGCATGCTTCGGCACATTGCTGTGGCTGGCGGAAGAGGGCCTGCTACGATACGTGGACACAATCCGGCAGGAAGCGCTCGACCAGGCAGTGCTGACCCAGCAGGCCTTTGTGCGCATGAGCTCGCCGGCCAGCCAGGTTCTGCAGGAGCAGCAAGCCGCCGACAACGCTGAAAACCTGCCACCGGCTATCCGCGAAGATTTTTCCACCCACATCCATCTGCTCCGTACCGCACTTCGAAGTGGCAGTTCCGCAAGGATCAGCCACGTGATGCAGGCGGCCTTCTTCCGCGACGGGTCCGATTATTAAATCGCCGTAAGCCTGTTGAACATGACGACACTGGCCACATAATAATTCGCAGATGCAAACCGCTGCCTGCGGATGATGAATCAACAAGGAATTCAAGATGCGTATTCTGCTGTTTCTTGCGACCAACCTGGCTGTCATTCTGGTTGCCAGCTTTACGTTGAAGCTGCTGGGTGTCGACAGCTACCTCGCCCAGAACGGTATCCAGTATGGCTCGCTACTGGCCTTTGCGGCCGTATTCGGCTTTGCCGGCGCGATCGTCTCGCTGCTGATTTCCAAGCCCATGGCCAAATGGAGCACCAAGGCCAAAGTGATCGAGTCGCCTCGCACCCCGGCTGAACGGTGGCTCGTGGACACTGTGCGGGAGCTGGCCAAGAATGCCGGTATCGGCATGCCGGAAGTGGCAATCTTTCCGGCATCCCAGTCCAATGCCTTTGCCACTGGCTGGAACAAGAATGATTCCCTGGTGGCGGTGAGTGAGGGGCTCTTACATCGGTTCAATAAGGATGAAATCCGGGCGGTTCTGGGCCATGAAATCGGCCACGTGGCCAACGGGGACATGGTGACCCTGGCCCTGATCCAGGGGGTGGTGAACACCTTCGTGATTTTCGCATCCCGTGTGATCGGCTCGTTCGTCGACCGCGTTGTGTTCAAGAACGAGAGCGGCCACGGTATCGGCTTTTTCGTCGTCAGTATTGCGGCGGAAATTGTGCTGGGCATCCTTGCCAGTACGATCGTCTTCTGGTTCTCCCGTCGTCGGGAGTATCGGGCCGATATTGCCGGTGCTCAGCTCGCGGGTCGTGCTGCCATGATCAGCGCCCTGGCTCGGCTGAAGCAGGAAAGTGAAGTGCCGGATCAGATGCCGGAAAGCCTTCAGGCATTCGGCATCAACCGGGGAGCCAGGGCCGGGCTCAGCGCCCTGTTCATGACCCATCCTCCCCTGGAAAGCCGGATCGAGGCGCTGCAGAAAGCGCAGCTGTAAGCAGAAGCTAGAGCTTCAGCTTGAAGCCAAGGGTCCGGAAAGTATCCTGCATGGACTTGCTGGTGCCCTTGAGCTGGATCTTGACGCTGGAAAACTCCCGCCGTACCGGATAGTCCCGGCGCAACCGGTCAAATGCCGGCCCGCGTTCCTCGGCCGGTAACGCCATTGCCAGACGCATACGGGCATCATCCCGGCGGGGGTCGTAACAGGAACGCATGGCAATATTCGCCGAGTCCATTTCCTCTGCCGCGCTGGTGAAGGACAACTTGTTCAGCGCCGGTTCCGGCAGAAACTGGCCCGCCTTCTTGCGGATGGGAAGCCCCATGAAGCGGCTCAATGCCTGGTACACCATTTCGCTGCCCTGCACCTTGCCTTCCAGGCTATAGCCCGCAATATGTGGTGTGGCAAGCCATACCCTGTCCAGCAGGTCGGCGTGGATGCGCGGCTCATGCTCCCAGACATCCAGGACGACGGTTGGCGCGTTGGGCTCGTCCAGACGCGACACCAGCGCAGCGGCATCGATCACCTCACCGCGACTGGTATTGATCAGTAACTGGTGCTCCCGCAGCGTCTGCAAGCGTTCCTGCCCCAACATATGCAGCGTGGCATGATCCCCTTCCCGGATCAGGGGGGTATGGAGCGTTACCACATCGCAGGCCATGACCTGATCCAGGGAGACAAATTCCGGGCCGTCGTCGCCTTCACGCTCGGCCCGTGGCGGGTCGCAGCACAACACATCGAAACCAAGACGCTCCAGCTTGTGTGCCAGTTCTCCACCGACATTGCCGGCACCGACAATACCCACGCTGAATTTTGACCAGTCTGCGACACCACGCCTCTCGGCATGCAGGGAAATCACCGAGAGCACGTATTCGACCACGCTGTTGGCATTACAGCCGGGTGCTGCCGAGAACGAAATGCCATTGGACGCGAGCCATTGCTGGTCCACATGATCCGTGCCAATGGTGCAGGTTCCCACGAAGCGCACGCGGCTGCCTTCCAGCAATGCCTGGTTGACCCTGGTAACGGAGCGAACCAGCAGAATATCGGCATTCTGCACATCGGCGGCTGACATTGCACGGCCGGACACACGGCGAATCTCGCCGATGTCTGCAAAGAAGGAATCCAGTAAAGGTATGTTTTCGTCCGCTACAATCCGCATGATGCTGATTCCTGCCCCTTCAGTTCCTGCGCTGGCGCTGGTTGCCGCCACGACTGCCCTGACTACGGTTGCCCTGGGGACGCCGGGCACCCCGTTTACGGGTAATCGGCGGTTTGGCAAGCGGGGTCATCAGCTCTTCGTCAGGCACGGCGGTGGCGAGTTTCTGGCTGATGTAGGATTCTATGGCCGGCAATGAAAAGGCGTCATCCTCACTGGCGAAGCTTACGGAAACGCCATGCTTGCCTGCGCGCCCGGTACGCCCGATCCGGTGCACGTAATCCTCGGCATTATCCGGAAGATTATAGTTGAAAACGTGAGTTACCCCGTCAACGTGAATACCACGCCCTGCCACGTCGGTGGCCACCAGTACCTGGATACTGCCATTCTTGAATTGTTCCAGGGTTTTCAACCGTTTGTTCTGGGCAATTTCGCCGGACATAAGGGCCACCTTGACGCCCTGGTTGCGAAGGTCTTCTTCAAGATCACGGCACTGGTCACGGCGATTGGCAAACACCAGGGCCTTTTCCACTTCCGGGCGCTGCAGGTAATTCACCAGCACTGGCAGCTTCTCGTCTTCGCCCACCAGGTAGACCGTTTGCTTCACCCGCTCGGCGGTTTTCTGTTCCGGCTCGATCTCGACAAACTCGGCGTTACGCGTCCACATGGAGGCGAGGTTGAGCACATCCTGGTTGAAGGTGGCACTGAACAGCAGGGTCTGGCGTTCTTCCTTCGGGGTGCATTTGCGGATGATGCGTTTGACATCGGGAATGAAGCCCATGTCCAGCATCCGGTCAGCCTCATCCAGAATAAGAATGTCCAGCTGGTCCAGGAAGACGTCCTGGGAACCCAGGAAATCAATCAACCGCCCCGGCGTTGCCACCAGGATATCGACAATTTCGTTCTGCAACTGGTCGCGCTGCTTGTCGTAGTTCATGCCGCCAACCACGATCACCACATTGTGCCCGGTATAGCCACAAAGCTTCTCTGCATCCTTGGCGATCTGCATGGCCAGCTCCCGGGTAGGTGCCAGGGCCAGCACCCGGGGTTCCGAGGCAAACCGGTCAGCTTCCGGAATCGGGGTTTCCAGCATGCTCTGTATGGCGGTAATCAGGAAGGCAGCGGTTTTACCGGTCCCTGTCTGTGCCTGGCCGATCAGGTCCTGGCAGGCCAGTGTGAACGGCAGGGTTTCCGCCTGGATTGGCGTGCAATGTTCAAAACCGATATCGGTGATGGCATCAAGCACTCGCTGATCCAGGTTCAGATCCTTGAATAGTGTTTTGCTGGCTTCGGGCGTGTCAGATGTCATATTGATTCAATCTACCTCGATTTCTGTGGCGGAACGTTCGGGCATCAGGCGCCTGGTCTCTTTTTCCCAGGCTTGATTGAAGTCAGCCGCGGTTCCATAAAATGTCCTGAGGGTGTCAAAAAAACGGCCTGCGCGCGCGGGCAAGCCATATTCCAGGTAATCATCGGCCTGCACCGTCACATTCCTGCGAAAGGCAGGCTCATCCCATGCTCCACTACCGGCGAGATTGTCGACGCTGATGTGAAACCGGGCGCCCGCTGCAACCGAAAACAGCCATTCCAGAGCCTGGGGTTTGATTTCCGCCTGTTCAAAGGCTCGCTGCTGTTCCACGCTGCGACCATCGGGGCAGTACCAGTAACCAAAATCCCGGAGTCTGCGCCGGTGCTCACCAGCAATGCACCAGTGGCTGATTTCATGCAGTGCACTGGCATAATAGCCGTGGGCAAAGATAACCTGTGCGAAGCCTTCAGGCTCCGTTGCCGGCAGATACTCGGGTTCATCGCCGCCCCTGACCAGAACAGTCCGGTATTCTTCCCGGAACAGGCCATTGAACAGCATGATAAGATCGTCTGGATCATGTCTCATGGGACGGGTATTGTGCGACTTTAGACCGTTCAATACCAGAGGGAACTTTTGCCTGGCAACTGTGTCCATTGCAACCTGAAGCGCCGCCGTCTCAACCTTTCCCGATTCGGCGTCCGACAACCCGTATCCAACCCACGGTACCGTATCGACTATGACCTGCAGCACAACAACCTCAAGCAGTATTGCCCCGAGCAGGGTTTTGAGCCGCATCTTCCTTTTTCTTGCATTGTCCGTATTCTCGGCCGTTACCACCGGCGCAGGCAACTCCCTGTTTGGCGGAAACGATGATTTCCTGCCCGTTGATGAAGCCCTGCCCTTCAGCTATACCAACGATACTGACGCGGTTGTGCTGTCCTGGGACATCGCGCCCGACCACTACCTGTACCAGGGGCGTGTCAACGTCACCAGCGATACAGAGGGCGTGGAACTGGGCGAGCCGGAATTCTCCTACACCGGCACCGATACCGAGGATGAGTTCTTTGGCAAGGTCACGGTATTTTATGAACCGGTCGAGGCCAGGGTTCCGGTAAAGCTTCCCGAGGGTGTTAACGAAGCCGAGTTGCAGGTGACTTACCAGGGCTGTGCCAATGCCGGTCTTTGTTATCCACCCCAGACACAGGATGTGCTTTATTACGCCAGTGCCGACGATGGCCAGGAATCAGCCGAAACCGGCAGCGGGGGGGCGACAGGCGCATCCGGCTCTTCCGGCGCCAGCCAGAAGCCACCTGAAGATACCACCACTGCAACCGGTCTGGCGGGATTCCTTGCCAATCAGTCCACGCTGTTTATCGCCGGGCTCTTCCTGCTGCTTGGCCTGGGGCTGACATTCACACCCTGTGTGCTGCCCATGGTACCGATCATTTCGTCGCTGGTTTCATCCCGCAATACCAGTACAACCGGGCATGCACTGCTGCTCTCGGGCAGTTATGTACTGGGGATGGCCCTCACCTATGCCGCGGCCGGTGTCATAACCGGCCTGCTCGGAGCCAGTTTCAACCTGCAGGCCCACTTGCAATCACCCTGGGTACTGGGTGTTTTCGCAACGTTATTCGTGCTGTTTGCCCTGTCCATGTTCAATCTGTTTGAAATCCAGTTGCCGAGATTTATCCGCGAGCCGCTTGACAATGCCAGCCACCGCCTCACCGGGACCCGTGTCGCCAGTATTTTCGGGATTGGTGCTCTCTCGGCACTGATTGTTTCCCCGTGCGTGTCGGCACCGCTTGCCGGCAGCCTGCTCTATATCAGCACGACCCAGGACGCGGTGGTCGGTGGTATTGCCCTGTTTGCGCTCGGGCTGGGCATGGGTATTCCGCTGATGCTGGTAGCCGTTGGTGGTCGCAAATTGCTGCCATCGACTGGCCCCTGGATGAATGTTGTAAAAGCCTTCTATGGGGTCATGCTGCTGGCCGTCGCCATCTGGCTGGTGGAAAGAATGGTACCGGGATGGCTGGCACTGACCCTGTGGGGGCTGCTGGTGGCGATCACAGGTGTTCAGCTGGGAGCCTTTGATGCGGCAAAGGCCGGCTGGGAACGCACCCGCAAGGGCATGGGACTGGTCATGTTTGCCTATGGTCTCGCATTGCTTGCCGGCGCGGTGTCCGGAGCCAACGATCCGCTCAAGCCCCTCGCCGCGTTCACGGCTTCCAGCCAGCCCGTATCGCAAGGTGAATCAGCCGGGGCAGAAACTGATCATGCGGATTTTCTCAGGCTGGACTCTCCCGCGGACATTCGCGATGAACTGAGACAGGCAAGCCGGGATGGCACGCCGGTCATGCTCGATTTTTACGCTGACTGGTGCATCTCCTGCAAGGTCATGGAACGCAATGTTTTCAGTGACAGCACGGTCATTCAGGCGCTGGAACCCTATAAACTCCTGCAACTGGACATGACCGACAACACACCGGAGCAACAGGCCCTGCTGGACGAACTCGGCCTGTTCGGGCCACCCGCCATCCTGTTCTACAACGGCAAGGGTACCGAAATTGAAACTGCCCGGGTCCTCGGCGAAATGGACCGCGACCAGTTCATGGGCCATCTTGATGCCGTTGGCAGCTCCGGCGGGTCCTGAGCCCCTGCTCAGCGGCCCCGGCGGATAAAGAAGACGAATTCCTTGCCATCTTCGCCGCTGTGCACCAGCTCATGATCGAGGAATTGACAGAACCTCGGAATATCCCGGGTTGTGGAGGGGTCTGTTGCCACCACTTTCAGCACGGCTCCCGGGCTGATTTCAACGATCCGGTTGTGCAACATCATCACCGGCTCCGGGCAAAACAGCCCCCGGGCATCAAGCTCTGCATCGTAGTCCGGCTGTGCCAATGGTCTGTCCTCCTGAAATTCCACCTGAAATTTGAAAAATACCTGCTAAATTACTGTTTATAGATGCCAAAACAATACGAGGTAGACAATGATCCGGGTGCTGATAGAACGCCATATTGCCGAATCACTCGAACCCGCTTATGAGGAAAGATCCCGCAAGGTTCTTCAGAATGCCGTGAGCGCTCCGGGATTCGTCTCCGGCGAAACGCTGGTCGATGCCCATGACCCGAACCACCGGTTCACTCTTGCCAACTGGCGCTCCGAGGCAGACTGGCAACGCTGGTACCTGTCCGAAGAACGCCGAGAGCTGATGGCCGAACTGATTCCCATGATGGATCGGGATGAAGTCATCACCGTGCTTCAGCACAGTAACTGGCCGTCGTAGCCGGGCATTCAGTCCAGACGTTCGACAAAGCAGGTGATCTCCTCACGGTCATGATAAAGGTGGCGAGCCCTGATACGGAAGTTCATTTCGGTACGGGCCAGCCCCTGCTGCAGAATATCCCGGCAAATCAACCACTCGTCATACCGCTTTTTCATCGGAAGTTTGAGGTTGAAGACCGTATAGCGGCACAGCTTCTGATTCAGCCAGTCCACGGCCAGGGCCGCAGTTCTGCGGGGGTGATCCACAATATCGCAGACCATCCAGTCCACTCCTCGCCTGGGCCGCCACTGATATCCGTCGGCTTCTATGTGTTCAACGTGCCCTGAAGCCATCAGCTCTTCGTTCATGGGGCCGTTATCAACCGCTGTGACCATCATGCCCCGCCTGACCAGTTGCCAGGTCCAGCCACCCGGGGCTGCACCAAGATCCACTGCCTGCTTGCCTCCCCCCAGATAGTCCAGCTCCCTGTCTGCAGGCAAAAACACTTTCCAGGCTTCTTCCAGTTTGAGTGCCGAGCGGCTTGGCGCCGAGGCTGGCAGGCGCAGGCGGGGAATGCCACTGACAAAGCGGGCTCGATTACCAGCCACGCTGACGCCGACAATCACCCTTTCGAACCCAAGCAGCAGCAACTCAAGCCGGGCCGGGGATTCAGCCCCGGGATCAGGCTGTAACAGACCTGCTCCCCGCAGGCCCCTGGAGAGCGGGGATACCCATTTGCGGGCAAAATTGCCAAGATCCGGATCGCTGTTATTCTCAGGCAAGCGGATTTCCACGCGTGCATAGGCCGGGAATTCGGCATCCACCAACTTCAGGCCTTCAATGACGGCGCCCACGCGGTCTGCAGCCGGCAATGCCAGTTCGGCCAGAACCACAAACCAGTCCCTTACAAAAACCAGCGCGTGAATGGACAGCGTTTCCAGCAACGCGTTGGCTGTTGTCGGGCCGGGGAGATTGAATACCACCAACCCCCTGGAATTTACCGGCTCGAAGTAGCCATAGGTACCACTTGCTGCTGCCGTATCCGTCAGCTCCCGGCCGGCTTCCGTTTCGAAGCCCGGCCGACAAAAGGCAATCAGTTGTTCCATCGGTCACCTGAACCGGGCCCGTTTCGGGAACCCTCAAATTTGAATCTGTTTAACATCTACACAGCCCGCAATTGACTACACTACCTGGCTTTGTGCTGGCAGGAAATTACCCGATGTTGCCGTACCTGCGTTGTCTTGTATCGTTCGTTGCGCTATTGCTTGCCACTGGTGTGGCCGTGGCCGACCGTCCGGCGCCTGATCGCTGCCCGACGCTGGACGCCAGCAGCCCGCAACAGCGGGCGTCACTGATGGAGCATGTCTGCTATCTCAGCGCGCCACCCGGTGAGCCTGCTCATGAAGCCAGGACACCGGATGAGCTGCCGGCAGACGCGGGCTGGCAGTCCGCCAACGGCCATGATTTGGTATTCAGTCACACCGACGCGGTTTATTGGGTGCGACTCAACGTGCGTAATTCCGGCGACACACGACAGCTCTGGTATCTGAAGCTCAATTATCCACTGCTGGATGAGGTTACTTTCTGGCATTCCGGCAATGACGGAGCTGCGGCCATTACCACCGGCGACCAGTCCCCGTTCATGTCGCGGGGCATAGATTACCGGTATTTCCTGCTGCCCGTCACGCTTGGGGGCAATGAAAGCCAGACCATTACCCTGCGGATACACAGCAGCGGCGCCCTCAATGTTCCCCTGTCACTGGAAACACCGGAAGCAGCCATTGCCCAGAGCAATCATCTGACGCTGCTCCATGGTCTTTTCTATGGTGCTCTGCTTGTGTTTGCCGCGTTCAATCTGTTGCTGTTCTTCAGTTCCGGCACCGCATACTACTTCTACAACGCCTTTTACATGGCCTCGCTGGGTCTTTTTCTCTTCGCCATGGGCGGTTTCGCCAACCAGTATTTCTGGCCGGACAGCACGGGATTTGCCAACACCTCCATTCCCCTGTTGATGGCCGTCAGCTCCCTGGCGATGACGCTGTTCGGCCGGTCGTTCCTGGAAATCCCACCCGACTCCCGAGCGGACGCGGTTCTCAGGGGGCTGACCGTAACCAGCCTTGGCCTGCTGGCACTGGCTTTCCTGCTGCCCTACAACAAATCCATCGTGCTGATCACCTCCGTTGCGCTGGTTATCATTGGCAGCCTGTTCGTGATCGGGCTGATTCGCTGGCGCCAGGGATACATGCCTGCCAAGTGGTACGTGATGGCCTGGTCCGGCATGCTGGTCGGGGCCTTCGTATACGCCCTGGCGGCCTTCGGTTACCTCGCCGACTTCCTGGCCCGCGAGATTTTCATGCAGGTTGCCGTGGGCGCCCAGGTGATTCTGCTCAACTACGCCATGGTACAGCGCTGGCGCCTGTTGAATCAGAAACTGCTGGACGTGGAGCAGAACGCCCGCACCAACCTTGAACTGAAGGTTCATGAACGGACGGCCCAACTGCGCAACACCATGAGAGAACTGGAAAGGGCCAACCGACAGCTGGCCACACTCAGCCTCAACGATGCGCTGACCGGCCTGCACAACAGGCGCCATCTGGATAACCTGTTACCGGAGTTATGCGCTGAATCCCGGCGCAGTGGCCAGCCGCTGACCATCGCGCTGCTCGATGCCGATCATTTCAAGGCCGTTAATGATGACTGGGGGCACGATTTCGGAGACCAGTGCCTGCAGCACATTGCCGATATCCTCAGGCGTCACGTAAAGCGCCCACGAGACGTGGCAATCCGCTTCGGAGGCGAGGAGTTTGCCATCTTGTTGCCGGGCACCGGTGCCGCAGGCGCCCGCAGGCTCTGTGAGCAGATTCTGGAAGATCTGGCCAGTACACGCCTGACCACCATCAACGGAGAAACGGTATCCCTGACCATGAGCGCGGGCACCGCAACACTGGCCCCGGGAGAGGACGAAAAGGAACTTTTCCGTAGAGCGGATGAAGCCCTTTACACGGCAAAAGCCGCCGGCCGAAATCGCGTGGACCAGTCGGAGCCGGAGCTCTCCTGATTCAGGAACAACGGCGCATGAAGTCCGCAGCCAGGCGCGCGGCCTGGCGAATCATCTGTTCGTGATTCTCCGGTTGCCGTGCCAGGGGGCGGTAGTCGTGATCGCCCCCCTCAAGCCATGACAGGCTGACAGACTTTATTGAATCCACACCTTTCTCCTCTACCTCGGGCCTTTTGCCAAACGGGTCCCGTGTGCCCTGGATAATCTGCACTGGGCGCTGCAGATCCCGGAAGTGATCTGTGCGCCAGCGATCACCCTTGCCCGGAGGATGAAACGGGTACCCGAAGCAGACAGCACCGCAAATTGCCGGATGAAGATCTTCCTGGGCAATCATCAGGCTGGCCATGCGGCCGCCCATTGACTTGCCACCAACAAAAACGGAGTTGCTCCCCGGCTCGGCCATAACCGCGTTGACAGCCTCGCGGAAGGACTCCAGCAATACAGGTTGACGGTCGGGTGGCCGTTTGCGGCCGTCCTGCCGGCGTTTCTGCATATAGGGAAACTCGAACCGCAGCGTTGTGACTCCCTCTTCCGCAAGGGCAGACGCCAGCCTTTCCATGAACATTGAATCCGCCGGCGCTCCGGCTCCGTGCGCCAGCAAAAGCGTTGGTGCAAGGTTTCCTTTCAGCGATTCAGACTTGTAAAACATTACAGGATTCACCATATCTGCGGATCGTGACTATGATTAAATGTCAGGGCATCCACGGATCCATGTTTCCCGGCCGCCCTGTAGCTTTCAGAAATACTCTAATATATTCGCCATGTTACTGATTTAGACGCATTTGACAGGGCTGCCGAGTTGATCTGTGTCATTGCAAATAGCTAATGCTTTCTCCATACTTGCGCCCGCATATTTCCCACTCTAAACCCATTGGTAAGGCTATGAGCACAGTAAATGCAAACCTGACATACAACTACAAGGTGGTAAGGCAGTTTGCCATTATGACAGTGGTATGGGGGATTGTAGGTATGGCCCTGGGCGTGCTGATTGCAGCACAACTGGTCTGGCCCGCCCTCAATCTCGACCTGCCCTGGACACATTTCGGCCGTTTGCGGCCGTTGCATACCAACGCCGTCATCTTCGGCTTTGGTGGAAGTGCACTGTTCGCAACAGCCTACTATGTAGTGCAACGCACCTGTCAGGCCCGCCTGTTCTCGGATGGCCTGGCGGCGTTCACCTTCTGGGGCTGGCAGGCGATCATCGTGGCCGCGGCCATTACCCTGCCAATGGGGCTGACAACTACCAAGGAATACGCTGAGCTCGAATGGCCGATCGATATTGCGATCACAATCGTGTGGGTATGTTACGCACTGGTGTTCTTCGGCACGGTCATGAAGCGCAGTACTCCGCACATCTATGTCGCAAACTGGTTCTACGGCGCATTCATCATCACTGTTGCGGTACTGCACATCGGTAACAGCATGGCGCTGCCGGCAACGGCATTCAAATCCTATTCGGCCTACGCCGGTGTGACCGACGCCATGATCCAGTGGTGGTACGGCCACAACGCGGTTGGTTTCTTCCTGACCGCAGGCTTCCTGGGCATGATGTACTATTTCGTGCCCAAGCAGGCCAATCGCCCGGTCTACTCGTATCGCCTGTCAATCGTGCACTTCTGGGCGCTGATCGCCACCTATGTATGGGCCGGCGGGCACCACCTGCACTATTCAGCACTGCCTGACTGGGCCCAGACTGCGGGCATGGTGATGTCACTGATTCTGCTTGCACCCTCCTGGGGCGGCATGATCAACGGCATGATGACCCTGTCAGGTGCCTGGCACAAGCTGCGTACCGACCCGATCCTGCGATTCCTCGTGGTATCCCTGTCGTTCTACGGCATGTCGACCTTCGAGGGGCCGATGATGTCCATCAAGACAGTGAATGCCCTGTCCCACAACACTGACTGGACCATTGGTCACGTTCACTCCGGTGCCCTGGGCTGGGTTGCCATGATCAGTATCGGTGCGGTATATCACCTGGTTCCGAAGCTGTGGGGCCTTCAGGCCATGTACAGCACGGCCATGATCAACGTGCACTTCTGGCTGGCCACGGTCGGCACCGTGCTTTACATCGTTGCCATGTGGGTTAACGGCATCATGCAGGGCCTCATGTGGCGTGCCGTAAACGAAGACGGCACCCTGACCTACAGCTTTGTAGAGGCACTCGAGGCGTCCTACCCGGGTTACTTTGTGCGCTTCCTCGGTGGCGTGATCTTCCTGGCCGGTATGCTGGTAATGGCATACAACGTTTACATGACCGTGCGTCAGAAACAGGCCGTTGCTCAGGACAATACAGCAGCGCAAGCGGCGTAACGGGAGACAATATTGATGAAACACGAAATAGTTGAAAAGAACCTGGGGATCATGGTCGTACTGATCATCCTGACCATCAGTGGTGGTTTCCTGGCCGAAGTCGTCCCGTTGTTCTTCATTGAAGAGACCAATGAACCGGTTGAAGGTCTGGAACCCCTGTCGGCCCTGGAACTGGAAGGCAGGGACATCTATGTCCGTGAAGGCTGCCATGTCTGCCACACCCAGCAGATCCGTCCGTTCCGTGCCGAAACCGAGCGCTATGGCCACTACTCCGTTGCGGGCGAGTTCGTTTACGACCGTCCGTTCCTGTGGGGCTCCAAGCGTACCGGTCCTGATCTTGCCCGTGTCGGTGGCCGTTATTCCGACGCCTGGCAACGACAGCACCTGTACGATCCGCGCAGCGTGGTACCGGAATCCAACATGCCGGCTTTCCCCTGGCTGTTCGAGGACCGTATAGACCACACCAATACCGAAGCCAAGATGAAGACACTGCAAACCCTGGGTGTTCCCTACAGCGATGAGCAGATTGCAGAGGCGACGGATGAAGTGCGGGACAAATTTGAAATCGAAGCACTGGTCGCGTACCTGCAGCAGCTGGGTACCGTGATTTCAGAGAAACGGTGATTCCCATGGATCTTAACGAGTTACGCGGCATTCAAACACTGATCATTATGTTCATGTTCTTCGGCATTATCTGGTGGGCCTACAGCTCTCACCGGAAGAAAGCCAATGAAGAGGCAGCACACCTGCCCTTCGACGATGATGAAGTGGAAAAGCGTACTCTTGAACAGGAAAAAACGGAGAAAAAACGATGAGTACCTTCTGGAGCATCTGGATCAGCGTGATCGTGCTGGGTACTGTGTTTGGATGCTGGTGGCTGCTTTATGCAACCCGCAAGAGCCAGACGTCTGATACTGAAACCGACAGAACTATGGGCCATTCCTTTGATGGCATTGAGGAGTACGACAATCCACTGCCCAAGTGGTGGTTCTATCTGTTCCTTGCCACCTGTATCTTTGCACTTGGCTATCTGGCGCTCTACCCGGGCCTGGGTAACTTCAAAGGCCTGCTGGGATGGACCTCCACCAACCAGTGGGAAGCCGAAGTTCAGAAGGCTGAAGCCGAATATGGCGAGCTCTACGCCGAGTTTGGTGATATGCCGGTGGAAGACCTGGCAGAAAATGATGATGCCATGAAAATGGGCCAGCGCCTGTTTGCCAACAACTGCGCTGTTTGCCACGGTTCCGCAGGCCGGGGTTCTCTCGGCTTTCCGAACCTGACCGACGACGACTGGCTGTATGGTGGTGACCCTGATTCGATCCTGACCACTCTTCATGACGGTCGGAATGGCAACATGCCCGCCAAGGGCACCATGCCGAACATGACCAACGAACAGGTCGACCAGGTTGTCAATTTCGTGCTGAGCTACAGCGACCGCGAAGAAGACGCCGAAGCTGCCGAAAAGGGTGAAGAGGTCTACGCCCAGGCCTGCTCTTCCTGTCACGGTGATGACGGCAAGGGCAACCAGTCCCTCGGTGCACCGAACCTGACCGACAACACCTGGCTTTACGGCTCCACGTACGACTGGATCCGGGAAACGGTGGTGAATGGCCGTAAGAACCAGATGCCCGCCCAGAGCGACCGTCTGTCTGACGACCAGATCCAGATTCTGGCGGCCTACGTGTACAGCCTGTCCAACTGAGTATCCGGCCGGGGCAAAAGCCCCGGCCTGGTCTGCTCAACCCTGTGTCTGCTCACGCGGGCACAGGCTTGAGAAGATCCTTCGCCCCACAGCCCCCTGTGATTCGGGCGCCACATCATCGGGAGGTTAACGATGAGCAGTGAGATTCCGGTCAAACAGGTTGACCCGTCCTCTGACGCCTCCGATAACAAAAACAAGAACACCGGAACTGTCGAGCTATACGCCAGCCGCAAGAAAATCTACGTGAAAGAAGTCAAAGGCTTCTTCCAGCGCATCCGCAATGTCAGTCTGACGGCCCTGATGGGCATGTATTTTCTGTTTGTCTGGATAACCGTGGATGGCCAGCCGCTGATTCACTTTGACCTGCCCGCCCGTGAATTTCACCTGTACGGAGCCACCTTCTATCCCCAGGACTTCATTCTGTTGTCCGGGATGCTGATCATCTGCGCCTTTGGCCTGTTCTTCATCACGACCCTGTTTGGCAGGGTCTGGTGCGGTTATACCTGCCCCCAGACGGTCTGGACCTTTATCTTCATGTGGGTGGAGGAGCGCATTGAGGGCAGCCGCAACAAGCGCATGAAACTGGACAAGGCGCCCCGCTCGGCGGAGAAAATTGCCAAGAAGTCGGCAAAGCACACGGCCTGGCTGCTGATTGCCCTTGCCACCGGCCTGACCTTTGTAGGCTATTTCTATCCCATCCGTGAGCTTATTACCGACCTGTTTACCCTGCAGGCCAATGGCTGGGCCTATTTCTGGGTAGTGTTCTTTACCGTTGCCACTTATCTGAATGCCGGCTGGATGCGTGAGCAGGTGTGCCTGTACATGTGCCCGTATGCCCGGTTCCAGTCCGTCATGTTCGACCCGAATACCCGGGTGGTTTCCTATGATCCTAACCGGGGTGAGCCCCGGGGCAGCCGCAAGAAGGGTGTTGATCCAGCGGAGCTCGGTTTGGGCGACTGTATCGATTGCGGCCAGTGTGTGCAGGTCTGCCCCACCGGTATCGATATTCGCGATGGCCTCCAGTACGAGTGTATCGGCTGCGCCCTGTGCATCGACGCCTGTGATGAGGTCATGGACAAGATGAACTATCCTCGCGGGCTTATCCGCTATACCACTGAAAACGAGCTTGAAGGCAAACCCTCGAAATTACTGCGTCCACGCACCTTCGGTTACGGGCTGGTACTGCTGGCCATGATGGCGGCCATTACCGTAACCATCATGACACGGGTACCCGCCGAGCTGGATGTGCTGAAAGACCGCGGAGCCCCCTTCGGCTACAACGGGGATGGCCGCATTGAAAACAGCTACACCCTGAAAATCGCCAATATGACGGAAGTGCCTCACACCTTTACCATTTCGGCTTCCGGCCTGGAAGGCATCAGAGTGCTGACCGAAGACACTGTGACCGTTGAAAGCGGAGAGAACCGGTCTGTGCCGACCGTGGTGGATGTTGATCCGGAGACCATCACGGAAAGCAACAATGCCATTGTGTTCCGAATTGAATCAGAATCGGACGAAGACCTGATTCTTGAAACTGAAAGCCGTTTTGTCGGTCCTAACCGCTGACTCCCGGGTAACGGGATCCAGCACTGAGAGATACAACCATGACTGAGAACACATCCACAGGCCCCTGGTACCGTCAGCCCTGGCTACTGTTCCTGATGATTTTCCCGGGCGCCGCTATCATCTGGTGCACGATTGCCATTACCGTGGCACTCAACACAGACAACGCCATGGTCACCGATGATTATTCAAAGGAAGGCCGCGGCATCAATATGGAAATCGCCCGGGACGAAGCAGCAAAAGACCTCGGGCTCAGGGCCAGCATGGCTTTTGAGGACCGGGAAATAAGCCTTTCCGTCGATACCAGTGACGGCAGCGCTGATTTCCCTTACCTGATTCTCAACCTGTTTCACCCGACCATCGCCGAGCGCGATCGCACCATACAGTTCCGGGCGGTGGGTGAGGGCCAGTACGTGGCAGACCTGAATCAGCCCATCGAGGGTCGCTGGTACTTTGATCTGCGCGGGCCGGATAACGACTGGAGACTCAAGGGTGAGTCCAATCTGCCATCAGAACGTCGTCTGACTCTTGGCGCGGGCGCTGAAGACCGCGGGTGAGCCCCTTGGACTGCTTTCACTGTGGCGAGCCGGCACCCGGCCGGCCTGCTATCACGCTTGAGCTTGAAGGCGAGTTACGCCACTTCTGCTGCCAGGGCTGCAAGGCCGTTTGCGAAACCATACGCGCAGAGGGTCTTGACGGTTTCTATCAGTTTCGCACTGAACCGGCTGTTACACCGAGGGAGCTGACCGGTTCCGAGCTTAACCGCATAAGGGAGCTGGACCACCCGCTGGTGCAGAAATCCTTTGTGTCGCCGGTTAAAGCAGGCCAGGAAGCGACCCTGCTGATCAGCGACATCACCTGCGCTGCCTGCATCTGGTTGCTGGAAAACCACATGGCCAGACAGCCAGGGGTAATTTCCTTCTCTGTCAATCACAGCACCCAGCGGGCCCGCCTGCTGTGGAACCCGGATCAGGCCAGACTCAGCGACCTGCTGATCGCGATCCATGAGCTCGGGTACCGGGCCCGCCCCTACCAGGCGGATGAAGCGGAACAGGCGCTGAAAGCCGAGCACCGGTCGGCCTTGATTCGCCTCGCCGTTGCCGGTATCGGCTCTTTCCAGACCATGATGCTGGCATTCCCGCTGTATTTTGAACTGGTCAGCGAACTTACCCCGGAATTCATCAGCTTCTTTCGCTGGTTCAGTCTTCTGGTGGCAACTCCCGTTGTGCTCTACAGTGCCCGACCCTTCTTCACCAATGCCCTGCGTGATATTCGCAGCAGACACCTGACCATGGACGTGCCGGTGGCAACGGCCATTGGCCTGGCCTATGTCGCCAGCGCCTGGGTCACCATGTTTGGTGGTGAAGAGGTGTATTTTGAATCGGTCTGCATGTTCACGTTCTTCCTCCAGTTGGGTCGATACATCGAGATGCAGGCACGATACCGGGCCGGCCTGACCGGCAATGCCCTCGCAGGCTTCCAGCCCATGGTCGCCAGCCGCCTGAAGGGTAACGAAACGGAAATTGTTCCGAGCCATGATCTTGCCGCCGGTGATCTGATCAGGATCAGACCAGGGGAAACACTGCCTGCCGACGGGGTGATCGTCAGCGGGCACTCAACCCTGAACGAAGCGGCCCTGACCGGGGAGTATCTGCCGGAAACCCGGAATCCAGGTGACGAGGTGCATGCCGGCAGCGTCAACGGTGAGAACCCGATCGAGGTGGAAGTACTTCGTGCGGGAGCACAGACCCGCCTGTCCGGTATTCTTCGCATACTTGACCGGGTTCAGTCGGAGAAACCGCCCGTTGCGTTGATGGCGGATCGCATCGCCGGGGTCTTCGTCAGTCGCGTGCTGATCCTGGCACCCTTGATCTGGATCGGCTGGTGGCTGGCCGGGGCAGACAACGCTTTCGACATCACCCTGTCGGTACTTGTGGTGACCTGCCCCTGCGCCCTTTCCCTGGCCACTCCTACCGCTATTACATCGGCCACCATGCGGCTGCGCAAGCTCGGTCTTCTGCCCACACGGGGGCATACCCTGGAGTCGCTTAACAACATCGACACAGTGATTTTCGACAAGACCGGAACCCTTACCCGTGGTGAGCTGAGCCTGGTGGACACCCATGTGTTCGGAAACCGCGACAAGCAACAATGCCTGGAAATGGCGGCTAGCCTGGAAAAACACTCGGAACATCCTGTTGCCAGAGTATTCCACCACCTGCGAAGTGACTCTGCCAGGGACGTTCAGAACCACCTGGGTGGCGGTTTGTCCGGCGAACTCGACGGGCAACGTTTTTTTATCGGCCACAGGGAATTTGTTCAGGACAATGTCGGCCAGCCGCCCCCAGTCAGCGACGATCACCGGGGCATGGAAATCTGGCTGGCAACCGACAATCAGTGGCTGGCCCGTTTCATACTGGATGACGAGCCCAGGCCAGAAGCAAAGGAAGCGGTACAAACACTGCAAAAGGCCGGTCTGCGCACCATCCTGCTCAGCGGGGACCGCTCGGGCCATGTGGACGAGATTGCCCGGATCCTGGGTATTGATGAAGCCATCGGCCAGGCATCACCCGAGGACAAGCTCCGGGTACTGGAAAGGTTAAGAGAGGAAGGCCGGCATATCATGATGGTGGGCGACGGCCTCAACGATCTGCCCTCCATGGCCGGCGCCGGGGTATCCGTCGCCATGGGCAGTGCCGCGGATCTGACACAACTCAGGGCAGACGCCGTGCTGCTTAACGGACAACTGACACAGCTGGCCGAAGCCCTTGATACGGCAGGACGTACCCGCCGAATCATTCGCCAGAACATGGCCTGGGCGCTCGGTTACAACCTGTGTGCCCTGCCCCTGGCCGCCGCCGGGCTGGTACCACCCTGGCTGGCAGCCATCGGCATGTCCCTGAGCTCGCTGGTGGTGGTGCTCAATGCCCTGAGACTGGGACGAACCCCTGCGACCGCAGAGCGCCCTGTACCGGCGGTTGGCGCCGAGGCAACGTCCTGATACCGTGGGAAAGGAATCACCTTTAATGCTTGAGGTAACATCATGAAAATCGTAATGATCCTCGTACCGGTCATGCTGATACTTGTCGCCTTGGGCATTGTCCTGTTCTCCTGGGCGGTGAAAAACGGCCAGTACGACGATCTGGACGGCCCCGCCCATCGCATTCTCTATGATGATGACAAGGACAAAATACCGGACGATGCAAAGCAACCGGGGCAGGAGGCAGCCTCACGCAGTCACCGGGCTTCCGGCAGCAAGAACGACGACAACAGCGCCGGAGACGACCAGACGTCCTGATGAGTGAAGAACTGTACCTGAGTTATTCCAGCGCCTTCCTGATCGGATTACTGGGCAGCACACACTGCCTGAGCATGTGCGGTGGTATCAGTGCTTCCCTGTCCATGGCACTTCCCGTCGGCAAAGGCTTCCGCCTTCGCCAGACAACCATGCTGCTGGCCTTCAATGGTGGCCGCATCGGCAGCTATGCCCTCATTGCAGCGCTGGTCGCCCTGCTCAGTACCAGTGCCACCGGTTACTGGACACAACTTGGCCCGGTTCTGCGAACCCTTGCCGGTATTTTGCTGATTCTGATGGGGCTTTCCATGGGCCAGTGGTGGCAGGGAATCCGATATGTGGAACGCATCGGTGGCCCGGTCTGGAAGCGCCTGTCGCCGCTGACCAAACGCGTGCTGCCGGTGCACCATGTCGGGCAGGCACTGGCACTTGGAGCGCTCTGGGGATGGCTGCCCTGCGGCCTGGTCTACAGCACGCTGGGGTGGGCCGCGTTGCAACCCAGTGTTGGCAGTGCCGCCGCAACCATGCTGTTCTTTGGCCTGGGGACCCTGCCCTCCATGCTGGCAACCGGATATGCGGCTACCTGGATCCGCAAGTTGCGGGAGCATAAACATTTCCGGCAGGTTGCCGGGCTGCTGCTGATCGGTTTCGGGATCTGGACCCTGCCCCTTATGGCGATGATGCATTCAGGGCACGGATAGACACACCCGGGGCCCGGGGTGTCAGAGATTGAGTACGTCCAGCCTCCCGAAATCCGATTCCGGCTCAGCGGTTCCGACAGCCGCCGGCCCGCTGGCTGATTGCCGAACGCCTTCGCGGAAATCATACAGTGATGTATCGGCAAGATGGGACGGCTCCACGTTGCACATGGCGCGAAACATGGTTTCCAGCCGTCCGGGGTGCTGTTTATCCCAGGTCTGGAACATGTCCTTGATCACCTGGCGCTGCAGATTCTCCTGGGAGCCACAGAGGTTGCATGGAATGATCGGGAACTCCCTCATTCGGGCATACCGGGCAATGTCTTTCTCACGGCTATAGGCCAGGGGCCGGATGACGGTATTGCGGCCATCATCACTGTGCAGTACCGGCGGCATGGACTTGAGCTTGCCACCATAGAACATGTTCAGGAACAGGGTTTCCAGCAGGTCATCCCGGTGGTGGCCCAGGGCAATCTTGGTGACACCGTGTTCCTCCGCAAAATTATAGAGAATTCCGCGGCGCAGGCGGGAGCAAAGTCCGCAGGTGGTCTTCCCTTCCGGCACTTTTTCCTTAACAATACTGTATGTGTCCTTCTCGATGATGTGATACTCGATACCGAGTGCAGACAGATACTCCGGCAAGACCTCTTCCGGGAACCCGGGTTGTTTCTGGTCCAGGTTCACGGCAATCAGTTCAAAGTGCACCGGCGCACTTTTCTGAAGGTTCAGCAGAATATCGAGCATGGCGTAAGAGTCCTTGCCGCCGGAAAGGCAGCACATGACTTTATCGCCGGCTTCAATCATCGAGAAATCAGCAATTGCCTGCCCCATTTCCCGGCGCAGGCGTTTCTGCAGCTTGTTGAATTCCAGTTTCTGCCTGCGCTCTGCGTCAGAGGCCGGGACAGAATCAGAGTTGGCAGTGATTGCTTCGGGCATAGAAATACGTCGTTCATAGGGTCAGTGAGCGTTGGATTATACGCGTGCAAATGTTCCAGGGACAGGATACAGACATGGATATGTCAGCGACAAAAAAGGAAACGCCCGGCAAGCGGGAATTCAATCGTATTCGTAACCGCAGGGCGATACTCGATGCGGCCCGGGAGTGTTTCCGGGCCCGTGGTTACGACAACTCCACCATCCGCGATATTGTTCGCCGCACCGGCCTCGCCGCAGGCACCTTCTATAATTATTTTTCCAGCAAGCAGGACATCTTCGCTGCCCTGTTGACGGATTTCCTGGGCCAGCTCAACCACAACCTTACGGAAACCAGAAAAGCAGCCCGGTCAGCGGACGAATTCATTTACTCCGCCTACCTGGCATTGTTCCAAGCCACGGCCAGTGATCCACTGGTGTATGAACTGGCTCACCGTAATGACCACGCCATTCGGGAGCAGTTCGGCGCCGACATTCTCGGCCTTACCATGCTGTCACTCGAAGAGGACGTCAGAAGCGCCGTTGAACATGGGCTGCTGCCGGACATCGATCAGGAATACCTCTGCGCCGCTTTCTTCGGCGTCGGCTACGAGCTCAGCCTGCGCCTTGCCCAACGCGCTCACAAGCACCCCGATAAGGCTGAAGCAGAAGCCAGGAAAGCCACCCGCTTTGCAACCAACCTGTTTCTCAACGGGCTGAGACTGGAAGCCCCTCTTCCGTAACAGCGCCCGGTCACCTACCATAACGGAATGACTCAACCTGACCTGGCCACAGATGCAAATCAAGCTCCCGACTCCGGCGACCAGGACGAAAAACTGGATTTCCAGATTCAGCACCTGCTGGTCGCCACCGAGCACATCCTCCGGCAGAACCCGGCCGGTATCAACGAGCTTGGGCTGATCAAGACCCTGCAAAAGAAGCCCTGGGAATTGATCGGCACGGTCAATTTCGCAGAACCGGATAAGCTCTATCCGGTTCATTTCCTCCTGTTCCATGTGCTTTACCGTCTCCGTGACCAACTGGCAGGCGGCGGCGAAACCCTCACCATCTCGCCGCTGGTCATCCGCCTCCGGCAGACCACTGTGGTTGGCGGCACCGGTGTTCCGGACCATGCGGACGAACTGAGAAACTTTTACCTGGATCTGTCCAGGTACAGGATGCCGGAAGAGTCCATAAACCGGATGATGGATGATTTCTGGGCGGGACGCTCCGGTTACCAACCCGGGCTTTCAGAAGCCCGGGATGCAGCAACCACTCTGGGCTTTGACACTATTCCGGAAGGATTTGAAGAGGTAAAGTACCGGTTTCGCAGAGCGGTGATGCGTGCCCACCCGGACCGGGGCGGAGAAACCGAAGCCATTCAGCATCTTAACCGCGCCTTTGCGGTGCTGAAGGCACACTTCAGGACCTGACCCTTACGACGACGATGCGGATCACAGAGGACCATACTATGGCAAAACGAATGACGACCCGATTATTTCTGGTGCTATGGCTCGCGGGCCTTGCCATAAGCGCGAAAGCCGATCTGGTGGTGCTTCAGTACCATCATGTCAGCGATTCAACGCCCGCTTCCACAAGCACGTCTGTCTCGCTGTTTGCGGAACAGCTGGAGATGATCGAGGAACTGGAAATCGACGTTGTGCCCCTGGAATCCGGAACCCGTGATGCGCTGGATGGCAAACTGAATGATCGCAAGCAGATTGCCATCACTTTCGACGACGCCTACGAATCGGTTTACGACACTGCGGTGCCGGAACTGGAAAAACGGGGCTACCCCTATACGATTTTCGTCAATACCGATGCGATTGGCAGTCAGGGATACATGACCTGGGAACAGCTTGAAGAAGTGCGTGACAACGACGGCGTGACCATCGCCAACCACAGTGAAGACCACGGCCATCTGGCCAGGCGTCCTGACGAAAATGAAAGTGACTGGACTCAGCGTGTGGAACGGAGCCTGGACAAGGCCCAGGACACCCTCGAAGACAGGCTGGGCACTGACGTTCCGATGTTTGCCTATCCCTATGGCGAGTTTGACGAAGCCCTGGAGCGCAAAATCGAGGAGCGAGGATGGCTGGGCTTTGGCCAGCAGTCCGGTGCCATCGGCGAAACCTCTGGTGCCACCCGCCTGCCCCGCTTTCCCATGGCCAACGCTTACGGGCAACTCAACGGCCTGAAAGACAAACTGCGGAGCAAGGCTTTGCCCGTGGATGCCAATCAGCTTCCTGACGGTGTCATTGATGAAAATCCACCTACACTGACTTTCACCGTACCCGATTCCATCAGCGTCGACAGGCTCACCTGCTTTGCGTCCGGACAGGGGCGGGTTGATTTCGATGTATCCGGGGATGAACTGACCCTGAAAGCGCCGGACAGATTCAACAGCCGCCGTTTTCGTTATAACTGCACCCATCCCGTGTCGGATGGCAGTTTTTACTGGCTGTCCCAGCAATGGCTCGACCTGAGCAGGCCGGAGGACTAGTGCCCCTCTTCCCGTGACAGGCCCAGCTCACCGGTACGGGTGTGAGGAATTGCCTCAGGCCCGTATTTGCCTTCGATAACCGTTTGGCCGGCCAGATCCTCGTCACGGGTGAAAATCACCATCCAGCGCTCTCCCCGCCCGGGAAATACCGGAATATAAGCGTTCAGGTAGCCATGACTGTGCCAGGACTCCGGGACATATTCCGCTACCAGGTCGGTCACTATTCGCAAGGGCTCAAATGACTCATCCAGAAAAGCGACAGAGGGCACAAAGACGCCATCTTTGGCAAACGATCGGAGCTGAAGAATAAAATCCCTGTGCAGATCCGCCGAAGGTAATCTGACCAGCCGGTAGGGACTGTCGCCCGTGCTGAAGGAATAAACGCTGGATTTCCGGTTCAGGTTAATGCCGAACTCGCGGCCCTGCTGCCACACCTCCGGCTCGGACCTGTCCATATCCCGGCAACACTGGCGCGACCATTGCGTGAAAAAGGACTCTGCGCCCGGCTCCATTCCCAGAACCGCCCGGGCTTGTGGGTCGGCCCCTTCGGGCAGATCGGTTTCAGCCGTTGCCTCTCCGGCCTGGTAAATACTGGCCTCGGTCAGCTGGACCGGCGGTTTGACCCGGCCTTTTTCGACTGCGGATCTGGTATCCGGCTGATAATAGCTGGCACGGACATTACCCTCGGCATCCCGCCAGGTGAAATAGGGCTGTGGTTCGCCGGGCCGGACATATCCGTCTTTCTCCAGCTGGTTGCCGTCCGGGTAGTTCTCCAGATTGAACTCGTCGTCAGCAGTCTCTGATGCGTCGTCCTCCGCTGTATCAGAGGACGACTCATCGTCATCACCGGACGTTTTCGGTATCGGGGTATGCCGCACCTGCCCCTGGTCATCCACCCAGGTGAAATAACCGTCGCGGGCGCCGGATGAGTCAGGGCCGGAGGACTGGCAACCTGCGATCGTGGCGACCAGGCATATGACAACCAGAAAATGGCATCTATACATCGGGGCTGATTACCCTGTTTGCAGGCGCTTTCGCGTCAGAATTTGGTGCGGAAACTGAGCCCCGCCATCGCAACCCGCAGGGAAGTTTTAACATCCAGCCCCGCATACGGGTTATAGATGATATTGGTTATGTTGTCACAGTTCAGGTTACAGCTTCCATTGGCAGGAATCGTTTCAATGGACTGAAGGTAGCTCAGGTTCATATCGATTTCTGTGTCCTTGTCCCACTGATAACCTATCCCCACGCTGTACAGGTTGGCACCACCAAACGGCGCCATGATGCTGCGCTGATCATCCGGTATGACCGAGTCCCGTATTTCCACCCCTGCCCGGAGATCCAGCCGTGAGGAAGCATGGAATTCCAGGCCAAAACCCCAGTTCCACTGGTCGGTAAACCCAAGAGGCAATCTCAGGGTCTCGGAAGTGGCGTTGTCCGGCGAGAGAATCTTCGCGGCGTTGAGGAATTCCAACCTGCGATCAAACCGGAATACGAACGCGTCCCACTGTTTGTAGTCGGTCCATCCCACGTCCACATTGACTGTCAGCTTCGGATGAACATCCACGCTGATGCCGGTCTGGAAATGCTGGGGATAGGTCAGATCCATGGATACGTTACCTGCCTCCCTTGGTGCGCCGGATGGAAGGCTGAGTATGGCCGAGGTAATGGCACCCAGAACCGACCCGTTCACGCTCTGCCAGAAGCCGGACCAGTCGTCGGTATACTCGATTTCAAAAGTACCCTTTAGATTCATGTCGGCTTCGGAGGTATAGCTGGCACCCCAGCTGAACCAGTCCGTCGGTTCCCACATGACACCCAGCGCATAGGTGGGCGACAGGGTTTCCTGAACATTGATACTGAGCGCGCCAATATCGTCCCAGGGGCCGACATTACCGCCGCAAAGTGCAAGCCACGGCTGCAGAGGCTCGTCGCCGCTTTCACAGTTGAAGGCATCCTGAAGTACTTCTGCAACACCCAGCAGCATGTTGGGAGCGCGCATGTACTGGTCCGCGGCTATACCCATGTGGGACAGATGAATACCGGCACCCACCGCCCATTCGTCATTGATCTGGTAACCGACGGTTGGTGACAGATAGGTTGTACGCTGGAGCGCCGTTGCCTGTGGCATATAGCGGCCGGGATCTTCCTTGTCACGGTAGAAACCGGCTGCAAGCGGCAGATAGAAGGCATTACCAAAGGTCAGCTTGGACCCCGGAGGGTTGATGCTGATGCCGGCTGACGGAGCAACCGCCGGCCCCGGCGGGGCCCTGAGAATGCCAACCCCTGGCACATAGAGCGCAACGTTATTGGTATGACTGTGCTTGTTGGCAACGGGATCCCGCTGTTTACCCGTCAGTGGATCCGTCTCCAGGCCATCAATGCCGAAGATCTCATAGCCCTCCGGGGCATGGAAATCCGCATCAATGTCCAGGTAGACACTCATCAGATTCACTTCAAGCTGGCGACCGTCAAGCTTGGTCAGGCCTGCCGGATTGTAGTGGATAGCCATGAGGCCCGGAGGATCTGCCGTCACCGCGTTCCCCAAGGCCAGCGCTTTGGGGTGGATTGTCAGGTTCTGTGCCAGCTGCGCCTCGACACCACAGGTCACCGAGGCCGCCATGATGGCACCGGCAATCCGTTTTTTGTGGCTGCTTATACCCATGAAATCTTCCCTTCCCGTAGAACGTCAGAGGCTGAACTCACTCTTTGAGACCTGAGAATCGGATGGGCAGGGACACACCCAACGAAAAGTCCGGGGCGTCTTCGGTCAGGCCGATACCAATACTGGTATTGACGATAGTGGTATCGCTTACACGGGTACCCAGTGACATGCTGAGGAAGCCACTCATCTGATCCTGGGCAACCGCCTCGGACCCATCACTGAAGACGAGCATGGTTTCGTCGCTGTAACTCAACTGCGCCGAAATGCTCAGAGAGATGTCGTAGGAAAGTGAATAGGCGAAACCGCCCGAGGCGGATAACCCGAAGCCCGGCTCGACCTCCTCCAGGACACGACCGCCCCGAACCTGTTGCAGACCGGTTTCAGGCAGGTTGTAAGTGGCGCTGGTGGAACCGAATACCACTACCGGGTCAAGAACCTTGGAGAAGCTCAGGCCACCGGCCAGGGAGTAATAACCGTTGCCCGTCGAAAGCTGTTCGTCGATGTCTATCTCATAGGGGCTCACACCGGTTTTCGACGTGAACGTACCGAATAACGTGGTCGACATCTTCCCCGGAACGTAGGCAAACGGCTGCCAGCGTGCGGTAGCTGAAATATCGCCGAAATCGTAGACACTGAGCTCGTCCTGGGTGTCGTGCTTCACGACCAGTGGAATACGGGTGCCTATCGTCAGGTTATCCAGCAAACCGTAATCGTAGGAGAATGCGTTGGTGAAGTTGTGGGTCGCAGAAGGAACCACGTCCAGATTCCGTACCGAGCCATCAGTGATCGCCAGGTCCAGTCGCTGGTCACCCGTGTAGGAGTAATCGAAGGAATAATTCAGGGAATGGGTTCCCTTCTTCTGGAGCGAATAACTGGTCTCGGCGGACTGGAACACCTCTTCCAGTTGCTTTGACGAGTCTTCATCGCCCTCCTGCTTTGAGAGTGCTTCCCTGGCCTGGTCTACGTTTCCTTCCTGTGACATTGCCATGGTTGAGTAAAGGCCAGTCACGGAAAAAAGGATAAAACCTCGCACTAACCAACGATTCATCCTGACTCCCTTATTTTACTTGTAGTGGTTGCTGCGCCCCGGCTTTGCGCCAACGCACGTTAATTGCGACGATAGAACAGCTGCTTTCGGGTATTCTCGACACTGCCGTCCGGATTGTTTTTCTGACGTTCCAGCATGTTCCGGATCCGTCGTTCCGTAGATTCGTGAAATTCGGGAATCTTCTGCAGGGCCAGTAATGTCATCGTCTGGTCATCCACGAACCGCAGGTCCTCTTCTTTCAGCTCGAGGTAATCCAGTGGTTTGTCACTGCCCGGGAAGACGATAAAGAGAACATTGTCGTCCCACTTTTCCTCGAACTGGTCGAGCGTGAAGGAGATGTTGCCAACCGCCGGGTCTGCCAGGTACACGCGCCCGTCGCGGATGGTTCTGAGTACCACGAAGTGCTTGAACCCGGCGTGCTGAATGGGAACGATGGCCGGGTGATCAAGGTCGATCAGATCATCGATGGTGGCGCGGAAGCCACCGGACGGGTAACCCAGGGCGGTTACCAGGCGCTTCATGTCCAGCATCGAGAACGCCCGGCGCTGAACAATGCGCTCACTTTCGCCATAATGAAGCAGGCCTTCCATCACTTGCCTCTCACCCAGGTTCCGGCCCAGGTAGTAATTGAGCACGGTGGTCAGCGCCGCACTGCCACAGCTGTAGTCATAGGCCTGCCGCACAATATTGCGAAACTGCTGTTCTACCAGTGGCTCCACACGCGTGTCGGTTCTCAGCTCGACCGGGCTGGTGTCGAAATCCTGCTCAATCACGACGGTCCCCTGCTGATAAGGCTCAACCTCGACTGCCTCCTGGGCCATGGTGAAAGTGAGAATGGATCCGGCGAGTACCAGCAGCATGGTCAGACGAAGTCCCTGTTATTATTAGACATGACGTTTCCCGAGTTACATCTTGTTACGGTAAGATACCGAAATCGCTACCTCCTTAAAGATAACTGTGCCTCAAATCTGCCGGTGCAGAAGGGGTCCTCCCTACCCGTTTTGAGAACTGGTTCATGCCCGCCAGGACACAGCGCGGAGAAGTTGACGCCGAAGATGAAAGCCGGTATCACATCCCTTGCCACTGTCTGATACCAATTACTGAAGATCCTGATGACAACAACACTGAATCCGGGACAACTGACGTTCATTGCCGCCAAAAACCAGAGCCCGCAGCCACCACCCGCCTTGCTGCACCGGGAGAAGTTCAACGACCTTCTCCATGATCTGGAGCCGGTAAGCCTGCTGCTGGTTCACGCCCCGGCGGGTTACGGCAAGACCACCACCGTGGCAGACCGCCTCGACGTTCCGGAGGCAACCACAGCCTGGTACCGGCTGGAAGCAGGCGACAATGACCCGGCCCGATTCGCGGGCTACCTGGCCAAAGCACTGGAAGTAGCCGTGCCCGGCAGCTGTGCTGCTACTCTTCGCAAACTGCAGGAACAGGGTTACGACAATTCCGAGAGCTTCCTCACCGATCTGCTGGCAGAACTGCCACTGGACGAGGGCCCGGTGTACCTGGTTCTGGACGACTACCACCTGATCAGCAACCCGGAGATCCATGACGCCCTGCGTTTTCTGCTGAGGCATCAGCCGGCCAGCCTGACACTGGTACTGATTACCCGGACCGTGCCGCCCATCGGCGTTGCCCAGTTGCGCATGCAGGGGCGGATGTCTGAAATCACATCCCGGGATCTGGCTTTCGGTGCTGATGAGGCGCAGCAGTATTTTGACAGCCGCCTACCGTTCGAGATTTCCCGTGAAAGTATTGAGAGGGCCGTCAGGCGGGTTGAAGGCTGGGTGTCTGCGCTTCAGCTTCTGTCCGCTTCGGCAGTGACCAGCATTGAATTCAATGATTTTGTGGATCAGCTCGAATTCGGCAATCAGCATATTTTCGACTATTTCGACGAACTGGTTGGCCACGGCCTGACGGACCAGCAGCGGAAATTCCTGCTGCGCACCAGCATTCTGGACCGCTTCAATGCCAGGATGGTCATGCGGGTAATGGATGACAGCAACGGCCAGGCGCTACTCAGTGGCTTGCTTGCCATGGGGCTGTTTATCAACCCCGTAGACAACTCCGCCCTGTGGTTTCGCTACCATCCGTTATTTTCGGTTTACCTGCGGCATTTGCTGAATTGCACAACAGAGGAGAACCGGCAGCAGTTGCATCAGCGTGCCTGCGACGCCTGGCTGGAGCTGGACCACGCGGAAGAAGCGGCCAGGCACGCCATCGAAGCCGACGACCCGGAGCGAATTACCCGGGTACTGACAGTCCACGGCCAGAAATTCTTCACCGAAGGCCAGTTCATGCTTCTGCAGCGCTGCCTTGATGCCCTGCCCCAGGATGTTATTGCCCGGGACCCGACACTGACCCTGCTCCGGGCCTGGGTGGCCCAGGGACAATACCAGTTCGATGAGGTGGAGAACTGGCTGTCGGCTGCCGAAGCAAGACTGGCAGCATCCATGACTGAAGACACACAGCGGGCTGTATATGCCGAATTCAGTGCCATCCGCGCCCAGGTTGCGATGAATTATGGTGACGGTGAACGGGCACTGGTACTGGCGAGGGAAGCCATAGACCAGGAGGCCCGCTACCTTCCCACATCCCGCGTAGCCGCTGCCTCCGTCATCGGGGAGGCACTGTTCGTGCAGGGCGAGCTCGAAGAAGCCCTGGTCCGCATGCAGGAAACCGAACATCTGGCCCGTGCTCACCAGGCGCACCAGAACGTGATCTGGGCATTGTGCCAGCAGTCCGAAATCAGTGTTGCCATGGGGTTACTGCAGAAGGCGTACAACATCCAGGAACGTGGCTTCCAGTACGCCGAAGAAAACAATCTCAACCACCTTCCGATTCTGGAATTCCTGTTCCGGATCCGCAGCCAGATCATGTGGGAATGGCACCATCTGGAAAACGCCGAGCGCTGTGCCCTGCAGGGTATCGAGATTCTGGAGGCCCAGGGCGAGCGCTGGTACGTGCAGAGCTACACCTCCCTGGCCAAGGTTGCCCATGCCCGTGGGAGCCAGAGCCTCTGTGCCGACTACATTGCCAAGATCCAGAAAATGCTGGCTTCGGGCGATTATCATCTGGACTGGGTTGCCAATGCCCACGCCACCATGCTCGCCTACTGGGATGCCGTCAGGGACCATGACGCCATCCAGCGCTGGCTCACCATTGCACCACCGGTGGACCCCGATTCCGCCACCAATCATTTCAACCAGTGTAATGGCCGCAACCGGGCCCGGGCCTACATGAGCCTGGGGCTTTACAGCAAGGCACAGCCGCTGTTGTCAGGTTTGCAGACGGTGGCGGAACAGGTTGGCCTGAAAACCGACCTGAATCGCAACCACATTGCCCTGGCATTGCTGTACTGGAACACCGACGACAGGGAGAATGCACTCCGGCACATGGTGACCGCGCTCCAGCTGGCCAGTACCACCGGTGCCGTGGGTAGCTTCCTGCGCATGGGCAAGGTATTGATTGTGATACTGAAGGCGCTGATCAATGACGAAGCCATCGACGGCATGGAACTGCAACGGGCGGAAAGACTCATCCAGCTGGCGCAGCAGCAACGGGATTTCAGCCGCGCTATTCGCATATCACTGGATGAAGCCATCATTCAGGATATCATTGACCGCCCCGATGTACCCGAGCTGATCCGGACTTCACCACTCACACGCCGGGAGTGGCAGATACTGAGCCTGATTCACGCCGGGCTCTCCAATGACCAGATTGCCGAGCACCTGAAAGTGGCCTCGACAACCGTCAAGACCCACATTCGCAGCCTGTACCAGAAGCAGAATATCAGCCACCGGTCCGAGGCCATTGAACTGGCCAAGGACCTGCTCAGCAAGATCCAGGGCGAGTGACGCCGGGGCCTTGGCAGCGGGCCCCGTCACATGGTGAATACCAATCCCAGCAGCAGGTAGGTAAGTGCCGTCACCACGACGATGCCGAGTATGTTCAGGGCAAAGCCTGCCCTGATCATATCCTGGATTCTCATGTGGCCACTGGAGAACACAATAGCGTTGGGTGGCGTTGCCACCGGCATCATGAAGGCGCAACTGGCGGCAATGGCCGCCGGCACCGTCAGTAACAGCACGGCCATGTCCTGGGACATGGCCAGCGCCCCCAGCAGCGGGAGAAAGGCAGCCGCTGTAGCTGTGTTGCTGGTTACCTCGGTCAGGAAAATGATAACCCCGACAACCAGGGCGATCATCGCCAGAGCAGGCAGATGACCCGCCACCGACAGGCTTTCCGCAATCCATTCCGCCAGCCCGGAGCTGCTGATCACCCCGGCCATCGCCAGACCACCACCGAACAGCAACAGGACGCCCCAGGGAATGCCCTGGGCGGTCTCCCAGTCAAGAACGAACTCGCGCTCTTTCAGGTCGACGGGAATCAGAAACATGGCGATGGCGGCGGCAATGGCGATCCCGGTATCACTGAGCCAGGGCATCAGGCTGTCGGCCAGCAATGGCCTGAAAATCCAGGCGGCGGCGGTTACCACAAACACCAGCGCCACCAGTTTCTCCGCCTTCTGCAGAGGGCCCAGGGCTTTCAGTTCGTCCCTTATCATCTCACCACTGCCGGCCTGGCTACCCAGCTCGAAATCCTTGCGGGTAAGCCACCACCAGGCCAACAACAGCATCGTCAGCGAAACCGGTACCCCCAGCAGCATCCATTGGCCAAAACCCACCGATATGCCCTGATTCTCACTCAGGTAGGCGGCCAACAGCGCGTTGGGAGGGGTGCCAATAAGCGTGGCGATTCCACCTATGCTGGCAGAGTAGGCGATGGCCAGCAGCAAGGCGGTGGCATAACGCCGGATACCGTCCTGGTTGGATGAGTCCATCATGGCGATCACGGACAGGCCAATGGGAAGCATCATGATGGAAGTCGCGGTGTTGCTGACCCACATGCTCAGAAAGGCTGTTGCAATCATGAACCCGGCAATCTGGCGGCGTGGTTTGTCACCCATACCCCGCAGCGTCAGTAAAGCGATACGCCGGTGCAGATTCCACCGCTGCATGGCCAGCCCCAGTGTAAAGCCACCCAGAAACAGGAAAATGATGGGATTGGCATAAGGGGTTGTCGCGTCCTTGATGCTGCCTAGCCCGAGTGCCGGTATCAGCACGATCGGAACCAGCGCTGTCGCCGGTATCGGGATCGCTTCCGTGGACCACCAGGTGGCCATAAGCAGCATAAGCCCCAGTGCGGCCCAGGCTTCTGCCCCCATCCCTTCGGGAGCAGGGATAACCAGGGTCATAAGCAGGAACAGGGACCCCAGAATCAAGCCAATGGCCCTGCTCCGTGGCAGTCCCTCGGGTTTATTGTCAGAACTGGCAGCTGCCGACATCAAGCCTCCTCTTTACTGAATCAGTCTTCCGCACACTTTACGCATACGGTGGTGTAGGGTAATACCTGCAGCCGCCGCGGGTCGATGTCTTCGCCACAGCGCTCGCATTCATCCCCCAGGCCATTGGCCAGGCGTTCCAGGGCATGCTCTATCTGGACCAGTTCATTGCGGGTTTCAGTTTCCAGTGAATCCACAACCTCATCATTCTGAGTCTGGACCGCCTGTTCTTCGAAATCTTTCTCCAGGGCACCATCCTGACGATGCTGATGGGCCTCGTACTTTGCCAGCCTTGCCTTCAGGTCGGCACGCAGGGTTTCGAGTTCTGACTTGCGATTACTCATAAGGACCTCCAGTGCCGGGGGTATCCCCGGATAATTACCGCATAGAGTAAAGCATAAGCCTGACAGGCATTTGATGCTTGTCAAAATTGACCGACCTGATCCGGGCCACAATACCGCCAATCAAGTGCCAACTTCCAAGTCAAGGAGACCCAATGGGGCAGCAGTTTCCCATTTCCCGCATCATGCACAGCGGCATGCTGCTCCAGTGCTCGCCCGACACCACCATCGCGCAGGCTGCAGCGCGCATGGCGGACCAGTCGGTCAGCTCCATCCTGATCACCGATGGTGGACAGGTTGCGGGTATCTGGACCGAGCATGATGCACTGGCTGTGGACTTTTCAGACGCCGCCGTCCTGCAACAACCCGTGGCATCCGTGATGAGTGCGCCCGTTGCCACCCTGCCCCATTCCATGGAGATCGGCGCGGCGGCCATCGAGTTTCGCGAACAGGGCCGGCGACACTTTCTGGTGGTAGACGACCAGGATGCCCCCATCGGCATTCTCTCCCAGACTGATATGGCACTGAATCAGGGGCTGGAACCATACCTGAGGCTGAGGGAAGTCAAGACTGTTATCCCCTGTCCGGCGGTTGTGGTTGATGGTACGCAATCTGTTTCAGAGGTTGCCCGCCAGATGCACGACCAGCACACCGATGCCGTTGTTGTGACCTGCGACAGCGGCCCGGGAATACTCACTGAACGCGATATTGTGCGCTTTATCGCACGCCACGGGGGCAGGATTCCCGCGTCACAGCTTGCCACGCGCCCCCTGCTTTCAGTGCATGAAAACCAGCCACTGATTCATGCCAGGGATCTCCTCCTGGAGAAACACATCAGGCATCTGGCTGTCACCAATAATCATAACGAGGTCATTGGCCTGATCGGCTACCACGACATGCTTTCCGGGGCGGAACAGCTGTATCTGGAGGATTTACGCACAGCGCTGGAACAGCGGGACGAGGCGCTTGCGAAATCACGCAGGACACTGCAACTGGCGGAGCGGGTTATTGAGTCATCATTCGAGGGCATCATGGTGACCGACGCTAACGTCACCATAGAGTTCGTCAACCCGGCTTTTACCCATCTCACCGGTTATAGCCCCGAGGAGGTGATCGGGAAAACACCGGAGATACTGTCATCCGGCCGCCACGACGCGGACTTCTATCAGAGGATGTGGCATTCACTCACCACTCACGGGTACTGGCGCGGCGAGATCTGGAACCGTCGTAAAACCGGCGAACTGTACCTGGAACTGCTGACCATCACGGCCATCACCAACGATGCCGGCGAGACAACCCATTATGCCGGACTGTTTACCGACATCACCCAGAACCGCAGGAACGAGGAACAGATCCGCCAGCTGGCCTACTACGATGCCCTTACGGGCGTTCCAAACCGGCGCCTGCTGGAAGACCGGCTGGAACATGCCATTCGCCATGCTCACCGCAAGGAAATGCTGCTGGCCGTCATGTTCATGGATCTGGATCACTTCAAACAGATCAATGACACGCTCGGCCATGCCATGGGGGATGAGCTGCTGCTGCAGTTTACCCATCGGGTACAGGACTGCCTGCGGGAAGACGATACCCTTGCAAGGCTGGGGGGCGACGAGTTCATTATATTGCTACCGGAGATGGACAATATCGACGATGTGCATTGTGTTGCCCGCCGTCTCCTGAGCATCGCGAGCGAACCATACCTTGTGGGTGGCGAGCGGGTAAATATCGGCGCCAGCATCGGGGTAAGCCTCTATCCGGAGGACGGCACCAGCGCCAGTGACCTGCTGCAAGCTGCCGACATTGCCATGTATCGCGCCAAGCATGATGGCCGCAATCAGTATCGCCTGTTCCAGCCTGAGCCCTCTGCCACCGCCTGACCGGATTTGCCCGTTGCAGATGAGCGCATATCGCGGTGAAGCCCGGAATGTGTCAATATTCCGGGCTTCACGACCGGCGGAGATCCCCCACCATGCTTTACACAACAGTCACTGCCCTGGCGGCTGCCCTGATCCTTTTTACCTGGCTGGGACTGCGGGCGCGGCTGGCGGATGGAGGTCTGGACGATTATGTGACTGCCCGCAACAGCCAGGGCGCGCGGGCCCTGGGATTATCATTCCTGGCTTCTGGAATGGGCGGCTGGATACTGTTTGCGCCTCCGGAAGTGGGCGCTCTGGTGGGACCGGTCGCCCTTGCGGGATACGCGCTGGGAGCCGCCCTGCCCTTTATCGTGTTTGCTTTCTGCGGCCCGGCTATCCGCCGTTACCTGCCCCAGGGCCGCAGTATCGGCGAGTTTGCCCAGTCCTGTTACGGCAATGCGGTTCGCCGCTACGTCTCCCTGATTTCAGTGCTTTACATGCTGTGTTTCCTGACCGCGGAACTGACCGCCATCGGCGCTATCACTTCCCTGCTGTCCGGGGTAAACGGCAATGTGGCGGTGCTGGGAGTGGCCATCGCCACATTGATCTACACGGCCTGGGGCGGATTGCGCGCCAGTATCGTCACTGACCAGTGGCAGGCGTTTCTGCTGATCGGCTTGCTGGCGATCGTTGGCTTTGTCGCGCTGGAGCGGCTGCCAGAACTGGACACCGCCAGCGCTCCGGCGGCGCCTGTCGGCAGTGCCCTGGGTGTGGCCCTGACGCTGGTGATCGCGGTGACGGCCGCCAACCTGTTTCATCAGGGTTACTGGCAACGCCTCTGGTCTGCCCGCGATACGTCCGCGTTGCGCCAGGGTGCCCTGTTTGGCGGCGTTATTACCATCGCCGTCGTTGCGGTTGTGGGTGCCCTCGGCATTGCTGCTGCCATGAGTGGAACGGACCTGGGCTCACCCCCGATCCCGTTCTTTGCCCTGCTTTCCGGTGCCCCGGCCTGGCTCACCATTCCCGCTCTGGTACTCGCGTTGACGCTGGTGGCCTCGTCTGTGGACACCCTGCAGAATGCCCTGGCTTCCCTGGCAGTTACCGAGAAACAGGGATTGTCCATAACCTCGGCGCGATGGATCACAGTGATCCTGATGATCCCTGTGGTGATTATCTCGCTGCAGGGTGTTTCGGTACTGAGGCTGTTCCTGATTGCCGACCTGCTGTGTGCCACCGCCGTTATTCCAGTATTGATGGGCCTCTGGAAACGAATGACTACCACGGCTGCAGTCTTCGGCGGCCTGGCCGGCCTGGCAGGGGCGATTGTTCCTGGCTGGGTCACCGGTGGCAGCCTGATGGCCGGCGTTGAACTGGCCAGTTTTCCCGGTGGCATCCCGACCCTGCTGCCGTTTGCCGGCGCGCTTGTCGGGTCCACCCTGGTCAGCTTGCTGGTGGTGGCTGCAGGGAGGCGATAGCCGCCCCCTGCCCGGTCGCCTCAGCCGAGCTGGCAATGCCATCGCCTGAAAAAGAAGTACTGCCTCTTACCTGATTCCTGTCTCCGCCCCTCTACGCCCCCCTCATCCCCCGGACTACGCCAACAAAAACTCCGGCAGGAGGATGAACGGGCCGTGGCTTGATCGCACTATGCATGAAAGCGATTACCACGGAAATCTTCCGTTCCCGACAATAACAACCTTTCACCACCAGGGTGTAAGCGAGGCATGATGATCAAAAACCCGGACTGGTGGCGTGGCGCCGTCATTTACCAAGTTTATCCACGCAGCTTCAACGATTCCAATGGCGATGGTATCGGTGATTTGCCCGGGGTTACCGCCAAACTGGATTACATCGCCAGCCTGAATGTTGATGCGATCTGGCTGTCGCCCTTCTTTACATCGCCCATGAAGGATTTCGGCTACGACGTTGCCGACTATCGGGATGTGGACCCGATCTTCGGCACCCTTGAAGATTTCGATGAACTGATCGCAGAGGCCCACAAACGCGACCTGAAGATCATGATCGATCAGGTTCTGAGCCACTCTTCGGACCAGCACCGGTGGTTTGTCGAAAGCCGCTCCAGCCGCGACAACCCGAAATCGGACTGGTACGTTTGGGCAGACCCCAAAAAAGACGGTTCGCCCCCCAACAACTGGCTGTCAGTCTTCGGCGGCTCAGCCTGGGCCTGGGACAGCCGGCGCAAGCAATACTACCTGCACAACTTCCTGACCAGTCAGCCGGATCTGAATTTCCATAACCCCGAGGTAGTGGAACAGGTACTGTCCGACGTGAAATTCTGGCTGGATCGGGGTGTGGACGGTTTCCGGCTGGATGCCATCAACTTCTGTTTCCATGACCCGAAGCTTCGGGACAACCCTCCCAGTGACGCGGTTGCCGAAGGCTCCATCGGTGTGCGCAAGGAAAACCCCTACGCCTACCAGTTCCACAGGTACGACAAGACCCGTCCGGAGAACCTGGCATTCCTGAAACGCCTTCGTGCCCTGCTGGACCAGTACCCGGGGACCACAACCGTGGGGGAAATCGGCGACGACAATTCCCTGCAGACCATGGCAGAGTACACGGGTGGCGGCGACAAACTGCATATGGCCTATTCTTTCGATCTGCTCACGGAGCAGCATGGTGCCGACTTTTTCAGAAAGACAGTGGATTCCATCGAGAAGAAACTGACCGACGGCTGGCCCTGCTGGGCCATCGGCAACCACGACGTGGCTCGCGTAGCAAGCCGCTGGCAAGCCGGTTCAGCCCAACAGCTGAAGGCGTATATGGCAATGTTGCTGACCCTGCGCGGAAGCGTCTGTATCTACCAGGGCGAGGAACTTGGCCTGACCGAGGCCGAGCTGGAATATCATGATCTGGTCGACCCCTATGGCATCAACTTCTGGCCGGAGTACAAGGGGCGGGACGGTTGCCGTACACCGATGGTCTGGCACCACCGGGAAACCCACGGCGGTTTCTCCGATGCGCGCCCCTGGCTGCCGGTTTATGATGATCACTACAATGCGGCGGTTGCGGTTCAGCATGAAGTGGAAAATTCCATCCTGCAGGCGTACCGGGCCTTTCTGGGATGGCGAGCCCGGCAACCGGAACTGCTCAGGGGTGATATCGAATTCCTTGAGAGCCCGGAGGGCACACTGGTTTACACCCGCAGCTACAGGGATCGAACCCTGCTGGTGGCACTGAATCTGACGGACAAGCCGGCTCGCATTACCGCACCCGCTTCAGGGCGACCAGTGCCAGGCACTCCTGATTTTGTCGGCGGCCGCTGGGACGGCAGCAAACTGGCGTTGCAACCATGGGGCGTTGAAATTGCGACACTCTGATACCCGGCGATGAAAAACGGGGCCGGTAGCACGTCACGGGGCTTATGAGCTTTCACTGATCAAACAAGAAGACACACGTTATGGCCAGCGTCACATTACGAAACATCTGCAAGAGTTATGACGAAACCCAGGTAACCCGCAATGTAAACCTGGATATCGAGGACGGTGAATTTGTGGTTTTTGTCGGCCCTTCCGGCTGCGGCAAATCCACCCTGCTGCGAATGATCGCGGGGCTTGAGGACATCACCTCCGGCGACCTCTTCATTGGCAACGACAAGGTGAACAACCTGCCGCCCAAGGAACGGGAAGTGGGCATGGTGTTCCAGTCCTATGCCCTGTACCCCCACATGAACGTGGCGGAAAACATGGCCTTCGGCCTCAAGCTGGCCAAAACCCACAAATCCGAGATCGACCGCCGCGTCAGCGATGCCGCCAGGCTGCTCCAGCTCGACAACCTGCTGGAACGCAAACCCAAGGACCTGTCCGGCGGGCAGCGTCAGCGGGTCGCCATCGGCCGCACCATCGTCCGCGAGCCCACGGTATTCCTGTTCGATGAGCCGCTGTCCAACCTCGACGCTTCGCTGCGGGTGCAGATGCGCATCGAAATCTCGCGCCTGCACAAACGCCTGGACGCCACCATGGTGTACGTTACCCATGACCAGGTGGAAGCCATGACCATGGCCGACAAGATCGTCGCCCTGGACAATGGCACCATCGCCCAGGTGGGCAAACCCATGGAGCTTTACCATTACCCGGCCACCCGCTTTGTGGCAGGGTTTATCGGCTCACCGAAGATGAACTTCATTGACTGTATTGTGGACCAAGCCAGCAGCCAGTCCGTTACCGTGACCCTGCCCGGCAAACACTCTCTGGAACTTCCCATCAACGGCCACGGGCTGTCCGCCGGTGACACGGTCAGCCTGGGTGTCCGCCCCGAGCACCTGACCACCGGTGACGAGGCGGATATGTACATGGATGGTGAAGTTACTGTGGTTGAACGGCTGGGTTACCAGACCCTGGTACACATGGACGTCAATGGCGTGGATGGCGTGATCACCATGCGCACTGACGGCAGTGATCCTGTCCAGGAAGGCACCCGGGTGACCCTGGGTTTCAACGCCATCAAATGCCACCTGTTCCGTCAGGATGGCAATGCCTGCCCTCGCCTGTACCGTGAACCCTGTATTGATTTCTGATCGGGCCTGAAAGCTACCAGTTCAGAAATGAAGTTCAGAACACCAGCACTTTGTCAGCGTCAAGGGTCACGTCCGCCAGCTCATCCATGGTGCTGCGCCGGGCGCCCTTGACCACTTCCTCCTCGGCAATACCCCGGGCATCCATGCAGGTACCGCACAGCAGGACGTCGCCCTTCAGGGTCACTCGCTTGACCATACGTTCGGCGTTATAGAAACCGTCCGGAGTTTTCTGGCCGGCCTTGGCGCCTGACACCGCATCCCCCATCAGAAACACAGTAACCTCGCAGTCCTTCTTGATCAGGGCATGGGCCATGCGCAAGCCGTTGTAAAGGCGTTCGGTTCCATAGGGTGGGTCGTTAATCAGGATCAGGGCTTTCATGGTGTGACTCCTTAATTGAACGAATTCACTTGCAAACATTCTATTGTTTATTAGAATAATGGAAAGAGTTGGGCTGTCAAGCGTGAGCCCATCACCTGATTGATATGAGGTAGCAATATGGCATCCCGGCAAGATCTTCTGGACACCCTGGCCCAGGTTGGCAAGGCCCTGGGTAGCGGGCACCGGCTGGCGCTGCTGGAGCGGCTGGCCCAGTCGGAGGCGTCGGTGGAAACCCTGGCGAACAACACGGAACTAACGGTGGGTAATGCCTCGGCACACCTGCAACACCTGCGCAGGGCCGGGCTGGTTACCGCAACCCGCTCCGGCAAGCAGGTGATCTACCGGCTCACGGACGAACGCATCGTGACGCTCATGACCCTGCTGCGGGAGGTGGCCGAAACCAATCTGGCGGAGATGGAACGCCTGATCAGCCAGCTCTTTGGCTCTGATGATCCGGGCGGCAGCCTGGAAGCGGTCTCCCGGGATGATCTCCTTGCGGGCTTGCGGGAAGGCTCGGTCGCCTTGCTGGATGTACGGCCCCAGGAAGAGTATCAGGCAGGCCATCTGCCGGATGCCATCAACATTCCCCTGGACGAGCTGGAAACCATGCTGGATGCGTTGCCACGGGACCGGGAAATCGTCGCCTATTGCCGCGGCCCCTACTGCGTAATGTCCCATGAAGCGGTAGAGCGGCTGCGCAAGCTTGGCTTCCGGGTGCGCCGGTTTGACGAGGGATTTCCGGAATGGAAGGCCGCAGGCCTGCCGGTCCATTGAGGAGGGCGATTCATGTCCGAATTCATACTGGCCAATGAACCGGCTATACGGATCCTGGGGTTTGTCTCGGTGCTGTGCGTGATGGCGGTCTGGGAAATCCTTGCCACAAGGCGCCCTCAAACCATCAAGCGCTCGGTACGCTGGCCCGGCAATCTTGCCATCGTAGTTCTGGACACCCTGGCTGTTCGTCTGCTCTTCCCTCTGGCTGCCGTTGGCGCGGCGCTCTTTGCGTCCGAACACGGGTGGGGGCTGCTGAACCTGGTCTCAATGCCCGGCTGGGTAACGGTGGTTCTAGCCATTCTACTGCTGGACCTGGCCATCTATTTCCAGCACCGGATCTTCCACGCCGTCCCCTGGCTGTGGCGACTGCACCGCATGCATCACGCGGATCTGGAATTCGACGTAACCACCGGGCTGCGCTTCCATCCGTTTGAGATTCTGCTGTCCATGGCCATCAAAATGGCGGTTGTAGTAATCATTGGTGCCCCTGCACTGGCGGTGGTTGTGTTTGAGGTGCTCCTGAATGCAACGTCGCTGTTCAATCACGGGAATGTCCGTCTTCCGCAAAGGGTCGATCGCTGGTTACGATTGCTTCTGGTCACACCGGACATGCACCGGGTCCATCACTCAGCCATTCAGCGTGAAACGGACAGCAACTTCGGCTTCAGCGTGCCCTGGTGGGACCGGCTTTTCCGAACCTACCGCGCCCAGCCTGAAAAGGGGCATCTGGGGATGACGATCGGAATTGAAGATTTCCGCACGGAACACGACCTGCGGCTGGATCAGATGCTGATACAGCCTTTCCGTCACACCGAAAGGCCCCCGAAACCAATAGGCCCTCATCATGACACCGGAGCAGTATGATCATTGGTATGCCAGTGGCCGCGGCCGGTGGATAGGCGAGACAGAATTCAGACTGTTAGCGTCTGAACTGGACTGCCAGCAAGGGGACAAGGTACTGGATGTTGGCTGCGGCACGGGCTGGTTTACCCGTCGGATAGCGGGCTTGCCTCAATCTCCCTCGGTGACCGGTGTGGATGTAGATAATGAAGCCCTGGCATATGCCCGGAGCCAGGATTCAAGAACCTGTTACCTGCCTGCCAATGCCCTTCAGTTACCGTTTGCGGACGGCAGCTTTGACCGGGTGATGTCTGTAACCGCGCTTTGTTTCGTACCGGAATGGTCGCAAGCGTTGAGTGAGATTGTTCGGGTTACCCGGGGCAGGTTCGTGTTGGGCCTGCTGAACCGTCACAGTCTGCTCTGGCGCCAAAAGGGCCGGGGCAGCCACCAGGGCGCCTATAAGGGAGCGCACTGGCACACACGCGGGGAACTTCTTGACGCACTGGATTCGCTTGCGGTCCGGAACATCCGTTTCCGAACCGCGATCTGGCTTCCGGGTGGCGGCCTTGTCAGTCGAACCCTTGAAGCATGCCTGCCACACCGATGTCCCCTTGGTGGATTCTTGCTGGTCGCCGGGGACAAAGCGTGACAACTGGACGAGATAGCCAACGCCTTACCCCTTGACGCCACCGGCAGTAAGCCCGCCAACAATCCATTTCTGGCAGTACAGGAATATGAGCGTGATAGGCAGCCCGGAGAGTACGGCCGCAGCGGCAAAATCGCCCCACAGGTAATTCTGCTCGTACAGGTACTGCTGGGCGCCAACGGCCAGGGTCAGTTTGTCCGTGTCCACCAGCAGCACCGAGGCCATCGGGTATTCCATAATGGTCATAATGAACGCAAGGATGAACACCACCACCAGGATGGGCACCGACAGAGGCAGCAGGATGTAACGGAACGCCTGCCAGGTGGTGGCTCCGTCCACGATGGCCGCCTCTTCCAGGGAGCGGTCGATGGAATCGAAGTAACCCTTGATGGTCCAGATGTGCAGGGCCATGCCACCGAGGGATGCAACGATCACCGCGCCATGGGTGTTCAGCCCCAGCCAGCTGACGTGATTGCCGATCTTGTCGAACAGGGCATACAGCGCCACCAGGGACAGCACCGGTGGGAACATCTGGAAGATCAGCATGGATTTGAGCACAAAGCCCTTGCCGGCAAAGCGCATGCGGGCAAAGGCATAGGCACTGGTGGTGGACAGGGCCAGGATCAGCACGGCGGAGACCACGGCAATCTTGACGGAGTTCCACAGCCACAGCAGCACCGGGAATGGTGGATGGGTAACGGAGCCATCTTCCCCGGTATAGGGAATGCCAAGCGCCAGGTACCAGTGTTCCAGCGAGGGATTCTCCGGCAGCAGGCTGCCGGAGGCGAAGTTGCCGCTGCGAAAGGAGATGGAAATCACCATCAGCAGCGGGAAAAGAATGATCGCGATGAACCCCAGCATTCCCAGATGGGATGCCAGAACGCGATACCTGGTGGAGCGGGGTTGAACCATTGCCATGGGTAGCTCCTTATACTTTTACTTTGGACAGTTTCAGGTTGATCAGCGACAGGGCGCCAACCACCAGGAAGATGGCTGTGGCGATAGCGGCCGCCAGGCCAAAGTTCTGTCCGGAATCCTGGAACGCAATGCGGTAGGTGTAGCTCACCAGCAGGTCAGTAGTGCCCGCGGGTGTGCTGGCGCCGATGATATCGGGCGCACCACCGGTCAATAGCGCAATCAGGACGAAGTTGTTGAAGTTGAACGCAAAGCTGGCAATCAGCAGCGGCATCAATGGTTTGATGATCAACGGGAGGGTGACATTGAACAGGTTGTTCACCGGCCCTGCCCCGTCCATTGCGGATGCCTCATAAAGATCCCTGGGGATGGCCTGCAACAGCCCCATGCAAAGCAGCATCATGTAGGGATAGCCCAGCCAGGTATTCACGATCAGTATCATGGTCCGGGCCAGGGCCGGGTCACTGAACCAGTCCGGACGCATCCCGAAAAGCCCCTCCAGTACCAGGTTGATTTCACCAAAGTTCTGGTTGAACAGGCCTTTGAAGACCAGAATGGAAATGAACGCAGGCACCGCATAGGGCAGGATCAACATGGTGCGGTAGAAGCCCTTGCCACGGATCTGGTCCCACTGCAGCAGGTTCGCCAGCAGCAGGCCAAGCGCCAGGGTGAACACAACAGTGGCTACCGCGAAAGACAACGTCCATACAAAGATCTCGAAAAAGGGCCCGCGAATGCTGGGGTCAGACACCACCTTCAGGTAATTATCCCAGCCGATATTCACCGTCCAGCCCGGCGACAACCTGTCACCGTCTGCACTGCGGTAGAAACCGGTTTCGTGATCCGGGAAATAGGTAACGTCTGCCTGGTTGTCAGTAATACTGCCGTTCTCATGCATGGTGAACTGGTCACGAATGGCGGCGAAGGACCGCAGGCTGGCCAGGCTCAACTCGCGGCCGTCTTCTGTAGTCAGGTCCAGCTCCCGCAATTCTGAACGAAGCTGAATCACGTCCCTCATGGCCAGCGGCTCTCCCGCCGGTTTTTCGGATACGGATGAGGCCTCAACGCGGGTTTGCGAGCCGTCCAGCTTCAGGGGAGCGGTCGCCAGATCCTGCTGCTCACCTTCCAGGTAAATCACATATCCCGCGTCCGTTTCGTAGATGCGATAGTCGTAGCGAATGGAATCGGATTGATAAGTCCGCTCCAGAAGGTTGTCCTGAACCTGCTCGTAGCTGAGCAGGTTACTGGCACTGTAATTGGTGAAGCCAATACCGACGGTGTACATGAGCGGAAAAATAACAAACAGCCCCATACCGGCTACGGCAGGAAAAATATAGCGGTGGGCATAGAGCTTTTTGTGAACAAACACGAATACCGCCGACGCCGTCAGCACCAGAAACAGCATTGCGAACACAAATTCCTGCTGGGCATAAAGCGCCAGTATCAGGTAGAGCGCCATCGCGACCAGTGCGGCCAGAGCGCCCCACTTAAGAATCATTCGGATCATTGGAGGTCTGCTTTCGGGTCCGTAGGAGGACAGGGTTTCCGTTATCATTGTAGTCAGCCCGCTTGAAGCCGTCGCCGCTGCTGGCAACGGCAGAATTACAACAACAGGTCAGCGCAGCGGAAAACACTGCCATTCAACGGGCAGTGTTTTCCGGCACCGGCATTACCGGGAAATGCGCTGAGCTGCAGAGTTCAGGGCGTCCTCAACGGATTGCCTTCCGGAGGTTATGTTCTGCAGAGCCGGCCCCATGGAGGACCAGAACGCACCCATGGCGGGTACGCTTGGCATGGGTTCACCCAGCTCGGCGTTTTCGAAGGTTGCCGCAATGTTGGGGTCGGACGACAGTTCATCCATGAATTCCCTGTTGGCAACAGCGCCCAGGGGCACGTCGTCATTCACCATCTTCAGACCTTCCACCGACAACGCGTAGTTCTCCAGGAACTCCACCGCCAGATCCTTGTTCGGGCTTGCAGAGTTCAGCGTCGCCGCCATCACGCCCACCATGGGTTTGCTGGGTTTGCCATCAACCGTTGGCAACGTGGTAACACCGAAGTCGATTCCGCTCTTCTTCAGGTTACCCCAAGCCCAGGGGCCGCTGATCATCATTGCCACTTCACCCTTGTTGAAGCCGGATTCCATGGCGCTGTAATCCGCACCCCGGGGCATCACATCCTCTTCAATCAGCGCGGCCAGCATGTTGGCCCCCTTCATGGCACCCTCGTTATTCACTCCGGTGTCCTTGACGTCATAGGTGCCGTCGTCATTCTGGCCGAAAATGTAACCGCCCGCTGCGGCGATCATCGGCCAGGTGAAGTAGGTGTTGTTGTAGTCCCAGAGGATGGCGCGCTTTCCGTCCTCGGCCAGCTGCTTGTGGAGATCGGGGATATCCTCGAAGGCGGTGGGGGGCTCGGGCACCAGGTCCTTGTTGTAGATCAGTCCGATAGACTCGACGGCCATGGGGTAGCCGTACATCTTGCCGTCGACAGTGACCGCATCCCAGGTAAAGTCAAAGTTGGCATCAACCACGCTCTGGGAGGGCCTGACCTCGGAAATGATGCCACTCTGGGCCCATTCCCCGAAACGGTCATGGGCCCAGATGAAGATATCCGGGCCGTTACCGGTAGCAGCGGACTGCTGGAACTTGTCGGTGGCGTTGTCCGGGTGAGCCACCTCAACGGGAATACCGGTTTCTTCGGTAAACCAGTCGCCTACTTCCTGCAGGCCGTCGTAGCCCTTGTCACCGTTGATCCAGATCAGGAGTTTGCCCTCCTCGATTTCGGCGTGGGCAGGTGCGGACAGACCAAAAGATGCGGCAACAATGGAAGCGACCAACGTGCTACGGATAAAAGTTCGACGATTCATCAGATAATTCCTCTGCTTGTGCTTGCCTTATTCTTGTTGTCCGCCCTGGCACGAGGTTGGCCGGGCGGGCTGAACGCAAATCTTTCTATTGCGAGTAACCCAACTGTGTTGCAATTTTCCGTTGCTGGCATCAGCCCTGTTTTCATTCCCTGAGGCGTAGAACGGGGGAGTAGTCAGGCGTAGTGAATTCCGTCTACCACCCGCTCTCCCGGTCTGGTTTGATTGCGGCAGGACAACAATAAATGGAACCGGAGCTCATTGCATGAACCAATTTCCAAAAAACCCCGGATTAGTGGCCAGCCTGGTGACCTGCCTCTCCCTCGCCGGCTGTGCCAGCGGCCAGTTTGAAACAGCCGCCCCGCCCTCAGACAACGCGGCCTCCTCGACAAACGATGGCCAGTGTACCGCCACCCGGTCGGAGATGACCGTTTCCGTGGGTGACACCTTTGCCGAAGGCGAATGGGTGCGGGATTTCTACAGCGGAGAAAAAGCCCGGGTGGAAAACGGCAAAGTACGCCTGACTCCGGCCCCGGAAGCCGAGGGCCTGTTGTTGCTTGAAGCAGCCGAGACACCGGAACAGAGCTTCAACTGGGCCGGAGCCACCATCTATTTCACGGTGACCGACCGCTTCGCGAATGGACGCACTGACAACGACCGGAACTACGGCCGCCAGCCCGACGGGGAGGACGAAATCGGAACCTTCCACGGCGGCGATTTCGCCGGCCTCACTGAAAAGCTGGATTACCTGGAAGAGCTGGGGGTCAACGCCGTCTGGATCACCCCACCCTTCGAACAGATACACGGCTGGGTTGGCGGTGGTGACCGGGGCGATTTCCAGCACTACGCCTATCACGGCTACTACGCCCTGGACTTCACCCGGCCCGACGCCAACTTCGGCACCCGCGAAGAATTCCGCACCCTGGTGGAGGAAGCCCACGACCGCGGTATCCGGGTGGTGATGGACGTGGTCATGAACCACCCCGGCTATGCCACGCTCCAGGACATGCAAACCTTCAGCTTCGGAGGCCTCCGGGAAGGCTTTGCCAAACACCTGCCGGACCAGTGGGGGGACTGGCAACCCGAGTCCTGGGAAAACTTCCACGCCTACCACGCCCTGATCGACTACGATCACCCGGACTGGGCCAACTGGTGGGGCAAGGACTGGGTTCGGGCCGGCATCGGCGACTATGACTCGGCACCCCAGGCATCTGTCGATCCGGTGAAGGGCTCGCTGGCCTTCCTGCCGGACTTCAAGACCGAATCTGACAACGCGGTAGACCTGCCGGCATTCCTCCGCAAGAAGAAAAACACCCGCGCCCGACAGCTTGATAACGCCACCGTGCGGGATTACCTGATCACCTGGCTGACAGACTGGGTACGGGAATTCGGCATCGATGGCTTCCGCGTGGATACCGCCAAGCACGTGGAGCCGGAAGCCTGGCAGGAACTGAAATCAAAAGCCCAGCAGGCCCTGGATACCTACCGGGCAACTAACCCCGGGCAGGCGCTGCCAGCCAGGGATTTCTGGATGGTGGCGGAGGTTTTCCCGCACTCGGTTACCCGTAGCAGTTACTTTGATTCCGGATTCGATGCGGTGATCAACTTTGACCTGCAGGAAGAAGCCCGGGCAGGTGCCGACTGTCTGGATGACATGGAGCCCGTCTACAATGAGTATGCAAAAAAAATGAACAGCGACCAGCCGTTCAATGTCATGAGTTATATTTCCTCCCACGATACCAGTCTGTTCAGCCACACTGCCGATAACAATCCGGTTCTTCAGAAACGCGTGGCGGCCGCATTACTGTTTACACCGGGCACCAGTCAGCTATTCTACGGGGATGAATCCGGGCGCCGGTTCGGACCCACCGGTTCGGATGGTCACCAGGGCACCCGCTCCGACATGAACTGGGCAGATATTGAGGATGGCACCGCAACACCGGTACTGTCTCACTGGAAGAAACTGGGGCAATTCCGGGAGCGCCACCCGGCCATTGGTGCGGGTCAGCACAAGCGCATCAGTACAGAACCCTACGCGTTCTCAAGAACCCATGGTGATGACCGCGTGATAATCGCCTTTGGCAAGGAGTAACCGTGCAAACCACACGACCAGCCGGTTTCACCCCGGATACTCCCCTGATTCTCGGGATGATGCGCCTTCATGATCATCCGGAGCTCAACAAACCGGCAAAACTGGCAGACTGGATAGCTGCCCGGCTGGATGAGGGCCTCAATGTCTTCGACCATGCCGATATCTATGGTAACGGCGACGGTGAACGGCTGTTCGGGGAGGCGCTCAGGTTACATCCGCCTCTGGCAAGGGGTGTTCGCGTGATCACCAAGGCAGGCATAGTGCCTGCCGGCCTGGACAAATCGCCATGGCAGGTGAAGCATTATCGCGCCGAGGCCAGTTACCTGAAAGGGGCTATCGACAGGGCGCTGACCTCGCTGGCCGTGGAACAGATCGATACCTTTCTGATCCACCGTCCTGACCCGCTGCTGCAGGCGGAAGACATTGCCACCGTTCTGGAAAATGCAGTTTCAGCCGGCAAGGTGCGCCAGATAGGGGTATCCAACTTCCTGCCGGAACAGTGGCGGTGGCTGGCCCGGAACACCGGGCTGCCATTGGTCTGCAACCAGAGCCAGCTGTCCCTGGCTCATAATGCACCGCTGTTCGATGGCACCCTCGAGGCACACCTTGCTGACGGATTGCGCTGGCTGGCCTGGTCCCCCCTCGGCGGCGGAGGCCTGTCACAGCGAATCCCCGAGGCCATTCTTGACAAAGCCAGTGATGAGTCAGGGCTGGATGAAACCGGCCTGGCCATTGCGTGGCTGAACCAGATTCCGGGAACACCGGTACCGGTGCTTGGATCCATGAACCCTGACAGGATTCATTCCGCACTCCAGGGAACCCGGAGCAGGCTATCCCGGCCACTGTGGTATCGCCTTCTGGAATGTGTTCGTAACCGACCTGTCGCCTGATGCATCTGCATTTTTTGATCGACATCAAAGCCTGACAAATCGTTACACAACCTTCCACTTTAGTACGATTGTTGCCTCCGAAGTCTCCCACGACACTGTTGCTGCTTTATAAAAACAAGACCAGGGGCCCTGGTGCCCCGGCGTGACCACGGAGGCTTTCGCCAATGCAGTGCAAGAAGCTCTTTGCTTTCCTCTTGATGACTTTGCTGGTAACCACAACAGTGGCAGCGGAAACCCTGAAGATAGGGCTCAACTACCCACAGACCGGACGCTACAAGGACCAGGGCCTGCAACAACGGCTCGGGGCGTTTCTGGCCGTTGATGAAATCAACAAGGCCGGAGGCATCATGGGCCGTGATGTGGAACTGGTGATACGTAACACCTCCGGTGAACCGGACAAAGGCGCCAGAAACACGGCTGATCTTATAGATAATGAAGGCGCAGAGATGGTGTTCGGTGGTGTCTCAAGTGCCGTGGCCATTGAATCCGGCAAGGCCGCCCGGGATCGCGACAGAATCTATTTTGGCACCCTGACCTACTCCAACGCCACCACCGGCGCCGCTGGCCACAAACATATGTTCAGGGAACCCTACAATGCCTGGATGACCGCCAAGGTCCTGAGCAAATATCTCAATACCGAACACGCCAATGACGACTACTTCTACATCACCGCGGATTACACCTGGGGCTGGTCCGTGGAGGAATCCGTCAGGAAGTTCACCAATACCGATGACACCGATACCCACAAGGGAGTGAAAACGCCCTTCCCCCGCGCCCTGATTACCGATTTCCGCAAGGCACTGGAGGAAGCGGAAAAGAGTGACGCCAAGGTATTGATGATGGTGCTGTTCGGCGACGACATGGTACGGGCGCTGAACGTGGCCTACGAAATGGGCCTGACGAAAAAGATGCAGGTAGTGGTTCCCAACCTGACCCTGGGCATGGCGCGACAGGTAGGCCCCACCATTATGGAAGGCGTGGTTGGCGGATCGCCCTGGGTATGGAGTGCGCCCTACCAGTATGACTTTGCCCGTGGCAAGGAATTCGTGGAAGCCTTTTCCAGCCGCTACGAGATGCGCCCTTCAACCGCCGCTGCCTCCGCCTACAGCATTGTTTACCAGTACAAGGATGCGGTGGAGAGGGCCGGCACCACCAGGACTTCCAGCGTTATTCGTGCCCTGGAAGGGCATAGATACACTTTCCTGAAGGATGAGCAACACTGGCGCGCGTTTGATCACCAGAACGTACAGACAGTTTACGTGGTGCGGATCAAGCCACGGAACGAGATCATGGCAGACGAATACTCCAGCGATTATTTCGAGATTATCGACTCCATGCCCGGTGATGAGGCAGCCCAGACCCGGGAAGAATGGGAGGCCCGCCGCCGGGAGGCAGGCCAGCCTCTCACCCTTTAACCTGTGTCAGAGGATGTAGTCGGTGGTCAGGAATCCTGAGTGCCGGCTTTTTACAATTTCGTTGATCAGGCCCTTGTTGCGATCATTTTCCCGGGTCGCAACGGTGGTGCGTATGGAAAACACCCTGAGGGCATCGGAGACCGACAGGGTGCCTTCGGCGGAATCCTTGCGACCGTTGAACGGAAGCGTGTCCGGCCCACGCTGACACTGGGTATTGAGATTGATCCGGCCTACCTGGTTGGCCAGCACATCCACCAGCTGAGCCACCTGCTCCGGGTCGGTCCCGAAGATGCTCAATTGCTGCCCGAAGTCGGACTGCTGCACATGATCAATCACTTCGTTGATGCTGGAGTAGCGCACTACGGGCACCACCGGCCCGAACTGCTCCTCCCGGAAAACCCGCATGGTGGCGTTTACCGGATACAACACCGCCGGATGGAAATAGGTGCCACAGACCTCACCGCCGTTCCGGTTGCAGATTCTGGCCCCACCGGCAACCGCATCCTCCACCAGGGCACCAAGGTATTCGGTTTTGCCGGGTTCCGGCAGTGGCGTCAGTTTCACATCTGGATCCCAGGGCATGCCGGACACCAGTTCGTCCACGGCAACCGCGAGCTTCTCGACAAAGGCATCGGACACACTGGCGTGGACAAACAGCAGTTTCAGCGCGGTGCAGCGCTGGCCATTGAAAGACAGCGCGCCGGTAACGCACTCGCTGACCGCCTCGTCCAGGTCGGCATCGGGCATGACAATGCCCGGATTATTGGCGTCCAGCCCCAGGACCGCCTTCAGGCGATGCGGCTTGGGATGCATCTGCTTGAGGGCGGCCGCCCCGCGGTGGGTACCAATGAACGCAAACATGTCGACCTTGCCACTTTCCATGAGCGGGCCCACGGTGTCCCTGCCACGACCGAAGATGATATTGATGACACCCGGCGGGAAGCACTCCTGGAACGCCTTCAGCAGCGGGCCCATCAATAGCACACCGTACTTGGCGGGTTTGAACACCACGGTGTTGCCCATGATCAGTGCGGGAATCAGCGTTGTGAAAGTCTCGTTCAGGGGATAATTGAACGGCCCCATACACAGGGCCACACCCACGGGCAGGCGGCGAATCTGCGCCACGACTCCGCCCACCAGTTCGAACCTGTTGGAACGACGGTCCAGGGCCTTCAGTTCTGCAATGGTATCGGCGATATAGTCACAGGTTCGGTCGAACTCCTTGCAGGAATCGCTATAGCTCTTGCCGATTTCCCACATGAGAAGTTCAACCACTTCCCGGCGCTGCTCACGCATGGCAGCCAGGAATGCGTCCACATGCCCGATTCTTTCCTCGACGGACAGCCTGGGCCAGTAGCCATTACCCTGGCCGTAAGCCTCCACCGCCGCATCCAGGGCGGATAGTGCGTGTTTCCTGTCCATCAGTGGCGTGCGACCAATCACCAGGGTTTCCGGCTCGCGGCTCTCCCCCCGCAGGCACACCGGACTGACAACATCGGCAAACTCACCCTGCCAGGGTTTCAGGTGGCCGGACACCAGATAGCGGTCGAGGGTGAGCCCCTTCCCTGGCCGGAATTTTTCCGGAACATCCCCGATGACCGGGAAAAAATCACGCATACGCGTTGCCATATCCAAGAGCAATTCCTCCAGTTAATCCAGTGTGTCGCATTCGCAGTCCGCCTCGGCAAGAGTGCTTGCCAGGGCCGCACCAATGTCCGAGAACTCGTCTGCCTGAAGTGACGCGCCACCGATCAGCCCACCATCAACCTCCGGTGACTGGAACAGCGCAGCCGCGTTGCTTGCCTTGACACTGCCGCCATATACAATGCGCAAAGCCTCCCCGGCACCGGCCTGGCATCCATCAAGGAACTGCCGGATCGTGCGGTGGGTTTCCGATACCTGTTCCGGTGTAGCTGTTCTGCCGGTACCAATGGCCCAGACTGGCTCATAGGCAATTACGCTCGCAGCCAGGTCCGCCATACCGGTCTCATCAATCACCGCCTGCAACTGGCGCTCGATGGTGGCCATGGTTTGGCCCTGCTCACGTTCCCCGAGGGTTTCACCCACACAGAGAACCGGTGTCATCCCGGCGGACAGCACCTGCCGGAAACGCGCAGCAACATCGCGATCGGATTCGTGGTACAGCGCCCGACGCTCCGAATGTCCGACCAGAACGTAACGGCAGCCCATTTCCCGCAGCATGGTGGCGCTCACCTCGCCGGTATGCGCCCCGGATGCGGCAACGCTGGCATTCTGGGCGCCGAGTGACAGCCCGGTGTAGCCCAGCAAATCCCGCACCTGGAACAGATAGGGAAACGGCGGGCAGATGGCCATATCGATGGTTTTCCGCAGTGGCCTGAGCTTCGCGAGAATTCGCACAAGCAGGGCCTGGTTTGAATGCAGGCTGCCGTTCATCTTCCAGTTTGCAATCAGGATCGGTTTTCTCATGATCTGTCTCCCGTAATTCCGTGGGGCGCCGTGTCAGGTATCCAGGGCGCAGCGGATCGCGCCAACACCCGGGTAGAAGGCATGGGCACCAAGGTCCTGCTCGATACGCAGCAGACGGTTGTACTTGGCCACCCGGTCGGAACGGCACAGCGAACCGGTCTTGATCTGGCCGGCCCTGGTGGCAACCGCGAGATCCGCAATAAAGGTGTCTTCGGTTTCGCCACTGCGGTGGGAGATAACAGCGGTGTATCCGGCATCCTGGGCCATGCCGATGGCCTCGAAGGTTTCCGTGAGTGTCCCGATCTGATTGAACTTGATCAGCACGGAATTGGCTACCTCCTGGCGGATGCCCTCGGCGATCAACGACGTATTGGTCACAAACAGGTCATCGCCCACCAACTGGACGCGCTCTCCGAGTTTGTGTGTAAGCAGCTTCCAGCCTTCCCAGTCGTCCTCGTCCATGCCGTCCTCGATGGACGCAATGGGGTATTGCATGGCCAGTGAACGCAGGTAATCGGCAAAGCCCCCGGAGTCGTAGCTTTCCCCGGCGCCGGAAAGTTGGTAGCGGCCATCGCGGTAGAACTCGGATGCGGCGCAGTCCAGAGCCAGCACAATGTCGGTTCCGGGGCGATAACCAGCCTTGACCACGGCCTCCAGGATAAGATCGAGGGCTTCCTCACTGGATCGCAGATCAGGCGCAAAGCCGCCCTCGTCTCCGACAGCGGTGGAAAGGCCCTTTTTCTTCAGCAGGGACTTCAGGGCGTGGAAAATTTCCACCCCCATCCGCAGTGCTTCGCTGTAACTCGGAGCGCCCACCGGCTGGATCATGAACTCCTGCAGGTCTACCGTGTTATCGGCGTGGGCGCCGCCGTTGATGATGTTCATCATGGGCACCGGCAATACGCAGGGGCCGGAGCATCCGTAGAGCTCCGCCAGGTAGCGGTACAAAGGCTGTTGACGAAAACTGGCGGCGGCGTCGGCAATCGCAAGTGACACTGCAAGAATGCTGTTGGCGCCAAATCCGGACTTGTTGTCGGTGCCGTCCAGATGGCGCATCAGCCGGTCGATGACCAGTTGATCAAATACGATGCGGTCTTCCAGGGCGGGGGCGATGTGACGGTTAACCGCTTCCACAGCACCCAGTACACCCTTGCCATTGTAGCGCCCGGGGTCGCCATCCCTTTTTTCCAGTGCCTCTCTGGAGCCGGTGGACGCCCCGGATGGCACGCGACCGTGCCCGACTACTCCGTTCCCCAGCTCGACATCCACCTCCACTGTGGGAAAGCCTCGAGAGTCCAGAATTTCCCGGGCGAACACGGATTGAATACGCGCCATAATCGTTAACCTGTGTGGTCGTGTTGTTTTTATTTACGCACCCCAAGGATGCATTCACTGACAATTGGGGAGATTATAGTATTCGTATACGAACATTAACAAGCGAAAAAGAAAATTGATCAATTCGATTTTGTTATATCGAACATTGCGTTATGCAGTGAAGAAAAAGGGCCGGCAGGGTTGCCCCACAAAGCACGGGGAACACCTGAAATGCTATTAAGGGGGATTATGAAAGCAACCGGCCAAGACCCACCAACCTGACGGTGTTGGGCACGCCGCCACCCTGGAGACTCTCGGCAGCGGCCATTGACTTGCAACTATAATATTCGCAAACGAACTTTGTCAATCGTTTTCGAACATGCACCGAACCAGCGGAGTTCGCCTCAATCGACCACCTTGAAGCGCGACACCAACTCATTAAGACTCTTGCTCAGGTCGTCCACATCGCGACAGTAACGAGCACTCTCACGCGCTTCCGCAAGGGTTTTCTGACTGACAGACTCCACCGTGCGGGTGCGCTCAATCACTTGCTCTGCCAGGTCACCCTGGCGCTGAGCTGCTTCGACAATGGTCCGGTTGGCAGACTCCACCCTGGCGATCGCCTCCACCATCAGGGTCAGTTGCTCCCGTGCCGCCCTGGCACCATCAAGTGCAGCCTCACTCTTTTCCTGGCTCGCCTTCATGAATCCGGTAGCCTTCGCTGAACCACCGTGGACACGTTCAATCAACTGCTGTACATCGGCGGTGCTTTGCTGGGTTCGGGAGGCCAGCGACCGCACTTCATCGGCAACGACGGAAAAGCCGCGCCCATGCTCGCCCGCCCTGGCAGCCTCAATGGCGGCATTCAGTGCCAGCAGATTGGTCTGCTCAGCAATGGAGTTGATGACTTCAAGCACGGAGTCCACCTGCGATATATCATCCGCCAGGGCATGGATCAGCCCGGCGCCTGTACCCACATCACTGACCAGTGCCTCAAAAGACGCAATGGCCGCGGTAACCTGTTCATGGGTGTTGCGGCCTGTCTGTATGGTCTGTACCGCGCTTTCAACCGATTCACTGGCGAGCCGCCCCACTTCCTCGACCGATTGATCCAGTACGGCCATGTCTCCGGTCAGCGCTTCAATGTCTGCTTTCTGACGTTCGTTGTAATCAAACGTGGTTTCCGCACGTGCGCTCAGCAGACGGCTATGCTCACCGAGTTTCCGGCTTACCTCAAGAATCCGCAGAATCATTTCCTGAATGCGCCCGATAAAACCGTTAAAGTAACGCGCCAGCAATCCAAGTTCGTCCTGGCGGCCACTTTCGATGCGCCGGGTCAGGTCCCCCTCGCCTTCCGCAATGTCGAGCACCCGCTGGCTGAGCCCGCGCACCGGCCGGATGACCAGTACGCGCAGCATCCATAACAGCCCGACAAATCCCAGCACAACCACGACGGCCCCGATGTTCATGGTCGCAGCAACCCGGTCGGCAATCTCCCGGGACTGTGCACTGGACTGTTCCATCCAGACATCTGACTGGGGCCCAACCGATTCAGGCCATCATGACCCGGACATCCGGAGCTGCCCGAGGCGATCCTCATCCTGCTCCGACATGTAGTTAATCATCGACAACTCGATGGTCAGGACTACGCGCTCTACTGTCTGGGCCTCGATGACGATGGGATAGTCACTGGCAAAAATACTGATCATCTGGATCAGCTCGGAGAATCCCTCCACCAGTTTCGCAGCCTCGGCCCGAAAAGTGGCCATTGCCTCCTGGTTTGAGGTCCTGAGATCCAATGACCGGGCTTGCAGGCGGGCAATCTCGCCAATGGCCTCATCCAGACGCTGGCGTTCAGACCTGAGCGCTTCGATCTCCTGACCGGAGCCTGGAACAGACTCGACAAGATCACGGGTAATGGATTCAAACTGGGGTTTAAGTGCATTGATCCGCTCATGATTGTCCCTCACCTGCTCGCTGCTGGTGGCAGAGGCAAGCGTCCCGGCACCGTTGGAGGTGAGCAGAAAATTTGTGGTTAGTTGCTTTAATCGGTCACCGCTCTGATTTATTTCGGTGACAAGGTGATTGTAGCGATCATTGATCTGCTGAAGGCCCAACTGGGAAAAGATGAATACACCCACAATGATGCAGGCCACCACCAGGGTAACCAGTGACACCCGTGTGCCGATGGTGTTCAGCCAGAGGTTTTTTTGCGGCATGATCTGCCCTGTATTGTTGTTATCTAGAGGAAAGTTATCCGGTTGACGGCATCAAGGGTAGGGTCCCTGCCAGCCCGGGGCGGGCCGGCAGGGAGTCAGTTAGTGACAGACCGGGTTGGCCTTATTCGGCCATCCACTCTTCCATCATCTGCTCGTACGGCTTGGTCTTACCCTGGGGCTTTTCGTTGTCCAGGGCCGGCTTCGGTGCGCCGGGCTGGTCCAGCCAGTACTGCTCATCACGAGGCTCGTTGAGGATAGGCGCATACTGCTCGAACACATCCGCCCGTGCCAGACGCGACATGGTGCGGTCGATGGCGGTAGCCAGATTGTCCAGCGCCTCCTTCGGCTCAACTTCACCATTTACGGCTGGAGCCAGGTTCTGCCACCACAGCGGCGCGAGACGCGGGTAATCCGGCACGTTAGTGCCTGTCGGAGTCCACATGCTCTCGTTTTCACTGCGGTAGAACTCCACCAGCCCGCCAAGCTTCGGTGCCAGCTCAGTCATCTCATCCGAGAAGATGTCTGAACGACGAATCGGTGTCAGACCGGCAATCGTCTTTTCCAAGGACACTGTCTTGGACACGGTAAACTGGGCGAACAGCCATGCGGCGGTGCGACGATCCTCAGGCGTGGATTCGAAGAAGGTCCAGGAACCCACGTCCTGATAGCCCACCTTCATGCCCTCTTCCCAGTAGGGACCGGTTGGAGACGGCGCCATCCGCCACTTGGGATTGCCTTCATCATCGGTGACCGGCAGGTCTGGATCGGTCATATCGGCAGTGAATGCGGTATACCAGAAGATCTGCTGGGCGATATGGCCCTGCGCAGGCACTGGACCAGCTTCACCAAAGGTCATGCCGCGGGCACTTTCCGGTGCGTAATCACGCAGCCAGTCAACCATCTTGGTAAGGGCATACACGGATGCCGGAGAGTTGGTTGCACCACCACGGCTTACGCTGGCACCCACCGGGTTGCCGTCTTCGTTGACACGAATACCCCAGTCATCCACCGGGTTGCCAAATGGTACGCCTTTGTCACCCATGCCTGCCATGGAGAGCCAGGAGTCGTGGAAGCGCCAGCCCAGGGAGGGGTCGCGACGACCATAGTCCATGTGACCGTATACCCGCTCACCATCAATCTCTTTGACATGAACACTGAAGAATTCAGCAATGTCTTCGTAGGCAGACCAGTTCAGGGGCACGCCCAGATCATATCCGTAACGTTCCTTGAACTGTTCCTGCAGATCCTCACGGTCAAACCAGTCGGCACGGAACCAGTACAGGTTGGCAAACTGCTGTGTCGGCAGCTGGTAAACCTTGCCGTCAGGTCCGGTGGTGTACTGGAGACCGATGAAGTCATCCAGATCCAGATCCGGGTTGGTAAAATCCTTCCACTCGTTTTCCATCGCATCGGAGATGGCAATGGTCTTGCCGTAGCGCACATGGGTGCCGATGGCGTCGGAGTCGTTTACATACCCGTCATAAATATTCCGGTCGGACTGCATCTGGGTCTGCATGGTGTCCACCACATCACCTTCACCGATGATGTTGTGCTCTATCTCGATACCCGTGATGTCCTCGAACACTTCGGCGAGGACTTCAGCCTCATAGGTATGAGTCGTCAGACCCTCCGCTACGGTCTTGATTTCCATGCCACGGAAAGGCTCTGCTGCCTTGATAAACCACTCCAGCTCGGCAAGCTGCTCTTCCCTCGACAGGGTTGACCGCGGAAAGTGCTCATCCAGCGCCTTTTCGGCCGCCTCCCGGTATTCATTCGCCTGTACGTATGATGATGCCAGTAGCGCCCCTGAGATCATCAGTGAAAGGTAGTTCAACTTTTTGTTTTTCATACATACCTCATCTAGCTTTGTTTGCATCCATGCAAGAAGGTAAGTCCCTTTTAAATTGGATTAACCCCAGCGCATCAGAATAATCATCCAGACAACAGACACTGCGGTTGCTACCAAAACATGAAGCTCAGTCACCCCGATAAATGCGAGGTGAATGAACGCACTGGTCAGAAGACCAATGAACAGCCGATCACCACGGGTGGTACTGATCGGCAGGAAGCCTTTCCGCTCAATGGAGGGCGAAAAGTACTGCCATACACTCATGCCCGCCAGAATCAGGGCAATCGAGATGAAGAATCCTGCCGTCGGGCCGGTCCAATGCATCCAGCTCATAACAAGCCTCCTCAGGTACGGCCCAGGGCAAAGCCCTTGGCAATGTGATTGCGAACGAAATAGACCACGGCAATGCCCGGCACGATAGTCAGCACACCGGCAGCCGCCAGGGTGCCCCAGTCGATACCGGAAGCCCCTGCGGTGCGGGTCATGATCGCCTGTATCGGCTGGGCCCCGGTTGACGTCAGGGTTCGGGCCAGCAGCAGTTCAATCCAGGAGAACATGAACAGGAAGAAGGCCGTCACACCAATACCGGAACGGATCAGTGGGATGTAGATCTTCACGAAAAACTTCGGAAAGCTGTAACCATCGATATAGGCGGTTTCGTCAATCTCCTTGGGCACACCACTCATGAAGCCCTCAAGGATCCAGACCGCCAGGGCAACGTTGAACAGGGTGTGGGCAAGGGCTACCGCAATGTGGGTATCGAACAGTCCCACCGAGGAGTAAAGCTGGAAAAACGGCAGCGCGAACACCGCCGGCGGTGCCATCTTGTTGGTCAGCAGCCAGAAGAACAGGTGCTTGTCGCCCACAAACTTGTAGCGGCTGAAGGCATAGGCGGCCGGGAGGGCTACTGTCAGACTGATGGCCATGTTCATGAACACATACGTCATGGAGTTCACATACCCCATGTACCAGCTGTCATCCGTCAGGATCTTGATGTAGTTATCAAAGGTGAGATTGGTCGGCCAGAAGCTGAGCGCGCCCATGATCTCGGAGTTGGTCTTGAGCGACATATTCACCAGCCAATAGATCGGCAGGAGTGTCAAGACGATATAAATGATAAATCCAATGCGTGATTTCACGTCTGTCCCCTTGCTTTTATTGTTGGGCTGATTTGTCTTTCTGCGCGTTCATGATGAAGGTATAGAACAACCAACTGACGGCCAGAATGATCAGGAAGTAAATGATGGAGAAGGCGCCTCCCGGACCCAGGTCTCGTTGTGACACTGCAATGGTGGTCAGCGTCTGACTCAGGAAGGTGGTTGAGCTGCCCGGGCCACCACCGGTGAGCACAAATGGCTCGGCGTAGATCATGAAGGAATCCATGAACCGCAGCAGCACACCGATCACCAGCACATTGGTGAGTTTTGGCAACTGGATGTAACGGAACACCGCCCAGCGGGAAGCCCGATCAATGCGCGCAGCCTGGTAATAGGCTTCTGGAATGGCGCGCAGACCACTGTAGCTGAGCAACGCAATCAACGGCGTCCAGTGCCAGACATCCATCAAGATGATGGTAGCCCAGGCATCCACCGCATCGCCGTTGATGCTGTAATCCACGCCCAGCCCGCTCAAGGTCCAGCCCAGCAGGCCGATGTCTGTACGGGCCATGATCTGCCAGATGGTTCCCACCACGTTCAGGGGAATCAGCAGCGGCATCGCCACCAGCACCAGCGCTGCAGAAGCGGCCCAGCCTTTTCTTGGCATCAGCAGCGCGATCCCGATACCCAGAGGTACTTCGATCGCCAGAACCGTGAAAGAGAAGGCAAACTGGCGCAGCAGTGCCGCCTGCAATCCTGGATCACGAAGCGTCTCCTTGTACCATTCGGTGCCGGTCCAGAATGCAGAGTCGGATCCAAAGATATCCTGCACCGAGTAGTTGACCACCGTCATCAACGGAATCACCGCCGAAAAGGCCACAACCACAAAGACCGGAATGACAAAAAACCATGCTTTGTTGTTTTCAATCTTATTCATGATCGGCCTCCACCAGCCGCTCGTCGACGTAGACTTTCAGCCAGGGTTCCGGAAAGCCGATACTGGCGGCCTCCGCGGGAACCGGCTTATCTTCCGGGATTCGTACCTTGACGGTCACCGAGCCAAACTCAACGTCCACCATCCGATAGGTGCCCAGGTCTTCAACGCCGGTAACCAGCACCTCATAGAGCTGCTCACCGGTGTCCGTGCCCAGGGTGACAAACTCAGGACGAATACCCAGCTTGATATTGTCAGAACCACTGCTGCGAACCTTCTCCAGCACCTGTTTACTGACCGGGATCACCTTACCGTTGAACATCAGCCCTTCATCGGTGAGCCTGGGCTCGAAAAAGTTCATGCCGGGACTGCCGATGAAATAGCCCACGAAGGTATGGGCGGGACGCTCAAACAGCTCCTGGGGGGTGCCAAACTGAACGATTTGCCCTTCGTACATCAGGGCGATCTTGTCGGCGAAGGTTGAAGCTTCCAACTGATCATGGGTGACGTACACCATGGTGATATCAAACCGCTGATGGATCTGCTTGAGCTTGCGCCGGAGCCGCCATTTCAGTTGCGGATCAATGACCGTCAGCGGCTCATCGAACAGGATCGCCGTGACATCTTCACGAACCAGACCGCGTCCCATGGACACTTTCTGCTTCTGGTCCGCACTGAGGTTCTTGGCCTTGCGCTGCAGTTCGCCGGAGAGCTCCAGTACGTCAGCCACTTCCTGAACCTTCTCGCGAATCTTCTCCTCCGAGAAACCACCCTGATTGCGCAGGGGGAAAGCCAGATTGTCATACACCGTCATGGTGTCGTAGATCACCGGGAACTGGAAAACCTGGGCAATGTTGCGCTTTTCCGGTGGCAGCTCGTTCATCCGCTTGCCGTCAAACAGCACATCGCCCTCCGAGGGTGTTACCAGGCCGGAAATAATGTTCAGCAAGGTTGACTTGCCGCAGCCAGACGGCCCCAGCAGTGCATAGGCGCCACCCTGGTGCCAGACGTGCTCCATTTTCCGGATGGCGTAATCCTCTGGCCCGGACGGCTTCTTGCTGTAGGAATGAGCCAGGGTTTTAAGCGTGATTTCTGCCATATCAGAAGCCCTCCTCCCGGCCAGGCACAAGAAGTGTGCTGCCGTCAGATGCAAATGCGTAAAGTTTGTGGGTGGGGAAGTACACCTTGATCTGCTCGTCAGGGCGGTACTGATAAATGCCTTGCAGGTGCAGCACCAGCTCGAAGGATTCACTATGCACATGCAGGAATGTCTCGGAACCGCTGATCTCGGCAAGATCCACGGTAACCGCCACTTCCAGATCGTCATCCGCGTGGGGCACCAGGCCAATGTGTGACGGGCGTACCCCGAACTGGTAACTGCCCGATTCCAGGCTGGCCAGATCGGCGTTCAACTGAAAATGTACCTGCTCATCAAAGGTCACCTGATTGTCGCTGATCCGGCCGGGGACGATATTGATGGGCGGCTCGGAAAAGATTTCAGCGGTCTCGATATCGTCAGGCCGGTGATAGACATGGGGGGTAGGCCCCTTCTGCAGTAACCGGCCCTCGTGCAGTACCGCGGTTTCGCCACCCAGGGCCAGGGCTTCCTGGGCTTCGGTAGTGGCATAGACCGCGATGCAGTTGCGCGCCTGGAAGAGGTCTTTCAGTTCACTGCGCAGAGCCTCACGGAGTTTGTAGTCCAGGTTGACCAGCGGCTCGTCAAACAGCACCACATCGGCATCCTTGACCAGAGCCCGTGCCATGGAAACCCGTTGCTGCTGGCCGCCGGAGAGCTCAAGCGGCAGTCTGTCCAGAAGGTTTTCGATCTTCAGAAGTTCTGCTGTCTCACGGACCCGGCGATCGATTTCTGTCTTGTCGTGCCTGGCGAGCCTGAGCGGCGACGCAATATTCTCGAAAACGCTCATGGTCGGATAGTTGATGAACTGCTGGTACACCATTGAAATGTTGCGTTTCTGTACCGCAACACCGGTCACATCCACATCGTTCATCAGGATTTTGCCGCTTGACGGCCGGTCCAGGCCCGCCATGATGCGCATAAGACTTGTTTTGCCGGCAAGTGTCCGACCGAGGAGGACGTTGAAGGAACCGGGTTCCAGCGTCATGGTGACGTCAGATATCCAGGTTTCCCCGTCCACAACGCGCGACACATTCTGCAGCGTTAAAGACATGCTTTTTCCCTTTCGGTTGTTGTTTTGTTTGAACTGAGTGTACAAGAGCTGTGCCAAAACGAAAAGATACGAAAATATTTTTTTCAGATCCCTGTAATAAAGGGCTGCAGCTGGCATCTTCAGTTTCAGGCACTTGCAACTTGAGTGTTCAAAATGTTCATTCTGCTCAAATATCATGAGCCGAATGAACACCTGCACAGAATTCAGATATAATATTTATTTTCAGTAGGTTATATGATTTAACCTGTCCTCACCTCCCTGGATTCCGTGAACAGATAGAAACAGTTATTGACCACAGCAGGATTGATCAACAATACTTCTGGTGTTCGTAAACAAATTTTTAGCACGAAAAAATACCGAGTTTTCTCTAAAACGAACACCAGAAGGTGGTTTGTCATGGACTATTCTTCCAGAATCAGCGCCCTGCCCGGTGAAAACCCGCAAGACCCGATCGAAGAATCATGGGAGCGCTGTCGCAACCTGGGCCTGGACAACAACCAGACCCCCGGGCACGGAAGCTGCGATCCCCGGGAACTGGTTGCCTTGCAGAGACAGCACGCCAGCCTGTTAAAAGCGACCGAAGACGAGGCAACCCCCTACTTCGACAACATGCTGCACAATACCCAGTGTATGGTCGTGTTCGCCGATCCCGGCGGCACCATACTGAAAACCCTGCACCCTGAGTCGCAGTTGCCTGCCATGTTCGAAGGCATCCGCCCTGGCAGTATCTGGGACGAAGCCTCTGCAGGAACCAATGCCATCGGAACCAGCCTGGCAACGGCACAAGCGGTGCATGTCAGGGGTGACCAGCACTACCTCAAGACCCATCGCCATCTCACCGGCTCCGCAACTCCGTTATTCGATGCCAACGGCGATCTGGCCGGAAGTCTCTGCCTGTGCGCAACCACCCGAATGCCCGGTGATTACTCCCTCGGCATGGTGAAACTGCTGTCCCATGGCATTGAGAATCGTCTGATTTTTCAGACTTATCAAGCCGACTTCCACATATTGAAGTTCAACACCAGTGCATCCAGCCTGGACAGCAGTTGGGCCGGCCTTCTGGTGGTGGATTCCGACGGCACCATCAGGGCAGCCAACCGGCGCGCACGCACGCTGCTGGGGGAAAGCCTGGCAACAGGCAATCTGCGTCACCTGTTCGATCTTGATCTTGCCGATCTCACGGCAGCCGCGACGGCAACTCCCATGCGGCTGAAGGCCAGGGGCAACTATCAGATTCTCGCCCAGGTGATACCACCGAAGGCGATACGGCCGGCTCATGGAGCCAGACAGGACACCACCAATATTCCGGAGGATGTAATCAACCCCGGGCGACTTGAACACGGCGACAACCGGGTCAGGCGGCTGGTAAACCAGGCCCGGAAAATGATGGAAAAGGACATCCCCCTTCTGGTATTTGGCGAGACCGGCTCCGGCAAGGAGATCCTTGTTCGCAGCCTGCATTACCACAGCAGCAGGGCGGCAGGGCCGCTGATTGCAGTCAACTGCGCTGCAATTCCCTCCGAGCTGGCGGAATCGCAGCTGTTTGGCTACGAGAAAGGCGCGTTTACCGGTGCCCACAACAAAGGATATGTGGGTCTGATCCGACAGGCGGACGGGGGCACTCTTTTCCTGGACGAAATCGGTGAAATGCCGTTGATGCTTCAATCCAGGTTATTGAGGGTATTGCAGCAGCGGGAGGTTACCCCCCTGGGATCGACCGAGAGTTACCCGGTGGATATCAAACTCATCTCGGCAACCAACCGGAGCCTGCGGGACGATATTTCAAAAGGCCACTTCCGGCAGGACCTGTACTACCGTATCGCCGGGCTTAACCTCGAACTGCCTGCCCTCAGGGACCGGACCGACAGACAGGCGCTGATCCGCTTTGTGCATCAGCGCCTGACCGGGACCGAACCGGGGCCGGCCCTGAGCGACACCATGCTGAACCTGCTGTCCCGCCATCCCTGGCCCGGTAACATCCGCCAGCTGGTTCATGTGTTAAAGGTTGGTCTTGCCATGGCCGATGGCGAGCTGCTGGAAGAAGACCACCTGCCCGATGACTTCTTTGCAGACAGCGACGAGCCGGTCAGTATTCAAACCGAACCACTCGACGAACTGCTTCCGCGGCTATACCGGGCCAATGGCGGCAATGTATCGAGGACGGCACGAGCGGCTGGCGTCAGCCGCAATACGGTCTACAAGTATCTGAGACCGCTCACTGCAGGCTGAACACTTTCCCGGCCAACGCCACGATCATGTGGGGTTTTCGGGGCTGCTTTGCAGCTTCGCCACAGCGGAGCACCAGCCGTCGTAGAGCTCGTCCCGCTTCTGCTTGGTCATCTGTGGCTCAAAGCGCCGATCACATTGCCACGCCTCCTGGAGCGCCTCCAGTGATTCGTAGATTCCCGCCTGCAGTCCGGCCAGATAGGCGGCACCCAGAGCCGTGGTTTCCACCATTCTGGGGCGGTCTACAGTGGCACCGAGAACGTCCGCCAGAAACTGCAGCACCCAGTTGTTGGACACCATTCCACCGTCAACCCGTAACGCGATCGGTCGCAAGCCGTCTTTCTGCATGGCCCTCTGCAAGTCCTTGGTCTGGTAACAGACCGACTGCAACCCGGCAGTGACAATCTCCTTGATTCCGGTATCCCTGGTCAATCCGAATATCGCCCCCCGGGCATTGGGGTCCCAATAGGGAGCACCCAGCCCGGTGAAGGCCGGCACCAGGTAGACACCATGGTCAACCGGCGTCCCTTCCGCCAGAGGTTCGGTTTCGCAGGCGCTTCTGATCAGTTGCAGGCCATCCCGCAACCACTGAACGGCCGCTCCGGCGATGAATATACTGCCTTCCAGTGCATAAACCGGCTTGCCGTTGAGACGGTAGGCAATGGTTGTCAGCAACCGGTGCTCCGAGGTCAGGGCTTTTTCGCCCGTGTTCAGCATCAGGAAGCAGCCGGTTCCGTACGTACTTTTTGCCATGCCGGTTTCATAGCAGGTCTGGCCAAATAACGCTGCCTGCTGGTCGCCGGCGATACCCATGACAGAGGCGCCTTCGAGCCGTCCATTACCCACGATCAGACCAAAGTCAGCTGCCGAGTCCATGACTTCAGGCAGCAGGGCCGCCGGAATGCCGAACAGCTCCAGCAACTCCTGATCCCACTCCTGAGTATGGATATTAAACAGCATGGTGCGGCTTGCATTGGTGGCGTCCGTGCGATGGACCTTTCCGTCGGTCAGTCGCCAAAGCAGAAAACTGTCTATAGTACCGAACGCAAGTTCACCGTTTTCGGCGCGTTGCCTGGCTCCGGGGACATTATCAAGAATCCAGCGAATTTTCGTAGCCGAAAAATAAGGATCTATCAGCAACCCGGTCTTGCTGTTCACTGACGGCTCCAGACTCTGTTTTTTCAGCGTTTCACACCAGTCCGCGGTTCTTCGATCCTGCCAGACGATAGCAGGATACACCGGCTCGCCAGTCGCCCGGTCCCAGAGCACCGTGGTTTCTCGCTGGTTGGTTATCCCAACCGCAACCACCTCGTCGTTTTCGCCACATCCTTTCTCCATGACATCGTCACAGACTTCCCTCACCGTGCGCCAGATGTCCTCCGGGTCGTGCTCAACCCAGCCACTGGCCGGAAAATGCTGGGGAAATTCCTGCTGGCTGGTGGCATGTATGCTGGCATCCAAAGTGAAAAGAATCGCCCGGGAACTGGTCGTCCCCTGATCTATCGACAGAATATACTGGGTCATAGCTTTTGGCCTCGGGTGTTCTTATTTTTTCGTATTTTTACTTTTTTGAAAACAAAAGCCAACCTTTTTCATAAACCGGAAATCACTCGAACTCTACAACTCCCTAAAAAGGCTGCACAAAGACCCAAAACACTCTAAACTGAACGCGGGTAAAGAATCGCTATTTCGTTCGTTACAGAAAAACCGGATGCCGGAGGAGATTGAATGGCACAGCGACGCAGACAGGATCTGATCATGGAGCTGATCCAGCAGAACGGCTTTGTGACAACAGAACAGCTTGTAGACCAATTCAAGGTGACGCCGCAAACCATTCGCCGGGATCTGAACGAACTGGCCAGCCAGAAGAAACTCCGTCGCCATCACGGCGGAGCGGGGATTGACTCCAGCACTGTGAACACGGCCTACCAGGCTCGCAAGATCATGGATCTGGAAGCAAAAGAACGTATCGCCGAAGCTCTGGTGGAGATGATTCCCGACAACTCCTCCATGTTCATCAACATCGGTACCACCACTGAAACCATCGCCAAGGCGCTGCTTGAGAAGAACAACCTTCAGGTGGTGACCAACAACCTTCACGTCGCCTCCATCCTGTCTGCCAGGGAGGACTTCCATATCATTATCGCCGGTGGTGAAGTCCGGAACCGCGACGGTGGCATTGTAGGTGAAGCAACACGTGACTTTATCAACCAGTTCAAGATGGACTTCGGAATCATCGGCATCAGTGGCATCCATAGCGATGGTTCACTGCTTGATTTTGATTACCGGGAAGTCCGCGTGGCTCAGGCCATCATTGAAAACTCGGGCCAGGTGCTTCTTGCCGCCGACCACTCCAAGTTTGGCCGCAACGCCATGGTTCGGCTTGGCAGTATCGCCCAGGCCGACCATGTATTTACCGACGAGCCGCCTCCCGTCGAAATCCGCCAGCTACTGCGGGAAAACAACGTAGAACTTCATCTGGTCTGACCTCACCCGGGATTAACCCTCTCGTTTTCTGACGGATTTTCCGAAAGCGCACTGTTCACTGCCGCACACTTTTTCGTTTTTTTTCTGTATTTTCCTTTACGAATATATTTTGCTTTCGCATAATATAGGAATACGTTTCTGGAAAAATCGGAAAGAGCGCCCGGATGCGTCCTTTCACAGGCGTCAGGAGATGACACAAGATGACCGAGGAGAACAACAGATTTGACGTTGTCGTTGTGGGCGGCGGCGTTAACGGAACGGGAATCGCGATGGATGCTGCGGGCCGTGGCCTCAGGGTGTTGCTGTGTGAAATGAACGACCTCGCCTCGGCGACATCCTCCAATAGCAGCAAGCTGATTCATGGCGGCTTGCGCTACCTGGAGCACTATGAGTTCCGGTTGGTTCGCGAGGCACTTGCGGAGCGGGAATCGCTGTTGCGAAATTCTCCCCACATCATGTGGCCGATGCGCTTCCGGCTACCCCATCGCCCTCACCTTCGTCCTGCCTGGATGATCAGGATGGGACTGTTCCTTTACGACCACCTTGCAAAACGGGAAATTCTGCCCGGGTCACGATCGATCAGGTTCGACGAGAAAGATCCGTTGAAGTCAGACATCACAAAAGGATTCGAATATTCCGACGGCTGGGTGGATGATGCCCGCCTGGTGGTGCTGACGGCCAAAAAAGCACAGGAATGCGGCGCCACCATTCTGACCAGAACCAAATGCATCAATGCTGAACGGGGCAAGGACACATGGGATGTCTCTCTCCAGGACATGAACGATGACAGCATTCACCATGTTACGGCAAAGGTGATCGTCAATGCCTCGGGGCCCTGGGTGAGCCGCCTGTTCAGTGAAAGCCTTGCGATGAAGGCGCCGAAGAACATTCGTATGGTCAAGGGCAGCCATATTGTGGTTCCGAGGCTGAATCGGGAAACCGAGGCCTACATCCTGCAGAATGAGGATGAGCGCATCGTGTTCGTTATCCCTTATGAGGATGAGTTTTCTCTCGTTGGTACCACGGATGTGGATTACGAGGGCGACCCGAAGAAGGCGAGGATCTCCCCGGAAGAAACCGAATACCTTCTTGACATTGTCAACTCCCACTTCAAGCGGCAGTTGACCGCCAGCGACGTGGTCTGGTCTTACTCCGGTGTGCGTCCACTCATGGATGACGAAGAAGGCGATGCCAAGAAGGCTTCCCGGGACTATTCCTTTGAAGTCAGCAGGGAGAAAGGCAAGGCCCCGGTTATTTCCGTATTCGGCGGTAAAATCACAACCTACCGCAAGCTTGCGGAAGCTGCCACGGACAAGCTGTGCCAGTTCTTTCCACAAGCCGCAGGCCCCTGGACCAAGCATGCCATTCTTCCTGGCGGTGACTTTGAGAATCACGACACCCTCGAAGCGCGTATTTCCGAGGATTACCCCTGGCTTCCCGAGGCAGTCTGCAGCCGTTATGTGCGTACATACGGAACCAACGCCTACCACATCCTGGACGATGCCAAATCCATTACTGACCTGGGTTACCGGTTCGCCGGAACGCTTTATGAACGCGAAGTGGAATACCTGATCAAATACGAATGGGCGATGACATCGGAGGATATCCTCTGGCGCCGCACCAAACAGGGGCTGTACGCCACTGAAGAAGATGTCCGTGAGCTCGACCGGTATTTGGCTGCTCAGGCAAACCCGCAACCACAAACCGTTGCTCTCCACCACAGCGCCTGAACCACTCTCTCAGGCATTTGCTCCGGCCGGCTCTACCGTCCGGAGCTTTTTTGTGGGTGTAATTCGCCCGATCTGGCTATTCAGGACGAGTCCGCTTGAATAAAAAAAGCCGGGTGTCTTTCGACACCCGGCTTTCTGCCTGAACGCTTCCTCCTTCGAAAGAGGAAGTTATCAATCTCGCTTAGAAAGTAAGCTGTGAGCCTACGATGAAGGCGTTGTACTCATTATCACCTGTCTCGGTGCCATAGGTTTGGTATTCGGCCATCAGGGTCAAAGCGTCTGTGGCCGCATAACGGGCAAAGATCATGGTGAGATCAGAGTCGTTTTCGCCAGTGCCAATATCATCTTCTCCTTCGCCATAGCTGGCACCCAGGGTCGTGGCGCCAAAGTCGTAGGTAGATTCAACATACCACTGGCTGGCGTCTTCCTCCTGATCGTCGAGACGAGCAGCAAACACGCCGTTACCGGTACCTGATGTCATGGCGTAGTTGGCACGAACACCCAGGCCACCCAGGGATACCGAACCACCAAAGTCAACGCCGGACATGGTGTAGTCATCAAAGGCGCCGGTTTTCGAATCAACGTCCTGGGTAAACGCACTGGTCCACAAAGAGAACATGTCCGCAGAGTAAACCACGTTACCTTCAATCCGTGGCGTGGCGTACTCCGCATCACCGCCTGGGTCCTCAGCATCGCTTAACTTCGACGGTGTGAACACACCTACCTTGAATTGCAGACCGCCCAGGTCATTGGAGGTATACATCACTCGGGGTGTGAAGTCCGCGTAGAAGTAACCATTGCCGATCCTGCCCGCAGTTGCAGCGACTTGATCAGGACCACCCCCGATCAATCCAACGCCCAGAGCACTGCCATTATCGCCGATGGCCGGCGTGCCGTAGATGCCAAAGCCCTTACCGATGTTGACGGTACCGAAGTCACCGGCGACCGCGATTTCCGCCACACGGCTGCGGAAGTCTTCATCGGCATCGCCAATCGACAGGTTGGCGTTCATCTGGAAATGGCCAGACACTGTGAGGCCATTCTGGGTTGGTGCGTAAATGTTGGTTTGAAGCGTCGCCGGGTTAAACCCGGTCGTGACGTTGAACGCGTCTTCTTCATCTTCGAAGTCACCGAAGACCGCGAAAACCGGGATATGGCCGTTCACCCCGAACTTCCAGCCACTATCTGATTCCAGTGACAGCTCAGCGGCCGCCGGAGCTGAAAAGCCTCCCGCGACAAGGGCAACACCCACTGCAAGAGCGGACAGCCTGAGAGTTTTAGCATTAGAACAGTTTTTGTTTTCGATCATGATAGCTTCCTATTATTGTTTGAGATTTTCCGACCTGTCAGCCCTTTCTCTCGTTGGAGTTTCGATTTCCCTCAATTGCAATACATCAGGTACGTCCTCCGTGCTGACCGGCACTGCCATCCCGAACATTCATTGCGGTCTTTGACCGGCTTGTGTTTTCGAGACAACACAAATCTAACTCGCAAAGGAAAAAATGGAAAGTTTTAGAACATTATTTTTTCACTTTTATTGCACATTTTATGAGCATATTCCAGCTAAAAAATCTTAACTACTTGTCTTTACGGTCTTTTATCGGATTACATGAACTGTCATAAATTTTCGTTGACGAACCATATAGCGAACATTACGCTCAGTAATGTAGTAAAACCAACAACAAGCGAAGAAAGCAAAACAATAAAGGTGTCACATGAACAGATGGCCGATTGTCGCTGCTACCCTCTGTATTCTCTGCATCCCTGCAGCCAGTCACGGATCCGACACTTTCAACTCGTTGCCGGAAGCACGCAGGCAGGTTATCGAGCAATGGATTTCCGAAAGCTTCCAGGCGTCCACACTGTCACCGGAAGAACAGGCTGAAGAGCTGGCCTCGTTTGCCTCGGCAGCGGCCTCCCTGGAGGGCCTTGAGATTTCTGTGCTGTCGGAAGATCTGGCCACGCATCGTTATGAATCGGATGTTCTCGCCCGCGCCTTCTCCGAAATCACAGGAATCACAGTCAATCACGACCTGAAGCCCGAAGGGGAGGTGATTCGCCAGGTCAACCTGCAAAGAATCATGGCCGCCAAGGGTCGCTATGACGCCTTCGTTAACGATTCAGACCTGATCGGAACCCACTCCCGGACCGGCTGGGCACTGGCCCTGAGTGACTACATGGAAGGTGAAGGGCGGAACTTCACGCTGCCGACACTGGATCTGGACGATTTTATCGGGCTGAGCTTTGTGACCGGGCCGGACGGCAAGATATATCAACTACCGGACCAGCAGTTCGCCAACCTCTACTGGTTCCGCTATGACTGGTTCCAGCGCCCGGAGCTGCGGGCGGCGTTTGAGGAACGCTACGGTTACGAGCTGGGCGTTCCCCTCAACTGGTCCGCCTACGAGGATATTGCCGAGTTTTTCAGCGTTCACGTGAAGGAGATTGATGGCGAGCGGGTGTACGGTCACATGGACTATGGCAAGCGGGACCCATCCCTCGGATGGCGCTTTACGGACGCCTGGCTTTCCATGGCTGGTGCGGGTGATTCGGGGCTGCCCAACGGCCTGCCGGTGGATGAATGGGGCATCCGCATGGAAGGGTGTCATCCGGTGGGTTCATCGGTTTCACGGGGCGGCGCCACCAACGGTCCGGCCGCCGTGTACGCACTGCAGAAGTACATCGACTGGCTCCGAAGCTATGCACCACCGGAAGCTCCGGACATGAATTTTTCCGAAGCCGGCCCGATACCTGCCCAGGGGCAAATTGCCCAGCAGATTTTCTGGTACACCGCGTTCACCTCTGACATGACCAAACCGGGGCTTCCCGTAGTTAACGAGGATGGCACCCCCAAGTGGCGAATGGCCCCCTCTCCCCATGGAGCCTACTGGTCTGAAGGCATGAAGCTGGGTTATCAGGACGTGGGAGCCTGGACCATTCCGCGGGTCATGAGCGACCGCCGGCAGAAAGCGGCCTGGCTTTACGCCCAGTTCACGGTCTCAAAGTCTGTATCACTCCAGAAAACCCTGGTTGGTCTGACACCTGTTCGGGAGTCGGACCTCAACTCGGAGGAAATGCAGGCGATGAGTCCGGAACTGGGCGGGCTGGTTGAGTTCTACCGCAGCCCGGCACGGGAAGCCTGGACGCCAACCGGTGTAAACATTGCTGATTACCCCAAACTCGCGAAGCTCTGGTGGCCCAACATTGCCGATGCCATGTCGGGAGAACGCACCGCGCAGCAAGCCATGGACAAGCTGGCTGAAAGCCAGGATCGCGCCATGGCGGTGATGGAAAGAAACTTCAGTGTGAACAGTTGCGCGCCCCGTATCGCCTCAGACAGCGAAGCTGAAGGACGCGAGTACTGGCTGGCGCAGCCCGGTGCCCCCAAGCCCAGGCTGGAGGATGAAAAACCACCGGGGCGAACCATCCGCTACGAAGACTTGTTGACGCGCTGGGAAGAAGCTCGCTAGTTGCGCCGATTAACGAGCGTGTTCGCGGCCAAGCAGCTCGCGAACCCGGCTCTGCAGCTCCGGAATCACCTCCCGCTCAAACCAGGGATTACGACGTAACCAGAGATTGTTCCGTGGGCTGGGGTGCGGCAGTGGCAACAGTTCCGGCCAGACCTCCTGCCATTGCCTTACCCGGTCAGTGACAGACTGTTTGGGGCCGGGTAAATGCCAGGCGTGGGCATACTGGCCGATCACCAGCGTCAGCTGGATATTGTCCAGGCGCTCAAGCAGCAGGTTCCGCCAGGCAGGGGCGCACTCCGGCCGCGGCGGGAGGTCACCGGACTTTCCGGTACCGGGGTAGCAAAACCCCATGGGCAGGATGGCCAGCTCGTTCTCGTTGTAGAAGGTTTCCCGGCCAATACCCATCCAGTCCCGCAGGCGGTCACCACTGGGATCATTGAAAGGCAGACCGGTCTCGTGTACACGGCGACCAGGGGCCTGCCCCACCACCAGTATGGAGGCGGATCGGGACACCTGGATAACCGGTCGCGGGCCCAGCGGCAAATACGCCTCGCAGATTCTGCACTGCCTTACCTGCGCCACCAGTTCATCAAACGGTATCTGTGAATCAATCCTGGTCATTCCTGCCAATCACTCCAGAACAATAGGCCATTGCATAAACATCCGGGTACCGTAACCTTAAAGCCTGTGGTCATAACCGACAAACAAGCCGCAAGAAGCCGGCGAAAGGACAAACTTCCATGAATGCCAAGTCAGACATAGCGCCCAACCCGACTCTGGAGGAATTCCGAAAGGTGGTACGCAGCCGCCGTTCGGTTCGCCGGTTTACGGATGAACCGGTGCCGGATCACGTGCTGGATGACTGTCTGGATCTGGCCATGCTGGCGCCCAACTCCAGCAACCTGCAGCCCTGGGAGTTCTTTGTGGTCAGAACACCGGCCCTGAAAGCAAAGCTGGCTGAAGCCTGCCTGGGGCAGAATGCCGCGAAAACCGCGCCAGTACTGATTGTCATTGTAGCCAGAACGGATACCTGGCGCCGGCATTCCCGCATGGCCCTGGAACAGTGGCCGGAAGAAAAGCTGCCCGGCATTGTAGAGAAATACTACTCGAAGATTGCCCCGATCCATTACAACCAGGGGCCTTTCGGTTTATTCGGGGTGGCGAAGAAAGCAGCAGGCCTGGTGGTCGGGCTCACCAGGCCGGTGCCAAGGGGCCCCTATTCTCCCAATGAAATGAAAATCTGGGCCACCAAGTCCACGGCACTGGCAGCCGAGAACCTGATGCTGGCATTAAGGGCCCACGGCTACGACTCCTGCCCGATGGAAGGGTTCGATGAGTGCCGGGTACGGAAACTGCTGAAGCTGCCTGAAAAGGGCCTGGTGACCATGGTGGTGGCGGCGGGAAAGCGTTCTGAAAAAGGGGTATACAACCAGCAGTACCGTTTTGACAAGGCCGAGCTGGTCCACTACCTGTAGGCAGTATTGTCGCCGCTCCCGGTCTGGGCGACGACAACCTTCGCCACACTAAACCTCCGGATTGTTCAGTGCTTCCGCTGCCCCCAGCAGCCCGGTATAGCTTTCGGTGACAACATACACCGGCGTAGCCTCCAGCAGTGGCCGCATGCGACCCTTGTCTTCGAAGCCCTTCTGAAACGGGCTTTCCAGGAAAAAGTCAATAAAGCGCGGGAGGATGCCACCGCACAGGTAGACACCTCCGGTGCCTCCCAGGGTCAGCACACCGTTACCGGCCACGCGGCCCAGTATTTCACAGAAATGACGAAGAGTCTGTCGAGCCAGGGGATCGGATTGCTCCAGCGCGGCCGCGGTGATTTTGTCCGGCGCATCCAGTGGGGCCGCCACTTCCTGTATTTCGGCATGGGCCTGGTAAAGGTTAAGCAGTCCCTGGCCGCACAGAATCCGCTCCACCGACACACGACCAAACCGGGCCTTGAGGATTCGCAGGATGGCCATTTCGGTATCATCCGTGGGTGCAAAATCCACATGGCCGCCTTCCGTCATCAGCGGTACCCAGCCATTCTGCAATGGCACCAGGCCTGAAACTCCCAGGCCGGTTCCCGGCCCGATAACCAAGCGTGGCCGACGGGCATCTCCCGGGCCACCACAAACGTGAACCAGCTTTTCCGCAGCAACATGGGGAACCCCCAGCGCCATGGCGGTGAAATCATTGATGACCTTGAACGCGGTCCAGCCAAACTGGCGGCGCACCTCTTCACTGTCAAATCGCCAGTGATTGTTGGTCATCCTTACCTGGGTGCCGGAAACCGGCGAAGCCACCGCCAGGCAAACGTCCTGGACCTCCCCCACGCCGGTACGCTGGAGATAGTCGGTGATGGCGGAGTCGAGGTTGTCGTAATTGCTGCAGGCCAGTACCTCAATGGCTTCCGGTGTCACATCACCGGAGCGCACGAGGGCGAACCGGGCGTTGGTGCCCCCGATGTCCCCTACCAGCGAATAATTGGTTGTTGTCATGCGTCATGATTCCAGAAAAAGCTGGCACCTTCTTCCGGGGTGCTGGCGGCTTTGCGCATCCAGCCAAACAGTTCCCGGCCCAGGCCATGATGATAACTGCTCAGGTCCGCCTGTTCCGACTCCCGGGTGGCAAATTCATCTTCCGGCACATCGATTTCCAGCTTCCCTGTGACTGCATCCAGGGTAATGACGTCACCGGTGTGCACCCGCGAGAGGGGGCCGCCATTGGCTGCTTCGGGGTATACATGAATAGCGGCAGGTACCTTGCCCGACGCGCCTGACATACGGCCGTCGGTTACCAGCCCGACCTTGTAGCCGCGGTCCTGCAGTACGCCGAGATAGGGTGTCAGCTTGTGCAGTTCCGGCATGCCATTGGCTTTCGGCCCCTGGAAGCGAACTACGACAATGCAGTCCCTGTCGAGATCACCGGCTTCGAAGGCTGCCTTGAGCTCGTTCTGATCGTTGAAGACTACCGCCGGCGCCCTGACGGTTCGGTGCTCCTCGGCCACCGCAGACACCTTGATCACACCCCGGCCAAGGTTGCCATCCAGGACCCGCAGGCCGCCATCAGGGGCGAAGGGCTCATTGGCGGTGCTCAGCACGTCCGGTTTGGCACTGTTTTCCGGAGCGGGCTTCCAGACGAGTTTGTCACCCTCCATTTCAGGCATCCGGGCATACTGCTCCAGGCCATGCCCCATCACCGTTTCCACATCGTTGTGAAGGAAACCGGCCGCAAGCAGTTCCCGGATCAGGAAGGGGGTACCACCAGCCTCGTGGAAGGCGTTCACATCTTCCTGACCATTGGGGTAGATGCGGGTCATGGAAGGCACCACCGATGACAGCTCGGAATAGTCGTTCCAGTCAATGATAATGCCAGCCGCCCGGGCAATGGCGATCCAGTGGATGGTGTGGTTGGTTGAACCACCGGTGACCAGAAGGGCCACCAGCGCATTCACAATGCTTTTCTCATCAATCATGTCCCCCAGGCCGAGCTTGCCACCGTGGGGCCTGGAAAGCCGGATCACCTGCTCCGTGGCTGCACGGGTCAGTTCATCACGCAACTGAGTGCCCGGGTTCACAAATGCCGCTCCCGGCAGGTGCAGGCCCATCACTTCCACCAGAAGCTGATTGCTGTTGGCCGTTCCATAGAAGGTGCAGGTACCCGGACTGTGGTAAGACTTCGACTCCGCCTCGAGTAATTCGTCCCGGCCAATCTTGCCTTCGGCATAAAGCTGGCGAATGCGCTGCTTTTCCTTGTTGGGCAGCCCGGAAGGCATTGGCCCTGCAGGGATCAATATCGTTGGCAGGTACCCGAAGCTCAGGGAACCGATCAGCAGACCCGGCACGATCTTGTCGCAGATACCCAGCAGCACAGTGGCATCAAACATGTTATGACTGAGTGCCACGGACGTGCTCATGGCAATGGTGTCACGGGAGAACAGACTGAGCTCCATGCCCGGTTGCCCCTGGGTTACACCGTCACACATGGCAGGGGTACCACCCGCGAACTGCGCCACTGATCCCATGCCATGGGCCGCCTCCCGGATCACATCCGGAAAATCCTTGTAGGGCTGGTGAGCCGACAGCATGTCGTTATAGGCCGACACAATGGCCACATTGGCCTTGTTCATCAGTTTCAGGGTGTCTTTGTCGGACTGATTACACGCCGCAAACCCATGTGCCAGATTACCGCAGGACAGCGTGCTTCGATGGGGCGACTGCGCCTTCAGCGCTTCCATCCGGCCCAGATAGTCCTGCCGGGTATGACGACTGCGCTCGATGATGCGCCGGGTAACCGCGTCTACAGTCGGGTGCATAGTGGGTCTCCTGAAATTCCGTTATTTGATCGCTTTTTAATTCCCGTAAGTTTACTTACTTTTTTTACCGCTTTCACCCGGGAATCATTCATTTTTCCATTTTTTGTTGTTATATTTACTACATCACCGACAAAGATGAACAATAACCAACCAGATTTGGAGCCAGAACATGACTATTCGCATCGCAATTAACGGCTTCGGGCGCATTGGCCGCAATGTTCTCCGCGCACTTTACGAAAATGACTACCGCAACCAGATGCAGGTGGTTGCCATCAACGACCTGGGCGACGCCGAAACCAACGCCCACCTGCTCAAGTACGACAGCGTTCACGGCCGCTTCAGTGGCATTGTAAACCACGATTCCGAGTCCCTCTCTGTCAATGGTGACCGTATTGCCATTACCGCCATCCGCGACCCGGAAGAGTTGCCCTGGAAAGACTATCACGTGGATGTGGTGTTCGAGTGTACCGGCCTCTTCACCAAACGGGAGAAAGCCGAAGGCCACCTGAAAGCAGGTGCCCGGAAAGTGATCATCTCGGCCCCATCACCCGATGCAGACGCCATGGTGGTGTACGGCGTCAACGACAACATACTGACCGCAGAACACGACATCATCTCCAACGCCTCCTGCACCACCAACTGCCTGGCCCCGGTCGTCGAGGCACTTCATAAGAAGATAGGCATTGAAAGCGGGCTGATGACCACCATTCATTCGTACACCAACGATCAGAAGCTGAGCGATGTCTATCACTCAGACCTTTACCGGGCACGCTCGGCGACCCAGTCAATGATCCCGACAAAAACCGGCGCCGCCGCCGCAATCGGCAAGGTCATACCGGAACTGGCCGGAAAACTTGACGGGCTGGCCGTACGGGTTCCTACTATTAATGTTTCTCTGGTGGATTTCGGCTTTATTACCAGCCGGGATACCACTGTCGAAGAAATCAATGAAGCCGTCAGAGCTGCTGCGCAAAACAGCCCTGTACTGGGCTATAACGTCGAGAAGCTGGTCAGCGTCGACTTCAATCACAACGCCCTGTCCAGTATTTTCGACGCAAACCACACACGGGCCATTGGCCGTCATGCAAAAGTCATGGCCTGGTACGATAATGAATGGGGCTTCTCCAACCGGATGCTCGACAATGCCGCTGTACTGATGAAAAAGGCGAGCCAGTAACCCTGGCCGCCTGCCAGACGTCCACCGGCAATCACCGGAAAGCTCTTCGGAAATCAACAAGGAAACAGGAACCATGCTAAGGCGCACCAAGATCGTCGCCACTCTCGGCCCCGCCACCGACTCACCGGAATCACTCTCTTCCATCATTGCCGCCGGTGTTGATGTAGCCCGGCTGAACTTCTCCCATGGCAGTGCGGAAGATCACATGGAACGGGCCCGTCGGGTGCGCGAAAGCGCAGCCGCCAATGGCCGCTTCGTGGCACTGCTGGCTGACCTGCAGGGACCAAAACTGCGAATTGCGCGCTTCGCCGAGAACAAGGTCACCCTCAGGGCCGGCCAGCAATTCATTCTGGATGCCGCCATGGACAAGGAAGCCGGCAACGAGGAGCGTGTCGGTATTGATTACGAGCAATTGATCGAAGACGTCAAACCGGGCGACATCCTGGTACTGGACGATGGCCGCATCGAAATGGAAGTTGAAACCGTCAACGGCACCAGCATCACCTCCCGCGTGCTCATTGGCGGCCCCCTGTCCAACAACAAGGGCCTGAACAAGCGCGGTGGCGGCCTGTCAGCCGAGGCCCTCACCGAAAAAGACAAACAGGACATCAAAACCGCCGCCCGCCTGGGCGCCGACTATGTGGCCGTGTCTTTCGTGCGCACTGCCGAAGATATGCACGTGGCCCGACGCCTTCTGAAGGAAGCCGGCTCCGAAGCCCGCCTGGTCGCCAAGATCGAACGCGCGGAACTGGCCCACAACAACGCAGCACTGGACGCGGTGATTGAAGCATCGGACGCGGTCATGGTTGCCCGGGGCGACCTCGCGGTCGAGATTGGCGATGCCGAACTGGTGGGTGTGCAGAAGCACATCATCAACCGCGCCCGCGCCCTCAATACGGTGGTCATCACCGCCACCCAGATGATGGAATCCATGATCGAAAACCCCATGCCTACAAGGGCAGAGGTTTCCGACGTGGCCAACGCGGTCATGGACTACACCGACGCGGTGATGCTGTCGGCGGAAACCGCCGTGGGTGATTACCCGACGGAAGCCGTCGAGGCCATGGTGCGCATCTGCATCGGCGCTGAAAAGCAGCCGTCCATGCACCAGTCCAAGCACCGTATCCACGAGAGCATGGAGCATGTGGACGAGGCCATTGCCCTGTCTGCGATGTATGCCGCGAATCACCTGGAAGGCGTAACGTCGATCATCTGCATGTCAGAAACCGGCGCCACTCCCCTGCTGATGTCCCGCATCAAATCCAGCCTGCCGATCTTCACCTTCTCCCGTCACCATTCCACACAGCACCGCGTGACGCTGTTCCGTGGTGTGCAGACGGTGCCGTTTGATTCGGCGATGATTCCGAATGAGCAGACCAATGCCAGGGCAGTTGCAGAGCTGGTGCGGATGGGTGTCGTCAAGGACGGCGACCTGGTGGTGATCACCAAGGGCGATTACGTCAATGCCCAGGGTGGTACCAATACCATGAAGATTGTTCGTGTAGGAACGGATATTCGCTGAGATCAGACTTGGGAGGATTCCTCTTACGTAGCCTGCTGGTTTGGTGCCTGGAGGCTGCGGGGCGGGGCTTCCCAAAAACGCTACAAGCACTTCCCTGTGCGCTTGGAATTGGCCATCCATGGCCAATTACATTTTGGGAAGCCCCGCCCCGCAGCCTCTGTTTTGACCAAGCCGATATCGCTCTTCTTTTCACGTAGGTCGGATTAGCGCAGCGTAATCCGACATTGTTTGCGGTCTCGAAGCTATTTGTCGGATTACGCTGCGCTAATCCGACCTACGGGGGATTCATGCACCCAAGGCGTTACCTGCAAAGCCAGAACAAGCGGTTGGTGGGCCGGTCTTTCGGGAATGTAATTGGCCATGGATGGCCAATTCCAAGCGCACAGGGACGTGCTTGTAGCGTTTCCCGAAAGACCGGCCCACCAATCGCGGATGCACGATCCATCAGGCTACAGACCGACGAGGAAACTCACAGGTCAGCAAGACTCCCACGAACAATCTCCGAAATCTGCCCCCAGTCGCCCGAGGAAACGGTATCACCAGGTGTTAACCAGGTACCACCGACGGCCGAGACATTATCGAGGGCAAGATAGTCCTTTGCGGTATTACGTCGGATTCCGCCAGTCGGGCAGAAAGTGACATCCGGGAAGGGGCCGGCGAAGGCTTTGAGGGCCGGGATGCCGCCAGCCACTTCGGCCGGGAAGAACTTGAATTCCCGGTAGCCCAGGTTGTAGCCCACCATCAGCTCGGAAATGGTCGAGATACCCGGTAACAGCGGAGCTTCCGAGGTTACGCCGAATTCCAGGATAGCCTCGGTGACGCCGGGGGTAATCACGAACTGGGCGCCGGCGGCTTCCACCTGGCGGTACTGGGCGATACTCGTAACCGTGCCCGCGCCTACCCAGGCGTCCGGGATGGCCTTTCTTACCTGTTCAATGGCTTTCAGACCGTGGGGCGTGCGCAGGGTGATTTCCAGCACCCGGATACCGCCGTCGACCAGCGCCTGACACAGCGGCAGCGCCTGGTCCGGATGATTGATGGTGATCACCGGAACCAGGGGAGAGGCGCTCAGCACCGACCGGACCCGTTCACGGTGATAGTCAGACAATTGGTTCATAGTATTCTCCGTTAAAGCAGGTCGGTTGCCAGCGGCGCTCAGGCGCTCCAGTAAATCTGCAGGCCAGGCTTGAGGAAAGCGCGAACAGGCATTTCCTTCACCCGGCCAATGTCACTACAGGCCGCCTGCAAGGTTTTCAGTTTGTCATCCCCCTTCAGGTGCAGCGCAGTGAAACCGGCGCGACTCAGGGCCCGCAGGGTCAGGGTAATGCGCCTCTGGTGCTGGGAAGCGGGCGTCATCGGCGCCACGATGGCGGCGGAATCGGAATCAAGCGCTTCGTCCAGCTCGGGGGCATCGGGAAACAGGGAAGCGGTATGGCCGTCATTGCCCATTCCCAGGACCAGCACATCCAGCGGCAGATGAAGGTCTGCGAGTGCTGCCTCGACGGCCGGAAGGCCATCAGCCGGCGTGTCTCCGGGCTTCTTGAGGGACAGATAGCGCGCTTCCGCGGCGGGGCCCTTCAGCAGGTGTTCCCTGACCAGGCGGGTATTGCTGGCCTCGTCGTCCTCGGGCACCCAGCGCTCGTCCGCCAGCAGCACATCGATTCTGGCCCAGTCCAGAGTCTTCTCCCGCAATGCCCGGAAAAATGGCAGCGGGGTGGAGCCACCAGACACCACAAGACTGGCGCGGGGAGCAATCAGAAGCCGCTCTGAAAGATGGCTGGCAACTGCATCCGCCAATGCCCCGGCGGCATCGTCCGGCGTGTCGAAAAAGTGCGCATCCACCGCATCCGGCAGGCCAAGGTCATGCATCTTCATACCAGCTCCTCCCATCCCGGGTGATCATGGCAATGGAGGCAACCGGCCCCCAGGTGCCCGCGGCATATCGCTTGGGGGGCACGCCACTGTCGTCCCAGTTACGCATGATCTGGTCAACCCATTGCCAGGCGTGCTCCACTTCGTCACGGCGAACGAACAGGTACTGATTGCCCTTCATAACCTCCCACAGCAGACGCTCATAGGCGTCAGGAATCCGGTCGGTTTCAAAGGTTTCCGAGAACGTCAGCTCCAGCGGCCCCTGGCGCAGCCGCATACCTTTATCCAGGCCCTGGTCCTTGGTGAGAATCTGCAACGACATGCCTTCGTCCGGCTGCAGACGGATAATCAGCTTGTTGTTGGCCAGGTGTTTCTGGTCCGGGTCGAAGATGTAGTGTGGTGCCGGCTTGAAATGGATGATGATCTGGGACAGCTTCTCTGGCAGGCGTTTGCCGGTACGGATGTAGAAAGGCACGCCGGACCAGCGCCAGTTGTCGATTTCGGCTTTCAGGGCGACAAAGGTTTCCGTTTTGCTGCCCCTGATGGCCCCCTCCTCTTCCAGGTAACCGGGCACCGGTTTACCACCACTGGTGCCTGCGGTGTACTGGCCCCGCACCACGTGAGTGTCCATGAGATCAGGGGTGATCTGGCGCAGCGCCTTCAGCACCTTTACTTTCTCGTTACGGATACTGTCGGCAGAGAGATCCGAAGGTGGATCCATGGCAATCAGGCACAGGAGCTGCAGCAGGTGGTTCTGCACCATGTCGCGAACCTGGCCGGCCTTGTCGAAATAGCCCCAGCGACCCTCAATACCTACACTCTCCGCCACCGAAATCTCTACGTGGGAAATGTGGTTCTGATCCCACTGGGAGGCAAAAAGGTTGTTGGCGAAACGCAGGGCGATCAGGTTCTGGACCGTTTCCTTGCCCAGGTAGTGATCGATTCGGAACAACTGGTTCTCGTTATAAACTTCCCCCAGCTCATCGTTTATCACCTTGGATGATGCCAGGTCGTGACCGATGGGCTTCTCAACCACTACCCGGGTGTCCTGATCGCAACAGCCGTTGCTTCTCAGATTGCGGGCGATGACACCATACATGGACGGCGGCGTTGCCATATAGACAATCAGATTGCTGGTTTCACTACTGCGCCATTCATTCAGTGCGCCATAACCGTCCGGGTCGGTAAAATCCAGAAACTGATAGTCCACCCGCTGCAGAAACCTTTCAGCCGCATCCGCATCGAACTCAGCCTCCTTTACGTGCTCCCTGAGCTTGTCCAGGAGTATTTTGCGAATCTCGGCGGTGTCCGCCTTGTTTCTGGCAATCGCGAGGATACGACTGCCCCTGTGCAGCAACCCGGCAAGCTCCAACTGGTAAAGCGCCGGAAACAGCTTTCGTTGCGCCAGGTCGCCCAGCGCTCCAAACATCATCAGGTCACAGCGGGTATTGATTGGGTCAGCCATCGGTTCCCTTCTCTCTTTGTTTTCGTGCCGAACTGCTCAGACTGCACGACTCGAGGCGTCAATGTAGTAATATTATGCAAATAATGACACCCATAACGAATTTTTCCAAGGATATTTTCCAATTTATGATACTTTTACTACCACAAATTACCACAAAACACGCTATAATCAGCGCGGATTTTGACAAGAAAGCCGATAAATCAGGGAGTACTCTCAATGCCAGCCAACCAGGCGCAACGCGACGACAATCTGCTCGAAGATATCCAGCTGAGACTGGACACTCTTAACAAATCCGAGCGCAAGGTTGCCGAGGCAATTCTTCGCGATCCCAGCGCCGCTACCCGCTACAGCATAGCCGCGCTGGCCAGGGCTGCTGACGTCAGCGAGCCCACGGTCAACCGCTTCTGCCGCGGGTTTTCCGCCACCGGATTCCCTGATTTCAAAATACGCCTTGCGCAAAGCATAGCAACCGGCACGCCCTACATCGGGCAGAATGTAGAGCCTGATGACACGGTGGCAGAGTTCGCCGACAAAATCATGCTCAGCACCATTGCCAGCCTCGACAAGGCACGCCAGGCCCTCGACCCCAAGGCCCTGTCCGCAGCCATTGATTACCTGATCCAGGCCAAACAGATCAATTTCTTCGGCATGGGTGGTTCGGCCCCCGTGGCAATGGATGCACAGCACAAGTTTTTCCGCTTCAACATTCCGGTGATGTCCTACGACGATGCACTCATGCAGCGTATGGTTGCCGCGGGCAGTACAACCGGCGATGTGATCGTACTGATCTCCTACACGGGGCGCACCCGTGAAACCGTTGAAATCGCCCAGCAGGCCAGAAATAACGGGGCCACCGTCATCGGCATCACCATGCCGGGATCACCCCTTGCCGAGGCCTGCACCGTGGTAATAGAAGTCACGGCCCCGGAAGACACCGAAGTCTACATGCCCATGTCGTCACGGATCATCCATCTTACGGTGATCGACATTCTGGCCACCGGTGTCACACTCAAACGCGGCGCAGACTTCCTGGGCCACCTGAAAAAGATCAAGGAAAGCCTGAAACCAACGCGGTTTCCAGTCTAGCCAACCACCCTGATCGTGCATGGAAGCCACTGATTTACCAACTCGTCCTTCTACGCCCCTCCTCCCCCTGAGAACTCACCCCCCTTTTTCTTCAGGGCGGAGGATGTACTCATCTGCCGGTTACAGGACTATGAAATCCGGTTTCCCAATGTCTGATTGGCAGAAGCTGCAATCACGGGAACCGGAGGCCTGATCCGGCCCCGCCTGTTTCCATGAGAGGAGGCCGGAACTTCCGCTTCCCTGACATTCAAAAAAGACAAAAAGCACAGGACACAGATGATGCAGAACAATAAGCGCTTTTCCCCGAACAAACTCCCGCTGGCCACTGCGGTGACAGCGGCCATCATGGCCTCTCCGGCCATTGCTGTTGACTTCCATGGTTACGCGCGTTCAGGCCTCTCCACCAATACCGGCAGCGGTGGCGAGCAGACCTGTTTCGGCAGCGGCGCCAACGGCCACTTTGTCGGCCGCCTTGCGGATGAGTGCGACACCTACGCGGAGCTGGCGTTTGGTGACGAACTCTTCAGCGAAGATGGCAAAACCTTCCGCCTTGATTCCATGGTTTCCTACGAAGCCATCAACCAGGGTAACGACTACCAGGCCTATGACGGCGCTGATGACGTCAATGGCGTTGACTTTGGCGGCGAGGAAACCACCCGCAACAACGGCAACCCTTACAGCGGTGGCGAAGTGGCTGTGCGCCAGCTTTATGTTTCCGGCACCAATGTGATCGAATCCCTTCCCGGTGCCACCCTGTGGGCCGGCAAGCGCTTCTACAAGCGTCACGACGTACACCAGCTTGATCTGTTCTACATCAACAACTCCGGCTATGGCGCCGGTATCGAAAACATCGAGGCAGGTGCAGGCCAGTTCTCCGCTGCGTGGATCAATTTCGACAAGCAGGAAAGCGACACCATCGTCCAGAACAATAAACTGGACCTGCGCTACGCCTTCCCGGTTGGCGAAAGCACCCTGACACTCGCTGGTATCTACGGCACAGCGGACCTGACGGACGAGCAGGAAGCGGCAGGCATCATGGATGAAGATGGCTTCTTCGGCACCGTTGAACTGTCAACCGGTATCATGGGCGGCTTCAACAAGTTCGTCCTGCAATACGCCACGGATTCCCTGGGTGAAGCGGCGTTTGCCAATCAGGGTGGTAATGCCAGCCTGAATGCGCCCTATTATGATGGCACGCTCGAAAAGAGCTGGCGTGTACTCAACCATGGCGTGATCAAGCTTGGCGGTCCCTGGGAACTGGGTTACTCCGCTCTTTACTCCCAGGGTGAAACCTACGGCCCGATCAATGAGGAAGAACCCACCCGCCTGAGCGTGGTTGCCCGCCCGACCTACAACTGGAACTCAGTGACCAGCACCGCGGTGGAAGTGGGCTATGAGGACGTACACCAGCCCTTCAATGACGACGCTACAGACCTGCAGAAAGTGGCGGTCTCACAGCAGTGGAGCGCTGGCCCTGGCTACTGGGCAAGGCCGGTAATCCGCGCGTACGCAGCCGCGTTCTTCGGCGATCAGGCCGAAGCCGCTCGCAGCGAAGGCATCGATGGCGACATTCAGGTCGGTGCCCAGATCGAAGCCTGGTGGTAAGGCTCTAAACTCCACACTCTCTCGTTGGACCTCTTTGGGCCGGCTTTCACGCCGGCCCTTTTTTTTCGCCCTGTTCCGCTTCGCACTACTCCCCCACCCTCCCCGCAATCTACGCCTGCAAAAGTCAGCTGCCGAAGGATGTGCCCCGCTGACGTTCGCGCAACCATGAAACCGTGACACAAGCGCACGGGCATTGCCGGTTCGCAAGTCACCCTCCAAACAAAAACAACGGCAAAAGGATATCTGTTATGCCTGACCATAAACTGGTTGCAGGTGGCTGGGTGCTGGCGCTTTCGCTGGCCCTGACCGGTTGCAACTCCGGTAGCAGCAGCTCTTCTCCGGATAACGATGACGCCGGTAGCGAAGACTCGACCACTCTGCTCGAGCCCGGCGAGAACGAAGCCATCCTCTATTACAAACGCCCGGAAGGCGACTACGACGGCTGGGGCCTGCACCTCTGGAATGACGCAGCCGCAGGGTGCGACGGGCTGGCCGAAGATGTGCCAACGGAGTGGAGTGATCCGCGCAGCCATGATGGCGTTAATGATACTTACGGCGCCTACTACATCATCCCCATGCGCGACGGCGGAGACTGCATGAATTTCATCATGCACAAGGGTGATGAAAAAGACCTGGGTGATGATGACCACCGCTGGCACTTCGATGCCCTGGGCAATCGGATATTTACCCTCAGCGGCAGCGAATTGCTCTCGCCGGACCCGATAGAGTCGGAAGAAATGACCATCGATGGCGCCAGGGCCCACTGGCTCGATGCCGGCACACTGGTGTTTGCAGACACGGCCGATGCAGCCCGCGTGGAGCTCCGCTACGACGCCAATGCCGGCATTTCCGTTGATGACGCCAACAACACCCTTGAAGGCGGAAAAACGATCGAGCTCAGCGCCACAACCCTGTCGCCCGAACTGGAACAGGCGTTCCCGCATCTGGCCGGCTGGCCGGCCTACTCGGTGGATGCCGACACCCAGACCAGGGAAGAAGCCCTGCGCGGGCAGCTGGTAGCCGGCGCCTTCAACAGCGACGATGAATTGATATCCGCCACCCGCCTGCAAATCCCGGGGGTGTTGGATCAGCTTTATACCTACGATGGCGCCCTGGGTGCCACGGTAAACGGGGCCGATACCGACTTTAAGGTCTGGGCGCCAACGGCGCAGAACATGCGCCTGCACGTGTTCAATGCCGACGGCAGTACAGTCACTGGCTTCCCTGTGGATATGACCCGCAACGACGGCGTCTGGCAGCACACTGCGAACACCGCCGAGGTGGACCGGAAGTTCTACCAGTACGAAGTCACCGTGTATCACCCCCGTACCGATGCCATTGAAACCACCATGACCTCGGACCCTTACGCCCGGAGCCTGTCTGAAAATGGCCAGTATGCCCAGGTGGTTAACCTCGCCGACAGTGACCTGAAGCCCGCAGACTGGGATTCACTGGCGACGCCGCCCATGCAGGCACCGGAAGACGTGGTGGTGTACGAGGCCCACATAAGGGACTTCAGTGCGACAGACGAGACAGTAACCGCTGAAAACCGGGGTAAGTACGCCGCATTCACCGAAACGTCAACCGATGGCATGAAGCACCTGGCGTCCATGGCCGATGCCGGCATCACCCACCTGCACCTGCTACCGGCATTCGACATTGCCACCGTCAACGAAGACCCGGACCAAATCGTGAATATAGACGACGATTTCAGCCGACTGTGCGACCTGTCGGACGACGCTGCGGAAAGCTACGGGGAACATTGTGATAGCGGCAACTCCATTCGCCAGGTGCTGGAAACCTTCGACCCGGCCACCGGGAAGGCCCAGGCATTGCACGACACATTTCGAAGCCTGGACAGCTTCAACTGGGGCTATGACCCGGTCCACTTCACCGTGCCGGAAGGCAGCTATGCCTCAGACGCCCACGGCGTTGCCCGTATTGTGGAATTCCGGGAAATGGTGCAGTCAGCGACCAACCTGGGCCTGAACGTGGTACTGGATGTGGTCTACAACCATACCAATGCCTCTGGCCTGGCCGAGAAGTCGGTACTGGACAAGCTGGTTCCCGGTTACTATCACCGCCAGAACCCGGAAACCGGAGTGGTGGAGCAGTCCTCCTGCTGTGAAAATACCGCCTCCGAGCACCGGATGATGGAAAAGCTGATGATCGATTCCCTGGTGACCTGGGCCTCGGAATACAGTATCTCTGGTTTCCGCTTTGACCTGATGGGCCATCACATGCTCTCGAACATGGAGAACGCCCTGGATGCGGTTAAAGCGGTTGACCCGGATACCTACTTCTACGGTGAAGCCTGGAACTTCGGCGAAGTAGCCAACAACGCCCGGGGCGTCAATGCCATTCAGGCCAATATGGCGGGAACCGGCATCGGCTCCTTCAATGATCGCCTTCGTGACGCTGTCCGCGGTGGCGGCCCCTTTGATGAGGGTGACTTCATCCGCGCCAACCAGGGCTTTGCCAACGGGCTGTTCAGCATCCCCAACGACCGCAACAGCGGCAGCGACACGGAAAAAGAACGCCTGCTGCAAGTCAGTGACTGGATCCGTATCGGCATTGCCGGCAGCCTCAGTGACTACTCCCTGGTGACCGCAGACGGCTCCACGAAGACCGGTGCCGAGATCGATTACAACGGTCAGAACGCCGGTTATACCAGCGACCCCCAGGAAATCATCAACTACGTCTCCAAGCACGACAACCAGACACTCTGGGACAACAACCAGTACAAGGCGGATTTCGCCACCACACATGGGGAACGTGCCCAGATGCAGGTGATTGGGCTTTCCGTGCCCATTCTCAGCCAGGGCATACCGTTCATCCATATGGGCTCTGAGCTGTTGCGCTCCAAATCCATGGAGCGGGACAGCTACGATTCCGGCGACTGGTTCAACGAGGTGGACTTCAGTTACCAGGAAACCGCCTGGAACCGCGGCCTGCCACGCCAGGACAAGGATGGCGCCAACTGGGACCTGATCACAGAGGTTATCGGCCAGTTTGAAACCGGCCCTGCCGCGAGTGACATCAACTACACCCGTGAACAGGTGGAGGAGTTGTTGACGGTGCGAAACCAGAGTGAGCTGTTCCGGTTGCAAACCGCAGAGCAGGTCAGTGAGCGCCTGGACTTCCACAACACAGGTACGGATCAGGTACCCGGAGTCATTCTGTTCAGTCTGGATGACGGCCCCGACAACGGTCTTACCGATCTCGACAGTGATGTCGACCAGCTCGTTGTCTTCATCAACAGTACCGGCTCCGAACAGACGCTGGACACCAGCCTGGATGGCACCTTCTCGGTGATGGCCGACACCTCTCCCGGTGAGAGCGCAGCGGCAACCAGCGGCACCTTCACGGTACCCGCGTTGTCCGTCGCAGTATTCAGCAGATAGTCCGGCAAGCCCGGACATACCGTGCCCCACGGCCCGACCGGGCCGTGGGGCAGACAACAACAAAGGAGAACACCATGAACAAGCGACAAGCCGGAAATCTACATCGAAGAGGCCAACTAAAAGGCCCGCAACGATGTGCGGGCCTTATTTAATTTTGCCAGAAGGCACCCTGTCGCGGGTGCCTTTCTTGTTTACTGTCGCTCTATTTCGGAGTTGTCCCGCAGGTATTGCCTGTAGGCACTGTACTCACGCTGTCCTTCCAGTGACGCCAGGAAACCACGCAACTGGCGGAACTCTTCGCCATCACGGTCTACCTCGCCGTCGTTAACCGCATCCAGGGCAAGGATTGTCACGCGGTCATCCGATACCACCGAACCAAACACGTTGCTGTCGTCATCGGGGCGACTGAGGGAAAAGACTTCCGCCATCACGGCATTACCCAGGACAAGATTATTCCTCGACTGGTCCTCGTAGGACTGCCACTCGCCGATATCCAGATCGTCAAGACTCTTACCGGATTCCAGATCAGCGATGATAGTGTCGGCGCGCTCCTGCAGGGCCTCACGGGTCTTCTGGCGAATCAACGAAGTGCGGATCTCCTCTGACACCTCTTCAAGCGGCTTTTTCTGCGCTTCGTAGTACTCACTGACCCTCGCCACGACGGATATGTTGTCGCCGACATCAATCAGCTCGGTATTGAAACCATCCTTCAGCACATCGTCGGAAAACAGCTGGCGCACCAGTCCTGAGTGATCGAAGGGCGCATCACCACCCTCTTCCGTGATATCGCTTTTTTCCCGCACCTCAAGGCCCAGCTCCTCGGCAGGACCAGCGAGGTCATCCGCCGCATAAGCCAGGTCCGCGAGCTCAGAACGAACCTCGGCAAAGCGCTCGGCTGCCTCTCGTTCCGCCAGTTCACGGCGGAGCTCGTCTTCCACTTCCTCCAGGGGAGGCGTGTCGGCCTTCTGAACATCATCAAGCCTTATCAGATGAACACCAAAGCTCGTGGATACCGGCTCGGAGACTTCCCCTTCCTCCAGGGCAAACAGCGCGTCTTCAAACGCCGAATCGTAGACACCGCGCTCTGCAAAACCGAGATCTCCACCCTGTTCGGCAGAGGACGTATCGATAGAGAACTCTTTGGCCAGATCGGAGAATGCTTCTCCGTCTTCAAGGCGCTGCTGGATAGTCGCCATGGTCTCGTCAGCGTCAGCACCGTCCTCGATCAGGATGTGCGACGCACGGCGCTCTTCCTTTGCCAGCTCGGACGACCGCTCTTCGTAGAATTCCTGCAACTGCTCATCCGTCACGTCGACGCTTTCGGCGAGGGCTTCCCGCGATAGCGCGATATAACGGGCATCCACGCGCTCCGGTTGCTGGAACTCATCGTCGTTGTCCTGGTAATAGGCTTCAATCTCGGCGTCGGTCACCTCTACTTCATCACGCACCGTATCTGCAGCCAGCGTTACCGCCCGAAAATCACGGGTCTGGTTCTGTATGCGCAAAAGTTGAGCCACATTCTCATCAGCCACGGTAGCGCTTTGCTCTATTCCGGCGCGGATCTGGTTAACCACATACTGCTTACGCATGGTTTCCCGGAACTCACCAACACCCATACCCATATTGCGGACCGTAGAAACAAACCGGTCACGGTTGAAGGAGCCATCCACCTGGAACTGGGGCATCTGGGTGATCAGCGAGTCGATATCCTGGTCTGAGAGTTCCAGGCCCTGTGCCTCCGCATCCTGGGTCAGGACCTTCTCCTGAATCAGTGACTCCAGTACATCCCGGCGAACCTGATCTTCATCCAGCATGGACGGATCCGGATCATCCATCTCGGACAGGCGCCTCTGGCTCTCCATCTGAACCACGCGAAGAAATTCCCGCTCGGTTACATCTTCACCGTTAACTGTCGCAACCTCGGGCTCGCCGGAGAAACCACCGACAATCGCGTCCATACCCCAGATTGAGAGTGAAACAATCAGAAGGCCAATGATGACTTTGGCAATGGTGCCCTGGGCATTATCCCGCATATCTTGAAGCATGTTTCTCCCGGATCCCTGATCAATGTCTGTAAGGGTCGCTTAACGTAAAAAGGCGCATTCATTCAGGAATGCGCCTTGAATTCATCAGAGCTGGTTGACTGCGGTATTGCCACCGGGCCAACCGCTCCGGCAACGCCCCATGTTCCGGGCCTTGCCAAATGAAAGCTGCCGTTACTTGACGGCGTCTTTCAGAGCCTTACCTGCCTTGAACCCAGGCACTTTGGAGGCCGGAATCTTGATTTCGGCACCTGTTTGCGGGTTACGGCCGGTACGGGCAGCACGCTCCTTGACGGAGAAGGTACCAAAACCAATCAGAGTTACCTGATCGCCTTTCTTCAGGGCACCGGTAATGGAGGTGGTCATGGCATCCAGAGCGCGGCCAGCGGCGGCTTTGGAAATATCTGCGGATTCTGCAATTGCATCGATCAGTTCGGACTTGTTCACACTAAACCCCTTCGATTTCAGGTTGAAGATGTTATAGGTTGGTTTGTTGTTTCCTGGACGTTCCCGACTATCGCATAAGCGGTCAGAGAATTCCATTCTTCACTATTTTTATTCCTTGCGGCTACTAACCGGTGTTCGGAATAGGCATTAACTGCGCGGGAGCCCTTGATATTGGCTGCTTCACGGCGAAACAGTTATACCAATGGGCTCTCTGGCATGTCAACAACACAGCACGTGTTTAATGTGTATTTATGCGCTCCGCCGCTTCGCCGTCATCCTCACGGGGAGTCCCGGAAGGCTTTTCTGACGACGAATCTTCGGTACGTGGTTCCGGGGGATAAGCCAGTGCAATATCCAGCACTTCGTCAATCCACTTGACCGGCCGGATCTCCAGTGACTCTTTGATATTATCCGGTATCTCCTTGAGATCACGGACATTATCATCAGGAATGATCACCGTCTTGATGCCGCCTCGATGAGCCGCCAACAGCTTTTCCTTGAGCCCGCCAATGGCCAGAACCCGGCCACGCAAGGTGATCTCACCGGTCATCGCCACGTCGGCCCGTACCGGAATCTGGGTCAATGCAGAAACCAGTGCGGTACACATGCCGATACCGGCGCTGGGGCCATCTTTCGGCGTCGCGCCTTCCGGAACGTGCACGTGAAGGTCGTGTTTCTCGTGGAAATCGTCACTGATACCCAGGCCAAGCGCACGACTTCTGACCACCGTCAAAGCGGCCTGAATTGACTCCTGCATGACATCACCCAGGGAGCCCGTCTTGACTACCCTGCCCTTGCCCTTGGTCAGTGCACATTCCAGCGTCAACAGTTCACCGCCAACCTGGGTCCAGGCCAGACCGGTTACCTGTCCGACCTGATTCTTCTCCTCGGCCAGGCCATACTTGAACTTCTTCACCCCCGAGTAGTCCTCAAGCACCTCTGGCGTGAGGGTTACAGAGGCCTTGTCACCGCTTTCAACGTGATCACGCACCACCTTGCGGCAGATCTTCGCGATCTCGCGCTCCAGGCCACGTACGCCCGCCTCACGGGTGTAGTAGCGGATCAGGTCACGGAGCGTTTCTTCCGGAATATCAAGTTCGTTCTTGCGAAGGCCATTGGCCTTGATCTGCTTGGGCAACAGGTACCGGAGCGCAATGTTGACCTTCTCGTCTTCGGTGTAACCCGGAATACGGATGATTTCCATGCGGTCCAGCAGGGCCGGCGGAATGTCCATGGAGTTGGAAGTGCACACGAACATCACGTCCGAGAGATCATAATCCACTTCCAGGTAGTGGTCGTTGAAGGTGTGATTCTGCTCAGGATCCAGCACCTCAAGAAGGGCTGACGCCGGGTCACCACGGTGATCCATGCCCATCTTGTCGATTTCATCAAACAGGAACAGCGGGTTCTTCACTCCCACCTTGGACAGTTTCTGCAGCAGTTTTCCGGGCAAGGCTCCGATATAGGTTTTCCGGTGACCCCGGATTTCGGCCTCGTCACGTACGCCACCCAGCGCCATACGGGTGTATTTGCGATTGGTCGCACGGGCAATGGACTGCCCCAGGGACGTCTTGCCGACACCGGGAGGGCCCACCAGACACAACACAGGACCCTTGACCTTCTTCACACGGCTCTGGACCGCCAGGTACTCAAGAATGCGCTTCTTGACTTCATCCAGGCCGTAATGATCTTCGTCCAGAATCTCACGGGCTTTTTCGATATCGTGGCGAACGCGGCTGCGTTTCTTCCAGGGGATGGCCAGCATCCAGTCTATGTAGCCACGCACCACCGTCGCTTCCGCCGACATGGGCGACATCATCTTGAGCTTGTTAAGCTCCGCCTCTGTCTTCTTGCGGGCCTCTTCCGGCAAACCGGCTTCTTCCAGCTTCTGCTCAAGCTCTTCGAAGTCGTTGTTACCCTCGCCGAGGTTACCCATTTCCTTCTGGATCGCCTTCATCTGCTCGTTGAGGTAATACTCCCGCTGGCTGCGCTCCATCTGTTTCTTGACGCGGCCGCGGATACGCTTCTCAACTTCAATCAGGTCAATTTCACCATCGAGCTTGCCCAACAGCAGATCCACACGCTGGCGAATTTCCAGTGCTTCCAGCAGCTCCTGCTTCTCCGGAATCTTGAGTTCCAGATGGGCCGCCATGGTGTCCGCCAGGCGCTCGAGCTCATTGATGCCGGTCAGCGCATTGGAAACCTCGGAGGGTACCTTTCTGGAGAGTTTCACGTACTTCTCGAACTCGTCCATCAGGGTTTTGACCAGCACTTCCTCTTCCCGTGCCGGCAGGGAGTCTTCATCCATCAACATGGCCTTGCCGGCCAGGTACTCGCCGTCGGCAATGTCGGTAATGGTGGCACGGGCATTGCCCTCAACCAGAACCTTGACGGTTCCGTCAGGCAGCCTGAGCATTTGCAGCACGGTGGCCACGGTGCCCATGGCGAATACATCGTCCGGGCCCGGTTCGTCCGTGGAGGCATCTCTCTGGGCAACCAGCAGGATTTCCTTGTTGCCCTCCATGGCCGCTTCCAGCGCCTGTATGGACTTTTCACGGCCAACAAACAGCGGCACTACCATGTGCGGGAACACCACCACGTCTCTCAGCGGCAACAGCGGGTATTCTTGCACAGATTCTTCAGGTATCAGGGTCATAGAAAATCCTCTGACGGTATTTATTTCAGCATATCACCCTTCATTGGGGCGACAGCAAAAATTGCAATCTTTTTACAGTTTCCGCGGGGGCTTTGCTGCTCACGCCGGGCATAAAAAAAGGGCGTCGCCGCCCTTTTTTTATGCAACCAGCCCGAACACTCAGTCCTCGGGAACCGCCTTGGCGTGCTCACTGCTGTCGTAGATCTTGAACGGCTCTGACTGGCCGTTGATCACGCTTTCATCAATGACCACCTTGGAAACATCATGCTCAGAAGGGATCTGGTACATGGTGTCCAGCAGTGTCGCTTCCATAATGGAGCGCAGTCCCCGGGCGCCGGTTTTGCGCACCATGGCTTTGCGGGCAACGGCACGAAGGGCATCTTCGCGGAAGTCCAGTTCAACGCCTTCCATGTCAAACAGCTTCTGATACTGTTTGGTGAGGGCGTTCTTGGGCTCTGTCAGTATCTGGACAAGCGCATCCTCATCCAGTTCCGTCAGCGTGGCTACAACCGGCAGACGACCGACAAACTCGGGAATCAGGCCGTATTTGACCAGATCCTCAGTTTCCACATCCTTGATGATGTCGCCGGTATTCTTGGTGTCGTCCGGGCTCTTGACCGTGGCAGAGAAGCCAATGCTGCTGCGCTCTGAGCGTTCCTGAATCACTTTATCCAGGCCCGCAAAGGCACCACCACAGATAAACAGCATGTTGCCGGTGTCCACCTGCAGGAATTCCTGCTGGGGATGTTTGCGCCCGCCCTGGGGCGGAACCGAGGCAACCGTGCCTTCAATCAGCTTGAGCAGGGCCTGCTGGACACCTTCACCGGATACGTCCCGGGTGATGGAGGGGTTATCAGATTTGCGGGAAATCTTGTCGATCTCGTCGATGTAGACAATGCCGCGCTGGGCCTTGTCCACATCGTAATCGCATTTCTGCAGCAGTTTCTGGATGATGTTTTCAACGTCCTCGCCGACGTAACCTGCTTCAGTGAGCGTGGTGGCATCAGCAATGGTGAAGGGAACGTTGAGCATCCGTGCCAGGGTTTCTGCAAGCAGGGTCTTGCCGCTGCCGGTGGGGCCAATCAGCAGAATGTTGCTCTTGCCAAGCTCGACTTCAGCCTTGCCCTCGCCGTAGCGCAGGCGCTTGTAGTGGTTGTATACCGCCACGGAAAGCACCACTTTGGCACGGTCCTGGCCGATCACGTACTCGTTAAGGGTATCGCGGATTTCGGCGGGTGTCGGAAGACGATCACTGGCTTCTTCCTGGGCATTCTCCTGGATTTCCTCCCGGATAATATCGTTGCACAGGTCGACGCACTCGTCGCAGATGAACACCGAGGGCCCTGCAATGAGCTTACGGACTTCATGCTGGCTCTTTCCACAAAACGAGCAGTACAGCAACTTGCCGTTATCGTCGCCTCTGCCGTTTCTTTCATCTGCCATTGAAATACCTCTGAGCTTGGTTTACCGACGCAGTCACCTCAATACGCCGGCAGGGAATGTTGCGATTACCTTCAGTATTATTTATTAGGTACACGCTTATCAAGTATAGAATCGATCAGGCCATAGTCCTTCGCCTGCTGCGGATCCATAAAATTGTCACGGTCTGTATCCTTGGCGATGGTTTCCAGCTTCTGCCCGGTGTGATGGGCAAGGATGGAGTTCAGGGTGTGACGGATCTTGAGAATCTCACGGGTGTGGATCTCGATATCCGTCGCCTGCCCCTGATAGCCCCCCAGCGGCTGATGGATCATCACCCGAGAATTCGGCAGACAGGCACGCTTGCCCTCGGCACCACCGGCCAGCAGGAAAGCGCCCATGCTGGCAGCCTGGCCAACGCACAGGGTAGCCACATCAGGCTTGATGAACTGCATGGTGTCGTAAATGGACATGCCGGCAGTAACGGAACCGCCCGGGCTGTTGATATAGAGGTGGATGTCCTTGTCAGGATTCTCGGACTCAAGGAACAACAGCTGCGCCACAATCAGGTTGGCCATATGGTCTTCAACCGGACCCACCAGAAAGATTACCCGCTCCTTGAGCAGACGGGAAAAAATATCAAAAGAGCGTTCGCCTCGTGCGGTCTGCTCGATAACGATTGGCACCAGGCCGGAATTGGTAACCATTGCGGGACCATCAATTGGTTTCTGCGTCATGATGCGCGTGAACTCCTTCTGGACAATGGAGTGGCGTGTGTCCGCCACAGCGTTAGAACTCGACTTTGTCTCGCATTACTTTGCCAGCACCGGGCCAAGATGAAAACAGCCGGACGTGCCGGCTGTTTTCATCCCGGGCTGGCCGGGCCCTTCTGAAGCGGCCCTGCGGTCTTTATCGCTGCTGCTGACCAGCCTGAATTGCCTCTTCGTACTTGAGCTTCTTTTCTTTCACCTGTGCCTGTTCCAGCACCAGGTCAACAACCGCGTCTTCCAGCACGGAAGACTCGATCTGCTGCTTCTGCTCCGGGCTGCTGTTGAAGTGCGCCACAACCTCTTCAGGTTGTTCATACGTTGACGCAATTTCCTGGATCTTTTCATCCACTTTGGCAGGGTCAGCCTTCAGATCATTCTGCTTGACCACTTCCTGGAACAACAGGCCGGTTTTGACACGACGGCGAGCCTGCTCCTCGAAAATTTCCTTGGGCAGCTGCTGGAAGTCAACCTGGCCACCGAAACGCTGAACAGCGTCCTGGCGCAGGCGGTCGATCTCCTGATCCACCAGGGCGGTAGGCACTTCAAGATCAGTGCTTTCAAGCAGCCCTTCAACAACGTCGTTCTTGACCTTGTTGGAGACAGCCTGCTTCAGTTCCCGTTCCATGTTCTTCTGAACTTCTTCACGGAACGCGGCTTCATCTTCCGCGTCGATTCCGAACTTCTTGAAGAACTCGGCATCCAGTTCCGGCAGTTGCGGTTCCTGGACTTCGTGAATCTTGATCTCGAACTTGGCAGGCTTGCCCGCCAGCTCTTCGTTCTGGTAGTCCTCGGGGAAGGTCACTTCGATTTCCAGCTCTTCACCGGCCTTGCCACCAACGATGCCTTTCTCGAAACCGGGAATCATCTGACCTGAGCCCAGGGTCAGCTTATGGTTCTCGGCCGCACCGCCCTCAAACTCTTCACCATCAATGAAGCCCTTGAAATCAATCAGCACCACGTCCTTGTTCTTGGACTTGCGCTTCACGGACTTCATGGTGGCCTGCTGGCGACGCAGGTTGTCGATCATGGTGTCGACGTCTTTCTCGGTAATCTCGGCCTTCGGCTTTTCAACGGAGATCTTGCTGAAATCACCCAGCTCTACTTCCGGCAGTACCTCAAAGATGGCCACGAACTCCAGGTCCTTGCCTTCTTCCATGGTTTTTGGCTCAAACTTCGGCCAGCCTGCCGGATTGATGTCCTGCTCCTGCAGTGCCTTGATGTAGTTGTCACGCATGACTTCGCCGACAATTTCCTGACGGACGCTGTCACCGAAACGACGCTTCACCACACTCATGGGCACCTTGCCCGGACGGAAACCGTTCATTTTTACTGTGCGTGCGGTTTCCTGCAGGCGTTTCTGGACCGCCTGGTCGATTTCCTGGGCGGGCACACCAATCGTCATCCGACGTTCGATGTTGGAGGTCGTTTCAACAGACACTTGCATGGAAGATCCTCAAATTACAGGTTCGGTATGTGAATGAAAATAAAACCAAAAGTCCTGTTCAGGGCGAATTCCCGGAAAAGGACGCAAATTTAAAAGCCGGTAGTTTATCACGGTTTGCCATGCCGAGAGAATCACCCGGTAATGGCTCTTTTGCGGCAACGGATCACAGACAGACAAAGGAAAGAAAACAGGAGAGAAAACCGGTATCAATAATAATGGTGCGAGCGGAGAGACTCGAACTCTCACGGGTTGCCCCACTGGAACCTAAATCCAGCGCGTCTACCAGTTCCGCCACGCTCGCACAGGATCTGCGGATTCATACCTGCACAGGCAAGCGTAAAACCCAGCAACTGCGGAAATCAACCATGAAACACTGGGGAGAAAGTGGGGTGGACGAAGGGGTTCGAACCCTCGACCGCAGGAGTCACAATCCTGAGCTCTACCAACTGAGCTACGTCCACCACATCCAGACTACCGCCGGGCAGACCCCAACAGGTACTTCAGGTTAACTTTGCTGATTCGGTGTCTCCGGGACGGATCAGACCGTCTGCGGTATGGCGCGCCCGGCAGGACTCGAACCTGCGACCACCGGCTTAGAAGGCCGATGCTCTATCCAGCTGAGCTACGGGCGCATGTACCGTTCGCCCACCTGACTGTTCAATATCCTGGATTTGCCAGAAAGTGGTCGGGGTAGAGAGATTCGAACTCCCGACATCCTGCTCCCAAAGCAGGCGCGCTACCAGACTGCGCTATACCCCGTCTGAACTGAACAACAGATACCTCAGCAAAGTTGGCGCGCATATTACCGGCGCCAAACCGCTCCGTCAACACGCATTTGGGCTTTTCCTCCTTCGATTGGCGGCGGAGCCCAAGCATGAGACAATGCGACGCCTTTATTCTCGCACAACCGACAAGACAAAGACATGAGCGCCAAACTGATTAACGGAAAAGAAATCGCCGCCACTGTGCGACAACAGGTTGCGGCAGGAACCGAAGCCCGCAAACAGCAGGGGCTTCGCGCCCCCGGGCTGGCTGTAGTGCTGGTGGGTAACGACCCGGCATCCCGGGTTTACGTTGGCAACAAGCGCAAGGCTTGCGACGAGGCGGGCATCATGTCGCTCTCCTACGATCTGCCGGAAGACACATCACAGGAAGCCCTGGAAGCCCTGGTGGACGAACTGAATGAGAACCCGGACGTAGACGGCATACTGGTCCAGCTTCCACTGCCTCCCCACATGGATGCCGACCCGATTCTCGTGAAGATTCGCCCGGACAAGGATGTTGACGGTTTTCATCCATACAACATCGGCCGCCTGGTGCAACGCAAGCCCGCCCTGCGGCCCTGCACCCCGGCCGGGGTGATCACCCTGCTGGACAGCATCAACACCCCTTACAAGGGCCAGCATGCGGTTATCGTGGGCGCTTCCAACATCGTCGGCCGGCCCATGACCATGGAACTGCTTCTGAAAGGCGCCACCGTGACGGTGTGCCACCGGTTTACGGCCGATCTGGAAAAGTTCGTCAGAGAGGCGGACATCCTGATCGCAGCCGTTGGCAAGCCGGGGCTGATCAAAGGCGAATGGGTCAAGCCAGGAGCGACCGTAATTGATGTGGGCATCAACCGGATGGACGATGGCAAACTGCGCGGGGATGTTGATTTCGCAGCGGCCTCGGAGCGGGCGGCTTACATCACGCCGGTCCCCGGCGGCGTGGGGCCGATGACCATTGCCACCTTGCTGCAAAATACGCTGTATGCGGCGAATGAGTTGCATAAGGATTGAATTGGGTTGTCGGATTACGGCCCTTTCGGGCCTAATCCGACCTACATGTGAAAACTCCCAGGTACCCGCCCGTAGGTCGGATTAGGCGAAGCCGTAATCCGACAAAAGCAGACCACCCCTAAAGCTTCACCCACAAAAAAACCCCGCTTCATTCAAAGCGGGGTTTTTTGAGAGCCGGGCGTTTACTGCCCATACTTCTCTTTCGCCTTCAGGCGATAGGCGTGCAGAAGTGGCTCGGTATAGCCGTTAGGCTGCTCACGGCCCTTCAGCACCAGATCCATCGCGGCCTGGAAGGCAATGCTGTCATCAAAGTCCGGCGCCATGTTGCGGTAGGACGGGTCATTGGCGTTCTGACGATCAACAACCGCAGCCATGCGCTTCATGGTTTCATGAATCTGCTCTTCGGTGCAGATGCCATGATAGAGCCAGTTCGTCAGCAGTTGCGAGGCGATACGCAGCGTGGCACGGTCTTCCATCAGGCCGACATCGTTGATATCCGGAACCTTGGAGCAACCCACACCGCTATCGATCCAGCGCACCACGTAACCGAGGATGCCCTGGGCGTTGTTATCCAGTTCCTGCTGAATTTCTTCAGCCGACAGCGACGTCGGATCATCCATCACCGGTACGGTCAGGATATCGTCCAGGTTGGCGCGGGCGCGGCTTTCCAGCTGCTTCTGAATGTCGGCAACGTTAACCTGATGATAGTGCGTCGCGTGCAGGGTGGCAGCCGTTGGAGACGGAACCCATGCGGTGTTGGCACCCGCCTTAGGATGACCGATCTTGGCTTCCAGCATACCCGCCATCAGATCCGGCATGGCCCACATGCCCTTACCAATCTGGGCAACGCCACGGAATCCGGTTTCCAGGCCGATATCCACGTTCCACTGCTCGTACGCCTGGATCCAGGTGGCCTGCTTCATCGGCCCCTTGCGGATAAACGGCCCCAGCTCCATGGAGGTGTGGATCTCGTCACCGGTACGATCCAGGAAACCGGTGTTGATAAACACGGCGCGCTCCTTGGCGGCATGGATGCAGGACTTGAGGTTCACGGTTGTGCGACGCTCTTCGTCCATGATGCCGACTTTCAGTGTGTAGGCCGGCAGCCCAAGCGCATCTTCCACGCGGCCGAAGAATTCGTTGGTGAAGGCCACTTCTTCCGGGCCGTGCATCTTGGGCTTCACAATGTAGACAGACCCGGTGGTGCTGTTCTGCAGCTTGCCGTTACCCTTGAGATCATGAATCGCAATCAGCGATGTCAGCAAACCGTCCATCAGGCCCTCAGGTACTTCGCTGCCGTCCTTCAGCAGGATGGCCGGATTGGTCATCAGATGACCGACGTTGCGAACGAACATCAGGCTGCGGCCCTTCAGTACCAGCTCACCACCGTCAGGTTTGGTGTAGGAGCGGTCCTGATGCATCTTGCGGGTCATCTGCTTCCCGCCCTTCTCGAAGGTTTCTTCCAGATCACCTTTCATCAGTCCCAGCCAGTTACGATAGGCCAGTGCCTTGTCGTCCGCGTCCACGGCGGCGACAGAGTCTTCGCAGTCCATGATGGTGGTCAGGGCTGACTCCATCAGAACGTCTTTGACGTGGGCGCCGTCGTCCTTGCCAATGGGATGGCTGGCATCAATCTGGATTTCGAAGTGCATGCCGTTCTTGACCAGCAGGATGCCGGTGGGCGCATCGGCAGCGCCGGTGTAGCCGACAAAACCGGATTCGTCTTTCAGGCCGGTGGACTCGCCATTCTGGAGCTTGACCACCAGCTTACCGCCTTCGACCAGGTACCTGGCTGCATCCTTGTGGCTACCGGCGGCCAGCGGTGCAGAGCTGTCCAGCAGGTTGCGGGCAAACTCGATAACCCTGGCACCACGAACCGGGTTGTATCCGGGGCCTTTCTCGGCGCCGTCTTCCTCGGAAATAGCGTCGGTGCCGTAAAGGGCATCGTAAAGGCTGCCCCAGCGGGCGTTGGCGGCATTCAGGGCAAAACGGGCGTTCATTACCGGAACCACCAGCTGGGGGCCGGCCATGGTGGCCACTTCCGGATCCACGTTGGAGGTGGAGATCTTGAAGTCGCCGGGCTCGTCCACCAGGTAGCCGATATCCTTCAGGAACGACTTGTACTCGGCCATGTCCAGCTTCTGACCCTTGTGGTCACGGTTCCAGCTGTCCATTTTTTCCTGGATGGCATCGCGCTTGGCGAGCAGTTCCTTGTTGCGGGGGGCCAGCTCGTGAACAATCTTGTCGAACTCGCTCCAGAATTTGTCAGCATCGACACCGGTACCCGGAATCGCTTCTTTGTTAACGAAATCGAACAGGTTCTTTGCGACCTGAAGGCCGCCGACTTGTACGCGTTCTGTCATCGTTGTTTGCCTCAGTGGGTTACTGTATTCCCTGCCCTTTCCGGCGGATTGTCCCGGAAGGGCCGTTTTAATTCGAGGGCGGTATTGTACGGGAATTTCCCTACAAGGTCATTCCCGGGCCGACAACCCGACTTCCGGTCAGACCCGGACAGGCCACTAGCCCCGGCGCCAGCTGGTTCCCTCGCGGCTGTCGTCGAGAATGACCCCCTTTTCCGCCAGCTCATCACGGATACGGTCCGCCTCGGCAAAATCCTTCCGCTTGCGCGCATCGGCACGGGCCTGGATCATGGCTTCGATATCGTCGGCACTGAGCTCACTGCCGGTATCCGCCTGGAAGAAGGACTCCGGGTCCTGCTGCAGCAGGCCGAGGATGCTTCCCAGCCTGACCAGCACTGCGGCCTGCTCACTGGCCTGCTCATCGCGGCCTTCCCGGCGATGCTGGTTAATCTCGTTTGCCACCGCGTGCAGCACCGCAATCGCCCCGGCGGTATTGAAGTCGTCGTCCATGGCTTCGGCGAAGCGTCGGTCATGCTCGGTTTCCGGCACATCCTTGGCGGGCACCAGTCCACGCAGTGCGTGGTAGAGCCGGGTAAGCGTGCGCCCTGCCTCGGCAAGGTTGTCTTCCGAGTAATCCACCTGGCTGCGGTAGTGACTGGACACGAGGAAGTAGCGCACCACTTCCGGTGGATACTTTTCGAAGATCTCACGGATGGTGAAGAAGTTGCCCAGGGACTTGGACATCTTTTCCTTGTTCACGCGAATGGCACCCGCATGCATCCAGGTGTTCACAAAGGTATGCCCATTGGCACACTCGGACTGGGCAATCTCGTTTTCGTGGTGCGGGAACAGCAGGTCCGGCCCGCCGCCGTGAATATCGAAGGTTTCCCCCAGGCAGCGGTTGGACATGGCGGAGCACTCAATATGCCAGCCCGGCCGACCGTCACCCCAGGGCGAGGGCCAACTCACTTCTCCAGGCTTGGCGGCTTTCCAGAGTACGAAATCGGCGGGGCTGCGCTTGGCTTCCTGCACATCCACCCGGGCACCGGCCACCAGGTCCTCCAGTTTTTTCTTGCTGAGCTTGCCGTATTCGGGGTAGGACTCCACCGAGAAGTACACGTCGCCATTATCGGCAGCGTATGCATGACCGCTGGAGACGAGCTTGTGAATCATGGCCACAATTTCGTTGATGTAGTCAGTGGCACAGGGCTCTTCAGTCGGTGAAAGAACGCCCAGCCTGGCCTCATCCTCGTGCATGGCCTTGATCATTCTGGCTGTCAGGTCCGAGAATTTTTCGCCGTTCTCTTCCGCTCTCTGCAGGATCTTGTCGTCGATATCAGTGATATTGCGAACGTAATGAACATCGTACCCGCGATGACGCAAATACCGCGTAATCACATCAAACGCCACCAACACCCTCGCATGCCCAAGATGACAGTAGTCATACACCGTCATGCCACACACATACATGCGAACCTTTCCTGGCTCGATCGGCTGAAATTCTTCCTTTTGCTGACTAAGGGTGTTGTAGATTCTAATCACGTGATGCCTGTTGTTTGCCTGATGTATCGGGTTTTAGTGCGGGCCGCCGTCAGGCCGGGGGCATCCCTCCGGGACACGCCGTGAATACGTCCCTGTAGGCTCGTAAAAAACATCCCTGTTTTTTACGGTCCCGGAGGGATGCCCCCGGCCCGACGGCTCCTTCGACTTTGTTCGTGCCTTCAGATATTACTTGCTCTTTCCCCATGAATCCCGGAGGGTCACGGTCCGATTAAACACCGGCCGTCCGGCTGCGGCCGTCAGTTCCTGGTCGCAGAAAAAGTAGCCTTCCCGCTCGAACTGGTATGGCAGATCCGTCCGTGGCGTAGCCAGGCTCTTCTCTACCCTGGCGCCTTTGAGGACGATCAGAGATTCCGGGTTAATAGAGTCCACAAAATCGGTTTCTTTGTCGCTGTCTGGCGATTCGTGGGTAAACAGACGGTCGTATTGATTGATGTCCGTTTCAACGCTGTCGGTTGCCGACACCCAGTGAACCACACCGTTCGGTTTATAACCTTCGGGATTCACACCCAGAGTATTGGGGTCGTATTCGCACTTCAGCTCGACAATCTCACCGCTGTTATCGCGGATAACCTCACGGCAGGTCATCACATACCCACCCCGCAGGCGCACCGCCTGATCCGGGGCCAGGCGCTTCCATTTGCGGGGCGGCTCTTCGGTGAAATCTTCCCGGTCGATATACAGGGTCTGGCTCCAGGTAACTTCCCGCTCGCCCATGTCCGGGTCCTGGGGATGAACCGGCAACACCAGGGTTTCGGTCTTGTCTTCCGGATAGTTGGTCAGGGTCACCTTCAGCGGGCGCATGACACACATGGCGCGGGGCGCACGGGTGTTCAGGTCTTCGCGGATGGCGTGTTCCAGCATGCCCATATCCACGGTGCCGCCGGCCTTGTTGACGCCGATCATGTCGCAGAACGTACGGATGGATTCGGGGGTATAACCACGGCGGCGCATACCCGAAATAGTCGGCATCCGGGGATCGTTCCAGCCGTCCACGAAGCCTTCGTCCACCAGACGCTTGAGCTTGCGTTTGCTGGTGATGGTGTAGTTCAGGTTCAGCCGCGCAAACTCGATCTGGCGCGGCTGGCAGGGAGCGGAGATGTTCTCCAGTACCCAGTCATAAAGTGGCCGGTGGTCCTCGAACTCCAGGGTGCACAAAGAGTGGGTGATCCCCTCCATGGCGTCGGAAATCGGGTGGGTGAAGTCGTACATCGGGTAGATGCACCACTTGTCGCCAGTCTGATGGTGATCGGCATAGCGAATGCGGTACAGGATCGGGTCCCGCATGTTGATGTTGGGGGATGCCATATCAATCTTCGCACGCAGCACCAACTCACCGTTCTCGTACTTGCCATCGCGCATGTCGCGGAACAGCTGCAGATTTTCTTCCACCGGGCGGTCGCGATAGGGGCTGTTCTGGCCGGGTTCTTTCAGGGTGCCCCGGTACGCGGCCATCTGGTCGGCGGTAAGCGCACACACGTAGGCCTTGCCCTTTTCAATCAGCTCAACGGCGAAGTCATAGATGGCATCGAAATAATCCGAGGCATAGCGCACCTCACCGGCCCACTCATAGCCCAGCCAGTGCACATCCTGCTTGATGGCATCGATGTACTCCTGGGATTCCTTTTCCGGGTTGGTGTCGTCAAACCGCAGGGTGCAAACACCATCAAACGTTTCGGCGATGCCGAAGTTCAGGCAGATCGACTTGGCATGACCGATGTGCAGGTAACCATTGGGCTCCGGCGGAAACCGTGTCACCACCTTCCCCGTGTGCTCGCCTTTGGCAATGGCGTCTTCAATCAGGCTCTGGATGAAGTTATGGGCTTTCTTGGACTCGGCGCTCATACAATCTCAATCATAGGGTGTGGGTCTGAAACCGCGTATTATACTCACAAATCATTGCCTAACTCATGCACACGTACAAACTCTTAAGTACAATACCCCCATCGATGCTCCATATACCCATTTGAACAGGAAACCCTGATGATTCTGCTGAAAACCTCCCACGGTGATATCAAACTGGAACTTGATTACGACAATGCCCCGGAGACCGCGAAAAACTTTGAGCAGTATGTCCGTGAAGGTTTTTACGACGGGCTGATTTTTCATCGTGTGATCAGCAACTTCATGATTCAGGGCGGCGGCTTCGAGCCGGGGATGACTCCGCGCAAAACCCGCGAACCCATCAGGAATGAAGCCAACAACGGTCTCAGCAATATGCAGGGCACCGTTGCCATGGCCCGCACCATGGACCCCCACTCCGCCACCGCCCAGTTCTTTATCAACGTCGAGAATAACGGCTTCCTCGACCATACCGCCGAGAATGCCGAGGGCTGGGGTTACTGTGTATTCGGCAAGGTTGTGGAGGGCATGGATACCGTTAATGCCATTCGTGCCGTGCGCACCACCATGCGATCAGGCCATCAGGACGTTCCCGCCGACGACGTGGTTATCGAAAAAGCCGAGGTTGTAGAGGACGGAGGCGCGGCGTGACCACGCTGTTTATCTCTGATCTTCACCTGGAAGAATCCCGGCCGGACATTACCAACGCATTCCTGGCGTTTCTGGAGGAACAAGCCCGGGGCGCGGAACAGCTCTTCATCCTCGGTGACTTTTTTGAAGCCTGGATCGGTGATGACGAACGAACGCCACTTCAGGAACAGGTCGCAGAAGCCCTGCGGGCGCTCAGCGAGGCCGGCACGGCACTGTTCCTGATGCACGGCAACCGGGACTTCCTGATTGGTGAGGATTACTGCAACCGAATCGGCGCCACCCTGCTGGACGACCCGACGGTGATAGACCTGTACGGCACGCCCAGCCTGCTGATGCACGGCGACAGCCTGTGCACCGCCGACGTGGAATACCAGAAGTTCCGCGCCAATATGCGCAATCCGCAATGGCAGCAGATGATTCTCCAGCGCCCGCTGGCAGAACGCCAGCAGATGGCGCGGCAGTTGCGGGAAATCAGCATGGCGAAGAACAAGGGCAAGGAAGAGTTCATCATGGACGTCACACCGGACGAAGTGGTGAAGGAGATGGAAGCCCACGGGGTACAGCGCATGATTCACGGCCATACCCACCGGCCTGCGGTTCACGAACTGGAAGCCAACGGTAAGCCCGCCAGACGAATTGTGCTGGGAGACTGGGACGAAAATGTCTGGTGGCTGGAAGTAGCCCCCGGGCAGGAACCGATGCTGAAAAAACATCCCCTGTAAGGTCCGGGCCGGGGCATCCGTACCCGGCCCTGCACTCTACTGGTCAGGTTCGCGATAGGTTTCAATCCGCGCCAGCCACCCCGGCAGCCATTTCTCACGCTCTATGTCACGGGGGGCATTCCCTGCACGGCGGGTAAGTATAGCCTTTGCAGCCTCCTGAAAGCGCTGCAGTGCCGGTTGGTCATTATCAGCCATGGCTTGAAGCACCTGAAGCAGTCCCCAGCCCTGCCCTCGGTAGGTCTCCTTCCCTGAAAGCCCTTCTCCCTTGAAGTTGACGTAATCGACGACGGCGTAGGTACCACCAGGTGTTGCCAACAGATCCCGCAGGTGATCCCGCAGCATTACCTGTTGCGAATCCGGGGCTCCGGCCACTACCTCTTCAAGGGCATTGCGCGCCCGACGCACAATAAACTCAGCCTGCACGCCACGGGTCGCCCACAGGAATTCCCGCAATGAGGACACCCGGCCGTCTTTATCTTCTTCCTGAGAAAAGGTGGCGCGATCCGGCCAGGGTGCATCCAGCGGCTCCAGCTCATTCAGCCATTCCGGCAATGGAACGCCCTGGTCTCTCATAAAGCGAATCAGGGCCGGAAAGCTCTCCACAAACGGCCCGTCCACGTTGGTGGGGTACCAGATGAAATGGCCGATGCCCAGTGACGGAAAGGCTTCACCCTGATTCCAGTGAACCAGGCAAGCCTGTTTGCCGGCACACTCGTTACGGAACACCTGGTCACCGATCCAGATCAGCTCGCCGGGAGTAAGCTTGATATCGGGTACACCCTTATCGGTGTTTTGCAGGCACCCTGAAAGCACAAACATCAGCAACACCCCGATTAACAGGGGGTCATAATTAACACGCGACATTGCCAGCCTCCGGGCGGTGGGGATACCCTGTTTTACAGGAATGTTGCCACGCACCCCAGCACTGGCAGCCGGAACCCGTGGCAGACACCGGATAATACTATGGCATTTTTCTCTGGGCTTTATACCCGACATTTCGCACGCACCGTGCCCCTTGCACTTTGCTGGCTGCTGATTGTCAGGGCAAGCCATATTCTGCAAAGCGGTATCTGGCCAAACCCTGTGGGCATGATTGCCAGTGATCTGGCCGGGGCATTGGTTCTGGCGGTTTTGCTGACCATCACGGCAGGGGCGTTCAGGGTGCTGCTGATCCTGCTGCTCGGCTGTGCAGCTTTTGTAGCCGGCATGCACCTGACTGTCCACGGTACGCTGTTTCAGCTATCGCTCATCGGCAAAGGTGTGGACCCGACCTTCGTGACCGGAAGCCTTCTCAACAGGCATTCACTGCTGCTTCCGGTATACCTGGTTCTGGCCTGGACTCTCCACTGGCTGCATCGCCGGTTAGTGAATGATCCTGTCGTGGGCAGAAAAGGGCTGGCTGCATTCGCAGCGCTGGTTATAGCGGTCTACAGCGTATCCTTCCAGAGCCTCACAACACCAACCAACAACCTGGTAGCCAGTTTCTTTTCCCAGATTCCAGGGGCCCTTACCACTCCTTTCGCAGCGTCAGTCACTGAGGAAAATGAACAAGCAGAAAGCCCACAGGAGGTTCGGGACGACACCAACTTCTTCCACCAGCAGATGGCCGCTCCTGATGTGGACGATCAACCCAACGTGTTGCTGATCATGATTGAAGGCTTGTCGGCCGGCTATTTTCCAAGTGTGAGTGAATACCACGATCTGGACCCCTCCGTTGAACTGCACAGCCTTGAGGAAAATCTCGACCGGCATGGATTCCGCATCTACCGCAACGCCCTGAGCATGGAACGGCAGACAGACAGGGGAACCTTTTCCATTCTCTGCGGTGAATACCCGGATTTTCGCAGGCAATCCAGAAAAATGGTGGATGTGGCCGAAGACCGGGCAAGCGCGGACTGCATGCCGGCACGACTCCAGGAAAACGGATACACCACCGCTTACTGGCAGGCTGCGCCGCTGGATTACATGCAGAAAGGTGACTTCATGCCACGAGTTGGATTCAAGGACGTGACCGGCGCAGAAGTTTTCACCGCTGAGGGGGAAGAAATTGAAGGTTGGGGCCCACCCGATCCGGAGTATTTCAGCAACATCGCTGAACGCCTTCGCGACCTGGATTCCACCGCCACCCCATGGATGGTCACACTGCTCAACGTGGGCACTCACCACCCGTTCAATACCGGAGACACTGACGGGGAGAACCAGGAGTTTGACAGGGAAGATCTTGAAGAGCTTGCCCGGGCAGAGCCCCAGGAAGCTCGTCGAAAAGCCATGAAAACCATGGAAGAGTCATTGAACCGGTTTCTTGATGACCTCGGTGCCGGGGGCATTCTTGACGACACGATGGTAATCCTCACCTCCGACGAATCCGGAGGATTTATCAGACAGGATCCCGAATCCGTGCCACTTAACAGCAATGTCGGGGTACTGGCGGTGAGGCCTCCCGACGGAGATTCACTGGATCGCTATGCCCCCGAGAACCAGATTGTCGCCCAGATTGACGTTCCCCCGACGATACTGGACACCACCGGGCTGGGCAAAGAAACCGGCGACATGATCGGAAGAAGCCTGCTGGTCCGGCAGAAGAACGCAGAGCGGGACCTGCTGCTTGCCGATACCTACACCGGGCTGAAATACTTTCTGAGGGAGTCGGGGCAGTTGCTGAGCTGCAGTGAACTGATGACTAACTGCAGCACGTGGAATTTCAACCCGGAACGGTTGTTCGGTTCACTGGAGGAGCAGACCAATGTTGATCCGTTTCTTACCTTCGAGGAACGTACAGCACTGTTCAACAATGCTGCCGATATGAAACCTGTTGAAAATCCATGAAGCAGAAACTTCAAACCGGGAGATCCTAACCTGAATGAAGATTCTTGCACTGCACACCCTGGCGTTTCTTCATATCCACCGCAGAAGCTTGCTGACCTTTTATCTGTTTTTCAGCGGTCTCACCCTTGCGGCACTGACACCGGTATTCTCCGGCGCACTGGCAGCGCTTCGCCCGGTCACCGGGCAGGCTGCCATCAGTACCGGCGGCCTAGTGCAGTTCATTGCGTCCCCCGGGGGGCTGATCTGGGTTGCTGCCACCGCCGCCATTGCCGCTCTGCTGGTGATACTGCAACAGGCAGGCATGACCTGGATTGCCGCTTCGAGCGGGCACAGGGAATACCGGATAGCGGTTTCAGCGCTCTGGGCCCTTGCCCGACGCATCCGTAAGCTTTCAGCCCTGGCACTGCTGCAGGTTGGCGGCCATCTCCTGGTGGCAATGCCCTTTCTGCTGGTGATTATTCTCGCCTACCAGTTCTTGCTGTCACCTCACGACATCTACTACCTGCGGTTGGAGCGGCCGCCGGTGGTCTGGTGGTTCATGGGCATATCGACCATTGCAGCCCTGGGCATTGCCCTGTGCAACGGCTGGCTCTATCTGCGCTGGATTCTTTCCGTTCCCCTGTTGCTGCTGGACAACCTGGGGGCCAAGGAGGCACTGCGGCAAAGCAGTCACTACGTCCATGGCCAGCGCCTGCCCGCTACCGGAGCCCTGATAACAGGTCTTGCAGGCCTGTTGGTCCTCCCCATTCTGGTAACGCTGCTGTTCCAGACCATTGGCGGCCACCTGCTGCCCCGTTTGCCGGAACGTATGGATGTTCTGATGCCGGCGACCCTTATCTTTGTCTCGCTGTACATTCTTTTTACCATCACGCTGGCATTTATCGCCATCGCTGCCTATAGCATGCTCATTTTCAGCGTTTACCGGCGTGCTACCGGCCATCATCAACGGGTTTCCATGAAACCTCTTCCCAGACAGGCCGGCCCCATGGCCTGGACAGCGGAGCTGCTCGTTATTTTACTGGCCGTGGGACAGGCCTGGCTGGTGATTCAGTCCTTCGAGCAGCAGGACGAGGTTTCCATAACCGCCCACAGAGGCAGTGCGTTCAAGGCTCCGGAGAATACCCTCAGTGCCATAGAACAGGCCATTGACGATGGTGCCGACTATATCGAGATAGACCTCCGCATGACCGCCGATGGCGTACCCGTACTCTGGCACGATACCGACATGAGGCGAGTATTCGGTCTTGACGGCAAGATCTCCGACATCACGCTGGAAGAAGCAAGGGAAAGGGACGCAGGCGCCTGGTTCAGTCCGGGTTTCAGCGGTGAGCGAATCGCCACACTGGAAGAAGTCATCAATATCACAAGGGGCAGGGCCAGACTTTACGTCGATATAAAACCCGATCCTGAAACACCGGAGCTGACCCGCGAAGTGGTCAGCCTTCTGCAGAAAATGGATGCCGTTGACGGTACCGTGATAGCAGCCGCCGAGTGGTATGTCCTGGCGGAAGCACGCCGCCTGGAGCCGTCCCTGAAGACCACCCTGCTGGCACAGTTTATTGTTGGCCCGCTCTGGGAAGAGGGCTTTGATATTCTCGGTCTTCGGCAAAACAGGGTAACGCCCGCCACGGTTGCGCGAACACATCAATCCGGCAATGAGCTTCATGTCTGGACGGTCAACAGCCCGGACGCGATGTCACGCTTTATCGACATGGGCGTGGACAACATCATTACTGACCGGCCCGATGTTCTTGCCGAACTGCTGGAGCGCCGCCGGGAACTGACCAACGCAGAAGTGCTGGTGATCAAACTGCGAAACTGGTTGCGCTGATCTGCTGCACGTCCGGATCTACAGAGGTCCGGAAAAATAGCCGGGCTTGTGGCCGGCCAATCGGTACATTACAGCCAGCAAACCTTTCAGCAGGGCTATGGCTGGCCACAGTAACCAGCTCGCCAGGTAAAAAGCCGGCACCAGAATCAACAGCCAGCCCGCCAGCTGGATCAACATCGGAGAAACACCCAGCACATCCGCCACACCGGCAAAGAAGTCATTAATCAGACTGGGATGGGTAACCACCAGGTACCCTGCACCCACGATAACAGGCCATCTGGCATAGCGTGCGCTACGGAGGATCAGCCGCCCGCTACCGGTAATACGCGCCGCCAACGCGGCGGACCGGGTGGAAAGCCGGGCACCCTGGGTAGCCTTTGCTGCCGTGCGGCCAGCCCGTAGTACCTTGACCGCGCTGCCAAATACCAGCACATCCACGGACGCCCAGCCGATATCACTGACAGAAATATCTTCGCCGGTTCGGTAGTTCGCCTCCAGTTGTCGCACACCACTGGTAAAGAACTGGGTTATGCCTTCAGTGATCCGTTCCGTCTGTACCCACTGGGTCTGGCCGCTGGCATCCACCACAAACTGCCCGAGAAAATCATGCCCTTCATTGCGTATGAAATTCACGGCGTACCAGCCACGCTCTTCCGGCGTCAGAGGGTCGGCTTCCTGCCCCGGTTCGACATCCTTGCCTCTGAGCTGTGCAATGTAATCCCTGGCACGCTCATACTGGCGGGCTGCCTTGTTCATCCACTCGACAGAACTGACCGGATGCTGGATAAAGTAATGGATGGGCGGCAAGGCGTTCTCACCGTATCGGCGCAAGACCTCGCGGAACTCCGGCTCGGAAGCGTAAAGTGGAAGGATGGTACGGGCCATTTCAGGATAGGCAAGCAACGCTGCCCGCGCCTTGAGCAACACCAGGGGATCATCACCCAGGTCCAGGATGGCCGCCTGAACCTCAATGGGCTCACCCCCGATATCGTCAAATCCGGGCATTACCTCCCTGGCCTGAATCGAAATGAGCTTTTGCTCAATCGGCACTGGCCGCGAGGCATAACTGGCTAGCGCAGCAACCAGCAACGCTACACCAAGGATCAACATGGCTTTTTTCAAACACCCACCTCTGGCTCATTGGTTTCAGCCTGTACTGCCTGAGAATACGTTGATTACCATCACGCCGGCAACGGTGCCATCCTTTCGTCAAACCACAGAATGCAAAAACCCCGAAGCTCTCGCTCCGGGGTCTCGGGACCATCGGAAGTTGCAGTCGGCGAAAGCCGCCCATCACTGCTCCACAAACGCCCTTTCGATGACATAGTGCCCAAGGTTACCGTGACGTGCTTCCTTGAAGCCCATGTTGTTGAGGATGGCGCAAGTGTCTTTCAGCATGCTCGGGCTGCCACACACCATGAAGCGGTCGTTTTCCAGATCAAACTCCGGCAGGCCCAGGTCTTTGGTGAGCTTGCCGTTTTCCATGGCGTCGGTCAGCCGCCCGGTGTTACGGAAGTCCTCACGGGTTACCGTGGGATAGTACAGCAGCTTGCCTTCCACCATCTCACCGAAGAATTCGTTGTTCGGCAGTTCTTCGATCTCTTCCTGGTACGCCAGTTCCGACTTGTAGCGCACGCCATGGGTGACAATCACCTTGTCAAAGGCCTCGTACACTTCCGGGTCCTTTATGATGCTGATAAACGGTGCCAGCCCTGTGCCCGTGCTGATCAGCCACAGGTTTTTGCCCGGCAGCAGATTGTCCATGATCAGGGTACCGGTGGGTTTGCGGCTGACCATGATTTCATCGCCAACCTGGATTTTCTGCAGGCGCGATGTCAGTGGGCCGTCCTGTACCTTGATGGAAAAGAACTCAAGCTCTTCCTCATAGTTGGCACTGGCGATACTGTAAGCACGCATCAGTGGCTTGCCATCGGTTTCCAGGCCTATCATCGTAAAATGGCCGTTCTTGAACCGGAATCCGGGATCACGGGTAGTGGTAAAGCTGAAGAGGGTGTCGTTCCAGTGACGAACACTTGTTACACGCTCTTTGTTGAGGTTGCTCATGGTATCGCCCGTTCAGTAGCCGTTAGCAAGTGAATGAAAATCATTGTGTAAATAATAACCCACAGGTAACCTATCGACAAAATGGGATATTTTCATAACCTTATTCGGGTTTATCGATTATGAAGTTCAGTTTCCGCCAGTTAGAGGTTTTTCTCGCCGCCGCACATTTCCAGAATATCACCCGTGCGGCGAACTCCCTGGCCATGTCCCAGTCTGCTGCCAGCAGTGCGCTGAAAGAACTGGAAAGCCAGTTCAATATCCAGCTCTTTGATCGCGTGGGCAAACGTCTCCAGCTCAACGAGCTGGGCCGCCTGTACCGCCCAAAGGTAGAGGCCCTGCTGGCCAGGGCCGGCGAACTGGAGCAGGCTTTCAGCAAGCATACCGAAATCGGTGAGCTGAAGGTTGGCGCCACCCTTACTATCGGTAACTATCTGGCCGTGGGTGTGATGGCCCAATACATGAATACCCCTACACACCCCAAAGTGGCCCTTGAGGTTGCCAATACGCGCACCATTGCCAAACGGGTCAGTGATTTTGAGCTGGACATCGGGCTGATCGAAGGTGAGTTGCAGTCTTCCGAGCTGGAAGTCATTCCCTGGCGAAGTGATGAGCTGGTGGTATTCTGCTCGCCGGAGCATCCCTTTGCAGAAAAGGCGACGCTTTCGGACGAAGACCTGCTATCCGCCACCTGGGTTATGCGGGAGCCTGGCTCCGGTACCCGACAGACCTTCGAGCGGGGCATGCACGGGCTGCTTCCTGACCTGAACATACGGCTGGAACTGGAGCATACCGAAGCCATCAAACGGGCGGTGGAAGCCAACCTCGGCATCGGCTGCCTGTCGCAGGTATGCCTCGCGGATGCCTTCCGGCGAGGCTCACTGGTTCCCCTGACGGTACCTGAACACCGGCAGTTCGACCGCCAGTTCTACTTCATCCTGCACAGGCAGAAGTATCGCAGCGCAGGGATTGATCGATGGATGGAGCTTTGCCGGGAACTTTAGCGCCCCTTGCCGCGAAAACCGGATCAGGCCACGGGCCCGCTGTGGAACCGGAATTCAGTATCCGGAGACTCGATCAGGGACTTCTCGATCGTCAGAAACGCCTCAATGCGATCATCAATAGCCCCCCCGGCGGCCTGCTCGGCCAGCGTCAGGTAATCCTGATAGTGCCGTGCCTCGGATTTCAGTAACCCCGTGTAGAAATCCGCTAGCTTGTCATCAAGGTGGGGGGCCAGAGCGGCGAAGCGCTCACATGAGCGGGCCTCAATAATCGCACCCACGACAAGAACATCCACCAGACGACCCGGGTCCTCTGCCCTCACCTCCTTTCTGAGGCCCGCGGCATAGCGTGCCGGCGTCAGGTGATCATAGCGAACCTTGCGCTTTTTCATGATCGCCAGTACCTGCTCGAAATGGCGCAATTCTTCACGGGCCAGGCGGGACATCTTGTTGAGCAGGTCGGTGTTGTCCACATACCGATACATCAGGCTCAGCGCTGTCGAGGCCGCCTTTTTCTCGCAATGGGCGTGGTCGATCAGCATCAGGTCCTGGTTGGCCAGGGCATTTTCAATCCAGCGCTTGGGGGTTCTGCAGGGCAGGAATTCGTGGATGGCGCTCAGTACATCAGTCATGGTTCACAGCAGGTCAGATTTTCGGGGGCCCAAGTATACATCACTTAACAGAGACCTCCGACCTCTGTCCAACTTAACTTTATAAGGGGTTTCCTATAGAATGCAGCGCCAACTTAACGCCTTTTCGCCATAAAACTCCCGCCAGGCAAAGACGCCACGGCGCGGGACATTCCAACTGATGAGGGTCCATATCGTGTTAGAAGCCTATCGTGAACACGTTGCAGAACGCGAAGCTCTGGGAATTCCCCCCAAGCCTCTGAATCCCGAGCAGACTGCCGCGCTGGTCGAGCTGCTGAAAAATCCCCCGGCCGGTGAAGAAGAAACTCTCGTTTATCTTCTGGAAAACCGTATTCCGCCGGGCGTTGACGAAGCCGCCTATGTCAAGGCTGCTTTCCTGTCCGCGATTGTCAAAGGAGAGGCCACTTCTCCGCTGATCGACAAGAAGAAAGCCGTACAGTTGCTGGGCATGATGCAGGGTGGTTACAACATCGCCACTCTGGTTGACCTTCTCGACGACAGCGAGCTGGCCGAACTGGCCGGCGAAGAACTCAAGCACACCCTGCTGATGTTCGATGCCTTCAATGACGTTAAAGAGAAGATGGACGCCGGCAATGCCGTAGCCAAAGACGTTATAGAATCCTGGGCCAACGCCGAGTGGTTCACTAACAAGAAGAAGGTTCCCGAGAGCACCAAAATGGTCGTGTTCAAGGTCACCGGCGAAACCAACACCGACGACCTATCTCCGGCTCCCGATGCCTGGTCCCGTCCGGACATTCCGCTGCACGCCCGTGCCGCCTACAAAATGCCCCGTGAAGGCCTGCAGCCGGAAGAGCCCGGCGTTACCGGTCCCATGAGCCAGATCGAAGAAATCAAGTCCAAGGGCCTGCCCGTTGCCTTCGTTGGTGACGTGGTCGGTACCGGTTCTTCACGGAAGTCTGCCACCAACTCGGTTCTGTGGTTCTTCGGTGAGGACATTCCTGGCGTTCCCAACAAGCGCGCCGGCGGTGTCTGTATCGGTAACAAGGTTGCCCCGATCTTCTTCAACACCATGGAAGACGCCGGCGCCCTGGTATTCGAGGCACCGGTCGACAACATGAACATGGGCGACGTGATCGAGATCCGCCCGTACGAAGGCAAGATCCTGAACGAGGCCGGTGAGACCATCTCCGAGTTCAAGTTCAAGTCCGACGTGATCCTGGACGAAGTCCAGGCTGGCGGCCGCATCCCGCTGATCATCGGCCGAGGCCTGACCAACAAGGCCCGCACCGCTCTTGGCCTGGGCGCTACTGACGTCTTCCGTCTGCCCAACGATCCCGAAGCCGGCACCAAGGGCTTCACCCTGGGCCAGAAGATGGTCGGCAAGGCCTGCGGCCTGGAAGAAGGCAAAGGCGTTCGTCCCGGCACCTACTGCGAACCGCACATGACCACCGTCGGCTCCCAGGACACCACTGGCCCGATGACCCGTGATGAACTGAAAGACCTGGCGTGCCTCGGCTTCCAGGCGGACCTGGTGATGCAGTCCTTCTGTCACACCGCGGCCTATCCGAAGCCGGTTGACGTGGAAATGCAGCACACCATGCCGGACTTCATCCGCACCCGTGGCGGTGTTTCCCTGCGCCCGGGCGACGGTATCATCCACTCCTGGCTGAACCGCATGCTGCTGCCAGACACCGTGGGCACCGGTGGTGACTCCCACACCCGCTTCCCCATGGGCATTTCCTTCCCGGCCGGTTCCGGCCTGGTAGCCTTCGCAGCAGCCACGGGCGTTATGCCGCTGGATATGCCGGAATCCGTTCTGGTTCGCTTCAAGGGCGAAATGCAGCCGGGCATCACCCTCCGTGACCTGGTACACGCCATTCCGCTGTACGGCATCAAGCAGGGCATGCTGACGGTTGAAAAGAAAGGCAAGATCAACGAATTCTCCGGCCGCATCCTGGAAATCGAAGGCCTGGAGCATCTGACCGTTGAGCAGGCGTTCGAACTGTCCGACGCCTCCGCCGAGCGTTCCGCAGCCGGTTGCACCATCAACCTGTCTGAAGAGTCAGTGGCCGAATACCTGCGTTCCAACATCACCATGCTGCGCTGGATGATTGCCGAAGGTTACGGCGACCCGCGTACTCTGGAGCGTCGTGCCCAGCAGATGGAAGAGTGGCTTGCTGATCCGAAGCTGATGCGTGCCGACAAGGATGCCGAATACGCCCACGTGGTGGAAATCGACCTGGCCGAGATCAAGGAGCCGATCGTCTGCTGCCCGAACGATCCGGACGATGCCAAGTTCCTGTCGGAAGTGTCGGGCGACAAGGTGGACGAAGTGTTCATCGGTTCCTGCATGACCAACATCGGCCACTTCCGTGCCGCTGGCAAGTTGCTGGAGATGAACAAGGAGCCGCTGAAGACCCGGCTCTGGATGTCTCCGCCAACCAAGATGGACCAGGCCCAACTGATGGAAGAAGGCTACTTCAACACCTACGGCACCGCCGGTGTGCGCACCGAGATGCCGGGCTGTTCCCTGTGCATGGGTAACCAGGCTCGCGTGGCCGCCAAGTCCACCGTGCTGTCCACATCCACCCGCAACTTCCCCAACCGCCTCGGCGATGGTGCCAATGTGTACCTGACCTCCGCGGAACTGGCGGCTGTGGGTGCGGTGCTGGGCAAACTGCCCTCCCCGGAGGAGTACATGGAGTACGCCAAGGACCTGAACAGCATGTCGAAAGAGATCTACAAGTATCTCAACTTCGACCAGATGGAGAACTACACCAAGAAGGCATCTGAAGCGAACGTTGCTTAAGATCTGACCTTCAAGGTTTAGCTCCATGAAAACGCCAGCCTTCGGGCTGGCGTTTTTTTGTGGCTGGCAGTGTATAAGTAGCCTGCGAGATCCTGGGCTGGGCCCGCGGTGGGGATACCTTTTCTTTGGAAAAAGAACTCGCTGCGCTCAGACACCTTTTTCTGGCAGAAAAGGTATCCCCACCCCGTGCCCGGCTTGACCTCGCGGATATTTCTACCTGCTAGTCACTTATTTGTGGGGCCGCCTACCCCCAGTAAAATGCCTCTTGCCAAGTGTATAAGCAGCGGTTCCCGATCAAATGGGCTGCAGTTTTATGGTCTAGCGTGATCCATTGAAGTCCGTTCGGGCCTGGTGTGGGGTGCCTTTTCTGCCGGGAAAAAGGTGTCTGAGCGCAGCGAGTTCTTTTTCCCAGAAGAAAAGGTACCCCGCGGCGGGCCCAGCCCCCTCAGCAACAAGCCCAAAAAACAAAAAAAGGGGCCCCCGAAGGAGCCCCTGTCTTTACTCAGAGCCTTGTAAGCGCTCTGTCTTACCGGGTGATGTGCTGATATTCGCCAGCATCGGCAGTCACGCTGCTGACCACCAGTATGGAGATCATAGACAGGATGAAGCCGGGAATGATTTCGTACACACCTGGACCACCCATGAACTCTGCGTTCCAGCCCATAGAGATCCAGAACATGACGGTGGCCGCGCCGACGACCATACCGGCGATAGCACCAGCGCCGTTGGTGCGGGACCACATCAGGGACAGGATGATCAGCGGACCGAAGGCAGCACCGAAGCCGGCCCAGGCGTTACTGACCAGAGCAAGAACCTGCGAGTCCGGATCGGAGGCGATGACCGCAGCAACCAGCCCGACAATGACAACACAGATCCGGCCGACCCTTACGCATTCCTTGTCGTCCGCTTCCTTACGCAGGAACAGGCGATAGAAGTCCTCTGTCAGTGAAGACGAAGACACCAGCAGCTGACTGGAGATGGTGCTCATGACAGCCGCAAGAAGAGCCGCATAGAGGAAGCCGGTAATCAGCGGGTGGAACAGCATGTCCGCCAGAATGATGAAGATGGTTTCAGGATCCTCTACATCCATACCGTTGCGTAATGCATAAGCCCGGCCAAACACGCCCAGAGAGACTGCACCGATCAGTGAAATAAGCATCCATGACATGCCGATATTACGGGCAATTGGCACTTCTTTCAGGGTACGGATCGCCATGAAACGTACGATGATGTGCGGCTGGCCGAAGTAACCCAGGCCCCAGGTCACCGCAGAGAGCCAACCAATGAAGGTCAGTCCTTCCGTCCACGACAGTATGTTCGGATCTTCCTCATTCAGAGTCTGTGCCGCCTGGGCGAACCCGCCGCCGCCTTCGCCGAAGAGTACAACCGCCGGCATGATCACCAGCGCCAGCATCATGATGCAGCCCTGGACAAAGTCGGTCATGCTTACGGCCAGGAAGCCACCAACAACCGTATAGGCAAGTACCACACCCAGGGTGATGACGATACCCGCACCATAGTCACTCATACCACCGAAGTTGAAGATTCCGGAGAACGCGCTTTCGAACAGCTTGCCGCCAGCTACCAGGCCGGATGCGGTGTAGACCGCGAAGAAGATAACGATAACGATCGCGGACACGGTACGCAGGGAAAGCGCCTGAGTCGGGAACCGGTTTGCCAGGAAAGACGGGATGGTAATCGCGTTGCCATAATGAACAGTCTGTTCACGAAGCCGTGGCGCAACCAGCGTCCAGTTGAAGAACGCACCCACAAGCAGGCCGATACCAATCCAGGCCGAACCAAGGCCCGATGCAAACAACGCCCCGGGCAAGCCCAGAAGCAACCAGCCACTCATGTCTGAAGCACCGGCTGAAAGCGCCGCCACTTTTGGACTGAGGGCGCGTCCACCCAACATATAATCTTCGGATGAAGACGTAGCTCTGCGCATTGCATAAACGCCGATGGCGATCATGAGCGCAAAATAAAGAAACAGACTGATCCATACACCAATAGCCATGAAACTCCTCCAGTTCAGATAGGACGGACTCAGCTCCGACCGGTTGGCGCCTATACCCTGCAGATCAGGGTAAACGCACCCTTTGTTGTTTTAACTCCCTTTCTTACTCACCAATTACGACGTTACTGCCTATAACGCCTGCCTCCACATCAAAAAACCGTGTTGCCTCCTTATTGTTTCGTTTTCCTTCCTGAGTGCTTTCAGAGCCCAGCGCTCCTCAGACCTTTTCAATACCAAGTGACAGCAGTGATGCATTTCCACCGACCGCTGTCGTATTAATGGTTCGTGTCCGCTCGGTGGCAAACCGCAAAAGATAATGGGGGCCCCCTGCTTTGGGGCCGGTACCCGACAAGCCCCGACCACCGAATGGCTGTACCCCGACAACCGCACCAATCTGGTTGCGATTCACATAAGTGTTGCCGACCTTCACCTGTCGTTCGATATAAGCAGCCGTGGATTCACTGCGGCTGTGGATACCGAGTGTCAGCCCGTATCCGGACGCATTAATTTCCTCAATCACATCATCCAGCTTCTCTGCAGTGTAGCGGACTACATGAAGAATCGGCCCGAAATGCTCGCTTTTAAGCTCATTTATGCCGGAAATGCCATAAGCTGACGGGGGAACGAAGTAGCCGGACTGACAGGAAGCCGGCAACGGTGTACTGGCGATAAATCTCGCCCCCCTGTTCAACTCGGCGAGGTGTGACTGCAGCGCCGAACGCGCCTCATCATCGATCACTGGCCCCACATCGGTGCTGTATAATGCCGGATTGCCGACGGAAAGTTCCTGCATGGCCCCTGCCAGAAGACTTTCCATCCGTTCCGCCACATCGTTCTGAATATAAAGCAAACGCAATGCCGAACAACGCTGTCCCGCACTGGCAAAGGCAGACTGGATCACATCCCTGACCACCTGTTCCGGTAACGCACTGCTGTCCACGATCATGGCATTCTGCCCACCGGTTTCAGCAATAAGGGGCACGATGGCGCCCTGTCGCTGGGAAAGGGCACGGTTCAGGATGTGCGCTACCTGTGTAGAACCGGTGAAGGCGACGCCGGCAATCCTGGGGTCCGGGGTCAGTTTGCCGCCGATTGTTGCACCATCACCGGGTAAAAGTTGAATCACATCAGGCGGGAATCCGGCCTCGAGCATCAGCTCAACGGCACGGCCTGCCACCAGGCTTGTCTGCTCCGCTGGTTTGGCAATGACGGTATTACCGGCCACCAGCGCCGCCATGATCTGCCCGGTAAAGATAGCCAGCGGAAAATTCCAGGGGCTGATGCAGAGAAATACCCCACGCCCCTCCATATACAGTTCATTACTTTCGCCAGTGGGCCCGGGCAACGCCATGGCGTCCCGGAACCTGGCCCTGCCCTGGATCGCGTAGTAACGGCAGAAGTCCACCGCTTCGCGGACCTCATCTATGCCATCCTGCATGGTTTTGCCTGCTTCACGGCAGCAAATCGCCATAAGCTCTTCCATGTTGGCTTCAAGCAGATCCCCGTATTTTTCCAAGCACCTCGCCCGGTCTTCCACCGGGTGCTCCCGCCATGCCGGGAAACCCGCTACCGCCACCTCCAGGGCTTCGGATGCCTGCTCTTCACTGCTCCAGTACACGTGCCCCACCGGTTGGGTGATGTCGTAGGGCGCGGTCACTTCCACGGGGCTGCCCTGGCGTCGTTTTTCACCACCAATGACCGGCGCCGCCTCCCAGTTATGCTCCCACCAGCGGGACAGATGGTTCAGCAAAGGATCAAGATGGGCGGCCACATGGATATTGATGCCCCTGGAATTGCGACGCTCGTCACCATAGATATGGGTCGGTGCCGGGATTCGGTCGTTGGGCAGCGAATCGTATTTCTGGAGTTGATGGACCGGATTCTGGACCAGGTCATCAACCGGGGTCTCCGCATCCACCAGACGATGGACAAACGATGAGTTGGCACCATTCTCCAGCAGGCGACGAACCAGATACGGCAACAGATCCTTATGGGCACCCACGGGAGCGTAGATACGCACCGGTATGTCGTTCTCCCTGAGAATGCTGTTGTAGAGCGCATCGCCCATGCCGTGCAGACGCTGGAACTCGATCCTGCGTCGCTTGTTCTTTGCCATGGCCAATACCGAAGCCACAGTGTGTGCATTGTGGCTGGCCAGCTGTGGATACAACGCGCCGTCGGTATATCCGCTGAGCAGGAATCGCAGGCACGCCAGGTAGGACGTATCCGTGGCTTCCTTACGGGTAAAAACGGGATAGCTGTCGAGCCCCAGCTGCTGGCAGATCTTGATTTCGGTATCCCAGTAAGCGCCTTTGACCAGCCGGACCGGAATCTCGTCGCCCTGCTCCTTTGCCAGCTTGGTAAGCCAGCACAAAACCGGCAGGGCCCGTTTGGAGTAGGCCTGGATAACCAGCCCGAATCCGCCCCACCCCCGGACGACCGGCGAGGTAAACAGCTTCTCGAACAACCTCAGGGAGATCTCCAGTCGATCCATTTCCTCCGCATCGATCGTTATCGATACCTGCTTCTCGCGGGCAAAGGCCAGAAGATCGGTCAGAGTGTCGCCAAGTTCCCGCAAAACACGTTCTTCCTGGGACATTTCGTACCGGGGATGCAACGCAGAGAGCTTGATGGAAATGGAAGGCGCCGGAGCCTGTTTGCCGGCATAGGTATCGTTTCCGACGGATTCAATGGCATCCATGTAATCCTTCAGATAGCGGGCGGCATCGTCGCTGGTCATTGCCGCTTCGCCCAGCATATCGAAGGAATAGGTGTAACCAAGGTCCCGGGATTCGCGGGCATTCTTCAGGGCTTCATCGATGTCCCGGCCGAGAACGAACTGCTTGCCCATAATCGCCATGGCCTGGTACATGGCACTGCGAATTACCGGTTCGCCACTGCGCTTGACCAGGCGTCGCCAGATGCTGGAGGGCGAGCCATCCAGGCGCTTGTCCATTTTCACCACTCGCCCGGTCAGAAGCAGCCCCCAGGTAGAGGCGTTGACCAGCGTTGATTCGCTTCGGCCAACGTGCTTTTTCCAGTCGGCGTCGGATAATTTATCCTGGATCAGGGCATCGGCGGTGTACTTGTCAGGGATACGCATCAGTGCCTCAGCCAGACACATCAGCAGAATACCTTCCTGGGTATCCAGGCTGTATTCCTGAAGCAAAGCATCGATCATGTGGACGGAATCGTCCTGTTCCCTGACCTTTCTGATCAGGCTGGTGGCCATCTCCGTGACTGCCCGGTGTTCTGCGGCGTCACTCTGGGCCAGGGGAATCAGCTCGTTGAGATAACGTGTTTCATCGACGGCGTAGTTGGCGATAATGCCCTGCCAGAAAAAGGATCTTGGCTGTTCCTGAAATGCAGGCTCCAGTACCTTGCTTGCATTGAACATGTTAGCGCCTCGTCGATGACACCGGCTGTGACCGCCGAATGCAGGAATCTTTGTTCTTTTTGGGTCAGACAACACGCTCAAATCCGTCCGGCGCCCTGATGATGACCAGCTACCCCCATAAGTTAGTATTACTACGGATCATAAACTTACAAAATCCTACGATTATTTTGTAAATTTATCCGGAATTAGGATTTTTTTAGCAAGTCAGGCAACTTTGCCGCTGGTTCGCAGCCGGGAGGGGGTCGTGCCCTTATGCTTCCTGAGGGCATTGGTGAGGGCACTCTGGGAGGAGAAACCGGTTCGGTAACTGACTTCCGATACCGACAGAGGCGTCATGGTGAGTAACTGCACGGCCTGTTCGAGGCGGGTCTGCAGAAGGAACTGATGCGGAGTGACACCGACCACTTCCCGGAACATTTCGTGAAAACGACTGACACTGAGGCAGGCCACACCGGCAAGGTCGTTGACGGTGATCTTGCGCTGGATGTTTTCCATGATATAGCGGCGAATGGTATCCGGGCTGATGGCGTGCCGGTTCTGATGCACATCCCGGCCATCATTCAGGCGCTCTGCCATGCAGTGCAGGATGCTCGCACCCATGTGGCGCTTCATACCTTCGTTATCCGGTGATCGGTCAAACTCTCCCGCCACGAACTGCACCAGGCCCTGCAACTTGCTATCCAGCACCAGTGTACGCGGCTTCTCGAACAGCGGGGCCAGTGTTTCGTATTCACCGTGGGCCGGGCTGTTAAGAGCGGGCATGTAGGGATCAAGGTTGATCACCAGAACATGATTCTGGAGGTCACCGCAGTAATCATGCCTGGCTTCGGTTGGCACCAGGCACGCTCGCCAGGTATCCAGGTGGGAGCCGGTACCGTCGACGTTCAGGTCTGCCTCTCCGCGAACCCCTACCACGATCTGGTGATGCTCGTGGCGATGGTGATGGGAAGCCGTTGGAAGCTTGAGCAAACGTGCGTTCAACATACCGGCGATCCGGAGATTTACTGAGAATGTTACTCAATTAAAGCAGAACACCGCGCAATTTGCACGATCAGGCCCGATCGACCAGCCCTCGTACCAGCTCTGTCACGTCCCGGCTTACCACCTCCATAGTCTGCGCTGCATCCACTATGTGGTAGCGGGCAGGATCCGCTTCAGCACGGCGAAGGTAGGTCTGGCGTATGCGCTCAAAGAACGCCACGGCCTCCTGCTCAAAGCGATCAAGCTCGCCCCGGTGGCGGGCACGGGTCATGCCGGTTTCCACCGGTGCATCCAGCAAAATGACATGGTCCGGGCGAAAGCACCCCTGAACCAGGTTCTCCAGCTGGGCAATGCTCTCGGCTGGCATGCCCCGCCCTCCTCCCTGGTAGGCGAACGTGGCATCGGTAAAGCGGTCACACAATACCCAGCGCCCTTCTTCGAGTTCCGGCAGTATACGGGTATGCAGATGCTGGGCACGGGCAGCGAACATCAGCAGCAGCTCGGTCATGTCATTGACCGGCTCGTCACGGGGAGCCAGCAACAACTCGCGAATGGACTCCGCCATGGGCGTTCCGCCGGGTTCCCGGGTGACAATATAGTCGACACCCAGTGCTTTCAGGGTACCTGCCGCATTCGCCAGCTGAGTCGATTTACCCACGCCCTCAGTGCCCTCAAAGGTAATAAAGCGCCCTCGACTGGTCATTGCTCACTGTCCTCGGTATCCGGAACAGGAACCGGAGCGGGCGAAGAACGATAGTCAGAGCGGCGGTTCAGCTGAAATTCCCGCACGGCCTTCTGATGTTCCTGCAAGGTGCGGGAAAACTTGTGGGTACCGTCACCGCGAGCAACAAAATACAGGGCATCCCCGTCCGCGGGATTCAGTGCCGCATGAATCGCTTCTTTTCCCGGCAATGCGATGGGTGTTGGTGGCAGTCCGTCAATCCGGTAGGTGTTGTAGTCTGTTCGTGTCTGCAGATCCCGGCGGGTGATCCTTCCCTGGTAGCTGTCACCCATACCATAAATCACTGTGGGGTCCGTCTGCAGGCGCATTCCTTTCTCCAGCCGGCGAACAAAAACACCCGCCACCTCCTGACGTTCATGGACCGCGCCGGTTTCACGCTCCACGATGGAGGCCATGATCAGCGCTTCGTAAGGTGAATCGTACGGCAGGTTTTCCGCCCGGGATTCCCACTCATCTGCCAGCACCTCTTCCATGCGCCCGAAGGCGCGGCGTAACAGGTCCAGGTCAGACTCATCACTGGTAAACCGATAGGTATCCGGGAAAAAACGGCCCTCGGGATGTTCGCCCTCGGCGCCCACGGCCTCCATGATCTCCTCGTCGGTCCACTCCGTGGTTACCTGCTCCAGGCGCTCGCTGGCCGCCAGCGCCTGACGCATATCCCGGAAGGTCCAACCCTCAATGAACTGGATCTGCCAGTGCTTGGTCGCTCCGGCCACCATCATGGAAATCATGTCGAGGGTGCTCATTCCCGGCGTAAACTCATATTCTCCGGCCTTGAGGCGAGTCTGTTCCGGGAAAAGCCTGCCATGGACCCTGAGCCACAGACTGTCACCGGCGAGGCCATCAGCCTCGAGCTTGCGGGCCACTTGCCCGTAGCCACTTCCGGAAGCAACACTGAAAAGCACCGGCTCATCCAGTGCTACCGGTTGCTCAAGGGTCTGGAGCCCCTGCCATACCCAGAGAGCACCCCCGGCGACGGCCAGAATGATCAAACAAAACAGACTGATTAATAACTTCTTGAACAAGCGTTTTATTCCAAAGTTTTCAGAGGGTCACAGATTGTCTCAATACCACCCTCCACTGGCAAATCAACACCGCCCAGTTTGCGAACCGGAACAATACCCACGACACTGTTGGCCAGATACAGGCCCCGGAAATTTTCCGACGAGAGCATGGCGGGAGGCAGGTTTTCCTCATGGACACAGTAGCCGGCACTGCCAAGGCATTCCATCAGGTATCGCCGCATCACACCGGCCACCGCAAGACATTCGACAGGAGGCGTAAACCACTCGTTCCCGAGCCTGATGAACAGGTTCGTCCGTGTGCCCTCAACCAGGTTACCGGCGGTGTCGCTCATGATCAGCTCGAACTCGCGGCCGGTAAACTCGCGGCTCGCCATCACCTGTTCCAGCCGGTTGAGGGTTTTCATACCGGCCAGTTGCGGATTTACGGTCAGGGGAAAACGGGAAAGCTCTGCCACCACACCGGCGCTGTCCGGAATCGGCGGCATGGGTGATGCGAACACGATCAGGTTGGGCCGGCTGTTTTCAGGCGGCCGGTACCCGCGCCCACCGCTGCCGCGGGTCAGAATCAGCTTCAGCACCCAGTCCTCGCTCTGGAAAGCGACTGCCTGGTCAACCCCTGCCTGCGTTATGCCCGCATCCAGCTCAGCCCTCTGAACCGGTATGTCCAAACGCCCGGCATCCGCTACCATCCGGTCCAGGTGAAACGCCCGCAACACCGCTTTGCGACCACGCATGTGGATGGTTTCAAACAGGCCGTCGCCGTAGGCCAGCCCGCGGTCGCCGGCAGGGATCCCGTTGCTCTCGGCCCGGATAACGTTCAGCACAGCCGCAATCAGTCCTCGTAACGCTGGAAAATCAGGGTGCCGTTGGTGCCGCCAAATCCGAAGGAGTTGGACAGGGCCACCCGGACATCGGCCTTGCGACTTTGGCCGGCAACAAAGTCCAGGTCACAGCCTTCGTCCGGCTCATCCAGGTTAATGGTGGGAGGCAGTACACCGTCGCGAATGGCCAGCAAGGAGAAAATCGCTTCAACCGCACCTGCCGCACCCAGCAGGTGGCCCGTCATGGACTTGGTGCTGCTGACTGCCAGCTCGTAAGCATGGTCAGCGAATACCGATTTGACCGCCGCAACCTCGGCAACATCGCCTACCTGGGTTGAGGTGCCATGGGCATTGATGTAGTCAACGGCCTCGGGGGCCAGCCCGGCGTCGCGGATCGCATTTTTCATGGAGCGAGCAGCACCTTCTCCATTTGCTGGCGGGGAAGTGATGTGAAAGGCATCGTCGCTCATACCGAATCCGATGATTTCACCGAGTATGTTCGCACCCCGGCGCTTTGCATGCTCAAGATCCTCAAGCACGACAACACCGGCGCCATCACTGAGCACAAACCCGTCCCGGCCCTTGTCCCAGGGACGGCTCGCCTTTTCAGGTTCGTCGTTTCGGGTTGAAAGTGCCCTTGCCGCGGAGAAAGCGGCGATAGAGCTCCGGGTAGTGGCCATTTCCGAACCACCGGCCAGCATCACGTCGGCATCGCCATAGGCGATGGTGCGGGCGGCATAACCGATGTTGTGGGTGCCTGTGGTACAGGCCGTCACGATGGCAATGTTGGGGCCCTGGTAACCGAAGCGAATGGCAACGTTGCCGGAAATCATGTTGATAACGGACGCCGGCACAAAGAAGGGGGACACCTTTCTGGGGCCAGAGTGTTCCATGTTGATAATATTCTTCTCTATATACTCGAGGCCACCGATCCCCGAGCCAATCGCCACACCGACTCTCTCCTTGTCCAGACCGGTATACCGGTCCAATCCGCTCGCGTCGACCGCCTGCTGGGCGGCAATAAGGCCGTAATGAATGAACGCATCCAGTTTCCGGGCATCCTTGGCGGACAGGTAAGGCTCCATGTCCAGGTTCTTGATGCCGCCGCCAATCCGTGTGTTGTATGCCGTCGTGTCGAACCGGTCGATTTCGCCAATGCCGCTGCGCCCCGCCAGGATCCCGTTCCAGGACGAATCCACATCGTTACCCAGTGGCGACAGCATTCCCATGCCTGTTATCACAACACGTCGTTTAGCCATATCCCCTTCACCTGAAGTCTGTTCCATTTCTGCCACAGTATGTGCCGGACAATAAAAAAGCCGTCCACTGAATAATCACATGGACGGCTTTCTGCCTGGCGTAAAAAACGTGCTGAGTATCAGGTATGCGCGACGATGTAGTCGATCGCGTCCTGGACACTCGCCAGCTTTTCCGCTTCCTCGTCCGGAATTTCGGTCTCGAACTCTTCCTCAAGTGCCATGACCAGCTCAACGGTGTCCAGTGAGTCAGCGCCAAGGTCCTCTACAAAAGAAGATGTGTTCTGAACCTCGGACTCTTTAACGCCCAACTGCTCACAAACGATCTTCTTCACGCGCTCTTCAACTGTACTCATAATGTCCTCACTTTTGTGTCAACCAAGCAACTCGAATGCTGCCAGTTTAGTTTAAACCATACCTGCAAACAAGCAGGGGTTCCATTCAAACATGTTGTGCAACAAGGGTTTGCGCACACGCCCCCGAAGGGACTATCCCATGTACATACCGCCATTGACGTGAATTGTTTCGCCTGTCACGTAACCAGCGGCCTCCGAGGCCAGGAAGGCAACAACCGCTGCCACTTCTTCCGGCTCACCCAGACGACCGGCGGGTATGACTTCCATCATAGCCTCGCGTTGCTTGTCGTCCAGTTTTCGGGTCATATCCGTGTCAATAAATCCCGGGGCAACACAGTTGGCGGTGATGCCCCGGTTCGACATTTCTTTCGCCAGGCTGCGGGTGAAGCCTTCAACACCTGCCTTGGCAGCGCAATAGTTGGCCTGCCCGGGATTCCCCATGCCGGCCACTACCGAACTTATGTTGATCACCCGGCCCCACCTGGCTTTCGCCATGCCACGCAATACAGCCTTGCTGGTGCGATAGACGCTAGACAGGTTGGTTTCAATCACAGACGACCAGTCGTCGTCTTTCAGGCGCATCAGGAGGTTATCACGAGTGATGCCGGCATTGTTGACGAGAATCACCGGCGCACCGGCTTTTTCACTCACCTCTTTCAGGCCAGCGTCGATGCTGTCAGGGTCCGCGACGTTCATTACAATACCGAAACCCTTGTTACCCACCGCTTTCAGGTCGGCGGAAATGGACTCGGCACCGGCTTCACTGGTAGCCGTGCCCACCACCGTCGCACCCTGCTCAGCCAATGCCCTGGCGATGGCTTTTCCGATTCCGCGGGTTGCACCGGTTACCAGTGCGGTCTTGCCTTCAAGAGACATGCAATGCTCCTATCATTTCTGTCCGAACGCCTCTGACGCTTTTGCGAGGGCGTCCGGATCTTCAATTCCATAGACCGAAAGGTCACGATCGATCCGCTTCGCCAGGCCGGCAAGTACCTTGCCGGCGCCGCACTCTACCGCGATCCCGACGTCACTGGCCACCAGTTTGCGGACAGAGTCGGTCCATAACACTGGAGAGTATAGCTGCTTGACCAGATTGCTCTTGAGGGAATCGCTGTCCTGGGCCACTGCAGCTGTCACATTCTGAACCACGGGAATGACAGCGTCGTTAAAGCTGACTTCGTCAAGCGCTGCCGCCAACTCCTCTGCGGCACCTTTCATCAGCGCACAGTGGGACGGAACGCTCACCGGCAATGGCATTGCCTTGCGTGCGCCACGGGCCTTGCAGGCCTCGATGGCACGCTCCACCGCCGCAGCGGAACCGGCAATGACTACCTGGCCGGGGGCATTGAAATTCACCGCGGAGACCACATCACCATTGGCGGCTTCCGCGCAGGCGGCGGTCACGTCGTCGTCCTCAAGCCCGAGGATCGCGGCCATCCTGCCTTCTCCGGCAGGAACTGCCGTCTGCATCAATTCCCCACGCAGACGCACCAGCTTGATGGCATCGAAAAAGTTGAGGCTCTCGGCGGCTACCAGCGCGCTGTATTCGCCCAGGCTGTGCCCGGCGAGAAAGTCAGGGGCCTTGCCTCCAGCCACAAACCATTGCCGCCACAACGCGATGCTGGCAGTCAGCAACGCGGGCTGTGTCACTGTGGTCTGGTTCAGTTCCTCTGCCGGACCATGCTGGCACAAATGCCACAGGTCATACCCCAGCAGATCGGAGGCTTCCGAGAAGGTTTTTTCTATGATCGGCCAGCTTTCGGCTGCTGTCGCCAGCATGCCTACAGACTGTGATCCTTGTCCGGGAAAAATAAAGGCTGATTTCATAGTGCGAATCTTACCGTCAATGTGGGGTTACGGGAGATTAGCCAATAGTACAACCTGGGGCCCGATCCGGCCAATCTGGCAAAAACGGGAACATACTTTAGTCTCAGAGGCTGTCTTTTCAGAGAGGGATAATCAGAACATCAGGTCATCAAGGCGGTCATTAATCCGGCTGGGCACTTCCAGCTCCACTTCTCGCACCGCCTGACGGATGGCGGCCAGCATGGCACGCTCGTTGGCATTTCCGTGACTTTTTATAACCACTCCCTGGAGCCCCAGAAGGCTGGCACCATTATGCCGGGATGGATCCATCAGTCTGAGCAGGCGCCCGATCATCGGCCTGGCCAGCAGACCAACAAACTTGCCATACAGGGTTTTCGTAAATGCCTGCTCCAGCAGCTCTATCAGCAATCCGGCAACACCCTCGCCGGTCTTGAGCGCAATATTGCCGACAAAACCATCGCAGACCACCACGTCGGCCACATCCCGGAACAGGTCACTGCCCTCGATGTATCCGATGTAGTTGATGGTGTCACTCTGAGCCAGCATGTGGGAGGCCAAACGCACCTGTTCGTTGCCCTTGATCTCTTCCTCGCCCACATTCAGCAGGGCAACCCGGGGCTCAGGCTGGTTACAGATGGCTGACGCCATCAACGATCCCATCAGTGCATACTGATAGAGATTTTCAGCTGTGGAGTCGACATTCGCGCCCAGATCAAGCACATGGCACCGGCCCCGCAATGACGGGATCAGCTTGGCAATCGCCGGGCGTTCAATGCCCGGGTACATACGGATAAGGGATCGGCCGAATGCCATCAGCGCACCGGTGTTGCCGGCACTGACACAACCCTGGGCAACACCGTCCCGGACAAGACCGAGAGCAACAGCCATGGACGAATTGCGTTTGTGCCGAAGCGCATGGGACGGACGCTCGTTCATACGCACGATGTCAGCCGCTTCAACAATCCGTATTCGCGGGTGCCCCTCATGCAACAAAGCCTCGAGTTCGCTCCGGATTCCCACCAGAACAAGACTCAAGGCTTCGTTTTCTTTCACTGCATCCAGTGCAGCGGAGACCACCACAGCGGCTCCGCGATCACCACTCATGGCGTCAATAGCGATGGTGACCGGCTTCACCGTTCCTCCATCTGGCACTGGCGAATGAATTCCCGCGACGGTTTACTCGTCGCGAGCCTCAATTACCTGCTTGCCACGATAAAAACCGTCCGGAGACACGTGGTGGCGACGATGCACCTCACCCGTGGTGGTATCGGTGGACAGAGCTGCAGTGCTCAGGGCGTCGTGTGAACGGCGCATGCCGCGCTTTGAGCGGGTCTTTCGGTTTTGCTGTACAGCCATGATTTTGCTCCTGACCTGATAAACGTATGTTCGTTAAATTCGCGCCGGCTTTCCGTAAAAAAACGACGCCTGATTAATGTTTCTTTGTCTTGAGATCCGCCAGCACACTGAACGGGTTGTCTTCAGACTTTTTCACCGGCTCTTCACCGGTGTCATCCGGCTCGAAAGCTTCCAGTTCCTCTCTGGCGGGACATTCGTCGCGCTCATGAAGCGGGAACGGAGGCAGAACCAGCAGCAACTCATCTTCGGTCATCGACCACAAATTCGCACTGAAATCGTCCGTCAGGAACGGTTCAAGCTCCTTTGGCAACTGCTGTGCCTGCGCATCACTGGTCACCAGACCCAGCGTAAAGCCGGACACCAGCGTTTGCTGCATGGGGCCCATGCAACGCTGACACTCCAGCGTTACCGGCGCTTCCAGTTTGCCCGTCACTATGCGCCTGCGCTCGCTGTCCATGGAAAATGACAGCTCTACCCGGCACACCGCGCCATCCTCAAATCCGTAAACGGAGTCACCAAAGCGAGCCAATGCCATCAGAGGAATCTCTCCCTCCAACACAATGTTTTGCTCTGCCAAACGGTAAGGATCGACAGTTTTGGGCAGCTCGGCGCTTGAGGCTTTTGACATAGGCGCGCAATTTTAGGGGCCCGGCCCGCTGCTGTCAAAGACTTCATGCGCATTTGCGCAGGGGTTACACCGGGGATAGGTGTATTCTACGATAATACCATCGTGTCCGGGCCCGCCCGGGCCACTCCAGGCAACCCCGAGGAAGTCAATGAAACCACGCCCACTGCTGCTTGCATCGTCATCGCCTTACCGGCGGCAATTACTGACACGGCTGGGAATACCCTTCGAGGCGGTGTCTCCGGATATTGATGAATCACCCACTGACACCGAAAACGCAGAACAGCTGGCAACCCGGCTGGCCACCGCAAAGGCCCGAGCCCTTGCACCGGCTTATCCTGACCACTGGATTATCGGCTCGGACCAGGTTGCCTGCCTTCAGGACGGTACTTTGCTGAACAAACCCGGAAACCATGAGCGCGCAGTGCAACAACTTGCCCGAAGCAGCGGCAAACGGGTTTCTTTCATGACCGGCCTGGTACTGCTTGACTCAGGGTCAGGAAAACTACAGAGCCATTGCGAATGCTTCCATGCCCACTTCAGGCACCTTACCCTGGAAGAAATCAGCCATTACCTGCATGCCGAAACCCCCTATGACTGCGCTGGCAGCTTTAAAATGGAGGGCCTGGGCATTGCACTGTTCAGCCAACTCGAAGGCAGAGACCCCAACAGCCTGGTGGGGCTGCCGTTGATTGCGCTGACCGACATGCTCCGGAACTGGGGGCTGAATCCGCTTACGCAGCCCCAAGCACATCAACGCAGTTCGAATCGTGATTCGGACACGTAACGGGCAATACCGCTACCGATAGATACACCGAACTGATCCACAATATCCTGGAACGGTGATTTCCGGCGGCTGTAATCCACCAGATCTTCCTGGCCGATCACCTGCCTCGCAACGTGGGACGAACTGCCCAGGCCATCAATCAAACCCAGCTCAAGCGCCTGCTCACCGCTCCAGACAAGCCCCGAGAACAGGCGCTCGTCGTCAGCAAGGCGATCGCCACGCCCTTTGCGTACGCTTTCAATAAACTGGCCGTGGGTGGTTTCAAGAACACTCTCCCAGAACTGAACCTCGTCTTCCTGCTCAGGGGAGAATGGATCGAGAAATGCCTTGTTCTCGCCAGCCGTATAGAGGCGACGGTCCACCCCGATCTTTTCCATGATACCGGTAAACCCGAAACCACCGGCAACCACACCAATGGAGCCCACCAGGCTGGCCTTGTCCGCGTAGATCTCATCCGCCGCGGCAGCAATGTAATAGGCACCGGAAGCGCCAATATCGGAGATAACAGCGTACAGTTTCTTGTCCGGGTACTCGTCCCGCAGGCGGACAATCTCGTCATAAATGTATCCGGACTGCACGGGACTGCCGCCCGGGCTGTTGATCCGCAGAATGACTCCCACGGAACTTTCCGCCTCGAACGCCTCACGCAGCGCACCGACAATATTGTCCGCACTGGCCAGCTCGTCGGCGGCAATGGTGCCATCGACCTCCACAAGCGCTGTATGCTCGCCTTTAGCTGCGGAATCCAGAGCCCCACCAAGGGGAAACTTGATCATGAACAGCAATGCAAAAAGGTACCCGAACGTCAGCAGCTTGAAGAAAATCCCCCAGCGCCGGCTCCTTCTTTGCTCCGACTGGAGCGACATCACCAGTTTTTCGATCAGCTTCCAGTCTCGGGCTGATTCCGGGGGCATTGCCGGTGATCTGCGGCCACCGGACTGTCTTCCCGCACCACTCTCTGGTTCACTCCCCCAGCCGGGATTCCTGTCTGACTCCCAATCGCTCATTGACTCATCCTGTTGCTGTTAAGGTTCAGAGGCCCAGCACGTCCCGCAGATCCTTCACTGAATCGACGATCGCATGCGGTGAATAATGCCCCAGTACATCCCGCTTGTGCACGCCCCACTCCACTCCGATGGACGGCATTCCGATGCGCTGCGCCATCTCGAGATCGTAACGGGTATCGCCGATCATTACCGCCTGATGCGGCTCGATTCCATAGAAACGGATAATCTCTCCGAGCATGGCAGGATCCGGCTTGGAGCGGGTTTCATCAGCGCAACGGGTGATGTCAAAGTGTGGCCCAAGGCCACTCGAAATCAGCGCGCCCTCGAGGCCACGGCGACTTTTCCCTGTGGCCACCGAGCACCCGCGCCCACCTCCCCGGAGGTCGGCCAGTACATCGGCCATTCCCTCGAAGACATTTTGCGGTGTGGTCACCTTGGAAAAAAAGTAGCGGGCATAACCTTCGCGAATCGTGTTCATTTCCTCGCGGCTGATACCAGGGTACAGTTTTTCCAGTGCCTCGATCATGCCCAGACCGATAATGTCGCGGTAGGCCTCGCGCTCCAGTTCCGGGTAGCCAAGTTCAGTGGCAGCCTGGTGCAGGCTGTCGGCGATGTGATCGACGGAATCCACCAGGGTTCCGTCCCAGTCAAAAATTACAACCTTTACGTCCATTCTTACTACTCTGCTGTGGTCATGCTCAATAGCCTGATCGGCATGACCGGTTATTCGGATGCCTCGCGGCGGGCTGCGAGCCTGGCTATGGTATCGCCAAACGCCGCATCGTAGGGTGCCTCAAGATGAACGGCCTCGCCGGATACCGGCAACGTAAAGTCCAGCGCCCGGGCATGGAGCATCAGGCGCTGCCCACCTGCCGCGCGGAAGGCCCGAAGACTTACATCATCCATATACTTGTCATCCCCGGCAATCGGATGACCCGCCCAGGCACAGTGAACCCGAATCTGGTGCGTCCGCCCGGTAACCGGCGAGGCCTCCACAAGACTGTAGCCATTATAGGATGCCAGACACCGGAACAGCGTGAGAGATTCTTTCCCGGCACTGTCCACCCGGACCCGCCGTTCACCCGAGCCCAGCTCAAAACGCAACAGTGGCTCATTCACCCGCCTGACCGACGGCGGCCAGTCTCCTGCCACCAGCGCATGGTACTTCTTGCGAATGCGTTTGTGGCGCAGCTCATCCTGAAGATACCGCAGTGCAGACCGCTTTTTCGCCACCATCACCAGGCCGGAGGTGTCCCGATCCAGCCGGTGCACCAGCTCCAGAAACTTTGCCTCGGGCCTGGCCGCCCTCAGCACTTCGATCAGCCCGAAGTCCAGACCACTGCCACCATGGACCGCAATACCGGAGGGCTTGTTGACCACCAGCATCTCGGTATTCTCGAAAATGACCGCATCCTGCATCACCCCCTGAACCCGGGAGCCGGGCACCACCTGTTCCGGCTTCTCCTTGCGGGTTACCGGGGGAATTCGCACTTCATCCCCTGTGCTGAGGCGGGTATCAGGCTTGACCCGCCCCTTGTTTACCCGCACCTCGCCTTTACGGATGATGCGATAGACAATGCTGCGGGGCACATCGCGGATCTGCGCCATCAGGAAGTTGTCCACCCGCTGGCCGGCGTTGTCCTCACCCACCACTACCTTTCGCACACCCTGCCTGACCTCTGAAGCCCCGGCGCCCGCCGACTGACTGCTCCGCGAGCCTCTGTCCGGGCGCACAGAGGATGAGGATTGTTTATGCCTGGGAGATCTGGACATGCTTACCTTACCGCCAAAAAACTGCGGGATTGAAGGGCCGGGCGAATACTGTTATATTCCGGCGTGCTCTACCGTTTGTCTACGGCCTGGCCAGTATGCCAGAAGCCGGAGCGGCAGAAGTATACCGACACTATTTGAGAGTTTGAACGCCGAAAGCCCAATCATTAGCGGGTACGGCGACCGAATCCTCCCGGATTGAAACGGAAGACGTCGAAAACGACAACTGACCGGAAACCGGGAGAACAAAAACCGTACGGAAAACCGTCGGGCGACATCGCGAAGAATCTTTACCAGCACGCAGGGCCGGGCCGTCCAGCATACGAATACGACGTGAGACCCAGGCACCCGCGTGAACCTGAAAACGGATAACATGCGTCAACAGACATTAACCCTACACGACACCTCCCTGCCTTCGGGCAGACGAACTGTCGGCGGTGGCCTCGGAACCCCGGGAAGACTTCCCGCAGGGATCTGATTCGTCTGGCCGTCGGCTTGCTCCTGAAACAAGGGGCCCACGGCACGCAAGTTCTGCTTCGCTGATGCCATTCCCCCGGGTTTTCTGTCCAAACCAAACGACAGGAACCATTTCTTTCCATGAAAAGAATGCTGATCAATGCAACTCACCCAGAAGAGTTGCGCGTAGCCCTGGTTGACGGCCAGCGTCTGTTCGACCTGGACATCGAATCCAGCTCCCGCGAGCAGAAAAAAGCCAACATCTACAAGGGACGTATCACTCGTGTAGAGCCAAGTCTGGAAGCCGCCTTCGTGGATTTCGGCGCCGACCGGCACGGCTTTCTTCCTCTCAAGGAAATCTCCAAGGAGTATTTCAAGAAATCCCCCGGCCAGATCGAAGGCAAGATCAACATCAAGGATGTGGTCTCCGAAGGTCAGGAAGTCATTATTCAGGTGGACAAGGAAGAGCGTGGCAACAAGGGCGCCGCCCTGACCACTTTCATTTCCCTTGCCGGCCGCTACCTGGTACTGATGCCTAACAACCCCCGCGCCGGGGGCATCTCCAGGCGCATCGAGGGCGACGAGCGGGCACAACTCAAAGAAGCCATGAATGACGTCCAGGTGCCAAAATCCATGGGCATTATTGTGCGCACCGCCGGTATCGGCCGCACTACCGAAGAGCTGCAGTGGGATCTGGATTACCTGGTCCAGTTCTGGGAAGCCATTACCCAGGCTGCCGGCGAGCGCAAGGCACCCTTCCTGATCCACCAGGAAAGCAACGTGATCATCCGAGCCGTGCGCGACTATCTTCGCCAGGACATCGGCGAGGTACTCATTGATGCCAGCACGGTTTACGAGGACGTCCTGAATTTCGTCCGCGCCGTCATGCCCTCGTTCGAGAACAAGATCAAGCTGTACAGCGATGAAATCCCTCTGTTCAGCCGCTACCAGATCGAAGGCCAGATCGAGACGGCTTTCCAGCGGGAAGTGAAACTGCCTTCCGGTGGTTCCATTGTTATTGATCCGACCGAAGCCCTGGTGTCCATTGATATCAACTCCTCACGGGCCACCAAAGGCCATGACATTGAGGAAACGGCGCTTCAGACCAACCTTGAGGCGGCGGAAGAGATTGCCCGCCAGCTGCGCCTGCGCGACATGGGCGGCCTGATTGTCATCGACTTCATCGACATGACCCCGGCAAAACACCAGCGGGAAGTCGAACAGAAAATGCGCGAAGCGCTGGAAATCGATCGCGCCCGGGTCCAGGTGGGCAAGATTTCCCGCTTTGGCCTGCTGGAAATGTCCCGCCAGCGTCTGCGTCCGTCACTCGGTGAAACCCGCAGTGAGGTCTGCCCGCGCTGTGAGGGTCAGGGCACCATTCGTGGCATCGAATCCCTGGCTCTGAGCATCATGCGCCTGATCTACGAGGAGTCTTCCAAGGAGAAGACCGGCCAGGTCCGCGCTGTGGTTCCCGTGGCCGTTGCCACCTTCCTGCTGAACGAAAAGCGCAAGCAGCTGGCTGATATCGAAGCCCGTCAGGAAGTGGAAGTTGTGGTGGTTCCGGCGCCCCACATGGAAACCCCGCACTTTGAAATCCTGCGTATGCGTGATGATGAAGCTGGCGTGGAGCACGTATCCAGCTACCAGGTGGCGCAGGAATACAGCGAGCGCGAAGAAGAAATATTCGAAGCCCCGGCCGCCCAGCCGCCGGTGCGCGAACAGGCAGCGGTGAAAGCCATTCGCCCCGCCGCCCCGGCGCCTGCGCCGGCCCAGGCACAGGTTCAGAACAAGGCAGCGGAACCGGCATCCGCAGACCAGGGCGAAGGCCTGTTCCGCAAGCTCGGCCGCAAGATTGCCGATTTCTTCAGTGGTGAGGAAGTTATCGGTGAGCCACCGGTAAAGCGGGAACAGCCCAGCCGCTCCGATCGTGATGAGCGCCGCACCCAGGGTCGGCAGGATCGCCGCAAATCCCGGGTAGCCCGGGACGACAATCGCCCTGGCAACCGCAGCGGCGCAGACCGGCGTCAGGCCGGGGGCAACCGTGGTGACAGCAGCCGCACTGACGATAACCGTGGCCGTAATCGTGGCGCCAACCGCAATCGCGGCGAAGACCAGGCACGTCCGGGTCAGGCCCAGCAGGGCAGTGGCGACAAGACCGCGGATGGCCGCAAGGACAGCAATCGCAAGGACGGCCAGCCCCAGGGCCGTGGCCAGGGCCGCAACAAGCCCCAGGGCCGCGACCAGAAGGACACCCGGGAACAGAAAGGTACCGGAGAGGTAAAAGACAAGCAGGAGCAGCAGGACAGCACCCAGAAAGCGCCTGCCGCCGACAGGCCCGGCTCCGACGAGAAGCGCCGCAAGCCGCGGCGCAATCGCAATCGCGATGGCTCCCCTGCGGAAACTCCGGCCTCCACACCGGCAGATCGGAAGATTGCTCGCAGTGAGAAGCATCAGAAAGATACCCAGCCGGAGGACTCAACGGAAAACAAACCCGTGGTACTGCCTGCCGGAAAACCGGATGTGGCTGCAGCCAATGCACCAGAGAGCAAGCCTGCAGACAAGCCTGAAGAGAAGGCGACCGAAAAGCCTGTAGAGGCCCGGGACGAAAATGCAGCTGCAACTTCACCTGCTGCTGCAGACACCACCCCGGAGCAGCCCCGGCCCGCAGCGCCTGTAGAGGTGGCCAAAGCCGAGCAGGCGGAATCCGTTGCTGAATCCCCGGTTGCTGAAAAACCCGTCGATGAAAACAAAGCGCCGGAAACTGAAACGGATACCAGCCAGGCCGGATCTGCCGACACCAAAGACAGCGGTGCCGATGCAAAGGGCGAGGAAAAACCAAAGCGCCCTGCCCGTCCGCGCCGGTCCTCCGGCAGAAAGCCTGCAGCAAAGAAGGCTGAAACCGCCACTGACACCGCGCCAGAAGCTGCTGCCAGGTCATCATCCGGGGAAGCAAAGCCAACTCCGGTTGCAACTGCCGGAGAGGCAGAGCCTGAAGCAACAGAGAAGCCGGAACAGAACGCCGAAAGCAAGCCCGAAACCCCGGCGGACAATGCCCCTGCGAAGGAGGCCGCAAGTCCCGCACCTGAAAAGGCAGAACAGCCCGTAGCGCCGGCAGCAAAGGCAGAATCAGAGCCAAAAGCAACAGACGACACCAGCAAACAACCGGACGTTAAACCGGAGGCTGTTGAAACGCCGGTTGCGAAAGAAGCGGAAGCTGAACAGCCCGGACAGGAAGACAAGCCCGCCGAAAAAGCCCAAGAAGCGGCAGCGGAGCCTGAAAAGCAAACCGACCAGGTGGATGTACCGGTAACACCGGGCCGAGCCTACAATGATCCGAGGGAAGTCCGTAAACGTCAGCGGGCAGCCGAAGAGGCCAAAAAGGCCGGGAGTGACTGACGAATGCTATCAGATTCGGACATCGAAGCGCTGGAAGACATCTTGTTCGCGGAACCTTGGGGTGACGACGCCCTGGATTTCTTCGGTTTGCACGGGGTAGTCTGCGCCAGCGTGGTAGGCCCGGTATCATTAAGCACTGAGGATATATTCAGACTGGCCACGGGCGCCGACCAGGCGCCGGATGGCCGGATTCCGGATACCTTCCGCAGTGCCGTGGAACGGCTTTCCAGGGATATGGCCCATGCTCTCGACATGGGGCAGCCCCTGGAATTGCCGGAGCCGGAAGACGGTGACCCGATGAATGCGCTCGAGAACTGGTGTGCAGGCTTTGTGGACACCTTCCTCGAAAACGAGGATGCCTGGTTGGAAGCGGGAGAGGAAGAAACCGCCGACCTGCTGGTACCGATGCTGACACTGTCGGGCCTGTTCGAAGACGAGGACTTCCAGAATGTCCGCAACAGCCCGAAACTGTCCCGGGATATGTCCGATGCGATTCCCGATTCGCTGACCGACCTGTATCTGTTGTTCCACGCTCCGGATTAAACCGGAGCAGTAACACCGACCGGTTTTCTGAAATGATGCCAGACAGGCTCCAGCCCGTCTGGCATTTTCATTATGGAACCCAATTCGCACCAGGGCGCTCCGGGAAAGTGAAAGTCACTGCCCTGGGAGGCCAGCAGGTTTTCCCGACGGCACAGCTCGGCCAGAAAGCCGAGGTCACCGCTGGACTGGCCGGATGTGGACACTTCAATGGCCCGGCCCCCGGCCTGGCGGAAATCGCTGGTCAGTGAACGCAATCGGGTGGCCGTGAGCTTGTATTTGCGCGGGTGTGCCAGTACTGCGATTCCGCCCGCGTCGGTAATCCACTTCACAACCTCCTCCAGGGACGGCCAGAAGCCCTTGACGTCTCCGGCCTTGCCTGTACCCAGGTAACGCTTGAACGCCTGAGCGGAGTCCTTGACCACGCCCTCATCAACCAGCACCCGGGCAAAATGGGGCCGCCCTGGCACATCCCCGCCGGCCTTGATGGTGGCCTTTTCCACCATATCTTCAATTTTCAACTTGCCCAGCTTTTCGGCAATTGTCCGTGCCCTTCGCCAGCGGTTATCATTCTGCCGCACCAGAGCAGCGTTCAGACCCGGGTTGGCGGTATCAAAATCAAGCCCGACAATGTGTATGGTGTGGCTGCGCCAGACGCAGGACAACTCGGTACCCGCCACCAGTGAAATACCAACGGCCGCCGCTGCCGTTTCCGCGTCGCCCAGCCCAGCTATCGTGTCATGATCCGTCAACGCGAGGTGGGTTACGCCTTTCTCCCGCGCCCGTTGAACCAACTCTTCAGGAGGCAGGGCACCGTCCGAGGCGGTACTGTGGCAGTGCAGATCAATGCAGAATTCAGCTTCTTGCGTTATAGTCACATCGTTTCCGATTTCAGAGATAGTAGGCAGCGCCAGTGTATCAGCCCGGCACTGCCCCGTGTCAGCAAATATCCGGAGAATGCCATGTATTACGCCATAATCAGCGAAGACGTTGAAGACAGCCTGCCGTTGAGGGCTTCCGCCCGCGCTGCTCATCTTGACCGGCTCAACCAGTTGAAGGGCGAAGGCCGGTTACTCGTTGCCGGCCCCCATCCCGCGATCGATACCCCGGAACCCGGCGATGCCGGATTTACCGGTAGTCTGGTCATCGCCGAGTTCGATTCCCTGGAATCCGCACAGGCATGGGCGGACGCTGACCCCTACGTGGACGCCGGCGTGTACCAGCGGGTCACCGTCAAACCCTTCAAGGTCGTACTCCCATGACCTGGCTCCTGGCGCCGGCATCCGCTTCCATGAGTGTTTTGTAATGAACGCTGTCTTGTATGGCCCGGTATCTGTGACAAAATTGCGCCTCAAATCGCTGCATCAGGGAACAAAACCAGTGACGCCTTTACGTCTGATTTTCTGCTTTCTTGCACTGATGGTTGCTGCAGCCTCAGCCCATGCAAAGACCGTCTATGTCGACGATTCACTCTATGCCCCGATTCGCAGTGGCGAGGGGACACAGTACCGCATTCTTCATTCCGGAGTTCGCAGTGGCACGGCCCTGGAGCTCCTGGAAACGTCCGATTCCGGCTACAGCCGGGTACGGACCCCTGAGGGCATCGAAGGCTGGATCAATTCCCGCTACGTCACCGAAACGCCTGTCGCCAGGCAAAGACTTGAACAGGCCAACAAGCAGCTGGAACAAACCCGCAATGAACTTGGTGAACTCAGGGAACAGCTTGAAGAGGTCACCAGCGAGCGCGACGAGCTGAGAAACTCCGAAGAAGCCCTGCAATCCCGCGCCGGAAAGCTCAGCGAAGAACTCAGCAACATCAAGGAAGTAGCGTCCGATTCCATTAACCTGGACCGCCGCAACAGTGAACTGAGCGAGGAGAACCAGAAGCTTCGCAATGAGCTGGAGGTACTGACCGCCGAGAAGGAACGGCTTGAAGGGAAAAAAGAGTCGGACTTCATGTTGCTGGGCGCGGCCCTGGTATTGCTGGGTGTCATTCTTGCCCTGGTGGTTCCACTGCTGAAGCCTGCCCGGAAAACGGACAACTGGGCCTGATACCCCGCGTATTCTTTGACGCTACCACCCATTGCGATTATAAAGAACAAAACAACCGTGGTGAGGTGTCGGGATGTCGGAGTTCATGAAAGACTACTCAGAGAAACGCGATTTTCATCGCATGCAGATGAATTCGGAAATCGAGCTCACGGATGGAGACGGTGTCGCTTTTCCGGGTATCTGCAAGGACCTCAGTGGCGCCGGCATGCAACTTTTCGTGGAGAGAGCGTTTTCGGAAGGGGACGAAATCCATACCCTGCTGCCATCCACCAACGACCAGTTTCCTCCCTTCGAAACGCTTTGTCGTGTACTGCGGTGTGAACCCGAAGGTGATGGGTATCTGCTGGGCGTGGAGATTGTTCAGGTCAAACGCTGATCAGGATGATCAGACGGATAAAACCGGCAGCCGCAGGCGACTGCCGGGCAACTGGTCGTATCAGTCAGTCTTGAGCGGCTTCCCGGATACCACGATGCCGTTGTTGTCGGCATAGACGTAGTGGCCGGGGTGGAAGGTCACGCCACCAAACGTCACAGGCACATTCAGATCACCCACGCCCCGCTTTTCGGTTTTACGCGGATGTGTACCCAGTGCCTGAACACCCAGCGAAGTCCGGGCGATCACGTCCACATCCCGGATGCAGCCGTAAATGATCAACCCCGCCCATCCGTTATCCGCCGCTTTCTCCGCCAGCATATCACCGAGCAGCGCAGCACGTTTGGAACCGCCGCCATCAACCACCATGACCCGGCCGTTACCCGGAAGAGCAACCTGCTCTTTGACGACCGAGTTATCTTCAAAGCACTTGACCGTCACAATCTCGCCGCCGAACGCATCCACGGCGCCGAAATTCCGGAATCCCGGCTCTACCACAAGTACTTCCGGGTGATCATCACACAGATCTGGGGTTACAATCGGCACGCGTGCGCCCTCCTTTTTCTCGATTGGTCAGTCAATTTTCTCGTCAGCAAGGAAGAACCAGGTATCCAGGACCGAATCCGGGTTAAGAGAGACAGAATCAATGCCCTGATCCATCAGCCACTTCGCCAGATCCGGATGGTCGGACGGGCCCTGACCACAGATACCAATGTACTTGTTGGCCTTCTTGCAGGCCTGAATGGCACTGGCCAGCAGCGCTTTGACCGCGTCGTTCCGCTCATCAAACAGGTGCGCGATGATACCGGAATCCCGGTCCAGGCCCAGGGTTAGCTGGGTCAGATCGTTTGAGCCGATGGAGAAGCCATCAAAATGCTCAAGGAACTGCTCCGCCAGGATGGCATTGGCGGGCAACTCGCACATCATGATCACCCGGAGCCCGTTCTCACCGCGCTTCAGTCCGTTCTCAGCCAGCAGATTCACAACCTGCTCGGCCTCACCCACGGTCCGCACGAAGGGCACCATGACTTCCACATTGGTGAGCCCCATCTCGTTACGGACTTTTTTCAGGGCTCGACACTCAAGTTCGAAACAGTCGCGGAATGTCTCGGAGATATAGCGGGAGGCACCGCGGAAGCCCAGCATCGGGTTCTCTTCGTCCGGCTCGTAAAGGGTACCGCCGATCAGGTTGGCGTATTCGTTGGATTTGAAGTCCGACAGGCGGACAATCACCTTCTTGGGCGCGAAGGCTGCTGCCAGGGTGGAGATACCTTCCACCAGTTTATCAACGTAGAAATCCACCGGAGAGCTGTACCCGGAGATCCGCTTCTCCACGGTCTGACGAATATCCCGCGGCAGGCCGTCAAAGTTCAGCAACGCCTTGGGATGCACACCGATCATGCGGTTGATGATAAATTCCAGGCGGGCCAGGCCAACACCCTCATTGGGCAGCGCCTGGAAGTCAAAGGCCCGGTCCGGGTTGCCCACGTTCATCATGATCTTGAAGGGGATATTGGGCATGGAGTCGACGGTATTCTCTTTCAGCTCGAAGTCCAGGCTGCCCTCATAGATAAGGCCAGTGTCGCCCTCGGCACAGGAAACCGTCACTTCCTGGCCATCTTTCAGTACCTCTGTCGCATCACCGCAACCCACGACGGCAGGAATACCCAGCTCACGGGCAATGATGGCCGCATGACAGGTTCGCCCACCCCGGTCGGTCACGATGGCGGAGGCCCGCTTCATCACCGGCTCCCAGTCCGGATCGGTCATGTCGGTGACCAGCACATCACCCGCCTGAACCCGGTCCATTTCCTTGATGCTGGTGATGATCTTGACCGGACCACTGCCGATCTTGTGGCCGATACTGCGACCTTCCACCAATACGGTACCGGTTTCATTCAGCAGGTAGCGCTCCATGACATTGGCGGAAGCACGGCTTTTCACAGTTTCCGGGCGGGCCTGAACAATATAGATGCGGCCATCGTCGCCATCCTTTGCCCACTCGATATCCATCGGGCGCTGGTAATGTTTTTCAATGATCATGGCCTGTTTGGCCAGTTCTTCCACTTCCGCGTCGGTAATACAGAAACGGTTGCGGTCGTCCTGCTCCACTTTCACAGTTTCCACGAACTGCTCTGCCGAGGGATCGGTGTGGTAAACCATCTTGATGGCCTTGCTACCCAGATTGCGGCGCAGAACCGCAGGCCTTCCGGCTTCAAGGGTGGGTTTGTGAACGTAGAACTCGTCCGGGTTGACCGCCCCCTGAACCACTGTCTCGCCGAGACCATAGGAACCGGTGATAAACACCACATCCCGGAAGCCGGACTCGGTATCCAGTGTGAACATGACACCGCTGGCCGCTGTTTCACTGCGAACCATCTTCTGGATACCGGCAGAGAGAGCCACCTGCTTGTGATCAAAGCCATGGTGAACACGGTAGGAAATGGCGCGGTCGTTAAACAGTGAGGCGAAGACTTCCTTCACCGAGGTGCGAACCTGCTCGAGCCCAACCACGTTCAGGAATGTCTCCTGCTGGCCTGCAAACGAGGCATCCGGCAGATCTTCGGCTGTGGCGGATGAACGCACAGCCACCGCCATCCTGTCATTGCCCCCCTGCAGTTTTGCATAGGCGTCTGCCAGAGGCTTTTCCAAGGCTTCCGGGAACGGGGTATCGAGAATCCACTGACGAATCTCCGAGCCGACCCGCGCCAGTTCGTTGACGTCGTTGATATCCAGGGCGTCGAGAGCGTTATCGATTTTTGCCCGCAGGCCGTCTTTGGCGAGGAACTCACGATAGGCATGGGCCGTCGTGGCAAAACCGCCGGGCACGGTAACACCTGCATTGGCGAGATTACTGATCATTTCACCGAGGGAGGCGTTCTTTCCCCCGACCCGGTCAACGTCTGACATTCCCAGGTGGTCAAACCAGATAATGTAATCTTCCAAAGCGTGTCTCCCTTGATTCGTTGTGGCAAAGAGCGATACCGGAGCGGTGGAGGTGGCCCTCACGCAACCCTGACCCTGCAATTGCTGCATTCTCCACTGCGGGCTCTCGAACTTGGCGTGTATGATACTGTAACCTGTGGGAATTACCTAGGGAACCCGCCAAATACGGAGCCGGACTACACACCATGAAACGAACTGCTTTCTTTATATCCGATGGTACTGGCCTGACCGCCGAGGCCCTGGGGCACAGCCTGCTGGCACAGTTCGAGAAAATAGATTTCGAGCGCATTACCGTGCCATACATTGACGACGCTGACAAAGCCAGGGAAATGGTCAAACGCATCAACAAGGCAGCCGAGACGGACGGGGCTCGCCCCCTGGTTTTCGACACCATTGTCGACAGTGACATACGGGATGTCATTGCCGGGGCGAGCGGCTTCATGGTGGATATCTTCGGAACCTTCCTGAACCCGCTGGAACAGGAACTGCAGTCTTCGTCCTCCTACACCGTCGGCAAATCCCACTCCATCAATAACGAGGGCAGCTACGAGCGACGCATAAAGGCGGTCAATTTCGCATTGGACAACGACGACGGTGCACGTACCCGGCATTACGATGAGGCGGACCTGATACTGGTCGGTGCCTCCCGCAGCGGCAAAACCCCCACCTGCCTGTACCTGGCGCTTCAGTACGGGGTGAAAGCAGCGAATTACCCCATTACCGAGGAGGACCTGGAAGACCAGAAAATGCCGGCGGCCCTGCGCGGTCACAAGGAAAAGATCTTCGGGCTGACCATTGAACCCGAGCGGCTTGCCACTATTCGCAACGAACGCCGACCCAATTCCCGGTACTCGTCGCTTAAACAGTGCATGCACGAAATAGAAGAGATTGAGCTGATGTATCGCCGCGAGCGAATTCCCTACCTCAACACCACGGCTTACTCGGTGGAAGAAATATCAACCCGCATCATGGTGTCCACAGGGCTCAAACGGAACCGCTAGTCCGCGCGTAAAAAGGCCGGCGTCCTGTTACGGGGCGCCGGCCTGTTGCCTCAACGGGAAATCTACAGCTCCTGGATATCCAGACCCAGCTCCTTCACCGCATCCCGGTTCTCGAAGCTGGTGACCACTGCCACACTGGCGTTTTCCGGTTTCAGCCACTCCCGGGCAACGCGTTTCATGTCATCCAGCGTCACCGCCAGAACCCGTTCCCGGAACCGGGCACGCTGCTCCGGAGAACGCCCGAACAAACGGTTGTGAAAGGCATGGCGCGCGGCACCCGCAGGGGAGCGCGGGCGATCCAGCTGACCGATCACACCCAGGATGGACTCTTCAAGTTCCTGGGGATCGTGCTGCTCTTCCTGCAACCATTCCAGGGCCTTGTCGAAATCTCCCAGGGTTTCACCCAGCCGGGGATCCCGATAGGAGAAGAACCGGAAGGACCCATTAACGCTGTCCTGGCCGGCACCGCCACCATAGGCGCCCCCCTTCTCGCGGATAGCCCTGTGCAGGTACCCGTTACGCAGGAAACCTCCCAGTACTGTCAGCGGCGCCGCATCGGGATGATCAACAGCAACGGTGCTGTAGGCCTTGGCGCAAAAGTTTACCTGGGTTGATGTGAGCCAGGCTTCCCGGGTCTGGTAGCTGACCGGTTCCGGCTTCCAGGATTCGCCACCACCGGGGTTCGATTCACCCCACACGGTTTTCAGTTCTCCGAGCATGGAATCCAGCTGCTCGTCTTCACCGATCAACAGGAACTCACGGGACTGGCGCCGGATTCGTTCGTGCAGTGCAGCCAGGCGCTCACACAGCTTCTCCAGCTCCGCCGGCTCCTCCAGGGACTTGTCCAGAGCCTTGCCACCGCGAATGGCTTCCAGGCCTCCCAGCCGGAACGACAGCCATGCCCCGGGGCTGAGGCCCTGGGACGCAGCACCCATCGCCAGGGCGTGCCCACTACCGGTCACCCCCTGTTCGCGGCGGGCGCGAATCTGGGCCACCAGTTCGCGAACCCGCTCTTTTTCATCAAAGCGGGCGCCGTCGAACACATCCTTGAGCAGGCGGGTCAATGCTTCGCGGTTTCTTGCCAGCGCCTTACCATTGAACACAATATAACCGGACAGGTCCTGTACATCATCGATCCGCCCCTTGGCCGAAAACGAGGCGCTGATCCCGCCGGATTCGGCGGAAATCCGGTCCTGCATCTGCAGGTAGTCCAGATCACCACAGCCCACCTCGGGAATCAGCGTGGTGTAATAAGGCAGCAGGAGCAGTTCATCTTCAGTCAGGTTCGGCACCGGCACGATCACCTGCTCATACACCAGGCCATTGGTCCCCCGAGCGTAGATAGTCGCCGACATATCGCCGGCAAACCGCGCTTCCGGTTCAGGCAGTTGCAGCGGCACATCCGAGAGGTCCACCTTGGGGAGGATGGAATCGTCATCCTTGCGGGTCTGGCGCTCTTCAAGTGCTCTGGCGCGGTCAATAATCTGGCGAACCTCGTCATCGGTCAGCGAGGCCTTACGGCGGGCCAGCGCCTCACGGATCGCCGCCTGGCGACGGCTTTCCAGCTTGTCGTCAGGGCGCAGTGTCAGTGTCACCCGGTGTGGATTCTCCAGCAGTTTGCGCCGAATCAGGCCGGGCACGTACCCGGGGTCCCGGATTTTCTCACGCATCTTTTCCAGTACAGGCTCCAGGTCCAGGAGCTCCACCGGATCGCCCCCGTGAACCATCGGCGAAATGGCCGTCATAATCAGCTGCAGGCCGTAGGGGAAACTGTCACCTGCGATCTCACGCTGATGCAGTTCCAGCTGGTGCAGGATGGCTTCCAGCCGATCCTCGCTGACGCCCTCTTCCACCACTTTTGCCAGGGTCTGCTCGATCAACTGCTCCAGCTCGCCCTGCCGGTCCGGTTCACTGCCCTCGATGCCACACACGAAGGTCATCTCACGATTGGAATCCTCAAGGCCACACATGGGGGATGGGGAATGACCGAGTTCCGTGGTTTCCAGCGCCCGCATCAATGGCGAGGCGCTGTTTTCCAGCAACACGCTGGCCAGCAACTGGCCTTCCAGGTTTTCCTGCAGGTCAAAGCTGTGCCCCAGCAACCAGCCCATCACAATATGGGTCTTGTGGCCGGTTTCCTCGCCTTCGCTGACGGCGTAACTCTGGTCAACGCGCACCGGGGAGAACATCCGCTTCTCGTCCCGGACCGGCAACTCCACATCCAGCCGATCAAACCGCTTCAGGGCAAGTTCCTCGAACCGCTCATGGTGTTCATAAGCAGGAATGTCGCCGTAGGTGGCAAAAATCGCGTTGCTGGGATGGTAATGATGGCGGTAGAAACGCAACAGGTCGTCGTAGCTCAGGTCGACAATATGATCGGGCTCACCCCCACTGTTGTAGTGATAGGTGGTGGTCGGGAACAGGTGACTGGACAGGTTCTGCCATAACTGTGACGTGGGCGCGCTCATGGCACCTTTCATTTCGTTGTAGACCACGCCCCGGTAAACCAGGTCCGTCGAGGGATCGTCCGGCTTGTCAAACTCCAGGCGATGGCCCTCCTGGGCGAAATCCAGTGGATCAAGCGAGGAGAAAAACACCGAGTCCAGGTACACCGTCAGCAGATTGTCGAAATCCTTGCGGTTCATACTGGCAAACGGGTATGCCGTCCAGTCGCTGCTGGTAAACGCGTTCATGAAGGTATTCAGGGAGCGACGAATCATCATGAAGAACGGATCCCGCACGGGAAATCGCTCACTACCACAAAGCGCCGTATGCTCCAGTATATGGGCCACGCCGGTGGAATCCATGGGGAAGGTCCGCAAGGCCACAAAAAACACATTCTCGTCGTTGTCCGCCGCCAGATGCAGGTGGCGGGCACCGGTCTTACGGTGACAATACTCTTCAACCGTTACATTCAGCGTGCTGATCCGGTGACTGCGAAGCTTCTCGAACGCCGGATGGACTGTGTTTTCGATCACTGCCGCCATTAAAACTATCCTGTCTTTAACCAAATGGGGATTGTAGGGTAACACGTACTTTCTATTATCATGCACTAACCCGAAGCCACAAGGCAGTAGCCGATCCCATGACCACTGAAACTCAGGGTAACCAGTCTCCGGAAAGTCCGGAGAGCGCACCAGGCGCCGGCGAGAAGGCGACCGGCAAGCGCCACCACGTCCATGCCCCGGAAGTGGCCGCGTACTGGGCTGAACGTCGCCGTTACCTGGAACGTATACGCCGGGTTCCCGAAATCAGGCAGCGGTACTGGCGCGCTATCGGCATATACCTGTTGCGCCGGCTGCTGTGGTCCTTCGGATTCTTTCCGGTTTTCCTCGCCTTCTGGATACCGTTTGTGCTTTCAAGCTTCAATCCTGTGGTCCTGGCCTCGGATCTGATCCCTTTACTCGAGAGTTTTGTCGGTGCCAACCCGGAAGTTCAGGCCAATACCATAAGTACGCTGGTGATCGCATGGGGATCTGTCGGGTTTTTCTTTCTGGTATTCGATTTCGTGCTGACACCGTTCAAATCGCCCTACCAGTATGAGGCCGATGTCTACATGCGCGCCTGGGAACAGCTCAACCATGACCAGCTTCCGGACAAAGTGTGATTTGTCCTGCATTCTCGTTAAGTTCCGTGACTTTGTGTTACATATGATTGCCCCGACTGGGTAATATAAGCCTGTGTAGTCACACAAGCACTCGGAATTGAGAGGTTGCCCATGGTCGATTTCAGACCACTGCTGTTCGTCAACGCACTGGCCCTGATGCTTCTGGTAACAGCCGGCTTTGCGTCTGTACGCAATGAGCTCTCCATGGGTACGGACTCAGTGGCCAGTGAGCCGGACACCGAAGAAACCGTTGTTGCGGCCACGTCAGAGCCCCCCGAAGCCGAAGCTGAAGCTCCCTCCGGCGATCTTTACCAGGACGAGCAAACCGCGGAATCTGTTGAAACCGCTCCCCCTGTAATGCCACTGGAAGACAGCGCTATTGCCGCATCCGGCAAGCCATCGGTTGATGAAGAGCCCCCATCTCCGGGTAGCAACTCCATCACTGCCGAACCTTTCTTTATTCCCGAGTTACCGGAAGATCCGGAGATGCTGGCGGTCGCAGAGCCATCCTCGGCAATGCAGGAATCCCGAAAGGACGTGTCCCCGGATCAATCCGAACAGCCTCGCCCGACAACCGGCACGCTGGTACTGCGGTCAAATGTTAATGATGACGAAGTCACCATTAACGGCAAGGATTATGGTGCCACCCGACTGGATCTGGAACTGGAACCCGGCCAATACGAAGTCGTTATCCGCAAGGCAGGCTACAAGCCCTGGCAGCAAACCGTGGCCCTGGAAGCCGGCAATGAAAAGACACTGGTGGGCAAGCTGCAAGCCTACACCCATGTGGACTACCGCAACGGCACCTGGGTTGGCGGCGTCAGAACCGGCGATGGCACCTATGAGAACGCGGACGGCCTTCGTTATGAAGGGCATTTTGTCGACGGTGAGTTTGATGGCGAAGGTACCGCCTGGTACCCGGATGGAAGCCGCTACGAAGGCGACTGGCGCGAGGGCCGACGGCACGGTGAAGGCACCTGGCGGGATGCAGACGATACCCGGTATACCGGTCAGTTCCGAGACGACCAGTTCAATGGCCAGGGCACACTTTCAATGGCCAATGGCGACATACTCACGGGACAGTGGTCCGAGGGCGAACTGAATGGACACGGCTCCCTCACCACGTCCGATGGCATGCTTTATGTTGGCGGATTCCGTAACGACGAGTTTCATGGCGAAGGCACCCTCACCTACCCGGACGGCCGCCATTACGAAGGGGAATTCTCCAATGGCGAGTTTCATGGGCAAGGCAAGGAAGTGTTTGCCGACGGCAAGAAGTACGAAGGCGAATACATTGAAGGTTCGTTTCACGGCAAGGGGCTGCTGCGCAACCCCAATGGCAGTTCGATCGAAGCAACCTTCCGGTATGGCGAACCCTACGGACAGGTACGCCTGACAACGGCGGCCGGGGAGGTATTCACTGCCCGGACCAAGGAACCCGGTGTTTGTTATCGGGACAAGAGCTATCGGGCAACACAGTGCCCGAATCTGGAAGGCTGGTAACTATCAGCCCGGTAATGAACACACATGCAGTAAAGGTTGAGGTTGTGACATGGCGATCAAGAATGCACTCCTGGTGGACGACTCGAAAGTGGCACGGTTTGCCCTGAGCAAACTTCTGGAAGGCCGGGATATGGAAGTCAACATGGCCGGCTCGGCAGAGGAAGCACTGGACTTCCTCAACTCCAACAAACGCCCCGATGTCATTTTCATGGATCATTTGATGCCTGGCATGAACGGCGTGGAAGCCACCAAAGCCATCAAGGGAAACCCGGAAACCGCGGCGATCCCAATCATCATGTGCACCTCCAAGAAATCGCAGTCGTTCATGGAGGAGGCCCGCAATTTCGGGGTTTACAACATCCTTACCAAGCCTCCACAAACGGATGGCCTCAGCCTGGTTCTGGAACAACTCGACAGTGATGTGACCGAGGGTACCCTGCCCGAGCCACCGGAACCGGCTGCGACTGCCCGCGCGCCGGAGGAAGACGCTCTGGACATCCCCGCCGATGCATCCCTGGAAATGTCGCCAAAAGCCGATGGTGCCCCCCAGGCCACCGACGGACCACAGGTTGTTCCGCTGACCAGTGATCTGATCGAACAGATCGCCCGTTCGGCGGTAAAAACCCACATCAACAATCGCCTGCACGAACTTCTCAGCTCACTGTTCGATGAACAGTTTGACCACCTCAAGCGGGCGCTGGATGAATCCGGCAAGAAACAGGAAACCGCAATCGAGGAACGCCTGAACGCGGTGACTGCGATGATCGAAGAGCGCACCCGTAATCTTCGTGATGACGTAGCGGCGGAGGTCAACCTGAACCTGGCCCGGGAACTGGCCGACCTTCGCAAGGAATTGTCCCGCACTACCGGTTTCACCGGTGACCACATGGCAGAGCTGAAAGACCACATCACCAGCGTGCAGACCATTGATACCGAGTTCTGGCAGACACTGCAGTCCGAAGCCATTCAGCAGGCGCACGAGATTTCCCGGGAAACCGCCGAGGATATCGCCCAGCGTACCATTGACCTGTTTGTTGCCCAGCAGCGCTCAGCCACCTCCCGAATCTACACCATGGGCCTGGCTGCAAGTCTGGGCATTTTCGCAGTGGGCATTGCCTGGCTGTCAGGATTGTTCGGCTAGCTGGCGCCTGATACGGCGCCAGTCTTCGGGTGTATCCACATCCGAGCCGGCGCCGGCCATGACAATCCTGCCAGCAGCATTGGCCGCCAGTACAGAGGCCGCCCCCCTGTCCCCCTCAAGCTTCATTACCTGTGGCCACAAACGCCTGGGGATATAGGCAGGCGCACCCGGTTTACCGTGCAGGTCTGCGGCAGTGGGTTGCAACGGATTGCTCCAGGCAGCATCCGCCAGCGCGGTCAGCGAATCCCGATGAATCAGGGGCTGGTCCAGCAGTACGACAAACACCCCCCTCGCAGAGGCTCCCAGGCTCGCAAAACCGGTCTTCAGCGAGGCCGACAGCCCCTCACGCCAGCCCCGGGCATAGATCCAGGCTGATGGCTGTACACGGCAGCGATAACGAACCAGTGGATACCAGCCTCCTGCCACAACAGTCACCGGGCCACCAAGGTGCCTTGCCTGACCAATCGCGTGATCAAGCAGCGTGCCCGAATGCAGGGGCAACAAGGCCTTGGCCCTGCCCATCCGGCGGGAGGCACCTGCGGCCAATACCAGCACGGGAAAGCCATCATGGATGCCTGTACCGGTTGTCTTCATGCCCACCTGCTCCAATGTTTTCGCCCTGCCCGGGATGCAAAGCTGCTAGCGTTGGCGGATTTTTGCTAGAATTCGCCCATCAATCAACCTCATCTTGCCGGGCTCCTCCGATGAATCACCTTTTCGTAGACAATCTCACGGTTATCGACTTCGCCTACCTGGACGCTACCCGCGGGCTGGTTGGCGAAAGCTGGATCGTGGACGTGGTTCTTGGCGGTGAACTGGACGATCAGGGCATGGTGTTTGATTTCAGTAACGTCAAACGCACCATCAAGCGGGTCATCGACGAACGTGTGGATCACCGGCTGGTGATTCCCCGAGGCTATCAAGGGCTCGAATGGAACGAAGATGAGCCTGACCGCTTCACCTGGCAGTTGAAAGACGGCACGCATATTTTCCATCAGTCACCGGACGAAGCGGTGGTCTGGCTGTCCTGCGAGAGGGTTGTACCGTCCGCGGTTGCCGCCCTTCTTGAGCAGGAACTGCGGACAGTACTGCCGGCGAATGTGACGGACGTGGAGATTTCGCTGCGGGAGGATGTCATCGAAGGCGCTTACTACCACTATGTTCATGGCCTGAAGAAACACCTGGGCAACTGCCAGCGCATTGCCCACGGGCATCGCTCCCCCATCCGAATTGACCGCAATGGGCACCGGGATCGGGACCTGGAGAATCGCTGGGCGAAGCTCTGGCAGGATATCTACGTGGGGTCCGAGGAGGACGTGACCCAGCGCTGGGTGGCCGGGGATGGCACAGCCTATGTCACCTTCGAGTATGAGGCGAACCAGGGGGAGTTTGCGCTGACGATACCGGAAAGCCGGGTTTATATGCTGGACTCGGATACCACGGTGGAGCTGATTGCGGCGCACATTGCAGAGCGACTGAAATCCGAGTTTCCGGGTGACACGCTTCGGGTCAAGGCCTACGAGGGCGTTGGCAAAGGGGCGATTGCTTCGCGCTGAGCCTGCCCGGTACGTCGGCCCCCGTCCGTGGAGGCCAGGCGGGACACTAGATCAGGTTGTAGAGGAATACCACGGCGATGCCGGCAGGCGCCAGGTACCGAAGCACGAACATAAAGGCCTTGAACGCCCCGCCCTCCAGACCAATATCACCCGGCAGGCCTTCCCGCTTCATGGCCCAACCTGCAAACAGGGCAATGGCAAGTCCGCCCAGAGGCATCATCAGGTTGGAGACCAGGAAGTCCAGCAGGTCGAACACGGTCTTGCCTTCAAAGAAGGCGATGAAGCCCAATGGGTGCAGATCTTCCCACACGTTGAACGACAACACCGTGCCGATACCGATGAACCAGATTGCCAGCCCGCCACCCAGGGCACTTTTGGCCCGGCCGACGCCCTTGTGCTCTTCCAGCCACTCCACCACCGGTTCCAGCATTGAAATGGCGGAGGTAATGGCTGCTACCAGCAGCAGGGCGAAGAAAATGGTGCCGAAAAGCGCACCGCCGCTCATCTGACCGAAAGCCAGCGGCAGGGTCACGAAGATCAGGCCCGGACCTGTCCCGGCTTCGAGACCGTTGGCAAACACCAGCGGGAAGATGGCAAGCCCGGCGAGCAATGCAACACTGGTATCAAGAACGGCAATGGTCATTGCTGTTCTGGCGATGTTGACGTTTTTCGGCAGGTAGGACCCATAGGCCATAAGCACGCCAATGCCGATGCTGAGAGTGAAAGCCGCATGGCCCAGGGCTGTCAGCACCCCACCTGTGCTCAGCTTGCTGAAATCCGGCGAGAACATGAAGCTCACAGCCCGACCAAAGCTGCCGCTGTTCATGGCATAGAACACCATGGCAATCAGCAGGACAAACAGCAATGGCATCAGGGTATTCACCGCTCTTTCAAGGCCGGAACGGATTCCCCGGCCAACAATAAACACAACAATCGCCATGAACACCGAGTGCCAGAGCAACAGCTCCCACGGGTTCGCCAGCAGCCCTCCGAACTGGCCACCGATGGCTTCTGCGTCCGCGCCGGTAAACAGACCGGCAGCGGCCTTACCGATATAGACCAGGGCCCAGCCACCGATAACCGCGTAGAACGATAGCACCAGGAATGAGGCGATAACACCGTTCCAGCCGATCGCTCTCCATCCCCTGGCAGTGCCCTCGGTTCTGGTCAAGGTACGCATGGTCGCCACGGGGCTCTGGCCACCCCGACGGCCGATCATGGTTTCGGCGATCAATACTGGTACCCCAATAAGGAAAATACAGGCGAGATAGATAAGCACGAAAGCGCCGCCGCCGTTTTCCCCGGTGATGTAGGGAAACTTCCAGATGTTTCCGAGGCCGACAGCCGAGCCGGCAGCGGCGAGGATGAAAGCCATCCGTGAAGACCAGAGGTTATTGGCCTGCTGGTGTGGTTGGGTGTTCTGACTCATAGTGGTCTCCGGCTAGTTGTTTTTGTCGGATTGAGTGTCTGATCTGCTGAAATTGAAGCTGGCTGCCTACCTGAGGACGTCGCGCAAGGCATCTGCCACCGCTGGCAGGACCCGGTCATTCAGCCCTGCCACGTTGACCCGGCTGCTCCCGAGCATGTATATGCCATACTCCTCTCTTAACCGGTTCACCTGCGCCGGGCTGATCCCCATAAAAGAGAACATGCCACGCTGCCGTGCAATAAAGTCGAAATCACCCACCGGCGCAAGTGCCTCGGCAAAAGCATGGCGCAGGTGCAGGATCCGCTCGCACATTCCTGTCAGCTCGTCCTGCCACCGGGCCCGCAACCCGTCATCTCCGAGCACCGTCTCCACGATGGCGGCACCGTGGGCCGGCGGCATGGAATAATGGGAGCGGATGATGCTCAGCAGCTGGCTGGTGGCCGCCGAGTTGATGGTGGCCGTACCTGAGACAAGAACAAGTGCTCCCGTGCGCTCCCGATACAGACCAAAGTTCTTGGAACAGGACGCGGCAATCAGCATTTCCGGCACCTCACCCGCAAGGTGTCTCAGGCCCGCCGCATCAGGTTCCAGCCCCTCGCCCAGCCCCTGGTAGGCCATATCCACGAAAGGCAGCAGCCCCTTGCGCTGGATCAGGCTGGCAACGTCCTTCCATTGTGGCAGGCTCAGGTCCGCGCCCGAGGGGTTATGACAGCAGCCATGGAGCAGCACCACATCACCCGCTTCCGCCCTCTCGAGGGTTTCCAGCATGGCATCGAAGTCTACCTGCAACGTTTGCGGATTCAGGTACGGATATTCGCGGATGGTCAGGCCGGCGCCTCCCAGCAGGGGAAGGTGATTGGCCCAGGTCGGGGTACTCACCCACACCGTGGTGTCCGGCTTGCAGAGGCGCAGAAACTCGGCTCCCATGCGCAGGGCGCCACAGCCACCCGGAGTCTGGACGACGGCGGTCCGACCGCTCTGGATCAACGGGCTGTTGACTCCCAGGATCAGCTCCGCCATTGCGCTATTGAAACCAGCGGAACCCGCCGGCCCCACGTAACTCTTGGTGATTTCACCCTCAAGCAGACGCCGTTCGGCTTCATGCACGGCGGCCATGATGGGCGTATTACCCGCGTCATCCTTGTAAACGCCTATCCCCAGATCCACCTTGTCCGGTCGGGAGTCTTCCCGGAACGCCTGCATCAGCTGCAGGATCGGGTCCGGTGGCAGAGACTTCAGGACTTCAAACATGGTCCACCTCCCTGTCGGCCGGCTGAGTGCGGATGAGGGTCGGGCGACCAGTGTCCAGCGCCTTTGTCAGTTGGGCCTGTTTCTCCCGGATTCCTTCTGCCGCCTGCTCACGCACCGGCCCGAAGCCGCGCACATCCGCTGGAAGTTCCGCCAGTTGCAGGAAGGTCTCATAGTTGCTCGCGTCCAGTTCCCGGCCTATGCGGGCCACCAGGTTCTGATAGTCTTTCAGCATGGCGCGATCCAGCTTCCGGTCTGCGGAGTAGCTGAACGGATCCACCGGGGTTCCCCGCAGGGCGCGGAATTTCGCCAGCAGCCTGAAGGCACCCAGCATCCAGGGGCCGAAGCGGCGTTTTTTGGGACGCCCCTGGGCATCGGTTTTGCCGTTGAGTAGCGGGGGAGCCAGGTGAAAATGGACCTTGAAGTCGCCCTCGAACGTGTCATTCACTTCTTTCATGAAATCGGTTTCCGTGAAGAGGCGGGCCACTTCGTACTCGTCCTTGTAGGCCATGAACCGATAAAGCTGCTGCGCCACGGCCCGGGTCAACAGCAGGTTGTTGTGCCCCAGTGCTTCCTCAACCTTGCGGACTCCAGCAACACTGTTCAGGTACTGATCGGCCCAACGCTGGCTCTGATAGCTGACAAGGTGCCGGTGACGGGTCTGGAGGAGTTGATCCAGGGTTGGCTCGGATTTTACCTCCACAGCTTTTGCCTGGCCGGTATCCAGCAGGACCGTTACGGCGTTCAGATCAACCGCGGCCAGGCGCCCCCAACCGAAGGCCTCCTTGTTGCGATCAACGGCCACACCATTGAGCTCGATGGCTTTCATCAGGGCTTCCCGGGACAGCGGCAGCAGCCCTTTTTGCCAGGCAAAGCCAAGAATCATGACGTTGGAGAAAACCGTATCACCCATCAGTTTCTCTGCAATACCATTGGCATCAAGCTGATCGTAATGGTCCTCGCCCACCGCATCCCGGAGCAGGCCCAGCCGTTTTTCCGCCTGCATATCGGCATCACGGTAGAGCACGTAGTCAGCAGTGGGCAGTTCCGCTTCGTTGGCAACAATGCGGGTATGGTTTGGTCTGAGCACACTCAGAGCCTTCTGGGATGACGCCACCACCAGATCACAGGCGATAACCGCGTCGGCCTGACCATTGCTGATCCGCACCTGGTGCAGCTTTTCGGGCGATGGCGCCATACGCACGTAGCTCAGAACGGTGCCGCCCTTCTGGGCGAAGCCCATGAAATCCAGTACCGACGCGCCCCGCGACTCCAGGTGCGCAGCCATGGTGATCAGTTGGCCCACGGTGACCACACCTGTACCGCCAACACCACCAACGAGCAGGTCATAGGATCCGGTCATCCGGGGCAGTTCCGGCGCCGGCACACTGGCCAGCTTGCGGGTCAGCACGGAGCCGGTGTCCATGCCCCGGGATTTACGCAACCGCCCGCCTTCAATCGTGACAAAGCTGGGACAGAAGCCATTGACGCACGAAAAGTCCTTGTTGCACGAAGACTGATCGATCTTGCGCTTTCGGCCCAGTTCGGTTTTGCGGGGCACCACTGAAAGACAGTTGGACTGCACCGAGCAGTCGCCACAGCCTTCGCACACGTGGTGATTGATGAAGGCGCGCCTGGCCGGGTCCGGGAACTGATTACGCTTGCGCCGCCGGCGTTTTTCGGCGGCACAGGTCTGGTCGTAGATCAGCACGGTGCAGCCGGCGATATCCCGCAGTTCCCGCTGAACCGTATCCAGCTCGGAGCGGTCGTGAAAGGTGACGTCTTTTGGAAACTGATCCTCATGGCCATTGTACTTTTCCGGCTCATCACTGAGCACCACAACCCGGCGGACGCCTTCGGATGCGACCTGCTGGGCAATCATGGGGACGGTTATCTGGCCATCCACCGGCTGCCCTCCGGTCATGGCGACCGCGTCGTTGAACAGGATCTTGTAAGTGATGTTGATCCCGGCTGCCACTGCCTGGCGGATGGCCATGGATCCGGAGTGAAAATAGGTACCCTCGCCCAGGTTCTGGAAAACATGGGGGTTGCCGGTATAACGACTCTTGCCAATCCAGTTGACCCCTTCCCCGCCCATCTGGATCAGAGATTCCGTGTTCCTACCCATCCAGGAAGCCATGAAGTGGCAACCAATGCCGGCGAGAGCCTTGCTGCCCTCAGGCACCCTGGTGGATGTATTGTGAGGACAGCCAGAGCAGAAATACGGTAGCCGCTTGACGCCCCCGGGATCCTGGGCGGTGGACATGGCACTGATCTCTGCCATGCGGGCACTGAAATCCACAGAGAAGAAACGTCCAAGCCTGGCTGCGAGATAGCCGGCAACCAGCTTTGGGCTCAGCTCGCCAACATAGGGAATCAGCGGGCGCCCCAATTCATCCTGTTTTCCGGTAATCAGCACCTCTCCCGGGCGATCTGGCTCGGACATGTATTCCTTGATCTGACTCTCAATAATGCCGCGCTTCTCTTCAATGACCAGAACTTCCTCTTTTCCATGAACGAAGTTGAGGATACCGCGGCGCTCCAGCGGCCAGACCATGCCGATTTTGTAGATATCCAGCCCCATATCCCGGGCCCTGTCTTCATCAATGCCCAGCAGATCCAGGGCCTCGAGAAGGTCCAGATGGCCCTTGCCGGTGGTCACAATACCAAAACGGGCTTCCGGGTTGCGATACAGGCAACGGTCAATGGGATTCGCCCGGGCGAAGGCCTGAACCGCGGCCAGCTTGTGTTCGATTCTGGTTTCCAGTTGGGGCCCGGGCAAGTCGGGCCAGCGGTAGTGGAGACCGCTTTCGGGCGCGGTGAAATCATCCGGCGTCACGAATTCCGGCAGCGGGGGCAATTCCACTGAAGCCGCGCTTTCAACCGTCTCGGAAATCGCCTTGAACCCCACCCAGCAGCCGCTGTATCGGGACAGGGCGTAGCCCCAGAGACCGAACTCCAGATACTCGGCAAGGTTGGCCGGGTTGATGGTGGGCATGAAGAAGCTCATGAAAGCTACATCGGACTGGTGAGGCATGGAGGAGGACACGCAACCATGATCATCTCCGGCAACCACCAGAACACCCCCGTGGGGGGATGAACCATAGGTGGTGCCGTGCTTGAGGGCATCACCGGCGCGGTCAACCCCGGGACCCTTGCCATACCAGAGCCCGAAAACACCATCCACCTGCCGGTCATCATCGGTCTCCACCTGCTGGGTGCCCAACATGATGGTGGCAGCAAGGTCCTCGCTTATGGCCGGCACGAAGTCGATACGGTTGTCATCAAGCAGGGTTTTGGCCTGCCAGAGGGCCTGGTCGTATGCCCCCAGGGGAGACCCCCGGTAACCGCTGACCATTCCTGCGGTATTCAGCCCCTGTTTGCGATCCAGGGCTGCCTGCATCAGAGGTATTCGCACCAGAGCCTGGGTTCCCGTCAGGAAAACCCGACCGGACTCCCGCAAGTAACGATCTTCCAGTTTGTAATTGTCGAGTTGGGGGGTATCGGCGGACATGGCGCCCTCCTTGTTGTCGATTTTATGACCAGAATTCTAGAGGGAAGTCCGCAAAAGGTGCTTGCTTATTGGAGTGAGGTTTCAGTCATTTGCGAAAGGATGTTTGATAAAAGACAATAACAAGAAAGAACCTTTGACAAAAATCAGGTGTTACCAAATGAAACAGGTTGAACTGGACAAGCTGGACAGGCGGATCCTGTCGGTGCTGCAGCAGGACGGGCGTATCAGTAACCAGCTACTGGCAGACCAGGTAGGGTTGTCACCGGCGGCCTGCTGGCGACGGGTAAGGGCTCTCGAGGAAAGTCGCATCATTCGGGGATACAGCGCAAGAGTGGATCCGGAAAGCATCGGTCAGGGGCTGTGCGTGCTGGTCAATCTTTCACTGCAGCGGCATACCATAGACAGCACCGAAGAGATTGAACAGCAGGTAAGCAGTTACCCGGAGGTGCTCCAGTGTTTTGCGGTTACCGGTAATGCAGATTTCGTACTGAGGGTGATCGTGCCGGATATGGCCAGCTATGACCGATTCCTGAACGAAAAGATCTTTACCTTGCAGGGCATTGCGCAGGTGAACTCCAACTTTGCCTTGCGAGAAATAAAGAACACCGAAACCATCCCGGTGGAAGGCACGACTTGAGGGGCCACTGCAAGCCCCAGCGGTATCAGTGGGTATCATCAAAAAAACCGCCCGAAGGCGGTTTTTTTGATGGCCGGCCGGTGGACTAAACCGACAAGCCGTATTGGCGTCCCCTAGGGGGTTCGAACCCCTGTTGCCGCCGTGAAAGGGCGGAGTCCTAGGCCACTAGACGAAGGGGACTAGAAATTGGTGGA
>NZ_LIHP01000003.1 GCF_001314605.1 Marinobacter sp. HL-58
TTTTCGACGAGTCACTGTCCTGATATTTCGTATCCGAAATACCTCGGCCAGCGCCCACACGAATTACTTGGTCAACTTTTTAAAGAGCGTTCGGGCTTCAAACTATCCCGATCAAGGCCGCGTATTCTACATCGAATCACCGCCTTGTCAACCGTTTATTTTGGCTCCGACCCGAGGCCGAAAAACTGCCAATCAAATCAAACGGTTGTCTTTCAATTTCTGACCTGCCCCAGGGGCGTGTCCCTCGAAAGAGATGCGCATTCTACAGAGCCGTGCGCATGTGTCAACGAGGTTAAACAACTATTTTCACCATGTTTCGGTTAGCACCTATGCCATTGATCAATCTGCAGCCAGGATGCTTCCTTTTTGAGCTAAACCGACGCAGATTCGTTCGCTGAATTACGGGATTTTCTGAACAGCGCCAAAACCGGTCCCGACAGGGCATAAACGAGAAAGCCGGTAAACAGCACCGTAGCCGGGTCAAGCGCCACCACAACGAACACAAGAACCACAAGAAGAATCGCCGCAAACGGCACCCGCCCACGCATATCCAGATCCTTGAAGCTCTTGTAGAGGATGTTACTGACCATCAGCACCCCACAACCACCGACAACAATGATGGTCATCAGCGTCAACCAACTGGCCGGCTCTACATCATGGAAACACCAGACCAGTCCGGCCACACAAGCAGCCGCAGCGGGGCTGGCCAGGCCAACAAAAAACTTTTTATCGACGGAACCTATCTGGGTATTGAATCGCGCCAGACGCAGGGCAGCGCCAGCCACATATATGAAGGTAATGGCCCAGCCGACCTGGTCGAGATTGTTCAGTGACCAGAAGAAAGCCACCAATCCCGGCGCAACGCCAAATGCGACCATATCGGCAAGGCTGTCATACTCTTCGCCAAATTTGCTTTGGGTATTGGTGAGCCTGGCTACCCGGCCATCAAGGCCGTCGAGAATCATCGATACGAAAATGGCGATGGCTGCATTATCAAACACACCATTAGCGGCGGAAACAATGGCATAGAAACCAGAGAACAGGGAGGCCGTTGTGAGCGCGTTCGGAAGGAGATAAATCCCCTTGCGCCGGACCGGGGCCCCCTCAACAAACTCTTCCTCGACTACCTCGCCAGTCTCAATGTCGAACTCGTGGCCCATTTCGCTATCCTGTTCCCGGGCCCCGCTCTCTGCGGCTTTGGTATTCGTCTGCTTTTTTTCGTCACTCATTCCAGTCACTCCGGAAAGCATTTAGGCGGAGTATATACGAAAAACGCGGCCACCCGGGCCGCGTTTTCCAAAACTGACCGGGTTACCGGCTCAGTTTTTCTCTTTATCCACGATCTTGTTCGCGGAGATCCAGGGCATCATGGAGCGCAGCTTTTCGCCTACGGTCTCGATCTGATGCTCGGCGTTGATGCGGCGACGGGCCGTCATGGACGGATAGTTGCTGCTGCCTTCCTGAATGAACATCTTGGCATATTCACCGGTCTGGATGCGCTTCAGTGCATTGCGCATGGCTTCACGGGATTGCTCGTTGATGATCTCGGGGCCAGTGACGTACTCACCGTACTCCGCGTTGTTGGAGATGGAGTAGTTCATGTTGGCGATACCGCCTTCGTACATCAGGTCAACGATCAGCTTGAGCTCGTGCAGACACTCGAAATAAGCCATTTCCGGCTCGTAACCGCCATCAACCAGAGTTTCAAAGGCCGCCTTGACGAGTTCAACAGTACCACCACACAGAACAGCCTGCTCACCGAACAGATCGGTTTCGGTCTCGTCCTTGAAGGTAGTTTCGATGATGCCCGTACGGCCGCCACCAATACCACTGGCATAGGACAGGGCCAGGTTCTTGGCATTACCGGACGCGTCCTGGAAGATGGCGATCAGGTCAGGAATGCCGCCGCCACGGGTAAACTCGGTGCGAACGGTGTGGCCCGGCGCCTTGGGGGCAATCATGATTACGTCCAGGTCCTTGCGCGGCACGATCTGGTTGTAATGAATCGAGAAGCCATGGGCGAACGCCAGGGTAGCGCCCTGCTTCAGGTTCGGTTCGATTTCGGCGTTGTACAGCTGCGCCTGGAACTCGTCCGGCGTCAGAACCATCACTACGTCGGCAGCGGCAACAGCGGACGGTACGTCGCTGGTTTTCAGACCGTAAGCTTCTGCCTTGGCAATCGAGGAAGAACCCGGGCGCAGACCAACGGTTACATCAACACCGGACTCTTTCAGGTTGCACGCATGAGCGTGGCCCTGTGAGCCAAAACCGATGATGGCCACTTTCTTGCCCTGGATGATGGAAAGATCACAATCCTTATCGTAATAAACCTGCATGAAAAACCTCTATATATTGTATTGGCCTTTGAGTGGCCGTCATTGTACAGAATGATGTCAGTGCCCGTTACAGGCTCAATACTTTTTCGCCGCGGGCAATGCCCGACACACCGCTACGGACAACCTCAAGTACCCCCGAGGTACCCACAGCCTGAATAAAGCCATCCAGCTTCTCGCTGTTACCTGCCAACTGAACGGTATAGACAGAGCTGGTGACGTCTACTATCTGGCCGCGAAAAATATCAACCGTGCGCTTGATCTCGGCGCGCTGGGAGCCCGTTGCCTTGAGCTTGACCAACATCAGTTCACGCTCGATGTGCGAACCCTCTGTAAGATCCACCAGCTTGACCACTTCAATGAGCTTGTTCAGCTGCTTGGTGATCTGTTCGATGACCCTGTCAGAGCCAGTGGTTGTTACCGTCAGGCGAGAGAGCGTCTCGTCCTCAGTCGGTGCCACTGTCAGCGTTTCGATGTTGTAGTTGCGCTGGGAAAACAGCCCTACCACGCGGGACAGGGCCCCAGGTTCGTTCTCAAGCAAAACAGAAATGATTCGACGCATGATCAGACCCTCTCCGTCTTGCTGAGCCACATATCTTTCATTGAGCCGCGCGCCACCTGCATGGGGTAGACGTGCTCAAACCGGTCAACGTAGATATCAACGAATACCAGGTCGTCCTTCATTGCCAGCACTTCTTTGAGCTTGGGCTCCAGATCTTCCTTTTTATCAATCCTGACACCCTTGTGGCCGTATGCCTCCGCCAACTTGATGAAATCTGGCAGCGATCCCATGTAAGACTCTGCGTGACGGGACTCATAGTTCATGTCCTGCCACTGCTTGACCATACCCAGCGCCTGGTTGTTCAGGTTGATGATTTTCACCGGCAGGTTGTACTGCTTGCAGGTGGACAGCTCCTGGATATTCATCTGGATACTGCCCTCACCGGTAATGCAAAGCACCTCGTCGTCCGGATGCGTCAGTTTGACACCCATTGCGGCCGGCAAACCGAAGCCCATGGTGCCCAGACCACCCGAGTTGATCCAGCGGTTGGGTTTGTCAAACTTGTAGTACTGGGCCGCAAACATCTGGTGCTGCCCCACGTCCGAGGTTACGAATGCCTCACCATTGGTAAGCTTCCAGAGTGCTTCAACCACTTCCTGCGGCTTGATCACATCCGGGCTGGTTTCATAGCGCATGCCATGGAACGCCCGCCACTCTTCGATCTGCTTCCACCAGGCCGCGATAGCGTCGGCGTCCGGCTTTTCCTTGCTCTCCCTGACCAGCGTGATCATCTCGTTGAGCACCGCATCCACCGGACCAACGATGGGAACATCCGCATCAATGGTTTTGGAAATAGATGCCGGGTCAATATCGATGTGCACGATACGGGCGCCGGGGCAGAATTTTTCGGTGGCATTCGTCACCCGGTCGTCGAATCGAGCGCCGACACAAAGGATCAGATCCGAATGGTGCATGGCCATGTTGGATTCATAGGTACCATGCATACCCAGCCAGCCAAGATGCTGCTTGTCGGAGGCAGGATAACAGCCAATACCCATCAGGGTGTTTGTAATCGGGTAGCCCAGCGTCCTGACCAGTTCAGTCAGCTGGTTTGTCGCCTTACCGAGAATAACGCCGCCGCCAGCGTAGATAATGGGGCGTTTCGCCGCCATCAGCATGTCCACGGCTTTCTTGATTTGGCCGGCGTGACCGCGAATGGCCGGGTTGTACGAGCGCAGCTTCACCTTCTTGGGGAAAACATATTCGTAACGCTCGTTCGGTGTGGTCATATCCTTGGGGATATCGACCACCACCGGACCAGGGCGGCCCGTAGCGGCAATATAATAAGCCTTACGGATAATTCCCGGAATTTCTTCCGGGTGACGGACACTGAGATTGTGCTTCACAACAGGACGGGAGACGCCGATCATGTCGGTCTCCTGGAAAGCATCTTCACCAATCAGCGTTGATGCCACCTGGCCGCACAGGACCACCATGGGGATGGAGTCCATGAATGCGGTGGCAATGCCAGTGATCGTGTTGGTGGCTCCAGGACCCGAAGTCACCAGTACGGTACCTGGTAACCCGGTCGCACGGGCGTAGCCGTCGGCCATATGGACCGCCGCCTGCTCATGACGTACCAGAATGTGTTTGACTTTGTCCTGCCTGAACAGCGCATCATAAATATGCAGCGCTGCACCACCCGGATAGCCGTATATGTATTCGATCCCCTCATCTTGCAGGGACCGGATCAGCATGTCGGCGCCAGACAATAACTCCACGATGTTCTACCCTCTTCTACGAGTGAATGAGCCGGGAAGGTCCCGGTTGCCTGGATGTCCGGTGATCATGCTTCTTGTGAAAGCTGAACCGGATACTCCGCCACACCAGCTGTAAGAGGTTGTCTCCTGGCCAGCCGCCCTCCTGAGGGTTGCGGAGAACGGCCAATCAACGGGTTGCACGTAAGCAACAACCAGTCCGCGACCATGCGCGGGGCATTCAGTGTGGTAATTAACGGGGGATACTCGCACGGGATTGCCTGCCGTATTGACCCCAGTCTTCAGGCAATCGGTAATTTTGACAGCGCGAAACTCCCTGTCAATAGCGGCGACCCTATTCTCTGCCCTTACCCGACAAAGGTCTGCCATACTTTGTGCAAGTATTTGAACCAGACTCAAGAAACTTGCCTTTACAAATGGCATGATAAACATAGGCTAAACAGAGACGGTACTGTTGTGACAGTACTCCGACAAGGCTAACGCGGAATGAGTAGAGGCATGAACATAAAAATTCTGACCCTGGCAGTACTACTGGTTGCAGCACCGGCGATATCTTCGGCGGCCTCTGTCTACAAATGGACCGATGAGGAAGGAGTGACGCATTTCGGCGATCGGGAACCAACCGGAACACGGTCGGAGTCCGTCAGTATACGCACCGGAAAACAGTCCGAAAGCAAACGCCAGAGCGCCCAGGAACAGGTTCAGGCCCTGGAGGACCAGGAAACCGAAGAATCTGAGCGAAAAGAAGAAAGTGCGCAGGAAGAAGCACGGCGCAAACAACGGGAAGCAAATTGCGAGACGGCACGCAGCAATCTGAGCATTCTGCAGCGGAACAGCCGGATACGCGTGGACGAGGATGGCGAGCAGCGCTACCTGTCAGAAGAAGAGATCGAGGAACAGCGCAAGAAATTTGAGGAAATCGCAGAAGAAAATTGCGGTGAATCCTCAGAAGAATAGCTGGTAACCGGCAGAACAGGTTGTTGCGGAAACGAAAAAGGCGGGGCTCCTGGCCCCGCCTTTTTGCTGCCTCCGTCAAGCCCTGGAGAAGGTCAGGGCATGATCTTTCACCGTGCCGCGGATGGTATCCCCGGAGACGAAGTCGCCCTGTAGCAGCCTTTGCGCCAGCGGGTTTTCGATCATTCGCTGGATCGCACGCTTGAGCGGGCGAGCACCGTAAACCGGGTCGTAACCGACTTCTCCCAGCAGTTCCATGGCCGCATCGTCCAGCTCCAGCTTCATATCCTGCTCTTTCAGGCGCTTGCTGAGGATCTCGATCTGGACCTTGGCAATGCCCTGGATCTGGCTCTTGGCCAGCGGATGGAACACCACCACTTCGTCCACGCGGTTGATGAACTCGGGCCTGAAGTGAGTGCCTACTACCTCCATAACAGCAGATTTCATCGCTTCGTAGTTTTCTTCACCCGCTTTCTGCTGAATGATGTCGGAACCCAGGTTCGATGTCATCACGATGACGGTATTCCGGAAATCCACGGTTCTGCCCTGTCCATCCGTCAGGCGCCCATCTTCCAGCACCTGCAGCAGGATGTTGAACACGTCCGGATGCGCTTTCTCGACCTCGTCCAGCAACAACACCGAATAAGGCCTGCGGCGGACCGCTTCGGTCAGGTAACCGCCCTCTTCGTAGCCCACATAGCCGGGAGGGGCACCGATCAGCCGGGCAACCGAGTGTTTCTCCATGAACTCGGACATGTCGATGCGAACCATGGCCTCTTCAGTATCAAACAGGAAGGAAGCCAGAGCCTTGCACAGCTCGGTTTTACCTACACCGGTAGGCCCGAGGAACAGGAATGAACCATTGGGACGATGGGGGTCTGAAAGACCTGCGCGGGAACGGCGCACTGCGTTGGAAACCGCTTCGACAGCTTCATCCTGGCCGATTACACGACTATGCAGCGCTTCTTCCATGCGCATGAGTTTATCGCGCTCCCCTTCCAGCATCTTCGATACCGGAATACCGGTCCACTTGGACACGACCTCTGCGATCTCTTCGTCCGTCACCCGGTTACGGAGCAACTTCATCTCCATCATTTCCGCCTGGCTCGCCATATCCAGCTGGCGCTCCAGTTCCGGAATCTGGCCGTACTGCAGTTCGGACATCCTTCCAAGATCACCAGCCCGACGGGCATTTTCCAGATCAATCCTGGCCTGCTCCAGCTGACTCTTGATCTTCTGCGAGCCGTGCAACGCCGCCTTTTCGGTGTTCCAGACCTCTTCCAGATCCGCGTATTCACGTTCCACCCCGGTGATCACGTCCGAAAGCTCCGAGAGCCGCTTTTTGGACGCTGCATCGGTTTCTTTTTTCAGCGCTTCGCGCTCGATTTTCAGCTGGATCAGGCGCCGCTCAAGACGGTCCAGCGCCTCCGGCTTGGAGTCCATTTCCATACGAATCTGGCTGGCAGCCTCATCCACCAGGTCAATGGCCTTGTCCGGCAATTGACGGTCGGCAATATAACGATGAGAAAGCTTGGCTGCGGCGATGATGGCACCGTCAGTCACCTCCACGCCGTGGTGAACTTCATAGCGCTCCTTGAGGCCACGAAGGATCGCGATTGTATCCTCTTCACTCGGCTCGGAAACAAGCACCTTCTGGAAGCGGCGCTCCAGGGCGGCGTCTTTCTCGATGTTTTCGCGGTACTCGTCGAGGGTCGTGGCACCTACACAATGCAACTCGCCTCGGGCCAGCGCCGGCTTGAGCATGTTGCCGGCATCCATGGAGCCTTCCGCTTTACCGGCGCCTACCACGGTATGGATCTCGTCTATAAACAGGATGATCTGCCCTTCCTGCTTGGCCAGCTCATTGAGTACAGCCTTCAGACGCTCCTCGAAGTCACCACGAAACTTGGCACCCGCAATCAGAGAGCCCATGTCCAGAGACAGTACCCGTTTGTTCTTGAGCCCTTCCGGCACTTCACCGTTGACGATTCGCTGTGCGAGCCCCTCAACAATGGCGGTCTTGCCCACACCAGGCTCACCAATCAGGACAGGGTTGTTCTTGCGACGGCGCTGGAGCACCTGGATAGTGCGGCGAATTTCGTCATCACGGCCGATCACCGGGTCCAGCTTACCCGCCTCAGCACGATCGGTGAGATCAATGGTGTATTTGGTCAGGGCCTGCCGGTTTTCTTCCGCAGAGGGATCATCAACCGACTCACCACCACGGACTTCATCGATGGCGGCCTCCAGGGATGACTTATCGACTCCCTGCTCTCGCAGGACACGGCCAAGGGTGCCCCGGTCCTCAAGGGCTGCCAGCAACATCAGTTCGCTGGAGATGAACTGGTCACCACGCTTCTGCGCCAGCTTGTCTGCGATATTGAACAGCCGTCCCATGTCATTGGACATGGAAACGTCTCCGGCTGAACCCTGCACTTCCGGCAGGTTCTCAATCTCCCGGGCCACAGCCTGTCGAATGCGACCGGGCTCTGCCCCGGACTGTTTCAGAAGGGGCTTGATGGAACCTCCTTCCTGGTCCATCAGCGCCTGCATCAGATGCACCGGCTCGATGAAATTATGATCCTTGCCCACTGCAAGGGACTGCGCATCCGCAAGCGCGGTCTGCAGTTTGCTGGTCAGTTTGTCGATTCTCATGATTCTGGATTCCCCACTTTCTGTCATGCGGCCCGGAATGCTTTCCGGGGGCAGCATTTACTTTGCTTTGACAGTTAATGTAGGGGCGTTTGGCAGGACTTCAAGCGGACAGGGACAGGAAGTGTCAGAAAATTGACGGGCATCATGAAATAGTGATCAGGCTGGCCATGCGTCCTGTCTGCCCGTCACGGCGGTAGGAGAAAAATCGCTCCTGGTCTGTCACCGTGCAGAAGCCTCCTCCATACACCTGCAACACACCTGCGGCGGCCAGTCTCTGGCGGGCCAGTGTGTAGATATCAGCCAGGTAATGCCCCTCCCGGCAGGGACTTGGAACAAAGGCACTTGCTGCGAGCGGATCATTCGTGAGGAAAACCTCACGCACTTCCGGCCCCACCTCGAACCGGTCCGGCCCGATAGCCGGCCCCAGCCAAGCCAGAAGACTGGCGGGATTCCCGAACCGCGCCACTGTACTCTCAAGCACACCATCGGCAAGCCCCCGCCACCCGGCATGGGCCGCCGCCACCCGACTGCCAGAGGCGTCACAGAATAGCACCGGCAGGCAGTCCGCAGTCATGACCACGCAGACGTCGCCGGCCCGGGATGTCACGCTGGCATCGGCCCGGACTTGCCCGGTTGCCGGCAGCTCGACAACATCAGTGCCATGCACCTGGTTCAGCCAGCCAAAGCACCCGGCACCAAGTCCAAGCTGCTCATACAAGATAGCGCGATTCTGCTCCACCGCCTGCTGCGAATCCCCCACATGGGTACCCAGGTTCAGGGTATCCCAGGGGGCACTACTTACCCCGCCGTGCTTGGTGGTACAGGCAGCCCGGATCCCGGACGGCGCGGGCCAATCCGGGAGGATGAGTGGCAGCTCAGAAGTCATGATTCTCCAGATCCCTGACGTGCTTGCGGAGCGCTGCCAGCAGCGCTTCCATATCCTCCGGCAAGGGCACTTCCCAGGTCATCACCTCGCCAGTACCAGGATGCTCCAGGGTCAGTTGCCGGGCATGGAGAGCCTGGCGCTGAAACCCGGCCAGTGCGTCCCGCAGCTCATCAGTTGTCCCTTTGGGCAGGCGAAGCCGGCCGCCGTACTGCGGGTCCCCCACCAGGGGGTGTTTCACATGGGCCATATGAACTCTGATCTGGTGTGTGCGCCCGCTTTCAAGCTTGCACCGGATATGAGTATGGGCGGCGAACCGCTCGATCAGCCGATAATGGGTGACAGCCGGTTTCCCCGTTGGCACGACCGCCATTTTTTTCCGTTCACGGGGATGACGGCCAATCGGTGCGTCCACTGTCGCCCCTCCCGTCAGAGTCCCGACCACGATTGCTTCATACTCCCGCCCCATGGTGCGGGTCTGCAACTGATCCACCAGTGATGTGTGGGCAATCAGGCTGCGCGCCACCACCATGATTCCGGAGGTATCCTTGTCAAGACGATGCACGATGCCGGCTCTCGGCAGATTTTCAACTTCCGGGGCATGATTCAGCAGTGCGTTCACCAGCGTGCCATCCGCATGGCCGGCAGCGGGATGAACAACCAGGCCCGCCGGCTTGTTGATGACCAGCAGGTGCTCATCTTCATGGACAATATCCAGGGAAATGGATTCCGCCTGCCAGCTCACCTGCGCTTCCGGTTCGGCATCCAGCTCCAGCTTATCCCCCAGCATCACCTTGTCGCGGGGCTTGCAGGCTTTCCCGTTCACCGTCAGCGCCCCGCTCCTGATCCAGCCCTGCAATCGTGAACGGGAGTGCTCCGGCATCAGCTCAGCAGCGGCCTGGTCCAGACGGCGGTCGCTGTGTTCCGGTGGGACAGAAAAGCTGGCAATAATACGGTGTTCAGATGACATTGAGCCCCCGGGGCCGGTGATAAAAGGTTACGTTTGAGTCAGAATTTTTCAATCAACCGCGAGTGCCACTGCACAATGGAGGAGATCCCCGTTACAATGGCTCACCATTTGAATTTTCGCCATTATACGGGATTCCGGCATGAGATCAGTTGTTCGATTACTGCTAGTGACTACCGCAGCCCTTTTTATCAGTGCCTGCGCATCCAACAAGCAGGAAGAAGTATTGCCGGAAGAGACCTATTACGAAAATGCCCGGGATGCAATGAACTCGGGAAATTTCAATGAGGCCGAACTGAATCTTGATTACCTGGAAACCTACTATCCCTTCGGTCGTTATGCGGAGCAGGCCCAGCTGGATCTGATTTATGCCCGCTACCAGAATCTTGACTTGGAAGGTGCTCGCGCCGCCGCGGACCGCTTTCTTCGCCTGAACCCTCAAAGCGATCACGCGGATTATGCCATTTACATGCGGGGGCTGGCCTCCTATAACCTGGATCTCGGTCTTGCAGCGAGATATTTCCCTATAGACGTAGCGGCACGGGATCCGGGCGAGCAACGCCAGGCTTTCCGGGATTTTTCCGAGCTACTGAACCGTTACCCGTCCAGTGAATACGCCCCGGATGCCCGCCAGCGCATGATAGCCATCCGCAACCGCCTGGCAGAGCTTGAGCTCTTTGCCGCCCGCTACTACATCAGCCGTGAAGCCTACATTGCAGCCAATAATCGGGCACGCTTCGTTGTGGAAAACTACTCCACCACCCCATCCGTGGAAGAAGCCCTGATCATTATGGCCGAAACTTACCGGTTCATGGATCTGAAGAAGGCTTCGTCAGACGCTGTCGCCATGCTGGAAGAGAACTTTCCGGACAGTTCCGCCTTCAACGAGGATGGCGAATTTCAGGCCGATATTCTCAAGCGCAGGGACCGTTCGCTGTCCAGCGTAGTAACCTTCGGCCTGATTGGCGACGAATAAGCGGCACTAGTTGCCGCTTTTCCAACCATTGGTGATGGGATAGCGGCGGTCCTTGCCAAAACCCCGCTCGGTAATCCGTACACCGATAGGCGCCTGCCTGCGCTTGTATTCGTTAATATCCACCAGGCGCACTACCCTGTCCACATCGGCCCTGTCGAAACCCTGGGCAACGATGGCATCAGCACTGAGGTCTCGCTCAACATACAGGTTAAGAATCTGGTCGAGGATGTCATAACCGGGCAGGCTGTCTTCGTCTTTCTGATCAGGCGCCAGCTCTGCCGATGGCGGACGGGTAATAACCCGCTCGGGAATTACCTGTGAAACCGTGTTGCGGTACCAGGCAAGGCGAAAAACCAGGGTCTTGGGAACATCCTTGAGCACATCAAAGCCTCCCGCCATATCGCCGTACAACGTCGAGTAACCCACCGCCATTTCGCTTTTGTTGCCGGTTGTCAGCACCAGCGAGCCAAACTTGTTGGACAGGGACATGAGTAGCACGCCCCGCAACCTTGCCTGCAGGTTTTCCTCGGTGGTATCCGGTTGCGTTCCTTCGAACGGTGCCGCCAGAGTTTCCATAAACGCATCGTACATGGGCTCGATGGAGAACACGTCGTACTGGACGCCCAGGGCGAGGGCTTCCGCTTCCGCATCCTCAATGCTAATGCCGGATGTGTAGCGAAATGGCATCATCACGGCGCGCACCCGTTCCGCACCCAGGGCGTCAACCGCGATGGCAAGGGTGACCGCTGAATCAATCCCTCCGGACAAGCCCAGCACCACAGACTTGAAGCCATTCTTGTTGACATAGTCCCGCACACCCAGCACCAGAGCCCTGTAGACATTCTCTTCCAGGGAGGGCTCGGCAATGGCAGGCTGGGCTATGGGCTGGCAATGATGCTCGCAGATGAAATCCACCGGATAGAGCCCTTCGCTGAACTGGGGAGCTTCAGCGGCAAGAACACCGGAATGATCGTAGACCATGGAGCCGCCATCGAAAACCAGCTCGTCCTGGCCGCCAACCAGGTTGACATAGGCAATACTGACCCGGTTCTCGCAGGCCTTGCGTTCAATCAGTGCCTTGCGGCGCTTCTGTTTGTCGATGTCGTAGGGTGAGGCGTTGAGGTTGACGACCAGTTTCGCCCCCGCTGCGGCGGCATCCTCCACGGGCCCATCGCTCCAGATGTCCTCGCACACAGTGACGCCTACCGGCACTCCCCGGACATCCATCACCAGTGTGTCAGCACCATTGGCGAAGTAACGCTTCTCATCAAATACCTGGTAATTGGGGGGGAAGCGCTTGAAGTAACGGCCGGTGATTTTTCCATCTTCAACAATGACGGCCGCGTTGTACAGAAGCGCCCCTTCCCTGATCGGCGCGCCGACAATAACTGCAGGACCAAGCCCCGCATCCTGCAGAGATGCCAGGGCTTCAGCAATGCGCACATCCATACTGGGACGAAGCAGGAGGTCTTCGGGAGGGTAGCCGGTCAGGCACAGCTCCGGAAACACCACCAGATCCGCCTGGTGCTCCTGTTCTGCACGCCGCGTAGCTTCAATCACCTTGCCAGTGTTACCGGGGATATCTCCCACCAGGAAATCAAGCTGGGCCATAACCACTCTCAATTTTCCGGGCACCGGGCCGCCGGGTGACTGATCCTTTTGCACGGACATAACGCAGCTCCTGTAACTCATTGCCATTAAAAGGCTATTATAACCCCGCAACGCTACAGAATTCTCGCGGGATGCCCATCGGATTATGACAGACACACCGACAACCGAGCTCAAACCCCAGGCAGATGCCCCTCCCGTCAGCCAGAGGGGCAGACTGTTCCGCATCTACAATCATTACAGGGTTGTTGTCAGCGTGATCCTGGTGGCGCTGTTGTTCGTCGATCCGATCAACTTTGATACCCGCTTCCGGGCCATGGATTATTATCAGGCCGGCGTCATCAGTTACCTGGCCATCAATGGTTTCGTCGCCCTGATAATGCTGGCCGGATTCCAGCCACGAAGCCGGCATATCACCCTCTCGATCCTGATGGATATTCTCATCCTCCATGGACTCCTGCTCGTCAGCACGGGTATTACCAATGGACTGGCCAATCTGGTTATCGTCTCGGTAGCGGCCGGTAATATTCTGACACCGACCCGAATGGGCACGTTCTATGCGGCACTGGGTGCCATCTGCTCTCTGGGCATTTCCACCTGGTCGGTCATGGCTTATGGCGACTCCGCCGATGGAATCGTACGGGCCGGCTCCCTGGGTATTCTCTATTTCGCGGCGGCGTTCACTCTGCAATATATTTCCCGGCGCATGCTTCGCAGCGAAGCACTGGCCACGTCCCGCGCCCGCAGTATTGCCGAACTGGAGCAGATCAACCGGCAGATCATACAGCGCATGCGCACAGGCATTCTTGTACTGGACCGGTTTGGCCATATCCGGCTGGCAAACGCGGCAGCTGAGGAACTGCTTTTTGGCGTGGCCAGCGACGAATCCGGCCGCCAGCCCAGTCGGGGGCGTAACCTGCCCCAACCTTTGCGGCTGGGGCTCGAGGCGTGGCTGAAAGATCCAGCCCGAAGAACCGACCCGTTTCAGGCCACACCAACTTCGCCGATGGTACAGGTCAATTTCACCCAGCTTGATCAGGAGCGGGGCGACCAGATTCTGGTGTTCATTGATGACATGAGCAAGGTAACGCAGCAGGCACAGCAGATGAAACTGGCTTCGCTGGGGCGTCTCACTGCGGGTATTGCCCACGAAATCCGCAACCCGCTCGGGGCCATCAGCCACGCTTCACAACTGATGGGGGAGTCCCCCAACCTTGATGACGGCGACCGGAAAATGCTGGATATCATCGAACGGCACTCCCGCAGGGTCAACGGCATTATTGAAAACGTCCTGGACCTGTCCCGGCGCCGTGAAGCCAGTACCGACCTGATCGACATTGGCCAGTGGCTGTCGGCATTTCGTGACGACTATCTCCAGACCCAGGACACCGAGCAACACAAAGGTGCTCACATTGAGCTGCGAATGGAAACCAACCTGCCTCAGGCCCGTTTTGATGTAAGCCAGATCGAGCAGGTCATGGTGAATCTTTGCGATAACGGGCTACGCTATAGCGAGCAGAATACCGGCGAGCGGAAAATTGAGATCAATGCCGGGGCAACGGCTGACGGCGAGAGAGCCTACGTGGATGTTCGTGACTTCGGGCCCGGCATCGCCCCTGAACACCGCGTTTCCGTTTTTGAGCCATTCTTCACAACCGACAAAAGCGGGACAGGCCTCGGTCTTTATCTGGCACGGGAACTGTGCGAGGCTAACCAGGCTCACCTGTCCCTGGTGGATGACAAACGGCTTGGCTGTTGTTTTCGAATAACATTTGCTCACCACGGGCGGATGATATGACAACGGCCCAGGCCCGGCAGTCTGAACAATGACATGGAACCGATAACAATCCAATGACCACTCATACAGCGCTGATTGTAGACGACGAACCGGATATCCGGGATCTACTGGAAATCACCCTCACCCGCATGGGCATTCAGACTCTGACAGCACCGGACATCACCAGCGCGAAGAAGCTGCTGGGCGAACACCGGCCACAGCTGTGCCTCACCGATATGAACCTGCCCGACGGCAATGGCATCGAACTGGTGCAGTGGATCCAGCAACACACGCCTTGTACCCCGGTGGCGGTGATCACCGCCTACGGAAACATGGATACAGCCATTGAGTCACTCAAGGCCGGTGCTTTCGATTTCGTATCAAAACCAGTTGAACTTCCCCGTTTGCGTGAGCTGGTTAACAGCGCCCTGAAATTATCAGAACCGGAACCGGACCACGAAACGGCAACGGATGAGCCCGGCCTGCTGCTGGGCAACTCTGCGGAGATAAAACGCCTGAGAAACCAGGTCCGCAAACTGGCACGCAGCCAGGCCCCGGTGTTTATCAGCGGTGAGTCCGGCAGCGGCAAGGAACTGGTGGCTCGCATGATCCACCTGCAAGGCCCCCGCCGGGACCACCCTTTTATCGCAGTAAACTGCGGTGCCATCCCTTCCGAACTGATGGAGAGCGAGTTTTTCGGCCACAAGAAAGGCAGCTTCACAGGCGCCGTGGACAACAAGGATGGCCTGTTCCGCTCCGCCGACGGCGGCACCCTCTTTCTGGATGAAGTGGCCGACCTGCCACTTGCGATGCAGGTCAAGCTGCTTCGGGCCATTCAGGAAAAGGCTGTCAGGCCGGTAGGCGACACCAAAGAGGTGCCGGTCGACATCCGAGTGCTCAGCGCTACCCACAAGGACCTGCCAAACCTGGTTCAGGAAGGCGAATTCCGTCAGGACCTTTTCTATCGCATCAACGTCATCGAGCTCCCGGTGCCCGCGTTGAGAGACAGGCCAGACGACATCAGCCTGCTGAGTAACCACATACTCGAGCGCATCGCCCGTGAATACGAATGCGAGCCTGCCGCACTGACGAAAGAAGCCATAGATCGCCTCAAGGCACATGACTTCCCGGGCAATGTGCGGGAACTTGAGAATATTCTGGAGCGGGCATTCACCCTATGCGATGCAGACCTGATTGGCCCGGAGGACCTTCACATCGGCAACGGTCCCGCGACTGCAGGCCTATCCGGTGCTGCCGGCAGCAGTACACTGTCTACAAGCCAGGATTTATTGGCAGTGCCGGAGGGGGAAATTGATCTGGAAAACTACCTGGAAACCATTGAGCGCCAGGCCATTGAGAAAGCCCTTGAGGCCACACGGTGGAACAAAACTGCAGCGGCGAAGCGGCTGGGGATCAGTTTTCGGGCGTTGCGGTATCGGTTGAAGAAGTTGGGGATGGAGTAAGCCATCTCCTACACGAGTTACCGCCTATGCTGATAGGGTTCCGATTTAACATCGACTAACATCGAATTATTATCAACTGACAGAACCCAAGGATGGGCCTGATGTTTTACACGGAATCCCCACGTTGTGAAAACGGTTTTACCCTAGTCGAGCTTATTGTTTGCCTAGCACTGCTCACTATTTTTCTTTTCGCCACAACCGCCTCTTACAACACTCTTGTTGCAAGGCACGCTGGCGAAACTCAAATCAAGGCCTTGGCCAGATTGTTTCATTCTGCGCGCTCGGAGGCCATTCGTAGTGCGCAGATTATTACTATTTGTCCGCTTGACGAAAATAGAGTCTGCAGTTCTGATTGGAACCGAACTATCTCAATATTTACCGATCCCAATAACTTAAAGCGGCTAACTGCAAGAGCCAACCTACTCCAAGAGGTAAATGTGTCTGAATACGGCAGAATTCGCTCCGCCCCAAGTACCCGCCGCTACTTTCAGTTTACCGAAATAGGCAGCGCTCGGGGGACGATGGGGAATTTGACATGGTGTGCTCAAAATGACACCGCTGAGACCCGCCAGCAACTGATTATCACATTGTCCGGAAGGGTACGCCTGGCCAGAGACATGGATGGAGATGGCGTGAGGGAAAAAGCCGACGGCTCAGCAATTAGCTGCTGAAAACGCCTTAAATCACTACCAACATTCCGCATCCCCTGATTCACTGGAACGTGTCCCCGCCTCGTCTATTTCAAGCCAACCGCAATCGTCCTCGGTCTGACTTGAAGCAGGAGTTGCCCGCAAGGTGAAGTCCGTGCGGGTAACATTGCCCTCGAATGCGTAATTGTAGAATACTGTTCCGTTACCCTGCCGCGGCATCGCCGTAAAAGGTAATGCAGGCGCATTGCCTCCATCTGTACGATAATCATAGCCATTTGTATAGCGACGCTCCATAAACTGAGCAAGCTCTAGCAAATCACCCTGCGCTGTCGTTCGTCGCGTTGACTCTACATGTCTCTGATAGCTCGGTACTGCGATCGCTGCGATTATTCCAATGATTGCCACCACAATCATCAATTCAATAAGGGTAAAGCCTGCGGCTTTTCTATCCACCATACTGCCTCCAATACGCGCCAATACTTCTGCCCTACCGGAGCCTACTAGTCAAAGCGCCCCGGATCTGAGACTTTCAACTGTTAGCGCAACTCTTCCCAATTCTGGCGCCCAAAACGGAAATCTTCCGCGTCACCACAAAGTGGGCCAGTACAGCCACCATCGCCTCCATCACCATCATCGTCAGAATCGTCATCGCTACCACCCTCGTTATCAATTTCTTCCGCACCGTCATAACTATCCGGGACATCAACGATCTCCGACTCCAAGAATAAATCTACACCTTGATCCCGGATAACACTGATTCGCTCACCATTTACAACATTTTTTATGCCATTAACAATTTCTGAGCCCGCGGAGTCACCGATATCGAACTTGCCATCGCGGTTCAGATCAAAGACCGCATTACCAGTCTTGCCACCTGTGCGCAGGTCGACATCCATAACATAACCGTCCTGGCCACCGCCACAAGCATTTGTCTCGGGAATCAACGTACTGAAGCGAACTCGCGTAACGGGAAAGCCGGACGGAAATGATGCCGGGCTAATGACTCTCTCTCCTCCGGAAGTGTCCAGATCCAGCACCCAACCCTCATCGCCAGTACCGAGCTGATTGTTGGTAACTGCCCTGATTTCCAATGTTTGCGGCTCTATCGTCCCATCTACATTGACGTTGAAGTCAGTGGAATTCTGAACATTGATTTCCTGAGTCAGAAGATCGTCTCTTTCAAAATCGTCAGCATCTCCACTATCGTATATCCCGTAAAGACTCTGAACCTGATTGTCAATGCTGTCGCTCGCTTGGAAAAAGGAGCCAGTGCCGAAGACAACAATCACGTCTTCCCTGCTACCTTCGGGAACGTAGGCAATCTGCGGGGCTGCGGTTATAGGCTGTGGCCTATCGCTGCCATCAGTTGCGGTGAACACTTTCTCACTTTTATAGGGGGCCGAACCCAGGTCAATCCTCCAAAGATTGCCTAAAAGGTCCCCGGCATATGCGCGCGTTGCCGTCCCATCGGTTCGATCAGCCAATACAACCGGTGCGGACATTCCGTTAGGAGTATCTTCATCACCCTCTCCTGTCGAAATTTCGGATATCAGGTTACCGGTTTCGACATCAACCAGAAACAAAGCGGATTCATTGGACTCGGAGTTGTAACCATTACCAAACACAGCTGCCCACCGGCCAGATTCCAGCCTCACTATATTGGCATCACTTACACCGTAACCCAGCTCATCGTGGGTAAACTCCCACAACACATCATTTTCACTAAAATCATCAGGTTCAGTAATATCCAGTGCAAAAACTGTGCGGCCGCCAGCACCCATAGTGCCGATGAGTACAGTGCGCCACTCTCCATCTATATATACGTCAGAAACTGCAGCAGTACCGTCTACAAAATATCTGTGCTCGTAGCTTCGATCCATGAGTTCGTTTACTGGAGCGAAACCATCTTCGCCTGGCTCAAGGAGCTCGCCAGGCATATAGGCAAAAAGTTCCTCACCTGTCAGGGAATCGAAAGCATGTAAAAACCCACTGTTCGCGCCCACATAGATGACATCAGGGCGCTCATTGTAATCCTCGCTCGCACGGAAAGTTGCGTAGCTGCTCCCTTCAGTACCACCCAAACGGCGATATCCATAGTTTGTCCTACCGACATATTGGGGATTGGAGCCGATGATATCACCCAATAACCTCAACCGAGTGTTGGTACTCCCTTCCGGCTGGAATTCACGGGTACGGAAGCTTCCGTTGGCGCTGTCATTACCCACCAGCCAGGCCAGCCTGTCGGAACCAAGGTTATCTTCATTGCTATCCAGTCCCGTATTCAGCGCGTCACGCTGGCTATCGCTTAGGCTGGCTGGGTTGGTGAATGGTACGCCTGAGGCTCCGTTGTGGGTATAGAGATCACGATTTTCATAACCTTTGAACTCCAACTCCCGCTCCGCGTCCCAGATGAGTCCACCGCGAGCCCCACCCGAGAGTATCTGCGCTGCCTGAACAGTGCCGCTCCAATCCGTACTGCGATATCCAGCAGAATAACTGAGTGCTCCCTGGCGGAAAACAGTTGAACTGGCTGCGGCAGCAGTAGAAGAATTTTCCACACGACTGACGATGGTAGTCAGGACGCCTGACAACTCAGAGGCAAAAGCATCCGGGTCCGCTGCGCTAAAGAATCCGCCGCGACTGTTAACCGCTGCGTGCAGAAGGTCATCGACCTTTGCGGGCTCACTTATAGCAGTATTATTGGAGAAAGGATTCGACCAATCGATGTCGACATCATTATCACCAATAGCATCAAACACTGTTTGAGGATCGTCTATCGTTCCCGTCACTCCAAGACCAACGCCAAACGTCACCATGTGTTGCCAGAATGCCGGGTTAAGGCCGCTTGTCGGAACCTCATTTGCCAGGTCCGGGCGCAGGTCACGGCTCCAGTACTGCATTGCGACGTCGGCCAGTGTATTACTGCGACCATCTTCGAATGGCGACTCAGCACGATACCCGTCGTAATCATCAATCTGGGGACCATTACTTCCATCCACATTTCCCACGCCTGGAGAGCCACCGCTCCAATAACCGTCAGTCATGAGTATGGTGAACGACTGCCGGCACTCCAGTTGGCTTCTAGAATCGTTCGTTCCGGGCTCGGCGCCCCACGGGCCCTGATTATCGCTGCGCTCAAAATATTCACCGGCCCGCTTCAACGCCAGACGCAAGGGCGTACCAGCGTTCGGAACTCCGTCGGTATAGAGCCTATCGAAGAACGTTTCTCTGTTGTCGCCATCAAACGCACGGACCCCCCTGTCAATAACACTGGTATTACGGCCATCAACGCTTGACTCCCCCTTATTCAAGCGACCATAACCAACCCGCAGCCCTTCACCTTGCTGAGAAAAAGCGTTGCCAATACCGGAACGCGCAGCGAGGGTGCGAGAGCGATAGTATGAATACCAGTTGGCAAAATTCTGTATTTCTTCCTCGACACTACGAGTAGTATCTCCAAACTGGAAATTTGAAATTTCTGATTCATTACCATTCTGAAGGTCTGTTCTGTATGCGGCGCCATTACGCACCTGATACTTGATGTAACTATCTTTATCGAACCGATCTTCTCCCTCTTTTTTCACATAATAAGTGATCGGCCAGTAAGCTAGATTAGCGTTCGAGTTAAAATAACCATTGAAGCCGCGACGCGTCCACCGGCTCCAATCCTGCTCAGTCGTAAGATTCAAAGTCCCCGAAGCTGTCCTTCCGGGAAACCGATAGGCTGCCTGTGGATCGGCATTGTCCCACTGAGTTCGATCACCTCGAAACCAGGGCTGATAGGTTTTTTCGGGATTATAAAAGAACGGATTGCCATCATAAGATCTGAATAATCGATTTCTTGGGTTATCATCGTCAAAATCGAAAATGTACGCACTGTAGGTCCCGCTGCCGTACATGTTGGAAACTGGCGGGAATAAATAATTTGTATTAGAACTGTACTGACTCTCAGGCAACTCAAATTGCATGGAGCCAGAATCATCAATAATGAACATAATGTTTGGCGAGACATTACCACCAAGTGTCGGCGGCACATTTGCAATGTCGATAGGGTCCGCAAAAGCGATTGCGGAATTCCACGTAAATATCCCAGCGAGACACGATAGAAGCGCACTTCGAATGCTGCCGTTGAAAGTAGATTTGTACCAACTGACTTGCGAGTTCATCTTTATTCTCCTGGCAGGTTGCCTAATTCGTCGCGCCCTGATCAATCGGGTTCCGGCATAAACATGGACTGCAGTATTACTATCGAAGTATCGGTGCCACCCTGAGCCCTTGAGGTCACCGCAAAGCGGTCATAACAAGGGTCACCGGCAACCGGACTCGGGCAATACTCAGCCACCCATCCAACATGGTAAGCTGGGTCCGCAAAGAGTTGGTCGTCCAACGTTTCTACTGTCACGGCGTCTGCATCGTTGCCATCCCAAGATGCTGGTTCGTCAAGCCGATCATTCGTTAAGGCATTCGTTGAAGAGTCCACTAACCAGTCTTCACCTTCACGAAGAGCCCGCTCACTTGCCTGAAAAGCGATATTCCGATCGTGTAAATTCGATGCCATTCTTTCCTGAAGGATGGTCGATTGCATGCCGCCAAGACCAATCAGGGAGAGCAAAAGCAGCATAATAAGAGAAACAATCAACGCACTACCCGCCTCCATGCGTTGACGTAAATTATTTGTGCTCTTCATATATCACTCCAGGCGGTTTCGAATACCAACAGTCATTGTAGAAACCAGGCGCGCACGCCTGTCCTCAGGAGAAGATATGACCGTTCCGGCGAGATTGAAGTCACGGGTCTGGGTTTCCCCAGTAGCGTTCTCGGAACTACGAACAAGAAAAGCCAATCTAACACTCAATACTTCCGCCCAATCCGCGACATTTTCGGCAGTTACATATTGGTCGACCTCGTTGCGTGAACCACTTGGCGGTGCTATGCCATACATAACCTGCATGGTTTCAACGCCCTCAACCAGCTCTTCCGGATTGGACGGTTCTGCATCGAGTCGCTGCCGCATAAGCGCTGGCTCACCACTGGCACCAATGCCTACGTAATACGCAAATGTATTGTGGGCCGCAACTCGGGCATTCGCACCGTAGCTAAGCTCAAAACCACTGCTAGGGATGTTGCCCGGATCGAAGCCGGAACCCGCCATGGCTACCGAGTTGGCGGTTTCATTATTCGCATTCTGGAAAAGTTCCCCGGACGCACAGTTATCGTCAATGGATAAGACAATTCGACCCACGGGAATATCTGAGGCCCCATCAAGGCTTATACTGCCAGTTGCACTGCCTGTAATATCTACAGGAATGGTCTGAAGGGAGTTAACGATCAGCACGTCAGTACCCGACATTACTTCCCCGGCGATCTCGGGCGGAAACTCACCGTCTCCGGGCCCTTCAAGCCAGTTCCCCGACCCGGCGCCCTCCAATTCATCAGATGCCCCAAAGTCCTCTCCGGGCCCGGTGCCATCAAACTCCCATCCGAGCAACCCATTGGCCAACTCCACGACTCTGTCGCCCTGGAGTTTCACTTCAACGTCACTAGCATTCTGAAGACATGAGAGACCACCGGCACCTCTTACATCCCTCTCAATCATGGTTGCAGCAAAACGGATATTTTCCTGGGCATGGGCAATGGCATCGGTAAGCCGGTAAGTCTGACTACTGCCGAGGTAGACCTGCACCACCCCCAGCGTCAGAATCAAGCCTAGCAACATCGCAATCATGAGTTCTATGAGAGACAACCCCCTCATTCCAGACAAACCAGCTCCCGGACACTTCATGGTTGACATGACCGCTTTTCTTTTCGACATCAGATCACCGTCCTCAAGTTCACTGGTGCGTCATCAGGATCCCGTTTTTCCCAATCGATCGTCACATCGACTTCGCCCGTGACGTTATCGACATCAACCACGGCAGTTCCTTCAGGAAGCAAGCACACCACCAAGTTTGCCCACTCTTCAATATCGTTTTCGCTGACGCTCTGCCCATTATTGGGTTGATAGTCCGGCACACATTGGGTGTCTTGGAAACTGACCTCCAGATCGTCGTATTGAGCACGGTTATTCCTGTTTGACCGAATCCGGTCCATGATATCCGAGGAGAGCAGTACTGCTTGGGTTCGTTGTTCGGCAGCGTTGGTCATCTGACTGGATAAACCCTGCATGGATGCCATTCCAAGAAGCCCGATCGCCAGTATTAAGACCGCCACCAGCACTTCGATCAGAGCTATACCTGACTGCCTTGAAGACGTTCTCGAGGAAGTAGCTACACAGTAGTTGGAAATTTTGACATTCATTATTCACAAACTCCCTGCTGAAGCGAAGCTCTACCTGCCCGGGAAACGGTAAGTCTTCGCAGTCCCTGCTCGTCCGCTTCACATTCGACTGATTCCACATCAATAGCTACATCGCCCGCAGGCACCTGACGATACCCTCGACTGTCAAATGTAATTCCGTTGGTGCCGCCACTAGCCATGGACACCCCACGTGTACCTGAAAATGATCGGATTAATCGGCCGTCGTTGCCCGCGTCTTCACAATTGTCCAACCCACCAACAATGACGCACCATCCGTTTTCAAACCCACCATTTTCACTTTGAATCGATACCTCGGCACTTCTTTTGACTGCCTCGCTCCGAGCAAGATTAATGGCCCCGAGAAGACTGTTAGCCTGAGTAGTAACTCGATTATTTTCTATTACGCTGTTAAAAGATGGGACACCTACCCCAAGCAGAATGCCTAGCACCACCAATGTGACCATTAGCTCTATTAGCGTAAAACCCGAGTTAAAGTATTTCACTTGCCCCAGCCTGTTCGAATATTCGTTAATCGATTTTAATCAAGAGGAGCGCGAAGGAACAGTCACGATAAGATAAGCGGAGTTGATTATCCGATGAATGGTGCTCGAGCCGGTAGAAACGAGATTTCTCTCACAAATAAGGTAGGCGCCCGACACAGCCTAGCGTTGCGTAGCGGAAGTTTGCGGTCAAACATTAACCACATCAATCCGCAGTTCCCGGGGCATCGAGAAAACAATATTTTCTTCACGCCCCGAAATTTCCTCTGGTAAGTCGCCGCCCAGACTCCTCAGCCTCAAAATGACGTCATTCACCAGCACTTCAGGCGCAGAGGCACCGGCAGTCACGCCGACTGCCTTCTTGCCTTCGAGCCAGACAGGGTCGATCTGCGTCGCTTCGTCAATCAAATAGGCAGGCGTCCCCATCCGCTCCGCCAACTCTCGCAGGCGATTGGAGTTGGAGCTGTTGGGCGAACCCACCACCAGCATCAGGTCGCAATCGCCGGCCAGCTGCTTTACGGCGTCCTGGCGGTTCTGGGTGGCGTAACAGATGTCATCCTTGCGGGGGCCCTGGATTTCCGGGAACTTGTCCCGCAGCGCATCAATCACACGGGCTGTGTCGTCCATGGAAAGTGTGGTCTGGGTGACGTAGGACAGCTTTGAAGGGTCTTTCACCTCCAGTGCAGCCACGTCCTTCTCGTCTTCCACGAGATAGATATCACCACCATTACTGTGATCATACTGCCCCATGGTGCCTTCCACTTCAGGATGGCCATGGTGCCCGATCAGGATGCACTCGCGCCCATCGCGGCTGTACTTCATCACCTCCAGGTGCACCTTGGTTACCAGCGGACAGGTGGCGTCAAATACCTTCAAGCCCCGCCGTGCAGCCTCATTCTGCACTGCCTGGGACACACCATGGGCACTGAAGATCACCAGCTTGTCGTCTGGCACCTCTTCCAGCTCATCCACAAACACAGCGCCACGCTCACGCAGGTTATCCACCACAAACTTGTTATGCACGACTTCATGGCGAACGTAGATCGGCGCGCCAAACACATCCAGGGCACGGTTTACGATTTCAATCGCGCGGTCGACACCGGCACAAAAGCCACGGGGGTTAGCGAGTCGGATTTGCATAGATTTGCCCTGCGATATCAAACAAGTTTGCGGAAGCCTGCGGAAAGAGCTGTCCCGGGATCGTCAAAAACATGGATGTTTTTGTCGAGCGTACAGGGACGTATTCACAGCGTATCCCGGGACAGCTCTTTCCGTAGGCTGACAAGCACCCAGGCTACCAGGCCAGAATACGATCAGTGGGACTGCCCTACAGGCTCCACATCAATAATTTCCACTTCAAACGTCAGTGTACGCCCCGCCAGAGGGTGATTAAAGTCCACCTCAACCTGGTCCCCCTCAACGCGGCTGACCACCCCAGGCAATTCACTCTGGCGCGCATCCGCAAACGAAATCATCACCCCCTTCTCCAGCACCATGTCCGCACTGAACTCGCTGCGCTTGAACGTCTGTACATTGTTCGGGTTGTGCTGGCCAAACGCCTTCTCCGGTGGCACCTCGTAGCTGTTCCGGTCCCCGGCCTTCATACCCATCAGATACGCTTCGAAATTCTCCGGCAGGTTATCATCGCCGATTTCCAGCGTTGCCGGCTCCTTCTCGAAGGTGGAATCAATCACTTCACCATCACTGAACTTCAGTGCGAAATGAAGGGTGACGCGCGTTCCCTGGTCTACGGGAAGTTCTTTCATGGGCAGCTATCGCTCCTGTCTTCCGTCACTCCGGGTCGCCACCGGAATCCCGGGGCTTGCGGAAAATATCGAGGATCATCATGCCGGCACCGATGGTTATCGCCGTGTCAGCAATGTTAAACGCGGGGAAATGGTAGTTGTTCCAGTAAAAATGCAGAAAATCCACCACATAGCCGTGAACAACCCGGTCGTACACGTTGCCCAAGGCCCCACCAAGGATAAGTACGATGGCAATGGCCGACCAGGTTTCATCACGCCGCAGGGATTTCAGCCAGAACACCAGTACCACGCTGACCACCAGCGCCAGGGTGATGAAGAACCAGCGTTGCCATCCCGCGGCACCGGCCAGAAAACTGAAGGCCGCTCCGGTGTTATGGAGCAGCGTCAGATTGAACATCGGCATCACTGGCACCGGGTTGGCGTAAGTCAGCATGGCCGTGGCCATCGCCTTGGTGCCCAGGTCCAGCACAATCACCAATGCCGCCAGCCAGAGCCAGCGCAGCTTGGAGCCGGTTGCTTCGCTTTCGTTCATTACGCTTTCCACAAGTCGGCGTCCATCAGGCAAAGGAGCGGGATTCGCCCTGCCCTTCCACGTTGGTAACACAGCGGCCGCACAGGTCACTGTACTTCTCGCTCTGCCCCACGTCAGCACGGTGATGCCAGCAACGCTCGCACTTGGCGTGAGCGGCGGGAGCCACTTTCACCAGAAGCCCCTCGTGGGAGGTCTGCTCCGCGCCTTCCGCTTCCGATACCGGCTTTACCGTTGCTTCAGAGGTAATCAGCACAAAGCGCAGTTCTTCGCCCAGGTAGTTCAGGTCTTTCGCCAGGTCGCCTTCGCAGAACAGTGTCACTTCCGCACTCAACGAGCCCTTGATTTCACCCCGGCCACGGGCCTCCTCCAGGCATTTGTTCACCGCTTCCTTGACGCTGTAGATGCGGCTCCAGTAATCGCGGCCCAGCTCGGCGTTCTCCGGCAAGGCGGTCAGCCCGTCGTACCAGGTTTCATAGAATACGGTATCGCCACGCTTGCCCGGCAGGTGCTGCCAGATCTCATCGGCCGTGAAACTCAGGATCGGCGCAATCCAGCGCACCAGGGCTTCCGCCACATGATAAAGGGCTGTCTGGCAGGAGCGGCGTTCGCGGCTGTCGGCCTGGGTGGTGTACTGACGATCCTTGATGATATCCAGGTAAAAGCCGCCCAGGGTCGCTTCGCAGAAGTTGTAAACCTTCTGGTAGATTCGCAAAAAGGCGTAGTTCTGGTAATCCTCGTGGAGCTCGTTCTGCAACTGCAGGGCCTTGTCCACCATCCAGCGGTCCAGGGCGATCATGTCGTCCGGGGCCACGGCGTGCTGCTCCGGCTCGAAGCCGGTAAGGTTGCTGAGCAGGAAACGCGCGGTGTTACGGATACGGCGGTAGCCATCAGCAGTCTGCTTGAGGATGTCCTTGGACACGGTCATCTCACCGCTGTAATCGGTGGCAGACACCCACAGGCGCAGGATATCCGCACCCAGCTCGTTCATGACTTCCTGAGGCGCAATCACGTTGCCCAGGGACTTGGACATCTTGCGGCCCTTGCCATCGACGGTAAAGCCGTGGGTGAGCACCTGCTTGTAGGGTGCCACACCGTTCATCGCGATGGAGGTTTTCAGGGACGACTGGAACCAGCCCCGGTGCTGGTCGGAGCCCTCCAGGTACATATCCGCCGGGAACTGACCCAGCTCGGTGCGTGGGCGCAATACCGATTCGTGGGTGACCCCGGAATCGAACCAGACATCCAGGGTGTCCATCACCTTTTCATACTGATCGGCGTCACTGCCCAACAGATCTGCAGCGTCAATGTCGTACCAGGCGTCGATGCCGCCTTTCTCGATTTCCTTTGCCACCGCTTCGATCAGGTTCTGGGTGTCCGGATGCAATTCCTGGGTTTCCTTGTGGATAAACAAGGTGATTGGTACGCCCCAGGTACGCTGGCGCGAGATACACCAGTCGGGAGACTGTTTGAACATGGCTTCGATGCGGTTCTGCCCCCAGGCCGGCACCCAGCGTACGCCCTTGATGGCCTCGAGCGCATCGTCACGGAGGTTTTCCTTGTCCATGCTGATAAACCACTGGGGGGTAGCACGGTAGATCAGCGGTGTCTTGGTGCGCCAGCAGTGGGGATAGCTGTGACTGAACTTCTCTGCCCGAACCAGCTTGCCCTCGCGCTCCAGCGCGGAGCAGACCGGATCATCTGCCTTGTAGACATGCACACCGGCAAACTCACCGGCAGCCTGGGTGTAGGTGCCGTCTGCCTTGACCAGGCTGATGGTACCAATGCCGTAAGCCTTGCCCACTTCAAAGTCTTCAACCCCGTGGTCGGGTGCGGTGTGAACAGCGCCGGTGCCGGCATCGGTGGACACGTGGTCCCCCAGGATCAACGGAACCTGTTTGTCGTAGACCGGGTGATGAAGGTCCAGTTTCTCCAGCGTGGCGCCCGGCACCGTGGCCAGCACCTCGTATTTCTCGATACCCCAGCGCGACATGATGCCATCGACCATCTCGGCCGCCAGAATCATCCGTTCGGGGCCCTGACCGGCATCGGCCTGCACAAGTGCATAGTCCAGCTCGGCGTGGATAGACACAGCCTGGTTGGCGGGGATGGTCCAGGGGGTAGTGGTCCAGATCACAACCGAGACCTCACCCTCACCTTTATCTGTGCCGAACAGATCCAGTACCTTTGCCTGATCAACCACGGTAAAACGTACATCAATCTGAACCGAGGTCTTGTCCTGATACTCCACCTCGGCTTCCGCCAGCGCGGACTGACCGACCACGCTCCAGTACACCGGTTTGAACCCGCGAACCAGGTGGCCCTTGGCGACAATCTTGCCGAGGGCACGCACGATGCCTGCCTCCACTTTCGGGTCCATGGTCAGGTAGGGTTTTTCCCACTCCCCCATGACACCCAGGCGGATAAAATCCGCTTTCTGGCCGGCAATCTGCTTGGTGGCATAGTCGCGACAGGCCTGACGGAAGGTTTTGTAGTCCACCTTCACACCGGCCTTGCCGATTTCCTGTTCAACCTTGTGCTCGATGGGCAGACCGTGGCAATCCCAGCCGGGAACGTAAGGCGCGTCATACCCCATGAAGCTGCGGGACTTTACGATCATGTCCTTGAGAATCTTGTTGACTGCATGACCGATATGAATGCTGCCGTTGGCGTAAGGAGGCCCATCGTGAAGGATGAACTTCTCCCGGCCCTCGCGCTGCTTGCGCAGGTTGCCGTAGACATCCAGGTCCTGCCAGCGCTTGAGCATGGCCGGCTCACGCTTGGCGAGGTTACCGCGCATGGGAAAGGCGGTATCGGGCAGATTCAGAGTATGCTTGTAGTCGCTCATGGTTATGTTGCGTAGCTCAGGTTGTTAAATGTCGGTCAGTTTCAGTTGGCTGCGGAGCCATGATCTGCAATCCACGCCCGGGCATCGTCAAAATCACGGGCAATCTGTTTCTTAAGATCTTCCACCGAGTCGAATTTCACCTCGTCCCGCAGGGCGTGGCGGAAGACCACATCAAGTCGCTGGCCGTAAAGTGTGCCAGCAAAGTCAAACAGGTGCACTTCCAGCGACGGCTGCTTGCCATCCACCGTGGGGCGCAATCCTATATTGGCGACACCGTCCAGTATCCGGCCATCCTGCAGCGTGGCACTGACCACATACACCCCTTTCAGTGCCGGCATATGCGGTAACAGCACGTTCGCCGTGGGCGCGCCGATCTGCCGCCCGAGCTGACGCCCGTAAACCACCCGTCCACGGATACGGTAGGGATGCCCCAGTAGTGCTTCGGCTTCCTCAATCCGGTTTTCGGCCAGTACGTTGCGGATCCGGGTGCTGCTGACCCGCTCACCGCCCACGGTCACCGTGCGGGTATTTTCGACGGTGAACCCACGCTGCTCGCCCACTTCCCGCAGCAGAGCGAAGTCACCGGCACGGTCGCAACCGAAACGGAAATCATCTCCCACCACCAGATGGCGAACACCAAGGCCGTCTATCAGCACATCTTCAATGAATCCCATGCCGGAGTAGCTGCGAAATCGCTCGTTAAAGCGCAGGCAAAGGACAATATCAATGCCGGAGGCCAGCAACGATTCGAATTTCTGCCGGAACGCCGTCAACCGGGGCGGCGCCTCCCGGCCCTGGAAAAACTCACGGGGCTGGGGCTCAAAAACCATCACTACGGAAGGCACACCCAGTTCCAGCGCTTTTTCATGCACCTGGTCAATAATGGTCTGATGTCCCAGATGAACACCGTCGAAATTCCCGATGGTGGCAACACACCCCTTCGCAAGCGGCCCGTCGGCCTGCTGGGCAAAGTGTTTCAGGTTGGTCAGGCCCCGGATCAGACGCATGTAAAGCGAACCCTTGTTTGCCAGCGGTGCATGGTTTCACTGGTGAGAAAACGCGCGATTATAACCTACCTGTGGCGGAAATGTCTTACCCGCACCCCGGCCAGTGCCAACACGACAAAATACACGGCAATGCCCGAGACCACGAGAATGCCCATATCCGTGGCACGCTGGAGACCACCGGCCCCGAGCCACCGGTCAACGGGCGGCTGCAGCCACAGGATCGCGCCCGCCAGCGCCCCGTTGGCAAGCCCGATCTGGACCAGGAACCGTGGCCAGCCCGGCTGCCATTTCCAGGCGCCTTCCTTTATCAGCCCCCGCCACAACAGGCCGGTGTTCAGCCAGGCCGACAGAGACGTAGCCAGTGCCAGCCCCGCGTGGGCGAGAGGGAAGATCAGTGCCAGGTTAAACACCATATTGGCCACCATCGCAATAATGCCGATCTTGACCGGTGTTTTGGTGTCTTCACGGGCAAAATAGCCCGGCGCAAGGACCTTGATCAACATGAACGCCAGCAATCCCGCGGAATAGGCCCGCAGACTCTGCGCTGCCATGGTCACGTCGCGATCAGTAACCTCGCCATAATGGAAAAGGGTTGCTACCAGGGGTTCCGCCAGCAAAGCCAGTGCCAGTGCCGCCGGCAGTCCGATCAGAAGAACCGCACGCACGGCCCAGTCAAGCGTGGCGGCAAACTGGTCCACCGAGGCCGCCGCGTGTTTGCGGGAAAGACTGGGCAGAATGACAGTAGCAATGGCAATACCAAACACGCCCAGGGGCAATTCGGCCAGCCTGTCCGAGTAATAGAGCCAGGAGACGCTGCCCGTCTGAAGAAACGAGGCCAGTACGGTATCGAGCAGCAGGTTGATCTGACTCACGGACACCCCGAAAAGCGCCGGCACCATCAGCTTCAGGATGCGGCTGACGCCTTCGTGTTTGTAATCCACCCTGGGCCGCGGCATCAGCCCCAGCTGCATCAGAAAGGGAATCTGGAAGAACAATTGCAGCGCGCCGGCAATAAAAACACCCCAGGCCAGGGCTATGATCGGCGTTTCCATCAACGGTGACAGGAAGATCGCCGCCCCGATCATCGCCAGGTTCAGCAACACCGGTGTAAACGCCGGTATGGCAAAGCGGTCGTAGCTGTTGAGAATGCCGCCGGCGAAGGCCGTCAGTGATATCAGCAGCAGGTATGGAAAGGTAATGCGGAGCATGTCACTGGCAAGGCCAAACTTGACATCATCGTCAAGGAAGCCCGGGGCAAAGACAGCGGTCAACAGCGGCGCTCCCAACATGGCGGCAGCGGTCACACCCAGCAACACCAGCCCCAGGGAACCTGCGACCGCATCGACCAGACGCTTGACCTCAGTGACGGATTCCTGCTCCCGGTAGGAGGAAAGCACTGGCACGAAGGCCTGGGAAAAGGCCCCCTCCGCAAACAGACGACGCAGAAAGTTGGGAATCTTGAATGCCACGAAGAAGGCGTCGGCGCCGGCACCGGCACCGAAATAGCGGGCAATCACCATATCCCGGACCAGGCCGAGCACGCGGGACAGCATGGTCATTATGCCGACGAGCCCGGATGACCTGAGCAGCCCTGGCGGTTTCGGCAATGCTTTGATGTCTTCTTTTTGCTCGGGTTCGGACGACATTCGCGGCCTGGACGATGGTTCGGTACACTGTAGATACTATCCGGGAACCGATGCTCTGTTTCGGTAATTCCCTAGGGCTTCGGGAGGCTCTCCGGTAACGAGCGGCGAGTTTACCACAGGCCTTGCGGATACCGGGATGAAATAGCTTTCAGTCTTGACATTTTGGGACGTTGGCGGCATAGTTCCGCGTCATTTATTTCGACGCGCTGGTGTTTTGGCGCGCCCACGATTTTTACGAATCGTTTCACACGAATTTCGGATTTCACAGATCTCAGGAGTTATACGGTGGCAAATTCCCCACAAGCCAAGAAGCGCGCACGTCAGAACGAGAAGAATCGCAAGCATAATGCCAGCCTGCGTTCCATGGCGCGTACTTACATCAAGAAAGTCCAGGCCAACATTGAAGCTGGCAAGCCGGAAGAAGCCCAGGCTGCTTTCCTGCAGGCGCAGCCGATCATGGACAGCATGGTTAACAAGGGCGTGTTCGCCAAGAACAAGATTGCTCGCCAGAAGAGCCGTCTGAGTGCCCGCATCAAGGCTCTGAAGAGCGCGTAAATCGCTTTTTCGGAACTTGAATGAAGAAACCGGCCAAGTTGGCCGGTTTTTTTATGTCCACTTACTGACTCGCCTTCCTTCTCCGGAGCACAGGCAGCACCGATCACCTACTCCGAAAACACGCCGTGAACCCATCCCTGGGGGCTCGGCATTGCCATCCCTGGCAATGCACGGTTTTCGGAGTAGGTGATCGGCGCTCCCTCCAGAGCTGAGAGTTGCTCTCTAGACAATCACCATATTGTCGCGGTGGATCATTTCTTCGTCCGAGATGTAACCCAACACTTCCGTAATCCGGTCACTCGAGCGGCCGGCGATGGCTCGGGCTTCGTCAGCATCGTAGTTGACCAGCCCGCGGGCGATTTCTTTGCCGGTTTCGTCGACACAGGAAACCATTTCGCCGCGGCGGAACTGGCCGGAGATGCTTTTTACGCCCACCGGTAGCAGGCTGCGGCCGCCCCGGCAGAGGACGTTGACGGCGCCCTGGTCGAGGGTGAGTTTGCCGCGGGTCTGGAGGTGGCTGGCCAGCCATTGTTTGCGGGCGGCGATTCGGCCCTGCTCCGGCAGCAATAAGGTACCGATAACATCGCCTTCCCGCAGGCGGGCGATGGCTTTTTCGATCCGGCCGCCGACAATAACCGTGAAGGCGCCAGAACGGGCGGCCAGGCGGGCGGCGCGGACTTTGGTCTGCATACCGCCACGGCCAAGAGCACCGGCTCCGCCGCCGGCCATGGCGTCGAGTTCGGAATCGCTCGCGCGGCGTTCGTCCACCAGTTGGGCATCCGGATTCTTGCGGGGATCCTTGTCGAACAGGCCGAGTTGGTCGGTAAGGATGATCAGACCATCCGCCTCAATCAGGTTGGCCACCAGAGCCCCCAGGGTGTCGTTGTCGCCGAAGCGGATTTCGTCGGTGACCACGGTGTCGTTTTCGTTGACGATGGGCACCACCCCGAAATCCAGCAATGCCCTCAGGGTGCTGCGGGCATTGAGGTAGCGTTTGCGGTCGGAAAGGTCATCGTGGGTCAGCAGGATCTGGGCAGTGTGCAAATCATGGCGCTTGAACTGTGCCTCCCACGTCTGCACCAGGCCCATCTGGCCAACGGCCGCCGCGGCCTGCAACTCATGAAGCTGTTCTGGACGAACCGTCCAGCCCAAACGGCTCATGCCCTCGGCCACAGAGCCTGAGGACACAATTACCACCTCAACGCCGGCACTGACCAATTCTGCGATCTGGTCAACCCACAACCCCAGAGCGGCAACATCGAGGCCCCTGCCATCATTGGTAAGCAGCGCACTTCCTATTTTAACCACCAGGCGGCGAGCCTGGCGTAGCTGAATTCGTTTGCTCATGCTAACTCGGTCCATGGATAAGCCGGCGCTACTCCACTATTCAGGAGCGTAAACCACTTCTACATCGTAATCATCGTCATCGAAGTCGTCGTCATCGTCATCCTGACGGGCTTCGCGGCGTATCTGGCGCTCGGCTTCGATTCTTGCTCGCGCTTCTTCGTCCATTTTCCGGCGGCGTGCAGCTTCCCGTTCGGCAAACTCGGGGTTCTCAGCTTCTTCTTGCGCCTGGTCTTCTATCCAGCGCATGACCGCTTGCGTGAGCGGCTTGGTGCCTTCACCGCTGAGGGCAGAGATGCTGAACACAGGACCTTTCCAGCCGAGTTCGTCGATGATGGCCTGGCAGTGAGCCTCCCGGTCTTCTTCCGGCACCATGTCCACTTTATTCAGTACCAGCCAACGCTCGCGGCTGGCGAGGGTTTCGCTGAATTTCTCCAGTTCGTGCTCGATGGCGCGTACGCTCTCAACCGGCGAAGACCCGTCATAGGGCGCCACGTCCACCAGATGCAGTAGCAGCCGGGTGCGAACCAGGTGTTTCAGGAAGCGGATACCCAGGCCAGCACCTTCCGCCGCGCCTTCGATCAGGCCGGGAATGTCGGCGATGACGAAGCTCTGGTGAGCCTGCACGCTGACAACACCAAGATTGGGCACCAGGGTGGTGAAGGGGTAGTCCGCCACTTTGGGCCTCGCCGCTGATACCGAACGGATGAAGGTGGATTTGCCGGCATTGGGCATGCCCAGCAACCCCACATCCGCCAGCACTTTCAGCTCCAGCCTCAGGTTCCGAAGCTCCCCCTCGGAGCCCTTGGTGGTCTGGCGCGGAGCGCGGTTAACCGAGGACTTGAAGCGGGTGTTGCCAAGTCCGTGAAAACCGGCCTGGGCCACTTTCAGTCGTTCACCGGGACGGGTCAGATCACCCAGCACTTCGTGAGTGTCCATGTCCACAACCGTGGTACCCACAGGCACTGGCAATACCAGATCCTCACCCTTGATACCGGTGCAGTTACGGCCGGAGCCGGGCTGGCCGTTCTCGGCCTTGTGCTTGCGCTGGAACCGGTAGTCGATCAGTGTATTGAGAGCACTGTCGGCTTCCAGGTACACAGAGCCGCCGTCGCCGCCGTCGCCACCATCGGGGCCGCCCTTGGGCACGTACTTTTCACGGCGAAAGCTCAGGCAACCATGGCCGCCCTTACCCGCCTCTACAATGATGGTGGCTTCGTCTACGAACTTCATCAATAAACCCTTTGCGCACTGCGCATAAACTAAAAAGCCCCGCAGCCTCATGGAAGCTTTGCGGGGCTCCAGATGACTCTGATATCAGATCATATCAGGGCCACCCAAGGTTCGACAGAACCCGAGATCGCCGCTGCTTACGCAGCTGGAACGATGCTCACGAACTTACGATTATCAGGACCTTTCACTTCGAACTTGACCTGACCATTTGCTGTTGCAAACAGGGTGTGGTCCTTGCCGAGGCCAACGTTGCTGCCCGGGTGGAAACGGGTGCCGCGCTGGCGAACAATGATGCTGCCTGCAGATACAGTCTCACCGCCGAAGCGCTTCACACCAAGTCGTTTCGACTCGGAATCGCGACCGTTACGGGTACTACCTGCTGCCTTTTTATGAGCCATTACAAGCCTCCTTATCTAAGGGGTTACTCGAGGGTCTTAGCCCTGGATACCCGTGATCTTGACTTCAGTAAACCACTGACGGTGGCCCTGACGCTTCATGGAATGCTTCCGACGACGGAACTTGATGATCTGGATCTTGTCGTGACGGCCGTGGCTGACCACTTCCGCTGTCACTTTGGCACCATCAACAACCGGCGCACCAACCTGAACCTTGTCACCATCGGCGATCAGCAGAACGCGATCAAACTCGACGTTGCCGCCGGTTTCCACTTCCAGCTTTTCCAGCTTTAGAGTTTCGCCTTCTTTTACACGGTGCTGCTTACCACCGCTAACAATAACTGCGTACATTAACGTTCTCCGCGATTGACCCATCCCTGCTCTTATCCACCTGGTTCTAAGGGAAGCGCTTCGGCAACCCTATAGCAGGGAGCGCAGGTTGGGATGAGTTGGGCGGTGATTGTACGAAAACCGCTGCCGCTTTACAAGCCAAGTTGACACTGATCACCGCAATACCTAGCATTGCGGCACCCGCCTATTTTACAAACGAAAACACCAGACAAGGGATCGGACCAGCCGCATGACAGCCCAGCGCATTTACGACACCGTCGCGGACGACTTCAGCCGCGTCAATGATCTGATCATCAAGCGGCTGTCATCAGACGTTCCCCTGGTGGAAAAAATTGCCCAGTACATTATTGAAAGCGGCGGTAAGCGCCTGAGACCACTGCTGGTTTTACTTTCAAGCCGCGCACTGGGCTATGACCGGGATGACCATCTCAAACTCGCTGCAGTCATCGAATTCCTTCACACCGCGACACTCCTGCACGACGATGTGGTGGACACCTCCGACATGCGCCGGGGCCGCAGCACTGCCAACGCTCGCTGGGGCAATGCCCCCAGTGTGCTGGTAGGTGATTTCCTCTACGCCCGCGCATTCGAGATGATGGTGGAACTCCAGGACCTGCGGATCATGGATGTGCTTTCACACGCCACGGCAGTCATTGCCGAGGGTGAGGTGATGCAGTTGATGAACGTGAAGAACCCGGATCTCGACGAAGCTCAGTACATGCAGGTCATCCACAACAAGACCGCCATGCTGTTCGAGGCGGCCTCCCATACCGGTGCGCTGCTGGCCGGGGCCGACAAAGACCGGGAGGATGCCCTGAAAGACTACGGCAAGCACCTCGGGCTGGCATTCCAGCTTGTGGACGACGTGCTGGACTACCGCGGCGATGCCGAAGCCATGGGCAAGAATGTCGGTGATGATCTGGCCGAGGGCAAAACCACGTTGCCACTGATCTACGCCATGGTTGAAGGCAGTGATGACGAGAAGCAACTGATTCGCCAGGCAATCCGTAAAGGTGGGCTGGATGACCTGCCCCGGATCCTCCAGATCGTCAATCGCTCCGGTGCGCTGGAGTACACCATGGCAAAGGCCAGGGAACAGGCAGCCCTGGCGGCTGCGTGCCTGAAAGCCCTTCCGGAGTCAGATCACAAGGAAGCGCTGGGGTTGTTGACTGAAATTGCGGTTGCACGGGTTAGTTAGGTGGGTGCTTCTTCATTGTCGGATTACGCTTCGCTAATCCGACCTACGCGCGAGCTCTCAGAGTTCCGTGCAAACCGTAGGTCGGATTAGGCGAAGCCGTAATCCGACAAGCCTCACCCCAGATTTTCCCGCCCATGGGGCGCATCAAAGTCCAGCGCCGGCCCCACCGGCACAATCTGCGTCGGATTAATGGTTCGCTGGCTTACATAGTAATGCCGCTTGATCTGCCCGATATCCACCGTCTCCGCCACCCCGGGCACCTGATACAGATCCCTAACATACCCGGAAAGCGCCGGGAAATCGGAAATCCTCTGGCGATTACACTTGAAGTGGCTGTAGTAGACCGCATCGAAACGAATCAGCGTGGTAAACAGCCGCCAGTCGGCTTCCGTCAACCGGTTGCCAACCAGATAACGCCGCCCCGACAGGCGTTCCTCCAACCAGTCCAGCGAATCGAACAGCGCCTCGTAGGCCTCTTCGTACTTGTCCTGTGCCGTGGCAAACCCCGCCTTGTACACACCGTTGTTTACCGTGTGATACACCCGCTCGTTCACCTCGGCAATCTCGTCATGCAATTCTTCTGGATAGAAATCCAGATCGCCCCGAACCCCGTCCAGCTCATCGAACGCCGAATTGAACATCCGGATAATGTCTGCCGACTCATTACTGACAATGGTCTGCTTCTTCGTGTCCCACAGCGTCGGCACCGTCACCCGCCCGGAATAATCCGGCGCAGCCTTCAGATACACCTCGTACATATAGCGCATGCCATTGGCATCATCCCGGTGCGCAGCATCATCAGGCCGGAACTCCCAGCCGTTCTCCACCATGTCCGGATGCACCACCGACACCGATATATGCTCCTCAAGCCCCTTGAGCACCCGGAAAATCAACGTCCGATGGGCCCACGGGCAAGCCATGGACACATACAGGTGATACCGCCCCGACTCCGCCGGAAAACCACCCTCCCCGTCCGGCCCGGGCGATCCATCCGCCGTCACCCAATTGCGAAAACGGGCAGCCTCACGCTCAAACTTGCCACCGGTCTTCGAAGTGTCGTACCACTGGTCGTGCCACTTGCCATCGACGAGAAGCCCCATAAACCCTCCAGTAAAAACCATTTGACGATCTCAAGAGGCGGCCAGCACTTTGCCGATCAAGGGAATTGGGGCAAGCCTTTGCAAACCGTGCATTGCCAGGGATGGCAATGCCGAGCCCCCATGGATGGGTTAACGGCGTGTTTGCAAAGGCTTGCCCCGATTCCCGCGCCCCCATAAAAGGATCGCAAGAAATTAAAGGAAGAATACCGGCGACCCTGCTACGCTCTCAAACAATCAATTCTGGCCAACACAATCAGATTATTCGAACATGCACACAGCCATCACCATCGACGCCCTCAAAGTCCTCGATGCCATCGACCGCAAAGGCAGCTTCGCCGGCGCCGCCAACGAACTCTTTCGCGTGCCCTCGGCCATCAGCTACACCGTCCAGAAACTCGAAGAAGACCTCAACGTCGCCATCTTCGACCGCACCGGACATCGCGCCGCCCTCACACCGGCCGGCCGCTACCTCCTGGAAGAAGGCCGAACACTGCTGGAAGCCGCGGAAAACCTGGCCCACACAACCCGCCAGGTGGCCCAGGGCTGGGAAACCCGGTTGCGAATCGGGTTCAACTCACTGCTGCCGGCACAATGCCTGTTCCCGGCCGTCAGGGAATTTTATGAACTGGGCGTGCCTGTGGAAGTGCAACTGGTGGAGGAGGTGTTTGCCGGCTCGTGGGATGCCCTGCAAAGCCGCCGGATCGACCTTATCGTTGGAGCCGACCAGATGAGTAAACCAGCCGGGGCGTTCACCACACACCCGCTCGGAGAAATGCGCTTCGTCTATGCCATAGCGCCCGACCACCCCCTTGCGACAGCGACACAACCCCTGACAGAAGAGGATATTGCCCCCTACCCCGCTGCCGTTGCCGCCGACACCTCCCGCTCACTGCCACCAGGCCATGCAGGTATATTCCGGCGCCAGAGAACCATTACCGTGGCCAACATTGACCAGAAAATCGCCGTCCAGCAGGCCGGGCTTGCCGTGGGCTGGCTACCGGAGGCCCGCATACGCGAGCAACTGGGCAAAGGGACGCTGATTGAAATGGAGGTTCACGAACCAAGACAACCCATCATGCTCCATCTGGCGAGGCATTCGGAAGATCAGGGCAAAGCTCTGATGTGGTTCTGGGAAACACTGGGCAAGTCACCCGCCATTGCCACCTGGCTAGAGGCCTGAACCCGGGCCCGTTTAACCTCTGGCCCCGGAACTGGAACGTATCAGGCAAAAGAGCCAACGGATTGGCCGCTCATTCGTTTATACTGCCCCCACGCAAGAACCTGTGAACGGAGCTCAAACCATGCGGCAGCTGTCGGAGCTGGATGCCTCATTCCTGTACCTGGAATCCGAAACCGCCCCCATGCACATTGGTGGAATCTACCTCTTCGATGCCCGGGAGCGGGATAAACCTCTGGCCTACAGCACCTTCGTAGCCTATCTGCGCAGCCGTCTCCACGTTGTGCCGCTGTTTCGCCAGCGCCTCAAGGAAATCCCACTGCGACTCGGCCGCCCCTACTGGATTGATGACCCGGATTTCAGTATCGAACGCCATCTTGCCTATGTGAATCTTGGCGATCACGGCCAGCTGGGAAGTCTGATGGGCCTGGCCTCACGAATTCTGGAAGAACCGCTGAAGCGAGATCGACCTCTCTGGCACATCACTTTTGTTGACGGATTCCAGCTGGATGACAACGACCCCGACAGCAGGAGTTTCGCGCTGATAGTCAAGCTTCACCATGCGGCTATTGATGCCTTCAGCGGCGAGGAAATCATTGGCAAGTTACTGGAATACACGCCGAAGGCACGTGCCATTGAAGCTCCCAGGCCCTGGCACCCGCAGCCAGAACCATCGGAAGAACGGGTGATGCTGCAGGCCGGAGCCAACCTGCTGCGCAAACCCCTGCAGGTCACATCCCTGGCAATCAATGCGGCCGAGGCGACAGCCCGCGGGCTTATTCACAGGCAGATGCGAAAACTGCCTATCCCGTTTCCGCTGTTTTTTGCTCCCCACAGTCCGTTCAATCGCCAGATCACCGCCAATCGCCAGATTGTATCCACCAGCCTGGACCTGTCGCGACTGAAAGCCATCAAGGCAACACTGGGGGGAGATGTCACGTTAAATGATGTGGTACTCGGCCTTTGTGCGGAAACCCTGCACCGGTATCTGGCCAACCACGATGTGGCGACCGACCGTTCCCTGGTCGCCATGACGCCCATCTCGGTTCGCTCCAGCAGCCTGCGCAAGGCAACCGGTAACCAGATGTCGGCCATGTTGCTGGACCTGGCAACCAATGAGCCGAATCCCGCCAGGCGGATTCATCAGATCCACTGGAATGCAGTGGAATCCGAGCCCTACAGAGAAGCGATTGCGGCAGACCGCCTGACAGAACTGCTGCCCTCCACCATGCTGGCATTATCGGCAAGGCTTTATTCGGAACTCCAGATCGCCCAGCGGTACCAGCCGGTATTCAATCTGCCAATCACCAACGTGCCGGGGCCGCAGGTTCCGCTTTATCTGCAGGGCGCCAGACTGGTTCGGCAATTCAACTCGGCGCCGCTGTTTGACAGCCTGGGGCTGGTTATCGTGGCGGTCAGTTACCAGGGCCGCCTCACCGTGAATTTCACGCTGTGCCCGGATGTGGTCGCTGACGGCGACTCACTCACAGGCCTGCTTGAGGACAGCCTGACCGCCATTGAGTCTGCGGCGGCCACCCTGAAACCGGAGGGAGCGGGACCGGAGTATCACATGAACAGCCATAAAACGCTGACAGACGAAGCGCTAACCCTGATGGAAGGCGGACTAAGAAAAATTCTCCAGCGTTTTCGCCAGTAAAGGGCATCAGGAAAGTAAAAGGGGCAGCATCGTGACTGCCCCGACAAGACCTACTCGAACGCCCAGCGCAGAAAAGCACGCTGCTCTTCTTCACTGGCTTCTCCCCACAACGCCTTGAGTTCGCCAAGAGTGCCGCCGTCGGCGTCGTTCTCACCGCCGGCATCGGTATCGCCGGTGCCAACAGGCGCCGTAGCAGTCCTGCCGCGCTCAGCGGAGCGGCCATCCCAGGCACCGGAACTGGCAACCATGTCGCTGGATGAGTTCACAATATCAGCCGCAAAATCTCCGGCAAACGCCTCTGCTTCTCTCCTGTTCGTCGGGGGTTCAAAGCTGAAACGATAGGTCTCGCCGGCCTGGGCATCAATGGTCACCGCCTGGGGCGCCGTCTCTACCACATGGACCTTGGATTCGCCGTTGCGGACTACACCGCTTTTTGCCCAAATGGTTTTATAGGTAAAGACCACCTGGTTTTCGCCAGGCAGCAGTTCATAATCCAGCGCCAGATCTTCCATCAGAAAATTGGTAAGCTTGCGGCCGTTGACCTGCTGCACCTCAATTTCACTGGGAGCCTTCAGAACCGCAGTCTGTGATGCGTCAGCATCCCCCTCCCAGGTTTTGATATTACTCATGGTGGAACTGCACCCGGAAATAATGACTGATCCGGCGACGATCGCCATAAGAAAGCGTGCGTTCTTGATAAAACCCAAAACGTGACAGATACTCATCTCAATTCCTTGTACTTGTTCGCCGGCTTCGCCCGGCGGCTGATCACATGTGACTGAAAAGCATTTTGAAGAGTGGCAGGGTCAAGAGCAAGACATACCGCTGGTTTACAGCAATCGGATGACACTTCGATTACGTCAATGAGGCTTCGGCGAACAGATAAATGTAAAAAAATGTTGAATTTGGCAGGAATTGATTTAATTTTAGACAATCGGCGAACAAATCATCCCACTGCCCGGTATTAAAAAAACGATAAAGGGCTCAGGAGACAACATGGATACCCAACGTCGGTCCGGAGAAAACGGTCCCGCACCGTTCCGAAGCAGTCGATTCTTCTGCGTCGGAAGCAAATGGTATTTCACCACTCGGGAGGGTTTTGACAGTGGCCCCTTTGCTTCCCGGCAACGCGCGGAAACCGGCCTGAGGCGCTTCCTGCACGTTGTGCGATTACTGCCGGAAGAGCAACAGGTTCACTGAACAGGGTTCGTTACCCGCATCTGACAGGCGCTCAGACAATGACCGGCATCAACCACCGGTCAATGGCGAACAGGCATGCCAGCGCCATAAACCCCGCCACCACGTCATCCACCATGATACCGAGCCCTCCGGGCATGTACCTGTCCAGCCAGCTGATCGGCCAGGGCTTTACCACGTCAAAAAGCCTGAACAGCGCAAATGCCATCAGAATTCCGTAGACGGTATCCGGAATCAGTGCGAGCGCAATCCACATGCCCACGAACTCATCCCAGACAATGCCACCGTGATCATGAACCTTGAGGTCTTCCGCGGTTTTCCCACACAACCAGATTCCGGCGGCGAAGGCCACCAGCACCACAACCCAATAGGCCACGGGCGGCAGCCAGGAAAAGCAGAACCATATCGGGATCGCTGCCAGGCTGCCCCAGGTTCCCGGTGCGCGGGCTGCCGCGCCACTGCCTAGCCCGAACGCCAGAAAATGAACCGGATCCCGAAGAAAACCCGGCGGTAACAGAGCCTCGGGGATGTCCGGTTCCTGTAGGTTATTGTCGCTACTCATGACTCGGTCCTGAAATGATCATAGCCACCGGCCACGACGGCTTGTGAATGACCATCCCGCTCGATGACAAGGCCCTCTCCGAATGTTACCTCGCCAATGATGGTCAGCTGGCGACGAATGTCTTCCGGCAACCCAACCCAGGCTTCGGGGCTGATGGTAATACATAACTCGTAGTCATCTCCGGCATTCAGTGCGAGACTGACCGCGTTGGCGCCCGCGATCCGTTTCAGCGCCGCGGACAACGGCAGGTGCGCGGTCTCAATGCGGGCAGCCACTCCGGAGGCTTCCAGAATATGAGTCAGATCCGCCACCAGTCCATCGGATATATCCACCGCCGCCGAGGCATGACCTCGTAGCCCGACGCCCAGGCTCAGCCTGGGCGTCGGGTGATGGAACCTGTCCAGGACCGACTGCTCATCCGGCCCTGGGGTTTCGCTATCCAGATAATTCAGTGCAGCGCCCGCGTCACCCAGAGTGCCGGAAACACAGACATAATCCCCCACCCGGGCACCTGAACGGCAAATGGCGAGCCCCCTGGGCACCGTACCATGAACCTGGAGGCTCAGCGTCAATGGCCCACGGGTAGTGTCTCCGCCGGCCAGCGACAGACCAAAGCTTCTGGCAGCATTGGCAAGCCCGCGGGCATAGCCGTGCAGCCAGTGTGGATCAGCAGCGGGAAGCGTTAAAGCAAGGGTGAAGCACACCGGGTCTGCACCCATGGCCGCCAGGTCGCTCGCTGCAACCGCGAGGCTTCGCCAGCCGAGCTTTTCCGGGTCGTAGTGGCGGGGAAAGTGAACGCCTTCAACGAGCGTATCCACAGAGAACACCAGATCCCGGCCGGGTTCGACCCGCTGAATTGCGCAGTCGTCACCGGGGCCGAGCAGAACCGCAGAGGAACTTCCCGCTTCAGCAAGCGGGCAGAAATAACGGCGGATCAGTTCGAACTCACCCATCACTCAGCGCGGGCGCGTCTCGGCGAGGCGCAGACGATGGCTGAGTTTGTCCAGCAGGCTGTTAACAAACTTGTGGCCTTCGGTTCCGCCAAACTTCTTGGCCATCTCGATCCCTTCGTTAATCACCACTTTATAGGGAACATCCAGCCGGTACTTGAGCTCGTAGGTGCCCAGCCGCACGATAGCCAGCTCGATCGCATCCACCTCATGGATGGGGCGGTCGAGAAAAGGTTCCAGCAACCGGTCCAGCTCCGCCTGTTCCCGGTGCACTCCCCGAAGCAGATCGCGGAAATAGGCGATGTCCACCTTCGACATGTCGTTGTCGACGATAAACTCGGACTCGATATCGGTAATCGGGCTTTTGCTGAAGTGACGCTGATACAGGCCCTGCATCGCCAGAGCGCGGGCCCTCCGCCTGTCACCGGCCTTGGGCTGACCCGACGGGGCCGGTTGCGCAGTGCTGTCTTCCGGTGCGCTCATCATTCACCCAGCTTCTTGAAGAGGCTGACCATTTCCAGGGCCGTGATCGCCGCTTCGGCGCCTTTGTTACCAGCCTTGGTGCCGGCGCGCTCGATCGCCTGCTCAATGGAATCAACGGTCAGCACGCCAAAGGTCACCGGCACATCGGTCTCGAGGCTTACGGCGCCCAGGCCGCTGGACGCTTCACCGGCGACATACTCGAAGTGAGGCGTACCACCACGGATAACCGCACCCAGCGCGATAATGGCATCGTGGTTGCCGGTTTCGGCCACACGCTTGACCGCCAGCGGCATTTCGTAGGCACCCGGGACTCGCACAATGGTTATATCCGCGTCTGCAATGCCATGGCGGCGCAAGGTATCAACAGCACCTTCCACCAGACTTTCCACCACGAAACCGTTGAAACGGCCTACCACCAGCGCGTATTTCCCGCTGCAGTGAGTAAAATCACCTTCAATTACTTTGATATCTGCCATGCATGGCTCCTTCATTGGCAGCCCCACACTCTCGGCGTGGCACTGCCGGGGTTCGTCATTCGGGGGTATAGGGCACGTACTCCACAACTTCCAGCTCAAAGCCGGAAATTGCGGAGAATTTTATGGGCGGGCTCAGCAGCCGCATTTTTCCGACACCCAGATCCCGCAGTATCTGGGAACCGGTGCCAACAGTGAAGTAAACACCAGAGCTACCCTTGCCCGCGGATTTCTTGTCCTGCTCGAAAAATTCGTGGATGCGATCTTCAAGATTGTAGCTGTCTTCCGCGCTGTTCAGCAGAACCACCACGCCACGTTGTTCGCTGGCAACCTTTTCCAGGGCATGGTGGAGCGGCCAGCTACGGGAATCCGCACGGCGGGCGCCGAGCAGATCCCGCAGGGTATCTGTAATGTGCACCCGCACCAGCACCGGATCGTCTTCGGAGATCTCTCCCATCACCATGGCCAGGTGCGTTGAACCCTGGATGTTGTCACGATAGGTGCGAAGATTGAACACGCCGTATTCGGTGTCCAGGTCGTACTGCTCCACACATTCGATGGTCCGCTCGTTGAGGGTGCGATAGTGAATCAGGTCGGCAATGGTGCCAATTTTGAGGTCATGAACCTCGGCGAACTTCTCCAGGTCTTCACGGCGAGCCATGGAACCGTCGTCATTCATGATTTCACAGATCACACCGGCAGGCTCACAGCCCGCAAGGGCCGCCAGATCGCAGGACGCCTCGGTATGGCCGGCACGGCTGAGAACGCCACCCGGGTCCGACATCAGCGGGAAAATATGCCCGGGCTGAACCAGATCCGACGCCTTGGCATCACGGGCAACCGCGGCCTGGACAGTGCGGGCGCGGTCGGCTGCCGATATACCGGTGGTGACTCCCTCCGTTGCCTCAATCGACAATGTGAACTTGGTGCCAAAGCCGGACGCATTCTGCTGAACCATCAGCGGCAGGCCAAGCTGCTCACACCGCTGCCGGGTCATGGGCATACAGATCAGGCCACGGCCAAAGCGGGCCATGAAGTTGATGGCTTCCGGCGTGCAGTGCTCTGCGGCCATCACCAGGTCGCCTTCGTTCTCCCGGTCTTCATCATCCATCAGGATGACCATCTTGCCCTGACGGATATCTTCAATAATGTCTTCAATGCTGTTCAGTGCCATACCGTTTTTGCACCCTTTTGGTCAGGCCGTCCGTTTAGCGGCTCCGGCCCACCATGAATTTAACATCCGTTACGCTGGTGCCAGGATCAGCCTCTGATCCTCACCCAGTTGACGGCGATCCAGCACTTTCCATTGTACCTTGTCCGCCATGGATTCCAGTGGCAGGTTGGCCGTTGGCCGGCCGGTACTGCCAAGGAACACCGGCGCCTGATAAAGCCAGAGCTCATCCACCAGGCGCTCATGAATAAAGGTTCCGGCCAGCGTCGGGCCGGCTTCCACCAGCAACTCGTTAATGCCCAGCTCACCCAGGGAATCCAGCAGCTCGCAGACATCAATGCCATTGTCTTTCCAGGCAACACCGGTCAGGCCCACGCCCAGCGCAGCGAGATCCTGGGCCTGCGCTGTTGCCAGTGTCGGGGAGGCACAGTAAATCTGAACATTGCCCCCCTGCAGGATGGTGGCACCGGGAGGCGTGCGTGCATCCCGGTCTGCTATTACCCGCAGCGGCTGGCGAGACGGTTCCGTGGCATCGCCAATATTACCGAGCTCTCCCCGGCGCACCGTCAGGGACGGGTTGTCCGCCAGCACCGTACCCACCCCGGTCAGAATGGCATCGCTGATGGCCCGGAGCCGCTGCACGTCACGGCGGGCATCTGCACCGGTTATCCACTGGCTCTCGCCGGAAGCCATGGCGGTTCTGCCATCCAGGCTGGCGGCCATTTTCAGCCGGACATAGGGGCGGCCGACATTCATCCGCTTCATGAAGCCGGGATTCAGCCGCACCGCCTCTTCCGCCAGCAGGCCTTCGGTCACCCGGACGCCTGCCTCCCGCAGCATATCCAGACCACGGCCGGAGACCGACGGATTGGGATCCTTGGTGGCAGCAAAAACATGCGCAACACCGGCTTCAATCAATGCCTTGGCACAGGGTGGTGTGCGCCCGAAATGGCTGCAGGGTTCCAGCGTCACATAGGCTGTGGCGCCACGGGCGGCGGGGCCAGCCTGGCTTAATGCGCGGATCTCGGCGTGGGCTTCGCCGGCGCGTTCATGCCAGCCCTCGCCAAGCACCTTGCTGCCACTGGCAATAACGCAACCCACGCGGGGATTGGGATGGGTCGAATAACGGCCGCGCCAGGCAAGCTGTACCGCCCTGGCCATAAAAGCCATGTCCTGAGCGTCGATCATGCCTGTCCTTTGGAGGAATGATTGTCCGCCAGAACCTTGGCCACATCCACCGGGTCATCACCAGAGGTCGCGGAGAGCCGCTCGATCTCTTCCTTGAATTCATTCACATCCTGGAAACTGCGGTAAACCGAAGCGAAACGCACATAGGCAACCTTGTCCAGCTGACGCAGTTCCGTCATTACTTCTTCACCGAGCTGCATGGACTTCACTTCCCGCTCCCCGGTGGCCCGCAACCGGAACCGGATGCGATTAAGTGCCGCCTCGATTTCCTCAATGCTGACTGGGCGCTTCTCCAGGGCTTTCATCAGGCCAGCCCTCAGCTTCTCCTCGTCAAACGGCTGGCGCGTGCCGTCCTGCTTGACGACACGGGGCATCACCAATTCAGCAGATTCAAAGGTGGTAAAGCGCTCACGACACGACAGGCACTCCCTGCGGCGGCGCACCTGATCACCCTCGGCCACCAGCCGCGAGTCGATTACCTTGGTATCCGCTTCACCACAGAAAGGACAATGCATAACTCAAGCTCCTGCAAACCGTCGGGGCGGGCCCCGAAGGGCGCCCGACGGCGCAATCAGGCTGTTTAGCCGGCATAGACCGGGAAGCGCTCACACAGGCTCGCAACCTGTTCACGGACCCGGCCATTGACGGCTTCGTCTTCCAGGTTATCGAGGATGTCACACATCCATCCTGCCAGATCGCGGCACTCGGACTCCCCAAAACCACGGGTGGTTACCGCCGGAGTACCGATCCGCAGGCCTGAGGTCACAAACGGCGAGCGTGGATCGTTGGGAACCGCGTTCTTGTTCACGGTGATGTGGGCGCGGCCAAGAGCAGCGTCCGCATCCTTACCGGTAATGTCCTGCTTGATCAGACTGACCAGGAACAGGTGGTTCTCGGTGCCACCGGAAATCACATCGAAGCCGCGGGAAACAAACACCTCGGCCATGGCTTTGGCGTTTTTGATGACCTGCTTCTGGTACACCTTGAATTCATCGCTCATGGCCTCCTTGAAGCAAATCGCCTTGGCCGCGATCACGTGCATCAGCGGGCCGCCCTGGCCACCGGGGAAAACAGCGGAGTTCAGTTTTTTCTGCAAGTCTGCGTCGTCGCACGCCAGGATCAGGCCACCACGGGGGCCACGCAGGGTCTTGTGGGTAGTGGTCGCGACTACATGGGCGTGGGGAATCGGGTCCGGATAGACACCGGCAGCCACCAGGCCAGCCACATGAGCCATGTCCACGAACAGGTAGGCACCCACCTTGTCGGCAATCTCACGGAAACGGGCAAAGTCCAGCGCCTGGGAATACGCGGAGAAGCCGGCAATGATCATCTTCGGCTTGTGCTCGAGAGCAAGGCTTTCCACTTCATCGTAATCGATCAGGCCGGTGTCCGGGTTCAGGCCATACTGAACGGCGTTGTAGATCTTGCCGGAGAAGTTGACGCTGGCACCGTGGGTCAGGTGGCCGCCATGGGCCAGGCTCATGCCCAGAACGGTATCGCCCGGCTTGAGCAACGCCATGAATACGGCGGAGTTGGCCTGGGAGCCCGAGTGGGGCTGGACGTTGGCATAGGCTGCACCGAAAAGCTCCTTGGCACGGTTAATGGCCAGGTCTTCGGCGATATCCACAAACTCACAGCCGCCATAGTAGCGCTTGCCGGGATAGCCTTCCGCATACTTGTTGGTCAGCACGCTACCCTGGGCTTCCATCACCCGTGGGCTGGTATAGTTCTCAGACGCAATCAGCTCGATGTGAGCCTCCTGGCGCTTCTCTTCCGCCTGCATGGCGTTCCAGAGCTCGTCGTCAAAGCCGGCGATTTTCATATCACGATTAAACATGGATGCGCTGCCCCTGTGTGCTTAGCTGCCCGAAAAAATGGGCCGCTATTCTATCTTACAAATGGGTGAAAAATCATCTTTTATGCCGTCCGCAGATACCGACACGCGGCCGGACCGGCTTTTGGCTCAATTGCTATCCCTGACAGGTTTCGATACCTTACTCGGTCAATATTCATTGGTTGCGGCTACTGTACTGTGGAGTACCGGCCATCGGGCAGGGCGATCCGGGATACGCTGTAAATACGTCCCTGTACGCTCGACAAAATCATCCATGATTTTGACGATCCCGGATCGCCCTGCCCGATGGCCTCAGCCTGACACCTTCATTGACCCAATCTCTTAATTCGCAAGAGGATTCTGACAACATGGCCCAATACGTCTACACCATGAACCGCGTGGGCAAGGTGGTTCCTCCCAAGCGCGAAATTCTAAAAGACATTTCCCTGAGCTTTTTTCCGGGCGCCAAGATTGGCGTACTGGGCCTGAACGGCGCCGGTAAGTCCACGTTGCTACGTATTATGGCCGGTATAGATCAGGATTACATTGGCGAAGCGCGCCCACAGCCCGGCATCAACGTAGGCTACCTGCCCCAGGAGCCGGAGCTGGATGACAGCAAGACCGTCAAGGAAATTGTCGATGAGTCGGTCTCCGGCATTCACGATGCACTGGCGCAGCTGGACCAGGTCTATGCCGACTATGCGGAGCCGGATGCTGACTTCGACGCTCTCGCCAAGAAGCAGGGGGAGCTGGAAGCCTTTATTCAGGCCAGCGATGGCCACGATATTGAGCGCAAGATGGAAGTCGCCGCCGATGCCCTGCGTCTGCCGGCCTGGGACGCACCGGTCAAGAACCTGTCCGGTGGTGAACGCCGCCGCGTTGCCCTGTGCCGCCTGCTGCTTTCCAGCCCGGACATGCTGCTGCTGGACGAGCCCACCAACCACCTGGATGCGGAATCCGTCGCCTGGCTGGAACGCTTCCTCCACGACTATACAGGCACCGTGGTTGCCATTACCCACGACCGTTACTTCCTGGATAACGTCGCCGGCTGGATTCTGGAACTTGACCGGGGCCAGGGCATTCCTTTCGAAGGCAATTACAGTCAGTGGCTGGAAAACAAGGAAAAGCGCCTTGAGGTGGAAGCCAAGCAGGAGGCTTCCCGCCAGAAGAGCATCAAGCACGAGCTGGAGTGGGTGCGCAGCAACGCCAAGGGGCGTCAATCCAAGAGCAAGGCCCGCCTGGCCCGCTTTGAGGAGATGAGCTCCCAGGAGTTCCAGAAGCGCAACGAAACCAACGAGCTTTACATCCCGCCCGGACCACGTCTGGGTGACAAGGTGATCGAGGTGGACGGCATCAGCAAATCCTTCGATGACCGGATGCTGTATGAGGATGTGACCTTCAGCGTTCCCCCCGGCGCCATCGTGGGCATTATCGGCGGCAACGGCGCCGGCAAATCCACCCTCTTCCGCATGATTGCGGGTTATGACAAGCCCGATACCGGCTCCATAACGGTTGGTGAGACGGTAAAACTCGCCTACGTGGACCAGATGCGGGACCTCAACGGCGACAACACCGTCTGGGAGGAGCTCAGCGACGGTAACGACATCATCAAGATCGGCAACTACGAAACCCCGTCACGGGCTTACGTGGGCCGGTTCAACTTCAAGGGTTCTGATCAACAGAAGCGCGTGGCGGACCTGTCCGGTGGTGAACGCAACCGCCTGCACCTTGCGAAGCTGTTGAAAGAAGGCGGCAACGTGCTGCTGCTGGACGAACCTACCAACGACCTGGACGTGGAAACTCTCCGCGCCCTGGAAGAAGCCTTGCTGAACTTCCCCGGCTCCGCCCTTGTTATCTCCCACGACCGCTGGTTCCTGGACCGGGTGGCCACCCATATCCTGGCGTTCGAGGATGACGGCGAGGTGGTGTACTTCGAGGGTAACTTCAGCGAGTACGATGAGGACCACAAGAAGCGCAAGGGCGATTCGGCGATGGTGCCGCAGCGGATGAAATATAAAAAATTGGCCTGACGTGTGGTGTCGGATTACGGCCTGACGGCCTAATCCGACCTACCTCTTTCTCGAACCCGGATGCATCCTGCGTAGGTCGGATTAGGCGAAGCCGTAATCCGACAACCAACCCAGAAGGTAGCGCTACCCCAATGGCCAAACCCAAAACCGCCTACGTCTGCACCGAATGCGGTGCAGATTATTCCAAGTGGCAGGGCCAGTGCACTTCCTGCCAGGCCTGGAACACCATCAGCGAGGTTCGCGGCATCAGTGGTGGCAACGCCAAGGGTGCCCGGGGAGCCCGCTTCGAGGGCTTTGCAGGCAGTCTGTCGGAAGTCAAAAGCCTGGATGACGTCAGCCTGGCGGAGCAACCCCGCATCAGCTCGGGCATGCAGGAGTTTGACCGGGTGCTGGGCGGTGGCCTGGTGGAGGGCTCTGCCATTCTCATGGGCGGCCACCCCGGCGCCGGCAAGAGTACCCTGTTACTGCAGGCGGTCTGCCATCTGGCCTCCAGCGTGCCGGCGCTTTATGTCACCGGCGAAGAATCGCTGCAACAGGTTGCCATGCGCGCCAAACGCCTGGGGCTTCCCACCAGAGACCTGAAAATGCTCTCGGAAACCAGCGTGGAGCGGGTGATGCAGGTGGCGGAGATCGAAAAGCCCCGTATCCTGGTGGTGGACAGTATCCAGGTAATGCACGTGGCCGAAACCGAATCCGCCCCCGGCAGTGTCTCCCAGGTCCGCGAAAGCGCCGCCTACCTGACCCGGTTCGCCAAGCAGACTGGCACCATCCTGTTCCTGGTGGGCCACGTCACCAAGGACGGTAGCCTGGCCGGGCCCAAGGTGCTGGAGCACATGATCGACTGCTCTATCCTGCTGGAAGGCTCCAGTGACAGCCGTTACCGCACCCTGAGGGGCATCAAGAACCGCTTTGGCGCGGTCAACGAGCTGGGGGTGTTTGCAATGCTGGAGCAGGGTCTGAAGGAGGTGAAGAACCCCAGTGCCATCTTCCTGAACCGGGGCGAGGAAGCGGCTCCCGGCAGTGTGGTGATGGTGGTCTGGGAAGGCACCCGGCCGATGCTGGTGGAGATCCAGGCGCTGGTGGACATGGCCCAGGGTGGTTACCCGCGGCGGGTTGCTGTGGGCCTGGATCAGAACCGGCTGGCAATGCTGCTGGCGGTTCTGCATCGCCATGGCGGCATGCATGTGTCGGATCAGGATGTGTTTGTAAATGTGGTGGGCGGCGTCAAGGTCAATGAGACCAGTGCGGATCTGGCGTTGCTTGCCGCCATAGTGTCGTCGTTCCGCGACCGCGCCCTGCCCCAGGATCTGGTGATCTTCGGCGAGGTCGGCCTGTCTGGTGAGATCCGCCCGGTGCCCAGTGGGCAAGAGCGCATCTACGAGGCGGCCAAGCACGGCTTTACCCGCGCCCTGGTGCCCAAGTCCAATGCGCCTCGCAAGGCTATTGAGGGAATGAAGGTTATACCCGTTACCAAGCTTAGTGATGCGCTTTCGGCCTTGGAGGAGCTTTAGTCTCTGGCCAAGCCTGCCTCTTTGGCGCATGGAAGGGATTGGTCACGTCTTTCCAAAAAACGCTTCAAGCACATCCATGTGCGCTTGGGCTCCGCCATCCATGGCTCCGCACATTTTTGGAAAGACGTGACCAATCCCTTCCCCAAACCTCACAGTTATCTCGTGGCGCCCGGAGCCCACGTAGGTCGGATTAGGCCACCAGGCCGTAATCCGACAAACCCCACCAGCCTACTCAATCAAATGCGCAAACTCCCTCTCCAACAGCGCCTGATCCCCCAGATTCAACTCCACCAACCGCTTCAGATGGGTGGCGCTTTCAAGATCAATATACTGACACTTGAACCCCAGCCGCTGCTCTTCAATATGCCGTAACTCCACTGCCATCACGATCGCCGTTTTATGATCGTCAAGGTGGATAATCACCTCACACGGCTGTTTCAGCGGAACATTCCATCCTTCCGGTCGCTTTACCAGAACGCCCTTCAGTGAAATATCCAATACCTCGGTACGCCACACTTCATCCTGACAATGCAGCTCACACTCGGCATCGAAGGAGATTCTGTGGAACCGACGTTTTTCGGGGGTTTTGGCTGGCAAGGGTTACTCCTGTTTACCGGTCTTGTCTGATAGGACTATAGACCGCACAGGGACAACTATCTAGCGTCTCAAGAAAGGTTTGGGTCGGGCGGCTAACGCCACATATCTGGAGAGCGAGCCGTCAGGCTCTGTTCAGAACCGTGGAGCGCCAGGGATGGCGCGACCGAGCCCTACATGGGTGAAGCCGAGCGCTTATGAAGCAAAGCTTCATGCGACAGCTGAACGACAGCAATCTGCGATTGCTGGCCGGACCCCGGAGGAGGATTTACGGGCGTGTTCTGAACAGAGCCTGACGGTTTGCGGGAGCTTCCAGGCTTAACAGCCGCCCGATACTCCGAATCATCAGTCTTGCTGGTGATACTCCGGACTAAGCTCCGTAACAGCGCGAATAAACGCCCCGGCGTGCTCCGGATCCACGTCCGGGGTAATACCATGCCCGAGGTTGAATATGTGCCCCGGCCCGGAACCGTAGCGGGACAGGATATCCGCCACTTCCTGGCGAATCCGCTCCGGCGGCGCATAGAGCATGGCCGGGTCCATGTTGCCCTGCAGGGCCACCCGGTCACCGATACGTGCACGGGCATTACCAATATCCGTTGTCCAGTCCAGCCCCACTGCATCGGCACCGGATTCCGCGATGGACTCCAGCCACTGGCCACCGTTCTTGGTAAACAAAATCACCGGCACCCTGCGGCCATCGTTCTCGCGAGTCAGGCCCGCCACAATCTTCTTCATGTAATCGAGGGAGAACTCCTGATACGCCCAGCTGCTCAGCACACCACCCCAGGTATCAAAAATCTGGACTGCCTGGGCGCCGGCGCGAATCTGTCCGTTCAGGTAATCAATGACAGAATCCGCCAGATGATCCAGCAACTGGTGCATCACTTCCGGTTGGCCATACATCAGCTTCTTGGCCTCGCGGAAGTCCTTGGAGGATCCACCTTCGATCATGTAGGTGGCCAGGGTCCAGGGGCTGCCGGAGAAACCGATCAGCGGGACGCTGCCGTTCAGGGCGCTACGGATGGTAGACACCGCATTCATGACATAGTCCAGATCCACTTCCGCCTTCATCTTCGGCAGTGCTGCCACATCGGCTGCAGAGCGGATGGTGTTGCGGAATTTCGGGCCTTCGCCGGTCTCGAAGTACAGGCCAAGCCCCAGGGCATCCGGAATGGTCAGGATGTCTGAAAACAGGATGGCGGCATCCAGAGGAAAGCGCTCCAGTGGCTGCAGTGTGACTTCGCACGCCAGCGGCGTGTTCTTGCAGAGGCTGAGAAAGTCTCCGGCCCTGGCACGGGTGGCGCGGTATTCCGGCAGGTATCGGCCGGCCTGACGCATCATCCACACCGGTGTGCGATCTACGGGCTGACGCATCAGCGCACGCAGGAAACGGTCATTTTTCAGCTCGGTCATAGCATTCCCAGTCTGCTGTCTGTAAAAGTTAGGAGGGCAATGATACCCGGTTTGTGGCAATAAAAAAGGGCGACCTGCCGTAAGCAAGCCGCCCCTCTGATCCCGGTCAAATCGGAACCGGGTCTGACAGAAGATCGTCAGATATCCAGATAATCCATTATCCCTTCTGCCGCCTGCCGACCTTCCCAGATAGCGGTTACGACCAGATCCGAACCGCGGACCATGTCGCCACCGGCGAAAATCTTGGGATTGCTGGTCTGGAAGCCGAAGTCAGCCTCTTCCGGTGCGCTCACACGGCCGGAGTCGTCGGTATTTACCTTCAGCTCATCGAACCAGTCAGCAGGGCTGGGGCGGAAGCCGAAAGCTACCAGTACGGCGTCTGCCGGGATAACTTCCTCACTGCCAGCAACCACTTCCGGGCGGCGGCGGCCGTTTTCGTCGGGCTCACCAAGGCGGGTCTGGACCACTTTCACGCCCTCAACGCGATCCTCACCAATAATGGCAATCGGCTGACGGTTGAACATGAACTTGACACCCTCTTCCTTGGCGTTCGCCACTTCCCGGCGTGAGCCCGGCATGTTCTGTTCATCGCGACGGTAGGCGCAGGTAACGCTTGCCGCCTGCTGGCGAATCGAGGTGCGGTTACAATCCATGGCAGTATCGCCACCACCAAGAACCACAACACGCTTGCCTTTCATATCAATGAAATCTTCGGCGTCTTTTTCGAACCCGAGACGGCGATTGACGTTGGACACGAGGAACGGCAGCGCGTCATGAACCCCTGGCAGATCTTCGCCCGGGAAGCCGCCCTTCATATAGGTGTAGGTGCCCATGCCCATGAACACGGCATCGTACTCCTCCAGGATGTCCGCCATCGCCACATCCTTACCCACTTCGGTAGACAGGCGGAATTCCACGCCCATCTCCTCGAACACCTTGCGGCGACGGCTCATCACCGACTTTTCCAGTTTGAATTCGGGAATACCGAAGGTAAGCAGGCCACCGATTTCCGGGTAAATGTCGAAAACCACCGGTTTGACGCCGTTTCGCACCAGCACATCAGCACAGCCAAGGCCTGCCGGGCCGGCGCCGATCACCGCCACCTTCTTGTCGGTCCACTTCACGGCGGACATGTCGGGTTTCCAGCCCAGTGCGAAGGCGGTATCGGTGATGTATTTCTCGACAGACCCGATGGTCACCGCCCCATAGCCATCGTTCAGGGTACAGGCTCCCTCACACAGGCGATCCTGGGGGCAGACACGTCCACAGACTTCAGGCAGGGAGTTGGTCTGATGACACAGCTCCACCGCTTTCATGATGTTGCCTTCCGACACCAGCTTCAGCCAGTTCGGAATGTAGTTATGGACCGGGCACTTCCACTCACAATAGGGGTTACCACACTCCAGGCAGCGGTGCGCCTGGGTCGCCGCCTGATCCTGGGTATAGGGATGGTAGATTTCACCAAACTCTTTTTTACGCTTCTTGGCCGGTACTTTTTTCGGGTCGACACGCCCTACTTCTACAAACTGGAAGTCGTTACTCAGTCGTTCTTTCATTATGAAGCTCTCATCAGACTCAATTTCGACAAAGGCGCTACCACAACCGGTAACGCCCCAACCCTGTTCAATCCGCCATTACTCGGGGCGTGCCCGGGTGCTGGCCAGCAGGCTGCGGAGGTTGGCTGCCTTGGGTTTGACCAGCCAGAAACGGCCGATATAGTCGTCGAAATTGTCAAGAATATGCTCTGCCCATTCGCTTGCTGTCTCGGAAATATGCTCCCGGACAACCCCACGAAGGTGGTTGCGATAGGACTCCATGTCCTCGCTGGAAATCCGCTGAATTTCCACCAGTTCGTGGTTGTACTTGTCCACGAAGGTATTGTTCAGATCCAGCACGTAGGCGAAGCCGCCGGTCATACCGGCACCGAAGTTGTGGCCGGTGGCGCCCAGAACGGTTATCAGGCCGCCTGTCATGTATTCACAGCAATGATCACCAGCCCCTTCCACCACTGCATGAGCGCCGGAGTTACGCACACCGAAACGCTCACCGGCGGTACCGGCGGCGAACAACTTGCCGCCGGTTGCGCCGTACAGGCAGGTATTACCCACAATCGAGGTTTCCTGGGACTTGAAAGCACTGCCGGACGGCGGCCGGATAACCAGCTTGCCACCGGTCATGCCCTTGCCCACATAATCGTTGGCATCCCCTTCGAGAAGCAGGTTGAGACCACCCACGTTCCAGACCCCGAAGCTCTGGCCGGCAGTGCCGGTCAACTGGAGAGTAATCGGAGCTGACACCATGCCCTGGTTGCCATGCAACTGGGCAATCTCACCGGACAGGCGGGCACCGATGGACCGATCGCAGTTGGTCACCCGATAGGACCAGGTACCTCCGGCCTTGGCGCTGATCGCCTCTGCCGTGTCCTTCACCATCTGTTCCGCCAGCCTGCCCTCATCGAACGGGTGGTTGCGCTCTACCTGACAGGTGTGGGGCTTGTCCGCCGGGATATGGTCATTGGACAGCAGCCGCGTCAGATCCAGCTTCTTCTGGCGAGGGGTGTCGCCAGGCAGGCGCTCGAGCAGATCAACACGGCCTACCAGTTCCTCCAGGCTGCGCACACCCAGCTTCGCCAGCCACTCACGGGTTTCTTCCGCCACAAAACGGAAGAAGTTCATGGCCATTTCCACCGTGCCCTTGAAGTGCTCTTCCCGCAGATGCTCGTTCTGGGTAGCAACACCGGTGGCACAGTTGTTGAGGTGACAGATACGCAGGTACTTACAGCCCAGGGCCACCATTGGTGTGGTACCAAAGCCAAAGCTTTCGGCGCCCAGAATCGCGCCCTTGACCACATCCAGGCCGGTTTTGATGCCGCCATCGGTTTGCAGGCGGATCTTGCCCCGCAGGTCGTTGGCACGCAGTGCCTGCTGGGTTTCACTCAGGCCCAGCTCCCAGGGCGAACCGGCATAGCGGATGGAGGTCAGCGGGCTGGCCGCCGTGCCACCGTCATAACCGGAAACGGTAATCAGATCGGCGTAGGCCTTGGCCACACCGGCAGCAATCGTACCCACACCCGGCTCTGATACCAGCTTCACCGACACCAGGGCGTTCGGATTCACCTGCTTGAGATCGAAAATCAGCTGCGCCAGATCCTCAATTGAATAGATATCATGGTGCGGTGGCGGTGAAATCAAGGTCACGCCCGGGACCGAGTAGCGCAGACGTGCGATCAGGTCGTTGACCTTGCCACCCGGCAACTGGCCACCCTCACCCGGCTTGGCCCCCTGTGCCACCTTGATCTGCATGACATCCGCACTGCGCAGATATTCGGCAGTAACGCCAAAGCGACCGGAAGCCACCTGCTTGATCTTGGAGCGCTTCTCGGTACCGTATCGGGCAGGATCTTCGCCGCCCTCACCGGAATTGGAGCGACCGCCAAGGGTGTTCATGGCCACGGCGAGGGCTTCATGAGCCTCCGGAGACAGCGCACCCAGCGACATAGCCGCCGAATCAAAGCGCGGGAAGATATTTTCCACCGGCTCCACTTCCGACAGATCAATGGGCTTGATGTCCTTCCGGAAGCCCAGCAAGTCCCTCAGGGTTGAAATCGGGCGCTCATTCACCAGCCCGGCGTATTCCATGTACTGACCGTAATCCCCGCTGGTCACCGCCTCCTGCAGCCTGGCAATCACATCCGGATTGAAGGCGTGGTATTCCTGTCCGTGGACATACTTCAGCAGGCCACCCTGGGAAATGGGCTTGCGATGCTTCCAGGCAACGGCTGCCAGTTGTTCCTGATCCTGCTGGAAATCAAAGAAGCCGGCCCCCTGGATGCGGCTGGGAACACCTTTGAAGCAAAGATCGACCACGTCATCTGCCAGACCAATTGCCTCGAACAGTTGGGCACCACGATAAGAGGTAATGGTAGAGATACCCATCTTGGACAGAATCTTGAGCAGCCCCTTGTTAATACCCTTGCGATAATTGTTCTTCGCATCAATGGGATCCATCATCAGCTCGCCGGTACGAATCAGGTCGTTGAGCACCTGGTACGCCAGGCACGGATAGACCGCCGTGGCGCCAAAGCCGAACAATACGGCAAAGTGATGCGGGTCACGGGCCCACCCGGTTTCTACCAGGATATTGGAGTCACAACGCAGCCCCTTCTGAACCAGGTGATGATGGACCGCACCGGTTGCCATCATGGCATTCACGGGCAATTCACCTTCTTTCAGGTCCTTGTCGGTCAGGATCAGGATCACCTTGCCGCTACGAACTGCCTGTTCCGCGTCCTCACAGACCTTCCGGACAGCCTTCTCAAGCCCCATTTCCGGGCTGTAGCTCATGCTGATGCGGGCCACCTCGAAACCGGGCCGATCGTTATTGGCGATCTTCAGGAACTTGGCCGGCGACAGTACGGGAGTGGTCAGGATAATCCGGTTGGCGTGCTCAGGCGTTTCCTCGAAAACGTTCCGTTCAGCACCAATGCAGGTTTCCAGGGACATCACGATGGATTCCCGCAGCGGATCGATGGCCGGGTTGGTTACCTGGGCAAACTTCTGCCTGAAGTAATCCGCCACGTGCCGGACACGGCTGGACAGGACAGCCATGGGCGTATCATCACCCATGGAGCCCACCGCTTCCTGGCCGTTTTCGGCCAGCGGGCGCAATACCTGATCACGCTCTTCGTAGGACACCATGAACATCTTCTGATGGATGTGGAGCTCGTCTGATTGCATCAGCTTGAACTCCGGGGTGTCCTGATTCAGCGTGGTTTCAACCCGCAACGAGTTTTCACGCAGCCAGCGCTTGTAGGGCTGTGCCGACTTCAGGCGGTTGTCCACGTCCCTGGTGTGAAGGACTTCACCGGATTCGGTATCAATGGCAAGCATCTGACCCGGGCCAACCCGGCCTTTGGCGACCACGTCCTCGGGCTTGTAGCCATAAGTACCGATCTCGGATGCGAGAGTGATGAAATCATCTTTGGTGATGACCCAGCGTGCGGGGCGCAGGCCATTACGGTCCAGCATGCAGACAGCGTAGCGACCGTCAGAAAGCACCAGGCCGGCAGGGCCGTCCCAGGGTTCCATGTGCATGGAGTTGTACTCGTAGAATGCCCGCAGTTCGGAATCCATGGTGTCGACGTTCTGCCATGCCGGCGGGATCATCATGCGCACGGCACGGAACAGGTCAACGCCACCGGCCAGCAGCACTTCGAGCATGTTATCCATGCTGGAAGAATCGGAGCCGGTCAGATTGACCAGCGGCTGCAGGGTCTGGAGATCCGGGAGTTCCGGTGCGCTGAACTTGGCGGCACGGGCAATCGCCCAGTTACGGTTGCCATCAACGGTATTGATTTCCCCGTTGTGGGCCAGGTAACGGAACGGCTGCGCCAGCGGCCAGCGCGGCATGGTGTTGGTGGAGAAGCGCTGGTGGAATACACAGATAGCCGTCTGCAGGTCCGGGTCACCCAGATCCTTGTAGAAGTTGGCCAGATCCGCCGGCATCATCAGGCCTTTGTAGGCCAGCGTACGATGGGACAGGCTGCAGATGTAGAACTCGGAATCGTCAGCCATGTCCCGCTCGGCATGGCGGCGACCTACGAACAGCGCGATGGCGAATTCCTGCTCCGTCTTATCGGCGGGCACGACAAACACCTGTTCGATCCACGGCAGACAATCGAGTGCCATGGGGCCAAGGCAGCTGTCGTCAGTGGGCACCTTTCGCCAGCCCATGATATCCAGGCCCTGCTCTGTCAGGCGCTTCTCTATGGCTGCACGACCAGCCGCCGCCCTGTTCTCGTCCGGGCTAAGGAACACCTGGCCCACGGCAAACAGCCCGTCAGGCTCCTTGCCAAACTCGGCCTTTGCAGCCTTGCGCAGGAAGGCATCCGGGCTCTGGATCAGGAGGCCACAACCATCGCCGGTCTTTCCGTCTGCAGCTATGCCACCGCGGTGGGTCATGCAGGTCAGCGACTCGATGGCAGTTTGCAACAACTTGTGGCTGGCCCCGCCCTTCATATGAGCGATCAGGCCGAAGCCGCAGTTGTCCCTGAATTCGTCGGGATGATACAAACCTGTCATCATAAGCGTTCTCTCGCGTAGAAATGCTTTTCAATCAAAGGGTTATTAGCAAAAAGATAATAATATCGCCCTTTGACACTGAAAATGGGGGCTGGCTATTTTACACGCGTAGAAATACGTACTCAAACCAAAGAGGTTTTATTTTAGGGATCGGAACGTCGGGTTACGAGCATTGCCGATGACTGTGGCCGCAACCGGAAGCCTCTTCAGACTATTGTTTTTATTGAATTTATGCCGGAATTGGCAAGAGCCGGGCCGGATCAGAAATCACGCATTTGCCGGATCCAGGGAGACTGCTCCCGAAGAGCCTCCGGAAGGGTCGCTACCGCCTCCTGTGCTTCTTGGCTGGATGCAAAATCACCATAGAAACCGACAAACCAGTCCTGCCCCTGCCGTTCGGTACGGGTGTAGCGGATACCGGAAAGTGACTCGAACCGATCAATCAGGCTCAGAACTGTTTGCTCGCGATTGCCGGCTATCAGCTGCACAGTCCAGCCCGGACGAGCCTGTATCTCGCCCAGCGCGATGAAATGCGAGGGTCGTGCCGGAGAAAACTCTGGCTCTGGTTCTGGCTCTGGCTCTGGCTCTGGCTCTGGCTCTGGCTCTGGCTCTGGCTCTGGCTCTGGCTCTGGCTCTGGCTCTGGCTCTGGCTCTGGCTCTGGCTCTGGCTCTGGCTCTGGCTCTGGCTCTGGCTCTGGCTCTGGCTCTGGCTCTGGCTCTGGCTCTGGCTCTGGCTCTGGAACAGGTTGCTGGGGCGAGTCAGCCAAGGTCAATTCAGGCCGGGAATCCAGCGTCTCTTCCGGCGGGACAACCGGCTCCGGCGCCGGCTCATCGGGGCCTATGGTTATGCTCCTTCGCACGGTTTCCGGCTCTGGCGAAACCTGCTCTCTGGCTACGGAATCATCGTACTGCTGCGAAACCAGCCACCAGGAACCCGCCAAAAGCACCAGGGCCAGCGCTGGCCAGCGCAGACCGAGGGGAACGGAGAATGACCGCCCACGCCTTTGTGAACGGCCGGGAGATGCCATATCCAGCCACACCGCTGGCGTCACGCGCTTCAATCGGGAAAAGCTTCCCTGGCTCAGGCTGTGTATTTGTGAAAGCTTTGGCGGGGCCAACAAGGTTTTCGCATCGCCGCCCGCCCGATGAATTCTCGGCTCCAGATACGCGGCAATTTCATCTCTGGTCAGCGGGCGAAGGTGAATCTGGTGCACGCCGGAGCCATCTCCGGTAAGTCCCAGCATGTCGATCAACTGCCCGCTGCCACTGAATACCGGCACGGCAGCAGCAGAACGGTCAGCCGCTTCAAACGCCGCTAACAGCAGTCGCACAAGCTCTGCCGGCGCCCGATCCGCATCGTCAACCAGCAGAACCATCCGCTGACCTTTTCGCGCCCTGACCTCCGACCACCGAAAGAAGCCATAAACAGAATCCCGCGCGCCCTGGCCAGGCTCAAGTCCCTTGTGAGCGATACCAAGCAAAGCCCTGGCGAGTGCCTGGATACTGGTTAATGCCGCTGCAGGAAGGCGGTGAAAATCGAGGCGGGAAGACTCGCTCCTGACCAGCTCAGCCAGCAGCCGGCTTTTGCCGGCTCCCGGATCACCAGTCAGCACCAGCGCGAGATCCCCGAATCCACAGAGGTGCCGGAGGGTTTCCAGAGCATGGTGGCGGGATGCATCGGGGAAAAACGGCGTTTCCATATCCAGGGGATTCGCCTTCAATCCGTATCTTTCCTGCAACCGCGGGAAAAGCCCGCCCCCGTCAAGACTGTTGAGCCCCTGATCTGTCACCGTCATTCCCTGTAGTGCCTCTGTGTTACTACCCCGGTCGGATGCAATTCAGGCGTTCACGCCACCTGAAGTCGTGCAATAGGCCCGCAAGGTCGCATCCAGCTGATTGGTATCAATCTGATCTGTCACAACCGCATCTCCCATAGCCCGGAGCAAAACCAGCCGTAAAGAACCATCAACGTTCTTCTTGTCCACCGCCATCAGGCGACGAAAATCATCCGGGACCATACCTGCAGGCGCCTGTCCCGGAAGACTCGCCCGCTCAATCAGCCTTACTGCCCTGATGCGGTCCTGTTCGCTGATCATGCCCTGGCGCAAAGAGAGATCAGCCGCCATCATCATTCCCGTCCCGACGGCTTCACCGTGCAACCAGGTTCCATATCCGGCGAACGTCTCGATGGCGTGGCCGAAAGTGTGTCCAAGATTCAGGATTGCCCGCAGCCCGCCTTCTTTTTCATCCAGCGCCACCACTTCCGCTTTGCACGCACAGGAGCGATAAATCGCCTCCACAAGGGCAGCCGTTTCCAGATCAACAAGAGAGGCAATATTCTGCTCAAGCCAACCGAGAAAATCGGTATCCCGAATCAATCCGTACTTGATCACTTCCGCAAGACCCGCTGAAACTTCCCGGGGTGGCAGTGTTCCGAGGCTGTCGGTATCGATCAGAACCGCTTCGGGTTGATGAAACGCGCCGATCATGTTCTTGCCAAGGGGGTGATTGATGCCCGTTTTACCGCCCACCGAAGAATCCACTTGCGAAAGCAGTGTGGTGGGTATCTGGATAAACGGCACACCTCTCTGGTACGAAGCGGCAGCGAAACCGGCCATATCTCCCACCACACCACCGCCCAGTGCCACGAGGGTGGTTTTACGCGAGTGGCGCATCTCCAATAAACGATCAAATATGAGGTTCAGCGTTTGCCAATCCTTGTATTTTTCGCCATCCGGAAGAATCACGGTGTCCACTTGCTTTCCGGGAAAACATGCCCGGGCAGACTCAAGGTACAGGGGAGCGACCGTTTCATTGGTCACAATCATGACCTGGGTTCCCTGAACGAACGGTGTCAGATCGTAGCTGCCCAGCAGTCCCTGCCCGATCACAATCGGGTAGGCGCGCTCACCAAGCTCAACGGTCAGTTCCCGCAGTGAATCACGCATGATTTCTGCCTTCCTTACGTATCTGTCTTTTATGCCTGGGGGTCCGGGGGTTGATTCGGTTCACCAGTTGCCGCACGACAAGCCTAGGGCTTTTGCGATCGGTAAACATGACAATATCGGCAAGTTCCGTGTAGATCGGATCCCGGATAGCAAACAGGTTCCTGAGAACAGCTTCCGGGTCATCATTCTGAAGCAAGGGGCGGTTTCTGTCCCGCCGGGTTCGCTCAACCTGCTGCTCAATAGAAGTTTTCAGGTAGACAACAACGGCGTCACGCTTCAGCAGATCGTGGTTCTCTTCCCTCATGACTGCACCCCCACCGGTTGCCAGAACCGTTTGTGGATACCCGGAGAGCTCAGCCAGCATTGTGGTTTCACGCTGACGGAAACCATCCTCGCCTTCCACGTCAAAAATCCAGGGAATGTTCGCCCCACAGCGCTCCTCGATAATCCGGTCGGAATCCAGAAAACGATAGCCCAGCTCTCTGGCCAACATACGGCCAATTGTGCTTTTGCCTGCCCCCATCGGGCCCACAAGGACAATTCGTTTTGGCAAGGACATAACTTCCGCTCATCTATATTCCGGCGGGTGAGAATAGCACAGGGTAACGCTTTCCATAAGTTTCAGAAAACGAACAGGCAAAAAAAACCGCCGTACATGGACGGCGGTTTTTTCTACGGAGAGTAGCCGGATTACTGAATCAGGTCACTCTTGATGATCTTCGGCGTGATGAAGATCAGCAGTTCGCTGCGCTCATCAATGTGCTCCGTCCGCTTGAACAGGCGGCCCAGGTAAGGGATATCGCCCAGGAACGGGGTCTTTGTGGTGGTCGTCGCCACTTCGGACTGGAAGATACCGCCCAGAACCACGGTTTCGCCGTTACCAACAAGTACCTGAGTAGTCACCTCGTTGGTGTTGATCGACGGAATGCCTCCGGTCACCTCACCACGGGAATCCTGGTTGACCACCAGGTCCATGATAATCTTGTCATCCGGGGTGATCTGCGGAGTCACTTCCAGAGACAGCGCTGCTTCCTTGAAAGACACAGACGTGGCACCGCTGGAAGAGGCTTCCTGATAGGGAATCTCTTCACCGGACTTGATCTTGGCGGTCTGCCGATCAGCGGTCACAACCCGTGGCTGGGAGACCACTTCAGCCTGCCCGTCGCTTTCCAGCGCAGACAGCTCCAGATCCACCAGGAAGTCATCGCTTCCCCAGCCAATCGCAAACGAGGACGCTCCATCTCCGCTCACGCCTAGGTCGACGGCAAGCGCATCCGGGAAAGTAATAGTGTTGTCGCCATCGTTCGCCGCATCACGAGCCTCTCCTACAGCCCCCTGTGAGCCACCAACAGAAATCACGCTACCATCTCCTCTGGTATCAGAGGCGGCGCCGCCCCAGCGCACACCCAGGTTCTCGGCTACGTTGGTCTGCGCCCGGACTATGCGAGCCTCAATGGACACCTGCCGCACTGCCACATCCCAGGTTGACACCAGACGGCGGATCTCATCCAGCTTTTCGGAGGTTTCCCTCACGCTGATGGTGTTGGTACGCGAATCAGAGGACACGAAACCACGTGATGAAATCAGCTCCTCATCCGCTTCAATGAGAGAGACAACATCAGCTGCCTTGGCGTAGTTCACCTGAATGATATCCAGACGAACCGGCTCAAGTTCAGCAATCTGCTTGTTGGTTTCCAGCTCAAGCTTTTCACGGGCTGCAATTTCATCAGCAGGGGCCACCAGGAGTACGTTTCCAATCTGTCGCTTGTCCAGACCCTTGGTCTTGAGAATCAGATCCAGCGCCTGGTCCCAGGGGACATTCTGCAGGCGCAGCGTAATGCTGCCACTGACTGTGTCACTGGCAACAAGGTTGAGGCCCGTGAAGTCGGCAATCAGCTGCAGCACCGAACGCACTTCAATGTCCTGGAAATTCAGAGAAAGCTTGTCGCCGGTGTATGGGAACTTCTCCTCACGGCGGGATTCGGCTTCTTCCTCGGTCAGTTCTTCAACACTGACTGTAAACCGGGAGCCTGACTGGTAGGCAATATAGTCGTAATTACCCTCGGGACGTATCTCAACCACCGCATTACCATCCTCCGTAAAGGTGTCGATGCGGGTAACCGGCGTTGCGAAATCTGTGACGTCAAGGCGGCGGCGGAGGTTTTCCGGGACGCTCGTGCCGTCCATGGTCAAGCGGATTCGTCCGCCCAGCTCAGAGAGGTCAACAGGTGTTCCTGAACTACCAAGATCCACAATCACCCGGCCTTCGCCGTCCTCACCTCTCCGGAAATCCACACCCGCAAGCTCGTCACCGGACGAAGAAGCGTTGCCAGATCCCCCGGAAGCTACGGCAGAAACAGAAGTCGGCGCTTCATCACCGGAACCGGACGCTGTACGTTCTTCTTCGCCCCCGATAGTAACAACGAGATTGTTACCCTGGCGCTCCGTTTCGTATGGCGCGAGCTCCGCGAGGTTAAAAATCAGGCGGGTGCGATCCTTGGTTTCAACCACTGTCATGCTCTGGGCATTACCAGAACCGAGAGAGATATTTCGACTGTCAAGGCTGCTTGTCGTGTCGCTGAGGTCCACTGCAATTCGTGCAGGACGCTCGATGGTATAACCGGACGGTTCCGGTGGCTGACCATCAAATGCCAGTATCACCTCCACCCGATCTCCGGACAGCGACGAAAACGACACGTCTTCCAGCGTGACCGCATTGGCCACGCCGGATAACAACCCAAAAGCAATCACGCCGACGTATACATTGAGTTTTCTGAACATCGCTAGCCTCGACCCCAAACTTTTTTGTTCGTGCATGGTTCTTTCAATAGTCATATTGCCGCTCCTTAGCCCTCATTCTCATCCAGCGAAAGCTGGCGCGGGCGTTCGACCCATCCGCCCCGGCCATTGGGAACGATCTCAATCACTTCAACCCGGGTTTCATTTATGCCGACAATCCGGCCATAGTTCTGCCCCATATAGTTGCCCGTGCGTACTCTGTGGACACCACCTTCACCATCCCTGATCAGGGCAAACAGGCCGCCGGAGCTGTCACTCAGGGTTCCGACCATGGTGAGGTCCTTCAGCCCGAAGTTCTCAAGGACTTCCTTGGGCCGGTCCACATCCGGTTCGACATCGCTTTCCGGCTCCTCGTCAACCATTGTCAGTTGCACATCAATGGGTGGCTCGAACGGCGCCCGGCGATCGGCGGCCGAATAGCTGAATGCCTCGTATGCCTTGAATTCCGGTAACGGTTCCACGTGACCCCGGGGCTTCGCCCGGGTGTCTTCCATAAATTTATCAAGGTCGGAAAAACCATTGCCCTGGGAACATGCCGTCAGGAAAGAGACCAGACAAATACCCATCCAGGCTTTTAACGCATGCTGTCTCGCCATGCTCACTCTCCAGCCCGGTAGCGGTAGGTACGTGCAAGAACCTGCATATCTAGCGTTTCCCCATCATCGCCTGTTGGTGTTATCGTCAAATCATGCAATGTCACTATCCGCGGCAGGCCTGCCACGCTACTGACAAACGTTGCCAGCTCGTGGTAGGAACCGGATACCCGGATATTGATCGGAAGTTCCGCATAGAAATCGCGCTGCTGCTCACCCTGAAGCTTCACTTCCTGCAATGCGAGACCACTGCCGAGCGCAGTATTGGTGATGTCTTCGAGTAATCCCGGCACTTCAGTTTCACTGGGAAGCTGTCTCACCAGGGCACCGAAGGTTTCTTCCATTTCTTCCATCTGGGCCTTGAAGACTTCAAGATTGGCAACCTGATAGGCCTTGTTCTCGTAGCGCTCCCGCAGTTCCTGCTCGGTGTTTTCAACACGTTCGAGCTGGGCGTACTGATCCTTGACGAAGAACCAGTAGCCGCCGCCCAGAATCAGGCCAAATATGATGAGCGCTACAATGGCTTTAACGGGTGCGGGCCAGATGCCGGCGTTATTGACATCAAGATCGTTGATATCAAATTCATTGAGGCTTTTCAGTGAGTCCGCGAGGCTCATTACTCATCCTCCCCTTCGGGCTCAGGTGTTTGTTGTTGAACCGACAGGTTGAACTGGCTGTAACCAGCGCGTGCGCTATCGGCGGCAGCCACATTCGACAGATTCGGATCGTTGAACCAGTCAGACTGTTCGAAACGTCTCATCAGGGACGAGATGCGACTGTTGGATTCGGACATACCAACGATGTCCACACGTTCTCCGGATTTCTTGAGACTGGTGTAATACAGCCCGTCCGGCAGTGTGCGCACCAGCTCATCAAACACCCGCACGATCACCGGGCGCTTGCCCTGGAGATCCTGAATCACCTGCATGCGGGACAGAAGTTCGTCGCGCTTGCGCTTGAGATCCTCGATTTCCTTGATCTGCTTGTCGAGTTGCCTGGTCGCGGTTTCGATGTAGGCGTTTCTGGATTCCTGGTACGCGATACGATTATCCATATCCGTTTTCCACAGGAACACCAGGCCGCCAGCAATAATGGCCGCGCCCAGAATCATCACCACGAACTGTTTCTGTTTTTCTGCCCGGAGTTCTTCGCGCCAGGGCCTGAGGTTAATCTTTGCCATCAGTCAAAGCTCCTCATCGCCAGCCCGCAGGCAATCATGAGTGAAGGGGCATCGTTGCTCAGAGCGGATGCATTCACCCTGGAGCCAACGGCCATGTCTGCAAAGGGGTTCGCAACCAGCGTTGGCGTGCCTGTCTTTTCCTCAACCATTTCTGTCAGCCCCGGGATAGATGCCGTGCCGCCAGCCAGGACCACATAATCGACCGCGTTGTACTGACTTGCGCCAAAGAAGAACTGGAGTGCCCGGGCAACCTGCTGGACAACCGCTTCACGGAATGGAGTCAATACCTCGGATTCATAGTCGTCCGGAAGACCACCCTGCTTCTTGGCAAGGCCCGCCTCTTCCAGGGAGAGCCCGTAGCGACGCTGAATCTCTTCGGTAAGCTGCTTGCCGCCGAAAATCTGCTCTCGGGTATAAACGGTTTTGCCTTCCGCCAGCACACTGAGGGTTGTCATGGTCGCACCCACATCCACGATGGCAACCACAAGCTCTTCCCCCTGGGAATCAAGCTGCGGTTCGATCAGCGCGTAGGCTCGCTCCAGAGCGTAGGCTTCAACGTCCACTATCCTGGTGGTCAGCGAGGCAATTTCCAGAGCGTCTTCACGTATGTCGACGTTCTCCTTCCTGCACGCAGCAAGCAACACATCGACCTGGTCGGGGTTGGTTTCAGAAGGCCCCTGAACCTCAAAGTCGATCGCCACTTCATCCAGTGGATAAGGGATGTACTGGTCAGCTTCGAGCGTGATCTGGTCTTCCATCTCGAACTCGTTAAGACCGCCGTCCATCTGGATCAGCTTGGTAATAACGGCGGAACCGGAAACAGCCACAGCCACCTGCTTGACGCTTGTGCGGGACTTGGATGCGACGCGTTTGAGCACCTCACCCACCGCCTCGACATCCGTGATGTTTTTTTCTACGACAGCGTTTGCCGGTAAAGGCTCAACTGCGTAGCTCTCGACCTTGTAACGGTCGCCCTGCTTCGATAGTTCCAGAAGCTTGACCGAGCTGGAACTGATATCCACACCCAAGACAGCACTGGATTTTTTTCCGAACAATCCGAACACGCGCTCACCCTATACCTGGTTACATGCACCGGGTTATGAAAACTCCTGACGGAGCTCTTTCATATGTGTTTTTTATTTAAGAGAATTTCTTCAGTTTTCCGTCTACAATGCTCGTTCTTCTTTAATTGGGAATCATTGTACCCGGGAAGTGGCTCGCCCTTCCTAAAGCAATTTCTCAAATGATAGACCTATATCCAACAGTTGTCAGAAAAAAATGTCTCATTTGTTGCGTACATCTCGCCTGATTGCATGGCTTTTTCTCACTGGACTCAGTCTTGCCACGATCGTGGCTTCAGGATTCTACCTTTATCTGCGCCCGGGGCTACCTCCTGTCGAACAGCTCCTGGACATCAAGCTGCAGACCCCTCTGAGGGTGTACAGCGCAGACGACAAATTAATAGCAGAATTCGGTGAAAAGAGAAGGGCACCGGTCACAATCGAACAGATCCCTACAATTCAGTTACATGCCTTCCTGGCGGCTGAAGACGCCCGTTTTTACGAGCACTTCGGGGTCGACGTCAAAGGCCTGATGCGGGCTGCCATCGAACTGGTCTCCACCGGAGAGATCCAGTCAGGAGGCAGTACCATCACAATGCAGGTTGCAAAAAATTACTTTTTGTCACGCGACAGGACGTTTATTCGCAAGTTCAACGAGATACTTCTGGCTCTTCAGATCGAGCGTGAACTGGACAAAAACCGCATCCTTGAGCTCTATCTTAACAAGATTTACCTCGGCAATCGTGCCTATGGCATTGCCGCTGCAGCACAGGTTTATTACGACAAACCGGTAACCGAACTTTCGCTGGCCGAAATGGCCATGCTGGCGGGCCTGCCCAAGGCGCCATCGGCTTACAACCCCCTTGCCAATCCGGCTCGTGCGGAAGCCCGACGGAACTGGATCCTGGGCCGAATGCGGGACCTTGAGTACATTACGCCAGATGCCTATGAGCTGGCCTCAAAGGCGCCGCTGACGGCAAGTTTCAATGCTCCTTCCACCGAAGTGGAGGCTGACCACGTGGCCGAAATGGCGCGCGCCGACATGGTGAGGCGATTCGGGGATGCTGCCTACACTGACGGCTACAAGGTCAGGCTTACCGTGGACAGCAAGAAGCAGCGCGAAGCCACCCTGGCGCTTCGCAAGGGCCTGGAGGAATACGACCAGCGCCATGGCTTCCGCGGCCCCATTGGCCAGATCGATGAAGACGAACTCGTCCCGGAGAACCTTGATGACCTGATGGCCAACTACCCGCGCGTCGCGGAACTTGTCCCTGCCGTGGTCACGAAAGTGAGAGACGAGGACAACGAAGTCGACCTCCATGCCCGGGGACTCGGCAAGTCGGTCATGGCATTCAATACCATGACCTGGGCCAGACGCTACAAGACGGAAAATCTCACCGGACCGGAGCCCGAGAAACCCTCCGAGGTGGTTGCACCGGGTGATGTCGTCTACGTAAAACCCATGGTTGTCATGACGCCGGAAAAACCGGGCGAGGATGACGACTCCACAGACGATGAAGACCAGCCTGTCATAGAGATACCTGATACCAGGAGGGTTGCCCTGTCACAGGTTCCCGGAGTTCAGGGCGCGCTGATTTCACTGGATGCCGATACAGGAGGCATTGAAGCCCTCGCGGGGGGCTACAGCTTCAGCCAGAACAAGTACAACCGGGCAACCCAGGCCAAAAGACAGCCCGGCTCCACCTTCAAGCCCTTTCTCTACCTCAGCGCCCTTGAGCAGGGCATGACTCCGGCAACCATCTACAACGACGCACCGATTGTATTTGATGACTCGGAACTGGAAACCTCGTGGCGCCCGCAGAACTCATCAGGGCAGTTTTACGGCCCTACCCGCCTCAGGGAAGCCCTGTACCGGTCAAGAAACCTGGTGTCCGTGCGCCTTCTTAGAGATCTTGGAATACAGAACACCATCGACTACCTGGACCAACTTCGGATACCGACCGCTGATATGCAGAAGGACCTGTCCCTGTCCCTGGGAAGCGGCCAACTGACCCCGATGGATCTGGCCCGTGGTTTTGCAGTCATTGCCAATGGCGGTTATGACGTGGAGCCCTACCTCGTCAGCAGCATTTCCGATGTTGACGATGAAGTGATGTTCGAGGCACCTGAAGTCATCCTTTGTGACGACAACTGCGACGAGGCACAAAAAGAGATTGACGAAGGCGATCGCAATGCCCGCATTGCTAGAAGACTTGCGGACGAGCGCTCGGTGTACATCCTGCACTCAATGATGCGGGATGTTATCCGGCTCGGAACAGGCAGGCGCGCCCAGACCTTGGGCAGGGACGACATCAGCGGCAAGACCGGCACCACCAACGAGCAGCGCGACACCTGGTTTGGCGGCTTCAATTACGACATCGCCACCACGGTCTGGGTTGGCTTTGACCAGCCACAACCGCTTGGGCGCCGTGAATTCGGTGCAATTACCGCCCTGCCGATCTGGCTCGACTACATGAAGGTAGCCCTTGACGGCGAGCCGTCCTCCCTCATGCCCAGACCCAACGGCATAGTGAATGTCCGCATTGATCCCGAAACCGGCGAGCGCGCGCGCCCCGGCCAGGAAGGCGCGATGTTTGAACTGTTCAGGGAAGAAGATGCGCCGCCAGCACTGGACCCTCAGGACGAGTCCTCAGGTGGCAGCGAAAATGGCGACGACGGGGGCCTGTCCAGAGAGATCTTCTGATTTCCCGGGCAACCTCCGTATCACATATAAAAAAACCGGCGGGATTACCGCCGGTTTTTTTCTTACCCGATGATCAATATCAGATGATATCGTCCATCGACTTCAGCGGGTAATGGGCAGGGTAGCCATTTCGCGCAACACCTGAATCAACAGCTGCACGCGCAACCGCAGCCGGCACAACTTCCAGCAGGCGCACATCCATCGGCTTGGGAATAATGTATTCCCGACCAAACTCAAAGCTGGCAACGTCATAGGCCTCGCAGATCTCCTGAGGAACCGGCTCCTTGGCCAGCTCACGGATCGCGTGAACCGCTGCAACCTTCATCTCTTCATTGATCGCAGTCGCCCGCACGTCCAGCGCACCGCGGAAAATGAAGGGGAAGCCCAGTACGTTGTTGACCTGGTTCGGGTAGTCAGAACGGCCCGTTGCCATGATCAAGTCATCACGGGTGGCCAGCGCAACTTCCGGGCTGATTTCCGGGTCCGGGTTGGAGCAGGCGAATACGATCGGATTTGGCGCCATCAGCCTGAGCTGATCGGCACTCAACAGATCCGGGCCGGAAAGGCCGAGGAATACATCCGCACCGTCCATTGCATCATCAAGGGTGCGCTTGTCAGTGTCGTTGGCAAACATGGCCTTGTACTGGTTAAGATCGTCGCGGCCAGAATGGATCACACCCTTGCGATCCAGCATGAAGATGTTTTCGGAGCGCACACCACAGCTGATCAGAAGCTTCATGCAGGCAATGGCGGCCGCACCGGCGCCGAGACAGACCACCTTGGCTTCTTCAATCTTCTTGCCCTGCAATTCGAGCGCATTGATCATGCCGGCAGCAGTCACAATGGCGGTACCGTGCTGGTCATCGTGGAAGATGGGCACGTTGCACTTCTCGATCAGGGCACGCTCGATTTCAAAGCACTCGGGCGCCTTGATGTCTTCCAGGTTGATACCACCAAAAGTGTCGGCGATACGCTCAACGGTTTCGATGAACGCCTGGGGGCTCTCGGAATTGACCTCGATATCAAATACGTCAATGCCGGCGAAGCGCTTGAACAGTACGCCTTTGCCTTCCATTACCGGCTTGCTCGCCAGGGGACCGAGGTTACCCAGGCCAAGGATCGCGGTGCCGTCAGAGATAACAGCTACCAGATTGCCCTTACCGGTGTACTTGTATGCGTTCTCGGGGTCCTTCGCGATCTCGCGGACCGGCTCGGCAACCCCGGGGCTGTACGCCAGAGAAAGATCGCGGGAGGTCTTGGTGGGCTTGGTGATTTCAACACTCAGCTTACCAGGCCGCGGCTTGGCGTGATATTCAAGGGCTGCTTCTTTCAGATCTTGAGACATTGCCACTGTTCCGTTTGTCACGTTTAAGAGGTAAAAGCCACCGGGCCTTGCCCAGCGGAGCGCGACATTATGGCGTGAAGACCAGCATCAGACAAGGCCCGACTGAGCAATTCGTGATCAGTCAATAAGCCTTTTTGCGTACACACCCACAACAACAGCGCTCGCCGGGATAACCGGTGGATACAAAAAAAGCGCCTTGAAAGGCGCTTTTTTCTGACTTCAGACCCTGGTTCAGTCCTTCTTGCCACCAATACGGCCACCGAAACGCTTCTGGAAACGGTCAATACGGCCACCAGTGTCCATAACCTTCTGCTTGCCGGTGTAGAACGGATGGCACTGGGAACAGACATCCAGTTGCAGATCCTGAGTATACGTCGAACGCGTCTTGAATGTGTTACCGCAAGAACAGGTAACATTAATTTCTTCGTACTTGGGGTGGATACCTTCTTTCATGGCGAACCTCGGTCAGGTCATGCCGCTACCTGATCACGGGAGCTCGGAAGACTCCGGGTGTCAGGCACCGCATGTTTGAATCAATTGAGAAGACGGGGCACAATCATGCCCTGCCGGAAACAGACCGCGAATCTTACTTGTAATTGTGGTATCAGGCAAGCCCCGGACAGTCTTATCACCCCGCCCTGACACGGGATACGCCAGGTTGCAGACGGAAACAGGATAGGCAGATACCGTGACACCCTCACTCCCATGGAGCTCCATGTGCCCCGAACCGCGCGCATAGCATTGAACCGCCCCCTCCGGCGGCTATTCGATTACCTGGTGCCCGACCACCTTTCATTGCAACGGGGCCAGCGCGTGGTGGTACCCTTTGGCCGGCAATCCGCCACCGGACTGGTTGCCGAGACCGACGTCACCCCCCCGGAAGGCATCACACTCAAGCCGGTAATATCTGCCTGTGAACAGTGGCCGGCACTCCCGGCCGAGACATTCCGGCTGCTGAGCTGGGCATCGGATTACTATCAGCACCCCCTGGGGGAATGCCTCTTTACCGCGCTGCCACCGGCCCTTCGCCGCGGAAGACCCGCCGCAGAAAAGCATGTGGTCTACTGGCAGGCCTGTGGCGACCCCGCCCTGCTGCCTGGCAACGCAACGAAACAAAGAGAGCTTCTGGCCTGGCTCCAGCGGCACCCAGGCAGCGTCAGCGCCAAACAGATCATTCAGGCCGGTTTCACCCAGGCGCAGATCAAAAGCCTGCATGGCAAGGAGCTGATACGGGAAGCGCCACAGCCCGATCCCACCGGTATACCGGAAGAGGTCCGCAACCGTATACCCGAGCTCTCGCCGGCCCAGCTTGATGCCGCCGGCCAGCTTCCAACACCGGAAAACGGGTTCTCGGCTTCCCTGTTGTTCGGGATTACCGGCAGCGGCAAAACAGAACTGTACCTTTATTACCTGAAACGTTATCTCGGTAACAACGATCAGGCCCTGGTGCTTGTCCCGGAAATAAATCTCACCCCCCAGACGGTCGCCCGATTCCAGCATTACTTCGGGTCACGTATCGTTGTATGGCATTCGGCACTGAATGATGCCGAGCGCTTGTCCACCTGGCTGAAAATCCGCAACGGTGAGCCGGTAATTCTTATCGGTACACGCTCTGCGGTGCTTTTGCCCTTTACCGGCCTGAAAACCATCGTCGTGGATGAAGAACATGACAGCTCGTACAAGCAGGGGGAAGGATTTCGTTATTCGGGTCGCGATACAGCGGTTTACCGGGCCCACCTGAACAATTGCCCGGTGATACTGGGCTCGGCCACACCTTCGATGGAGTCATACCATAACGCCCTCACCGGCAAATATGCCCTGGTAAAACTGCAGGAGCGGGCAGGCCGTGCCAGGCCACCCCACATCAAACTGCTGGACATCCGTAGCCGCCCCCTGGAAGGTGGATTATCCCGCCCTGCCCTGCAGGCGATCGAGAAGCGCATCCAGGCTGGCGAGCAGGCACTGGTATTCGTCAATCGCCGCGGATTTGCCCCGGTGATGATGTGCTTTGATTGCGGCCACATGGTTGAGTGCCCTCGCTGCGATACAAGGCTGACCTATCATCGGCGCGACCGGGCCATGCGCTGCCACCACTGTGATTTCCAGACCGCAGCCACGGAACACTGCCCGAAGTGCAACAGCGATGCATTCAAGCCGGTCGGCCAGGGCACCGAACGCACCGAGGATATCCTGTCCGCCCAGTTTCCCGACACCCCTGTGGTACGGGTAGACAGGGACAGCACACAACGCAAGGGCAGTATCCAGAGTATTCTCGAAACAGTGAACAGCGGGCGCCCCTGCATTCTGGTTGGCACACAAATGCTGGCCAAGGGACACGACTTTCCGAACGTCACCCTGGTGGTGGTTGTCAACGCTGATGGCGGGCTGTTCAGCGTGGATTTCCGCGCCCCGGAACAGCTGATCCAGACCCTTCTTCAAGTCAGTGGACGGGCAGGACGCGGAGAAAAAGCCGGCGAGGTGCTGATACAGACATGCCATAGCGACCATCCACTGCTCCGCTCCCTGGCCGAGGGACATTATCTGCCTGTCGCTGACCAGATTCTCGCCGAGCGGGAAACCGGACAGCTGCCCCCCTACCGCGCCATGGCCATTTTCAGGGCGGAGGCGGAAACCATGGAAAAAAGCCTTCAGTTGCTTGATGCCATCAAACCGCAGGTGATTACCAGCAAAGTGGAAACCTGGGGCCCTCTTCCCGCACTGATCGCACGCCGGGCGGATCGCCACAGGGCGCAACTGGTTCTTCTGTGCAGCAACCGAAAATATCTGAACCGCCACCTCGCCCGGGTATGCGAGACCCTGGATCAGGGCAAACAGCCCGCAGGGCTGAAATGGATGATTGACGTCGACCCCCAGGAGACCGGTTAATTTCCCCTCGATCAAGGCCGCGCCTTTTGCTTGCAGCCACACTTTCCGCGATAATAGCGCCCTTCGATTCAACGGCAGGCCCCTTGCCGCCGAAGTCCAATTCTCTTGTAAACCGAGTCATCCGACAGCATGAAAGAGACCGTATCCGAGCTGCTCCAGTCTGCACTGGCCACCCTTCAGGCGGAAGGCACCCTGCCCGCAGACCAGACGTTTACACCGCAAATAGGCAACACCAGGGACAAGGCCCATGGTGACTACGCCTGCAATATTGCCCTGGCGGCGGCCAAGGCTGCGGGCTGTCCGCCAAGGAAGCTGGCAGAGGCCCTGGTGGAAAGGCTTCCCCGAAGCACGGCGGTGGAGAAGGTGGAAATTGCCGGGCCCGGCTTTATCAACTTTTTCATGAGCACGGCCAGCGCCTTTGAAGTGGTGAGCACCATCCTTGACCAGGCCACGCAATACGGCCGCAACAACCATGGCAAGGGTGAAAAGGTGCAGGTGGAGTTTGTATCCGCCAACCCCACCGGCCCCCTGCATGTGGGGCATGGCCGTGGTGCGGCCATCGGCGACTGCCTCAGCCGCCTGCTGGAAGCCAATGGCTACGATGTTACCCGCGAGTTTTACTACAATGATGCCGGGGCCCAGATCAACAACCTCGCCCTGTCCGTCCAGTCGCGGGCAAAGGGGCTGACACCGGAAGACGAGACCTGGCCCGCCGACGGCTACCGGGGTGATTACATCACAGACGTGGCCAACGCCTATCTTGCCGGAGAAACCGTCACCGCCGATGACCGGGAAGTGACCGGCAAGGCCGACCCCGAGGATCAGCAGGCTATCCGGGAATTCGCTGTTGCCTACCTGCGCCGTGAGCAGGACCTGGACCTGAAGGCCTTTGGCGTCGAATTCGACGTATATTTCCTTGAGTCATCCCTTTACGAGGATGGCAAGGTGGAGCAGACCGTCAAACGCCTGCAGGAAAACGGCTATACCTACGAACACGAAGGCGCCCTGTGGCTGAAAACCACGGAATTTGGTGACGACAAAGACCGCGTGATGCGCAAAAAGGACGGCGGCTATACCTATTTCCTGCCCGATGTCGCCTATCACCTGGACAAGTGGCAACGGGGATTCACCACGGTTATCAACGAACAGGGTGCAGACCATCATTCCACGGTCACCCGTGTTCGTGCCGGGCTTCAGGCTCTGAATGCCGGTATTCCGGAAGGCTGGCCGGATTATGTCCTGCATCAGATGGTGATGGTGACCCGCTCCGGCCAGGAGGTGAAGATTTCCAAGCGTGCCGGCAGCTACGTCACCGTCCGCGACCTCATTGACGAAGTAGGCCGTGACGCCACCCGCTTTTTCCTGGCCGCACGCCGGGTGGACTCCCAGTTGACCTTTGATATCGACCTTGCCCGCTCCCAGACCAATGAAAACCCTGTCTATTACATTCAGTATGCTCACGCACGTATCTGCAGTGTGTTGAGAAAACTGAAGGAAGAAGGTGTTGATCGTGGGTTGAACGAGTGTGTGGGCGACCTGTCGCTGCTTACCCTTGACGAAGAGAAGGATCTGGCGAACCAGCTGGCGAAATACCCAGAGCTGATCGAGAGCTCTGCCAGGCTCCGGGAGCCACACCATCTGACTCATTATCTGCGGGACCTGGCCGGGCAATTCCATACCTATTACAACGCCCACAAGGTACTGATCGAAGATACGGCCGTGCGCGATGCCCGGGTATCGCTGTATCTTGCGATCAGACAGGTGATTGCCAATGGCCTGGATCTGCTCGGCGTCAGCGCCCCGGAAGAAATGTAGTCGCAGTCATGGCGCTGTACAGGCAGAGCTGATCATACAGGCAAGCAACAGGAACCCATTCGTCCATGTCCCGAGATTATGCCCGCAAGCCGAGACCGGCCAGCAAGTCGGCAACACCGACCAAAGCCGCAAAACCGGCCCGGAAGAACAAACAGCCGGCAAACCGCCCGGCCGCGGCAAAGTCCCAGCAAGGCGGCCTTTCGTTGCGGTGGATCCTGTCCCTCGCGGCCGTTGGCGGGTTCATCGGGTTTATTGCCTATCTCAACTCCTTACCGACCAGCGATGAGCAGCAGGCTACCGAGACAGCCCCTGCCCAGCCCCCGGTAACCGAGACGCAGGAACCAGAGACAACCGCCAGCGACGAAAAACCCGGCTTCCGTTTTTATGACATGCTGCCTGACTCTGAAGTGGTGGCGCCACAGGTAGAAGAATACAAACCGGGCCCCGGACAACAGACCTTTGATTACCTGGTGCAAACCGGCTCTTTCCGCAAGCAGGAAGACGCTGAAAGACAGCGTGCCGAGATCGCCTTCCAGGGCCTGAGAGCCAACGTCAAACGCATTGACATGGACAGCGGAAGCACCTGGTATCGGGTCAATGTGGGTCCGTTCACTTCCCGCAGCCAGATGAATGCCGCCATCGACAAACTGGTCAACCTGAATATCCAGCCATTGGTCAGGAAAATCCCCAAGGAGGGCTGAAAGACCCTCCCGACTCTCTGTTGCCGACAGCCCTTGAAAACCGGTCGCCCGCCTCCATAACTGCTGAATACTGTTTTCTATCAGGCAAGTGGAGCCAGAATGACTACCATACTTTCTGTCAGGCGCGACAACGAAGTGGCTATGGGTGGCGATGGCCAGGTCTCCCTCGGTAATACGGTAATGAAGGGCAATGCCCGCAAAGTTCGCCGACTCTATAATGACAAGGTACTGGCCGGTTTTGCCGGTGGCACCGCGGATGCCTTTACCCTGTTCGAGCGCTTCGAGGCGCAGCTGGAGAAGCACCAGGGCAACCTGACCAGGGCTGCCGTGGAGCTGGCAAAAGACTGGCGAACAGACCGGGCCCTGCGCCGCCTGGAAGCCCTGCTGGCGGTTGCTGACAAAACGGCATCACTGATCATCACCGGTAACGGTGACGTGATCGAACCGGAACAGGGGCTGATCGCCATTGGCTCCGGCGGCCCGTTTGCCCAGGCATCGGCCCGGGCGCTACTGGAAAATACCGACCTCAAGGCCAGCGAGATTGTGGAGAAGGGCCTGGATATTGCCGCCGATATCTGCATCTACACCAATCACAATCGCACCCTTGAAGTACTGTCAGCCAACGATTAATCCGGAGCTAGCATGTCTGCAATGACCCCCCGTGAGATTGTCCACGAGCTCAACAAACACATCGTGGGCCAGCAAGAGGCCAAGCGCGCCGTGGCTATCGCCCTTCGCAACCGCTGGCGCAGAATGCAGCTCGACACCGGGCTGCGTGAGGAAATCACTCCGAAAAACATTCTTATGATCGGCCCCACCGGTGTCGGTAAAACCGAGATCGCCCGCCGGCTGGCCAAACTGGCGGATGCGCCCTTCCTGAAAGTGGAAGCCACCAAGTTTACTGAGGTGGGCTATGTGGGCCGGGATGTCGAGTCCATTATCCGTGACCTGGCCGACATGGCCATCAAGATGCTGCGCGAGAAGGAAATGAAGCGTCATGAGCACCGCGCCATGGACGCCGCCGAGGAGCGCATTCTCGATGCCCTGCTGCCGCCGCCCCGTGACTTCAAGGAAGATAGCCAGAAAACGGATGACTCCACCACCCGCCAACTGTTCCGCAAAAAACTGCGTGAAGGCGAGCTGGACGACAAGGAAATCGAAATTGATCTGCGCAACAGCGGTGCCGGTGTCGAGATCATGGCGCCTCCGGGCATGGAGGAGATGACCAACCAGTTACAGAGCATGTTCTCGAGCATGTCCTCCGACAAGCGCAAGACCCGCAAGATGAAAGTGGCAGACGCCATGAAGCGTGTGCGGGACGAGGAAGCCGCCAAGCTGGTCAATGAGGAAGAGATCAAGCAAAAAGCCATTCAGAGTGTCGAACAGAACGGGATCGTCTTTCTCGACGAGATCGACAAGGTGGCCAAGCGTTCGGAGAACACCTCGTCAGATGTTTCCCGGGAAGGGGTACAACGGGACCTGCTCCCACTGATTGAAGGCAGCACCGTCAGCACCAAGTATGGCGCTGTGCGAACCGATCACATACTGTTTATCGCCTCAGGCGCCTTCCACCTGTCCAAACCTTCCGACCTGATCCCGGAACTGCAGGGCCGCCTGCCCATTCGTGTCGAACTCCAGGCACTGACCCCGGATGACTTCAAACGCATCCTTACCGAGCCGGATGCCTCACTGGTGCAGCAGTATGAAGCACTGATGGGCACTGAGGGAGTCACATTGTCGTTCACGGATGATGCCATCGCCCGCATCGCGGAAGTGGCGTACAAGGTCAATGAAACCACGGAAAATATCGGTGCTCGCCGCCTGCACACGGTGCTGGAGCGGTTACTGGAAAGCCTGTCATTCGAGGCGGGTGACCAGGTAACCGACAACTTCGAAGTAACCGCCGCGTTCGTGGATGAGAAACTCGGTGAACTGGCGGAAGACGAGGACCTCAGCCGCTACATTCTCTGATGCGGGCCCCGTCCACGCAGGGCGCGCCTCCCGGGCGCCCTGCTTTTCCTGATCTGCCCAGGGCTATTACAGCGCCTTGCTGAACAGCTCTGTCACATTATCCAGCCCTGTTGCCAAACGGCCCTTCTGGGCCTTCTTCTTGCGTCCCTTGGCAACATACAGCGGCAGCATCTCGCCATACAGGCTGGTGCTGATGGTACGCTGCTCATCTTCCAGGCGGTCCCTGCGCAGGCGGATACCATATTTCGCCAGTTTTGGTTCCAGCTCATCCGCACGATTCAGCAGGTCGCGGCGCGTCATCTGGTAGGCGTGTTCGCACACCATGCGGCGGGACTGAAAACTGAATACGTTCGAGAAAAACAGCTTGGCATCGTCCCGGGTAGGCTCGAACAGCAGAATATCCTTGTCCGGGTAATCCCGAGCATACTGGGCAATGCCAGACTGCATCCGGGAGTAGACCATGGTCCGGAACATCTGCGATAACAAATGGGGCATGCCTGAACGGGTCAGTTCCCCGGGTGCCATTGTGCCGGCACGCACCGCAGCGCTGGCATCGATGGGCACCTGTGGATTCACCGCAAACACCAGGTCGGCGCCGTCTTCGAAAGCCACGGAGGCATGCAGGCCCTTCCTCAGGGTGCCATCCACGTAGTAACGCCCGTCAATGGTGACCGGAACATAAATACCCGGAGAGGACATACTGGCCTGGATCGCCCTGGAAATGGGCACATGGTCGAAGCCGGGAGCCCCGAAGCACACGGCCTCGGTACTTTCCACGTCCGCTGCAACAATGTACAGGCTGCGGCGAAGCTGCCGGAAATCGTTGGTACGCCCCAGCATGGTAAAAGCCCGCTGCAGGTACTCGTGCAGCCCTTCGTTGTCAAACAACCCGGCCGGCGCCGCCTGCGCCAGAATGGTCATCGCTTCCAACAGACTCTGGTCGTAGGGATTATTCACGAACCGGCGGACCGCGGTGGTCACCAGGCCGGGTACCGCCAGCAGCCGGCTCCCCAGTTCACGGAACGCCGGGCGGTAGAATACCTCGGGGTGAAAGGGGTGAACTTCGGCCTCGTTACGCACGAAAATCCGGCACAACTGGGCAGTGGTCATCTGGTTGGCCAGGTTGGCCGCCACAAAAGATCCGGCATTCACACCGACATACACATCAATATCATTGAAATCGAGCCCGTCGAGTGCCTCATCAAGCGCCCGCAGTGCGCCGATTTCATAGATACCCCCCAGAGGCCCACCGCCTCCGAGTGCCAGCCCGATGCGAGGGCGCGGCTTGATTGCTGTCGTCGTTGCCATTATCTGCTATCCCCTAACGGGTACTGTTGGCTAATGCTATTACCGTAGCAGCCCATTTTAGAGTGAACACCCTATATGGACCCTGCAGTGACATACCATCAGGAAAGGGCCTTTTCGGCATGGGCTATGGAGCTTGACTTGCCCGGGCGCAGATAACGCCCGAAACCCGCATTCCGCAGCGCCAGGTCCACACAGCTCTTGATGACGTGGGGTGAATCCAGCAGCAGCACATCCTCAAGCAACTGTGTCGCCCACTCCCGGCTGACACTGCGTATGACGGATTTGACCTTGGGCAGGCTGGCCGCGTTCATGGACAGGGAGTCGTACCCCATTGCCATCAGCAACAGTGCACCGCCGGGGTCGCCTGCAAGTTCGCCACAGATACCCACGGGCTTGCCAACGGCATGGGCGTCCTGGGCCACCCGAACCAGTGCCTGCAGGACCGCGGGGTGATAAGAGTGATAAAGCTGGGCCACGCGCGGGTTGTTTCGATCCACGGCAAGCAGGTACTGGGTCAGGTCGTTGGAGCCAACGGAGAGGAAATCGACCCGGTCCGCCAGCTCACGGATCTGGTAAACCGCAGCCGGAATCTCGACCATCACTCCCACCTTGGGCATATGGATGTTGTACCCCTCTTCCCTGACCTCGTGATACACCCGGTAAATCAGATGGAGGGATTCTTCCACTTCCGAAATATTGCTGATCATTGGCAGCATGATCTGAAGGTTGTTCAAACCCTCACTCGCCTTGAGCATCGCACGCACCTGGACCAGGAAAATCTCCGGGTGGTCAAGCGTTACCCGGATACCCCGCCAGCCAAGGAAAGGGTTCTCTTCCTGGATGGGGAAATAGGTCAACGCTTTGTCGCCACCAATGTCCAGCGTGCGCATGGTGACCGGGTTCGGAGCGAAGGCCTCCAGCTGTTCACGATAATATTCGCGCTGCTCCTGCTCGGAAGGGAAGCGATCCTTGATCATGAAGGGAACTTCAGTACGGTACAGACCAATGCCTTCCGCACCATGGCTGAGAGAACGCACCACATCAGTCATCAGGCCGGTGTTCACCAGCAGCGATACCCGGTGGTTATCCGTGGTCTCGCAGGGCAGATCCCGCAGGGCCTCCAGGCCCTTGACCAGTTCGTCTTCCTCGTCACAGATTTCCTGATAGAAATTCCGCAAATCCGTGGAGGGTGACGCAAATATCTGCCCCTCAAACCCGTCAACAATCAGATCCTTGCCATCGAGCTGGTTGACCGGGATATCCACCAGCCCCATGACCGTTGGCACGCCCATGGCACGGGCAAGAATCGCCACGTGGGAATTGCTGGAGCCCTTGACCGACACCAGGCCAACCAGCCGCCCCTTGGGCACTTCCCCAAGCATGGCCGGTGTCAGTTCTTCGCTGACCAGCACTGTATTCTCGGGATAAACGGTGTCTTTCTGCTCTCCCTCCTGCAGGTGGGACAACAAACGGCGGCCAAGGTCGCGGATATCCACCGCCCGCTCCTGCAGGTAGTGATCATCCATCTGTTCAAAATGGCGGACATACTGCTGAACCACCTGTTTCAGGGCGCCCTGGGCCCAGTAACCTTCCTTGATCCGGTTGGCCACCTCACCCGGCATGGCGTCGTCACCCAGCATGCGCAGGTAGACATCGAACAGTGCCTGTTCCTCCGGACGAAGCTGGGAGGCCAGCCGTGCCGCCACCCGCTCAATGTCTTCCCTCACTGCGGTCACCGCGCCATTGAACAGCGACAGCTCAAGCTCCACATCGTCGGTGGGCTTTTCCGGCACCACATCAAGATCCGCCGCCGGATAGACCACAACCCCCTTGCCGATGGCAACACCCGGTGCACCAGGGACACCGCTGAAACTGACGTCTGTGGCCTCCTCACCGGTGAGGGAAAGTCCACTGATCGCACCCGTGGCCTCACTGTGGGCAATGACCCCCGCCAACTGGGCCGAAACGGTGACGAGAAAGGCTTCTTCGCCCTCATCAAAGCACCGGGAACTTTCCCGTTGCTGAACAACCAGAACACCAAGCACCCTGCGGTGGTGGATAATCGGCACACCCAGGAACGAGCGGAAACGCTCCTCACCTGTCTCGGGAAAATAACGGTAACGGGGATGGGAAGGAGCATCTTCCAGATTGATAGGCTCCTCGCGGGAACCTACCAGGCCAATAAGACCTTCGGAATAACCCAGGCTGACCTGCCCGACGGCTTGCTGGTACAGTCCTTCGGTGGCCATGAGTATGTAGCGGTTGGTGGCCGGGTCGAGGAGATAAACCGAGCACACCTCGGTATCCATGGCTTTCTGCACCCGCGAAACGATGATATCCAGCGCCTCCTGCAAATCGCGGGCGCTGTTTACCTCTTGTACAAGACTTCGCAGTATGCTCAGCATGGCGGGCTCAATCCGTCATTTCTGTTGATCCTTCGTGCGCCGGGGCTGCTCGCTCCGGTGCCACTGCTCCATGTTATAGAACAGCCGCGGCGCGAGCTCCCTCAGCGCACGTCGATAGACTTCGCGTTTGAAAGAGACAACCTGCCCAAGTGGGTACCAGTAACTGACCCACTGCCAGCCGTCGAATTCCGGCGAATCGGTGCCGTCCACGCGCACCTGCGCATCCGGCGAAAGCATCCTCAGCAGGAACCATTTCTGTTTTTGCCCCACGCAGACAGGGTGCGAGTTGTGTCGCACCATCCTGCGAGGGAGGCGGTATCTCAGCCAGCCACGGGTACAGCTGATGATTTCCACATCGTCTGTACCAAGACCAATTTCCTCTGCCAGCTCCCTGTAGAGAGCCTCCTCCGGTGATTCGTTGTGCTTGATACCACCCTGAGGGAACTGCCAGGAGTCCTGCCCTATTCGCCTTGCCCAGAGGACTTCCCCCCTGTAATTGGCCAGAATGATTCCGACATTGGGTCTGAAACCGTCTGAATCTATCACGGCACAGTCCTTATAAAAGTCGGTTGGCCAGTTTAAAAATTAACCGGCCGGATTTGTCCAAGTTGCTCTCATTCTTACAGAATCCCAAGGCTTCGGCAAACGGAGCCGACAGCGGCATGTCATGGTAGACTATGGCGCCTGAAACATTTGCCCTGTCCGCCGGAGGTACCAACGTTGACGCTCGCCATTTTTGACCTTGATAACACCCTGCTCGCCGGTGACAGCGACCATGCGTGGGGTGAATTTCTGGTGGAAGAATCCATCGTGGACGCGGAAGAATATCGAAAGGCCAACGACCGGTTCTACCAGGAATACCTGGATGGCGAGCTGGATATCATGCACTACCTGAGCTTCGCCCTGCAGCCACTGGCACGGCACGATATGAAGCAGTTACTGGCCTGGCGGCAAGAGTTCGTGGAGAAGAAGATCACGCCAATGATGCTGCCCAGGGCTGCAGAGCTACTGGACAGTCATCGCAATCAGGGGCACACGCTGCTGATTATCACTGCCACCAATCGCTTTGTGACCGAGCCAGTGGCGGAACTGCTGGACATCGAGCACTTGATTGCTACCGAGCCTGAGCTGGTTAATGGTCGCTACACCGGTGAAGTTGCCGGCGTTCCAAGTTTTCAGGATGGCAAGGTCACCCGGCTGCATGACTGGCTCGAGTCAACCGGAGAAAACCTCGATGGCGCATGGTTCTACAGTGACTCCCACAACGATGCACCTCTGCTTCGCAAAGTCGATAACCCGGTAGCGGTGGATCCGGATCCAACACTTGAACGCATAGCTAAGGAAAACAGCTGGAAGATAATGAGCCTTAGGGATTAACTGGCATTGCTTATCTGCCCGGGAAGGCCACAGGGAGGGGGTGCCCGGGATACGCTGTGAATACATCCATGTACGCTCGACAAAAACATCCCTGTTTTTGACGATCCCGGGCACCCCCTCCCTGCGTCCTTCCCTACCTGTGTGCAAGCCCACCAGTTCTGAGCCCTACCCCGTAGGTCGGATAGAGCGCAGCGAAATCCGACAACCCAAGCTCAAAGAAACCCCGTCAAAGACCGAACAAAACAGCTCTTGATATAATCCGTCTCAGGAATCCCCGGCACCACCGGATGATCCGGCGCCTGATGCCCCTGCTCCAGCAACTGCACAAACCGGTCAATCTTGCGGCCACTGCTGCGGATAATATCCGTCAGCTTTTCCTGGGACAGATGCATGGAACAGGACGCAGACACCAGCAACCCATCACGGTCCAGCAAACGCAACCCCAACTGGTTCAGGCGGGCATAGGCCTCTTCCCCGGCCTTCTGGTCACGCCGCCGGGGAATCAGCGCCGGCGGGTCCAGCACCACGATGTCGAACTTTTCCTTCTCGTCACACAACGCTTTCAGGGCATCGAAGGCGTCCCCTTCAATGGTTTCTATATTATCAAGCCCATTGATCTTCGCGTTGTGATGAACCGAGTCGATGGCACCGGCGGAGCTGTCCACACAGGTCACCTGAGTCGCGCCCGCGCAGGCCGCCTGGATACCCCAGCCACCGACATAGCTGAATACATCCAGCACCCGCTTACCCGGCGCATAGGCCTGCAGCCGCTGACGGTTCATGCGGTGATCATAGAACCACCCCGTCTTCTGCCCGCCCTCCATGGGCACCTCAAAACGAACGCCGTTCTCTTCAACCTGAAGAAGCTCGATTTCCGGGCCATGGGCCTGCTCCACATACGTGTCCAGCCCCTCCACCTTACGCATCTTGCCGTCATTCTTGAGGATAATCGCCCTGGGATGCGCCAACCGCTGAACCGCCCGGACAATCGACTCCTTCATCAGCTCCATGCCAGCGGTGGAGATCTGAACCACCACCACATCATCAAACCGGTCAATCACCAGCCCCGACAGCCCGTCGCTGTCACCAAACACCCAACGGTAAAACGGCTTGTCAAACAACCGCTCCCGCAACACCAACGCTGTCTCCACCCGCTCTGTAAGCCGCTGCGGCGTCATGCCATGGGACGGGTTGCGACTGATCAGACGGCCGCAGATCAGTGCGTGGGGATTCACAAACACCGTCCCCATCGGCTTGTCATTGGCAGCACGAATCTCCGCCTGGGCACCTGCCTCGAAATCGGTCAACGGTGAACGGTGGGTATCCACCTCATTACTGTAAACCCACAGATGACCCGCCCTGAGCCTGCGCTCGGCGCCTTTGCGGAGGTATAAAACCGGGAAATTCATAACGACCACCTGTCAGGTTTGAGAAAAGGCGCGAATTATACATGAAGTAGCGGCATGGATAGCCGGGGTACGGGAGGGAGCGGGCAGGGCTGCCCAAAACTGTGCGGAGCCAGGGATGGCGGAGCCCAAGCGTACAGGGACGTATTTACAGCGTGTTTTGGGCAGCCCTGCCCGCTCGCTCTTCCACCATCAGTCTCGGTTATTCCTCGGCAGCAACATGCTCCGCATAGGCTACGGAATCCATCAGCCCATCCAGCTCCCCCGGATCCGCCAACCGCACCCGGAACAACCAGCCATCCCCATAAGGATCCTCATTCACCTTCTCAGGCTCATCCTCAAGGCTCTCGTTGACCTCAATCACCTCACCGGTCACCGGACTGAACACATCCGAAGCCGACTTCACAGACTCCGCCACACCAGCCTCTTCCGCGCCGGTCACCGTCGCCCCAACATCCGGCACGCCAATAAAAACGATATCCCCCAGCTGGTCCTGGGCAAAATCCGTGATACCAACAGTTGCGGTGCCATCATCAGCCACACGCACCCACTGGTGGGTCTCAATGTATTTCAGATCTGCGGGTGTTTCGCTCATGATCACATTCCCCGATGAATAATTTCGCGCATTTTAACCGAAGAAAGACGCCCCGGCGAACATCTACGGCAATGTTGCGACAGATGGTCGCCTCAGGCCAGACTCCAGGTGGTCTCCCGAGCCATCGCCATGAATGACTGAAGATACTCCACACCAGAGTCCCGCTCACGAAGCCCCAGGAAAATCTGCTTGTCGATACCCTTGCGCCCCAGCCGCACCGGCGTGATCGGCATCTGATGGGCGTATTCTTCCACCAGCCACCTGGGCAGCGCCGACACACCACGCCCGGCCGCCACCATCTGCAACATGATATCCGTGGTCTCTATGGTTTTATGGCGAGCCGGGCTGCTATGGGCGGGGACCAGGAAGCGGGTATAGATATCCAGCCGCTCCGCGTCGACCGGATAGGTAATCAGGGTTTCACTTTCCAGGTCCGCCGGCTCAGCCCAGGGTTTTGAGGCCAGTGGATGGTTTTTCGGCACCACAAGCACCTGCTCATAGTCAAACACAGGTTCATAGATCAGCCCCTTCCTGTGCAATGGATCCGGCGTCACCAGCACATCAATGTCGTACCCAAACAGTGCCCCGATACCACCGAACTGGAAGCGCTGTTTCACATCCACATCCACACCGGGCCATTGTTCCAGGTAAGGCCCCACTACCTTCAGCAGCCACTGATAACAGGGGTGACACTCCATCCCGATCCGCAGGCTGCCCCGCTGGCCCCGGGCAATCTGGCCCACCAGTTCCTCGGCATGCTCGAATTGGGGGAGCAAACGGTTGGCGAGCGAAAGCAGATAAAGACCGGATGGGGTAGGCCGCAGTTTCCGGCCTTCCCGGATCCAGATTGCCGTGCCAAGCTGCTGCTCCAGCTTTTTCATTGCATGACTGAGTGCCGATTGAGTCAGACAAAGCGCATCGGCCGCTGCCGTCAGTGAGCCACACCGCTCCACTTCCCGGACGATTTCCAGATGATTCCGCTCTATCATTACCACACCTACATTGAATTAAATTCATGGATTGATGAGATAATACCATTATTATTCATGACCTGACATCGCTAGCCTTGGCTCCTGACAACTGAGAACAGAACAGGAGATTCACCATGGTGACCACCCACAATCTGGGTTTTCCACGGGTCGGCGAACGCCGGGAACTGAAGTTTGCCCTTGAAGGCTACTGGAAAAACGAACTGAGCGAAGAGGATCTGCAGCAGACCGCAGCCCGACTCCGTACTGCTAACTGGCAAGGCCAGCAATCACTGAGCCTCGCCCCGGTCGGAGACTTCTCCCTCTACGACCAGGTGCTGGATATGAGCGCCACCCTGGGCAACCTGCCCGAGCGTGCCGGCAAGGCCGATGAAAACGAGCTGGACCGTTACTTCCGCATTGCCCGGGGCCGTTCACCGGCAGACAGTGATTGCTGCGGCGTTCACGCCGGCGAGATGACCAAATGGTTCGACACCAACTATCACTACATTGTCCCTGAATTCGATGCCGGCACCCGCTTTGCCCTGAACCCGACACGCCTGCTGGAGCAACTGACAGAGGCTAAGGCGGCAGGTGTAAACACGAAACCGGTCATCATCGGCCCGGTCACCTACCTCTGGCTCGGCAAATCCAAGGATGACACCGACAGGCTGAGCCTGCTTGATGAGCTGCTCCCGGTTTATGGCGAATTGCTGCAAATGTTGGCGGACAACGGCGCGGAATGGGTACAGATCGACGAGCCGATCCTGGTCACGGAACTGGATGGCGCCTGGCGGCATGCCCTCAACCTGGCTTACCACAACCTCAAAGCGAGCCCGGTAAAGCTTTTGCTGGCCACCTATTTCGGCCAGCTTCGTGAAAACCTGCAACTGGCCTGCGAACTGCCGGTGGCGGGCCTGCATCTGGACGCCATCAACGCCCGAGACGAAGTGAGCCGCGTTACCGACTGGCTTCCGGGGCACAAGGTGCTGTCGCTGGGCGTGATCAATGGCCGCAACATCTGGAAGACCGATCTGGAAGCCACCCTGGACTGGCTTGAGCCGGTTTACAGCAAACTTCGGGAACGGCTCTGGCTGGCACCGTCCTGCTCCCTAATGCATGTGCCGGTAGACCTGGACCTGGAAACCACCATGGACCCGGAAGTCCGCTCCTGGCTGGCGTTTGCGCGACAGAAGCTGGATGAGCTTCAGCTGTTGGCAACGGCCCTGACCAAAGGCAGGCATACCGTAGCCGGCGCCCTGAAGGACAACGCCGATGCCATCGCCAGCCGGCGCCAGTCCCGGCGGGTCACTGGTCCGGAGGTCCGCAAAGCGGTCGCCAACATCACTCCCGACATGGGTCAGCGCACCAGCAGCTACCAGCAGCGATCCGCCATCCAGGCCGATCACCTGAAGCTGCCCCGCTATCCCACAACCACCATCGGCTCGTTTCCCCAGACCAGGGACATCCGCCAGACGCGCCTCAAGTTCCGCAAGGGCGAACTGACCCCGGAGGAATACCAGGCCCGCATCCGTGATGAAATCAGCCACTGCATCCGCGAACAGGAGCAACTCGGGCTGGACGTACTGGTGCACGGCGAAGCGGAACGCAATGACATGGTGGAATACTTTGGAGAACAGCTGGAAGGCTATGTATTCAGCCGCTTCGGCTGGGTGCAGTCCTACGGCTCACGCTGCGTGAAACCGCCCATCTTGTTTGGTGATATCTCCCGGCCAACGGCCATGACCGTGGACTGGATCCGCTATGCCCAGTCCCTGACGGACAAGCCCCTCAAAGGCATGCTGACCGGCCCGGTCACCATCCTCAACTGGTCCTTCGTGCGCGACGACCAGCCCAGGAAAGACACTTGCTGGCAACTGGCCCTGGCCATACGGGAAGAAGTGCTGGACCTGGAAAAAGCCGGCGTGAACATCATACAGATTGACGAAGCGGCCCTGCGGGAAGGCCTGCCCCTGCGCCAAAGCGACTGGCAGACCTATCTGGACTGGGCCATCGAAGCCTTCCGCATCGCCGCCAATGGTGTAAAAGACGAAACCCAGATCCATACCCATATGTGCTATTCCGAGTTCAACGACATCATCGAAGCCATCGCAAGAATGGACGCCGACGTCATCACCATCGAAACCTCACGGTCCGACATGGAACTGCTGGACGCCTTCAAAGGCTTCCAGTACCCCAACGACATCGGCCCCGGGGTGTACGACATCCACTCACCGAACGTACCCAGCACCGGGCATATCGTATCGCTGATGAACAAGGCTGCGGAACGCATCCCCGCCGAGCGGCTCTGGATCAATCCGGACTGTGGGCTGAAAACCCGGTCGTGGGATGAGGTGATTCCGGCGCTGAAGGGAATGGTTGCGGCTGCCCGGGAGTTGCGGGAAGCCTGAGGCCAGGGGGAAGAGCCTTCGCGCTCTTCCCCACCCTGATCAGGACGCCAGTTTGGGTAGAAACGACGTATCCACCCAGTATCGTTTTGGGTTGTCCGGCCGGATATACACGGGTATCGACTCGCCAGGGATATGCTCTGTCGGGTCAAACCACAGGTTTTCACTGCGAAATACGTGAATATTTGCAGTAGCCGGGTCCTGCCACTGAGTCACAATCCGGTAAGGGCTCTGGCCGTTCATCACCAGACTGGTGTTCTGCTCGACACTCCGGAAGCTGGCCATTACAAGCTGGCCGCTCTCCCTCAGTTTTGCGCCCCTGCCTTTTCTGATCAAGGGCACCAGAATCATCAAGGTTCCGACGAGAAAGAACGACCCGCCGATGATCCCAAGGATGAGCGCACCACCCCACAAAGAGAAAAAGCCGTCTATACGGGCACTCTCTGGCTCTCCCGGCAAATACAAAACCGACACCCTCTCACCACGACTGTATGAAGCCGGATTACTGCCCGACGACGACTGGAATTCAATCACCTGCCCAGCGTCATCCTCAAACCGGACGACCGGATAGTAGCTGCTGGAATCACTGGAACGGGAGTAAACCAGATCCGTCACCACGCCCGGCACCTCTAAGGCATCATCCAGAAACGTGACTGTGCTCTGATACCAGAGAAAGGCTCCAACGAGTAGAGCGCCGCCCACCACCGAAAACAGGTATTTCAGAAAGTCGTAAACACGCATATCAGTTCCCTTGATTCATTGAAAATATAAAGTCCATTTCTATTGCCCTGCCCGTTACCTCAGAACCAGTCCCTGACAATCTGCCCGTTCTTGATCCTCCAGAATGAAAGGCCATAATTGAGGTCCCGCCCCTGTGAGTCCTTCACAAATCCGGTGTCTCGGCCGAATGTATGAAGGAAGGCGTCCGTACCCAACAGAAAGCTATCCAGAAACCACCACACACCTACTCCACCCAGCGTTACCGCCTTGAGCAGGCCCGTTTTCCATTTACCGAGGTAAAAGCGATCTGCACCTAAAAGCCCAAAGCATCCTCCGAGAAACAGGGCCAGAAGTCGGTTTTTGCGTTTTTCAGGTTGGTTCATTTGCATTCCTCCTTGAATGTTTAAAGCCGCGGCACGGCATGATTTCAGCCATAGACTGGCCACTCTAAATGTATAGTCTTCCAAATATTGCGTTTCGGCTGGTACTACGGGCTTCTGGCTGGGCAGATAGAAACCGAGAGAGGGTAATTGAAGGGGGTATTTAAGTATTTCATAGCAAATCCTCTGCTTACTTCTACCCAATCCATGGGTTCGATAGTGCTTTTAAAGCTCGGGGGAGAATTATACATCTAGTGTTCAATGAGGGTAACCCGCCAGCATTAAACTATCCCAAGAAGCTCGAAAGATGGCGCAGTAACCGTCATGATTTGTCGACTAAAGCCACATCCCGAACCGCCGGTGTAGCTACCCTACACCAGGTTCAGTAAACTAGCAGCTCTACAAACCTTCGGAAAGGATGCCGATTGTCGATGCTTATTTCATTGCCTTCCAAACTGATCCCCTGTTTTCTTGCTGTCTCTGCAATCTCAGGCTGCAACATTTACTACGAATCCAAAGCCGAAGACATGGTTGAGCGTCAGATGGAAGCTATGGTGTTTGTCGAAGGTGGAGAGTTCATGATGGGGAATCCGGGAGGTTGGAGTATACGCAGCGATACCATCCCTGTTCATCGCGTGGTTCTCGACGATTTTTATATTCAGAAATACGAGGTTACTCAGGGGGATTTTGAGTTATTCATGGCAAGTACAGGATATGAGTCATCGGACAATCGTTACGACAAAATTCGCCAGGATATCCCCGACCGATTCGCAGACGAGCTACCTGCCGTTGCTTCCTGGTCAGACGCCAATGCTTTCTGCCAATGGCTAGGTGAGCAAACAGGTGCAGAAGCCAAGCTACCTACAGAAGCCCAATGGGAGTTTGCCGCCCGTGCTCGTGGTGAAATGATTCAGTATGCGACTCCCTCGGGGCGAGCTATTCCAGACGAGACTGTTGCCGCTGGCCCGACATTTAACACGTTTGACGGCCACCCACTAAAAGATCCCACGCCATTGAGACCAGGCTCATTTCCACCAAATTCTCTTGGCTTATACGACATGTCCGGTAACGCAATGGAGTGGGTAAGCGATAACTATTCAAAAGACTACTACGAGAAGTCGCCCGTCAACAATCCTACTGGTCCGGCAGAAGGACAGAAAGATATCTTTGAAGGAAAACCTTACCGCGTTCTTCGCGGGGGGCATTTCAAAGAATTTCATGGAAACACTACCGTAACCCGGCAAAAAGGTTCGGAACACCTAGCCTCGGAGACCAGAGGCTTCAGGTGCGCTAAAACTAAACGCAACTCAAACACAACCTAAATTCGTTAAGGACAGATTTGATATAGCATGCATGGCTTGGGACCAAAGGCACATCTCAGGCCGCCGGATCTGGCGACTCACCGCTAGGCTCAGTAAACTGTAAGTTCCCAAACCTTCGGAAAGGATGCCGATTGTCGATGCTGATTCGGTTGCCCACCAAGCTGGCCCTCTCTTTTCTGGCAGTCTCTGCAATCTCAGGCTGTAACATCTACTACGAATCCAAAGCCGAAGACATGGTTGAGCGTCAGATGGAGGATATGGTGTTTGTGGAAGGGGGCGAATTCATGATGGGGAATCCGGGAGGCTGGGATGGCAGCCGCTGGCTTCAGATGCAACAGGCCGTATAAAACATCATTAACAGAAAATTAAAACCTGGAATCCAGATTTCATTGACAGCACCCTCAAACATATCGCTCTCATATATCCATTTACTCAAGAATATAATGGCGGACCAGGGAGCCAGAACACAGAACGACGATTTCACAATTCCTAGAGAGTACCTTCGCTCGGTAGACATAATCATGCGACCCACAAAGAGAAGGAATATCATGTATACCCCAGTCGCTCGAACGTCAAACAAGGGGAAAATCAAAAGTGCCGCTAGCAGCAGGACTAGATATGAGCAGGTATAGGCGTGAAGACAGTCTTTGACGCATTTGAGCAAATCCGGTTTTTTACCTGCAATGATCAATGATAGCCAGACACTACCCGCCCATGTGTACAGCAATAAGAAAAGATTCACTGCTAATGCAATGCCAAGCCAGATACTGGAAGAAGGGTCGAACGTAAATCGCCCATAATCATTGAACAGACTGGGTGCACCCTGGTGCTTCAGGCTTTCTTTCACCGCGTCCAGATACCCCTCGTGAGGAGAGTCATTCTGGCCGACGTATTGCCACCAATGAACGAAGGTTGCGATTCCAGAAAAAGCAATATAGATCAGAGTCGGGTACAGGAAGAGTAAAAATCCCTTTGCTGCGCTTTTCATAATTACCTTCAACACTCCTTGTTAAATTTTCTGAGCCTATTACCAAACCAGTATTTACTGACTCCGGTCAGGACTCCCTTGATGGCACCCCTCTGTATCAGCGACAAACTCCAGCTCCAGTGCCCGTCCACGTTGGCTCGAAACTATCTGCCCAGATATCAATAGGAGAGGTATAGCTACGTAATAGGGTGGGAAGCCCGCGCCCATCGCGGTCGTCATGGTGTTCTTCCTGAACGTGGGATTTGAGTAGTTTCGTCTATCGTTGTGACGGGGGTTATTTTCCGTCAATGGTTTCACATTCCAAACTTTGGCAGGTAGTAAATAATCGGCGTATCGACCAACAGTTCTTCAGATCGCTTTTCCGCTCTGGTTATATCTTTGGCGCTCAGATCAGCCTTGTATTGTTCAACAAACTCTTTAACTTCGAACTTGCCCATTTGCCGGTGTAACGCCATTAGCATGGCCAAGCCCTCTACTGGCTTGGTCTCTGGGTGGCGGAACATCCCATCTGGTCCTTCCAAAAGAATCAATCCATAGTTAACAAGGGCGTCATAATAATCCGTCTGCCCCATTCGACCGACCCACTCATTGGCCTCCTCGAACCGGCCGTCTTCCTTCAACTCCACTGCCAATTTCAGGATAGCCTTGGGAAACCCCTGTTCAGCCGACGCATTGAGCCATTTGAGAACATCTTCCCTGCGCCCCTTTTCGGTCCAGTAGAAGCCCCTATCCTGTTCATCCAGCATGACTGCCATCCAATACTGGGCAAAGGCATGGCCGCTCTCCGCCGCACGCTCAACCCATTCGAAATCCTTATCCGGGTCTCCGTCAATGGCAAAAGCTGAAGATAGCGCCATCATGGCTTCAGTGTCGCCAGCTTCCGCCTTCGGGAGTGCGAGTTCCATGGCCCGGTCCAACCATTCTTCGCGGTCATAGTCGCAGTCTCTGAGTGTGCCGCACATTTTGCCCTTTTGGGCAAAGCGCAGCATGGCGTAGACGTCACCATCCTCAGCAGCCTGACGGTAAAATTCTTCGGCTTCAGCAGTAATGTACGTGGAATTCCGGCGAAGAATATTTCCTGCGTAATAAGCCGCCTCAGCATGGCCCAGTTGGGCTGCTTCCTTGAATTTGGTGAAGGCATTTGGGCTATAGCGTTGCTGGTAGAGGATGTAGCCTTCCTGAAACAACGCTTCCGCCCGTTCCTGGTCGGTGTCGGCAACGACCGGCAGTGCCACGAAGAGCAGTAGTAACAGCGAGCAAACCCTAGCCACTGAGATGTTCAACATAATTTAAACCTGCCCCAACAGATGTAAGCTGAATTTCCTGCGCAATTTTTTATACTTTTGAAGCCGGGCGCTATCGAGTGGCGACGCTAAATCCCTACCCATAAACTCATCCAATCTGGCCAAATTTTCCCGGGCTACCTGCGAGGAACCCTCCCTTGGCTTGGTACCCTGAGCATTCATACGAGTCACCGACTCCTCAAACTGCCGCTGGACGCGATTTGGCACCGCACCCCGATACGATTCTGGTTTAACCAGTTCAGATTCGCCTATCCATTCACAACATTGCAGGATCGAAATCTGTTGGAGTTTCAACATTTCCTCCGGAGATTTCCGCTCTCCATTGGGCCCTTCAAACTCAACCGGCTCCGCCACAAGGTTGTGCAACATGGGACCAATCGCTTCGGGCTGCAGCCCCAGGAACCAGGACCGGTATTCTTCCAATGTGACCCTGGGCACCTCATCAGTCGACACTGATTTGCCTTCCGCAATATCAATGGCTTCAGTAATCCTCACGGCCACGACCCCGGCGTTCTCACTGCTGTAGAAATTCCGGTAGACCTCTTGAACAAAGTCGTAGGACTGAGCCGCGAGGAACGATATGTTCAGAGCCGCAGAGAGCCGCAGGTTCATCAGCATGCTCAGGTACTCAAACGCACCGTCGTCAATCCAGTAGATACGGCGGTAGCCATTGTCGTGTAATTCCTGCTGCAGGAGGCGCATCAACATGGGGATGGAATCAAAATTCAGTTCAAAACCGATGTCCATGCCACCCCCAAGGCCCGCCACCAGGCGGCCTTTGGCGTAGAAGACCAGCCGGTTATTGTTCATCCCAATCTTGACTTCTCCAGTGGCGCCCAGGCCAGCGGCACCGACCAACTCATCACGGAGCACCCCCAGGGTGATCCACTCAGGGACCTCTTCACCCAGTCGGCGCCATTTCTCGGATTTTCTGAGCCGCTGAGGAATGGACCATTTCATTTCGGTGCGCATCATCTTACCTGCCTGGGCTCCAGCAAAGGCTTCGAATTCGGCCCCGTTAACCTCTCGCTTTTCCCAGTCCACCCCCGTCAGCTGTATGCCTTCACCTTTAACTGCTTCAATACCTATCGAGCGACTCATCAGAATGCGGGCTCCGACGAAGCCCCAGCACTTGGCGTCAACCTCGCAGTAAAACCGCCCCAGATCCAGCTCTCCGCTGCCTTCTATGGTCCGGTAGGGTATTCGAATTGGCTCGGCTTCATCCGGTTTCGGTAGCTTCAGAGAGAGCAGGTCCAGTTGCCCCTGGCTGTATGTCAGGTTAGCGCCAATTCTGGCTTCGCCCAGTTCATAGTCTACCTTGGAGTTGCCGTTCTTCATGCTAAAAGAAGGTTCACTGGCGGGACCGCTAACACCCGTCAGCACTTCCACTTTTAGTTTGTTCTGCAGTTCCTGACTCAGTTCGCCAGCTAGACCACTGGATAGCAGCCTGACAAACTGCCCGGTGTAGCTGTCATCAAAACTCATGAGATGACGCTTCGCTTCGGATTCAAACAAGAAAGCCCGTAGATGGGTTCCCCAAGCGTCAAGCTCCTCGGCATTATATTGCTCAAGGACGCCGTCATCTTGGATGGCGCGGAAGAACCGGTCCGGCTGGAATAGTCCCCGGTTGTCGAACCAGCTCTCTTGAAGCGGGTATTTTTTCGCCCCCTGATCCGTCAATAGTTTTTCCAGGGCTTCATCCCTGCCCGGCTTTTGTTCAGTCTTCAGAGACAGGGCGATATCAAAGGATGATTCGGGCTCCTTCTGCGTACCCAGATTTTCCTGGCCACCAGGTAAGTCCAGAAGAGAGAAATGTTGCAGTTCGGAGGCACCTCCCGGCCGGGAAAATTCCCGCAGGGGAACCCCGGGACGCACCAAAGCCTTGAAGGGCGGAGCGTTATAGTCGGCCGGATTCCAGATGAACAGTTTCGGCGGCGACATTTCCTTGGCCTGTTCTTGGGCACGGCACCGCAGTGCATCCTGCTTTTTCTGGCAAGTCTCAATTTTGTGCTGGTACTGCAGGATTTCCGGGGCGGGCGCGGGGCCATTCATACCAATTGCGCTAAGCCAGGCCCACCCATGTTCTTTCATCTCTTCGGTGAGCTGTTCGATTTCCCAGTCCAGCAACCGAAGGTCGGTCATGTCGAGAATGCCGTCCTTCACCTGGCAGTGGCCATTCGCCAGTGCATATTCCGGTGCGGCAATACCGATATTTGCAAGAGCCAGCACCGCATCTGCATAGTCCCGCATCTTGCCTTCCATCCTGTTCAGCTCCGTCAGGTACTGTTCGACCTTCTGGATGTCCGGTGTCTCCTGCCGCCACTCATAAGCCATCAGCTCCCCGTTCAGACGGCAAGTGTTAACGAAGATGGCGGCCACCGTTTCGTTGTACAATTCGCCCTCTTCAAAATCCTTTCGAGCTTCCAGGTAGGCCGACAGCATTTTTTTGATGCTCCGCTGCTCCGGTGAGAACAGTTCTTGCTCCACCACATGGAAACCAGCTTCCCGGGCGGCCTCAAACCCTTGCTCCTGAAGGTCCATCAATCGGTCGGTTCGATTCTCCTTCTTCGCTCGGATAGCCTTCTTATGATCATCCAAGCCCTGCCGGGTTTGATGCCATTGCGCCGTTAGCTGAAGGCGATTGCTATAGAATTCCTTGGCTTCAGTAAGCGCCTTCACCCGTTGGCGATAAGCCTTTTCCTCCTTGTCCAACTCCTCATCCAGCCTTTGTAAATGACGGTCGGCATCCCGGTTCTGGCTGAGCAATTCGTCCCACTCGGATTGCTCCGCAGGAGGCAAAAAGCTTTTCGCGGAAGCGGGCAGGAACAGATCCGTCAGCCCCACCTTCTCAAGTTCCGCCATCCGTTGTTCCAGGGTTTCCCTTGATGCAGCAGCCTTGAGCCGGGCGGCACTGGTTTCCATCTTGTCGAGAACGTTCTGCGGGAGTACCCAGAAACTGCGGTGCCCGGTTACGTATACCACCGTAGCGTTTTTGCTTTGCTGGCAGTGTTTCGTCTCGGATTGACTTGAGGTCTGGTCTGCTGCGGAGACCTTGGACGGAGGAAGTTGCACCGGGGCATCAGTCGGCATGAGTTACAGTCCTTTGTTCATTTTCCAGGTGAGTCAGGATCTGGCTCGGTGATAATCCCTGATCACTCGCCAGTTGTTGCCAGTTCACGGATTCCGCTAGCGGAGCGCCTGCCTGAATCGCCAGCCTTACCCAGCGCTCCTGGTCGGCAAGCAGGGTCACCCCTGAGTCGTTCGCGGACTTAATTTCCGTCAGAACAAATTGTTCCGGGTCCGGTCCGGGAACATGGGGCCGGTAATAGTCCGTCAGGGAAGCGGCAAACTGGGCAAGACGCGCCTCATCCAACGCGTCCAACTGCGCCTTGCCGACCACAAGCGGCTGTTCCGGTTCCGGCCAGTCGGCGGATTGTGATTCCGTGGTCACCCACCATTGGCCATCGTGACACCAGCACCACTGGGAAGCGCCCATTAGCTGATAACGCTGGTTTGGCTCCAGTACCTTAAGAAGGGGGCCGAGGGAGCGCGGATCGTAGAAGCGGAATACGGATGGCTTGCCATCCAGCGAGGTGATAACGAGTGAGCGAAGGTGCCCCCCCATTGTCGCCAGACTGACACCTGGCGCAGAGATCAACATACCCAGGTAGTCTGACTGATAGCGCTCGATCAGCGTTTCACGAAAAACCTGTGAGTCTCCAATCTCAATCAGTATGGGACCTGTAGACCAGTTGCTTGCCAGTTCAGTCCCTTGGTAAAGGGGATTCCAGGGAATATCACTCGAGTCGAAATGGCTGTATAGCCATCCCAGCAGTTGGCCTTCATCTTTCTGGGCCAGGTCCAGTATGGCAAAGTCTGCATTCTCTGGTTTTGCAGTTTGTTGGAATATTGGCTCAATTGTGGTCATGGAGTACTCGCAGTCCGTTGCTGTTGAGCATGCAGAGGGTTATTAGCCGGTCACAATCGGCTCACTGGCACTTATAGGGGCTTCATTTTATAAACCCAGCCGTCATACATTTCCCAAAGCTGACTATTCACTAGCTCAAGATTAATGGAGGGTTCACCGGTAGAATCGCCTTCTTCATAAACATGCAAGACTTCAATAGAAGTTCTATTCGCGCCAAATCCATAGAAGTTGCTCCAGCGATTGACATCAACTTCTCCCTCATTTGGCAATGGATAACAAGCCAACTCATAAGACGGATTGGAAATAATAAGGTCCCTGACCTGAAAAGTATCACGCTCAATAATGACTTTTTCTCCCCGTCGGCCTTTGGCGGAAGACTCTGCAGTCAATCCTCCACCGTACTTAACCACCTCGAATATTTCGTATCTCGAATAAAGGTTATCCAAAGAGCTATCTGAACAAATCGATCCAGGTTCATTGCTATCAACGGCAAAACAACCTGCTGAGATTAAACTCAGCATGAAAATTAAAAAATATCTAACCATTAACGATTCCCCCAGCCGAGAACTACCATTTTTCATAGACAGCGTTTGAGTAGACGCGCCATTCAGCGTTTCGGCGATTTATTAATCCCTGACTAACAGAGCCCTGCGAACGATTCCATGCTTTCCAGGCACTTTCTAAATCCGAATAAGGAGTGGTTGCACTAGAATCGTTGATCAGGGCGACAGCAGAAGAATTTGAAAACCCGCCTATACCAATGTTGAAAGCAAGCATAACTGCTGCATCAAACTGGTGCTGTGAAAGGTCAACGTTAATAACATCATTAACAGCTGCAACAAAGGGTGCTACATCCTCTCCAAAGAGAGCATCAGCCTGGTCAGCTGTGATTCCGTTTTCATAAATAGACCATTCACTTTTTGAAATTAAGTGGCCATACCCAATGGTTGCGCCTTTAACCCATGAGTTAATGGCGCTTCCTGTCTGGTCATCATATGGGCTCAAACGCAACTCCTCTACGCTTTTCAGTAATGTCTCTCCTTCCGCGCTTAACCCCGCTTGCACATTATCCCTGGCATCTTTAGTGTTGCCGTCTGGAGCTGTTCCTTCATTGCCATTCCGCTCAGGTTCACCTCCGTTTACTCCATCACTTGCAGGCGATGCGCCAAGGGTGCTTCGACTGTGTTCATGAATAATGCATCGCCCCCGGCTATCAAATTCACATCCAGACACAACGGTAGTTCCAGCCTTGGCAACCCGGGTGAGTACATCAGGCGTCAGCGCTAAGAGGCCTGTAGATAAAACCTTATCGGCAATAGCAGCTTCCCGCACATCGGTTGCCGCTAGATGTGACGAGGTGTTGCCTGGCTGTACCTGACTGACAAGCGTGGCCGGTTGTTCGGGCACCTTCGTGGCCGCAGCACTCACACTCCCCGGCCCGCCCCCGGAATTCATCTTCACCATTGGCCCGACCACAGTCACACCGCTGGGATCCACTTTCACGAAGCTTCCACCGGCTTTCAGGGTCACTTCAGCACCCGCCTCAATGACGATTTTCATGCCGGCTTTGTGGTGGATCTCGCTGCCCGCCTCGATGAGCTGGTTCTTGCCCTGTTTGCTGTGGTGGCTGCCGTTCACGATGAGGCTGGCGTCGTCGCCGATGGATTCGCGCTTTTCGCCGTCCACGGTGGTGTGGTCATTGCCCTTGATGTGGGCCTTGCGATGGTTGTCCACGGTGAGGTGGCTGTCGTTCCTGATGACTTCGGTGCGGTTGTTCTCGGTCAGCAGGTCCAGGTCTTTCTGGGCGTGGAGGTAGATCTGTTCCTTGTCCGCCTCGTCTTCGAACCGCAGTTCGTTACTGCCCTCGCCCTTATGAGTCTGGGTCTTGAGGGTGGTTCTGGTTTTGTGTTCCGGCAGTGCATAGGGCGGTGTGTTGGTGGCGTGATAGGTCCGGCCGGTAATGATGGGCTGGTCCGGGTCGCCGTCCAGGAAACTGACGATGACTTCGTGGCCGATTCAGGGCCATGAAGCCATATTGGCCACCGGCCCAGCCCTGGCTGACTCTTAACCAGGCGCTACTGTTTTCATCATTCTTTGAGTAGCGGTCCCAGGGGAACCGGACTTTGACCCGTCCGTGTTCGTCGCAGTGAATCTCTTCCCCTTCCGGACCAGTAACAATGGCAATCTGGGGGCCGTCCATCAGTGGACGGTGTTCTACCTGCGGGCGCCAGGTGCGGTCACCGGGGATGGCGTTGAAGGCGTTGTGATAGGTGGTGGCGCCGCCATTACCGTCCTCTTCCAGGGCCTGGGGCTGTTCGCCGGTGTGGGTGATGCTGGTGAACAGCCATTCCCGGTTCAGGCTCTGGTTGTCGTGCTCGGTGAGTTCCACCCTGGCGCCCACGGTAAAGTCGGGGCGGTTGCTCTGGCCGTGGGCCAGGGTGGCGTCGTTTCTCAGGGCGTCCAGCCGGGCTTCGGTGAAAGACTGGCCGCTGGCGTCGGCTTTGAAACGGCCGGGGCAGTCGTAGTGCTGGTAGTCCTCACGCTGGGCATCCAGTTTGTCGGCCTGGCTTTCATGCATCAGGGCGTAGGCGGGGTTCTTGAAGGTGTAGTCCTTCATGGCCACGGAGGCGGCTTTGACCCGTTCCCGGTAGGTGAACTGGAAGATGGCACTCTGGCGGGAGCTGCCGCCGGCCTTGCCGTTGTATTCCACCGGTTCCAGTCTTGGGGCATCGCCGTGGTGGTCGGCGATGATCAGGGCCGGTTGTTCTTCGCCTGCCACATCCCCGTGGTGGTAGCGGTAGTGCCAGCCTTCTTCGGCAGAGAGCCTCTCCATAAAGGCCAGGTCGCTTTCCCGGTGCTGGACGCAGTATTCCCGTTCTTCGGGAGTGCGTTTCAGATCAAACACGGTGTCGATGATGCCCCGCTCTTCCAGCAGGGTGCGCATGATGGCGTCGGTGCTTTGGGTCTGGAAGATGCGGCTGTTGTGCATCAGACCCAGGCGCCAGAGCGGGGGCTGGACGATGACTTCGTAGCAGGTGCGGCGGTGGCCGCTGTCGCCCCGGGCGAATTCGTTGACCACGCCGTGGAAACGCCGCAGCGGAATGCCATCCTGCCAGACCACCAGTTCCACGGGCTGTTCCAGCACTTCTTCCGCTGAAATATCCGGGGCGGTACTGGCGAGTTCCAGCTTGCAGTGGCAAAGCTTTGAGAGGTGTTCGGTCAGTTCGAAACGGACGACCGCGAACAGGTCTTTGGGAAGTTCGCCAAGGGTGGCGGTGAACTGCAGTCCGGTTGCCTGGGGCATTTCGATCCCTGAAGATGTTGATTACATGTGGGTGCGATCAAGCACACGGTCACTCGTCCTGAGCGACGACGGAATTATAAACGGAATTTGGTGGCCATTAACAGGGCACGGGCCCGCTCAAAACAGGAGCAAGTTCTAATAACCAGAGCTGTTACTGTCCAGATCAAACACAAAGTCATCTGCACGGCGCACTTCGGTGGCGAACTCGCCGGAGGGCTCCAGTTCGAACCAGCGATAGCCTGGCGCCTTGTCTTCCACGGAAAACTCCACGGAGCCTGCCGCAAACTGAATGCAGGTAGAGGGCGTGGCCATAAGCTTCACCCCCTTTCTGACCTCTTCAAGCTCCTGGTGAATATGCCCCCACAATACAATCTTCACCTGCTCGAACCGGTCCACGACCTGCCAGAACGCCTCACGGTTGCGTAGGCCGATGGGCGACATCCACTGGGTATCAATTTCGATGGGATGGTGATGAAGGGCAACGAGTGCCGGCAGCTCCGGATTTTCGCTCAGGGTTTGCTCCAGAAACGCCAGTTCGGACTCCGCCAGCTCTCCGAAAACCTTGCCGGGTACCGACGTATCCAGCAGCACAAACTGCCAGCCACCCTGGATGATATGGCGCCTGTCTGCGTGCATTTCCGCAGCAATTCGGGCCAGCAATTCCGAGTCATCATGGTTGCCTGCCATCCAGGCGGATCCGCAGGAAAAGACATTCAGCTTTTCACCGAATACACGGTAGGCTTCTTCCGTTGCATCCTGGGCGATATCGCCGGTTGCCAGTATCAGGTCAGGCTGGCCATGATCACGCAACACCTGCGCGATCACCGCATCGAGACTGTCTCTGGTATTGACGCCCAGCAATTCCCCGGCCGGATCGGCCATCAGGTGCGGGTCGGTCAGTTGTAGCACCCGAAGGGCACGCTGGCTGTCGTTCTCTGTCATGGCACTCGTGTTTCTTGCGTTCGCGCAACACCCACCGGTGATGCAGGCATAATGGCAGACTATTCAGTTTTTACGACTGCATCCAGAATACTCATCACATTCTGCTCAGGCTTACGGGCATAATTACCTGTTTTGACAACTCTCGCACACTCTCCGTACGATCCACACGACAAACTCCAGGCCAGTACCATCGGTACAGACATGCAGCCTCAGTCCACGCCCTCCCCGGCCGACCAGGCAGCATGTTCCATGGGCAAGTGCCCGAACCGCAGGCAGTAATCCAGCCAGTCGGCCAGGAAGCTGTTCACCTGAACCTTTTCGTCCGGGTGATGCATGAACCGGTTCGGGTAGTCGTTCACCGGGGCAATTTGCCGGTCGCGGTAGCAACTGATCACCTCTGCCATGTTGGCGTCATGGTAAACACGCACGGTCAATTGGGGATTATTGAGCCAGCGCCCGGAGTTGTGCACCTGCTCCAGCAGGAGGGTTTCGGTAAACTTTGTGGTTTGCAGCACTTCTATGCGCACCCGGCCAAGGTACTGGTCCTCACGGTGAAGCTCAAATTCACAGATTGGCCGGCCCTTGGCCTCAAGCTTCCTCAGGCGGTAAAGCCGCATGTAGTTACCATCACACAGCGCGCCGAAACGTCGTAAATCCGGTACATAGCGCCGGGGTTTCATCACCCATTCTGTCATATCAGCTCCAACCTTCCCGCAATCGCGGGCGATTCAACTGCAACCACTGCAGCGCGATGATTGCTGCGGCGTTATTGATACGTCCATCATAAATCATTGCGATGGCGTCGTCGGCACTGAATACGTGGGCACGGATATCTTCATGTTCATGTTCCATACCGTATAGCCCGCCGGCGGACTCTGTGCTGATGCGACCGCAATACAGGTGAATAAGTTCTGTGCTGCCACCCGGTGACACCAGGTAATCGCAGATTTTGTCCAGCGGTTCGAATGTCAGCCCGGCTTCTTCCTGACCTTCGCGCTGGGCCACTTCTTCCGGCGACTCGCCGTCTTCATTCATGCCGGCGACGAGCTCCAGCAGCCAGGGTGACTGGTTGCGGCCAAGGGCGCCAAGGCGAAACTGTTCAAGGAGTACGACTTCGTCCCGATCCGGGTCGTAGGGTAATACGCAGGTAGCGTCGCCGCGGATGAAGAGTTCGCGGGTGAAGGTGGGCATTTTCCCGCCATCGAAACGGGGGTGGGTCAACCAGAGCTTGTCCATGCGGAAGAAGCCCTGGAAGACGGTTTCGCGTTTTTCGATTTTTACGTCGGTACTTTTAAACTGGAACGGTTCGGTCATTTCAGATCCGTTTCTGAGAACGATTCTGAACGATAGCCGGTGTTTTGGTTTGGGTGCAAGCCTTCTTGGCCGCCACCTTGGGTGCAAGGTCACGGTGGGGCTGCCCCGGACTTCAGGGGCAGCCGGCAGGAAAACAGTGGTAGGGGTAGGTCGGATTAGCGAAGCGTAATCCGACACTGGGTGGGCTATCGGCGTCATTTTGTCGGATTACGGCTTCGCCTAATCCGACCTACGACTGCCCCGTAAAGAATTGCCATCCGCCAATAAGGCCCTGACCAGGCGATTACTGCCAACGCCAGACTGAGCCGGGGTGGTGGCCCCGTTCAGAAACGTGCGGAGCCACGGATGGCGGAGCCCGAGACGCACAGGGACGTCTCGAATCGTTTTCTGAACGGGGCCACCACCCCGGCTCACACTCCGAATCAAGCAAGCCTACAAAAGGTCAAACCTTGTCATAAAGTTTGGACCCAGCCTCCACAAACTCCCGGGACTTTTCCTTCATGCCGGCATCCACCGCCGATACTTCGTCAAGGCCATGTTCCTTGGCATAGTCCCGCACTTCCTGGGAAATCTGCATGGAGCAGAACTTCGGGCCGCACATGGAGCAGAAATGCGCCACCTTGGCCGAATCCTTCGGCAGGGTTTCGTCGTGGAAGGCGCGGGCGGTGTCCGGGTCCAGGCCGAGGTTGAACTGGTCTTCCCAGCGGAACTCGAAACGCGCCTTGGAGAGGGCGTTGTCGCGGATCTGGGCGCCGGGATGACCTTTTGCCAGATCGGCAGCATGGGCGGCGATCTTGTAGGTGATGATGCCGGTTTTCACATCGTCCTTGTTAGGTAGGCCCAGATGCTCTTTCGGGGTGACGTAGCAGAGCATGGCACAGCCGAACCAGCCGATCATCGCCGCCCCGATGCCGGAGGTGATGTGATCGTAGCCAGGCGCAATGTCCGTGGTCAGCGGCCCGAGGGTATAGAACGGCGCTTCGTCACAGCATTCCAGCTGCTTGTCCATGTTCTCCTTGATCAGTTGCATGGGCACGTGGCCCGGGCCTTCGATCATGCACTGGACATCGTGCTTCCAGGCGATTTTGGTGAGTTCACCCAGGGTCTCCAGCTCGCCGAACTGGGCTTCGTCGTTGGCGTCGGCAATGGAGCCGGGCCGCAGGCCGTCGCCGAGGCTGAAGGCGACATCGTACGCCTTCATGATTTCGCAGATGTCTTCGAAATGCTCGTACAGGAAGCTTTCCTGGTGGTGGGCCAGGCACCACTTCGCCATGATGGAGCCGCCCCGGGACACGATACCGGTGGTGCGCTTGGCGGTCATGGGCACGTGATGCAGGCGCACACCAGCGTGGATGGTGAAGTAATCCACACCCTGTTCGGCCTGCTCGATGAGGGTATCGCGGAAGATTTCCCAGGTCAGATCCTCGGCCACGCCACCCACTTTCTCAAGGGCCTGGTAGATGGGCACGGTCCCGATGGGCACCGGCGAGTTGCGGATGATCCATTCGCGGGTTTCATGGATGTTCTTGCCGGTGGACAGGTCCATGATGGTATCGGAACCCCAGCGGGTGCCCCAGGTGAGTTTCTCCACTTCTTCCTCGATGGACGAGCTGACCGCCGAGTTTCCGATGTTGCCGTTGATCTTCACCAGAAAATTGCGGCCGATGATCATCGGTTCGGTTTCCGGGTGATTGATATTATTTGGAATGATGGCGCGGCCGCGGGCGACTTCATCGCGAACGAACTCGGGCGTGATTTCCTGCGGTATGGAGGCACCGAATGACTGACCCGGATGTTGATCTTTCAGAAGCCCCTGGTCCCGCGCCTCCTGCAGTTTCATGTTTTCGCGAATGGCGACAAATTCCATTTCCGGCGTGATGATGCCCTGGCGGGCGTAGTGCATCTGGCTGACATTCCTGCCCGGCTTTGCCCGCAATGGCTTGCGCTCGTCTATGAAACGGAGAGGATCCAGCTGCGGGTCTCTCATACGGCGGCGGGTAAACTCTGAGGTATACTCCGACAACTGTTCCACATCGCCGCGCTCTTCAATCCAGGCTGAGCGAATTGGTTTGAGGCCCTTGCGCAGGTCAATGATGGCCTCAGGGTCACTGTAAGGCCCCGAGGTGTCGTAGACGACAACAGGGGCATTCTTCTCGCCGCCCATGTCCGTCGGTGTGTCGCCCACGGTAATTTCCCGCATGGGCACCCGCAGATCGGGTCGGCTACCCTGTACGTAAATCTTGCGGGATTGGGGCAACGGCTTGATCGCTGCGGAATCGACTTTGGCTGAATCACTGAGATAGGAAGGTAGTTCTGTCATCTTGCGCCCCCGGAGTTGGGTAGGAAACGGGTCGCGTATGACGGAGCAGGGCCACAGAAAACGCCTGTGGTTTGCAGTAAACTATCTTGGATCCCTACGCCGGTATTATCCGGATCAGGTTGCGGGTTCTGCAATGCAATCTCAGCCAGCTGTCACATGTTCTGACGCCAGCACCCCGTCAAGACGCGAATTCAATGTAATTGACACATACAACCTGTGCCGTTTGCAAGTGTAGAGCTCAAGCGGTTTATTGTCCATAATGCCCTCTCGCCGGGTGAATCATTAACAGGAGACAACATGAAGAAACGAATGCTTTCCGGGCTGATCGGACTGCTAGCAGCCCAGCCTGCCCTATCCATGGATCTGGTTGAGACGTACGAGAAAGCACTCTCCTATGATTCCGGCATCGCTTCAGCCCGAGCCAGTCTGGAAGCCCAGCAGGCCGCCAGCGACGTCAGCCGCAGTAATCTGCTTCCGCAAATCGGTGCATTTGGTGATGCCAGCCATACCGATGTTGACGGCCCCGGCCAGGATGCTGCCTATAAAACCTTTGCCTACGGCCTGGAGCTGACCCAACCACTGTTCCGCGCCGACGCCTGGTTCGACTACGACGCCAGCAAATTTCAGACGGAATCCGCCCAGGCCGAATATAATCTGGCACAGCAACAGCTGATTCTCGATGTGGCGACCGCTTACTTCAATGTGCTTCGCGCCGCAGATACCCTTACCACGGCCAGGGCGACGGAAGCCGCGATCCAGAGGCAGTATGAGCAGGCCCAGGAACGCTTCGATGTGGGACTTATCGCCATTACGGAAGTCTATGAGGCCCGGGCCAGCTACGATGACAGCAAGAGCCAGCGTATTGCCGCAGAAAGCGAGCTGGACATCGCCCGGGAACAACTGGCCCGGTTGACCGGCGAATACACTGAAGAACTGAACAATCTGCGCCGGAACTTCCCCCTCGGCCGGCCGGACCCCATGGATCCGTCCGCATGGGAAAACACCGCCCTGGACCAGAACTGGCAGATTCAGTCAGCGATATACGACCTGAACACCAACGAGGCCAACCTGAATACGGCCAAATCCGGACACCTGCCGACACTGGACCTGAACGCGTCCTATGGCAAGACCGATATCGATGGCCTGGAGGATCCGACCCTTGCCCAGAGCCAGCGCGACGGCACAACCACCGAAGGCCGCATTGCTCTCAGGCTGAACGTACCACTCTACATGGGAGGCGGTACCCAGGCCGGCGTACGTCAACAGCGGTCATTGGTCGATGTGGCGGAACAATCGCTGGAGACGGTCCGCCGCGATGTGCGGGTCAACACCCGCAGCCTGTTCCGCACGGTGAACACCAACATAGAATCTGCCTCGGCACTGGAACAGACTATCATCTCCCGTCGCAGTGCCCTGGACGCAACCCGGGCAGGGTATGAAGTCGGCACCCGAAATATCGTGGAAGTACTGGATGCGGAAAGGAATTACTACGTGGCCCTGCGGGACTTCGCCAATGCCCGGTACGATTATGTGATCAACACCCTGAGCCTTAAGCAGGCAGCCGGCACTCTGAGCCCCCAGGACCTGCTGGAGCTGAACAACTGGCTCAGCGCCTCTGCGCCCGGTATTGAAGCCCTCGCCGAGGAAGAGGAAACCATCGAAGATCCGATGCAATAAATAACAGGCAGGCGGGCACCACCCCGGGCCCGCCCTAAACCCGCTCCACGATGCCGTCAACCACCTTCTCCAGGGCTCCCCGGTTGGCGTTCACTACTGCCAGGGCGTTACGCCCTGCCTTCTGCGCAACGTCCTTGTCGGCAATCAGCTTCATCACGCAGCTTGCCAGCTCTTCAGAGGAGGGAGTGATGTATAGCCCCGATCCTGCTTCCAGTCGGTTGTAGATGGTTTCAAAGTTGAAGATATGGGGGCCAGAGAGTACCGGCATACCCCAGGCTGCCGGCTCCAGAGGGTTGTGCCCCCCACGCTCGATCAGCGATCCACCCACGAACGCGATGTCGCAGGCGCCGTAAAGCATCAGCAACTCCCCCATGGTGTCCCCGAGATACACCTGGCAGGGACGTTCACTGCTCCCACTTGCATCCCGGGTGTCTGAACGTCGCTGCACCGAAAGCCCCATGGAGCCTGCCAGCTCAGCCACATCATCAAAGCGCTCCGGGTGCCGCGGCACGATCACCAGCAGCGCGTCCGGATACCGGGCCATTATCTGTTTGTGGGCGTCCAGAATCTGACGGTCTTCGCCTTCATGGGTACTGGCAGCGATCCAGACCGGACGATCCTGACCAAGCTGCTGCCTTAGCCGGATTGAAGCCGATCGAATCTCGCCCGAGATCTCCACATCAAACTTGATGCTGCCGGTGACCGAAACAGACTCCGGCAGCGCGCCTATGCGCAGGAAGCGACCGGCATCCTCGTCCGCCTGGGCTGCAATCCAGCTGATACTGCGCAACAGCGGTTTCACCAGGGAAGCCACCCGCTCATACCCGCGGGCCGAGCGCTCGGAAAGCCGGGCATTAATCAGAAAAATGGGTACATCGCGCTGCTTACTGAGGGCAATCATGTTGGGCCAGAGTTCTGTTTCCATGATGACCAGGGCCCGGGGGCGAACCCGGTCCACAAAACGGCGTACCGAACCGGGGGTATCATAGGGCGAAAAGGCATAGCGTACCTGGTCACCGAACAGAGCCCGGGCCCGGGCAGAGCCTGTGGGGGTCATGGCGGTCATCAGTACCGGGATGTCCGGATTACGGCGCAGCAGGGCCTTCACCAGAGGCGCTGCTGCAATGGTTTCACCCACCGACACCGCGTGGACCCAGATTACCGGCTCTTCAGACGCCTCCACATAACCCAGCCGCTCCTGCCAGTGTACAAACGCTGCCGGATTACTGCGCCCGATCCACCACAGGCGCAGCAACACGAATGGCAGCGCGATGCGAAAGAACAGGGAGTAGAAAAAGTGAAGCATGGTAACTCCGGGCCGGGTCGGTGCGGCGGTCATTCTACATAATGCCGGAGCCCGAGTCTGCCGAATGGAATTCATCCGTCGGCGCAAGTTGCGGACATTGCTGCTTTAGCGGATGTGAGCCCTCCTGCTAAACTCCTGTTCTTGTTACCGGAACACCGTCAGGCAATGAAACAAGTGAAGAACAGCAAGCAGAAAATCCGCGACACCCGCTACACCAGCTATCTGCACCCACGATGGTGGCCGACCTGGGCCGGAATCGCTCTGATGTGGCTGGCAGCGCGGCTTCCGCTCAGGCTCCAGTGGTGGCTGGGCAAACGCATTGGTGACCTTGCCTATCGTTTCGCGGCCCGCCGGCGCCACATTACAGAGGTGAATATCCGCCTGTGCTTTCCCGAATTGTCGGAACAGGAGCAGCGGGCTCTGGTCAGAAAATCATTCCGGGCCAATGGCATCGGCGTGATGGAGCTGGGCCTTGCCTGGTTTCGCAACCCTACCTCGTTCATTCCCATTACCCGGGTGCACGGGCTCGAGCACGTGGATGCAGCCCTGGAAGGGGGCAAGGGCATCCTGCTACTCGGCGGCCACTACAGCACCCTGGACCTGGGCGGCAGCCTGGTGACCGAGTACATAGAGGCCGATGTCATGCAGCGCGACCACAACAATCCGCTGATGAATGCCGTGATGACCCGCGCCAGGGAACGGCGCTATGGCATCGCCCTGGACAGCAGGAATCTGCGGGGCCTGCTCAAACAGCTGAAAAAAAATCGTATCGTCTGGTATGCCACGGACCAGGATTACGGCCGCAAGGGTATTGTATTTGCGCCTTTTTTCGGTGTGCCAGCCGGCTCAATTACCGCCACCTCAAGGATTGCGGATCGCAGCGGGTGTGCGGTCGTGCCCTTCAGCCATTTCCGCCGGGAGCATGAGCCCGGGTACGACATCTACTTCCATCCCCCTCTGGAGAATTTTCCCTCGGGAGACGACCTGGAAGACGCGACCCTGGTAAACAAAACCATCGAACACGAGATCCGCAAGCACCCGGACCAGTACCTGTGGATGCACAGACGCTTCAAGACCCGTCCCTCCAGGGATGACCCAGACCTTTACAGCAAGGAAGCAGACTGAATGGACTCATCAGCCCCGGTTGTCTGGCTACTCACAGACAACAAGCCCGGCCATCGCAACCAGCTCAAGGGCCTTGGTAATCGCCTGCGGGTACTGACCGGCGCCAGTGTGACTGAAATTGACGCCACAGAAATTCCGGTTCCCCTCTGGCGAGCGGTGATAGGCATGGCCCCGCCCATGGATGAATCCCTTGGCAACCCAAACCTTATTATTGCAGCAGGCAGCGGAACCCATCGCCTTCTTCTTTCCCTTCGGCGCCGCCGCAAAGCAAAAACCGTAGTTCTGATGAAACCGGGATTTCCCGTCGGCTGGGTTGATGCGGCCATCATTCCCTCACACGATGATGTCGCGCCTTCGAAGCATATACTGACGACCGAGGGCGTGATCAACGCCATTACGCCCCTGGCAAGAATTACTGACAAGCCCGAGGGACTGATCCTCGTCGGCGGCCCCTCGCCCCATTTCGACTGGGACAATGATGTTGTTCTGGGCCAGATATCACAACTTATGGGCCACTACCCCCAGTGGCGCTGGACCATCAGTGGTTCCCGCCGTACACCAGAGCCCCTGTCAGACAAGTTGCAGGAGCTGGGTGGGCCAAAAATCACTGTTGTGGACGCAGACCGTACCCATGCAAGCTGGTTGTCCCACCAACTGGCAGCATCCCGCGCGGCCTGGGTAACGCCGGACAGCGCCTCCATGGTCTGCGAAGCCGCCACTTCCGGTGTCCCCACGGGACTGTTCGAACTGGCTCCAAGGCAAGGCAGCCGGGTCGCGCGCGGCATAGCCAGCCTGGTGGAAAAAGGGTACGTTGCCCGCTGGAGCGACCATGCTGCAGTGATGGCCGGCAAACTCTCGGAAACCCATCACCTCTGGGAGGCCGACCGGGCCGCACGTTGGCTGATTCACCATTACCTGAAGGGAGGCAAGCGTTGAGGATTCTGCAGGCTTTACCGGCGCTCTACAGCGGTGGCGTTGAACGGGGCACCGTGGAATTTGCAGCCGACCTGTTCAAACGCGGGCATGAATCCTTTGTGGTCTCAAAGGGTGGCCCCATGGCCGAGCAGCTTCGCGGCCAGGGGTCGAAACATTTTTTCATGCCGATACACCGGAAAAGCCCGGCATCCTTCGGGCAGATCCTGCCCATGCGGAAGCTGCTGCTGGAGCTGAAACCGGACATTGTCCATGTCCGCTCCCGCATGCCGGCCTGGATCATTTTCCTGGCTCTGAAAACCATTCCGGAACATCAGCGCCCGGCGATCGTATCCACCTTTCATGGCATGTATTCCGTCACACCCTACAGCGCCATCATGACGCGGGCAGACCATATAATCGCCGTGTCCGGGTGTGTCAGGGATTATGTACTGAACAACTATCCCGTGCCGGAAGACAAACTCACCGTTATCCAGCGTGGAGTGGATGTGGATGCCTTCCGACAGCGGGAGCTCAGTGAGCAATGGCTGGACCGCTGGTTCCGGCAGTACCCGCAACTCGCCGGCCAGAAAATCATCATGATGCCGGGCCGCATTTCCCGCTGGAAAGGCCAGCTGGACTTCCTGGCGATGATGGCGCAACTGGTGCAGAAACGGCCGGATTGCCACGGCATCATTGTGGGCGGCGCCGAGCCAGGCAAGGAGCAGTTTCTGGAAGAGCTGGAAAAGGAACGTGCCCGCCTGGACCTGGTCGACAAAGTGAGCTTCCTCGGCCAGCGTAATGACATGACCACCCTCTACCTGCTGGCCGATGTGGTGTGCCACATGTCCACCAAACCGGAACCCTTCGGGCGCACGGTTACCGAGGCACTGGCCTCGGGCACCCCGGTGGCGGCCTTCGATCGCGGCGGAGCTGCCGAAACGCTTCGCGCCTGCTTCCCCGAGGGTCTGGTAAAGCCGGACGACACAGAGGCGTTTACGCAAACCGCGCTGGCCCTGATTGACAGACCCAGGTCAGAGATCGAGATTCCCTGGCGGTTCCGGCTGGAAGCCCAGACCGAAACCACCCTCCGGGTTTACGAATCCGTGCTGGCCCGGAGACGGGCAGAATAATGAGTACGCAGGGCCAGCTGACCATTGCCCTGGCTATTGCCACTCCGGGAACCGGCTGGGGCGGTATGGAAAAACACACGGCCGATCTTGCGGATGCCCTTGCAGCCAAAGGGCATGAGGTTCACGTGCTGGCCCATGTCGCCCATCAGGACCGGTTCGCGGACCCTGTGAAATTCCACCCACTGCCCTTTCAGCTCGGCCGACGCAACCTGTGGCTGAGGTACTGTTTTCGACGAACACTCCGCTCCATCCGGCCCGACATTCTCCACGCCCAGGGCAACAAGGCCGCCAGCCTGGTCAGCTCCAGAGCCAACCACGCCCGGGCGACCGTGGGTACACTCCACGGTACCAAGAGCTCCCACAAGGCCTTTGATAAACTGAATGGGGTCATTGGCGTCAGCCGTGAGATTACCGATGCCATCGACCATCCCAATGCCCGGCTGATATTCAATGGCCTCCAGCGTCCCGACCCGGGCGGAGAGAGCCTGGCCAGCCCCGACTTCGCCATTCCGGACCAACGCCCACTGCTGGTGGCTGCGGGCAGGCTTGAACCTGTAAAACAGTTCGACCGGCTGATCCGGGCGTGGGCCCGGGCTGATTGTGACGGCAAGCTGGTGATTCTCGGCGAGGGCAGCCAGCGGGCTCGACTCGATGCACTGATCCGTGAGCTGGAGCTGACCGACTGCGTTCTGCTGCCCGGCCATGAATCCTGTATCCAGCTCTGGTTGCAGGCGGCCACAGCCTGCATCATCACCTCCAGCCGGGAAGGATTCCCCTACATCATGGTAGAGGCATTAATGGCAGGCTGTCCGGTTCTGTCCACACCAGTCAGTGGCGTGAGAGACTTCCTGCCTGACAGCTGTATTGCCGTCTCGGACAGCGTTGACGATATAGCCGGCCTGATCAGAACCAGCCTGACCGCCCCGGATTCACTGGCGGGCCTGCAGGAAAACGCCTTTGAACAGGCCCGGGCACAGCTCACCCTTGAGACCATGGTGGCGAAGACCGAAGCTTTCTATCGGGACCTGCTTGCCAGTGTGCCGGCAAGGCGTTGATAACAGCCTCCGCCACAATACGATGCCCCTCGAAGGTGAGGTGCGTTCCGTCACCCATCAGGGTCTTTGCCTTCTCCTGCCATAACCGATCGTAGGCATCGGCAAGCACCACATTCGATTCCTGCCCGGCCATCTGGTGCAGAGCCGCGTTGTATCGCTCTATGCGAGGATTTCTCGGCTCATCCAGATTGGGTGGCGTAGCGACGAGTACAAACAGCGTGTCGGGCCCGGAGCGCACCACCTTCCCGACATTACACAGGTACTCTTCCAGCGGCACCTGCTCCACCGATCCCAAACGCTCCTGAAGATGGAAGTGGCGCGCCCATTTCTTGAGCTTTTTGACCAGCTTGCGGGCGATTTTCCGGCTGGGATTGTCCGGGTAATAGAGCACATAGGGAGCGCCGCGGAATGTAAGCCAGGAGTCCACCAAACCATACTGGATAAACGCCAGCTGATAATTCCGTGGCGGGAAAGCCTCTGCATAATGCAACAGTTCACGGGTTGTGCTCATGGTGTGGCCACAATTGGTTAAGGCCAGGCCCAGCTGTTCCGCAACTATCTCCGGCCAGACCGGTTCGTGGTAACCTTGCACCCCTTCGGTGTTGCAATCACCGTAGGCAATACACCCGTTTATCATGTGGCGTCTCATCAATGATTGATCTTTCAGGCTGCGAGCCGTTTGCTTCCGGCTATAACCGGCATTGCTACCGGCACCCGGACGACCCCGCATTGTGTCTTAAAGTTCTGCGCCCTGAAAACATCGAAGCCCGCTATCAACGGCAGACCTGGCCCAAGAAAGCCCTCGGCAGGGCCAGAATCGATGACAACCGGCAGGAGCTCAGAGCCCACCGGCAGACAGCCATCAGCAAACTGCTCATGAACAATCAGAGCTCCCTGGTCTGGGCACACCTGCCCCGTTTCCATGGCACCGCAGACACCTCCCGTGGCCCCGCAAATATCAGTGAACTGATCACCGACAGCAATGGCTCACCGGCCGCAACCTTTGAGCATTATCTTCGCCACCGCGGGTTCGATCAGCCAATTCAGGAGGCTGTTCAACGATTCTGTACCTGGCTCCTTCAAACCGGAATACTGACCCGAAACCTTTTACCCCACAACCTGGTCATTGCAGACCGAAACGGGCAACCGGAGCTGTTCCTTGTGGACGGGCTCGGCGCCCCCGCCATACCGGACAAACTGGCCGCCATACCGGCCTGGCGCCGGCGTTACATCAACCGCCGGATCAGGCGATTTTACCTGCGCATCGACTGGGAAACCGGCAACCGCACCGATACCTGGGAGGCCTCACAGAAGTTATGAGCAAACTGACTGGCATTCACCAACCTTGCCGCCTACGTCGGATGGTGATAGCTTCCCCACTTCCTGTTTGCTGTTGATTGTCCTGCTGATTATGGCCCTTTCCAAAGCAACCTTTCTGATCACTGCCCTCCGGCTTGCCGGCAAGCTGCCTTTGCGCGGTGCACAGCTGATTGGCCGCTTTCTGGGCATGGTCGGCTGGCTGTTCAAAACAGAATCGCGGAAAACCACCAGCACTAACCTGGAGATCTGTTTCCCGGAGTACACGGAAGAGCAGCGCCAACGCATGGCCCGCTCCAGCCTGCGCCACACCGGGCAGACCATGATGGAAATCCCGCTGATGTGGGAATGGCCGGTGGAAAAATGCCTGGGGCTAATACGTGAAATTGATGGCGAAGAGCTCCTGGCAGAGGCCAAGCAGGGTGGCCGCGGCCTGTTGCTGCTGGCCCCGCACCTGGGCAACTGGGAACTGACTGGTCTGTATTTTTCGTCTCGCTATCGCATGGCCGCCCTCTACAGCCCACCGCACATCAAGGAGTTTGAAGACTACATGATCCGGGTTCGCGGCCGAATGGGATCGGAGCTGGTCCGTGGCGACCGCCGTGGCCTGGCCAGGCTGATCAGCCTGCTGCGGGAAGGCGAAGTAGCGGGCATACTCCCCGACCAGAGTCCCCGTGGAAAAGGCAACGCCTACGCGCCGTTTTTCGGCATGGAAGTGCGCACCATGACCCTGGTCTCCAAACTACTTCAAAAGTCCGGAGCCAAACCCGTGGTGACCTACGCCCAGCGCCTGAAAGATGGCCAGGGCTTCCGGCTGGTGATTCGGGAATGCGAACCCGGCATTGCAGACCCGGACCCGGTGGTCGCTACAACAGCACTGAACAAATCCATCGAGAACGTAGTGCGCGAAGTGCCCGAACAGTACCAGTGGGAATACAAGCGATTCCGCCACCGCCCGACTGGCCTGCCCCACCCCTACAAACCCGGGCGGGTGTGTAAGTAAACCGTCACTGAACCGTCATCTCCAGCTGGTAGCCTGCTCGCAAACCTGAATACATAGGTCTGCCATGCGAGTACTGTTTTCGAAACCCCACCTGGATGCCGCGGAGCTGGACCTGGTGCTTCGTCTGCACAGCATGGGTGTGTTCATCCGTGTGCTGGCATCTCCACGAACGCTTGGCCGCCAGGAGCTTGCGGCCAGGGGGCTGTTCATCGAGGCCGCCGCAATCAAGGGCAAGATACAGCCACGGCTGATCAGCCAGATGCGCCGCCTGATACGGGAACTGGACCTGTCCATTATCCACGCCACGGACTCTGCTTCCCTTTCCAACGCCCTGTTCGCCTCGTTGTTTACCTCTGTGGACGTGGTTGGTTATCGCGGCACACTCTCCCGCATTCGGCGCTTTGATCCAACCTACTGGCTGGGCATCCTCAACCCGCGGGTGCGGAAAATTTTCTGTGTCAGTGAGTCAGTACGCGACCACCTTGCGCCATTCATCAACCCCAGCCGGTTGGTGGTGAATCCCAAGGGCTTCAGTTGTGAGTGGCTAAGCGCCAATACATCCGCCTTGGAGCTGCCCTCCCGCACCCGGTTGTCGGCTGTGTTTATCGGTAATGCGAGGGGCCGCCCCTACAAGGGGCTGGATTCACTGATCCAGGCCTTTCATATTGCCAACCACCCCGAGTGCTCGCTGGTGATTGCAGGTGACTATGATGACCATATACCGGCGCTGGTCGCCGATGGCCCGGCTTCGGAAAGAATTCATCTGCTGGGACAACAAGGGGGAGCCGCCAGCATGCTCCCCTCGGCAGATATCTACATCCAGCCTTCATTACGGGAAGGCCTCCCCCGCTCGGTAAAGGAGGCCATGGGCGCAGGTCTGCCGATTATTGCCACTGACATTCCCGGCAATACCGACCTTGTTGAGCATGGGCGTTCCGGACTGCTGGTGCCACCCTCTTCGCCCGAACATATGGCAGCGGCGCTTTTAAAGATGTGCGACTCGGCAAAACTCCGATCACAACTTGGAGAGGCGGCACGGGAACGCTTGAAAACCCGTTTCTCGCCAGCCCGGTATGCCCTGAAGACATTCCAGGTCTACGAAGAAATACAGAACTCAAGACAACGCCCTCCCCGAACCGTAAAACCGGCCCCCGGAAGCGCCCGCTGAAGCCTTTCCGCCCTCAGGGTATCTACGGGCATCCCGGCCGGTGCCCGCCGGAGGCTAAAACTGTATAATCCCCTGACCAAACCAGTCTTGATGACTGTCTGTTTTTCCTGAAAATAACCGGGCCGGATTCATGTCCCCAGAGCGTATTGGTGTTGTTATCACCACCTACAATTCCCCGTTATGGCTGAGCAAGGTGCTGACGGGCTATGAGAACCAGACCGACAAGGACTTCCGGACCATCGTCGCCGACGACGGCTCCACCGATGAAACCCGCGCCCTGATCGACCGGTTCCGGGAACGCGGCATTCTGAACATTGACCATGTCTGGCATGAAGATGACGGCTTTCGCAAGTGCCAGATCCTCAACAAGGCCATTGCCGAAACCGACTGCGACTACCTGATTTTCACCGACGGTGACTGTATCCCCGAGCCGGAATTCATTGCCACCCACAGGCGGCTCGCGGAACCAGGCCACTTCCTCTCCGGGGGCTACATCAAGCTCACCATGCCGGTTTCCGAGGCCATCTCTGACGCGGATATCCAAAGTGGCGTGATTTTCGATCCGCAATGGCTGGTCAGCAAGGGCCAGCCGAAAAACCACAAACTCTGGAAGCTGTCCCGCTCGGCGCTGAAAAAGAAACTGCTCAACGCCATAACCCCCGCCGCCGCCAGCTGGAACGGCATGAACAGCTCCACGTGGACGAAAGACCTGATCGCGGTTAACGGCTTCAACGAGGACATGCAATACGGTGGCCTGGACAGGGAGCTGGGTGAACGCCTTTGGAACTACGGGCACAAATCGAAGCAGATCCGCTACAGCACTGTCTGCCTGCACCTGGATCACGCCCGCGGCTATTCCAAACCGGAAATCTGGGCCAGGAACAAGGCGATCCGCAAGGCCGTGAAGGACAACAATACCTTCTGGGCGGAGAACGGAATCAAGAAGAGCCGCGCCGCATGAGAACCCTGGTCGTCATTCACAGCCTGAAAATGGGGGGCATGGAGCGCGTTGCCGTTAACCTGGCCGATGCCTTTGCCGACGAGGGCCACGAAAGCCACCTGCTGTCCTGCCGCAACCGCCCCAACGATCTCAGCCCGGCCAATCGGGCGGTGCACCTGCACCATTTCGACCAGTTCCAGGCGCTGATCAAATCGGTGATTGGCATTCCGGTTTTCCTGCTTTCCCGCCTGCTGCTCGGCGTGCTGATGCCGAAATCCCACTTCATCTGGGTGGGCTGGCTCAGCGGCTGGCTGCTCAAAAAGCATATTGCCAAGCTGGAAAGACAGTTCGGGCGCTTTGACCGCATCGTTTTCAGGGGTCTGGGCACCTTCAAATATTTCTGGTCGTTCCGTGACGATCGCAATGTGTATGTGCTGGAAAACGTCATCCATTACGACCGCCCCCTGTGGCAGAAAAAGCTGGAATGGAAACTGGTTTTTCATGGCCGTCACCTGGCCTGTGTGTCTTCCGGGGTTCTGGATTCAGCGCGGGAAGCATTCGAGAAAGGCGGCATCGAGCCTGCCAGCCTGCGGGTGATCACCAACCCCTGCCCGGTGGAACAGATCAACGCCCTTGCGCAGGAATCTGACCCGGATATCCCAAACGAACCCTACATCCTCAATGTTGCTCGTCTCGTGCCCCAGAAAGGGCATGAGTTATTGCTGGAAGCCTATGCCAGGGCCGGAATCGGTCATAAGCTGGTCATCGTTGGTGAGGGTGAGCTGAGAAAGACTTTGGAAGAGAAAGCCAGAAGCCTGGGTATCGCTGACCGCGTATATTTTGCCGGTAAACGCAAGAACCCCTATCCCTGGATGAAGCACGCAGACCTGTTTGTGCTGGCCTCGGAATACGAGGGCCTGGGGATTGTTCTGACCGAGGCACTCGCCTGCGGCACACCTATTCTGTCTGTGGACAGCCGGGGGGGCGTGCGGGATGTGTTCCGGGGAGAGCTGGAAGCCTTTCTGACGCCACGCACTGTGGATGGGCTGGCCGAGGGGCTGTCATCGGTGGTGGCTGAGTTGCCGGTGAAAGTTAAAGCTGAGTGGCTGGCGCCTTTCAGGTCCAGAACAGTAGTAGAGGCGTTTCTGAGAGGGCCCCTTGCTTAAGCGTGAGCACGCCGGAAATCAGTGCCAACAGGGAATAAAAGCAATGGGCATCACCGAAAAAAAGCGATTTCAGCAAATTCGTCGTAACTGGAACAGCAGGCTCAGAGCACTCCGGATCGATGGGAAAAATCGAAAACAATACGGTGACATGGCACCAAAATTTGCTGAACTTCTTTGGGTCCCCACTGACTCCATAGACTACAGCGTGAAAGTCGGAAGCTCCAAAGACAGCGCCCGGGTCGTTCAAGACTGGCCAGACCAACTCGTTGTCCCGGTGAGAGAATTACCGTCGATCAAGGCCTGCCTCGCGCATTGGCAAGACGGCGTGGCCTGGGAAGAAACTGGTATTTTTCAGCAAATGCTCAAGAAAATTGACGAAAAGGGTAAAGTAGATCGGCTGAGAAACCTCGATGACATAAAATCACGTTACCAGAGTGTTGACGAACTTTACCGCCAAGTTGCTTTATCCAGAAGACTTAGCCCGAGATCCGAACTCATACCCGGCAACTTCAGAGAGGAAGGGGGCATCCTCATACATATTGGCCCGAGCGGCACCCCATTCTTCGGTAAAAAAGGCCATCACCGGCTGGCGATTGCACTCGCTCTAAAGCTTGAATATGTGCCTGTACAACTCGGGGTGGTTCATATTTCAGCAATCAAAAGCCTAGAAGCGTTTCGCTTAGAGAACCCGCAATTTCTCTGACAATGGCCGCCACATTGTCTTCGCGAGCGTAGTCAGTCTCTTTTTTACTGCCGGCTTATAGGGCTCCAGTAACCCCGGCAGCGACTCACACCGCACTACACCCGTCGACAAGATCCCGAATAGCGCCGGCGTGTCTGGTGGCACCATCGAAACTGAAAGTGGACTCGCTCCAGTCCGACAAATAAATAAAATCCAGCCCTGCCCTGTTAGCGGCCTCATAATCGTACCGGCTATCACCAAGAAAAACAGCCGGTTGCGCCAAACGACCGGACTGTAACTCTCGCTTAAGTATCTGATCCTTGTTGGCAGGGCTACCAAAGATGCCTCCGTCAAATAAGGACGACAAGTCTCTTGCTTCGAATACCTTTCTCAACTCAGCCTGGTCGCCTCCAGAAACAACAAGCCACCTGCTGTCCTCAGTTCGCCTCTTGAGTTCGAAGAGACCCTCTGCAATGTCGCAATCCAACAAACCCTGAATGACGTTTTCTGCATAAGCTCTGAGCAACCGCTCCAGCTCATCAGAATCAATCTCGTTACGACCGATAATATGTCGCAGAAAGTATTCAAATTTCGCATACCGCGAAATTCCGCCGTGCTGAACGTGATATTTCACCAACGCGGAAGCCGCTAGATCCCCGTAGCCTTTTGCAGCTGAAAAAAAAGCGTCGGTTTTGACCCTGTTGGAATCGAGAATAACGCCGTCACAATCGAAAACCCAGGTTCTATATTTGCTGATCAGCATCCACGGCCACTCTCTTTTAATGCTTTTTCCACTGGTGCTACATCCGCTGGAACATCAACAGCCAGGCTTCCCGGAGACGTCTCTACCATTAACACAGGCCGGTCCAGCTCAAGAAACCGCAAAATTTCTATGTCTTCACTCCACTCAAGCTCACTCTTTCGGCCAAATTTTCGGAATGCTGCCAGCTCGGATCGGCTAAACGCATAAATGCATACCTGCTTTTTATACCTGCCAGGGGCTCTCTTCGGTTCTTTATACCCAGGCAAAGGATTACGAGACATATAAACAAGCTCGTTCTGCTCGTTCGTAATCACTTTCGGTATGTTGACGCTTGAAGGATCTTCAGCAGCAGAGATCCAGCAGAACCCGTTAATCACCATATCGGGATTCGATAATTTCATATCGCGGATTTTCAGGATATCAGCCGGGTTTACCAATGGTTCATCACCCTGGACATTTATATAGACATCTGCATCGATATATTTGCTGGCTTCTGCCAGACGGTCAGTGCCCGTTAAGGCATCGGAGCTTGTCTTCACCGCTTGATAGCCCGCCTCTCTGACGACCCATGCGATTCGGTCATCATCGGTCGCTACATAGACGTTTTCAGCCCCAAGCGCCTTTGCCGATATATCAGCTACCCACAAGATCATGGGCTTACCCAACAACTTAACGAGCGGTTTACCGGGATATCGGGAGGACTGGTAACGCGCGGGAATCAACACAACCGTTTTCATCAGGCTTCAACTCATGCCGTAAATTGATTCTGTAGACACCGAATAGCGGGTTGGTGTTACAGACACCAGCTCGCGAGCGCCAGGTGTGTTCTGGTAGAGATCAATAAGCTCCTGCATTTCCCGGCTTCTAGGATCATCTGCGCCATAACCGTCGAATCCCGCCATCAGCACTCTACTTGCGCATCCGCTTGTCGCTATTGCGAGTGCGTAAGCCACTACTAAGGCTGTCGGTAAAGTACAAGAAAATTGGCTGAACGCGAAGCGTCCTCTCTCTATTTCCAGTCCAAAATCCAGAACTTCTTTACCCTTCAAAGATGTTTTTACATCGTCAGGAAGCATCGACCACGGAGTTACCAGTGGCTGAGGTAGCAGTGTGTGGGCCTCACAGTCAGCAAGCAGACGAACCGGGTGGCACGCAACCCGCAAGTCAATCAGATCAGGGAGAAGTGCAGCTTGAGTATTCAATGCAATTACAACGGGCCTGTTTTTCCGAACGTATTTGTCAAGGGCCCACTTATGGCGCTCCACACCCGGCCCGGTTCCTAGCAGCAAGACCTCCCGACCCTCAATCAGTGTGGCGGGATTCCAGTCGCCCTCCCGATTCTGTCCGTAAAAATGTCGGGCGGCATCAAGCGTGTGTATACTGAATTTCTTACCGCCCTCAACCCGCAAGTGATCGATGGCTGAAAGAATATCTTCTTCATCGTAACGGGAGTCGCTCAACATTTCCTGTATATAGGTAGGGTGGATTCCATATTTCCCGGCGAGGTAATAGTAAGGATTGGTTCCCCACCCATACCGCTCCTGCATAGGCCTGAACTCTTGTCGAATCAGCTGCATCAGGGGGACCAGGCTGATTCGTTTTCCACGGAGATCCGCAACTTCAATTGCTAGTTCCTCAGTCTTTGCGTTACCGGGGCCACGGCCCATGCCAGTAACCGTTGCATCGATCCAGGTAACCCCCTCAGACAGTGCGGTCAATGTATTCTGAAGTGCCATCCCCAGATTATCGTGGGTATGGATGCCCAACGCGCCACTCCAATAATTACGCAACCAACGAATAATTCTGAGAGTTTGTTCCGGCCCCATGCTGCCCATACTATCTGCAAAGTACAGCGCTTCTATCGGATACACGGTCGCCTCGCGTGCAAGTGCCTCCACCTCAGCCTGCTGCCGATCTGCTACCTGCATGAGGTTAAAGCCTACCCGGTACCCTTGATCATGCAGCCATACACTGGCAGGGAGGGCTTTAGAGAATTCGTGAACATGACAGGCAACTCTCACCAGATCAACCGGGGAGTCGTCAGCATGTACGGGGAACATCCTTTGCAGACTGTCCTCCATGGGTGTGCCATCAACCAATTCAGCCGCATTGACCATCACGCCAACCGACAGGTTATCGGGAATTGGTAAGCTTTCGAGAAATTCGTCGGTCGAAAAAGCGCATGGCCCTTTGAACCCACCACCCCGGAGGGTTCTCAGACCCAGCTCCACGATATCAACGCCAGCAACTCCCATTGCTTCAAGATATCGACCAATCAAGTTCGACTCGAAGTCCCACGCATTGTAGTAACCACCATCTCTGAGCGTGCAGTCAATGAATGTGATGCTTGCGTTGTTCATCGGATGTACTCACTTGGAACCATCATTTAAATTCGCGAGATACCAGCGCGCATCAAGGCTTCTGCAATCTGGAAGTCTTCTTCCCAGTCGATATCAAAGCCCTGGATCTTATCCAGCTTATATTTGAACGGATTTGTTCCAATCCTGTCCTTTCGTTCGCGATATACATTCACAGGAGCCACAAAGGCACCGCTATTCACTTCATAGAGTGGGGTCAACGTTTGAGTTCTGGGCCACTTTTCCACGCTGCGATCATAGTTCACCGGTCCCGCATCATCCCAAATAAAGCCGTGAAGTTCGGTAACCGTCATCAAAGAATCATACCCATTCTCAAGTTCGCGGAGATAGACCCTTAATAATTCATCGTACTGTCCGGCTCCAATAAAAGGCGATGTCACGTGAGTCCAGACCAGGTGCCCTTCGTCTACCTGAGAGCCTGCATACTCGATTAACTCATCTGTACTGGTACTGTTGGAGGCAAGTGACTCGTCGCGGGGCCTTACTTCAAGACGATCCGCCCCCAAAGAGGCTGCGAACTCCAGAATCTCCTCGTCATTAGTAGAGAGAATAACTCGATCGATCATCGTCGTGGATAGAAGCTGATCCAGTTTTATTTCCAGCAGCCCAAACGATTTGCCCGCAATTGTTCGGATATTTTTCCTCGGAACTCGTTCACTGCCTTTCCGACACGGCAAAAAACAGGTAATAGTCAATTTACTACCCCAAATACGTAGCAGTTTGGTAAAAGAGAAGTCACTGGGACCTTCCCCTTAGATTCTCCCTGGCTATTGCGCCATGCCCTTCCTGAAGACGCTTAATGTAATCGCGCTCATCGCTTGCCATAACTTCACAGAAACGCTCGTCACCATCAATAAGCCTTCGAGACCAAGCAAGCTTCGCCCAACGAAACTGCATTAAAGGGTCATGAGTTTTTGCAAAGGAATGCGAATAGTTAATTTCTTCCCCACCTGGTTGCGAATAGCCGCGGTATCGACCTGCAGTAAGCATTAAGTCGGTATTGAACACTTTGACGGTTGCAGGCGCAAACCTCAGTAAATCGAATATGGCATTAGGCCCGGCATTGAACTCACTGTCAAAAAGTAACCATTGAAGGTTCATCAGCACCCGTCCGGTGGTGGTATATCGGCCAAGGAGCCGATACCCTTTGCCTTTCACAAAAACAGGAAATGGTATATCAGAAATAAAGGCGGGGTTTGTTTTCCGGGCAATAAACTTTGCCTGTTGTAGATTGAAGTAGGAAATATCGACCCGACTTCCCTGCGTATCGGGATCCCGTCCCCCTGGGCCACCACGATAATTGAACTTCGCGACAAGATCGAATCCGTCGATTTCAGGACCATTGGGCGACCGGGTCGGTACAGGCCCCACCAGAGCAATGCTTGCACCCTGCGTGGCCTTCAGCACTTCAGCCTCAACAGGAAACTTGTCTGGCCGAAGGTATGCCAATGGCCTTTCGCTATCCAGCAACCGAAGCAACCAGTCAGCATGTTCCATAAGATCCGGATCATCCCCTTTTTGACGAAGGCCATTCAATACAGTGCGCGCCTCGTCAAAGGAGCCCCTTTCAATCAACACCGACATCGCATGCCGAAGGGTATCTATCGATGCATCATCGGCCTCTGCTTCGACCAATACAGCTAGTTCAGCCCGCTGCCGGAGCTCAATGCCAACCACAAAGAGCCCGGAAATCAAACAAATACGATACAACTCGAGCCAATCGCGATAACCCAACTCGCCAACCGACAACTCTCTGCACATCTTCAGCAGTATTGCTTCTTTAGCCACGTAACTCGCATCGTCGGCGGCCACTGCATCGGCGTACGCCGACCACCATGCGCGCCCAACCGTGATCAAGCGCTGGTTCCCGGTCCTTGCAAGAGCCCGCTCAATCCGCCCGAAATCAGCGTCAGAAAATCCTGTCTTGCAATGACTTATAACTCCCGTCAGCCCTTGAGCCAGAAGTGTAAGACGACGATCCCGACTCTGAAGCGATTTCCGCCTCAGCAGGTACCAAGTCTTATCAATCCATATCGACATCGCGGCTCCCGTTGAAACACTCCTGATCTTTCCTGTTCCTGACCGCAGACTCCTCTGCTCTGATCGCTCCCCAGATAAAGATGACCATGAATGCAAACATCATCACGCCGATGTTCCTCTCAAGCATACTCTGCGTCAGGTTCACAATTGCATGCAGCGCAACGAAAAAGCTGCCACCGAGCGCTAATGCCTGCACAGACGCAGATTCAGATCGTGCTCTCTGCAAGAACAGGATGAACGGAACAACCAATAGCATCAGATAGCAGGTAAGGCCAATCAAGCCATATCGTGCCATGACATCTACATATTGGTTATGCAGGTGTCGGAAATTTTCGACAGCAGGATGTATTCTCTGATCCGCAACAAGCTCAGCAATGACTGCATCAGTTCCACCAGGCCCAGAACCAATCAAGGGATTACGTATAAAAGCAGTCATCCCAGCCTTCCACATATCCAGTCGCAAACCGACTGAGGTCCCGTTACGACCTTCTTCGTAGTAATCAACAAACTCATCAACGGCTACTTGCGCCCTTTTCTCGACCATATCAACCTGCAAAAGTGCCGAGAAGCCAACGACCACGAGCGATAGCAGCACAAAGGAGATTAGCTTTTTCCTGAAAATCGGCTGCCAGAACACATAGACGGCGATAACTGCAATAAAAGGTACCGCAATCCACCCACTTCGGGTCCCCGAAACAAGCGAGGCGTACCCCCCCCCGACAACCCCGGCAAGAAAAAGTCCAATCCAGCAATAATGGTATTTCTGTTTTGCGGCCCAACCAACTCCGGTCAGTGAAAGCAAGGCAAGTGCCATCGCTCCATTTCCGTAATGAATCGGGTTATCGAAAGCTGAAACACGTGAAGCACCGATGAACTGAGCCTGGTAGAACGCATAAGCTCCTGCCGCCAATGAGCCTATCGCTGCAAGCGACAAAAACCCACGGGCGCTGAGCGGATACTTCAGGACAAATAAAAGGATCAGTACAGCAGCTATATAGCGGGTGGAAAGATCAAACTCTGAAACGTCTTCGCCATGGAAAATCAAAGGAACGGCTTGCCCCAAGAAATAGAGCAAAAATACACCTGCCAGCCACTGACTCTGGGTATCAATACCGCCCAGAATTTCCCTCCACCGACAGCCAAATAACGCCATCAACAGTAACAATGCCGGCCCAATAACATAGAAATCCGGAACGAGGACGTAGAAAACCAGGTAAGACGCTACAGCGAATCTGGAAATCCAAGCGAGCTTACAGTCCCATGAACCTGATAGTCTGGATATTCCTGTAGCGTTCATGTCAACCTGCAAACTAGTGTGGGTTTGGTTAATCAAACTTTCTTTCCCGCGCAATGTTCCGGCTGGCCCGCTTCGCTTCCAGCATTGTCTTCCAGCCCTGAACACTGGCCCAGAACGCGCCACGGTCCCACCCGGAGCCGGCTTCCACAAAAGCCACGTCAAGGTAGGCGGTCAAAAGGGCTTCAACCATTTCTTCGTCTGGCAACCGGGCCGCAACGTTGGCAAGGTTCGAGGTGGCAACACTTAGTGGAAGCATACCGGGATGAACACGAATGTCGTCTTCATCAACCATGGATAACTGGCTGTCTTCACCCATCAGGAAATTGGTGAGGTTGCCATCCGGCTGTTCAATGCCCCGCTTGTGAATCTCTGCCATGGTCCAGCCCAACAGACGAACAATCTCAATCTGCCTGGTGCGGGAAGGCTCATTCACCAACACGGCCCTTAGCGGGCGGTACCCCTCCAGAAATGCCGTTCCGAAGCCAAAACACTTCTCGGATGTAACCCAGCCGGCAAATACGATGGGCGGCACCGGAGCCCCTACCTGCCGGATCTTCTTCCCCTTTCGCAACGCCCGTATCCAGTGAATCAACCCGAAAAGCGGCTTCCGGTAGCACTTGATCGCTGCCGGTTGCCCATTCACCAGTCCCCGGTAGGTGATCCGGGTTCGGCGGGTATTGGAATGAAGCTCTTCTTCGAGTTCGACATTGGTCATGGAAGGATATCAGGCCTGGTCAGAAATAGGAGGATTACGGCTGGCGTTCGTAGGCCTGCAGCAAGCGTTGCCAAAGACTCTCTCTCTGGCCGGGGGGTATATCCAGGCATCGCTTACCAACGGAACGATGGAGGCGCTCCAGGTTTCGCTGCTTCCATGCCGCATCTGCTTCATTATCTTTCTCGGGCACCAGCCTGCAACGGTCAAAGTCGATCAGGTATATCTGGCTATCCGTAACAAGTATGTTGTCGCAATTCAGGTCAACGTGGTCGAGCCCGTTGTCGTGAAAACGACGAATCACCTGTCCTAACTGTTCCCAAAGCAACTCGTCGCCCAGGCGAGTGCTATCAGAAAATGTAACCGCACCCGGTATTCGCTTCACCAGTATAGCGGCACGATACCAGAACAGCCGGTATTTCCAGGCGATGGCTGCAACCGCCTCGGGCACAGGAAGATCAAGCGCCCGGAGCCGGCCCAGAATACGGAATTCCGCCAACGACCGTGCCCGGTCAAAACCGGCGTACAGATACGTTCTTTCCGCCAGCCTGGCCATCAGGCCGCCTCGCCGGTAATGGCGAAGCACCATGTCTACATGATCTGCATCGATAAACCAGGCACCACCACGTCCCCCGGATGTCACCGGCTTTGCCCGGTCTCCCCAGAAGTCGGGGGAAAACCAGGACTCCGTAACACCTTTATACTCCGGCGCTACCAGCAGTTGTGATTGTACGGAACCTGAATGTTCGCCCGTTGCCGCTGTCAAAAGATCGGTACCCTCGGCCCGGCAAACCATGGTTCCCGGGTAAAGACGTTAAAAGCCCAGTAGGCTAGAATGGCGCACAGTTTACCAACGAGCCCCGCCCGGCTCCACATCCGGCAGTTAAAGATTGGAAACGGACCGTAACTTGATCAACTCCATCTGCATCCTCCGCCTATCCGCCATTGGCGACGTTACCCACGTGATTCCCGTGGTGCTGAGCCTTCAGGAGCAGTTACCCGGCGTAAAAATCACCTGGGTGATTGGCAAGATCGAAGCCAAACTGATCGGCGATCTGCCAGGCGTCGAGTTTGTTATTTTTGACAAGAAAGCCGGGCGGAAGGGTTATGCGGACTTGCGCAACACCTTGAAAGACCGGAAATTTGATGCCCTGCTGCACATGCAGGTGGCATTCCGGGCCAACCTGGCAGCGGCGATGATTCCCGCCAGGGTGAAGGTTGGTTACGACAAGGCCCGCAGCAAGGACCTGCACAGCCTTTTTATCAACCGGCGGATTGCCCCGGCACCACAGCAGCATGTTCGGGACTGCCTGGCGAGCTTTCTGGAGCCCCTTGGGCTGGAACCGGCCGCACCAAAATGGGTCATCCCTCTTTCCCCGGAGGATCATGAGTTTGCCCATGAGCAACTGGCAACGGACCGGAAGAACCTGGTGATCAGTCCCTGTGCCAGTCATACCCTCCGCAACTGGCCGGCAGATCGTTATGCCCGGCTGGCGGATCATGCGGTTCGTGTCCATGGCATGAAGGTGATTCTGGTGGGTAGCCCGGCGCCTTTTGAGGCGGAATTCTGCGCAGCCATTGAAAGTGCCATGGAAGAGCCGGTTCACAATATCTGTGGCAAGGATACTCTGAAGCAGCTAACGGCCCTGCTCCACCATGCTGATCTCGCCGTGGCGCCGGATACGGGTCCGGCTCATATTGCCAGTGCGATGGGTACCGATGTGATCGGGATTTTTGCGGCCAGCAATCCGTATCGATCCGGGCCTTACAACTCGCTTGAGTGGTGCGTGAATCGTTATCCGGAAGCACTGAAGCAATTCACCGGCAAGACTGTGGATGAGGCTCGTTGGGGGGCCAAGGCTGAGTTTGAGGGGGCGATGGAATTGGTGACGGTGGAGGATGTTACCGGGATGCTGGATCGTTGGGTTGAGGTTCAGGAGTATAAGGGGAACCCGGCGACGAGGGTTTGAGTTCGGCGCCGGGTTGGGTTGTCGGATTACGGCCCTTTGGGCCTAATCCGACCTACGTTTGCAGGGCAATCAGTTGCGGGCGGTATAGTCCTGGTAAGACTTCTCCTCCACGAACCGAGACCCCAAAGCCAGGTTCACTTCTTTCTTGATGGCGGCGCGTTTGTCGTTGGTGACGTAGACGGCGCGAGCCAGTTCGATGAACCTGGGGCCGAAATCCTGGGCGGCTTCCTGGTCACGGATGTCGTCTTCAATTTCCCAGAGCGCTTCGTTCACTTCCTTGAGTTGCTTGCGCAATCCGGCAATCGCGGCCTGGTCCCGAACGGCTTCGTTCCAGGTGGCGTTGAGTTCGTCCAGTTCCAGGCGAACATTTTTAACCTTTTCCGGGTCCGCGATGCGTTCGGACTTGATCTCCAGAATGGTGATCTTGTCCAGTACTTCGCCAAAGGAAACCGGCACTTTGATAACGTCTGCCATTTGCTCTTCCTGCAGTCGTGTGTGTGAAAACCCTGTCAGCCTCTAACCGGTGTCAGCCAATTTGAGTGGGCTGCACTCTTGCCTTTCACGGCATCGAAGTACATGGCCTGCAGCTTCTCGGTAACAGGGCCACGCTTGCCTGCCCCGATAACACGGCCGTCCAGTTCGCGGATCGGTAGCACTTCGGCGGCGGTCCCGGTGAAGAAGGCTTCGTCGGCAATATAGACTTCATCCCGGGTGATGCGGCGCTCTTTCACCGGTATGTTCAGCTCCCTGGCGAAATCCAGGATAGTGGCCCGGGTGATGCCTTCCAGGCAGGAAGTCAGCTCCGGAGTGTGGAGAACGCCATCGCGCATGATAAAGATGTTCTCGCCGGAACCTTCAGCAACATAGCCTTCGTTGTCCAGTAGAAGGGCTTCTTCAGCGCCACCGGAAATAGCCTCGTTCAGGGCCAGCATGGAGTTGATGTAGTTGCCGTTGGCCTTCGCCTTACACATGGTGATGTTGACATGGTGGCGGGTGTAGGAGGAGGTGCGCACCTTGATACCCAGCTCTTTTGCCTCCGGCGACATGTAGGACGGCCAGCTCCAGGCAGCAACCATCACGTGAACCTTCAGGTTGTCGGCACGCAGGCCCATGCCTTCGGAACCCAGGAACACCATCGGGCGCAGGTAGGCTTCGTCCAGATTGTTCTCGCGAACAGCAGCACACTGGGCGGCATTGAGCTCATCCTTGCTGAACGGCATCTTCATATTCAGGATATGAGCGGAGCGGAACAGCCGGTTGGTGTGATCCTCAAGGCGGAAAATAGCCGGGCCATCGGCGGTGCTGTAGGCACGCACACCCTCAAAGCAGCCCAGACCATAGTGCAGGGTATGGGTCAGCACGTGGGTTTTGGCGTCCCGCCAGGGAACCATTTCGCCATCCATCCAGATGACGCCATCGCGATCAGCCATCGACATTGTTTCTGCTCCTAAAGCGCTCATTATCGGAAAACGGGCATTCTAGCAGGAAAAACCGGGCTTACGAAGAGGCGCAATCATCCTTCCGTCACCCCAGCATCACCCGGTTCCACATACTCTGGATGTAGTCACGTTCCTCGGGAAACGCATCCCCCGCCACCTGGCTGTTCAGATTCTGCAGGGCCCGGCGGTGAATGGTGGAGCGCAGCGTGATATAGGCCTCGCGCAGTTTTTCCGTATCTTCAACCGGAAGTACTCCGGCCCGCCCGAGCTCTTCCATCTGGCGAATATTGTCGGACCACTGGGTCAACTCCGGGTGTTCGGAGCACCAGGCCAGCATCAGGTACTGAACCATGAACTCGATATCAATGATGCCGCCAAAATCATGCTTGATGTGAAAAACCTCAGGCTCCTTGTCCTCGACCTGCGGCGTGCCCAAAGTTGTACGCATTTTCTCGCGCATGTTGACCACTTCTTCCCTCAGCTTGCCCCTGTCCCTTGGCTGGCAAAGGATATCGCTGCGCAGTTTTTCAAAAGCATGCAGCGTAGCCTCACACCCTGCCACGCCACGGGCCCGGGCCAGTGCCTGGTGCTCCCAGGTCCAGGCGTCGTTGCGCTGGTACTTCTCGAACGCAGTCAGGGTACTGACCAGCAACCCCGAATTACCGGACGGACGCAAACGCATATCCACTTCGTAAAGCTGCCCGGAAGGCGTCTGGGTATTGAGTATATGTACAATGCGCTGGCCCAGCCGGGTGTAAAACACGGCGTTGTCGATGGGCTTGTCACCGTCGGTTGATTGCTCTGGGTCCGCATCGTGGATGAAGACCAGGTCCAGGTCCGAGGTATAACCCAGCTCGATACCACCCAGCTTGCCATAACCGATGATGGCGAAATCGGTATCGCAGGCGGAACCATCCTTGCGCCGGGGATAGCCGTGGCGACTCACCAGATTGGCAAAGGCAACGTCCACCACATGATCCAGCACCACTTCCGCAATCCAGGTCAGGTAGTCGCTGACTTTCATCAGCGGCAGGGTTTCCCGGATTTCCGAGGCAGCTACCCGCAGGATATGGGCCTTCTTGAAGTGCCGCAGGGTTTCCATCTGCTCTTCAAGATCCTCAAAGGGAATCCTCAGCATCTGCTGGCGCAGGTCATCCTGGAGTTCGGTTTTTGCCGGCGGGCTATACAGGCTTTCCGCGTTCAGCAACTCATCCAGCAGCAACGGGGTTTCCGCCAGCTGGCTGGCAATCCAGGGGCTCTCGCTGCATAACCGCACCAGTTGCGTGCGCGCTCCCGGATTTTCCAGCAGCAACACCATGTAGGCTGTTCTGCGCAGGATGGCCTCCACCAGTTGCAGAACACGGGACAGGGTCTGGGACGGGCTGTCTACATGGGTGAGCGCTTCCAGCAACACCGGCATGAACTTGTTAAGCCGTTGCCGGCCCTGGGTCTGCAGCGTTTGCAGGGTTCGGGTTTCACGCAGGTCCTTCAGCGCTGAATAGCTGGCTTCCGGCTCTTCAAAACCGTGATCCCGCAGCCAGGCTGACGCGGCCTCTTCATCCATCTCACCCAGCCACAGCTCCTGCCAGCCTTCATCCAGCACGGTCGCTTCGTGCTCTTCATCGTCAATGGCAATAATGTCCGCAAAATGGGTTGCGACCCGCTCACGATGCCTGTCCAGCTCGGCCACGCAGGAGGCCCAGTCGTCAAACCCCATGATCAGGGCGACTCGTGCCCGCGCCAGGTCGTTGTCCGGCAGCAGTTGCGTCTGCTTGTCTTCCATACCCTGGAGTGCGTGCTCCAGATTGCGGAGGAATATGTAGGCCTGCTTCAGCTCTTTCACCACCGGTGATGGCAGAAGTTCCAGCTCCTCGAGCTCTTTCAGAATCACCAGCAGTTCCCGCTGCTGCAGTTCCCGGTCGCGGCCGCCACGGATCAGCTGAAAGGCCTGAACCACGAATTCAATCTCGCGGATGCCACCATTACCGAGCTTGATGTTGTTTTCCAGGCCTTTACGGCGGACTTCCCGGCTGATCATGGATTTCATGCTGCGCAGGGACTCAAACGCACTGAAATCAATGTATTTGCGATAGACAAAGGGCTTGAGGTTGTCCATCAACACCTGGCCGGCCTGCTGGTCACCGGCAACCACACGGGCCTTGACCATGGCGTATCGCTCCCAGTCCCGCCCCTGGTCCTGGTAATAGGTTTCCAGGGCGGCAAAACTCAGGGCCAGCGCACCACTCTGCCCGTACGGGCGCAGGCGCATGTCCACACGGAACACAAAACCGTCGGCGGTAATCTGGTCCAGCGCCTGGATCAGCCGCTGCCCCAGGCGGATGAAAAACTGCTGGTTATCAATGGACCGGCGCCCGCCACGGGTCTCACCCTTGCCCGGAAATGCAAAGATCAGATCAATGTCGGAGGACACATTGAGCTCGTGCCCGCCGAGCTTGCCCATACCCAGGACAATTAACGGCTGCGGCCCCTCTTCACCGGTGGCCGGGTTTACGCCCCACGGGGTACCGGACTGCTCACAGGTGTCATCATAGAGCCAGTCAAGGGCGCCCTGGATACAGGTGTCGGCAAAATCACTGGTGGCGGCCATGGTCTCTGCCAGATCCGACCAGCGCATCAGGTCCCGCCAGATTATCCGGAACTGGATTTCCATGCGGAAGCGCCTTAATGCAACGTGAAGGCTGCTTTCATCGGTCACCTCTGCGAGAAACTCCTGCCAACGCTGGCGCAGATAATCCGCAGAGGTCGGCTCGGTCAGCGGTCGGGACTTGCACAGGGCCGCAACCTGTTCAGGGCGGCGCTCCAGGGTTTGCCGCAGAAACAGGCTGCGAGCCATGGCCTGGGCCACATCTTCGTCGGTTGCCCCGCCAGAGGCGTGCAGATATTCCGGCACACCTTCCGGGAACACCGAGTGCCAGACGCCAGCGACATCATCCGCTAACGGCTCTGGTAGGGAGCGCCAAGGCTCGGACATAATGCAAACCCCTGTGTCTCTGTTATATTTCCCGTACTGTATAACGAACTCTCCCCCGACTGAACCATTGTAAGGACAACGATGCTGAGGAATCGCAGACCGCTGAACCCGGAGCATCAGCTCTCGCACTTGCCGATGTCCGGCATTATTCGGTCCCGCATCAAGCGTCTGTTTACCATTCTCGGGGGGCTGCTGATCGCCCAGGTTCTGGTTATCTGGGCAGCTGAGGACCTGACTCTGTTTGAATCAGCGTGGCTGACCATGACCACTCTAGTCACGGTGGGGTACGGTGATTTTGCACCGGAAACGGCCATCGGCAGAATAAGCACCGTTCTGGCCATGTTTATAGGTGCCATTACGCTGTTAACGCTTATTGTCAGTGACTATATTGAATTCCGGTTCTACCGCCGGGAACGCATCTTAACCGGACGCTGGATCTACCCAATGAAAGACCACATTGTCATCATCAACACTCCTCAGACCGGGGGGGAACAGTATTTTGCCCGCTTTGCCTCCCAGGTGCGCTCGGTTCCGGGCTATGAAACCGTACCCATCATGATACTGACCCGGCAGTTTCCAATGGGGCTGCCGCCGGAACTATCGGACAAAGGCCTGGTTCATTTTCATGGTTCCGGCAGCGATCCGGAGGCCCTGAAAGCCGTCCATGCCGGCAGTGCCAGGCACATCGTCGTTCTGGCTGCCGACGAAGCTGACCCGTCCTCCGACAGCCTGACCTTTGATATCGCCCATCGGCTGAGCGAGTCCAACCTGGGCCAGAAAGTCACGGTGGAATGTGTGCGGGATGAGAATCGTGACCGATTTACCGCAGTCGGGGTCCGCACTGTCATCAGGCCGGTGCGGACCTATCCGGAAATCATGGTGCGCTCGGTGGTGGCGCCGGGCTCGGAAAAAGTTCTGGAGGATCTGTTCAACTACCAGAACGACCACCCGCACCGTTACGAGATTGAACTGGACGACCTGACCTGGGCTGATATTGTCAGCGCGCTTATCCGCCATGGTATTGGTACGGCACTGGCCTATATCGATGAGAACGACGACGTGGTCTGCCACCCGCCTACCGACCAGGAAATTGAAGGCAAAGGGCTGATCGTGCTGGTAAAGTCCAGTGAAACGCCGGATGTGGGCGTAGTGGAAGAAGCCTTGGCCCGCTACCGCGAATTCATCAAAAAATGGCATGAGTTGCAGGACCAGGCCGCGGAGGAAGAGGCCATAGCAGCGAAAGCCGCAGACCAGTAATCGCCCAGATGCGCGGTATCAGCCTGCGGCAATGGCCAACTGAAGCTGCCCGAGCTCCTTGCCTGAAGCCAGGTCGCTGACTGCAATGCCTTGCGCAAGAGACCCGGTGACTTGCTGATAAAGTGATTCGACACCACGTTCGGCTGCCAGATGGCGAATTTCACCGAGGTCATCGTCATCGAGATGGACGGGCTGGCCGGTCAGCCAAGACACACTGAGCGAAAACAGGAAATCATTGACAGTCAGTTCCGACCCCGCCCCTGCACCCGCAATGGGTTGATAAAGCCCGGCCAGGAAATACCCCTGCTCTGCCTTGCTGACCAGATTCAGGAACACCGGTATTTCCTCCGCCAACCTTCGGGCCCAGGTAAGTAACGCTGAGGCATCACCGGCCTTGAGCTCGAATTCAATCTCGTTAAGCGGCCTGGACTGGCCACCGGCCTTGATCTCACCGGAATCGACCGCCACCTCGATCAGGCTTGCTCCCTGCTCGATCATTACCACCCGACGCTCAAAGTTGGTCTCGAACACAGGCTTCAGCTCGGCCAGGTTCACGCTCTGGCCCACCGGTGTGTCCGCAAGCAACCCCATCTTGAGCTTTGTTCCGATCAGGGGCCACTCCCATTCCTGGCGGCGATGCGCGCCGTCGACGAATTCGCCACGGGTTTTCAGGGTCTGGATGAACCTGTCGCCCATTTTGCGGATTCGCAGCGCTGTTTTCTGCCGGTTGAGGTCGCCCGCAGGCGTGTCGTAATAGGTATTGCCCAGTTGCAGGGTTTCCGATTCACGGGTGTTCGGCTGGCCCAATAACCAGGCCACTGCCCTGTCGAGATCCGGTTTCGCGACGCTGAGCTTGATTTCCAGTTCCTGGGCCATCGCCCCTCCTGACATGGGAATGTGGTATCAGCATACATAAAAAAACCGGCAGCCCGAAGGCTACCGGTTTTTCAACTACTGTGTGACTAGCTGGTTAGCTGATCAGAAGTAGTAAACAGCGCCGACAGAGGCGATGGAACGCTCGTCAGTAACAGCATCGTTACCCAGTGAGTCTTCATACTCATACACGTCGTCACCGCCGCCCAGGTAGCCTTCGAAGTAGACATACATGTGATCAGAGACGTTGTGAAGAGCTTGCAGAGTAATGGTGTCAGAATCGACATCACCCATGCTGGACTCATCATCAAACTGGGTCAGCTCGTAGGAGAGGGCGAACTGGTTTGCACCCAGGGTGTAGTAACCGATAACACCAAAAGTATCCGAGGAATCCTTACGCGTATGGAACTCACCAGTTACACGCAGGTTGTCTGCGTTGAAGCTACCGCGCAGGCCGTAAGTATTTTCGTTGTTGCCATCGCTGGTGTCGTTGGAGTCAACGGCTGCAGCCAGCTCCAGAGCGTCCATCTCGTAAACAGCAGCCAGCTGGTACGGATAGGATTTGTCGTCGCCACCCTTGGTGTCGTCGTCACCGTTGAACTGAACAGCAGCCCACAGGCTCAGGCCGCCGAAAGACGGAGACATGTACTGGATCAGATCGCCTTCGCCGGTGGTGTAGTCAACGCCCTGATTCAGCGTAGCCACTTCGTAGTGCTCGGAAATTTCGGTAACAGCACGCTCGTAAGTGGAGTCGTCAGAGCCAATCCAGATCTGGCCAAAGCTGTCGCCCTTGGCACCGATGTAGGCTTCGTCCAGCGCATCGATACCGTTGCTTCCAGCCTTGTCGTCGGCATTGATGCCTTCAAGCTCAACCTTGAAGAAACCGGTGATGCCCGGAGCGATTTCGTGGTCGTGGGACACACCCAGAGTAGAGCCATTGTCGAAATGCTCTACAGAAGAGGGGCCGCCGTCAAAGTTGTCGTGGGCGATGGCATATTGGATGTTGCCGTATACAGTCGGCATGTTGCTTTCTTGTGCCAGCGCGCTGCCAGAGAAGGTTGCGGCTGCAATAGCAGATGCGATGAGCGTCTTTTTCATGTTGCGTCTTCCTTTATTGAGTTAACTCAGGTTTTTCGTGACGGGTTAGATTCCCGTTCTTCAGACTTCACCAGTCGGGCTGGTTGAGCCCTATTCTGTGTACTTGTTATGTCAGTTTTATGACACAACATTAACAATTCGTTTTTCTTTTTCTTCCAGAGACCGAACAGGGTCTTTGCACGTCAATCACTTACGGCTTGAACTTAAAGCTTTGAGTGATGAACCTGTTTTAATACAATGAACACACTTTTGCAAATTTTTAATCGCACATTTTTAGCTCGTTTCGACGTAACAAACCTCGCGATTATGCGTGCAATCCATGTGCGCACTCAAAACGACTACCTTTCAAAACCAGGGCCACAATACACTTAAGCCCTTATTTTCAATATCTTATATATCAACTGATGCGATAAAATACCAGGCAACACCGTTACACTGCAGGCAGGCCGCACCAGTGCAGGACACGCATCGGATACGCGCGCCAGATCAGTGCATCTACCTACCCGGGCCGGATTCACCTCCCAACCTCCAGCAGAAACGTTACTGGCCCGTCATTTACCAGAGCCACTTTCATGTCGGCACCGAACTGCCCCCGGCCAACGGATTCTTTGCCCAGGTATTGCTCCGACTCCGCCACAAACTCCCGAAACAGAGATTCCGCCTGCTCTGGTGGTGCGGCAACAGAAAATCCGGGGCGAGTGCCCGAGCGGGTATCAGCAGCGAGGGTAAACTGGGGAACAACGAGGAGAGAGCCGCCTGTATCAAGCAGGCTGCGATTCATCCGTCCCTGGTCATCGGGAAACACCCGGTAGTTGATCACTTTACGACAGAGCGTTTTCGCCGTTGCCAGGTCATCGGCTTTTTCAATACCAAGCAACAGCAAAAGCCCCGTTTTGATCTCGGCGACAGTCGTGTTATCAACAGTAACGCTGGCGTGAGTGACGCGTTGTATCAGCCCTTTCATTGAGCTCCCTGCGGAAGGACCTAAAAGTTCCGGGGGAGTTTATCCACGCAGCAAGCTGGCCGCAACCCCACTCCGGGGGTATTTTTTGGCGGCTTGAGAGGTAGTTAACCCGCATCGCCCTCAAGCTTTGCCACCACCTCATCAACGCCGCGCATCAACGCATCGATAATCGCCGGCTCGGAGGCAGAATGCCCGGCGTCCCGAATGATTCGCAAATCCGCTCCCGGCCAGACCTCGCTGAGGGCAAGGGCATTATCCAGAGGGCACACCATGTCGTAACGGCCATGGACGATGATTCCGGGAATGTTTTTCAGGGAACCGGCATCGCGAATGATCTGATTGTCCTCAAGAAAGGCGTTGTTCATAAAGTAGTGGCATTCAATACGGGCCAGCGCAATGGCCACATGAGGGTGGCCGAAATGTTCAACGACCCGGGGATTCGGATGCAGGGTGGCGCAACGCCCCTCCCATATCGACCAGGCTTTGGCAGCCTGGATCTGTTCCAGCTCATTGGTGCTGGTAAGGCGGCGATAGTAGGCAGAGACAAGATCGTCCCGCTCGTTTTCAGGAATGGGGGCGAGAAAATCCTGCCAGTAATCAGGAAAAACACGGTTGGCGCCTTCCTGGTAAAACCAGTGAATATCCCTGGGACGGCACAGGAATATGCCCCGGAGAACCAGTCCAAGCACCCTGTCCGGATGGGCCTGGGTATAAACCAGGCTCAGGGTTGACCCCCAGCTGCCCCCGAACAGAATCCACTGGCTGACACCCAGGAAAGTGCGGACTGTTTCCATGTCCTCCACCAGTTTTTGCGTGGTGTTGCCGTCGAGCTCAGCCAGAGGGGTTGAGCGGCCGGCGCCGCGCTGGTCCACGAGAATAATCCGGTAACGTTCGGCATCAAAAAACCGACGGTAATAGTCCTCGCATCCGCCTCCGGGGCCACCATGAACAACGAGAACAGGGATGCCATCGGGATTGCCGCTCTCCTCCACATAGAGCTCGTGAGGAGAATCCACTGCAAGGCGGTGCTGGGCATTCGGCTTGATGTCGGGATACAGGGTGAGCATAAAACCGCTCCGGAAAAGGGATGTAACCGGAGTTTAGCTGAAGTCAACGAAAAAGGGACAGATCACGTCTGCCCCTTTTCCGCTGAAGCGATGAAGCTTACTTCTTGTGGGCGCGCTTGCGCTCGTTTTCAGTAAGCAGCTTCTTGCGCAGACGGATGGACTTGGGGGTCACTTCCACCAGTTCGTCCTCATCAATAAACTCCAGCGCCTGCTCAAGAGTGAACTTGATGGGAGGCACCAGGCCGATGACTTCTTCCTTTCCGGAAGCACGCATGTTGTCCAGCTTCTTGCCCTTGGTGGGGTTGACCACCAGGTCGTTATCACGGCTGTGAATGCCGCACAGCTGGCCTTCATACACTTCCTGCCCCGGATCCAGGAACAGCTTGCCCCGGCTCTGCAGGGTTTCCAGAGAGTACGTCAGGGCCGTACCGGTTGCCATCGATACCAGAACTCCGTTCTGTCGGCTGGTCATGTCACCACTCTTGATCGGGCCGTAATGGCTGAAGGTGGACGTCAGGATGCCCGAGCCGGATGTCATGGTCAGGAACGCGTTACGGAAACCAATCAGGCCCCGGGCCGGAATGGTGTACTCCAGGCGCATACGCCCTTTTCCGTCTGGCACCATATTGGTCAGGTCGCCCTTACGCAGGCCCATCTGATCCATCAGGGCACCCTGATGCTGTTCCTCGATGTCGATGATGACGTTTTCGTAGGGCTCCTGCTTCACGCCGTCAATTTCCCGGATAACCACTTCCGGACGACCCACAGCCAGCTCGAAGTTCTCCCGGCGCATGTTCTCGATCAGTACCGACAGGTGCAGCTCACCACGGCCGGATACCTTGAACTTGTCCGCTGATTCGCCTTCTTCAACCCGCAGGGCAACGTTGTGAAGCAGCTCTTTCTCCAGCCGCTCCTTGATGTTGCGACTGGTGACAAACTTGCCTTCCTTGCCACAGAACGGTGAGTCATTTACCTGGAAGGTCATGGAAACCGTCGGCTCGTCCACCGTCAGCGGGGGCAGCGCTTCCACGTTGGCCTGGTCGCACAGGGTGTCGGAGATGAACAACTCATCCATCCCGCTCACACAGATGATGTCACCCGCCTGGGCTTCGTCAACTTCCACCCGCTGCAGGCCGGAGTGGCCCATGATCTTGAGGATGCGGCCCTGGCGCTTCTTGCCGTCGGCACCAATAGCAGTCACCGGGGAGTTGGTCTTGATCTTGCCGCGTCTGATGCGGCCGATGCCGATAACACCCAGGAAGCTGTTGTAGTCCAGCTGGGAAATCTGCATCTGGAACGGGCCTTCGCGATCGACATTCGGTGCCGGCACGTGGTCCACGATGGCCTGGAAAACCGCATCCATATTGTCGTCCAGCTTTTCGTGATCCATCCCGGCGATACCGTTCAGGGCACTGGCGTAAACAATCGGAAAATCCAGCTGCTCATCGCTGGCACCCAGGTTATCGAACAGGTCAAACACCTGGTCGACTACCCAGTCCGGGCGCGCACCGGGACGGTCAATCTTGTTCACCACCACAATGGGGTGCAGGCCGGCATCGAAGGCCTTCTGGGTGACGAACCGGGTCTGCGGCATGGGGCCATCGATGGAATCAACCACCAGCAGCACGCAGTCAACCATGCTCATGACCCGTTCAACCTCGCCACCGAAATCGGCGTGCCCCGGGGTGTCAACGATGTTGATGTCGTAGTCGTGCCATTTCAGTGCGGTATTCTTGGCCAGGATGGTGATGCCCCGTTCCTTTTCCTGGTCATTGGAATCCATGACGCGCTCGCTTTCGAGCTCTTTGCGATCCAGTGTGCCGGACTGGCGCAACAGCTGGTCCACGAGTGTGGTCTTGCCATGATCAACGTGGGCGATGATGGCGATATTACGAAGTTTATCAATCACAACTATAATCCTGCAGAATGCACTGAAATGACCTGGCGGTATTCGCCGGGCGAAAATAAAGTGGCGCGAAGTATATAGTAAAGTCCTTTTCGTTTATATGAAGAAAAACGCCTACGGGAGCGCTTTGCCCTAACGCACCAAATTAATGCATTTTTTCTGCACACGCACCGTTTTAATGCACCACAACAGGGCGAAACAGGCGGCGTTATGGCTGCAATCGCGCCAAAACAGCCCGAAAACCCCGTTATTGCGCCCTTGTGGAGCATGCAAAGAAAACTGGCAAGGCTATTGCTTTATCTCAGACAGCCGAATTTGCAGGTAAGTGGCAACAGCTTTTGTTAAGCTGCCCAACCTGAAAGAAAGATCGGGTGTCAGCACCGCTGAACGATCCGGCAATAATGTACACAGAAATCGCCCGCGCAGCGGGATAACTGACGGAGCATGCATAATGTCCAAGACGATTGATCTGATCAAAGAACACGAAGTCAAATGGGTCGACCTGCGATTCACTGACAGCCGCGGTAAAGAGCAGCACGTTACCCTGCCTACGTCCGAAATCGACGACGACTTCTTCGCTGACGGCAAGATGTTCGACGGCTCATCAATTGCAGGCTGGAAGGGCATCAACGAATCCGACATGATCCTGATGCCGGATGACTCCACATCCGTTCTGGACCCGTTCACCGAAGAAACGACTGTTAACATCACCTGCGACATCGTTGAGCCTTCAACCATGCAGGGTTACGAGCGTGATCCCCGCTCTGTTGCCCGTCGCGCAGAAGAGTACCTGAAGTCCACCGGCATCGCCGATGGCGCGCTGTTCGGTCCTGAGCCGGAATTCTTTGTATTCGATTCCGCCAAGTGGAAGATCGACATGCAGGGCGCGATGTACGAGCTGTACTCCGAAGAAGCCGCCTGGGTATCCGGCGAAGACTTCGAGCGCAACAACATCGGTCACCGTCCAGGCGTAAAAGGCGGCTACTTCCCGGTGCCCCCGGTTGACAGCCTGCATGACCTGCGTGGCGCCATGTGTGCTGCCATGGAGTCCATGGGCCTGGAAATCGAAGTACACCACCACGAAGTGGGTACTGCCGGCCAGTGCGAAATCGGTGTTGGCGCCAACACCCTGACCCGCAAGGCCGATGAAGTCCAGATCCTCAAGTACTGTGTCCACAACGTAGCCCACGCCTACGGCAAGACAGCTACTTTCATGCCCAAGCCGGTTGTAGGTGACAACGGCTCCGGTATGCACGTGCACATGTCCCTGAACAAGGACGGCAAGAACCTGTTTGCAGGCGACGGCTATGCCGGCCTGAGCGAGATGGCCATTCACTATATTGGCGGCATCATCAAGCACGCCAAGACCATCAACGCGTTCACCAACTCGTCCACCAACAGCTACAAGCGTCTGGTTCCGGGCTTCGAAGCACCGGTCATGCTGGCCTACTCGGCCCGTAACCGCTCTGCCTCGATCCGTATCCCTTACGTGAACAGCCCCAAGGCACGTCGTATTGAGGTTCGTTTCCCTGATCCGTCCGCCAACCCGTACCTGGCGTTCGCAGCGCTGATGATGGCTGGCCTGGACGGCATCCAGAACAAGATCCACCCTGGCGATGCCATGGACAAGGATCTGTACGACCTGCCAAAGGAAGAAGCCCTGAACATTCCGACTGTTGCAGAGACTTTCCAGGAAGCCCTGGATTGCCTGGAAGCAGACCACGAGTTCCTGACCCGTGGCGGCGTGTTCACCGAAGACATGATTGCCGGTTACATTGACCTGAAGCGCGGAGAAGTCGAGCGCCTGAACATGACCACACACCCGGTTGAGTTCGAGCTGTACTACTCTTGCTAAGTATGGTCTGCCAGGTCACCTCAGGGTGACTGCAGCCAGAGAAGCCCTGCCTCCGCGCAGGGCTTTTTTGTGGCGCAAATCACGCCACCGCCTCCCCCTTAACGGAATGTAACCAAGCACGGCGGGAATGGCGTTGAAATACACAGGTCTGACGCAGATAATCGGATAAAACAACAGACAGGTTGTATCTATGAAATCACGGCTCGCATTTGTCGCTGGCATCCTCGCCTTTATCACCTTCCCGGTTTCTGCGGAGGTGTACCGTCAGGTTGATGCCCAGGGCAACGTCACCTACACCGATGAACCCGCCGAAGGTTCGGAAGCCGAAGAGATCAAGGTCAAGCCGGTAACCACGGTTACCTTGCCGAAACTCGAGTCTGTTCAGGAGCCCGAGCAACTCCGGGAACAAGTGGAAGAACAGGGCGCAACCTACGACAGCGTTACCTTCGTTGCGCCTGACAACGATGAGGCTTTCCACAGCGGCAGTGGCGACGTGGAGTTCCAGGTGACCAGTTCACCCTCGCTGCGGGATAATCACAAATACGAGATTACCCTGGATGGCCAGCCTGTCGGCCAGAGCGAATCGGGAACCGTTATGGTACGCAACGTCTATCGCGGCACCCATGATGCCGGCGTCAATATCATTGATGGCAATGGTGTCACCATCAAAAGTGGCGACACCATCTCGTTTACCGTACACCGGCCCAGCGTCAACAACTGACGCACCTTTTCGGGGCTCGCTGTTCTCCAAAAAAATGCCCTGAATACCCAGGCCGTGCCGTCCTGGTACGCTCATTCCCGTCACTAACGCGCACTCTTTTAGTGCATGCGCACCACAAAGCAGCCATACTCTGATCATTCGCAGGGCGTTTACCCGCTGTTCTGCGTGGCACAATTCTACTTATGCACTACACAACGGCGCGTTCCCGGGGCTCAGAACCACGATGCCCGCAAAATGCGCATTTTCAGCACCGCAATCCTTCAATGTGGTTCGCTTTTTGCAAAACTGACTGAGTACTCAGCGTTGCCCACCAATAGGGATGGAAGCATGGCAATACCGGCCGGATACAAGAGCATTCTGGACAGCCTCACAACCGCAGTGATTGTGCTGAGGGACGGCTTGCAGATCCAGTACCTGAACCCCGCTGCCGAAAGCCTGTTCGAAACCAGCATGACCCGAAGCCAGGGCGCCCCGATCAATGACATCCTGATCGACTCGGAAGACGCCCTCAAAACCCTTTATGCCGCTGCTGAAAACGGTCAGTCGTATACCCGCCGGGAAGCAGAGTTCGTACTCACCAGCGGCGTGCGGCTGACCGTTGACTACTCGGTATCTCCGATCAGCCTGGACCCCACCGAACTGCTGATCGAGATCCAGCCACGGGACCGGCTGCTGCGTATCAGCCGGGAGGAAGACATCATCTCCCAGCAGGAGACCACAAGGATACTGGTGCGGGGAATGGCCCACGAGATCAAGAACCCCCTGGGCGGAATCCGCGGCGCAGCCCAGTTGCTGGACCGGGAACTGAACAACGAAGACCAGAAGGAATACACCCAGGTCATCATTGCAGAAGCCGATCGCCTCAGATCGCTGGTAGACCGGATGCTCGGCCCGAACAAGGCACCGAAACTGGCGTCCACCAATATTCATGAAGTGCTGGAACGGGTGAAGACCCTGCTTGAGGCAGAAAGCCGCGGCCGGCTCAGTTTCCGTCGCGACTACGACCCCAGCCTGCCGGAGTTTCAGGGTGACAAGGAACAGCTGATCCAGGCATTCCTGAACATTGCCCGCAATGCCATGGAAGCCGCATTCGAAAACCAGGCTGAAAAGTCTGGTAATGAGCAGCCAACCATTACCTTCCGCACACGCGCACTGCGGCAGTTTACCATCGGCCACAAACGCCACCGTCTGGTCTGCCGGGTGGACGTGATCGACAACGGCCCCGGCATACCGCCGGAGCTGCTGCAGAATGTTTTCTACCCGATGATCAGCGGCAGGGCCAGTGGCACGGGCCTTGGCCTGTCCATCACCCAAAGCATCATCGGGCAACATCACGGGCTGGTTGAGTGTGAAAGCGAGCCCGGCAAAACCGACTTCATCATCTTCCTGCCCCTGGAGGACAATCAATGAGCCAACCGGCAAACGTCTGGATCATAGACGACGACCGCAGTATACGCTGGGTGCTGGAGCGCGCCCTGAACCAGGCCGGTATGCAACCGCGGGTGTTTGAAAGCGGCGAAAGCATCATGATGCGCCTTGAGCATGAACAGCCAGACGCCATCATCAGCGATATCCGCATGCCCGGCGTCGACGGCATTACCCTGCTATCCCAGATCGTCGAGGTGCATCCTGACCTGCCGGTGATCATCATGACCGCCCATTCCGACCTGGAAAGCGCGGTAACCAGCTACCAGACAGGTGCCTTCGAATACCTGCCCAAGCCTTTTGACGTGGACGATGCCGTCGCTCTGGTAAAGCGGGCGGTGGCCCACAGCCACGAGCGCCGGGCCACGGCCGAACCCCAGGCAGAAAGCTCCCAGCGAAATACCGAAATCATTGGTGAGGCTCCGGCGATGCAGGAAGTGTTCAGGGCCATCGGTCGGCTCTCACACTCCAATATCACCGTACTGATCAACGGCGAGAGTGGTACCGGTAAAGAGCTGGTAGCCCAGGCGCTGCACAATCACAGTCCCCGGGCCAGTCGGCCATTCATAGCACTGAACATGGCGGCCATCCCCAAGGACCTGATCGAGTCAGAGCTGTTCGGCCATGAGAAAGGCGCCTTCACCGGCGCGGCGGCGGCCAGGCAGGGCCGTTTCGAACAATCCAACGGCGGCACCCTGTTTCTGGACGAGATCGGCGACATGCCCGCAGACACCCAGACACGTCTGCTGCGGGTACTGGCGGATGGAGAGTTCTACCGGGTCGGCGGCACCACGCCCATCAAGGTGGACGTGCGCATCATCGCTGCCACACACCAGGACCTGGAAAAGCTCGTCCAGGCCGGAACCTTCCGGGAAGACCTGTTCCACCGCCTGAACGTCATCCGCGTGCATCTGCCAAAACTGGCGGAACGCCGGGAAGACATCCCGCGCCTGATGGAACATTTCCTCAAGCGTGCAGCCCGGGAACTGGCCGTTGAAACCAAATTGCTGCGCCCGGAAGCCGAAGAATACCTCACCACCCTGCCCTGGCCGGGTAACGTGCGCCAGCTGGAGAACACCTGCCGCTGGCTGACGGTGATGGCCAGTGGCCGGGAGATTCACATAGACGACCTGCCAACGGAACTGATGCAGCAGGCGGAAACCCCGACCACAGGCCAGACCTGGCAGGAAGGCCTGCGCAACTGGGCTGAACAGGAGCTCAAGCGTGGCCGCAAGGGCATACTCGATACCGCCGTGCCGGAGTTCGAGCGCATCATGATCGAAACCGCCCTGAAGCACACCGGCGGGCGCCGGCGGGATGCCTCAATCCTGCTGGGCTGGGGCAGGAACACTCTGACCCGGAAGATCAACGAGCTGGGGATGGATCATCCGGATCATGAGGACGAGTGAGTAAAGCCTAGCGCTCCCGCCAGTAAATAATCCGGTCGTGGCCGCGATAGACGCCGAAGGTGGCGAGGGCTGAGGGGTTTTCCAGGGTGCCGTCGTCATCCGTGTCATCCTGCAGCCACTCCTCGACACCCCAGATCAGCGTATCCGTGCCCTGTGAGCCAGAAGGCTCCAGGCTTAACGGTCCGGCCTCTCCATTAATAAACGTGCCTGAGTCCGTCGCCAGAGTGTGATGGTCTGTTGTGCCGCTGATATCCGACGTTGTCCATGGCGTACAGCTGTCTGCCGTATTGACCGTGAACCGGGAACCATTCCAGTACTCCAGCCGGAAGGGCATCTGAAGCTCGTCGATATTTTCCGGGCCGTAGACGTTGTCCATGGACAGCCGACCATACCTTACCTCGAAGTCCGCCAAAGGGGTGAAGCGGTATGGAGAGCTGCTGGCACTGACCCCATCAGCATCCGTCACGCTGTCCACGGAAAACTCCAGATCCGGTTCTATCGGCGCAACACGCGCTTCAGACAGTTTGCTGTACTGAACGGTATCATCGATTCCGTAATCAAAACTCAACAGCCCGGGCTCAGCGATACCAAGCACTCCGGAACCGATATCGGTCGTTACCGCCAGTGGACCACTGTCCCGATTCAGGGCGGAGCTGTCCGCTACCGGGAAGGACCTGACAACATCCGCCACCGATAACCGCTGGAAGCCAGTCTCAGTGTAATTCAGCGTGCGTGTGCCCTGCACCGAAAGGGGCTCTATTTCCAGGTTGGGCGGCAACGCCCATCCGATGGCCTGGCCGGTATAAGTAAACGGCGTGCCAATACTGCACATCGGTTCCAACTCACCCGAGTCAATCACAACATTGAAACGATCCGGATAGAACCGGCCAACAGGGGCACTGATTCCGGGGGGCACGGTTTTCCCGAGGTAGCTTCCCGCAGCCGGCGTGGCCGAGAACCTGAAAACACCTACCTCGGAAACCCGCGCCGCAAGAGTTTCGGTGGCGTCAGCTGACCGGGTATGGGTATAGCTTTCCGGTGTCAGAGTGCCATCCGCGCCGCCGGTCGGTGCAACAACCCCGGAAGACAGCGGTATATCCAGCAACCGGAAGTTGGGGGTATTCGGGTTACCTTCGCAAAGGTTGCTGTCGCCGTCGTTCTGCCAGCCAACCGCGGTCACCGTCAGGTCAAACTCCTCGCCGGCTTTCACAAAAAGCGGACAGGAGGCATCACCCGCCGCACACTCCCCTGGCGAGGAAACACACAGCCCGGCGGGCACGCTGACGAACTGGTCGGACCCCGGCATCACCAGACCATCATCCTCCGTTGCTTCAGACCCAAGGTAGGTGCCGTTTAACTGCATCTGGCCGGCATCGGGATAACGGACATCAATCTCCGCGACACCGCCTGCGCCAAAATCCAGATCAAGGATAGTGGGATTGCCCGGGTCGCCACTGATATCGGTATCATCCACGTTCAGGGCGCGGCTGACCGGACGACCGTTCGGGCCAGGATCAACATAGGTTGACCAGAAGCGCACAGGCTTTTCCACATTTTCAAACGCCGGCACACACGCCTGTGTTTCCTCATCCCGTCGCACTGCGCGCACCTCAATGGGGCCAGACGGCCGGTGGGACGTCAGGTCTGGTACCTCGAACGCCAGGCCAGAGTCAAAAAACTCCAGCCCACAGTTCGCGGCAGACAGATTGCCGCCGCCGATCTGACACAGGGTAACGGCCTGGGGCCGTGTCGACGGCTCCGAACCAACCACATCCAGCGTCACCTCGCCGGCAACGGTGTTTTGCAGGGTCGCCTGGCCCGTGCCTCTAGCAATATCGATCACGTTGCCACCTTCCCAGCCCTCGGAAGGCGACAAGGTTGCCTGAACGGGGTCGGTGAAGAGCTGGTCGCAGTTCTCGTTGGCACAGGCGCGAACCGTCACCGTTTCCGGTTGGCAGGTCAGCGCCACGCCGTCATGGAGAATTTCGAAATGGTCAACCTGTTCACCGACAGGATTAAGCTGAAGGGCGCAAAGCTCGATCTCATCAAGCTCATGGATATTGGTGGAGCCCCCCGTCGACCCCGTGAGGGACAGTAAAAAGTTTTCCGGAACAGGTGCCTGGTCTGAATCCGCCAGCATATCGAAGGGTGGGATCAACGTATTCATTCCACCACCCGTATCGCGCTCTACCGAAACGATAGCCTCTCCGGGGCTTCGCGAGTCTACGGTAATACGATACCGGTGGGGGTTGTCCGAGCCGGTTTCATCGATACCCGGGCTCAGGCCAGAGGTGCCTTCAAGATACTTGTAGCCACTCTGGCCACTACCTGACCCCCTTACCACAACGGCTTGTGGAACGAACCCGACGCCACCCTGCCGACCTTCCGTCTGATTGGAATAGTTACCGAATTCATCAAGCCCAACGCCCATCCAGCCGCCAGCGAACCCTGCATCACCGTTGTTCCTCTGGGCATAGCCCAGCGACCCTCCGAAGCTTCCCGGTTGCGGAGTGACTCTCGAGTCCGAGAGGGCGATCACGATACCGTCTGCCCCGTTGCCACCGTAGGCGTAGTAGTCAAACTCGAGAATCACCAGATTATCGGCACCGGGAATTTCCCGTTGCAGCGTGGCTGCTGTTGATTGATTGCCTACCGCCTGAGTCATTCTCAGGCGGCCGTTGGATTCAACGCGAGGCGTAAAATTACCACTGGATACCGAGGTTACCCAATCGTCACTCAAGCTGCCGGCCGCGAAGTCATCGTTAAAGCACTGAAGCTCATTGTCTTTACAGGGACGTGTCTCCAACGCATTATTCTGGATTTCACTGTCGGTCAACACTCGTTGGTGCAGGCGTATCTCATCAAGCCGGCCGGCAAAAAAATTAACCCGGCTTTGAGGCCCGAAGCTTTCCGCGGCAAACAATAAACTGCCGGTCGTGGGTTTCTGACTGTATTTACCACCTCGTCCGGCAAAAAACGGGTTCCAGTTGTCATTTCCGACACCGATTGACTGGCCACTTTCATCCAGGACAGTAATCTGCACCTCTAAACGGTTGCCATTCGGGCGATGAGCAGTGACGCCGAAGTAATACCATTGATCCACCTGCAACGCAGCGTTTGCCGAGACAGTGTAGGGCGAGCCATTCGCATCCCAGAAGGTTACCTGCAATTGCCCACCAGACAGCTTGACCTGATACTCCTGAGTTGCCCCGCCCTGGCCTTTATGTAAAAGCGTCCCGTTTAACTGATCGGCCCGAAACCATCCCCCGATCGACATCGCCTCTGTCACTGCCAATGGTGACAACAGATCTCCATCACTGATCTCCACATAGTGCTGTGCATCGACGTACTGGTTAAATGGACCGGTACTAAATCCTTGCCCTCTGAAATACCCGGAGTTGCAGACCTTCCCCTCGTCAGTATCGGGCAGCGAACCGGAGCTGCCATTCGTTGCCGCACGCCCATTAAAACCATTGCCAGAGCTGTCAAATACTTCGTTTGCAGCACCCTCCCATGAGTCTTCATCCATCCGCCATTCACCGATGGGGCCGGAAGCATCCTGTGCATTCACTGCCGGTGTCGGCAACAAAACGAATGAAAACACCAGAACCGAAAACACGGTGGTATACCAGTGGCTGTTCATCGTATCCGTACCTCTACCAACCGAGTTGACTGATCATTCCCGGCGCCACACTGGCCGGTACTGGTAATCGTATACACCGTATCGCCCCCGGAGCCGCCAATAGCCGCAGAGACAGCTTCGCATTCCATCATCGCACTGCACCCCTGCAGGCCGTCAGCCTCCTCAAAATCAATGGAGCTGGTAATAGCGCCACAACTGTCTGCTTCGAGCACGTCCCTGACGGCCACCTGGGCACCGCTTTCGGCAGCAAAAAATGCGCGCTGGAACTGGATCTGTAGACTGATGGATTCACCACTGCCTTGCTGGAGCTGGGACATGCCAAGAACGAGTAGCGCCAGCACCGTCACGATGAACAGCGCGATGGGCAGGCCCGCGCCGGACTGCCTGTTGAGGAGTTTGTCAGGGCACATTGCGGATCTGTACCTCCTGACTGATGCTGGTGGACTCTTCGGTTTGCGTGTCTTCCAGTACAAACCTGAATGAGACGACGGCTCCACGCTGCAATGTCGGCGGCGTGACCTCAAAAACGAGGGAGTTTTTTGCCAGGGTGGCGGCCATCACTTCACGCCCGGGTATGCCTGAGGGCAAGCCCGATGCAACTGCCGTATTGATTCCGTAACCACTATAACGGAATAGCCAGCGCCCCGACTGGCACAGGGATACCGGGTCGTCGATGATATAGAACCGCCTTTCCGGAGACCGTGCCGTAAAGCGGTGAGTGGCACCGTCGTCAAACGTCACCGTCGCCGGGACGCTACTGCCGGTCAAGGTTGCGGGCGGCGACACGGGCCCCGGACTATTCAGGTCATAGACGTCGCTGCCGTACCCGTAAACCACGACACGGCCGGTCACAGACTGCCCTCCCGGCAACGGCACCGCCTCAAACGATGAGGGTGTGTTGCCCCGTGGCAAATCAAGGTAGTTCGACGCGGCGCGAATGGGCATCCACTCTATACAGGAACCGTCGGCATTGGTACGGATCGAGGTCGGCAAGGCTTCCCTCAGTTCTCGGGTAATCTGCTCGCTGATGACCACACTGGCCAACGCCCTTTGCTGCCGCGAACTGACATCAATGGCGCCCTGGGTCGAGAGGGATACGAACTGCACCGAAATCGTCGCCACAACCGAAAGCAACACGATCACCATGATCAGCTCGATCAGTGTAAAACCATTGGCGCGGCGCATCAGAAATTTGCCCTGTAGGCGGAAAACGAGAACGACTGGCCGCCTGGTGTGGTGATAATCAGATCAATCCGTTTGGCTTCGGGGCCAGGTAGGTCCACTTCACCGCCCGCACAGGCAACCGCCACATCCACAGTAAAACCGTCGTAGCCATCCAGAGGCGCTTCTGCGCTTCTTGGCGGCGAATCCGAGGTGCCGTCGTAATCATCAACATCGTTGTAAGTGTCTCGGGATTCTTCCTCGGGCCCGATGTTACAGGAACCCGCGTACTTCGGCGTACCGCCCTGAGGTGTCGCGTCGTCGTACTTTTTGGAAATAATCTCATCCATATACAGCTGCGCCAGTTCCACAGCCCGGGTCTGGTTCAGTGGGTCGGCGCTGCGTCCGGAAATCAGTGCAAAGGCACCCACCACACCGGCAATGGCCACGCTGATGATAACGATGGTCATCACCAGTTCCACCAGGGTGGCACCACCTTGAATTGACCTCATGGCTGGCAGCTCCCGCGGTAAACCGCACCCAGGGAACTGAGGCAGGTTTCAAATGTGCTGTCACCGGAGAACGTCAGACTCAGGTTTGCTCCCGAGTCCGGTGTACCATTGCCGTTAAAACGGATTGTCAGCGGCAATCCGCCGGCAACAGAGAGAGATGTGCCCTCGCGGGGCAATTCGAAAACCCTGGGATCAGGCGTGCCTGAGCCAACGGTAAAGCGAAAACTGTTACTGCCCTGCTCGATCGTCAGGGTATCGGCGGCATTACCCGCCAGCGCTGCCTGCTGGGCAAGCAGCGTGGCGGAAGCAAGTTGCTGGGTCGCCAGCAGGGGAGAGAACGCCGAACGGCCGGCAAAGAGGCCAACTCCCAGAGCGGCGAGAACCCCGATCAGGATGATGACCATAACCAGCTCAACCAGGGTGAACCCCGATGACCTCGGGGCGTTCATTTTTGTCATGCCCCTCTCCCGGATTCCCTTCAGTTTCGAATCTAAACGTAGATCGGATTGCGCTTTCGACCAATCTGACCCGCGCCATTAGGAAACAAGTTAGCAACCGCCATCTGGGATATTCACAGCAGTGGTTTCTCCGTCTGAATCAGTATATGTGAAAGAACAGGCACCCAACTCAACCGTCAACTCGTTATCCGTATCGGTATCAAGTGTGTAATCGTTAGCATCCAACTGTGCGGCTTCTATGATGCCACCATTATCACCATCAACCGGTTCAGTTAGTGGATAACCATCATTGCTCATTTCGATAGTCTCTCCCTCAAGATCAACATCGCCTGAACTTCCCCCAGCCAACCAAGCCGAATGAGCAATTGCCGAAGCAGATTTGACTGCCCCACGCGCACCTTCAATACTTGCCTGGCGAGCCTCTCCCCCCAAATCCGCAAACCGCGGCAACGCAAACGCCGCCAAAATCCCCAAAATCACAATCACCATTACCAGTTCGATAAGGGTGAAACCTTTCTCTTTTCTCGCTGCCATCTGATTCATCACATTCATGGTTTTCTCCTGCTTTTGCTGCGTTTTAAAAGTGTTTAGTTGATGACTTTGATTACTTCGCCATTACTGGCGTCATACTGGATGTTGTCGGTGCCGCCGTTCAGGTTGTACTCATAGGTACACACGGAGCCGCTTGCCGAGGCGGTGTAGTCGGTTGTGTCGCCACTGGTCGCCACGGACGGTGCGTTGGACTGCATCAGGGCCAGCCAGAGGTCCTGGCATTCGGTGGCGGTCATGGCGTCCGGGTCGGTGTTGCCACCTACACCCGTGGGCCAGCCATCGGCGCTGACGTCCACATTTTCCTCGCCGAATCCTGGCAGGTCCGTCTGCGCGCCACCGGCGCCGCGGGCGGTCCACTGGGCACGAACCAGGGCAACAGCGGCAGCATAGGCACCGGAGGTGCCCTGTATGCTTGCACGGTGGGCTTCGTCCGACAGTTCGGCGAACCTCGGCAGCGCAAAGGCTGCGAGGATGGCAAGAATGGAGATCACCACCACCAGTTCAATCAGGGTAAAACCCCGAGTCCGGTGTTTTGTTGCTGTCATCGCCGTCATAGTTCCGTCCCCCTGAGGCTTGTTATTGATTCCTGGCACTTTTTATTGACCCTTGGCACTTTCAACACCTGTATTCGCAATTCCGCTTTATGGCTCCACCGGCTGTAACATCAGCCCGGACTGGAGGTCCGCTTCATCAAGGCGTCCATTGCCGTTGCTGTCCGTGAACTCGACGGCCACAACCCAGGCCAGGGTTGTGTCGGGGCTTCCCTGCCTTTCTCCTATGGTTATCGACTGGCGTGGTTGAAATATAACCTGCCCGTAATCGCCCGCCGTGTCATTTTTGTATCCTTTGTCACCGGCCTGTAACGGCCTGAAACACCACTGACCGGGTTGCGGCTGCCCCTCGGGACACTTGCCACCGTATGCGGCCGGTTCAGACTCGAACCAGTCAAAGGGGTTCTTTTCCGCCCACGGCCTGAAATCGGGCCCCTCTTTCAGGCGGACTTCGGCCCCCTTGACCACCAGCAAGCTCCTGATCTGGTTGAGCATCAGCCGCGTGCCTTCCTGCTCCGCCCTGGCGGCTTCCCGCTCTACAACCCCCAGCAATACCCACCAGAGCACGAACAGAATGCCTGTGGCGACCAGAAACCTCAGCCGGCGGGCATTGGCCATCGCCGGCGCGGCCGAGAACTGCTGGCCGGCCATTCAGCCGCGCCCCATGGCGGCGGCTCCCAGATCCCATATGGGCAGGAACACGCCCAGTGCCAGAATAAGAACCAGTATGCCCATGGCGACGATCAGGATTGGTTCAATGGATTCCGCCAGCCGTTTGAGGCCGTAGTCCACGTCTTCATCGTAAAAGTCAGCCACATTCACCAGCATGTCGTCGACAGAACCGGTTTCCTCGCCCACGGCAATCATCTGAAGGATCAGGGGTGTGAACATCTCGCTCTGCCGGGCGGTGCGTAAAAGGCTTTCGCCACGTTCGATACCGGCGCGCATCTCCTTGATGTGTTTCGATATCCAGGCGTTGTCCGTGGCATCGGCAACCACCGTCAGTGCATGGGTTACCGGCATGCCCGCCGCCAGCATGCTGGCGAAGTTGCGGGCGAAACGGCTAAGGGTAATCAACTCCAGCAGCGGGCCGATAATGGGCATTTTCAGCTTGTAGCGGTCCCAAGTCAGCCGGCCCTGCTCGGTCTGCTTCCATTGGCGCAACAGCAGTGCGCTGGCGGCGATGGCAAACAGCACGATGTACCAGTAACCCAGCAGGAAGTTGGACGTGCCCACCAGCACCTGGGTCAGAAATGGCAGATCCGCGCCCAGTTTGTTGAAGACGGCAGCGAACTTCGGGATCACCAGGAAGTTCACGACCATCAGGGCGGCAAACAGGGCGATCACCACAAACATGGGATAGCGCATGGCCTGTTTGAGGCGGCGCCTGGTGTCCCGTTCCAGCTCCAGGATGTCAGACAGGCGCTTGAAGGCGTCGTCCAGCTGTCCCGTGTTCTCGCCCACGTGGATCATGGCGATGAAGAGCTCGGAAAACACTTTCGGGTGCGCCTGCATGGCAGTGGCCATGGTAGAGCCACCCTCAAGCCGGTCAGTCACATCGTCCAGCACCTCGGCAAGTACCTGTGAACGCGTGGTGTCCGCCAGCCCTCGCATGGTCCGGATCAGTGGTATGCCGGCCCTGGTCAGCGCATGCATCTGGCGGCAGAACACAATCAGCTCGTCCAGGGTGATCTTCTTGCGGAAAACCGGCAGTTTGTTCAGCCGGTCAACCACGGATTCGGTCTGTTCCTGCTCACGGATGGACAAAGGCGTAATGCCACGTCGCATCAGCTCCGATGCCGCTGCCTCAGGGCTCGGTGCCGCCAGCGCACCCTGCTGCACGGTTCCACGGCTGTCCTTACCCCGGTAACTAAACTGCATCAGGCACCTCCCTCACCCGGACCGGGGTTGTGGGCGGCGGTTTCCGAAGCCCGGGAGAGAACAGGCACTTCCTCCAGAGACACATCGCCCTCTGAGGTCGCAGCCACCCGGGCCACTTCTTCCAGTGAGGTAATGCCCTGCAGGGCAAAATCCATCGCACACATGCCAAGCGGCCGGTACAGGTGACTTTTACGGGCTTCACGGGTAAACCCGGAAATATCCTGGCGCCGAAGGGCATCGAGCATGCCTTCGTTCATTTCCAGCATTTCGTAAACACCCAGCCGGCCCACGTATCCACTGTTGCCACACTGGTAGCAGCCACGCCCATGAACAAAGCCCGCCTCCAGGTCCAGCGGGTCGAGGTCGAACTGCTCCAGCCAGACCTTCTCCTGACCGGTGGGCTCATAGCCCTCCCGGCAGTTATCACACACCTTGCGAACCAGACGCTGGGCCACCACGCCCAGCAACGAGCTGGCCACCAGGAAGGGTTCCACCCCCATATCAATCAGGCGCATGGCACTGCTGATGGAGTCGTTGGTGTGCAGGGTGGACAGCACCAGGTGACCAGTCATGGCGGCACGCAGGCCGATTTCAGCGGTTTCGTGGTCGCGCATCTCACCCACGAGGATGATATCCGGGTCCTGGCGCAGCGCCGCCCGTAGCACACTGGCGAACTCCAGGCCGATTTTCGGGTTTACCTGCACCTGGGTGATACGTGGCAATCGGTATTCCACCGGGTCTTCCGCGGTGATGATCTTCACTTCCGGGCGGTTCAGCTCAGCCAGTGCGCCGTACAGGGTTGTGGTTTTACCACTGCCGGTGGGGCCAGTGACCAGGATCATGCCGTGGGGCTTTCTGATCATGCGCCGGAAGTGCTCCAGCAGTCTTGGTGGCATGCCCGAGGCGTCCAGGTTCAGCATGCCCTGGCTCTGGTCCAGCAGTCGCATGACCACCGATTCGCCATACTGAACCGGCATGGTGGATACCCGCACATCGATGCTGCGGCCCTTGACCCGGATATTGAAACGGCCATCCTGGGGAACGCGTTTTTCGGAGATGTTCAGGCCCGCCATCAGTTTGAGGCGCAGCACCAGGGCGGAGTTCACCCGCTTCTCCTTCATCACCTGTTCCTGCAACACGCCGTCCACCCGCTGGCGAATCCGCACGACGGTTTCATCCGGCTCGATATGAATATCAGAGCTTCTGGCCTGCACCGCATCCTCGAACAGTGTCTGCAGAAGCTTGACCACCGGGGCCTCGGCACTCTCGGATTCGGCGCTGATGTCCGCCAGGTCAAAGGCATCATCCCCCAGCTCGTCTTCCAGCTCTTCCGCCAGCGAGGCAATCTCGTCAGTGCGGCGATACACCAGATCAATGGTGCTGAGCAGCTCACTCTCCCGGACCACCGCCTGCTTGATCGGCTGTTTGAGTACACGCACCAGCTCGTCGTAAGCGAAGATGTCGAGGGGGTCGGCCATGCCCACCAACAGCTCGCCGCCCTGCTCCGCCAGTACAATACTGCGGAAACGGCGGGCCATGGCTTCCGGCAGTTTCCTGACCAGGTCGTTATTGAACTGGAAGTGCCGCAATTGCACGAAAGGCACATCGAGCTGGCGCGAGAGGATGTTGAGGAGATTGTCCTCCTCCACATAGCCAAGGTCGATCAGGGTGCGGCCCAGCTTGCGCCCAGTGCTCTTCTGCTCACGCAGGGCCGTCATCAGCTGCTGTTCGGTGATGACGTCGTTCTGGACCAGCAGGTCACCTATGCGGATTTTCTTCTTCGCTTCAGCCATGAATCATCCTGCCCGTAACGCCCGCAGCCGTTGCTGCACGTAATCTGCCAGTGAACGGGGCAGCCCCGGCAGCTCGGCTGCCTGCCGGTAAGCCCGGGCAGCTCCGGCCTGTTCACCCTGGGCTTCCAGCGCAATTGCCAGTCCTACCCACCAGGGGCCCTGGCTGTCATCCCAGGCAATCAATTCTGCCCAGTGACGGGCCGCTTTACTGTTTTCTCCCTGCTGCTGCAGCAGGGTCGCCAGTGTTACCCGGTATTCCGCGTGGTCTTCCACCGGCGGCACATCCGAGCTGAGCGTATCGACAGCTGCAGTCAGATCACCGTTGGCATGCAGCGCCCTGGCTCTCAACAGGCGCAAGCGCGAATGCCCGGCTGCCACGGTCTCGGGCAACCAGCCGAGAGCCTGATCCTGCTTTCCGTCCACCAGCAGCGCCCTTGCGACCACATAACGGCTGCGGGGTGCCGTCTGCTCCTGTGTCAGTGATGCAAGGCGGCGCTCGGCATCGGTGACGCTGCCCCGGGCCAGCAGCTTCTCCAGCTCCCTTGCGGTGCTTCGGTCCAGGGCCGCTGGCGTTTCCGGGGTCTGTTTCACGCCAGCCGTAGACACTTCCGCGGATGGCTTCTCGTCTTCCCGGGCAACACTTTCCTCGCTCTTTGCGCTTTCCTCTTCTTCTGCAGGAGGCGCGGATTCAGCGGTCGCCTCCGGCTGAGTAACTTCCGGTGCGGTCGCTTCCTGCACTCCTTGCTCGGTTGACGGTTCCGCAGACCGGCCCTGAGCCGCAACCGGTTTCGGTGTCGGCTCCTGACGGGGCTCAGGCCCGGGCTCTTCATTTGCCGGAGCGGGGTTCACGGTTTCCACGGCTCGGGTGTCCGGCCTGTCTTCGACAGCAACCACGGTTTCCCGCCGAACCGGCTGTTCCGGGGATGGATCACTTTCCAGCGCAGTGGGTTCCAGCGACAGGGTATTGGAAAAAATCCAGTAGCCACCGGTTGCAGCGATCATCAGCACCAGAATCACCAGCACGGCCATGAGCAAAGGCCTGCGGTTCCGGGACTGTGGCTGCTCACCCACGTAGGCACCCGGCGCTTCCGGACGGTTCTGCCTCTGCTCCGCTGCCCTGAGGGCGTCATTAAGCAGGCTCATAACCACCTCACCAGCAGGTTGGGAAGGTGGGCACTATCGGTATCACGGATAGCCTGAATGACATGTGAGCGCCCGACCTGCCGGTCACCACGCCCCCACGCCGAAAGCATCGATTTGTGAGCAATGATATTGACCAGCCGGGGAATACCACCGGACGAACGGGAGATCAGCCGCAGGGCCGCCGGGGCAAACAGGTCACCGCCGTTGTAACCGGCCTGGGCCAGGCGGTGCCTCAGGTACTGTGCAACGGAGACCCTGTCCAACGGCGCCAGGCGGTACTGGAAGGTGATGCGCTGGCGCAGCTGGCGCATACTGTCCCGCTTCAGGAGTTCATCCAGTTCCGGCTGGCCGAACAACACCACCTGCAACAGGCGGGTACTTTCGGTTTCCAGGTTGGTGAGCAGCCGCAGGGCCTCGATGGTTTCCTCGGGCATGGCTTGTGCTTCGTCGATCACCAGCACCACGGGCCGCTGTTCCATGGCCAGGGCAATCAGCCGTTCGTTCAGGGCTTTGAGGATCTGGTGAGTATTGGCACAGCGAGCCACATCCACCCCCAGTTCTTCTGCCACCGCTTCGTAGAGGGTATCCGGCGTCAGATGGGGGTTGGGAATATAGGCGGTATGGGCATCCTGCTCCAGCTCATTGAGCAGAAGCCGGCAGAGCAGTGTCTTGCCGGTGCCCACCTCACCGGTGATCTTGATAAAGCCTTCCCGTTCACGCAGCGCCACCAACAGCAACTCCAGCGCATCACTATGGCTGCGAGCCCTGAGGAAGTAGCGGGTGTTGGGCGTCAATGCAAACGGTGCTTCCTGCAGTCCGAAATGGGATTCGTACATGCTAGCGTTCGGCTTTCTCCGGCTGGGGTTGGGCAGACTCGGACGACTCCAGCAGTTCCCGCAGTACCTGCATGCGTTCACGGCTGGAGGACACGTCAGCACTCATCTGTTCACTGCCGGCAACGACCGGGCGCAACAGGATAACCAGCTCACTCTTGCGGGACTCGAAACGGCGCTGTTTGAACAGTTCCCCCAGCAGGGGAATGTCGCTGAAGAAGGGTACCGCCGAATTGTTATCTTCGCTGGAGTTCTGAATGAGCCCGCCAATAACCACGATCTGGCCGCTCTCGGCACGGATCACGCTGTCTGTTTCGCGAACAGTGCTCCGCGCGAGCGGCAACGTCACATCCCGCTCGCCCACGGTGATCACTTTTTCCTGGTCATTCACTTCGCTGACAGAAGGGTGGACATGCAGGGTAATGGCACCGTCCTCAGCAATCTGCGGTGTCACATCCAGGGAAATACCGGAGAAAAACGGCGTGAGCTCCACCGAAGTGGACGTTCTGTCCGAGGCGGTGACGGCCGAGTTATTGTCGTCAAAGTCGATATCAGTAACGAAGAACTCATCCGTACCCACCTTGATCACCGCTTTCTGGTTGTTCACCGTGGAAATGCGCGGGCTGGACAGGATCTGTACGTTGCCCTGTTCCCCCAGCAGCTCAATCAGCCCCGTAAAATCACCGGCCCGTACGCTGGCCGAGAACAGCCCGCCAATGTCAGAGGTATTGATAGCCTGCCCGGCCAGTGCCTGCGCGGTGAAGTCCTCCGGCAAACCGTCAGAGGCGGTAATGCTGGAAGCGCTCTGAATATCCGCCCAGTTGATGCCCTGCTGGTAGCCTTCATTCAGGCCGATCTCCAGAATTTTTGCCTCCAGAACCACCTGTCGCTGCATGATCAGCTGGGTGCGGCGCAGATATTCTTCCACCTGCCGGAGAGACTCCCCATCGGACCGGACCATCACCAGGCCGGCACCGGCATTGACGATCACCTGGTTGCCGTTGTCACCTCCGATAATCATCTCGAGGGCGCTTTCAATGTCCTGCCAGAAGTCGGATTCGGTTTCCGTGGAAATCCGTGTACCCACCAGGTTGGCGGTGCTGTTGTCGCCAGAGTTGTCCCGGTTGGAACCAGCACCTGTGGAGTTGTCCCGTGAACTGCTTACCTGCCCGGAACTGACACGGGTTTCGGAACCGCCACTGCGCTTGAAATGCAGGTAATCGATCGGGAATAGCCGGGTCTGGATACTGTTGGCCCTGACCCGGAACAGGCGGCCGTTGCGCTCGATATCCAGGCCATACAGGTCACCGGCAATGTCCATGACCTCGGGAACCGTGACATCGCGCAGCCGCAGGTCGATGGTTGCCTCGACATCGGGGTGGACCACCACATTGTACCGGCTACCCTCGACCAACGCCTCAAAGAATGGCCCGGCGGCCAACCCCCGCGCGTTGACGTCAAAACGGTCTTCATCATCGGTCTCGCCCGACAGCGACGGCATCAGAGCGGCGCTGACGTCCTCGGGCACCTCCCCGGACATCTGCTCTTCCTTGGCTTTCTGACGCTGCTCTGCCTCCGCCTCGTCCATCGCTTTTTCAATGGCGGCGGCGGTGTCGGTGGACGTTGCCTTACTGGTTCGCATCAAGGGATTATTGCTGCAGGCAGTCAGAAAAACGGCCAGCATCAGGGTCAGAAATGTTCGATTCAGTGTCATAGCAGCTCGTTTGTCTGTCATTGGGAACTCCGCACTTGCGGAAGAGGCTCCAGGCGTAAAACCCGCACTCGTCCCTGATCGACCAACTCTACCCGGTCCGGGTGAATTCGCCTGATGCGAACCCCCTCGAATGTCTGCCCCTCCCTGCGGGCCTGTCCGTTTATCACCGCTACCCGGCGATCGTTGCCAATAAATATCGACGCCAGCGTAAATTCTTTCTCCGGCACCTGAGCCTGAGGAGCCGCACCGAAGCCATCCGGACGGGTCGGGTCCTGCAGAGCCGCCGCAGTCGTTGCTGACATAGCCAGGATTGCGATCAACAGCAACTTCATGTCACACCCCCAGCCATGCACGATCCAGGCTCAGGGTTCGCACCCTGATCCGGACTTCGTTATCGGGGTAATCATCGGAATCGTATTCCATCAGCACCCAGCCCAGGCGCGCATCCATGGCTTCAAGTGTCTCCAGGTAAGCCAGCACATCCATATAGTCGCCGCGCAGGGTGATTTCCGCATCGTGGGCGAACAGAAGTGGTTCCTCAGATTCCCTCCCGTTGTCCTCGCCGGCCTGTTCAGTTTTACCATCAAAGACCGGTTCCGGCGCCAGCAGATCCATGCCCAGGAGCTCCAGCTTGTCCTGGGCCGCAAGCATATCCCGCAACAGTACCACCATGGCCCGGGGAGCAATCAGCCGGCCAGTGGTTTCAGCAAGCTCATCATTCAGCCTCTCCAGCCTCTGCTGCCGGGCCGCAAGCTGGTCTCTCAGCACCTGTGACGGGGCTGACGCCAACTGCTCTGTCAGCCGCTCCTGCTGCTCCAGGAACGATGTACGGGTATCGTCCAGGGACACCTGGCGGGCCCGGTGCTGCTCGTTACTCGCTACCACCGGAGCAACGGCAAGCTCCCAGCCGGCAAACAGGACCACCACCAATGCGGTGACCGTAAGCAGAACCCGCTCACGAATGGGGCGCTCATTGAACCACGCGGCGCCCTGATCCAGCGACTGACGGAAAACCGGAGTCATTGTGGAGCCTCCCGGTCAGCATCTGTTGCCACCTGGAACTCGATCCAGCGCCCGTCCTCTTCCCGGTCAAGCCGGAAGCTGCCGAAGGTCTTGCCGCTGAACGCCGGCTCATTCCCCAGTTGTTCAAGATACACCGGCACCAGCCGGCCTGATTGCGCCCGGCCTGCCAGACCCACATCGCCGTGGAGGGCATCCAGGCGGATATTCGTTAACCACAATCCGTCCGGCACCTGACGGGCCAGGGCCGACAGTGATTCGGAGAAGCCCGTGGTTTCAGTGGCAATCAGGTTCTCCACCCGGTCCAGCAGTTGCTGCCGGCGAGCCAGGGTTGCCGTCACACGCTCCAGGTCTGCTTCCACTTCAGGATCTGGCTGGCGGGCTTCCATCTCGTTCGTGAGCTGCTCCACGGAGCCCCGGAGCTGCTCGTTCTGCTGTTGCAGGGCCAGGGTATCTGCCTGTAACTGCGATTCCTGATAACGGGTAACACCGGCAGCGACAGCTATCACAACCAGGGCCAGCGCGAGCAGGGCCAATGCTGTCCCGGCCTGCAGTTTCTCCCTGCGGGGCCGCAGATCATCGTTGTAGAGATTGACCTGCTGGGAAATGTCATCGCTATTAACTGCCATGCCCAGGCTGGCGCTCCAGGCTACCAGGCAGCGACTGTCCACAGCCTGTTCCAGGTCAAAAAGCGCCCAGTCCAGTGTTTCAACTCCGGCAGCCACGTAGGATGCCAGCATGGACGATAACGGCAGAACGTTGTCACGGGCCACCAGCCTGATGACGGAAGGCGGCACCTGCCCAAGCTGACTTTCGTAGTAATCCAGGGACCGCTGCATCTCCAGCGCCAGCGACTGAACCGCGTTTTCCTGGCTTGAGGCATCCCGCAGGTCATCGGACGTAACATCGAGGCGCCGAGACAGGTAGAGCGTCTGCCCCTTACACACGATCATCTGGCCAAAACGCTCACGCAAATGGACCAGAGCGGCACCCCGGTGATCCGGGTCAATACGGGGAATCAGTTTGCGCAAGGCCAGCTCAGCGATGTCGATGGTGATCAGTGCCAGGCCGCAACGTTCCACCAACGCCACCAGTTCGCTGACCAGCGACTTCCGCGCGGCCACCACATTCACCAGCTTGCCGCGTCCGCGGGAAGCGTCTTCAGGGAAAGGAAACACGTCAGACACGGCATCAGAGGGATTGAAATCGAGAAAGTCCTTGAGCTTCCATTTCAGGGCATCGCCAAGCTCGGACTCGTCAACCCCTTCCGGGCGTTCAAGCTGGAACACCTGGTACTGATCAAGCGGAAGGACAAGCGTGGTGTCGGCACCAGCCCATCCACGATCGCTGACGAGGGTTCCGAGAACCCCCTCCCGCTTTGCCGGGGAACAGTCCGAAAAACCGGCCGAACCTGAAGACTCCGCCCAGGCAATGCCGTCGGGGCGAACTTCCAGGTAAACACGCTGGCGTTTGCCGGAACGCTGTAGAATCTTCGTTATGAAACCTCGGGCCACTCGCCAGCCTCAGTGCGCAAATAATGATCGGGCTTTATATCCGCTTTGCATAATAGTTGAGAAAGTGAACGCAATTCCATGTTTTCTTATGAAATTTGACCTCTTTTTGCAACTCTTTAACAAAGAAGATCGCCACCCTGGGCACACGAAAAGGTCACAAGCACTTGTTTATCCTGAAAGCCCGCCATTGTAACAGATGTGAATACGGGAAATTGCCGCCGGGGCGGTGGCAGGGCTCTAATTGCAGGTCAGTTATCCCGCTATACGGTGTAATCCTCCATTAATACTCTGTCCATATAGTTCTCGAGAGCGTAACTACGCCAATAACTATGAGGTATCAGATGAAAAACCGCTCCAGCGAACCTTCTTTCAAGGGGTCTCGACAACCAGGCTTGACCAGACCACTCAATCCGCGGTCAGCCCTGCTACCCTCCTGGCTATCCCTTTTCGGTGTTCTTTTCGCCATATCCGGGTGCAATGCCCCTGACAGCCAGATGTCTGCCAAAGACAACGCCACTGCAAACCAGCAGACCGCCTTCCGAGTACGCTCGGACTTTGCCGCATCACTGAATGCGGACAGCGGCTGGGCAGGAAAACTCAATGAAGACGTCACTGTGAAGGTGGATGAGCCCTTCCGCCTCCGCTTTGAAGTAGATAACCCCGGGAAGGCCAGCGACGGCCAATCTTTTCAGCTGCAGTCCCGTCGTAATGGCGGCGAATGGAGGCACGTCGGCGCCGAAAACTTTCCCCAGCCGGAAAAAGTACTGGAACTGGATTTCTCAGAGCCGGCCGCCCCCATGGCTGAAATCTGGCGCCTTGACAGTGGGGACGCCGCTGTCATGACGATGGCGGCGCAGGATGACGAATCCTTCCTTCAAGTGCGTGCTGATGACGACCCCATCCTGAGCATGGGGCGCTATGACACCCCATGGGAACCCATCGAATTTGCTGTCGATATGCGTCTGCCCGAAGGCGGTGATGCCGGAGCGGGCATCGTATTCGGATATGTGGACTCTGAAAACTACAATCAGGTTTACGTTGACCCCGATGGCTCCATACTCGTCCACCGCATCGTGGACGGTGAAGAATCCCTGGTCGCGAAGAGAGAGGCCAGGGTTGTCAGAGGCGACTGGTTTGAGCTGAAAATCGTCATGGCGGACGACAAGGCCTTCACCGGGGACGACGAGCCCACCAACGCGGACGCTGAGGCTTCCCTGGATAAAGATCAGGTCGTTGTTGAATATGAGCGGGGCGAAGAGGCGCTGATCTTCACAGCGGACCTTGGCGCCACCATCCCGTCATCGACGATGGGTTTCCACGTTCCCACCGGTGGCACGGTGCAGTTCGAAAAGTTTACGATCGAAGGCAAGCCGCGCACACCCCGGGTCAGCATTATGGCCAGTGAGACATTCCAACACGGCGAGCCGACCACGGATCTGCTGCCCGGGTCGAGCCAGGATTTTACTGGTGGCGCTGGCATCAGCTTTGCGGATAAAACCCCTGCCTGGTCGGGTCAACGCGGCCAGAGCGAATGGGAGTGGCCTCTGGTGATTCGGCGTTTCGCCGATGGCGCCGTTACCAACAACGACGGAGACACCTTCGAGTTCAGGATGGTCGATGCCGATGGCCAGCCACTGCAAGGCGATAACCCGACAGTCACCGCCACTGTCCCGGAAGGCCATCTTGGTGGCACCTTCGTCGAAACCCCCGCCCGTATTGGCCCCTGGCAAGCGTCTAACGGCGACCTCTATTTCGCGATGGAGCCTTCTGAAACCTATAACCTGCTGATGACCGTCAAATCCACCGATGGCGGCAAGAGCTGGACGGAAGTTGACGGCGCCAACCGGCCGGCAACGGGAGACCTGGAAGGTTTTGCCGCTACCCTGTCCGGAGACACTATTCACATGCTGCACCAGACCTCGGACGATGTCTGGCACCATGCCTTCCGTACCTCGGATCACCCGACCCAACCTGATTCCTGGGCGATTCAGGATGAACGTCTGGCATCCCCTGAAGAGCCCCCCACTCAGGTTGCCGATATCGCCGTGCGTTCCGATGGCAGCATCGTGGGTGTCTACGGCGGCCCCGAAAAAATCCACTTCAAAGTTCGTTCCCCGGACGGTCGCTGGGGAGATGAAACGGTCATTGACGAAGGCATTGCACCGGATCTGTCAGGGCCCATGATGGTGGTGGGTAAAGACGACGTGATTCATCTTGCCTACACCGGAAACGACGGTACTGCCTGGTATCGCCGGATGCTGCCCGATGGCGGACTGACGCCACGGGAGCGGCTGGCAACAGGGCTGGGAACCGACAGCGAGGATATCGGTTCGATTCTCCCGCTGGTCTATATGCCGCAGACAGATACCGTCAGTATTATTTACCGGCTTGAAACCGGCAGACTCTGGGAGCGACGTGTGGCCGGGGACGGTTCACTCAGTGAACCGGTGAAAGTCAGCGATCACAAAGTGGTTCAGAACGCGGTCGATGCAGACCAGACCGGTGCCGATGCCATTGCGGACGGAAACACCGTTCACGTTCTGTTCATTGAGGAAGAATCACGCGACCTGTTCCACACCCGCACAGACAGCGAAGGAAACTGGCAACCGGCGACCCCGCAAGTGGATAACATCAATGCCCAGTGGGTGCGTGGGGCACGGCTAACCAGCGATGGGGAGGGAAGCACCTATGGATTCGTCTACGATGCCGGCGCAGATGGTGGTTCAGGCATGAACCGGTACGGAGAGATAAAACTGGACGATAACTGATCAGTCACGGGCGAGGGAGCGCCGCACCTGGTGCGGCGCTCCATTCAGGTCAGTCGAGCTCGATATCAAACTCATAATTGTGGCGTGCCAGGGGTTCCGGGACGTCAACCTGATAGGTCTCCACCTTCATCGTACCGCCGGCCTGCAGGCTGAACACGCGGAACATGGGTGTATGGCGGCTTTCATCCGGAATCTTGGTGCGCTCCAGCGCCGGGATATGGAGATAATGAACGGAACCGATCTGCTTCGAATGGTCCACCCGCTCCATGTCCATGTGCAGATCCCCTGAAATCACGGCCGCGAGGTTTGGCTGCTCAATCACCTCACTGAAGCCCTCATGCTTGACGCCCTTGTCGGCATTTTCCGGGTAGGCACCGGCCTGTGCGGCATGGGCGATCAACAGTACCGGCTTGGCCTTCAGGTCCTGCATCTGGCTCAGCATCCATTCGACACCCTCGTCTTCGAAATCACGTCCGAAATCCGGTGATGCGAATACCAGAGCGACCGGGTCCGTTTCCATCACATAACTGGGCTCTTTCATCTCGGCCTTGTCCCGGCCCCAGCGATTGGCAAACTCCAGATAACGCTCCACGGAACTGCCATGCTCTTCGTTGCCCATGATGGGGTAAAAGGGCAGGTCCAGTTCCGATAGCACTTCAGTCGCATTTTCATACTGCACCAGGGTGCCTTTGTGGGCGATATCGCCAACGCCCACGACAAAATCCAGGTCCTGCTTCTGCGCCAGCCTGTTCACATCGTTCACGGCGGCTGCCAGCCCCGGAAACTGTGGTTCCGGCTTGGGTTCCGCATCTCCGAGCACCGCAAACCTCAGAACCACTTCGTCGGTCCCGCTGGTATCCGCCAGCACATTGCTCGTGAGCGACAGGCCCAGGATCATTGCGCTGACGGTTGTCATTCTTGCAGTAGGTTTCATCATCGTTCCTGTTGGTAGGTTTGTTTGGGGGTATGCACTCCGAACCCCAGCAACATCGAATGTCCGGTGATGTTGCGCAGGAGCCCGTTACTTGAGCTGGAAGTAGACCGGCATTGTCCAGGTCATGCGGTTATGGGCGAGATCTTCGGGCATGGCAGGCAAAGGGTCGGCGCGTTCGATCATGTCTTTCACAGCCTGATCGAGTCTGTCGTGCCCTGTCTCCCGCTCGAGGTCATAAGCGAGAACCCGGCCGCTGCGGTCAAAGGTGAAGGTCACCATGGCCATGCCTTCCTGCCCGCGACGTCGCGCCATCATCGGGTAGTCCTTGTGTTTCTCAAGCCATGCCCGTACCTCAGCCTGATAGTCCGGAGAGGCATCTCCCATGCCCCCTCCGCCACCGGGTTGTCCCTGTGCTGAGCCACCAGCCTGCCCACCAGCCTGACCGCCGGTCACGCCACCTTCCTGGCCAGCCCGGTTAGCCTCCGCGGCGGCCGCATCTTTTGCTTCGGCGGCAGCCTGTGCCAGGGCCTCTTCCTCAGCTTCGGCTTCTGCCTGTCGCTGTTCCTCCAGCTCCCGCTCTCGCGCCTTCTCGGCTTCCCGCCGTTTCTGTTCCTCAAGCGCCAGTTGTCGCTCTTTCTCCTTTTCCCTTTCTCTTGCTCGTTGTTCCGCTTGCTCCTGTTCCCTGCGCTGCTGTTCCTGGCGGACGAGTTCCTCCTCCCGCTGGCGGGCTTTTTCCTGTTCCTTTCGCAGCTCTTCCTTTCTTTGCGCTTCCTGGCGCGCGAGTTCCCGCTCCCGTTCCAGTTTCTGCTGCCGTTTCCGTTCCTTTTGCATCTCCTCTTCCCGTTCACGTTCGCGGGCTTTTTTCTTTTCACGGTCAGGCGTCCGGACTTTCGATTCCGCCACTTCTGGAAGTATCTCCGGTTCAGGCTCTGGCTCCGGCTCGGGGGGCTCCGGCAGGGGCTCTGGCTGCACCTCGGGTTCAGGAGGGGCCGCAAGGGCAATCTGGGTCGCCTGGGCAGGGGGCGCCGCCATGCTCGCTGAGGGTGTATCAGGTTGGTACTGGACAAAGCCCAATGCGTGAACAAGGCTGGCAAGTATGAAGGCGGTTACCCAATGACGGGGACGAGGCTCGAATATCATGGCTGGCTGGTCGTCAACAGGCGAATTTCGGCGACATCGGCTTCCCGCAGCGCCGTCAGCAGGCGGGTGAGCCGGTCGGCCTCCAGCTCATTGTCGGCACGCACCTGTAATGGCGCTCCAGTCTCAGATCGCTCGGCCAGATGGGCCGCCAGTTCACTTTCCTCAATAATGTCGCCATTGTAGGCCAGGCGTCCGTCGGCGGCGATCGCCAGGTACTGCGAGTCGGGCTCGCCGGAGGCGGTATGCCGGGTCTCGGGCGGAGTCACGCTGAACGGCGGTTCCTGCACCAACGCCCCGGCCAGCATGAAAAAGATCAACAACAGAAACACCACGTTGATCAGCGGCAATACATTGTCTTCGGGATTACTGCGGCGCTTGGGCAGGGGCAATAACATGTCAGTCTCCCTCGCGCCCGGATTCTCCCAGCGCCAGCGCATCAATGCCCGAGTTCGCCAGGGCATCGAATGCACCCACGACCGGGCCCAGACGCACGCCGGCCTCTGCCCGCAGGATAACGGCGGAAATGGCTTCCTCTTCGAGTTCCTTCGACAGCCGCTCTGACATCGATGGGACGTCAAGCGTCTCGCCCTCGTAGCGGAGCATGCCGTCGTCAGTCACCCGGACTTCTGCCGCCGGGGGCGCGTCGGCGTCGGCGGGGCTGCTGCCGGTTGCGAGATCCAGAATGCGCCAGTCAACCAGGCTGGAGGCAAGCATGAAAAACAGCAACAGGTTGAAGACCACATCAATCAACGGAGTCAGGCCGAGTGCGTGACGCCGCCGGGGGGCGACCTCAATATGCATTTGCAACCGCCTTCGGGCTGATGTGGTCCTGTGTCTCGGTAACGGGCGCCGGCGTCGGAGACAGGGAACGCTGGGTAAACAGACGGGTCAGTGAGTCCTGCATATCTTCATGCAACCGCTCGGTGACGCGCTCAAAATAATTAAGCAATGCCGTTGCGGGAATGGCCACCACAAGCCCGACCGCGGTAGTGAGCAGTGCCTCCCAGATACCGCCCGAAAGCACCGTTGGGTCCACCTGGCTGCCCGCGGCTTCCAGTTCGCTGAAGGCGGCGATCATGCCGATAACGGTGCCCAGCAGGCCCAATAGCGGCGAGACGGTGCTGATCACTTCCAGGGGGCGAAAATACCCGCGCAGAATGGTGATGTCCCGGGCGCCTTTGCGTGCGGTTTCTTCCCGCACCAGTGGCTCAGCCACGTTGCTACGAAAACCTTCAACGCCAATCGCAAGGGCCCGGGCAATCGGGTTGCGACGCCCGTCCAGGATTTCCAGAGTACGTTGATGATCGCCTGCCTGCCAGGCTTCAAGTGCGGGTTCCACGAACGAACGGTCCCCGATGCGCACCGACCAGAACTGCCAGGCTTTCAGCAGGGAAATGGCCAGTCCGAAAACCGACATTACTGCCAGAACCATCACTACCGGCCCGCCTAGAACGAGTATCTCTCTCAATGCGTTGAAATCCATAAACGTCGCTACCTGTTCTGTCATGGGTTAGCCTTCAGGCCTCTTTGTCGGAATCCGCGTCAATGAAGAAGGGGCCGCGCATTTCATAGGTCCGGCCGTCGGTGCTATCGCCGGCAATTCCCCGCTGGGAGCTAAAGTAAAGCCGGTTACCGTCGGGGCTGAACGCCGGTCCGGTAATTTCCGAGCCGCGCTGTCCGATTACATTGACCAGTTCAAACGGCCTGGCATCGCCGCCAACGACGACCAGGCGCATTTCGGCACCGTCTTCGGCCACTATCACATCACCACTGGAAGACACGGTGATATTGTCAACATCATCGATGCCGGGCTCGAAAATGCCGTCGGTTTTCTTGTCGTAGATCAGGTCAATCAGGTCGCGGGCCGTGTCGACCGCCCAGACCCGGTTGTCGCCCTTGGTGGTGAAGTAGACAACGCCGTCGTGGTACCAGATGCCTTCGCCGCCATCGAACTTGGTCGCCTCCGGTATCTGTTTGCGAGTTGGTAAGTCGCGCCTGTTTTCATCGCCGGTCAGGCGGGGGTTGGGGTTGGAAACTTCCTTCCAGCTCAGTGATCTGGTGCTGGCAGGATCGTCGCCCTGGACAATAGCTACCTCAAGCCGGCCATTGCGCAGGTCGGCGCGACCGCCGCTGGGGTATACGTCGGGAATGAAACGGTAGAAGTTTCCGTCACCTTCATCTTCGGTGAGGTAGATACAGCGCCCGATGGGGTCGACGGCTGCCCCCTCATGCTTGAACACGCCAAGGGCCGGCAAGGGCATGGCCAGGCGCTCGCCGGTCGGGTCGCACTCGTAGACCAGGCCACTCTCGATTTCCTCGCAACTCAGCCAGGTGCCCCACGGGGTCAGACCACCGGCGCAGTTATTGGTGGTACCACTGCAGATGGAATAGCTACTGACAATTTGGCCTTTATTGTTAAAACGCAGGGCGCCTACACCACCCTGGCGAAACGCGCCAACCTCGGCATTGGAGACATACACCCAGCCACCGTCACGCATGGGAAACGTGGCCCCGCCATCGGGCTCGCTGTGCCAGAGATAGGACGATCCCGGATGAGCTCGCTGCCCCGTGCGAGCGACTTCCCGCACGGAAAAACCCCGGGGAACCATCATTCGGGTGGCGGGATCATTCTCTACGGTAATTTCATGCAGCGTGTCAGCCAGATTCGGAATGTTGCTTACCCGGTTGCCCATGCCCATAGGCCGGGCCGAGCGCGGAGATCCGCCCCAGGCGGGTGGTCCCCAGAGACTCGGACCTATAGCAAGCACGCTGGCCGCCATCAGCCCTCGGCGAAGGAATTTCCTGCGGTTCTCGTTCGGCTCTTGCGAACGACGTTTTGCCAAGGGTGAGTAAGACATAAACCAACATCTCCGGTGAACTCAATCGTGAGTGATTAACGTGACAGGAACGATTGGAAGGCTAGACAGTGAATGTTTCATCACCGTTAACATCAGGTGACGCTACGGAGTCAGTTGCATGACATGAAAACCCACACGAAAACCTGTCACCTGACCGTCATCACTTAATAAACTTTCTGTAACCCTTTAGTCATCTCCCCTACCTATCGTCGGTCATGCCCGAATACTCCAACGTTCGGCCCCCGCCAGAATGGACTGCAGGGTTAAAACCAGACTCAGGGTAGCTGTAACCGGGCAACGGATCGCCTCTTTTGGGTCGGGGCACCGAGCTGCCCCGACTCAGCTTTCAGTCAACAAAGGTATCTGGTGACGCAACCGTCATCGCTTTATCGGGAAGACGTGCCTGCTCATCCGCGCATAACGTCAGCGACATACAGTTGGAAACACAACAGAGACAAACTTGGGAGACTTTCAATGATTATTTGGTTGGCAGGTAGGAGGCAACGCGACAAGTTCGCAATGCTTTTCATGTTCGTGGTCATTGCCTTCGGGTTGTTGACTACTCAGGCTTATGCCCAGACGAGCGGGCAACCCGATGGCGAAATTCGGGGAACGGTGTCCGATGCCACGGGTGATTTCAATTTCCCCGATGCAGAGGTGATTCTGGAAGGCCAGAATCGTACTGCTGTGACGGACCGGGGCGGACGTTTCCGGTTTGCCAACGTACCTGCGGGTGACTACACGCTGATCACCAATTACGCGGGTGCTCCACCCGAACGTCTGGCCGTGACCGTCAACTCCGGTGAAAGTGCACGGGTCAAGATCCGCATGGGCGGCAGTGAGAGTGCTCAGGATGGCAGCACCCAGCTTGAAGGTCTGCTGGTAGAAGGTGCCGCTGCTGGCCAGGCCGCGGCGATCAACCGTCGGCAGCGTGACGAAACCATCATTGATGTACTGTCCTCAGACTCTGTTGGCAACTTCCCCGACCAGAACGTAGCGGAAGCCCTGGCACGCGCTCCAGGTATATCGGTACAACGGGATCAGGGCGAAGGCCGTTTTGTAGTGATCCGGGGCATTGATCCCAACTACAACTCCACAACCATCAATGGCCAGCGCATTCCCGGGCCGGAGGCAGATTCCCGCGCGGTTAACCTGGATTCGATCGCATCAGACCTGGTCGAGTCCATCGAAATCAACAAAGCCATCACGCCTGACATGGATGGCGATGCCGTAGGCGGTAATATCGAGATCAAGACCCTGACCGCTTTCGATACTGGCGGTCGTAGCGGAAGCATAACGGCGGCGGGCAGCCACAATACGGCCCGCGACGCCACCAGCCCTGACCTTGCGGCGTCTTTTACCGACCTGTTCAGCGTCGGTGGCGGCGAGGATAACCTGGGTGTCGCCGTTGCCATCAGCCAGTTCGACCGTGACCTGGTATCCGACGGCATTGAAGGCGCCGGCTGGCCGGTTACCGAGTCCCCCCAGGGTGGCGAGTTCCGTTTCCTCGAAGAAGCCGAACAGCGTGATTATGTCCTGACTCGTAAACGCACCAGTGCTGCCGTGAACCTGGACTTCCGTCCGACTGAAGACGACGAGTACTATCTGCGCACGCTGTACAGTGAGTTTGACGATGCCGAGACCAAGCTCGAAAACGTTTACATTTTCGGCGACGGCAACCTGACCCAACTGGACAGGAATTCGGCCACCGTCGAAGACGGCGCGTTCGAAAAGAAAAGCTCCGACAGCAACAAAGCCGTTGAAATCTTCAACATTGTTGCTGGCGGCGAGCACGACTTTGCCCCCTGGACACTCGATTACAATGCCGGCTATTCACAGGCAGGCGAACAGGGTGATCAGGAAGTGGCCGGCGAGTTCCTGGCCGAGGGCGTTGATATGACCTACGACAAATCAGGGGATGATCAGCAACCAATCCTGGCCACTCAGGCCGGTGCTCGGGCCTCGGACTTTATTCTGCAGGAGACAGAAGACGAAGACGTATTCACTGAGGAGCGTGAGTTTTCCGTTGCCGCTAACATCCGTCGCGATATGGAATTCGCCAACAATCCCGGTTATGTAAAGTTCGGTTTCAAGACCCGCTTCCGGGAAAAAGAGGGTGATGAAGACATCAACATCTATGACGGCTTTGACCGTGAGTACACGCTTGCCGATTCCGGGGTCCAGGGTCCGGAAGCGGATTTCCCGCCCAGAGGCAGCTTCGGCCCCACTATCGATCCAGCAAAATTCACCGCTTTCCATAAAGCCAACCGCGCGAACTGGGATCGCAACGACGAAGACAGCGACCTCAGCAGCCTGGCTGCAGATTACGAGCTGGAAGAGGACATCTACGCAGCCTATTTGATGGCAGGCGGAGACTTCAACGACCGTCTTAAGCTGACGGGTGGCCTTCGGGTCGAGCATACCAAGTATAAAACCGCTGGCTACCAGATCTCCTTTGATGACAACGCCAATGGCGGAGACGGCGTTGCCACTCCCTCCACCGGAGGAAAGGATTACACGGACTTCTTCCCCGGCGTACACGCTCGCTACAAGCTGAGTGAGAAAATGAACCTCCGCGGTGCCATCACACGCACCATTGCGCGACCGGGCTTTGAAGACGCTGGGCCCCAGCAGGAGATTGAGATTGAAGACGCCGGTGGCGGCGAATTCGAACGTAACGCGGAGATTGGTAATCCTGACCTGGATCCGCTGCAATCCAATAACCTGGATCTCCGTTGGGAATACTTCCCGAACGGCATCAGTGTGATTACTGCGGGCGCCTTCTATAAGGACATCAACGATTTCTTCGTGTCCACGAGCGACCCGAGCCTGGCCCCGTCGCAGTTTTCGAACTTCGATGAAGTGAACCAGACCATTAACGGTAGTGATGCACAACTGTTCGGCCTGGAGTTTGGCTACACCCAGCAGTTCGCGTTCCTGCCTGCGCCCTTCGACGGCGTTCTGGTGGATGGCAGCTACACCTTCACAGACAGCGAAGCGGATTTCGAAGGCCGGGATAGCAACATCACCCTGCCCGGTCAGTCCGATCACATCGCAAGCCTGTCGGTGGGCTATGAAAAACACGGATTCAGCCTGCGGGTCTCCGGCACCTACCGTTCTGAATTCCTGGACGAAGTTGGAGACGCATCAGACCCCAGCACTGACCGTTATCAGGACGAACACATGCAACTGGACGTGACCGGCAAGTATCAGATCAACGACCACGTCCAGGTATTCGCGAATGCCATCAACATTAATGATGAGCCGCTCTATGCGTACTTCGGAGACCCGGAATTCAACTCCCAGTACGAAGAATACGGCCCGACCTATGAGGCAGGCGTTCGTGTGGACTTCTAATGCGACACTTTAAATCTTGACCACGAAAAAAGGCCCTGAAACAGGGCCTTTTTTCGTACTTCGAACACCTTTGCAAAAAGTGTTGTCTAGAAGGGTATATCATCATCAAAATCATCAACCGGCTCAGGCATGCTGCCCTGGGAGGGCTGGCTGTAACCTCCGCCACCGGATTGCTGTCCTGACTGGCTCGCAGCGGCTGCAGGCGCTGCATTGCCCGCCTGCTGTGGACGGCCTGCCGGAGCACCCTGGCTGGCACCACCGCCTTCACCACCGCGGCTGTCGAGCATCTGCATCTGGCCGTTGATGTCTACCACAACTTCAGTGGTGTAGCGGTCCTGGCCGTCCTGCCCCTGCCACTTGCGGGTTTGCAGCTTGCCTTCGATGTACACCTTGGAGCCCTTGCGCAGGTACTGGCCGGCAACTTCGGCAATCTTGCCGAACATCACGATCCGGTGCCATTCAGTTTTCGGCACCAGCTGGCCGGTCTGCCTGTCCTTGTAGCTTTCATCGGTTGCAAGGTTCAGGTTCACCACCGCATTGCCATTGGGGGTATAGCGGGTTTCCGGGTCCTGTCCCAGGTTCCCGATCAGAATAACCTTGTTTACGCCTCGTGCCATGATCTGCTCCTGACTCTGTTTTCAGGGATAGCCTGCATTCCCTGCAGGCCTCCGGATTTCAAGAACTGCTACCCTGCCGGACAAATGAAAAGTCCGCAAGCGACAGTTCATCAAATTTGTGACGATCCACTTTCAGGTAGGCTGTTTCCGCCTCTTCCAGGATGACCACATCCTGCACCCCGGGAAGCCTCCTCAGCGCATCGTCGACATCATCAAACTGGCTGTGCGCCACGTGCTGTAACTGTACCACGAAACTGGCGGTGTAACCCGGGCTTGGCATGGTCAGAGCCACTGCGAGCCAGAGCAGCAAAACAACAACCATGAACCACAGCACCCCCTGCAGTCCGGCAAACTCCAGAAGCAGCCCGCCCATTGCACCGCCCAGAAATGCCCCGAAAAACTGCGACGTGGAATACACCCCCATGGCCGTACCCTTCGCTGCCGCAGGCGACTCTTTGCTCACCAGTGACGGCAAGCTGGCTTCCAGCAGGTTGAATGCCATAAAGAAAAAGAACAACACACCCCACGCGGCCGCCAGATTTCCCGATAAACCGCCGATGGCCGCCGTTGAAATCGCCAGCAAGGCAATGGCACCACAAAGAACCGGCTTCATCCTGCGTTTTTTCTCGCCGATAATGATAAACGGCACCATGGCGAAAAACGAGGTCACCATGACCGTCAGGTAGAACCACCAGTGGGAGGAAGACGGCAGTCCCAGCCCGTCCTGAAGCAGGGTCGGGAACACCAGAAAAATGGCCGTCAGCACCAGGTGCAGGGCAAAAATCCCGAAATCCAGCCGGACCAGTCGCTTGTCCGATATCACCTTGCCCAGCATTGCCCGGGCCGGATGGGTATCGGCGCTGGACTTGTGTTCATGGGGCGTTGGCACCAGGCGACTGACAATCACCATGGCCAGAATGGCCAGAACCGCAGTGGTGTAAAAAATCCCCGACAGCCCAAACACCGCCCCCAGCAACGGACCGGCGACCAGGGATACGGAAAAGGAAAGGCCAATGGAGATACCGACGGTTGCCATGGCCTTGGTGCGTTCTTCCTCGCGGGTCAGGTCACTGAGCAGTGCCATCAATACACTGGCGATGGCTCCGGCACCCTGAAGAATCCGCCCGGCGATCACGACGTATATGGAGTCTGTGGCGGCGGCCAGGATACTGCCTGCAGCGAACAGTACCAGGCCGATGTAGATCATGCGCTTTCGACCCACCCGGTCTGACAGCATACCGAACGGGATCTGCAGCAATGCCTGGCTGAGCCCGTAAGCGCCAATGGCGAGGCCAATCAGGGTCGGGGTTGCCCCCTTCAGATCGCTACCGAGAAGGACGAACACCGGCATAACCATGAAAAGCCCGAGCATCCTCATGGCATACACGGATGCCAGTGCTGCAACGGAGCGTCTTTCCAATGAGTTCATGGGCTGCCTGGCCTGCTGGAGGTTCCGGAAACATGGGGGCAGAAGGGTCACCAACCCTTCGCGAAATCGCCGCGCATTGTAACAGAAGCCACACAGGCAGGGCATATTGCATTTAAGTTCTGAAAAGCGCTCCGGCCTTGGCCGGCCGGGGCCCAAACACGGTATAATTTCCGTTTTTTCCGACAGCGAGGTGTTATGGATCATATCCAGATCAAAGGGGCGCGAACCCACAACCTGAAAAACATTGACCTGGATATGCCGCGGGACAAGTTGATCGTGATCACCGGGCTTTCCGGTTCCGGCAAATCGTCCCTTGCCTTTGATACCCTGTACGCCGAGGGCCAGCGACGGTATGTGGAATCCCTGTCCACCTATGCCCGCCAGTTCCTCTCGATGATGGAAAAGCCGGATGTGGACCACATCGAGGGTCTGTCCCCGGCCATTTCCATCGAGCAGAAAAGCACCTCCCACAACCCCCGCTCTACCGTCGGCACCATTACGGAAATCTATGACTACCTCCGCCTGCTGTTTGCACGCGCCGGTGAGCCCCGCTGCCCCGATCACGACCAGCCCCTGGAAGCTCAGACGGTGAGCCAGATGGTGGACCAGGTGCTGGCAATGCCGGAAGACAGCAAGCTGATGATCCTTGCCCCGGTGATCCGGGACCGGAAGGGGGAACACCACCATGTCATCGATACCATGCGAAGCCAGGGCTTCATCCGCCTGCGCGTGGATGGCCGGGTTTACGATATCGACGACGTTCCGCCCCTGGACAAGAAACGCAAGCACCAGATTGACGTGGTGGTAGACCGTTTCAAGGTCAAACCGGGTCTTGAACAGCGGCTTGCAGAAAGTTTTGAAACCGCCCTTGGTCTGGCCGATGGCATCGCCCTTGTTGCCCCCATGGACAACGAAGGTGAAGAACACACCTTTTCCGCCCGCTATGCCTGCACCCAGTGTGGCTACGCCATCAGTGAGCTGGAGCCGCGGCTGTTTTCCTTCAACAACCCGGCAGGCGCCTGTCCCACCTGCGATGGCCTGGGCGTGAAACAGTTCTTTGATGCCGAGAAAATAGTCCAGCACCCCGAAGCCACCCTTGCCGAAGGCGCGATCAAGGGCTGGGACCGCCGGGCCGTCTACTATTTCCAGATGCTGACCAGCGTTGCCGAACACTACGGTGTTGATATGGACACCCCATGGGACGACCTGCCCGAGGACTTCCGGCAGGTGCTGCTCTACGGCTCCGGCACCGAAGACATCCCGTTCCGCTACGTAAATTCCCGCGGCCACATCATGGAGAAGGCACACCCCTTCGAGGGCATTCTTCCCAACCTTGAGCGCCGCTACCGGGAAACCGAATCACAGAGCATGCGGGAAGAACTGGCCCACAACCTGAGCACCCAGCCCTGCAAGGAATGCGGCGGCTCACGCCTCAGGCGCAGCGCCCGCCATGTGTTCATCGAGAAAAACAACATCTCGGACGTGACGCACATGCCCGTCGGTGACGCCCATGAATACTTCGGCCAGCTCGCCCTGCCCGGTCGCAAAGGCGAAATCGCCGAAAAGATCCTCAAGGAAGTTCGCCAGCGGCTGCAGTTCCTGGTCAATGTGGGGCTTGAGTACCTGACCCTGGAACGCAGCGCCGATACCCTCTCCGGTGGCGAAGCCCAGCGTATCCGCCTGGCCAGCCAGATTGGCGCCGGCCTTGTAGGCGTCATGTACATTCTCGACGAGCCCTCCATTGGTTTGCACCAGCGTGACAACGACCGGCTCCTGGCCACCCTGTTCCACCTCCGGGACCTGGGCAACACCGTGATCGTCGTGGAGCATGATGAGGACGCCATCCGTTCCGCGGATCATGTCATCGACATCGGGCCGGGTGCAGGCGTTCACGGCGGCCATATCATCGCCCAGGGCACCCCGGAAGACATCATTGCGTCCGAGGACTCGCTCACCGGCCAATACCTCTGTGGCAAGAAAGCAATCGCCATCCCAGAAAACCGCCACAGCAGCAACGGCAAGAGCCTCGTGCTCAAAGGCGCTACCGGCAATAATCTGCGTGACGTAACACTCACCCTGCCCCTGGGCGTGATGACCTGCGTAACCGGCGTTTCCGGGTCCGGCAAATCAACGCTGATCAACAGCACGCTTTACCCGGTCTGCGCAGCGAAGCTGAACAAGGCAACCAGCCTTACCCACGCACCCTATGAATCCCTGAAAGGCCTCGACCAGCTCGACAAGGTCATCGATATTGACCAGAGCCCCATCGGCCGAACACCACGCTCAAACCCGGCCACCTACACCGGTCTGTTTACGCCAATCCGGGAACTGTTTTCCGGCACCCAGGAAGCCCGGTCCCGAGGCTACAAGCCCGGGCGTTTCAGCTTCAACGTCAAAGGCGGGCGCTGCGAAGCCTGCCATGGCGATGGGGTCATAAAGGTAGAAATGCACTTCCTGCCAGACGTCTACGTGCCTTGCGATGTCTGCAAGGGCAAGCGCTACAACCGGGAAACCCTCGAGGTTCGCTACAAGGGCAAGAGCATTCACGAAGTGCTTGAGATGACCGTTGAGGAAGCCCGTGAATTCTTCGACCCCGTGCCCTTCCTGGCCCGCAAACTGCAAACCCTGATGGATGTCGGCCTTTCCTACATCCGCCTGGGCCAGAGCGCCGTGACCCTCTCCGGTGGCGAAGCCCAGCGTGTGAAACTGGCCAAGGAACTCTCCAAGCGCGATACCGGCAAGACCCTCTATATTCTTGACGAACCAACCACCGGCCTGCATTTCTATGACATTCAACAATTACTGACGGTACTTCAGAGATTGCGGGATCACGGCAACACCATCGTGGTCATCGAGCACAACCTGGACGTCATCAAGACAGCAGACTGGATTATCGATCTCGGGCCCGAGGGTGGCTCCGGTGGCGGCATGATTGTCGCTGAAGGAACGCCGGAAGAAGTCGCAGAGGCCGAAGGTTCACATACCGGACGCTATCTGAAAGGGGTATTGGCCGGAAAATAAAAAGAGATAAGCCCCGGAGAAAACACAGTAAGGCTATACTCCCGAGGCCGGAACGGCCAGGGGCTGGAGGTAAGTTTTCTGGAGGAAAAAGGTGTCTGAGCGAAGCGAGTTCTTTTTCTGAAGAAAACTTACCTCCAGCCCCTGGCCAGGCACCAAATCCAGTCATAAAAAAAACCGGAGCGTTCAGGCCCCGGTTTTTTTATGACTCGGCAAAGAGATTAATCTTCGCTTTCGTCAACTTCTTCAGCTTCGATGTCCAGCGGACGACCGACCAGCTCTACGAATGCCATCGGGGCATTGTCGCCGGCGCGGAAGCCACACTTCAGAATACGAAGGTAACCACCCGGACGCTCGCTGTAACGGGGGCCAAGCTCGTTAAACAACTTGGCAACCGCCGCATCGTCGCGCAGGCGTGAGAACGCCAGACGACGATTCGCGACCGAATCATTTTTTGCGAGCGTGATCAAAGGCTCGGCTACCCGGCGAAGCTCTTTCGCCTTGGGGAGCGTTGTCTTGATCAGCTCGTGATCAACCAGTGACGCAGTCATGTTCCGAAACATGGCCTTGCGATGCGCACTGGTCCTGCTGAACTTACGACCACTCTTACGATGACGCATTGCTCTGATTCCTTACCTTAAACTAATCGGCGATTAACCGCCCAATACCCGGTCGTCGCCCCGAAGGCTAGCCGGCGGCCAGTTATCAAGACGCATACCCAATGACAGACCGCGGGACGCGAGCACGTCCTTGATCTCGGTAAGCGACTTTTTACCAAGGTTAGGCGTCTTCAGCAGCTCAACTTCTGTGCGCTGGATCAGATCGCCGATGTAGTAAATATTCTCAGCCTTCAAGCAGTTAGCTGAACGCACTGTCAATTCCAGATCATCCACCGGGCGCAGGAGAATCGGATCGATTTCTTCCTCTTCCTCAACACGCTCAGGCTCTTTCTCGTGATCGAAATCAACAAACACAGCCAGTTGCTGCTGGAGAATGGTTGCTGCCCGGCGAATCGCTTCCTCCGGATCAATCGTACCGTTGGTCTCCAGATCAATAACCAGCTTGTCCAGATCTGTGCGCTGCTCAACCCGCGCGCTTTCCACGGCATATGCAACACGACGGACCGGACTGAAGGTTGCGTCCAGTTGCAGGCGTCCAATGGCGCGAGTCTCGTCCTCGTCCAGACCCCGCTGATCGGCTGGCTCGTAGCCGCGACCACGGGCAACCTTCAGACGCATGTTCACTTCACCCTTATCACTCAGGTGGCAGATGACATGTTCCGGGTTGGTGATCTCGACATCGTGATCCAGCTTGATATCACCGGCAGTGACAACGCCCGGGCCTTTCTTGCTGAGGGTTACCTCGGCATCGTCCCGGCCGCCCATTTTCACGGCCACGCCCTTGAGATTCAGAAGAATTTCAATGACGTCTTCCTGAACACCTTCGATCGCGCTGTACTCATGCAGAACACCGTCAATCTGTGCCTCGGTAATGGCACAGCCCGGCATTGAGGACAAGAGTATACGACGCAGTGCGCTGCCCAGGGTGTGGCCGAAACCTCTTTCCAGAGGCTCCAGTGTCACCTTGGCGCGCATGGCGCTTGATTCTTTCACGTCAATGGTACGAGGTGTCAATAACTCATGTACTGAACGCTGCATAGACGCCCCTAATTGCTCTCGTTGCTAACTGGGCTTTACTTGGAGTAAAGCTCGACGATGAGGTTCTCGTTGATGTCGGCCGGCAATTCAGTGCGCTCTGGCACTGACCTGTAAACGCCGGACATCTTGCTGGCGTCGACCTCTACCCAGCTCACCGGTGCGCGGCTGGAAGACAGATCCAGTGCGCCTTTAACGCGAAGCTGGTTTTTTGCCTTCTCACGCACGCTCACAACATCACCTGGCTTGACCTGATAAGACGGGATGTTCACCAGCTTATCGTTGACCAGGATCGCTTTGTGAGAAACGAGCTGACGGGACTCAGCACGGGTAGAACCAAAACCCATGCGATATACAACGTTATCAAGACGGCCTTCCAGCAGCTGCAACAGGTTCTCACCGGTTGCACCCTTGATGCGGGCGGCCTCTTTGTAATAGTTGCGGAACTGCTTTTCCAGTACGCCGTAGATACGACGGACCTTCTGCTTTTCACGAAGCTGTACGCCATATTCGGACAGACGACCGCGACGCGCGCCGTGCATACCCGGCGGAGTCTCGATGTTGCACTTTGAATCGAGCGCGCGAACACCGCTCTTCAGAAAAAGATCTGTCCCTTCACGACGAGACAGCTTGCACTTCGGGCCTATGTAACGAGCCATAATTCACTGTCTCCTGTGTTAGACGCGGCGCTTTTTGGGCGGACGACAACCGTTATGGGGAATCGGCGTCACATCAGTGATGTTTGTGATCTTGTACCCGCAGCCATTCAGCGCGCGTACAGCGGATTCACGTCCGGGCCCCGGACCTTTAACCTCTACGTCCAGGTTTTTAAGGCCGTATTCAGCAGCCGCATTACCGGCTCTTTCAGCTGCTACCTGCGCAGCAAAAGGTGTGCTCTTGCGTGACCCACGAAAACCGGAACCACCGGAGGTGGCCCAGGACAATACGTTGCCCTGACGGTCAGAAATGGTCACGATCGTGTTGTTGAAGGACGCGTGAATGTGCGCGACGCCATCAACAACCGTCTTTTTCACCTTTTTACGGGTACGTGTACCTGGCTTTGCCATGTTTGCCTACCTGTTACTTACGAAT
>NZ_LIHP01000021.1 GCF_001314605.1 Marinobacter sp. HL-58
AAAGATGATTGTGGTGCTCAATACCATGATCAAAAACCAGGAATCATGGCGAGGTGAAATGGCTTAATTTATCGAATTGACACCACAGTCACTTGTTAACAAGATAAAAGATAGGTTCACCCTTGTGACTCTTCGTCACTGCTAGAGTGCCTGAAAATTCGGAAGTATGCTAAAAGGCAGAAGCCTAAAATCACGCCAATCCAAACAGGTCCCTTTGTACACGCATTGATTTCAGTGACTCCCGTTCTTGAACCTAAAACAATCCCATTACATTTGAAAACCGAACTCACTTCAAAAACATAAGCTGGCCCAAACGCAAGAGCCAACATTGTCGGAGTGAATGACAAGATAAAAATAATGAGTGGGAATATGAACATTGCAATGACAAATAGAAAAAACGGCATTTTGTCCATACATTTATCCATGAGGGAACTCCCCACAGTCCCGGATCTATCGTCTATAAGCACCCCAAGCATGAAGAAAAAAAAGTAAAAACCAAGATAGAGGGCACTACCGACAACCAATCCATGAAAAACAAGAATCAAACCTTCCATGATCTGAACACCTTCCCTATTGTTAACAGCGTATTATACGAACGCATTCGCATATCACCCGTTCGTATAACTCCGCTTTCAGCCGCCCTTCTGGTTCCGGAAAATTTCCTAAAAAACAACCGTTAGCCAGAAACTAACACGGCCACCACCGGAGTTATAAGTCCTCCTCAGTAAATTTTTCATTCCTTTGGGAAGGCGTATAACTCCACGACACTCTCACTCAGCTTCAACACTATCAGAGACTTACAAAGGTTTCCCGCCTTTTCCCTGGAGTTTTGCGAACGCGTTCGTATAACTCCAGGGATAAGACCGTTCCGGGGCGTAGCCGCGGGGAGGAGCCGGGCTCGTTGAATAATGGGTAGGATTACACGATCTTTCAGTCAAGGTGCCCGCTCCATGACCAAACCCATACTGATTATCGGTGGTGTCTCCGTAGACACCGTGATCCAGCTTGATGCACTGCCGCAACCTGTGCCGCAGACAATCTGGCCCAACGAAAGTTATAGAACCCTGGGCAGTACCGGCGCAGGCAAGGCACTGAACCTGTCGGCTTTGGGGCGCCCCGTTATACTGCACTCCCTCCTGGGGCGAGATCAGGAGGGAGGCTTTGCCAGCCGTGCGCTGGGCCTCCCGGGAATCCATTTATTAATTGAAACAACCGATACGCCAACTGAACAGCATGTGAACCTGATGGACCCTCGCGGAGGGCGGATTTCCCTGTTCATCCAGCCGCCTGCGGAACCGGCAACGGTTGACTGGGTTCCGGTGGAGGCTGCCATGCGGGACTGTGAGCTGGCGGTGGTTAACATTCTCGGCTACGCAAAACCGGCGCTGGCCCTGGCAAGAAAAGCGGCCAAACCGGTGTGGACGGACCTGCATGATTACGATGGCCGCAATCCCCATCATCAACCGTTTATCGATGCCGCCAACGTAATTTTCCTGTCCAGCGACAACCTGGTGGACTATCGCGGGTTCATGGAAAAGATGATCAATGAGGGCAAGGAGCTGGTGGTGTGTACCCATGGTGCTGATGGCGCCACCCTCCTCGACCGGAACGGTGACTGGCTGGAGCAGCCTGCGTTTCCGGTCAATGAGGTGCGGGACACCAATGGCGCCGGCGATGCCTTTTTCAGTGGTTTTCTGGTTGGCTACCTGAAGGGCCACAACCGTCAAACCTGCCTTCAACTCGGTGCCGCCTGCGGAGCACTCTGCGTTACGTCACGCTCTCTGGCAACGGAAAACCTGAGTCTCCAGAGCCTTTACGACCATTTACGCGCTGGTGGCTGATAGTTTTCCAGAGCGGATATCAGCGCTTCCGGTTGTTGTTCCACAATCACCATGGCCGCGTATTCTGGCTTGAGGAAGCCAGCACCGGACATCTTGCGGATGAAGGCCAGCAGCTCGTCGTAGTAGCCGTCGACGTTATAGAACGCGCAGGGCTTGTTGTGATAGCCGAGCTGGCCCCAGGTCCAGGCTTCAAAAATCTCATCCATGGTGCCGGGGCCGCCGGGCAGGGCCACGAAAGCATCGGCCATGTCCGCCATCAGGGCCTTGCGCTCGTGCATGGAGGCCACCACGTCCAGCCTGGTGAGGCCCTGGTGGGCCAGTTCCCGGTCACGCAGGGATTCGGGGATAACGCCGTACACCTCCCGGCCACCGGCCAGCACCGCATCGGCAACCACGCCCATCAGCCCCACCTTACCGCCACCGAACACCAGGTCCATGCCCTGGCTGGCCATGTAGTTGCCAAACTCTTCGGCGGCTTCGGCAAAACGTTGGTCATTGCCCCGGCTGGAGCCACAAAAGACAGCGATTTTCATGACGGTTTCCTGCAACTGGATTCGTTGTTTGGTGTGTTGGGCAATATACTGTCAGCAGCCTCAGAATACCTGGTTCACCGACATCAACACGGGCTACCTTCCCATGAAAACCGTTTTTTCACCGTTGCACAACCGCCGCACGGCCACAACCGAGCTGGATGGCGGCATCCTGATCGCGCCCCATGAGAAGCCGTCACGCGCCGAGACCATACTCAGCCGGGTAAAAAAGGAACCGTTGGGAGAGGTGTTACCACCGCAAGAGTTTGGCCTGGGGCCGGTGCTCCGGGTACATACCCGGGATTACGTGGACTTCCTCAGGACAAGCTGGGCAGACTGGACGGCCGAGGGCAAGCCCGGTGAAGCCATTCCCGCCGTGTGGCCTGGCCGCGGCATGCGGCACCGGGTACCGAAAGACATTGATGGCCGCCTGGGTTACTACAGTTTTGCCGCGGAAACCTCCATTACCGAGGGCACCTGGGATGCCGCCTGTGCCTCTGCCAATGTCGCGCTGACCGCCCAGGCGCTGGTGGCCAATGGTGAATCCGCCGCTTTCGCCCTGTGCCGCCCGCCCGGCCATCATGCCCACGCCGATCTGTTCGGTGGCTACTGCTTTTTCAATAACGCTGCCCTGTCCGCCCAGGCGTTCCGGGATCAGGGCGCCACGCGGGTGGCGGTGCTGGATGTGGATTTTCACCACGGCAATGGCACCCAGAGCATTTTCTACCAGCGAAACGACGTGATGACCATCAGCCTTCACGGCGACCCGGATCTGGTGTTTCCCCATTTCCTGGGGTTTGAAGACGAGACCGGGGAAGGCAACGGCGAGGGCTTCAACCTGAACATTGTCTATCCGCCCGGCACGCCTTTTTCCGTCTGGCGCGAAGGCCTGGAAACCGCCTGTCGCAAAATAGAAGATTTTCAACCAGATGCCCTGGTCGTTGCCCTGGGCGTGGACACCTTCGAGGACGACCCGATTTCCTTCTTCAAACTGACGTCGGCAGACTACCTGCTGATGGGCAACCGGCTGGGCAAACTGAACCTGCCCACCCTGTTTACCATGGAAGGCGGTTATGACGTGGATGCCATTGGTGTGAACGTGGTGAATGTGCTGAAAGGCTTTGAAGGCGCCCGGCTATAAACCGGGTTCCTTCAGTTTTTCAAAGGCTTCCGGGTAACGCCGCTTCATCCGGGTAAGCCGGACAATGGTGATGAAATTGGTGACCACCACCATGCCCTCCGCCAGGGTACCGCCCACCGAGCCGATGACGATGTTGTTCAGCATCCAGGCAATGGCAGCAGCCATCAGCATCAGCCGCATGGGAATGTCCCGCAGCATGAACATGCCCACAGTCCCGAAGATGGCGGCGGCGATGGCGAAGAAATCCACCGGGCTGCGCCAGGTCAGTGCTGCTGCCACCAGGTTCACCACCAGCACTGCCAGCATCACCTTCCAACTGCCAAGGTAACGACGGGCCAGCATGATGCGGCCAATCACCAGCAGGCTCAGAATGGCCGCTGTCCAGCTGCCAAACAGCGCAAACTGCGCTGCAAAGGCCACATTGGCGGATATCAGCAGTACCATCAGGCGGTCATCCCGCTTGCTGGCAAAGCCCACGATGCAGAAACCCAGCGCAATCAGGCTGACAACCTGCCCCGCCATGTCGGTATAACTCATCCCCTCAAGCATGACGAATAGAGCCGGATGAGAGTGATGGCTTACAGGAGGGCCGGATCACCTTGTGCGATAATCCGGGTCCGTCCAGCACAGCGGCAGGGATTCCCCGGAGGGGAAGTTCAGGCCGGCCTTCTCGAACAACTCCGGGTCCTGGGCTTCTTCACCGAAGTGCAGGCTACCCTGCACTGTCGATTCGTTGGGATCAAACAGCGCCCTGGTGTCCAGCACTTCGATCATATGACCGGTCGCTTTTTCGGCGAGAAACATAAATCCCTCCCGGATTCCCCTGATGGTGTATGGAACTAGCTCGCTAACTCTATCTTCCTGAAGTCGAGTGTATTCTCTTTGGGTGAGGCTTCAATCCCCATGACCTCTGCACGGCGTTTCATGACAATGTAGACGAAACAGGAGAAGTACATCGCAATAACCAGTGCACCGACCCACTGGATACGCAGGAAATCCAGCTGGAACAGCAGGGTCAGGCCGGACATGGCGATCAGGTTACCGAGATAATACCTGCCCTGGCCCAGCCGCCTGGCAGTGAGGTTCAGGTTATCGGTATACAGCCGGATGAGCGAATCCAGCGAGTTGATCACCATCAGGATACCCACCGAGATCATCGCAACGTTGATAAACGCGGCAATGCTCAGGCCCTCGGCGTGATAGTGGTACAGCACCGAGAACCAGGTTCCGATGGCAATGGACGGAAATACCAGCATGGCGATCATCAGCTGCCAGGTGCGCAGGCCGCTGACAAAGCGGGCAGTGAACTGGCCGATCATGATACTCCAGGAGAACCACCAGAACAGGTAGAACTCGTGGTAGTCGTTCAGCGGCAACATGAAGTGGTGGAGGTTGGTGAAATACTCACCAATCAGGCCCGCGGTGCCGAAGAAGTCCCCCACACTGCCGTTGCCGGTCAGGAAGGCGCGGCCCCACATCAAGCCGATCAGGGCAATGAACAGCCAGCTGGAGCCCAGGCTGAGTATGCGAACGTATTTGAGTTTACTGCTGGAATACACCGCTACCGCAATCGCTGCAAAGACGATCAGGTAGAAGGTGGGCACCACCGTTTCACCGTCACCGATCTCCGGCAGGTACCAGGGCAGATTGACCAGCAGCAGGAAGGCGGTAAAGGCGCAGGTTCCGATAATCACCACATTGTTGACCACTTTAACCAGTGGAATATCGAAGAACTTCACCCGCGGTTCGATCACACAGAAATAGAAACAGGTGAGGAAGTAAAATCCCCAGATCAGGAAGGCCCAGAAGCCGAACTCGATGGCCAGCGGGTTGGCAAAGCCGTATTCCGGGCTCTCCGCCAGATCACCATAGCCGCCGAATTCGGTCAGCGGGAACATGATCAGGCCCACATCCAGGCCAGACGTAAACAGGATGGCAATAAACGTGAAGGTGCGCACCGGCGTTACACCGATGACTTTCAGATCCCACCACTTGAACAGGATCAGCGCGATAGCCGCGAATGTAAAAATCAGGCCTGTGGATAACCAGAGTGTCATACACACCTCCGGCGGCAAGGACTCGTTATTATATCGGACAACATGGGTGTTCCTCCTCTACTTTGAAGCACGTGTTCATTCGAATCGGACACAAACCCCCGCGTTGACGGGTCAACACTTAACTATCGCGCGCTCGTGACGGCACGGTTTTGCTGGCCGCAGCGACGATAGGTAAATCCTGATGGTTTGCATATTACCGGCGGCCGTTGCACCGCCGGGGTATGGTCAGGCGATCTTGCGTCTGGCCTCTCCTGGGCGCTGACGATCCCGCCATTGTTCGTCCATTGCCACGGGGGCGTCGGACGGTTTCAGTGGCTCTATGCCACGAATAAGGTCAGCGGCACGCTCCGCCACCATGATGGTGGGGGCATTGAGGTTGCCGTTGGGTATGATCGGGAAGATGGACGAGTCCACTACCCGCAGTCCGGTCAGGCCATGAACCCGGGTATCCGGGCCTACAACCGCCTGCTCATCCACGCCCATCTTGCAGGTACAGGATGGGTGATAGGCGCTCTCTACCGCCTGGCGCACAAAGGCGTCTATTTCCTCGTCGCTCTGTACATCCACTCCTGGCTGAATTTCCGGGCCCCGGTAGGCGTCCATGGCCGGCTGGTTGATGATTTCCCGGGTCAGCCGTACACAATCACGGAAGCCTTCACGATCGTCTTCATGCTGCAGATAGTTGAACAGGATGCGCGGCGGCTGGCGCGGATCGTCTGACTGCACGTAAACCGAACCACGGCTCTTGGGCTTGTTGTGGCCGATGTGCAGCTGGAAGCCGTCTCCGTTGAAGGCTTCCTTGCCGTCGTAGCGCATGGCCGCGGGCAGAAAGTGATACTGGAGGTCCGGCCACTCCACACCCGCCCTGGAACGGATAAAACCGCAGGACTCGAAATGGTTGGTGGCACCCAGGCCATCCTTCCTCAACAGCCAGCGAACACCGATCTTGAGCTTGTTCCACCAGTCGAGCTTGCCGTTGAGGGACACCGGCTGTTTACAGCGGAACTGGAAGTAGAACTCCAGGTGATCCTGCAGGTTGCCACCCACGCCGGGCAGCTCGTGATTCACCGGAATATCCGCCTGCTCCAGTACCTCCCGGTTCCCGATACCGGAGAGCTGCAGCAGGTGGGGCGAGCCTATGGAGCCGGCACAGAGAATCACTTCCTTGGCAGCCTTCACATCTACCAGTTTGCCTGCTTTCTCATAACGCACACCGGTGGCCTGCTTGCCTTCCAGCAATACCTTGTGAACCAGCGCATGGGTAACAACCGTCAGGTTATCCCGCTCCATGGCGGGGCGCAGGTAGGCATTGGCAGTGGACCAGCGGCGGCCATTCCTGACGGTCATGTGCATGGCACCAAACCCTTCCTGGCGGGCGCCGTTGTAATCGTCGGTGGCGAAATAACCGGCATCCACGCCCGCATCCACAAAGGCCTGGTAGAGCGGGTTCTGCATGTTGTTGCCGTTGTTCACACCGAGGGGGCCCTGATCACCGCGGTAGGTGTCGCCACCGAAGGCCCAGGTTTCCGCCTTCTTGAAATAGGGCAGGCAGTGGCGATAATCCCAGCCATCGGCCCCCTGTTGCTGCCATTCATCAAAGTCACGGGCATGGCCGCGCACGTAAACCATGCCGTTGATGGAAGAGGAACCGCCCAGCACCTTGCCCCGGGGGCAATGCATGCGGCGATTATCCAGGTAGGGCTCCGGCTCGGTTTCGAACTGCCAGGCGTATTTCCTGGTGTTCATGGGAATGGACAGGGCCGTGGGCATCTGGATAAAGATGCTCTTGTCGCTGCCGCCGGTTTCCAGCAGCAGCACCCGGTGGCGGCCATCCTCGGTAAGCCGGTTGGCCAGCACACAACCGGCAGACCCGGCCCCGACAATGATGTAATCGTAGATTGCTTCTTTCATACGCAGCTCCCGCCAGCCCGGTTAAAAAGGGCTGTCTATATCCTCCATGCCCACATACACCGCTTTGAGCTGGGTATAGTGGTCGAGTGTCGCACGGCCGTTTTCGCGGCCAATGCCGGAGAGTTTGTAACCACCCACCGGCATTTCCGCCGGCGAAGCACCGTAACTGTTGATCCAGCAAATGCCCGCCTCAATGCGGTGGATCACCCGGTGGGCGCGGCGGATGTCGTTGGTGAACACCCCGGCGGCCAGGCCGGTGTCGGTGTCGTTGGCCCGGTCCACCACTTCCTCTTCATCGGAGAAGGTCAGTACCGACATGACTGGCCCGAAGATTTCCTCGCGGCAGATGGTCATGTCGTCGGTACAGTCGGTGAAAATGGTGGGCTCCACGAAGTAGCCACCAGGGGCAGAGGCCGGCTTTGCGGCCTTGCCACCATGGCTGAGGGTGGCGCCTTCGGCGATGCCCTTCTCGATGTAGTCCAGCACCAGTTGCTGGTGTTTCTGCGAGATGAGTGCGCCGAAATTGGTTTCCGGATCGGTGGGGTCACCCATGCGGATGTTGTTCAGCGTGCGCTCCAGCAACCGGTCCATGAATTCGGAATAGATGGCCTCGTGCACGAATACCCGGGTGCCGTTGGTGCAGACTTCACCCTGGGTGTAGAAGTTGCCCAGCATGGCAGCCGACACGGCGTTTTCGACATCGGCATCGTCAAAGATGATCAGCGGTGATTTACCACCGAGTTCCATGGTGACATCTTTCAGGGTGGAGGCCGCTGCCGTCATCACCTTCTTGCCGGTGCCCACTTCCCCGGTGAACGACACCTTGGCAATGTCCGGGTGATGGGTCAGCCAGGCACCGACATCGCCAGCACCCTGAACCACATTGAACACGCCAGCCGGCACACCGGCTTCGATAAAGATTTCTGCCAGCTTGAGAGCCCCCATGGGGGTCTCCTCGGACGGTTTGAAAATCATGCTGTTACCCGTGGCCAGAGCCGGAGCAGACTTCCAGCAGGCAATCTGCAGCGGGTAGTTCCAGGCGCCGATACCGGCACAAACGCCCAGAGGTTCCCGGCGGGTGTAGTAGAAGTCGTCCCCAAGGTCCTGCTGGTTACCCTCAACCGACGCTGCCAGGCCGGCAAAATATTCCAGGGTATCGGCACCGGTGACCACATCCACTACCTGTGCTTCCTGCCACGGCTTGCCGGTGTCTTTCACTTCCAGCGCCGCCAGCTCATCGTTGCGCTCCCGCAACAGTGCCACGGCCCGTTGCAGGATCCGGCCACGCTGGGCGCCGGTCATGGCAGACCAGACCCTGAAGCCCGCCCGGGCACTGTCGATGGCCGCCTTGCGGATGCTGTCATCGGCAATTTCCATTTCATAGATCACCTTGCCCGTGGCCGGATTGACCACCGGGAAGGTTTCGCCGGATTCATTGGCCAGGGGCTGGCCATTGATGAAGTTCTGATAACGGGGCAATGCTGTCATGGTGTTCAAGCCTGGGCTGGTGAATTCACGGACGTGTTGAGGGTGTTCAATGCAAATCGCTTACACAGTGTTTCCGCTGCGGCGAAGCCTTCCTGGGGGTCGCTACTCAATGCACTGCGCAGCCAGAAGCCATCGATCATTGCTGCCATCTGGCGGGCAGCTTCAGTGGCAGCCTGTTTCGGCAAACGCTGGGCAAAGGAGTACCTCAGGTTGCTGTACAACCTGGCGTTGTTGATTTGCTGCAGGCGTTGCAGTCCTGGCTCGTGCATGGAGCGGGCCCAGAAGCTGAGCCAGGTTTTTGCTGCCAGGTCAGAGCGCTGGAACTCGGAAAAGTTGGCTTCCACGATGCATTCCAGACGCTGCTCGGGTGAACCGTCGGTGCGGGCCATACGCTCCCGCAGCTCCTTGCCCAGCTGGTCCAGCAGGTAGCGCAGCGCGGCCTCGATCAACTGCTGCTTGCCGCCAAAATAGTGGCTGATAATGCCTGATGACATCCCCGCGCGGCGGCTGATGGAGATGATGGTGGTGTTCTGCAGGCCCAGCTCGGCAATGGACGCCATGGTGGCATCAATCAATTGCTGCTTTCGGGTGTCTTTTACGCCAACAATCGGCATCGCGCTTCTGTCCATCTTTGTTAATTGAACGTTCAATTAAAATAAAGTGTACAGAAAGTAATCGGCCGGATCAACTTGTGAGGGTGTACTCGCTGGCTTACCTGGTGGGCAGGGGAATCCGAGATCTAATCAAAAAAGCGGCCCGAACAGGGCCGCCCAAGCAACATGAATACAACACCAAGGGGCATGGAGCCCCTTACGTCAACGCAGTCTTACCAGCTTTCTTCCTCATCATTCTCCTCGGTTTCTTCCTCATAACCGGGCTGACCACCGGCCTGGGTATCGCCAGACTGCTCGCCGCCCATCGTGCCGGACTGGCCCTGTCCTGTCGTGCCACCCTGTTGGTTGGTGCCAGGCTGGCTTCCGCCTTGCTCGGATGAACCTGATTGAGAGTTGCCTGGTTGAGAATTGCCTGGCTGGGAGGTGCCTTGCTGAGACGTACCCTGCTGTGATGTCCCCTGTTCCGAATTACCGGGCTGGGAGGTACCGGACTGTGAAGTACCAGGCTGGGTAGTTTGTTCCGATTGGGTAGAGCCTGAGGTAGAGGGCTGAGCAGACTCGTCGTCAGGGTTGGCATGGGCCAGTGAAGTCGCAAAAAGAAATGCAGAACTCAACAGTGCAACGCGTTTTAGTGACATGGTTTCCTTCCTCGTTTGTCATGAATGCGCGCGCACCATGACAGACAGAAAAACCACTCGTCATTGCCATACAATTAGCGTTTAATTACAAAGGGTTAAATGCATATAACCTGGACACAAACCGTAGCCGGATGCCTGAAGAATAACCCGGTTACAACGCCTCACGGCAGGGGCCTCCCTGTACCCCTGCCATCGGCGCCTGGATGATGGGCAGGTCGATCCCGAGAAGTGATTGCAGTGTCATATCCGTATCCTCTCCAATCACGGTTTCCGGGGTTAAGGGGGTCAGGCGGCCTGATCGTCCTCATCTTCGGCCGAGTTGCGGATCAGGAAGTCGAACGCACTCAGTGCAGCCTTGGAGCCTTCACCCATGGAAATCACGATCTGCTTGTAGGGCACAGTGGTGGCATCGCCCGCCGCAAAAACGCCGGGAATGGACGTTTCGTTACGGTCGTTGACGATGATCTCGCCATGCTGACTCAGCTCGATATCACCCTTCAGCCACTCGGTGTTCGGCACCAGGCCAATCTGGACAAACACACCTTCCAGCGACACGTGATGGCTCTCACCGGTGTTACGGTCAGTATACTGCAGGCCGTTGACCTTGCCATTCTCACCGGTGATTTCGGTGGTCTGCCCGGAGGTAATGATTTCCACGTTGTTCAGGCTGCGCAGTTTCTTCTGCAGCACCTCATCGGCACGCATTTGTGCGCCGAACTCGATCAGTGTCACGTGGCCGACAATACCGGCCAGGTCGATGGCCGCTTCCACACCGGAGTTGCCGCCACCGATCACCGCCACCCGCTTGCCCTTGAACAATGGGCCGTCACAGTGGGGGCAATAGGCCACGCCCTTGTTGCGGTATTCCTCTTCGCCGGGCACGCCCATCTGGCGCCAGCGGGCACCGGTGGAAAGAACCACTGTGCGGGCTTTCAGAGACGCGCCATTGGCCAGGCGAACCTCGTGCAGGCCACCCCTGCGGGCCGCCGGAATCAGCTTTTCCGCACGCTGCAGGTTCATGATGTCCACGTCGTACTCTTTTACGTGCTGCTCCATGGCCGAGACCAGTTTCGGGCCTTCTGTGTAGGGCACGGAAATCAGGTTCTCGATGCCCATGGTGTCCGCCACCTGGCCACCGAAGCGCTCGGCAGCAATACCGGTGGAGATACCCTTACGGGCAGCATAGATGGCTGCCGAGGAACCGGCGGGGCCACCACCAATGACGAGCACCTCGAACGGATCCTTGTGCCTGAGCTTTTCTGCTTCGCGGGCATCGGAGTTGGTGTCCAGTTTGGCGACGATCTCTTCCAGCGTCATTCGACCCTGGCCAAAGTTCTCGCCGTTGAGGTAAACGCTGGGCACGGCCATCACTTCGCGCTTTTCGACTTCGTCCTGGAACAGGGCGCCATCAATAGACGTGTGCCTGATCTTCGGGTTGAGCACGCTCATCAGGTTCAGGGCCTGCACCACGTCCGGGCAGTTCTGGCACGACAGGGAGAAATAGGTCTCGAATTCAAATTCGCCGTCCAGGGACTGAACCTGCTCGATCACTTCCTGGCTCGCCTTCGAGGGGTGGCCACCCACCTGCAACAGCGCCAGCACCAGTGACGTGAACTCGTGGCCCATGGGAATGCCGGCAAACCGCACGCCAATGTCTGTGCCCACACGGTTGATAGCAAAAGACGGGCGGCGGACGTCGGGATCTTCTTCCGTGCGCAGGCTGATTTTCTCTGACATGGGCTCCAGCTCGTCCAGCAGCTGCTTCAGCTCTTGGGACTTTTTGCTGTCGTCATAGGCCGCAACCAGCTCGATCGGTTGCTGCAGCTTTTCCATGTAGGCTTTCAATTGCTCCTTGATACTGGCATCCAACATGCGTTTTCTTCCCCTCTGAATATTGTGAAACTGAATGTGCAGACTAAGTCTGAGTCATAAATCGAATAGGTGGGAACGATACGGCCCGGCCAGGCAGAGCTCAAATTAATTGATCCAAAGTATTTGATAGGCCATTGCTATTCTATGCGCCAAATCAATCACATAGACACGAAGAAGGCCCGCAAAGCGGGCCCTCTTACAGGTTTCACTGGTGCCGAAACCTTAGATCTTGCCGACCAAGTCCAGTGACGGAGCCAGAGTCTCTTCGCCTTCTTTCCACTTGGCCGGGCATACTTCGCCGGGATGGTTACGAACATACTGTGCGGCTTTTACCTTACGCATCAGGTCGTCCGCGTCGCGGCCGATACCTTCGGCGGTGATTTCCATCGCCTGGATAACGCCATCCGGATCGATCAGGAAAGTAGCACGGTCTGCCAGGCCCTGGCCTTCACGCATTACACCGAAGTTGTTGGTGATGGTGCCGGTCTGGTCGCCAACCATGAAATAGTTGATCTTGCCGATGGTCTCGGAGCTGTCGTGCCATGCCTTGTGGGTGAAGTGTGTGTCGGTGGACACAGAGAATACTTCCACACCCAGCTTCTGGAGCTCTTCGTACTTGTCTGCCACGTCGCCCAGCTCGGTCGGGCACACAAAGGTGAAATCAGCCGGGTAAAAGAAAAATACTGCCCACTTACCTTTTACATCGGCTTCGGAAATTTCAACAAACTCGCCCTGCTTGAAGGCGGTTGCGTTGAACGGCTTAATTTCGCTGTTAATCATACCCATACGAGAATTCTCCAGTTGGTTAATGTTGGCAATGGCTAACTTGGGCCGCACAAACTACTGGTGCGACCAGAAACATTCAAATTGATTGTTTTTAATTATTCGATAGGAAACTGCTATTTTATTTTCGGGGCCTGGACGCACTGCGCAAACAGGCGTCCGGAGGGTTCGCTCCCGAGGCTGCGGATCAGGCCGTCAGAAGCTCCAGGAAATAACTGTATAACCCGATACCAATCAATACGTTGAAGGGGAAGGTTACGCCCAGAGACGCCAGCATGGCCAGCCCGATGTCTGCCTCGGGGATAGCATGCCTCACGGCGACCGGCGCTGCAATATAGGAAGCGCTGGCGGTGAGAGCGCCGAGGATGACTATGGTACCCGGCTCCAGCCCCAACCACAGGCCTGTGGCCAGCCCCGGCAGGGAAAGGATCGGCGGCATGCAGAGGGCAAATGCAATCAGCCGCCAATGGCGGAGCTGGATCTTGCGCAGGGTTTCTGCGGCAACCAGCCCCATTTCCAGCAGGAACAGGGAGAGTACCAGTGAAAACGCACCCGTCAGCGGCGCCGTAACCCCATCACCCTGGTCGGGCCCGTAGAGAATGCCGATAACCACGCCCCCGACCAGCAACACCACACTGCGGTTGGTCAGGGTTTCCTGCCACAGGGGTGTGCCGGTACTGCTTGTCTGGGCCGTTCCCTGAGTGTATCGCCGATACAGCCAGAGCCCGGTCAGAATCGCCGGTAATTCCAGCAGTACCAGGTAAAGGGTTACCTGCCCGCCAGTGTCCAAACCCCGGGATTCCACCCAGGCCAGTGCCACGGCGAAGGTACCGGCGCTGACGGAGCCATAATGGGCGCAGAAACTGGCGGCATCCGCCACGTTCAGGCGAACCAGATGCCGGAGCATCGGAAACAGTATCAGGGGAATGGCAAAGCCCAGCGCCATGATCGCCAGCACTTCGGCCACCAGCCCCCAGTGCAGATTGCCGTGCAGGGCCATGCCGCCCTTGAGGCCGATGGTCAGCATCAGCAGGAGGCTGAGAATATCGTAAGCGGCTTTGGGGATAGTCAGGTCCGAGCGCAGGGTTCCCGCTATGACGCCAAGCAGGAAGAACATCACGATGATGTCTGGCATGAATCCGAAACTCCAATAAAAAAGGGGCCCCGCAGGGCCCCCGAAAAGCTGGTGCCTGTCAGGCAGTCCCCACCTGCTGTCTGGCTGAATGAAACAGAATCCCGTTGGTCTGCCGGTTCGGCGCAACCACTTCGCCCGCTGGTACTTCAGCCACCTCAAAGACATGGTAAGCCTCAGGGCCGAACGGGTCGAGTGCGGTATCCAGATACTGGTAGCTGACAGGTACCGGGTCGCCCGAGTACACCACGACAAATTGACGCTCTACCACCGGAATGGTGACGTTCAGTGGCTGTTCCACCCACAGGAAGACACCCTTCTGGGGCACGACGTATTCGCAGCGAACCACGCGGTATCCTTCCCGTAGCTTCAGCGTATTGGCTTCTTTGCCGCATTCAAGGCGGAATTTGTGGATCGTTTTCATGGCCGGTTCTCCTTCTGAAGGACTCCCTGCCATCATCCACAAACAATCATTCGGAAGGAATGTCGTTTTTTCTGGTTTATAGTTCGTTTTTTTCGATCTTATCATCCAGTTCAGGACGTTCCCGCAATAACTCGGTCACCGCGGCATTATGGCTGCCCCTGGCACGGGTCACCCCGTACAGGGTGTCCCTGACCTCGTGGATACTGGCCACATGCACCACCTGGTACTGGCGGCACACCTCATCACGGATTGCCGTGGGTGCGGCGAAGTATCCCAGCCCTTCCCGCCCGAATACCTTGATCAGGGCACTGTCGTCCACTTCCGCCACCACTTTCACCCGGATGTTCTGGCTGGAGAACCAGTTCATCAGGGCGCTGATATACGGGGCATCAAGAGAGGTTGCCAGAAAGGGTTGCCGGTCAAGACTGGCGGGAAAATCCGCTGACAAGGTCGCCGCCAGTGCCGGCGCCGCGAACAGCGACATGGAAGAGCTCGCCAGCCGATGGCTGCGAAAATGGCCGGCCTCACCTGATGAAGGTTGCCGGTCAGTCAGTACGATATCGAGTTCACGCTGGCCAAGGCGTTTCAGCAGTTCGGTGGTATCGCCGGAGCGGCAGCTCAGTCGCACCTCACGGGAGAGAGACAGCGCAGGCGCCGTCAGATGATACGCAATCAGTTTGTGGATCGAGGCAGCAATGCCGACAGACAGGCTCAGGGGTCTGTTTTCCGGTGGTTGCCGGAGCACGTCCGTCAGCGCCTGGGCGGTCTGGAACATGTCGTCGGCGTAGCTGAACACCGTCTGGCCAAAGTCCGTCAGTTGCAGCGCCCGGTTGGCGCGCCGGAAAAGGGCATTGCCCAGGGCGGATTCAAAGGTCGCAAGCTGGCCACTGAGGGTCTGTGGTGTCAGGTCCAGGCTTTCTGCTGCCTTCACAATGGAGCCGTCACGGGCAATCACCCAGAAGTAATAGAGGTGGCGAAGGTTCAGATTATCCATGGCTGACGTTACTCACTGTTTGACCGGCGGCCCCAATCATACTGAAGCAAAGCCCGCTCCGCACTGGGCCCTATAGTAAGAATGGAACAGATTGCGAGTGTCAGTAGGTGCTTTTTCATGGTTACGTCCTCCTGTTTTTACCCTTTTCGGGTGGCTTTCATCAGGAGGACGGTTGGGCAAAGTATTTATTCCGCCATGTGTTCAATTTTCCAGACTGCTGCGCATATGTCCGGACGTTACTTCCTTCCCAAAGGAGGTTTCGTAACCGGTAAACACTGCGCCACACTTATCAACATCTCGTCACAATGTAGCCGCAGCGTCGATCCTCCGCCTTACTCAACGATACTCACCTTTACTGCTCAGACGTTGCCAATATCTGGTAAAAACTGCGGTTGCGCTGCAGTGCCTGCTTTGCCAACTCACACCTCTCACGAACGGTTACTTTTCCGGTGCCGGCGACGCACAATTTTTCATTCAGTTTGTCGTGCAGGGGCACCTCGTAACGCCTGGAGAGGTAATATTTATCCGCTACATAAGCATCCGGCAGGTCCAGTTCAACCAGTCTGGTGACGGCCTTGTGCATCAGAGATTTTCGTGTCTGATCGTTGACTGCCGCGTACTGATCCAGAAATCGCGTGGCTTCACTTAACACACTGAAGGTGGGGTTTGGGCTCTCAATGAAGGCTACGGCCATTTGTCCGGCTTCTTTCTGGTCGCCTCGACTGACCAGCCCGCGAAACTTAATCAGTTGCAAGTGGAGATTCTCCGGCTCCTGTGCCAGTGCACGATCAACCAGCGCAGCGTATGCAGGGCTTGCGGGCTCCAGCTCATTCAGGGCCCTCAACGAAGTCACCGGCTTCAGTACGTTGAGGTCAAGCCCGAGTGATGTGAAAGACCGTGCCAGGGTAGCGCCCTCAAGGCCATAGATAACAGACCGCACAATCTGACGGCGGTCTTCCGAGGAAAGGTATTCCCGGCCGCCCATGTCGTTGGACACCGACTTCAGCCAGTTCTGTACCTGATTGTCACTGATCTCGATTTCTTCTTTTTTAATTTTTCTGGCGGCTACGGCCCCCATCTCTTCATAGGCACTGCCGGCTACCGGTACCTCATCGCTCCCCTTTTTGAGCTTGGTCAGCATGGCAATCATTGCCATTGGGCTATAGCGGGATTTCTCCAGTATTTTCGCCGCCAGTAAATCGGCTTCCGTTTCCTGTCTGCGATTCCACTGGGTAAAGCCTGCCGCAGCCACCAAGGCGTCCGTTGACCCGCCCATGCGCATGGTCGTTTTTTTGGCATCCTCGTCATCACTGAATATGGAAATAGCTTGGGCCAGGTCTGTCAGGCCTTTTGTGGCAGACTGCATTCTGTTTTTTTCGTGATGATCCAGCCAAAGGTGGGAAAGTTCGTGGGCGATGAGTGCCGCCAGTTCATCCCGGGAATCCAGATATTCGAGAGTGCCTGTCTGGATCACGATGGTGCCATGTGGATAGGTAAAGCCGCCAAAACTGAAACTGGGGCCGAGGCGCACCTGACACTGGCAGGGCTCGCCTCTCCAGGTTTGCGAGAGTTCTTCGGCAATGGCCTGGAGTTCCGCCGTAATCGGGGCCGCCACCAAGGGTGCGACACTGTCGCTTCGTAACGCGATGACATCGGCTGCCGGATCACGGCCGGTGGCCGAGTGCTCTTCCGACCGTGAAACCAGTTCTTCCAGATGCTTTTGACGCAATTCAGTATCTTCGGACCATTGCTCGGATTCGTAGGGGGAACTGCTGCAGCCGGCCAACACCAGGCCAGTCAACAGAATCAGCCCCGGAAACAGATAACGTGCCATCACTCACACTCCTCATCTACGCCCCGTGCGCTGGCTATGCGATAGTCATCTGCGAAGACAGCCTGCGACTGATCGCAGACGATGACGCGTTTCTTGCTTTGGTTAGTTACCACCTCCGGCACGTAAACCCTGTACTCCTCTTCGTTCGGGCCCATAAAGAGGTACTGGCCTCCTTCCATGCCAGTAATATCGAATGGGGGCTTGCTGCCAAGCTTGCTTAACGGCACCAGCGAACCATCAGGAGCCGTAACAAGGGCATGTTCCTCATCATGGAATTTTTCAATTCGCGGGGAGTCGGCTGTTATAGGACTGCTCCACACAAACAACAGGCTCAGCACGGGCAAGTATTTTTTCATGCTCCATCTCCTTTCGCTCCTTACGAACGACAATGATCAAAAGTGGTATCAAGCCGATCAGATCCGCCAATGGCCCGGGAGTCCGGTGGAACTGGATTGCCAGCGCATACATCGTGGACAGCAGAACCAGAGCGAGCAGAATTTCTCCTATTTCCAGCACCAACTCAGGAATCTCGAGGGGACGCTCTACCTGCCAGCGCCATCTCCGGACACGCCTTGTCAGAAACACCATAACCATCAGCAGTGCAGGCCAGGCCATCAGTACATCGACGGGTAAGGTTTCTTGGGGTTTCCCGACAAACCCAAGGTTGAGCTCTAAGCCGAAGGGCCTGAAATAATCCGAACCGTAATGCAGCAAATTGCGCAGTGCCTCCGCATGGAGGTAAACACCGGACAAACGGCCGGGTATAGGCGGGTCGAACAGGTCTCTCGCCGAGGGCAGCGAGACGCCCACCACTGCAATTCTCTGCCTTCCAGGCTCAATGTCATTAAAAAACGAGTCACAGTCCGGTGCGGTACACAAAACATCTCCTAGAGTGGCCGTAGGAATCGGCGGACATGTGGCTCGGGCATTATCATCAAGCGTTTCGTTTCCAATCAGGTTCCGACCAAAGACGGCTAAAGATTCACGCCAGGCCGAACTCCGGTCAGGCGACTGACAACCCAGTGACCCTGACATGCGATCAGCGGGCATTCCCCAGTTCAGGTGCATACCAGGAAGTGTTGGCAAGAACTCAGCGTTTTCAGGCCCGGACAGATCATGATCACACCCTGACCACTGCGTTTGCCGGCAATATGCCTGGTAGCCTTCGAATGCCAGGGTCGACATGCGGCTGCCGTTCGGAAATTCATGGCTCAGAGGGTAAACATCGCCATGACTGGCCCAACCGGTCAGGCCCTGCCCGGAAGCCGACTGCACCAGTGGCAGCATCGACTCCTCAATGTCGTCAGGATCTGATCCAGCACTGAGAATCACGTTCATCCCAACCTGTTCTCGGAAATAGGTCAGGCGATCAACCAGAGCGTCGAAGGTGTCATCAAGATTGCGGACACGGTAGAAAGTGATATCAAGGAGAACAGTCCCGTAGCCTCGTCTGCGCAGGGCATCAATCAGCACGAGGTGATCGCTGTAGGCTAACGGCCAGTCGTTCGCCCTCAGGTAGCCGACATCTTCCGCGGAAAGTGCTCGGATAGACGCATCATCAATAAGAATCACATCGACGAGATCGGCCGAACTCTCTTCCAGATCACGAGTGTAGAAAGGCGAGACCATTCGGTCGAAAGCGTTGGTAACCGCCTTACTGGTGGTGGTGCCTACACCGAAAGGATCCACTATTACCAGTACATACCCCACCATCAGCACCACCCAGTGGCGCCGAAGTGCTTTCAGTGCTGACAGCAGCTTATTGATGACAAACACGCTGGCCTCCGCATCGGGACAGGATCCCGGGCAGCCCGCACTGCGGAAGCGAGCTATTCAAGAGTGCTTAGTCAGGCAAGTTTCGAGCCCTTGGTTAATTTTTGATCTAATGACGAGTGGTTAGAGAATGGGCATCCAATCCGACCTCAAGAAGATGTAAAGTATATTGACGTTTTCCAAAGTCCGAACATCGCCGAGCCGAGAAAGCTACCATTCCAGCTGGGCACCGGTCTGGTATTCGATCACCCGGGTTTCGAAGAAGTTCTTCTCCTTGCGCATGGTGGCCTGCTCGTCCAGCCAGGGCGACACGTTCTTCGCCCCCGGGAACGGCTCTTCGAGGCCGACGGTTCTGGCCCTGCGGTTGGCTACGAAGCGGAATTGCTCGCTGTGGTAGTCGGCGGAGTAGCCGAGGATCGGATCGCGAAGGATGTAGTTGGCGTAGGCGGTTTCGGCGGCTTCGGACTCGTCCCACATATCCCGTACGGCTTTGGGATCAAGGGTGATGTTCTCTTCTTCCAGGATCTGGTTGACCACTTTCAGGCCGAAGGAGAAATGCATGGCCTCGTCCCGCAGGATGTATTGCAGCTGTTCGCCGGTACCCCGCATCAGGCCACGGCGCTGCAGGGCAAAGATGGGGCTGAAACCATTGTAGAACCAGGCACCCTCGAACACCGCCGCAAAGAACAGGTAGGACATGATGAATTCCTGCAGGTCATCCCGGTTGCGCAGGTTCAGGTCCGAGCGCATGGCCGCATCGAGCCGGCGGTTGGCCATCTGGATCTTGCCGTTGATGGCAGGCACTACCCGGTAGCGGTTATAGATTTCACTCTGGTCCAGGTTCAGGGTTTCGATGCAGTGCTGATAGGCCCAGGTGTGCATGGCTTCCTCGTACACCTGGCGGGCCTGGTAGATCTGCAGTTCCGGCGCGCTCATTTTCTCCATCACTGCCAGGCCGATGTTGCGCATGGCCAGGATGTCGGAGGTGGTGAGATAGGCCAGCACGTTCTCATACACGTGCTTTTCCGGCGCCGACAGGCGGTGGTGGTAGTCGTGAACGTCCTGGGCCATGTTCACGTCCAGCGGCGTCCAGTGGTTCTTGTTGGCGTTCATGAAGTACTCCCAGGCCCAGGGGTACTTGAACGGCGCCAGCTGGTTGATGTCGGTTTCGCCGTTGATGACGCGCTTGTCGTCGACGTTGACGGGGGCCGGGCCTTCTGAGTTGGCGGGGCTGGTTTGGGTGGTTGGTTCGTCGTCCCAGTTGAGCATGGCATTGTCTCGTTTTGATGTATGGGCTTTGTAGGTCGGATTAGCGACGCGTAATCCGACATTTGCTGATGTCCGCTGCCTCCGCTGTCGGATTACGCTTCGCTAATCCGACCTACGGGTGTGGCCTGCAGGTTATTGGCAAGCCTCACAGTCCGGCTCGTCGATGCTGCACACCTGCGGCTGTGGCGCCGCCACCGGGGCGGTTTTCTCGGCGCCGGTGGCGCCCAGGGAGCGCAGGTAATAGGTGGTTTTCAGGCCGCGCTCCCAGGCCAGCTGGTACAGGGCATCCAGTTTTTTGCCACTGGGTTCGGCCATGTAGAGGTTCAGGCTCTGGGCCTGATCCAGCCACTTCTGGCGTCTTGCGGCCGCTTCCACCAGCCAGCGGGGGTCGATTTCAAACGCCGTGGCGTATCGGGCTTTCAGCTCATTCGGAATGCGGTCGATCTGTTGCACGCTGCCATCAAAGTACTTCAGGTCATTGACCATCACGTTATCCCACAGGCCCTCGGCCTTGAGGTCACGGACCAGGGAGGGGTTCACCACGGTGAACTCGCCGGACAGGTTCGATTTCACGAACAGGTTCTGGTACGCCGGCTCGATGGACTGTGATACCCCCACGATGTTGGAGATGGTTGCCGTCGGTGCAATGGCCATGACGTTGCTGTTGCGCATGCCATTCGTTGCAATCAACTCGCGTACCGGGGTCCAGTCAAGGCGGCTGTTGGTGTTGAGGTTAAGGCCTCCTTCCCGCCGGTTTTCCTTCAGCAGCTTGATGGAATCGATAGGCAGGATGCTCTGGTGCCAGAGTGAACCTTCATAGGTCTCATAGGCACCGCGCTCGCCCGCCAGGGTGGCCGATGCACGGATGGCAAAGTAGCTGATCTGTTCCATGGCCAGGTCGGCAAACTCCACCGCCTCCGGGCTGGTATAGGGCAGGTTGAGCTGGTACAGCGCATCCTGGAATCCCATCAGGCCCAGGCCCACCGGACGGTGCTTGAAGTTGGAGTTTCTGGCCTGGGGTACGGCGTAGTAGTTGATGTCCACAACGTTATCGAGCATGCGTACCGCCGTACTGACCGTGCGCTCCAGATGCTTCACATCCAGCTCGCCGTCGCGGATGTGGGCCGCCAGGTTGATGGAGCCCAGGTTACACACGGCAATTTCGTCAGCGCTGGTGTTCAGGGTGATCTCGGTACACAGGTTGGAGCTGTGCACCACGCCCCGGTGCTGCTGGGGTGAGCGCAGGTTGCAGGGGTCCTTGAAAGTAATCCACGGATGCCCGGTCTCGAACAGCACCGTGAGCATCTTGCGCCAGAGCTGTTTTGCCGGAATGGTTTTGAACAGTTTAATCCTGCCTTGACCGGCGAGGGCCTCGTAATGCTCGTAACGCTCACGGAACGCGTTGCCGTAGAGATCGTGGAGGTCCGGTACGTCGCTGGGGGAGAACAGCGTCCAGTCTTTATCCTCGCGCATACGCTCGATCAGCAGGTCCGGCACCCAGTTGGCGGTATTCATATCGTGGGTGCGGCGGCGTTCATCACCGGTGTTCTTGCGCAGCTCCAGGAATTCCTCGATATCCAGGTGCCAGCTCTCCAGGTAGGCGCACACCGCGCCCTTGCGCTTGCCCCCCTGGTTGACGGCCACCGCGGTGTCGTTGACCACTTTCAGGAACGGCACCACACCCTGGCTGCTGCCGTTGGTGCCCTTGATGTGGGAACCCAGTGCCCGCACCGGTGTCCAGTCGTTGCCCAGGCCGCCGGCCCACTTTGATAGCATGGCATTGTCGCGGATGGCACCGTAGATCCCTTCCAGGTCGTCCTGCACCGTTGTCAGGTAACAGGATGAAAGCTGGGAATGTTGTGTGCCGCTGTTGAACAACGTGGGTGTGGATGCCATGTAGTCGAACGACGACAACAGATCATAGAACTCGATGGCCCGGGCGTTGGGGTCATCCTCCTGCAGGGCCAGGCCCATGGCCACGCGCATGAAAAAGACCTGGGGCAGTTCCAGGCGGTCACCGTTCCAGTTCACGAAGTAACGGTCGTAGAGGGTCTGCAGGCCCAGGAAGCCGAACTGAAAGTCGCGCTCCGGCCGCAGGGCTTCACCCAGGCGCGCCAGATCATAGGCTGCCATGGCCTCATCCAGCAGATCATGGCGAATTCCCTGGTGAATGAACGCACTCAGGGCCTGTGGATAAACCTCCGCCAGTGAAAGACCCAGGGGCAGTTCCAGGGCCGTGGCGGTTTCCAGCCGCAGCTGTTCCAGCAGCAGCCGCGCCGTCACGGCACTGTAATCCGGCTCCTGCTCGATGCGGCCACGGGCCGTCATGATCAGAGCGGACAGCACTTCTTCCTCGGCAATACCGTCGTAGAGGTTCCGCAGGGCTCCTTCCACCAGGGATTCACCATCAATACCGTCGAGCCCGGTGGCAGCCTGCTCCACCTGTTGCTTCATCAGGCCCAGGTCCAGGGGAGCAATGCTGCCATCCGCCTTCTTCACCGTCAGGTGCGGATGGGCTTCCATCGGCTCGTCAATGGCACGCTGGCGGGCATGATCTTCCCGGTACAGCACATAGGCCCGGGCCACTTTCTGCTCCTCCGCCCGCATCAGGGCCAGCTCCACCTGGTCCTGGATGTCTTCGATGTGCACTTTACCGCCAGCCTTCAGGCGGCGGCTGATGGCCTGAATCACCTGGTGGGTAACCCGTTCCACGGAATCATGAATGCGGGCAGAGCCGGCGGCTTCATTACCTTCCACAGCAAGAAAGGCCTTGGTAACGGCCACACTGATTTTGGCGGGATCGAATCCAACCAGGGTTCCATTGCGTTTAATAACCTGAAGGGAGGCGGTATCGGTTGGCTCGGTATCCCGGTGTGGGGCCCGAGGTTCGGCCAGGGTAGCGGTGGACATGTCGGTTCTCCTGAATACGCGTGGTTTCCATGTCCTTCGCGCAGGCAGAGAGAATCGGCGGGCAAGACCGCAGGTCCGCATCGGCACACGTAGGTCGGATTAGCGAAGCGTAATCCGACAGACACGGCCATGATCGGATTCCGGTGTCGGATTACGCTTCGCTAATCCGACCTACAGGGTCGATCTACGGTTCTGCAACTCTGCTCACCTTATACGCGAAGGTGCAGTTGTATCCCTGGCAGGTCTTCGGACTCAGGGGCGTGAACTTTTTCAGTTCGGCCTTGCGTGGCGACTTCCCGGCGTTGACCAGTGTCTTTGTGCCACGCTTGTTCCCCAATACCGCTGCGCGTCAGTTCCGGATTCTCACCGGATTCCCGGTACCACCGTGACGGCGGTTAATGATTGATTAACCTATGATCACTATATCTGGTACTTAACCAAGGATATAAACACTATATACAGTTGAATCCACAACAACAAGGCACTAATTCCCTGGTTACCGGTCAGTAACCGGAACCACCGGAGGCAACCATGAACTACTCACGGATTTACCTGGCGGCCGCACTCGCATTGTTCATTGCGGCAGCACAGGCGCAGGACAACGGCACCGACCGCTCGCTGATCAGGCCGTTTTCCAGCATGGCGTCCCTGGACGATGGCTGGGAGCCGCTGGAATTCCCCAAGATCGACCGTCACAGCCGGTATCAGCTGGTGGATGACAATGGCGAGCAGGTGGTGGAGGCAACCACGGAAAACAGTGCCTCCGGGCTTATTGCGCGGGTATCCGTGGAACCCGGGGACTCGCTGATCCTGCGCTGGCGCTGGAAGGTGTCCAATGTATATGACCAGGGCAATGCCCGAAAAAAAGAAGGTGATGACTACCCTGCCCGGATCTATGTCGCCTTCGAATTCGAGCCTGAACAGGCCGGTTTCTTCGAGCGGGCCAAACGCAAGACCGTGGCCGTGGTTTTCGGGGAAGAACTGCCGGGCAACGCCCTGAACTATATCTGGGCCAACCGGTTGCCCGTTGATGAGATCGTGGCCAATCCGTTTACTGACAACACGATGATGATAGCGGTGAATTCAGGCGCAGACAGCGCCGGGGAGTGGGTCACTGTGGAGCGGGACATTGTTGCCGATTACCGGGAAGCCTTCGGCCGCAACCCACCCCGGCTGGCCGGTGTTGCCATCATGTCGGATTCCGATAACACCGGGGAGTCTGCCAGGGCCTGGTATGGCGATATCGAGTTGATCAGGCCCTAGGGAAGATCCGCCAGGCCGGGAAGCAGGAATCCCTTGCTCAAGGTCCTGGGCCGGGGAACCTCGCCCCGTTCCGCAAGCCGGAGATAGGCATCATCAAATTCCTCACGCAGATCGCTGCTTCGGGGATTAGCCAGTGAGAATATCCAGGCCGCATTCCGGGTGCGCACCGGGTACTCACGTATACCCTGGACCGGAAACTCCTCCAGGACGGCCTTTACCGGATCCTGATAATCCAGCAGATAGTCCCCCCGCCCCCGGTTCAGCATTGCCACCGCAGCCTGGTGATTGGGCGCTTCGGTCACCCTGATGCCCGGGGTACGCTCCAGGCGTTCAGCCAACCCGCCATAGGTGTACCCGGCAATCAGTATCAGGGTTTTGTTCTTGAGGTCATTGAAGTGCTGAACCGGCGGCGCGTCTTTCATGCCCCAGGCGCTGAGCTGGAAGGGCAGCGGGCTGACATAGCTCTCCAGCACTTCATCTTCAAGGGCCGGCACATCGGTAACACCGGGCCAGATATCGATTCCGCCTGTACGCAGGTAAAAATAGGCGCGGCTTACCGGCAGAAAACGGAAATCCAGATCGTAGCCGGCTTCCTCCGCTACGCGACGGGTCAGATCAATAAAAACGCCTTCCGCACGACCATTTTCAGCCTGGTATGCCAGCGGAGGCACATCCACATAACCTACCTTGAGGGTGTCACGGATTGGCTGGGCCTGCGAGGGGCCGGCAAGAGACAGGAATAGAATCAGGAAAAGAGCCAGGGAGCGGGCAGACCCTGACTGCCCGCAATGCCGAACTAAACTGTACAACCTGTTCAGAGCGCTGGCTTTTATTATCATCGCTGCCGGTGGCCGATACTTTTAAAGAATTCCTTAAAAGAGTAACAGACCTGCACAGGAATGCACTGCCTGGCTGTCGGCAGTTTCCGGCAGCGAGAACGGCTACCGGTTCTACACCAGGTTGATAACGCTGAACAGGCCCACAGCGCCCATCACGATGGTATAGGGAAATGCCATGACCACCATCCGCCCGTAGGACAGACGCACCAGCGGCGCGATGGCGGACGTCAGCAGGAACAGGAACGCGGCCTGGCCATTGGGGGTAGCAACGCTGGGCAGGTTGGTGCCGGTATTGATGGCGACAGCCAGCTCCTGGAAATGCTCGGAGTCGATACTGCCCGCATCCAGGGCCTGTTTGATCTCGCTGATATAGATTGTTGCCACGAACACGTTGTCACTGATCATCGACAGCAAGCCGTTGGCAATAAAGAACATGCCCGGTTGCTGGTCCTGCGGCAGGCTGAGAACAAAATCAATGATGGGTTTGAACAGGTGCTGTTCGTGGATTACCGCCACGATGGCGAAGAATACCACCAGCAAAGACGTGAAAGGCAGGGACTCCTGGAACGCCTTGCCGATCTGGTGCTCGTCGGTCACTCCGGTAAACGACGTGATCAGGATGATCACCAACAGGCCGATCAGCCCGACTTCTGCAAGGTGGAAGGCCAGGCCGACGACCAGCACCAGCGCCGCGAATGCCTGTACCCACAACGCAGCCTGGTCGGCCTTGGTGCGTTTGGTGCGCTCGTTGTCCGCAAACTCTTCCAGTACCTGGCGAACCGGTTTCGGCAGGCGGGCACCATAACCGAACCAGCGCAGCTTCTCCAGAAGCCAGCAGGTGGTCAGGCCGGCGGCCAGCACCGGCAGGCTCACCGGAGCCATCCTCAGGAAGAACTCGGCAAAATCCCAGCCCACCACCTTCGCAATCAGCAGGTTCTGGGGCTCCCCCACCATGGTGGCAACCCCACCCAGGGCGGTGCCGATAGCGCCGTGCATCAGCAGGCTGCGCAGAAACGCGCGAAACTTGTCCAGATCTTCCCGGTGTAATTCGATGACGTGTTCGTCGCTGTTGGCGTTGTGATCCTTGTGGTGATAACCCTTGCCGGACGCCACCTTGTGGTACACCGAATAAAAACCCACGGCAACACTGATGATCACTGCGGTAACCGTCAGCGCGTCCAGGAAAGCCGACAACAATGCTGCTGCGGCGCAGAACAGCAGCGACAGCGCCGATTTGGAACGCACCCCTACCAGTATCTGGGTGAACGTCACCAGCAACAACTCCTTCATGAAGTAGATGCCGGCCACCATGAACATCAGCAGCAGAATGACCGGGAAGTTCACCAGCACTTCGTGGTAAACCGCATCTGCCGTGGTCATACCCACCAGCAGGGCCTCGATGGCCAGCAAGCCACCGGGCAGCAGGGGATAGCACTTCAGCGCCATGGCCAGGGTAAAGATGAATTCACCCACCAGAACCCACCCGGCCACAGCCGGGCCCAGGGTCCACACAATCAGCGGGTTGGCAATCAGGAAAAGAATGATGACCTGTTTGTACCAGGCAGGTGCGTTACCCAGAAAATTGTGGGTAAAGCCGGAGAGAACAGTCGTAGGCATTGCAGGATTCTTCTGAGTAAACGGGCGAATGACATGATGTGGCAATCGGCCCATATCTTCCTTGATATTTGCGTACCCGATAATCCATCGAAGGTACCGGGTAGTTGACTATTTGGTCTTACGCGCGACAAGGAAGAGTGATCGGACGATCACCCCCAAAAAAGTTTCGTAATATTACAAAAAAACAGAGCCCGCAGCGACTCTATTTTCTTGCGCCACGACAAGAAAACAGCATTCTCGGGAGAACTAGCGACCAACGCTCACCGTGACGCCCGACGACGATGCCTCAACCGCATCGGACAACATCTCCGCCGTGATCGCCGACAGGGTCCAACCCAGGTGGCCGTGGCCGGTATTGTAGAACACCGTCGGCAGGCGACCGGGGCCAACGCGGGGCATCATATTCGGCAGCATCGGGCGCAAGCCTGCCCAGGGCACCACGCGGCGGGTACATACCCCCGGGAAGCACTGTTCCACCCAGCGGGTGAGAGGCTTGATCCGGTCATCCCGGATATCCCGGTTAAAGCCGCTGAATTCGGCGGTGCCCGCCACCCGGAAACGGTCGTCGCCCAGGCGGCTGGTGACAATCTTGGTGGCATCGTCCAGCAGGCTGACGGTGGGCGCGGATTCCCGGGAGGCCTGGTCATCCAGCTGGACGGTAATGGAATAGCCTTTGACCGGATAGATGTTGACCCGGTCACCGAGTTTGGCTGCCAGTTCACGGCTGCCAACGCCGGCACAGATCACCACGCCATCAAAGGTGTCACGGGTTTGCTCTCCGTCTTCCTCGGAGGTTACCCAGGCATGGGACTGATCCGCACTCAGTTCGGTCACCGAATGCCCGTAGCAGGTTTTGACCCCAAGACGCTCGATGGCATCCGCCAGGCCGTTGGTGAACTTGTGGATATCACCAGTGGAATCACTGTCGGTAAAAAAGCCACCGTAATAGGTGCCCGCCAGGGTGGGTTCGATGTCCCGCATTTCTGCGGGTGTGACCGGGCGCCGGTCAAGGCCGCCGGCGGCCAGCAGTTTCGATACCCTGGCAGCGTGGTCGAATCCGGCCTTGTCGCGATAGATATGGAGGATGCCCTGCTTCTTGAGGTCAAAGTCGATCCCTTCTTCCTTCGCCCATGCAAACAGGAAGTCACGGGCCGCAATGGCCAGCCGGGCCGTCTCCGTGGTGTTCGTCTCGTACTGGGGAATGGCGGCAATGAACTCGGCGAACCAGCTCAGCTTGTGCCAGGAGGGCCTGGGATTGACCAGCAGCGGCGCATCGCTGCGGAACATCCACTTCATGCCCTTGATCACCGTCTGCCAGTTGTTCCAGACCTCGGCATTGGAGGCCGACAGCTGGCCACCGTTGGCGAAGGAAGTTTCCATCGCCGCGTAACGGTGCTTCTCATAGACGGTGACATCCAGACCACGCTTGGCCAGTGAATACGCCGTGGTAATACCGGTAATACCACCGCCAATAACTGCAATACGCTTCATAGTAATCTCCAGGGGCGTCAAGGGTTTCCTCCCTGCGCACGCTGGCAGGAAGCACCCCTTCCGTCACTGGACCTGAGAGATTCACGCACCGCTTAACAGAAAGCGGCCGCTTGCTCCTTCGGTGTGCCGACCGACGCAGTCGTCGACAACTCTTCGGAAAGTATTCACGCCAGCGGTCCTTTTGCCTGAGAGTTTCCGGGGCAGTTGCTCCTTCGGCGCCGAGTGCGTCTCGGTCTCTCCCGCTTGAACGTTGAGTCTACTAATAGTGTCAGTTTGCTTTGCAGAACAGTAAATGGCAACTGTTAGGCCAGGACTGATCCAGTCCCTTGGCCTTAATCTTCGCTACTCCACCGTCACACTTTTTGCCAGGTTGCGGGGCTGGTCCACATCGGTACCCTTCAGCACCGCCACATGGTACGACAACAGCTGAAGTGGCACGGTGTAGACAATGGGCGAGGTAATCGGGTGTACCGACGGCAGCTGCATGACGTGTATACCCTCCTGTGGCTTCACGTTCGCTGCCTTGTCGGCAAATACGAACAACTCGCCACCACGGGCACGCACTTCCTCCAGGTTGGATTTCAGTTTCTCCAGCAGATCGTTATTGGGTGCTACCGTGACCACTGGCATGTCTCCGTCCACCAGAGCCAGCGGGCCGTGCTTGAGTTCCCCGGCGGGATAGGCTTCGGCGTGGATATAGGAGATCTCCTTGAGCTTCAGCGCACCTTCAAGCGCCACCGGGAACATGGCACCACGGCCCAGGAAAAGGCTGTGGAATTTATCCATGAACGATTTCGACAGTTCGGCAATTTCACCGTCCAGTGCCAGCACCTGATCCACCTGCCCGGGAATAAGGCGGATGGCTTCAACGATCTCGGTTTCCCGGGCCTCTTCAAGACCATTATGCCGGGCCAGTGCCAGGGTGAAGATCAGCAGCGCGGTCAGTTGGGTGGTGAACGCCTTGGTGGAGGCAACGCCTATTTCGGGGCCGGCCTGGGTCATGATGACCAGATCGGATTCCCGCACCAGGGAACTGCCAGGCACATTGCAAATGGCCATGGCGGCCCGGAAGCCGGCTTTCTTGGCCTGGCGCAGAGCCGCCAGGGTATCGGCGGTTTCCCCTGACTGGGAGATGCACAGGAACAGGGTGTCCGGCTGAATAACGTGTTTGCGGTAGCGGAACTCGGAGGCTACTTCCACGGAGCAGGGCACGCCTGCCAGGTCTTCGATCCAGTAACGCGCCACCATGCCGGCATGGTAACTGGTGCCGCAGGCGATGATCTGCACATGGCGCACGTTCTCCAGCAGGTTGCCGGCCTGGGTACCCAGGGCCTGCTCCAGAACCCGGGTGGTAGTAATCCGGCCTTCGGTGGTGGCCTGGATCACACGTGGCTGCTCATGGATTTCCTTGAGCATGAAGTGGCGATATTCGCCTTTTTCGGCCGCATCCGAGGCGTGCTCGAAGCGGGTGATCTCACGTTCCACCGGTTGCTTGTCCCGGTCATGTATCTCGATGCGGTCACGGCGGATATCGGCAATGTCGCCCTCTTCCAGGAACATGAACCGATCAGTGACAGGGAGCAACGCCAGCTGGTCGGAGGCGATAAAGTTCTCGCCAATACCCACACCCACCACCAGCGGGCTTCCCTCCCGGCACACCACCATGTGGTCCGGTTCGTCGGCATGGATCACCGCCAGGGCAAAGGCGCCACGCAGGTGTTCGATCGCGGAACTGACGGCCTGGTAGAGTTTGTTGTTGAGGCGATACTGTTTTTCGATCAGGTGAGCGACCACTTCGGTATCGGTCTGGGAGGTGAATTCAAAACCCTCGGCTTTCAGCTCGTCCCGCAGTTCCTGGTAATTCTCGATGATGCCATTGTGAACGATGGCCAGGCGGTCGCCGGACATGTGGGGGTGGGCATTAACCTGAGAGGGTTCACCGTGCGTAGCCCAGCGGGTATGGGCAATACCGGAAGTTCCGGTCAGGCCTTCGCCACTGATGACATCGGCCAGTGCCGCAACCTTGCCTACTTCCCGTGCCCGGTTAATGCAATGGTTGCTGTCGATCACAGCCATACCGGCGGAATCATAGCCCCGGTACTCCAGGCGGCGCAGTCCTTCCAGCAAAATGCCCTGAACGTCCCTTTCCGATACTGCACCTACAATTCCACACATAAACCTGTCACCTGTTCTGAATGTACCAAAGCCCTTTGGAGCTTCCGAGTCAGTCTTTCTTAACCGGGCGTTCCCAGTTGTTGATATTACGCTGGCGGCCGCGGGCCACAGCCAGCTCGCCCGCTTCCACATTACGGGTGATGGTGGAGCCTGCACCAACGGTGACATTGTCTGCCAGCGATACCGGCGCCACCAGTGAGGTATTGGAGCCCACAAAAACGCCGTCGCCCAATACCGTTTTATGCTTGTTCACCCCATCATAATTGCACGTAATGGTTCCTGCACCCACATTCACGTTACGCCCCAGCAGGGCATCGCCCACATAACTGAGGTGATTGATCTTGCTACCCTCGCCCACCTCGGCCTTCTTGGTTTCCACAAAGTTACCCACCTTGGTGCGGTCAGCCAGCCTGGTGCCGGGCCGCAGGCGCGCGAACGGACCGATTTGCGCGCCGCTGCCGATCAGGGCTCCGTCAATCACAGAGTTCGCTTCGACGCGGGTTCCCGGTCCAATGGTGGCATCGCGGATCACGCAGTTGGGACCAATGCTGACATTGCTGGCCAGGGAAACCTCGCCTTCAAAGACCACATTGACGTCGATCAGTACGTCCTGGCCCACGGACAGGTTGCCCCGCACATCGACCCTGGACGGATCTGCCAGCGTGGCACCCTCGGTCATCAGGCGATTGGCTTCCTGGCGCTGGTACCACCGCTCCAGCTCTGCCAGCTGCAGGCGGTTATTGACTCCCTGGACCTCGTATTCGTTGGCCGGCTGGGCCACGGAAATGGCCACACCGTTGGCCGCTGCCATGGCAATGATATCGGTAAGGTAATATTCACCCTGGGCATTGCTGTTGGATAACCGGGGCAGCCAGTCCTTAAGATGAAGGGCCGAAACCGCAAGAATGCCGGTATTCACCTCTTTGACGGCTTTCTGCTCATCGCTGGCATCTTTCTGCTCCACGATCGCCGTGACCTTGCCGGACTCATCGCGGAGAATACGGCCATAACCATCCGGATTATCCAGGGTCACCGTCAAAAGCCCCAGTGAGTCCTCACTTACCTGGGCGACGAGTGCTTCCAGGGTTTCCGGGCGGGTCAAAGGTACATCGCCGTAAAGAATCAGAACCCGGGCATCGTCTGGCAAAGCTGGCAGGGCCTGTGCCACGGCATGACCGGTACCCAGCTGCTGTTCCTGTATCGCCCATTGCACATCCGTGGCCGGTGTAACCGCTTTGACGTCATCGGCACCATGCCCGATCACACCGTGAATACCGGCCGCCCCGAGCTTACGGGCGGTATCCATCACATGGTGAAGCATGGGTTTGCCGGCAATGCGGTGCAGCACTTTGGGCAGGGCGGATTTCATGCGGGAGCCCTGGCCGGCGGCCAGAATTACAACGTGCAGGGATGTCATAGGTGTACCACGCTCCGGACTGGTGGCGAGTTTCGATGTATTGAACAAAAAAAGCCGCGTCCCTGGCAAATGACACTCCGGAAAGATTCCGGCGGGTCATCCGTTTCAGGATGCGGCTCTTGTCAGGCGAACAACTGACTGATCGCAGGCCCGGGAGTAACCGGAGGCTAGCGAACGTTCTTGCGCAGTTTCTGAATAGTGCGCAGCTGGGCGGCAGCTTCTGCCAGCTCGGCTGCGGCACGGGAGTATTCAAACTCGCCTGTCTTGTTTGCCAGTGCCTTTTCAGCTTCTTTCTGGGCTTCCAGCGCCGCGGCTTCGTCCACATCCTTGGCGCGGATAGCCGTGTCAGCCATCAGGGTCACGAGGTTGGGCTGCACTTCCAGGTAGCCACCTGAAACGTACAGAATTTCCTCTTTCCCGTCCTGCTTGATGATCCTTACCGACCCGGGCTTGAGCTCGGTCAGTAACGGAGCATGGCCGTACTGGATACCCATTTCACCCTCGGTACCGGTAGCGATAAGCATCTCTACCAGCCCGGAGTAGATCTTTTCCTCGGCACTTACGACGTCACAATGTACTGTCATAGCCATTTCTGATGCCTCTTGGGTCTGAAAGCGAAGGAAGTATTACTTCTTGGCTTCCTTCTCTTTCATTGCCTTCGCCTTCTCAATCACTTCCTCAATGCCACCGCACATGTAGAAAGCCTGCTCAGGCATATCGTCGTAATCACCGTTCAGGATACCTTCAAAGCTGGCGATGGTCTCTTTCAGAGACACATACTTACCCGGAGAACCGGTAAATACCTCGGCAACGTGGAACGGCTGGGACAGGAAACGCTCGATCTTACGGGCACGGGATACGGTCAGCTTGTCTTCTTCCGACAGCTCGTCCATACCCAGGATGGCGATGATGTCTTTCAGTTCCTTGTAACGCTGAAGAACGTTCTGTACACCACGGGCCACGTTATAGTGCTGCTCACCAATCACCAGCGGGTCCAGCTGGCGGGAAGTGGAGTCGAGGGGATCGATCGCAGGATAAATACCCTTGGAAGCGATATCACGGCTCAGTACAACGGTGGCGTCCAGGTGCGAGAAGGTGGTCGCCGGAGACGGGTCAGTCAGGTCGTCCGCCGGTACGTAGACCGCCTGGATGGACGTGATGGAACCGGTCTTGGTGGAGGTGATACGCTCCTGCAGCTCACCCATTTCCTGGGCCAGTGTGGGCTGGTAACCTACCGCGGATGGCATACGGCCCAGCAGTGCAGATACCTCGGTACCGGCCAGGGTGTAACGGTAGATGTTGTCAACGAACAACAGTACGTCACGGCCTTCGTCCCGGAACTTCTCGGCCATGGTCAGGCCGGTCAGGGCAACACGCAGACGGTTTCCGGGAGGCTCGTTCATCTGCCCGTATACCATCGCAACCTTGTCCAGAACGTTTGACTCCTTCATTTCATAGTAGAAGTCGTTACCCTCACGGGTACGCTCACCTACACCGGCGAATACGGACAGACCGGAGTGCTCTTTGGCGATGTTGTTGATCAGTTCCATCATGTTAACGGTCTTGCCAACACCGGCGCCGCCGAACAGGCCAACCTTACCACCCTTGGCGAACGGGCAGATCAGGTCGATAACCTTGATGCCTGTTTCCAGCAGGTCGGCAGATGCTGCCTGATCCGCGTAGCTGGGGGCCTTACGGTGAATCGCCCAGCGCTCTTCCTCGCCGATATCGCCCTGTTCGTCGATGGGACGGCCCAGTACGTCCATGATACGACCCAGAGTCTGGGTACCCACGGGTACTGAAATCGGCTTGCCGGTATTGTCTGCTTTCAGGCCACGCTTGAGGCCTTCGGTGCTGCCCATGGCGATGGTACGTACAATGCCGTCGCCCAGCTGCTGCTGGACTTCCAGAGTTGTCTCACCACCTTCAAGCAGCAGTGCGTCGTAAACGCCCGGAACGGAGTCACGTGGAAATTCCACGTCGATAACCGCGCCTATGATCTGAACGATATGTCCGCTACTCATGCTCGGTTCCTCGTTATCTTGATAGTCAATAAAACCAGTAGGATTGTGCCGGATCAGACCGAAGCCGCGCCGCTCACAATCTCCGAAATTTCTTGCGTAATGGCTGCCTGACGGGCCTTGTTGTACGCCAGCTGCAGTTCGTTGATGATTTCGCCAGCGTTATCTGTCGCGCTCTTCATGGCAATCATCCGCGCAGCCTGTTCGCAGGCCAGATTCTCTACCACTCCCTGATACACCTGGGATTCGATATAACGTGGTAGCAACCCATCGAGGATGGGGCGGGAATCAGGCTCGTAGATGTAATCCCACTGGTGACCGATTTCCTCATCGTCGCCTTCCGGCAGGGGCAGAAGCTGCTCTGCCAGAGGCGTCTGGGTCATGGTGTTCACGAACTCGTTGTAGATGACATAAAGGCGATCAATCCTGCCTTCTTCAAACGAGTCGAGCATGACCTTGACGTTACCAATCAGCTTCTCTGCACTCGGGGCATCACCGATGTGAGTCAGCGCTGCAACCACGTTTCCACCATAACTGCGGAAGAACGAGGCGCCTTTCTGCCCAATGGCGCAGATATCGGTCTCTACACCTTTTTCTTTCCATGCACGCATTTCACGAACGAGCAGCTTGAACGCATTGGTATTCAGACCACCACAGAGGCCCCGGTCAGAGGACACCACGATGTAACCGACACGCTTGACGTCACGCTCCTTCATGAAGGGATGCACGTAATCCTTGTTGGATTTGGCAATATGTCCGATTGCCTGGCGCATCTTTTCCGCATAGGGCCGTGTGGCCTTCATGCGCTCCTGAGCCTTACGCATTTTACTCGCAGCCACCATTTCCATGGCGCTGGTGATCTTCTGCGTGCTCTTGATGCTACCGATCTGATTACGTATTTCTTTTCCGACGGCCATAAGTCACTGCCTTTTCAAGTTAGACACTCATGTGGACCAACGGGCCCGCCGTAGCGGACCCCCCGGGTTTACCAGCTTTGAGTGGTCTTGAATTTCTCCAGAGCAGCTTTCAGGCTCGCGGCAACGTCATCATCGTACTTGCCTTCTTCACCGATCTTGTCGAGCACGTCTTTCTGTTCGGCACGCATCCAGTCAAGCAGTTGCGCCTCGAATTTAACGACGTTGTTGACTTCGACATCATCCAGGAAGCCTTCGTTAGCTGCGAACAGCACGGTACCCATTTCCGCAACGGTCATGGGGCTGTACTGGTTCTGCTTCATCAGCTCGGTTACGCGCTGACCATGCTCGAGCTGGTTCCGGGTGGCTTCGTCCAGGTCCGATGCGAACTGGGCGAATGCCGCCAATTCACGGTACTGGGCGAGGGCCAGACGGATATTACCGCCGAGCTTCTTCATGATCTTGGTCTGGGCGGAACCACCAACCCGGGATACGGAGATACCGGCGTTCATCGCCGGACGGATACCGGAGTTGAACAGGTTGGTTTCCAGGAAGATCTGACCATCGGTGATGGAAATCACGTTGGTCGGTACGAATGCAGATACGTCACCGGCCTGTGTCTCGATGATCGGCAGCGCCGTCAGGGAACCGGTCTTGCCTTTCACTTCACCGTTGGTGAACTCTTCCACGTAGTCTGCGTTGACGCGGGAAGCGCGCTCCAGCAGGCGGGAGTGCAGGTAGAATACGTCGCCCGGATAGGCTTCACGGCCCGGCGGACGGCGAAGCAGCAGGGAAATCTGGCGGTAGGCCACAGCCTGCTTGGACAAATCATCATAGATGATCAGCGCGTCTTCACCACGGTCACGGAAGTACTCACCCATGGACGTGCCTGAATACGGAGCCAGGAACTGCATCGCTGCAGGATCGGCAGCGCCGGCAGCAACCACAATGGTGTGGTCCATGGCGCCATGCTCTTCCAGCTTGCGGACCACGCCTGCAATGGAAGACTGCTTCTGGCCAACGGCCACGTAGATACACTTGATACCAGTGTTCTTCTGATTGATGATCGCGTCAATCGCAACGGCGGTCTTACCAATCTGGCGGTCACCGATGATCAGCTCACGCTGGCCACGGCCGATCGGCACCATGGTGTCAATCGCTTTAAGACCAGTCTGAACCGGCTCATCAACGGATTGACGGGCGATTACACCTGGAGCGACTTTCTCGACCGGTGCGGTCAGTGTATTGCCCAGCTCACCCTTGCCGTCGATCGGGTTACCCAGACCGTCAACAACGCGGCCCAGCAGTTCCGGACCAACCGGGACTTCCAGGATACGGCCGGTGCAACGAACTTTCTGACCTTCGGCCAGATCTTCGTAGTCACCCAGTACCACTGCACCAACGGAGTCACGCTCCAGGTTCAGTGCCATACCGTAAATGCCGTTGGTGAATTCAATCATCTCGCCGTACATAACGTCGGCCAGACCATGAATCCGCACGATACCGTCGGAAACGGAGAGGATGGTACCTTCGTTTTTTGCTTCTGAAGAGATATCGAGCTTTTCGATTCTCTTCTTGATGATGTCACTGATCTCGGATGGATTCAGTTGCTGCATGCCTTTGTCCTCAAACCTTGTGCTGAAATCAGGAGCCCACGGCGTTGGCCATTTTTGCCAACTTGCCACGAACCGAAGCGTCAATAACCAGGTCGCCCGTGCGTATAACCACCCCGCCGATCAGCGACTGATCAACCGAGGATTCAAGTTCGACCTTGCGCTCCAGTTTCCTGGACAGGGCGTCGATCAATTTCTGCTGCTGCTCAGCTGTCATTTCGAACGCTGTGCTCACCTGCATCTTCACCGTGCGCTCAAGATCAGCTCGGTAGAGGCTGAACAGCTGAGATATGGCTGGCAGCAGGGCAAGACGATTGTTTTCAGCAAGAATTGACAGGAAGTTGCTGAGCGCCTCGGGAAGCTGCTCTTCAAAACAGTCAGCGAGAAGCTCCGCCTTGCGTTGTTCAGCCAGGCCCGGTTTGGCCAGGATGACCTTCACCTGTTCGTTGGCCGCAACCTGAGCGGCGAAAGCCAGAGCCTGATCCCACAGATCAATGGCGTTCTGGTCCTGCGCAGCATCAAAAACGGCTTTCGCGTAGGGTCGGGCTAACGTAGTCAGTTCTGCCATGATGACCCTCGCTTAGAGTTCTGCGGCCAGCTTGTCCAGCATCTCGCTGTGAGCTTTGGCGTCGACAGAGCTTTCCAGGATCTTCTCGGCACCGGCAATGGCAATGGCTGCCACTTCTGCCCTCAGTGCATCACGAGCCTGAACACGCTCCTGTTGAATTTCCGCCCGGGCCTGTTCAATGATTTTCTCGCCTTCTTTGCGAGCATCATCCTTGGAGGCCTCAACGATCTGGGCGGCACGCTTGTTAGCCTGGTCGATCAGGGCTGCAGATTCTTCTTTCGCTTTCTGCAGTTCCTTGGAGGCTTTTTCCTGCGCAAGTTCCAGATCGAGGGAAGCCCGATCTGCGGCAGAGAGGCCGTCGGCAATTTTCTTCTGGCGCGCACTCATGGCCTCGGTAATCGGTGGCCATACATATTTGACGCAGAACCAGACGAAAATAGCGAAGGCAATCGTTTGCCCTATTAACGTAAGGTTTATATTCACGGCAGTGTACCTCTTGCTATTCGTTGCGTCCCGGTGTCCGTAGAGCGGGGACCGGCCTCAATGACGAGAGCGGCCCCTGGCTCTTTCGGCTGATTAACCAGCTACAACGAAGATCAGGTACATCGCGATACCAACGCCAATCATGGGAACGGCGTCCAGAAGACCTGCCATGATGAAGGCCTTGGTTTGCAGCTGGTTGCCAAGCTCTGGCTGACGGGCAGTGGACTCAAGCAGCTTGCCGCCGAGCAGACCGAAACCAATACCAGCGCCCAGGGCGCCCAGTCCGATGATCAGTGCTGCTGCAATAAATACCATTTCCATTGAAGACTCCTCAGTTTTCTCAGATAGTTAAGGGTTTATTTTCGGGTATCAGTGATCTTCGTGCGCGGCGCTGAGGTAAACCACAGCCAGCGTTGTAAAGATAAAGGCCTGCAGGGTTACTACCAGAATGTGGAAGATGGCCCAGGGCACGTTCAGCGTCCATTGAATCCACAATGGTAACAGTGCAATCAGGATGAATACGACCTCACCGGCATACATATTACCGAACAGACGCAGTGCCAGACTGACCGGCTTGATAATCAGCGCCAGCAGCTCGAGCACCAGGTTGAACGGCACCAGTGACCAGTGATTGAACGGTGTGAAGGACAGCTCCTTGGCAAAACCGCCCGGGCCTTTGACCTTGAAGCTGTAGAAAAGAATCAGCAGGAACACGCCGATTGCGATGCCGAAGGTACCGTTGGGATCGGTTGTGGGCACGATCTTGAAGTATTCCAGCCCCATTGCGTGGGCGACGGACGGTATGTAGTCCACCGGGATCAGCTTCAGGCTGTTCATCAGGAAGATCCAGACGAACATGGTCAGGGCAAGGGGAGCAATGATCGGATTCTTGCCGTGGAAGACATCCCGCACGATATTCTGTATGAACTCGACCGTCATTTCGACGAAGTTCTGCAGACCGCTGGGCGTATCCGTCGTGGCCTTCTTTGCCACCATCCGGAACAGGCCGAGGAAAAGCACGCCCATGGCGATGGACCAGCCCATGGTGTCAACGTGGATTGCCATGAAGCCCATATCCGCGGCTTCCTGGCCGGTGCGGGCCATGGTCCAGGTTGCTTCCTGCACGACGGTGCCATCGGCGCGCTCATAACCTTCCGGCAACTTGCCATAGGTCAGGTTGGTAAGGTGGTGCTTTATATACTCTACTGGGGTATCAGCTGCCATACTGCTCTCGTCCAGTCATCGCTGTGGTTTTGGCCGGATGAACCAACGCAGAAGCGGGCCCAACGCAACCATCACAGCAAAAGTGAATAACAGAGCCGGCACATGTACAGGCTCCATTAAGATGAAAACGGCCGCAAAAAAGACGGCAGTCAGGGCCAGCTTGATGGTTTCGGCCCTGAACATGTTGCCCACCACAAGGTGCGCGTGCTGTGCGCCCTCAAACCGGTACATCCGGTGAGCAAAGTATGCGTTTGGTATGACAAAAATAAGACCGCCGACAAAAGCGGAATAACCGGCCAAACGACTTTCTGTAAACCAGACAAGGCTCAGAACAACGATGAGCCCGGTTTCGATTGCCAGCCACTGCAGGAATGGCAACCGGTTTATACGCTTTCTGGTCGGGGACATGGAACCAGCCTGAAAAAAGTACCTGCGTACGTGAAACCTGCTTCCTGTCAGCCACCCTGTCCGGAGTTTATGCAAGCGCGCGAAATTATATGTGTTAACCGATGGGTGTTCAACAGAACCGACGGGAAAATTTGATGGAAAAATAACCAGTTTTCACGGCAGATGCCATCAATATCACACAAGTTGTGCTTTTCAACATTTTACATCACGACATATGGTGTTTTCGGGCCGGAGCAGTACTTTCGCACTATCGACCAATGACTCTACTTGATGTGGCCCAGGATACCATCCAACTCGTCCAGTGAGGTGTATTCTATCACCAGCTTTCCTTTTCCACGCTGGCCATGGTCGATCGATACCCGGGCACCGAGCCGCTCTGCCAGGTCATCCTGCAGGGCACGGATATTGGGGTCCAGTTCACCTCTGGCTTTCTTGCGGCCCGGAGTCTCCTGCTGTACGCGCCTGACCAGGGCTTCGGTCTGGCGAACAGACAGGGATTTGGCCACCACCTGTTTTGCCACCTGCATCTGCTGCTCCGGCTGCAGAGTCAGCATGGCGCGGCCGTGGCCCATTTCCAGATCACCATGCTCAAGCATTACCCGCACGTCTTCAGACAGGCTGATCAGCCGCAGCAGGTTGGTGATGGTGGTCCGGCTCTTGCCCACGGCTTCTGCAACCTGGGCCTGGGTGAGGCCGAATTCATCCTGCAGCCGTTGCAGCGCGAACGCTTCTTCGATCGGGTTGAGGTTTTCGCGCTGGATATTCTCGATCAGCGCCATGGCAATGGCGGCATCATCCGGAACATCACGGATGATGGCAGGAATCCGGTCCAGCTCGGCCATCTGGGTGGCACGCCAGCGGCGCTCACCGGCGATCAGCTCGAAGCGGCCCTCTGCGATGGGTCGAACAACCACCGGCTGCATCACACCCTGCTGACGGATGGAATCCGCCAGCTCCTGGAGGGCCGCCGGATCCATATCCCGGCGGGGCTGGAACCGGCCACGCTGGATCAGATCGATCGGAACTTCCCGGAGCTCACCATCGTGATCCTTCAGTTCCTGGTCCAGATTGACCCTGGAGCCCTGCAACAGAGCGCCCAGTCCGCGCTCACCCAGTCCTCGTTTCTTCGCCGCCATGGTGTTTGTCATTCTTCCCGATGAAAATTCTGAGTGCAAAGGAGGGGGTAGTTTACACGGCAACGGCCGCGGATGTCTTTTGCGAACCGTGACGGCGGACCATTTCTCCGGCCAGGGCCAGGTAGGCAATGGCGCCTTTGGAGGCCCGATCGTATTTGAGCGCGGGCATGCCGTAGCTGGGCGCTTCTGCCAGCCGTACATTCCGTGGAATCACCGCCTTGTAGACCTTGTCGCCGAAAAACTCGGTGAGCTGGCCGGAGACATCCAGGGTCAGGCTGTTGCGGGGGTCATACATGGTACGCAGGATGCCTTCCACCTGCAGGTCCGGATTCACCGTTTCCTGGATCTGTTCAACGGTGTTCATCAGCGCCGCCAGACCCTCCAGTGCGTAATATTCGCACTGCATGGGGATGAGCACGGTGTCCGCCGCAGACAGGGCATTGACCGTCAGCAGGCTCAGGGACGGCGGGCAGTCGATAAGGATGTAGTCGTAGTTTTCCCGCACCTTGTTCAGCGCCAGGCGCAGGCGGTGTTCGCGGCCGATCTCATTCATCAGCTCAACTTCGGCAGCGGTCAGATCGCCATTGGCGGGCAGGATGTCGAAACCGGAGGCTTCGGCCCGGAAGATCACCTCGGCGGCGGTTGCCCGCTTGGTGAGCATGTCATAACCGGAGCGCTTGAGGTCATTCTTGTCCACACCGCTGCCCATGGTGGCATTGCCCTGGGGGTCCATATCCACCAGCAATACCCGGCGTTTGGTTGCAGCCAGGGAAGCAGCCAGGTTCACGCAGGTGGTGGTTTTACCCACACCGCCTTTCTGATTGGTCACTGCAATCACACGCGCCATGACTAGCCTCCTGTCCTGAATTTCTGAGGGCCGGAATCCCGCCCGATCACCAGCAGATGCCGTTCCCCGTCCGAGCCGGGCACCGATAACGAGTGCCGGGACGTTATCTGCCACCCCGCTGGCAGGGCAGCCACCTCATCATCCGGAAACTGACCTTTCATGGCAAGGAACTCGCCCTCATCCGCGAGCAGATGCCCGCACCAGGCCACCAGGTTCTCCAGCGCGGTGAACGCCCGGCTGCTGATCTGCTGGTACCGGACGGCAGGATTACAGGTTTCCGCACGGCCGTGAATCACTTCCACGTTTCTCAGTCCCAGCTCCAGCACGCACTGGGTCAGAAAACGGGTCTTCTTGCTGTTGCTGTCCAGCAGGGTAAAGCGCTTGCCGGGCAGGGCGATAGCCAGGGGAATGCCCGGCAAGCCCCCACCAGCACCCACATCCAGCAAATGATCCGCAGTCACGAACGGCAGTATGCTCAGACTGTCCAGTAACTGGCGCGATACCATCTGCCCGGGTTCCCGCACAGCCGTCAGATTGTAGGCCCGGTTCCACTTGTTCAGTAGCGCCAGAAACGCCAGCAGCTGCTGCTGGCTGGCGTTATCCAGTTCCAGGTTCAGTTCAGCCAGGCCCTGAGTAAGCTGGCGTTGCCAGAGTGCATCGCTCATGGGCGCGCTCAGGCGGATTGCTTGCGCAGCAGGTCGCGCTTCTTGAGATGCACCAGCACCTGGGAAATGGCTGCCGGGGTCACGCCCTGGATCCGCGAGGCCTGGGCTACGGTTTCCGGCCGGACTTCTTTCAGTTTCTGCCGGATCTCGTTGGACAGCCCGCCGATGGCATCGAAATCGATATCGTCCGGCAGCCGGGTATTCTCGTTCCGGCGCAGGCGTTCGATTTCATCGGTCTGGCGGGAGATGTAACCCTCGTACTTGATCTCGATTTCCACCTGGTCGGCGACAACGGGATCATCCGCCACACCATCGGCCATTTGCGCGATATGGCTGTAGTTGATCTCCGGGCGTCGCAGCAGTTCTGCCAGGGTCTGGTCCCGGTTCATGGGTTGGCGCAGGAAGCTGTTGGCCGCCTCGCCACCGGGGGTACCGGGATGAATACGGGTGGTTTCAAGGCGATTGCGCTCCGCGGCGATGGCCTCACGCTTGGTATTGAAGGCCTGCCAGCGATACTCATCCACAGCCCCCAGTTTGCGGCCGGTTTCAGTCAGCCGCAGGTCGGCGTTGTCTTCCCGCAGAATCAGGCGATACTCGGCGCGGCTGGTGAACATGCGGTAGGGCTCGGAGGTGCCCATGGTAATCAGGTCATCCACCAGCACGCCCAGGTAAGCCTCATCCCGGCGGGGATACCATTCGTCTTTCTCCTGGGCCCGCAGCGCGGCATTGATGCCCGCCAGCAGCCCCTGGGCGCCAGCTTCCTCATATCCGGTGGTACCGTTGATCTGGCCGGCAAAGTACAGGCCCTGGATAAACTTGGTTTCCAGGGTGTGACGAAGGTCCTGGGGATTCAGGAAATCGTACTCGATGGCGTAACCGGGCCGGGTGATATGAGCATTCTCGAACCCGGGAATGGTGCGCACGGCTGCCAGCTGGATATCGAACGGCAGGCTGGTGGAGATGCCGTTGGGATACAGCTCATTGGTGGTCAGCCCTTCCGGCTCCACGAAAATCTGGTGCGAGTCCTTGTCCGCGAAGCGGTTGACCTTGTCCTCGATGGATGGGCAATAGCGCGGCCCGATGCCTTCGATATTGCCGGCAAACATGGGCGAGCGGTCAAAGCCGCTGCGGATGATGTCGTGGGTCTGTTCGGTGGTGCGGGTCACGTAGCAGCATACCTGCTCCGGATGCTGCTCCCGAGAGCCCAGGAACGACATCACCGGTGCCGGGTCATCGCCCCACTGTTCCTGCATCACGGAAAAATCCACGCTGCGGGCATCGATACGGGGCGGGGTACCGGTTTTCAGGCGCCCGACATTGAATGGCAGCTCACGAAGACGCTGGGCCAGCGCGTTGGCAGGGGCGTCACCGGCGCGGCCACCGGAGTGCTGCTGCATGCCAATGTGGATAACGCCACCCAGGAAAGTACCGGTGGTGAGCACCACCGTGGGTGCCCGGAAACGGATGCCGGACTGGGTCACCACACCGGTAATGCGTTCACCTTCGACAATCAGGTCGTCGGCTGCCTGCTGGAACAGGGTCAGGTTGGGCTGATTCTCGAGGATTTCCCGGATTGCCGCCTTGTACAGAACCCGGTCCGCCTGGGCACGGGTAGCTCGCACCGCCGGACCCTTGCGGGAGTTGAGCACACGGAACTGGATACCGGCCTTGTCGGTGGCCATCGCCATGGCGCCGCCCAGGGCATCGATTTCCTTCACCAGGTGGCTCTTGCCAATCCCGCCAATGGCCGGGTTACAGGACATCTGGCCCAGGGTCTCGATGTTGTGGGTCAGCAGCAAGGTTTGTGAGCCCATGCGCGCGGCCGCCAGCGCGGCTTCAGTGCCAGCATGGCCACCACCAATGACAATCACATCGAAACGGGTCGGATAATCCACAACATCACCTCGGCAAACGGGGTATTAAAAATTCTGGGCGAAAAAAGCAGCCTGAAAATCAGGGCGGGGAGTATAACGCCTCACCCGGCAAAATGCAGTCAGAATGTGCAAATTTTAACCAGACGCGAGGCCTACATGAACCCCCGACCCGATACTCAGATTCGTTCACGTGTTCCACGGCAGGTTTTACAGATAGGGGATAACCGAAATTCGACAGATTTCAGCGGCTTGTCGTTATCTTCTCACAAAAGTTTTCAAGAAAGTTATCCACATAGGCAGACCGCTGTTTCGGACACCTGAAAAAGACTTAACGTATTGTTTTAAAACATTTCATACATTTTTACTCAAAGCTTATCCGAAGGTTATCCAATTATTTATCCACAGTTTTTCAGGTGCCGGCTATCCCTCGGCCTGTACAACTGCCATACCTGTTCTGTTTCTGGGCAATCAATTGGATTCTGCCCGTTAACGGTGCAGCTTCCTTGACCCGCCAGGCCCATGATCATTTATTGACGGCTTATAGCGGGAGGATCCGCCTGTTTTATGACAACCTGGCATGAAATTCGCGAGACTCCACCACTTCCAATTGAATTTCAGCCAGCGGCAAGGACGGCGTCGTTGTTGAGGAACCCAGACCATGACCAGCGTACTTTCCTTTTCCAGGCACCGGACCTTCCAGGCCCGTCCTTCTCGGAAAAAGGACGTCTTTAACGAATTCAGATTCAACTCGGTGTATCAGCCAATTTTCAGCCCTACCCACCAGAAACTGGTAGGACTTGAAGCACTGGTGCGTGTCGCCCGGGATCACCAGATCGTCTCGCCGGTGGAACTGTTCAAAAGCGCTCACCACAGCAACCAGACCGTCGAGCTGGACAGCTATCTGCTCCACCGACACCTGGAAAGGTTTGCAGCACATCCGATACCGGCATGGCTGTTCCTGAACATCAATCCGGAGACCTGCACCCATCCCGCCTCTTCTCTGGATCGGCTGATTGAACACTGCCAGGCCTGCGGTGTTTCCCCGGACAGGGTAGTGCTGGAGCTGGTCGAAACGGCCAGTGAAAACCCTGGCGCCCTTCTGAAATTTATCGATATCGCCAAAGCCCGGGGTTTCCAGATCGCGATTGATGACTTCGGTACCGGCGATTCGAATTTCGAACGCCTGTGGCGCATGGACCCGATGATTGTGAAGCTCGATCGCAGTCTGCTGGTCAATGCCGAACAGCATCATCGTGCCCGCCAGTTACTGGAGAGCCTGGTGCGGATGATTCGTGAAAGTGGCAGCCTGGTGCTGCTGGAAGGCATCGAAAACCAGGCCCAGGCCGGGATTGCATTGGCAACCGAGGCAGATTTGCTGCAGGGATTTCTGTTGGGTATGCCGGACGCCGTCAATCAGGCCACGGTGACGCAGGGCGAAGCCGCCCTGAAATCTGTGATGAATCAGTCCAGGCAGTCCTCCCTGAAGGAAAGTTCGGAACACGAGAAGTTCTTGCGTCTGTTGAGGTTTGAAATCCTGGAGGCGTGCCACCGGTTGGCCAGGGGAGAATCCTTCACCGCCGCCTGTGAAACCACTCTCCGTATCGAAGGCGTCAAGCGCTGCTTCCTCCTCAACCGGGATGGCGTGCAGCAGGGAAACCTGGTGCTCGCCACACACGACACCGCACCCCATAACTTCAACCCGCTCTATCAATCCGCCGGTGCCTGCTGGGCCCACCGGGAGTACTTCCGTAATGCATTATCCCGGCCGCAACATATCAATGCCTCGCGGCCCTATGTAGCATTGCCGGATGCCGTTCGCACGGTGACTTTGTCAACGTCACTGACCAGCGTCGACAACCGCCAGGTGTTCTGCGTGGACCTGCACCCCGATGAAATCTTCGACGGCCAGCTCTGTTTCCCGCACACACTCTGAACACCGTTGTCAGAACCGATCCATCTCTTTTGATTGCGGGGCCGCGGCCATGCCGCGGCCACCCGCAGACTGGCCCGCCTGTTTTTCCAGTTCCAGGGCAACCGAGTTGGTGGATCTGGCAAACTTCGCCATCAGGTTATAAAGCACCGGAATAATGAACAGCGTCAGCGTCGTAGCGAACACCAGCCCGCCAAGTATGACAATACCGATGGACGCCCGGCTTTCAGCGCCCGCCCCGGTTGCCAGTACCAACGGCACCGCTCCGAACACCGTGGAGATAGTCGTCATCAGAACCGGCCGGAAGCGCAGGATGGCGCCTTCGAGAATGGCTTCCCGCACTTCATAGCCCTTGTCCCGCAACTGATTGGCAAACTCAACAATCAGTATCCCGTTCTTGGCCATCAGCCCCAACAGCATGATGATGCCGATCTGGCTGTAGATGTTCAGGGTAATGCCGGAGAAGTACAGGGCATAAAGCGCACCGGTCACCGCAAGTGGCACCGACAGCATGATGATCATGGGATGGATCCAGCTTTCAAACTGCGCCGCCAGCACCAGGAAGACAATCACGAATGCCAGGCCGAAGGTCACGTAGATAGCCGCGGACGAGTCCTGGAACTCACGGCTCAGACCCTTGTAACTCACCCTGGCCTCGGGAGGCAGATTATCCACCGCCAGACTGTTCAGGTAGTTCAGTGCCGAACCCAGGTCATAGCCGTCCGCCAGGGAGCCACTGATGACAACCGCCGGTAAACGGTCAATCCGCCGCAGGTCCGGATTGGCTCCTACTTCCTCTATATCCACCAGCGCTTCCAGGGGAATCAGGTCGCCTCCCTCCCGTGGCCGCAGGAACACGCGCCCCAGGTCGTCGGGGGTGGCCCGGTCGATATCCGACGCCTGTACGATGACATCATACTCACGGCCCCGGTCGAGATAGGTTGTCACCTGCCTGGACGCCAGCATGGTTTGCAGGGTCAGCCCCACGTCTTCCACGGTCACGTCGAGATCCGCGGCGCGTTCCCGGTCGATGGTGACGTTCAGCTCAGGCCGGGTCAGCTCGAAGTCGGTTTCCAGACTCAGGAGGTTGGGGTTTTCCTTGGCCCGCTCGACAATTTCCTCGCTCCAGGCCTGGACTGATTCATAGTCCGGGCCACCGATAACAAACTCCACCGGCTGATTGAAGCCACGCTGGCCCAGGCCCGGAGGGTTGACCGCTACGGCCCGCACCCCGGGTATGCCAGCCAGTTTGCCACGCAGCTCGCTGGTAATTTCCTGCTGCTTGATATCGCGCTCATCCCAGGGTGCCAGGCCCATAATCATGAAGGCACTGTCCGCCTCGTTGCGGAACCCGACGATGGAGAGCAGCCGGGTGGCATTGCCATCTTCCAGATAGGGCAGCAACTGTTCCTCGGCCTTGCGGACATGATGGTCGGTGTATTCCACGGTTGAACCGCGAGGCGCACTGGTGGGCATGATGATCACTCCCCGGTCTTCGGTGGGCGCCAGTTCCTGGGGCAATTGCGGGAATACCACTACCGCCATGATCAGCCCCACGACACCAAGGCCCAGCAACAAACCGGGTTGACGGAGTGAAAACCGCAACATGCGGGCATAGCCGTTGGTAAGCCCGTTAAGAACGCGTTCACTGGCGGCCCACAGGCGATGGCCTTCTTCCGTTTCCGGGCTGTGCCGCAACCACTTCGAGCACAACATGGGCGCCAGGGTTAACGCCACCAGGCTGGACACCACGACGGCGGCAGCCAGGGTAAAACCGAACTCCGCGAAAAGCCGGCCAACGTTGCCTCCCATGAAGGAAATCGGCACGAAAACCGCAATCAGGGTCAGGGTGGTGGCGATAACCGCGAATGCCACCTGTCGTGCGCCCCGGTAGGACGCCAGCAAAGGGGGTTCACCATTGTCGATCCTGCGCTGGATGTTCTCCAGCATGACAATGGCATCGTCCACCACCAGGCCAATGGCGAGAATGACCGCCAGCAGGGTGAGTACGTTAATGGAAAAGCCCAGAGCGCCCAGGCCGATGAATGCACCGATTACGGCCACGGGTATGGTCACCGCCGGAATCAGGGTGGCGCGCCAGGAGCGCAGGAACATGAAGATGACGAGAATGACCAGTGATACCGCAATGGCCAGAGTGAAGATCACTTCCTTGATCGAGGCACGGATAAAGATGGACTCGTCGTAGCTTTCGGCAATAGTGACTTCCGGAGGGAGGGAATCGCGAATCCTGTCCAGTTCCTCCCGCACCAGATCGGACACGGCCACCGTATTGGACTTGGACTGGCGAATGATGCCCATGCCGATGGCCGTCTGGCCGTTTGCCCTCAGGCGGCTGGTATCGGATTCCACGCCCATCTGTACATTGGCGACCTCACCCAGGCGCAACAGGTCGTTGCCGTCACGACGAACCACCAGATTGCGGAACTCCTCCACCTCGGACAAACGTCCCTTGGCCCGCACGGTGAAATCCCGGGTGGATGACTCCACCGAACCTGCCGGCAACTCCACGTTATTGGATCGCAGCGCCTGCTCCACTTCAGCAACGGTTATGTCCCGCGCCGCCAGCCGCTCCCGGTCAAGCCAGACCCGGATCGCGTATCGGCGCTCGCCGCCGATGCGCACATCAGCCACGCCATCGAGCACAGACAGCCGGTCAGCCAGCACCCGGTCGGCAAAATCACTGAGTTCGGCACTGTCCCAGACATCGCTGCGCAGCGTGATCCACATCATCGGACGGGCATCGGAGTCCGCCTTGCGAACAACCGGAGGATCTGCTTCCTCAGGCAGATCATTGGACACCCGGGCTACTGCGTCCCTGACATCGTTGGCGGCGATGTCCACGTTGCGGGAAGTATTGAATTCAATGGAGGTTCGGGACTCGCCCTGTTCCGTGCTTGATTCGATCGAGCGAATACCCTCTATGCCGCTGATGGCGCCCTCAACCACCTGGGTAATCTGGGTATCCACCACTTCCGCTGCCGCACCGGTGTAATCCGTGGAAATGGACACTACCGGAGGGTCGATGTCCGGGTATTCGCGCACCGGCAGACCCCGCAGGGCCGCGAGACCAAACACCAGGATCAGCAGGCTGATGACAGTGGCGAAAACCGGCCGCTTTATGGAAATGTCCGAGAGGATCATGGATCAGGACTCCCGGGAGCTGGCAAAGCGGTTATCCGGAATGGCCTTGTCGTCATCCACAACGTCAATACGGTCTCCACTGCTGAGCCGGTCCTGACCGGTAATGATCACCCGGTCGTCCTGCGACAGCCCATCCGACACCTCCACGATTCCGGGTGACCGGGAGCCCAGGGTCACAGACACGCGCCGGGCAACACCGTCCTCGGCGATAAAGACGTATTTGTCGTCACCCCGGATCATGACAGCCTGCTCGGGAATCACCAGTGCTTCGCGCTCTCGAAGTGTCAGGTTGGCCGACATGAACTGCCCCGGCCGTAACTTACCCTCGGGATTGTCGATGACAGCGCGTACCGGCAATGTACGGCTCAGTTCGTTGATCCGTGTACCAAGCTCCACCAGTTCACCCTGGAATCCTTCGTCGGGATAGGCCGGCGAGGCGCCGCGAACCAGCTGGCCCAGTTGGATCTGACCCAGGAATCGTTCAGGAATCGAAAAACCCAGTTCCATGCGATCGGTTGAATCCAGCGTGGTTACCGAGGTTCCTGAACCGAGATAGGTTCCGACACTGATGTCACTGAGGCCGATCACGCCCTCGAAAGGCGCTTCGATGCGATGATTGTCGAGGCGGGTCCGGGCCGATTCGCGCTGGGCCTCGGCCACTTCCAGGGCAGTGCGAAGTTCATCCACCTGGGACTGGGAAATACTGTTGTTGGTTCGCAGGCGCTGCGCCCGTTCATACTGGCGGCGGGCATCCGCCAGGGTAGCTTCGGCAACCTGCAGGTCAGCCCTGGCCTGGCGATCATCCAGGCGCAACAATAACTGGCCCCGACTCACCCGCTCACCACTGTTCAGGTTGATTTCCACGACACGGCCACTGACTTCGGTGGTCAGTTCCACCTGATCGAGGGCTCGCAGATTACCAACCGCATTGACCGAGTCCCTTATCACCTCCATGGCCGGGCTGATGGCGTTCACCTTACTTGCCGGGCGCTCCGTCTGGGCATCCTCGGTATCATCCTGGGCAAGATACTGCCAGGAGAAAGCCCCGCCGGCTGCCAGAGCGACAAGTACCAGCGCGATCAGCCATTGCTTAACCATAATCTTCCCAATCAGTCTGTTATTGTGATTCCCGCCGTTATGGCAGCGTGGATCTACTTTCTGCTGATCACCAGCACAATCTCGCCCACATCGATCCCCCACTTGCTCATGGTGGTCTGGTTGATCAGCGTGTCGGGCGTGATCAGATACATCCAGTCGTCCATGCGGACATCAATGGTGTCATCACCATATGACACCCTAAGGACATAATTCATGTTGATGGCATTACCCTGCCAGCGCATGGTGCCGGGCTCTACCACATCACCGGCATCGGCATGGAGGGCGCCGTTATCGGGGGTCAGTGTCCAGACCCGGGTTTGCACTTCGCCATCGTCAAACCGGAACACTTCATCCAGTGTACCAACTCCGTCGCTGTCCCAGCTGGCAGAAATATCCGCATCAAATGTACGGATTACCTCGCCGGAGAAATCCTTGACCACACCCCGCGCGGAAAGTTCGCCGGTGAAGAACTCCTGGGGCGTCAGTACCGGTTCACGGTCCTTGTAGTCTTCCAGCGCTGGTCCGGCGCAGCCGGCAAGCAGGGCTGTGGATAACAATAACCACAGATAGCGGGGCAAACCAGTGATGACCTTTGATCCGGCTGAACTTTGCATGACTTTTACACTCTCGGGACGGGTGGAATCGAAGCAGGGCTATTCAGATACGCCAGAAGCGCCTTTACCGATCAGTGCCGGGCCCGACTCGGAAAGGTTTCGTCATTTCAGCCAATTGTCCAATCTGACAAGGGCCCTGGCGATTTCCGTCAATGGCAGACCGCCGGCAATGCCGTAAAACATCAGGCAACGGAAGGCTGCCGGCCTTCGCCAACACTGGAATCAGAATCACCGAGGTATTGCCATGCCGGTTTACAGGGCGCCCCTGCGCGACATGAAGTTTCTGCTTAATGAGGTTTTCGACTACCCCGGGCACTACACCCGGCTAAAGAGCGGTGAAAATGCCACCCCCGATATTGTCGACGCCATACTGAGCGAATGCGGCCGCTTCTGCGAAGAGGTGCTGAGCCCGCTTTACCAGAGTGGCGACGAGGAAGGCTGCAGGCTGGACAACGGCGAGGTGACAACCCCCACGGGTTATCGCGATGCCTACCGGCAATACGCCATGGGCGGATGGCAGGGCCTGTCTGCGCCAGAGGAATACGGAGGTCAGGGCCTGCCCGCTTCCATGGGCCTGCTGAAACAGGAAATGATGGGTACCGCCAACTGGCCTTTTTCCATGTACCCGGGCCTGTCCCTGGGGGCAATGAATACCATCTTCCTGCACGGCAGTGAAGACCAGAAGCAGACCTATCTGGTGCCACTGACCGAAGGCCGCTGGGGCGGCACCATGTGCCTGACCGAGCCCCAGTGCGGCACTGATCTCGGGCAGGTCAAGACCAGAGCGACCCCACAGGCGGACGGCAGCTACAGGCTGTCCGGCACCAAGATCTTTATCTCGTCCGGTGACCATGACCTCACCGAGAATATTGTTCATATCGTACTGGCCCGCCTGCCGGATGCGCCGAAGGGTACGCGGGGTATCAGCCTGTTCATCGTGCCCAAGTTCCTGCCGGATGATAACGGCGGCATCGGTGAGCGTAATGGCGTCACCTGTGGCAGCCTGGAAAAGAAAATGGGCATCAAGGCTTCGGCAACCTGTGTGCTGAACTTTGATGATGCCACCGGATTTCTGATCGGCCCGGAGAACGAAGGGCTCAACTGCATGTTCACCTTCATGAACACCGCCCGTATCGGCACCGCCATCCAGGGTGTGGGGCCGGCGGAACTGTCCTACCAGTGGGCCCTGGACTATGCAAAGGAACGCCGCTCCATGCGTGCCCTGTCAGGCAGGAAGGAACCGGACCAGGTGGCAGACGCGCTGATCCACCACGCCGATGTGCGCCGCATGCTGCTCACCCAGAAGGCCATTGCCGAGGGGGGCCGCGCCATGCTGTATTATGCCGCCCGGCTGGCCGACCATATGGTGGAGGGACACACCGCAGGTGACGAAAAGAAGGCCGACGCCTACGATGACAAACTGGGTTTCCTGACCCCTATCCTCAAGGGATTCCTGACCGAGCTGGGCAACGAAGCAGCCAATCTTGGCGTGCAGGTGTTCGGCGGCCACGGTTATATCCGCGAACACGGCATGGAGCAGATTGTCCGGGACACCCGCATCGCGACCCTTTACGAAGGAACCACCGGCATCCAGGCACTGGATCTGCTGGGGCGCAAGGTCTTGCTGATGACCCAGGGCGGGGCGGTGCGCGAATTTACCCTGCGGATTGCCAACTTTGCCCGCAAACAACTGGCCGACAAGAAGGTGCGGCCGTTCGCGGTGGAGTTGCTCAAGCTTACGGCGCAATGGAATCTGCTGACGGTTCGGCTGATGCTCGCCGCCCGCAAGGACCGCGACATGGTCAGCTCGGCGGCCAACGACTTCCTGATGTACAGCGGTTACGTCACCATGGCCTATATGTGGGCGCGAATGGCCGCCGTTGCTTCCGACAGACTCGACAAGGGTGGCGCCGACTCGGAGGAGTTCTACCGCGCCAAACTGGCGATCGCGGAGTTCTACTATGAACGGCTGTTACCGAGAGCCCAGGCCCATGCCACCAGCATGCTCAGCCCCTCCAGCAACCTGATGCAGCTGGATGCGGAGCACATGAGCAGCGCCGGCTGAGCCGGCCACCGGGGCTGACCGTCAGGGAAGACGGCAATCAGTCCCGGAGGTTGAAATTTTGGCGATCGTCCACAGATTACATACCGCCGCCAGCCCGGCGGAATTCCATACCAAATCAACTTGTTATTTTTTTGCTTCTGGGAGCCCAGTACCGGGTTCCCCTGTGCGATAGAAAGATAGGGAGGTTTGCCATGGAGACTCGTACTGACGATCTGTACCCCACACGACTCGAACGCCCCTCGGCCAGCTTCGAGCGCCTGGATCCGGTTGTGCACAGCACCGGCAAAGCGCGCGCCGATGGTCCCCTCAGCGAGACCGAACTGGCCCGTTATGAGCGCGACGGGTTTCTGGTATTCAACAATTTCCTTGATGCCACAACCGTAAGGCGGTTCCGGGAAGACCTGCGGGCCTATGAAAACGACGATTCGATACTCCAGTCCGAAGGCACCATCACCGAACCGGGCAAACAGGAGATACGCTCGGTCTTCGGCATTCACGAACTGTCTGACCGGTTTGACCGGCTGACCCGTGATCCTCATATCCTGGGCATGGTGCATCAACTGCTGGGAAGTGATGCCTACATCCACCAGTCCCGCATCAACTTCAAACCCGGTTTCCACGGCAAGGGCTTTGACTGGCACTCGGATTTCGAAACCTGGCATGCGGAGGATGGCATGCCGCGCATGCGGTCTGTCAGCTTCTCCATCGCCCTGACCGATAACACCCCCTTTAACGGGCCCTTGATGCTGGTACCGGGCTCCCACAAGACCTTTATTCCCTGTGTCGGCCGCACGCCGGAAGACAACTATCAGTCATCCCTGAAGAAACAGGAGCTGGGGGTACCGGCGGATCAGGACCTCAACCGGATGATTGACAAGCATGGTATCCAGGCACCCACTGGGCCTGCCGGCTCGCTGATTATTTTCGAGTGCAATACCCTGCATGCGTCCAACGCCAACATGTCACCCTGGCCACGCAGCAATCTGTTTTTCGTCTATAACAGCGTCGAAAACCAGCTGGTGGAGCCGTTCTGTGGCAATAAACCGAGGCCGGAATTCCTCGGCAACCGCACCCGAACGGAGGCGCTGCAGGCAACAGCAACCAGGGACTATCGCAGGACGGGCTGATACTCTGCCCAGACAAACACAAAGGGGAGCCGGTTCGGCTCCCCTTTTTTGTCGGATCCAGTCGCTTATTTGTTGATTGCGGTCATAGGGTCCGGCTTGGGTGTGGTATCGGTGCTTGGTGGCAGCTCCGGATAACGGATCTCCGGAACCTGACCGGTCAGAGTCTTCAGGAAGGCAACAATGGACTGGACCTCCTCCTCATCGAGTTCAGCGCCCAATTGTGAAGTACCCATGACAGCAACAGCCTCTTCCAGGCTCCAGACGGCGCCAGAATGGAAGTAAGGTGCGGTCAGTTCAATGTTTCTGAGGGGCGCGGCACGGAATACATATTCGTCCGATGCCGTATTGGTTATGGCAAAGCGCCCTTTATCGCCGGTAGGCAGAATTTCTCCCCCCGGACTGGATACCAGGCCGAACGGATAATAGTCTTCACCACCGAAGTTCACACCGCCGTGACAGCTTGCACAACCCTTGTCCATAAACAGTGCAAGGCCCTCTTTTTCCTCTTCATTCAGGGCATTATCATTACCGCGAAGGAACGTATCAAAAGGCGCGTGGGGAGTGATCAACGTTGCCTCGAACGCTTCAATGGCGGTTGCCATGTTATCGAAACTGACCGGATCGTCCTCACCCGGAAAGGCGTTTTCAAATGCGTCAACGTATTCCGGCATGCTGTTGAGCGTATCGACCACCCGCTCCGGCGTACTGCTCATTTCCACGCCGGCCTGCACCGGGCCTTTGGCCTGCTCGGCCAGATCAGCCGCACGGCCATCCCAGAACTGGGCTGCGTTAAAAATGGCGTTAAAGACCGTTGGTGAATTACGGGGCCCTTTCTGCCAGCCGTGACCGATAGAGGTGGGCAGGTAATCATGGCCACCCATTCCCACATTGTGGCAGGTGTTGCAGCTGATCAGATGGCTCGATGACAGACGCGGCTCAAAGAACAGCATCTTTCCGAGTTCGATCTTCGATTCCGTCATTTCATTGCCGTCGATCACCGGCGGATACTGCGGCACCGCCTCAAAGTTCTCCAGTGCACGCTCCCTCAGGTCGTCCGCCACTGCGATACCGGCCCCGAGTCCGAGTCCGAGGCCGGTGACCAGCATTAACCCTGTTATTACCTTTCCCATCTTATTTCTCCCCGAATCAAACCAAACTGTCTGAAACTTCATTACATGAAAGTAACAGAGCTGAACGGGGAAGAAAGCACAAGCGTAGGAAGGCGGACGCACAATTGATGTCGGTCAATTCTGACTTCAGGAGAAACAAAAATCAGAGCCGGGAGAGGGGCATTCCGAAGTATTCACCCTGTGAAAAGTCGATCCCCAGCTCACAAACCCGGTCCTGGACAGCCTCGTTGTGGACAAACTCGGCAATGGTGCGGATATTCAGGCTGCGGGCGAACTGGACAATGCCGCTGGTCACGAGGAAGGCTGTATGGTCTTCGTGAAGGTTACGAATGAGGCTGCCGTCAATCTTGATGAAATCCACGTTCAGGCTCAGCAGATGGGCGAAATTTGAGTAACCGGTGCCGAAATCATCAATGGCGATACCGCAGCCAAAAGGTCTGACCCGTTCAATAAAGGCGCCTATGTCCTTGTAATTGGTTATACCGTCAGACTCGAGTATCTCGAAAATCACCTGGCTGCCAATACCGGATTGCTCCAGCGTCTGGATAATCGGCTCTACCGTTTCCGGATCGGTAATGTCCCCGTATGAAAGATTAATGGAGAAGGTTTCATCCCGTTCGCTGAAACAGGCAAAGCACTTCTCGATCATCAGCACGGTGATCCTGCGGTTAAGACGCAAGCGGTCGGCAATATCCACAAAATGACCGGCGCTGATCACACTGCCATCGGGTTCCACCATCCGCACCACACATTCGTACTTGGTGATACGCCCTGAATGGTTATCGTGTATGGGCTGAAACCAGGGCACCAGGCGGTCGTTGTCGATGGCCTCTTTCAGACGGTTTGCCCAGTACAGGTTGTTCTCATAGTTTTCCTCGATTCCCACGGAGGGATCGTACAGCACGTGATGACGGTTCTGCTGCCGCGCCTGTAACACCGCCGCCTTGGCCTGGCTCACCAGTTGATCAGCCGAATCTTCCGGCTTACGGTCCCTGCGGGTTGCCATACCGATACTGACATCAATGGTCAGGGGTTGGTGTTGCCAGTAGATGCGGTCACCCGTTACCAGGTCGCGAATCTCGCGCGCAACTTCCTGGATGGCCATGGGCTCCAGCAAAGGGGTAAGAATGGCGAACTCGTCACCGGGCAGCCGGTATACCCGTGACACCTCCAGCTCATGGTCACGGGTAAAGGATGTCAACCGCGTGGCAATCGCCAGCAGCACGTGATCACCACAGACATTGCCAAACAGACTGTTGACTTCATTAAACCGGTCGAGGTTGATAATCAAAAGCGAGGCATTGTCCCTGCTCTGCAGGTCCCGCAGCAATCGGATGCGATTGGGCAAACCGGTAAGCTCATCGGTGTAGGATGCCTGTAATTCACGAATCAACTGGATAATCCGGTACAGCAGATACAGGCTGAGCAGCAACATGACCGACACAGTGCCTATAAGAATCCGCTGATTGGTCTGCTCCATCGGGCGCAGCACCGCGTTGATCTCATCAAACGGAACCCCGGCACCGTAAACCATGCCTCCGGCGGTGGCGGCAAAATACAGTTCGTAGTGTTCATCGCCAACCGTAAGCTGCCGGGTTGTCAGGGTGTCGGTCAGGACTGTGGCATCAGTACTGCCGTTATTCTCCCTGCTGGCCTCACCGACCAGCTCAAGGGCCAGAATGGCATCAATCAGGGCCTGCTCTTCCCGGGTATCCTCTCCCTTGCTGAGACTGGAGAGGTTACGATTATTACGGTCATTGAGGAAGGTGAAGCTGTTTTCGGTGACAGTGATCCGGCTGACCACATCAATAATCTGATCCGCTCCCCAGGCCGTTGTTGCCAGACCAAGGAGGTTTCCCTGCCGGTCGAACATCGGTGTGGCCAGTGTGAGTACGGCCCTTTCGATACCGAGATCGTAATAAACCGGCGACCAGTAAACCGTACCGGCTGCATCGGTATCTGCTGTCCAGTCCTCACCCAGGGTACGGCTGAACCAGGGTGCGCTGCGATAATGTCCAAACCGGGCTTCACTATCTGACCGGGTCAGTTCCTGGTTGTCAGTTCCCAGTGTGAAATAAGGCATGTAACTGGTGTCCGATTCCGACAACACACCGGGTTCAAACCACAGACCGGCTCCCGCCGCTCCTTCAAAGTCCTGCAGGTGAGCCCGGAGGGAATTTTCCAGACGCTCCCGAAGCACCTCGCGATCAGCATCCGGAAACCCCGTTTGCACCATCTCGTGGAAACTTTCGCCCACGTTGGCCAGCGTGATGGTGTAATTGGCCAGAGCCGCCTGCCGGGCATTGATTCTCTGTAGCCCTGAGCCTACAACGTCATTCAGTTGTTGACGACGGAGGTCGGAAAGGGCTTCCCGGGAGTAGTTCAGGTTAAGGCTGGACAGCAGCAACATGCCTGCGGTGAAAACCAGCAGCAGAAGCACTAGCAGCCACATGATGGACTGGCGGGATGACGGGGTTTTCGTAGAACCGGAGCGGCTGGTAAATATCCCCGACATGAATGGGTATCCTGGGACAGTGAATCAGGTATCGTTTACCGGCCTTTCCTGTTTACGGTGACGATCAAGTGCTGCCTTCGCTTCCCTGTGTCCCTGGCTTGCAGCCTTATTGTACCAGTATATCGCCTGCTTCATATTCTGCTCGACACCGCGGCCAGACGCGAACATTCGGCCCATCAGATAGGATGCTTCGCTGGACGCGGGTGCTGCCTTTTCGGCCCACTCCAGGGCTGTGGAGTAATCCTCGAAGGCATGGGCAATCAGTGCCATGTTGGCCTGGGAACGGGTATCGCCTGCCTGAGCCGGTTCAATGCATGCTTCCCTGGCGGCGCTGTAGTTGCGAATACTGGTTAACAGGTAACAATCACCAAGCGCCTGCTGGTCATCCGGTGAGGACTCCTCTTTTGTGCCGGAGTCTTCAATTTCGGTTCCGGATGTATCATTCTCCGGGGCATCCCGGCTTAACCGTTCCGCAAAGGCTGAAACCTGCTCCGGGCAGGAATAGGCATAACCGGCACGATAACGTTCAAGGGCTGTCTCTGTTGCAGGTTCGCCGGCATATTCCCGGGCAATGGTTTCGCAGCGACGCGCCCGTTCGTCTCTGACCTGTCGGACTACAGAGGCCCGTTCTGAATCATCCCCGTGTTCTTCCAGATAGTCGGTAAGCGGATCAATATAGGGCTGATCGAAAAGAGCCTGCCGCTCTTTTTCAAAAGAACGGGGTTCGGGACTGTCATCACTCTTTTCTGTGGTTTCTCTGGTCTCACTGGTCTCACTGGTTCTGCGATCAGGCCTATCCGCGGACGAATCCACCAGGCGCCCGGTATCGATACCCGCGCATCCGGTAAACAGGGCAATCAAAAAAACGCAGAACCACGGACGATACATCAGGATACATTCACCGTTTCCAGCCGACAGGAGCACAAGTTTTACACGGAAGGCTGCTGGCTCAAACAGTTCTTTATGCTTATGGCTTATTTGCCGATGCAGAAACTGCTGAAAATCTTTCCCAGCAATTCGTCGGGCGTCATGGCACCGGTAATTTCACCCAATGCATCCTGGGCTGCCCGCAGGTCCTCTGCCAGTAACTCGCCGGCTCCAAAGCCCTGCAACTGTTCCTCACCCTGCCGCAGGAAATCCCGGGCCCGCTCGAGGGCATCCAGATGGCGGCGCCGGGCAATAAAGCCTCCTTCGGTGGTACTGGCAAAACCCATGCACTGTTTCAGGTGATCCCGCAATACCTCAAGCCCGTCAGCCGATCGGGCGGCAATACGAATGACCGGTGCCAGCCCGGGATCCGGTTGCGCGAATCCCACCGGTTCACCGGTCAGGTCCACCTTGTTGCGGATAACGGTGAGGGGCGCTCCCGCTGGAAGCTGGTCAATAAAGTCTGGCCATATGCGATGTGGCTCGGTTTCCGGTGTGGTGGTGGCATCCACCATCAGCAGGATACGGTCAGCCTGTCGGATCTCTTCCCAGGCCCGGGCGATACCAATCTGTTCCACCTCGTCGGGGCTGTCCCGCAGGCCGGCGGTGTCGATAATGTGCAGTGGCATTCCATCGATGTGGATATGTTCCCGAAGGACATCGCGGGTGGTGCCTTCAACAGCCGTCACGATAGCCGCTTCGCGCCCGGCCAGGGCATTGAGCAGGCTGGACTTGCCGGCATTGGGACGGCCGGCAATCACCACCTTCATGCCATCCCTGAGAATCGTGCCTTGCTGGGCTTCGGCGAGAATTATATCCAGGTCCCGGATGATTGCCTGAAGGTCATTGCCAACCTTGCCATCGGCCAGGAAATCGATCTCCTCTTCGGGAAAATCGATGGCGGCTTCAACGTAAATGCGCAGGTGGGTTACGTCCTCGACAAGGGCGTCGATCCTGCGGGAAAACACCCCCTGTAATGATCGCACGGCACAGCGGGCTGCCTGTTCGGAACTGCTTTCGATCAGGTCGGCAATGGCCTCTGCCTGGGCCAGGTCGAGCTTGTCATTGAGAAATGCCCGCTCGGAAAACTCTCCTGGCCGGGCAAGACGGGCACCCAGGTCGCACACGGTTCTCAACAGCATGTCGAGAATCACGGTACCGCCATGCCCCTGCAGCTCGAATACATCCTCCCCGGTGAACGAATGGGGATTGGGGAAGTAAAGGCCGATACCCTCGTCGATCAACTCGCCGTTTTTATCAACGAACGGACCGTAGTGGGCGTAACGTGGCTTCGGATCAAAACCCAGCATCTGGCGGGCAATGACCGCTGCTCCAGGACCGGATACACGCACAATACCCACACCGGACTGGCCCGGCGCTGTGGCAATGGCGGCAATGGTATCGGTGGCATTAAACATTCGCTTTCCCCTGAAACACCAGAGGCTCCCGGAAGGAGCCTCTGTGATTGCTGTATCCGGCCAGTGTGTCCGGTCAGCTTTTCCTGGCAGCGGTTTCCGCTTCAATCTTGCGGGTAATGTACCACTGCTGGCTGATGGACAGGATATTGTTAACCAGCCAGTACAGTACCAGCCCGGCCGGGAACCAGAGGAAGAATACCGTGAACACCAGCGGCATCATCTTCATGATCTTGGCCTGCATGGGGTCCGGTGGTGTCGGGTTCAGGCTCATCTGCAACATCATGCTGGCACCCATCAGGATTGGCAGGATGAAGTATGGGTCCATCACCGACAGGTCATGAATCCACAGCATGAAGGGGGCATGGCGCAACTGCACGCTTTCGAACAGAACCCAGTACAGGGAAATGAATACCGGCATCTGTACCAGTATCGGCAGGCAGCCACCGAGGGGGTTTATCTTTTCCCGTTTGTACAACGCCATCATTTCCTGGGACATTCGCTGGCGATCGTCACCATAGAGCTCTTTCAGGCGAGTCAGCTGGGGAGCGACAGCACGCATTCTGGCCATGGAGCGATAGCTGGTGGCGGACAGTTTAAAGAACACGGCCTTGACCAGAACCGTCAACAGAATAATGGCGACACCCCAGTTGCCCACCAGACTATGGAACCAGTCCAGTATGAGGAACAGCGGCAGGGCGATGAAGAACAGGAAGCCGAAATCGACTGTCCGGTCCAGGTTCGGAGCCACGTTTTCCAGACGCTCGATGATCTTGGGACCAACATAGGCCCGGGCTGAAACTTCAGCGCTTTCTCCCGGCTGGACCTGGGTAGCGGGATAGACGAATCCCATTACATGAAGCGGCCCACGTTGTGTGGATTGGAACTGTGCAGGCTGATCCCGTTCAGGAACCCATGCCGCGAGGAAGTAGTGCTGAAGGAACGCCAGCCAGCCATTGGTGACGGACTGGTTGATGGGATTTTCAGAAATATCGTCGAAGTCGTATTTTTCGTAGGGGTCTTCCGGGGTGCTGACAACCATACCGAGAAACGCCTTGATACCCAGGCTGTTCTGTGCCGTTGGGTCGGGAGCCTGGTCCCGGACGATCTTGCCGGTCATATTGGCTTGCCAGACATCATCTGACTGGTTATTGATCAGGTAGCGTACATCGATTTCATAGCTGTCACGGGCGAAACGGTATTGCTTGGTGACTTCTACATCGTTGTCCGTGGTGTACGTGAGATCTACGGTGAGTGAGTCCTCACCCTCCTTGAGCTCGTATTCCGTTGCCGAGACATCGTATACCGGGGCGCTGCCGTTGCGCTTGCTGTCGATTCCATCGCGGCCTATGAGACCACTCTCCATGATGTAGGTGCGCTTGTTGGTATTGGTCAGGATTTTCAGCGATTCCCTGCTGTCCAGCGAGCGGTCGTACTGGAGCAGGGAACTCTCGATAAGGTTGCCGCCAACCCGATCGATTTTGAGTTCGTAGACATCGGTACGGACGGTGATCAGCTGGTCACTGACATCCACTGAGCCATTTTCGGTACTGCCAACGGCCTGGCTTTCGCCTTCCGGTGTGGTGAACTCTTCATCGGAGGACTCGGTCCCGCTGTCGGATTCCTCAGGCAGAGTCATGTTATCGCTGTCACCCGACGACGCACTGGAACTGCTCTGCTCAGCAACCTGTTCTGTCTGGGGCTGGTTATAGTCTTCGTTCCAGGCTAGCACCATCATGTAACTGACAATGGCCAGGCCGGCAAATAATACAATGCGTTGAATATCCATAAACTTACTGTTTGGTCTGGTTAGTGTTATGGGTTTGGCTGGCCGGCCCGCAGCAGGTGTCAGGTGTTACCCTGCTGCAGACTTCAGTGCCCGGAACGGGATCATACCCGCCTTTTGCCCACGGATGACACCTCAGAAGTCGTTTCATGGAAAGAAAAAGACCTTTGACAGCGCCGTGGGTCGTAATGGCTTCGACAGCGTACTGGGAACAGGTAGGGTAGTGGCGGCAATGGCTGGCCATCATCGGGCTGATGGCATACTGGTAGACACGGATGGGTAGGAGCAACAGTTTGCGCATTAACCCGTTCCTTTGCCGGTACCGGATAGTTCCGATGTTGAGGGTTTCTGGAGCTGGCAATTTTTCTTTCTGAGACGCGACCAGAGCTCCGTCAGGGTAGCATTGAGCGTTGGATTATCAAGCTCTCTCAGGCCCCTTCGTCCCAATACCACAATATCCAGGGCAGGTAAGTCTGTCTGGTGCCTGAACGTTTCCCGAACCCGGCGTTTCACGCGATTGCGTTGTACGGCGAGTTTGAGATTTTTTTTGGAGAACACCAGACCGATCCTGGCATGACCCAGATTGTTGGGTGTCGCCAGGATCAGAAAATTCCGGTGCGGAACCCTGATTTGAACGTCATCGAAGACTTTGCCGTAATCACCTGGTTTGAGTAACCGCGATGACTTTGGAAAGCTCAAAGCCTTCATCTGGCGGTCAGTGTCTTACGCAGACAGACGGGCACGGCCCTTGGCACGACGGCGGGAAATAACCTTGCGGCCGTTGGCAGTAGCCATGCGGGCACGAAAACCGTGAACGCGCTTACGCTTCAGTACGCTTGGTTGAAACGTTCTTTTCATGATGTCGATCTCACATTACGGGTATTGGAAATTCAATGGTTGGCTGGAAATTGAACAGCCAAAACAGGAGCGGCATTCTATGCAATGTGGCAAAGGAATTCAATGGGTTTCGATGGTGGCTTACGCTTATCGGGATCGAGCTGCAACAGGGTTGCCCCGTAATAGATTCAGTAGGTCTTTTTTATTCTCTTTAAGGATTATTATTACTGTTATTAGGCAAGGCGTTTTCTGTGGATAACCGGAAAAATTAACTTAGTTCCAACGAGTTGGCATTTCCAAAAGGCAGTTGACAAGTGCCGGTGAGGGCTGTGCACAACTCGGGCAGGGAATGTGGGTAACCCGGGCAGGCATCTTTGATGCGAGTTATCCACTGAAGATTTCGGGTTTGTGCACAGGGTTGGGGGGCGGTTGCGAACAGGGGGCTGTGGGTAACTGCATTCACTATTATTTTCTGTACACAAGCCTGTAGGTAAGTCTGTAAAAATTTGAAATTAAAGAATTTAAATTTCCACAGGCTGTTTATTAAATGCTTTTGACCCTTTCACTCGAGGGGTGCTCAGGTTAGAATCCTTGGTCATCTCTTTCGTCGGGTCATGGAGATCCGTAACGAGTAATTTCTGAGGCATCGGAGGCATGGCTGTCGTGCCGAACAATATCTGGCATCAGTGTCTGGAAGTACTCCGGGACGAGTTTCCCGCCCAGCAATTCAACACCTGGCTAAGGCCCTTGCAGTCTGACCACCGCGAGGGACAGTTGATGCTGTTTGCGCCAAACCGCTTCGTGATGGACTGGGTTAACGAGAAATACCTCAGACGGATTGAAGAGGTACTCAAGGATCTGCATGGCGGACAGGCTCCGCTGGTGAACATGAAGGTCGGTTCGGCGCCGAAAATGTCGGAACTGGTGGTTCGCTCTGAAACCGCGGTTAACGGGGCGGCGTCTGAACAGGAGGCTGCCAGCACGGTGACGGAAGAGGAAAAGGGTATAGCTGCGACGGTCAGCCCCCGGTCAGCCAGGCCGAAGTCCGGTGACAGCCGCCGGCCGGTACAGGTTGAAGGTGATATCAAGCACCAGAGTTTTCTGAATGAGGGTTTCACGTTCGATACCTTTGTCGAGGGCAAATCCAACCAGCTTGCCAGGGCTGCCTCGATGCAGGTTGCGGAAAATCCGGGTGGGGCCTATAACCCGCTGTTTCTATATGGTGGCGTGGGTCTTGGCAAGACCCACCTGATGCACGCCATTGGTAACGATATCGTGCGTCGTAATCCAAGGGCCAAGGTGGCGTACCTGCGCTCCGAGCGTTTTGTTGCGGATATGGTCAAGGCACTGCAGTTGAATGCGATTAACGAGTTCAAACGTTACTATCGTTCTGTGGATGCCCTGTTGATCGATGATATCCAGTTCTTTGCCCGCAAGGAGCGTTCCCAGGAGGAGTTCTTCCATACCTTCAACGCGCTGCTGGAAGGTGGCCAGCAGGTGATCGTGACCTGTGACCGGTTCCCGAAGGAAATTGTCGATATGGAAGAGCGGCTCAAGTCCCGGTTCGGCTGGGGGCTGACGGTAATGGTCGAGCCACCGGAGCTGGAAACCCGGGTGGCTATCCTGATGAAGAAGGCGGAGCAGGTAAACGTGAAGCTCAGCAGCGAGGCCGCCTTTTTCATCGCCCAGAAGATTCGTTCGAATGTTCGGGAGCTGGAAGGGGCGCTGCGTCTGGTGATAGCGAATGCTCACTTCACCGGTTCTGAAATCACCCCGCCGTTTATCCGTGAAAGCCTCAAGGACCTGCTGGCATTGCACGAAAAGCAGGTCAGCATTGATAACATCCAGCGCACGGTGGCGGAGTATTACAAGATCAAGGTGTCCGATCTGTTGTCCAAGAGACGGACCCGCACCGTAACCCGGCCAAGGCAGGTTGCCATGTCGCTCGCCAAGGAGCTGACCAATCACAGCCTGCCGGAAATCGGGGATGCGTTTGGTGGCCGTGATCACACCACGGTTCTGCACGCCTGCAAGAAGATTGTGGAACTCCAGGAAACCGATCCGGGTATCCGCGAGGATTATCAGAACTTTATGCGGTTGCTTACAACCTGACCGGGTTCTGTGAACAACCAACAAACATTCACCTTCCAATAAAAGAATGCTGAGTGCCATGAAACTGACGATCAGCCGAGAATCCCTGCTTACCCCACTGCAGTCCATCGCCGGTGTGGTAGAGCGAAAACAGACAATGCCGGTACTGTCCAATGTGTTGCTGGTGGCGGAAGATAATACCCTGACCCTCACCGGGACCAATATGGAGGTGGAACTGGTGGGCCGGGTGTCGCCGGTTCATGTGGACCAGCCGGGTCGAATTACGGTTCCCGCGCGGAAACTGTCCGACATCTGCCGCGCACTGGGCGATGAAGCCCCTATTGAGCTGGCCCTGGAAGGTGACCGCCTGCATCTGCGATGTGGTGCCAGTCATTTCACCCTGTCGACTCTGCCTGCGGAACATTTTCCGAACGTTGAGGACGAAGCGGAAAGCTTCCGGCTTGAGCTGCCCCAGAAGGAACTCAGCCGCATGTTCGACGCCACGGCATTTGCGATGGCGCAGCAGGATGTCCGTTATTACCTCAACGGACTGTTGCTGGAAGTGGACAAGGATCATGTCCGCACCGTCGCGACCGACGGGCACCGCCTCGCCATGGCGCACTTTGATCTTCCCACTGGATGCCCTGAACCGCGCCAGGTGATTGTGCCCCGCAAGGGTGTTCTGGAGTTGTCCCGTCTGCTGGATGATGTGGAGACGCCGGTCACCCTGGTAATCGGGGATAACCACCTGCGGGCTACGGTAGGCGCGTACACCTTTACCTCCAAGCTGATCGAGGGCAAGTTTCCCGATTACAACCGGGTTATTCCCCGGGGTGGCGACAAGATTGTCCTGGCAGACAGGGCAACGCTCAAGAATACCCTGCAGCGAGCGGGCATTCTCTCCCACGAGAATATCCGTGGCGTAAGGCTGAATCTGGCACCCAATGAATTGCAGGTGTTTGCCAACAATCCGGACCAGGAACAGGCCGAAGACGCATTGCCCGTGGAGTACCAGGGCGAATCACTTCAGATCGGATTCAATGTAGGCTACCTGGTGGATGTAATGAACGCGCTGGAAGAGGATCAGGTGAAGATTACCCTGGCCAACCCCAACAGCAGTGCGTTGATCGAAGCCCAGAACGATAACCGTTGCCTTTACGTTGTGATGCCGATGCGGCTCTGACGGCAGGCAATGTTTTCAGGAAAAGGATGGACAGGAATGATGGGAACGGTGACGAACGGCCTCAAGGGTGCTTTTCGAATCGGACAGACTTTGTCCGTACTGGGTCGCGCCGGCGCGAACTGGGTTCGTGGTGACCGCCCGCCGGCTCCGCGTCTGCTCCGGCAGACGTTCGAGTCTCTGGGAGCCACCTATATAAAACTGGGTCAGTTTATTGCCAGTTCCCCCACGTTCTTTCCAAAGGAATACGTGGAGGAGTTTCAGTACTGCCTGGACCGGACACCCAACCTTCCTTTTGGTGTCATCCGGAAAATCATCCAGGAAGAGCTCGGGCGTCCCATTGACGAAGTGTATTCCGACATAGACCCGGTGGCCCTGGCGTCAGCGTCGATTGCGCAGGTTCATGCGGCAAAACTGGTGACCGGTGAAGATGTGGTCATCAAGGTACAGAAGCCCGGCGTGGAGAATATACTGCTGACCGATCTGAACTTTCTGTACCTCTCCGCGCGGATTCTCGAGACCCTGGCACCAAAACTGTCCTGGACATCGTTGTCGGGTATCGTTGAAGAGATCCAGCGCACCATGATGGAGGAATGCGATTTCATCAAGGAAGCCAATAATCTCAAGGTGTTCCGGGAGTTTCTGCTGAATACCCATAACGAAGACGCCACCGTGCCGGTGGTGTATGAAAGCTGTTCCACCCGCCGGATTCTCACCATGGAACGTTTCCATGGCGTTCCCCTGACGGATCTGGAAAGTATTCGCGGTTACGCCCGGGACCCTGAGCGTACGCTGATTACGGCGATGAACACCTGGTTTTCCAGCCTGACCCAGTGCGAGTTTTTCCACGCCGATGTGCACGCCGGGAACCTTATGGTTCTGAAAGACGGTCGGGTCGGATTTATCGATTTCGGGATTGTGGGCCGTATCAAACCGGACACGTGGCAGGCCGTCAGTGATTTTATATCCTCGGTGATGGTGGGCAACTTCGATGGTATGGCGGATGCGATGATCCGCATCGGCATTACCCATCAGAAGGTTCAGGCCAGTGAACTGGCGAACGACCTGCGTCGTCTTTACCAGCAGATGGACAAGATGGTGCCGGATGAGGCGCCGTATCAGCCGGATCAGGCTGAGGACGACGTGAATAATATCCTGATGGATATGGTGAAAATTGGCGAGGGCCATGGCCTGCATTTCCCACGGGAGTTTGCCCTGTTACTGAAACAGTTCCTGTACTTCGACCGTTACGTTCACATACTGGCGCCGGAGATGGATGTGTTTATGGACGAGCGGTTGACCATGCTTCATTAATCGCGTTCATCCGCAAGGTTTTGTACACTGGGGCAGCGTCGCCGAAGGGCACGCTGCCTTTTTTGTTCCGTCTCCTCAGACTGGTAAATGATCGTGACTTATGGCGCTCGTTAAATTGCAAACGGAACACTTCCGTAACCTCTCCCCTGCGCCGGTCAGTTTTTCCCCTTCAATCAATCTACTGTTTGGTGAAAATGGCAGTGGCAAAACCAGTGTTCTGGAGGCTATCGGGTATCTTGGCTTGGGCCGCTCTTTCCGTGTCAGCCGACATCAGGCGGTGGTCAGTCATGGGGAGCACAAGCTGACGGTGTTTGGCGGTCTGGATAAGGGAATGGCACGGGAAAGTCACGGGATGGCCTCCGGAGATCTGAGTCACAGGGTCGGGATAGCCCGAGATGTTGTGGCGAAAGAAACCACACTTCGGGTGGATGGTGAGCCGGTTCGTAATTTGTCATCCCTGGCCCTGCATCTTCCGGTTTCGGTTATCGACCCGGGTGTATTCGATATTGTGGCGGGTGGTCCGGGAAAACGAAGGCAGTTTCTGGACTGGGCAGTGTTCCACGTGGAACCTTCGTTTGCTTCCGTGTGGCAACAATGCCAAAGAGTCACATCACAGCGGAATCAGATCCTCAGAACTGGTAGAATAGACAATGCTCTGATGAAGGTCTGGGACTCCCAGTACACGGAGTTGGCAGAGCGCCTGACAAAAGCCCGAAAGGAAACCTTTCGGCTGTTCACAAAAGCCTTTGATAGCCTGCTCGGCGAGATTGACGCACCCTGGGTAGATGGGCTCAGGCTGGAATTCTATTCAGGCTGGGACTCGTCCCGGTCTCTGGTTGACGTGTTACAGGACCATCGTGAGCAGGAACAGAAAATGGGCCATACACTGTATGGTCCGAATCGCGCCGATATACGGCTGCGATTTCAGGGTCGCCCGGTGTCGGAAACCTTTTCCCGGGGACAACAGAAAACCCTGGTTATATTAATGAAGATCGCTCAGGGCATGGTACTGAGCGATCTGGGTAAGCAGGTCACCTTTCTGCTGGATGATATCAATGCAGAACTGGATGTGGGCCACAGGGCGATGTTGGCCCAAAAGCTCTACGAATTACGATGCCAGGTGTTTCTGACATCGATAGAGCCGCCTCGACCTGAAGAACTCTGGCGAGACACCATGCCGGAATACAGATTGTTCCACGTGGAACATGGAAAATTGACGGAAGAATAAAACCCGGATGAACCGACGCTATCCCTTTGCAGCAAGGGCCGTGGCTTCAGGCCGGGAAATTACCCCTCAGGAGTACCCTAATGAGTGAATCGAACTACAATTCCTCCAGTATCAAGGTCTTGAAAGGGCTGGATGCGGTGCGAAAACGGCCGGGTATGTACATCGGCGATACCGATGACGGCACCGGTCTGCACCACATGGTTTTTGAACTGGTAGATAACTCTATCGACGAAGCACTGGCCGGGCACTGCTCTGAGATCGGGGTGATCATTCATCCGGACGAATCAGTCACGGTAAAGGACAACGGCCGTGGTATTCCCGTCGACCTCCATGAGGAAGAAGGTGTCTCTGCTGCGGAAGTCATAATGACCGTGCTTCACGCCGGTGGTAAGTTCGATGACAACAGCTATAAAGTCTCCGGCGGCCTGCACGGCGTCGGGGTTTCGGTTGTAAATGCCCTGTCCTCCTCGCTTACGCTGACCATCCGCCGTGATGGCAAGGTGTACGAGCAGGTTTACAACAATGGTGTGCCCAAGGCGCCACTGGGGGTTGTAGGTGACACGGACGCCAGTGGTACCAAGGTTCATTTCATTCCGTCTCCCGATACCTTTACCAGCATCGAATTCCACTGGGATATTCTGGCCAAGCGGCTGCGGGAACTGGCATTTCTGAACAGTGGCGTGCGTATTCGCCTGCAGGATGAGCGTTCCGGCAAGGAGGAGGTGTTCGAGTATGAGGGCGGCCTGCGGGCTTTCGTTGAGCACCTGAACGCCAACAAAACTCCGATTAACCGTGTGTTCCACTTCATCAAGGACCGTGAAGACGGTATTTCAGTTGAAGTGGCGATGCAGTGGAACGATGCGTTCCAGGAAAATATCTACACGTTCACCAACAACATCCCCCAGCGCGACGGCGGTACCCACTTGGCCGGTTTCCGCGCTGCCCTGACCCGCTCTCTCAATAACTACATCGAGCACGAAGGCCTGGGCAAGAAAGCGAAGGTAAGTACTTCCGGTGATGATGCCCGCGAAGGGCTGACTGCGATCATCAGCGTGAAGGTTCCTGACCCCAAGTTCTCTTCCCAGACCAAGGACAAACTGGTCTCTTCCGAAGTGAAGACAGCAGTCGAGCAGGAACTTTACCAGTCGTTCGCTGATTTCCTGCAGGAGCAGCCAAACGAGGCCAAGCTGATCGTCAACAAGATGATTGAAGCGGCCCGCGCCCGTGAGGCAGCTCGCAAGGCAAGAGACATGACCCGGCGCAAGGGCGCCCTGGACATCGCTGGCCTGCCCGGCAAGCTGGCCGACTGCCAGGAAAAGGACCCCGCACTTTCCGAACTGTTCATTGTGGAGGGTGACTCTGCCGGCGGCAGCGCCAAGCAGGGTCGTGACCGTAAAACCCAGGCTATCCTGCCTCTGAAGGGTAAGATCCTGAACGTCGAGAAAGCCCGCTTCGACAAGATGTTGTCCTCCGCGGAAGTCGGCACCCTTATTACCGCCCTGGGTTGTGGTATTGGCCGGGAAGAATTCAATCCGGAGAAGCTCCGGTATCATTCGCTGATCATCATGACCGATGCGGACGTGGATGGTTCGCACATCCGTACCCTGCTGCTCACCTTCCTGTTCCGCCAGATGCGGGAAATCATCGAGCGTGGCCATGTATTCATTGCCATGCCTCCGCTTTACAAGGTCAAGCGTGGCAAGCAGGAGCAATACCTGAAGGATGAGAAAGCCAAGGAAGCCTACCTGACCCAGACAGCTCTGGAAGGTGCCCAGCTTTATGTAAATCCGGAAGCACCGGCCATCAAGGATTCCGCACTGGAAACCATGGTCAAGGACTACCAGGCGGTCATGGCAATGATTGATCGTCTGTCCCGGGCATACCCGGCCAAGGTACTCCAGCAGATGCTGGACAACGTGACCCTGAAGCCGGAAGACCTGAAGAGCGAAGAAGCGGTTGCCCGCTGGGTTGCCCGCCTGGGTGACGGCCTGCAACTGGATACCCGCACCGGTACCAAGTACACCTTCTCGGTGGAAAAGGATACGGAACGGAATCTCTATCTGCCGAAGGTGGTGATTTACGTACACGGGATTCCCCACAATCACGTTTTCAGCCACGAGTTCTTCGAGTCTTCCTCCTACGCAGCGATCGCCCGGATGGGTGAGACTCTGGACGGATTGATTGAAGAGGGCGCCTACATCCAGCGGGGCGAGCGCAAGCAGACCGTGCTGACCTTCGCCGGGGCCCTGGACTGGCTGATGAAGGAGGCCCAGCGTGGCCTGAACATCCAGCGCTACAAGGGACTGGGTGAGATGAACCCGGAGCAGCTGTGGGAAACCACCATGGACCCGGAAACCCGCCGCATGATGAAAGTGACGATCGAGGATGCCATTGCGGCGGACCAGATTTTCACCACCCTGATGGGAGATGATGTGGAGCCGCGCCGGTTGTTCATTCAGAATAATGCTCTGGAAGTGACAAACCTGGACATCTGATCCAGATCCCTGATCTGAAAAGGCGACCGCTAATGGTCGCCTTTTTATTTTAATATCAGATGCTTACAGATATATAGCTTTCTACCACATCCCTTAATACCAGGGCGTATTGGTCCACCGAAACTTCCTGATCACGATACTTCCGGCGTTTCAGGTACCAGTCCTGCAACATGGCTTTGATCAGCGACGCCACCAGCCGGGCATTTTTATCGGCGAACACCTTCTCCCGGATCCCATCCTCGATCACCGTCTGGAAGATCGATTCGATTTCCAGTTCTATGGCGATGGCATCTCGTTTCTCCGGTTCCGGAAGACTCTTGGCTTCCATATACGAGAAGTAGAACCAGGCACGCATGAGTTCGCTGAGATAGAGATGGGCCTTGATGGCCGCGTAGAGTCGCTCTCGTGGGTCGTCCAGGTCAGCGGTGTAGTGCTGTAACGTGCGGCGGGTGATGATAAATCCATGGCTCTGGATCAGGTGTATCAGATCGTCCTTGTTACGGATATAGGCGTACAGCCCCCCCATGCTCATGCCGGAGTCGGCGCACAGATCCCGCAGGGTCATGGCGTGGAAACCCTTGGAGTTGGCCAAGCGCAGGGTGGAATCGATGATCCGGGTGAGATTCTTGACCGCCGTTGCCTCCTTCTTGATGCTGATACGGTCGGTGTTTTCCCTGTACAGTTCCCGAATCACATCCTCTTTCGACATGGTGAGTTCGGACCGGAAAACCTCATAGTTGGTAATCATACGCAAATGCCAAAGTCCTTTGTTGGGCGCAGAGTATACGTGAACTACAAAATACGTTAAAAGCAGCCCGGTGGCTTCTTGCACCGGGCATCCCGACCGTCACGCTACGGACAGGAACCGGTCCTGGGTCTCCTGGTCGTGCTTGAGTTCCTTGCTGGTGGCTTCATGAACCACCTGCCCTTTTTCCAGTATGTAGGCGCGTTTCGCATGCTTGAGGGCAAAGCGTACGCTCTGGTCAGTAAACAGGATGGTAGTGGTTGCACTGAGGTCGTCGATCAGCTCACCAATCTGCTGGACAATCACCGGCGCCAGCCCCTCGTTGGGCTCATCCAGCAACAGCAGTTTTGGCTGAATCATCAGCGAGCGGGCCACGGCCAGCATCTGTTGCTGCCCACCGGAAAGCGTTGCCCCGTCCTGGTCTGCCAGCTCCCCCAGCATGGGATACTTGTTGAGAATGCCATCCACGGTCCAGGGATTGCTCTGTCCCTGGCGTTGATAACGGGCAACATCAAGATTATCCCGGACGCTGAGGCCCGGGAATATGCGCCGGTCCTCGGGCACATAGCCAATACCGGCCCTGGCAATACGGTGGGCTGGCCAGCCGCTGACGGTCTGTCCGTCGAACAGGATGCGGCCACTGCGTGGTGGGGTCAGGCCCATGATGCTTTTCAGGGTGGTGCTCTTGCCCGCACCGTTGCGACCCAGTATGCAGACCGTTTCCCCCTCTTCCAGGGAAAGCGTTACGCCCTGCAACGCCTGGCTCTCGCCGTAGAAGGTTTGGATGTTCTGTACGTCGAGAATCATGTTTCGGTCTCCTGTTCCTCGTCTTCTTCGCCCAGGTAGGCGGTACGGACCTCAGGATGGTTCTTGACCTCCTCCGGCGTACCCGCAAACAGTTTTTCTCCCCGGTGCATGACCAGAATCCGGTCTGCGAGATTGAATACCACCTCCATGTCATGTTCCGTGATCAGGAAGGTGTACTCCCCGCCGCTGGCCAGTTTCCGGATCAGCGCCGTGGTGCGTCGGGTCTCATCAGGGGTCATGCCGGCCGTGGGTTCGTCCAGCAGAACCAGCTTCGGGCGTGTCGCCAGTACCATGGCGATTTCCAGCAAACGCTTGTCGCCATAGCTGATGACCTCTGCCCTCCGGTCCGCCAGACCGTTGATAGAAAGCCGGGTCAGAAGCTCTTTTGCTTCTTCCTGCACCGCAGTATTGCGCGAGGCAATATTGAACAGCTTGCGGCTGTGACCATGATAGGCGGACAGCACCACTTCCACGTTCTCCTGCACGGTCATCTCGGGAAAAATGTTGTTGATCTGGAATGAGCGGGAGACCCCAAGACGGCTGATCTTGTGGGGAGGCAACCCGGTTATATCCTGGTTGTCCAGAATGATACTGCCTTCGGTTGGCAGCATTCGCCCGGAGACCATGTTGTAGAAGGTGGTCTTGCCGGCACCGTTGGGGCCGATGATGGCAATGGTTTCCCTGGGCATGACCTCAAGATTGATGGCAGAGACAGCCGTATTGCCACCAAAGCGTTTGGTCAGATTGGAGATAGTCAGTATGGGACTCGTCATTTTTTCACCTCCATCCACCAGTCGAGGAAGGTGCCCAGCAGACCCTTACGAAAGAACACCACCATCAGTGCCAGAATGATCCCCAGCACCAGCATCCAGGACCCGGTGAAACTGGTGATCCAGGTTTCCAGCAGGACGAAAACGGCGGAGCCAATGAATGGACCCAGGAAGTAGCCCGTGCCCCCAAGGATAGACATCAGTACGGGTTCTGCGGAGGTGGACCAATGGATCAGTTCCGGACTGGCAACCCGGAGGAAGGGAGCTATCAGTCCCCCTGCAAGGCCAGCAAAGGTGCCGGCGATGATGAAAGCAACCAGCCTATAGGTGCGAACGTTCAGACCAGCGAAAGCAACCCGCTCCGGATTCTGGCGGATCGCTTTCAGGACAAGGCCGAAAGAGCTACGGCAGATCACGTAAAGCACTAATGAAGCAATACCGACAATGGCAAGGACCACATGGTAGTAGACCGCCGGGTTACTCAGCGTCAGGTCGATGCCGAGGCCGAATGATCCGAGGGTAAAGCCTGCCAGCCCGTCACTGCCGCCGGTGATCGAACGCCACTGGTAAGCAATGGCAAAGATCATCATCCCGAAAGCCAGGGTCAGCATGGCGAAGTAGACTTCGTTCAGCCGGACGCTAAGGTAGCCGATCACCAGGGCAAGTACCGCTGATACACCCATGGATACCAGAAGACAGGCCAGGAAAGGCCACTGCAGATGGATCAGTACCAGCGCGGTGGCGTAGGAACCTACCCCGAAGAACGCGGCATGACCGAAACTCAGCATGCCGGTATAACCGAAAATCAGGTTAAAGCTGACAGCGAACAGCCCCATGATCAGTATTTCAGTAAAGATAAAGACGTAGAAATAGGATGCTATCCAGGGCACCGCAACCAGCGCTGCAATGACCAGCAGTAAACACGCCAGAACCACCTTGGCTTTCATAAGCTAGTACTCCTACCCATAATGCCGTTGGGTTTGAACAACAGAACCAGCGCCATACCGACAAACGGCAATAGCAGGTTGACGTCGGGGAGGTAGCGTCCACCAAAGCCATGGATCAGGCCCAGTACCAGGGCGCCAATCAGCGCACCGGGGAAACTGCCGAGACCACCTATGACGACAACAATAAAGGACTCGATAATGATCTTGTCACCCATACCCGGGTCCACTGCCCGCATGGGAGCGGCTATGACTCCACCGAGTGCTGCCAGCCAGGCGCCAAAGGCAAAGACACCGGTAACCACCAGGCGGGTATTGATACACAGAGCTTCCGCCATGTCCCGGTCCAGGGAGGCGGCACGCATGATGCGGCCGATGCGGGTGCGATTGAACAGGTACCAGAGCCCGGCGAGTATCACCAGACCGATCACGATAACGAACACACTGTAGGCCGCTACGGAGCCACCGAGAATATTGATGGACCCCGCAAGTAACGAGGGTGGTTCAACCACCTGGATGCCACTACCCCAGATAAGGCGAACACTTTCGTTGATAATCAGCAGTACTGAAAAGGTCAGCAGTAGGCTGTCAGCAATATCCCTGTCGTAGATATAGCGCAGTAACAGCCGGTCAATGATGACGGCCAGTATTGCAACGCCAATGGGCGCCAGCACCAGTGCGGCCCAGAATGGCATACCTGCCAGGTTGATGAGAGTGAAGGCGAGATAGGCCCCCAGCATATAGAGAGCGCCGTGGGCGAAATTGATGATGTTCAGCACACCAAATACGATGTTCAGACCTACCGCAATAATGAATAGCAGTAGCCCTATATCAAGACTGTTAAGCAACGCCGATCCGATGCCAGACATGGGTTACCTCATAACATTGTTGAACCGGTTACGGGGTCTGCTTCAGCGCAGACCCCGCAAGCTTTGGGACGGGATGGCCGGATCAGAGCTTGCAACCGGTTTCTTCGACGGACCGTGCGACTTCCTCGCCATCGAAGATCTGCAGGTCGGTCAGGGTCCGGATGCCATGTTCAGGATGCATCGGGCCAGAGATACCCCAGTTGGGGCTGACCATCGCCTGGTTATCACCCTCGCGGAAGGTAACGGTTCCGTTGGGTGCTTCCATGGTCATGCCACGTAATGCCTTGGCAACCGCGGGTCCATCGGTGGTACCGGCAGCTTCCATGGCCTGCTTGTAGGCGTAGATGGCAGCATAGGCACCTTCAGCGTTATAGCTCGGCGGGTTGCCATACTCCTCGATGTAGGCTTTCACAAAGCGCTTGTTGATGTCGTTGTCGTAGGCGTCGTACCAGTAGCGGGTCGACAGGTGAACCCCTTCAGGCATGCGGTCCCCAAGGGCAGTGAGTACTTCGGTGGCGGCACCGACGGTGAACATCAGCTCCAGATCTTTCTCGAAGAAACCACGATTGGATGCCTGGCGAACAAAGTTGACCAGATCGCCGCCCCAAACCGAGATCAGAACACCATCTGCATCCGAATCCATCACCCGGTCAATGAACGGCGTGAAATCTTCAGCGCCAAACCGCGGAAAATTGGTGTCGGACATCAAGTTTACATCAGGATTGATCTCTTTAAGGTAGTCTCCGAAATACTCCCATGACTGGTGGCCAAAGGAATAGTCCGGGCCGATAGTGGTCCAGTTCTTGGCGTCGGTTTCCGAGGCAATCTTGGCGGCTGCCTTCATGTTCTGGGCAACGTTCACACTGATGCGGTAGGTGAACGGATTACACAGTTCCCCGGTGACATCCGGTGTGGCGGCGTGCGTTATGATCAGCGGTTTCTGCAGTTCCGGCATGGTGGGCACCATGCCCTGGGCTACCCCGGAGCTGTCCAACCCGACCAGTGCGTCGACATCCTCGGAGTGCACCAGCTTGCGAGCGGCCTGGATGGCCACTGAGGCCTTGCCTTGACTGTCCTCGTAGATCATTTCTATGTCGCGGCCGAGGATACCGCCGGACTCATTGATCTCACTGACCGCAAGATCGATACCTTTCTGTGCGAATTCCCCGTAGGTGGACGCACTGCCGGAAAGGATGTAGATGCCCCCGATCCGGATCGGATCTTCGGCATAGGCGCTGGTGCCGGCCGTCAGTGTGGCGGCGGTCACCATGGAAACCATCAGTTTTCTGAGGTTTGGCTGTTTCATGATGTTGCTCCTGGTTTATTGTCTTTGTTGAGCGAATCCCGCAAGACATTCTTGCGGATTTTTCCTGTGGCGGTTTTTGGCAGTTCGCCAATCACCACCTTCTTTGGAACCTTGAAACGGGCCATATGCTGGCGGCAGAAATCAATAACAGTGTTCTCGTCAAGGAGGCCGTCCTCCTCCACCGGATTAACAAAGGCACAGGGCACCTCCCCCCATTTTTCGTCGGCCATGGCCACGACCGCGGCTTCGGAAATACCGGGGTGCCGGTAGAGCACCTCCTCGACTTCCAGGCTGGAAATATTCTCGCCCCCGGAGATGATCACATCCTTGGCCCGGTCCTTGATTTCCACATAGTGGTCCGGGTGCATCACCGCCAGGTCGCCGGTGTTGAACCAGCCGCCGGCAAAGGCTTTTTGGGTGGCTTCCGGATTCTTCAGGTAACCTTTCATGATGCCGTTACCACGCAGGCAGATTTCCCCCATGGCCTTGCCATCAGCCGCCACCGGCTTACCGGTAGCGACATCCCTGACTTCGACTTCATCCAGTGAGTAAGTGACCACTCCTTGCCGCGCCATCCTGGTTGCGCGTTCTTCCGCGGGCAGGCTTTGCCATTCCGGTTGCGGCACACAGAGTGTGGCCGGGCCGTAGGACTCGGTCAGGCCGTAGAGGTGGGTTATGCGAAAGCCAATGTCCTCGGCCTTGCGAATCACGCTGCTGGGAGGTGCAGCTCCGCCGAGGGCGAACTGGGCTGGCCGTGACAGCTTCTGGCCGTTCCGCCCCAGGTCCTGTAACAGCAGATTCATGACAATGGGGGCACCGCACATGTGGGTTACCCCGTGGCGTTCGATAAGCCGGTAGATCTGTTGTGGGTCTATGTCCGGCAGGCACACGTGGGTACCGCCTACCGCGGTGATGGACCAGGTGTAACACCAGCCGTTGCAATGAAACATCGGCAGCGTCCAGAGGTAGACCGTCTCTGCATTCATATCGAACACCATGGCATTGCTCATGGCCGACAGAAATGCTCCGCGGTGGTGATACACCACCCCCTTCGGGTTGCCGGTGGTTCCGGAGGTGTAGTTCAGGCTGATGGCGTCCCACTCGTCATCGGGGCGCTGCCAGTCCGCAGAGGCATCGCCCTCTGCCAGCAACTGCTCATAATTGCCCTCTGCCAGCCCGGCTGACGGGCCTTCGTCGCGCTCGATACTGATGAGCGTGGGCGGGTTGTCATGGTCCGACACCGCGGCACGGACCACGTTTTCGAAACGGGTATCGTAGAACAGGACCCTTGCTTCCCCGTGGTCGAGAATAAACCGGATGGAGGCCGCATCAAGCCGGATATTGATGGCGTTGAGAACCGCACCGGCCATGGCCACGGAATAGTGTGACTCCAGCATTTCGCCGGTATTGGGGCACAGAATGGCCACGGTATCGCCCTGGCCGATACCCCGCTGTCGCAATGCATCCGCCATTTGCCGGCAGCGCTGGTAAAATTCCCGGTAACTGCGGGTGATGTCGCCATCAATCACCGCCGCCTTGTCGGGGTAAATACCGGCGGCCCGCTGTAACAGGGTCAACGGTGTCAGGGCGGAATGATTGGCGGAGGTCTGCTCGAGGCTTTTGTATTTGTTCATGATCCCTCCCTTTGTTGCAGATAGCCCGGGTTGTTGATGCCCAGCTTGGCCCGGGTCAGGGTCAGCAACAGTTCCTGCAGATCTTCATCCGTTACATCCAGCTTCCGCTGTGCAATGGCTTTGGCCAGTTCCTCTTCGGAATCGTAATTACCGTAGTGCCGCAGGGCTTTGTTGCAGCGGGTTATCTGGTCGCGCAGCTCGCTGGCCTCACGACCGGCAATGCCCATGGCATTGGCGATCATCAGAGCCTGGTAACGCTGCTCCCCTTCCAGGCCGGGGACAATGGAATCGAGCAGCACTGCCCGGGCCTGCTGAAGAAGATCGGTAGCGTCAGGCTGGTTGATCATTGTGATGCCTCCAGTTCACGAATCTGCTGCAAAAGGTCCAGTTCCATCTGCGGTACCATTCGTCCGGTCAGGGCCAGTTCCAGCGAGCGCTGTTCCCCGGAGATGTGGCGCCGGGCCTGCTGCAGGGCGATCATCGCCCAGCGCACCAATGCCATGACCTCCCAGTAGCTGACATGGTCTGGGTTGATCTCGGTTCCGCTGATATCCCGGTAACCGGCAAGCAGATCCGATTTATCGCCCATGCCCCCGACTTCCCGTTGCTCCTGGCCGAAGCGCCAGCTGCGTGAACACAACCAGCCCAGGTCTTCGCAGGGGTCACTCCAGGTGGCAAATTCCCAGTCCAGGACGGCGGTCAGTTCGTCGCCGTCCATCATGTAATTGCCGGTGCGGAAATCGCAGTGGCAGAGCACGGTGGGCCCCGGCTCGGGCGCATTGTCCTCCAGCCAGTTGAGGGCCCACTCCAGGACCGGATGGGGCTCGCCTATCTGTTCCAGGTAGCGGCGATAACGAAGCACACGGCTGAGTGCCGGGTGGTGCGGCCGGGGCAGCGGCAGAAAGCCGAGGTCTTCCCTGGGTGGCCGGATGCTGTGCAGATGGGCCAGTTCCTCGCCGAAGCGTCGGGTGAGCCTGCTGCGTGCTTCCGGGCTGTGTTCCGCTTTCACCAGTTTCCTGGGTGACGCCGTGCCCCGGGCCCGCTTCATGACATAGAAAATATTGCCGCTGACCGATGGATCCTCGCACAGCCACAGGGGCTCCGGCGCGGTGACGCCGGCCTCGAAGGCGGCCTTGAGTACGGCAAATTCCTGTGGCCGGCTGAGGCTCTCGGGTACACCGGAAGGCGCATCCTGGCGGACCACCAGTTCATGCTGGCCGGGGTGAGTGCCGCCGGTCAGTGTGAGCGTCAGGCCAAAGTTATCCTGAATGGCACCGCCGGACAGCTTGCTGAACGCCACGACCTCGGCGTCACTGGCACCGGTCCGGTTCGCGATGAAGTCCGCGAAGATGTCAGCGAGCCGGGAACTCATGATGCCCGGACCCCCCAGTGCCAGAAATCCGTGCGTTCTGCCAGCAGGTTCTTGGAGAACACCATCTTGTGCACCTCCGATGCGCCGTCCACCAGGCGGGCCTGGCGGGCATAGCGGTAGATCCACTCCAGCGGGGTATCCTTGGAATAGCCCCGGGCGCCGCAGAGCTGAATGGCGGTATCGACCGCCTTGTGGAGGGTATCGGCTACCGCCACCTTGGCCATGGAGACCTGCTTGCGGGCAAAATCACCCTGATCCAGCATCCAGGCGGCGTGCATGGTCAGCAGTCGTCCCACCTGGATATCCATGGCAGCCTGGCCCAGCAACCATTGCACGCCTTCTCGCTGGGCCAGGGTCTGGCCGAACGACTCCCGGTTGTCCACGTAGTCAGTGGCGATTTCCAATGACCGGCGGGCGAGGCCCAGCCAGCGCATGCAATGGGTCAGCCGTGCGGTACCCAGGCGAATCTGGGTAACCTTGAGGCCGTCCCCGACTTCCATGAGCCGGTTTTCATCGGGAATTTCCAGGCCGTTGAAGATCAGCTCGCAGTGGCCACCGTGTTCTTCCGGGCCCATGATCGGGATCCGGCGGACAATCTCCCAGCCCGGATCGTCCTTGTGAAACAGGAAAGCGGTCAGGCCCTTGCGGGTGTCATCGGAGGTGCGGGCAATAAGGATAAAGTGGTCGGCAGCGGCCGCACCGGTGATGTAATGCTTGTGGCCGTGAATGACCCATCTGTCACCCTTGCGGGTGGCGGTAGTCTGCATCATGCCGGGATCCGAGCCGCAACCGGGGGGTGGTTCTGTCATCACGAACGAGGAGCTGACCCGCCCGTCCACGATGGGTTTCAGCCAGCGTTCTTTCTGGGCCTCGGTACCCACCTTGGCAAGAACGATCATATTGCCGTCGTCCGGAGCGGCTGAATTGAACACCACCGGCCCGAAAATGGAGCGATTCATCTCCTCATAACAGGCGGCCATACCGGAGATGTCCAGCCCCTGTCCCCCAAGCGCTTCCGGTATCTGCAAACACCAGAGGCCCTGGCTGCGAGCCTTGCCTCGCATTCTTTCCAGGTGACCGCTATCGATGTTCTCGTGTTCGTCGTAGGCCGAAGGATCCTGTTCCAGGGGAATCAGTTCCTGCTCCACAAAGTCGCGGATTTTCTTCCGGAAAGCGTCGTTTTTCGGATCCAGGTTAAAGTCCACAATGGGCTCCTTACAGGGAAGATTGAAGATGGCCGCCATCTACCACCAGTGTGCTGCCGGTCATGTAACCGGAACTGCCGGAGGCAAGCAGGAGAAGAGGTGCAATCAGGTCATCGGGTTGGCCAAGCCGGCGCTGGGGAATCCGGCGAATCATTTTCTGGCCGGGCTCGGAAGCAAAAAAATCCCGGTTAAGGTCGGTTTCGATATAGCCGGGAGCAAGGGCGTTAACGCGGATACCGTATCGGGCCCATTCCAGTGCCAGCGCCCGGGTGAGTTGTTCTACGCCCGCCTTGGCTGCGGCATAAGGGGCGACATTACCGGCAACCCGGTGGCCCAGTATCGAGGAAATCATGATGAGGCTGCCGCCCCGGGATACATTTGAGAGGCGTCGGGCGGCCTCGTTACAGACCAGCCAGCAGCCTTTCAGGTTGGTATCAAGGACACGGTCCCAATCCTGTCCGGTCAGATCAAGGGATTTCCGGCTGGTGGCGACACCGGCGTTGGAGACCACGATATCGGCAATGCCGACATCCTCGGCGATGGTATCGAAGGCCTCTGACACGCTGGTTTCATCGGTAACATCCATGGTGACCACGTGGACCTGGCTGCTGATGGCACCGAGGCTGTCCTGGAGAGACTCCAGGGGGGCGCGTCGGCGACCGCTCAGAATCACGCTTGCACCGGCCCGGAGGAGTGCTTCCGCAAAGGCGCTGCCAAGGCCACCGGCAGCACCGGTGATCAATGCAATCTTGCCATCGACCCGCAGGTACGGTTGATCATTCTGATGGCTCGGGCTTGTTGTTGTATCTGTTTTTGTCATTTCCTGCCCTCCTTCTATAAAAATAGAACGAGCGCTCGAAATATTCAAGAAAGAGTTTGTAACAACATCATCCGTGCCCGGTAATGTCGGTGCAGTTCAGAGCCGGGGAAAGTTACTTGCCGGTGGTGGAATCGGAAGACTTGCTCTCATGCTGGGCCGCCAGATGCGGTGCCATGACTTCTTCCAGGGTATAACCGGTGAGCCTGCGAATGGAGCGCCAGAGGTAATAGAAAATGGCGATCATCATGATCATGGAGGGAATGGCGATCATGGGGTAACTGACCAGGGTCATTCGCCCCAGCTCTTCGTTGAAGGCCTGGGTGCCGGAGGGACTGGTGACAATCCACTTGGCCAGCACGAAATTCATGATCGATGAAAACAGGAAGGTCAGGCTGAAGAAGTAGCTGGCCTTGAGCAGGCGCTCTTCAAATTCCTGCTCACTGCCCCTCTCCTTCAGCACCGCCTGGATCTTGTCCACGTTCAGTACCGTCGGGTTGTAGAGCAGTGTCCGCACCAGCGGATACTTGGTGCGGGTGGAGAGGAGCACCGCAATACCAATCACCGCGGGAACCGCCGCTTCCTTGATGGCAAGCCAGCCGGCATCCAGCTCCATCAGGCCGATGCCGCCGGTCAGTCCAACGCTGATCACACCCAGCACCGCGATGAAGTTGTACTTGCGGTATCGCACCAGCTCGAACAGCCCCCAGCTCAGGGGGAAGGCAAGGCCAATAACCAGAGCCATGACACTGCCCAGGTACTCGTCCCCACTCAGCTTCATAAGGATGACCGAGGGAATAATAATGCTGACGAGCAGGTCTATCCACGGCCTGGGTTTGTGTGTCGGTCTTGACTGGGTTTCCGGGGAGGTCATAAATCAGCCTGATGGGTCGGGTAAGTAATGCTGGTATGGGCTCAGCATACCTAAAAACGCTTCGGGCAGTATACGATTAAACGGTTAATAACCGAAGGCATGTCCGACGGTCCCCGAGTATATTCAGCGTTACTGACTTTTGCTGCCCGCTGTCATATAACTGCAACACAACCACAGGTGGGATCGGTTAAGCTGGCAGCCGTCATCCGACAGGGCTTCTGGAGGGAGCATGAAAATCATAGCGTTCTACAGCCTCAAAGGCGGCGTAGGGAAAACCGCAGCAGCTGTGAATATTGCCTACCTGGCAAGCCAGGCCGGCATCCCGACACTCCTGTGGGACCTGGATCCGCAGGGGGCTGCCAGCTGGTATCTGGCTGGAACCGAGGAAATCAAGGGGCGGAAACTGGCCGCACTGATGGATGGCAAAACCCCGATTGGCAAATTCATCCGCGCCAGTGCCTACCCCAACCTGGACTTTATCCCCGCCCACAACAGCTTCCGCAATCTTGATGTCCGGCTGGACAAGGACGAGAGCAACAACACCCTCAAGAACTGGCTTGCCCCCCTCTCGGAGGAAACCAGCCTGGTGGTCCTGGACTGCCCGCCATCCATGTCCCGGTTGTCCGAGCAGGTGTTGAAAACCGCCGATGGCGTGTTTGTGCCTGTTGTGCCTACCTGGCTGGCGCTGAACAGCTGGCATCAGTTGCAGGACTTCGCCAGGGACAAGAAACTCAAGCCCGGCCGCCTGCACCCCTTCTTTTCGATGGTGGACCGGCGCAAGAATCTGCATCGGGAAATGGTGATCAATCGGAAAAAACACCTTGAGGGCGGGCTGAATGCCTTGATTCCGAACGCCAGTGTGGTGGAAAGAATGGGCGACAGCGGCCAGCCGGTCGAATTGATGGACCGGTCTTCACCGGCTGCCGACGCTTACCGGCGGCTCTGGAAGGAAATTCACAAACTGCTGTAGTGCAACACTCTCGATACACCGGCATAAAAAAACGCTGGTCAGCAGAAACTGACCAGCGTTTTGTTTGTCAGGCAGCGGCAGGACTGACGAGCACCTGCCTGGCAGACGGTCAGCCCACTTCTTTCAGGGCCTGCTCCACGATACCAAGGCCTTCTTCAAGGACGTTGTCCTCGATGGTGACCGGCATCAGGAAACGAATCGTGTTGCCATACATGCCGCAGCTCAGCAGGATAAGCCCGTTTTCCTTGGCCTTCTTGGTGACTGCGGCCGCAAAGTCAGCCCTCGGCTCCTTGCTGGTCTTGTCAGTAACCAGCTCGATAGCCGCCATGGGGCCCAGGTTGCGCACGTTGTCCACATGGGGGAACTGCTCCTGCCACTGGTCGAAGCGCTTGCGCAGCTTGTTGCCCAGGCGCTGGCTCTTGCCCAGGATGTCCTCTTCCTTGAACACATCGAATACCGCCAGGGCCGCAGCACAGGCGGTGGGGCTGCCGGTGTAGGTGCCACCCAGTGAGTTGGGGCCGGAAGAGTCCATGACCTTGTCGGTGCCCACGATGGCGGAAATGGGCATGCCATCGGCCATGCTCTTGGCCATGGTCATGATGTCCGGCTCGACACCGCTGTGCTCGATGGCGAACATCTTGCCGGTGCGGCCAAAGCCGCTCTGGACTTCATCGGCAATCATCAGGATGCCGTTGTCATCGCAGATCTTGCGGATCTCTTTCAGGAAGCTGGCCGGTGCGGCGTAAAAACCGCCCTCGCCCAGTACTGGCTCGATCACAATGGCCGCGGTGTCCTTGGCTGGTGAGTCCGCCTTCATGGCCATCTTCAGGCCACGAAGTGCCTCGTCTTCGCTGACACCGTGATAAGGGACGGGGTAAGGCGCGCGGAAGACAGTACCCGGCATGGGCCCGAAATCCGTCTGGTAAGGCGCAGCCTTGCCATTCATGGCCATGGTGTAGAAGGTGCGGCCGTGGTAACCGCCATCAAAGCAGATGACGTTGGTCTTGCCGGTCGCGGCCCGGGCGATCTTCATGGCGTTTTCAAGTGCTTCCGCGCCGGAGTTGGCCAGCATGACCTTGGCGTGGCCCTTGACGGGAACCACTTCGCTGAGCTTCTGCGCCAGCTTCACATAGCCCTCGTAGGGCATAACGGTCTGGCAGGTGTGCATCAGCTTGTCCAGCTGTGCCTTTACTGCCTCAACCACCTTGGGGTGACGATGGCCGATATTCAGTACACCGATGCCGCCGGCGAAGTCGATCATCCGCTTGCCATCCGCATCCCAGAGTTCGGCATTGGTCGCGTGATCGGCGAACTGCTCATTGGGGCTGGCAGCGCCGGCTGCAACATAACGTTCTTTGAGTGCCTGCAATTCTTTGTTCGTCACTTTGCCTCTCCTCGAATTCGGTTTGGTCCTGTCAGCATACACGAAATGGCCATGGGGTTTGAAAATCCGGCCCTGATGTTTCTACGTATTCCACGCCGGATTGTCCTCCCGGAACTGGAGTTCCGATAGCCGTCGGTACAACGCATTGCGCTCGACAAGTTCGTCATGTTTACCGATATCCTGAATAATCCCGGCCTCCAGAACAATAATACGATCGGCGTGCCTGACGGTGGCGAGCCGGTGTGCAATCACCAGCGTTGTGCGGTTGGACATCAGCCCGGGCATGGCCTGCTGGATCAGGTGCTCACTTTCCGCATCCAGGGCGCTGGTTGCCTCATCCAGTAACAGTATAGGTGCATCCGCCAGCAATGCCCTGGCAATTGCCAGACGTTGCTTCTGGCCCCCGGAAAGCCCCAGCCCGGTGTCACCCAGGGATGTTTCATAACCCTTTGGCAGGTCACGGATAAACTCATCGGCGTGGGCGATACGGGCCGCCTCCACCATGGCTTCGTCACTGGCATCCGGACGGGCATAACGGATGTTATCGGCGATGGTGCCGTGAAACAGCGCGGGGTTCTGGGGCACCAGGGCAAAACACCGGCGCAGGTACTCGAGGGGTATCTGACGGCTGTCGATATCATCGATCAGGATCCGGCCCTGGCCCGGATCGTAGAATCGCAGCAACAGGTCGAACAGAGTGGACTTGCCGGCCCCGGAAGGGCCGACCAGAGCCACGGTTTCGCCGGCGCGAATGTTCAGGGAAAGGTCCTTCAGAACCCGGGTATCGGGCCGGGACGGATAGCTGAAGGTCAGATGGCGGATCTCGATATTGCCCCGAATCTGCGCCGGCAACTTCTGGCTTGCGGCCGCTTCCACACGGATTTCCGTGGGCGTCTGCAGCAGCTCGAAAATCCGCGCAGCCGCCCCGGCAGCCCGTTGCAGTTCACCTATCACCTCGCTGATCGCCCCGGCTGCCAGGCCCACCAGCAGGCTGTAGAAAACAAACGCTGCCAGCTCACCCGGGCTGGTGCGCCCGGAAATTACATCCAGCCCGCCAATCCAGATCACCACACCAATGGCGCCCATCACCAGGGATATGGCGATGGTGGTCAGCCAGGCCCGCTGACGGATTCGCACCCGGGCAATGTCGAAGGCATTTTCCGCCACCCGGGCGAAGAAGCGCCGGTCATGGGGTTGATGGTTGAACGCTTGCACCGTCTTGATCTGGGTAAGGTTTTCCCCCACGTAACTGCCCACTTCCGCCACCCGGTCCTGGCTCTGGCGGGACAGCGCCCGAACCCGGCGCCCGTAAACCAGAATGGGAACAATCACCAGCGGAAAGCCGAGGATAATAATGCCGGCGAGCTTGGCATTGGTTACAAACAACAGGATCAGCCCGCCCACCAGCATCAGGGAGTTGCGCAAGGCGATGGAAACGGTCGAGCCGATCACCGACTGCAGCACGGTGGTATCGGCGGTAAACCGCGACTGAATCTCCAGAGCCCGGTTCTGCTCGAAAAATCCCGGATGAAGATCAATCAGATGATTGAACACCTGCTTGCGAATGTCCGCCACCACCCGCTCGCCAATCCAGGACACCAGGTAAAACCGTGCGAAGGAGCCGATAGCGAGCCCGATTACCAACACAAAAAACAGCCCAACGGCTTTCGATAACATTGCAGGCGACTGGGTCGCCAGTCCCTGGTCCACAAGAATCCGCAGCCCCTGGCCAAGTCCGAGGGTGATGCCAGCCGTAAATACCAGGGCTATGAGAGCGCCGGCGACAGCCCTTTTATAGGGGCTTATGAAATCGGCGGCCAGCTTCAGGGCCTTGCGATGACGGATGTTAATGATGTGCCTCCTGGATGCGGGGTACGGTAAACTCTGGTCAGCTTACGATTTTTGCCAGTAACAAGACCTATCATACATGGGGGACAGAGCGCGCGGGGGTGGCAGGGTCTTCCGGGACACGCTGTAAATACGTCCCTGTACGCTCGACAAAAGCCATCCCTGGCTTTTGACGGTCCCGGAAGACCCTGCCACCCCCGCGCGCTCCCCAACCTCGGAGACCGTAGGTCGGATTAGCGCAGCGTAATCCGACAAACCGACCAAAGGATATAAACGTGCGCGCCTACGCCGACAACGATTACCCCGCCGACCACAAACCGGACTGGAAAGTCATTTCCGGCCTCTGGCCCTACCTGGCGGAATTCCGCGGTCGTGTTGTCCTGGCATTGGCGTTTCTGGTGATTTCCAAGCTGGCGACGGTGGCCACGCCGGTGGCCCTGAAGTACATCGTCGACTATCTGGACGAGAACCGGGGCGGCGAGATTCTGTTGTGGATCCCGGTACTGCTGGTCGTCGCCTACGGCCTGCTCCGTTTTGGCAGCACCCTGTTCAGCGAGTTGAGGGATGCGGTATTCGCACGGGTCGCTGAGCGGGCCATGCGGCGGGTGTCGCTGCGGGTATTCGAACACCTGCATAACCGGGAGCTGGCGTTCCACCTGGACCGCAAGACCGGCGGCCTGGCCCGGGATATTGAGCGGGGCACCAACGGCATCAGCTTCCTGCTGCGCTTTACCCTGTTCAACATCGTACCCACGCTGCTGGAGATCCTGCTGGTGGCCGCCATCCTGTTCGTGGTGTTTAACGTTGGCTATGTGCTGGCGATTCTGGTGGCAGTGGTGGTCTACATTGTGTTCTCCATCAAGGTCACCGAATGGCGGACCAAATTCGTGCGGGAGGCCAATGCCCGGGACAACCAGTCCAACTCCCGGGCCGTGGACAGCCTGCTGAATTACGAGACGGTAAAGTACTTCAATAACGAAAAGTTTGAAGCCGACCTGTATGACGAGGACCTGGACGACTGGGAAAAAGCCCGCTTGAAAAACCGGCTGTCCCTGGCGGCACTGAATTCCGGGCAGGCATTGATCATTGGCCTGGCGATGATTGCCATCATGACCATGGCGGTGCGGGAGGTGGCCAGTGGCGAGATCACCCTGGGGGATTTCACCATGATCAACGCCTACCTGCTGCAACTGTTCATCCCGCTGAATGCCCTCGGCTTCGTGTACCGGGAGATCCGCCAGGCGCTGGTGAATGTGGAGCGCCTGTTCGGGCTGCTGGGTGACAGGCCCGGTATCGAGGACGCCCCGGATGCCAGGGCTCTTGTGGTCAGCAAGGGCGAGGTGCGGTTTGATCACGTGCATTTTGCCTACCGCCAGGACCGCCAGATCCTTCGCGATATCGATTTCGTCATCCCCGCCGGGCATACCGTGGCGGTGGTCGGTGCCAGTGGCGCCGGCAAGTCCACCCTCGCCCGCCTGCTGTTCCGGTTCTACGACGTGGATCAGGGCCGCATTACTATCGACGGCCAGGACATTCGCACCGTTACCCAGGACAGCCTGCGGTCCACTATCGGCGTGGTGCCCCAGGACACGGTACTGTTCAACGACACGCTCTATCGCAACCTTGCCTACGGCCGGCCTGACGCCAGCGAGGAGGAGGTCTACCTGGCCGCCCGCATGGCTCACCTGGACAGCTTTATCCAGAGTCTGCCCGATGGTTATGAAACCCAGGTGGGCGAGCGCGGGCTGAAACTCTCCGGCGGCGAGAAACAGCGGGTGGCCATTGCCCGGGTCATCCTCAAGAACCCGCCGCTGTTGATTCTGGATGAGGCTACCTCTTCCCTGGATTCGCTTTCCGAGCAGGCCATTCTGGGTGCCTTGAAGGAAGTCAGCCGCCAGCGCACCACACTGGTCATCGCCCACAGGCTGTCCACCATCAGGGATGCGGATACCATCCTGGTAATGGATGACGGCCGTATTGTCGAAAGCGGCCATCACAATGATTTGCTGGCACGGGGTGGCCACTATGCGCATCTTTGGGCGCAACAGCACCGAAGCGGCGACGACAGAGACAGTGAAGCAGGAACTCCCCCGGTTATTGAATGAGCGTCGGCCCGAGATCGGGAAAAGGATCCATGGCACGACGGTGTCCGTATTGATTAAAAAGTGAGCTGCTCAGAAGGAGCGCTGTCATGGGTCACAAATACATCGGCATCAGCAGGCGAAACATCGTAATCCTGGTTGCCTGTCTGGCTCTGGTCGCGCTCTGGACAACGCAGCCCCTGGCCGCTGACAAAGACGCGGAAATCCGGGACACGATACTTCGCCAGATTGAAGCGTTTGCCAACGACGACCAGGAAGAGGCATGGGCACACGCCTCCGACGGCATCAAGCGCCGTTTCGGCTCCTCACAGGTGTTTATCGATATGGTCCGGCAGGCCTATCCTGCCGTTCACAGCGCCACTGCGATCGAATTCGACAGGCGTGTTCCGCACAGGGACTTTGAAATCCAGGTTGTGAAACTGCAGGGCCCCGAAGGCAAACGGTGGGATGCCTACTACCGCATGGTTCAGGTAGAGGGCGCCTGGAAAATTGCCGGTGTCCGGCTGCAAGAGGCTGACATGGGTATCTAGTCCGGGACTACGGGCCTGCTCGTTCCGGTGACCGGTTGTCCCAGGTAAAGTTGTCTGCCCATGCCAGTGCCAGCGCCAACGGCATGGGCTTGCTGTAGAAGAAACCCTGCCCCAGCTCACAGCCCAGTTCCATCAGCCTTGCCTCGACGGCGCCGGATTCAATCCCCTCGGCGACCAGGCGGCGCCCGAAACTGTGGGACAGGCTGATAATCGCGCAGACAATCATGTGGTTGTCGGCATTATCCAGCATGTCCATGACGAAGGACTGGTCGATCTTGATTTCCCGGGCCGGGAGACGACGAAAAAGATCCAGTGACGAATAACCCGTTCCGAAATCGTCGAGGGAAATATCCACCCCCAGATCGCGGCATGCCTGAAGGTTTTCCAGCACCCTTTCGGTGTCATCCAGTGCCGTGGTTTCGAGAATTTCGAGTATCAGGTGGGAACGGATATCCCGGGGGCAATTGCCGAGAGCACTGGCAAGGTCATCACGAAAATCAGGGGCCAGGAAATGGGAGGGGCTCAGGTTAACACTGAGGGTGTAGGGGAGCTGGCGTTGTGCAAACTCCTGCAATCGCAGCACCGCCTCGCGGATCACGTAATTGCCGACGGTGCGGGCGTAATCCGTATACTCGATGTGTTCGAGGAAATAGCCGGGGCTCAGCAGGCCTTTCCCGGGATGGTTCCAGCGAATCAGGGCCTCGAAACCTTCAAGGCTTTGCCTGGCAAAATTGACCTTGGGCTGGTAATAAAGCTCAAGCTGGCCCAGACTGATGGCATCGCCGATCTCCTCGATGACCTTTACCCGTGCCTTGCGGGAGAAATGTGAATCCAGGTCAAAAATGGTGTAGGTATTCTTGCCCGCTTCCTTGGCCGCGTACATGGCCTGGTCCGCATGACGGATCAGCAGGTCGACATCTGAATCGTCATCCGGGTAGATGGTTACCCCCATACTGCCCGACAGGTTCAGAATATAATGTTTATAGCTGATAGGTCGGCGAATGGCTTCCAGCAGGCGGGCATACACTCGCGCATCTTCCACGTCCCGCAGTATGGCCACAAACTCGTCGCCGCCAAGCCGGGCGACAATATCATGGCTGCGCACACAGGATTTCAGGCTCTGGGCAACGGATTTCAGCACCGCGTCGCCCACGGAATGGCCGTGTTTGTCGTTGATTGCCTTGAACCCGTCGAGATCGATAAAGCAGACGGACACCAGTCCCTTGCGCTGGTTGGCCTCAAACAGCTCCTGTTCGAACAGCATAGTCAGTTTGCGTCGGTTTGGTAATCCGGTCAGTGAGTCGAAATTCGCGGCCTGCTCAAGGCTCTTCTGGTGTTCCCGTTTCTCCTGATAGAGGCGTTTGCGCTCGATCAGGTTGCCCACGGTTTGCAGCAGCGGTTCCAGCTCTTCGGCAAGTCTCGTTGTATAGCCATCCAGCCGGTTGGCAAGGCCGACCAGTCCGATCTGTTTGTCTCCGGAAAACACCGGAATGCCGATATAGGCCGCGATGGGTGGGTGGCCTTCGGGCAGGCCTCCTCGGCGAGGGTCGGTTTCCAGGTCGTTGGACACGATGACATCACCGGTCACCATGGGCCGCCCCAGGATGTTGTCCAGGCGCTCGAAGACCAGCCCCCGTCGTTCCACCTCCTGGTACAGCGCCTGGGTTTCCGGGCTCCAGGCAATGTTGGTGATGGCGCCGATTTTCAGGTAAGGCGTTTCATCCGCATGGCGGAGAACTTCGCCGATAAAGCCGAACTGGCTGCCCGTCAGTGCCAGCAGATCGCTGAGCATCTGCTCGAATGCCGCCCGCTCGTTGTCACTGGTCAGAAAAACATTCTGCGCCCGGTGAATCGCCCGGCTGAGGTGCGACACCTGGACATAATCATGGTCGGTTGCCGCCAGGCAGGAGCGTTCCAGCTCATCCTCGATAATACTGGCCAGGCTTCGGAGCACGTCCAGGTCAACCTCGTTGAACTGCCGGGGCTTGTCATCAATGATGCACAGGGTACCAATCTTGAAACCGCTGGGCTCCCGCACCGGCATACCGGCGTAGAAGCGAATGAAGGGGTTGCCGGTCACCAGGGGGTTTTTACTGAAGCGGGGATCTGTCGCCGCATCGGCCACCAGAAAGACCTTGTCCTGCCGGATGGCGTAGTCGCAGAAGGCCACCGATCGCGGGGTTTCTGATACATCCAGACCCTGCCTGGATTTGAACCACTGGCGTTCACTGTCAACCACCGTGAAAAGCGCAACCTTCACCTTATAGTACTGCCGCGCAATTCTTGTCAGGCGCTCAAAGCGTTCCTCCGGCGGTGTATCCAGAATACCCAGGCGATCAAGTGCAGCAAGCCTGCGTTTTTCGCTGTTCGGGGTGGCCATCAACCAGTCTCCACAAGGGTACTCCCGCTTGGCATAACGTTCGGTGGGTTGGCAGATATCACTCACTATTGCCCTGAACTAGACTGAATGCAAAACAATAAATGGAGAACGTCCATGACAACACGCAGTTTCTGGGGTTGGGGTAATGAAGAAGGTGCATTTGACGACCGCCAGACGGGCCAGCTGCGCCAGCTGGTGGGTATGCAGTTCGGAAATGCCGAGCTGACCTGCCAGGCACCGCCGGCGCTGGCGGACCTGGCAATGCCCGCGCCCCGCCTCCAGCCTCCGGAGTCGCTGGCCTCAATCATATCCACAGAGCGCCGGGACCGGGCCAGCCATACCTATGGTAAATCCTTCCGGGACATCGTGCGGGGGCTGGACGGTGATTACCGTTGCGCCCCGGACCTGATTGCCCGCCCCGGCAACGAGCAGGAGCTGCTCGATGTACTGGACTATGCCAGCGGCTGTGGCGCGGCGGTGATCCCCTACGGTGGTGGTTCCAGTGTGGTGGGAGGCACGGAACCCCGCTACGAGGGTGACTGGTCCGGTACCATTACCGTCGATATGGAGCGCTTTAACCGTATCATTGAAGTGGACCACCAGTCCCGCGCCGCCCATATCGAGGGCGGCATCTACGGTCCGGCCCTTGAAGACGGGCTGAGGCCCCATGGCTACACCCTGAGGCATTTTCCCCAGTCATTCGAGTTCTCGACCCTGGGCGGCTGGATTGCCACCCGCTCCGGTGGTCATTTCGCAACCCTCTATACCCACATTGATGACCTGGTGGAATCCACCCGTGTGGTAACCCCCGCCGGCTCCCTGGAAACCCGGAGGTTACCGGGCTCGGGGGCAGGCCCTTCACCGGACCGCTTGTTCCTGGGTTCCGAGGGCATACTCGGTTTCGTCACATCGGCCTGGATGCGCCTCCAATCCGGCCCGGAGTTCCGGGCCACCCGAACGGTGCATTTCAACGATTTCCTGGAGGGAGCCGAAGGCGTCCGCAGATTGTCCCAGTCCGGTCTCTACCCCACCAACTGCCGCCTGATCGATGCCCGTGAAGCCATGATCAACGGCATTGGTGGCGGCAGTAAGCACTTACTTATAGTTGGATTTGAATCCGCGGACCATCCGGTAGATGCGTGGATGGAACGGGCACTGGAGATCGTCGCTGACGCTGGCGGATCGGTTCAGGCCGCCAAAGAGCAGAAACCGGATCAGGGCCAGGCGGGCGACTGGCGCCAGCAGTTTATCCGCGCCCCCTACATGCGGGATGCCCTGATCCGCCTGGGGCTGGTGGCCGAGACGTTTGAAACCGCCATTACCTGGGACAGGTTCGAGGATTTCCACCGGGGTGTCATGGACACCGTGAACAGGGTCACCCGGGAGATCTGCGGCAAGGCCTTCGTCACCTGCCGCTTCACCCATGTCTACCCCGACGGCCCGGCACCCTACTACACCGTGATTGCCCCGGGCCGGCGTGGCGACCAGGTAAAACAGTGGGATGACATCAAGCTGGCGGTTATGGAGACCCTGATCGACCTGGGCGGCACCATCACCCATCACCACGCCGTGGGCCGCGACCATCGCCCGGGTTATGACCGCCAAAGGCCGGAGTTGTTTGCGGAGGTGTTGAGGGCGACAAAGAAAACGCTGGATCCCAGGGGGATGTTGAATCCGGGGGTGTTGGTGTCAAACGCCCGGTAGCAAGTGGACCACTGTCCTTCTATAATCATTTTTATGAAAAAACTGACCCTGAAGTTAAATGACCGCACTCCCGAAACGCTCTCAATGAAGCGCCTCGGGCAGTACATTACCCACCTCTCCGACATGCTCGGAGAAGTGGAGCATGTGCATTTTGATTCGGTCAGCAAGGGCAGCGCCATGCTTAATGTGGATATTGAAGACCTGCACTATCAGAAGGTTCTTACCCATGTGCGGGAAGTGCCAAACGGGATGGGCGCGAAGAAACAGCTATCGGCGTATCGAAGTTTGCAGCAACTCATGGATGAGGATGGCACAGGAGGTGTGATTTTGAACGACACTGACACTCGAATCCTGTCATTCCGGAAACGACCAGATGACGAGAAGCCCTTGGTGGTAAACAAACTCGGTTCTGTTCAGGGTCGGTTGTACCGCGTTGGCGGTAAGGATGACACCATCCCGGTTAGCCTGGAAGGCGCTAAGGGGGAAACGCTGCGTTGCGAAGCCTCCATCGATATTGCCCGAGAGCTGTCTTCCCTGCTGTTCAAACAGGTTCGGGTTAGTGGGCATGGTACCTGGGAGCGATCGCCGGAAGGTAGCTGGAGGCTCAAAAAGCTCAAAATAGAATCATACCAGGAGCTGGATACGGCCAAGGTTGGTGATGTAGTCGGCCAGTTAAAGTCTATTGGTGGTTTGAAATGGGCGGATATGGACGATCCGCATGCAGTGGCCAGGGATCTGAGAGGCTGATTTGAGATTATTAGTCGACACCAACATCCTGATCCAGATTCTTGCTCCGAATAAAACGGGCCTTACCCATCCCGAGACGAATGCTGTTCTGGAACGTGTCGGTGAGCGCGCACAGGCATTTGTCTCTGAAGCAGAGAGAAGGAACGCTCTGATTCTTATACCGACCCCCGTTTTGTCGGAATTCCTGATTGGTGTGGAAACATCCAAGTATCAGGAGTATCTGGATGTTCTGAATGGAAGTGCCTGCTTTGCAGTTGTGGATTTCGACACTGCGGCCGCCATTGAGTGCGCCCAGCTTCCGGACAGGAAAGAGCTTGCTCAGATCTCACCCGGCCAGGTTGCCAACAAACTAAAATACGACCGCCAGATTGTCGGTATCGCGCTGGCTACCATGGCTGATGAAGTCTGGTCACACGATGACTCGCTTCGAAAGATCGCAAGCTCGAGAGATTTAGCGGTTAAATCGCTGGCTGATATCGAGCCGCCAGCGGTTCAGGGGCAAATGTTTCCACCTGACGAAGACACCTGAAATAGCAGGTGGTATTTTTTACGTTCCTGCCCGTTGAGTTGGCCACGTCGCCATATTCGTGATCTTCATGTTGGTTTCTTATTCCTGAGCGATTGTGAAAGATCTTTCGAGAGATCCATCAATACAGACTCAATAGCCGGGTCCAGGTGTTTGGTGGCGACATACTGCGGTACAACAAGTCCTGCCTTCTCTACATCAGGTAATTGACGAAGAACGTCAAGATAACGCTCCAGTAGCTCAGGTTTGGTAGTAGACCGCGTTAGTTCCTTCTTGAGCCGTTCTTCGAAACGTTTCAGCTCTTCCTCATCATCAGTGTCATACAACTCCCAGTGAAGTTGGCGGGCAAGTGCCTTGCGTGACCATCCAACCCTGGCGATTAAGGCCTCAATCGCTTTCTGAAGCTCTAGTGTTCTTTCCGTCCCCATTTGTCCCCGACCCCCTGTGTATCTTTGAACTGTCCCAGCGGGGACACAAACCAAACATTGATGGAGAAATACCATGAACAAAGCAAAAACACCGATGTCACCGGCCGCTGCTGCACGTATTCAGAGTGCGACCGCAAAGCAACATGGCGGAAACACCCCGAAAGGCTCTTTTGCAGCAAAAGCACAATCGGCCGCTGCCAGGAATGTGGCCTCCAGTGGTCAACGGCCCCCTAATGGTCCGAGCACCACGGGTGGCAAATCTGGCAAAGGGCGTGGAAACAATCCGCCACGAGCGAAATAAATAGCGTACTCCATGCGGGGGCAGATCAGAACTGCCCCCGCTTCACAGGCATTCAGGCAATTTGCTGAATAGTAGCGCTCTTAGTTCGGACTTCCTTTCATCAAGCTCACTGTAGGGCACCGTTTCTACCGTTTTACCCACAGCACATAAACAGACTTCCTGCTTGGTCTCATAGTCCTCACGTAACAGGGCGTTCTGATCCCCATTCGCGCAGGCATTAACCATGGCGTATTCCAGCTCCATGGGATAACGCTTCGCGTCCAGAAAATTGCGATCTACCAGACCGTACCCGGTAAAGCCAACAGTGAACGCTAAAACCGCCGGTAAAGCACCTCGGGCACCGTACTTATGGCCCGTGATGGGCTTCTGGCACTTTTTACACTCGATTTTGCGGTGCTGATCCAATTCATTAACGGCAGCACAGGCAGGGCAATTCACCGATACGGCGGTCGAGTTTTCGATTTCCTCGGTCATGTAGCAGCCTGTTCTGTTTTCCTGATTTTTTTGCGGCGTCCTGAAGGTTTTTGAGCCGCCCGCTCCGCCTTGATCCGCTCCAGCAACGCCTCTGCACTGTTCTCACCGCTGATCAGCTCCGGATTGTCCTGGCGCCATTGCTCGGTGAGTTCGCCCCGGAAGGCCTTGGCCAGGATGGACTGGGTGAGGTTGTTGACGCGGGCCAGGGCGTTGTTGACCTGTTGTTCGATGCGATCGGCGTTGGCGAAGAGTTGGTCTACTCGGTGGACGATTTCGGTTTGTTCCTCTGGCGTGGGCCAGTTGAGCTCTAATTGGCGAAACTTTTTCTGAGTCAGGTTCATGCCACTTTCGGAAATGCCCGTTTTCAGAGTTTCAATCTTCTCAAGCACATTGGGGCTGTTGAGCTGCAGTGCTAGGAATTTGCTACTCCCATTTCCCTCAATGACTCTATAGCGATATACCTTGTCGCAAATCATCAGATTCTTTGATGTGCTACTGACGTAACAAGTGATACCGCATCGCGACCTAGGCCCTGCTCTTGTCGTGAGTATGTCGCTAGCTAAAACACGTAGCTGTGGCCTTACATCGAGGCTATCCGGGAGTTTTTTATTTTCATTTTCTAGAAATGCCATCGGAAGAACTGATGATGTTTTGATAACCCCCCAGGATTCATCAGAAGTGGGCTCATTGTGGCATTTTGGGCTCCACCCCTGATCAATGTTTCCAATTACGTCACCTAAGACTGCTACCCCCCATTCAGGCAAACCAGTTCGGTCCCGCCACTCCTCCGTCAACCGCCCACTCACCGCCGCAGCCAGAACAGACTGGCGGAAGCGTTTGAGGATTTTCGGAATGCGTTCGAGGCGGGCTTTGGTGTTTTCCACCTGGGCCAGCAGGGTGTCGAGTTTGTCGGCGATGACTTTCTGTTCGGCGAGGGGTGGTAACGCTATCGGGAAGGATTCTACAAATGTTCTTGGAACCCGACGCAGACCAACTGCACCGGTCATGTTCTCTGCACCTTGCTGCATGAACGACTGAGTTTTGATGATTGCAAAGAGCAGGCTGGGTGAAATTTCCTTACTGGCCGGCCTCAGAACGTAGAATTCTGAACTCCCAGCGCCAATTCCGCTGGGCATATCTCGCACAATGGCCGCTTTGCCATTCTCGAAACAGGGAGTCACCTTGGCGAATATGACATCGCCATCAGCGAAGTTGGTATAGGACTTTTTGATTTCTCCCCACAGCTTTTCTTCGTGCTGCAACGCTCCGTGATAATCAGTAGGAGCTAGTGCCATTGGAACAAAGCCCGCCGTTTGCTCAGCGTTGGCGTCATTCTTCGGGTTGAGCACGACAACATCTGCCAGCGAGCATCGAGCCCAACTTCCTGGAGCGTGATTTGTTTCCTTCACGACTTATCCTCTAGCTCTGTAACCAATGCTTCCAGTTCACCTAATGCAGCTTTCAACTCCCCCATCGCCTCACCCGCCAGCACACTCGGCTCCGGCAAATTGGCCGCATCCACACTGTCGCTGTCCTTCAACCACGAAATATCCAGCGAGTCGCCCTTGTGCTCGGCAATCCATTGACGGCTGAAGCGGCGCCAGCGGCTGTGGGCCAGGCGTGGGTCCACGCCTTCGTTCTCGTCGCTGTGTTCGGGCAGTTCGATGGCGTCGGAGTGGAAGCTGTATTCGCCCTCTTCCCGTTCGCTGTCGCCGTTGGGGCTGTCGCCATACACGCCCTCAAAGGGCTTTAGGTGCTGGTCGCCAAACGGAGTGCGTTTGCCAAAGCTGGGCATGTTGGTGCGAAGGTCGTAGACCCAGACGTTCTCGGTGCAGTTTTCTTCCTGGTACTTGTCCACCGCGCTGCCCTTGGTAAAGAACAGCACGTTGGTTTTCACGCCCTGGGCGTAGAAGATGCCGGTGGGCAGGCGCAGGATGGTGTGCAGGTTGCACTTGTTCATCAGGTCCCGGCGCACGTCGGTGCCCACGCCGGCTTCGAACAGTACGTTATCCGGCAGTACCACGGCGGCGCGGCCACCGGGTTTGAGGTTGCGGTAGATGTGCTGCAGGAAGGCGAGCTGTTTGTTGCTGGTTTTGTAGGTCAGGTCGTCCCGGGTGATGCTGGCGTCGCCGCCCTTGCTGGTTCCGAAGGGCGGGTTGGCGAGGATCACGTCGGCCTTTTCCAGCCCTGCGCCGGTCTGGCCCAGGGCATTGCCCAGGTGCACCACGCCTTCGGCATCCCCTTCCATCCCGTGCAGCAGGCAGTTCATCAGGGCCAGGCGGCGGGTGCCGGGCACCAGTTCGATGCCCACGTAAGCCTGGGTGGTCTGGAAGGTTTTGTCTTTGTCGCTCAATTCGTACAGGTCATCGGTCTGGCTTTTGATGTATTCGTGGGCGGCAATCAGAAAGCCCGCCGTGCCCGCGGCCGGGTCCTGGATGCGCTCGCCCGGCTGCGGCTTCAGGCAGTTCACCATGGTGTTGATCAGGGCGCGGGGGGTGAAGTACTGGCCGGCACCGGACTTGGTTTCATTGGCGTTCTTCTCTAGCAGGCCCTCGTAAAGGTCGCCCAGGCCGTCTTTCCGGGCGCTGAACCAGTCGATCTGGTCCAGGGTCTTGATCATCTGCTCCAGGTGGCGGGGTTCGCGCAGGCGGGTCTGGGCATCGGCGTAGATGGCGCTGATCAGCGGGTCGTCGTGCACCAGGTTACCATCGCCGTCCTTGCCGGTGGAAAGGCTAAGCAGGATGCGTTTGTAATCGTTCAGCAGGTTGATGCCGGATTTGCCGTTCAGGTCGGTCCAGCGGCAGCCTTCCGGCAGCGGGTGCTTTTTAAGGGTGCCGGCTTCGGTGTTCTCGTGCACCATCTTGATGAACAGCAGCAGCACCAGTTCGGTGACGTAGTCCGAGTAGTTGATGCCGTCGTCCCGCAGAACGTCGCAGAGGTTCCAGAGTTTCTGGACGATGTCGTTGTTGGTCATGGGTGATCCTTTGATGGGCGCGTCATCTTGTTCAGCGCCTCATGTATAAAAAATGCCGAAATCTTTGCACGTTGCGGGCGACATGTTAAGAAAAGCCGGTTTTCTATGCATATCATTCGGGCTATGTCGAAAAAAGGTGAAAAAATCGACATAGATTGAATCTATGTCGATACGGTAAACATGGTCGAATCAGGCACTCTGCTCCGGCCACATCGCCTCATTCAACTCCTCCAGCACCGTATCCAGCTGCGCCCCCAGCACCTTGTCCATCTGCCTGGCGCCACCGTCATCGGCAAAGCGGTGGTTCACAAATTCCCGGTCGATGATCACTTCGTGCACCAGTTGCCTGGCCAGGCGTTCCAGCCATTTGCGCTGGTTCGGGGTCCAGTTGTGCTGGGTGTAAATGCGGTCCATGGCTTCGGCCACCCGCTGTTCGAAGGGAATCAGCGGTTCGCCCAGGGCGGCGCGGCGGATGTAGCCGATGATGCTGGCGGCGATGTCCTTGTTGGTCTGGTTGCGCACGGCGCTTTGCAGCCGGGCTTCGGAATAGCCGTGGTTGTCCAGCAGCAGTTTTACTTCCCGTAGCTGGTCCCGGGTGAGGTCCCGGGGTTTGTTGACCACCACGGCGAGGGCGGCGGACTGGTTGAGCTGCTGTTTGATGAATTCGTTGAAGCTGTCCAGGTAATCTTCGGGTTTGCTGTGCACGCCATAAGTCTGGGTGCGGTCGCGGATTTCGTCTTCGTGGTCGGAGATCAGGGGCATGTATTCGCTGCCCACCAGGGATTTTACTTCTGCCAGCTGGTTCAGCAGGCCGCTGTGCTGTTTGATGAACTCCGAGGCTTGCCGCGGGCCGAGTTGGTGCAGGTGGGTGTGCAGGGATTTCGGTTCCACGCCCCAGCTTTGATGCAGTTCGTCCAGTTTCTGTTTCAGCTCCGGCCGGCTTTCCGCTTTGTTGTCGGCCTTGCGCAGTACCCGCATGAGTTTCTGGCTGAGCTGGCTGAGCACTACGTCAGCCTGGCTTTCGTCCGGTAACTCGCCGGGGCTGTTGAGGGCCTTTTCCAGTTGCTCGTCGTCGGTGAGTTCGTCCACCAGTTGCTCCAGGGTGATATTGGGGTCTTTCACCAGGGGCTTCATGGTGTTCACATCCTGCAGGGCAGCGTAGATGTCCACCGGGTCGTAGATGCGGAACACGGTCTTGCCGATCTCGTCGCAACGGCGGGTGGCGCGGCCGATCATCTGTTCGTACAGGATGCGTGAGCGTATCCGGCGCATGAACACCAGGTTGCAGATGCGCGGCACGTCGATACCGGTGGTCAGCAGGTCCACGGTGATGGCGATGTTGGGGTAACGCTCGTTCTTGTAGCGGCGGATGAGCTGGTCCACCTTGTCGCTCTGGCCGGTGATCTTGGCCACTGCGGCTTCGTTGTACTGGCCGTTGTAGAGATCCTTGAAGGCGTCATCCAGCAGGCGTTTCACCATATCCGCGTGCAGGTCGGTGGCGCAGAAGATCATGGTTTTCTCGTCGCCGAATGGGTCCAGCTCCTGCACCAGTTGTTCGCAGATTACCCGGTTGAAGTTCTCGTTGATCACCCGGCGGTTAAAGGCATCAACTTCAAAGTTGAGTTCGTCTTCCAGTTCGGTGGTGTCCACTTCCCCGGTCTGGGTGTTGATCACCTCCACAGGTTTGCCCTTTTCAAAGGTAATGCCATTCTGGGTGAGCAGGGTTTCATAGCGGATGGGTGGTTCGTGGTCGATCAGCCAGTCATCCGCCACGGCTTCCCGGTAGGAGTAGGTGTACACCGGTTTGCCGAAGATTTCGCTGGTGTGCTTGGCCGGGGTGGCGGTGAGGCCGATCTTGACCGCATCGAAGTAATCCAGCACGCGGCGGTAGCTGGAGAGGTACTGGCTGGTGTCCCGCAGGGCGAGTTCGCCTTCGGTCATTTCCTGGTCCAGGGTGTAGCCCCGGTGGGCTTCATCAATGATGATGCAATCAAACTGGTCGATGGGCGGCGGCTCATCGCTCATAAATATGCGTTTGACCATCGCCTGCACGGTGGCCACCTGGATGCGGGTTTCGGCTTCCGCCGCCATGTCGCCCAGTTCGGCGACGTTGTAGATCTTGCTGAGGGTGTGGTTCTGCTCCAGCGGTCGTTGAAGGCATCGATGGCCTGCTGGCCCAGTGCGGTGCGGTCCACCAGAAACAGAATGCGGTGGAAGCGCTCGGCCTTCAGGAACCGGTACATCAACCCGATGATGGTGCGGGTTTTCCCGGTGCCGGTGGCCATGGCCAGCAGTGCCGTGCGTACACCGCGAGCCAGGGCGTGTTCAGTAGCGACAATGGCCTTCTGTTGATAGTCCCGCAGTTTCAGGTAGCCGAAGGGCTCTTCCTTTAACAGTTTCTCGGCGTTCTCTCTATCCCGTTCCAGCAAATCCAGCAGGCCGCCGGGTGTGTGGAACCGGGGCAGTGCCCGGCGCAGATTGCTGGTTTCCCGCACATCCCGGAACCAGGTGCCGGATTGCTCTGCCAACTGAGGTACGAAGGGGCGACCGTTGCAGGAATACACGAAGGGCACGTGGTAATGGCCGCTTTCATCGGCAGGCCAGGCAATGGTGCGGCCGGTCAGCTCCCAGGCGCCCACTAACGGAGCCTCCACCTTGAAACCCTTGCTGTAGCGCTCGGCCTGGCGGATCTTGCCGGCCACGTTGGTGTTTTCTTTCTTGGCTTCCACCACGGCGATGGGGGTTAAACCCACGAACAGCACGTAATCGGCCCGGCCCTTGCCGCCACTATGATTGGTTGGCCACTCGGCAATAGCGCGATAGGCGCCTTTCTCCGGGCGGGCACCTTTCTGAAAGGTGATGTCCTGGCTGTCTGCCTCCCAGCCTGCTTCCTGCAATTGCTGGTCAATAAGAATGCGGGTGAGTTCTTCGTTCAGTACCAGGGTATCCGTGGCGGCCCTGGTCTGTTTCGCCACCTTCTGGCGCTGCTGGTTCACGGTGTGTTCGCCCTGCTCCGTGAGCTTTTGTTGCAGGGCCTTGATCTTTTGCTCGTAAGCCTGTTGCTGCCGGGTCAGTGCCCGTTCGTGCTGGCGGGCCTGCTCGGCCAGGGCCCGGGATTCCTCGTCCATGGCCACGGCAAGGGCTTCGAATTCGGCTTTTTCTTTCTCGATCAGCTGGCTGAGCTGCTGGCTGCTGTCCAGCTCCATGTTGGCGTGTTGCAGATCGTGGCGGAGCTTTTCGATGTCGCTCTGGAGCTGGCGTAACTGGGTGCTTGGGTCGGAGGGCGGTACAAAAGGGCCGGGCTTGAAGCTGGCACCGGCTTTACCAAAGGAGCGATGAAACCAGATAGCCAGGGCGCGCGCTACTTTCAGGCCGTCCATGGCCTCTTTGTGCCGGGTGCGGAACTGGTGGGTCGCTTTGTTGCCCTCGATGCGCAGGATGTGGAAAAGCTCTTTGATCTGCGGTTCCAGCCGCAATTCGCGGTTCAGGCGGTATAGAAGCTCGGACTGGCTGGTTTGTTCGTCAAGTTCGATACCGGAAAGTGCGGCCAGGTGCTGGGCCAGGGCTTCGCCAAGCTGGCGGAGTTTGATCAGGGTGGTGTTGGGGTCACTGGCGAAGGCGCGTTCGGCGGATTCGGCCAGCTCCACGAAGAGTGAATCGTGTTCTGACAGAAATGAAAAGTTGCCGGTCGTGAATTCCGTTGCCTGGTTCAATGTGTCCCTCCGCGACAGTCTTACCGCAGAACATTAGCAGACTTGTCAAGGATACAGAAACGCGATGCCGGAATAGGCGAGGTATCGAAAGGAGGAGAAAACAAGGAAAACGGGAAAATGGTCGGCGTGGCAGGATTCGAACCTGCGACCCCTTCGTCCCGAACGAAGTGCGCTACCAAGCTGCGCCACACGCCGATCAACGGCCGGTATTATACGGATTAAGTGGTTATTTACCAGCCCCCGGCGGATAAAACGGCATCCGTAGAGTTACCGGTATTGTCATCTCTGGCTGATGACGGAGGGCCGGCTCAGTAGCCCGGCCCTCCGTGTGTGCGTTATCCGGCGGTTGGCAGTACTGAGATGTCCGCCACTCGCAGGAACAGGTTCCGCAGCAGGTTGAGCATGGCCAGGCGGTTGGCGCGCACGGCTTCGTCGTCGGCCATGACCATGACTTCGTCAAAGAAGTTGTCCACCGGTTCCCGCAGGTTGGCCAGGGAACTCAGCGCCGTGGCGTAATCGCCCTTCTCGAACAGTGGCAGCACTTTCTCCGCCTGCTGGCGGATCTGCTCGGCCAGGGCTTTCTCGGCGCTGTCCTGCAGCAGATCGGTGTCGATGGTTTCACCAATGCTGTCACCGCCCTGCTTGGTCAGGATGTTGGACACCCGCTTGTTGGCGCCGGCCAGGGCCAGGGCTTCCGGCAGCTGGCGGAAGGCTTCCACGGCTTTCACCCGGCGGTCAAAGTCCAGCGGACGTGTGGGACGGCGGGCGTGTACGGCCAGGTAGACCTCGGCGCTGATGCCCTGCTCTTCGTAATGGGCGCGGAAGCGCTCCAGCATGTAATCCACCACGGTATCGGCGACATTCGGCTCGGTAATCGCTGTGTGCTCTTCCTCGGCCCACTCACACAGGGCCTGCAGGTCCAGCGGCAGCTCCCGTTCAATGATGATGCGCAGTACACCCAGGGAGGCGCGACGCAGGCCGAAGGGATCGCGGGTGCCGGACGGTGGCTGGTTGATGCCGAACAGTCCCACCAGGGAATCGATGCGGTCGGCAATGGCCACGGCACAGCCGGTCAGGGTGGCCGGAAGGTCATCGCCGGCGAAGCGCGGCATGTACTGCTCGTTCAGTGCACTGGCCACGTCTTCGTTCTCACCGTCGTTGGCGGCGTAGTATTGGCCCATGATGCCCTGGAGGTCGGTGAATTCCAGTACCATTTCCGTGACCAGGTCGGTCTTGGCCAGCATGGCGGCGCGCTCGGCGAGCACCGGATCACTGCCAATGGCGTCGGCGATCTTCTTCGCCAGTGCGGCCACGCGCATGGACTTGTCGTAGAGGCTGCCCAGTTTTTCCTGGAACACGATCGGCTTGAGCTGGTCGATACGGTCTTCCAGTTTTGTCTTGCGGTCGGTGTCGTAGAAGAAGGCGGCGTCGGACAGGCGCGGGCGAATCACCTTCTCGTTACCGGAGATCACCTGTTGCGGGTCTTTGCTTTCCAGGTTGGCGACGGTGATAAACAGCGGGAGCATCTTGCCGTCGGCAGAGACCACGTGGAAATACTTCTGGTGTTCCTTCATGGAGGAAATCAGCGCTTCGGCCGGTACTTCCAGGAAACGTTCCTCGAAGCGGCCCATCAGGGGCACCGGCCATTCGTTCAGGGCGGTGACTTCGTCCAGCAGGTCCTCATCAATCACGGCCTGTCCGCCGGCTTCTTTCTTTGCAATGGCCATGACACCGTCGCGAATCTGCTCCCGGCGCTCGGCAAAGTCGGCAATCACATAGCCTTCCTGGCGCAGCACCACTTCGTAGTCACCGGGGGTTGGAACAATCAGTGACCTGGGGCAGTGGAAACGGTGGCCACGGGTCTTGTTGCCCGGGGTCAGCCCCATCACCGGGGTTTCGATGACCTTGTTGCCGAACAGCATGATGGCCCAGTGTACCGGACGCACGAACTCGGTACGGTGGGCACCCCAGCGCATGCGCTTGGGGATGGGCAGTGCCGCCAGCGACCGGTCCACCAGTTCCGGCATCAGTTCAACAGTGGGGCGGCCTTTTTCGATGGTGCGATAGACCACCCAGGCGCCTTTGTCGGTTTCCAGCGTATCCAGCTGGTCCGGTGTTACGCCCAGGGAGGTGGCGAAGCCGGTCAGGGCCCGGGTGGGGTTGCCGGAATCGTCAAAGGCGGCTTTTACGGCCGGGCCGCGTTTTTCCACCGGTTTGTCCGGCTGGGCGTCTTCCAGATCACGAACCCGCACAGCCAGTCGGCGTGGCGCGGCAAAGGCTTCCACCTTGCCGAAACCCAGGCCGGCCTCTTCCAGGCCACTGGCAATGCCACGGGTAAAAGCGTCGGAAAGCGGCTTCAGCGCCTTGGGAGGCAGCTCTTCGGTGCCCAGTTCGACCAGAAAATCCTGTGTTGACATGATTATGCGTTCCCCTGTTCCTGCTGAGCTTTTTTCGCTTTCTTGCCCTTCTTGCCTTTTTCATCGGCGGCGTCGGCGGCTGCCAGTACTTCCTTGCGCAACGCCTCGGGCGCCAGCGGGAAGCCAAGCTTGCGGCGGCTGTCGAAGTACGCCTGGGCAACCGAACGGGCAAGGGTGCGAACCCGCAGGATAAAACGCTGACGCTCGGTCACCGAGATGGCGTGCCGGGCGTCCAGCAGGTTGAAAGTATGGGAGGCCTTGAGTACCTGCTCGTAGGCGGGCAAAGCCAGGCCGGCCTCGATCAGGCGGGCGCTCTCACGCTCGTGCACGTCGAAGCTGTGGAACAGAAATTCGGTATCGGCATGCTCGAAGTTGTAGGTGGACATTTCCACTTCCTGCTGGTGGAACACGTCCCCGTAGGTGACCACGCCGTCCGGGCCTTCGGTCCAGACCAGGTCGTAAACACTGTCCACGCCCTGCAGGTACATGGCGATGCGCTCGAGCCCGTAGGTGAGTTCACCGGTAACCGGGTAACACTCCAGGCCGCCGACCTGCTGGAAATAGGTGAACTGGGTCACCTCCATGCCATTGAGCCAGATTTCCCAGCCCAGACCCCAGGCGCCGAGGGTGGGTGATTCCCAGTTGTCTTCCACGAAGCGGATATCGTGTACCAGCGGGTCCAGGCCCAGGGCCTTCAGGGAATCCAGGTACAGCTCCTGGATGTTGTCCGGAGACGGCTTCAGCACCACCTGGAACTGGTAATAGTGTTGCAGGCGATTGGGGTTTTCCCCGTAGCGGCCGTCGGTGGGGCGGCGACTGGGCTGGACATAGGCGGCGTTCCAGGTTTCCGGGCCGATGGAGCGCAGGAAGGTGGCAGGATGGAAAGTGCCCGCCCCCACTTCCATATCCAGAGGCTGGAGTACCACGCAGCCGTGCTGCGCCCAGAAATTCTGCAGGGCGAGAATCAGGCCCTGGAAGGTTTTGATGTCCGGGGTGTTTGCGGAAGTTGCCTTGTCTGTCACGACGTTTGCCTGCTGGTCAGTCTGTGTGTGGCGCCCGGGCACCTGGCCGGGGCACTCTGAAAAAAGGGGCATTATACGCCTGCAAATCGCGTATTTCTAAGGCCGGTTCACAGGCCTGATTTTGCACTAGAAGAAGGTCAGCCCCACCTGGAACAGCTTCTCCACTTCCCGTATCCGGGATTTGTCCACCAGGAACAGGATCACATGGTCATCGGGCTGAATCCGCAGGTGGTCGTGGGCAATGAGCACTTCGTTGTGGCGAACGATGGCGCCGATGGTTGTCCCTTCCGGCAGATTGATCTCGTCCAGCCGCTTGCCCACCACCTTGGAAGAGCGGTGATCGCCATGGGCGATGGCCTCGATGGCTTCGGCAGCGCCCCTGCGCAGCGAGTGAACATTGACGACGTCCCCGCGGCGCACGTGGGTCAGCAGGCTGCCAATGGTGGTTTGCTGGGGCGAAATGGCCACGTCGATATCGCCGCCCTGGATCAGGTCCACGTAATCCGGGTTGTTGATCAGGGTCAGTACCTTGCGTGCCCCCAGGCGTTTGGCCAGCAACGAGGCCATGATATTGGCCTCGTCGTCGTTGGTAACGGCGCAGAACACATCGGTATTCTCGATGTTTTCTTCCAGCAGTATGTCCTTGTTGGCCGCGTTACCTTCCAGCACCACGGTCTTGCGCAGATTCTCGGAGAGCATCACACAACGTTCGTGGCCGCGCTCCAGCAGTTTCACCTGATAGCGGGACTCCAGGGTGTGGGCCAGGCGCTGGCCGATATTGCCACCGCCACAGATGAAGATGCGCTTGTAGGGCTTTTCCAGCGGCTGGAGCTCGCTCATCACCGAGCGGATGTGGTCGGAGGCAGCAATAAAGAACACCTCGTCGCCGTCCTCTATCACTGTGTCACCCTGGGGCATGATGGCCCGGCCTTTGCGGAAGATGGCGGCCACACGGGTTTCGATTTTCGGCATGTGGCTGCGCAGATAGGACAACTCGTGGCCTACCAGCGGCCCCCCTTCTGTCGCACGGATGGCTACAAGCTGGACCAGGCCCTTGGAGAATTCCAGCACCTGCAGGGCGCCCGGGTATTCGATCAGCCGGGTGATGTGCTTGGTAACCAGATGTTCCGGGCTGATCAGAACGTCGATGGGAAAGCCCCGCAGGCTGTCCAGGTCCTTCTTCTGGTCGCGCTGGTAGAACAGTTCCGGTTTTGCCAGATAGGCATTGGCGCGCACCCGGCAAATCGTGGTTGGTGTCTTGTACAGCAGTTTGGCCACCTGGCAGGCCACCATATTGGTCTCGTCGCTGTTGGTGACGGCGATAACCATGTCGCCATCCTCCGCGCCGGCCTGTCGCAGGACGGTCGGGAAAGAAGCGCTGCCCTGTACCGTACGGATATCCAGGCGATCCTGAAGCTCCCGCAGGCGGGCACTGTCACCATCAATGACGGTGATGTCATTGGCTTCGTTGGCGAGGTTTTCTGCCAGGGTACCACCCACCTGGCCGGCACCGAGAATAAGGATTTTCATGATTCAGGTTTCTCCAGCACGGCGTAAAAGAATCCATCGTGGCTTTCGGCGGCAGGCAGCAGCTGGCGGCCGTATTCTGTATCACGGCCCCAGAGCACATCCGGTTCGATCAGTACCGCGTTACTCTGCTGCTTCAGGAATCGACGGATTATACGGTGATTCTCCTGCGGGAACACGGAGCAGGTGGCATACACCAGACGGCCCCCTGGTGCGAGCACCTGCCACATGGCGGTCAGCAGGCCCAGCTGAATGTTCGCCAGCGGCACAATGTCCGATTCCCGGCGCAACAGTTTGATATCCGGGTGCCGGCGAATAACGCCGGTGGCGCTGCAGGGAACGTCCAGAAGAATGCGGTCAAAGGGCCTGCCATCCCACCATTCGTCAATGTTGGCTGCATCCGCCTGCTTCAGGGTGGCGACCAGGTCGAGCCGGTCGAGGTTTTCCTGCACGCGGGGCAGCCGGTCAGCGGACTCATCAATGGCGACCACTTCCTCCAGTCCGCTGCAACTTTCAAGGATAGCGCAGGTTTTGCCACCGGGTGCGGCACAGGCATCCAGCACGCGCTGGCCGGGGGCCAGATCCATCAGGGTGGTGCAGAGCTGGGCTGCTTCGTCCTGGATGCTGACGGCGCCGTCGGCAAACCAGGGCAGCCGGTCCACCGGGACCGGCGAGGCGAGCTGGATCGCGAAGGGGGCAAACAGGGTGGCGGCTGCTTCGATGCCGGCTTCGTCCAGTTGCCGAAGGTAATCGTCACGGGTGAAACGGCGGGCATTGACCCGCAGTGTCATGGGCGCCTGGGCGTTATTGGCGGCAAGGATGGCCTGCCAGTCATGGGGCCAGTTGTGGCGCAGCTTTTCCAGCATCCAGTGGGGATGACTGAAGCGCACGCTGTCATCAGGGCACGGGGGCTCTCCTTCCCGTTCCGCCGCCCGCAGCACGCCGTTGACCAGTCCGGTGAGGTGAGGCTTGTCGAGTGTGCGGCACGCTTCCACGGTTTCATTGAGCACGGCGTAGGTGGCCTGCTCGCTGAATCGAAGCTGGAACAGCGCCACCAGCATCAGGTGGTGGACAATCCGGTCCGGTTTGCGCAATGGCTTTTTCAGGCGGCCCTGCAGCTCTGCATCGAGGCGGTGGAACCAGCGGCAGCTGCCATAGCAGAGCGCCTGGAGTTGCGGGCGTTCGTTGTCGGCAACGTCATCCAGGGCCGGGGGAAGGCATTGTGACAGCGACTGGCCATTTTCAACGGACTGCAGCACCCGGGCGGCCACGGCCCGAACTGGCTGGCCCCGGCCAGTCATTCAGTGCAGCTCCTGGCCGGGCATCAGTATCTCCTTGCCGCCATTGATCAGATCATTGACTGACTGCGGGCGCGAACCGGGCAGCTGCAGGTGCGTGATTCTCAGGGATTCCAGGCCACAGGCCACATCAATGCCGTCTCTGCCGCGGTGGATTACGGTGCCCGGGTGCCTGTCACTGGTGTCTTCAAGAACCTCCGCCCGATGGATGCGGATGCGCAGGTCATCAACATCCGTGTAGGTGCCCGGCCAGGGATTGAAGGCGCGAATCAGCCGATTGATGGCAGGTGCGTCAAGGGTCCAGTCAATGTGGCCTTCGTCCTTGCTGAGCTTGCTGGCGTAGCAGGCCCGGCTTTCATCCTGGGCTTCGCCCCGGAGTTCGCCCCTTTCCAGATGTTCCAGCGCCTTGACGATGGCCTCACCCCCCATCCCGGCCAGGCGGTCATGGAGGCTGCCGCCGGTATCGTCTTCCCTGATGGGGGTAATGGCTTTCAGCAGCATATCGCCGGTGTCCAGGCCGGCATCCATTTGCATGATGGTAATCCCGGTTTCCCGGTCACCGGCGGCAATGGCCCGTTGAATCGGGGCTGCACCGCGCCAGCGGGGTAACAGGGAGGCATGAATGTTGAGGCAGCCATGGCGGGGGATATCCAGTACCGCCTGGGGCAGGATCAGCCCGTAGGCGGCGACAACCATCACGTCGGCATCCAGGGCCCTGAGCTCGCCCTGTGCTTCGGGTGTTTTCAGGGACCGGGGCTGGAACACGGGGATACCGGCTTCCAGGGCCACCTGTTTTACCGGGCCGGGCGTGAGCTTGCGGCCACGGCCGGCGGGCCGGTCGGGCTGGGAGTAGACACCAACCACCTGGTGTCGGGTTGAAAGCAGGGCTTTCAGGGCGGTGGCTGCAAAATCGGGGGTGCCGGCAAAAACAAGTCGCACGGGGTATCGTTCTCTGGTCCGTTGAATACGAAAAGACCGGGTTCACACCCGGTCCTGGTTCACGCTGTATCTGGCAGCCTGTCAGCGGCTGTATGCCGGGCTGTTTCAGGCGCTTTTCTTGTGGAGCTTTTCCAGCTTCTTGCGAATCCGGGTGCGTTTCAGTGAGCTGAGATAGTCCACGAACAGCTTGCCGTTAAGATGATCCATTTCGTGCTGGATGCATACGGCCAGCAGGCCGTGGGCTTCCAGTTCGAACGGTTTGCCATCCCGGTCGATGGCGCGGATCATGCAGTGCTCGATCCGGGAAACGTCTTCATAGAATCCCGGTACAGAAAGGCAGCCTTCCTGCATGTCTTCAAACTCGCCATCCAAGACTTCCACTTCCGGGTTTATGAATACCCGCGGCTCACTCTTGTCTTCCGACAGGTCCATCACGATGATCTGCTTGTGCACGTTCACCTGGGTAGCCGCGAGGCCAATGCCGGGCGCATCGTACATGGTCTCGAACATGTCGTCGATCAGCTTGCGGGTCTCGTCTGTTACCTCATCTACCGGCTTGGCAATCGTGCGCAAGCGGGGATCCGGGTATTCGAGAATATCTAGTATCATGGCGCTCGTACTTTTCGTCTCTGTATCTGGCTTTCACCGTTATCTTTTGTAACGGTGTGAATACTGTCTCCGAAATGCGACAGCGTACTGCGCATTTTTCCATCCCGTGACTATTATGATCGGGATGAAAGAGCCGGTTTCAACGGGTTAGTGCCGTTTATAGTGCTATTATCCCTCAACTCGCTCATTGAGTACAAACTGATCAGGCGATAGTTAAAAGCTTTCGGCCGTAACGTAGAATTTACTGGAAGAACAAAAGATAACATCACAATTTGCGAGACATCTTCTATAGTAGTGGTATAAAAGGCAGAGTACCGGCTGCATACCAAGAAATGAATCTGTCGATTCAAGGCACGCGATCAAGGACTTAAACAATGAGGAAACTGCTGTACGCTCTGGCGGCAAGCATGCTGCTGCTAACTTCCTGGGCCCAGGCCGCCCCGGAGCTGAGGTCCGATCATCCCGAGCGTTACACCGTCGTGAAGGGTGACACCCTGTGGGATATTTCCGCCCGCTTTCTGGATAACCCCTGGTACTGGCCGGAAATCTGGCATGTGAACCCGCAGGTGCAGAACCCTCACCTTATCTACCCGGGCGACGAACTGGCCCTGGTTTATATTGATGGCGAGCCACGTGTGACCAAGGTGTCCAGCAACCGGGTCGAGAAACTGTCTCCCAAGGTACGTTCCGAGGCCATCGACACACCGATTCCCGCCATTCCCCTGGACGCAATCAGCAGCTTCCTCTCGGATACCCGTATCGTCAGTGTTGACGAAATCAACGGTGCGCCCTACGTGCTGGAAGGCGAAGATGGCCGCATTATCACCGGCGCCGGAGACCGGGTTTACGCCCGTGGTGAAAAGCCCGCCGACAATGTGGGTATTTTCCGTCGCAGCAAGGAGTTCCGGGACCCGGAAACCGGCGAGTTCCTGGGCCTCGAAGCCCGCAGTATCGCCCGGGGTGAAGTCACCGCGGAGGACGGTGATGTGCTGACGCTTGCCCTCAAGAGCTCCAGTGAGGAAGTCCGTATCGGCGATCGACTGCTGGCAAGTGAAGAGCGGCGGATTACCACCAGCTTCGTACCCAGTGCTCCGGACGAGGACATTGAAGCCGAGATGATTTCGGTTGACGGTGGTGTCAACCAGATCGGCCAGTTTGATGTGGTGGCCATCAACCGCGGCGAGCGTGAAGGTCTGAAGCCGGGCAACGTCATGGCGGTGCTGAAGAGCGGTAACCTGGTCAGGGACCCGGTCACCGACGAAACCATTGAGCTGCCGTCCGAGCGTGCCGGTTTGATGATGGTGTTCCAGACCTATGAGAAAATGAGCTATGGCCTGATTCTGCAAGCCACACGCTCCTTGGCGGTTGGTGACAAGGTGACCAATCCGTGATGGGCTGAAATCAGTCATCAGCCACAGAAAAGGAGCCGTCTCGCCGGCTCCTTTTTTTGTGGCATAATTCAACCGGCCCCGCCAGGAACGCGAGGCAGCCCACTGATTACCTGATCCATGGAAGGAAGCCATGCCCCCAGTTACTGTTACCAGAGCTACCGCGGACCTGTTTTCATCGGAAACCGGATTCCGGGTGTTTCTGTCCTGCCTGCCGAAATTCGGCGCCCGCCGCCAGCAGGCCATTCTTGAACACTTCCCCGGCTTTCAAGGCTTATGGACCAGCAATGCGGCGACCCTGAAGGCACTGGGGCTGGCGCCGGAAACGGTCGAGGCATTGGAAGCATGGCGTCGCCAGGATGCTGCCCATCCGGTTGTCGCTGTTACCGCCACTATCCTGGATGATTGCCTGAGAACCGGCACCGACATCCTCACCATGGCCGACGCCGACTATCCGGAACCACTGAAACATATCCAGGATCCACCACTGGTGCTGTATCTGCGTGGCAACCGGGCCTGTCTCGGGCGGGAACAGATCGGTATTGTCGGTAGCCGCAATGCCACCCGGGCCGGGCTGGAACATGCCCGCTCCTTTGCTGCAGCGCTTGGCAGGCGGGGGCTGCTGGTGACCAGCGGGTTGGCACTGGGTGTGGATGGTGCTGCCCACGCAGGCGCTCTGGATGCGGGTTTTCCCACTGTGGCGGTGATCGGTAACGGCGTGGACCAACCCTACCCCTACCGCCACCGGACGCTGAGTGAACGTATTGTCGGTGATGGCGTGATCGTATCGGAGTACCCGCCGGGCACATCGGCGAAAGCGGGGCACTTTCCCCGGCGCAACCGGATCATCAGCGGACTCAGCAGGGGTATCCTGGTGGTTGAGGCGGGACTGAAAAGCGGTTCCCTGATCACCGCCCGGCTTGCCCTCGAACAGGGGCGGGAGGTGTTTGCCATCCCCGGTTCCGTGCACAACCCCCTGGCACGGGGATGTCATGATCTGATTCGACAAGGCGCGAAGCTGGTGGAAACCGTGGATGACATCTGTGAGGAGCTGGGTGCCTGGTGGAGCGATCAGGGCCGGCGGGAGGGAGCGGCTGCCCCGGAACCGTCCAATCCGGCAATGGCAGGATTGGAGTCGCGGGAAATCGCGGTTCTGGAGGCTTTAGGGTATGATCCGCAATCAACCGATGATTTATGTTCAGTGACAGGCCTTCCCGCCGACCAGCTGATGCAGTCGCTGCTGCTTCTGGAGCTCCAGGGGCTGGTGGATGCGGCGCCCGGAGGGTTTCAGCGGATTGCCTGAACGCTATTCAGTGACCCGACGCTTCCATGAATAAACCACAGCAACCTTTATCTGACTGGCATCTTCATTGTGCCCGCCGCACCCTGCTTGGTGGCGGTGTCATTGCCTATCCGACCGAGGCGGTCTGGGGCCTGGGGTGCGATCCCTGGGACCCGGACGCCGTTGACCGGATTCTTGAGCTCAAGCAGCGCCCGGTTGAAAAAGGGGTGATACTGGTAGCGGCCTCTGTCGATCAGATACGGTTCCTGCTGGATCCCTTGCCAAAGGAACTGCAGCAAAAAGCCATGGCTTACTGGCCCGGCCCGGTAACCTGTCTGTTACCGGATATCCTGAAGCAGATTCCGGATCAGGTCAGGGGCCGCCACAGTTCCATTGCGGTGCGTGTCAGTGATCACCCGGTTGTGCGGGCCCTTTGCGAGACGGCGGGCTTCCCTCTGGTATCCACGTCATGCAATCCCGCCGGCCGACAGCCGGCCCGCACCTCCTGGCAGGTACGCCGGTATTTCGAGGGGCAGCTGGACTGGCTGGTGCCGGGGCAACTGGGTGGTAACCGGCAGCCCAGCCGTATAATCGATATTGTCAGCGGAAAACAACTGCGTTAGGAGTGTTCATGCCACAGCAACCGGACAGCCATGCCGTCAAACAATACCTGCTGGCACTGCAGGAGCAGATCTGCCAACGGCTGGCCACGGTGGATGGCAAGGGTGAATTCGAAACGGATGCCTGGGACAGGCCCGAGGGTGGAGGCGGCATCAGCCGGGTGATCACGGATGGCGCCGTGTTCGAGAAAGGGGGCGTTAATTTTTCCCACGTGATGGGTGACACCATGCCCGCTTCCGCCACCGCCCATCGCCCCCATCTTGCCGGTGCGCCCTGGCAGGCGATGGGTGTATCCCTGGTCATGCACCCCCACAACCCTTACGTACCCACCTCCCATGCCAACGTGCGGTTCTTCGTGGCAACGCCGGAAAATGCCGAGCCGGTATACTGGTTCGGTGGTGGTTATGACCTTACCCCCTATTACGGTTTTGACGAAGACTGCGTGCACTGGCACCGGGTGGCGAAGGCTGCCTGTGATCCCTTTGGCGAGCAGATGTACCGCAAGTACAAGCACTGGTGTGACGACTATTTTTATCTCAGGCACCGGGACGAGCCGCGGGGTGTGGGCGGATTGTTCTTTGACGATCACAATACCGGGGATTTCGGTCAGGATTTTGCGCTGATGCAATCGGTGGGTGACAGTTTTATCGAGGCCTATGAACCGATTGTGCAGCGTCGCAAAGACATGCCCTGGAGTACCCGTGAGCGGGATTTCCAGCTCTATCGCCGGGGCCGCTATGTGGAATTCAACCTGGTCTATGACCGTGGCACCCTGTTTGGCCTGCAGTCCGGTGGCCGCACGGAGTCCATCCTGATGTCATTACCCCCGCTGGTGCGCTGGGAATACAGCTATGCGCCGGAACCTGGCTCGGAAGAGGCGCGGCTGACCGAGCATTTTCTCACCGGACGTGACTGGCTGGAGACTGCCGATGAATAATGACCTGTACGCCGTGGTGGGCAATCCCATCAGCCACAGCAAATCCCCCCGTATCCACAGCCTGTTTGCCAGCCAGACCGGCGAACAGCTGGAATACACCGCCATTCAGGCACCGTTGGACGATTTTGAGGGTACTGTGCGTGATTTTTTCCGGCGTGGCGGCATGGGGCTGAACGTGACCGTGCCTTTCAAGGAACTGGCATGGCGGCTGGCGGACTGGCGCACCGAGCGCGCGGAACTGGCCGGTGCAGCCAATACTCTGTATCAGGACAGTAAAGGTTTACTTACCGCCGATAACACGGATGGCAAGGGCCTGGTGACGGACCTCACGGCAAATCATGGTATCAGCCTGAAGGGCAAGCGCATTCTGGTGCTGGGTGCCGGCGGGGCGGTTCGCGGGGTGCTGGGGCCCCTGCTGGGGGAACACCCCGCAGCTGTGGTTATTGCCAATCGTACGGTTGCCAAAGCCGAGGCCCTGGTAGCACTGTTCCGGCCCGTTGCGGGCAAGACCGGTCTCGAAGCCTGCGGTTTCGGCCAGCCTGCGGAACCCTTCGATCTCGTTATCAATGGTACCAGCGCCAGCCTGCAGGGTGATCTGCCACCGGTGTCGGCAAATGTGATCGGTGCCGGCACCGTGGTCTACGACATGATGTATTCTCTGCAGACCACAACGTTCAACCAGTGGGCATCGAACCACGGTGCCACCCGGGTATTTGATGGCCTGGGCATGCTGGTGGAGCAGGCGGCAGAGTCGTTCCGGATTTGGCGTGGAATTCGCCCGCAAACACAGCCGGTCATCGATGAATTGAGAAATGACTGAGCTCAAGCCGGGCCCATGGGCTATGCTCAGCAGGTGTACAAGATTCCCAAAGGTCTCTGATTAAAGGTTGCTGATGGATATTCTTACCCTTGTGGGGCTGGTGGCGGGTATTCTCATTGTTGTGCTCGCCATGCTGGCCAATGCGTCGCTTCTCACCTTCTTCAACCTTCCCGGCCTTGCCATTGTGCTGGGTGGCACCTTTGCCGTCACCCTGATCAAGTTTCGCCTCCCCTCCGTCATGAGCGCGTTCCGACTGGCCTTTGCCACCGCGTTCACCGAGCGTGTGGAACGGCCTGCCGAGCTGATCCGGGAGGTTGGTGCGTTGGCACTGGTGGTGCGCAAGGAAGGTATTCTGGGCCTGGAGAATCACCAGACCAGTAACGAGTTTCTGCGCAAGGCCATCAACCTGTGTGTTGACGGTCACTCTCCGGAACTCGTCGAGGAGGCACTGGCCCAGGAAACCCAGCAGGCAGCGGAACGTTACGAAGTGGCTGAGCGGGTGTTCCGCGGCATCGGCGAATCCGCCCCTGCCATTGGCATGCTGGGTACACTGGTGGGGCTGGTGCAGATGCTCAACACCCTGGATGACCCTTCCTCCATTGGCCCGGCCATGGCCATCGCGTTGCTGACCACGCTTTACGGTGCCTTTATTGCACAGCTGATCGCCCTGCCCCTGGCGGACAAACTCCAGCTCAAGGCGGAGGACGAAGCCCGCAATCAGTTGCTGATCACCACATCCATACGCAACATCATGCGCGGAGAGAATCCGCGGGTCATGACCGAGTTGCTGTCGTCCTTCGTAACCCCGGATCAGCGAACCGATCTTGCGCCGGAGCGGGAGGCGTAGGTTTTGCCCGTGCGCCAGCCAGTCAAAAAGAAAAATCATGGTCGGGGGTCGCCGGCCTGGATTGTTACCTTTGCCGATCTGGCCACGCTGCTGCTGACCTTCTTCATTCTGCTGTTGTCCTTCGCGGAGATGGATGTGGAAAAGTATCGCGCCATGGCCAACTCCATGGCGGACGCGTTTGGAAGTAACCAGGTGTTGTCCGATGACGTGGGCGGGTCACCCCTGACCCTGGTCGAGTCGGACACCGTGTCCCTTCCGGAACCCACGGAAACCGCCACCAGCGAACCTGAATTCATTGACGAGCGTGCCGACGGCGAGGCACCCACAAAGATTCCGGCCGGTGTCATCGACCTGGCCAGCCGCATGATCGAGGAGCTGGAAGCAGAGGTGGCTTCGGAGGCGCTGAATGTCACTTATGATGAGAACCAGGTGGTTATCCGTTTTTCCGAGGAAGCCACCTTCCGTTCCGGGGAGGCATCCATCAAACCGGAGATGATCCCCATTATTGAAAGGGTGGTGGATGTGCTTGCCGGTTGCAGCGGTGATGTCCTGGTGGCCGGTTACACTGATGACCGTCCCATATCCAGCGGCCGCTATCGTTCCAACTGGGACCTGTCGGCGGCCCGGGCGGTTTCTGTTGTCCATGAACTGGTGCTCAATCGCCAGGTACCGGCAGAGCGGGTGGTGGCTGCAGGCCGGGCTGAAACCAATCCGCTGGTGCCCAATGACAGCGAAGAGAGCCGCGCTAAAAACCGGCGGGTAGAGATTGCCATCCGGGATCCGGAATGCGACGACAGCATCGACACCGAGCAGCTGCCTGTGGAAATCATGCCCTGACAATGCCTTATGCTTGTCGGGCAGCCTCTCATAGACAATTCATATAACTCCCCTGCGTTCAGATCTTTATACTGTGCACCCTCGAACGAACACATTGATCGATACCCACTGTCGATAAAACAGGGCCAGAGTGATTATGAGCGGACCAGACAAACCGAAAGTCATTGGTGAGGAATGGAGTGACGAGCGGGTCAAGAGCTTTCTGGCGATTACGCCTTATGACAGCGGTATAAACGCTGATTTCAATGCCCTGATCAAGGCCTACCAGGCCATGATCGCCGAGGACTTCGAGCGTTTCGTCGGGTTTTTCGTGGAAGCTGGGCGGGATCTGAATGCGGTTGATGAGCATGGCGACACCATCCTGGATGTGGTGTCCCGGCACCGTCGCAGTACCGCCTATGCAAGCATCCTTGAGCGCGCCGGCGCAAAATCCGCAGCAGAGGCCGGGAACTGAAACTCCCGACCCTGCTGCCGTGGCCTGCGGGTTACTGAACGTCTACCTCGATGGCCTTGGGCTCGGCCGGCTCGGCTTTTGTCAGCGTCAGTGACAGCACGCCGTCCTTGAAGCTGGCCCTGATACTGTTTTCGTCCACGTTTTCAGGCAGGGTGAACCGGCGCAGGAAGCTACCATAGACCCGCTCGATGCGGTGATGTTTCTTGTCGTTGGTCTCTTCCTCATGCTTGCGTTCACCCTGAATGCTCAGCACACCATCCTGGACGGTCACCTTCACATCGTCCTTTGACATGCCCGGAAGCTCGGCCTCGATGTTGAAGGCCTCCGGGGTTTCCTTGATATCCACCGCCGGTGACCAATCGCTGCGGCTGAACAGGTCCTTGCCTTCCCGTTCGCCGTTGCCCCGGGCCAGGCCGAAGTAGCGGTTATAGCGATTTATCAGGTCTTCAAACTCATTCACCGGATTCCAGCGTGTAATGTTGGTCATAAGAAACTCCTCCTACGAAATTGAAATAACAAATTAATGTCAGCTTCAATCGCGGAACAGCTCCATACCGGTGGCGCCAGCCGGATGGTTCTCCGTGAACATCTGCTATCTCCGGATATGGGCCCGGCTGGTCAGTTTTCAATAGTGTCGGTGGCAGAAATTCTCACGGTGTCGAAAGCTGCGCCAAACTGCTGCTGCAGAAAAGGCCGGAAGACGGCCATGGTAGGGCCTGGCCGGTTTTCCATGGGCCGCGAGCCCCAGCGGAAGCCGGATACACCGCCATTGACCTTGCCGGTGGCAACAAAGGGCGCCAGCAGCCCGGGGTCGGCACTGATGATGTGTACGACCACATCGCGGCTGGCATTCTCGCCGGTAATCAATGGTGCGGCCTGATGGTCGCCGAGCAGCACCAGCAGAGTGCGCTCGTCCACATGTCGCCTGGCATATTCGGTAGCCACGTTCAGGGCGTAATCCAGTGCCCGGGCGTAGTGTTCCCGCACCCGTTCCGGATCGCGCCAGAGGCTGGCCGGTGCCTCTCCGCTGTCTTTCCAGCGATTGAAGGTCTCACCGTTGCCAATGCTGTCCCAGTCTTCCAGCACCGGCAGCACCGGCACCCAGGGAGCGTGGCTGCTGATCAGTGCAAGTTCGGCAAACAGTGGTGACTCTGACTGGTCTCGAACACTGCGCTGGAACCATGACCAGGTGTACTGGTCCGGCATGGTGACCCAGTTCAGGGCCGGCCCCCGGTAATCCATGCTGTTGGACTCATAGATCCGCTGGTAACCGAAGGCTCTGCCCTCGGGCCAGTCCCTGGTGATGGCCGGCATGACCGCAACGGTCTCGTGGCCGGTGGTGTCCAGGTCATCAATCAGTGTGGGAAAGTCGCTGGCGAGGAAAATTTCGTAGTCCAGCTGGGTTTTTATCCACTGGCCGCTGAGCAGTGTGGTGTGCGCCAGCCACGACTGGCCGCCCTGAACCGGTGAACGCAGGCGCCCGGTCACAATGTGCAGGCCGGCATCCGCCAGGGCCTGCTCCATCCTGTCCAGGCGAGCCCCGATCAGGGGCCGGTAACGGGGGTCGGTAACGGCTGAAATACCATAGGATTCGATAAAGCCCAGGATCACATCGGTGTTGGCCAGACCAGAAAGGGAAGCGCTCTGACCGGCGCCGGGATTGTCTGCAAGGTGCTGCCGGAAAGCGGTTGTCGACTGGTGAGTGTCGGCCGCCAGCCGGATCTGCTGAGCGGTGAGCTCGGAGGCGCTGAGCCCGACAACCTGCTGGGGCAGCCATGACACTGCCACCAGGACGAGGCCGGCGGTTGCGACCAGTGGCCCCACTTTGGCAGGGGTATCCGGACCGAGCCGGTACAGGAGCCTGGCGACACAGGTGCCCAGGGCGAACAGGACTGCGATCAGGGCCAGGATCACCAGGAGAGAAAGGCCGAGGCCGAGGTTGCTCTGCATCAGGTCAAACACCGAGCCGGCAATGCCCAGTTCCAGATAGAGATTGAAGGGCCGCCCGATGCTCTGGCGTACCAGTAAATCGCCCAGGGCAAAGAAGGCCAGGGCTGAAAACAGGGCACCCATGGCTCCGGCCAGTATCCGTTTCGCCCGTCCACCCGGCAATAGCGTGAACAGACCGCTCAGCAACAGGGCATCAGCTGCAATCCACGGTATCCAGGGATAGCGTGGCAGCAGCAGTGCCACGAACAGGGCGTTCAGCAGCAGCGTGGTGAGGATCAGTCGTTTCAACTCGTTCTCCAGTGGATCGCCGGGGATCAGGGATTAGCGCAGCGATTCTCTGGCCCCAATAGCTGTGTTGGCCTGCCTGCCAGGCCAAATGATGCAGCCTGGTGAGTGCCTGCCGGTCCCGGCATAGCAGGCTCAGCTGCCAGTCCATCAATTGTTCCGGGCCATGTTCGAGACAATGCCGGAGAATGGCTGCTGTCGTCCATTCCGGGCGGCTTCGGGCCAGTTGCCTGTGAAGCGCATTCATGGTCGGCGACAGCACCGCCTGCTGAACATTTGACAGGCCCGGGTTCGCCGGTAAAAGCGGTGCCCCGGAGCAGGCCTCGGCGATCACTGGTGTCGGTTGACCGCTTTCCGGTGTTGTCAGTAAACCACGCTCAGCGACGGTATCGCCTGTGGATGCTCTGCCCAGCAGAACCGAGGTGGGTGCCGCCAGCAGCAGAGGGATGATCACCGGCAATGACCACAGCATCAGCGTCGGCGACCCGATCCAGCCGATAATGCCGGCCGAGCCAAGGGCCAGGGTGAGACTGAGCCGGTGTTCATCGAAGGCACGCTGCCATCCGGTTTCTTCGTGGCGGTTCTGCCCGGCCCAGCGCACCGGGATATTGCTCAGGGCGCAGATCACTGAACGGGTGTGGGCAAGCATTCTCACAGGAGCCAGTAACAGGGAGGTAACGGCTTCGAACAGTGCACTGAATATCAGCCGGAGGTTGCCCCCAAACAAATGGCCTTCCCGGTTTGCCATGATATCGGCAATACCCAGAAAGCGTGGCAGGAACAGCAGGCCCAGAGTGCTCAGGCCAAGACCGGCAGCCCAGGCCATGCCTCCGTCCAGCGCTGCAGACACCGGCAAACTCAGGCTGCTGGCGATGACGATGGTCAGGATCACGAACAGCAACCACAGTGGAGAAGCCAGGTACGACATGATGCCGTTGATAAAAGCCATGCGATGGGCGAACCGCAGCCCGGGTGTGGTCAGCAAGACCCACAGATGCTGCAGGTTGCCCCGTGCCCAGCGGTGGTCACGGATCAGTTCATCTTCCAGAGTCGGGGGCGATTCCTCGTAACTGTGGGGCAATGACGACTCCAGCCATATTTCATAGCCGGCCCTGCCCATGTAGGCCGCCTCCACGAAATCATGGCTGATGATCGGCCCCCGGAACAGACCCGGGCCGCGAAGCTTGCGCAGCCCGCAATGCTTCATGAAGGCGTCGACACGAATGATGGCATTGTGGCCCCAGTAGGCGGCATCCCCCATTTGCACCGCCGCCAGGCCGGTGGCAAACAGCGGTGAATACACGCGGCTGGCAAACTGCTGAAAGCGGGCAAAGAGGGTACTGGCACGGATCACCACCGGGCTGGTCTGGATAATACCCACCCCTGGCTCACGTTCCATCAGCCGCACCATCCGCAGCAGGGTGTTTCCCCCCAGAAGGCTGTCGGCATCCAGCACCACCATATAGCGGTATCGGCGGCCCCAGCGGCGCAGGAAGTCTGCAATGTTGCCGCTCTTGTAGTTCAGGTTTACGTTCCTCCGGCGGTAAAACAGCCGGTCCCCGGCATCCAGTTCCCTGCTCAGTGCCTGCCACGCCGCCTGCTCGGCCAGCCAGATCTCGGGATCACGGGTGTCGGAGAGGATGTAGAAGTCAAAGTGTGACAAACGCCCCAGGCGCTCGAGCTCCCGGTAAACGGCCCTCAGCCCGGACAATGTGCGTTCTACCGGTTCATTGCAGACGGGCAAGACAATGGCCGTCGGCGCGAGCGCAGTCTGCGCCAGGGTCTCGGCCGGATGTCGTGCTGCCAGGCTGTAGCGGTCGCCACCGGTTCGCCGGACCAGGAATCCGAATACAGCCGTCCAGCATCCAACCGCAATCCAGCCGTGAAGTAGAGCAAAGAGGTAAATCAGCAAGGTGTCGGGAACATTCCCGGCTTCCAGTGGCATGACGCGTGTCAGCGCAAAGACCGCTGCGGCGGTCTGGCCCAGAACCAGAACCGCCAGCAGCGTTCGCCGGTAACAGGCGGCCGGGCGCCAGTGCTGCTCAGCGGGCATTGGGCCAGTAGCCCATGCTGCCCCGCTTGAGTTCGGGTGCGGAGCGGGCCGGCCCGGGGGAAGGAAATTCCACATAGGCTGGAGCCAGTTCCAGCGCACGCCTGAAGTCACAGCCCCTGCCTTCCGAGGCGACAGCGGCAACCAGCGCCCTGGCCTGCCGTTGGCGCTCATGGGACGGCGTAATGCCGCTGGCGGCCAGGTAGGCGAGAATTCGTTCGAACAATGGTTGATGCAGTGGTTGTCTCATATCCGATCCCCTGTTCAAAAGGTGAACAACAGAGGCAAATACGCTGACACAGACGGTTTCAGATTAGATTGCCGGATTAAACCTGATTCAGGTATTCGTCCTTGAGCTTGACGTAATTGCCAGCGGTGTACCGGAAAAAGCTTTTCTCCTCGTCCGACAACGCCCGCGCCTGCCGACAGGGAGATCCGACATACAGATAACCCGACTCCAGCGTCTTGCCTGGTGGCACCAGACAGCCGGCGGCGACAATCACTTCATCTTCCACCACGGCGCCATCCATAATGATACACCCCATGCCGACCAGCACCCGGTTTCCCACAGTACAACCGTGCAGCAGCGCCTTGTGGCCAATGGTAACGTCGTCACCGATCATCAGCGGCCAGCCGCCGGGGTTGAAGTCACTGGCGTGGGTGATGTGGAGCACGGAGCCATCCTGGATACTGCAACGGTCACCGATACGTATCTTGTGCATGTCGCCACGTACCACGGTCATCGGCCAGATGGACACATCGTCCCCGGTGATCACATCGCCGATTACTACCGCACTGGGGTCAATCCAGGCGCGTTCTCCAAATTGTGGCGTGTTACCCTTGTGTGTTCGTACATTCGACATTACATATACTCATTGAATGGATTGATGCTTGTGGGGAAGGAGTCTCTGGGGGAGGCCTTTCCAAAACACGCTCAAGCACATCCCTGTGACGCTTGAGCTCCGCCATCCATGGCTCCGCACAGTTTTGGAAAGGCCTCCCCCAGAGACTCCCCAAGCATTGGAGTTATCTCAAATTACCTTAGACACCCGTAGCTGAGAAGGGGACTTATGAATAACCCGTTACTGACCGACGACCTGTTGCCAAAGTTTGACCATGTTCGCACCGAGCACATGGAACCGGCAATTGACCAGATTCTCAGCGAAAACCGCATGAAAATCGCACAACTGGCGCAGCAGGACCACCCCACATGGGAAACCCTGGCGCAGCCCATGCAGGCAACCGAGGACCGGCTGGAAAGAGCCTGGTCGGTGATTTCCCACCTCAACGGTGTGATGAACAACGATGACCTGCGCAAGGTATACAAGAGATGTCTGGAAAAGCTCACCGAGTACAGCACCGAACTGAGCCAGAACGCCGAACTTTGCGAAGCCTACAAGAAACTGGCAGCAAGCGATGAATACAAAGGGCTGAGCGAAGCCCAGCGCAAGTCGGTGGACAATACCCTGCGGGATTTCCATCTCGGTGGTGTCGACCTGCCCCAGGAGAAGAAAGAGCGGTACGCCAATCTCTCCATGGAGCTGTCGGAGCTGTCGAACCGGTTCAGCGACAACGTACTGGACGCTACCCAGCACTGGTACAAGCACATCACCGATGTGGAAGAGCTGGCGGGCGTGCCGGAATCCGCCCTTGAGGGCGCAAAACAGGCCGCAAAGCAGAAGGACCTCGACGGTTACGTGATTACCCTCGATTTCCCAAGTTTCTATCCGGTGATGACCTACTGCGATAACCGGGACCTGCGCCGGGAAGTCTACGAGGCCTTTGTCACCCGCGCCTCGGATATGGGCCCGGATGCCGGTACCTGGGACAACACGCCGGTGATGGCGGAAATACTCAAACGCCGCCATGCCATGGCCAAGCTGCTCGGGTTCAACAACTACGCCGAGCGTTCCCTGGCCACCAAGATGGCCCGCAGCGTTGATGAAGTTCTCGACTTCCTGAACCAGCTGGCGGCGAAGTCAAAGCCCATTGCCGAACGGGAGTTCGCTGAGCTTAAGGCGTTCGCCAAAGACACCCACGGGGTTGAAGACCTGCAGGCGTGGGACATCGGTTACTACAGCGAAAAGCTGCGCCAGGAACGCTACGACATTTCTCCGGAAACCCTGCGCCCCTGGTTCCCGGTGAACAGGGTGGTACCGGGCCTGTTCGCAGTTGCCGAGAAACTGTTTGACGTGCAGATTGAAGCCAAACCGGACGTGGAAACCTGGCACCCGGATGCCACCGCCTACTGCATCAGCCGCAACGGCGAACCGCTGGCCTGGTTCTATCTGGACCTGTATGCCCGCCAGGGCAAGCGTGGCGGTGCCTGGATGGCCGATTGCCGGGTACGCTGGCGCAACCTGCGCGGCCAGCTTCAACTGCCGGTGGCCTTCCTGACCTGTAACTTCACCTCGCCGGTGAACGGCAAACCGTCACTGCTGACCCACGACGAGGTTACCACCCTGTTCCACGAGTTCGGCCACGGCCTGCACCATATGCTGACCCAGGTGGACGTGCTGGATGTCTCCGGCATCAATGGCGTGGCCTGGGATGCCGTGGAACTGCCCTCCCAGTTCCTGGAAAACTGGTGCTGGAACCCGGATTCCCTGGCCCTGATCGCCTCGCACCACGAAACCGGTGAGCCACTGCCGGACGACCTGCTGCAGAAACTGCTGGCGGCCAAGAACTTCCAGTCCGGCATGGCCATGGTGCGGCAACTGGAGTTCTCCCTGTTCGATTTCCGCCTGCACGCGGAATTTACCGACGAGGCTCCCACCAACCCGCTGGACATGCACCGCCAGGTGCGCAGCGAAATCGCGGTGGTGGAAGCACCGGCGTTCAACCGCTTCCCCAACAGCTTCTCGCACATCTTCGCGGGTGGCTACGCGGCCGGTTACTACAGCTACAAGTGGGCGGAAGTGCTGGCGGCGGATGCCTTCTCATTGTTCGAGGAGAACGGCATCTTCGACCCGGAAACTGGCAAGGCCTTCCTGCACAACATCCTGGAAAAAGGTGGCTCCCAGGAACCGATGGAACTGTTCAAGGCCTTCCGTGGCCGCGAGCCGGAGGTGGATGCGTTGTTGAAACAGAGCGGTATAACGGAAGATGCTGCGTGAGTTAACCGGGAAACGGGTTGTCGGGTTACGGCTTCGCCTAACCCGACCTACGAAGGACCGATTTCACGGTAGGTCGGATTAGGCCAAAGGCCGTAATCCGACAACCTACGAAAGGCTCGAGTTTGCGGTAGGTCGAATTAGGCGAAGCCGTAATCCGACAACCCAAACAGACTGCGGAGTAATTCCATGCCAACCCCCAAACGCTTCATCGCCGGCGCCGTCTGCCCCCGCTGCGCGGAGATGGACAAGATCATGATGTACACCACCGACGACGATGATCAGGTTCGCGAGTGCGTGGCCTGCGGCTTCACCGACGCGGTGTCCGATACCCCGGAGCCCCCTGCCAATCCTGAGCTGCAAACCAGGGTGAATAAACGCAGCAACAAGGACGACCATACGGTCAAACAGGTGGTGTTCTTCAAGTCCGGTGAGGATGAGTAAGGCTTTTGGCGGTTGCCCTCCTTTGTAGCCTGCCTGGATTGGGGGCTGCGAGGGGGCAGGGGGAGTTTTTGCTCTTGAAATGGAACTCGCTGCGCTCAGACACCCATTTCTGGCGAGCAAAAATCCCCCTACCCCCTCACGATCACACGATGCCAATATCGCCTGAAGACAATGGAGTCGGTGGCCCGCAAGGCGGTCTTCCCATGGTTCAAACCGGAGGGTGTTGGGGTGCTTTCTGCCGGGAAAAAGGTGTCTGAGCGCAGCGAGTTCTTTTTCCCAGAAGAAAGCATCACGACGCCCTCCAGGCCCCCCCATCCAGGCAGGCTACAAGAAGCCGGCACCCCCCAAGCTCAAAGAACCATCGCAGCCAACCAACCAAAGCCCAACAACGGCAGATTGTAGTGCAGGAACGTAGGTACCACGGTATCCCAGATGTGGTTGTGCTGGCCGTCGACGTTGAGGCCGGCGGTGGGGCCGAGGGTGGAGTCTGAGGCCGGGGAGCCGGCATCGCCCAGGGCGCCGGCGGTGCCTACCAGGGCCACGATGGCCAGGGGGCTGAAGCCCAGTTCCAGGGCCAGGGGCACGTACAGGGCCGCGATGATGGGGATGGTGGAGAACGACGAGCCGATGCCCATGGTGATCAGCAGGCCTACCACCAGCATCAGCAATGCCGCCAGGGCCTTGTTGTCGCCGATGGCGGATACGGAGCCCTCCACAAGTGTGGTAATTTCACCGGTTTCGCGCATGACTTCCGCGAAGCCCGAGGCAGCAATCATGATGAAACCGATCATGGCGAGCATTTTCATGCCTTCGGTGAACAGGTCATCGGCTTCTTTCCACTTCACCACGCCGGACAGGTTGAACAGAACGAAGCCCGCCAGCGCCCCGAGAATCATTGAACCCAGCCAGAGCTGCACTGCGAACGCCGCCACAATTGCGACCAGAGCCATGATCAGTGTGCCGGCGTTGTACTTTACATCCACCCGCTCGGTGCGGGTGATGGCGTCGAGGTTGTAGCGACGCTCACTGCGGTAGCTGAAGAACACTGCCACCAGCAGGCCGCAAAGCATGCCCAGGGCGGGCAGGGCCATGGCGGCCATGACGTTGAGGCCGGTGGCGTCGATGCCGTTTTCGCCGACATTGGCCAGCAGGATTTCGTTCAGGTAGATACCGCCAAAACCCACCGGCAGGAACATGTACGGGGTGATCAGGCCGAAGGTCAGCACACAGGCTACCAGCCTGCGGTCCATGTTCAGCTTTGCCATCACGTACAGCAACGGAGGCACCACCAGAGGTATGAATGCGATGTGAATCGGCAGAATGTTCTGGGATGACATGGCGATGGCCAGCAACAGGCCGATAATCAGCAACCGTATTCCACCGGTGGCCTTGCCCTCATCCTGCCTGCCCACCAGCCCCAGGGCCTTGTCAGCCAGGGCATGGGCGAGGCCGGATTTGCCGATAGCAACGGCAAATGCACCGAGTGTGGCGTAGGACAGGGCAACGGTTGCCCCGCCTCCCAGGCCTTCGTTGAAGGCGTCAATGGTGGCCTCCAGTGACAGGCCGCTGATCAGGCCGCCGGCAACGGCTCCGATAATAAGGGCAACAACAACGTGGATGCGGCACAAACTCAGGACGAGCATGATGGCTACCGCGGCGACAACGGCATTCATGGTGAACTCCGGATTTCGGGAGTGGCTTTCAGCGCCCTGAAGCAGGGGGCCGTTCAGGAAAGCGCGCTAATGTGCAGGAAACGGGTGCTGCAGTCAAAACCGTGATTACCGTTACTCATCACCCACGAAGGCAAACCTGGGAACCTGCTCTCCGGCCAGTTCCACGGTTTCACGGAACATGGTCAGCGGCCTGACCCAGAGGCTGTAATCCCCGTAAAGGCAGCGATAGACCACCATCTGTTCCTCGGTTTCGCTGTGCCGGGCCACGCCGATCACCTCGTAATCCATTCCCTTGTAATGGCGATAACGTCCCGGGCGGATTTCCGGTTTCTTGTCAGGCATTGTATTCTTCTCCACGCGTAGCATAACGCTACGTATTTGTGTGGGGCGGACGTATTCCCCGCAAACGTATAAACTTGTATCGACTGAGTGCAGGGAAGCTATGGGACTGACTGTCGGCTTCGTCAGTTTAGTTTACTTTTCCGGTTCCGGGTAAAGCGGCCATCATGACATTTCCTGCAAGCTGCAAATTGGTGCGGATACTGCTCCTGGCCCTGTTGCTGGTGCCCGGGCTCGCCCACAGTGATGGTGCCTCGATAGCCTGGCTGGAAGCCCCGTCTGCGGAAAGCGATGTGGAGGATATCCGGGCGTTGCCCGAGGCGCAATGGCGAACGACACCCGGTGACGAAACCCTGAATTTTGGCTTCAGTGACAGCAGCTTCTGGCTCAGGGTCGAGGTGCCGGCGCAACCTTTCAATCGCCTGCTGGAAATCGGCTATCCCCTGCTGGACGACGTCCGGGTCTACTGGTTCGTGGGTGACGAAGAGGTGGAGCGCCACGTCACAGGCGACCGTCAGGTGTTCGATTCCCGCCCGATTCACCACCGTAACTTTGTCTTCCTGGTACCGTCCAACAACGAGACTGCCACGGCGTACATCCGTGTCCACAGCGAAGGGTCGGTACAGATACCGGTGCGGGTGATAGCGTCGGCGGACTTCCTGGCCGGTGAACAGCTGGATTTTGGCTGGCAGGCGCTGTTTCTGGGCATCATGATTGCCATGGCCCTGTACAACCTGTTTGTTTTCGTGATCGTCAGGCACCTGGCGTACTTGTGGTACGTGCTCACGGTGACAGCCTCGGCGCTGGTGTTGTTGAACTTCAACGGCCTGGTTTTCCAGTGGTTGTGGCCGGACCTGCCGGTGATGAACCGGTATTTCACGGCTCCGGCCATCTCCGCCAACATCTTCTTCGCAGCCATGTTCACCCTGAGCTTTCTGGCGGTGCGCCGGTACAGTCCTGTTTCCTACCGGTTGCTGCAGATGATTGTGGCGATCAGCGTCGGTTGTTTTGTGTATGGTCTGTTCGGAAGTTATCAGACATCGGTAGCCATCATCAGCGTGCTGGCCGCCATCATCACCCCCCTGACCTGGATTCTGGGCCTGGTTGTCTGGTTCCGGGGGCAGGTACTGGCCGGCTTTTACGTGGTGGCATGGACCCCGCTGCTTCTGGGCCACATGGTTATGGCGGTCAGCAAGATTGGCCTGATTCCCACCAATACCCTGACTGAAATAGCGCCGCAGATTGGCGTTGCCCTGGAGGTGATTCTGCTGTCATTTGCCCTGGCATACCGCATCAGCCTTGAGCGTCAGCGCCGGCTTGAGGCCCAGGAGCATACCCTGGAAGTCCAGCGCCAGGCCAACCAGAATCTGGAGGCCCGGGTTCAGGCACGAACGGAGGAGCTGGAGGCAGCCTACGAGAAGCTCAAGGCGGTTTCCATAACCGATGGCCTGACCCAGGTCGCCAACCGCCGCCGCTTTGACGAAAAACTGGAAATCGAATGGAACCGGGCCCTACGCCATGGCCATCCCTTGGGCCTTGTGCTGCTGGATATCGATCATTTCAAGCGGGTAAATGATGAATTCGGACATCTGGCTGGGGATGACTGCCTGGTCAGTGTTGCCCGGGTGTGTGCCGGTGAGATCCAGCGTTCAGGGGATCTGCTGGCGCGATACGGCGGCGAGGAGTTCTGTGTGTTGTTACCTGCCACACCGGAAGCCGGAGCCATCAGTGTGGCCGAGCGCCTGCGTGCCGCCGTGGCGGGAACACCCGTTGATGTCGGAGAGCATGTCAGCCCGGTCAACCTGTCGGTCAGCGCAGGGGTCGCGATCATGGTTCCCGGCCCGGGCATGGCCCCGTCCGATCTCGTCAGTCGCGCCGACGAGGCGCTCTACGCCGCAAAGGCGGCGGGCCGTAACCGGGTGATGGTATTCCGGGAATCCGGTGCCCGGGCGATTGCCGATTCCTGATATCAGTTCTTCAGCTTGTACCGGCCCGGCCCCAGGAAAACCACGGCAACGGCGATAAACAGGAAGAAACCCTGCAGTTCCAGTGCCCAACCACCATTATTACCCAGCGCCATGAGTTCGTGGCCGTGTACCAGGGCAATGGCCACCAGCATGTTGAAGACGATCAGCAGTGCGCCGATCCGGGTCTGGTAGCCAAGTATCACCATCAGTGGCGCCAGCAACTCACCGATAAAAACACCCCAGGCAAAGAACGCCGGAATGCCATGGCTGGCCAGTTGGCCTTCAATGAAACCCACGCCATGGAACAGTTTCGCGACGCCATGAAACAGCAACAGGCCACCAAGGGTGAGACGAACGATCAGTTTTCCAAGGTCAGCATTTTCCAGCAACTTACATCTCCTGCAGGGCAAGGGTTCAGGAATAAGCTGGCAAGCTTAACCGGTTTGCTGGCGGGGGCAAAGCTACAGGCCGGTTCCCAGGGAGAGACGTATATGATTGCGGATCAACAGGTTTTCCCAGTAGTGCTTCATCCAGTCCCAGGCGGCATTGCGCGTCTGTTCGACGAAGGGATCCAGGTTGAGTTCGTAGTAATCAGGGGTGCCGGCAATCTGCAGGACGGTCACTGTGATTGACTGGTCAAGTTCATTGGCAAAGGGCTCGCCAATGAGCTGATGTGCAAGCAGATTGGCCCTGGTTGCCTCCACATCCACCAGTTCACTGGCCCGTGTAGAGCGGTTGTTTTCGTACATCTCCTCCATCAGGCGATGGCAGAGATAGGCCCGGATCAGCAGGCCGTCAAGGCCATCGTAACGCACCAGCAGGACGGAGGGCTGCGTGAAATAACCGATGGCGGCATTTACGAAGGGCGCAAACAGCTCCGCTTTACCGGCTTCCCTGGCGCAGGCTTCGACACATTCGATCAGCCGCGGTGCCATTTCTATGTATTCGATGGCGAACTGGAACAGGCAGGTGGCTGGCTGATAGCCGTCAATGGTTATTGTGGCAGGCAAGGATGCTGCCCTCTCCCGCATCTGCTCGAGGAAGGTGCCGGAGCGGGCTTCCTGCCTGCGTGCCTGATCAATGATGTCGAGAACTACCTTTGGTGTCATTTCAGGAGATGCCGGTCTCTGAACGGAATGGGGTCGCAAGGCGCCTCCCGTTATACGCAAGGGGTCGTCAGGGGCACTGGGAAGCGGCTGGCCACCGCAACATGCCTGCCTTTTCCCACAAGTGTAGACGAGTTTTGGCAGGCTGCTTTGGTGTCCACATTAAAACTGAGAAGGATGTTCGTTCAAAGCCATGCGGCGTCGCCTATTGTTCTGAGAACCAGCGATCGTGTCGCGAATGGCTTCGAAAAAGTAAACCCATGGTAGCGGCGCGGGCCAGCATCAGACAGATCAGGGAAAACCAGAGGCCATGATTTCCCCACCCGGTGGTCAGCCACCAGACCGGCAGGAAAACCGCCACTGCCGAAAACAGCATGGTGTTCTGCATGTCCCGCGTGCGGGTGGCGCCAATGAAAACGCCGTCCAGCAGAAATCCCCAGACCGAAGCCAGCGGCAGCATCCACAACCAGGGCAGATAGAGCCAGGCGGTGGCCCGCACTTCATCGATGCCGGTCAGCAGGGTGATCAGCAAGCGACCGCCAAGCACAAAGGCCACCGTAAACAGTATCGAGCCCCAGAGGGCCCAGCGGAAAGCCACCCGGAACACCTGCCGGAACTGCCGCCGACTGTTCTTGCCAACCGCCTCGCCGATCAGCGCCTCGGCGGCATTGGCAAAGCCATCAAGGCCGTTGGAGATCACCAGCAAAAATGTGATCAGTACCGCGTTGGCTGCCAGTATGACGTCCCCCTGCCTTGCGCCCTGGGCGGTAAAGAATGCCAGTACCAGCAGCAGGGCGATGGTGCGCACCATGATGTAACGGTTGACCCGCAGAATTTTCAGGTAGTCGTGCAACTGGCCGAACAATGCGCGGCTGAACCCCTGGCCGGCGGGCATCCTTAGCAGCACCATGCGGAAACCGATGGCCGCGGCGGAATATTCCGCCAGCACGGTGGCCATGGCAACACCACGGCTGTTCCACCCGAAGCCGGTGACAAACAGGATATCCAGGATGATATTGAGCCCATTGGCCACGATCAGCATTACCATGGGGCCCTTGGGTAATTGAGTGCCGATCAGCCAGCCCACCAGCGTGTACTGACAAAGCACGGCGGGGGCGCTCCAGATACGGATGCTGGCATATTCCGCAGCAAGGGCCGCAACCCGCTCGCTGGGGTTCATCAGCTCAAGGCCCAGGTGGATAAGGGGTTGGTGGAACAGGATCAGCAACAGGCCGATGCCGGTGGCCAGGAGCACCGAGCGCAACAGCAGGGCTATCTGGGCGAACTGATCCCGTTTACCCCAGGCCTGGGCCGCTAGGCCGGTAGTACCCATGCGCATGAAGCCGAAGGTCCAGTAGAGAATGCTGAACAGGTTTGCGCCCACGGCAACGGCACCCAGGTATTCCGGGCTCTCGAGATGGCCAAGCACGGCGGTGTCCACCAGCCCGAGAAGCGGCACGGTAAGGTTTGTGAGCATCAGGGGCCAGGCCAGCGCCCAGAGGCGTCGGTCGGTGGTCGTCAGTAGCAGAGGTGATTTCACGGAGCTGGAAAAAGTTCCCCCTTTAGTTAGTTGATTTATGTCGTCCCGGACTTTCGCATTTTTTTGATCTGTGTCTATACTGTTTTCTGAAATATCCATAGCAGACTTCCACTCTGGCTTCGAATGGTGTGTGCGAGCACTGTCCGTTAACAGAGGGATTGGACGCAAAATCCGACAAGAATAACACTCTGTGGAGACACAGTATTATGCGCGTGCACGCTAAGCGGGCAGGTGTCCTCTTGGGCGGACTTATGACGCCAGCGTTGTCCATGGCAGACTGGACGCTGAACATGAGTCCCGGGGTCACCGGTACCAGTAACGATATTTTCAGCCTTCACATGACTATCCTCTGGATCTGCGTCGTCATCGGCGTGGTGGTCTTCGGTGTCATGTTCTGGTCGATATTTGCTCACCGCAAATCGTCGGGCCGGAAACCTGCCAACTTCCATGAAAACACGCTGGTAGAAATTCTCTGGACCATCATACCGCTGGTTATTCTGGTGGTAATGGCCATTCCCGCCACCGCCACCCTCGTGGACATGTATGACACCAGCGAAGCCGAAGTCGACATCAAGGTCACCGGTTACCAGTGGCGCTGGAAATACGACTACGTCGATGAAGAATTCGGTTACTTCTCCAGCATGTCTACCAGTAAAGACGAGATATACAACCGCATCGGCAAGAACGAAAACTACCTGCTGGACGTGGACAATCCGATGGTTGTGCCCGTGGGTGCGAAAGTCCGCCTGTTGCTTACCGCCAACGACGTGATTCACTCCTGGTGGGTGCCTGAGTTTGGTGTCAAGAAAGATGCGATCCCGGGCTTCATCAATGAAACCTGGACCCGTGTGGACGAGCCGGGAATCTACCGTGGCCAGTGTACCGAGCTGTGCGGCAAGGACCATGGGTTCATGCCGGTGGTCGTCAAGGCCGTTCCCCAGGACGAGTACGATGAATGGGTGGCCGGGAAGAAAGAAGAGGCCGAGCGGGAACGTGAGTTGACCGAGAAGGACTGGACCATGGAGGAGCTGATGGAGCGGGGCGAAAAGACCTATGCCAGCGCCTGTGCTTCATGCCACCAGGAAGACGGCAGCGGCTCGCCGCCCGCATTCCCGGCACTCCAGGGCAGCGAGATGGTTCTGGAAGATATGGAGGGTCACCTGGATGTTGTGGTGAACGGTGTATCCGGAACGGCCATGCAGGCTTTCGGGGACCAGCTTAATGAGGTCGATCTTGCCGCGGTCATCACCTACGAGCGTAATGCCTGGGGTAACGACACCGGCGACATGATCACGCCAAAAGAAGTCTTTGAATACAAGAACCAGGACTGATTAACAACATCACCAGCCAGAACAACACGGCGGTAACGGGGGTTTTTCATGAGTGCGGTTGCAGATACCCACGCCCAGGACGATCATCACCACGGCCCTGCCAAGGGCATTACACGGTGGCTGTTGACGACCAATCACAAGGATATCGGGTCCATGTACCTGATATTCAGTTTCACCATGTTCCTGCTCGGCGGGGCCATGGCCATGGTTATCCGGGCCGAGCTGTTCCAGCCGGGCCTGCAGATTGTAGAGCCGGAATTCTTCAACCAGATGACCACCATGCATGGTCTGATCATGGTGTTCGGCGCTGTCATGCCGGCCTTTGTCGGCCTGGCTAACTGGATGTTGCCGCTGATGGTAGGGGCGCCTGATATGGCCCTGCCACGGATGAACAACTGGAGCTTCTGGCTGCTGCCCTGCGCTTTCCTGATTCTGGTATCCACCCTGTTCATGGAAGGGGGCGCACCCAACTTCGGCTGGACCTTCTACGCACCGCTGTCGACGACCTACGGCCCGCCAAGCACCACCTTCTTTATTTTCGCGGTTCACATCATGGGTGTGTCCTCGATCATGGGCGCTATTAACGTTATCGCCACCATCCTGAACATGCGGGCGCCGGGCATGACCCTGATGAAGATGCCCCTGTTCGTCTGGACCTGGCTGATCACCGCCTTCCTGCTGATCGCGGTCATGCCGGTGCTGGCTGGCGTGGTCACCATGATGCTGATGGACATCAACTTCGGCACCAGCTTCTTTGACGCCTCCGGCGGTGGTGACCCGGTGCTGTTCCAGCATGTGTTCTGGTTCTTCGGCCACCCCGAGGTGTACATCATGATCCTGCCGGCCTTCGGCGCGGTATCCCACATCATTCCGGCGTTCTCCCGCAAACCCCTGTTCGGCTACGCCTCCATGGTTTATGCGGTGGGCGCCATTGCGCTGCTGTCGTTCGTGGTCTGGGCGCACCACATGTTCACCGTGGGCATTCCCATCGCCGGCCAGCTGTTCTTCATGTATGCCACCATGCTGATTGCGGTGCCCACCGGGGTGAAGGTCTTCAACTGGGTGGCCACCATGTTCCGTGGCTCGCTGACGTTCGAGGCTCCGATGCTGTTTGCGGTGGCTTTCGTCATCCTGTTCACCATCGGTGGTTTCTCCGGCCTGATGCTGGCCATTGCACCGGCTGACTTCCAGTATCATGACACTTACTTCGTGGTTGCCCACTTCCACTACGTTCTGGTTCCGGGTGCTATCTTCGGCATCTTCGCATCGGCCTACTTCTGGCTGCCCAAGTGGACGGGGCACATGTACGACGAGACGCTTGCCAAGACCCATTTCTGGTTGTCGTTCGTGGGTATGAACCTGGCGTTCTTCCCCATGCACTTCCTCGGGCTGGCAGGCATGCCGCGCCGGATTCCGGACTACGCACTGCAGTTTGCCGACTTCAACATGGTGTCCAGTATCGGTGCCTTCATGTTCGGGGCTACCCAGATCCTGTTCCTGGTGATTGTGGTCAAGTGTGTCAGGGGTGGCGAAAAAGCATCCGCCAAGCCCTGGGATGGAGCGGAAGGCCTTGAGTGGACTGTGCCCTCACCGGCGCCTTACCACACCTTCTCCACCCCGCCGGAAGTCAAATGAACGGCCGGGAAAATAACAAACGATAACGGATAAGCCATCGGAGATTGTCATGGCGGAGAACCAGACGTATTACGTTCCGGAACAGAGTAAGTGGCCAATTGTAGCGACGGTTGGCCTTGGGGTGATGCTCTATGGCGTAGCGGCCATTATGGTGAATGGCAAGGAAGGCAATAGTACGACCGGGTCCTGGATCATGTTCTGGGTGGGGTCGGCCATCATGGTTTACATGCTGTTCGGCTGGTTTGGCAATGTGATCAAGGAAAGTCGTTCAGGACTTTACAGCCCGCAGATGGACCGGTCGTTCCGCTGGGGCATGAGCTGGTTCATCTTCTCGGAAGTCATGTTCTTCGCGGCCTTTTTCGGCGCATTGTTCTATGCCAGGGTGTTCGCGATACCCTGGCTTGGTGGCGAGGGGGATCGTGGCAGCTCCAACATGCTCTGGGAAGGTTTCCAGGCCACCTGGCCGTTGATCAACACTCCGGACCCTGATTCCTATCCGGCGCCGGAAGGCGTGATCGGGCCCTGGGGTCTGCCGCTGATCAATACCATACTGCTGGTAACGTCCTCTTTCACCGTAACCGTTGCTCACCATGCCCTGAAGGAAAATAACCGTCAGAAGGTCAAGACCTGGCTGACCGCCACCATTGCCCTGGCACTGGTCTTCGTCTGCGTTCAGGGCTATGAATACGTTCATGCCTATCGCGACCTGGGGCTGACGCTCGAGTCGGGAATCTATGGCAGTACTTTCTTCATGCTGACCGGTTTTCACGGGGCACATGTAATACTGGGTACGTTGATGCTATTCATCATGCTGCTTCGTATCCGTAAGGGCCACTTCACGGCCGATAACCATTTCGGGTTTGAAGCCGCTGCCTGGTACTGGCACTTTGTCGATGTGGTGTGGCTCGGCCTGTTCGTGTTTGTCTACGTGATCTGAGTGGAGTCATCAGGGGGTCGGATTCAGCGTCAGGCCCCCTTGCCATAAAGAAAGCAGAATGACAGCCAGCAGCATGACGCTCAGCGCAACCCGCAATGCCAGGGAATTCAGGACACGGTTCGTTTTCCCGCCATCCCTGATCAGGAAAAACAACCCGCTGAACAGGCTCACCACAACGGCCAGCATCAGTACGACAATGAGAAACTTCAGCATGAAAATTCCTGTTAACGGAAACATGGGTCAAAAAACCACTATAGCAGAGCATGCCTGATTCGGTGGATCAATCCCGCCGGCAGTGGCACTTTGATTGGCGGCTTATGGTGTTTGCAGGACTGTTCCTGCCTTTGCTTGTGGGCCTGGGGGTCTGGCAACTAGAACGGGCCCAGGAGAAAAAGGCGCAGCTGGCCCAGTGGCAGGAGGAGGCAGGCAGTCTCAGCTGGCAGGAGTTACAGGCTTCGGGCCTGGACGCAGGCCAGCCAGTCAGCATTGGCGGGCGTTTTGGCGACAGGTCCTGGTTACTGGATAACCGTACCCGTGATGGTGCCCCCGGCTATGAAGTGCTGACGGTATTCTATCCGGAACAGGGCAGCCCGGTACTGGTGAACCGTGGCTGGATTCAGGCGCCACGGCGCCGCGATGAACTGCCGGACATCAACGCGCCGCGCGGAGAGGTCCGTCTGCAGGGGCGCCTGAGTGAATTCCCCGAGCCACCGGTTTTGAAAGAGGTGTCCGGGAACAATGATGGATGGCCGCGGCGAACACAGTCGCTGTCTTATCAGCAGGCACGGGAAGTGGAGCCTGACATTGCGGCCCTTGTATTACGGCTCTCCGGCCCGGAGCAACCCGGCGCCTACCGCGCCGACTGGGCGCCGGACATGATGGGGCCCCAGACCCATTACGGATATGCGCTGCAATGGTTTTCACTGGCCGCAGCACTGGTTATATTGACGGTGGTCGCGAGTTATCGCAAAACAGGAGCCAACGACGACAATGACAACGGCTGAGAAAACCGACCAGAACGACCAGGAAGATGCAGTGTCTCCCGAGCAGGTCCGACGCGGCAGAAGAACAGCATTGCTGCTGTTCACCCTGGGTTTTGGCCCGATGATCGTTGCCACGATCATGTTCTACACCGGTTGGCTGAATCCGACCGACCACAGCAATAACGGCGAGTTGATCCAGCCACCGGCACCTCTGGGCCAGATGCAACTGGAAGGCGCCAACGGTAAGCCCCTGGCAGACCGTTTTGGCCCCGAGGCCGCGGACCCGGAATGGATGATGATGGTGGTATCCGGTGATTGCGGTGGTGATTGCGAAGAGCTGCTGTATCGCGCCCGACAGGTCAATATTGCCCTCGGCAAGAATGCGAACCGGGTCAACCGGTCTGCCTGGCTGGGTACGGTTCCCGAGGATCTGTCTGCACGCTGGAAGGACGAATACGGCTCAATGGAACGGCTGACTGTTTCCGACGGTGAATCGCCCCGGTGGCCGGCTGGCGTCAGCCCCGACCAGGAACCGCGTATTCTGTTGGTGGATCCTTTCGGTAACGTCATCCTGCATTACGGCACCGAGCATACCGGCAAGGACATGCTCAAAGACCTCAAGCACCTGTTGAAACTGTCACAGATTGGTTAATCACACTTGCCGGGAGATCCAGCGTTGAACGAAATCCGCGACAATTCATCCCGCCATGCCCGGACTCTGGCGCGTTGGTCCTTGCTGGCAAGTCTGCTGGCGGTAGTGGTGATCATGCTGGGTGCCTGGACACGCCTGGTGGATGCCGGGCTCGGGTGCCCTGACTGGCCGGGCTGTTATGGATTTCTGACCGTACCCCAGGACGAGGCGCGGATGGCCATCGCCAATGCACGGTTCCCGGATACCCCGGTTGATGTGGAGAAAGGCTGGCCGGAAATGATCCACCGATACGCCGCCGGGGCGCTTGGGCTGGTGGTGTTCGGGCTGGCGGCGTTCGCTTTCCGGCATCGCCGGGAAGGGCTGCCTTACCGTTTGCCCCTGTTTATTGCTCTTTTCATTGTGCTCCAGGGTGCCTTCGGCATGTGGACGGTTACCCTGAAGCTATGGCCCCAGGTGGTTGCCCTGCATCTGCTGGGCGGGTTTACCACGTTGAGCCTGCTGACTCTGCTGACACTGCGTCTGCGCGGCAAGCAGCAGCAGGCTGAAAAAGTGCGGCGGGAAACGGAACCGGCCCGGAGCAACCGTTTCCGCCCCTGGCTCTACGGGGGCCTGGCTCTGGTTGTGATGCAGATTGCCCTGGGTGCCTGGACGGCAGCCAATTATGCTGCCGTGGCCTGTACCGACCTGCCTACCTGTCAGGGCGAATGGTGGCCTGCTGAGATGGACTTCCGGCACGGGTTCGATGTCACCCAGCATGTAGGGCCAAACTACCTTGGGGGGCAACTGACAGCCGATGGGCGGGTAGCCATCCACGTGACCCATCGCCTGGGCGCCGTGATAGTGCTTGCGTACTTCACGGTATTTCTGGCATTACTGTGGCGCAGGACAAAACATACGCCCATGGTACGACACGTGGAACTGGTGGCTGTGGTGCTGGCGGCGCAGATTGCATTGGGCCTGGCGAACATCGTGTTTCATATTCCCCTGTCGGTTGCCGTGGCGCACAATGCCATGGGCGCGGGGCTGCTGCTGGCCGTTATCAACCTGATCTGGCGCTTCCACCAGCAGGGTCTGCCGCAGCCAGAGGACACAAAACATACAACAACAATTGAACGAGAGGTGACGGCATGAGCGAGCATGTTGAGGGATTGCCGGCGCAAGGCACCACCAGCGGATCCGTTTCCGTGCATATTTCCTGGCGCGATTTTCTGGAGCTGACCAAGCCCAGAGTCGTGGCGATGATGATTCTGACCTCGGTGATTGGCATGTTGCTGGCCACCCCGGGGATACCGGGCTGGGAAGTACTGCTCTACGGTAACCTTGGTATTGCCCTGCTGGCCGGCGCCGCGGCCGTGGTTAACCATGTGGTTGACCAGAAGATTGACACCGTCATGGCCCGCACCCGAAAGCGGCCCGTCGCCACCGGAAAAATCTCTCCCCTTGATGCGCTGATGTTTGCCGCTGTGCTGGCCGTATCGGGAATGATCATTCTGGTGTGGCAGGTCAATGCCCTTACCGCCTGGCTCACGCTGGCCTCACTGGTGGGATACGCCGGCGTCTACACCCTGTTCCTCAAGCGTATGACACCCCAGAACATCGTCATTGGTGGCCTTGCCGGCGCCATGCCACCCTTGCTGGGCTGGACGGCAGTGACCGGCCAGGTGGAAGGCCATGGCCTCCTGCTGGTGCTCATTATTTTTGCCTGGACACCGCCGCATTTCTGGGCACTGGCCATTCACCGCAAGGAAGAATACGCCAAGGCGGGTATCCCCATGCTGCCGGTTACCCATGGCAACAAGTACACCGAACTGCATATTCTGCTGTATACCCTGATGTTACTGGCAGTCAGCCTGTTGCCATTCGTTACCGGCATGTCGGGCCTGATCTACCTGGTGGGTGCCCTGGTTTTGGGCCTGCGCTTTTTGCAGTATGCTGTCCGGCTGCTCAAGGGCGATGATCGCCGGGTGGCACTGAACACCTTCAAATATTCCATCACCTACCTTATGGCACTGTTTGTGGTGTTGCTGGTCGACCATTTTGTATTTTTCTGATTACTGATTTGCCGGAGACTTCATGGACCGTTCGATTCGCCTGACGCTGATCATTCTGCTGTTGGTTGTTGTACTGATCTTCGGTTTGGTGGTCGGACGGCAGGTATTGATGGTGGGCGATGAGGAGCCTGCTCCCGCACCTGAACTCAGTGAAATCAATGCCTACGTGTATGACCAGGGTCGCGAACTCGCCGATTTCGAACTGGTCAACGAAGAGGGGGAGGCTGTCACCCGGGAAAGCCTCCGGGGAAAATGGACTTTTGCCTTCGTGGGCTACACCAATTGCCCGGACATCTGCCCGGCCGCCATGGCAAACCTGCGCAGTACCGACAAGCTGCTGCCGGACGACCTGCCTCAGCCCGACTTCCTGTTGATCACCGCAGATCCGGAACACGATACCCCGGAAAAACTGAAGGACTACGTTGGCTTCTTCGGGGAAAACTTTCATGGCCTTACCGGTGACCTGGAAACCCTGAGGGAACTGGCCAAGAGCATGAACGCGGCATTTACGCACCGCGAGGTGGATGACGAACTGCTGGTGGACCACAGTGGCCACTTTGCGCTGATCAATCCCGAGGGCGAAATGGCCGCCGTGCTGCAACCACCTCACGACCCGGACGATCTGGTGAAAGCCTACCGAGAGATCTATGAGTGGGCCCGGGCCAACCATCCGAGAGCCTCCCGGTCCTGATAAGTCCTGCGGTTGCGCCTTAAGTCACACTGACTTTCTGCTGCTGCTGGCTTAGACTGCCCACCGGTTTTTATCAGAGGCCCTGTTATGCCGAATTCCCGTCAGTCATCCACCAACCCCCGGGAACTGTTTGCGGTACTGGCCGCCGGCGCCATTCTGTTACTGGTCACCCACGGTCTTGGCCGGTTTATCTACACCCCCTTGCTACCTTATCTCGTTGGCGACGGTCAGATCAGTGCCGGACAGGGTGCGGCGGTGGCCACCTGGAATTACCTCGGTTACCTCATCGGTGCCCTGCTGGCGATCCGCTGGCACCAGATCAGCCAGATTCGCCGGCTGCTGCCACTGGCTCTGGCAGTGCACACCGTCACCACCCTGGTCATGGCCCTGAGCGATCACCTGACAGCCATGACACTGGCGCGCCTATTCAATGGCATTGCCAACGGTATTGTCTTCGTCCAGGTTCCCGCCCTGATCCTGGAATGGCTGGTGCTGCGTAACCGTGCGTCGATGAGTGGCCATCTGTACATCGGTGTCGGGTTGGGGCTGCTGGTGTCCAGCGGGCTGGTCACCTTCACCGCCCCCTGGCTGGCCGGCAACGAACGCTGGTGGCCTGCCTTTATCCTCTCCATTCCCCTGGCCTGGTGGGCGACCCTGCGGTTACTCCAGCTGAAGGTGGATGTGCGCGAGCAGGGCGGTGACAAACCGGCAGCCGGCAAGTCCCCCCTGCTGGACCGGGCCAGTGTACCCCTGTTCCTTTCCTACGCCGGTGCCGGCCTCGGCTATATCCTGCCCATGACCTTCCTGCCGCTGCTGGCCAAGGACCAGCTGCCAGCCCAGCACTGGCTCCTCGATGGTGCCTGGCTGGTGGCGGCGGTAGTGACCCTGTTTTCGCCCTGGCTCTGGAACACACTGGGCGCCAGACTGGGTGACCTGAACGCCTTGAGGCTGAACTTCGTCGTCCAGCTTGCCGGAGTGCTGGCGGCAGTCATCCTTCCCGGCGCTATCGGCCTGGTACTGTGCGCCGCTCTGGTGGGCATCACCTTTGTGGGAACCGTCATGCTCACCCAGCGCATCGGCCGTGCCCTTCACCCGCACCAGGGCCCGCGTCTGTCCGCAGCCATGGTCTCGGTTTACGGCTTCACCCAGATGGCGGGCCCCTGGCTCACCAAGCAATGGCTGGACGCGGGGGGTAGCCTGACGTCGGCCTTTGGTATTGGTGTGGCGGCGTTGGCTTTCGGGGTTCTGTTCGCGTTCTTTGTGCCCTGGCCGGAGAAGTGGCATCGGGCTCAGAGTTCTCCCTCTTAGGACTGATAGCTGGGGGCAGGAGCGGGGTGGTGGGGTATTTTTCCTTGGGAATGGAACTCGCTTCGCTCAGACACCCATTCCTGGCGGAAAAATACCCCACCACCCCACTCTCAGGTAACTGGCAGTTATCGCCGTTTTCGATACAGACTGGGTAAGGAATCATTGCCTCGTGCAAGGCAAAGCCTGACCATAGTACCCTCTGGCGAATTACCCGAGTTACCTGAGGGTGTGGGGGTGTTTATTTTTCAAACAGAAAATGGTGTCTGAGCGAAGCGAGTTCATTTTCCACTTGAAAAATAAACACCCCCACGCCCCTCCCCCAACACAAGCAGTCTTAAGAAAAGCCAGACAGATGCTCCCGATAAACCACATAATCCCGGACCTCTTCAAAACCCTGCAAGAGGAAACCACGGTCCTGCTGCAGGCCCCACCCGGCGCCGGCAAAACCACCCGGGTGCCCCTGGCCCTGCTGGATGCCCCCTGGCGGGAAGGCCGGAAGATACTGATGCTGGAGCCCAGGCGGCTGGCGGCCCGGTCGGCGGCGCGGTATATGGCGGGGCAGATGGGAGAGCAGGCTGGCCAGACCGTGGGCTACCGCACCCGGCTGGACACCCGGGTGTCATCCGCCACCGTGATCGAAGTGGTGACCGAAGGCATTCTTACCAGGCTGATCCAGAGTGACCCGGCCCTGGAAGACTACGCAGCAGTGATTTTCGACGAATTTCACGAACGTTCCCTGCAGGCCGACCTGGGCCTGGCGCTGGTGCGGGAGTCGCGGCAGGCGCTTCGGGAGGATCTGCGGGTCATCGTGATGTCCGCCACTCTTGATACCGCCCCTATCGCCCGTTTGCTGGGTGACGTGCCGGTATTGACCAGTGAGGGCCGGGCCTTCCCCGTGGAGGTGGATTACCGGCCGCTTCCCCGCAATGGCCGGGTGGTTGACCAGGTGGTTGCCGTCATTCGCGAAGCCTTGGCGGAACAGGGCGGGTCCCTGCTGGTGTTCCTGCCGGGTGCCGGTGAAATCCGGAGGGCGGAGCGGCAGCTTCAGGGACTGGTTACCCCCGACGTTATCGTCGCGCCGTTATACGGCAACCTGAAAAACGAGGAACAGGACAGGGCCATTGCGCCGGCGCCGGAAGGCTATCGCAAGGTGGTTCTGGCCACCGCCATTGCAGAATCAAGCCTGACCATCGAGGGCATACGGGTGGTGGTCGACAGTGGCCAGCAGCGCCGGGCCGTGTTCGATGCCAACAGCGGTATGACCCGCCTGGTGACCGGCCGGGTATCCAGGGCTTCGGCGGAGCAGCGCAAGGGTCGGGCGGGCCGGCTCGAGCCCGGTTACTGCTATCGGCTGTGGAGCGAGTCGGCCCAGTTTGGCCTGGCCGAATTCACGCCACCGGAAATACAGGAGGCGGATCTGGCGCCTCTGGTGCTGGAGCTGGCCCAGTGGGGCGCGCGATCACCGGACCAGCTGGAGTGGATTGATCCGCCCCCTCCGGCGCACTGGCAGCAGGCAGCGGAATTGCTGCAATGGCTGGACATGCTGGATCAACAGGGCGCCATTACCGACCATGGCAAGGCCTGCCGCAACATGGGGGTACATCCACGGCTGGCCCACATGATGATCCGGGGCCGGGAACTGGGGCACGGCTACCTGGCGGCGGAACTGGCCGCACTGCTTGAGGAGCGGGACATCGCCGGGCGGTCGGCAGGGGCGGACATGCAGGAGCGTGTCCGGATACTGCGGGGCCAGGCACCGCGCCATGGTGTTGATATCGCCAGAGTGAAAGCCATTGGCAAATCCGTGTCTCGGTTGGCCGGTAATCTGGATCGTCCGCGGGATCTGCCTGCCGGTGATGAGGTGGGCCGGCTGCTTGCCCTGGCCTACCCTGACCGTGTGGCACGCAAGCGTCATGGCGACCTGCCCCGCTATCAGCTCAGCAACGGTCGCGGCGCGGCCCTCCGGGATGACGACCCGCTGGCCCGATTCCCATGGCTGGCCACGGCGGAGCTGGATGGCAAGGCCCGGGAAGCGACGATCTATCTTGCGGCGCCGGTTAACCCCGCGCTCCTGGAACAGGACCTGGCCCCTCATATCCACGAACGGGAGGAAGCGATCTGGGACGACACCCGTGGCACGGTGGTGGCCCGCCGGGTCCGGACCCTGGGGCAACTGGTGCTGGAAGAAACGGTCCTGCCGGCCCCATCTGCTGAACTGATCCAGCAGGGCCTGCTGACAGCCATCCGCAAAAAGGGCCTGGGAACTCTGCCCTGGACACCTGCGGCGGAACAGTGGCTTGCCCGGGTTCGCCTGCTTGCCCGTTGTTTTCCCGGAGACTGGCCGGATGTCAGCGAGAGCTGGCTGAGCGACAACCTGGAAGCCTGGCTGGGGCCGTTCCTGGCGGGAATGAACCGCTGGCGTGACCTGGAGAAGCTCAACCTGAACCAGGCCCTTGCCAGCCTGCTGGATTACCGGCAACAACAGGCCCTGGATGCCCTGGCGCCAACCCGCCTGACCATCCCTGCGGGCCAGTCGGTAACACTGGACTACAAGGCTGAAAACGGACCGGTGCTGGCGGCCAAGCTCCAGGCCCTGTTTGGCTGGACCAGAACACCGACCGTCGCTGATGGTCGTGTGCCCGTTGTGATCCACCTGCTCTCCCCGGCGCAACGCCCCCTGGCGGTGACGGCTGACCTGGAAAGCTTCTGGCGCAATGCCTATCCCGAGGTGCGAAAGGATATGCGCGGGCGTTACCCGAAACACCCCTGGCCGGAAGACCCGTTTACGGCTGAGGCCAGTCAGGGAACGAAAAAACGCCCTGTTCGTTGATCCCGCCGGACACCAGGGACTGCGGAATGGTTTCGAAATAGATATTCCGCGGTGTAATCCAGTGTCCTTCGGGCGCATTCAGCTCGCTGACCGGCATTTCTTCCAGGGAGGCCTCATCGCTGGTCTGACTGCTGTGCCTGAAGCTGTCTCCAAGAACCCAGAACGGCTTGTTGCGGGCGTGGGCGGCCAGGGCCAGCAGGCGGGTTCCACTCTTGTTGATGAAATGGCCGTCCGCCAGCCAGGTATCGCACCCGGTAACCACCACATCCGCCCGGGGAATGAACAGGCCCATCTGGGCATCGGTAATCAGGGTCACCGGCACGCTCATATCATTCAGAATTCGAGCCAGCTCATGCCCTTCCAGTCCGGGACTGCTCTGGGTGCAGATAACGGAAAAGTTGTGTTGCCCTCTGCGCAGTAACCGGAACAACCCCAGCACCACCGAGCTGAAACTGTGGGTCATAATCACCGCGTCGGGTGGAATCTGCCTGCGGGCATGCTGTGCTATGGCAGCGCTGGCATTTTCCAGTTCACTGGTAACCTGTTGGACCGCAGCCAGCGGTGAATCGCCCTCTGCCATTCGCGACGCCACTTTTGTCATGGCGTTGCCAATCACGATCATACTGGGGCGGGCTCTGCGCAATTCCTCGAGCCAGTGCGCCAGCTCGCCGGAGTGTGGCTTCGTTGCCTCCACACCGGCCGCCATGTCCCTGAGAGTCCTCAGCGTCAGTGCGGTAGCCCCGGACTCGTAATCTTTCCTGAGCCTGTCCAGTAATTCCTGAGCTCTTTCCTCAAAACCGGGCATCGCTGCCACCTGTTGTCATACCAGACTCAAGAGTAGCAGCGAGAGCAGTCGTTGTCCGCGACCTTTATTCAATCACCGTACGGCTGGTTTCCAGGTAGGATTTACCGTTGGAGGCCACACCTTCTGCATCGGCCCGCTCGGAGCCCAGATGGATCTCTTCCAGAGTTACCGCCAGGCCGTCGAACTCTTCATTGATCTTGCCGAGGGCGTTTTCCAGGGTATAAGTAAGCTGATGAATCTCGTTCATGGCTTCCGCATCCAGTTCTCCGGAGAGAATGTTTTCCAATTTTTCGTTGTACTCAGAAAAGTTGGCCACGGCTTCTTTCAGGGTGGCGGATTCCTTACCTTCGTAGTGCTCCACCTCATCAGCCAATGAAGATATGGGCAGCGTCAGGGCAGCACAGGTCAGCAGCGCCAGAGTTTGTTTTCTCATGTCAAAATCTCCCTTTTGATATCGATAATGATAATAGTTCGCATTAGATATTAGGGTAAGTTCTGGGTGGTGGCAATGATTTGCGTCAGTTTTTATGCCCTGGTAAGACTGATGATTTTGTGGGGATCGGGATGGTGGGGGTATTTTTCCTTGGGAATGGAACTCGCTTCGCTCAGACACCCATTCCTGGCGGAAAAATACCCCCACCACCCCAATCTGCCGGAAAATGGTGATGTCGTTACGGAATGCTTCGGTTTGGCAGCGCTTTAATGTCGGACTTATCTCACAGGTTCGCTTCCAGTGAGGTCTATATTTTCAGGCAAAGCCAAGTAAAACCCTGGTATATCGTCGCGACAACTGGCGTTACCTGAGGGTATGGGGGTGTTTTATTTTTCAATAAAGAAAATGGTGTCTGAGCGAAGCGAGTTCATTTTCATTTGAAAAATAAAACACCCCCGTACCCCACCCCCAACCCAACCAGTCCTGCCAAAAGAATAACCATTGCACCCAATCAAAACCTGTATAAAATGCGACCAACTCAACCACACACCCGACCTCCATGAAACTGGTTTCCTTCGACATATTCCGCACCCTGGGCTTCCCGGACACCACAAACCTCAAGCCCGAACAGTTCCTGGCCCACAAGGCACTGCTCAAAGAGGCAGACTGGGTTCTGTTCCCGGAATACTGGCAGCTCAATGCCCTGGTTCACGGCCTGAAGTGCCGGGTGTTTCCCAGCGTTGCCAGCTACCGCATCGGCCACGACAAGGTCGAGATGACCCGCGCCTTCCAGGCCGTGGCGCCGGAGCATACGCCCTGGACGTTGATTGAAGCCAATGGCCCCCACGAGCAACAAGCCGTGTGGGACGCCATGGCGCTGCCATTTGTGGCCAAGCTGCCAAAGGCCAGCATGGGTGAAGGGGTATGGTTGATCGAGAACCGGGAACACTGGCGCCGTTACTGCGAACAGACCAGTGTGCTCTATGCCCAGGAGTATCTTCCGATTGATCGGGACGTGAGGGTGGTAATCGTCGGCGACAGGGTGGTCTCCGCCTATTGGCGAACCCAGTCTGACCAGGGCTTTTACAATAACGTATCGCGGGGCGGACGCATCGACAGGGGCCCGGTTCCGTCCGTGGTGACGGATCTGGCGTTACGGCTGGCGCGGGAGCTGGAAGTTGACCATGCCGGTTTTGATATTGCGCTGGTGGAGGGCTTTCCCTATGTGCTCGAGTTCAACCGGCTGTTCGGGAACCAGGGACTGGCCCGGGGCGATGAGCTGAAAACGGCCATCCTGGATTACCTGCAGCGGCAGGCCGAACCCGAGGATCCGGACGGACCCACCGGGCCGGCACCGTTGTGGCCAGTGGCGGTGTAATATCCGGCTCAGGCTCTTACGTCGATGGTGGTGCCTACCTGTTCCGAGGGATTGGCGCCGGTGGTGGCGACAGCGGTTTCAGTAACACCTTCCAACAGCTGCACGGCACCCTGCTGGGCCATATCCTGTGATTGCTTCATGACTGCAATCTGGGCCTGTTCCCGGACATTCTGCTGGCTCATCTGGGTGCTGCTGGCGGCCATGGATGCGATATCAGACATACAGACTCCACATGTCTGGTGAATTTATAATCACCCTACCATACCCGTCCACTCCTTCCAGCAGCTGTTAGCAGACTGTAACAAATCTCTTTGCCGATCCCCTGTGCGGAAATGCCCGCGGAAGGTGTACCGGTGAACACCCTAAAAGCATGGGTAGATATGCTCATATCCGGTCCAGCGAAAAAGCCCCATGATCGCGCCATTAACGGGTACTGCAGCGTTGCTGTGGTGCCTATTTTTTTGCCTGTTTGCCCCCTGGAGGGAAACACTATCCATGACCGAGTCTGCCAACGCTATCATCGCTGATTACTACGACGCCGAAACCTTTGCCCGTATCAAGGCCTTTGCCGACACAAAGGACACGCCCTGCGTAGTGATCGACACCGCCACCATCGACCGTCAGTACGACGAACTGGTGGAAGGCTTTCCCTATGCCAACGTTTACTATGCGGTCAAAGCCAACCCGGCTCCGCAGGTTCTGACCATGCTGCGTGACAAGGGTGCCAGCTTTGATATCGCGTCTGTGTATGAACTCGAAAAAGTCATGGGCCTTGGCGTAACCGGCGACCGTATCAGTTACGGCAATACCATCAAGAAGGCAAAAGACATACGCACCTTCTACGAGAAGGGCGTGCGTCTGTTTGCAACCGACTCCGAAGCCGACCTGCGCAACATCGCCAAGGCGGCTCCGGGTTCGAAGGTGTACGTACGCATCCTCACCGAAGGCACCCTGACGGCTGACTGGCCATTGTCCCGCAAGTTCGGCTGCCAGACCGACATGGCCATGGACCTGCTGATCCTGGCCCGTGATCTGGGCCTGGTGCCTTACGGCGTATCCTTCCACGTGGGTTCCCAGCAACGGGAAATCGGCGCATGGGATGCGGCGCTGGGCAAGGTGAAGGTGATTTTCGAGCGCCTGAAGGAAGAGGACGGCATCGAACTGAAAATGATCAACATGGGCGGTGGTTTCCCGGCCAACTACATCACCCGTACCAACGATCTGAAAACCTACGCCGGGGAAATCAAGCGTTTCCTGGATGAGGATTTCGGCGATGAGCTGCCTGAGATCATCATCGAGCCTGGTCGTTCGTTGATTTCCAATGCTGGCGTGCTGGTCAGTGAAGTGGTGCTGATTTCAAGAAAGTCACGCACGGCCCTTCACCGCTGGGTATTCACCGATGTCGGCAAGTTTGGCGGCCTGATCGAAACACTTGATGAGTCCATCAAGTTCCCGATCTACACCGAGAAATCCGGTGAGGGCGAAGACTGTGTGATCGCTGGCCCGACCTGCGACAGTGCGGACATTATGTACGAGCACCACAAGTATCCGCTGCCACTGAATCTGGCGATTGGTGACAGGATGTACTGGTTGTCCACGGGCGCCTACACGACTACCTACAGTGCTATAGAATTTAACGGTTTCCCTCCGCTCAAAGACTATTACATCTAGGTCAGAGGTAAGGACGTGGGGTGGGGGTATATTTTCCGCCAGAAATGGGTGTCTGAGCGAAGCGAGTTCCATTTCCAAGGAAAAAATACCCCCACCCCGCGGCCCGGTAAAGCGCAGATCAATGGCACCAATAAAGGGGTCAACCTTCAGGTTGGCCCTTTTGTCGTTTCAGGTCCAGGGTGAAGGTCAGGGGAAGAACCAGAACGCAATAAGCAACGATAAAACCTATGGCGTAGCGGGCATCGTTGCCCCAGTCAGCCAGTAAACCGCCGATCATGGGAACTGAAAAGGCCAGTGTGTAGCCCACCAGGAAGTTACCGGCCGACAGTCGGCCGGTTTCCCGCGGTTCCACCAGCATGGGTGGTAAGGCCACCAGAAGAATCAACAGAATACCCGCTGTAAGACTCATAAAGGTTGCACTGGCAATGGCCCACCAGCCTGTCAATAACAGCGTGCCGATCGTACCGGTAATGCTGAAGCTGGCGGCTACGATTATGGGGAACTTCCGGCCGACCCAGTACCTCGCCATTTTCAGCATGACCAGCGATGCCACCACCTGGGCGAAGTTGTACCAGAACAGCGCATCCGCCAGCATGTCGAAGTTGCCCTGCTGTTTCAGCAGGTTGCCCATGTAGGCGTTGAGGCCGAAGAACAGGGAGCCGGACAGGCCCAGTAGCAGGCCGATCCTGAGGGTCAGCGGGTTTTTCCAGTCAGGCAGCCAGGAGGGTTTTCGTACCGGCCGGGCCATGTCCCGGCGTGGCAGAAACAGGGTTGCCGCCACCAGCAGGCCGGGTAGTGACCAGGCCAGCAGGGTGGCCCGCCAGCTGTCGTCCATCAGTGGCATCAGAACAGGCAATGTTATACCCGCACCGATGAATTCGCCCATCAGCATGCCGTTCATGTAAATGGCTGAGCCAATGGCCAGGTGTTTGGGTTCGAGCCAGCGGGGTAACAGCGCCGGCAAAGAGGGTTGCATCATGGCGATGCCCAGGCCCATGACGGCGCTTGCCAACATCAGTGTGGTGGTGTCGGGGGACAGGCCGCGCCCGGCGGAGCCAATGACCATGATGACCATGGCCATCGCCAGGGTGTTTCGGGGGCCCAGTTTTGCAATGGCCAGGGAGCCGGGCATGGAGCCGACGGCCAGCATCAGGATGGGAAGGGTGGTAAGTGCGCCGGTGAGCGCCTGGCTCAGGCCTAGCTCGTCACTGATGAAAGGTGCAAGGGGCGGCGCCACCAGAACCGGTATGCGCAGGTAAACACCGGCCAGCCAAAGCAATACCGCCACCGGGAGCAGCTTTGCTGCCGGTGGCGGTATTGTGGACTCTGAAACATCAGCCACTGGGGCCGGGCTTAGTTGTCGCCGGTGTCCGGAAGGTAGGCGCCGTCCTCGTCATGAACTTCACGGCCGGTGACAGGCGGGTTGAAGGCGCAGATCAGGCGCATGTCTTCGGTGCCGCCACGGAGTGTGTGCGGGTCATGCTTGTCCAGTGCGTACAGGGTTCCGTCAGAAATCTCGTGGGTCTCACCGGTGTTCTTGTCGTAGATGCTGCCGTTTCCGGCCACGCAGTAGACGGCCTCGAGGTGGTGCTTGTACCAGAGGTTCAGCTCGGCCCCGGCGGGGATGATGGTTTCGTGGAATGAAAAGCCCATGCCGTCTTTCTTGAGTAGCATGCGACGGCTGGTCCAGCCTGGCCCGCTGACTTCACGCTCGGTGCCAATGATGTCCTGAACTCGTACAATTTTCATACTTATCCCTCGTTATTTGATGGAGCAGCCTTACAGTATACACATCCCGGTCATGTTCGGTTCAACCGCCATTTGTCGTAGGCGTCCATGGCCTGCTCAATGGCCGAGGCCAATGCCAGCCGGGTCTTGTCGTCAAGGGCTCGCTGTTTGCGGCAGCGTTCAAGGGCCCGGTGAATGGTCTGCCGGCTGGCCCGGTCCAGGTGCTCCAGCCAGTGATTGTGTGCCGGCGCCAGGTCCAGCAGTTCCCGGCCGGCGTGATTGCGATGGCTGATATGCCACCAGTGGTTTATGGCCCGCCCTAATACAACATAGCCGAACTGGCTGTCCTGTACAGGCCCGAAGGTGGCCGTTCTGAGCCCGTTGGTCAGCACCCCGGTATTGAGTACCGGCAATGCCAGCCGGTCTCCGTAAAAATAGCTGCCGGCCGCGCCGATCAATCCACCGACCAGTGCGCCTGCGCCAAGTGAGTGGCCCAGGGCCAGTACGTCCACACCAGCGCCGCTTACAGCGCCGGCTCCGAACCCGGCCGTTGCCAGGTAACGCCGGTTGACCCCCCAGGCCTTGCGGCTGTCCTCGCTGAACAGGTCATGCTCGCTGTGCCACTCCAGTTCCGCCTCCTGTCGCTCCACACGATGATGTTCATAGAGCTTCTCGATGGCGATACGCAGGTGCTGCTCGCGCTTTCTCTGATTTCTGTACCAGCTCGTCCGCAACTGCCCGGCCAGATCCGTATCGGAGATTTCACTGGTCTGGAGCGTGGTCAGGGTGCGCTTTTCCCGAAAGGACATCATGTCTTCGAGGGTGCGGGCAATCAGTGCCGCGGCTTCAGTCCGGCGTTGGCGTCGCTGGGCCAGCAGAAAGGCCGCCGCCTGTTCCAGGGGCTGTTCCCAGGCCGGTTCCAGTTGCCCGAATGCGCGTAACAGGCTGATATGTTGCTCGAAAGGTGCGCGAACAGCGTCGAATTTCCGTACTACCTGGAAGAACTGGCCGAGGGCTCGCAACCAGCTATCGCTGTAATCGTCGTCGCCAATGCTGTTGATCAGTGCCAGGCTTGGGCGGCCGGTCCATCGCAGGATGGTCATTTCCGCTTCGTGCTGGGCGCTGTAGGGCACTGAACCGTCGACGACGTAGATGATGCCGGCACCCTCGGTCAGAGGGGCCAATAACTCGCATTCGTCAGTGAAACTGCCATCGTCACGATGCTGAATAACAAACGCCTGCACGGTTTCCGCCCGGTCAGACGCGGAGATGCTATGGGCCTCCAGCCACGCCAGTACACGGCGCGGGCGCTGGAAACCCGGGGTGTCTACCAGGGTATAAAGGGTTTTGCCATCCACCGTAAGCGGATATTCCTGGCGTTTTCGGGTGGTGCCCGGTTCCAGGGCGATGGCAATGGCATCGTTCTGGGACAGGGTGGCCACAATGCTGGATTTTCCCTTGTTGGGATGGCCAACCACGGCGAATACGGGGGCAGTCATTCTCTGTACTCATCCTGCAGTGCACGGTGTATGCGGGATTCCGGCGAGATCATGTCCGGGGTGCTGACAATGATCCGGCTGTCTCCGGTCCTCTCCGCGAACCGCAACCACTGGTTTACCTGGTGGTCTGGTGGCGGCTGGTCCGGTTGTGCCGCCAGGGGCACCAGGGCAATGACCGTGGTCGCCGGCCAGGATTTACGGGCCAGCTGAAGGAAATCCGCCAATTCACCCGTTGGGGGTTCCCAGCTTCGGGTGATCACTGCCACTGCGGGGCTCCGGGCTTCTGCCAGGGTTTTTCCGGCCGTTTCAATGATCTCGTTGTCATGGGCAAGGGCTGCGTTTCCCCCGGCCGCAAGAATCAGGTGGTAACCCGCTGCAAGAGTGTCCGGGAGTTCGGGTTCGCCGGCCCCTGCCCAGCGGATCAGAACCTGGCCGGCGGGCAGGGGGTGCAATTGCCCGGAGGTGTTGATGTCCGGCTGGTCCGCCGCGTCATTGTGGCGGTTACCGGTATCCAGGGCCGGAGTTTCCATGCGGTACTGCAGGGCAATCATGCCGGGATGCCGGGCCAGCTCCCTGCGGGCCCTTATTCCGGGATGGATCGTTGCCAGTGCCAGAAGCACCAGCCGCGGGATGATCACATAGGTGGTCCACACCATGGCAACAAACGGCCACCAGCGGCCCCATAACGCGGGGTTGGCGGTGCCTCCACTGTTACTGCGGAAAAAGCGGGTCGCCTCCACCAGTTCCCGGTCGGGGAACGCCGCAGGCCACAGGCTCTGCCATGGCGCGGCCACGGTTGCCAGCAACTGATAGTAACGATCGGGGCCCGTATCGAGGGTTGTGCTCCAGCCAAAGGCAAGATCCTGCACCACCACAAGCACCAGCAAAGTGGCCAGCCCCGCCAGACCGAACACCAGTCCACCGGTGTGGGCGGCACGGGCCATCAGCATGGGCTGCAGTGGCCTGAGTGCGCTGGCAGTGCCGGTCCCTTTAAGCTTGCGCAACAGCCAGCGCCACGGCTGCCAGCCGGCAAATGCCTGGACGGTGGTGATGACCGCCAGCAGGCAGTGGAGCATGACAAACGCCAGGATAACCGTCAGGTTGATTCTCTGGCCGCCATCGTAGAACAGCAGCCCCAGCATGGCGATGACGCCGGTGATCAGGCCTGCCAGGGCGAAGCCTGTGGTCAGTCGCCGCCATGGGCGCAGGGGGTCATCTGCAGGAAGCGGTGGGCGCAGTCGACGAACGTGTTCCAGCCAGCGTTGCGGGGTGGGTGACAGGCCCCTGTCGCGGCAGTCCAGGGCAAAACGGCGGTCCCGCCGGTGCAGGAATGCCGGCGACTGGTCGCTGTCGCGCTTTACCTGGCTGTCAAACTCCAGTAATTGTCGGATCCCGCTGTCTGGCATTGACTGTCCTGTGAACTGGGCGGTGAGAACCTTCCCGGAATGCTAGGATAAGGGTATCCCATAACCCGGTGCCAGACATACCATGACCAACCACCTCATGAACCTGCGTCACGTTCCCGATGACGAAGCGGATGAAATCCGAGAGTTGTTCGAGGCCCATGACGTGCCCTATTACGAAACCCCTCCCAGCCGTTGGGGTATCAGCATGGGCGGCTTCTGGGTTCACGATGACGATGAGGCCCGGCGGGCCAGGGAGCTGCTGGAGGATTACCAGCGGGAGCGCCTGCAACGTCAACGCCAAGCCTATGAGAAGGATCTGGCCGAAGGGCGGACAGGGGGATTCTGGCACCGGTTAAGACACAAACCGGTCACTACGTTTGCAGCGTGCCTTGCCATTGTGGTGATTCTGGTGCTGACCGTGGCTCCTTTTGTCACGCTCTAGGGTAACTGGCTGGCGGTGAGGGTGTGCCTTACCAGAAAGTCCGTGGCCTTTTCCACGGCATTTCCGGCGGTGAGGAAGCTGGTGACATGGCCCCGCAGGTACATCAGGTACAGCTCGTGCTCGACCCCGTGCTCCGCCAGTCGTGCCTGGAAATCCTTCGCCTGGCTGGCGGGGACGAGCATGTCCTGGGCACCATGAAACAGGAAAAACGGCGGCGCACCGGCAGTGATGTGGGTGATTGGTGAAGCGGCCTCATAGACACCGGGAATGTCCTTTTGTTCGCCACCGAGGAACTGGCGGATCAATTTGCCGGAACCGAAGGTACGGAGGTCCCCCGGCAGTCCGCCGGCAACCACCGCCACGGGTCTGGCATGATCGCCGCCATGGGGTTGGTTCAGGGGGTGCCTGGAATCAGCAACCAGGGCCATCAGGCTGACCAGATGGGCCCCGGAGGAAAATCCGAACGCACTGATGGCACTCCGGTTCAGATTGTAGCTGTCAGCGTTTTCATGAAGCCAGTTCATCGCTACCTGAAGATCGTATAACTGGGCCGGGAAGGTATGTTCCGGTGCAAACCGGTAGTCGATGTTCATTACCGCAAAGCCCCGGCTGGCAAGATGTTCCGCGATCCAGGCCATATCTTCCCGAGAGCGTCGTTCCCAGCCACCCCCGTGGACCAGGAGCACGGCGGGTACGGAATGCCTGCTGTCGGGCAGGTAAATGTCCGCCTGCAATTCCTGCGGCCAGTTGTCCGGTGAGAAGGTAATACCCATGCGGGTGCTGAAGCCGGTTTCCGGCTCCGGGGCGGTCTGTACCGGTGCGTTCTGGTGAGACGCGCAGGCAGTCAGCAGGACGCTGGCAACGATGGCCAGCAGACGTGAGGGGTACATCAGTTCTCCGTCGGTCGAATCGGTTACAGATACTGATACGCCGGGAACACATCCGTGGATGCCCTGCAGCAGCCTGCAGAGACCCGTGTCGTGATATTGCTGTTCTGCACAATACCGGGCCATGAGTGTCCGGAAGCCAGGACAGTGTCCGGGCATCGGGACATCTGTTCCATAGGGCTCCCAAGCGAAGTGAAACCTGCTTTTTTTATCCTTTTTCTTGACCTGATTGTCCGGTAATCCGGAAATGGTTATTCCAGTTAACCATACTGGTTTTAAAATATTTTTGTTTTCAATGGGTTGCCTTATTGGCACAGGATGCGCATGGACGCACCTGTGGTGCCTGGTGTTTCTCTATGTGCGCCGGGTTCCCTTGTCTAACAAAAACAACAGGGAAAGATCATGAAAACACTACTGCAATGCACATTGATCGGGGCAGTAACGTTAACCGTTTCTGCCTGCAAAGATTCCGACCTGCCTTTCAATCAGCTCCCGGACTTCGTTCAGGGCGACATCCACTCCGCCCAGTACGATGGCACAACCAATGACCTCCTTACCGGTGGTCTCGGAGCGAGCGGCCTGGCCGGCGGCGCGCCGGCCTTTGATGACCCCCTCAACCCGACACCCGAAGAGCTGCGAACCCTGGCTATCTACAATAATTACCGGGCCCTTGTGGATACCGCTGCCGGCGGTGGCTATGGCGAGTTCTTCGGGCCCCAGGTGGGAAGCGGAGGTGAAGGCCTGATCCCCGGGGAGGAGCATCTGGCCTACATGTCTGTTGAAGGCAGTGATGTGCCGGTTACCGTGATGGTACAGGTACCGGACAGTTTCGACCCTGCCGAGGCTTGCATGATAACCGCACCCTCGTCGGGCTCCCGGGGAATCTATGGCGCCATTGGCACTGCCGGTGAGTGGGGCCTGAAGAAAGGCTGTGCGGTAGTCTACACCGACAAAGGCACCGGTACCGGTTCACACAACCTGGCCACCAATGCCGCCCAGCGCATCGACGGTACCCTGACCCGGGGTGACGAGCCGGTACAGTTCCGGGCCGATCTGGACGACCAGACAAGGGCAGATTTCAACGCCGACTGGCCGGACCGTTTTGCCTACAAGCATGCCCACTCGAAAGCCAACCCTGAGGCCGACTGGGGCCGCCATGTGCTTCAGTCCATTGAATTTGGTTTCTACATACTGAACGAGAAGTTCGGTCAGGAAACCGGTAACGGCCGCAAGGTGGTCAAGGTGAAGCCAAAGAATACCCTGGTGATTGCTTCCAGCGTTTCCAACGGCGGCGGGGCTTCTGTCCGTGCCGCGGAGCTGGATGACAGTGGCCTGATCGACGGTGTTGCGGTGTCGGAACCCAACGTTAACCCGCAGGTGGATACCAGCTTCACGATCCGCCAGGGCGATGGCCCGGAGATTGTTGAGCACAGTCGCAGCCTGCTGGATTATACGACCGCTCTGGCGGTGTACCAGGGGTGTGCCAATATTGCCCCCGAGGTTCGGGATGAGGCGCCGTTGAACGCGGCTTTCAATGATGCCACGGTTGCCGGGAATATCTGTCACTCCCTGGCCAACAAGGGCCTGATTTCCGGCGCCACGGTTGACGACCAGGCGTCCGATGCCCTGCGCATACTGGAAGAGGACTTTGGCATCCAGCCGGAGCAGAATCTGCTGGCCCCGGTGCACTTTGGCCTGGCCGTTGCCCAGAGCATTTCCATGACCTATTCCAATGCTTATGGCAGGGCGGGCGTCGAAGACCGGCTGTGTGGTATCAGCCTGGCTGCGACCGACGACGCGGGTGCGGTCATGCCGCTGTCGGCTGCCCAGGAAGCCGCCCTGTTCTCGTTCAGTAACGGTATTCCCCCCAGCGCCGGTGTGAACCTGGTTTATGACGGGGCCGAGGGGCAGCCCGTCAACCTGGCCGTGAGTGCATCGCCCAGTACCAGCCAACAGGATTATGGCCTGGATGCACTCCTGTGCCTGAGAAGTCTTGCCAGCGGCGCCGATGCGGTGACCGGTGCGCCACTTCCGGAGGATGCGGCTGAAGTAGCGGACCGGATCGCAGGCAGCATCGAGCAGATTCGCGCTTCAGGCAACCTGCAGGGCAAACCCGCGGTGTTCGTAACCGGTCGCGCTGACGCCATACTGCCCATCAACCACACCTCGCGCCCTTATTTCGGGCTGAACCGGAGAGTCGAGGGTGACGCCAGTAACCTTCAGTACTACGAAATTCTCAATGCCCACCATCTGGATGTGCTCAACGGTTTCAACGGGGTAAAGGAACGCTACATACCGTTGCATCACTACTACTTCCAGGCGCTGGATCTGGTCTGGAATGCCCTTGACGACGGCGAACCCCTGCCACCGAGTCAGGTGGTCAGAACGGTGCCCAGGGGCGAAGGCGCACCGGCGCTGACAGAGGCCAATCTCCCTGCCATCGCAAATACTCCCGCCGAGGAAGACCGGATTGTGTTTGTGGAAGACCAGGTGCGGATTCCGGACTGAATCCCGTTTGCCCCGTTCGCGGGGCACCCATATACTTTGACGATCGCTATCCGGCACAGGCCGGGTAGCGACAGGGTATAACCATGCAAGACACTCTTCCCGGCGGTAAGCAGTTCATGACACAGCTTTTTACCAAGAACAATAAAAGCGGGCTGACGCGGGACCTGATCGAAGCCCTGTTCCCCATGTTCGAACAGGCCAGCGCCGGGGCCATTGTTGTGGATCTCGACAGCAGGATTACCTGGATCAATGCCAGCTATGCCACCTTGCTCGGGGTGTCTGACCCGGCAGCGGTTATCGGCAAACCCATCCGCCAGGTGATTCCCCACACCCGTATGCCGGAGGTGGTGGAGACCGGACGCCCGCTGTTGCTGGATATCATGGAACACCAGAAGCAACAGCTGGTGGTTACCCGGCTGCCTTTTTTTGACGATGCCGGTGCCGTTGTCGGGGCGGTTGCCTTTGTTCTCTATGACGACCTTCAGCCACTGACGCCATTGGTCAGCAAATACCGGCGCCTGCATCAGGATCTGGTTGCGGCCCGCAAGGCATTGGCCAAAAAATCCCGGGGCACACGCTACAGCCTCGGTGACTTTGTCGGAGCCAGTCCGGCAGCCCTGGAGGTCAAGCGCAGGGCCCGTCTGGCTGCGGGGCGTGACATGCCCGTGCTGATTCTGGGTGAAACCGGTACCGGCAAGGAGGTGCTTGCCCAGGCGATCCATTCGGTATCCGGCCGGGCGGAGCGGCCTTTCGTAGGTGTGAATGTGGCCGCCATACCGGAGAATCTGCTGGAGGCCGAATTCTTCGGAGTGGCTCCGGGAGCCTATACCGGTGCCGACCGTCGCACACGGGAGGGAAAATTCCAGTTGGCCAATACCGGCACGCTGTTCCTGGACGAGGTCGGCGACATGCCGCTGGCCCTTCAGGCCAAGCTGTTGCGGGCCCTGCAGGAGGGTGAAATTGAACCTCTGGGCTCCAACAAGGTGGTGTCAGTGGACGTGCGGGTTATTGCAGCCACCAGCCGAAATCTCGAGGCCATGATGGCGGAGGGAAGCTTCCGTTCGGATCTCTATTACCGGCTGAATGTACTGGAAATACCCATTCCGCCACTGCGGGATCGCATGCCGGACCTGGGTGTATTGTGTGAGGCCATTCTGGAGGATATCTGTGAAGGTCTCGAAATGCGCGGCGAGATCACGGATACAGCCATCGCCGCCCTTTCCAGCTATGACTGGCCAGGTAACATTCGCGAGCTGCGCAATGTGCTTGAACGGGCGCTGACCATGGGTGAGGATTCAGGCATTCTGGACTCCGATGCCATTTTCAAAGTGCTTCCCCGAAGTGGCAACCGTGTTCAGGCTTCGTCCATTGCCCAGCCCGTCCGTCCCCTTGCCCAGGTGCTGGCGGAAGCTGAGTCCCACGCCATCGAAGCGGCACTGGTGGCAAGCAGGGGAAACCGGACCCGTGCAGCCAGAATACTGGGGATATCCCGATCCGTGCTCTATGAGAAGCTTGCGAAAATGTCCTGATTTCAGGACACCTGTCTTAATATCCGTACAAACCCCTACCACCTTTGTCTATAACTGTCTTTTTTTCCGGACACCCACCTGTTTGTCATTATTGGTCTAAACTCATAGAAGACTGATTCAAGGCACTTTTCAGGCGCTGGCACGGTGTCTGCTATAACAATCAGTGCAGGATGTCAGAATAACCGGGATAACAAGACTGACACTCACGTTGGACCCACCGATAAGTCCGTTTTGTTACCTGCGGGATCTGACTGAATTTCAGACCCGGTCTGCTGAGGCTGACCCCTGGCGGGCCGAACACAACAACAAGAAGGATCATCTTCATGTCAATCAAACACAAGATTTCACGCCTGAGCTATGGCGTTGCAGCCGCAGCAGTCATCTCTGGCACTATGTTCAGCAGTAACGTGGCTGCTGAAAAAATTCGCTGGCAGTTGCCACTGGCATTTCCCTCTCATCTGGTTGGTCTGTCCACACCGGTGAAGCACCTTTCTGAAAACCTCAAGGCCATCTCCGGTGGTGATATCGAGTTTCGCTATTACGAGCCGGGTGAACTGGTTCCCCCGTTTGAAATCATGGATTCCGTGAGCGACGGCAAGTATCCGGCCGGCTACACCTGGGTTGGCTATGATCAGGGCACTATTGCCGCGCTGCCGCTGTATTCGGGTGCCCCATTCAATATGGAACCTCCGGCTTACCTGGCGTGGTACTACGAGGGTGAAGGCAAGGAGCTGCTCGAGGAAATCTACGATGAGCGCAATATTCACCCGATGCTGTGCAGCATCATCGGTCCCGAAGGTGCCGGCTGGTTTGCGGACCCCATCGAGAGCCTGGATGACTTTGACGGGCTGAAGATCCGCTTCGCCGGTATTGGCGGCAAGGTGCTTGAGGAACTGGGTGCCTCGGTTACCATGATTCCGGGTGGCGAGATCTACCAAGCCCTGGAGCGCGGCACTATTGATGCGACCGAGTTCTCGCAGCCGGCCATCGACAAGATGCTGGGCCTGGACCAGATCATCAAGAATTACATCATGCCGGGCTGGCACCAGACCCTGACCACCTCACACCTGCTGGTAAACAAGGACGTCTGGAACGATCTTGAGCCGCAGAGCCGTGCCCTGATCGAGATGGGTTGTGAATCGGCCACCCTGAAGGGCCTTGCTGAGAGCGAGTTTGCCCAGCCGACCGCCCTGCGTGATTACGAGAGCGAAGGCGTGAATGCCCAGACCCTGCCAGAGCCGGTACTTCGTGAACTCGAAAAAGCCACTAACAAGGTGCTTGATGACATTGCCGAAGAGGATGAAATGTTCGGACGTGTGCTCGAGAGTCAGCGTGAGTTCATGGAGCATCACTCCATCTGGCACAACAAGGGCTACCTGCCACGGGATTTCTATCAGTACGACTGATCGGAGCCCGCTAGTGTAAGGCAGGCACCGCTGCGGCGGTGCCTGTTGTCCCATCCCGTTCTGTATCCGAGGTTCCCGTGACTGAAAAGCACGATTCCCCTGAAGCCGCCGTGCCACATACCGAGGCTGAACCGCTGCCGTACAACCGGCTGTCCTGGAAGCTGGACAGGTTCATTGTCACCATTGGCAAGGCCAGCTCCTGGCTCTGGATTGGCGTTTTGCTGGTCGTACTGGCGAATGTGTTCGCCCGTTTCATCCTCAATGCCGGCTCCGTGGCCCTGGAAGAAATGTCGTGGCATCTGTTTGGTGCTGCCATGATGCTGACACTCAGCTTTGCCGTGGTGAGGGATGACCATGTCCGGGTCGATGTGCTGCATGAAAAATTCTCCCTGAAAACACAGGCTGTTATCGAGCTTGCAGGGATTCTGGTTCTGGCGCTGCCGATCATCTATCTGATGATTGATGTACTGATTCCCTATGCCTACAAAGCCTTTGAGCTTAATGAGCGCTCCCAGGCGCCGAGTGGGTTGCCTTATCGGTTTATCTTCAAAAGCGTGTTGCCACTGTCGCTGATACTGGTCTGGATTGCATTGTTCTCCCGGGCCCTGCGCTGTTCCACGCTGTTGTTCCGCTTCCCGCGGGAAATCCAAATTCCTCGTGATGACCGCAATGGCGGCCATCCGCATCCCTGATCAAGAGGCAAAGACGTCATGGGTCTGGAAGAAATTCTTGTAATCGCCATGTTTGCCAGCTTTATGCTGCTGTTGATGCTGGGTTTTCCGGTGGCATGGTCGCTGGCCGGTATTGGCCTTGTTTTCGGGGTAACGGGTTTTATTCTGGTTGAATATTTCGACGCGGATACCTGGTTTACCTGGAACGGCACCATTGGTGCCCTGGACTCCCGTATCTACGGGATAGTCGCCAATGAGTTGATGGTGGCGCTGCCGCTGTTCATATTCATGGGTATCATGCTGGACCGCTCCGGCATTGCTGAAAAACTGATGCACAGCCTGGTCCGGGTGTTGGGCCCGCTGCGGGGTGGTTACGCCGTTACGGTGGTCATTGTCGGCGTGTTGCTGGCAGCGTCCACGGGAATTGTCGGTGCCTCTGTGGTGTTGCTGGGTATGTTGTCACTGGGGCCGATGATGCAGGCCAACTACAACAAGCCGTTGGCTGTGGGTACGGCATGCTCGGTCGGTACGCTGGGCATCCTGGTGCCGCCGAGCATCATGCTGGTGCTGATGGCAGACAGGCTTGGCACCTCCGATGCGTCTGTGGGCAAGTTGTTCATGGGTGCCCTGATTCCGGGCGTCATGCTGGGGGTTATGTACATCCTCTACATCCTGATTGCGTCTTATATCAAAAAAGACCTGGCGCCGGCGCCCAGAAATCGCGAACCGCTGACGGCCAGGGCGCTTCTGGATGTTTTTATTGCTGTAGTGCCTCCGCTGGTGCTTATCATGGCGGTGCTCGGCTCCATTTTCTTCGGCATAGCCACCACCACCGAAGCATCAGCCGTAGGTGCTGCGGGCGCAATGCTGATGGCCTTTACCAGTCGTCGGCTTGATCTGGAAGTACTGAAAGACTCGCTCTACCAGACCAGCCGTACCACGGCCTTTATCTTCGGGATTTTCATTGGGGCGACGGTGTTCGCTGCGGTACTGAGGGGGCTTGGAGGTGACGATGTTATCCGGGCGGCCATCAACGGCCTGCCATTCGGTACAACCGGTGTATTGCTGACCATACTCTTCATTACCTTCCTGCTGGGCTTCTTCCTGGACTGGGTGGAGATCACTCTGATCATCCTGCCTCTGGTTGCGCCGGTTGTCTTCTCGCTGGGTGTGGAGCCGGTTTGGTTCGCCATCATGTTTGCCATGTGTCTGCAGACATCCTTCCTGACACCGCCGGTGGGATTCTCGCTGTTCTATATCAAGGGCGTGTGTCCACCGGGAATTACCACCCGCCATATCTACCTGGGCGTAATGCCGTTTATTGCACTGCAATTACTGGGTCTGGCACTCGTTTTCTGGTTTGAACCCCTGGCCACCTGGTTGCCCAATGAGGTTTACGGGGGGCCCTGACAGCCTGCCAATAAAGTAGCCAGCCTTGCAGGCCGGGTTCGTGATCTTCGCCCGGCCTGCCATTTCGAGACTGAATTGATACAACAACAAGGAGATGACGCCATGCGTCTCAAAGACCAAGTTGCGCTTATAACCGGCGCTGGCCGCGGTATCGGCCGTGCAGTTGCAGAGCATTATGCCCGTGAGGGTGCCAAAGTGGCTGTTGCCGACCTGGACCTGGCCGGCGCCCAACAGGTTGTGGACGCCATCGAAGCCAGCGGCGGTTCTGCCATGGCCCTGGCCATGGATGTGACCGATGAAAAGGCCGTTGATGACGGGGTAGCTGCCATTGTCGAGCGCTGGGGCAGGCTGGATATTGCCCTGGCCAACGCGGGTATTCAGCATATAGATCCAGTCCACAAGCTGTCATTCAGTAACTGGAGCAAGGTGATGAGTGTGCACCTGGACGGTGCTTTTCTGGTCACCCGGGCTGCCCTCAATCAGATGTATGCCGGCAACGGTGGTACCATGCTTTACATGGGCTCGGTACACTCCCTTGAGGCATCGCCACTGAAAGCACCCTACGTGGCGGCCAAGCACGGCATGCTCGGCCTCTGCCGTGCGGTCGCTAAAGAGGGGGCGGAACATGGCGTGCGCAGTAACATCATCTGCCCCGGCTTCGTGCGGACACCATTGGTGGACAAGCAGATTCCCGAGCAGGCGAAGGAACTGGGTATTTCAGAAGAGGAAGTCATCAGCAAGGTCATGTTGAAAAATACCGTGGACGGAAAGTTCACCACTCTGGAAGATGTATCGGAGCTGGCAGTGCATCTGGCCGCCTTCCCTTCGGCCGCCATGACCGGCCAGTCCATTGTGGTCAGCCACGGCTGGCATATGCAGTAAGCAACAGGAGAGACGGATGAGCAACACAGAACAATCACCGGTGGTCTGGTCTCCCTCGCAGGACACATTGAAGAACTGCCGCATGGGCCGGTTCCAGGGCTGGCTCGAGCAACAGGGCTTTGGCCCGTTTGCCAATTACCATGCCCTGCACCAGTGGTCGATCGATAATCTGGAGACCTTCTGGCAGCACGTCTGGGACTATTGCGGCCTGGTGTGTGACACGCCTGCTGACCGGGTGCTGGGCAATCGTGATATGCCGGGAGCGCAGTGGTTCCCGGGTATGAAACTGAACTTTGCCGCCAACCTGTTGCGGCTGGCGGAAGGAGAGCATGCCGGCCGCGAAGCCGTGGTGGCCTATTGTGAAACCCGGCCGGTCCTACGTAGGACCTATGCCGAACTGAAAGCGGATACCGGCGCCTTGGAAGCTTTTCTGCGCAGCCAGGGCATTCAGAAAGGCGACCGGGTGGCGGGCGTGGTCACCAACGGCTACGAAGCCCTGGTTGGCATGCTGGCGGCTACCAGCCTGGGTGCCATCTGGAGCTCCGCGTCACCGGATTTCGGTGTGGGTGCCATTCTCGACCGCTTCGGCCAGATCGAGCCGGCGGCCCTGATTGTGGTCAACGGCTATGGCTACGGTGGCAAGGTGTTCAAGCGCCAGGACGATTTTGCCGGCCTGATCGACGGTCTGCCAACCCTGCGCTGCGTGGTCAGCATCGAACAACTGCCGGGCGAGCCCGCCATTGCCGGTGGCAAGGTGACCCACTGGGACGACGCCCTGGCTCAAGGCCGGGGCCAGGCGCCCTCCTTCACCCCGCTGCCGCCGGACCACCCGGTGTATATACTCTATTCCTCCGGTACCACCGGCAAGCCCAAGTGTATCGTCCACGGTAATGCCGGCCTGCTGGTTAACCACGCCAAGGAACTCATGCTTCACGGCGACGTGGGCCCGGAGGACCGCTTCCTCTACTTCACCACCTGCGGCTGGATGATGTGGAACTGGCAGGCCTCCGCCCTGCTGACCGGTGCCGCCGTGATCACCGTGGACGGCTCCCCCGGTTACCCGGACCTGAACTTCCTGTGGCAGGTGGTGGCCGACGAGAAAGTCACCCACTACGGCACCAGCGCACGCTTTATCGCCGGCTGCCGCAAGGCGGAACTGGCACCGGCAAAAACCCTGGACCTGAGTGCCCTGCGGGTTGTCTTCTCCACCGGCTCACCGCTGCTGCCGGAAGACTACGACTGGGTCTACAGCGACGGCGCCCCGGACGTGCTGCTGGGCTCCATTGCCGGCGGCACCGACATCTGCGGCTGCTTCGTGGGCTCCACCCCCTTGCTGCCCGTGCGCCGCGGCGAAATCCAGTGCCGCTTCCTGGGCGTGGACGCCGTAGCCTACGGTGACGATGGCAAACCTGTCAGCTCCGGCCGGGGCGAGCTGGTCTGCCGCCAGCCGCTGCCCTCCATGCCGGTGTGCTTCTGGGACGACCCCGACAACGAGCGCTATAAGGACGCCTACTTCAACACCTTCCCGGGCGTCTGGGCCCACGGCGACTTCATCGAATTCACCGAACACGGCGGCGCCATTATCTACGGCCGCTCCGACGCGACCCTTAACCCCGGTGGCGTCAGAATCGGCACCGCCGAAATCTACCGCCAGGTGGAAACCGTGGCGGAAGTGAAAGACAGCCTCGTGGTCGGCCGCCAGATCGACGGCGACGTGGAAGTGGTTCTGCTGGTGGTACCGGCCGACGGCGAAACCCTGACCGACGACCTCCAGAAAACCCTCAAAACCCGCATCCGCCAGGGCGCCAGCCCCCGCCACGTGCCCAGGCACATCATCGAAGTGCCGGACATTCCCTACACCCGCAGTGGCAAGAAAGTGGAACTGGCGGTGGCCCGCCTGATCAACGGTTCGAAGAAAGCGGACAACCGCGATGCCCTGGGTAATCCGGAGGCGCTGGACCGGATTCGGGAATGCCTTGATGCGGCGGGGTTGTTGCCTGAAGGGTGAGTTCGCCGTTGGGCTGGGTGTCGGATTACGCTTCGCTAATCCGACCTACGTTTATTTGTAGGTCGTATAGAGCGGAGCGAAATGCGACGGAGGTGCCGTGTAGACCTGTTGTCGGATTACGGCTACGCCTAATCCGACCTACGGTCAGGGTAGGCGCGCAAGGGGGTACGTTGAGTGGTGGAGAGGCTGTCTCCCGAAACTGTGCGGAGCCAGGGATGGCGGAGCTCAAGCCGCACAGGGATGTCTTGAGGCGTGTTTCGGGAGACAGCCTCTCCACCACGAACACTCCACAGCCAAAATGTCCGAAAGTTTCGTAAATTCCTGCCTTTTCATCGTCCTGTAACGGGTTTTAGCGCATTTTTAGACGGTTCTTATACTAAGATCGTAACCAGAATTATCAAAAAAATGCTATCTTAGTAGGTCTATCAAAAGTTCCCAATCAGTCATTGCTCAGGTCGGGCGTTCACAAGACACCTGACCCTGCCATGACCGTCCTGAACTCACCCATTAGCCTGAGGACGAAAATGACATCATCCAAAGCCAAGATCATCTACACACTGACCGACGAGGCCCCCGCACTCGCCACCCGGTCATTGCTCCCCATCCTTGAAACCTACGCCAAGCCCGCGGGTATCGAATTCGAGACCAGCGATATTTCCCTGGCAGCCCGAATCCTGGCGCTGTTTCCCGACTACCTGGAAGAAGACCAGCGGGTACCCGACGACCTGCAGGCCCTGGGTGAGTACACCAAGGACCCGGAAGCCAACATCATCAAGCTTCCCAATATCAGTGCCTCCATCCCCCAGTTACGGGCCGCCATCAAGGAGCTTAACGAACAGGGCTACAAGGTTCCCGAGTACAAGGAACATCCCGAGACCGACGAAGAAAAAGAAATCCATGCCCGCTACTCCAAGGTACTGGGCAGCGCTGTCAACCCGGTCCTGCGTGAGGGCAACTCGGACCGCCGCGCCCCGACCGCAGTAAAAGCCTTTGCCCGCAAGCACCCCCACACCATGGGTGAATGGAGCCCGGCATCCCGCACCCACGTGGCCCACATGCGTGGTGGTGACTTCTACTCCAACGAGCAGTCCCTGACCCTGGACAAGGCCACCAATGCCCGCATCGTGTTCGAGAACACCAGGGGTGAGCAGACCGTACTGAAACCCGAGCTGCCACTGCAGGAAGGCGAAGTGCTGGATGGCATGTTCATGAGCTGCAAGGCCCTGCGCAAGTTCTTCGAGGACTGCATCGAAGACTGCGAGAAGACCGGCGTGATGTTCTCCCTGCACGTCAAGGCCACCATGATGAAGATCTCCCACCCGATCGTGTTCGGTCACGCGGTGAAGATCTTCTACAAGGAGCTGTTCGACAAGTACGGCGAGCTGTTCGACGAGCTGGGTGTGAACCCCAACAACGGTCTGTCCAGTGTTACCGAGAAGATCAAGCAGCTGCCGGAGTCCAAGCAGGAACAGATCCTCGAAGACCTGCACGCCTGCTACGAGCACCGCCCGGAAATTGCCATGGTGGACTCGGTCAAGGGCATCACCAACCTGCACGTACCCAGTGACGTGATCGTCGACGCCTCCATGCCGGCGATGATCCGTAACTCCGGCAAAATGTGGGCCCGTGACAACAAGCTCAAGGACACCAAGGCGGTGATGCCGGAGAGCACCTACGCCACCATTTACCAGGAAGTGATCAACTTCTGCAAGACCCACGGCGCCTTTGACCCCACCACCATGGGCACGGTGCCCAACGTGGGCCTGATGGCCCAGAAGGCCGAGGAATACGGCTCCCACGACAAGACCTTCGAAATCAAGGAAGACGGCATTGTCCGTGTTGTTGCCGAGGACGGCACCGTGCTGACCGAGCACAAGGTCGAGAAGGGCGACATCTGGCGCGCCTGCCAGACCAAGGACCTGCCGATCCGCGACTGGGTCAAGCTGGCGGTCAACCGCGCCCGCGCCACTGGCATGCCCGCCGTGTTCTGGCTGGACGACGAGCGGCCCCACGACGCCCAGTTGATCAAGAAGGTGGAGACCTACCTCAAGGATCACGACACCGAAGGCCTGGAAATCCATATCAAGTCGCCGGTCCGTGCCATCCGCTGGACCATGGAGCGCCTGATCCGCGGCCTGGACACCATTTCCGTGACCGGCAACGTATTGCGTGACTATCTCACCGACCTGTTCCCGATCCTGGAGCTGGGTACCAGCGCCAAGATGCTTTCCATTGTGCCCCTGCTCAATGGCGGCGGCCTTTACGAGACCGGTGCTGGCGGTTCCGCGCCCAAGCATGTTCAGCAGCTGCTGCAGGAAAACCACTTGCGCTGGGATTCCCTCGGTGAGTTCCTGGCAACGGCGGTCTCCCTGGAAGAACTGGGTGAGAAGCAGAACAACGAGCGTGCGCGCCTGCTGGGTCTGACCCTGGACAAGGCCACCGAGCGCCTGCTGGAGAACAACCAGTCACCGTCACGCAACACCGGCGAGCTGGACAACCGTGGCAGCCACTTCCACCTCGCCCGTTACTGGGCGGAGGAACTGGCGAAGCAGGACGACGACAAGGATCTGAAGGCCTTCTTCGAGAAGCTGTCCAGACAGCTGGAAGAGAACAAGGACAAGATCCTGGAAGAAATGAGTGTGATCCAGGGCCATCCGGCGGACATTGGTGGTTACTATCATCCGCCCGCGGAGAAGGTCTGCAAAATCATGCAGCCCAGCGAGACCTTCAACAGGATCCTGGCGGACGCCCGTGCATCCGTGAAGTGATCCGGAGCCAGATCAGCCGGGTGATTCTCCCGGTTGTCTGACCCGAGAAAAACCGGACAGTCCGAAAGGGCTCTCCGGTTTTTTTGTGCCCGTTTTACTCGCTACACCTTCGATCGGTTATTCAGGGCCCGGGTGAAGGTCTGAAGGTCTTCCAGAGGCAATGCCCGGGCGTACCAGAAGCCCTGGTAGGCGGTACACCCGAACTGCTTCAGCAGTCTGAACTGTTCCTCGGTTTCCACACCTTCGGCCACCACACTCATGCCCAGCTCCCGGGCCATGGACAGGGTTCCACGGGTGATGGCAGCATCCCGTTCGTTGGAGACAATGCCGTTGACGAAGGTGCGGTCAATCTTGATCTTGTCCACGGGCATGTCGCGCATGTAACTGAGGCTCGAAAATCCGGTGCCGAAGTCGTCAATGGCCACTTCCATACCCATGTTCCGGATTTCCCGCAATTGCCTGATCACGTCTTTCGGATCATTGAGGAACACGTTCTCGGTAATTTCAACACAGAGCTGCCCGGGCCTGAGTTGGTACTGATCGTTAAGGCGAGCCAGCAGTTCCACCAGGTTGTGGCGATGGAACTGAAGCGGTGAAAGGTTGATGGAGATACTGTCCACGCCGATGTCAGCCAGCTGTGCTGCCCGGGCACAGGCTTCCCGCATTACCCACTCGCTGACCTGCAGAATCTGGCCGGTGCGTTCAGCCAGAGGAACATACTCTGCCGGTGAAATGTAGCCGCGATCAGGATGTTGCCAGCGGATCAGCGCTTCAACCCCGACGATGGCAAGCTCATTGTTGAACATGGGCTGGTAAAAGAGTTCGAACTGTTCCCTGGCCAGTGCCTGCTGGAGTTGCTGGCGTAATGCCACCTCATGCTGGACGCGACGGTCGAGGGTCTGGTTGAACCATTGCCAGTTGTTACCCCCCAGTTTCTTGGCTTCATACATTGCCATGTCGGCCTGCTGGATCAGCCGCATCGAATTGTCAGTTGAAGTGTCGACGGTACTGATACCGATGGCGGCTGACAGGGTAATCTCCACATCCTCGTTCAGAAAAGGCTGTGAGAACTGGGCTAGCACCTGGTCAGCAATAGGATTGACGGCCTGACGTTCCGGCGCGCCGGGCACAAGGGCTACGAATTCGTCGCCCCCGAACCTGATCAGGGTGGCATCATCCGGAAGGGCAAGCTGCAGTCGCCGGGCGGTCTGGGCCAGTATTTCATCACCAAAGGCGTGGCCAAGACTGTCATTAATGGGTTTGAAACCATCCAGGTCGATGAACAGGGCATGTATGGCAAGCTGCCGGTCGAAAGCCTGGCGACAGATGCCCAGCAGGTGAGATTCCAGATAGGTGCGGTTGGGGAGTCCGGTCAGGGAATCATGGCTGGCCTGAAAGGTGAGGACCTCTTCCTGCTGGATACGGTCGCTGATATCGGTCTGGATACCGATAAAATGAGTGACCTCATTATGGATGTTCCGCACCGGGGCAATGTAAAGGTCATTCCAGAAGCAGCTGCCGTCCTTGCGATAGTTGAGCAAAGAGGTATGAACTTCACGCAGGTCGGCCAGGCCGGCGCGGATGCTGGCGACAGCCGTGGGGCTGGTGTCCGGTCCCTGCAGCATATTGCAACTGCGACCCACCATTTCGTCCGAACGGTAGCCGGTCATCCGTTCGAACGCCGGATTCACGTATACCAGCGGGTGCCCGGGCAGCCCCGCATCGGCAATAGTGACCCCGCTTGAGGAGGCTTCCACACTGCGCTCCAGTACCCGCAGGCGGGCTTCTGTCTGGCGTTCGCGGGTCCGGTCCCTGGCCTGCCCGTGCACGCCGGTTATACGGCCATTCACGATGATGGGAATATTGAGAATATCCAGTTGCAGGATCTCACCATGCATATTCCGGATGCGGATTTCGTAGCGCTGATGCTGTCCCGCCAGGGTTGCCTCAAAATGCCGACGGGTGCGTTCCAGGTCGTCCTTCACTACCAGCAATTCATAATGCTGGCCGACAATATCCTCTTCCACCGCGCAAACAAGATCACAACCCGCCTGGTTGATCTGCACGAATTCCCCTGCGGGATTCAGTGAGAAAACCGCATCGGGGTTATAGGTAAACAGCGAACGGTAGTGTTGTTCGTTGTATTCGTGAGAATGGGAGCGTGACAACCTTTACCTCGTGGGCCGCTGGCAACGAAAACTGACAAAACATTCTGTTAACCATACAGTAGGCCAGTTCACATTGGATAGCATCCCGGGACAGTCATTGTCTGTTGCCTGCGCGTAATCATTTGCAACAAACTCTCGACGCACCGGCACTCAGTGATCTAACTTCAGTTCAGATGACAGATGTTATTCGGTTCCTTGGGGTGCGAGCCATCAGGGATACAGCAGGAACCCGGGGATATGGTTTGAATGGACAAGCTTAAAGGGCGCCACACACCACTGCGACGCTCGCTGTGGGTTGTTGGTGTGTATCTGCTGGCCGGCTGGCTGTGGATAACATTTTCGGATTATCTGGCGGGGCAATGGTTCCCTGATCCGGAGGCGCTGAGCCGTGTGCAGACCTACAAGGGCGCCCTGTTTGTTCTGGTGACGGCCCTGGCGCTGTTTCTGGCACTGATGCGCCAGTTCACCAGAGACCGGAGCATGTTGTCCCTGCACCACCACCAGCGGGAAGAAATCCGGGAACTGAACCAGTTCCGTGAAAGCGTTATCGAGCGGGCAAATGTGTGGATTAATGTGCTCGATCCCATGGGCAGGGTTTTGCTCTGGAACAGGGCTGCGGAGGAAATCAGCGGATACCGCCGTGATGAGGTTCTGGGCTCCGATCAGATCTGGCAGTGGCTCTATCCGGACGAAGACGAACGGGCACGGATCCGGAGCCGGGCTGAGGAAATTCTGCGGGATGAAGGCGAAGTGGTTGGTTACGAGACCCGCATTACCACCAGAGAGGGTGAAGAACGACTGATATCCTGGAACTCCCGCAGCCTGAGGAGCGAAGAGGATGAGATAGTCGGCTCGATCGCCATTGGTCATGACATTACCGATATCCGCAGGGCGGAAATCACCATTCGACAACGTGAACGGCAGCTGTCCACGCTCATGGACAACCTGCCCGGCATGGCTTACCGATGCCGCTATGACGAGCACTGGACCATGTTGTTCGTGTCCAGCGGTTGCCGTGAGCTGACCGGGTATGAGCCTGAAGAACTGCTGAATAACCATCGGGTCAGTTATGCCGAACTGATTGCTGCTGATAATAATGAAAATATCCTGCGGGCTGTTGAAACTGCCATTGGTAACGCTGAACCTTTCTCTCTCGAGTACCCCGTGGTTCGCAAGGACGGCCGCCGTATCTGGGTCTGGGAGCGGGGCCGGGCGGTCGAGGGTAATGGCGATGTCCTGCTCGAGGGTATCATTCTGGATATTTCCGATCGCAAGACACTTGAGGATGAACTGTCTGAACTGGCTACCCGGGATCCGCTGACCGGCCTGTTCAACCGCCGCGAAATGACGCGGTTACTGGATGAGGAAATTGCCCGGGCCAAACGCTACGGGCGAGCGCTGTCGCTGCTGTGGATCGATTTTGATCACTTCAAGGCCATCAACGATGAGCATGGTCATGCGGCCGGAGACTCCGTGTTGAAAGCCACCAGTGCGCTGCTGGCGGACAGCGTACGCAGTGTTGATCTGATCGGCCGTTTCGGAGGGGAGGAGTTCGTTATCCTGTTGCCGGAGATGGACCGCTCCGAGGCAGGCGAAATGGCCGAGCGATTGCGCAGGCTGATCAGTGAAACGCCCCAGCCGCTGGGCAATGGCCGCACCGTGCCGTTGACCATCAGCATCGGGGTGTCGGTGTTCCCGGATAATGGCACCGACTCCCAGGCTCTTTGTGCCGCCGCTGACAGGGCGATGTATCAGGCCAAATCCAGCGGTCGCAACCGGGTGGTTCTGGCACCTCTGGCTCAACAAGCCCATAATCCGTAAACAAATAACATAACCAGAGGTTAAGCGATGAACCGACTTGCCCGCCGTGCCCTTCATACCTGTGCTGTCCCGGATGATCTGGCGTCTGTTACCTGCCGCGATGCGCAGGGTGAGAATCCGGAACGGGCAGGCGTAAGCCAGGAGGTTGTTGAGGATATCTGGCACAGCGTCGAGAAGCTGTATCGCACCGGAGTCCACCCCGGGTTGCAGTTGTCCATCCGGCACCGGGGTGAGCAGATACTGCATCGCGCCATCGGCCACGCCACAGGCAATGGCCCAGGTGATGGGCCTGGTACCATAAAGGTACCCATGACCACGGACACACCCATCTGTTATTTCTCCGCCTCCAAGGCCGTAACAGCTTTGCTGATGCACATCCTTGCGGAACAGGGGCTGGTGAACCTGATGGATCCTGTGTCCTACTATTGCCCGGAGTTTGCCGGCGGCGGCAAACGCACCATCACGGTCCACCAGATTCTGTCCCACCGGGGCGGTATTCCCGCGATTCCCCGGGAGACGCCCATCGATGTGCTCTGGGACAAGGACGAAATCTGGCGATTATTGTGTGAGGCGAAACCGGTGGAGGTGGATGGCGCCAAGGTGGCTTACCATGCCATCACCGGGGGCTTTGTGTTGCAGCGGGTACTGGAAAAGGTAACCGGTGATTCCATTGAAGCCTTTATCGACCGTTACATCCGCAAGCCCATGGGCATGCGCTGGTTTACCTACGGGATTGACCCCCAGCATGTCTCACAGCTTGCCAGCAATTATGCCACCGGCCCGACACCGCGTTTTCCAGTGTCGTGGATCGTCAACCGTGCTCTCGGCGGTGACATCCGTACCGTGGAGCGGGTGGTGAATGATCCACGCTTCCAGGAAGCCGTGATTCCTGCGGGCAATCTGTGTGGAACCGCGGAGGAGATGAGCCGGTTTTTCCAGATGATGCTCAACGGCGGCGTCTGGAAGGGGCGCCGGATCTGCAGTGAGATGACCGTCAGGCGGTCCATTCAGCAGTTCGGGTCCCTGCAGATTGACCGCACCATGATGATCCCCATGCGTTTCAGTGCAGGCATGATGCTCGGCGGTAATCCCATGGGGTTGTGGGGACAGCGAAGCCGCTATGCCTTTGGCCATGTGGGGCTGATCAACAAGTTGTGCTGGGCTGATGCGGCCAGGGATATTTCGGTCAGCCTGCTCAATACCGGCATACCGATTGTCGGCCACCATATTCCTGCGCTGGCGCGGTTTATCTACACCGTGTGCGACCGGTTCCCGCTGGTCCCTGAAAACCAGAGGCCGCTGGTTGCGGCGTAACCGGCTTACATGGTTGCCAGTTGTGCTTCGAGGATACCCAGGACCGATGACAGGATGTCACGGAAGTCTGTCAGGGTCTGGGTTCTCTGAATCACGTCTTCCCGGTTTTCATCCAGCCGCTCCAGCTTTGGTACCACCCGCCGTATGCCCTCGGTGATTACTTCATAAGGGTAGTGGTGGTCCATGATGCTGAGCTTGTTCATCTCCGCCACTTCCTGGCTGAAAATGCTGATAATGTCATACAGCATGTCCTTGTGATGAATGGTGCTGGCTTCCCAGTAGGCATCGTCAAGCAGTTCAAGCAGAGAGAGATATTCCCGCAGTGTATCGGCGACGGATGTCTGGCTCATAAGTAATCTTCCCGGCCCTTGTATAATTCTTTGCATTGAGTGGAACTATAGCAGGGGTTTTTGCGTGTGGTTCCAGAGACGGCGACGTTTTGACGGACCAATATATGAAACTCTATTCATTTTTATTGAAGTTTGTCTGACAGTTGTGCAGTATTGACCCGGATCATGCACGGTAGGTGAAGCCTGCCAGAGTATGTGCAGGAGCCGGGAAAAGCTCCGCGAAACAAAAGGATTAACAACCATTCTGCCGCGGCCCCGAGCCAGAATTACAGAATAAAGAGCGGAATGGGTGGTTTCGGCGTATTGATCATTAATGCTCAGTGGAAGAGGACGATCATGGATAAAAGCACCCAGTCACAGCCCCGACCGGAGCAGCCACGCCCGGTAAAGCTCGACCATCACGATAGCGTTCGCTCTCATGTCTGCCAGCAGATCAGCACGGAAGTGGAGCGCCTGGAACGTCGCATCGAGTCCCTGCGGCTGACCAAAGCCCCTCATGCAGCCATCATGATTTCCACCTATGAACGGATGATCGACCGCAAGAAAGGCTTTCTCAGGAACTGGAATATGAACGACAGCGCCAGTTACTGACGCTGTTCGATGACCTCAGCCTGATAAAAAATGGCCTCGTCATCATTCTGCTGATTGCCACAGTGCGCCGGATTCGGAGATGACTCGTCCGTTTCCTCGTCCACATTGTTGGGCTCTTCGTCCCTGGACGTAAAAATCCGCACCTCGGCATTTTTGTAGTTCACTACGATACGGATACAATCCGGTTCTTCGTCGTCGATGGTAATGCCCGACGTACCGGTCAGTGACAGTGTGTCATTCTGGTCGCCGATGAATTCCTGTCTCAGTTCCGCATCGCCCAGCTCCCGGCCGGTGAGGCTGGTGGCTGAAAATTCCGGCCGGTTGTAGCCACTGACTGAAAAATCCGGGCCATTAAAACGGCCACTCCACAGGGCGCTGCTGACTTCCGGCGGATTGCTGTCGTCATCTTCCGGTTCTCTGGCAACAAACTGCGCAGCACGGAAGACCTTGTTCACCTGGGGGTTGCTGGTCCAGTCCAGCAGTGTGTAGACCCAGCGCTGGTCCGGCCCCGGCTCGGCTCCCTCCTCAACGTCTCCGGTTTCGGTAAAGCGGATCAGCGCGTCCTTGTCGGGCGTATTGTATCGTGAACCCTCCCCTGCGGTGATGCTGTCCCGCATCAGCTGGCGCCCCTGATTGAAGTTGTCCACCTGATTGGACGTTATCACCTCGTGCAGAAAATCCAGCGGGTTACGTGCGTGGGTATAGCGTTTACCGTCGTCACTGGGCGTCAGCCCCATTAACAGATTCATGCGTTCGCGAAGTTTCCCGACAACCTCGTCGATGTCTTCGTCGTCCTCGCCCTCCGCCGGTTCAATTCCACGGTAGAAGTCGTAGAAAATGGTCCGGGGCAATGTCTCTGGCAAGCCGGACTCGTTGCGAAGGGTGAAGCTTTCGAACGACAGCGATACGTTTTCTGCCGGGTTCCGGAAATTGCTATCGGACGAGGTGGATTCCGGCCCGCAACCGGCCAGCGCCATTGCAAGCAGGGAAACGGTGGCGAAAATGCAGGAATGTCTCATTTCATGTGACCCCGAGATGCGTCATCGCAAGTAAAACGCTAAAGTGGTGGACTGTGGTGCCGTTGAACCCCCGGCTCCTCGCAAGACAGCTGACAATAAATCAAATAAAAGGCATCTGCCCTCGCGGAGATCACATTTTGCAGCAATGGCAATGGCACATCCGGTGGCTCAGGAGTCTGATCCTTGCGGTAATGGCTATCGTCATCCCGGCTTCGGCGATGGCGCAGGAACGCTGCCAGGATGGTGAAATCCGGCTGAGCGACGCTACCACCAGTGTGCGGGACCTCGGCAGTTGTATCTGGTACCTGGAAGATCCGGAGCACCAGCTCGGTTTCAGCGACATTCTGGAAGGCAACGCGGCGCCGTTTACCCGCCACGAGGGTGGGGTTCTGAATTTTGGCTACACCGAGTCTGCCTACTGGACCCGGTTCGATGTGCAGGTAGGTGCCGGCGCGGCGCTCACCGACTGGATCCTGGAACTTGCCCTGCCGCTGGTGGATGAAGTGGTGCTCTACGTGGTACAGGACGGCGAACTGGTGGATCAGCGCCGTGCCGGTTATGAGGGCGACTGGTCCGGGCGTGACCTGGCCGTGCCCAACCCGACCTTCCGGCTGTCACTGGAGCCGGGCACGTCCACCCGTATCTATCTGCGCATTACCAATACCAACACCTTCCGCCTGCCGATTACCCTCTGGCATCCGGACGCCTATATCGAAAAAGTATCGGTGGACGAAGCCGTGCGCGGCATCCTGCTGGGCAGCATCCTGGCGATTCTGGCCTATAACCTGTTTGTCGCGGTCGCTGTCCGGGAGCGCAGCAATATCTACTATGTGCTCTATCTGGTCTCGGCCACGGTGTTTATTGCCACCGAGCAGGTACACGGTATCCAGTTGCTGGAAAGCCGCCCCGCCCTGCTGAACAAGGAGTACCTGCATTACCAGATCATCATGACCTGGTTCTGGGGTCTGCTGATGGCCCGTTCCCTGCTCGAAACCAGAGAACGTTCGGCGGACCTGGACAAGGTGATCCAGCTTTGTCTGTACTCCATCGTGGTGACGTTTGTCCTTTCCCTGTTCCTGCCCTATCACACGGCAATGGAGTGGATTGTGCTGGCCTCGATCCTGCTCAGCATGATCCTGATCGTGGTCAGTTATCTGTCCTGGCGTTACTACAATCCGGCGGCCCGTTCCTACTTCTTTGCCTGGACGCTGGCGCTGATCGGTTTCGGTATTTATGGCCTGACGGTCATGGGCTATCTGCCGCTGAACATGTTCACCACCTATGCTCCGCAGTTCGGTCTGACAGCCCAGATCATCCTGTTTTCCTTTGCCCTGGCGGATCGCATCAAACAGGTCCAGGGCGAAGCGCTGGGCTGGAGCCAGCGGGCACTGGCCAACCTGCGCCGTTACCAGTCGCTGTTCGATAATGCCATTGAGGGGGTGTTCCAGATGTCCCTGGACCGGCGTTTTGTCACCGCCAACCCCGCCATGGCCAGGTTGATGGGTTACAGCAGCAGCCGGGAACTGCTGGATCAGAATCCGGACGCACTGGAAACCTGTTTTGCCGATGAGCGGGTTCGCCGGTGGGTGATCGGGCAGCTGGAGTCCCGGGGCACGGTCAAGGGTATTGAGGCACGGTACTACACCCGTTCCGGGGACGAGCGCTGGGCCACCATTTCCCTTCACACCGTCTATGACACCGACGGTGAACCGGCGCACCTTGAAGGTACCTGCATTGATGCCACCGAGCGGCATCAGCGCCAGCGTATCGAGCGCGAGCGGGAACAGGAGCGACTGGAGAAGGAGCTGGCCCGCAATTCCGCCGAGGCCAAGAGCCAGTTCCTGGCGAACATGAGCCACGAAATCCGCACCCCGCTGGCAGCCATTATTGGCTATGGCGAGACATTGCTTGATCCGGACCTGACTGAAAAAGAGAAACACAGCAGCGCGGAAACCGTGGTGCGCAGTGGCCGGCATCTGCTGGACCTGATCAACGACATCCTGGATCACTCGAAAATTGACGCCAACAAGCTGGATGTGGATGTGGTTTCGGTGACCCTGCCGGAGCTGCTGGAAGAAATCCGCGCCTTTTTTGCGCCGAGAGCCCGGGAAAAAGGGCTGGACTTCAATGTAATCTGCGAGTTCCCCTTGCCGGAAATCATCGCTACAGACCCCACCCGTTTCCGGCAGATTATTATTAATCTGTGTGGAAATGCGCTGAAATTTACTGAAAAGGGCTCAATTTCCCTGAATATCCGATGTGATCGCCAGCATCACAAGCTGGTAGCCAGGGTGGTGGATACCGGTATCGGCATGAAACCGGAGCAGCTGGGCCGGCTGTTCGACCCGTTTGCCCAGGGCAGTGCAGCGATTGCGCGACAATACGGTGGCACGGGCCTGGGGCTGAGTATTTCCCGTCGGCTGGCGGAACTGCTGGGGGGCGACATCTCGGTGACCAGTACCTATGGCGAAGGCAGTGAGTTTGAACTTTCCATTGATACCGGCCCCCTGGACGGTGTCCACTTCCTGCGGGATGCCTCGGAGCTGTCCCAGCGCCGGCGCAGTATTCCCATGGTGGTGGCGCCACAGCTGTCCGGGCGCATTCTGCTGGCGGAAGACAACGATGTGAATCGTCGCCTGGTGTCCCTGCTGGTAAGCCGAACTGGCGCCGAGCTGGTGCATGTCAGTAATGGTGCGGAAGCCCTGGAGCTGGCCCTCAGGGAGACTTTTGATCTGATCCTGATGGATATCCAGATGCCGGTCATGAATGGCCGGGATGCAACCGCGGCGATGCGGGAGGCGGGCCTCAATACCCCGGTGATTGCCCTGACAGCAAATGTCATGGCCGAGGACATCGCTGACTATCGCCTGGCGGGCTGTAACGATCACCTGGCAAAGCCCATCGACAAGCAGCGGTTCTACGAGGTACTGGCACGTTACCTGGTGGTGAGACCGGAAAGTGAGCAGGGCGGAGCCCGCCGCTATTCCGGCACCGTGCTGGTAGCCGAGGACAACGAAGACAATTGCCGGTTGGTGGAGCGTATGTTGCGGGCCCAGGGGCTGGAAGTCATTACCGTTGCCAGTGGTGACCAGGCGGTGCGCAGGGCACTGTCGGACTCGGTGCAGCTGGTGTTGATGGATCGCCACATGCCGGAACTGGACGGAGTGGAGGCAACCCGGTTGCTGCGCCAGACGGGTTTCCGGCGCCCGGTGATCGCCTTTACTGCCGGCGACCAGTCCGAGAACGAGGCCCTGCTGGAAGCAGGATGCGATGGTGTGCTAAGTAAACCCATCGATCGGGATCACCTGCTGGCTACCCTGAACCGGTATCTTGTTGAGGCGGACGACGGAGAGAACGCTGCCATCAGTGACGAAGACATCGCCCATCTGGTTGAGCGTTTTCTGGACGGGCTTGAAAGCAGGAAGGAGGTGATGCGTCATGCAGCCAGTGCCCGCCATCGGGAGCGTCTGAAAACCGAGGCTCATCAGATCAAGGGTACTGCCGGAGCGATGGGGTACCCCGAGATGACCCGCCAGGCAGGTATACTCGAAGCCTGCATGAGGGCCGAACACCCGGATTGGGACCGGGTTCACAGTGAACTGCAAACTCTCAGTGACATGATCGATATGGCCTTACAGGCCAGGAAAATACAGTCATGACAGCCGGCACCGCCACTGCCAACAACAGGAAGTACGAGCGATGAGTGAAAACCAGCAGCCTAATGAACAGTATTCGTTGAGCATGATGTACGGCACTTATGCCGACATCCTGTTCGTGCTTTTTCCGTTTCTGGTCATCAGCATGCAACGGCTGTGGGATGGCCAGCTATACGAAACACTGCTGCGACCGGACCTGAGCATTGCTGCGGCAATACTGGCGGGCCTGGCCATCGGCAAGTTTGTGCTGGGTCTGGTCAGCAACCGGGATCTCGGTCGCTACAAGGAGCGCATTGTCTTCTTCATTGCCCTGACACTGTTTCTGGTCCTCGGGCCGGCCATCATTCTGATGCTCAGTATCACCGGGAATACGGAAGTGCCCGGATTCGTGGCGTTTGTGCAGCCGGTTCTGCTGATCATTGCCATATCCCTCTACACGACGGCGGTGAGTATCAGTAATATCCTTACCCGGTCCGGGTCGGATGTGGCCGGTCATGACAGTGCGCGCCCGGACAACGGTCAGGAGCAGACACAGGCTGCCGCAAAGCACGAGCCGCTGGCGATCCCACGGCGCACTGGTGGTGAATCCCTTTGAGGCACAGGGCAGTGCCCGGGTATGAAACAGAATCAGGAGACAGGGTATGAGTGATCTGAAAATACTGGTGGTGGAAGATGAGCCGGTGATGAGGGCGCGGCTGGTGGAGATGCTTTACAAGGCCGGTGCAACAGCTGTGGTCGAGCGTGAGGATGTCGCCGGTGCCAGGGCTGCATTCGGTGATGAGAATTTTCAGATCATATTGCTGGACCTGGGGCTTCCCGATGGCAATGGTCACCAGTTGATGGAAGAGTTCAAGGCAACGAAGAAAGACCAGCATATTGTGCTGGTAACCGCGGATGATTCTATCGACAGTATCCAGAAGGCCATCAGTGCCGGTGCCAATGGTTACGTGGTGAAGCCCTATTCCCAGGAAAAGATCTGCGATGTGGTCAATAACTATGCGATGGTGCATGGTGGCGATGCCGCCATGCTTCAGGGCCTGAACCGCCAGCACTGACGGTTCGGGCCTGAAAATGCTGGTCAGGCGACCTGCCTTGCGATCCACGAATTGTAACGGGTGGCAAGTGCCCTCACGTACCGGGCTTCGGTATCATTCATGTTGCCCAGCACCCCCTTGAAGATCCAGCCCCGTTCATAGACTCCGAGCACCCGCTGCTCGTCATCCAGGTTGACGCGCTGGTTCAGTTTCTTGCAGATCGCATCCAGCAGTGGCAGCTTTTCCGGGCGTCTGATCGGGCCCATGCGGCTGCTTGCCGGCTGGTTTGCTGCTTTTGTTGGATGTCTTTTCATGATCTTCTCCTTGTCGTTTTGCGGCTGCAAAAACAAAACCCCGGTGCCTTGGGGCAACCGGGGTCTGGCGGAGAAGCTCGCCCGGTCGCGCCAATGGCTCCCGGGACTGACCGAAAGCCGTTAGGTGTCTTTCACCATGATCTGCGTGCACGCTCCGTTTGTTCGGCGTGTAATGGTTTCAATCACTGTATGATCCTGATTATTCCGCATATCTTCTGGCTCTTTGCCGGTGTAACGCACCGGGCATTCTGGCTTCGGTACTGATCCCAGTGTATCGCTTACCCGAGGCTTTGCAAGAGGTAAACTGCTTCGGCAAACCCCTACAGACGCCGCCGGAAGAACTGATCATAATTTGCGCCGTCACGTGTTTTACGTTGTGCAATCCTTCGGTGCCCACCTTTTATCTGTGGTGTACTGCATGGATCTCTCCTTTGTACGCAGCCCACCGGGCTGCGTTTTTTTTTGCCCGTTTGGAACCCTTGTGCCCGAAACCCGTTGCGCCCGACAAACGGCGCGCAGTGGGCCATCGTGGAAACCTCGTAGCCACTAGTTCGTACAGACCCGAGACGGTTTTCTGGCGATAATTCGCACACTAATCAATGTTCACGATTGCCAGACCCAGAGGTTGAAACCGAAGAAAATGTCCGACGAAAACGGATCAGCACAAGCCAGATTCCAGAACCACGCTATTGTAGAAGTTGTATTACTGTTGGTGCTGTTTGCCTATATGGCGCTGGCCCAAAGCAGAATGGTAGGAGATGATTTTTCCTTTACCGTGGCAGGGGCCGGCCTGATGGCGCTGGTTACCTACTGGACGCTATATACGCTGCGGGACGGACTGGAACTGATCGCCCTGAGAAGCGGGCGCTCGAGGCACTGAACCGGGAAGCCAGACAGGTTCCGATGGTTCAGAACTGGCGTGACTCGTTGGCGGCCGAGGCAGGCTGCAGTGCCAGTAGCTGTATGTCTTCCCAGGTTTTGTGCAGGATCAGCGCGTCGTTGGCGGCCCGATGTACCGGCAGCCCGAGGCGTTTTATCACTTGCTGGCGGGATGATGGCCAGAGCCTGACCTGATCTGCATCCAGCAGGGTGGAAACGGATTCGAGCTGAAATTCCGCACGAATGTTGGCGGCACGGAACAGACGATGCAGCCAGAAGCTGTCGAATGTCCAGGCGTCACAGAACACATGCCCGGAAAGCAGTCGGTTGAGACTGGCTGCGACTTCAGAAACCGGGGTACCTTCCTGTTCCAGGGTTCGCCGGGTAATACCGTGAATCTTTTCCGCACTTTCCGACCAGTCCTGCCAGAGCACATGGGGTTGAATCAGCCAGCTATGCAGGGTGCAGTCAGGCAGGCAGATACCGACTTCAATAGGGTAACTTGCGATCAGATCAAGACTGGAAGCCTCGAAGTCAATAAATGCTGGGCTGGTTTCGGTTATCATTCCGTCAGATTTTTTGTTGGTGAGCCGTGTAATGAGTTTACCCGTCCACTCCCGCAGACGCGAACCCATGATGGCATTCCACTGTTACAATATGTCCACGGATGTTAGTCCACTCATGTTAAATCCCCTTTAAAGGCCCTGTGTGCCGCGGGGGCCAGGACTGGAATTCCCTGATGACCGATACTGTTGTTGTGATTTATTCCGGGGGAATGGACTCATTCACCCTGCTTCATCTTGCCCGTGCCCGTGGGTACAGGGTTCATGCCCTGTCGTTTGACTATGGCCAGCGCCATGTCCGTGAGCTGGATTGTGCGCAGCGTGTCTGCGCTGAGCTGGCGATTCCCCACAAGGTTATTGATATCCGTGCCCTTGCCGGCGTCATGGCCGGATCAGCACTCACCGATGATGTGGCGGTTCCGGAAGGCCATTACGAAGAAGAGAGCATGAAAGCCACGGTTGTGCCCAATCGCAACATGATTCTGCTGTCGCTGGCCACGGGTTACGCTGTGACTGCCGGGGCGGGGGCTGTCTGGTATGGCGCCCATGGGGGCGACCATGCCATTTATCCCGACTGTCGCCCGGAGTTTGTGGAGAAAATGGACGCGGTATGCCGTGTGGCCAACTATGAACCGGTTGGTATTGAGGCACCGTTCATGAGCTATGACAAGAGTGACATTCTCGCTGAAGGGGTGAAGCTCGGTCTGGATTACAGCAAGACCTGGACCTGTTACAACGGCCGTGAAAAAGCCTGCGGCCGCTGTGGTTCCTGCGTTGAGCGCCTGGAAGCGTTTGCCGCAAACGGACTGACCGACCCGCTGCCTTACGAGGTGAAATACTGATGTATCGGGTTAAGGAGGCCTTTTATACCCTTCAGGGGGAAGGTGCCCAGGCCGGCAGGGCAGCTGTGTTCTGCCGCTTCAGCAAGTGCAATCTCTGGACGGGTCGGGAAAAGGACCGGGCCAGTGCGGTGTGCAATTTTTGCGATACCGATTTCGTGGGTACCGACGGCCAGAACGGTGGACGCTTCGAGTCCGCAGAGGCACTGGCGGCCCATATACGCAAGCTCTGGCCCGACGCACCGGGGCGACCCTATGTGGTCTGCACCGGGGGTGAGCCGCTGCTGCAACTGGATGAGAAACTGATTGCCGCCTTCCACCGGGCCGGTTTTGAAGTGGGGGTCGAGACCAATGGAACACTGCCGGCACCAGCGGGAATTGACTGGCTCTGTGTCAGCCCCAAGGCGGATGCGCCGGTGGTACTGACGCAATGCGATGAACTGAAGCTGGTCTATCCGCAGCCGCTGGCCATGCCCGAGCGTTTTACCGACATCCGGGCCAGCCACTATTTCCTGTCACCCATGGCTTCGCCGTCGTCGCCGGATGGCGGGCCTGACCCGGTCAAACAGAGCAATACACGAAAGGCCACCGATTACTGTCTGGCCCATCCCCTTTGGCGCCTGACCCTGCAGATGCACAAGATTATCGGCATTGACTGAGCCTCTCAGGCCATTGCACCGACCGATCCGGGGCCGGCTGCTGTCACCGGCGGCGTGGATTCCCGATGACGGTACTGGCTGGGACTCTGGCCGGTCCAGCGCTTGAAGGCGCGGGTAAAGTTGGCGGCATCGGCATAGCCCAGTGCGTCGGCAATCTGGCTCAGATTCATGGTGGTTTTCTCCAGCAGTTCTCCGGCCCGCTCCAGCCTTACCTGGTCAACCAGATTCTGGAAGCTGGCTTCTTCCGCCTGTAACCGGCGCTTCAGGGTTCGTTCGGAGACAAACAGCGTGGCAGCAACCCGCGCCAGTTTGGGGGGAAAGGGATGGCTGGTTTCAATCACCCGCCGTACCCGGCAGGCGAAACCGGCGTCTTCCGTCAGCAGTCTCAGTGCCTCCTCACATTGAGCCTTCGACCTGGCCGCCAGCTGGTCGTTGGTAAAACGTATCGGCAGCGCCAGTTGCTGGCGTGGAATCACAAGGGCGTCGGCGGTGGCACCGTAAACCACGGGTACCGGAATCTGATCGCGGAATCGGTAGAAATACGCCGGTTCCGGGCCACGGCGGTGGATCGATGAACCGGCCACCGGAGCGCCCGTCAGTTGGGCGCCCATGGAGGCACATCCGAAGAGCATGGCGTCCATGATAAAGCCCTGGAGGGGGCCCAGGTCGATATCGCAGGAGATGGTGAACACCGCCTGATCATCGTGCTGACGGCGGCTCACCTTCAGATGCGGTGCCCTCAGGGTCAGGTAGCGGGTCATCAGTTCGAGGGCATCTTCCAGGGTGCGGCTGCTCATCACGGCTGTTCCCAAGGCACCATGCAGCGGCAGCCGCAGTTCCCTCGCCAGCATGATGCCCAGCCCCGGCTCGCCACTCTCGATAATGGCCCGGGTAACAAATTCACTGGCCTGGGACTGGCTCACCCGCAGATCGGTGGATTGCAGCCGCACCGGGTCAAGCCCGACGCGCTTGAGCAGCGCTTTCTCGTCAACGCCGATGGTGCGTAACAACTCTGCCAGCAAATGCAGGTAAATGGCCGGCATGCCCAGATCCTGGAGTGTCGATACTGAGGCGCGCATGGTGTTTCCTCATGTTTCCTGTTGTTGTTATGTCAGGGATCAAACTTCTTGCATGATTATGCCCCGTAGCGCCTCCGCACCCCATGACTTCGCTGACGGGTCAACGGGATATGCAGGCCAATTAACAGCGGGCGTAGCTGTCGTCATACCCGGAGTGACGCGCCACGAACCCGGCCATGGCTCGGGCTGAAAGGCCCGGGCATTCCAGCATCGGAAGGTGCCCCACGTTACGGAACAGGCGGATATCCGCCTCGGGGGTGGCGTTGTGGAACCATTCAATACACCGTGTGGGGGTAATGGCATCGCGGTCGCCCCATTGCACCTGCAATGGCGGGGTTTGGGGCCCCAGATAGCGTGCCGGTGCCAGGGCATCGGCCAGCATGTCATCAAAAATATGGCGCAGCGCCTCGCGGCGCCCGAGCAGGTCCGGCCCAAGCAGTCCGGTCATGGCAACGCCCATGGCAGTGGGTTTGCCATTACCCACGCTGTTGAACATGCGGTAGACGCCCGCCCAGTCGCGGGGGATCAGCAGTTGATCCCGATCGGATGCGAACGGAGCGTTGATATCCACCTCCGGATGTTCGGGAATGCCGGCACTGTTCAGGAGGGTCAGGGATGCCGGTGTCATCTTATGGGCGAGGACGGCGGCTATGGCACCACCCATGGAGCTGCCGGCAATGTGCACATTGTCGGCGGCCAGGGAAGCGAGCCAGTTATTGAGCCGCATAGCCTGGTCTTCGTAGCGGTAACTGGCGGAGGCGTGGTAATCGCTCTCCCCGAATCCCGGCAGATCCGGGACCAGAATGTGCCAGTGTGAGGGAAGATGCTGCAGCCAGAAAGCCCAGTTTTCCTTCATCGCGGCAAAGCCATGAAGGAGCAGCACGGTGGGGCGGCCAGCGGCCTGAGTGCCCTTTTCCAGGTATACGAGCCGGTGTCCGTCGATAACGGTTTGCCGCCGTTTTGCCTTAACCAGCCAGCGTTGACCGGTTCTGGCTGCGGGCCATAGATTGGGGGTGGGTATTTTCACAGGTTGCGTCCGCTCAGGTCAGATCACACCAGTGTACCGGTTATCCGGTGCCGGGCTTTGGCCTGTCTGCCCCGGCGCTGCGGCAGCGGAGCAAGGTCACGGTCAGAAGGAGAAATCTGTAATGACAGGATTGTGGTCCGAAGAGCGCCAGGGTTGGTGTTCCGGTACCGGAACCGGACCCCGGTAGTCCAGCGCCCGGGGTTCCTCGGCGTTGACAGGCCATACGGTAGCGCCCGTGAGCCGCCCGACGAGCCCCTCCGACACCAGGCTGTAATCGAGGGTGCCCCGGCGTCCGCGATAGCGATAGCTGGTCTGGCTGCATGTGCTCTCGCTACAGGTATGGAATTGCCTGACGGCGTTGGTAAAGCCTGCCTCAGCCAGTAATTGAAGGGGTGTTTCCCGGGCATAACTGTTCATGTCGCCGGTGATCATGGTGCCGGCCATATTGGCGGGCCGGGGGAGTGAATCCGCCCAGCCGAGCAGGGCCCGCGTGGCCTGTTCACGGCTGTGGTTATAACAGCCCTGGCCGTCCTTCTGGTCACGGTTCGGGCCTTCCGCACCACGGCAGGCCTTGGATTTCAGGTGGACAACGATAATTCTCAGTGTGTTGTCACTTTCCAGGGGGCTGAATAATTGTGCTACCGGTGGCCTGCCAAGCCTCGGGAAAGACGCTGCCTCGGGGCGTCGGCTCCGGCCTTCGGTTCTGACCCGGTCGCTGCGGTACAGGAGGTCGGTTCGAATGGCATCGCTGCCGGTTCTGCCGTCAGCCTCAACGTAGTGCCACTGCTCCCCCAGCGCATTGGCGAGATCTGCTATGGCACTGTCGGCGCCGTAGCCATCGTTTTCCACTTCGGTCACGGCAATGATGTCCGGGTCAGGTGCGGTCAGCGTCGCCACCAGCCTGGATAGCTGGCGTTGGTATGCGGTTGCCGAGCCTGCGCCGCGGGCAGCAGGAAATCCCTCGCCATTGCCGTCGCCGTTAAAGAAATTGCCCAGGTTCAGGGTAACCACCCTGAGGGTGGAGGATTCAGGCTTTGGCGGCACCCCGGGGCGAGGATTGCGCGGCCTGAAATCCGGTGGCGATTCCGGCTGCAGGCGCCAGGCACCGAACCGGAAATCCAGAATGCCGGACAGATTGCCAACACGATCCCCTGCCCGTACGGTGTTGTCTGCTGACAAAGCAGGCTCCGGCCAAGGGATCGGGCGGGGATCACGAGTGCCTCTGCCATCGTCAAGAAGCAGGCGGTTTCGATCCTGTCTCTGGTGGCGGGCCCGGGCTGCTTTTCCGGGCGCCATGACTTCCGTGGCGATGAGCTGATCGCGGGCTGCCAGGGTGAGTTCGCCATATCGGGCAAGGTTGTAGTGGTCGATAACCGTCAATTCGCCGGAGACCTCAACCCGCATGTTTTCCAGGTGTTCCGGTGGCAGGTTTCCGGGCCAGGGCAATGTCACCGGAATCGGTTCAGGCAGATCACCCGTACCGCAGCGATCAAGGGCGGAAACATCCGTGAGTTCCGTCAGACCGTGAAACTCTTTCACCCGGCCGGACACGCGCACCCTGTCCCCGACGCTACCCGCGGAGCGGTTGGTATAGACAAACAGGGCTTCGGAGGTATCGGGATTGTTGTCGGTTTCGTGGTCCGGCTGCTGCAGGTAAAAACCACGAAACCCGCCCTTCTGGCGGGCATCCATGGTGATCACGCCTTCCACGGTGACGGTCTTTCCGGCCAGGGGTGAGCTGGATTTCTCACCCTGGACGTCTGAGATAGCCGTGGCGGCAGCGCCACAGCCCCCTGCCACTGCAATGACAGGCAGCAAGAGCAACAGTGTGGGGGCCAGAAGCCTTTTGGCGAAAACGCGGAATGTGGTCACCCGGGCAGTCTAGCAGAGCCCGGCAACCGCTTTAATAGCCCGCTCGCGGGCGGATTCGGCAATGCCCAGCTGTTCCTCGTTGGCCAGTTCCAGTTGTTGCACCATCGGATCAGGATGCCGGCTATCGTTGCCAAGGCCCAGGCGCGAAAGCACATAAGGCGCCAGGGCCGCCCGGGTGGTCAGCTCCAGGTAGTTGTCATTCATGCCATAATCGGCAGCAATGATTTCCTGTTGCGCCTTGTTCAGCCGGCTGTCCGGCACCATCACCAGGGAAATCTGGCGGTTCCAGTCATCATCCTGGTGGCTGGTGTGGCGGCTGCGCTGGCGGAGAGTTTCCGGTTTGCCCCGGAAGCGGCTCAGGGCAAAATCGCGAAATTCGCGATTGGAGTCGCACCAGGCCCGCAGGTGCCAGCTCTGGCCAACGCAAACCAGGGTGTGAGGTTCAAGGGTACGCTGTGAAACGCCCGCCGGGCTGAGAGAGGCGTATTCTGCCTTCATAACCCTGCCATATCGTGTGGCTGCCACTGCCGCTCGCATGACCTCCGGTTTGATGACACGTTGCGGCCCCCGCACAAAGGTGCTGTCCGGCAGGCTGATGTTCAGCGACTCGAAGGTATTGCTGAGGCTTTCCTGCCGTGCCAGCAAATCCTGATACTCGCTGGCATGGCCGGTTGTGACAACCGGGCTGAAGTTCTGCGAAGGTACATATCCCTTCAGGTGGCGGTCGTAGACGAGGTTGTCTGGCGCCAGTTCCCGCAGGTAGGTATTGATATCCTTGGAAGCCTGCTGACGCCCTATGCCGAAACTGTGGCAAATGTGATTGGTGGTGAGCCGTCCTTCCCACAGGGCGATGATTTCAATCAGCCGGTAGCGAAGCAACAGATCCCACCGAATGGGCCAGTCCGTTTTTTTCATAACCAGGCGCTCATGGTTAGCGTGGGTTGCATGAGTTGAGAGACTCGTGGGTTAATATTGGCAGCAATATAAGCTTCCTCATGTTAACCCCTCCTGCTACCCACGTGTGTTACGTCACCTTAATGTAAAATAATGTTAAAGCCGGTCATTACAGCGCTGCAAGCGGTATTGCAGGTTTCGGCAAGTGCGTAGTGGTGTTGGTGACAACGCCCTGTTTTAATTCGTTTTCGGTAATGTTCCGGCGTTACTGCTATCTTTCTGTTACACGCCCTTACTCAACTTTCCCTGTATGCCGGAGCCTGTCTGATGACCCGTATGGTCACCTCACTGTCAGCACTTATTCTCAGTATAGTTCTGCTGGTCAGCGGCAATGCCTTTTTAATGACCCTGCTGGGTGTTCGTCTGAGCATTGAAGCTGTGTCCCCCAATATCATTGGCTGGATTCTGGTGTGTTATTCCATCGGCTTTGTGCTTGGCACTCTGTACGTGCATCACATCATTGGAAGGGTCGGTCATATTCGTGCGTTTGCGGTGTTTGCCGCCATGGCTGCCGTGTGTGCACTGCTTTACCCCATGGCGGTGTCGGAGCTGTTCTGGGCGTTGTTGCGGGCGCTTTCAGGCTTCAGTGTGGCCGGGGTCCTGGTGGTGATCGAAAGCTGGTTCAGCAGCCGTGCCACCAACGCCAATCGTGGTGCTCTGTTTGCGGTCTACCAGATTGTTTTCTATCTATCCGTGGCTGGTGGCCAGCTGTTGATCAATGTGGGTGAGCCTTCCTCGTTTATTCCGTTCTCGCTGGCAGCTGTGCTGCTGACGCTGGCACTGGTGCCACTGTCCCTCACGCGAATGGATGCGCCGGTGATCGAGCACCACGAGCGTCTGTCGTTTTTCACGCTCGCCCGGGAGTCCTTCACCGGTGTGTCGGGGGCGTTGATCTGTGGTGTGATGATCGGTTCTTTCTATGCACTGGGCCCGGTTTACGCCACCCTGGTCGGTCTCGAAGTCAGCCGGGTGTCGACCTTTATGGCCAGTGCCATCGTGGCAGCCATGATCCTGGCATGGCCCCTGGGACTGGCCTGTGACCGTTTTGATCGCCGCCGTGTGATGTTCTGGGTTGCTGTGGTAGCAGGCATGTCGGCGGTCACGGTGGCTGTATCCGGTGCCGATCGGACGTGGCTGCTGACCCTGATGGTGGGGCTGTTTACCGGCTTGTCCGCCACGCTATATCCGATCGCCGTGGCCATTACCAACGACCGCATGGAAAGCAACCGTATTGTCTCTGCAAGCGCAACGTTGTTGCTTAGCTACGGTGTAGGCAGTGTCATTGGTCCGGTTGTGATGGCCGAGCTGGTGAATCAGTTGGGTCCCGAGGGTCTGTTTTTTGGCAACGCCGGATTCCTGGCGTTGCTGGCATTGATTACCAGCTATCGCATCAGCCATACCGACGACGTGCCGGTGGCAGAGCAGGAGCACTTCATACCCGCCATGCCGGAATCCTCTGCGGTGCTGACGGAAATGGACCCTCGTAACGAAGAGTTCAGCGAATCCCCGGAAGTGGTGGAGATGCACGAAAAAGAGAGGCGCCAGACGGGCTGACCACCACATCCTCTCGGTTTTCCCGGATTTTGTTTTGCCTTGCGCATCTGTTTTTATGTCAATGGTTAGCTTACTATTGGTAACGATATTCATTACTGCCGCGCCTCGAACCGGGGTGCGTTCGTTACGCTAGCAGGCAGTCGACATCCTTTACCGGAGTTCCAGACCATGAGAGATCAGTTTCCTTTTGCCGTAGCCAGAGTAACCCGGCGGTGGCGCAAACTACTGGATGAGCGCCTTAAGGATCTGGGTGTGACCCAGGCTCGCTGGACCACCATGGTCTATCTGCAAAAAGGCGGCGAGGGCCTCACCCAGCGCGAGCTGGCCCGCCTGATGGCCATTGAGAATCCGACGCTGGTGCGGCTTCTGGATAGTCTGGAAGAACAGGGACTGATCGAGCGCCGCCCATGTCCGAATGACCGTCGTGCCCGCCGTCTTCACCTGACGCCCGATGGAACGGAATTCATGAACGTGTTGACCGAGCGGGCCGCAAAGCTGCGTGAGGAAATGCTGGCAGGAATCAGTGACGAAGAAATCGAGGGCGCAGTAGCGGTCTTTCACAAGATCATGGAGAACGCCGAGCGCCAGAAATAACCGTGTTTGTCGGATTGGAGGGCTGCTGGTCTGAGTGATAACACGGTTGAGGGGCTGAAAGCCCGATACGGAGAACGCTGGCGCTGGCTGGCGGTGGCCACGGTGATGCTGGGCACCATGGCAACCGTGCTCAGTGCCACCGTGGTAAATGTTGCCCTGCACGACATCATGACGGAATTCGGTATCCGCCAGGGCCAGGTCCACTGGCTGGCCACCGGATTTATTGCCGCCATGACAACCACCATGCTCGCTTCGTCATGGTTGCTGGACCATTTCGGAGTGCGCAAGACCCTGGCTACGGCCATGCTCCTGTTTACCCTCATATCCCTGTTGGGTGGTTTTGCTGCTTCTCCAGAGCAACTGATTGCTGCCCGTATCGGGCAGGGCGCCATGGCGGGACTGATGCAGCCCATGGGCATGTACCTGGTGTTCCGGATCTTTCCCCGCAACCGGCGTGGTCAGGCCATGGGCATCTACGGCATGGGGGTTATACTGGCGCCGGCCCTGGGGCCGGTTCTGGGTGGCTTTCTGGTGGACCAGCTGGATTGGCGCTTCGTCATGTTTGCGCCGGTACCGGTTACCCTGGCCGGCGTGTTCATGGCCTGGCGTTTCCTGCCGGTACCCGTCTCCCGCCCGGCGCCTTACCGGTTCGACCTGCCCGGGCTGGTGCTGCTGGGCACCACCATCGGATTGTCCCTGGACGCCCTCAACCGGTTGCAGCAGCACTCGGGGCAGGAAGGGCGGATACTCATTGAAGGCATTGTGGCTGTTGTCCTTCTGGTCCTGTTTGCAGTGCGGGAGCGCAAGGCCCGGCACCCCCTGGTGAACATCGACCTGTTGCGCAAACCCAGCTTTGTTTACGCCAACCTGGGCGCCATGGCGCTGGGGCTGGCCCTGTTTGGTTCCACCTATCTTGTGCCGCTGTTCGTTCAGACATCCCTCGGGTTTTCCGCCACCCAGGCCGGCCTGCTGATGCTGCCGGCAGGCATCGTGCTGGGCATGACCTTTCCGCTTGCAGGGCGCCTGGCAGACCGGATGAGCGCCCGTAAGCTGGTCATTTTCGGAATGACGCTGTTTGCCGCCTCGGCGGTCCTGTTCGCGCTGTCTGATCTGGAGCTGGCATTCGGCTGGCTGGCTCTGTGGACCGTACTGGGCCGTATCGGTATTGGCTTCATGCTGCCGGCATTATCCACCGGTGCGCTGAATCCACTGGCCCCGGAACAGCTGGGCGCCGGCTCAAGCACGATTAACTTTACCCGGCAGCTCGGCGGCGCCTTTGGGGTGAATATCGTGGCACTGACCATCGAGTTCGGTGATCACAGTGGCGGAGTGCCGACAATTGATGCCTTCCACTCAGCCTGGTGGCTGGTAGCTGTTTTCGTGGCGGTGGCGGCGATACCGGTATGGAAAATGCGGGTATAGTTGTCATTCCCACTCCAATTGATTAACATTCCCGCACTCTTCAGGGGAGTAGCCTCCACGCCAGCACGGTTATTGTCATGGCGCGGATGGTAGTCAACATACTTGGAGCTCAATCTCCGTGGCTATCATGTTTCACCAGGGCAATGGTGAAACTGGCAAGACCTGAGGCAGTTTCACCTCCATTGGGCGGACGGTGGGCTGCCTCATGTCTGGATGTCCGCCCCGGAGTTTTTCATGGACGCTTTCCTAGCCTCAACCCTCGCGGTTGCCGTTGCCGAAATCGGCGACAAGACCCAGTTGCTCTCACTTTTCCTTGTTGCCCGCTACGCCAGCCGACTGCCCATCATCCTGGGTATTTTCGTCGCGACAATACTGAATCATGCCCTGTCAGCCCTGCTCGGGGCCTGGATAGCCCAGTGGATTCCGGCAGCCTGGTTGCCCTGGATTCTGTCTGTCAGTTTTGTGGCCATTGCGCTCTGGCTGCTGATTCCCGACAAGGACGACAGCGAAGGTTCCGCCTTCCTCGGCATGGGGGCTTTCATGGCAACCACCGTGATGTTCTTCCTGGCGGAAATCGGCGATAAAACCCAGGTGGCGACGGTGGTTCTGGCGGCACGCTATAACGAAACCTTCTGGGTTATTCTCGGCACCACCGTTGGAATGCTTTTGGCCAATATACCGGTTATCATGGCTGGTAAATGGCTTATGGATCGGCTGCCACTGGCGACAGCCCGGATCGGGGCAAGTATTCTGTTCGTAGTTCTGGCGGTTGTCACTCTATGGGCAGCCGTGATGTCGGTTTGAACCGGCGTGTCAGTAACCTGGGGTGCCGGATACCGGAATTGAAATATATGGTTTGTAAACAGTTCATTGGCTTTGTTGTTTCCTGGCTGGCATTGGCGCTGGCGACTCCCCTGCAGGCAGAATCCGAGCGACAGGCTACCGGTGACGAGCTCAGCGCCGAGCAGCTGGAAGAAGAGGCCAGCAGGAAACCTCGCGTACCCACATTTGCCATTGAAGGCGACCTGGCAGGCGAGCTGTCGGTTATGTCGACCCGCTATGAGGATACCTTCGCGGCGATCGGTAATCGCGACAGCCTGGGCTACCTGGAACTGGTGAAAGCCAATCCCGGTGTGGACCCCTGGCTGCCTGGCGAGGGTACGCAGATTACCGTACCCAGGCACTATGTGCTGCCCGATGGAAAGCGCGAGGGCATCGTGATCAACCTGGCGGAATACCGGCTGTATTATTTTACCGAAGACGGTGTTCAGGTGTATCCGGTGGGTGTTGGAACAGAAGACAACCCGTCGCCACTGACCGATGCTGAAGTGACCATGCCGCTGGAATCGCCGGCCTGGTATCCACCGGCCAGCATTCGTGCTGAATACGAGGAATCAGGTGACTATCTGCCCAGAATGATCCCTCCCGGGCCCAACAATCCCCTTGGGACCCATGCCCTGATGCTGAGTGAAAAAGGCTACCTGATTCACGGCACCAACAAGCTGTTCGGCGTTGGCATGCAGGTCAGCCATGGCTGTTTCAGGATGTATAATGAAGATATATCCCGGTTTGTATATGAAGTCAGTAAAGGCACGCCTGTGCGGGTCATCAAGGAACCGGTGAAGATCGGCGTGAAAGACAATGAAGTCTGGATTGAAGTACATCGTCCGAAAGAGGAATACAGCGAACAGGATCGTGACCGACTCTGGCGTGAAGTTTCAGAGGCGGTTGAGGAGTTCCGGAGAAAGAGGCCCGGCGTGGAGGTACAGCGTAGGGCCATCGAACTGGCTTTGGATCAGGCCGACGGACTTCCGCGCATGATTGGCGAGCGGGTCACCCGGGTTGCCAACGAGATCCCGGAGCCACAAAAGGCTTCCTCTGATGGCGACGCGGACAGGGAACAACAGCTCTGGTTCTGAGCATTACCCGCAGCTGAATCGCTTGCTCGGATCCGATAAACGGGTTCAGGGAGGAAAGATGAAAGCGAACCATGCCACCCGATCGACTCGTTCCCGCCGCCTGCAATGGTGGCTGGCCACCTTCCTGCTGGGTCTGGCACTCGCGCTGGCTTCGCTGACCCATACCGTATTCGCGCAACAGGAAGACGAAGCTTCCACTGGTCTTGTGCTCACCGTCGAAGGTGCCATCGGCCCCGCGACCATGGATTATGTGGTGCGGGGCATCCGCCGTGCCGAATCCGAGGGCGCCGGCCTGCTCATCATCCAGATGGACACGCCGGGGGGCCTGATGGATTCCATGCGCGGCATTATCAAGGAAATTCTCTCTTCCCGGGTCCCGGTCGTTACCTGGGTGTCTCCCGCCGGAGCCCGCGCTGCCAGTGCCGGTACCTATATCCTTTATGGTAGTCATATCGCCGCTATGGCACCAGCCACCCATCTGGGTTCTGCCACCCCTGTGCAGATGGGCGGGCTACCCGGCACTGAAGAGCCACAACAGGACAGTGAGGAAACCGGGTCAGAAGGTGACACGGAGCAGGAGAGTGGCAAAGAGTCTTCCGGCAGTGACGCCGAGCCCGAAAAACGGCGGGGAGGCTCGGCCATGGAGCGCAAGGTTCTGGAAGATGCCGTCAGTTATATCCGTGGACTGGCAGAACGTCACGGTCGCAATGCCGACTGGGCGGAAGAGGCGGTGAGAGAGGCTGTCAACCTGGGAGCAACGGAGGCCCTGGAAAAGAACGTGGTAGACGTGGTTGCGGACAACATGGCCAGCCTGCTGGAGCAACTGGACGGCCGTAACGTGAAAATGGCAGAAGGTGAAAAAACCCTGGCGACCGCCAACATGGAGATAACCCGGGCCGATCCGGACTGGCGAACCCGTTTGCTCTCCGTGATTACTGATCCGAACGTGGCCTATTTCCTGATGATTATCGGGTTCTACGGCATCATCTTTGAGCTCTCCAACCCTGGCGCCATTTTCCCCGGTGTGATAGGCGCCATCAGTCTTATCCTTGCCCTGTTTGCATTCCAGGTGTTATCGGTCAACTACGCGGGCCTGGCGTTGATTCTGCTGGGGCTGGCCTTTATTGTCGGCGAGGCGTTCATGCCCAGTTTCGGCATATTAGGGGTGGGGGGCATCGTTGCTTTCGTGACGGGTTCCATCATTCTGATGGACGGCAGTCACCAGGAGATTTCCCTGCCCACGATCGGAGGCACGGCACTGGTTGCCGCCGGCTTCACATTATGGACGGTGATCCGCTTTATCGGTTTGCGCCGGAAACACCCGGTCAGCGGCAGTGAGCAGATTGTTCATGAGCGGGTAACGGCATTGGATGGATTCCGGAAGCATGATGGTCATTATCGCGGCCATGTCCGTATGAACGGAGAACGGTGGAACGCCCTGAGCGACGCGCCTGTCAAAGCCGGAGACAGGTTGCGCGTAACGGCTATCGAGGGCCTGACGGTGCACGTTGAAGCCGAGCCACCAGCCCATGATTCAGAGTGATTGGAGATATCCGGATAAACAGTCGACCAAGGAGGCGTTATGAATATCACTGACCTGATTCCCTATATTGCACCCACGGTGGTGTTGCTGCTGATCCTCGGATCGGCGATCAAGATCCTGCCTGAATACGAGCGTGGTGTCGTGTTCTTCCTCGGCCGCTTCCAGGGAGTGAAAGGTCCCGGCCTGATCATCATCATTCCCGGTATCCAGCAGATGGTGAGGGTCGATCTGCGGGTGATCACCCTGGATGTGCCCAGTCAGGACGTGATCTCCAAGGATAACGTGACAGTGCGGGTTAATGCGGTGCTGTATTTCCGGGTGGTCGACCCGGAGCGGGCGATTATCAGGGTGGAGGATTATGGTTCGGCAACCAGCCAGCTGGCCCAGACTACGTTGCGGTCGGTACTGGGTAAACACGATCTGGATGAGATGCTGTCAGAGCGTGACAAGCTCAATGCCGACATCCAGGAAATCATTGACTCCCAGACCGAGGAATGGGGCATCAAGGTGGCCAATGTTGAAATCAAACATGTTGACCTGAATGAATCCATGATTCGCGCCATTGCAAGACAGGCTGAGGCGGAACGTGAGCGTCGCGCGAAGGTCATTCACGCCGAGGGCGAATTGCAGGCATCGAAGAAACTGGTGGAGGCCGCAGAAGTCATGTCGACCAATTCAGGCGCCATGCAGTTGCGTTACATGCAGACCCTGGCCGATATGAGCACCAATAACAGCTCCACGATTGTGTTCCCGCTACCCATGGAAATGATGTCGACTTTTATGGGGAAGCCATCATCCAGGACACCAAAGAACGATAACGACGATTCCTGACGGGAACGGAATTCAAGGCACAAAAAAGGCCGGTAATCCCGGCCTTTTCATTACGTGACTGCCTTACTTCTGGCTGGCACGCTCGAGCATGCGCTTGGCGCGCTCGTTGGCTTCGTCTGCAGACTTTTGCGCAGCCTTGGCAGCAGCAAGAGCTTCGTTAGCCGTTTCCTGGGCGGAAGAGGCTGAGCTGTTGGCGCTGTTGGCTGTATTCAGTGCGTTTTCAGCAGTCTGCTCGGCGGAAGAAGCATTTGCATTGGCTTCTTCGAGAGCGCCTTCATCGGTAGTCGCACAACCTGCGGTCAGTGCGGCGGCCATTGCAAACCCTGCGATCGTCAGTTTACGCATTGTAAATCCCCTTATTAGTCGTTTTAATTCCTGCGTTCCAGATGTCATTGGTGCAGACATTCTGTTGAAATCGGGCCGATAGCATTTTCTGCTAACGGCGTCGTTAAACAGTGTAAAACACTCTAGCCGGAAATGTTAACTAAGGATACGTAAAAGTTCCTAGGTTATGACAACAACTTAATGCTCCAGCAACGAATTACGATGACAGAACAGTGTCAGATCAGTGCTTTCAGGGGACAATCCGGATCGGTGTTCCGTCGGCAACCAGTTGCCAGATTTCATCCATTTCTTCATTACTGACGGCGATGCAGCCATCCGTCCAGTCGAGGCCCAGATAGGCAAATGCCATGTCACCGGCCTCGTTGGGCAGGCCATGGATCATGATACTGCCCCCAGGGTCCAGACCCCAGGCAGAAGCCTGCTCACGATCCTGTTTGTTGGGATAGGAAATGTGAATGGATTTGTAGAAGTCGCTGTCGGGATTACGCCAGTCCAGCACATACTCGCCTTCCGGCGTGCGTTTGTCTCCCTCGTAGAGTTTGTGGCCGGAAGGATTGTCACCCAGGCCGATGCGATAGCTGCGAACAACCTCTTCGCCGGAAATAAGATAGAGCCGCCGCTCCTCCTTTCGAACCAGTACCTCACTGACTTCCGGTGCTTCCGCCATGGCGCCCATGGGCAGCTCGGATGCTGTCGCCGGATTACCTGCCAGAACAAGCAGGCAGGCGGCAGCCGTCAGGCAGGCAATCACCCTGGCTTTAAGGCCCGAACAGGCCGCTGGCGATGAGATCTTCGATGGCATGGCAGTATCAATCATTAATGTTTGTACACTTTATAGCACAGGAACTTTGTTAACCAAACCAACGTTTTGACGTGATTTTGTTAAAGATTTTTATTGGTTGTCCATTTTCAGGCCCACCTTGGTCACCCTGTCTGCGTCGGTTGCCCGGGCGACCAGCGTGACCGGTCCCAGTATGACCTTGTCACCGATAACCGGGTGGCCCTTGGTGCGGCGGGCGAAACACTCGGCCAGTGACAGCTCCGGTGGCAACTGGTCAAACTCGATACCGTAAACCTGTTCAACATCACCGAGCAGCGCATCGCCGTTAAGCACGAAGTCGCCAAAGAACGCCCGCTCTGCAAGGTAACGGGGGGCATGGCGACCGCTGAGTGCCTTGCCCAACTCGGGGAGGGCCGCCGGAGTTGCGAACATGGCCAATACATCACCGGTGGACACTTCCACGTCGGGGCTGGGCTGGAGGCAGGTACGCTTGCGGAAAACGCCGGCAATTGCCGTGTTGTCCGGAAGGCGTAGCTGGCCCAGGGGCCTGGGTGTTTCCCATACCTCTCCCCGCAGGGGAAACAGCATCAACTCGTGGTCCCCCGCTGCCGGCACATCCAGTGGCAGTCGCCGATACGGGTCTTCTCCGGAGGGGACCTCAAGGCGCAGTTTTCTTGCCAGGGGCGCCATGGTGGTGCCCTGGACCAGCAGTGATACCAGCACGATGAAAAAGGCCGCATGGAATATCAGCTGGGCCTGGGGGATGTCCGCAATGATAGGAAAAAGCGCCAGTACGATAGGGACCGCGCCCCTCAAGCCCACCCAGCTGATAAATCCAAGCTCCCGGCGATTAAAGCCGAAGGGCCAGAGCGTGATCAATACCGTGACTGGCCGGATAAGGAAAATCAGGGCGAATGCCAGGATCAGCCCCCCGCCAGCCAGGGGTAACAGTTCGGATGGTGTCACCAGCAAGCCCAGCATCAGGAACAGGCACAACTGGGCGAGCCAGGCCAGACCATCGTGAACCTGGAGTATCATCGGCATCATACGCACTGGCCGGTTGCCGATGACCACACCGGTCAGGTAGATGGCCAGAAAGCCACTGCCACCAAGGGCATTGGTGCCAGAGAACACCATGATGCCGGCGGCCACTACCAGTAGCGGGTAAAGCGACGGCGTGAGCCTGATGCGGTTGGCCAGCTCCACGACGATAAAACCACCCGCCACGCCCACGGCGCCGCCAATGCCGAACTGCTTGACCAGCATCACCAGGGCCATCCAGCCTTCGGACGCGCCACCGGCTTCAATCATGGTGACCAGCATCAGGGTGAGGAAAATCGCCATCGGGTCGTTGCTGCCCGATTCGATTTCCAGGGTGGCGCTGACCCGTTCGTTGAGATGGAGGCCGCGGCCCTGAAGCAGCGAAAACACCGCGGCTGCGTCTGTGGAGGAAATAATGGCGCCAATGAGCAGCGCAGTGAGCCAGTGCAGATCGAACACCCACCAGGCCACCAGGCCGGCACCGGTGGCGGTCAGGAATACGCCGAAGGTGGCCAGGACCAGGGCCGGGCGCAGCCCGACACGGAAGGTTTCCGCCCGGGTGCGCATACCACCGTCCAGCAGTATCACACCAAGCGCAAGGTTGGCGATCAGAAAGGCCAGTTCAAAGTCGTCGAACAGCAGCCCGCCCGGGCCGTCCTCCCCCATCATCATGCCGACAACGAGAAAAATCAGCAGTACCGGCATACCCAGCCTGCTGGACAGCGGGCTGAGCATGATGCTGACAACCAGCATCAGTGCACCGATCAGGGTTAGAATCGGATCCATTCATGCTCCGGTCCGGGAATGTACTTCGATAATAACAGCTTGAAACCGGTATCAGTGCAGTTTCAGGCGCGGATGCATGGCGCGGGTAATCCGGTCCATCAACCAGATAACACCGGTGCGAAGGAAACCGTGCAGGGCCACCTGGTGCATGCGGTACAGGGACAGGTAAAACAGCCGAGCCACCTTGCCTTCAATGTACATGCTGCGGCCAGACAGGTTGCCCATGAGGTTGCCCACGGTAGTGTAGCGGCTGAAGTTGATGAGCGAGCCATGGTCGTTATACACGAAAGGCACAGCCTCTTCGCCCTGCAGGCGGTTGCGCAGGGTCTTGAACAGGACATCGGCCTGCTGGTGGGCTGCTTGCGCACGGGGCGGTACCGGGCGATCAGAGTCTGGCTGGGGGCATTCCGCACAGTCGCCAAAGGCAAAAATGTCCGGGTCGATGGTGGTTTCCAGGGTTTGTCGGACCTTTATCTGGTTGCTGCGGTTGGTCTCCAGGCCACCCAGCCCGGAGAGAAACGCCGGGGCCTTGATGCCGGCTGCCCAGATGGTCATTTCGGAGACCAGTTCGGTTCCGTCTTTCATGATCAGGGTGCCTTCACGCACCTCGCTGACCGGCTGACCGGTCATAACCCTGACATTCTGGTTTTCCAGCTCACGGGTTGCGGCCGCCGACAGCCGTGCCGGAAGTGCCGGCAGTATGCGCTCGGCCGCCTCGATAACCGTGATGGACACATCCTCGGGCCGCAGGTGGTTCATGCCGTAAACCGGCAGTTCCCTGGAAGCCAGGCGTAACTCTGCAGCCAGCTCAACACCGGTGGCACCGGCACCGATGATGGTGATGGGCAGTGCGTGGCTATTACCGGACTGGGCATCGTGATTCTTGCGCAGAAACGCGTTGAGCATCAGGTTGTGGAAGCGCCGGGCCTGGTTCAGGCTGTCCAGGAACAGGCAGTTGTCCAGGGCGCCCGGTGTACCAAAATCATTGGCGTTACTGCCCACGGCGATGACCAGAGTGTCGTATTCAATACGACGTTCTGGCACCACTTCCCTGCCTTCGCTGTCGAGGAAGGGAGCAATCACTACTTGCTTTGCATCACGGTCGAGCCCGTTCATTCGGCCCAGCTGGAATTCATAATGGTGCTTGCGGGCGTGGGCCCGGTAATTGATTTCGTTGGCGCTGGCATCAAGGGAGCCCGATGCCACTTCATGGAGTAACGGCTTCCAGACATGGGTCAGGCCGGCATCCACAAGCGTAATACGGGCTTTGCGTTTTTTTCCGAGTTTGTTGCCAAGGCGGGTAACCAGTTCAAGGCCACCTGCGCCGCCGCCCACAACGACGATGTGATGAAGGTTTTCCATAACACGAGGTTCCTGAAGTGAAGATAGCCAAGAGCTCTTGCAAAAAGCCCTTGGCTGTCCACACTGCGGAAGAGGAAATCGGGAGCAGATGATCCTAACGCAGGGATGGTGCAGCGTACAATTCGCCGTTAGTACCTATGCTTTTGGGCCATTATTAGTGGCGGGCGCGATACTGATCCAGTATTGCCGCCATGTCTTCGGCAAGATCAGTGATATGTTCTGCCCGGGTATCACGCTGGGCAAAGGAACGAAGGCCGATAATCTGGGCCTGAAGGAACCTTGCCAGCCTGGCGCAATCAGTACCCGGTATCAGTTCGCCCCGGGATCTTGCCTGTTCCAGCAGTTCCCGGAAAGACACTTCAATCCTCCCCAGGATCGCGTTCACCTGATCGGCAATCGCCGCATTGGTGTTGCTTGCTTCCAGCAGGGTTTTGACAATCATGCAGGCGCGAGCAGGGGCTTCATTCCCTGGGCTCGATTGCACAGCGATTTGCCGCAGATAATCCTGCAATCCATCCAGCACTGATGAGTAGCCGGCCAGGTGCTGCCTGAGCTCCTCGCCGCCTTGCTCCGCATAGGCGGTAAGGGCTTCACCGAACAGCCTGTCCTTGCTCCCGAAGGTTGCATAGATACTGCCCGGACGCATATCGAGTGCGTGTTCGATCTGTTTCATGGACGAGCCGCTGTAGCCCTTTTCCCAGAACAGGTTCATCGCCTTGGCGAGGGCGGTCTGTCGATCGTAGCGAGCACTTCTGGCCATGGGTACCTGCCAACTTCCGTCAATTTTAAACACCTCGATGATAGCCTGAATGATCGCTCAAAAACAGATAGTGTACCTGCGGACAGAAGACCATGAGCAACTACATCAATCATATTGCCGAAACACCGGTCGATGAGCCGTTCAAAAAGTTCGAATGGACAAAGAACCGCTAGCCGACCCGTTCGGGCAATGCGCCACGGGTGCGGTTCAGCCCGCATCCGTGGCCAGTATATTGGCCTGCCGCTGGCGTTTTTTCTGTAGCAGCTTGTCCACGCACTGATCCTCGTCTTTCAGAATTACCACGCACTCCAGACACTGGATACACTCGTTGTAGTCAATGCGACCGTCCTTGTGGATAGCGTTGATGCCACAGCTGTTCTTGCAGTGTTGGCAGGGTTTGCCACATAGCTCGACCCGGTCCAGCCAGCTGAACAGGCGCAGCTTGCCAAGCACGGCAAGCCCTGCTCCTAGCGGGCACAGGTAACGGCAATAAAACTTGTGAATGAACATGCCGATCACCAGCAGGCCAACGGCATAGACCACAAAGGGCCAGGAGCGCACAAAGAAGAGTGTGATGCTGGTTTTGAAGGGTTCCACCTCCACCAGCTTTTCCGCCAGCTCCAGCGAATAAAAGGCAGTACCAACCAGTACCAGCAGAATCGGATATTTCAGCAGGATCAGCCGGCGGTGCCATTTCTCCGGCACCTTCACCTGCCGGAACTTCAGTTTCTCCCCCAGCCACGCAGCCATCTCCTGAAGGGCGCCAAACGGGCACAGCCAGCCACAGAACAGCCCCCTGCCCCAGATGAAGAGACTGATGAAGGTATAGGTCCAGAGAATGAACAACACCGGGTCCATCAGGAACACGTTCAGGGAGAAACCGTCCCAGATGGCCAGGAACAGAGTGTAGATATTCACCACCGAAAGCTGGCCCTGGATATAGAAGCCGATGTAGAACAGGGTGAAGAACAGGAAACCCCAACGGAAGCGGTGCACCAGTTTCGGATAGCGGCTCAGGGTGCGCTGGCGGGCAAAAAAGACCGTCAGAATGATCAGGCTGGTGACCAGTATGGAAATCGTCAGCCAGCGTTCTTTCCACAGCCCGATCCATACCGGCTGGCGAGAATCCTCCGGCCTTGGAGCAACCTCGACGGCCTCAAACAACTCATCGGCAAAGGCGACGGGGATATCGATTTTCGCGCTGTCGGCCACCAGGTGGTTTTTGCGCAGCGTCACGCTCATTTTCAGCTCGGATCCGGCGCCCGGGTTGAATCCGGCATTGCCACCCACCCGGAACAGTGAGGCCATTGCCACATCCGGCATACCATCGGCACTGAGGCGGATGTTCTGATCAAACACGTTGATGTCGCGGATCTCGACGGAGAGGTTGTTCTGTTTTAACCCGAGGCGGTCCGGTGAGCTGCCAGGGGTGAAGTCTTCGGACAGATGGGGATAGAGGCCCCGGGACATAACCGCCATAATATGGGCATCCGGGCCGATTCGTTCTTTCAATTGGGCATAGCCTTCATCACCCAGCAGGTTACGACCCACCATGGGGGCGTTGATGTAACCGAAAAACAGTTCCGTGAAGGGCTCACCGGGCTCAGGTTGCGGAGCTTCCGGATAGTCGGAAAGGGCCAGCCCGGTTTGTTTCTCAAAATCGTCGGGGCTGATACGGAAGTGGCCGATGTATCCCCGCTCAACCAGTTCCGACCACGACAGTGGCTCGTAGAAGTCGGGCCTGGCGCGGGTTGGCGCCTCCTGGCTGAATCCGTCCAGTTTTTCCCGCGCCACCTTGAGGGCTGATGACAGGATGGTATCGTTGATGATCAGAACCGATACCGTGGCCTTGCTCACGCCGTCAAAACGCACCACATTGCCATCGGCATCCTTGCCGGAGCGGTTGCCGCCGGTGCTGACCACGATCTGTTCTGTCAGTGAGCGGCCCTGGTACTGGGCGATGAACTCGAACAGGGGCTCCTCGCCAAGCCCGTGCAGGAACACCGGTTCGTGATGATTGAGGATACGGACCCCGGTAAAGCGGCCGCGGGTATCCAGCCCGATCAGCATGCTGATGGGTTTGCCGGCAAACCCCTGGAGGCGGCTCAGGTCGAGGGACTCGTAGGCGTAACCCAGCAATTCCTGCAGCTGATAAACGGGATAGACCGGATAATCCGGCAGTTGCTCACCGATTTCCGTGGCCTTGGGGAACAGGTCCTGGATCATGGCACGCTTGTTGTCGTCCAGCGCACTCTGCGCCGCCGGAACAAAGCAGATAAGAACCAACAGCAGCAACAGCCGCCCGGGCATGGCATCTCTCCAGAGTTTTCTTGTTGTTGGTCAGGTCAATGCTAGAGCTTTGCCGGGCCGACACAATGCTACCTGAGGGCTGTCAACGTGCTACTTTGTGAGGAGAAACGGAGGCCGATGGTCGCGCCCTGAGGTTGCTCAGGTAAGACGGATAACCCTCGCCATAAGCCGGCGCCAGTCGATGGGCAGGTTTTTTTCCAGGTGGGTCAGTGCCGGGTCTTTGCTATGCAGTAGCTCGAAGGGGCGCTTGCTGGCATATATCACCGTGTTGTTGGTTTTGCTCTTGAACAGCAGCAGAACGGCAAATTCACCGCGGAGCTGGCGGAACAGCGGGCCGTTGATGTCTGGCGTGCGGTGATAGTTGATGGCAAGCCAGCCGCTGGCGCTGAGAACCCGGCTGCATTGTCTGATAAACTCCCGCCGGGCCTGGGTGGGGCTCATACGGTCGGAGCTATACATGTCCGCGAGGATCAGATCGGTACTGCGGTCCGGCGCCTTGCCAAGGGCATCCCGGGCATCGCCGGTGGTAATTGCCAGGTTTGCCGAGTCCGGCAGGCTGAAATATTCACGGGCCACCTGCAGCACGCTGGGGCGCAGTTCAACGGCATGAACCTGGCAGTCCGGCAACAGATGAAGCAGTGCGCTGGCCATTACTCCGCCACCGAGGCCCAGAATGGTGGCGTGGGCGGGCCGGACAAAGGCAACCGGCAGCAACATGGCACGGCTGTATTCATGAACGGGAAGATGAGGCTGGCGGCGGTCTATCTTGCTCTGTTCAAACACCGAATCAAAGGTCATTACCCGATGCTTGCGATAGTCGATCACCAGAATGCCACCGAGCGCGTCCCGGGTGTAATGGATAATCTCGCCCTTCACGGTGGCTTTCCTCGTCTGAATACGGCATCGCTATTCTGGGCATTTGCCAGCCGGTTCTCAAGCCTGCGGGCCGGGCCGGAGGTGTCAGCCCCATGAGTGTGATCCCCTTTACGGCGCTGGCCTGTCCCATTGATGGCGATCCCCTGACCCAGGCCGGGGCTTCCTGGCGCTGCCCGGCGGGACACAATTATGATGTGGCCCGCCAGGGCTACCTGCACCTGTTACCTGTCCAGAAAAAACGTTCCCGCGACCCCGGCGACAGCAAGGAGATGGTGGCGGCGCGCCGCCGGTTCCTCGGAGGCGGCCATTACCAACCCATCGCCGATGCGGTAAGCCGGCTTACCCTGTCTGACGTACCTGAAGAACACGCTACCCTGAATTGTCTGGATGCCGGGTGCGGTGAAGGCTACTACCTTCGAGAACTGGCCAGGGCTGCAGAGGATCGCTGCGAGCTGGCGTTGGTGGGGCTGGATATATCCAAGTGGGCGACTCTGGCAGCCGCCAAGCAGGACAAACGGCCGCGGTGGGTGGTGGGCAGTAATGCCGGTCTGCCGGTTCTGTCGGATAGTCTGGACCGGGTGCTCTGCCTTTTCGGGTTTCCGGTGTACGGGGAATTCTCCCGTGTACTGAAGCCGGGTGGTGTTCTGGTGCAGGCGGATGCGGGCCCGGATCATCTGCGGGAGTTGCGGGAAATTGTCTATGAGACCGTGAAGCCCGACGCTGCGGCCGAGCAACCGGTGCCCGAGGGTTTTACCAGAGCGGGAACGGACGTGGTCCGTTATCAACTGACTCTTGAGCAGAACGAGGCGATCCGCGATCTGCTGGCGATGACTCCCCATTTCTACAGGGCGACGGCTGAGCGGCGCAACGAGGCAGAACAGTTGACGGCGTTGTCAGTTACCATTGACGTTCGCCTGACCTGTTTTGTCCGCGAACCCCTTCTGGAAAACAGACAGTCCGACCTCCCTCTCTGAGGCCGGACTCTGTAGCACAGTCCCGTACAGGTCAGGTCAGGTTGCGTTGGCGCAGGCGCTGAACCAGGCCGCCCACCTGCACAATCTGGTCCTTGAGTAATTCCATCGCGCCACGGGACTGGTGCACTATGTTCATGGCCTGCTCGCCAAGATCATTGATGCTCACAATCCGGCCCGAAATTTCTTCCGAGGCACTGTGCTGCTGTTCCGCGGCAGCAGAGGTGCCATTGCAGGCGGTGGAAATGTGGTCGATAAAGGTCACCAGTTCCAAGAGTGTCTGGTTGGAGCGGTCGGCATTCTCAACGGTTGTCCGGGCATGGCCCTGACATTGCTCCATGGTTGCCGTCGCCCGGGTAACCGTCTTCTCGAACTCACCCAGTGTTTCCTCGATCTGTTCGGTGGATTCCTTTGTGCGCAGGGCCAGTTTTCGCACTTCGTCGGCGACTACCGCAAAGCCTCTGCCCGCATCACCTGCCCGGGCCGCTTCAATGGACGCATTCAGGGCAAGCAGATTGGTCTGTTCCGTGATCTCGCCAATGGTCCGCAGCGCCGTGGCAACACCCTGGCTGGCGGTGGCCAGCTGGCTGACAGCACCGGAGGCTTCGCCAAGTTCATGGGATAGAGCTTCCATACTGTCGTGGGTGTCACTGGTAAGGCGTCGACCACGGGTTACACCCTCGTTGGCAAGCCGGACCTGCTCGAGCATGCTCGCAGCGTTGGCGGACACCTCTTTCGAGGTGGCGGACATTTCCTCGCTGGCGGTGGCGATGGTCTCGGTTGCGGTGGACTGGTTCTGAACCGCGCTGTGGGCGTGGTTGCTGAGGTTGATGGTCTCCTCGGCGCCGGAATCAAGCTGGCCGATAACATCGTGGAGACGTTTGACGACCGCATCCAGTTCGGCAGCCCGTTGGGTCAGGGCCAGCTCGATACTGCCAATGTCATCCACCCGACCGGTAAAGATCTTTTCTGCGACCGGATCGTCTATCACCTTTCGCGCGCGCCTGACGGTGCGATTGAACGGTGCTGTCAGCCAGGCCACCAGCCCCGCGCCGGATACGAGAGTGGCAAGCCAGACTATTGCCGTAGCCACGGTCAGGCTGTTGCCCAGGTAGGCGGCAACGAGCTGGACACTGAGCAGCAGGGCCATGGCCAACGTCAGCTTGAATGACAGTCTGGCCCTGCGCTTCAGCTTTACGGCGGTCAACGGGCCTTTTTTCGGCTCGTTCTCTGACAGTTTCCGGTAGAGTTTCTCCGCCCTGGCCTGGGCCCCGGCGTCCAACTTCGAGCGAATGGATTGCAGCTCCACCAGCTGTCCCTGGTCATCGGTGACCGGGATTGCATAGGCCTGCACCCAGTAGTGATCGCCGTTCTTGCAACGGTTTTTCACGGCACCTATCCAGGTACGGCCGGTTTTCAGTCGCCCCCACATTTCTTCATAGGCTGCCCTGGGCATGTCCGGATGGCGGATGATGTTGTGGGGCTGGCCAATCAGTTCCTCACGGGTAAATCCGCTGATATCCACGAACTCATCATTGATATGGGTGATCTGGCCTTTGTGGTTGGTGGTCGAAAGGATATTGGCATCCCGTGCCACGGGTACGTTGCGCTGGGTAACCGGTTGGTTGCTTCTCATCGGGTAATACTCTCTTGTGCCTGCCTGGCCGGGGAACAGTCTCGAAAATGGTTTAACCAGGTGGTGAATGCGTCGCTGGTCATGGGTCTGGCTATCAGGTACCCCTGAATTTCATCGCAACCCAGTGAAAACAGCAGGGATCGGGATGCAGCTGACTCCACTCCCTCTGCCACTACGGTGTAACCCAGTTCATGAGCCATGGTGATCATGGAGCTGACAAGGGTCTGGCTGCGCATGTGGCGATCCAGGTTGGTGATGAAAGAATGGTCAATTTTCACCACATGGGCCGGAATCGTCTGAAGATAGGACAGGCTGCTGTAACCGGTTCCGAAATCATCAATTGCGATTTTTATGCCCAGCGCCATCAGGTTATCGAGCTGTTCACGGGCGGCCCGGCCGTTGCCGATCAGGCTGCTTTCCGTTAACTCCAGTTCAATGGCCTTGAAGGTCAGGCTCTCGCTGTTCAGATAGCCCAGCAGGCGCCCGGTAAAGTTTTCTTCCTCAAGGTTGGCCGCCGCGATATTGATGGACACCCGCAATGTCAGCCCTTCCCTGTGCCAGATGGCGGCCTGACGAATAGCGTTGCGCATGACCCAGTCGGTCAGGGCTTTCGCCATGGAGGTGTTTTCCACCAGTGGTATGAATTCGGCAGGGGAGACATTCCCCAATACCGGGTGTTGCCAGCGGATCAGTGCCTCGGCACCGACACAGTGCCCCGACGCCAGATCCACCCGTGGCTGGTAGGCCAAGTGGAGCTGGTCGCTGGCCTGGAGGGCCTCCCTGAAATCGGCAATCAGATTGAAACTGCGCAGGTATCTGGCGTCCGATGTTTCGGAATAGAGGCCAGTTCCCTGTTCGGCTTCACGGGCGTCACGGCAGGCACTGTGGGCCAGGCGGAGGACGGCATCCGGCTGTTTTCCGCCGAGCCAGAATGGTGCCACGCCAACCACCGGACGAAGCATGAATGGGGCGCAGTCCTCGACTGATATGCCGAGCAATGCCTCTCGCAGACGTTCGGCCCGGGCGAGTACGGAAGGTTCTTCCCCGTATTCGATGTGTGCGAACTGGCACGGGCCAATGTGATAGAGCTTTGCCTGTTCGCCCAATACTTCCCGAATTACCGGAGCGGCAGCCCGGGACAGGGAGTCAAGGTACGCGGGACCCATCACCCGTTGCAGGGTGTTCGCCTGGTTCAGGTCAATAATTTCGGTGCTGATGGCATAACGCAGGCTGCCGGGTAAGTCCCGCGCAAGGTCATTCACGTCTTCAACATAGCTGAGATAGTTTGGCAGCCCGGTCACCGGATCAATGCGACCAACGGCATGCTGAAGGTCGATTTGGGCCATCACCATGGCAGCGAGATCCCTCAGGATGTTGATTTCCTGATCCGTAATATCACGGGGCTCTCTGCCCAGAACACACATGGCACCCAGGGTATAGCCGTCGTATGTGATTAACGGGGCGCCGGCATAGAAGCGAATGCCCGATTCGGCGAGCGGGCTGTCGCAATAGTGGTCTGATGCCAGCAGGTCGTTGACCACCAGAACGTCATTGGTATCGGCCACTTCGCCACAGCAGGCCTTGAAGCGGGGAATTTCCCAGTGATCAACGCCTACCCTGGACTTGAACCACTGGCGGTCCCGGTCTGTGAGGGATACGGCGGCAACCGGCAGGCCAAACAGCTGGCTGGCCATGCGGGTAATACGATCAAAACTCTCGCTGGGCGGTGTATCCAGCAGATTGAGCTGCCTCAACACTGAGAGGCGAGCTTCTTCATTCGTACTCATATGTCTTTACGCTACAGTGCAGCCGGCGGAATGCTGGCTGAATTGCGCGAATAATGACCGATACCTGCAAAAGAGATAATTGATTGTATGTGGGGTGGTGATAGAGGTTATTTATTAAAGGGGCGGACCTTTCGGCAGACCCCTCAAGAAGGCTTGAGGTACTCAACTGCTTCTTTTGCCGCTGAAGTTTTTGCCAGATCCAATGCGGAATGACCCTCCGAATCAACGGCCTGTTTGTCTGCTCCGGCTTCCAGTAAGTGCTCGATTATGTCCGCACGATTGGCCATTGCCGCGGCCATGAGTGGGGTTCGCATCTGCTGGTTTTGCAGGTTGGCATTGGCGCCCCTCTCCAGCAGCATTCTCGCGGTTTCCAGATGCCCGTTCTGGCATGCAAGCATCAACAGGCTGTCCCCCGAACTGGTGCGGATATCGATGGGTACGCCGGCCTCCAGCATGATGTTCAACGGGCCGGTTCCACCGTTTCTGGCCAGCTCGAACAGCCCCTGGGCGAAGGCGATAGCGTCCCTGTCCTGCTGGCTGTCCGGTTCGTGGGGGCTGGCTGGTTTTTTATCGCTCATGGGCTCATCCTGACATTAGCTGGAGGTATGGTTCTGGACAGACCTACGATACCACTGTTAAAACCATGGTATCAGGCAAACGAAACCCTTGAGAGTACAGGAGAGCAGAACGGTGAAAATCAAAGTCCGAGGTGTTGAAGAAGGCCAGCCAGTGCCGGAGAAGTTTGCATTTGGCGTATACAACGAACAGGACCACATGAGTTTCGGCCCCAACCGCAATCCGGAAGTGAGCTGGGAGGAGGTTCCGGAGGGCACCAAAAGCTTTGTGGTGATGATGTTCGACCCGGACGTACCCAGCGTTGCGGATGATGTGAATCAGGAAGGCAAGACGGTTTCAAAGGATATCCCCCGGGTGGATTTCTTCCACTGGCTGCTGGTGGATGTTCCCGCTTCCATTTCCCGTATTCCGGAGGGCGAGGACAGCGACGGGGTCATTCCCAAGGGCAAGGAACCCGGGCCGGGGCCGATCGGTATTCGCGGTGTGAACAACTACACCCAGTTTTTGGCCGGTAATCCGGACATGGCGGGTACCTATGCCGGTTACGATGGCCCCTGCCCACCCTGGAACGATGAGATCATTCACCATTACCACTACGAGGTGCATGCCCTGGACGTGGAGAGTCTGGGCCTGGATGGAGAATTTGATGGTGCCGCAGTGCGTGAAGCCATGGCCGGCCATGTGCTGGCCAGTGCCAGGGTCACCGGCACCTATACATTGAATCCGGATCTGCGTTGATTCAGCCGGACAGATGGTGATGGCGTAACAAAGTGCCTTTTGCCGGGTCAGTGAGGGCAACATTCATGCATCACAGGGTGAGGAGTTGCCATGCGCTTTTACCATCTGTCTGTATTACTGATTATTCTGCTGACGACCTTTGCCGGTTTTGCGCGGGCCGAGACCAATAAAGAGGTTTACGGGCCATACGGAGAGCTCATCGGGGCGTTCCTCATCGAGAAAGACCTGCCTGACGATGGCCTGGTGTCCGCTTTCGATTACGCCGCTGCGATCGACCATGACAGGACCCGGCAAAGGCTGACCGAGCAGCGGGAAGCGCTTGCCGAATTTGATCTATCGACTCTTGACGGTCGCGACGAGTCCATTGCCTTCTGGATCAACGCCTACAACTTCTTCATGCTCGATCAGATCCTGTCAGAACAACCTGACGGGAAACTGGTGTCGTCGGTATGGGACTACGGAGGACGGGTGAATCCTTTCCAGGACAATGTCTTCGAGCGGGAGAAATTTGACATCGGGGGCGAAGAATACAGTCTGGATCAGATGGAAAAAGAGATCCTGCTCGGCGACGATTATGCTGACAGGGGCTGGAAGGACGCCCGGGTTCACTTTGCGGTGAACTGTGCATCGGTTGGATGCCCTCCTCTGCGGGATGTTGTCTATACGGCTGACAACCTTGAGGACCTGCTGGCAGAGAACACCCGGCGGGCGTTCAATACCGATTATCACCTGAAGGTTGAGGGCGATACGCTTCACGTGACTGAATTGTTCAAGTGGTATGAAGAGGATTTCGCCGAAGCTGCAGGCTCGGGAAAGGCGTTCATTGAGGAATGGGCCGATCCCTCCGTGGCAGACCGTGTTGCCGATACCTCGTCCATGGAGTTTATTGATTACGACTGGGCCCTGAACCGGCCCGCCAGTTTCCCCGAATTTCGTTAGAATTCAGCGTACCGGGCAGGCCGAAGGTTCCTCTTCCCGAGCCTTGGGCGCCCAGGTGCCGTTTACCAGGGATTCAATGTTCTTGTAGATATCGGCGGCATCGCTGACCCGGGCCAGCCAGCTCAGGGGAATGCCTTGCTCTCCACCCACACCGTGGATGGCCGCCATGGCCGGCCCGATAATCCAGGACCGCCCGCAGGAATCGCCACCACACTGGATATTGGCGCGCACGGCCTCGGTGTAGCTGCCGGCGTGGCTGAGGATATGAAAGATCACCGGCATGGCCTCGTGCAGGTAACAGGTGCGGCCAAAGGTGTCGCCGGCGGCTACCGCATTCAGCTGTGTTCCGGAGGACCTTGCTTTCTCGAGGCTCTCCCGATCTGGCGCTTCCGGGGCTGCTGCATCCAGCGCCACTGACATGGTCTCGCCCTGGAACAGGCGCTCAAGCAGTCGTGCCGCGCATCTTGCCCAGGCCACAGCCTCGTCGTTGTGGTTGGTCACCCGCACAGCGGCTTCAGTAATATCCATCAGCTTGTCGCTGCCGCAATAGCTGGCCACCAGGGGCGGCAGTTTGGAGACTGCCGGCAGCTGCATATCATCGGCGCCGCTTTCCGGAAGCAGCTGGCGGTCGATGGTTTCTGCCAGGTGAACGCCGGCTTCCTGTATCCCGGTTTCACTGTAGGTGAGGTTAATGGCCCGGCGAACCGGGTCCGCCAGCTGGTCACCGGTCAGGCGCCGCGTGTAGGGCAGGACTTTCTGTACCAGAATACGCTTCTGCTTGTCGGTCAGTTCAACGTCAATATTCGCCTGGGCCTGTTCAATGGCTTTCTGCTCAATGGTGTTGAGGTTGTTCAGGGTGACCCGGGTAGGGTTATCCAGGAAACCCTGCCATTGCCCGCCAGGGCCAAAGTACGACCGGAAGCGCCGTTGGTAATCCCGGATGTCCAGTTTGCCCTCATTCGCAAGAAGGCTGTCTGTGAGTACTCCGGTGGCGGCCCCATAGTGGCTGACATCACCTGATTGTTTACCTTCATGGGCAAAGTAGCCGAAGCCACCGGTAAAATACTCGGCTTTCGGAGGCAGGAATTCCGGTGACTGGCCGCCCACCTCATGGATGCGTTGGCTGTCATACAGCCAGTGCAGCCCAAGGCTGGCGGCATCCGCCACCCAGCCACCGGCCAGGGCGGCGATCATTGCGGGTTTTCTGTCGTTGGGCAGGTTGCCTTTCATTGAAAATCCTCATTGGTCAGTTTGATCTATGTCACCTATGGTCCGGGTGTATACGTTCACACTACAACGGATTCTCACCGATCAGGAAAGGAGATCCCTGAATGGCTCACCAAGATATCCCCCGTACCGCATCCTCAAAACTGAAAGCACACATCGAGGCCCTGAAGGCACAGGGCGTTCCGGTAACACCCGATGCCTCCTCCCGGCACCTGCACAACGGTATCGATACACCGCTGCCACCGGCGGACCTGCACGGTGCCTATGTCAATAATCGCCCGCTCCCAACCGAAGGCATTGCAGACCGGCGCGCCTGGATTGTGGGCAGTGGTATTGCCGGCCTGTCCGCCGCGTTCTTTCTGATCCGCGACGGGCATATGCCTGCTGGCAATATCACCTTCCTGGAAGAGCAGGAAATCGAGGGCGGCTCACTGGATGGCGCCGGCAACGCCGAAGACGGTTACATCGTGCGCGGTGGCCGGGAAATGGAGATGACCTACCAGAACTTCTGGGATGTGTTTTCGGAGATACCGGCTCTGGAATTGCCAAAGCCTTTCACTGTGCTGGATGAATACCGCATCTTAAATGATGCCGACAAGAACTGGTCAAAGGCACGGCTGCTGGAGAAGCAGGGCCAGATCAAGGACTTTTCGACCATGGAGCTGACCAAGAGACAACAGCTTGAGGTGGTGAGGCTTCTGCTTGCGCGCAAAGAGGACCTGGACGATATCACGGTAGAAGACTGGTTCAGTGAAGGGTTTCTGAACAGCAACTTCTACACCTTCTGGCGCACCATGTTCGCCTTCCAGAACTGGCATTCCGTGCTTGAAATGAAACTCTATATGCATCGTTTCCTGCACCTGATGGACGGGCTTAACGACATGACCTCGCTCGTCTTTCCGAAATACAATCAATACGATACCTTTGTACGCCCGTTGATGAACTGGCTGAAGGAGCAGGGCGTTAACATCCAGTACGACACGGTTGTCGAGAACCTGGAGATGGAAACCTCCGGGAGCACCAGAACGGTCACGGCGATCCAGTGCCATGGCAGTGAGGGAGATAAAACCTTTAATGTCGGCGAGCGCGATCTGGTGTTTGTCACCACCGGCTCAATGACCGAAGACACTGCCTACGGCGATGACGATACGGCCCCGCAACTCAAAGAAAGCGACCAGGCAGGCCCCGGTTCAGGCTGGCAGTTGTGGAAGAACCTGGCGCAACAATCCGATGTGTTCGGAAAGCCCGAGAAGTTCTGCGGCAATATACCCGGTTCAACCTGGGAGTCGGTCACCCTTACCTGCAAGCCCTCGCCCCTGATGGACAAGCTCAGGGAACTGTCGGTCAACGATCCCTATTCCGGCTTTACCGCAACCGGCGGAATTATCACCTTTACGGATTCCGCCTGGCTGATGAGCTTCACCTGCAACCGGCAGCCCCACTTTCCGGATCAGCCTGATGACGTAATCGTGCTCTGGACCTACGCGCTGTTGATGGACAAGCCGGGCGATTATGTGAAGAAGCCGATGCCCGAATGCACCGGCAAGGAAGTGCTGGCGGAGATGTGCTACCACCTGGGCCTGATTGATCAACTCGACGAGGTGATGGCGGCCACGAAAACCCGGATCGCGCTGATGCCCTATATCACCGCGCAGTTCATGCCGCGTGCCGCTGGAGACCGGCCCTGGGTAGTGCCGGAAGGCTGCACGAACCTGGCCTGCATGGGGCAGTTTGTGGAAACCCACAACGATGTGGTGTTCACCCTGGAAAGCTCGGTGCGAACAGCCCGGGTTGGCGTCTACAGCCTGCTGGGTATCAACAAACAGGTGCCGGACATCTATCCCGGCCAGTACGATATCCGTCGGCTGCTGCGGGCAACCCGCACCCTCAACAACGATGAAGCTTTTCTGGGCGAAGGCCTCCTGCGACGCATTCTCGGTGGCACCTACTTCGAGCATATCCTGCCGCTGGGGCCCGATGAGAAGGCCGAGGAGCTGAGCCGGCCCGGATTGTTTGAACAGCAGTTCCACGCGCTTCGAAGTGTTGTCGAAGGTAATCACACACTGGAAGAGGCCAGGGACTGGATTCAGGGTGTTTTGAGAAAACTGCGTGGGGGTCGTTAACTACAAAACCGGGATTATTCGGGTAGGAGCCGGGGACAATTACTCGGAATCGTTTTTCCGGGAACGTTGGGCATCAAGCCGTTCTTTGATGCGGCTGTCGATCCGGTGGACAAGTTCCTCATCCACCTGCTGGCTGGAATGTGCCTTCATGAGGTCGATACTGGCCCGCAGGTTGCCGATAAATGTGCGGCAATGCCCGCACATCAGCAAGTGCATCTTCACCGACACCCTGTCCATGGTGCCCAGTTCGCCATCAATGTAATCACTGGCGATACGGGCCAGATCCCGGCACATCAACATTCGCCTGTCTCCTGGAATGTCTCGACCATCAGAAAAATTCTCTGCCGTGCCCTGTGTAAGAGCACCCTCAGGTTAGAGGCACTGACATCCAGAATGTTACACACATCATCGGATTTATGCTGGTGAGCCTCATACAGCATCAAAGCGGAGCGCTGGGTTTCCGGTAATGCAGCCAGATGTTGGTCCAGGCAGTCACTCAGTGCGCCGTTCTCCATCAACGCCTGGGCCGATTCGTTGGATTTCAGGCCTGGTGGGGTAGCCCAGCGGCCATTGTGTGCGAAGCGATCAGCCAGTTCCGGATCCAGCGTTTCGGAAAAATCGGAACTGACTTCCCGTTTTGTTTTTCTCAGATGATTCTTGGCCCTGTTGGCAACAATGCGATGAAGCCATGTCTTCAGGCCGGATCTGCCTTCAAATTTCTGAATGGCATCAATGACCGTAACCCAGCAGTCCTGTACGGTTTCCTCCGCCGAGGACGGGTCCAGGTAAAAGCGGGCTACTGCCAGCATGCCCGGTGTATATAAACGCACGGCTTCGTGAAAAGCGGCCTGATCACCGGATTTCAGGCCATTGATGAGGATATCCTCATCAGATTGGTGTTTTGCGGTTTCCATTCCGTATACCCTCGGAAATTGTGGGGCCAGAGTCAGGCATTGTTATAGGGGGTTTGCCAGTTGTCCGGAACTGCCCGAACTACTGTGTGTCCACTGTTTCACCGATAAGTTCCGGCATTTGTGAGTATTCATTCAAAAAAGTTTAGACTGAAGCTGGTGTAACATCCAGCGCCTGGCAGTGTCATTGAAGGCAACAACGTTTTAATTCATAACCTATGGATTTAGCCATGAACTCGAAGAAGCTCATCCTGCTTGTCATTATCGCTGCCGTAGTCGCGCTGTTCATCAGCTTCGGGGGACACGAGATACTGACGCTGGAAAACCTGCAGAAACACCAGTCGTCCATAGAGCAATGGATAAGCCAGAATCTTCTGATCGCAGTTCTCGGTTTCGCTGTGGTCTACGTGGTTGTTACCGCCTTGTCCTTGCCGGGTGCGGTGATCATGACCCTTGGCGGGGGGGCGTTTTTCGGGAATCTGTATGGTTTGATTGCGGTGTCCATTGCCTCGACCATCGGCGCTACTCTGGCCTTCCTGGTTGCCCGTTTCCTGTTGCGGGATACCCTGCGGGACAAATACGCCGAAACGGTTGCGAAAATGGACCGGGGCATCAAGAAGGATGGCGCCTTCTACCTGGCGACCCTGCGCCTGGTGCCGGTGTTTCCCTTCTTCCTGATCAACCTGGCCATGGGCCTGACGGCCATGAAGCTGAAAACCTACGCCCTGGTGAGCTGGGTGGCGATGTTGCCAGGCACGTTCGTGTTCGTGAATGCGGGTACCCAGCTTTCAAAAATTGAATCCACCGGCGACATTGTTTCCGCCAATATCCTGCTGTCGTTTGCACTTCTGGGCCTGTTTCCACTGATCGCCAAGTTTGTGGTGGGTTACATTCGCAAGCGCCGGGTCTATGCCGGTTGGCAGAAGCCCGAATCCTTTGATTACAACCTGCTGGTAATCGGTGGCGGCTCCGCCGGGCTGGTGTCGGCCTACATTGCCGCGGCGGTGAAGGCCAAGGTGGCGCTGATCGAGAAAGACAAGATGGGGGGTGACTGCCTGAATACCGGTTGCGTACCCTCCAAGGCACTCATCCGCAGTGCCAAGGCAGCCAATACCCTGCGCCATGCCAATCGCTACGGACTTGAAGCCGTGCCGGTTAAGGGCTCTTTCAAAACCATCATGAATCGTGTCAAAGACGTGGTTGCGAAAGTAGAGCCCCACGATTCTCCGGAACGCTATCGCAAACTGGGTGTGGACTGCATCTCTGGCACCGCCAGCTTCGTATCACCCTGGGAACTGGAAGTGGTCCATAACGACGGCCGAACCGAGCGGCTGACTGCCCGCAGTATCGTGGTGGCCACCGGCGGCAAGCCGGCCATGCCCCCGATTCCGGGGCTGAAAGATATGGAGCCGTTGACCTCCGACAACCTGTGGTCACTGGAAACCCAGCCGGAGCGCCTGCTGGTGCTGGGTGGCGGCCCCATCGGTTCCGAGCTTGCCCACGCCTTTGCCCGCCTTGGCAGCAAGGTCATTCAGGTGGAAATGGGGGAGCGCCTGCTGGCCAAGGAAGACGCCGATGTGTCCGAGGTAGTCAGGAAGCAGTTTGAAGAGGACGGCATTGACCTTCGGCTGGGCCATGCCGCGAAGGAATTTGCCGTCGAGGACGGAGAGAAGGTGGCTTACTGTGAGCACAATGGCGAGCGCGTCCGGATTCCGTTTGACCAGGTCCTGGTGGCTGTCGGCCGTGCTGCAAACACCAAAGGCCTCGGTCTGGAGAAGATCGGTGTCGAAACCCTGCCCAATGGCACGGTACCGGTGGAGGAAGACATGAGCATGCGCTTCCCCAATGTCTTCGCCTGTGGCGATGTGGCCGGCCCCTACCAGTTTACCCATGCGGCCGCCCACCAGGCCTGGTACGCAGCGGTGAATGGCCTGTTCGGCCAGTTCAAACGCTTCCGGGTGGATTACCGGGTCATGCCCTGGGTGACCTTCACCTCGCCGGAAGTGGCCCGTGTAGGTTTGAGCGAGGCAGAAGCGAAGGAGAAGGGCATAGCCTACGAAGTCACCCGTTATGGCCTGGACGACCTGGACCGTGCCATTGCCGAGAGCGAGGACTATGGCTTCATCAAGGTGCTCACGCCGCCGGGTAAGGACAGGATTCTGGGTGCCGTTGTGGTGGGCATGCACGCAGGCGAAATCCTGGCGGAATTCACCCTGGCCATGAAGCACGGCCTGGGCCTGAACAAGATCCTGGGGACCATTCACCCCTACCCGACCTGGAACGAATCCGCCAAGTACGCCGCCGGCGAATGGAAGCGGGAGCATGCCCCCCAAGGCATCCTCCGGCTTCTGGAGAAACTCCACGGCTGGCGTCGGGGCAAGCAGTCCGGTGACAAGGCCGCTCGGGAAGTTACAACGTAAACTAGAAAAATAATGGCACCGGTTGCGTAACACCGGTGTCATTCATGTGTCAGTAACGAAAGATTCACCGTAAACACGGAGCAGCTATGCCCCTGACCCAAACCGCCGAAAGACGTATTCCCGCCGTTGAAGTGCTGGAACCCCGGGCCCGCGACAGCTGGACCCACACCCGCAACGGCGACCCGCGCGGTTATATTGACGCGGATAAGCTCAAGGAGTTATGGATTCACACCGGCACCGCCTGCAACCTGGCCTGCCCCTTCTGCCTTGAGGGTTCCCACCCCGGCGACGGCCGCATTCCCGGCATGAAGCTGAGCGATGTGAAGCCGTTTATCCACGAAGCCCTGGACATGGGTGTGGAGCAGTTTTCCTTTACCGGCGGCGAGCCGTTTGTGATCCGGGATTTCATCAACATCCTGGACTACGCCAGCCACCATCGGCCCTGCTTCGTGCTCACCAACGCCACCGACCCGCTGCTCAAGCGTCGGCACAAGGTGCTGCCACTGCTGGACAACCCCTACCCGATCCACTTCCGAGTCAGCCTGGACTTCCCCGACCGCGCCCGCCACGACGTGGACCGGGGCGAAGGCAGCTTCGACAAGGCACTGGAGGGCATCCGTTGGCTGGTGCACCAGGGCTTTAAGGTCTCCATCGCCCGCCAGACCGATCCGGACGAAATCCCTGCGGATGTGGAAGCGGCCTTCCGCAGCATCTTCCGCGAATGGGGCATCCCGGAAACCCTGGCCTTCACCGCCTTCCCGGACCTGGGTACACCGGGCTCGGAAGACGGCAGCCCGGAGATCACCGAAACCTGCATGGAGAAGTATCCCACCAGGGAAGCCCGTTCCCATTTCATGTGCACCTACACGCGCATGTTGGTAAAGCGGGATGACCAGGTGAGGGTCTATGCCTGCACTCTGGTGGACGACGATCCGCAGTATGACCTTGGCGGTACCCTGGCGGAGAGCATGGATGAGCGCATCATGTTGCGGCATCACCGGTGTTTTTCGTGCTACCGGTTTGGGGCCAGTTGTTCGGCGCCCGTTTGATTTGGGCCTGGGTGGTTTGTTTGGTAGGACTGGTTGCTGGTCATTGGCGGCCTGGGGGTGGTGTTTTATTTCCTTGGGAAAAAGAACTCGCTTCGCTCAGACACCTTTTTCCTGGCGGAAATAAAACACCACCCCCAGACCGCGGTTAGCCACTGCAATTCGTTGGGTAAAACAACGCTTTTCTTGAACTCGGTTGCTGTGTCTGGTGGATCGGGGACGGCATGCTGAAAAGTATGAACGAGGCAGTGGTGGAGGGGGTTCAAAAAATGTGGAGCGCCATGGACGGCGCGACCAAGCCCCCCATGGATGGGTTCACGGGCGTTTTTTTGAACCCCCTCCACCACTGACTCAAGCACGGTGCTCAGAGGTAACCGGATAAGCCCCGGATGACCGGAAAACAAGGTAGAGAACGAGGACAAGACAGACGATGAATTTTATGGAAGCCACTCTGTTTTGGGGATTTTTGGTGGTCTATGGCGTGGTGATGTATGTGCTGTCGCCCAAGAGCAAAAACGCCAATTCGTTCTACAAGGGGGCGGATGACCAGGGTAATCCGGTGGGGCAGTGGTCGCTGACGGCGAGTATTTTTATCAGCTGGATTTTTGCCAAGTCGGTAACCAACGCCGCCAACCTGGGTGCGGCCTACGGTGTGACCGGGGGGCTGGCGTATGCCAGTTACTGGCTGTCGATTCCCGTGGCCGGCTACATCATCTATCTGATTCGTACCCAGACCGGGGCCCGCAGCCTGCAGGATTTTCTGACGTCCCGCTTCGGGCGGCTGGCCAGTCTGGCGTTTGCGGCGGCGATTCTGATCCGGCTGTATAACGAGGTCTGGAGTAATACTGCCGTGGTGGGCGGTTACTTCGGCCTGCCTGGGGAGTGGGAATACTGGGGCGCGGCCATGCTGTTCACCCTGTTTACCCTGGCCTACAGCCTCAAGGGTGGGCTGCGGTCGTCGATTTTCACCGATGTGATCCAGACCTTTGTGTTCGTGTTCTTTGTGGGTGCGGTGCTGTTCCTGATTATTCCCGCCAACGACACCAGTGCCCTGCTGACCAACGGCGAGTTCAAACTCAATGCCGGTTTCGACCTGTTGCTGGTGGCGCTGTTGCAGATGTTCAGCTATCCCTTCCACGATCCGGTGCTGACCGACCGGGGCTTTGTGAACAAGGAAAAAACCATGCTCAAGAGCTTCGTGGTGGCGGGGCTGCTGGGCTTTGTGGCGGTGTTTATCTTCAGTCTGGTGGGTGTGCATGCGCGGCTGAACGGCATTGAGGCCATGGGTAATGCGCCGGCTGCCGTGGGGCAGTCCCTGGGGCTGGCGGCGCTGTTTTTTATGAGCGTCATCATGATGACCTCGGCGGGCTCCACGCTGGATTCCACCTTCAGTTCCCTGGCCAAGTCACTGGCGGTGGACCTGCCGCGCCTGGCGAAGCGGGCGAAGGACCGGTTGCCGAGTGTGCGGGTTGGCGCGGTGATCATGATCATCTTCGCCTTCCTGGGCAACATTCCGATGTTTGCCGGCACCGACATCCTGTTGGCCACCACCATCTCCGGCACCATGGTGATGGGGCTGGCGCCGGTGTTCCTGTTTTACGGGTTTACCCGCTGGTCGCCCTGGAGCTTCCATCTCAGTTTCTGGACCGGGCTGGGGCTTGGCATTCTGCTGTCGGCGGGGCTGATTCCTTCGAGCTGGGCCATTGGCGAGGGCGCCTATGCGCTGCTGCTGGGCACCAATACTTATGGCTTTCTGATTTGCACCGCCGGGTTCTTCCTGCCGCTGCTGGCGCGCCGGCTTGCCGGTCGGTCGTTGGCCGCGGGTGAGGTGTAGGAATGAGCGAAGGCAGAAGCTGTCCCCTGGCCTATCGATACCGGGCTGCCGACTTGTGCCGGGAACCCGCTCAGGTTATTGAAGACGTGCTCTACATTATCGGGGGGCTCTACGGAAACCCTTACGCCCTTGATGAAATCGAGCGGATGGCGCTTCAGTAAGAACGGCAGGGGCACAGGGTAAGGCTGATTTTCAACGGGGATTTTAACTGGTTCAACGCCGATGACAGCCTGTTCATGGAGATCAACAGCCGCGTGCTGGATCACACCGTCAGCCTGGGCAATGTCGATTACGAGCTTGCCAATCCCAACGAGGGAGCCGGCTGTGGCTGTGCCTACCCGGATTTTGTTGATGAGTCTGTGGTGGCGCGCTCCAATGCCATCATGGAACGGCTTCAGGGGGTGGCTGGTGATCATCCGGATATCCAGGAGCGGCTGGCTCTACTGCCCCGTTACCGCTGCGTGTTGTTTGGAGGCCTAAAGGTTTTAGTGGTGCATGGTGATCCCGAGTCCCTGGCCGGCTGGGGTCTGGCCCATGAATCCTTTGTGGCTGGTAACGAGGCGAAACTTGCAGAGTGGTTCGGTCACTCCGGCGCTGATGTGATTGCCTCCACCCATACCTGCCTGCCGGCACTCTGGGCGGGCATCGCGGAAGGTCGCAGTCGCATAGTAGTTAATAATGGCTCGGCGGGCATGGGAAACCTGTCACGGGACCCGCGGGGGCTGATCACCCGCATTGCCCTGACAAGCCCCCTGGCCCAGCCGGTAGCCGGCCTTGAACGTCATGGCCTGAATGTATCCCTGGTGCCCGTCGACTATGACCGGGATGCCTGGTTGCCGCGGTTTGACCAGCTCTGGCCCGTTGGTTCAGCGGCCTCGGTATCCTACCGGAGCCGTATAACCGGCGGAACATCCCTGAAGCCAGATCAGGTTGTGTTTCCTTCCGCTATCTAATGAAACGGTCACTGGCGCCTGCCTGAATCCGGTCTATTCTTTAGGGGTGGGGCGGTAAAGCCCGTTGTGTGTTCAGTAACCCTGACTTGAAATATATTTTGTGGTCTATATAATTCAACGCTAACTTTTTGAGGCGAATCGATCACGTTATGACATCAGAAGGCTCGAATACCACCGCCATCAGCCTCCGGGTACCGGTCAAGGATGATGGCTACAGGCTCCACCAGCTGGTGGCCCAGTGTCCACCGCTGGACCCCAACTCGATCTACTGCAACCTCCTGCAGTGCAGCCACTTTGCCGAAACCGGCGTGGCGGCGGAGATAGACGGCGATCTGGTCGGTTTTATTTCCGGATATATTCCCCCCCAACAGCCCGAAACCGTATTTGTCTGGCAAGTGGCCGTGCACGAGAAAGGTCGTGGTCAGGGTCTGGCCAAGCGGATGCTGAAGGCGATTGTGGCCCGGGATGCGTGCAAGAACGTGACCCATATGGAGACCACCATCACTGAAGACAATGAGGCCTCCTGGGCGTTGTTCCGGTCATTTGCCCGTGACATGGGTGCAGAGCTCACCTATCACGAGCATTTTGAGAAAGAGACCCACTTCGGCGGTGAGCACGATTCCGAGTTCCTGCTCCGCATCGGGCCTTTCACAAAACCGGTATAAAAGCCTTCCCGGAAAACGATATACCCCTGTTTGGACCGGCCGGCAGATTGCTGAGGTGAATCTGTCATAACGGCCTTAACCAACGTGCCACCGCACAACTACCTCGAACCTGACATGCTAAGAGGCAAGAACATGGAACTTTTCAAGTCGACTGAATCCGAAGTACGTGTCTATTCCCGTGCCTTTCCGGTGATTTTCAACCGTGCCAAGAATGCGCACCTTTACACCGAAGACGGCAAGGAATACCTGGATTTTCTGGCTGGCGCCGGGTCACTGAACTATGGCCACAACAACGACATTCTCAAGAAAGCGTTGCTCGAGTACATTGAAAGCGATGGTGTCAGCCAGGGGCTGGATATGTTTACCACCGCCAAGCATGATTTCATCGAGTCCTACAAGAAGTACATTCTCGACCCCCGTGGGCTGAACTACAAAATGCAGTTCACCGGGCCCACCGGTACCAACTGTGTGGAAGCAGCTCTCAAGCTGGCCCGCAAGGTGAAAGGCCGCAATGGTATTATTTCCTTCACCAATGGCTTCCACGGCGTCACCATGGGTGCCGTTGCCGCAACCGGCAACAAGCACCACCGTGGCGGTGTCGGTACCCCGCTGGGCAACGTGGACTTCATGTTCTATGACGGCTATCTGGGCGAGAACGTAGACACGCTCGAGATCATGGACAAGGTGCTGTCCGACGGCTCCTCCGGTTTCGAGTTGCCGGCTGCGGTCATTGTCGAGGCCGTCCAGGGCGAGGGTGGCCTGAATGCGGCCCGTGCCGAGTGGCTGCAGGGCCTGGAGAAGCTGTGCCGGAAGCACGACATACTGCTTATTCTGGATGATATCCAGGCCGGTAATGGTCGTACCGGTGAGTTCTTCAGCTTCGAATTTGCCGGCATCAAGCCGGATATCGTGACGGTGTCCAAATCCCTGAGCGGCTACGGGCTGCCCATGGCACTGGTTTTGTTCAAGCCGGAGCTGGATGTCTGGGGCCCGGGTGAGCACAACGGCACCTTCCGTGGCAACAACATGGCCTTCGTGACAGCCCGTGCGGCGGTGGAGACATACTGGAAAGACGATGCCTTTGCCAATGAGGTGAAGGCCAAGACGAAGGTGCTCGGCGATGGCCTGCAGGCTATCTGCGACAAGTACCCCGGCGAGTTCAGTATGAAGGGCCGGGGGCTGATGCGCGGCATTGAAGCCACTCACGCCGAGCTCACGGACAGGATCACCAGCCGTGCCTTTGAGAAGGGGCTGATTATCGAAACCAGTGGCCCCAACGATGAAGTCATCAAATGCCTGATGCCGCTGACCACCAGCGAGGATGATCTGCGCAAAGGTGCTAAACTTCTGGCAGAAAGCGTGGATGAAATCATGCAGGAAGGAATGAGCAAGGCGTCCTGAGACGCCTGCCATTCCCCCAAATTCATTCTGCAGGATAACGACGGTAACACTATGACTAGCGAACAACATACCGTAGAGAAGATTGGCGGCACCTCCATGAGTAACTACGAGGCCGTACGCGACAACATCATTCTCGGCGGGCGGGAAAAGGACGACCTCTACCAGCGCATCTTCGTGGTCTCCGCCTACGGCGGTGTCACCGACGAACTGCTGGAACACAAGAAAACCGGAGAGCCGGGTGTATACGCCCTGTTTGCCGATGCGGAATCCGACTGGGCCTGGGGCGATGACCTCACCAAGCTGATCCAGTTCCTGACCGATATCAACGGCGAGCTGTTTGGAGATCCCATGCTCAAGCAGCAGGCGGACCAGTTTATTACCGACCGGATTGAAGGTGTTCGCGGTTGCCTGATTGACCTGCAACGCCTGTGTTCCTACGGCCAGTTCCAGCTCGAAGAGCACCTGCTGACGGTGCGTGAAATGCTGGCAGGCATTGGCGAGGCCCACAGCGCATTCAATACTGCACTCAAGCTTCAGCAGGAAGGCATCAATGCCCGTTTTGTGGACCTGACAGGCTGGCGTGACAACGAGCTCCTGCCGCTGGATGAAAAGCTCAGGCAGGCGTTCGATGCGGTTGACCTGACTCGCGAGCTGCCCATCGTTACCGGCTACGCCCAGTGCAAGGAAGGCCTGATGCGTACCTTTGACCGGGGTTACAGCGAGATGACCTTCAGCCGCGTGGCGGTGATCACCAACGCCCGCGAGGCCATCATTCACAAGGAGTATCACCTGAGCTCCGCCGACCCCAACATTGTAGGCGCAGACAAGGTGGTGCCCCTGGGCCGCACCAACTATGACGTGGCCGACCAGCTGGCGAATCTGGGTATGGAAGCCATCCATCCCCGTGCCGGCAAGGGCATGCGCCAGAATGAGATTCCCCTGCGGGTCATGAACACCTTCGAGCCGGAACACACCGGTACCCTGATCACCGGCGATTATGTCAGTGAGAAGCCCCAGGTGGAGATCATTGCTGGCAACAAGGGCGTGTTTGCGATCGAGGTGTTTGACCAGGACATGCAGGGGGAGCCCGGTTCTGACCGCCGCATTCTGGAAGTGCTTGGCCGCTTCAAGGTGAGGTTTGTGTCGAAAGACACCAACGCCAATACCATCACCCACTACGTGGACAGCACCCTGAAGCACGTCAAACGGGTGGTGAAGGCGCTGCAGGACGAGTTCCCCAACGCCGAAATCAGTACCCGCAAGGTGGCGATAGTTTCTGCCATCGGCAGTGACATCAAGATACCGGGCATCCTCGCACGATCGGTGAAGGCCCTGGCGGACGAGGAAATCAATATTCTCGCCCTGCATCAGTGCATGCGACAGGTGGATATCCAGTTTGTCGTAGACGAAGATGCCTACAAGAAGACGATCGTGGCGCTCCACGCTGTGCTGATTGAACCCTATAACCACGAGTACGCTATCGTAGCGGCCTGATCCGGGCAGGGTTCTCCCTGTCGGTAATTTCCGCAATGGGTGGTTCCGGCCCCGGTAGACGGGAATCCATGGCCCTGTTCCGCGCGTATCTTTTATAAATTTGCGATCGGAACCTGTGCCATGAATGACATTCAGAGCCCGGGGCCGTCTCCGACCATAGCCCACTCCGGCGAAACGGAATCCCTTGTAGGGCTGTACTTCAGGGATGCGTCCCGTTACGAGTTGTTGACCAACGAGGGTGAGCGCCGTCTTTCCCGCAGACTGTCCTTTTGTTACCGGGTGATCTCGGAGGACCTGGGCCTGCCGGACGATACGCCACAAACCTTTCGCGAAGTGGTAGGGAGCCTGGGTGACGCCTGTGCGTTCTCGACCCGCTGTCGCCGTGCCTACCATCTTGCCACTGACAGCCGCCAGCGGCTGATCCGCAGCAACCTGCGACTGGCGGTTCATATTGCCCGGCGCTACGCCAACCGCGGTATCCCGATGTCGGACGTGATTCAGGATGCCAATGTCGGTCTGATCAAGGCGGTAGAACGATTCGATCCCACCAAGGGTTTCCGTTTCTCCACCTACGCCTACTGGTGGATCAGTGAAGAGGTCAAGCGCTGCATGAAGCGCGGTACCCGCCTGGTGCATACACCCGAGAATGTCGTGGACGAGATTCGCCTGCTGCAGAAAAAATCCCTTGCCCTGCACCAGACCCTGGGTCGCACGCCATCACAGAGTGAGCTGGCGCGGGAGATTGAAGTATCACCATCCCGCATCGGGGAACTCCGTGCCCTTGCCAACATGGAAGTATCGGTGGATATGCCGGTTTCCATGGAAGGTGGCGTGACCCTGGGTGATAGCCTGAGTGCCGGTGAGCAGTCTGCACCGGATCACGACATGGTCCATCGCGACCGTATGCGCACCCTGGCAGCCCTGCTGGCAGACCTGAGCTCACGGGAGCAGGATGTACTGGCCCGGCGTTTCGGTCTCGGCTTACCGGAGCCTGAAACCCTGCAGGTGATCTCCGATCATCTCGGCATCAGCCGCGAACGGGTGAGGCAGATTGAAAAGGGCGCTCTCAAGAAATTGAGGAACCTGGTTGAAAGCCCGGAACAGGTACTCCGGAGCTAGGCTCCGGAGGTTCAGGCCCCTGATCCGAAGTCAGGAGTGAGCCACGAAATCTCAGCCATGTGCCATAAAAAACCAGGTGCCGGCGACGACCTGACATAACAGGACCACGGACGTCAGCACCAGCCTCAGCTTCAGATACCAGTCAGGCCAGTATCCCCTCATCCAGCGCGCATCCACCACGTAAAGGCCCATATAGGCGACGGTATAGAGTACGATCTGCGCCGCAACGGGCAAGAGCAGCCCTATGCCGGCGGAAATGAAGAACACCTGGCTGAGAAGCATGGTGACAAGGGGGGAAATCGGGTAGCACCGGTTTTCCAGTTGCATGGCCAGGGGCCAGTAGATACCTGCCATAAAGGCCAGGATGCCGGCGCTGTAGAGGTAGAAATAGCTGATGATGACCATGCTTTTGGCGGGCATCATGAAAAGCCCGGCTATGGCGGCAAGAAAGGGCAGTAATCCGGCAATGCCAACGACAATCGCCAGCCTGGCGACAGCAATCACGAGTTACGCCCCTGGACCCGTATTCTCATGGGTTCGATATCAGCCGGCTCCATGCCCACCATCTCATGGTAGGCAGACGGGTGAACCACGTCTGTGGATAGGACGTTGAACGCCGACAGCATGTCCTGGATCTCCCAACTGCTCCGGAAAAGCCGGGTTTGATCCCTGGTATCGGATAACAGGCGGTATTCCTCACCGATGACCAGTCGGGCCATATACTGCTGGCCTTCCAGAGAGATAATCTCCAGCAGGTCGATGGTCAGGTCGGACATCTGCCTCAGTTCTTCAAGGGTTATTCTCACCGTTTTGCTCTCATGGTCGTACGCAGGGATGATGTGCTACCCACGGACTTACGAGCGCTGGATCGTTTGGGATCATCCGGCCGCCTGAAACAGGCAGCGGAAACAGTGGGGTCACGCCTTGCCAGCCAGCTCCTTGCAGACAGAATGCTGGGGGCAGCTGGTCAGGTGGTCGTTCACCATCCCGACCGCCTGCATGAAGGCATAAACGATGGTGGGGCCGACGAAATTGAAGCCGTTCTTTTTCAGTGCCCTGGACATGGCCTCCGCTTCCGGTGTGTATACCGGCACTTCCTCCAGGGTTTGCCAGTAGTTCTGAACCGGCACTCCATCCACGAATGACCAGAGGAAGTCACTGAAAGAGTGGCCCTGGTCCCGAAGCGCCAGATAGCCCCTGGCATTGCGGATAATGGACTGCACCTTCAGGCGGTTGCGGATAATGCCAGGATCCTGCAGCAGGGATTCAACCTTGTTGTCGTCGTAACGGACAATGGCCTCGGGATCAAAGTGGTCGTAGGCGGCGCGATAGTTTTCCTGCTTTTTCAGAATGGTAATCCAGCTCAGGCCCGCCTGCTGGCCATCGAGACACAGCTTTTCGAACAGGGCCAGGCTGTCATATTCCGGCCGGCCCCAGACGTTGTCGTGATAGTCCATGTACAGGGGATCGTCACCACACCAGGGGCAGCGTTTCTGTTCGGCCATAATCACTCCTGTTCGCGGGTCATGATGGGAGTGTGGAACAGCCAGCGCACCGGGGCAACGGGTCTGGCGGGCTGATCCATCTGCAATGCGTCGCCGGGGGGCTGCAAGAGACTGCCGGAGGGTGACAGCTTTCCGGAGCGGCGATACACCAGAGCCACCAGGAAATCGTCAACCTGGCCCGAGGTCGCCATCCAGTCTTCACCGGGGCGATCACCGAACAGGCGGAAATCCGGGGTCACTTCCAGTGTCTGCAGGTTGCCGGCAATACCGCGACCGGTTGCCTTCAGCCAGGCTTCCTTGAGCGTCCAGACCCTGAGAAAATCCTCGCAATGGTCGGAAGCAAGCAGCCAGGCCTGCTCATCGGGTGTAAACCACCGCCGGACCACTTTCTGCCAGTGTGGATGCCGGCTGCGTGGCTCGATATCCAGCCCGAGCCCGGTTGTGGCGGATACGGCACAGGCTGACAGCCCGTGGCTGTGGCTGAGGGAGAGGTGCCACCCCGGCGGAAATTCAGAGCATACCGGGCGGCCATCGACCGGGCGACACTTTGCACCTTCAGTGCCGGAGGTACCGGCAAGCGCCTGGCGAATCAGCCAGCGACTGCACAGGTACTCACTGCGCCGAAGGCCGCTGAAATTGTCGACCGTGCCTTTCTCAAAGGCGGTCAGCCAGCCCGGGGTTCCCTGGCACGGTGAGACCGGTTCCCGGCACAGCCAGATGGTGGGTGCGGAGTCAGGGCTGGAGTCGTTCAATGATCCACCCGTCATCCTGCCTGAGGTACTCAAACCGGTCATGCAGCCGGCTTGGCCGGCCCTGCCAGAACTCAATCCGCTCCGGCACCACCCGGTAGCCACCCCAGAAATCCGGTAGCGGAATCTCACCATCGCTGAACCGGCGCTTCATCTCGGCAACTTTCTGCTCCAGAAGCCCCCGGGAGGTAATCACCCGGCTCTGTTCCGAGACCCAGGCACCAATCTGACTGCCCCGTGGGCGGGAAGCAAAGTAACGCAGCGACTCGGACTTGCTGACTTTCTCCACCTTGCCCTGTATCCGTACCTGACGATTGAGCCCGATCCAGGGAAACAACAGGGCCGCTTTCGGATTTTCCGCAAGTTCCCGGGCCTTGCGGCTGCCGTAGTTGGTATAGAACACAAAGCCGGATTCGTCGAAATACTTCAGCAATACCGTTCTGATATCGGGCATACCGTCCTTGCCGGACGTTGCCAGAGACATGGCGTTGGGCTCAAGAATGCCCGCTTCACGGGCATCACCGAACCAGGTCTGGAACTGTCTGACCGGATTATCATCGAGAGCGTCACGGTCAAGGCCTTCACTCTCGAAGTCGCGGCGCATATCGCTTATGTCCATCAGGGTTACCTGTGCAGTGAATTCGTCGATTAATACGATCCCGACAGAATATCGGGTTCACCTCTCCTTGTCAGTTCAGGGGCCATTGCGGCTGACAAAACCGTCACTTGCGGACTATCCTTGTGGAACAGGTAGGGACCGGCTTGTGTCCGTTACCGATCATCAACAAGGAGAAAACGGTGGCTGTTAACGGCGCACGACGATTGTCTGCCAGAAATATCTCGGTAGCTGTACTGGTTTTGGTCGTGATCTATGCCCTTATCGGATTCCTGGGGGTGCCCTGGTGGCTGGAGCGGACATTACCGGACAGGCTTGAGCAGCATATGGGCTGGCAGGCGGAGGTCGGAGATATCCGGGTGAATCCGTTCGTCATGAGCGTTGAAATCCTGGACCTTGCGGCCGAGGACTCCGATGGCGAGCAGGTTGTTGCCTTTGACCGTCTGTACACCAACCTCGGCGTGTGGCGATTGGTTACCGGTATTGTCGCATTGCAGAACATCGAGCTGGAAGAACCCTATGTTCGTCTGGATCTGCTGGAAGACTACAGTGTGAACTTTGCCCGGGACTGGCAGGCGAACAACCCCCCGGCGGAACCAAGCACCGACGAGAGCGCATCCGGGGAGCCGGTTCGCCTTCATTTTGATCGCGTCAGGGTCGCGGGGGGTGAGCTGTTGTTCCGGGACTACAGCCAGCAGGGCGAGGAAGAATTCCGGGTAACACCGCTGGATCTGGCGCTGAACGACCTGGCCACCTGGCCCCGTGAGGGCTCTGACAGCAACTATTACATGCTGGCGGCGGTAGGCAGCCAGACCATTGAATGGGAAGGGGACCTGAGCATTGCTCCGCTGTATTCAAAGGGCTTTATCAAGCTGGGAGGCGTGAGCCACACCACGCTCCGGCATTTCCTGAAACCCTGGCTGCCTTACCAGCTCCGCGATGGTAGTGTCACCCTGAGTTCCGAGTACGAACTGCAGTCCGCCGATGACCTGTTACTGAGCACGTCCAACGGGCAACTGGATATCGACAATCTGGATCTTGGCCTGGAGGACAGTGACGAACCACTGCTGAAGACCGACAGTATCCGTATCGGTGATATCGGCTTTGGTCTGAACAGCCGTGAGCTGTCCACGGGGGTGGCCACCATTGATGGGGTGAACCTGTCATTGCGACGGGACCCTGAGGGCCTGATCAACCTGCTTGCGCCGTTTCAGTCGGAAACTGACCAGGAGCAGGCAGACGATACCGCGGGTACCGATACGCCCTTCCGCTGGTCAGTGGCGGGAGTGGAGCTGGGCAACAGTTCAGTGAACTGGCGGGATGAGCAGTTGCGAACGGGAGCAGATCTGTCTTTAACGGACCTGAACATCCGGGTTGATGAGCTCTCACATCAGCTGGAGGAGCCGGTCAACTATCACGCAGATGCCTCACTGGGCGACGGTGGCAGGCTGGTGTTCGATGGCCAGACAACGCCGGCCCCCTTCACGCTGGAAGCAGGAATAACCGGTTCTGACATCGTTCTTGCCCAGTTTGGCGCGTATGTCAGTGAAGTGGCGAACCTGGATGTCAGGGATGGCCGTCTGAGTGTGGATGGCAACCTGGACCTGGACCAGCAGCAGGATCCCCTCACCGGAACCTTCAGTGGCGCCGGTGAGGTGACAGCACTGGACGTTCGCCTTGGCGACAGCGATGAGCGGCTTGTTGCCTGGCAGAACCTGCGTCTTGAACCGCTGGAATACAATGTTGCTCCTGCGCGACTGGAAATCGGAACCGTTACCCTGGCAGGCCCTGCAATCAATGTGATTCGTGAAGGAGATGGCATCCACAACCTGGAACGTATCCTGCGCCCCACCCCTGCAGACGAAGCCGGTGAAGAGCCCTCAGCCGGAGATAAAGAAGACGACAAAGAACCGGCGTTTATCTTCCGTATCGGACAAGTGATGCTGGAAGAAGGCGCTGTTTCCTACACCGATCGTACCCTCGATCCAACCTTTGCCACCCGTTTTGATCAGTTGCGGGGTTCCATAACCGGTTTGAGCAATATCGCGCCGCAACAGGGCAAGGTGTCGATTCAGGGCCGTGTCGGAGACGTTGCCAGCATGACCCTGGATGGTGCTGTGGGAGCACTGGGAACGGAAGAAACCACTGAGCTCAAACTGAGTATGGAGGATCTCTCCCTGCCGATGTTGTCGCCCTATTTTGGCCGTTATCTCGGATACGGTGTCGACAGTGGCAAGCTGGACCTTGACCTGGATTACACCTTTACCGGCACCACCATTGATGCCGGAAACAGCGTGATTCTCGATCGCCTCGAACTTGGCAATGCGGTAGCCAGTGAGGAGGCTACCAGCGCACCGGTCAAGCTGGGCCTGGCTTTGCTCAGGGACCGCGACGGAGTCATTGATATCAACCTTCCCATCAGCGGTGATCTGGACAACCCGGATTTCAGCGTTGGTCAGGTGGTGATGCGGGCGTTCGTCAATCTGGTTGCAAAAGCTGCAACTTCCCCGTTCAGCATGCTGGGTTCGATCGCCGATGTTGCTGGCCTTTCAGGAGAAGAACTGGGCCAGATCAACTTTGAAGCCGGTCGCGTTGAACTGGCTGAAGGCGAGGAGGTCAAGCTCGAAGCATTGGGTACCGCGCTGAATGACCGCCCCGCGCTCGTATTGAATGTCCGTGGCGCGGTTTCACCAGCCGCTGACAGTAAGGGTCTGCAGCGGCAGCAGCTGTTTGAGCAGTTAGGTGTGGATGAAACGTCGCCGGTTTCCGAACGTATCCCGCGCCTGGAACAGGCCTACACCAGTTCGGATAACCGCGCCACACTTGAAGCTTTCCGGGAGGACGTTGCCGGTGAGGATGGCGAGCTCAGCCAGGAGGAGTGGGAGCAGGCGCTGGTGGACCGGCTGATCACAGACATCAACCTGCCACCGGAAGCGCTGGGCAACCTGGCCAGCGCCCGGGGCGTCTGGTTGCGACAGCAAATGCTGGAGCAGTACGACGTGCCGGACAGCCAGCTGTTCCTGCTTGACCCGGTGCGCGATGCCAGTGCCAATGAGGATGGCAGGGTCACGGTTGATTTTGAACTGGACGCCCGCTGATTCTTCGCTTCAGCGCCCGGCCAGGTCATTTGGCAGCTTGAGCCCGTGGCGCTTTACCATTTCCTGGTAGCGCCCGTTCTCAATCAGTGGCCAGAGCATCTGCTCAAGCCGCTCGGCGCTGAGCGGCCCGTCTTCCCTGGCCAGTATGCGGAGCCGGTAGACCTGGTCCACCGTATCGGATACCAGGAACCTGTCCCTGTCCTCCGGGTGTTGTTGCAGATGCATCTCAAGATAGGATCGGCCGATAATGGCAATCTCCGCCACTGAAGGGCGGTCTGCCTTGATCACTTTCAGATTGCGTTCGTGACTGTGGGAAAATTCGACCCGGAAGCGTTCTTCCAGTTCTGCATCGTCTGTGGACATATCGGCGAACCCGTAGTGGTAACCGGAAATCACCGCGATATTGTGGGCAGTGATATCGTCGAAAAAACTCTGGTCTCGGCCGGGCTTGTCCAGGGCCACGTAGACCTCTTCGTCCTGCAGCAGTGGACGGGTTGCCTCGACAGGTTGTGACTCCCAGCCCCAGTCCAGGCTCTCGAAGAAGATAACGTCGTACAACCCGGCTTCGAAATCCAGGTGCCTGCGTTTGGGAGAGGTGTGCACAATGCGAAAATCGATGTCCTGATGGGCAGACTCCAGCTCAGCCAGAAGCTCGCTGAGCAAACCGTCTACCCTCTGATCGTCATCGATGGCAGCCACGGGCGGGAAATCATAGACACCGACGGTAATCTCGGTTTCTGAAAAGACGCTGCCTGCGAAACCCAGTGTCGTGGGCAGACTGGCAAGGAGCAGGGCGGTTTTCAACAAGCGTCTGAGGTTCACAATTAGGGGTCCGCGCAGGTAACAGTTGAACGCATATTCAGGTTATCACCGTTGGACTACTGTCAGAAGAGGCCAATTATAAACTCATGCAAAACGGGAAATTTCTATGAGCCGCCCTTTAAGCCATTTCTTTGCCTATGTGTCCCGGCTCCGCTGGATCAAACGCTGGGGGCTGATGCGTAACGCCATTGAAGAGAACGTTGCGACCCATTCCTGGGAGGTGGCAACACTGGCCCATGCCCTGGCCATCATTCGTAACAGGCACTTTGGCGGGCAGGTCAATGTCGACCGCATTGCCGCCGCTGCGCTCTATCACGATGCCACGGAAGTCATTACCGGGGATATGCCGACACCGGTCAAATACCATTCCACGGTGATGCGGGAAGCATTCGGAGATATAGAGCACAAGGCGGAGGCAGAGCTGCTGGCCCTGTTGCCCGATGATCTTCGTGATGAATTCGCGCCCTACATCCGCGAGTCCCGGTGGACCCTGGAAGAGCAGGAGCTGATCAAGGCAGCGGACCGGTTGTCAGCCCTGCTGAAATGCCAGGCGGAAATGCAGGCGGGTAACAAGGAATTCGAGCCGGCTGCCGGCCATATCCTGAAAAAGCTGGAAGATGATGCCCTGCCGGAAGTGCTGTACTTTCTGGAAGTGTTTGCGCCAAGCTACCAGCGGCCGCTCGACAACCTTCTGGGATAAGGCTGGCGGCGGCCACTCACCTGCTTCAGCTGTTGCCGGCGGATGCCACCATGCCGCCGCGCAGGCCATCCTGCTTCACGTGTTGACGCACGATATCCTCGGGGCTGCCGGCCAGTTCCCGGAACATGCCCATGGAGCCCAGCAGGGCAGACGATTCGTAAGGCACGAAGACCCGCTCGCCGTCTTTCGCCATGTTCGGCAGTACCTTGATGTAGCTTTGGCCCAGCAGGTAGCCGATAACCGTCTGTTTGTTGTCCTCGGTATCCCCGATGGCACTGAGCACCAGGCGAATGGACTCCTGTTCACCCTGGGCGCGCAGGATCGCCGATTCCTTGTCACCCTGGGCGTTGAGAATGGCGGATTCCCGCTGCCCCTGGGCCATGGCAATGGCTGCGGATTTCTCACCCTCGGCCTCGGTGACCGTGGCGCGACGCTTGCGCTCGGCGGCCATCTGCAGGCGCATGGCCTCTTCCACTTCTTCCGGCATGCTGATGTCCTGCACCTCGACACGGGTCAGCTTGACGCCCCACTTGGAGGCGGCTTCTTCCATTTCGGCCTGAATTGCATTGTTCACTTCGCTGCGGGACTCGAACAGCTTGTCCAGTTCCATCTTGCCCACCACCGAACGCAGGGTGGTTTTTGCCAGCACTTCCACTGCCTGGCTCATGTTGGCCACCTCGTAGACAGCGCGGCGCGGGTCGATGATCTGGTAATACAGCGCACCGTTGATATTCACGGTGACGTTGTCAGTGGTCACCACGGGCTGCCCGGGAAAGTCCATCACGGTTTCGCGGCGGTCGATGCGGGTTTCAAAACTGCTGCTGGGGTGGTACTCGTCACCCATACGGACATAGCGGGTCATGATGATGGCCCGGGGGCGTTCAATGAACGGAATGATGATGTTCACACCGCTTTCCAGCACCCGGTTGAACGACCCGAGCCGCTCGATAACCATCACCTCGGACTGGCGCACGATCACCAGACCCTTGGCGATAATGAAAATGCCGATGACGACAAATATGAGGCTGATGACCAGCCCGGGGGAAATAACCGATTCCATGTTTACTGCTCCTTGTGTGTGATGGTGTGGACAACGGCGGTGGTGCCGTCAAAACGTTCGAAGATGACTTCCGTGCCTTCCGGCAGTTCGGTGATACCGGTATCGCTGGTGCGCAGACGATAGAAATCGCCGTTGACCTTGATACCGCTGGCACCGTCGAAATCCCGTTTCAGGGTGTGGTAGCGCCGCCCCTGCTCCACTCCGGTTCCCGTGGTGCCGTAGGCTACGCCTCTGGGGCTGAACCGGGGCCGTATCCAGCGTACGGCTACCGGCACCAGAATGCCCGAAAAGATGCCCATGCCCACCAGTTGCCATTCGAATGGCAGGCCCAGAAAGGCAAGCAGTGCGGTCAACGCAGCGGCTATACCCAGCGCCAGAAGAACCAGCACGCCGGATGTCAGCTCCGCCAGACTCAGTACCAGGGCAAGGATCAGCCAGAAATGCGTAAGACTCCATTCCATATACAGACACCTGTCAGTGACAGAAAATTGATAGGGGCGACGGATTGTACCCTGTCAGCGAGGCACGGGTCACCGATAGTGACTCTAATGCCCGGCATGCCAATGCATTATTGCCATATCCCGTGACGGAACAGGTGTTAGAGTAAGCAACACATCGCATAACAAGAGGTCATCGACGATGAAGGATCTGAACAACAGGGTAGCCGTAATCACCGGCGCGGGTTCCGGTATTGGCCGTGCGCTGGCGGTGGCACTGGCTGCAAAAGGATGCCGTCTGGCACTGTCGGATGTAAACGAAGCGGGTCTTGCCGAGACGGCCGCCACATGCAGTGAAGCCGAGGTCAGAACCTATCACCTGGATGTGTCGGACCGGGATGCGATCTACGCTCACGCAGATCAGGTGGCCGGCGATTTCGGACAGGTCAACCTGGTGATCAATAATGCCGGGGTCGCCCTCTCGTCCAGTGTCCGGGAAATGACAGACGAAGATTTCAAGTGGATCATGGACATAGACTTCTGGGGCGTAGCCCATGGCACCCGGGCGTTCCTGCCTCACCTGATTGCCTCGGGGGACGGCCATGTGGTGAACATCTCCAGTGTGTTCGGGCTGATCGGGGTACCCAAGCAGAGCGCCTATAATGCCGCCAAGTTTGCGGTTCGTGGATTCACCGAGTCCCTGCGTCAGGAAATGAAACTGGAAAAGCAGCCGGTGGCGGTCAGCTGCGTGCATCCCGGTGGAATCCGTACCAATATCGCCAATTCAGCCCGCATGGGTAAATCGGAGAATGCCGATGCCCAGCGTAAAGGCTTTGACAAAATTGCCAGGACAACGCCCGAGAAAGCGGCTGACACTATCGTCAGGGGCATTCTGAAGAACGAATCCCGTATTCTTGTGGGCCCGGATGCCTGGGGAATTGATGCCCTTAACCGGGTGCTGGGCTCTGCCTACCAGCCCCTGGTCGAGCGCTTTTCACGCAAGAACCTCTACATCTGATCCGTCTGGAGGTGGTTGTCGTAATGCCCTCATCCGCAGGCGGGCGCCGGGTCGGTAGGGTGATTGAAGCCCAGGGACTGGCGCTGTATATTTTACGTACAGGGGGCTCCGCCCCACCCGCTGTATTTCAGGGAAAGAGGCAGCATGACAACACCACAGCACCCGGATCTCGGTGCGTCGCTTGAACAGAGCCGATCCGGGCTTCGGGACACCCACCGCCGTTCGCTTGCGCGTACACTGTTTCTGGTCACAGGCAGCGCGCTGGTCATCTTCGGCTGCCTGCAGATCCTGAATGGCTATCTCTGGCTCGCTGCCGGCGAGTTCATGGCCAGTGCGGTGTTGTTTTTCGGTATTACCCGGGTCAACCGGACGCCACACCTGCAGGCCTGGATCTACACTTACCTGGTCACCGGATTCACGTTTGCCTTGTTCATCATGCTGGTGCCCGAGGCTTCGGTAACCGCTTTCGTCTGGGTGCTGATGATGCCGGTACTGGCCTACCTCCTGCTGGGCAAGAAGGAGGGCTTCCTTCTCAGCGCGCCGTTCATGGTCGCCGGCTGTGTCACTTTCTATTTTCATCTCGAATTCATTGCCAATGCCGGCACCATGATCGACCTGTTGAACATGGTACTCTGCGCCGCGCTGATGCTGGGCTTTATCCACCTGTATGAAACCCGCCGCGAGGAAGCCGAGCAGAGACTGGTCACCCTGGCCCAGACGGATGTACTGACCGGTCTGGCCAACCGCGCAAGTTTCCAGAACAGCCTTGGCCGGACCATTGCCGAGTCGGCCCGCAGCGGCACCGGCTTTGCGCTGGTGATAATGGACATTGACCATTTCAAGCTGGTGAATGACACCATGGGTCATGATGCCGGCGACCACGTGCTCCGCAACATCAGTCAGCGACTCACTGAACGGCTGCGAACCACCGATTCCGTAGGTCGTCTGGGTGGTGAGGAATTCGGCCTGATTCTGCGGGATGTGAAACCAGAGGATTCCTTTGAGCTTATGGATGAGCTGCGTCAGCGTATCGCTGACAACAGGCTGCACTATGGTGAAGCCGTGATCCGTGTGACCGCATCATTCGGAATTGCCCACTATCCGGAGCATGGCACCGAAGCCGAAACCCTGTTCCGGGTTGCTGACCACTGCCTCTACAGTGGCAAGCGTGCAGGCCGCAACACAGTCGCCAGGGCCGGTGTTTCTCCGGTCAGAGGCCAGCGTTTTGCCGGCGGGCCTGTTTAACTCCAAGGCCCGCGACTGCACTGATTCAAAGATCACTGAATGGTCCGCCGGTTACTCTCCTGATATTGAGGCGCAATATACTCGCTGATCTGCTCCTTGAAACGGGCAATCAACTCACTGTTGTCATGATCCCAGGGGTGGAATCCCGGTTTGAAGTATTCCAGCCAGGTGGGAATCAGACTTGAGAAGGTGCCGTTCTTACCCCACAACTGCCACAAGCCGCGGGCGCTGTCTTTCAGCGAGAAGTTCTTGCGATCGTTCAGCATCATCCGCGTGGTGAAGTAACTGGCCATCACGCCCAATGCAGCGGTACTGAAGGCAAGGTAGAAGGTACGCTCGGCATAGGTACCACCGGCCTGCTTGAACACATCGTAGGCCACCGCCTTGTGCTCGGTTTCCTCGATGGCGTGCCACACCCAGAGCGGGCGCATGGTCTCGTGCATGTCCTCGCGAACATCGTCCCGCGCCAGTAGCATGTCCGCCATCATCGCCGTCATGTGTTCCAGGGCACAGGTAATGGCCAGCTGGTGGCGTTCAGGCAGCTTCTTGGCGATGCCCAGCACTATTTCTAGGTGTTCTTCCAGCTCCTCCACTGGCATGCCCTGATCCCGCACGTGCTGGTTCATGGCTTTGTGTTCCAGGGAATGCATAGCCTCCTGGCCGATAAAGCCCCGGATTTCCTTCTTCAGCTTCGGATCCTCGATGGCTTTCTGATAGTAGCGCACCGAGTCCACGAAGAACTGCTCGCCCTGGGGAAACAGGACAGACAGCGCATTCATCACGTGGCTCAGGGTATAGCTGTTGTCCAGCCAGTAACGGGGCACCTTTTCCCCGAACTCGAATCCCATACGCTGTGGTTTGATGGCGACATTGTCAGGCGTGCGGGCAATCGCTTCCGATTCTGTGGTTTTGGTTCTCAGCATGGTGTCACTCCTGCGCTTTGGCTGATGCGATAGCTCCAGTGTGGGGAAGTCAACACAAACCTGGAATGCGAAAACGGGACGGCTACCGTGGATTAGGGGCCAGATTCGGCCCTGATTGACTGTGTTGACGTAGCTGCAGGTGCCTCCAGTCACAGTGCCGCTGTGCCGGGCTTCTGATAGCATCATTGGCGATGAGTTCTTCCACAACAAAAAGGAACCTGCATGGCTAACCCGGGCCCGGAGAAAGAGCGGCAGATGCTGGGTGTTTTCCTGGTTCCCGGTGCCTATCTCCGGGTACTGGCGGATGTGGTGCGGCAACTGGGCTACAACGACCGTTCGCTGTACGAAGGGATGGGCTTTACGCCGCAGGACCTGAAGTCCAACGACAGCCGGGTGTTTGTCACCGACGCCATCGTGATGGTGGAAAGAGCCCTGGCGCTGGCGGGCAAGGACGGCCTGAGCTTCATGCTGGCGCGGGAACTGCGGGTTACCATCCACGGCACCCTGGGTTTCGCGGCGCTCACCAGCCCCACCCTGGCCGGTGCCCTGGATTCGGTGCGGCGCTACCTGCAGCTGCGGGTGCCTTTCCTCACCATGACATTGACCGACACCGGCGACCATGTGCTGGTCCGCCTGCGCACGGAATTCGACGCCCCCGGCCAGTACCGTTTCCTGGCGGAAACCGTCAGCGCCACCCTGATGATGCTGGCGGAGCAGTTGATTGACCGGGAGGATGCGGAAAAACAGGGTTTTCCAGTGGAGGACGGCAAACTCCCCGGCGTAAAAGTCCAGCTGACCTCTCCTGAACCGCCCTATTACCGCCGGTTTGCCGCCCAGCTGCCCGTACCCTTTGAGTACGGGCAGCCCGAAGAAACCATGGTCTTTCCCAAGGGGCTGCTCGACACCCGCATGCGGCTGGCGGATGCAGAAGCATCACGAATGGCGCGCGACCAGTGCGAACTCGAGCTGCAAAAAGCCCTGAAAGACCAGGGCGACATCACCTACGCCATCCGCAACATGCTTCACATGATGCCAGGGCCGCTGCCGTCCCTGGAGTCCATGGCGGAGCGTTTCTGCGTGTCGTCCCGAACCCTGAAGCGCCGGCTGGCGGAGAAAGACACCACCTACCGGGAGATTGTCGAAGCGGTACTGAAAGACCGCGCCATCCAGCTTCTACGGTACACTAACCAGTCGGTCAGCGAGATCGCCTATGAACTGGGATATGCGGACCTGTCCAACTTCAGTCGCGCTTTCCGCAAGTGGACTGGCAAGTCGGCCAGCGAATTTCGCGAAGGCGGTCCCGATCCTGCACCGGAGGTGGGTCCCTGAGGTCTGGTGCCCTGGCCTCTTTGGCCTCTGGCCTGGGAGTGTGGTTGCGGGGTGGTGGACTTTATTTTTTCGAAAAGTGAACTCGCTTCGCTCAGACACCATTTTTACGAGAAAAATAAAGTCCACCACCCCACACCCATTGGCACCAGTGATGGCGGTCAGATGCCCCGAGATGGCCATCTGTCGGTTTTGTCACTCTTTTCCGTTTGTCTTTCATGCCTATGCCCTAATAGTCTGACGGATGGGGGGCTGGATTATTTTTCCGCCAGGAAAAAGGTGTCTGAGCGCAGCGAGTTCTTTTTCCCAAGGAAAAATAATCCAGCCCCCCAGCCAGGCACCAAACCCAGCAGGCTAGGGCCAAACAAGCCGGCCAACACCCAAGCCAGAAAGGAAACCAAATGACACTCAATCAGGATACCCACAGCAAACTCATAGGCTACCTGCTATGGATCTTCGGATTCCTCGGGTCGCACCGGTTCTATTATGGTAAACCGATTACCGGCACCATCTGGTTCTTTACCCTCGGGTTGCTGTTTATCGGCTGGTTTATCGACCTGTTTCTGATTCCGGCCATGGACCGGGAAGCCGACAGACGGTATGAGGCCGGTGCTGTGAGTTACAGTATCAGCTGGATTCTGCTGACATTCATCGGGATCTTTGGGGTCCACCGGATGTACATGGGCAAGTGGATCACCGGGATTATCTACCTGCTGACCGGTGGCCTGTTCCTGATAGGTGTGCTGTATGACTTCTGGACGCTGAATAACCAGATTTCCGAGCGAAACAGAGAGCAGCGATTCGGTCCGGATCAGACTTTTTGATCATGACAGCTTGTCGGAAATCAAGGCCTCATTGAGCTATACTCCCGGCTTTTAATGAACCGTATTGGTGGGGGATTGCCGCCGGCGTCCTGACAGGTTTGGGAGTTCAAGTGCTGAAGGCTGTTGTCTCGACCATCCGGGTAATGGTTCTGCTGGTACTGTGGTCCGGCGTGAGTGCTGTCTCGCAGGCGTCGGACGCTGTCGTTGGGGCAGAGGCACGGCAGGATTTAACGGGGTCCGTGTCCATTTATCGGAATGATAAATCCGATCTTTCGCTCGACAGGGCAGCTGAACTTTTTCGCCAGGGCGAGTTTACCAGGCCGGATGCCTCGGAGCAGTCGCCCACCAACTTCGGCCTGACTCAGGATGAAGTCTGGCTGGCGTTTGAACTTTCAACACCCGAGCAGGTCCCGGAGCGTATATTTCTGGAAGTGGGGCATGCTTCTCTTGATGATGTTAATTTTTACCTGCTGGAAAATGATGAACTGGTAGCGCATCAACGGTCTGGCGATACCCTGCCTTTTTCTGAAAAGCCTGTCAGCCACCGTAATCACGTCTTCCCCCTGTCCTTGTCCGCAGCCAGCCAATACCAGATTTTTGTCAGTGTTCGCTCTGAAGGCACGCTTACTGTTCCGGTAACGCTCTGGCAAGGCGACAGTCTCTGGCGCAGTGATCAGTACGCCTACGCCACGCTCGGCCTTTACTATGGCCTACTGATAGCACTGCTGATCTACAACCTGTTCCTGTTCTTTTCGCTGCGGGATGTGCTTTATCTCACCTACGTTGGCTTTATTGCCTGCCTTGCGATCGGGCAGGCCGGCCTGTCGGGTCTGACCGGTCACTTCCTGTGGCCTGATAGCCCCTGGCTTGTGCATTTGTCTCCCACTGCTGGGGTGGCCGCAGCGGGTGTTTTCGGTGCATTGTTCGTGCAGCGGTTTCTGGCGGGAACACCGGCACGGTTAAAGCTTGGCTGGCTTATGCCATGCATCAGCGTCGCTTATGGACTGACATTCCTCACGGCCGCAGCCGGTTTCTATGCCATGGCCGCTGTGGCGGTGAATCTGCTATCAATGGTTTTTGCCGTGGCTGCGTTGATGATGGGCGCGGTCAGTCTCTGGCGCAAGGAACCGGGCGCCCGGTTCTTTGTGCTGGCCTGGGTATCTTTTTTGCTGGGCGTTCTTGTTATCGCTCTGCACAATGTCGGAGTACTGCCTTCCAACGGTTTTACCACCAATGCCCTGATGATTGGTTCCGCCATGGAAATGCTGTTGTTGTCGCTGGCCCTGGCTGACCGGACACGGGAGCTTGAAACCACCAATCGCCAACTGTGGGCCAATCAGCAAGTGCTGGAGAGGCAGGCCAATCATGATGCCCTGACGGGATTGGCCAACAGAAAGCTGCTGCAAGACCGGCTCACCGGAGCAAAAGCCCGGGCCAGGCGATCGGGAGAGAGCTTTGCGCTGGTGGTCGTCGATCTGGACAAGTTCAAGGAGATCAACGATACGCATGGACATAGCGCGGGAGATGAGGTGTTGGTGTCTGTAAGCAACAAGCTCAAAGCATTGACCAGAAGTTCGGATACCGTTGCCCGGATTGGTGGTGATGAGTTCGTGCTGCTGCTTGAAGGTCTCAAGAAGGGAGGTGACCTGAGCCGGCTGAAGAACAACCTTTCGCTGATCGGCGACATGCCGATTGTCCTTGAAGATGGGCCGGAGGTCCGGGTTGGCCTGAGCATTGGCGTGGCTATGTATCCCGATGACACCAGCAACATAGACAATCTGTTCTCACAGGCAGATGCGGACATGTACCGCGATAAACAGGAACGGGTAGCTGCCACCAGTGAATCCTAAATGCCGGCCGCAGACTCCAGCTCGGCCAGGCCCTCTTCCAGGTAATCCAGCATCCGCTGCAGGCTGGGCAGTGTGCGGCGGCAGCCGATCAGGCCGAATTCGACCTGGTCGCAGTAGCTGGTGAGGGTCATGTTCAGAGCGATTCGGTCCATGGCGATGGACACCGGATACATCCCCTCAAGCTTTGCGCCATTCCAGTAACTCGGTTCTTTTGGCCCGGGGATGTTGGAGATCACGACATTGAAGGTTTGCCACTTTGGCGCCAGGCCGGTCAGCAGGTTGAAGCCTGCCGGCGCCAGTAGTAGTGCTGTGTAGTTCAGGATTTCCTCCGGCGACATGTTCGCGTAGCGTTCCTTGGACGCTTTGACGTCCTCGTGAATGTATCGCAATCGCTCGGCGGCGTCGTTCAGATGGGTGCCCAGAGAGGCCAGGATGATACCCACCTGGTTGCCACCGGAGCTGTCGTCCTTGCGCAGGGAGACGGGCACCATGGCTACCAGTGGTTTTTCCGGCAGTGCGTCCTGGTTCATCAGGTAGGTTCTCAGGGCGGTGGCGCACATGGCCATCACCACATCGTTGACCGTTGTGTCGTAAGCCCTGCACACAGCCTTGATGCGCTTCAGGCAGTAAGACTGGGCGGCGAAGCGTCTGGAACCGGTGATCCTGCCGTTCAGGACGCATTGGGGCGCGTGGAAGATCGAGTCGTAGGCCGGGTCCTTGCGCGCCCGGTTGACGGTGCTCAGCAACGCTCTGGTTACCGCAGGCACCGTGCCCAATTGTTTGCCGGACTCGCCCAGCAGATGGGCCACATTGCGCCACATGGACGGGCCACCATCATCAGCGTTGCGGCGGCTGCGGGGTGGCAGTGACCAGATTGGCGGCATGTTTCTCTGGCCCGGATCCTGTGACAGCATGCGCTGGAACAGGCGCATGGCGGAAACACCGTCCACCAGGGAGTGGTGTATCTTGATGTACACGGCAAACTGCCGGTCTTTGAGACCTTCGATGAGGTGAAACTCCCACATCGGTCTTTCCCGGTCCATCAGGTGGCTGTGTTCCGCGGAGACGAACGCCAGCAACTCGCGAATCCGGCCAGGAGTGGGCAGGGCTTCAAACCGGAAATGGTGCTCCAGGTCCAGGTGCTCGTCCTCCACCCAGGCGGGCTGGCCGAATCGGCTGGTCAGGTGCTGGTCGAACGGGGAAGTGACAACCGTCTGTTCCCGCAGCTGATCCGCCAGCTGTGCGACGTAGTCATCCGGTGCGCCTTCAGGGAACGAAAACAGCTGCAAGCCACCAACATGCATGGGCTGCTGGCGTTTTTCCAGCCAAAGGAACACCTGGTCCAGGGGGCTCAGTGGTTTCACGGTATGAATCTCGCTTGTTTTGATTATTGCTCTCCGGCCGTCAGTGTTGCAGCATTTCAGGTCCGGTGGAAGCGCCGGATACTGGTTGAATGGGCCGTAATCTTCGGTTCAGACAGGTCTGTCTGGCGGGAAAAGACGTAAGTTCAGTGCAGGGTCAGGAGACAGAATTCAGCGCACTATCCGCGCAGGAGCAAAGGGGGCATTGAGTGAAACCGATCGTCTGGCAACTGGGGTTTGTGGCCACGTTGTGGTGTTTTCCAATTTCGGTGACCCAGGCGCAGGATCGGCCCGGTGTGGAACTGGAACAGGTTGAGTCCTCGGACATTATCAGTGAAGTCAGCCTCAATGGTACTGCCAATGCCCTTCGCACATCCCGACTGTCCACGGCGGTGGCAGGGCTGGTTGACGATGTGCGGGTTGAAACCGGGGACAGGGTTGCCAGCGGCGACCTCCTGGTAGGTCTGGATGACGAGCAGGCGGAATTCGAGCTGGAAAGTGCCCGTGCAGAGGCCTCCGAAGCCCGGGCGCGGCTGGAGGAGGCCCAGCGAAGACTGGCCGAAGCCCGCTCGGTGGGCGCGGGGCGAAACATTGCCGCCACCGAGGTCAGTGCCCGGGAAAGCGAAGTGGCTGCCACGGAAGCCACCCTTGCCCGACTGCGGGCGGAGGAAAAGCGTCGCCAGGTGGTACTTGACAGGCACCGCATTGAAGCACCGTTTGACGGCGTGGTCAGTGACCGCACCAGCGATCTGGGCGAGTGGGTGACGCCCGGCGATGAACTGCTGACCCTGGTGGACATTACCAATCTGCGGCTGGATTTCCGGGTTCCCCAGGACTATTACCAGCGCATCACTGACGACTCTGAGTTGCTGGTTCGTCCGCAAGGCGCGGGCGAGGAACCGGTGGCTGCCACCATCGAATCCCTGGTGCCAGTCAGCGATTCCGAGGCCAGGACGTTCCTGTTGCGGGCAACCGGCCCCGACGACTTTACGGTATTGCCGGGCATGGCCATAAGGGCAACCCTGCGGGTATCCACTGGAGAACAGGGCCTGACCGTTTCCCGTGACGCCATTAACCGTTATCCCGACGGCCGGGTGACCGTATGGATTGCCGAGTCAGCGGACGACGATCTCTATGAGGTACGGGAAAAACGGGTAGAAGTCGGCTCCAGTTTCGATAACCGCATGGAAATCCTCAGTGGCCTCGAGGGTGGCGAGCAGGTGGTTATCCGCGGCAACGAATCCCTGGAGGAAGGCGCCCGGGTAAGGCTGGCTGAGCGGGGATCGCGCTGATGTTTGCAGGAGTGATTCGCCACGGCACCCTGGTGACCGTGGTTACGCTGATACTGGCGGTGATCGGGGCTGCCGCGGCGCTGCGCATACCGGTGCAGATGATTCCGGACCTCGAAACCCGCACCATCACCGTGGAAACCCAGTGGCCCGGCGCCACGCCCCAGGATATCGAGAAGGAAATTCTGGTTGAGCAGGAGCGCTATCTCCGTAACGTTCCCAATCTCTCCGAGATGGCTTCCACCGCCTCCAGCGGGTCTGCCGAGATTGAACTGGAATTCCCGTTTGGTGTCGATATCACCGAAACCCTGATCCAGGTGAACAACGCCCTGAGCCAGGTCTCAGACTACCCCACCAATGTGGATGAACCCCGCATCGTGGCGGCCTCGTTCTCTTCCAATGCCTTCATGTACTTCCGGGTGTCCACCCTGGAGGATAATCCCCGGGAATTGGATATCGATCTGATGCGCGACTTTGTGGAAGATCGCGTCAGGCCCCGGATGGAAAGTGTATCGGGGGTTTCGGAAGTGACGGTAGGCGGCGGCGCCGATCGGCAGATGCAGATCACCGTGGATGAAGCAAAACTGGCGCAGCGGGGCCTGAGCCTGATGGATCTTCGGGACGCCATCACCAGCCGTAACCAGGATGTGTCCGGCGGCGAAGTGGATGCCGGTAAACGCCGCTACCTGCTGCGTACTGTCGGGCGGTTCCGGGATCTGGACGAGCTACGGAGTCTGGTGGTTTCCCGCACCGGCGACAGTGTGGTGCGCCTGTCTGACGTAGCGACGGTGCAGCAGGACCACTCCCGTATACGCGAACTCTCCTACATCAACGGCCAACGGGTTCTGGGCCTTCAGGTGCGGCGTGAAAGCGGCTCCAATGTTATTGATATCAAGCGGGCCATGCTGGAAGAAGTGGACAGCATCAATGACGAGGTGCTGGAACCGGAAGGCATGGAGCTGGCCCTGACCTCGGATGATGCCCGCTACGTGGAAGCTTCCGTGGCCAACGTCTGGACCAACCTGGGCATTGGTGCCGTCTTCGCGACCCTGGTGATGTTCCTGTTCCTGCGATCCTCCCGGGCCACCTTCGTGGGTGTGGTGGGTATTCCTCTGTGTGCCATTGCCGCCTTCCTCGGGCTGATGATGACCGGCCGCACCATTAACGTGATCTCCCTGGCCGGCGTGGCCTTCGCCATCGGTATGACGGTGGACAACAGCATCGTGGTGCTGGAGAACATCGAGCGCCACCGGCGCCTGGGGCTGGACCGGTTCGAATCGGCCCTGAAAGGGGTTCAGGAAGTCTGGCCCGCAGTATTGGCGTCCACCATGACCACCATCCTGGTATTCCTGCCGATCCTGTTTATCGAGGAGGAAGCCGGCCAACTGTATTCCGACGTGGCCATTGCCATTTCCGCCGCCATCTTTGCCTCCATGCTGGTGGCGGTAACCCTGATACCAACCCTCAGTGCACGGCTGGATTTCGGTATCCGCGAGACGGAGACCGATCAGTTCGGCAATACGCTGTCCGGTGGTTGGGCCGGGTCGATTATTTCAGGTGTACGCTGGCTGGTCAGCGGTCCGCTCAGGCGAGGCGTTACCATCCTGGCGACAATCTGCCTGAGTGTCTGGATCATATTCGCACTGACACCGTCTGCCGAATACCTGCCCGAGGGCGAGGAGCCGAAAACCTTCGCGTCGATGAATGCGCCGCCAGGCTACAACTTGCGGGAAATGGAAAGCATTGCCAAGCAGGTTGAGGATGAATTCCTGCCTCACGTAGAGGCAAACCCCGAAGCCTACGAATCCGGCGAGACCTCCATTCCGCCGTTGGCCTACCTGAACATGCAGATCAGCCCGTCCAACGTGCGGATCATTTCAGAGACCGTCAATCCACGGCACATCGAAGCCCTGATGGACGAGATCACCGGTTTCTATGAGCAGTTCCCGGGCATGCGGGCGTTTGCTGCCAAAGGGTCGATCATCTCCAGCAACGATGGCGGTACCCGCAGTATCAACCTGGATATCTCGGGCCCGGACCTGGTGTCGATATACGAAGTGGCGAACAACGCCTACGGCCGCGCCCGGGAGGTTTTCGACAACCCCCGTATCCAGACCCAGCCATCGACGCTGACCCTTGCCCAGCCACTGATCCAGGTGCGGCCGAACTACGATCGCGCCGCCGAGCTGGGCCTGAACACCGAAGCCATCGGGTTTACCGTGGCCTCACTCACGGAAGGCTCCTATGTCGATGATTTCTTCCTGGATGACGACAAGATCGATATCTACCTTTATGGCAGTGAAGGCCGCAACCCCAGCCTGGATCAGTTGCCGGATGTAATGGTGCACACCCCCCAGGGCGCCACCTTACCCCTGTCGAGCCTCGCGACCATCGAGGAAACCGTGGATACCAGCACCGTGCGCCGGCTGGATGGCCGCCGGACGGTTACCCTGAACGTCATACCGCCGGACGACGTGCCGCTGGAGGAGGGTGTCGAGAAGGTGCGGACGGAACTGGTGGAAGCCATGCGGGAAAGCGGCGAACTGCCTTCCGATGTGGCCATCAATATCTCCGGCGCCAGCGACCAGCTCAACGCCACCCGGGATGCCCTGAGCGGGAATTTCATCATTGCGGTGGTGATTGTCTATCTGCTGCTGGTGGCCATCTTCGCCCACTGGGGCTTCCCGCTGCTGATCCTGACCGCCATTCCCCTGGGTATCGCCGGCGGTATCGTGGGGCTGGCGCTGATGAACCTGGTGGGTGGTCTGTTGCCGAAGATCGGCCTGCTGCCCCTGAGCCAGCCCTTCGACATGATCACCATGCTGGGTTTTCTGATCCTGATGGGCACGGTGGTGAATAACCCGATCCTGGTGGTGGAACAGGCACGGCAGAATCTGCGGTTGAAGGATGTATCAGTGCTGGATGCGGTCATCGGCGCGGTGGAAACCCGCCTGCGGCCCATTGCCATGACCACCCTGACCACCATCTGCGGCCTGTCACCACTGGTGTTCCTGCCGGGCGAAGGCACGGAGCTCTACCGTGGCGTGGGCGCGATCGTTCTGTTCGGTCTGGCCGGTGCTGCGACGGTGACTGTGACCTTTTTGCCGGCGCTTACGGTGTTTGTCTTGGGATGGCGGGATAAGCGGCCCGCTCGTTAGTGGGGGAGTCGCCGCTTCGGGGGGTGGGGGTATTTTTTCTTTGGGAAAAAGAACTCGCTGCGCTCAGACACCTTTTTCCTGGCAGAAAAAATACCCCCACCCCCCAAATCGGCTTTTCAGGTATCGTGCCGGGCCGCTTTCAGGCTCGGTCATGACCGGTTAGGCCGCTACTGATTCTTTGTTTGCTGCCGGGATCTCTACCCGGACATTGTTGCCATCCAGTAGGATCGGGTAGGTTTCAACGTTTACGCCCTCATCCTCAAGGCATTGACCGGTCTGCAGGTTGAAGTGCTGCTTGTACAGCGGCGAAGCCACCACCGGTTGCCCTTTCAGGTCGCCGGTTATCCCCCGGGCCAGCACGTTCTTGCCGGTAAACGGATCGGTATGGCTGATGGCGAACAGCGCCGGCAACCGATGCGGCAGATAAAACACCGCCACCGGCCCGTCTTCGGTCCATACCGCTACACCGGATTCCGGCACAAGGTCATCAACGGTACAAACTACGTCCCAGGAAGTGCGTGCTTTCATAATGTTCTCCAATTTCAATTCGGTTAATTCAAAACTCGAGCCTGAACCCGTTGAAATCTATAACCAGCGACAACTGGTGCCCAGATGAGCGTGGGGGTCGGTATTTTTTCCCGCCAGGAAAAAGGTGTCTGAGCGCAGCGAGTTCTTTTTCCCAAGGGAAAAAATACCGACCCCCGCGCTCCACCCCGAGCCCTCAGTCTTAAGCAGGCTCCCCCTCAAGCAGAGGCCTACGCTGATCCCGTTCAGTAGTCCACTCCTGAACTGGGTCTTTCTTCTCAGGCGCATTAACAAACTCCCGGAACCGCTTCCGCTTCTCAGGGTCCTCAACCGCAGTCTTCCACTCGCACTGATAGGTGCCCACCAGATCCGCCATGTGCTGCTCCAGCTCATCGCAGATACCCAGGCTGTCCTCCAGAACCACCTGCTTGAGATAGTCCAGGCCGCCCTCCAGGTTCTCCATCCACACACTGGTGCGCTGCAGACGGTCCGCCGTGCGCACGTAGAACATCACCACCCGGTCAATGGTGCGGATCAGCTCCTCATCGGACAGATCAGTGGCAAACAGATCACCGTGGCGCGGGCGCATGCCGCCGTTGCCGCAGACGTACAGGTTCCAGCCGTTCTCCGTGGCAATCACGCCGAAGTCCTTGCTCTGGGCTTCCGCGCATTCACGGGTGCAGCCGGAGACGGCCATTTTCACCTTGTGGGGTGCACGCAGGCCCTTGTAGCGGTTTTCCAGGGTGATCGCCATGCCCACGCTGTCCTGCACGCCGTAGCGGCACCAGGTGTTGCCCACGCAGGATTTCACCGTGCGCAGGGACTTGCCGTAGGCGTGGCCGGTTTCGAAGCCGGCGGCGATGAGCTTTTCCCAGATCTCCGGCAACTGGCTCAGGGTGGCGCCGAACAGATCCACCCGCTGGCCGCCGGTGATCTTGGTGTAAAGGTCGTACTCCTTGGCCACTTCTCCCAGCACGATCAGCTTGTCCGGGGTGATTTCGCCGCCGGGAATGCGTGGCACGATGGAGTAGGTGCCGTTCTTCTGCATATTGGCCATGAAGGTGTCGTTGGTGTCCTGCAGGGGCACATGGTCGGTGGCCAGGATGTGTTCGTTCCAGCAGGTGGCGAGGATGGAGGCCACCGCCGGCTTGCAGATGTCGCAGCCGTGACCCTTGCCGTGATCACGGATCAGGGTCTGGAAGGTACGGATGCCGTTGACCTTGACGATGTTGAACAGGTCCTGGCGGCTGTAAGGGAAGTGTTCGCAGATGTCCTTGCTCACTTCCACGCCGCGTTTTTCCAGTTCGCTGTCCACCACGTTCTTCAGCAGTGCCGCGCACCCACCGCAGCCGGTGCTGGCCTTGGTTTCGGCTTTCACCGAGCCGAGGTCGGTGCAGCCGGCGTCAATCACGCCACAGATATCGCCCTTGGACACGTTGTGGCAGGAGCAGATGGAGGCGGTTTCCGGCAGGGCATCCGGGCCCAGGGTCGGGGCGCCGCCCTGGCTTTCCGGCAGGATCAGGGTTTCCGGCTGCTCCGGCAGTTCGATTCCGTTCAGGGCGTATTGCAGCAGGGTGTCGTAGTGGCTGTTATCCCCCACCAGGATGGCACCCAGCAGTTTCTTGCCATCTTCGCTGATCACCATGCGGCGGTAGTGGCCGGCTTTCTCGTCGTTGAAACGGATGTTGCGGGCGCCTTGGGTCTGGCCGTGGGCATCGCCGATGGAGCCCACATCCACACCGAGCAGCTTGAGCTTGGTGCTCATGTCAGCGCCAGTAAAGGCGGCTTTCTGATCACCGTTCAGTACCGATGCCAGGGTGCGGGCCATGGTGTAGCCGGGCGCCACCAGGCCGAAGATCTTCTCGCTCCACAGGGCGCACTCGCCGATGGCGTGAATGTGCGGGTCCGAGGTGGTGCACTGATCGTTGACAACGATGCCGCCGCGCTCACCCATGGCCAGGTCGCTGGAGCGGGCCAGCGCGTCCTGTGGGCGGATACCGGCGGAGAACACGATCAGGTCGGTTTCCAGGTGGGTGTCGTCGCTGAAGTTCATCCGCAGGCGGGCTTCCTCGCCCTCAACAATCTCGGTGGTCGCTTTCTCGGTGTGCACCTGCACGCCCAGTTCCTCGATCTTGCGCTTGAGCAGAGCGCCGCCGTCGGCGTCCAGCTGCACCGGCATCAGGCGCGGTGCGAATTCCACCACGTGGGCTTCCAGCCCCAGGCTCTTGAGGGCATTGGCCGCTTCCAGACCAAGCAGGCCACCGCCCACCACAACACCGGTTTTGACGCCTTCTGAACTGGCGCGGATGCTGTCCAGGTCTTCCAGGGTACGGTACACCAGGCAGTGGGGGTGGTCGTTGCCCTTGATGGGCGGCACAAACGGATAGGAGCCGGTAGCCAGCACTAGTTCGTCATAGGCGTAGTCGCCCATGGGCGTGGTGATGGTCTGCTTGGCACGGTCGATAGCCGTGACCTGCTCACCCAGGCGCAGGTCGATGTTGTTTGCCGCGTACCAGTCGGCGGTTCCCATGGCCAGGTCGGTGTGGGTGGAGCCACTGAAGTACTCGGACAGGTGAACCCGGTCGTAAGCCAGCAGCTTTTCCTCACCGAATACCGTGATGTCGAAGTCCGCCGCAGCGGGGGTTGCCACCAGCTGTTCCAGGAAATGGTGGCCGACCATGCCGTTGCCAATGACGATCAGGTTTTTCTTGCTCATGATAAATCCTCTCTCCGTTACTGGCCGCTTCAGGCGGCTTCGCAGTAATGCTTGCCAAAGGCCAGGTGCGCCCGGTAGGCGCTGATATCCTCGGCCTGTTGAATGCGTTCGCTGTACCAGAGGCCGTCGCTGGTCTCACCGAACAGCACGGCGCCGGTCAGGCGCTGGTCACGGACCAGCAGCCGGCAGTAGCGATTGGTTTCGTAGTCCTGCCAGACCACGGATTCGGTGCCCTCGTCCGCCTCGGTCTGGCCGCAGGAAAAAATGGGGATGCCGCTGATTTTCAGTCGTGTGGGAATCATGGATGACTTGAAAGTGACCTGGCTGGCCGGATCACACAGCACCTGCGCCAGTACATCCGCCTGCTGATAGCCCGGCTCCACCAGTCCGAAGGTCTGGTCGTCCACCTGGCAGCACTCCCCCAAGGCATAAATGTGCGGGTCACTGGTTCTCATTTGACGGTCCACGCGGATGGCCCGGTCACAATCCAGCCCGGCCTCATAGGCCAGCTCGGTGTTGGGGGTAATGCCAGCGGCGATGACCACCAGGTCGGTGCTGATCAGGGTTTCGTCGTCCAGCTGGACGGCACGCACCAGGTTGCGGCCCAGCAGGGCCACGGGGGCGGTGCGTGTTTGAATTGTCAGCCCCCGTTCGCTGAGGGCATCTTCCAGCAGAGCGCCACTGGCCTGGTCAAGCTGTCGGTTGAGAAGGTGGCTGCTCCGGTGCAGTACGGTCACTGCCATACCCCGTCTTCGCAGCCCGTCGGCCGCTTCCAGCCCCAGGAATCCCCCGCCGATCACCACTGCCCGGCGGTGGCGCCGGCTTACCTCGATAAGTTTGCGGGTATCCTGCAGGCCACGAAATGTCATCACGCCTTCCAGGTCCTCACCGGCCAGCCCGAGGCTGGCGGGGCGGGAACCGGTGGCAATGACCAGATGGGTATAAGGCTGTACACGGCCGCTGACGGTGGAAACGGTTCTGTCCGCCCGATTGATCTCAGCGACCGGGTCGCCCTGGTGCACCGTGATGTTGTGCTGCCGGTACCAGTCGGGCTGTTGCAGTGGCAGGCTGTCTTCATCAGCATCGCCGGCCAGCAGGGCGGAAAGCTGGATCCGGTTGTAGGCCGGCGTGGCCTCACCGTTGAACACAACAATCCGGGCGAAGGGCTGCGTGGGCTGGCCGACCAGCTTCTCGAGCAGACGCTGGGCCACCATACCGTGGCCGCAGATAACGAGGGTGTGTTCTGCCCTGGTGCTCATGAACGCTCTCTCCTTTTCTGCCCGAACAAAAAAAGCCGGAGCATCTCATCCCCTGGAGGATTCGATGGTCCGGCGCCAATGCCAACAACAATGATCTGATGGTCCGGCCGATCCGTGGCCGGGACGTTCTTCCCTGTTTTAAAGTTAGCGAACTCCGTGCCAACATTATTAGTTGTTCAATTACATGGGCTTAGCTATTTTCCCCCAGAGAGGTGAGTCAGATCCATGCGCCCCAACAGGGCGACGTGCACCGGATAGGTGCCTGATGCTGAACCTGCTCCACCAATCCGGCGGATTTCAGGCTATGCGACGGACCGGGCTTTCAGCATGCTTGCTCTGTGATTCCGGTGTGTCTTCTTCCTGCTCCGGGGCTTCGGCCTCCACCACTGGCCCGGCCTCTTCCTCCCCGCCTTTGTCGGGAAAACGTTGTTTCTCGTACAGGAAGGAGAGCACCGCCTGACGGTAATGCACATACTCCGGGTTATCCGCCAGGTTGACCCGGTTGCGGGGCCGTGGCAGGTCAATGTGGAGCTGTTCCCCGATGGTAGCTGAGGGCCCGTTGGTCATCATCACAATGCGGTCCGACAGCAGCACCGCTTCGTCCACATCGTGGGTGATCATGATCACGGTGCTGTTCAGATCCTGCTGGATCTCCATCAGTGAGTCCTGAAGATGCGCCCGGGTCAGCGCATCCAGTGCCCCGAAGGGCTCATCCATCAGCAATACGCTGGGCTTCATGGCCAGCGCCCGGGCAATTCCCACCCGCTGCGCCATGCCCCCGGAAATCTCGCCGGGGCGCTTGTCCAGCGCATGGTCCATATTGACCAGTTTCAGATTGTGCAGAATCCACTCCCGACGTTCTTTTTTATTCATGGACTTTTTGAACACTTGCTGTACGGCCAGCTCGACATTCTCGTACACGGTCAGCCATGGCATCAGCGAATGATTCTGGAACACCACAGCTCGCTCCGGACCCGGCGTGTTGACCTCATGCCCGTCCAGTACACAGCCTCCACGGGTGGCCTGTAACAGACCGGCGACGATATTGAGTACGGTGGATTTACCGCAGCCGGAATGGCCGATCAGTGAGACAAACTCGCCTTTGCGAATCTTGAGATCGATATTTTCCAGAGCGATAAACGGCCCATCTTTGGTATCAAAGGCCATCTGTACGTTGGTTAGTTCAAGGTGTGGCTTAGTCACATTCTGTCTCCTCTAGTCTTGGAGTACGAGCTGGCGGGCAGGGTGGTCCGGGGCACGCTGTAAATACGTCCCTGTACGCTCGACAAAAACATCCCTGTTTTTGACGTCCCCGGACTACCCTGCCCGCCAGCTCTATGCCTGGTTTTATTCATTCCATGCCACTTTCTTTTGAATCAGCAGCATGATTCGATCAAGAAGGAAACCGATAAAGCCGATGGCGAGGACTGCAACCATGATTCGGCTCAGGGACTGGCTGCTGCCGTTCTGGAATTCGTCCCAGACGAACTTTCCGAGGCCCGGGCTTTGGGCGAGCATCTCGGCTGCGATCAGCACCATCCAGGCAATACCAAGAGAAACCCTGAGCCCGGTAAAGATCATGGGTACTGAGGACGGCAGCACGACTTTTCGCACGTGCGTCCAGAATGACAGGCGCAAAACCTTCGAAACGTTCAGCAAATCAGGGTTTACCGCGGACACACCCACACTGGTATTAATCAGGGTCGGCCAGAGGCTGCACAGGGTGACCGTGAACATGGACGTCAGGAACGACTTGGCAAACATCGGGTCGTCGCTGACGTAGGTGGCGGAGACCACCATGGTAACCAGCGGTAGCCAGGCCAGGGGGGAGACCGGTTTGAAGATCTGGATCAGCGGATTGACCGCCGCCGAGAAGTGGCGGTTCAGGCCGATGATGATGCCCAGGGGCACGGCAATGAGGGTGGCCAGCACGAAGCCGGCCAGTACCGTGCCCAGGCTGGTGAAGACCTGGTCGATAAACGTGGGCGAGCCCGGGTAGCTGCGTATCCGTACCTCCGCGTCCGGATTCTCCGCCAGGATGCGCTCGTTGCGTTGCTCCTGCATGGTGACGAACTGGGCCGCCCGCTCCCGCTGGTCGTTGTGCTCCTGCCAGAGTTGTCCGGACTGTTCCAGTACATCTGCGGGGCCGGGAAACGCGCCCAGGGAGGTGAGCACCTGGGGGGCGGCCAGGTGCCAGAAAGTCAGGAACAGGGCGATGCCGATAGACGGTAGCAGCAGGTTGCGCCCGGTTTCTGCCAGGCTGGGGCCTGTCAGCTTGTCAGTCAGCGCACGAAGCCATCGTTGGCCGTGTGATAACGGGTTGGTGTGGCTGAGCGTGGTCATGTGATGTCTCCTGACACTCTGTGCTTAAGGGGTTTGCGAGCCTTTCAGGCCAATGTCGAAGCTGTCGATGTAGGCGTTCGGTTCCCTGGGAGTGAAGGCCACGCCATCGATCAGCTCGCCCTGGTGTGGGCGGGTAAAGTTTTCCTCGTCGAGATTCGGGAAATCCTCTGCACTGAGCGTGCCGTCCTCGATCAGTGACCGGGCCGCCTCTTCGTAGATGTCGGCGCGATAGACCTTGGCGGCGGTTTCCATATACCAGTCATCGGATTTGGGCTCGGGGATCTGGCCCCAGCGGCGCATCTGGCTCAGATACCAGATGGCATCCGAGGGATACGGATAGGTGGCGTAGTAACGGAAGAACACGTTGAAGTCCGGGACCTTCCGCACGTCACCTTTTTCATATTCAAAGGTGCCAGTCATGGAGTTGGCGATGACTTCCTCGTCGGCGCCCACATAGCTTGAGCGGGCCAGGATTTTCACTGCTTCCTCACGGTTGGCGTTGTCGTTTTCATCCAGCCAGTGGGCTGCACGGATCAGCGCCCGCAGCAGTCGAAGGTGGGTGTTGGGATATTTCTCGGCCCAGGCTTCGGTGACGCCAAACACCTTCTCAGGGTTGTTGGGCCAGATTTCGTGGTCGGTAATCACCGGCACGCCGATGCCCTTGAACACCGCCTGCTGGTTCCAGGGTTCGCCCACGCAGTAGCCCTGGATGGTGCCGGCTTCCATGGTGGACGGCATTTGCGGTGGTGGCGTAACTGAGAGGTGTACATCGGCATCAATGGTGCCACTGGTATCGCCACGCTGGGGCGCGTAAAGGCCAGGATTCAGGCCGCCAGCCGCCAGCCAGTAGCGAAGCTCATAGTTGTGGGTGGACACAGGGAATACCATGCCCATGCGGAAGCGCTCGCCGTCGTCCCGGTACTGTTCGATAACCGGTTTCAGCGCGGCGGCACTGATCGGGTGGGCCGGCTTGCCGTCGCTGTTGTCATTGATGTGGGGGCGCATCTCTTCCCAGACATCGTTGGAAACGGTGATGCCGTTGCCGTTCAGGTCCATGCTGAATGCGGTGATGATGTTCGCCTGGGTGCCGTAGCCGATAGTGGCGCCCAGCGGTTGACCTGCCAGCATGTGAGCGCCATCAAGGTCGCCAGTCACCACGCCGTCCAGCAGCACTTTCCAGTTGGCCTGGGCCTCCAGCTCCACAAACAGGCCTTCGTCCATAAAGAAACCCTGTTCCCAGGCGATGGCCAGTGGCGCCATGTCCGTCAGTTTGATGAAGCCGAGTTTCAGGTCCTGCTTCTCTGCCGGGCCGATCTCGGCCTGGGCTGCGCCAGTCCCTGCGAGTATCAGTATCGCGGCTGCCAGTGTTTTCAGTGTCATGGTGCTCTCCCGGTGTTTATTCCAGACAAAAAAAAGCCTGCCTCCCATTCGGGACGCAGGCGTCAATGCCTGATGTTCTGTTAGTTTTTCGCCACTGCCGCTTGAAGTGCAGTGGATGCGAGATCGTCTACCGATTACTAAGCAGGCAGCGTGCCAGTTCTCCAGTATCCTGAAAACATGGGTGTTTTATCGTATCCGTGTTTCAGTTCCCCTGGTCTGGGCCGGTTTTGGTGGCTGTTTTAGTGCGTGGCGCATCATTGTTGGGCGACCCCGCACGGTCGTGGTTGTCCCCCAACCAGTCGTGAAGCCGTTCGCCGAGAAGCCTGTCGCTGGCCACATCTACGGGGCCATAACGTCCGGACAGGGTAAACGGACGCTGGTGTCGCCCTTCCGTCTTGCTGTCGACGACCGGGGTGTCGATCCCCATGGAAGCGGCCGCATCCCGAAACAGGTCGGGGCGGACGACCTGGCGCAACATCTTTCCGCTGACCGGTCCCAGTTGTCCGCGCAGTGTCAGCCGCGAAGCCAGCCAGTGGGCCTGGGACAGCCAGGGAAAGTTGGCGGAATGGCGAAAGAAGTGCTGTTGTAACCGTGGGTGAAAGAGGCTGTAAGGGTGGTTGTCCAGTACATTGATCTGCTCGCCCAGGTATTCCGGTCTTGCCAGCATCTCCCGCAGCAGCCGGTGATTGTGGGGATTGTCCAGCCACTGACAGGCCGCCAGTAATGCCCGAAGAAGGTGCCGGTGCATCACACCATGCTGTTCGGTCCAGTCGGCACGCATGCCCAGTACTTTTTCCGGTGAGTTCTGCCATATCTGGTGGCCGGAATGGAGAATGCGGCCCAGCTTCTCGTACTCCAGAACGCTGTTCCAGGGTTCACCGACGCAACAGCCTTCAATGGCATCCGAGCGGATTGCATCCACCATCTGTATCGGTGATACCGGAATGATCTGGACGTGATGCTCTGCGTCCGGGCCAGCCGAAGCCAGCCAGTCCCTGAGCTGAAGGTCATGGCTGGACCAGGGGGCTACCGAAGCCAGCCGTATGGGAGTGCCCCGCATCCTGGCGACGTTCAACAGTTCACCGGCTGTGGCGATGGGGTTGTCCAGATCCGTGCCGGAGCGGACGAGATCGTCGTACAGCTTGTTGCCGAGGGAAATGCCGTTTCCATTCCGGCTCAGTACCATTCCCACAACAACCGGTACCCTGGGGCGGTCATGGGCCAGGGACATGCTCAGGGGCATGGGGGCCAGCATGTGCGCGCCGTCCAGAAGACCAAAGGTGACCTTGTCACGAAGGGATGCCCAGGAGCCTTCCCGTACCAGTTCTACGTCCAGCCCTTCGGCATCAAACAACCCCAGTTCCCGGGCGACAATCAGCGGTGCACTGTCCAGAAGGGGCACGAAGCCCAGGCGGACATGGAATCCCGGGCGTCGGTGAATCGGGGTAGGATGAACCATTGCTTCTCCGTCAGGCCATTAGGAGGCTTTTTGGACCGATCCCTGACTGTGGCTTTCAATCAGGGTAATAACGCGTTCCGCCATAACCGCAAGGCGCTCGCTGTGCTCCATGGCAGAGCTGCGCAACATGCGATAGGCGGTTTCTTCGTCACACTGCTCATGGCGCATGATCAGACCCTTGGCCTTTTCAATAATCTTGCGGTCTTCCAGCGCGGAGCGGGTTTCTTCCAGCTCTGTTCTCAACGCCTGAAAGGACTCGAACTGGGCAACTGCCGAATCAATAATGGAACGAACCCGCTCTGGCTGTATGCCATCCACGACATAGGCGCTGACCCCGGCCTTTACCGCCGCATGGATGGTGGCCCGGTCGCCTGGCTCATTGGCGAAAAAGACAATAGGCCGGGGAGCATGGGCATTGAGGGTGCTCATGTTTTCGAGGGTGTCCCGGTCCGGGGAGTCCATGTCTATGATCACCATATCCGGCTGGTCCCGGGCCACCGCAGCCGTCAGGCCGGTAGCGTCCGGACGCTGACGAATCACTTCATGGCCTTCGTGGCGTAGTGCAGCACAAACCTGGCTTGCCCGTTCGGGATCCTTGTCGATCAGAAGGATACGAAGGGGGTCTGGCGAATTCATGATGGATTCCTCAACTGAACAGTCGTTGACTGCGAATGGCTATTCATTGGGCATTACGTTGCCTGCTTCCTGTGGAGGTTGAAGCAATAAATTTGCCAGGCTGCGGAAAAGCCCTCCCCGGGCGGGCATCAGCATATTCTGGTCCTCTTGTCGGGTGCTTGTTCATGGAAATATTGCGCGGTCATTGGGCAATTCCGTCGGTGTTGCACCGTTTTGAGTCCGAAACCGACCCGGCAATACTCCTTACGGAGACCGGAATTGCCGATAGTGACAGCTTCTGTCTGTGATGGCCCCGGATTTGCAGGCTGGCGGTAATACTTCGCGAAAATGCCGGGGCGCCGCACCCGGTAAACCATTCTGGCAAAGAAGCCCGCGTGCTCCGTCTGACTGACCTCAGACCGGGCATGGCGGGCTTTTTTGCGTTCGGATACCCGGGAGACATCGTGGACTTACTGAAAGCTGGCAATGATGCAGTTCGCACAACCTGCCCCTATTGCGGGGTTGGTTGCGGCGTATTGGCAGACCCCGACAACCACACACCGGTTGCCGGTGACCGGGTTCATCCGGCGAACCGGGGGCGCCTGTGTGTCAAGGGCGCCAGTCTTCATGAAACTACCGGTAAGGAAGGGCGGTTGCTGGTCCCTGTGGTCAGGGGGCAGCGCGTCGGTTGGGAGCAGGCCCTCGATGAAGTGGCGGGTGCCATTCGGGACAGTGTCCGAACCCACGGCCCCGGGTCCGTTGCTTTCTACCTGTCCGGTCAGTTGTTGACCGAAGATTATTACGTAGCAAACAAGCTGGCCAAGGGGTTTATTCGCACACCCCACGTCGATACCAATTCGCGCCTGTGTATGTCCTCAGCGGTCGCCGCCCACAAGCGTGCCTTCGGTGCGGACGTTGTGCCTGGCTGCTACGAGGACCTGGAACTGGCGGATCTGCTGGTCCTGGCGGGCAGCAACGCGGCCTGGGCGCATCCTGTGCTCTATCAACGCATGAAAGCCGCCGCCCGTGAAGGGCGCCGGGTCGTGGTCATCGATCCCCGCCGCACCGCCACCAGTGAACTGGCAGATCTCCACCTGGCGCTTCGCCCTGGTACCGATACCATTCTGTTCAATGGGTTGCTGTGCTGGCTGGCCCGGCATGACGGCCTGGATACCGGCTATATCGAGGCGCACTGCCAGGGCTTTGAGAGCGCCCTGGAAAGTGCTCGTGCTGCCGCGCCCGATGTGGCAGCCGTGGCACGGCAGTGCGACCTGCAGCCAGACGATGTGGAAACCTTCTATCGCTGGTTTGCGAACACCCCCCGCACGGTCACCGGATTCTCCCAGGGCATTAACCAGTCCGTGGCGGGTACCGACAAGGGCAATGCCATTATTAACTGTCATCTGGCCACCGGCCGGGTGGGCAAGCCCGGTTCAGGGCCCTTCTCCCTGACCGGACAGCCCAACGCCATGGGTGGCCGGGAGGTGGGTGGACTGGCCAACACCCTGGCGGCCCACATGGATTATGACAGCCCGGGCGCACGGGAACGGGTTGCCCGTTTCTGGGGCACGGAGGCGGTGGCAAACGGGCCCGGCCTGAAAGCGGTTGACCTGTTTGAGGCGGTTCACCGGGGGGATATCCGGGTGATCTGGATTATGGGCACCAACCCCGCCGTCAGCCTGCCGGACTCCGCCCGTGTGCGGGAAGCCCTGGCACGGTGCCCGACGGTAATTGTCTCCGACTGCGTGGCCAATACCGACACAACCGCGGTTGCCGACATTCTGCTGCCCGCCGCCGGCTGGGGAGAAAAGGACGGAACCGTTACCAACTCGGAACGGTGTATTTCCAGGCAGCGGCGCTTTTTACCGCTGCCAGCCGAGGTAAAACCCGACTGGTGGATTCTGGGTGAGGTCGCCAGGAGGCTGGGCTTCGCAGCGGCTTTTGACTACCAGCGGCCTGCAGACATATTCCTCGAGCATGCCGCCCTTTCTGGCCATGAAAACCACGGAGAGCGGGCGTTTAACATTGCCGGGCTGGCGGCACTGTCTGATCAGGGCTACGACGATCTCGCGCCGATCCAGTGGCCGGTTTATGGAGAAGCAGCGCCGCAAGCGGGAGAGTCAAAACGCTTGTTCACCGATGGCCGCTTTGTCACCGACAACCATCGCGCCCGGTTTGTCGCCATCAGCACGGTGCTGCCGGTACAGCAAGCCAGTGACGACTACCCCGTGGTGGTCAATACCGGCCGCATACGGGACCAGTGGCACACCATGACCCGAACCGCCAGCACGCCGCGATTACTGACCCATCGCTCTGAGCCCTTCGTGGAGTTGCACCCTGATGATATGGCGAGGTTCAGGCTGGAGGATGGATACCTGGCCTCCCTGACCCTGCGAGAAGGCCAGTTCATTGGGCGCGTGCGTAAATGCAGTGAGCAGCGCCGTGGTGAAGTGTTTATCCCCATCCACTGGAACCGCCAGTTCGCTTCCCGTGGTGTGGCCACGGTACTGACGGAATCGGTCACCGATCCGGTATCCGGCCAGCCGGAAGCGAAACACGGTCGGGCAGCCATAGCGCCATTTCGCGTTCACTGGCACGGGCGGTTACTGGTTCGTCGCAACCGGCCCAGGCGTTGGCAATCGGATTACTGGTGCCATGTGCCGCTGCATCATTGCGACAGCTGGTGGCTGGCGGGACGTCAGCCCATGCACTGGCCGGCGATTCTCAACGACTGGCTGGGAGGCCCTGCGCACCTGATTATGGCGGATGAAGCCCAGCGGCGGTTCCGCGCCGCTCGCATTGTCGACGGACAGCTGGAGGCGGTCCTGATGGTGGATGGCAATCCGGCGCTGATTCCGGATGCTGACTGGCTGGATGGCTGTTTTGCCGAGGCCAAGCTCTCAACGAACAGCCGCCGTGCTCTGCTGGCGGCACGGGATGTGGATGTGGACGACCCTGGCGCTATTATCTGCAGCTGTTTCCAGGTGGGTGAACACCAGATTGGCGCTGCTATTGAAGACGGTGCCGGATCGGTAGAGGCCCTTGGCGAGAAGCTCAGGTGTGGCACCAACTGCGGCTCCTGCATCCCGGAGCTGCGCCACCTGATCGGGGTATCAGTCAGCGAGAGCGCTTAGCAAAACCACCGGTACCCGGTATCTCAGCCCCCGGCAGGGGCCGGTACCTTCAACGGTACAGGTTTTGCGATTGACCCGGATAATGGTCCCTTCCAGCTGCCGCTTGCCGGCGCCAAATCCGACGCTGTCGCCCACTGACCAGTTGGTCATCAACTGTCGGGTATCCGGGGGCTGCATCTGTTCGTCGGGAAGCACAACGCCTGCGTCCTCTGCCTGGCTGGCCAGATGGCGCCGGGTGGCTTCCGCCCCACCACTGGAATGAAGTTCATCCAGTATTCTGTAGAAATGCCGGTTGTGCACCGAACCACGGTAGCGCTGGCCGGAGACATGCTGCAGCAGGTGGGCAAACTCGTGGCAACAGGTGTGGGCCAGCAGATTGAGCGTCGTAACTCTGCCACCAAAATAGCCGTACTGGCGGATTTCCCGCCCGGAAAGCCAGCTGATGGCGGCCTCGGGCTGATATTTGGCCATGATCATGCGCTTGCCGTAGGTAATCTGGTGTTGCTTCTGGCGGGGGTCAAAACGGTGGTAGGTGGCCTGGCCGGAGCCGACACGGCACGCAAGATGGCTGCCGGGCGAGCGCGCCAGAACCCAGTCGGCAGCAGGCTGCCAGAGTATTTCCTCAGTGACAGAGCACATCAGTTTGCCGAGGCCGACAGCAGCTTTCTGGGAAATGGTCATCGTGGCTAAACCCGGTTGCAGACATCGAGGGCGAATACATTGGAACAGGCCAAGGTTACCGTTCAGTTGGTCGATTTGCCATGGTTTACCAGATGAACGACAGTTTAAGGGCCGCTGTTGTGCTGCCTGCCTCCTCCTCGGCTAAGCTGTTGCTTGAACCATTACCTGTGATCAGACAAACTGTCACCAGATAGTAATAAGTGGTGACAGTTTGTCTGAATCGGATTTCGCCCGGCCTTCGCTTCGGCCAGTGCTTTGTGGGCGTCACCCTTTCTGCTCTCAATCAGCGCCCTTTGATCATCCAGCCACCCGGCCGCCACACTCAATCCCGCACTCTAAAGCTTTGGCCGGGGTAAACGGCGTCAATATCGAGATAAACGATCGCGCCATGAATGGAATCTATCAAGTAATTGGATAACTTTGTGGAAAGATGTCCAGATTCAGCGAGCATTAGAGACTGCCATTGAAGATGTCCTGGACAAGGATCTAGATACCAGATGAAATTGTCTTCGCCACGTCTTCAAACGTGCCCTCTGGAAAGCTGAATATAAGAATGGAACTTGGGTTTTCTTCCTTTATGAGGTAGCCCGTCTGATAGTTACGAACCTCTGCTGAAAACCCTGTAAAACCGGGATATATTCCAGGCGTTTGAGTTTCGACGGATTCAGCCCCTGAGGCCGATTTTAGGGTGTTAATGAACTCAGATGTCGACGGGGCATCGGACGGAATGGGCTTCACGCGAATGAACCCGAGTGCCTTTCCATCATTGAATAGCGTTATATCATTGTTGTCGATGCGAACGGCATCGAATAAGTTTGAGCTGACCGATACAGCGTAATCCTGGCTAGGTGAGAACGGTATCAACTGAGTTGATGCACAACCGGTGAGGAAAAGGGCTACGATGAGGGAACCGGGGAGTTTCATTATACTCACGCTTCCTTGGTTATCTCAGAGCGGCTTCCAGCAAACCCCTGAATTGTAACCCGCGAGTTAATTTGCAGGTAAAACTGATTTTGACTGCCCCCTGATGAATCGCTTGCCCGCTGATCGAATCACTCGAATTGCCTATTTCCGGATGTCATCTTATATTGACTGATGACAAGACCTCATCAAAAAGATCCTCTTTGACACTAATAGTGATCCAGGATTCATTATCGTTAGCTACTGCGATAAACGCGGTGGTATAACCGCGGAAAGTGGATGCAAAACCATAGGCGCCTTCAGGCAACTGGAGCTCCCTAGGGTTTCCCGGGCCCTTTTGGGCTTCTACAAATCCTTGTTTCACCTCATTGATAGCTGTGTTGGACTGCGGATTGGTCTCTATAGTCGAAATTGTGCTAACCAGATCGGAGACCTCCCACAACTGTATTTCGCTTGATTGAATTTCTATTGCATCAAACCTGTCACTGTTGAGAGTAAAGGTGATGTGGGGAGTGGCACGGAACTCAACGGGGTTACTATTGAACGAAGCGCAACCAGAAATCAAGACAGTTATCAGGATAAGGTTAACTACAAACCGTGTCATTTCGAGGCCCTTTATCAATCTAACGAATCAAGAATAACAGGTTTGAACTGCGCAGCACGGAAACGCGAGCACATCATGTTGACTCGAACGTTTTCCGTTAGAAAGGGTTCGCCCGATTTTCTGATAACTCTCAAAGCCCATTTTCTGAGTTTGCTTGCTGGCATCAACATGTCCTGTGGTGACGGTACGGCGTCGATCCACGTACCGCAGTCAGCTGTTTCCGACAGTAGTTCCACAATCGAGGTGATGGTTGAGTCTGTGATTGAGGAGCCTGTGAATTTTCGGGCATAGCTCCGGCCATAGAATGTTGTGATTATCGCCTGGATAGTGTCCACGTCTTTTTGAGTAAGAGATTCGCTCAATTTTCTTCATCCTTGAAACCAGGAAACGGGGCACCGGACAGCTCGATTTGTCCGGCGCTCCGCTTTTCACTAGGGCTCTTAGCCCTCGATCGGCGAACGCCAGTCGTCTGCACCGGAAGTACCGGCAACAGCGTGCTCCCAGGTTACCTTGCGGTAAGACAGGGAGGTGGTTACCAGCTGGGTGAAGTCGGCACTGGCGGCGTCCTGGCAGTGGGGCATGGTGCACTGGATGTCGATGATGGTGGCATCTTCCAGGATGGTTGAGAAGAAGTGCTCCTGCTTGCCTTCCACAGAGGTGCGGTACCACTTCAGCTCAACCTTCGGCAGCATTTCACCGGAAGCCAGGGCGTTGTACATCAGCGGTGTGGCCTTGTTCAGCGCAGAGGTGAACTTGAACGGCTTGTGAACGCGCTGGCCGGAAGGCTGGCCGGACTGGGGATCAGTCGGAACGGTTACAACGTGGCTGAATTCCTGAACCAGCACTTCGTCTTCGTGGCCTTCCACGTAGATGTTACCTACGGAATCGGAAGTGAATGCGCCGGCGGTGATGTTGCCCTGAGTTTGGCCTTCGATGCTGATATAACAAGGAGTTGGCATAGTCTGCTCCATGACGTTTGAATGAGTAAGTGTCCCCGGGGTTTTCCCTGGACACGTAGTCGTTAACAAACGCTGTGCCAGAATTGAAAAGTTGTTTAATAACAGAGAGAAAGCGGATTTTTTAGCGTTATCAGGAAGCCCGCAGGCAATTGGTTGCTGATGGCGGGGCGAGATCTTGCTGGGTGGGCAAAAAGTTGCTCAGCGCAGGCTGAAGCGAACCGGCAGTGCGTAGGTGAAGGTTTCGCCCTTCATGGATTCAGGAACCTCCGGCAGCGGCTCGGCATCCTCGAGCATGTCCAGGGCAGCATCATCCAGCAGTGAGTGGTCGGAAGATTTCCGCAGGGAGTGTTGTACCAACTTACCATCGCGACTGAACTCGAAAACGACTACCGGCGAGCCTTGCTGGCCGAGGCGGCGGGCGCGGCGCGGGTACTCATAGAACCGGCTCAGGTGTCGGCTCAGTTCGGTGAGATAGCTGTCCACATCGGAGGAGTCGCCGGCGGTCAGTTCCACCTGCTGATTGGGGTTCTCCTCCTCGGCGGTGTTTTCCGTGGGCTCTTCCGGGCTGTTTTCATTTTCCGTTGTATTGGCCTCGGCAACCTGCTCCACTGTTTCAGGCTCAGGCTCAGGCTCAGGCTCAGGCTCAGGCTCAGGCTCAGGCTCAGGCTCAGGTTCTGGTTCTGGTTCTGGTTCTGGTTCTGGTTCTGGCTCTGGTTCTGGTTCGGGGGTTTCCTCGGGAGGAGTCACTTCCTGCGGTTTGCGGGCGCCAGCCAGGGAAACTCGCACGGCCGGCGCGGAATTGACTGCCGAGTCCCCGAGGGGCTTCAGTTCCGGCACTCGTTCGGGCGCTGCGATCACCAGCGCAACGGCAGTGATGCCAATGGAAGCGATCAATAGCAGCCCACGGACGGTTCTACTTGCACCCATCAGCTGTCGGGCTCCGTCAGCAGGATGATTTCCTCGAAGCCGTTTTCCTCAAGCACCCGTAGCAGGGCTTCAAGGTCATCCATGCCAATATCCTGTTCGGCAGCAATTCTGAGCGGTGACTCTTCATCCGGAGCCGGTAATGCTTCAGGCAGAGAGCTTTCGCCGATGGTTTCTCCCTCCACCTGCCAGTCTCCGTCAGCGGTCACGACAAGATCCGCATGAGGCTGCTCGCTGCTCGCCTGCTCGCCAGTGCCCGGAAGATCCGGTAGTGGCGTATCCGACATCTGGCCGGCCACAATAAAAAACATCAGCAGCAGGAATACCAGGTTGATCAGCGGCAGCAGGGCATCCTCCAGGCGCTCCATCAGGGACTTGCCGGAAGTGACCGGTGGTGGCAGCAGATCGCTCATGGCTGCTCCGCAGGCGGCGGTGACCGTTTCCAGTGGGTGGTAATGCCGCTGTCTGATAACCGGCTGTAGGCGTTGGTGAAATCGGTCAGGCGTGTGGCAGAAGCGGTGGCAAGGTTGATTTCGTCAACGCCACTGGCGGTCAGTTCACCCATCAGTGTCTGGATGTCGTAGGTTTCATTCTGCCAGCTCAGCTTTCCGTCTTGCTCAACCGTTACTTCCGGAATGGGCTTCCCGGTAACCGGGCTGGTATCTCCGGTGCTGTTGCTGAGCTCCATAAAACTCACGGGCAGCAGGCGGGTGGTGAGCATGAAAAACACCAGCAGGATGAAAACCACATCAATCAGCGGTGTAATGCGGATGGGGATCGGCCGTGACGGCCGCGGTTCAACCAGTTGCATTGGCGAGCCGGCCCCGCTGGCCCGTTGCCGGATAGTCGGCAAACCGACGTTCACTGTCTGGGTGTTCTGCCAGAGCGTCGGCATCTTCCGTTGCGGCCATATGATCGGTGGATGTGAGCGGCACGGATAACACGGTCACAAGAGCGCTGTTAATGGTCTTCTGAATGCGCCGTAGGCGGAACTCGATCCAGGCGGCCAGGGCGGCGAACGGGATGGCAATCACCAGGCCTGCGGCGGTGGTGGTCAGGGCCTCGTATATGCCCCCGCTCAACTGGGACGCGTTGGCCCTGCCCTCGGTCTCCGCCATGGCGCTGAAAGCTTCCATCATGCCCATTACCGTGCCCAGAAGACCCAGTAGCGGTGCCAGCGCGGCAATGACCTCAATGATCTTCAGGGGTGCTTCGAATGGCTCCAGAGCGTCGTGGGCATCCCTGGCTACGGATTCCCGTATCTGCTGTGGATCAGTGCCTTGCAGGCGGGCATTCATGGTGTTGACCACCAGATGGTGTAACGGATTCAGGCGGCTGTAGCGACCAGCGGTCTGCTGCAGCTGACCGGGTACTTCTTTTTCAGGCTTGCGTTGCCAAATCGTAATACTGCTTTTAAGTCTGGCGGTGAATCTGGGAGCAAAAAAGGCCCCGAATAACATGAGGTAAACGAAGGTGACGATGCCGGCCACTGCAATTGCCAGCAACACGCCCATGACGGGGCCGCCCATCTCCATCAGCTGGCTGACCGGGCCGGTGCTGGTTCCGGTGGCGTCGGTAAGCAGTGAGTCTGACATGGGAAACCTCGATCAAGAAAATAGATCTAAATAGTAACGATTATCATTGAAATTGCAACTCTCGTAACGGCTAATACGGAGGCTCTCTGTTAGACTTATGGACAACAGTCAAATACAACAATCGGTGTTTTAACCTGTGAGTCAGACCTCCGGTAATTACTGTCCGAGCCGCGCGTACGCCGCCAATTGTTTCTCATGTTCAGGAGCCCTGGCGCAGTGTTGATGAAGCGTTGGCTTGCCAGTCTTGTCAATCGGGCCGTTGCCTTCGTAATTTTTATCATCGTGCTGTCTGCACTGGCAGTGGCGCTTATCAGTTCAATGGTCAGCCGTTCCGAACTCGAGGCCCAGGCCCGGGAACAGGTGGAGACCATTGCGAACCTGGTTGCCAGTGATCTGGACGCCCGACTGGCGCAGAGGAGGGATACCCTTGCCCATGTGGCAGAAGGGTTCACCATGGAAGAGAGTGTGCTGACCTCCCGGGCCAGGGTACTCATCAGGCGGGAGATAGCCCTTCAGCACCTGTTTGATGGTATTTACCTGTTCGACACCAATGGCAATGTCATTGCGGAGCACCCCGAAGATTATGATCAGACCGGGCTGGATGTCAGTGACCGCGAGTATTTCCGGGACACCTCGGACCAGCTGACGCCTATTATCAGCGAACCCTACTTATCGAATTACCAGGATCGCCCGGCGATCATGATGACAGCGCCGGTTTTCGATCACCGCAAGCGGTTTATCGGCATGCTTGGTGGCGCTGTATTCCTTGACGGGGATAATTTCATGCATGAGACAAGCGGTGTCGGTATTGGCAAGACAGGCTACGTCGGTCTTGCCACCCGCAGTGGCGTGACTCTTGCCCATGGCCGCACCGGTGAGGTCATGACACCGCTGCGGCTCGAAAACCCGGTACTGCGTGACGCCATGGGTGGTTTTGAAGGCACGCTGAGCACCCGTAACCAGGAGGGAACAGACACCATCATGTCGGTGCGGCAGTTGTCTCAAGTTCCATGGTTCGTGTCGGCGGTCTGGCCCGCAAAAGAAGCCTATGCCCCGGTCAGCCGGCTGGCTGACAGCTTTGTGCAGGTGTTGTTGATTGTCATCCTGGTGGTTGCGCCCCTGGCCCTGTTGGTTTTCCGCCGCCTGATGGCCCCCTTGCGCAACCTCGGTTTTCAGATCAGTGAACGCCATCTGGGCATCCGTACGGATCCGGTCGATGTAGCCGGTGGCTCGGAAATCCGACAGGTGGCGGAAACCTTCAATACCGTGATGGAGGAGCGGGATGAAGTGCTGGCGTCGCTCGCCGAGCGCGAGGCGTTCTTCCGTTCCCTCACCCAGAGCGCCCCGATCGGTATTATCCAGACTGATGTACTGGGCCGGATCGAATTCGTGAATCCGGCCTTCGAAAAAATTGTCGGCATTGATTCCAATGACCTGCTTCACACGCCACTGGTCGAGGGGGTGTATGAAGAGGACCGCGCCGGCGCCCTGAACGACTGGAGAGCGGCACTCAGGGACAAGGTGGTGTTCCTGGGTCGATTGCGCCTTAAAACCCTGAGGGATCAGAATCTGATCTGGGCAGATGTGATGACCGCGGTGATCGATACGGAAGAACGCACCCTTGGTACCATCACCGTGGTCCGGGATATTACCCATGAACTGGAAATCGAGGCGGAACTGGCTGAAGAGCAGGAGCGGGCAGACAGCATTCTTGGCATCCTCCGGGAAGGCGTGTTGATGCTGGATGTTGATGGTGCGATCCGTTACGCCAATCAGGCCGCCTGTGAGTTCCTGGGGCGCCCGGAAGGCTGCGAACAGGTCAATTTCTTTGAGCATGTTGCAATAGAGAACGAAAGCCGCCGCTGGGAAGCGGACGATTTTCTGCGCAGCGCCGATGTCGACAGTCTGTACGCCACGATGAGAAACAGCCGCGGCCGGGCTTTCGATGTGGATCTCGCCATACTGCATCTGCACAGGGGCGCCCGCAATCATCAGCTGATCCTGGTTATCCGGGATGACAGCGAACGCCGCCGCGAGGAAGAGCGGCTTTCCTGGGAAGCTACCCATGACAGCCTCACCGGCTTGCTGAACAGGCGGGCTTTCAACTCGTCCCTGGTGAAGTCTCTGGGTGAGGCCAGCAAAAAAACGGTTGCCAGCGTGTTGATGCTGATTGACCTGGATTATTTCAAACCGGTCAATGACAAGGGCGGCCATCTGATGGGCGACGACCTGCTTGGCCGTCTCTCGGACCTGCTCAGGGCTTCCGTGCGGCAGTCTGATACCGTGGCACGTCTTGGTGGCGATGAATTCGGTATCATATTGCCCGCCTGTGGTCTTGAACGCGCCATGGAGCTGGCTGAAACCATTCGCCGTGGCATTGAATCCATTCGTATCGAGCAGGACGGCAAGTCGTTCGGTGTCACTGCCAGCATCGGCCTTACCGAGATGTCAGAAGGCGATTCCGGCCCACGCGAGGTGATGGCACGGGCTGATGAGGGCGCCTATGCCGCCAAGGCCCGGGGCCGCAACCGGGTGGTTACCGTTCCATTGCCTCCCGGGGACCGGCTGATCTGAATGTCCGTCCCGCGGGCGTTTACCACCAGCCGGCAGCGCCACCGGCCTGCCACAACAGTCGCAGGGCAAGCAGCGTCAGCAGGATATTGAACATAAAGCTGAAGTGCCGGTTGCTCATGGACCTGAGTACATGAAGCCCGAGCCAGGTGCCGGCGAAACCGAAAGCAATCATTGCCAGAATAAACAATATCCAGTCCCGGAACATAAAGCCGGCGAATCCGAATACCAGGGCTTTCGGGGCATGCTGCAGCGTCATGGCCGTGGCGAACGTGGCCACGGTGGTGAATCGGTCGGTATGCATCTGTTTGATGAAGGATGCCACCAGTGGTCCCGTGGCACCTACGAACAGGGATATGAAGCTGGTAAGGCCGGAGGCGATGAATATCCCGGTACTGCCAAATGCTCCCCGGGGTAGGGCCGGCCCCCAGCAAAGGTACAGAACAAACAGGCCAATGGTCAGTTGCCAGAGATAGGTGGGCAGGTCCACCAGCACCCAGGCTCCCAGGGCAGCGCCTGCAAGTACGCCAGGTGCAAAGGCAGCGATGGCCTTCCAGTCGGTGTGACGCCAGGTCAGGGTGGCCCGCCCTGCATTGGAGCCGAGCTGAATCATGCCGTGTACCGGGATGATGGCTGCCGGCGGAATCCAGAATGCCATCAGCACCAGTAACAGAACACCGCCACCGGCGCCGAGACTGGCGGTAATCATCGAGGTTATGACAGAACACAGCAAGAGGAAGCCTGCGGTGGTTGCAGTCAGGCCTTCCGGGATCAGGGTCAGTTCCAACCAGGGCTCCAGGGGTTATTCACAGAAGGGGGTGTTGGCAAGTCGGGCGGTTTTGCACAGTGCCTCCGTGGCCAGTTGAACGTCCGCCACATAATACAGCGAAGCAAGGCCAAAGCGATCCCGCCCCAGGTTATGGAAGATCATACCGAAAGCAATATCGCCAGCGCTGAAGTTCTCGTGTTTGCTGGCGAAATAGGCTGCGGGCCGGGACAGGGTATCATCCTCCAGCAGGGCTTTTACCCGGCCCGCACCGCCATGATAGGCCTGAACCAGCAGCAGGCTGAAAAGCTGGTCACGTTTGCTTTCGGGTAAATGACCGAACCGCTGTTCGAATGGCTCACTCAGGTTCCGGGCATTCTGATTGGTTAACCGGAGGGCACAATCGATCTGTGCCAGCCGGTGCCAGTGGTTGGCCGGCTTGATCTGGCAGTCGCTGAGAGCCGATGGCGACAGCTGCAGGATGCCCTTGGCATTGGCAGAGGAATGGGCCCGCTGCTGGCCGCTGCTCTCGATCAGAACCTGCCCGGCAAGGTATTTTGGCAATGTTGCCGGCAAGTCGTTTCGTTGCTGTTGCTGGCGTGCGTCATAGACATACATCAACGCGTCGTGAAGTGGCTCGGGCTTATCCTGTGCGGCAAACGAAAGGTCATCCCAGGTACCCCAGATCAGTTCAGTGGGCAGGGTGCCCAGATACCGGGCCACGGCTTCGCCGAGATTGACGTGGGGCTGGTTACAGGCAAGTGCAAACGGATACCCGGTCTTGTCGGGGCCACCGGATGCCCAGTTATCCGCGCGGCCACTGGCGACCAGGGAACGCCGGGTGTCATTCAGTCGTTCCTGTGTCGCTTCGCGGCTGTTTTCATCGTCAATATAGCCAAGGAACTGGCCGCGCATATCGAACAGAATGTGCCGGTCCGTGTCCGAACAGTAACCGGACTCTTTCAGCACCCAGCGCCGGATGGTCGTGATGTTTTGATAGACGCCCTGGCTCACCCAGTAGGGGGAGCTGCGCACAATGCTGGTCCAGCTGTCCTTGGGTTCCGGCGGCTGTTCGCTGGCGCCCAGAAATGGTGCAATAATGGATGTGACCATGAAAACGACAGCAAGTGAGCGGCGCCCGGGACTCTTGTTCATAAACGATGGTTCCCTCAATTTCCAGACTTCAGAATAACAAATGGAATCGATCATGAAGCAATCCGAATACCTCCGGTACGATGCGGTAGCGCTTGCCGACCTGATTCGCCGCAAGGAAGTGTCAGCTCGTGAAGTCTGCGAGGCCGCCATAGAGCGGGCCGCAGCGGTAAACGACAAACTGAATGCCATCTGCTACCCCCAGTTCTCGGATGCGCTGGGCCAGGATTACTCGCCCGATGGTACCTTTTCCGGCGTTCCCATGCTGCTTAAAGATCTGTCCCAGGAGCAACAGGGTCACCCCTGCACTTTTGGCAGTCGTGGGCTGAAAAACAACATTGCTTCGCAGGATTCGGAGTATGTGCGCCGGGCCCGTGAAGGCGGGCTGGTGTTCCTTGGCCGTACCGCAACGCCGGAATTCGGGCTCAAGGCGGTGACCGAATCGAAACTCTGGGGTGCGTCCCGCAACCCCTGGAATACGGAACTCACGCCCGGTGGTTCCAGTGGTGGCTCCGGTGCCGCCGTGGCTGCGGGCATTGTGCCCATGGCGGGGGCCAACGACGGCGGTGGGTCCATTCGCATTCCGGCGGCCTACAACGGGCTTTTCGGGCTGAAGCCGTCCCGGGGCAGGATTTCATCCGGGCCCTTCCTGGGAGAAGCCTGGACAGGCGCCTCGACTGACCATGTAGTGACGCGTACGGTCCGTGACAGCGCCGCCATGCTGGATGTGTTATCCGGCCCGGCGGTCGGAGATCCGTTCATTATCGCGCCGCCATCCGCGCCCTATGCGGAGCTCATGCAGCAGGCCCCGCGCCGTCTCAGGATTGGTGTTTTCACAGCCTCACCCTACAACACGGAGGTAGCGCCGGAGTGTGTGGATGCGGTTGAGGACACCGCCCGTATGCTGGAAGCACTCGGGCACGAGGTGGAATACGCCCGCCCCGATTTTGATGGCATGGCGCTGGCCCGCTGTTATCTGGGGCTCTACTTTGGTGAAGTCTCGACCCTGATGGAAAAGGCCAGGGCCGAGTTTGGTGCCCGGGACGAGGATTTTGAGCTGGATACCCGCCTGCTTGCTATGCTGGGCCGGACCATGCCGTTGCCGGATTATGTCCGGCGCCGCCAGCAATGGAACGACTTTGCCCGGGCGCTGGGTGTGTTTTTTCAGGGTTTTGATATGTACCTGTGTCCCACTGCGGGGCAACTGCCGGCAAGGATCGGTGAGCTGGATACCCCTGGCCACCTTCAGTTGGCAGCCCGGCTGATGCTGTTGCTCAAGGCCGGTAAACTGGTGCATCGCAGTGGCCAGGTGGACCAGATGGCACTGGAGAGCCTGGCCCGTACACCTTTTACCCAACTGGCCAATCTGACAGGCACCCCGGCGATGTCGGTACCGGTTCACTGGACCACCGCTGGCCTGCCCGTGGGCGTCCAGTTCGGTGCACCACATGGGGATGAAGCCACGTTGCTTCAGCTGGCGGCGCAGCTGGAAGGCGCCAGCCCCTGGTTTGGCCGTTATGATCTGTTGGAGGCCCTGGCCTGAAACTACGCTCTGAAACAATAAATGACGTATTGTGATCCGCGATCACCGCATCCACGTTTATCTTTATGGCAGGAACAGGCTATGCTGTGACTCAGGGAAACCCCTTTTCCCTGAACGACCCTGATGGCATCGAGGAGGCGAGCGTATTATGAACCAACCGATGGCAATCGACGAACTGGTATCTGTAGCACAGGCCGAGGCCATGGGGGAGCTTGATGCCCCGATGATGGCGATCGTCCTGTCCAGTGAACAAAGCTACGACTTGCCCATTAACTCTCTTGAAACCGATGCCGACAAGGCCCGCTGGGGACTGATCCTCCGCGCCGCCCGCGAGCATGTGGAAGCCGATGCGGTGGCCGTGCTCTATCCGGCGTGGACCACCATACGAAACAAAAAGCCGGCGAAAGCTGACACAGGGTCAGAACCAGCCCGAGCTGTGGAAGAAAGCGACGATGAACCGGTGAGGGGTGAAGACCCGGCCGAACCCATCGATACACTGTTTGTACAGCTGCATACCCGCGACCGTATCTATTGGCGCGGCTTTGAGCAGATCCGCGATCCCAAGCACCAGCGGATTATCGGCTTCCGCCGTATCAAGGCCCTGTCCACGGAGTATGGCCGGGACGAAGCGCCCTCCGTCACCTCATGGCTCAACACCCTGTTCGAGCCCCTGCCCGATGAAGGCCAGGAAACCGAGGTGGATATGGAGCTGGCGGACCTGCTGGATGAGCCGGAAGTCAGCGCGGCCCTCTATCCGCGCCAGCTCCGTGCCCTGCACTGATCCACCCGCGGATATCAATGGCTTGAAAGAAGTGTGATGCACAGCTGGGCGTTCTGGACAAAGTGACCGAACGCCGACAGCTGGTCATCGGATGGCACATAATCGGCTGCCGCATTGTCCGCATAAAACAGGCCTACCAGCCGCCCCTTGGCGGTCAGTGGGCCAACCAGGGCCGGAACATTGCCCAGCCAGCGATCGTAGGGCACGGTTTCGGTTCCTGACTTCGGCTGGTAGATATAACAGCTGGCGTGGGGCAACAGCGCACCCAGTGGGCCGGTGCCATCCTTGCGGACGATAAAGTTGTCCTTCCAGCTCTCGGTACCCTTGCCGCCCAGTTTGCGGGGAATCAGCTCCAGGCCACTGCGGTCACTCATCAACAGAACAACCCGTTGCATGCCCACGGCCCGGTGTATGCCTTCAATGACCAGCTGACAGACTTCGTTGATATCGGGTTTGTCCGTCAGGCTGTGGGTCAGGTCTCTCAGAATCTGCAGCTGCAGAACAGGGTCGACTTCCGGCGCCCGGGCCTGTCCGCCGTCCGGTTCCGAATGGCTGCCGGGCATCAATGCCGTAACCTGGGGGATGCCCAGTGACACCGCCACCCGGGCAGCCTCACCGGCATTGATCTTGAGCTGGTCCCGGACGGCAGCAGGGTTTTCCCCGATATCCCTGCCCAGGTCCTCCATTACCTTGTCCATATCCGCACCGCGCCAGCCGTTTTCGGAAAGCCTGGCCATCTCAACCGAATGCCGGACCAGGCTGGCGGCTTTCGAGTTCGCCTGTCCCGGCGCAACCACCTCCTTGATAAACGGCCCCAGGGACCAGGCTTCCACCAGGCCCCGGGTAATCTCGGCGAAGGTGGTGTGCAGTACGGATTTCTGGGCTTCCACCGGTGCGACGCCGGCACGCAATTCGGCTTCCAGCTCACTGGCCTGCTCTGTTTCGCAGGACCAGAAGGCCAGCTCGCCGATATTCATCAGCAGGGCACCGATGAACACCTCTTCAAGCGCGTACTCGTTGCGCTTCGGCAACAGGCAGCGGGCCTGAACGGCGGCATGGATGGCGCGGGCGAGGCAGCGAAGCAGGTGGGGCCGGTCGTTACGTTTGAGCAGTGAGTCCACAATCAGCGACGAGATAGCCATGGATTTCACGGCATCAAACCCGATCAGCGTGATGGCGCGGCTCACGGTGCTGACCTGGGTACGGGTCTGATTATAGAAAACTGTATTCGACAGCCGGAGTACCTGGGAGGTGAGCTGGGCGTCGTTGAGAATCACGTTGGCCAGTTCGTTCACCGTGCTGTTGCTGCTGTCGGTGAGCTCGTTGATCCTGCGCAGCGTGTTCGCCAGCACCGGCAGTTCAATCTTGCTGAGGTAGGTAACCCATGCCTGGGTAGAGTTCATCCTTGAAGGCGGAGTATCGGTTTTTGTGGTCAAAATATCGTGCGCCTCGGAAAGGGTGTTAAAAGGTTCCTTTGAAGCACGAGTTTAGTCCAGTGCAGTGGCCCGTGTCAGGTGGTCGAAGGTGTAAGGGGATATACCAAGGCCCTGGATTCGGGTTTGAAGGCGGATTGGTTTATAATTGCGCGCTTTATACTGCACCCACAAGGCGCTGACAGGGCTCAATCGTGATTGTATTTGACCAGGTACAGAAGTCCTACCAGGTAGGTGGGCGGGCGATCCCCGCACTGCACCCCACCAGCATGACCATCGACACCGGCGAGGTATTCGGCATTGTCGGCCATTCCGGCGCGGGTAAATCCACCCTCGTGCGCCTGATCAACCTGCTGGAACCGCCCACCGGTGGCCGTATCCTGATCGATGACGAAAACATCACCGATTACACCGCCACCGAACTGCGAGCCTTCCGCCGCAAGGTGGGCATGATATTCCAGCACTTCAATCTGCTGTCTTCCAAAACCGTGGCGGACAATATCGCTTTTCCGATGAAGCTGGCGGGCATCTACTCCCGCACCGAGATCCGCGACCGGGTGGACGAGTTGCTGAAGCGGGTCGGCCTGGCCGATCAGGCCAACAAATACCCCACGCAACTGTCCGGGGGCCAGAAACAAAGGGTAGGCATTGCCCGCGCCCTCGCCTGCCGCCCCACGATCCTGCTGTGCGACGAAGCCACCAGTGCACTGGATCCGCAAACCACACAGTCTGTGCTGAAGTTGCTGGCAGACATCAACCGCGAGCTGGGTCTGACCATCGTGCTGATCACCCACGAAATGGACGTGGTGCGCCGTGTCTGTGACCGGGTCGCGGTGATGGACGCCGGCGAGGTAGTGGAAATGGGGCCGGTCAGCGACGTCTTCCTGCACCCCAAACATCCCACCACCCGGGATTTTGTCTTCGAGAGCGAAAACATCGACCGCGAGGAAATGCAGCAGGACCTGCAGCATGCGCAAGGCCGCATCCTGCGCCTGACCTTCCGTGGCGAATCCACCTACACACCGTTGCTGGGCAGCGTCGCACGGGAGTCGGGTGTGGACTTCAGTATCCTCTCCGGCCGCATCGACCACATCAAGGACACCCCCTATGGCCAGCTGACCCTGTCGCTGGTGGGTGGCGACCTTGATGTTGCCATGCAGGCGCTGGAAGCCGCGGATGTCCATGTGGAGGTGGTGCGCTGATGGAAGCCCTGATGGAGACTCTGCTGACCAACGTGGACTGGACCGAAATCGGCTGGGCCAGCTGGGATACCCTGGTAATGGTAGGCATGTCCCTGCTGTTCAGCGTCCTCATCGGCCTGCCGCTGGGCGTAATGCTGTTCCTGTTTGGCAAACGCCAACTGCTGGAGCAGCGGGCGGCTTATGCGGTGCTGTCGTTCGTCGTCAACGTGTTGCGCTCGGTGCCGTTTATCATCCTGCTGATTGTGATGATCCCGTTCACGGTGATGCTGATCGGCACCTCGCTTGGCGTTGCCGGCGCGATACCGCCGCTGGTGGCCGGTGGAGCCCCGTTCTTTGCCCGGTTGGTGGAGACGTCGCTCAGGGAGGTCGACCGGGGCATCATTGAAGCCACCCAGGCCATGGGCGCGACGGTCAAGCAGATTGTTTTCGGTGCCCTGCTGCCGGAGGCGTTGCCGGGTATCATCGCCGGTATCACGGTAACGGCGATTACACTGGTTTCCTACGCTGCCATGTCTGGCGTTGTCGGCGGCGGTGGTTTGGGTGACCTCGCTATTCGCTTCGGCTATCAACGGTTCCAGACCGATGTGATGGTTATTACCGTGGCGTTGTTGGTTATTTTCGTTCAACTATTGCAAATGGCCGGCGATCGCCTCGTACTGTATTTCAGTCGGAAATAATTACAGTTCTGCATAGGCATTCGGTTGGAATCACCTTCCGAAAACGTGGAGCGCCAGGGATGGCGCGACCGAGCCCTACAGGGACGTATTTACGGGCGTTTTTCGGAAGGTGATTCCAACCGAGTGCCGTACTCCCAGACTGAATCTATTGTTTGAAGTATCCAACAGGAGAAAAGATCTATGAACCTCAAGAAAACACTAGTAGGACTGGCTGCCGTAGCGACTTTCTCTGGCGCCGTATCGGCCGAAGAGCTGTCTATTGCGGCCACTCCGGTGCCTCATGCAGAGATCCTGGAATTTGTTAAGCCAAAACTGGCTGAGCAGGGCGTGGAGCTGGAGATTAAAGTGTTCACAGATTATGTCCAGCCCAATGTACAGGTGGATCAGGAGCGGATGGATGCCAACTTCTTCCAGCACCAGCCGTACCTGGACGAGTTCAACGATGGCCGTGGTACCGACCTGGTGAGCGTCATCGGCGTTCACATTGAACCCTTCGGTGCCTACTCCAGCAAGATCGACTCCCTGGACGAGCTGGAAGATGGCGCTACCGTGGCCATCCCCAACGACCCGACCAACGGCGGCCGCGCGCTGTTGCTGCTGCAGGAAGCCGGGTTGATCACATTGAAAGACGACAGCAAGATTACCGCAACACCCCGTGATATTGCAGACAACCCGAAGGATCTGGACTTCAAGGAACTGGAAGCTGCCACCCTTCCACGTGTACTCGACCAGGTGGACCTGGCGATGATCAACACGAATTATGCCCTGGAAGCTGGCCTGAATCCGTCAGAGGATGCGCTGGTTATCGAGGGTTCCGAGTCGCCTTACGTCAACATCCTGGTTTCCCGTCCGGACAACAAGGACAGCGATGCCATGCAGAAGCTGGCAGAAGCTCTGACGTCTGACGACGTAAAGGAATTCATCATGGAAGAGTACGAGGGCGCTGTCGTTCCGGCGTTCTGATACAAATGAAAACCGGCATCAACGAAAGAGGGCAGGTTTAACCTGCCCTCTTTGCATTTCATGTTGCTTTCAGTCCGGAGAAATCACTCGCCACTCCAGTTGGAGCGTGGGTCCGGCGTCATCCTCAGGTAGGATTTGACCGCCTTGTAGCCTTTCGGGAAGCGTTCTTTTATTTCCTCTTCATCCTGCAGCGAAGGCACGATGACCACGTCACCGCCGGCTTCCCAGTTGCCTGGTGTGGCAACCTTGTGTTCGTCGGTCATCTGCAGTGAATCGATAACCCGCAGCACTTCATTGAAGTTGCGGCCGGTGCTGGCCGGATAGGTGATGGTCAGCCGGATCTTCTTGTTCGGGTCGATCACGAACAGTGAGCGAACCGTGAGACTGCTGTCGGCGCTCGGGTGAATCATGTCGTACAACTCGGACACCTTGCGGTCTTCATCGGCAATGATCGGAAAGTTTACCGAGCAGCCCTGGGTTTCGTTAATGTCCTTGATCCATTCCCTGTGGGAGTCCACCGGGTCGACACTCAGGGCGATAGCCTTGACGTTACGCTTGGCGAATTCATCTTTCAGCTTGGCCGTAAGCCCCAGTTCAGTAGTGCAGACAGGGGTGAAGTCTGCCGGGTGCGAGAACAAGACCCCCCAGCTGTCCCCCAGCCACTCATGGAAACGGATCGGGCCTTCGCTGGAGTCCTGCTCGAAATCAGGTGCGGTATCACCCAGACGTAAACTCATGGTGCTTCCTCCTTTGGTATTACCAGTTTCCGGCCGGACAAAACGCCGGTGCAAACAGTCAGTCTATACAAAAGATGATGGTGACGGATGAGGGAAAAACCAAGGGTGGTTGATCCAGATCATCCGTCACCGGGGTTGCATCAGTTTACGCCAACGGAGCGTTCCTTCTCGAAATGCTCCCGGGTCAGCTTGAACACAACGGGGCTGAGCAACAGCAGCGCCACCAGGTTGGGCAGTGCCATCATGGCATTGAGGGTGTCTGCGATCAGCCAGATCAGGCCAAGGTTGATGGTGGCACCGACCGGAATGGCCAGAATCCAGACCACACGATAGGGCACGATGGCCTTCACACCGAACAGGAACTCGATACAGCGCTCCCCGTAGAACGACCAGCCGATAATGGTGGTAAAGGCAAATATCGCCAGAGCAATGGCGACAACATAGTTGCCCAGACCGGGGAGGCCTGATTCAAAGGCCAGCGAGGTGAGCGCTGCGCCGGTTTCACCGGATGTCCAGGCACCGGAACTGATGATCACCAGGCCAGTGATACTGCACACGATAATGGTATCGATAAAGGTACCCAGCATGGCAACCATACCCTGGTTAACCGGGTTTTTGGTCTGTGCCGCGGCGTGGGCGATGGGGGCGGAACCCAGCCCGGCCTCGTTGGAGAAAATACCCCGGGCGACACCAAAGCGAATGGCGGCCCATACAGCGGCACCTGCGAAACCACCCTCTGCAGCGACCGGGCTGAAGGCATGGGTGAACACCATGGCGAGGGCAGAAGGAAGTTCGTTGGCGTTGATGGCCAGAGCGATCAGGCCGACCAGCACATAGGCGATGGCCATGAAGGGTACCAGGGCACTGGCGACGTGGCCGATGCGCTTGATGCCACCAACAAGGACCAGTCCTACCAGTATCATCAGGATCAGGCCGGTTACCCAGTGCGGCAGGTTGAAGTTACTCTCCAGCACATCGGCCACGGAGTTGGCCTGGACCGTGTTGCCAATACCGAACGCTGCTACTGAAGCAAAAATCGCAAACAGCACGCCCAGCCAGGCCCATTTTTTTCCGAGACCGTTGCGGATGTAGTACATGGGCCCGCCCACGTGGGCACCGCGCTCATCCACTTCGCGGAAACGCACGGCCAGCACCGCCTCCGAGTATTTGGTGGCCATGCCCACCAGGGCCGTCAGCCACATCCAGAACAGCGCACCGGGCCCACCCAGAAAAACGGCGGTTGCGACACCGGCGATGTTACCGGTACCTATCGTTGCAGACAGCGCCGTCATCAGCGCCTGGTAGGGGGGTATCTCGCCCTCTGATTCGGGGCCGGTGCGGCCCTTCCACATCAAGCGGAAACCGGCACCAAGTTTCAGTACCGGCATCAGTTTCAGGCCAATGCTCAGAAAAAGGCCTACACCAAGAATCATTACCAGCATGGGTGGGCCCCATACCAGTCCGTTTATACTGCCAATGAACGACTCGACGGCTTCCATTGGGATCTCCCTGTATGACTGCCATGGCTGAAATACTCCGCACCGGAGTGGCGGCGAAGCGGTTTAAACTTCCCGTAAGGGTATAACTGATTGAGTTTAGACACTTATTTCAATCTGTAAATATCCGCTGCCCAGAATCTGTTATTAGGGGGTTTATACTTCAAGTTTTCGCCCCCATTGCCTATGTTTATAGGAGGAAGTATCCGGAATGTTACTGGTCAGGGAGCCTGCCAATGGAATCATTGAAAGTGTCTGATGTAATGTGGAACCACATCGAGCCCATCCGTTGTGGCACGCCTTTAACCAAAGTGGTTAAAACGCTGCTCCACAACCACGTTACGGGGTTGCCGGTGGTCGACGATCATCGCAGGGTTATTGGTTTCATCTCTGAACAGGACTGCATTCACGCCCTGCTGGTGAGCAATTATCACCGTGAAGGTGATCCCACGGTGGATGATGTGATGTTCCGCAATCCGGTGACCATTTCGGCTGAAATGGCCGTGGTGGATCTGGCCCAGAATCTGGGTGCCGGCAAGCCGAAGGTCTATCCGGTGGTCGATCATGATCGTCTTATCGGCATTGTAACCCGAACGGCCATTCTTGCCCGGCTGGCGCAGGCCGGTTATGGCATAGAGGTTCCCAAATTCGCATAGTCCGCGGACTGTGAAATTCCCCCAGGCCCAGAGGTGACCATGGAACTGCTCTCCACCAACGTCTGCTTTGACGGTGAACATCGTCGCTACCGGCACCACTCGGCAGCGCTGGACTGCGACATGGAATTCGCCGTCTATCTGCCACCTGCTGCCCTTGGCAGTAACGCACGCCCGGTGCCGGTGCTCTACTGGTTGTCGGGGCTGACCTGCACCGACCAGAACTTCATGCAGAAAGCCGGTGCCCAGAAGAAAGCGGCACGGCTCGGCATGGCCCTCGTATGCCCGGATACCAGCCCCCGGGGGCTGAACCTGCCCGGCGAACATGACAGTTATGACTTTGGCAGTGGTGCGGGGTTTTATATAAACGCCACCCGCCAGCCCTGGGCACCCCATTACCGGATGTACGATTACGTGGTCAAGGAATTGCCGCAGCTGGTGGAGGGGCATTTGCCGGTGACGGAGGACCGCAGTATCAGCGGTCATTCCATGGGGGGGCATGGGGCCCTGATTGCGGCATTGAAGAACCCGGGCCGGTACAGGTCGGTCTCGGCCTTTGCGCCCATCGCCAATCCCAGCGAATGTCCCTGGGGCCAGAAAGCGTTCAGTGGCTATCTGGGCGACGACCCGAAAGCATGGGAAGAGTGGGACGCCACGCTGCTCATCCCCACCGCAAAAGAACGGCTACCCCTGCTGGTGGATCAGGGCACCTCGGACGAGTTTCTCGACAGCCAGCTCAACCCGGATGCGCTGGCCGATGCCTGCGAGAAGATGCATCACCACATCAATTTGCGGATGCACCGGGGCTATGATCATAGCTACTTCTTTATCGCCTCGTTTATCGACGACCACCTGGAGCATCATGCCCAGGCTCTCGGGCTGAGATAACGGCCCTGGCCTAGCGAAATCCCCAGAGCAGCCCGAAGTCCATGGAGGGCATCACTTCCGGTTGCTCCACAGCCCTGATGTTGAAATCCAGCAGGCTGCAGTCCCGCTCGAGCGAGCCGCTGTAACGATTGCCCTTCGGGCCGATGATCGCCTTCGCAAACGGCCCCCGGTGCCGGTGGGGGCGTCTTACGATCACCGCGACCTCGTTGTTGGCCAGCCTGACCAGTGTTCCCGGTGGGTATTCGGTAAGCACCGCCAGCAGTGCCCGGGGAATGGCCGGACGAAACTTCCCGTCTGCCAGGGTATTGATGAGCTTGCGTGCCTCAACGACATTCATCCGGTCACGGTAGGCCCGGCGGGTAATCATGGCGATATAGCGTTCTCCCAGTGCCAGGATCTCAGCCTCTCCGCGGATGTCAGTGCCACTGAGCCCATGGGGATACCCCGATCCGTCTGCCTGCTCGTGATGCTGGGCGATGATTTTCATCAATAGCGGACTAGTGATACCGGCATCCTTCAGGGCCTGGATGCTCCGCTCCGGGTGCTTGCGAATGACCGCGCGCTGTTCGTCGGTCAGCAGGCGGTTGGAGGCATTGAGCTTGTCGGCAACCGGCACCAGGGCCAGGTTGGCCGTCAGTGCAGCCGATACCAGCACTGCCGTACGCTTGTCATCGAGGCCAAAGCGGCGGGCGGTAAACTGGCAAAGGATGGCGTAGAACAGTATCTGTTCGTGAATGGTAGGCTCGATGGAATAGAGATGCACCAGCGCCAGGCTTGCTTCCGGCGACTCCTCACACATCTGGTCAATCATTCGAGACAGACCCAGTACTCTTTTAAGCGCACTCTCGTCACGCCGGGTAATGGCATTCAGGGTGGACTCCAGGGTCTGCAGCAACACCGGGTATTCTGCAAACGGATTACGAACCCGGGTATCCTCGAGTATTTCGTCCTGCGGGCGCTCGATCTTGCGGGGCTGAAACAGGCCACGTTCGAACAGCTGCTCAAGCTGGGTGTCGTTCTGGATGACGTAGCCCTGGCGCAATAGCACGTTGCCATCGGCGTCGTAGACCGTCCAGGGTAAGGGCTTTCCAATGGTCAATGCGCCGGGTGCGATACGGACAAGATTCGGCACTCTGTCGCTTCCTGCTGATTGTAGTAATGATGCTTAAGTCTAACCCTGAATCCATGTTCAACTCCAGAAAGAGCCGATTGTGTGTCCTGTGACGCAGAATTTCACTGCACGTTTGTTAAATCTTGTTGAGTGTACGTTCAGTGGTCAGATCCTGGGCTATGATAGGTTGCTTATAAGACGTTAGTCGGGGTTTGAAGGTTGGCGTTGGTTTTGACACATACCCGAGGCGTTCTCTGAACCGGTGAATACTATGCTTTATCGTCTGAAAACTGACTTCAGGCTATCCATCATTACCCTGCTGGCCATCAGCGCCATTCTGGGCATCAGCCCGTTCGCGGTAATGCGATTCATGCAGGGCAATGTGCTGGCCGGTGTGGTGGACCTGACCATCATGCTCTCTATCACAGCGGGCATGGTGTATGCGTGGGTGACCGGGGATACGGCCCGCAGCGGATTCTTCATGGCTGTGGTTGCCTGTGGCGGCGCGGTAACGGTGGGTGCCGTGGTGGGTGAGCCAGGCCTGTTCTGGTTGTACCCCTGCCTGGTGACCAGCTTTTTTCTGACCGAACCCCGCTACGCCATTTTCATCAATCTTGCCGCTGTCATTGCGCTGATGGTGCATGGTGTCGCCTTCAGTTCCACGGTTCAGATGTGGTCGTTCGCGGCCACGGCGGTGGTGGTCAGTTGCTGCGCCTACGCTTTCGCCCACCGCAATGAAAACCAGCGTGAACGCCTGGAACATCTGGCTACGATTGATCCCCTCACTGGCGTCAAGAACCGCCGCTCCATGGACGAAGAGCTGGCAATGGCGGTAGCCAGCGCAGCCAGAACCGGCATCTCCTACGGTCTTGTGCTGCTGGATCTTGACCACTTCAAGAAAATCAACGATGAGCACGGCCACAGCGTGGGGGATGACGTACTCACGGAAATGGTGGCGCTGATTGAACAGAATATCCGTAGATCCGATCAGTTGTTCCGGTTCGGTGGCGAGGAGTTCGTATTGTTGATGAGCGGCGTGGATGAGACTGGCCTTCGGGCAGTGATGCACAATCTGCAGCACATCATGCACAGGTTCCTTCGACACCCGGGGGGAAAGGTTACCGCCTCCTTTGGTGTGGCACTGCTGAAATCCGGCGAGAGCCCGGACGCCTGGCTGGCCCGGGCCGATGAGGCGCTGTATAAAGCCAAGGCCAACGGCCGGGACCAGATCGTTTATGCCGACGATTCGGATGCCCAAGAGCCTGCGGCAGAGTCGGCCTGACGGTCTTAATTCTCCGGTTCCGGTGCGAACAGGAACAGCCGTAACCCCAGCAGAATGCTGGCGGAAACCAGCCCGCATGTAAGGCCAACCCAGAAGCCCGCCGCCCCCATCGCGGGTAGCAGCCAGTCGGTAAAGGTCAGTGCCCACCCCAGGGGCAAACCCAGGCCCCAGAACGAAAACAGCATGATGAACATGGGAATGCTGGTGTCCTTGTAGCCACGCAGGGCACTGATGCAGGTTACCTGGATGACATCGGCAATCTGGAAAAAAGCGGCGTACACCAGCAGCGTGACGGTCACAGCCCTGACATCCAGGTCACTGGTGTAGAGCGCGGCAATGCCGTTGGCAAAGACAAACAACATCAATGCAAACACCAGAGCCACGGCCGCGGCCAGGATCAGTGAGCTGCGGGCAATGAGCCTGGCTGTGTCCGGCGCCCTGGCCCCGACAAGGAAGCTGACCCGCAGGGTAAGCGCCATGCCAATGCTCAGTGGCAGCATGAACAGCAGGGAGACCACGTTCAGGGCAATCTGATGGCCAGCGACAATAACCGGCCCCAGGGGCGCCAGGAACAGTGCTATCACCGAGAACATGCTGGCTTCCACAAAGATGGTAAAGCCGATGGGAATGCCCAGGCGAAGGATATAGCGAATGCCTTCGGCGTCTGGCCTGGCCCAGTCTGCCAGCAGGTGAAACCGGCGGTAGACGGCGCTGCGGTTAAGGTAGACAAGCAGGGCAATGGCGGCCACGCCGTTGGAGATGGACGTGGCCCAGCCGCAGCCAATTCCGCCCATGGCGGGTAACCCCAGCTTGCCGTATATGAATATATAGTTCAGGGGCAGGTTGATCATGGTGCCCAGTACCGAAAATGCCATGATGACCCGGGTATGCCCCAGCCCGTCTGTCAGGCCGCGCAGAGCCATCATCAGCAGCATGGCGGGAATGCCCCAGGCAAAGGCATCCAGGTAGCCCTGGGTAATGCGCGCGGTATTGGTCTCCAGCTTCAGGGCATCAAGCACCGGATGCACATTGGTGAGCAGCAGGATCATGATCACAGAGCCACCGGCGGCTATGTACAACCCCTGCCAGGTGGCGGGCATGATCTTTTCAGTGGTACGGGCACCGTTGTAGCCGGAAATGATTGGCTGAAGAGCCCCCAGTAACCCCATGAAAAACAGGAAAACCGGCATCCACAGGCTACTGCCGATACCCACAGCGGCCAGATCCTCGGCACTGGCGTGGCCGGCCATCACGGTATCGATCACCCCGTTGGCCATCTGTGCCACCTGGGCAATCAGAATCGGGCCGCCGAGAATCGCCAGCGTGCGCCATTCGGTCAGTGTTCTTTGAACCAGTGGCTGGCGGACTTCGGGTAACGGCTGGTGGACTTCATCCATGGAATGGCATGCCTGGACTGAAAATGAAACGGAACAGAAAGCCGGGATGGTACCCTATTCCCGGCATCAGGTGGCATAGGGTGTTTCCGTGGCGGCTGTACCTGGCCAGGAAATACGGAGTAAAGTGCCGCTCCGGTCAATCTCATTATCAATTTCAGGTAGCAGTGTTATGGGGCTTCTGGTTTTCGTAACCATTCTGTGGGCGTTTTCATTCAGCCTGATCGGCGAATTCCTCGCCGGTCGGGTGGACAGCGATTTTGCGGTGTTGACCCGGGTGGTGCTTGCCGCCCTGGTGTTTCTGCCGCTGACACGTTGGCGCGGTGTACCTGGTGGATTGAAGCTGGGGGTGCTGGTCACCGGCATGCTGCAGTTTGGTATCACCTATCTGTGCCTGTATCGCTCGTTCAGTTACCTGACGGTACCGGAAGTGCTGCTGTTCACCATTTTCACGCCCCTGTATGTCACCCTGATTGACGATGCGCTTTACCGGCGTTTCTCTCCGGTTGCCCTGGTTGCGGCAGCCATCGCGACCCTGGGCGCGGGCATTATCCGTTATGACGGTCTCAGCCAGGGCTTTATCACCGGTTTCCTGTTGCTCCAGGTGGCCAATTTCACCTTCGCAGCGGGCCAGGTGGGGTACAAGCACACCATGATGCGCTTCCCGACAGAGGTGCCGGCCTACCGTACCTTCGGGTATTTCTTTTTCGGTGCGCTGATCATCGCTCTGCCCTCATTCCTGATATTCGGTGATGCCAGCCGCCTGCCAACCACTTCCCTGCAATGGGGCATTCTTGCCTGGCTGGGCCTGGCGGCATCCGGTGTCGGGCTGTTCCTGTGGAACCGGGGTGGATGTCATGTGGATGCCGGTACACTGGCGATCATGAACAATGCCCTGGTACCGGCGGGGCTGATCGTGAACCTGCTGATCTGGAACCGGGATGCAGACCTGCTGCGGTTGTGCATTGGCGGCGGTGTCATCGCCCTCTCCCTCTGGGTGAATGCCCGTTTTCATCCCCGGGCAAGGCTTGCCGTCACGACATAGGGGTTTCCACTGACTAAGGTTTACCGGGCTTCCGTCGTTACACACCTACACGCAGGGTAACCTTTGATAAATGTCATGGATGTTTGTCCGGAGTTATGATTGCGCTCCAGTTTTCCCATCTAAAGCCCCGAGCCAGAAGGTCTGTCTATGCGTAACAATCTGCCGGTAACCCAGCGTGAAGTAAAAATGCGCGATGGTGGGCGACTTATCACCACCACTGACACCCGGGGCGTGATCACCTATTGCAACGACGAATTTGTGGCTATCAGTGGCTTTTCCAGAGAGGAGCTGATCGGGCAGCCCCATAATGTCATCCGTCATCCGGATATGCCGCCGGTAGTGTTTCAGGGCATGTGGGAGTACCTGAAATCTGGCAAACCCTGGATGGGTGTGGTCAAGAACCGGGCAAAGTCCGGAGACCACTACTGGGTAAGTGCCTACGTCACACCTGTTCTTGAAAACGGGAAGATGACCGGTTACGAGTCTGTGCGGGTAGCCCCGACGCGTGAACAGGTGGCGCGCGCGGAAAAACTGTATACCAGACTGTCTGCTGGCCAGGGTTCAGTGGGTTTGCAGAGCCGGCTTGTTTCAGTGCTGCGCTCAGGGTGGCCCTTTGTTCTTTCCCTGATTCTCAGCCTGGTGGCGCTGGCCACGCTCGGTAACACCTGGCTGGCCGCGGGCGTGATCGTGGTGGCCCATGTGCTGGCGGCGGGACTGGTTCTGAAATCGGTGACGGGGCGGCTGCAGAGGCTGCTGGATCTGCGCCCGGACGCCTTCCGGGATGCGGTTGTGGCCAGGACCTACAGCGACGAGAGTGGCCTGTTTGCGCAACTGGGCATGGTGATGATGAGCGAAAAGGCCAGGATTCGCACAGCCCTGGCCCGTATTGATGACCAGGCAGAGCTGCTCTACGAGCAGGCACAGGCAAGCCAGGGCTATATCGAAGAGGGCGCCAGGGCTATTGCCAACCAGCGGGCAGAAACGGACCAGACGGCTTCCGCAGTGAACGAGATGACCGCGTCCATTCAGGAGGTAGCGGAATCCGTTAGCGCCAATGCCCGGGTGGCGGATGACGCCAACCGGACGGCGGCCACCGGCAGCAAGCGCAGTGGCGAAGCGCTGACCGCGATTGAACAGCTGGTCACCCGGGTGAACGGGATTGGCTCGGCAATTGAAAAGCTTGGAGCCTCAACCGAGAGCATCGGCGAAGCGGCCAGCCTTATCTCGGATATTGCCGAACAGACCAACCTGCTGGCACTGAACGCGGCTATTGAAGCAGCTCGCGCAGGCGAGCAAGGGCGCGGCTTCGCCGTGGTCGCTGACGAAGTGCGATCACTTGCCCGCCGCACCCGGGATTCCACGGTACGGATCCAGAACGTTATCGATGATTTCCGCAGCCAGGTGGATGAGGCCGTTCAGGCTACCCGAGAGGGCGGGCGGGATGCTGACAAGGGGCTGAACAAGGTGCGTGAAGCGGAGACATCGCTGCAGGAAATTGTGTCTTCGATTCAGGATATTTCCGACAGCTTTATCAGTATGTCGGCCGCCTTCGAGGAGCAAGGCCAGGTGTCCGAGGAGATCAACCAGCAGATCGTCAACATTGCCGAGCTGGCGGACCACAGCACACAGAAGGCGGAATCCGCCCGGGACAGCAGTGATCACCTGAGCCTAATGTCCCGTGGCCTGAAAGACCTGGTTTCCCGCTTTGTCAGCAAAAACGGGTAGTTAACAACGGCAGCACCGGTTTTCCGTTCGTGCCGGTGCCGCTGCTGACTGGCATCCTTTGCCCACTGCTGGCAAAATCCCGCCCCAAAAGCTGAAGCTACCCTTCAGCATACCCCTTGAAATCGATTCATCAGCCAAAAGCACAGGATGAAACCATGACTGTTTCCAAATCGAACCCGGCCCATCGTGGTCTGTGGTCTTCCCGGATGGCCTTTATCCTGGCCGCGACCGGTTCCGCTGTCGGCCTGGGTAATATCTGGAAGTTCCCCTATGTGACCGGCGAGAACGGGGGCGGCGCCTTCGTGCTGGTTTACCTGCTCTGTATCGCCATCGTTGGTATTCCCATCATGATGGCGGAAGTGTTTATTGGCCGCAGTGGCCGGCATAACCCGATCACCAGTTTCCGCCTGGTAGCCGAGCGCAATCTGGCCTCCCCTGCATGGCGAATCTCCGCCATCGTGGGCGTACTGGCCGCCTTCATTATCCTGTCATTCTATTCGGTGATTGGTGGCTGGGCTGCCTCCTACGTGGGCCATGCCGCCATGGGGGATTTCACCGGCCAGAGCTCCGATGCCATTGGCGAGCTGTTCGGCGGCCTGTTGGCCAGCCCGGTTACGCTGCTGATCTGGCACAGTATCTTTATGGCCCTGGTGATCTTCGTGGTGGCCCGCGGCCTGAAATCCGGCCTGGAGCGTGCGGTAACCATCCTGATGCCAGCGCTGTTCGTGCTGCTGCTGGTTGCCGTTGGTTACGCGACCACAACCGGTCATTTCGGCGAGGCTGTCGCTTTCCTGTTCACGCCGGATTTTGGCGCCCTGACGGTAAAGGGCGTGCTGGTTGCCCTGGGCCATGCGTTTTTCACTCTGAGCCTGGGTATGGCCATCATGATGGCCTATGGCTCCTATCTTAGTGATAACGTGTCCATCGGGCGTACCGCAGTGACGGTATCCATCCTGGATACCGTGGTGGCACTGATGGCCGGCCTGGCCATTTTTCCGGTGGTGTTTGCCAACGGCCTTGAAGCGGGTGCCGGCCCGGGCCTGATTTTCCAGACATTGCCGCTGGCCTTTGGCCAGATGCCCATGGGTAGTGTGTTTGGTGCACTGTTCTTTGTGCTGTTGCTGTTTGCCGCCTGGACTTCTGCGATCTCCCTTCTGGAGCCGGTGGTTGAGTGGCTTGAGGACAAGCTGATCCTTGGTCGTGTGGGTAGCACCGTTGTCGTAGGTGGTGCCTGCTGGTTGCTGGGTATCGTTTCAATCCTGTCGCTGAACGAGTGGTCCGGCTTTGCGCCGCTGGGCATGTTCGAACGCTTTGAAGGCAATACCATCTTCGACCTGCTCGACTTCTTCACCGCCAACGTGATGCTGCCGCTGTCTGGCCTGTTGACCGCCGTGTTTGTAGGCTGGTGCGTGGCGAAAGAGTCGCTGCAGAGCAATCTGGCACTGCAGGATGGCACCTTTACCCTGTGGTACAACCTGGTTCGCTTTGTGACTCCGGTTGCGGTGGCTGTGGTGTTTGTTTACAACCTGATGGCGTAGAGAGTGCGGAGCCCGGTTGATCAACCGGAAAACAGAAAAGGCCCGGCCATAAAGTGCGCCGGGCCTTTTGCATTATCCGTCCAACCGTTCGGGTTGGAGCACTTGCTTCACCGAATTGTCCTGGCAAGAAATGTTTCAGCGGCCTTTGGCCCATTGTATATATTCGGGCAATGGCATGGGTCTGGAGTAGTGAAAGCCCTGGGCCAGGTCTGCTCCCAGGTCGGCCACAATCTTATGTTGTTCCTCGGTCTCGATACCCTCAACGGTAACCTCGAGTTTTAATGCCAGGGCCATGGCGATCATGGAATCCATGATTGTGCGGACATCGGCACTGACTTCCAGGTTTTCGACAAAAGCCCGGTCGATCTTAAGCCCCGACAGTGGCAGGTGGGTCAGGTATTGAAACGAGGAATACCCGGTGCCGAAATCGTCCAGACTGACCTTGAAACCCTGGTCCCGCAGTCTCCCGACCGCGACATTGGCCTGCACCGGATCCTGAATGAGTGCGCCTTCCGTAATCTCTATTTCCAGAGAGGCTGGATTGACGCCATAAGACCTGACGGTTCGCCCAAGGTCATTGATCAAAGACGGATTCATCAAATTATTGATCGCGAAATTGATACTGACCGACATCAGGTTGTGCGCTTTGATATCTTCACAGGCTCTTGCGATAACAAATCGAGTCACCGGGTCTATAAGCGTTGTGCTTTCAACCTTTGGCATGAAGAGGCCAGGCATAACCATTCGGCCGTCCTGATTAAACCAGCGCAGCAGGGCTTCCGAGCCAACGTGCTGGCCGCTACGAAGACATATCTTGGGCTGGTAGAATAGCTGAAACTCATGGTTGGCCAGCCCATCTCGGACCCGCGCTATGAGTTGAACCCGCTCTGCCGTTTTTTGATCGAACATCGGGTCATAGCCCCGGTAGGGAGCGTTATTCTCGATCGCGACGGACAGGCCGGTTCTTGCACGATTTATAACGATTTCCGCATTGCGATCATTTTCCTGAATAATGTAACTGCCAGCGACAATCTGAACGCGCAATGGAATGTCGTTGACTATGGATTCCTCTTCACCTGTCTTTTGAACAATGTCGAAAATCGAACCTACTTCCTCCTGGGTCGCCGCAGAGCAAACAATTGCCAGTTCCGATTTACTGAATCGGTAGATCTGATGGGGCACTTCGATATTCTGGCCGACTCGCCGGGCTATGTCTCTTACTACCTGTTCGGCTGAATCGGCCCCCAATGCCTGAAGAATTTCCCAGAGGTCCTGCATGCGGACCAGAAGTATCGCTGAGGGCGGAGGGCGTTGCTGGTCAGCTTTCCGGAGTAATCGATCAAGGTCCCGGATCAGCGCCGCCTGTGTGCCAAGGCCGGTTTTCTTGTCAACTTCAAGGGCCTGCATGTGGCGTTGATTGGCCTGCCGAAGGCTATGGAAAAGTCCGGCTGAAAAAATGCCGATAAGAAGGAAAAAGGCCATTCGTACGAGCCAGTTTTCCGTTGACTGATAGACGCTGGTTGAGACGTCCTGGGGCATCCACGGGCCGAGAAGAAGTCCTCCCGCGATCGCGCCGAGTATGGCTCCGGGTAATCCGAACCATACGGCGGATAACAGTACCGGTAGCAGGAACAGGTAGGGGAATGCGTAGCCTGTGCCGCCGGTGAAGTATACAACCCAGGTTCCCGCTGCCAGAAATGCGATAACTACCAGGCACCCGGCAAATGGTCTTGAAAATCTCGCCAAATAAAACCATTTCGGCGAGTGCCATATTTCCTCGAAGGTAGGAAGGTAGCTATTACTGTCTCTATCCATGCAACCGCCTCGAATCAGCCAAGCGTGCAGGCTTTGTATGTAGTGGACTTACTCTTAACAGTGGGCATTGGATCGAATGTAAATGTGGCGGCGGTCTGGCGGCACCAACGCTTGTTGCAAACCGCTCGACCGCTGGTGCTGGACTGGAGTCAATGTCATTGTAGGCCGAAAAACCGGTTCATATGTAAAAGGTTGTGAAAAGCCTCCTGCATTTTATGTGGCCTGTAATTGCCTTCAATCCTTTGGTGTTAGCGGCCAGGGTTTGCATCTGTTACGGAGCGAAGAGCATCCACATGGGGCCGGACGGCTTGCTTGTCCGCTTCCGGCGCATTGGCCGCCTGCTCGAAAGCCGACATGGCACCCCCCATCATTTCCCGCATTTGCTGCTTCTGGGCTTCGCTCATGTTGGGGTTGTTGTCGATCTCCTCCATGGCTTTTGCCATTTCCTGATTCACTTCTCCGGACTGCTCGCCCATTTCAAGCGCGCTCCAGGCGTGGAAAATCCGGTCACCGGTTTTTGCCCATTGCTCAGCACCGGAGAAGCCGTGTTGCCGCACCACATCTTCTATTTCGTTATACATGTCGTGGCCTTTCATCTGTTCAACGGAGGACGAAAAGATACGCGACATGTCCGGCATCTCAGTGGCGTCTTCTTCCGCGGACAGGTCTTCGGTGAGTTCAGAAAATTCATCCTCCATGGTCTGGAGCTCTTCCAGGCTGCTGATGAACGACCGGATGGTGTCGTCCGTCAGGCTTTCTGCGTGGGCAGCGTATGAGAAAACGACAAAGCAGAACACGAAGACAGGGTTCAGTGTGCGGATCATTTTCACAGGTCCTCTCCTTGATGGTTTTTACCAATCCTCTTGATCGGCGACACTGAAAAAGTAGCTCCCTTTTGATCAGGCCTCAAGACGCTTGGCTATTGACCGTCAGGAATCGATTTCGGAATCTGTATCGCGTTGAGGACTTTCTCCGCTTGCTGGCAGAGCGTCCGTACCGACGCTGACTGAGTCGAGGGGGTGTGATGCGCGTTTCGTAAGCAGTTCAGCGAAATCGAGCAGCAATTGCTGGTCTTGTTCAAGCAGGGAAATAAAGACGGCATTGAGAGCAACCTGCCTGGCGTTTAACTGGCGGTTCTCGGCAACTGAAAAGATGTCCGTTATGGAGAACCCCAGGGCCCCGGCAAGGCGATATAACAGGTCAAGGCTCGGTCTTGCGAGGCCCCTCTCGATTCGGGAAAGATTGCCAACATGGGAGTGCGTCTGTTCCGCCAGTTCGGCGAGGGTCAGCCCCTGCTTTTTCCGCAATTGTTTTAATGCCTGGCCTAAATTCATGACTTATCTCTTCGGTTAAGACAATGATATTACAGGCAAAAAATGATTTATACAAAGTTGTAATAATTACATATTTGATAATCGAATTAGCATTGTTGGCATAAAAATCAGGACCTGTTGATTATACGATATAGCCGTATAAACAGGTTTCACACAAGCACCAAAAAGAGGTGTTATGATCGCAATCGAGTTGTTTCAGTTCAGCTCTTTGCCCTCGGCCCTCAGTCGCTCCAGAAGATCAGTTTCTGACATCGGTCTGGCAAAATAGAAACCCTGTCCGAATGGGCACCCGAGGGCCTGCAGCATCCGCCACTGTTCTTCGGTTTCGATGCCTTCGGCGAGCGCCTGGATGCCGAGGCTTTCTGCCATCTGCCGTATGCTGTTGACCATCTTGACCGCGCTCTGATTATCCGGGGTGCCAACCAGAAAACTTCTGTCAATTTTCAGCATGGTAATGGGAAGTGCCCTCAGTCGTGACAGGGACGAGTACCCGGTACCAAAATCATCAATGGCGACGTCAATAGCTGCCTGACGGAGTTCCTGCACAATCCCTTCCATCCGTGGGACGTCACTCATCAGGGAACTTTCAGTCAGCTCAACCTTGAGGGCGGACGGCGGAATATTGAATCGTTCAAGTAAGCTGACGACTTCCTGAACCAGCCCGGGCTGCCATAACTGGCCAATGGCCAGGTTAACTGCCATCTGCAGCTGAGTGTGTCCTTCCGAGCGCCACCGTCGAAGCGTTGTCAGGGCCTCTTCCATCACCCAACTTCCAATGCGAACTATAAGGCCCGTTTCTTCTGCAATGGGAATGAACTCTGCCGGCGAAATGCAGCTCCCATCGCGCTGGGGCCACCGGATCAGAGCCTCAACCCCGACGGTGCGACTGGTTGTCAGATCAATCAGCGGCTGGAATGCCAGCTTGAATTCCTGGGCTTCGACAGCGGTGTAGAGCCTGTTCTCCATATCCAGTCGGTGCTGTTGTTTTCTTGACAGTTCACAGGAGAAAAACCGATAGCTGTTACCGCCAACGTTTTTCGCTTGATACATCGCGCTGTCCGCTCTGGTCAGCAGAGCCGAGGCGTCGCAGGCGTGGCCCGGGCAAAGGCTGATGCCGATGCTGGCGCCAAGATGGTATTCCCGCCCCCTCACCACAAAGGGCTGCTCCAACGCCTCCAGGATGCGTTCGGCAATGGTTGACATCACGTGTATCAATTCTGGCGAATCCACCGTCGACAGGCAGTCCTGCGCATCGTAGGGAGCGAGAATAATGAACTCATCACCCCCTTGCCGGGCAACCAGATCAGACTCCCGAACTGCAAGCTGCAGGCGTTGGGCTACCTGGATCAAAACTTCGTCTCCGGCGTCGTGGCCCAGCGCATCATTGATGAGCTTGAAACCATCAAGATCCATATACAGCAGTCCGGCAGCTGGTGGAAAAGGACCGGTATGGCGCAGGTGCCTGTCAAGAGCCTCCAGAGCTGCTGACCGATTGGCAAGGCCCGTCAGGGTGTCCCGGTAGGCCATGTTACGGACCCTTTTTTCACTCCTGCGCCGGCGGGATTTCTCGCGCAGGGCACGGATGCCATGCACGATGTTGTCTGCCATGCGCTGCAGTAACCTGAGTTCAGCATCATCGAAGTGTTTGTCTTCCGCAGAGTAAATGGCGAGATAGGTTTCCGGTTCCGTGCCGCGGATGGCAAGAGGGAAGACAATGACCGTCCGCAATGGTTGTGCGGTTGCTGAGTTATCCACCACGGAGAGATCCCTAGAGTCTTCCGCAATGGCTGATTGCTGGCATCTGCCGGACCGAAGAGACAGCGCAACAGGGTCCTGGTCTGTCCCTTTTGTACAAAGACCCGACTCAAGGGCCTTGATACAGTGGCCGAACCCACCAGCTTTCGCCAGAAGCTTTACCCGCCCGTTGCGGTAGGCTTTCGCCTGGCCAACACACGCCAGGGCATAACCCCCGTCTTTCACAAGGCTGTCACAGATGCCAGACAGCATTTCCCGCTCACTGAGAGCATGAATGACGCGTTCATTGCAGGCACTGAATGCCCGCAGGGCGCGGGTTGTGCCTTTCAATGCGGACTGGGTGCTTTTTGTCTCCAGTTTCTGGAATTCCGAGATCCTGCTTAATCGCAACAGGTTGTGAATTCTTGCCGTGAGTTCAACGCCCCGAATCGGCGTACGGATAACGTCTTCCGCCAGATCGCCGAGATAACCATTGGCTCTTGCCAGCTCGGCTTCCGAAGCCGCCAGTAAAACCGGTTTCAGTGCCGGAGCGGCCCGTGCCCGGAGTTTCCGGATGCCGGTCTCAAAGCGAAGAAGTGTTTTTAGATCAATAATGCACAGATCAAAATCGCAATCGTCAATGGTGGCGGGATCAGGCGCAACACATGAGTGACCAATAGAGCGGCTCAGCACCCGGTAATCGGCAGTCTTACTCAACATGACGGCAATAACCGGGTGTTTCGTCAGCAATTCGGGTTCAGGTGTCAGGGTCGGTGGGTTAATCACGGACGTCCTCAAAGTTGGTTGCGGGTTCTGGTTCACCGCGAAGAATGCCTTTAAGTCCCTTTAGTTCATCACCAACCCTGATGCCGTCTGGCGTAATATCGAATTCTCGCAGGCCTTTCTCGAAGTCACCGGTGCGCTTTTTGAGTACACCAATGCTTTTACGGATTTCACCGGCTGTTTCCATATAACGGAGCAGGATTATGGTGTCCGCAAGGTAGCTTACCCCCATTTCCGTTGTTCTCACCTGGCCCCCGGTTACCGCTTCAACTTCGTTGAGCAGAAGTACGGTGACTCCCATATTGACCAGGTAGCGGCATAAGGCATGCAGCCTTCGGGTGACGTTGTCACCGCCGATCGAGAGCTTATAGCCCGCCAGACTGTCGATCATGATAATGCGAGTGCCGCGTTCCTCGACCTCCTCCCGGACCCGCGCAGCAAATTCATCTGCGGAATAGTACAGAGGTTCAATCGCCTCGATCGCAAAGGCCCCTGATTTGATATGGGTTAAAAGCGGTATACTGATTCCTTCGGCTCGCGAAACCAGGGAGCTGGTGAGTTCCTCAAAGGTAAAAACAACGGTTCGTTTTCCCTCCTGACAGGCATTTTTCATGAACTGAATGCCAAGGGAGGTTTTGCCTACGCCGGTGGGGCCGGAAATGATGGTGACGGTGCCGCGACTGAGCCCTCCCTTGAGTTGCCTGTCCAGCTCGGGAATGCCGAAGGGCATGTCCACCTTATCAAACTCAATGCCATGGTTGCCTGGTTCCAGCCGGGGGAAGCAGCGCATGCCGCCATGGCCAAGGCGGATACTGTGTTGGCCGGGCGCAAAGCCCGAGCCTCGGAACTTGGTTACCTCGAGCGAGCGAGTGTCATCTTTCTGATCCAGTTCGATGATCCCGTCGGCAAGAAATCCCAGTTCCTCACTGTTTGCGCCTGAATTTGCATCTTCGGCGGCACAAATTACCGTAGCGCCCTGGCTGGTCAGGAAGCGAAGCAGGGTGATTACCTGCTTCCGGTATTGAAATGCATCCGGTGAAAAATACTGCAGGTACGTCAGTGAATCGATGAAGATCCGCGCAGGGCGAACAGCCTCGAAGACCTCACGAATCCGCTTTGGCAGCTCCGGATTCTCAACATCCTCAGGCGCCATAATGGTGTATGGCTCAACATCATCCATGGCTGCGCCTGAGGGAGAATAATCGACAATGCTCACGGTATCGAGACTGAAACCCTGCCGGGCGGCATCCACGCGCAATTGCTGTTCATCCTCACCCATGCTGACAAACAGGCTCCGGGTGCCCGGGTCTGCAGTCAGAAAGTGGAGGCCGAGGGTGGTTTTGCCCGATCCGGGACCGCCGCGTACGATGTAGCTACGCTGTTGCAACAGACCGCCGCTCAGAACCCGGTCGAGGCCGGCTATACCGCTGGTGAGCCTGTCACTCTCGGGATTATTCATAGGCTTTACTCTTGTGTCCTTAGAAACATTGTCAGCCATTAACTGTGTCTGAACTTTTCGACCGTGCGCTGAAGGTCGCCGCCGAGGCGCGCAAGGTCGTTGGATGACACTGCGATCTCGTTGTTGGCGGTGGCAGACTGGTCAGTGACTTCGCGGATATTCACAACGCTTTCACTGATGTCTTCGGCCACGGAGGTCTGTTCCTCCACAGCCGTGGCAATCTGAAGGTTCATCGCCTGGATCGAGGAAACCGATTCGGCAATGCTGTCAAGGGATTCGCCTGCCCGCCGTGTCACTTCCACGGCGGATTCTGCACTGTCACTGTTACGACGCATGCTTTCGGCGGCTTTATTGGCGCCTTGCTGCAGGGTGTTGACCAGGGTTTCAATTTCACCCGTGGAGTCGTGGGTCCGTTTTGCCAGTGCCCGCACCTCATCGGCCACCACCGCAAAACCGCGGCCCTGTTCGCCGGCGCGAGCAGCCTCGATGGCAGCGTTCAGGGCAAGCAGGTTGGTTTGCTCTGCAATGCTTCGGATGACATCCAGAATGGCGCCGATGTTGGTGCTGTCATCCCGCAGACGGGCGATCAGGTCGGCGCTGGAGTCGACGTCCGCAGACAGCGCTTCGATCTGCGTCATCGCCGATGTGACAATCTGGTGACCTGCTTTGGCCTGTTCGTCCGACTCAGCAGCGGAGGTAGCGGCTGACTCCGCATTTTTTGCAACCTCCTGAACAGTGGCGGTCATTTCATTCATGGCGGTCGCAACCTGATCGGTTTCGTCACGCTGCTGATTGGCACCGGTGCTGGTCTGTTCGGTAACGGCAGACAGCTCCTCAGAAGCACTCGCGATCTGTGCAACACCGTCTGCAACTTCCTTGATGGTACGGCGGAGGTTTTCGGTCATTACCTGCATGGCCATCATCAGCCGGCCAAGTTCGTCCTTGCGGTCGGTACTGATGTTTTCGCGCAGGTCGCCGTCGGCTACCTTGGCAGCATGATCCACCAGTTGATTCAAGGGAGTTACGATTGCGCGGGTAATGACCAGGGCGGCGGCAATACCGATGGCCAGCGCCACCACGGTTATAATCGCCAGTACTTGTAAGGTCTGGTCTTTTGCCTGGAGCATCAGGGCCTGCTGGCCTTTATAGGTCTCTTCGGCCTGCTCAAGCGCGCTCCGGGCCTTTGCGGTCAGGTTGGACTCCAGCTCGTTCAGGCTTTCTATGTTCGACACCAGACTATCGAACTGGCTAGCATAGTCGCCGACGGCTTTGGCGATACCGTTGATGTACTCCCGCCCTTCATTGGTATCAGCAGCGTTTGTCAGCTCCGAAATACCGGCGTCTAATTCGTCGATTCGCTCCTTCAGGCTGTCAGCATCCTCAGATCTTTCTGAAAGCAGGAAGTTTTTCTCCAGGCCCCGGGCATCAAGAATATCCCGGGCCAACTCGCCGGCACGTCTGGCCAGGACAAAGGTGTCCTGCGCACGGGCTTCTTCACCGCTTTGCAATTGTCCCAGAGCCCGTCTTTGCTCGAACTGCTCATACTCCACAAGTGATTCGACGGCTTCCCGGGCCGAGACTTCCATCGACGCAACGGCTTTCTCGGTTGTTATTCGCTCTTCAATGGTTCGCTCAAACGCACGTTGATATTCGTCGAGATCTTCCTGAATTGAGCCCATGGCTTGTTGTTGTTCAGGGTCCTCCAGGGCTTTTTCGGATTCTTCAGCCGTTTGCCGGGCAGAGGCTATGGCACTTCGTGTAGCCTCTGCGTCGTTCTCGCGACCTCTGAGGAAATAATTTTTTTCGTTATACCGTGCCTCTTGCACAAGATTGTTGATGGATGAAGAGTTTTGGGTGTCGACATTGCTTGTCATCAGGTGACCAAACCCTGAGTAGGCTGCAAATGCCATAACTACAATAAGAATCAGAACAATACCGAAACCCGAAAATAACTTTTTCCTTACTGACATATTAAATAAAAAATTTTTCAATATAAGCATAATAAAGCCTATTGCTTATTAAATAAAAAAGAGCATGGTGTTCTATCGATTAAGTGGGGTGGTTTATATACGTAATACTACAAATAAGGGATTTTGTTTTAATTGGCAAGAAAGCCAAGTAATAGATTATTAGTATTTGTGTTAAATATTGCTTAAATCCGCTTTTATATTGTTCTTAATGCATAAAATAAAATTATAAATGCATTTGATGCTTTTTATATTAATGGTGAATATTGGGGGGGGCAGAAACACAAAATCCCGGAGTTTATCCGGGATTTTGTGACGGTCGATTCAGGTTTCCTCAGCTCAGAACAGCAGATCCGGCAGGTAGGTGGCGATGTCCGGAAACACCATCAGACAACCAATACCCACGATCTGGATGATCACAAAGGGAACAACCGATCGGTAAATGTCGCCCATGGTTATCCCCGGTGGAACCACCCCTTTCAGGTAGAACAGGTTGAAACCGAACGGCGGCGTCATATAGCCGATTTCCATATTGATCACGAACAGTATGCCGAACCAGATCGGATCAAAACCCATGGACTCGACAATGGGTGTAAACACCGGCAGCGTGATCAGCATGATGCCTACCGGGTCCAGCACCATGCCCAGCAGGAAGACAATGAGCATCATGGTGATGATGACTGCCCAGGGCCCGCCTGGAATGGACTGGATCATGCCCTCGATCATCGGTTGGGCGCCCATGCTCTGGTAGGCGGCACTGAACGCGTGAGCCGCAAACAGGATCCACATGATCATGCCCGTAAGCTTGAAGGTCCGTACCGAGGCATCCTTGATCAATTCCATATTCAGGGCGCGGTAGACCGCGGCCGAGATCAGTGCCCCCAGTACACCCATGGCTGCTGCCTCGGTGGGCGTGGTAATGCCGCCGATGATCGAACCCAGCACCATGAACACCACCAGGATCGGCAGCAGCACGGAGCGCAGGGCCGCGAATTTTTCCGGCCATGTGCCCCGCTCTTCCTTGGGCAGGTCCGGCGCGAGGTGCGGCTGCAGGTAGCAGCGGATCAGCACGTAAAGGGAGGTAAGAACCATCAGCATGATCCCCGGCAGTATGCCGGCCGCAAACATCTTGCCCACCGACACGCCAGTGATCAGGGCATAGAGAATCATCAGGATCGAGGGGGGGATGAGCACGCCCCAACCACCACCAGTGTTGATGACACCTAGCACCATTTTCTTGTCGTAGCCACGTTCCAGCATGGCGGGCAGGGCGATGGTGCCCATGGCAACAACCGCCGCACCGCTGATGCCGACCATCGCCGCGAAAATCGCGCAGATGACCAGGGTGCCAATGGCCAGGCCGCCCCGGACGCCGCCGAACCACAGATGCATCATCCGGTACAGATCCCGGGCAACCCCAGTTCGCTCCAGAATCATGGCCATGAACACAAACAGCGGGATGGCGACCAGGGTAAAGCTGCCCATGGTGCTCCAGATCTGTGAGGCCACCATGTAGAAGGAGTCAAAACCCCAGGTGAAGTAGAGAAACACCACGGAAACGCCGCCAAGGACGAACGCAAGTGGCAGGCCCAGTACCAGGAAAAACAGCAGGGAGCCGAAGAAAAGCAGGGTCAGTATTTCAGTGCTCATGCGTTGTCCTCCCGGGATTCTTCCGGCTCAGGTTCGGGCTGGTAGTAACTGAGGTTGAACGCAATGGCGATGTCCTGCAGCAGTTTCACGATGCCCTGCAGGATCAGCAACAGGGTGGCCAGCGGTATAAAGGCTTTTACCGGCCAGATGGGGGGATCCCAGGACGAGTTGGACGTTTGCCGGTTGCTGAAGGATTCCCACGCCATGTCGACGGCAAAGTAAAGCAGCGCCAGGGTGAACATGAAAAACAGGATCGATGTAAACAGATCGAGAAATGCCCGTTTGCGGCGGCTGAACTTCGAGTAGACCAGGTCCACGTTGACGTGACCGTTGTTTGCCAGCAAATAGCCACCGGCCATGAGTCCGTATACACCGAAAATCAACTGGGTCAACTCGCCCGTCCAGGAAAGAGGCATCTCCAGTAGGTATCGGAATGCCACGCCTGTGATCAATAACAGGAACATGATCATGACCAGATAGGAGAACCACCGGCCGAGCAGGTTATTGAGCCGGGTCACTCCAGTCATGAATGCGGTTAGAGCGCGCATTTTGTCCCCCTGCCGTTAAGGGCTTGGTCGATAGGAATTTGGTTTGCAATGAAAAACCGGGCGTGGTCACGCCCGGTTTCGTCAGAGCCTGATTACATGCGGCCGAGTTGCGTCAGGTATTCCTTGACCATCTCGACTGCTTTCTTGGCGTTGTCACTGCGTTCTGCTTCTTCGTCCCAGATCACCTGGGCCGCTTTCAACATTTCATCCTGGACATCCTGTGGGAGGTTATTGATTTCAACACCTTCCTCTTCTATGGCTTTCTGCAGGGTGACTTTTTCCTTGTGTTCGTACTCGTTGGTACGTACCCAGAACTGTTCTTTCAGGGCATCCTTGACGGTGGCCTGCATCTCTTTTGGCAGTTTGTCGAGCGCTTTCTGACTGACGATGATGACGTCGGTGCCCGCCACGTTCAGAGAGGGCTTGACGTGGTACTTGGCAACTTCATACAGGGACATGCTGTAAGCACCCTGGGCTGCGCCCCAGTGAGCCCCATCGACAATGCCGGAATCAAGTGCAGAATAGAGCTCGCCGCCGTCAATGTAAGACGTAGACGCACCGGCTTCGTCCAGGAACTTTTCCAGTGCACCGGAAGAGCGGATTTTCAGTTTCTTCAGGTCCTCGATGCTTTCGATGGGCTCCTTGACCACCATCTCGGTCTGGTAGACCTTGTCGGTGGCCCAGTAGACGTCATGTTCAGCGGCCTCTTCCCGCAGCATGTCCTCAAAACCCATGGCCATGTGGAAATAGGCGGCTTCCGCAGGTGTCTGGAACGCCAGTGGCAAACCGGAGGCGACACCGGCCAGGCTGATCTTGTCCTGGGCATAGGCCGGAGAGATGGTGCCCATCTCAAGAATGCCGCGGCTGACAGCGTTGAAGGTTTCCTTGGGCTTGAACAGGGAGCCGGATTCGTAGAGGTCCAGCTTCAGGCGGCCGTCGGTACGCTCTTCCAGTACTTCCTTGAGACGGCCCAGGCTGTCTTTGTAGGAAGAGCTGGCACCCGGCCAATGGGACTGGACCCTCCAGGTGATGGTTTCTTCGGCGGCAACCGGCGCACTGACAAAGGCTGCGGTCAGGCCAAGAGTCAGGGCCGAACCATATAAGGTAAGGGTTTTTCTGGCGGTGGCTAATAGCATATTCATTGCGTGACCTCGATCATTGTTGTGCTAATTGTTTTTGGATTTAGTTTCGCTCTGCAGAATTAGTGACTGCAGAATGAATCTCTATGTCTGAATCTATCACACAGTTTGTTTTTTGCAATAGCATAGTTGTCGATATTGCATTACCAAAGTTTAGTCCATGGAGAGACTCTCCGTGGCAGTTGCCCGGAATCAGTCGGGGCAACGGCTCAGTACCAGTAGGGTTCACGAAGCTCCCGTTTCAGCACCTTGCCAATGGTCGAGCGCGGTAATTCCTCGCGCAGTTCAATGGCCGCCAGGCGCTGGGTCTTCCCCAGCTGGCGGTTGGCCCAGTCGAGCAATTCCGCCTCGTTTTCCGGGTGGCCAGGCCTGAGTACCACAAGCCCCATCGGCGTCTCGCCCCACTGCTCGCTGGGAATACCGATCACCGCTGCATCGGCCACCGCCGGATGCGCCAGAAGTACCTTTTCCAGATCCACTGCGTAGATGTTGAAACCGCCGGAAATAATCATGTCCTTGCGGCGGTCGAGGATGTAGACAAAGCCGTCCTCATCCACCCGCCCCATATCCCCGCTGCGGAAGAACAGCAGGCCTTCCGGGCTGGTCCACAGCATCTCCCGGGTCTGGTCGTCGCGATTGACGTAGCCCCGCATCATGGAGATGGCACGGCCGACGATTTCCCCGGTCTCGCCCCGGGGCAACTGGTTGCCCTGCTCGTCGATCACCCGCACCTCGGAGCCCTCGGTGGGTACGCCCACGGAATCCCATTTGTCAGGGTGTGCGGCGCAGTCCAGGCAGGTGGATATGCCACCTTCGGTGAGACCGTAAACCTCGCGAATATTGCCAGGCCAGCGGGCCATGGCCTCGCGGATGACATCGGCCCGCAGGGGCGCGCTGGTGCACAGCTTGAGCTGGAATGCGGACAGGTCAAAGCGGTCGAACTCCGGGTCCGCGAGGATGCGCTGGAACTGAACCGGTACCAGCATGGCATGGGTGACACGATGCTGTTCGGCCAGTTCCAGGAAGCGCCGGGCATCGAACCTGGCCATCAGCACCAGCATGCCACCGTTGAACAGGGTAGGCAGTACTGACACCAGGGTGGTGTTGGAGTACAGCGGTGTTGACACCAGGTTCACCGCGTTGCCATCCAACCCGAATCGGCTCATGCGCAGCATCTGCCGCTGGCGGAACCGGTAATCGTGGAGAATCCCCTTGGGAGTACCGGTGGTGCCGGAGCTGTAGATGATGTTGAAGGGGTGGTCCAGGGTGACCGGAGCCGGGCGGGGTTCGGAGCCGATTCCGTCAAGCCACTGTTCAAGGTCGGGCCCTTTGCCGTCCTGCTGCGGCTCCAGAGCTATGCAGCCGTCTTTGCTGATGGTGTCCAGTTTGCCGGCCATGGCGTCCAGCAGTGGGCGGTTCTTCTCCGACACAAACAGAAAGCGCGCACCGGAGTCATTGATCATCAGCGCCAGGCTGTCCCCGCTGGCCATGCCGGACAGAGGTACCACGCAACCTCCGGCTACGAGAGTGCCCAGGTACAGGGCCACCGCCTCGATACGGTTCTCGGACAACAGCGCCACGGTGTCGCCTTCCACGAGACCTTCCGCCCGCAGGCGATTGGCAATGCGATTGGCGAGGCTCACCAGGTCGCTCCAGCTGATCTGGCCCTGGTCATCAATCAGTGCGGTCTGGTGTGGGCGCTCTGTCGCCAGATACTGGATACGTTGGCCGATCGCTTCGATGGTCTCCTGTGGATCCACGGGCGCATGTACGGGCATTTGCATCAAGCTTTCCATTTTTTCGCCTCTTGGTGTTATCGTGTTTTATCTAGTGAAATTAACTTCCGTTTATATTGACTCAAAGCCGGAAGGCGTGACAAATTACCTCGACATGAATTTTATGACGACGCGAATAATCCACAAAAAGGAGCATCGGCATGGGGCGTTTTGACAACCGGTCTGCCATAGTCACCGGAGCAGGCAGCGGCATTGGCAGGGCCACTGCAGTGCGTCTGGCCCGTGAAGGGGCGAAGGTGATGATGGTGGATCGCTCCGAGGCCGGGCTGCTGGATACCGAGAGCCTGATGCCCGAAGGGGCGCAAACCCTGCGGCGGATTGCCGATGTGGCCGATGAATCCCAGGTCAAAGCCCTGGTGGAGGAAGCCGCAGCCACCTTCGGCAATATCGATGTGCTCTGCAATATTGCCGGCATCGCCAGTACCGGCGGTACCCACCCGGACATCACCGGTAACGACCGCGAAGAATGGGAAAAGGTACTGTCGGTAAACCTGATTGGCACCATGCTGTTCATCAAGCATGTGGCACCTCACATGCAAGCCCGAAAACTGGGCGCGATCGTCAACACCGCCTCTGTAGCGGGGATCCGTTCCGGCGCGGGGGGTAATGCCTACAGTGCTTCCAAGGCCGGCGTGATTAACCTCACCCAGACCGCCGCCTGTGACCTGGGCGGCGACAATGTGCGGGTCAACGCGGTGTGCCCGGGGCTGGTGGAGACCGGCATGACCCGGGGGGTGTTTGATTACGCCCGCACCCACGAAAAGGCCCACAAGCTGGGCTCCCGCTGTGAACTGCGTCGTTACGGTGCGCCGGAAGAAATTGCCGCAGCCATCCTGTTTCTGGCCAGCGACGATGCCAGCTACATTACCGGCCAGGCCCTGCCCGTGGACGGCGGCAACACTGCTTCGCTCAATCTGCCGGGGATGAAAGTCTGATGAGTGATCACAAGCTGCACATCGGGGGTGGCCACGACCTGCCGGGATTTCACAGCCTGCTGGGTTACCGTCAGGTGTCCTGGCAGGAGAACGAGGCGGTGATCGAGCTGAAGTTGGCTCCTCAGCATCTCAACCTTGGTGGGGTGGTCCACGGAGGCGTGCTGACCTCCCTGCTGGATATCGTCATGGCCGAAGCCGGCACCTATTGCCCCTATCCCGGGCGTATGCGCAAGGCGATTACCCTGTCGATGACCACCACCTTCACCGGCCAGTGTTCCGGCGGCACCATTCGTGTGACGGGGATAAAGCGGGCGGGCGGCACCCGCATCTTCAACAGTACCGGCGAGGTCCATGACGATCAGGGCAACCTGCTGGCCATCGCCGAAGGCACCTTTCGCATCCGCTCCGGTAGTGAGAAACCGGAGGGTGTGCCCCTATGACGACCAACCAACGAGGATCCGGACATGTTTGAGCTGTCTGACAAAGCCAAAAAACTGCAGGCGCAACTTAACGAATTCATGGATGCTCATATCTATCCCAATGAGCACAAGCATCATGAACAGATCGAGCAGGCGGAGAACCGCTGGGCGCCGGTACCGATCATTGAGGAACTGAAGATCAAGGCCAAGGCAGCCGGCCTGTGGAACCTGTTCCTGCCGGAAAGCGAATTCGGTGCCGGCCTCACCAACTATGAGTACGCGCACCTGTGCGAAATCATGGGCCGTTCGGCCATGGCGTCGGAGGTGTTCAACTGTTCCGCGCCGGACACGGGCAACATGGAGACCATCGCCCGCTACGGCAATAAAGAGCAGCAGGACAAGTGGCTGAAGCCCCTGCTGGCTGGCGAGATCCGCTCCTGTTTCTCGATGACCGAGCCGGATGTGGCGTCGTCAGATGCCACCAACATTGCCTGCGAAATCCGCCGCGAAGGCAACGAGTATGTGATCAATGGCAAGAAATGGTGGTCTTCGGGTGCCATGACGACCACCTCGAAAATTGCCATTGTGATGGGCAAGACTAACCCGGAGGCGGAGAAGCACCAGCAGCAGTCGATGATTCTGGTTCCGCTGGATACGCCGGGGGTGAAGATGATTCGCCCGCTCACTGTGTTTGGTTATGACCATGCGCCCCACGGCCACGCCGAGATCCATTATGAGGATGTGCGGGTGCCGGTGGACAACATTCTGTTGGGCGAGGGTCGTGGTTTCGAGATTGCCCAGGGTCGACTCGGGCCCGGCCGTATTCACCACTGCATGCGCACCATTGGTGTGGCCGAGCGGGCGCTGGAGCTGATGTGCAAGCGCGCCAATGCCCGCGAGGCGTTCGGCAAGCCGCTGTCCAGTTTTGATTCCATCCGTAAGGACATTGCCCGCAGCCGTATCGAGATTGAGCAGGCGCGGCTGATGACGCTGAAGGCGGCGCATATGATGGACACCGTGGGTAACAAGGTGGCCCGTCAGGAGATTGCGATGATCAAGGTGATTGCGCCGAGTATGGCGCTGAAGGTGCTGGACCGTGCCATTCAGGTTCACGGTGGTGCCGGGGTGTCCCAGGATACCTTCCTGGCCGAAGCCTGGGCCAAGGTGCGGACCCTGCGGCTGGCGGATGGGCCGGATGAGGTGCATCTGGATTCCGTTGCCAAGATTGAGCTTCGGCAATACCGCTAGAGATTTTCGGCCCGATTCGTCGGGTGCATGAACGAACGGGGAGGAACCTGCCGGGACACGCCGTGAATACGTCCCTGTAGGCTTGAGCAAAACATCCATGTTTTGCACAGTCCCGGCAGGTTCCTCCCCGTTCGTTCTCCAAGCATTGAGTATGAGGATCGAATAATGACTAATCCGCTTTTTGATATGACTGGAAAAGTCGCACTGATCACCGGTTCCACCAAAGGCATCGGCCGCGCCATCGCAGAGGAAATGGCCCGACTGGGCGCCAAGGTTGTGATTTCCAGCCGCAAGGCGGACGCCTGTGAGCAGGTAGCCAACGAACTGAAAGAGCAGGGCTACGAGGCCATTGCGATTCCCTGCCACGTGGGCAAAAAGGAAGACCTGCAGAATCTGGTGGATAAAACCAACGAAGCCTGGGGCACCATCGATGTGCTGGTGTGCAACGCCGCCACCAACCCGGTTTACGGCACCACCGCCGAGATGACCGACGAGGCCTGGGACAAGATCATGGACACCAACGTCAAAGGAACCTTCTGGCTCACCAACATGGTGCTGCCGCAGATGGCGGAGAAAGGGGAAGGCGCGGTTGTTCTTCTGTCCAGCATTGCCGGCATCCGTGGCAACACCACCATCGGTACCTACGGTGTTTCAAAGGCAGCGGAAGCGGCCTTGGCCCGAAATCTTGCGGTCGAATGGGGGCCAAAAGGCATTCGCGTCAACAGCATTGCCCCCGGTCTGATCAAGACCGATTTCGCCAAGGCTTTGTGGGAAGACCCTGTGCGCGTCAAACGTGCCGAGGACAAAACCCCTTTGCGCAGAATTGGTGAGCCGGTCGATATCGCCGGCCTGGCGGTTTTTCTGTCAACAAAGGCCAGTGCCTACATCACAGGCCAGGTTATCGTAGCCGACGGCGGCGAGACCATTTGTTAAGAAGAGGCATCACCAAAGGTATGCCGAGGGAGGTGGGTGGGGGTGTCTTTATGCAGGGAACAAAGGTGTTTGAGCGCAGCGAGTTCTTTTTCCCGGAAGAAAGACACTCCCACCCGCCGGCCGCCGCCCCCATGACCGGGCCGCCACGCAATAAACGAAGGCAACAGCAAAGATGAGCATGAATCCTGAACTGGTAGACGTCCTGCCAGCCCACAAAATCGATGAAGCCAGGCTCCTGACCTGGCTTCAGCAAGCCATTGCGGACTTTGGCACCAGGCTGGACGTGAAGCAGTTCCAGGGCGGCCAGTCCAACCCCACGTTTCTGCTGGACACCGACAGTGGCCAGTACGTGCTGCGCAAGAAGCCACCCGGGAAGACCCTGCCGTCCGCTCACATGGTGGAACGAGAATACAAGGTGATGCGTGCGCTGTCACAGCACACCGATGTTCCGGTCCCCAAAACTCGTGCTCTATGCGAAGACAGCAGTATTATCGGCACGCCCTTCTACATTATGGATTATCTGGAAGGCCGCATTGTCAGCCATCCGGCGCTGCGGGCGCTGGACCGTGCGGAGCGGATGCCCGCTCACCTGTCGGCTATCGATACCCTGGCCAAACTACACTCGGTGGACGTGAACGCGGTTGGGCTGGCCGATTACGGTCGTCCCGAAGGCTACGTTGCACGGCAGGTCTCCCGTTGGACGAAACAGTACCTGGCGTCGAAAACCGATGACATGCCGGCGATGGATAAGCTGATGGATTGGCTCCCCAAGAACCTGCCTTCCACCGACGAATGCGCCATTGCCCACGGAGACTATCGTTTTGGCAATCTGATGCTGGCTCCGGACAAACCTGAAGTGATCGCCATCCTGGACTGGGAGTTGTCGACGCTGGGGCACCCGCTGGCGGATCTGGCCTATTACTGTCTGCCTTACCACCTGCCCTCCGACATGGAAGGCATGCGCGGGTTGCAGGGGGAGGATCTGGAAGCCTTGGGAATTCCTGATGAGCAGGAAACCATCGCTCGATACTGCAAGCAGAGCGGCCGTGACGGGATTGCCGACTGGCATGTGTTTCTGGCGTTTTCGCTGTTCCGCCTGGCGTCGATCGTTCAGGGGGTCTATGCCCGTGCCTTGCAGGGCAATGCCGCCAATGCCGATGCCCTGCAGGTGGGCAAGCGGGCCAGTCTGCTGGCGGAGGCCGGCTGGCGGATTGCCAGTGGAGGTGAGCGGTCATGAAGGAACCCATCGTTAAACGCATCCTGATCACCAACGACGACGGCATCAATGCCCCGGGGCTGAAGGTGCTGGAGCAGATTGCGCGCAATCTGGCGGAGGAGGTCTGGGTGGTGGCGCCGGAGCACGATCGCAGTGGTGCCGGCCAGAGTATTTCCATCCATGATCCGCTGCGGGTTTACGAGCAGGGTGACAGGCGCTATGCGGTGTCCGGCACGCCGGCGGACTGTGTGCTGTATTCGCTGGCCCAGTGGTTCGGGGAAACGCCGCCGGATCTGGTGCTGTCGGGGGTGAACTGTGGCGCCAATATCAGTGACTCGGTGCAGTATTCCGGCACCGTGGGTGCGGTGCTCAGTGCCGAGCACATGGGCATACCCGCCATTGCCCTGAGCCAGGCCTTTCTCAGCCGCGAGGGGGTGGACTGGTCACCGGTATCCGCCTTCGGGGAAACCGTGGTGCGCCAGCTGTGGCAGCCGGGGCAGAACCGGGCATGGAATGTGAATTTCCCGGCCTGTGACGCGGCGAGCATCCTTCAGGCACGCTGGTGTACGCAGTCTAACGGCTCGATCCAGCGCGCCCGCCTGCTGGCCGGCCAGGATGCCCGCAGCCTGCCGTACTGGTGGCTGGGCTTTGATCGCAGTTCCCGCCATATCGTGGCGCCGGGAGAGGATGTCAGCGTGTTGCGGGACAAGGCCATCGCTATTACACCATTGCGCCATCGGGAGTTGCTGCCGGGCGGAACGGACGTTTTTGATCTGGCCGCGACGGCGGCCAACTGAACCGAATGAGGGGACTATTACAATGACATTTACACGCCACTATGCTGTCTGGCCGAGAGAGCTGCCCAAGAGCCTGGCGCTGCCCCGGACCAGTGTCTTCACCAACCTGGAAATTTCCGCTCTGCGCTATCCGGATCGCAATGCGATCATTTTCTACGATGAGCCCATGACCTACAGCCGGCTTTTGCAGGAGGCAGAGGCAATGGCCGGCTACCTGCAGTCACAGGGAGTGAAAAAGGGCGACAGGGTGCTGCTGTACATGCAGAATTCGCCGCAGTATGTGGTTGCCTATTACGCCATCCTGCGCGCCGATGCCGTGGTCATTCCCATCAATCCGATGAACCGGGCGGCGGAACTGGAGCATTACGTGGCTGATACCCGTGCCAGCATTTGCCTGGCAGGACAGGAGTTGGCTGGTTATATCGCCCCGCTGCTGGAAACCACCGACCTGGAACAGGTGGTGGTGGCCTCCTACAACACCTACATCAAGGCGGACACCGACCTGACCTTGCCCGCGGAAGTGTCAGCCCCGGCCTGGTCGAAAAACCTGCCAGGCGTGGTCACCTGGGAGCAGGCGCTGGCGGAGAACAGAATACCGTCCGCCCACACCGCCGGCCCGGACGATCTGGCGGTGATTCCCTACAGCTCCGGCACCACCGGCGCACCCAAGGGCTGCATGCATACCCATCGCAGCGTGATGGCCACGGCGGTTCACCGGGCGTTCTGGAACCTGAGCACCGCCAGCTCCGTGCAGCTGGCGACCCTGCCATTCTTCCACGTCACCGGCATGACCGGTTCCATGAACAGCCCCATCTACAGCGGCTCCACCACTGTGATCATGACCCGCTGGGATCGCACCACGGCAGCACGCCTGATCGAGCGTTATCAGGTTACCGGGTGGACCAATATCGTCACCATGGCCGTGGATTTCCTGTCGAATCCGGACATTGGCAAATACGACCTGAGCAGCCTGAACACCATCGGCGGGGGCGGCGCGGCGATGCCGGAATCCGTTGCCGCCAAGCTCAAGACGATGACGGGCCTGGACTACATCGAGGGCTACGGCCTGTCGGAAACCATGGCCGCCACCCACATCAACCCACCCAACAACCCCAAGCCCCAGTGCCTGGGCATTCCGGTGTTCGACGTGGACAGCCGCATCATTGACGTGGAAACCCTGGAAGAGAAAGGCCCCGGCGAAGTAGGGGAGATTGTCTCCCATGGTCCCCAGGTAACCCAGGGCTACTGGAACCGCCCGGCGGAAACGGATGCGGCGTTTGTGGAACTGGACGGCAAGCGCTTCTTCCGCACCGGTGACCTCGCCTATTACGACGAAGAGGGCTATTTTTTCATGGTGGACCGGGTCAAACGGATGATCAACGCCTCCGGCTTCAAGGTCTGGCCCTCGGAAGTGGAAGGCTTGATGTACCGGCATCCGGCGATTCACGAGGTGTGCATCATTTCCTCTCCACACCCCAAGCGCGGCGAAACCGTGAAAGCCTGCATCGTACTGACACCTGATGCGGCCGACACGACAACAGAGGCTGATATCATCAGCTGGTGCAAGGAACAGATGGCGGCTTACAAAGTGCCTGAAATCATTGAGTTTGTGGATGAGCTTCCGAAATCGCCCACAGGCAAGCTCATGTGGCGGGCATTGCAGGAAGCGGAGTGGGAAGACAAGGCCTGACGGGCCTTTCAAGCCACGTACATCACCAGATTTTCAGCCACGCAGGCAGGCTTGTCCTCACCCTGGATTTCCACGGTGGTGCGATAAGTCGCCAGGGTGCGCTGATCATCCACCCTGGACACATCCAGTAGTTCCATCCTGGACCGGATAGCCGATCCGGATTTCACCGCAGCGGGAAACCGCAGCTTGTTCAGCCCGTAATTGATGCTGGCACTCTTGCCCTGCACATCAATCACCTGCTGGTTCAGCAACGGAATCAATGACACAGTAAGAAAGCCATGAGCCACCGTGCTCTTCCAGGGCGATTCCCGCCGAGCCCGCTCCTCATCCAGATGAATCCACTGATGATCCCCGGTAGCGTCCGCAAAAGCCTGGATCATCTCCTGGGAGACGGTTTTCCACGGGCTGTGGCCAATCAAAGCACCGATATGCTTATCCAGATCGTTCAATTCAACCGAAAACATGTCTGCGTCCAGTATTCGATGGTTTATAGGAGATTGATGCAGAAGCCATGGAAGGCGGGGGCCTTACCGGGACCGTCAAAAACATGGATGTTTTTGTCGAGCGTACAGGGAAGTATTTACAGCGTGTCCCGGACAGGTCTCCCCACACGCTTGCGCACCAGGCACCAAGTTAAAACCGAGTCAAACAGCGTACCCGGGATTCTTGCTATCCAGCAGCCGAACCAACGCCGGCCACGTCAATGCAGACGCACTCCCAAGAGCCTGTGACTGCTCCGCCGTCGTCTGGACAGCCTGCTCCGAAGGCATATAGGTAGGCCCACAACTCTGGGCCTTCACCTGAATCTCGCAGGCCTTCATCAGGAAATACAGATAAGTGAACGTCTCCGGCACATCCCTGCCCGCTGTCAGCACCCCGTGATTGCGAAGCAACATCATCGACTTGTCACCAAGATCATTGATCAGCCGCTCGCGCTCATCCAGATTCAGCGCCACACCCTCGTAATCGTGATAACTCAGGTGATTCAGGCACAACATCGCCGTCTGGCTCAGGGGCAGCAGACCATCCCGGTGGGCCGACACCGCCACCCCGTCCGGGGCGTGCAGGTGCATTACCGCGCCAGCATCTTCCCGGCCCATATGCACGGCGCTGTGAATGGTAAAGCCGGCCGGATTGACCCGGCCCAAACCGCCGGATTGCACCACCTGGCCATCCCTGTCCACCTTCACCAGCGACGACGCGGTGATCTCATGGAACAGAAGGCCATAAGGATTGATCAGGAAATGGTGCTCCGGCCCCGGCACCCGTGCCGACAGATGGGTAAACACCAGATCGTCCCAGCCGAACAGCGCCACCAGACGATAGGCGGCGGCAAGCTCGGTACGAACCTTCCATTCGGCTTTCTTCAGATCCTGTTCGGTTGACTGATCGCTCGTTGTCATGGTGCTGTCCAACCCCTGTCAGCTTGCCTGCAGCAGTGAGGCGTAACGCTCCAGATGGAAATCGTCATCCCCCAGCTGGTGATTGATACCAATCAGCCGCTTGGCGTAATGGGCAAAGTTGTATTCCCAGGTCATGCCAATGCCGCCATGCATCTGGATGCCGTTCTCGGAGATGTACTGGCCGGCACGGCCAATCACATTCTTGGCAGCAGCCAGCACGCGACGACGTTCATCGCTCTGTTCATTGTCGGCAACGCTGGCAGCCAGGATGGCCATGGACCGGGCCTGCTCCAGCTCTGACATCATATCCACCATGCGATGCTGCAGCACCTGGAACTTACCGATGGGCACGCCAAACTGCTTGCGCTGCTTGAGGTAGTCCAGGGTCAGGTCGTTGGCCACTTCCATCACACCCACGGCTTCGGCACACAGGGCCGCAATGGCACGGCCGGCCTGGTATTCGATAACACCGCCTGCCTGGCCTTCCTCTCCCAGCAATGCGTCCGCTCCGACCTGGACATTGTTCAGGGTAATGTCACAGCCCTTGGCCCCGTCAATGGTGGGATAGGTGCGGCGTTCAACGCCAGCGGTATCCGGACTGAGGGCAAACAGGCTGAGGCCACTGGCATCGCAGCTGTCGCCCGAGGTACGGGCGGAAACCACAATCAGGTCGGCACAATGGCCACCGATCACCACCGCCTTGCGGCCGTTCAGGGTGTATCCGTCACCGTTCTTCCCGGCGCGGGTTTCCACATTGTTCAGGTCATAGTAGCTCTGGGGTTCCTGCAGGCCAACAGCCGCTCTCAGCTCTCCGCTGGCGATGCCCGCCAGCCAGTTCTCTTTCTGGCTGTCGCTGCCGGCCTGGCCGATCAGGCCACCGCCAAGAATGACGGATTGCAGGTAGGGCTCAATGCACAGGCCACGGCCAAGCTCTGTCATCACGGACTGAACTTCCACACCGCCGCCGCCAAAGCCGCCCAGCTCCTCGGAGAAGGGTACGGCGGTCAGGCCCAGCTCGCTCAGTTGTTTCCAGAAATCGGCACTGAAGCCCAGTTCGGTTTCACTGAACTCCAGGCGCTTTTCAAAGCTGTATTCACCGCGCACCAGGCGGGCGACGGTGTCCTGCAGCATTTGCTGCTCTTCGTTGAGTCGGAAATCCATGGTCGCCTCCTTAAAGCCCGAGAATCATTTTCGACACGATGTTCTTCTGGATCTCGTTGGATCCGCCGAAAATCGACAGTTTGCGATTGTTGAAATACTGGGCAGACAGGGGCGCAGCATCCTTGTCCGAAAGGAACTCACCGTCATAGTCCAGGTACAGCTCTTCCTCCACAAAGGGAAGCGCGTAAGGACCGATTGCACGACGGGCCAGATCGTTGATGGCCTGGCGGATCTCGGTGCCCTTCACCTTCAGCATTGAGCTTTCCGCGCCCGGCACGCCACCACCTTCCACCGAGGCGATGATGCGCAGGTTACTGATGGCTGCGGCGGTCAGATCGATCTCCACTTTCGCGATGCGCTGGCTGAACGACGGATCTTCAAGCAGCGGCTTGCCGTTCTTCAGGCGGCGGCTGGCCAGCTGCTTGAGGTGCGACAGTGCCGCCTTGGACATGCCGATGCCGGCCAGGCCGGTGCGCTCATAGGTCAGCAGGTACTTGGCGTAGGTCCAGCCCTTGTCTTCCTCGCCGACGAGGTTTTCAACCGGTACCCTGACGTCCTCGAAGAACACTTCGTTGACTTCGTGTTCGCCGTCGAGGGTGATGATGGGGCGCACGGTGATGCCCGGGGTGTTCATGTCGATCAGCAGGAAGGAAATACCCTCCTGTTTCTTGACCTCGGTGTTGGTGCGCACCAGGCAGAAAATCATGTTGGCGTACTGGCCCAGGGTGGTCCAGGTTTTCTGGCCATTGACGATGTAGTGGTCGCCCTCACGCACGGCGCGGGTCTTCAGGGAGGCCAGGTCGGAGCCGGCACCGGGCTCGGAATAACCCTGGCACCACCAGTCCTCGCCGCTGAGGATGCGCGGCAGGTACTTCTGTTTCTGTTCCTCGTTTCCGAACTTGATGATCACCGGCGCCACCATGTTCACCCCGAACGGGATGGAGCGCGGAACACCGTAGCGGCAGGACTCTTCGTCCCAGATGTGCTTCTGAACAGGGGTCCACTTCACACCGCCGTACTCTTCCGGCCAGTGGGTGGCGTACCAGCCCTTCTCGACGAGGATTTTCTGCCAGCGCTGGTGGTCTTCCTTGCTCAGTTTCTTAAAGGATTTGACCTTGGCGGCGATGTCCTCAGGCAGCTTCTCATCAAGAAATTTACGGACTTCGTCCCGAAACGCCAGTTCTTCGGCGGTGTAGTTCATGTCCATGGATAAAACCTCTCGGTCTGTCTCTTTTGTCGTCAATAACGGGGGCGCAGCCGGCTTTTGCCGGCTGCGTGGTAACAATGATCAGCCCGGGACGAAGGCTGCAATGCCGGTCTGGCCACGGCCCAGAATCAGGGCATGGACATCGTGGGTGCCTTCGTAGGTATTGACCGCCTCCAGGTTCATGACGTGACGGATCACGTGGTACTCGTCGGCAATGCCGTTACCGCCGTGCATGTCACGGGCAACCCGGGCAATGTCCAGGGACTTGCCGCAGTTGTTGCGCTTCATCAGGGAAATCGCGTCCGGGGAGGCTTCGCCGGCGTCCATCAGGCGGCCCAGCCGCAGTGCTCCCTGCAGGCCGAGTGTGATCTCGGTCTGCATGTCCACCAGTTTCTTCTGGATAAGCTGGTTGGCTGCCAGGGGCTTGCCGAACTGCTTGCGCTCCAGGGTGTAGTTACGGGCAGCGTGCCAGCAGAACTCCGCAGCACCAAGGGAGCCCCAGCTGATGCCGTAGCGGGCCTTGTTCAGGCAGCTGAAGGGGCCTTTCAGGCCTTCCACCTCGAGCTTGTTCTCGTCGGGGCAGAAGACTTCGTCCATAAAGATGGAGCCGGTTTCGGACGCTCGCAGCGAGAACTTGCCCTCGATCTTTGGTGCGTCCAGGCCCTTGGCACCACGCTCCAGCACAAAACCGGTCACCTTGCCGTCGAGCTTGCCCCAGACCACGAACACATCGGCGATCGGCGAGTTGGTGATCCAGGTCTTGGAACCGCTGACCAGGTAGCCGCCGTCTACTTTTTTGGCGCGGGTTTCCATGCCACCCGGATCAGAACCGTGGTTGGGCTCGGTCAGGCCGAAGCAGCCTACCAGTTCACCGGAAGCCAGCTTGGGCAGGAGCCGTTTTTTCAGCGCTTCCTGGCCAAACGAGTAGATCGGGTGCATGACCAGCGAAGACTGCACGGACAGGGCCGAGCGGTAGGCGGAGTCCACCCGTTCCACTTCCCGGGCGATCAGCCCGTAGCAGACATGGTTAAGACCCGGGCCGCCGTATTCCTCCGGCAGGGTGGCGCCGAGCATGCCCAGCTCACCCATGTCGGTGAAGATGGAGCGGTCGAATTTTTCATGACGGTTGGCCTCGATGATGCCGGGCATCAGGCGCTGGTCACAGAAGGAGCGGATGCTGTCGCGAACCTGGCGTTCGGTCTCATCCAGCTGTTTGTCGAGTTGAAGCAGGTCGTCCCAGGGTGCGGAAGCCATGGTGTGTCTCCTCAGAAAATTAGTCGGTTACTCGTTCGATGACAGCAGCAATGCCCTGGCCAACGCCAATGCACATGCTGATTAATGCGTAACGGCCGCCGCTGCGCTCAAGCTGGCGCGTGGCAGTCAATGCGATCCGTGCGCCGGAGGCTCCCAGGGGGTGGCCGACGGCAATGGCGCCGCCGTTGGGATTCAGGCGGGAATCGGTCGGGTCTATGCCCAGCCTGGTCGTGCAGCCGAGAACCTGGGCGGCGAATGCCTCGTTGATCTCGATCACGTCCATGTCCCCGATATCCAGGCCCGCGCGGGCGAGAGCCTTCTCGCTGGCCGGTACCGGGCCGTAGCCCATCACCCGTGGCGAAACCCCGGCAATGGCTGCTGATACGATGCGGGCACGGGGGCGGATGCCGGCTTTCTCGCCGGCTTCACGGGAGCCGATGATCAAAGCGGCGGCACCATCGTTGATGCCGGAAGCATTGCCGGCAGTCACCACGCCACCTTCGAACAACGGGCGCAGGCCGGCCAGTGCGTCAACCGTGGACTGGGGACGCGGGTGTTCATCGTTGCTGACACTCACCGGCGGTTTTTTGCGACCCTGGGGTACGTCGATGGCGAGAATCTCTTCCTTATAGAAGCCGTCCTTCAGGGCGGCGTCATAACGGGTCTGACTCTGGGCGGCAAACCGGTCCACCGCCTCGCGGCTCAGGTTCAGCTCCCGGGCGATGTTGTCGGCGGTCTCGGGCATGGTGTCTGACCCGAATTCCGCTTCAATGCGGGGATTGGGAAAGCGGGCGCCGATGGTGCTGTCAAAGGCGCGGAAGTCCCGGCTGAACGGGCTCTCGCTCTTGGCCATGACAAACGGTGCCCGGCTCATGCTTTCCGCACCGCCAGCGACAAACAGCTCGCCCTCGCCACAACGAACGGCCCGGGCGGCATCCATGATGGCGGCGAGGCCGGAGCCGCACAGGCGGTTGACGGTCAGGCCACCGGCCTCAACCGGCAGGCCGGCCAGGAGTCCGGCGTGACGGGCCAGGTTGCGGGCGTCTTCGCCGGCCTGGTTGGTGCAGCCGGCAATTACGTCTTCGTAGAGCTCCGGGGCGAATGCATTGCGCTCCACCAGGGTCTTGATGACACTGGCCAGCAGGTCATCCGGACGCACCTTCGCCAGTGCTCCGGCGTGACGGCCGAAGGGGGTTCGAAGGCCATCGTAGATAAATGCGCTCATGACATCTCCCGTTTCATCAGCAGACAGTTTCTATTGTGGTCCCCCTTCTGCAAGGAAGAAAGGATCCGAACTTGTCTTGTCATTAATGTTAATATAGTTTCGTATAGCGGAATTAAGTTTTGTATATCGATGGATAAAGACTAATCCGGAGCAGTGTGAAATGCAACCGATACCATCTTCGAGGGTATGAATCTTTTATGAGCCGTTTTCTGGTTCCCTTTGCCGTGTTGTTGGAGCTTGTGGCGTTATGCATCGACGAGCCCCGGCTCAGTGCGCTGGCCGGTGCGCTGTTTCTGGGTTACTTTCTGGCAGCCATGGGTTCACTTCAGCTCTATTCACGATGCCTTTTGCTGATCTGCATCGCGGTGATTGCCGGCCTGGCGCTGGGGGGTGAACTGGGCACCGACGAACTGATGCGTGCGGCATCCAATGGCGCTTTCTACGCCACCTTTCTGGGCAGCCTGGGGATGATGCAGTGCCTGGTGCGACGGCTGGAAGTGTTGCAGCGTATCCACGACGTGCTGTTGGGTGGCCGCGTTGCGTTGTTGTACCCGAAGTACGCGGTGGTCAGTTGTGGTATTGCCTCGGTGCTGAGCTTCGGAGTGATGAACCTGCTTTGTGGCACCCTGGCCGATACCCTGAAAGAGCGGGGCATTACCGGTGCTTCGCGCCTGCGCTGGCTGCGCAGCGTACTGATCAGCACCCTGCGGGGATTCGCGCTGGTGCCGCTGGTGGCGCCGACCAGCGTGGCGGTGGCCATCATCACCCGGGAAGTGCCGAGCCTGAGCTGGTCCGGGCTGCTGCCTTACGGTATCGGCAGTGCCGTGATACTGATACTGGTGGGCTGGTTTCTTGAACATAAGCGCTTTCGCCTGGTGAGTAGCGAGCGCAAGCCCCTGGAACAGTGGCCGAGGGGAAGTTTCCTGCTGGCCCTGCTGGTCACGGTGATTTTCGTGTCCATGGCGATGCTGGTGCAGTTGTTCGGCTTCAAGGTATCGGTGGCGGCCATGCTCACCGTGCCGGTGGTCACCTTCCTTTATATGTGGGCGCACGACCGCTCATTGCCGGCAGTGGGGCGGGAGTCGGTAGACAATATGCTGGGCATGAGCAACGAGATGGCCATCTTCGCGGGTTCCGCGGGCCTTGGGGTGGCACTGGTGGCGGTGATCCCGGCAAATGCCCTGGCCGGCCTGGCGTCCGGGGAGTTGGGTGTGTTTCTGTTGGCAGCTGGTGGGTTGCTGATGATGCCGATGCTCTCGGCTATTGGAATCATTCCTATTACCGTACTGAGCGTTCAGGCCGGATTGATGCCGCAACTGGTAGCGGAAGGTGTGGACCCACTGCCCATCGCCGTGGCGCTGGTGATCGGCTTTTCGCTGGCAATGATGCTGTCGCCGTTCGGCCCCGCGGTAATGCTGCTGTCACGGTTCGGGCAGGTGTCGCGCTGGGTGGTGGCGTTCGGTTGGAACGGGCTGTTCGTGCTGCTCGCAATCCCGCTCTTGCTGCTGATGCTGTGGGGTCTGTTTGGAGCGGTGCCGGCCACGGGGGGGTGAAAATGACCGGCACCTGGGGAATTCTCAGTAGCCCCGGCCCGTGTCCACGATACCGGTAATGGGTTGCCCGTTGTGGTGCGCACGGATCTTGCCGGTGATCTGTTCGAGGGTCGCATCCCGCAGTGTGCGCGCGGAAATGTGGGGAGTGATGGTAATTTCCGGGCGCTGCCAGAAAGGATGGTCGGCAGGCAGAGGCTCCTGGCGGAATACGTCCAGTGACGCCCGTGCCACGTGGCCGTCGTCAATGGCCCTGAGCAGGTCCTCATCCACCAGGTGTTCGCCCCGCCCCACGTTGATCACCACCGCGCCAGGCATAAGCTGGCTCAGGTGCTGATGATTGAGGATGTCACGGGTTTCATCGGTCAGTGGCAGGGTGTTCACCAGCACGCGGGTTGCACCCAGGAATTCCTGCAGCTGGTTTGCTCCGGCGTAGGTCGTCACCCTGTCGAGCGAGTGTTCGCTGCGCGCCCAGCCACTGACCCGGTAATCCAGGTCCGCCAGTGTACGGGCCACCCGCTTGCCAATATGGCCCAGGCCCATGACACCGACAGGCCACTCACTGCGCTTGATCGGCCGGTGGATTTTCCAGACGCCTTCCCGCTGCTGCTCCCGGTAGGTTTCCATGCCGCGGCTGGCTTCCACCAACTGGTGCAGCACGTATTCCGCCATCTGGACCGACATGCCCGCATCCTCCAGCCGCACCACCGGCAGGTGCGGAGGCAGATTGGGCACTGCCAGCAGGCCATCGATTCCGGCGCCCAGGTTGAATACGGCTTTCAGGTTGGTTTCGCGCTCGAACAGCTTTTCCGGGGGCTGCCAGACAATGGCGTAATCCGCGCCCACCGCGGGACCATCCGGGTCCCAGACGTGTACTTCGGCTTCCGGAAGCAGGGCCTTTATGGGTACCGTCCAGCGCTCCGGCTTGGGGTCTCCGGCAACAAAAAGAACTTTCATATGTTCTCCCGGGATCGTAAGGTGAATAGAATTTCTTTATAATGTTTCGCTTTGCAGAATAGTATACCGAAATAGATTCGTAAACCCGGTCTGGAGTGCCGAAAATAAAGGTCAGAAGTGAAACTTGAGGAAAGTCTGTTTTACGTTTGGCATGACTTTTGATTCTTTTCAGCACACTTTGTGGTACTTGGCGGTTGCAGCCATTAAAATAGCTCAAATTTTCTTCTATCTGACCAAGTTCCCGACGCTGCTCCAGCACCCAGGGCCTACCGGATCAGTCAATGCAGTTGGAGGCGCCCGACGATGAACAAAGCACCATTCACTACACCGGAGCTGTTGGCGGCTTCCGGTGATGGCGAACCGGTAAAGCCGGAGAAAGACCGCAAGTTTGTGGAGGCACTTTCCCGTGGTCTCGACGTGCTCCGCGCCTTCAGCCAGGGTTCGGTCATCCTGGGTAACCAGGATATCGCGCGGCTGACCGGCCTGCCGAAACCGACTGTTTCACGGATGACCTACACCCTGACCAAGCTGGGTTATCTGAGCTACAACCCGCAGCTGGAAAAGTACCAGCTCAGTTCCGGTGTACTGGCACTGGGTTACGCCTATGTTTCCAACCTCAAGGTGCGCCAGCTGGCCAGGCCGTACATGGACGAGTTCGCGCGCCAGACCAACATGTCCGTGGGGCTGACCTGCCGCGACCGGTTGCACATGATCTATGTGGAAAACCGGCTGCCGCCGGAGGCGTCCCTGTTGCGAATGGACATCGGCCTGAAACTGCCCATGTCCACCACCTCCGCCGGCCGTGCCTATTACTGTGCGATCTCTGAAAAGGGTCGCAAGGTGATTGACGACGCCATGGAAGCCAAATATGGCGACGCCTGGCCGGAGAAGAAGGCCGGCCTGGAGCGGGCTATGGAAGACTATGAAAAGTATGGCTTCTGCCTGTCCCTGGGCGAGTGGGACCGCAATATCAATTCCGCCGGCGTGCCCATTCATCTGCAGGACGGTACCATTATGGCGCTCACCTGCGCTGCGCCTTCCTATCTGGTGCCGGCTGAAAAGCTGCGTGCGTCCATCGCCCACCAGCTGGCAATGCTGGCCAGTGATATAGAATCACTTGGCGTTTAATCTGACTCAGGAGTAGGGAGCCGGCGGGCAGGGCGTTCCGAAACACGCTGTAAATACGTCCCTGTACGCTCGGCTCCGCCATCCATGGCTCCGCACGGTTTCGGAACGCCCTGCCCGCCGGCTCCCCCGAACTTTGAATAAAACCCCAGGATTCCGTCCTGGGGTTTTTTTATATGCCCAATTTAATTCAAGGTTGAAACCTGCCGTAAACTTGTATTAAATCGTTCCTATGTTTCGCTTGTTAAAACTCCATTCCATAGAAGGCCAGGAGAAATTATGTCTGACGTCGTAACTTACAACCGGGAAGGCTCCATTGGCGTAATCACCGTGAACTACCCGCCGGTGAACGCCCTCAGCCACGGGGTTCGTTCCGGCCTGGTGGCTGCGCTGGAGCAGGGCCAGAAAGACGCTGACGCCAAGGTGCTGTTATTGGTGTGCGAAGGCCGCACCTTTATCGCCGGCGCCGATATCCGCGAGTTCGGCAAACCGATGCAGGAGCCAGGGCTGGCTGCAATGATCGAGCAGTTCGAGAACAGTAACAAACCGATTGTTGCCGCAATCCACGGTACCGCCCTGGGTGGTGGCCTGGAAACGGCACTGGGCTGTCATTACCGGGTCGCCGTGAGCAGTGCCAAAGTCGGCCTGCCGGAAGTAAAGCTGGGCCTGTTGCCCGGTGCGGGCGGCACCCAGCGCCTGCCGCGGCTGACCGGCGCCCGCAAAGCGCTGGAGATGATTACCACCGGCGAGTTTGTCAACGCCAGGGATGCCCTGGACCTGGGTATTGTCGATGCGGTTGAAGATGGCACCGATATCAGGGGCGTGGGCCTTGCCTATGCGCAAAAAATTGCCGATGAGAACAAACCGGTTCGCCGGGTCCGTGACCTGACAGACAGGATCGAAGCCGATAAGGGCAGCGATGTGTTCGGGGAGTTCCGAGCCAACCTGGAGAAGAAGGCCCGTGGCCTGTTCTCACCCTTCAAGTGTGTGGACGCCGTGGAAGCGGCCTTTAACCTGCCGTTTGAGGAAGGGATGAAGCGTGAGCGGGAACTGTTCACCGAGTGCATGGAGTCTCCGCAGCGTGCCGGCCTGATCCACGCATTCTTTGCCGAGCGTGAAGTCTCGAAAGTAAAAGGCCTGCCCAAGGACACGCCGGTCCGTGAGATCAAAAAGGTGGGTGTGATCGGAGCCGGCACCATGGGCGGCGGCATTGCCATGAACTTCGCCAACGCCGGCATTCCGGTCACCATCGCGGAAGTAAAACAGGACGCGCTGGACAAGGGCCTGGCGGTCATTCGCAGAAACTACGAGAACACCGCGAAAAAAGGCCGTATCACCCAGGCGCAGGTTGAAGAGCGAATGAGCCTGATCAGCGGCACCCTGACCTATGATGATTTCAGTGACGTGGACCTGGTGATCGAGGCGGTGTTTGAAAGCATGGACCTGAAGAAGAAGATCTTCGGCCAGCTGGACCAGACCTGCAAGCCAGGCGCAATCCTGGCGTCCAACACCTCCACCCTGAGCATTGATGAGATTGCCGCCTCCACCGAACGCCCCCAGGACGTGATCGGCCTGCATTTCTTCAGCCCGGCCAACGTGATGAAGCTGCTGGAGATTGTTCGTGGCGAAAAAACATCCGACGAGGTGAAAGCCACGGCCATGGACCTGGCGAAGAGGATCAACAAGGTCGGCGTGATGGTGGGCAACTGCTACGGCTTTGTCGGCAATCGCATGCTGCACAAGCGCGGTGCCGAGGCCATGGCACTGGTCAACGAGGGCGCAAGCCCCCAGCAGGTGGACAAGGTGCTGACGGACCTGGGCTTCCCCATGGGGCAGTTTGCCATGTCGGATCTGGCGGGTATCGATATCGGCTACAGCATCCGCCAGGAACGCCGCAAGGCCGGTGAAGATGTGCCGGCAACCTGGATGGACAAGCTGGCGGAGCAGGGTCGCCTCGGGCAGAAGACCCGGGCGGGCGTTTACAAGTACGAGGAAGGTAACCGCAAGCCGATCCCTGACCCGGAGGTGGACCGTATTATTGCCGAGTTCCGCCAGGAGCAGGGCATTACGCCCCGCGAGGTGACCGATCAGGAGATCCTGGAGCGGTGCATGTATGTGATGGTTAATGAGGGCGCGAAGATCCTGGAAGAGGGCATTGCCGATCGTTCCCTGGATATCGACATCACCTGGATCTACGGCTATGGCTTCCCGGCCTATCGGGGTGGCCCGATGTTCTGGGCGGACCAGATTGGCCTGGACGTCATTCTTGGCACTGTTGAGCAGTTCTACGATGACCTGGGGGGCGAGCAGTGGAAGCCGGCGGGGTTGTTGCAGGAACTGGTCAGCGAGGGGCGCAAGTTCGGGGATCTCTGATTTTCGACCTTTGGGGGCTGGTCCCGGGGTTTGATCCCCTGGACCCGTAGGTCGGATTAGGCGAAGCCGTAATCCGACAACGCCGTCGAAACCCTCAACTCTGTGTCGGATTACGCTTCGCTAATCCGACCTACTGTTTACGAAGGAAATTGTTATGTCTGACGCCGTTATTGTCTCCACCGCCCGCACCGGCCTGGGTAAATCCTACCGGGGTGCCCTGAACAACACACACTCTGTGGACCTTGCCGGTCATGTGATCCAGCACGCGGTGCAGCGTGCGGGTATTGATCCGTCCATCGTGGAAGACGTCATCCTCGGTGCCACGTTCCACGAAGGCGCCCAGGGCAAGAACATCGCCCGGCTGGCGGCGATTCGTGCCGGTTTGCCGGTGACGACCGCGGGCCTTTCCATCAACCGTTTCTGCAGTTCCGGCCTCCAGTCCATCGCCATTGCCTCCCAGCGGGTGGTGTCGGAGAAGGTGCCGGTGATGGTGGCCGGTGGGGTTGAATCCATTTCCATGGTTCAGAACGAAAAGCTCAACAGCTTCCACGCCACCAATGACTGGCTGATGAAGAACAAGCCCGAGCTGTATCTGGCGATGATCGAGACCGCCGATATTGTGGCCCAGCGTTATGGCATCAGCCGAGAAGCCCAGGATGAGTACGCACTGATTTCCCAGCAGCGCACGGCGGCGGCCCAGGAAGCCGGTAAGTTCGACGATGAGATTGTCCCTATCGACGCCACCATGATGGTGAAGGACAAGGAAACCGGCGACATCAGCTACAAGGACGTCACCCTGACCCGCGACGAGTGCAACCGCCCCAACACCACGCTGGAAGGTCTGCAGAGCCTGAATCCGGTGCGGGGCGACAATCAGTTCGTCACCGCCGGCAATGCCTCCCAGCTGTCTGACGGCGCGTCCGTGTGCACGGTGATGAACAGCACCTACGCCGAGAAGAACAACATTGAACCCATGGGTATCTTCCGGGGCTTCGCCGTCGCTGGCTGCGAGCCGGACGAGATGGGCATCGGCCCGGTTTTCGCCATCCCGCGCCTGCTGGAGCGTAATGGCCTGACGATGGATGACATCGACCTGTGGGAACTGAACGAGGCCTTTGCATCCCAGGTAGTCTACTGCCGCGACCGTCTGGGCATCCCCATGGAGAAACTGAACGTTAACGGCGGTTCCATCTCCATCGGCCACCCCTACGGTGTCACCGGCTCACGCCTGACGGGACACACTCTGATTGAAGGCAAACGCCGTGGCGCAAAGTATGTGGTTGTAACCATGTGCATCGGTGGTGGCCAGGGGGCAGCAGGCCTGTTTGAAGTGGTTTAACTCCTCCTGTAGGTCGGATTAGGCGTAGCCGTAATCCGACTGTCGGGTTACGCCGTTGGCTAACCCGACCTACCACTGTTTGAGGTGGTTTAAGGCTGATATAACTGTGCAGTCGGGCCGGTCCTGGGGTGGGGGTGCCTTTTCTGACGGGACAAAGGTGTCTGAGCGAAGCGAGTTCTTTTCCCATAAGAAAAGGCACCCCCACCCCAGGGCCAGGCTCCCACCCAGCAGGCTACCGTGTTCATTCATGCCGAGAGTAACGAGGCCATGCAACAAAAAATCATAAACACCCAGGACCTGGCCTTCCAGCTGTTCGAACTCCACGAAGTCGAACAGACACTGGGCTACGAGCGCTATTCCGAACACAACCGCGAGACCCTGCAGGCAGCACTGGATCTGGCATTGAAGGTAGCCGCCGAGGAGTTCGCACCCCACGCCCGCCTGGTCGACGAAGAAGAACCCCGATTCGAGAACGGCCGGGTGGAAATGCGACCTGAGGTCAAAAAGGCCCTGGACGTCTTGCGGGACACCGGCCTGATGGCCGCCGGCCAGGACTTTGAACGCGGCGGCATGCAACTGCCCGCCGCCGTGGCGCAGATGTGTGTGGGCATGCTCAAGGGCGCGAACGTGGGCACCCAGGGCTACGCCGGGCTGACCATCGCGGCGGCCAACCTGATCATGGCCCAGGGCAGCGAGCACCAGCAGCAGAAGTATGCGGCGCCGATGATGGCCGGGCGCTTCTTCGGCACCATGTGCCTGACCGAGCCCCACGCCGGTTCCTCCCTGGGGGATCTGCGCACCCGCGCGGAGCCGCAGGATGACGGCAGTTACCGCCTGTTCGGTAACAAGATCTACATCTCCGGTGGCGACCACGAGCTGAGCGAGAACATCATCCACATGGTGCTGGCCTGCTTGCCGGATGCGCCGCCCGGGGTGAAAGGCATCTCCCTGTTTATCGTGCCCAAGGTGCTGGTCAACGAGGACGGCAGCCTGGGTGAACGTAACGACGTCGCGCTGGCGGGGCTGATCCACAAGATGGGCTACCGGGGCACCACCTCCACCATGCTCAACTTCGGCGAGAAAGACGGTGCCGTGGGTTACCTGGTGGGCGAGCCCAACAACGGCCTGGCGGCCATGTTCCACATGATGAACGAAGCCCGCATTGGCGTTGGCCTGGGCGCGGTGATGCTGGGTTACACCGGTTACCTCCACGCCCTGGACTATGCCCGCGAGCGCAAACAGGGCCGCCCGGTGGGGGAGAAAGACCCCAGCACCCCGCAGGTTCCGCTGATACGCCACGCCGACATCCGCCGCATGCTGCTGACCCAGAAAGCCTACGTGGAAGGCGGCCTGGCCCTGTGCCTGCAGGGCGCCATGCTGGTGGACGAGAAAAAACACGCCGCCACCGAAGACCAGCGCAAACTGGCCGCCGGCCTTCTGGACCTGCTGACGCCCATCATCAAATCCTGGCCCTCCCAGTTCTGCCTGGAAGCCAACAGCCTGGCGATCCAGGTGCATGGCGGCTATGGCTACACCCGGGAATATCCGGTGGAGCAGTTCTACCGCGACAACCGCCTCAACCCCATCCACGAAGGCACCCACGGCATCCAGGGCATCGACCTGCTGGGCCGCAAGGTCTCCATGGCCGGGGGCCGGTTCTACCAGGAACTGGTAAGCCGGATCGAAGCCACCATCACCGAAGCCCGTGGCAACGAACGCCTGGCAAGCTCCGCCAACCAGTTGGACCGGGCCCTGAAAGCTGTCTCCGAGGCAACGGACACAATCAACGCCGAGAAAGCCAGCGGCAAGGTGGAGCAGGCATTGGCCAATGCCTCGCTCTACCTGGAAGCCCTGGGCCACACGGTGGTTGGATGGCTATGGTTGAGACAGGCTATCAGGGCCATTACCGGTCTGGACGGCCAGGGTGAGCAGACAGCGGATTTCTATGAGGGTAAGGTGAAAGCCTGTGAATATTTCGCACGCTACGAATTGCCGAAAGTGGTCAGTACGGCGGAGTTATTGGCGACCGTGGATACCACTGTGCTGGGTATGCGGGATTCTGAGTTCTAGTTGAGGCTCCGGTTGTCGGATTACGCTTCGCTAATCCGACCTACGCTCATGGTTGCGGCATTGATTATGTAGGTCGGATTAGGCGAAGCCGTAATCCGACGCCCAGATTTACCAATCGAAATCATCCGGGGCGCCGGACGGCAAACACCGATGCCTGAAAGGCAGGGCCGGGGAGCTTCTCTGAAAACCGTGCATTGCCATGGATGGCAATGCCGAGCCCCCAGGGATGGGTTCACGGCGTGTTTTCGGAGAAGCTCCCTGGCTCTGCCGGACCACCGGACATGCAGTCTTAAAAAAACAGGGGAGTAAACAACAATGGACAGAAAAGCCAAAGCCGTCGTCTGCCGCGAATGGGGCCAACCCGTCCAGGTGGAAACCATCACCGTTGAAGGCCCCAGACGGGATGAAATCACCATCAAGATCGGCGCCTGTGGCGTCTGTCACAGCGACCAGTCCGCGACCACCGGCAAAATCCCCTACCCCGCGCCCCTGGTTCTGGGCCATGAAGCCGCCGGCGTCGTCATCGAAGTGGGCGAGGGCGTCACCGCCTTCCAGGAAGGCGACCACGTGGTCAGCTCCTTCATCTCCATGTGCGGCAAATGCCGCCAGTGCGTTCGCGGCCGTCCGGTGCTCTGCGAGAACGCTCGCAAGGCCATGTTTACCCTGCCCGATGGCACCGTGCGCACTAAAGGCGCGGACGGGGAAGACCTCAACGTGTTCGGTGCCTGCGGCGTCATGGCCGAATACGCCACCATGCACGTGGACAATTGCGTCAAGGTGGACCAGGGCATCCCCATGCAGAACGCCGCCCTGGTGGGCTGCGCCGTGATGACCGGTGTCGGCGCCGTGTTCAACACCGCGAAGGTCGAACCGGGCTCCCGCACCGCAGTGTTCGGCATTGGTGGCGTGGGGCTGAATGCCATTCAGGGCTGCGTTACCGCCGGCGCGGAAATGATCGTCGCGGTGGACAACAACGAAAACAAACTCCGGATGGCCCGGGACTTTGGCGCCACCCACACCGTCAACATCAGCGAAGTGGAAGACGGTGCCAAGGCGGTGAAGAAACTCACCGGCGGCGTGGACTACGCTTTTGAATGCGTCGGCGCCGGCGCGGTGGTGGAGCAGGCCTACAAGAGCCTGGGCCGCGGCGGTACCGCCGTGGTGGTGGGCGTCTCGGACCCGAAAGACAAAACCTCCATCACCACCCTGACCCTGCCCGCGGACGAACGGGTGCTGAAGGGCAGCTGGCTGGGCTCTGCCCGCCCACAGTACGATTTCCCCCGTATCCTGGGGCTCTACAAGGCCGGCAAACTCAAGCTCGACGAGCTGGTCACCCAGACCTATTCCATTGATGACGCCCCCCGGGCGTTCGATGATATGTTGGCAGGCAAGAACGCCCGTGGCGTGATTGTGTTCGACTGATTCAGGAGAAAACCATGAAAGATCTCAGCAAGAACTACATCAAAGGTCAGTGGCAGGACTGGACTGGCGACACCATCGACGTCCACGAAGCCGCCACCGGTGACGTCATCGCCAGAGTTCCCGCGTCTGGCCGGGAAGAGATGGAACAGGCCATCGCCGCTGCGGATGCCGCCTTTGAAAGCTGGTCGGAAAGCACCCTGGAAAAACGCATCCACGTGCTGGAACAGCTTCATGCCGGCCTGAAAGAGCGGGCCGGTGAGATTGCAGAAACCATCTGCCGCGAAGTGGGCATGCCCATCAAACTGGCCACCGGCATCCAGGCCGGGCTGCCTGCCACCATTACCAAAAGCTACCTGAAACTGCTGCCGGATTTTCCCTTCACCGAACAGGTGGGCAATTCCGAGGTGCATTACACGCCGGTGGGTGTCGTGGGCTGCATCACTCCCTGGAACTACCCGCTACACCAGGTGATCCTCAAAGTGGTACCCGCCATCGCCGCCGGCTGCACCGTGGTGCTGAAGCCGTCGGAAATTGCGCCCCAGAGTGCCTATATACTGGCGGACATACTGGATAAAACAGATTTGCCAAAAGGCGTGTTCAACCTGGTGTGCGGTGAAGGCGCCACCGTGGGCGATACCCTGATCAAACATCCGTCTGTGAACATGGTGTCCTTCACAGGCTCCACCCGCACCGGCAGCCTGATCGCCCACGCCGCCGCTGACGACTTCAAACGCTTCGCCCTGGAAATGGGCGGCAAGTCCGCCTCGGTGATCCTGGCCGACGCGGACCTGGCAAAAGCCGTAAAAGGCACCGTCAACAACTGCCTGCTGAACTCGGGCCAGACCTGTACCGCCCTGACCCGGATGCTGGTACCGGCGGACAAACACGACGAAGCCTGTGAACTGGCAGCCTCCGCCGTGGCAAAGATGACCCCGGGCAACCCGCTGGAAGAAACCACCCGCCTGGGGCCATTGGCCTCCGCCCAGCAGCGTGACAAGGTCATCGATTACATCAGGCTCGGTATCGAGGAGGGAGCCACCCTGGTGGCCGGCGGCCCGGAATCGCCCGAGGGCTGCGCCCACGGCTACTTCGTCAAGGCCACCGTATTCGGCAACGTCAAACCGGACAGCCGCATCGCCCAGGAAGAAATCTTCGGCCCGGTGCTGTGCGTGATTCCCTACGAGGACGAAGCCGAAGCCATCGAGATTGCCAATGGCACCGCCTATGGCCTCTCCGGCGCTGTTTGGTCCGGTGATGATGCCCACGCCAAAAAAGTGGCAAGCAGGCTGCGTACCGGCCAGGTGTTCGTCAACGGCGGAGACTTCAATCCCATGGCGCCGTTTGGCGGATTCGGGCATTCCGGCATCGGCCGAGAATTTGGCAAGTGGGGTTTGGAGGAGTTTCTGGAGGTCCGGTCGTTGCAGCTGTAGGACGGTGGCGGCAAGGGGTTGTCGGATTACGCTTCGCTAATCCGACCTACGGGGTGGATGAGACCTCGTGCATGTAGGTCGAATTAGGCGATAGCCGTAATCCGACAAAAACGCTGAAGTCCGATCGGCCACGTGGTGGGGGTACCTTTTCTGCCGGGAAAAAGATGTCTGAGCGCAGCGAGTTATTTTTCCCAGAAGAAAAGGTACCCCCGCCGCGGGGCCAGCCCCCGAATTCAACGCCAACACCCAGCGTCAGGCCTTGCCCCCAAGCAGAATCCGCACAGCCGTACAGGCGTCCTCCAATTCCTCATCCCGGGGTTCCCGCCCGCCGATAATATCGGCATACAGGCAGGACTCCGCCAGCCGCACCATGAAATAGGACAGGCTTTCCAGGTTCATGGGCGGCTGGATATACCCCGCTGCCACCTGCTCTTCCAAGATTCGGGTATTGGCCTCAACAGTGCGGCTGTGCAGCGTTGACCGGGAGGACGTCAGTATTTTCAGGGCGTATTCCGGATCGTCGTGAACAAACCGGCGCAGGGGTTCGGAGTGCAGGAGCACGGAGTTGATATGGCGGAAGACTCCCACCACATAATCCACCCCGTGGCCAGAGGTCTGGGCAATGGCGTCCTGGCGCAGTGAGTCGTAGAGCGACCACAGGGTTTCGCCCATCAGCAGGTCTTTGTTACCGATCCAGCGAAACAGCGTAGCGCGGCCGATGTGGAGCTCCTCGGACAATGAAGCCAGATGAATGCGCTCACCCTTCAGCCAGAGCCGGCGGGCATGGCGGACAACGTCCGCAGGTGTCGCTCTGGTTGTACTCACGTCTGCTGTCACTGGAACCTCACAAGCCGGACTTTCACATCTTATCGACAAAGTTTCGGGCCTGCCATTGTCCGGGAAATCAGACCATCGGCAGGCCAGGGTGATCTCAACCATACAGGTAATTCGTAGAATCGGGGAACTCCTGTGGTCTCAGCCGTCAAAAAGGCGACTGGACTGAAAATTGCCCGAGGCAAACCTATGAAACGCTCTCTATTACTGATGGCCACGGCGGCGGCTATGGCATTGACCGGTTTACAGGTTGGTGCCGCCAATGGACAGGATTCAGAATACGCCCCGGACGATCCGGATCTGGAAGTCGCTACATTTGCAGGCGGATGCTTCTGGTGTGTTGAGGAAGCCTACGAGGAAAAGGTTCCTGGAGTTGTTGAAGCGGTTTCCGGCTACAGCGGTGGCGAGGAAGAGGACCCTACCTACCAGCAGGTTGCCGGTGGGCAAACCAGCCATACCGAGGCGGTTCAGGTCTACTACGATCCGGACGTCATCACCTACGAAGGCCTGCTGCAGGCTCTCTGGCGCACCGCAAACCCGACCGATGTGAACGGCCAGTACGTGGACCGTGGCAGTCAGTACCGGCCGGCGATTTTTTACCACAACGAGGAGCAGAAGCGCGCTGCCGAGGCTTCGGTGAAGGAGCTGGAGGAATCCGGCCGTTATGACGATCCTGTGGCCATCGAGATTGTTCCCTTCGAAGCCTTTTACGATGCCGAGGAATACCACCAGGATTACTACAAAAAGAATCCTGTGCGCTACAAGGTCTACACCTTCAACTCGGGTCGCTATCAGTTTATCGAGAAAGTCTGGGGTGATGATGAAGAGGTGGACTATTCACAATACCGCCCCCGGGAAGCGAGCGACTCGGATCAAGCGGGCAGCAGCGATTCCGGTGAGGATATGAGCCGGGCATTTGATCCTGAGACGTTTGAAAAACCGGATGACAAGACTCTCAGGGAGCGTCTGACCAAAGAGCAATACTACGTCACCCAGGAAGATGGCACGGAGCCCGCTTTCAAAAACGAATACTTTGATAATAAGCGGCCGGGTATCTATGTCGATGTTGTCTCTGGTGAACCTTTGTTTTCATCCAGGGATCAGTACAAATCCGGGACGGGCTGGCCGAGTTTCACCAAACCCATCAGCCCGGACATGGTGGTTGAGAAAGAGGACCGGAAGTTCTTCATGACCCGCACCGAAATCCGCAGCAAGTACGCAGACTCCCATCTGGGACACGTATTCAACGACGGCCCGGACCCCACTGGTCTGCGCTACTGCATGAACTCGGCGGCACTGAAGTTCATCCCCCTCGAAGACATGGAGAAAGAGGGATACGGCGCACTGATCAGTGAAGTGGAGGAGGCCGGTCGCACAGCCGCCAACTAGAGCCAGAGGTCTCCGATGGGGGTCTCTGGTGAAAAGTGGTGCTGAACCTGGGCTATAAGCAACTCCGCACTGGCCAACGCGTCCACCAGGGCGTTGTGAGGCGGGTAGTGGGGCAAGCCATATCGGAGCCGGCTGTCAGCCAGGCGAATGGACACCGGCTGCTTGCCCCTGAGTTTCTGCCACCAGTTGAGTCTGCGATTCGGGTGCAAGTGGGCTTCGATAGCCATTGTGTCTATCACCGGAAAACGTATTTCCTCACCTATTCGCCATCTCAGGGCGACATTCAGGAACGGCCGCTCGATATTGCGGTAGTGCACCACCGGAATGCGTCCGGCAAGGCTGGTGAGAAACTCATCCAGCACTTCGTCAAGATCCGGAGCCTTGTCAATATCCGTATGGGTGATGCCATGGATCGTGATTGATGTCTGATGCAGTGGCAATTGCGGTTTCACCAGCCAATGCCGTGAGCCCCCCAGCTTTATGCGGTCGAGGGTGAACGGCACCAGGCCGATGCTGACAATGGAGTGTTTGTCCGGATCCAGGCCCGTGGTCTCGAAATCCACCGCCACAAAAGGGACGTCTTTCATGGGGGTATCGGGTGCCACACAGCCTGCCTCGTAAAACGCTTTCAGCCGGTCGTCCCCGGTTTGCCGGGCAAGCTCCCGGAAGCGTTCCGGCCAGGGCAGGGTTTCCGACTGCACGTTGGTAACCGTTTCCTGATCACCCGACATTGCGGCCTACCTGCGCGTGGTAACGGAACTTGAGAAACTTCTGCGCCTGGCTGACCACCTGGAATGCGTCTTTCAGATGGCTGCGCTCGAAGGGCGACAGATCCTCCGGCCGAACGTTGTTGTCGGGCTCCCGGCCCGCTTCGATGGCAAGCGCCTGGTGCCGAATCCTGACTATGGCAATGAATTCGAAGGCGTCCCTCAGGTTGTCCACGCCGTCTTCGGGCATCAGCTTGGTTTGCCCGATGGCCTTGAGACGGTTGAAGGTATTCTGTGCCCGTGAGCCACAGGCCAGGGCATGCACCCTGATCAGATCGGAGACCGGTGCCGTGCCCCGGCGCTTGAGATTGAAGGTTTTGGCCTGCTTGCCGCTTTCCTCCATCACGAAGGTGCGGAAAAACCCCAGCGGTGGCGTGCGGTTAAGCGCATTGCGTGCGAGCATGGCCAGGAACCGCTGGCTGTTGCTGGCGCGCTCGGCAATAAAGGTTTTCAGCTCTTCCGTATACTCTGTCTGGCCGAAAATGCCATCCAGGTCAAAGAAGATGTTGCTGTTCAGCAGTGCCTCGGCTTTCGGGTTGTCGATCCAGTCGGCAAAATACTCCTTCCAGACCTTCAGAGGCTGTCGCCATTTCTGGTTGGTCGCCATGATATCCCCGGTGCAGTAGGTATATCCGCACTCTGCCAGGCCATCACTGACAAATTTTGCCAGGGCCAGGAAGTATTCGTCATGCTCTGCCGGGTCGAAACTGTCATCCAGCACCATGGCGTTATCCTGGTCAGTCACCACCAGTTGTTCGTCCCGGGCCATGGAGCCCAGCGCCATGAAACAGTAAGGCACCGGTGGCGGCCCCAGTTTCTCCTCGCCTAGCTCCAGCAGACGCTGGCTGAAGCTGCGCCCGATACCGGCCATGGCACTGCCGATCATGTGGGAGTTGGCATCTTCCCGGACCATGCGCACAAAGGTGTTGGGCACTTCCTGGCTCAGGCGCTTCAGGCCTTTCACATCCTTCTGATGATAGATATTACTCACCAGGTAAAGGCTGCTCTGGGATTCGTGTTTGACAATATCCGACAGCGCTATCACCCCACGAATCCTGTTGCCCTCCATGACCGGTAAGTGATGGACGTTGTTGTGCAGCATGGCCAGCATGGCTTCGAAAATGAATGCATCGCTGCGAGTGGTGATCAGCTCGTCGGTCATGATGTCGCTGACGGGGGTTTCCGAGGGCAGGGCTTCACTAAGCGCGCGGGTGCGCAGATCCCGGTCGGTAATGATGCCGGACAGACTGGGCTGATCTCCGCTTTCATCCATCAAAAGCAGTGCCGAAACCCCGTGTTCTGTCATGATGCGGGCGGCTTCCTGCAGGCGCACGGTGTTGGGGGCTGTGACCGGGGCACGGGAAATCAGCCGGGTTACCCGGGCAGTCATTGGCTGGTTGGACTTCTCCCGGCGGGAAAGTGCCGATCGCAGCCGGGAGTGATCTTCGGTTTCGACAAAATCGGTGAAATTGTCGTCATTTTCCCAGAGGAACTGGAAAATTTCATTTGGAATCAGGTAGATGAGAGAATCTTCGATGGCTTTGGCGGGAAAGCGTACGGTTCTGTTCATCAGCAAGCCAAAATGGCCGAAAATCTCACCTTCACCCAGGCGATTGTAGAGTTCGCCCGAGCGGCGATAGATCTCGACGGCGCCGCTGCGCACGTAATGCAGGTAGTTATTGCGCTCACCAAGCCTGAGAATTTCAGTACCCGCCCGAAAGTAAGCCACCTCAATGCCGGATACGACCCTGTCGAGGTTTTCTTCCGGCATCTCGGCGAATGGCGAGTGCTGCGCCAGGTGGTTGCGTATCTCGATCAGCTCTGCCTGCATGAAATCTCCCTGGTTGACCGGCGGGTGAGTCGCTTTCAGGTAGCAATATAGCAGTGAGCATGGGCGAGGGCCACGAAAGTCCGACTCAGGGGATAACGTAAGTGTTTGCAGTATATTGAATAAGTGTAAACTGCGGCTCATCGTGCCATTTTCCAGTCACATTCACAGATCCCGAAGGAGCATTCATGAGCGTTTCTCGGACTCTTGTTTTGGGAGGTATTCGCTCGGGGAAAACCGCGCTGGCGGAGCGATTGGCAACTGAATCTGGCGGTATGGTGGTCTACGTTGCCACCGCCACGGTGGGCGATGAGGAAATGGCACAGCGGGTGAAGCAACACGTGGAAAGCCGTCCGCATCACTGGGGGCTAGAGGAAGCACCGATACGGCTTGCCAGCGTTCTTGAAGCCTACGGTAAGGAGGCGGCCCCACCCTTCCTGTTGATCGACTGCATGAGCCTGTGGGTCAGTAATTTGCTGTTTGCCGGCGAGGAGACCTTTGGTCGTGAGCGTGATGCGTTCCTGGAGGCATTGCGCAACTATCCCGGCAGTATTGCTATCGTCAGCAACGAAGTGGGTCTGGGCACCATCGGTATGGACCCGCTTACCCGACGCTTTTGTGACGAACTGGGCTGGCTGAATCAGGATCTGGCAGCCTGCTGCAACCGGGTGGTGATGAGTGTGGCGGGCTTGCCGCTGACCCTGAAAGAGTGATTACCGGCCGTGGTGTTGCAGGCAGCTGAGCACACCATACTCCGATTCATCCACCCGGATTCGGCTGCGGCAGGCGTAGGGCACGGCGATGGCGGAGAAGGAACGGCCCAGGGGAATGCCCAGTACCTCCGCGAGGATCATGCGAATCACGCCTCCATGACAGACCACCAGTATCCGTTTGCCGGCTGCTTCTTTCTGCCAGTACCGCCAGGCTTCGGTAACCCTGTTATTGAAGTCAGCCAGGGCCTCGCCGCCGGGTGGCTGGTGCTTTACCGGGTCGCTCCAGAATCCGGTCAGCGCCTCCGGTGTGTTGGCCATGATCTGTTCAGAAGTCTTGCCTTCCCAGTCGCCAAAACCGATTTCCTGTAGCCGGGGCTCTTCCTGCAAAGGGAGCTGCCGCTGTCCCGCGAGGGTCCGGGCAAAGTCCCGGCAACGCTCCAACGGCGATGTAATAACAAGGTCCCAGCTGTCTTCGTCTGATACGGCAGTGTTCATTTGCTGCCAGCCAGTGTCGCTAAGGGGGTCATCCTGGCTGCCGCGAAACATGGGGCCGCCGGCCGGCTCGCCGTGGCGGATCAGGTCAAAAAAGGTGGTGGTACCGCTCATGAGAGTCTCCCGGCTCAGTCCTCATCCCTGTCGGTAACGCCGGCATCGGCAAAGCTGGCCATGCGGTTGTGCAGGGCGCAGGCTGAGCGCAACAGTGGCAGGGCTACGGCCGCACCGCTACCTTCGCCCAGGCGCATGCCCAGATCCAGCAATGGCTTTGCATCCAGCGCTTCCAGCACCGCCCGGTGCCCGGGTTCTGCCGAGCGATGGGCAAAAATCAGCCAGTGCCGCAGCTCCGGTTGCCGGAGCACGCCCACCAGAGCCGCAACCGACACGATAAACCCGTCAACCAGCACGGGTATACCGCGGGCAGCACTACCCATGATGGCGCCGGCCAGTGCGGCAATCTCGAAACCACCCAGGGAAGCCAGAACTGCCAGTGGATCGCGGCTGGCGCCGTGCCTGGCCAGCGCCCGACCGATCACTTCGCACTTTTTCGCGACGCCCGCGGTGTCCAGCCCGGTGCCGGGGCCGGCCAGCTTTTCGGCACCCTCATCCAGCAGGGCACAGGCTACAGCGGCGGCACTGGTGGTATTGCCGATTCCCATATCACCGCCAATAAACAGCCGGCACCCCGCCTGCGCGGCACGCTCTGCCGCTGCGTCGCCACTGGACAGAGCCGCATGAAGCTGGGCGTCTGTCATGGCCTCGGTCACTGCCAGATTGGCGGTTGCCGGCGCGATCTGCTCATCCCGAACGCCGGGTAAATCCGGCACCGCTCCGACCGTGCCCAGGTTCACCACTTCCAGCGTGGCACCCAGTTCCCGGGCCAGAACGCTGATCGCCGCGCCACCACTGGCAAAGTTGGCGATCATCTGGGCGGTGACCTCCTGGGGAAAGGCAGAAACACCCTCGGCGCAAACGCCGTGGTCGCCGGCAAACACCGTAATCCGTACCGGATCTACTGTTGGCTGTTCGCACCTCTGCAGGCCCGCCAACTGAATGGCCAGCTGTTCCAGTTGGCCCAGGGAGCCGCGGGGCTTGGTCAGCATCCCCTGGCGTTCAGTTGCCAGTTCAGTTGTGTGTGTGTCCAATTCCGGGAGCGGTTGGCTCCAGCACAAGGGTAAAGAGGGCATCGGTCATTCCTGGCTGATTGAGCGGAGAATGGTCTACCCACCCCGAAAATGTGTCAAGGCTGGCGGTTACTCGGTTAGACTGCGCTCTGGCCTCTGGGGCGTTCAGCCTCGGGGGAGGAGCGGATGGGCAGGGCTCTCCAAAACACGCTGTGAATACATCCCTGTACGCTCGGCTCCGCCATCCATGGCTCCGCACGGTTTTGGAGAGCCCTGCCCAACCACTCCATCTGACCTGGGAGTGGCCTGACTCAAGAGATATTACTGAATTGAACGTTTTTATATTGTCCGTGTTTATTTGTCTGGCTGCAGTACTGCTGGACCGATGGTTGGGGGAGCCTCGCCGGTGGCACCCGCTGGTGGGGTTCGGGCATCTGGTGACATGGGTGGAGAAAAGGCTGAATCGACTGCCACAGCGGAAGAGCCGATCGATATTATCGGGTTTGCTGGGGTTGCTGCTTGTTGTGTCACCGGTACTGTTGGTTGCGGAACTCTTGCGGTGGCTGCTGGCTGACTGGGGATATCTGATGCTACAGGTGCTGGTTCTGTATCTTGCGTTGTCCATTCGGGGGCTGACGGAACACGGCCGGGCGGTGTCGGAGGCGCTGCATCGGGGCGACCTGGAAGGTGCGCGGGAACAGGTAGGGCGTATTGTCAGCCGCAAGGCCAGCGATCTGAATGAACACGGCGTGGCCGGCGCCGCCAGTGAATCGATGCTGGAAAACGGGGCGGACGCGGTATTTGCCAGCCTGTTCTGGTTTCTGGTGGCGGGTATTCCCGGGGTATTACTGCACCGCCTGGTCAATACCCTTGATGCCATGTGGGGCTACCGCAGCGAGCGCTACCTGTATTTCGGAAGGATCGCGGCCCGGCTGGATGACGCGCTCAACTGGGTCCCGGCACGGCTGACGGCGCTGACCTACGGCCTGCTTGGTCACCGGCAACTGGCATGGCAGTGCTGGCGAACCCAGGCACCGCAGTGGGACAGCCCCAATGCCGGGCCGGTGATGGCGGCGGGCGCCGGTGCACTGGGTGTTTCACTGGGCGGCCCGGCACCCTACGCTTCCGGAATCCGGCAACGGCCGGTGCTGGGGCAAGGCCCTGTAGCCAGCGCTGAGACCATCGATGCCGCTATCGGCCTGGTGCAGCGAGGGGTATGGCTGTGGCTGGGTGTGTTGGGCCTGATTGCAGCGATTGCTGTCATTGCCAGGGGAGGTTTTCTGTGAAGGTATCGGGCCAGCCAGAACATGGTGGGCGGCTGAACGCGGCTGCCGAGCGCTGGGGAATCCCGCTGGGGCAGTGGCTGGACCTGTCCACGGGGATCAATCCGTTCGCCTGGCCGTTGCCGGATGTTCCCGCCGAGGTCTGGCAGCGCCTGCCGGAGCCGGATGATGGCCTTGAGCAGACGGTGCTGGCCTGGGCCGGAGCGCCCGATGTTGCCAGCTGTGTCCCGGTGCCCGGCAGCCAGGCTGCCATTATGGCCCTGCCCGGGCTTCGTGGCCCCAGCCGGGTAGGCGTTCCGGCCCCGGGTTATCTTGAACATGGCCACTGGTGGGCCCGGGCGGGGCATCAGGTCATGGGTCTTTCCCCGCAACAGGTGGCTGGCGGGTACGAACGCTGGCTGGATGATCTGGATGTGCTGGTGTGGATCAATCCCAACAACCCCGACGGCCATACAGTACCGCCGGAGCGGTTGATTGGCTGGTGCAAGCGGCTGCATGAACGCGGCGGCTGGCTGGTGGTCGACGAGGCCTTTGCCGATGGCTGCGACCAGATCAGCCTTGCCCCCTTTGCAGGGATGCCCGGGCTGGTGGTGATGCGGTCCCTGGGCAAGTTCTTTGGCCTGGCGGGCCTGCGGGCCGGAGCCGTGTTGACGGATGACCGTATCGCCCAGGCCCTTGCCGAAGCGCTTGGCCCCTGGCCGCTGAGTGGCCCCGCCCGCTATGTGATGGCAAGGGCCCTGGCAGATGAAGAGTGGCAGTCGTCGACAGCGCAGCGGCTGCGGGCCAACAGCGCTCGTCTGCATCGTCTGCTGGCTCACCACGGCCTGGCTGACAGCAGTGGCACGCTGCTGTTCCGCTATCTGCCGCATCCTGATGCCCGCTCGATTGCTGACGGTCTGGCCAGCCAGGGGATACTGGTGCGCTATTTTGACTCGCCACCGGCCCTGCGCCTGGGGCTACCCGGTCACGAGGCGCAGTGGCAAAAACTGGAACGGGCGCTGTCGGGCCTGTCAAATGTCATTGACCAGTGAGTGACCAGTTGCTAGCCTTGCCGCTCGTTTTCAGGTGCTGCCGTGTAATGCTACACGGGAGTGAAACGGGAAGCCGGTTAAAGTCCGGCGCTGCCCCCGCAACGGTAAATGAGTCACGAGCGATCGAATGCGCCACTGTGCCCCGTGCATGGGAAGGTGATTGCTCCGGTTCACCAGTGTGAACCCCTCATAAGCCCGGAGACCGGCCTGTTAACACACCAGACGCTGCGGAGGGCAGCGGCGGTGGGTGAATCCAGCCGGTTTCCTGATTGCTGACGTCCTCTGCCCACCTCCTCCCTGTCTCCCTTCGCTGCATAACGAAAATAAACCATGCGGGTGCGCATGGTTCGCTAGCGAGTGTTGATTATGGGTTTTTCCAAGTCTGTTCCCGCCCTGGTGATGTCGGGTTTTCCGCTTATCCTGCTGTCGCCTTCCACGGCTTCTGCAGACGATACCGAAGCCGCTCCCGAGCTCGATCCGATTGTTGTAACCGCCACGATTGGCCCACGCACGGCGGGTGAGAGTCTGTCGTCAGTGACGGTAATTGAAGAAGACGCCATCCGTCGCGAAGCGCCGGCCGAGTTCAAAGACCTCATGCGTGGCCAGCCGGGTATTGATGTGGTCACCAACGGCTCCTATGGCAAGAACACCAGCGTGTTTACCCGTGGCACAACCAACGATTCCTCGGTTTTCCTGGTGGACGGTGTACGCCTGCGGTCCGCAACCAGCGGTGGTGCACCCTGGCAATATTTTCCCTCGGAGCTGGTGGAGCGCGTGGAAATTGTCCGCGGCCCCCGCAGCGCTCTTTACGGCGCCGATGCAGTGGGCGGTGTGATACAGGCCTTCACCCTGGATCCGAAGCGTGGCAATAAAGGGTGGGTGGAAGCCGGTACCGGCAATTTCAATACCCAGAAAACCTCTGCTGGTGCCTCCGCCACGAGTGGGGCAACCCGGTTCAGCCTGAGTGGCCTGCACAAGGAAACAGACGGTACCAGAATCGCAGAAGATGGCGATGACAAGGGCTTCCGTAACACTGCCGGCATTGGTCGCATTGTTCATGAACTGCCCAGTGGTGGCGAAGCCAGTGCGGTGATGATGCAGTCCGAGGGCAATACCGAATTTGATGGCGGCAACACCGATTTCATGATTCGTACTGTCGGGTTCAACCTGGACACACCGATCAGCGATTATTGGGACAGTTCTGTCCAACTCTCGGAAGCCGCCGATGAGCAGGATAATTTCCGCACAGCCGGTGATTCGGTTTTCAACACAAAAACCCGCACTGCCCGTTGGGAAAATACCTTCACCGGTGGTGTCCACGAGCTGGCAGTGGGTGGCGAACTGCAGTCCGATGAAGTGGAAAGTTCCACGGAGTTTGAGGAAGACAGCCGCACCAACGCAGCACTGTTTGGTCAGTTACGCCTGAACTTTGGCCCCTCGGACGTACAGCTGTCCCTGCGAGGTGATGACAACGAGGCCTATGGCCGTCAGGAAACCGGTGGTGTTGCCCTGGGCCATTCATTCAATCGCTCCCACCGGATGCGGGTGAGCTACGGGACTTCCTTCCGTGCTCCGACCTTCAATGATCTTTACTACCCGCTGGAGACCTTCAGTTTTGGCGGTACCTACGCGGGTAACCCGGACCTTGAACCGGAAGAAGGCAGCTCGGTGGAAATTGGTTTCAGCGGTCGCTATCAAGCCTGGTACTGGGATGCGGCGATTTACCAGCTTGATGTGGATGACCTGATTGATATTCAGACCGTCGGTGTCGATTCCCGACCGGTAAACGTCAATGAGGCCCGCATTCGCGGTATCGAGGTGGGGTCGGGATTCCGCGCCAATGACTGGGATCTGGCGGTCAAACTGAGCCTTCTCGATCCCCGTGACAGGGAAACCGACAATCGCCTTCGCCGCCGCAGCCACCAGTCTTTGCGTGTCGACCTGGATCGGCAACTGGGTGCTTGGAGCGTTGGCGGTACCGTTCAGGCTAGCGGCTACCGCTATGACGATGCGGATAACGAAGATCGCCTGCCGGGCTATGCCACGCTTAACCTGCGGGCGGGCTGGGAGTTCGCCCGGGACTGGAATGCCCGCCTGACTCTGCAGAATGTGACCGACAAGGAATACGCTACAGCACAGCAATTTGACGGTACCGAATACCTCGCTGCCGGAACCGCTGGCTTCCTGTCCGTTCGCTACGACTTCCGATAATTTCGATCAGAGAGGAAAAGCAGGATGCTGCAGCCCGGGAAATGTCATCTGCCCTGTTTGTTGATAAGCCTGCTGGCCGGGTGGCTGATTTCCCTTCCGCTGCAGGCTGCAACGATTGTCGGCGTGGTATCGGAACGCTCTGCAGCGGAAATGGCGGCCGGAGCCGAGCGCTTCCTGAGCTCCCATTCAGGTCATAAGGTTGTGCTCCGCACCCCCGAGCAACTGGCCAGCCTGGACAACAGGGCTCTGGATGAACTGCTGGGCCAGGCCGATGCCCTGCTGCTGGCAGCGGTGTTCGGTGATCAGGTGGGCCGGCTTGAGCAGGCGGTGCAGGCGCAGGCGGAAAAACGCCCGTTTCCCATCCTGGCAGTCAACGGTGACCGGGCACTGACACGGTTGTCGCGGCTGGAAGGCCGTGCGGTGCTGGATGGACTGGATGCCTCCGCCCTCAACGAACTGATGAAAGCGCCGGACCCGGGCGCGGATGTAAGGGCCCACCGGGAGAGTCTCCGGCAGCAGTTCCCGCAGCAGGTGCCCTGGCTGGACGGGCGTGGCCTCTATCAAGGCCGCACCCCCCGGCACCTGGATGGATTGTTGCGCTGGCTGCTGGTGCAGGCGGGCGAAGATCTGGAGGTGCCGGACCTGCCACCGCGAGCATTGATCCGCTACTACCGCAACGGCGAAGCCAGCAGTGAACCGGCGGATCTGGACCTTCAGCCCGGCCCCGTGGTTACCCTGCTGGATCTCGACAGCGGCGATCGCCCGGGTGACCGGGCCTTGCTGGATGCCACCTGTGAGGCTCTGGAAGAACGTGATATCCAGTGCTTTGCCGTGCTGTCCCGCTGGGGCGGCGCCAGCCTTGAAGTGGTCCGCAATCTGGACGATACGGTTGGGGCAGCGACCTTGTCTGGCATCGTCAGCCTGCAGGATTTCACCATCGGCGGTGGCGAGGGCCGGCGCCAGGTGACCGAGGCACTGACCGGGCTGGATGTGCCGGTGATCAAAGGGGTGCGGCTGGCCTCCCGTACCGCTAACCAGTGGCAGCTGTCGGTAGACGGCATTCCTTCCGACAAGGTGCACTATAAACTGGCCATGCCGGAACTGCAGGGTGTCAGCCAGCCCATGGTGCTGGCCACGGCCGAGCCGGAAGTGATCGACGAGCTGACCGGTGTAGCCCTGACCCTTACGCAACCGGTGCAGGAGCGGGTGGAGGCGGTGGCAGATCGCCTCAAGCGCTGGCAGACCCTGCAGGCAAAAAGCAATGCCGACAAGCGGGTGGCCATCATCTACTACAACCACCCGCCGGGCCGCCAGAATATCGGTGCGGACAACCTTGATGTTCCTGCCTCGCTCCACGAAATGCTGACCTGGCTGAAAGGCGAAGGCTATGATACCGGCCCGCTGCCGGACAGCCCGGAAGCCCTCAATGACATGATCCAGAAGAGCGGGGTTAACCTGCCGGATGATCCCCGCGGCCTCGAAGAAATGGCCGGGAAGGTGGCGTCCATGAATAGCAACACCTATCAACACTACCTGGAAACCCTGCCCTCTGTGGTGCAAGAGGAGATGACCCATGGCCCCCTGGGTTACCTGCATGAACGCCTGGAACAGGCCCACGGAATGGGTGAGAAAGACCTGGCCACCGGCCAGCTGAGCCGGGGCATCCGCGATTTGCGCCACCTGATTGAGCACCTGCAGCACCCCAACCGAAAGCAGGCCCTGGTAAAACTGGATGAGTACGAGGCCCTGTGGCAGCGGCGACTGAACGAAGGTGGCCTTCAGGGCGAGCTGAAGGCCAGCCGTGATGCCCTGGCCGACACCGGCATCCCCGGCCTGAAGGGCTGGGGTGAAGCGCCGGGCAAGTCCATGGTGGTGGATGACCAGCTGATTTTCCCGGGGCTGCGTTTCGGCAACATCTATATTGGCCCACAGCCGCCCCGGGGCTGGGAGGTAGATGAGGAAATACTGCACGCCAACCTTACTTTCCCGCCCACCCATCAATACGTGGGCTTCTACCACTGGCTGCGGGATCACTACCAGGCGGATGCCCTGGTGTATGTTGGCCGCCATTCCACCCGGGAATTCCTGCCCCGCCGCCGTGCCGGCCTCACCGGTGATGACTACCCGGATCTGCTGGGGGGTGACCTGCCGCTGATCTATCCCTATATCGTCGACGGTGTCGGCGAGGGCATACAGGCCAAGCGCCGGGCACTGGGTGTCATGATCAGCCACCTGACGCCACCGCTGGCAGCCACCGAACTCTACGACGACCTGCTGGAACTGCGGCAACTGGTGGAAACCTGGGAGTCCGCCAACGAGCCCGACAGCCCCACCCGGGAGCGGGCGTTGGAGCTGCTGCGGGAGAAGATTCAGGTGCTCGACATCGGAGAGGATCTGGAACGGGAAATCGCCGGGGAGATGGGCCTGTCGGAGGATGAGGTGTCCGTTGACGAACTGTCGCCGGACCTGCTGGTGCACGAAGCCGGCCACTACGTAACCGATATGCAGGAACACTTCATGCCCCTTGGCCTGCATGTGTTTGGTCAAGACTGGGATAACGACATGGTCGACACCATGCTGGAGTCCATGGCTGGCAAGACCGGCGCGCCCGAATCAGAGTGGCGGGAGAAACTGGAAGCCTCGCCGTCCGGGGAACGCCGGAGCTTCCTCAACGCGCTGGCGGGCCGGTTCGTGGCGCCGGGGCAGGGTAACGATCCGCTGCGCACGCCAGCGGTATTGCCCACCGGCCGCAACTTCCACGCCCTGTCCGATGACCTGATCCCCACCCGCGTGGCCTGGTCCCTGGCGCAGGAACTGTATGAAGAGGCGCTGGCCGACAAAACCAGAGCCCAGGGTGACAGCGACGCCCTGGTGCTCTGGGCCTCGGACACGGTGCGGGACGAGGGCGTGATGATTGCCTTTGGCCTGAAACTGCTGGGCATCCGTCCGGTGTGGAACAGCCGGGGCATCGTCAAGGGCCTGGAGCGTTTGCCCGCGGGGCCGGATACCGAAACCACGGAGCGTCGCAATGTGGTGTTCACCACTTCCGGGCTGTTCCGTGACCTGTACGAAGGGCAGCTGGAATGGCTGGACCTGGCGTCACGCTACGCCCTGGCTGGCGCTGCCAACACCATCGAAGCGGAACACCCCGAGCTGGCGGAAGCCCTGGAAGAGGCCCTGGTGACGTTGCCGCCAGAGATGCGCGACCCCGGCGATGAATCCCTCGACACCAACGGCGTGGCGGCTCGCTGGGTGGCGGACACCCGGGAACTGCTGGCTGCCGGAACATCGGTCCGGGAAGCCGGTGCCCAGGCCGCCTACCGTGTCTTCGGTACTGCGCCGGGCTCCTACGGTGCCGGGGTCAATCGTCTGGCCACCCGTTCCGGTGCCTGGCAGGAGCGGGAACAGCTGGGGAATGCCTACCGGCGCCGTATGGGGCATGTGTATGGCAAGGAGGCTCAGGGCGAACCGGCCCATGGAGCCTTTGATCGCCAGTTGCATACCGTAAATCACACCTATCTGGGCCGGGCCAGCCATCTTTATGGCCTGCTGGACAACGACGACGGTTTCGATTTCCAGGGCGGCCTGTCCAATGCTGTGGAGCATCTTCGTGGTGAGCCGCCCCGGAACCGGGTGCTGCAATACGCGGACCCGAAAAAGCCAAGGGTAGACTCCCTTGAGCGCGCGTTACAGGTGGAACTACGGGCCCGTAACCTCAACCCCCAATGGCTTGCTCCATTGATGGAACACGGCTATGCCGGCGCCCGCGCCATGGGCAGCGATTTCCTCGACAACCTCTGGGGCTGGCAGATCACCAGTCCCCAGGTTTTGCGTTCCAGTGTCTGGGACGAGATCAACGAGGTGTACTTCCAGGACCGTCACGATATCGGCCTGGATGACTTTCTGGCCGAGGGGCACAATGTCCACGTCAAGACGCATATGCAGGCCATTGCGTTGCTGGCAGCCCAGCGCGGCTTCTGGGAGGCGGATGTGTTTACCCGCCGTTCCCTGGCCCGTGACTTCGCCGGCAATATCATCGACCATGGTCTGCCGGGCAGCGGCCATACCCGACCCGACCATCCGCTGATGGATTGGGTGGCGGAGCAGCTGGAACCGAAGCAGCGGGAGGCCTTCGAATCCGCTCGCAAGGGTGGCTCGCCGGCCTATCAATCGTTACCTGCGGCCAATGATGAATGCGATAATCAGGACGATCAGGTGAGCTCATGCTGATATTTTCCAGTCCACTCCAGGTGATCATTGCGGCCTCACTACTGTGGCAGGGCACTGCCGTGGCCAAGGAGGTGTGTGCCGAAGACGATACCGGCGCGCAGGTATGCCTGGACCAGCCGGCCACCCGTATCGCAGCGCTGTCCCCCGGTGCTACTGAGCTGGTGTGGGCGGCCGGTGCCGGGGATCAGGTGGTGGCGGTGGTTTCCTACAGCGACTACCCGGAAGAAGCCAAGGACGTCACCTCCGTGGGCAGCCATACCCGAATGGATCTGGAACGGCTGATGGAGCTGGAGCCGGACCTGGTGATCGGCTGGGTCACCGGCAACCCACCGGAACAGCTTGAGGCTCTGCAGGAACTGGGGCTGCCGGTGTTCTCCATCGAGCCCCGCACCTTCGAGGCGGTGTCCCACACCATTGAACGGCTGGCCACCCTGGCAGGAACAGAAGAGGAAGGCTTTGCCGAAGCTGACCGGTTCCGCCAGGGCATTGCGGAACTGGAGAAGCAATACCGCAAGGCGGACCCGGTACCGGTGTTCTACCAGGTCTGGGATGAACCGCTGATGACGGTGAACGATGAGCATCTGATCGGCAAGGTGATCTCCCTGTGTGGCGGCGTGAATGTGTTCGGTGACCTGGAACGTCTGGTGCCGAGAATCAGCCCCGAAGCGGTCATTGGCGCCAACCCGGAAGCCATCCTTGCCGGTGGCATGGGGGAAGAGAACCGCCACTGGCTGACCCGCTGGGAGGAATTCCCCAGCATCGACGCCACCGCCAGAGACAACCTCTACTTTATTCCGCCGTCCCTGGTGCAGCGCCCCACCCCGCGTATGCTGGAGGGCTCCCGCCTGTTCTGCGAGAAACTGGATGATGCCCGTGCCAAGCGCTGACAGGAGAAGGTGACTGTGAGCCGGTCCCTGTTCAAACCGTTACTGGTGCTGATACTTGCTGGCCTGGCGGCCATGGTGCTGTCTGTGGGCACCGGCAGTGTCAGCGTACCACCGGGGCAGGTACTGGCGGTGATCCTCGGCGAAGGCAGCAACCTGCAACAGACCCTGGTGCTGGAACTGCGCCTGCCCCGCACCCTGTCAGCATTTGCCACAGGCGGTTTGCTGGCGGTGGCGGGGGCGCTGATGCAGGTGCTGTTACGCAACCCGCTGGCAGACCCTTATGTGTTGGGGTTGTCCGGTGGCGCTGCCGTTGGTGCCCTGTTGGCAATGCTGGCGGGCCTGGGCGGCATGATCGTCTCCGGCTCCGCTTTTGCAGGGGCCATGCTGGCCACACTCATGGTCTTCGGCCTGGCCCACGGTACCGGTAGCTGGACACCCTCCAGGCTGTTACTGACCGGTGTGGTAGTGGCTGCAGGCTGGGGTGCAGTGATCACCCTGATGCTGGCCATAAGCCCGGCCCAGCGCCTGCCGGGCATGCTGTACTGGTTGATGGGTGATGTGTCCTATGCCCGCTCACCCTGGCCCGCACTGGTTCTTCTGTTCCTGGTGTGCCTGCTGGTGGTACCCCTGGGGCGCAGCCTGAACGTGCTGGCCCGTGGCCCCATGCAGGCGGCGGCCCTGGGCGTATCCGTGCGCCCGCTGGAATGGACCATCTACATCCTCGCCAGCCTGCTGACCGCCACTGCCGTGACCATGGCGGGCAGCATTGGTTTTGTTGGCCTGGTAGTGCCCCATATGCTGCGCCTGGTACTGGGCAACGACCAGCGCCTGATCCTGCCCGCCTGCGCCCTGGCCGGTGGCACCTTGCTGGTGCTGGCGGATACCCTGGCGCGGGTGGTGATTGCACCGGAGCAGTTACCGGTAGGGGTGATTACCGCCTTGCTGGGTGTGCCCACATTCCTTTACCTGCTGTACCGGAGCCGCTGATGAATCCGTTACGGGCAAAAGAACTGGTGATCGATATCCCCGGCCGGGCCGAGGGCCAGCCCCTGGACTTCGGGGTGGACCCTGGGCAGATCTGGGGCGTACTCGGCCCCAACGGTGCGGGCAAGACAACCCTGCTGCACACCCTCGCCGGCCTGCGTTCGCCCCGCCAAGGTGAGGTCTGCCTGGGGGAGCACTCACTGACCGAATTGCGTCGCCGGCAGATTTCACAACAACTGGGCCTGGTCTTCCAGGACCGCCAGGACGGCTTTCCGGCAACGGTGCTGGAAACCGCCCTGATCGGCCGCCATCCGTGGTTGTCGCCCTGGCAGATGGAATCCGGGGAAGACGAGCGCCTGGCGCGGCAGGCCCTGGACAAGCTGGACGTTGGCCATCTCGGTGATCGACTTGTCAGTACGCTCTCCGGCGGCGAACGCCAGCGCGTGGCGATTGCCACGGTACTGACCCAGGCGCCTGATACCTGGCTACTGGACGAACCCACCAACCATCTGGATTTACATCATCAGGTATCGGTGCTGGAGTTGCTGACAGAGCAGGCGCGAAGCGGCCGCTCAGTTTTCATGTGCCTGCATGACCTGAATTCGGCAGCCCGCTGGTGCGATCACCTATTGTTGTTGTATCCAAATGGTGATGCTTGTTGGGGCCCTGCAGAGCGGATGCTGGTCCCCTCGGCTCTTGAGCGCCTGTATGACCAGGCATTGCAGACAGTTGAAGTGGATGGAGCGCCTTTGTTTGTACCCAAGAAGGCCCGATAAAATTTCAGGGCATTGGTTGGGGACTGCCTTGCGGGACCGTCAAAAACATGGATGTTTTTGTCGAGCGTACAGGGACGAATTCACAGCGTGTCCCGCAAGGCAGTCCCCAACCAATGCATACACCCAAAGTCTCGGACACGGTGGATAGCATGAAAGCAACAGTCCCAGCCGCAATGATTACAGCCCCGGGCTCCGGTCAGGGCAAGTCCATGGTGACAGCGGCCTTAGCGAGACTTCATCGGAACGCTGGGCGTAATGTGCGAGTATTCAAGCACGGTCCAGACTATCTGGATCCGATGGTACTGGAAGTCGCCTCGGGCCAGCCGGTGTATCAGCTACACCCCTGGATGACCGGTGAGGAAGAATGCCGCTGGCGTTTGACCGAAGCGGCACAGGATGCCGATCTGATTCTGGTGGAAGGTTCCATGGGGCTGTTCGATGGCGACCCCTCGAGCGCGGACCTGGCCAAGCTGATGGGTATACCGGCGCTGCCGGTGATTGACGCCCGCGGCATGGCACAGACATTCGGGGCTGTGGCCCTCGGGCTCGCAACATTCGATCCGGAATTGCCGGTGTACCAGGTGATCGCCAACCGCATCGGCAGCCCCCGCCATGGCGATATGCTGCGGGAGAGTCTGCCAGAGGGGGTCAGTTTGCTGGGAGCGATTCCCCGCAACGACGCCATGAACATCCCGGACAGGCATCTGGGCCTGGTTCAGGCCGGCGAACTGGATGACCTGGACCAGCGCCTGGATGCCGCCGCGCAAGTGCTGGCGGAGGCCGGACTGGACGGCCTGCCGCAGGAAGTGACCCTGACCGCCGAGGCGCCGCGGCCGACACCCCGTCTGCTGGAAGGCATTCGTATTGCCATTGCGAAAGATGCCGCCTTCAGTTTTCTCTATCGTGGCAACCTGGACCTGCTGTCAGCGATGGGTGCGGAGCTGACCTATTTCTCACCACTGACCGACAGCGACCTCCCCGAAGCCGATGCCCTGTGGCTGCCAGGAGGTTATCCCGAGTTGCATGGTGCTACGCTGGCCGCCAATACCCCGATGCTTGAGGCCGTTCGGCGTCATCACGCCTCTGGCAAACCAATGCTGGCCGAATGCGGTGGACTCATGGCCTGCACTGAAACTCTGGTGGACAAGAACGGTGACAGTCACGCTATGCTGGGCCTGATGCCCGGCCGTGTGGAAATGGCGGGCAAGCTGCAGGCGCTGGGGTTGCAAAGCCTTTTTGCGGAACAGAGTGAACTGAGGGGCCACACCTACCATCATTCCCGCCTGGAGACCGGCTGGGTTCCAACGGCCCGTACCCGCAAGATCGCCGGTACGGAAGCGGAGCCGGTGTTCTGCCATAACGGCCTGGTGGCCAGCTATTTCCACGGCTATTTCCCCTCCGCACCGGAACTGGTAGCGGCTATTTTCAGGGGTGAAGCCATCACGCCAATTCCCAGCTCGAAGGAGACGCACCATGCGTGAACGCGCCAAAGACCCGGAACGCCATGCCCGGCGCATGGAAGCCAAGCAGAAAATCATGCAGGAGCGCATCGCCCGCGCCCAGAAAGAACAGGGCGTGTTATTGGTGCTTACCGGTCCCGGAAAGGGCAAGAGCAGTTCTGGCTTTGGCATGGTGGCGCGGGCCCTTGGGCACGGTATGAAAGTGGGCATTGTCCAGTTCATCAAGGGTGCCTTCAGTACCGGCGAACACGCTTTCTTCCGCGACCTGCCCAACGTGGATTACCACGTCATGGGCCAGGGTTATACCTGGGACACCAAGAACCGAGAGCAGGATGTGGAAGCTGCCAACGCCGCCTGGGATGTGGCAGCCGCCATGCTGAAAGACAAAAGCTACGACCTGATCCTTCTGGACGAACTCAACATCGCCCTGAAGTACGACTATATCGACCTGGACCGTGTACTGGACGACCTTCAGGGTCGCCCGGACATGCAGCACGTGGTGGTTACCGGCCGCTCCGCACCCCAGGAGCTGGTGGACCTGGCGGACACGGTGACGGAAATGGGCGTGGTGAAGCACGCCTTCAAGGACCAGGGCATCAAGGCCCAGAAAGGCGTTGAGCTGTAACAGGCCGGACACTCCATGACCACACTGATGATACAGGGCACTACCTCCGACGCCGGCAAGACCACGGTGGTGGCGGCCCTGTGCCGCTGGCTGGCGCGCCAGGGTGTATCGGTGGCGCCGTTCAAGCCCCAGAACATGGCGCTTAACAGTGCAGTCACCGTGGACGGCGGCGAAATTGGCCGCTCCACCGCCCTGCAGGCCCTGGCCTGTGGCCTGGAGCCCCACAGTGATATGAACCCGGTGCTGCTCAAGCCCCAGAGCGACCGGGGCGCCCAGGTGATCCTGCGGGGCAGGGTCCATGGCAATATGGACGCGCTGGATTACCACGCCTACAAGGCCGAGGCGATGGAATCAGTGATGGCCGCCTGGCGAGCCCTGAGCGCCCGGTATGATGTGATTATCGCCGAAGGCGCTGGCAGCCCCGCCGAGATCAACCTGCGCACCAACGACATCGCCAATATGGGCTTCGCCGAAGCGGCGGACTGCCCCGTGCTGCTGGTTGGCGATATCGACAAGGGTGGTGTATTCGCGCAGCTGTTGGGCACCCTGGAACTGGTGTCCGACAGCGAACGGGCCCGCACCAGCGGCTTTATCATCAACCGCTTCCGGGGCGACAAGGCGCTGCTGGAGCCGGGGCTGGACTGGCTCACGGATCGCACCGGCAAGCCCGTACTCGGCGTGCTGCCTTACCTCCATGGCCTGGTGATCGACGCCGAAGACAGCGTGGGTACCAGCGGCAACAGCGACGCCGGCGCGCTGAACGTGGTCGTCCCGGTACTGCCCCGCATCAGCAACCACAACGACTTCGACCCCCTGCGCCTGCACCCCGGCGTGAACCTTCAGTTCATCGGCCCGGACCAGCCCATTCCTCCGGCGGACCTGATTCTGCTGCCCGGCAGCAAAAGCACCCGCCATGATATGGAGTGGCTGCGGTCCCAGGGCTGGCCAGCAGCCATACAGAAACACCTGCGCTATGGCGGCAAGGTGTTTGGTATCTGCGGCGGTTTTCAGATGCTGGGCACAGAGATTGCGGATCCGGAGGGACTGGAGGGCGAGGCCGGCAACACCGACGGCCTGGACCTGCTGGATATGACCACGCGCATGGTGGCGGGCAAGCAACTGAAGGATGTGACCGGCAGGCTCACGATTGGCCCGGACAAAGCTGGTTTCACCGGCTACGAAATGCACAACGGTGTCACTACCGGGCCAGCCCTGGAATCACCAGTGTCGGTGCTGGCTGGCAAGCCGGACGGGGCCATCAGCGGGGATGGTCAGATCGCGGGCACCTACGTTCATGGCATCTTCGATCAACCCGAAGCCTGCAACGCGATTCTGGCCTGGGCAGGCCTGGAGGCCGACACGGCGGTGGCCAGCGCGGCCGTGAATTACCAGCAGCACCGCCAGCAACAGCTGGACCGGTTGGCCGACCTGGTAGAAGACCACCTGGATACGGACTGGCTACGTAACCTACTAAAAACGTAGGTCGGGTTAGCAAAGCGTAACCCGACACCCAAACAGGATTTACAACATCAATGACCGACCACAACCGACCCTTCAATGAAGACGAGCGCAAGGGCCTTTACCGCGCCATATACGAACGCCGGGACGTGCGCTCCCAGTTCCTGCCCGACCCGATCCCGGCAGACGTTCTGGTCCGCCTGCTCAACGCCGCCCACCACGCGCCGTCGGTAGGGTTCATGCAGCCCTGGGACTTCATCGTCATCGACAGCACCGAAGTGCGCCGGTCCGTTCTTGACATCTTCGAGGAAGAAAACCGCAAGGCAGCCGATAATTACACCGGTGAGCGCAACACCCGCTACAGGAACCTGAAACTCCAGGGCATTCTGGATAGCCCCATCAATCTTTGTATTACCTGCGACCGGAGCCGTGGCGGTACCCATGTACTGGGCCGCAACTCGATCGTGGAAACCGACCTGTTCAGCACCTGCCTGGCGGTCCAGAATCTGTGGCTGGCCGCCCGGGCCGAAGGCATAGGCGTGGGCTGGGTCAGCATTTTGGATCAGCACAAGCTGGCCGGCACGTTGCAGCTGCCGGAGCAGGTGTATCCACTGGCTTATCTGTGCCTCGGGTATGTCAGCGAATTCCTGGATCAGCCGGAACTGCAGGCCAAAGGCTGGCGCTCACGGTTACCCCTTGAAGAACTGGTTCATGGCAACGGCTGGGGCCAGCCTATCGACAACGCACCGCTGAGCGCGGTGATCAAAACCCGGCAGCAGGACTGAACGGGCCTGAAGCGCCGCTCCCGTGGGGTGGGTCACGCCCCGTTGGCAAGGCCCAGTAACAACACCAGTTCGGCGAACACCACGCTGGCACCCAGGGTGTCACCGGTGTAACCCCCCAGCTGTTTTTTCAGGTACAGGCCCCAGGCTGCAGCGACACCGGCGGTGGCCAAGACACTCCAGAGCAGGATATTGAACGCGAGCCCCGCAAGCAGTGCTGCTGTAACAGCGGTAAATGCAGCGGCGTACACTAGCCGGGTGCGGGAGAAATCATCCGCCACCGGTTTGCTCTTGCTCTTGTCCGGATCGGTGACGTACGGCAGGAACGCCATGATCAGCAACGGGGCAAGCCGCGCCACCATGGGTGCCAGCAGCAGCGCCAGCCACACCAGCGGGGACTCGGCCAACAAGGCCACTTTCAGCGCCAGCGCAATAATCAGCGCAACGGTGCCGTAGGTGCCGATGCGGCTGTCTTTCATCATCCTCAGCCGGGCTTCCAGCGTGTAGCCGCCGCCAAGCGCATCCACGCTGTCTGCCAACCCATCCTCATGAAAGGCCCCGGTAATCCACAGGTGAAAGCCGGTGACAAGAACCAGACACACCAGCGGGCTCCAGAAAGAAGCAAGTGCCAGGTAAAGCCCGGCGTACATCCCCCCAAGCAACAGACCGACCAGCGGAAAGTAAACCGCACTCTGGTTCATCAATCGATCGGAGTAATCAATGCGAACCAGCATGGGGATGCGGCTCAGAAATCCGACGGCCAGCCAGAAGGCCTGCCATTCTCTGCTGATGATCTGCTTCATGGTTGCTGGGCTTTTGGCTCTTGATTGGACGGCGGGAGTCATTGGGGTGCCAGTGTAACACTGCGGCAACTGTGTGCCTCCACATACAGGGCAGCCTGTACCGGTTCTTTGCCGGCTTGCTCACTGTTGCTCACGCATCCAGCGGACTGCTGATCCCCCGCTCATGGGTGCCCACCACATGGGTGTAGATCTGTGTGGTGGAAATGTCGTTGTGCCCCAGCAACTCCTGAATACTGCGAATATCGGTGCCGCGCTTCAAAAGGTTGGTGGCAAAACTGTGGCGAAAGGTGTGGCAGCTGGCTTTCTTGCGGATACCGGTGGCGCGAATGGCGTCGTTCACCGCACGGCGAACCTGCTGCTCACCAATGTGATGGCGGCGACGAATGCCCGAGCGCGGATCAACCGACAGCCGCAGTGCCGGAAACACATATTGCCAAGCGGGACTGCGGGCCGCACCGGGGTACTTTTTGTTCAATGCCTGGGGCATGTAAACCTCACCGAAGCCGTCCTCCAGGTCTTGTTGGTGAATCGCGAGAGCGTACTCCACCTGGTTTTTCAGGCTCTCACAAATGGAGGCGGGCAAGATCGTGCGTCGCCACTTGTCGCCCTTGGTTTCACGCACAAACAGGCAGGGTTCAGCAAAATCCACATCCTGAACCCGCAAACGCGCGGCCTCCATAACCCGCAAACCAGAGCCGTACATCAGGCTGGCGACCAGCCGATTGGTGCCCTGCATATTCGATAGAACAGACATGGCTTCCTCATGACTGAAAACCGTCGGCAGCTTGCGGCCCCGGGAGGTATTGATGAACTGAAGCTCGCCCAGCTCTCTGCCGAGAAACTGGTGATACATGAAAACCACCGCATTCAGCGCTGTTTTCTGCGTGTTCACCGCCACGTTGCGGTTATTCGCCAGATGGCTCAGCCAGGCGTTTACCTCTTCCGCCCCCATGGATTCCGGATGACGTTTGTCGTGGAACCGAATAAATTCACGCACCCAGTTGCAGTAGGTTTTCTCGGTGCGATAGGCCAGGTGCCGGGCGCGAATGAATGCGCGGAAGCGGTCCATAAAGCGAGTCGGGATAGCTGGCAGTGGGACTGGAATGTCATCCATGAATACAAGTCCTGTTTAGTGCTGTATATCCGTACAGTTTATGTGGGGCTTATGGCATTGGCAACTGGAAAAATGATCATTGCGACCATGAACTGGGTGAGTTTGTAGAAAACCGTAAATGTTCTATAAATATCAGTTGGATGGAAGGGTGGTCGAAAAAGTGGATAGTGGTCTTTGTGATCATTTTTGTTTGGGATGGCTGTCAGGAACACGGCCAGAACTTATTGACCTGACGGGATTTTCTACATAGTTTTGGGGAACTGTTGAATTGAAATATGAGTCGTGGGAAAAGTGATCATTCAGACTCATATACAAATGTTAGTCATTTAGGAGGTATCGTGGCTATAGAGTCACCACTTTTTCAAAGCGCCATGGAATTGCTTGGACATTCCATTTCCCACTATAACGGGAATAAAGAACTAGATAGAAAGCTTGTGATACTTCATTTAGCGAACGCAGTGGAGTTGATACTTAAAGATCTAGTCCTAGATGCAGGGAAATCCATCTACAAAAATCCTAAAGAAACGATCACTATCCAAGGTTGCTTGAGTGCACTGGAGGACGCTAAAGTTGATCTTCCGTACTTGAACAAAATTGAATTGTTGATAGATGAAAGAAACGCTCTACAGCATAGGTTCGGCTCTCCAAATGAGCTTACAGCAATATTTTATATGAATATTGCTAAAGAATTTTTCAAATCGGTTTTGCGCAAACATTACGGCCAAGACTATGATGAGTTGTTATCTCAATTTGCGGATGAAACAGATCTTGTAGCATTTAGGCTAGGAGAGCCTGGTAATGACAAAGAACTTGAAAAATTGCAAGAGTTGGCAAAATTGCATCCACTTGGGGCATTGCTTTCTGCTTGGACATACTTTGAAAAGTATCTGGATGAATTTATAAATGGGCTTGACTTAAAAGTTAGAAACCACCGTCCGTTTGCAATGGTTCTAGCCTCTGGAAACACGAGGCACTACGGTATTGATATCCCCAAAGAGCTCAGCAATAAAATTAACGAGATGCGCAAAATTAGGAATATGTCAGCCCATGGAAAAGCTGAGCCAACTTTTGGTCAAGTTAAGGAGACCATTGATACTATTGAATCACTTGAAAAATACCTTAACTCCTTAGATCCCGCCGAGGTCAAAGCACGTTCAGAAAAAGAACAGAAGTTACACTGGGAAAGAATGAGAGATGCAGATGAGATGGGTGAGCTGCTTAGAATGAAAGCAATTGCAGAAGCCGAAGCTGAAGAGATGAAAAATGACTAACAATGCCAGTCAGAGGGACCAAAAAACCGTCGCTGCGCTATGGTTTTTCGGCCCCTGCTGGCGACGTTAGCACCTCAGGTCCGACGGCTGTCGTTCACGTCGTCCGCAAGCCAAGCCTTGATCAGTGATTGATAGGGCATGTCCCGCTTGTTGGCTTCGATTTTGATCCGATCAAGCAAGGTTTCCGGCAACCGGAGTGAGATCGTCTTGGTTGAGGGTTTCAGC
>NZ_LIHP01000010.1 GCF_001314605.1 Marinobacter sp. HL-58
AGAAACACACAAATAACGGGAAAATAGTGTCTGAATCTTCGATTTTTTGCCGGTTAAACCCAAGATCGGCAAATATCAGCAGTTATTCAGACCTTCCCTTACAGTAAGCACGCCACTTTTACCAAATTTTTATACTCTTTTTTACCATATAAATTTAAATAAAATTATCACAAAATTATATATTAAATGATAAATATTTAAATTTGCAGCCCCTAGATATTACATTTAATTACGCACTCTCTTCGCACTATATTTATAACAGTTACTGCTGTGAAGAAATAATGAACAGACAATGCAAAGGCATAGATTCCTAATGTTATTACTGGCGAAAAGTCCCAAAAACGTGCAAGACAAAACACAAACAAAATACCGATTGAACGAACGATATTAATTCGTAAAAATATCCACTGCCGACCAAAAACACTTAATATATTAACGAGTGGACTAGATACGAATTGCGCAAGTAAGTAAATAGCCAATATACTTGCGAATACTCCTGCCTGACGCCATTGTGCGCCAAAGGTAATTTCAAAGAGTATTGGGCCAAAAATCAGCAAAATCAAGAATGGCGGAAGACTTAAGAACAATAACTTTTTGGTCACGTTTCTGGTGATCTTGTAGATTTTCTCGGGGTTCTTTTTGCCAACTTTAGCTATTTCGGCATAGTAGGCTTGGCCAGTGGTCTGCCCAAACAAAGCTATCGGCAATGCCAGCGCCATTAGAGCTAAACCTAACTGGCCTGTCGTCTCCGCCCCAAATAGCCATGCACTAAAGAGTAGCGGTGTTTGAGAGGAAAAGACCAACAAAAACTGTGAAGGTAAACGGAATTTGGGGAAATCCGCATAGCGTTTAAAAAGAAAGATCATCCTATCGCGCGACACATGGGGCAAGTTGGCCCAAAAATTTTGATAAAAGCCAAGAGATAGAGAGAGGATGCCCCCCGCCTGTGTAACCACCTGCCCTATCAACAAACCCAACGGCTTAAGACCTGCCAGCCCCAGACTTATCTTTACTATCGCACCAATTGTTGACTGCCAGACTTTAGTTTTAGCTAGAGGCTTAAATGCTTTTTCTCTTGTAGCCCACTGAGTGAGAATCTCATAAAAACCCGCACCCACAATAGCAATGATTAACAACCACCAGTAGGGTAAAAGTGCCTGCATATTTAGCATCTGCAATACTGGGTCAGCAAGTAGCCACAAAATCAATGCACTAAAAAAGCTCATACCCACAAGAAGAGCTATGCACAATACAGCCAAGTTAACTGCCAGGCGATCATTTCGGGGTAAAGGCAATGCCACAGAGTATCGCAACGTCCCTATGGGCACGATCAAAGCGACTAAAGCCGTAAATACCGCCAGAACACCCATGTGTTCCGGTGTGTAGATGCGGGTAATGATGGGAATAGACAGCAAGCCGACCAGTTTGGCTATACCTGTCCCGCTTGCCAAAACAGCCATGTTTTTAAAGATACTGCTGGTATTTGACTGGCTCCTCATAACATCTTCATATATTGAAACATTAGGTTTTATCGCACATGGAGTGCGCTCCTTTCTCAACATTATTGTTTATAGCGTGAATTCAGATAATACCTCTAGCGCTTTGGCACCTTAAATATGCAGGGGTGAGTTCAACATGGCCTTCACTAGCCGAGAAACCACGTAAGCGTCCATACCATCGTTCAAACGACGGCCGAGCAGTATGATTTCCAATTATTAATCAATGGCTTGGGTTTTGTGGATGAGGTCGTGCGGATCTATACCGTTACAGTGTCCACCGACCAAGCCGGAGCGGAATGGTAGAAAATTCCACTTTGTGCCGGCGGCTTTCAGCACCGCTTCGGTGTCTATGCCCAACCGGTTGAAGATAACCGCCAGCTCGTGGATAAGCGCAATATTCAAATCCCGCTGGGTGTTTTCAATCACTTTGGCCGCTTCGGCCATTTTAATGCTGCTGGGTTTGTGGGTGCCTGCGGTAATGATTTCGTCGTAGAGGTTATCAACCAGCTCTACCGCTTCGGGTGTAGAACCGGAGGTCACTTTTTTGATGGTGGTTACACGGTGTTCTTTATCGTCCGGGTTTATGCGCTCCGGGCAATAGCCTACGAAGACGTCTTGGTTGAAGGTAAGGTCGGAAACCGTTTCCAGAACCGGCACGCAGTCTTCCTCAGTAGCACTTGGGTACACGGAGCGTTCGTAAACCACGATGTCGCATTTTTTGAGCGTTTTACCGATGGTTTCGCTGGCTTTAACGATCGGAGTTAAGTCCGGTGTTGTGTGCTCTTTAGTTTGCGTGCGTACTGTGACGATGCAGATCTTTGCGGCTTTGGTTTATGTCGAAACCAATTACGTTACGTTTTTTGACGAACTCTACGGCTAAGGGAAGGCCTACGTAGCCTAGACCTATGATAGCAAGGGTTAATTTTTTTTGCATAATGGTTAACATCTCGGACTGAAATTTTGCTAGCGCTCGGTAGGGAATGTCTTTGGTCTGGGAGGTTAGGATGGGGCAGGCCCGGCCCGGTCTATTGCGCCCGTCCGCTGGCCACTTACTGAATATTTTAAGTTTGAAGTATGAATTTACTAAGCTGAAAACACCTCTGGGACTAAAGTTGGCGAAACTCCGTGGAAATGGTTTTTACATTGCTGAAAATAGGCCACTGTAATTTCCAAGGCTGGAAATAGTTTCTAACCCAGAATGTGAGCGTAAATTTGAAAATAGTATTTCCGAAGGTGGAAATTAAAATAGCTAGGCCATTGATTTTAAATGAATCTTTAAAGCTGACAAGGTGCGCTTATCAGTTCGTGACAAATAATCACCTATTCTCCAGCATTTTCCCCCAACTGCTCCCTGACCAGCACAATAAATTCAGAGACAAAAGCAAAAAACACTCCCATCGTTCCACCCAGAACCGCCGCCATGATAACAATCAAGGTTTTGCTGGTACCCTTGCGCTCCGCACTTTCCCGGCTGACTACCAACGTCTCCCCCTGGCCCAGCCCTTCCAGCTTACCTTCCAGATCAACCCGTTTGTCATAGGCCTCTGCAATAGCAGAACCGGTATCTTCGCCCCCCTGCAGTGATTCTACTGCTCGGTCTATGGCTTCGATACGGTTCTCCAGGCTCTGCTTTTCCCTGGATAGCAGCGCGTGCTGGCGTTCTTTGATCTGGTCGATCAGCTTTTCGTGAGTTTCCTCGACCAGCGCAGCGTTGTCCGGCGATGCCTGAGAGACCATCCGTATCAGACCAGTGTCTTCCGGGTTGGAAAAACTGATCTCAAACGGTAGCTTTTCCTCTTCTGTCTGGCGGTGAGTGGCCTGGATTTCTGGGAACCACTGGTTTTCCAGCGTGGCGATGGTTGTGGCAGGCGCCTCTACCGTTTTTCCGGAATCCACTTCAGCCATCTGATAAAGGCTTACGTATTCGTACTTTTCCGGTACCAGCAACAATGCGTAGGCGAGCCCGGCCAGTGTTGTGGCCAAAAAGACCACGTAAAAAACGCGCCGGCGACGGATAAAGGTGGTCGCCAGGTCGACAAGGCTAATCTCGTCGTCGTAGGTCTGTCGCCTTTCGGGTGTGCTGTCCATTAACTAGAACCTGTTATTTGCTGTTTGGGTGATTCGTTCAGGCACGCTACCGCCCCACCTACCAGAACTCAGTGCGTTTGAGGCTCAATCCGCTTGGCTATGAAAACACGGAAAGCGTTCCCATTGGCATCCCTGCCAGGCAGCGTGTGGTTTGTTGCAGTAATGTGGCGCAATTCTACGGCATCGTAGCTTACAGGCAAGCCGGATTGTGCCTTACATTGTAAATTGGATCCGTGTGTTTGGTTAATTATTGTTAAATCGATGGAGAGGGGAACGGGAATACATAGTAGTTGTCGGATTACGGCCTTTGGCCTAATCCGACCTACGGGGGTGGAGGGTAGAGAGGGGAACTTTGACGGTTTGCTGCTTCTGCATGAAGCTGATCAGCACTATGGCGCGCTCTTCGCCGTCGTAGGCCTGGAAGATGGCGCTGATACCTTTGAAGGGGCCTTCATCCAGCTCTACCGTCTGGCCGGGCTTGATACCGCCCTGTTCTGCCACGGTATCCAGGCTGTCTTTGATGTGCTGGATGACGTCGTCCGGGATGGATGCGGGTTTGTTGGCAAAGCTCACAATGCGCACCACACCACGGGTAGACCGCAGCTTCGCCCACATGGGGTCGGTTTGTTCCAGGTTAACGAACAGGTAGCCGGGGAAAAGAGGCTCCAGCTTCTTGGTGCGCTTCCCTGCCCTGATCTTCTCCACCGTGATCTTGGGGTAGAAGCAGGCAATATCCTGATTCTGCAAATGCGCCAGGGCCCGGTCACCCTGGGCAGGCTTATGCTGTAACGCGTACCAGGTCATCTAAATCCTTGAAACCAGATTGGGGTCAGACCCCAGTGCATTTTAACCGATCAAATGTCTTGGGGTCTGACCCCAAATTACAAGCCGCCGTGGCGGCTCCAGAACTCCGAAGGCGTGATGACAGGATAGCTGTCAGTTAAAGCGAGCAGGTCTTTATCACCGGTGACCAAGTAATCTACAGAATGGTTTTGTATACCTGTCACCAGCGTTCCCAGCACCGGTGTATCTTTCAGATCTCTCACTGACTCTGCTGGCAGATCCGCAGGCTCGATAATCTCTGCCAGAAACGACAGAATATCCACAAGGTCATCAACTTCGGCGTCCGACATGCCGTGGCGGTGGCGTAGCCTGGGCAGAACTCTGCGAACCTCATCAAGGATAAAGTCAGAAAGAAAAACCTCGATTGCCCCGCTACGCCAAGCCTGCATGATCTTTCCGGGCACGCTGGTTGTATAAGCCATACCGGAAATAATAACGTTGGTATCGAGAACCACCTGAATGGATGCCATCCCTGGAATGCTCCCTACTTGTCTGCCGCGCGCTCGTTCCTGATCGCCTCTTCAATTTCCCGCATACCCTCTTCCTGAGGTACATCTGCAAACCCTTCCTCCAGGCGGGAGCTCAAGGCTTCAAAGCGCGCCTCCATCCTTCTGATCCGCCCGAACAGGCGAGCATCGACCAAAGCCGCCACTGGCTTACCATCTTTTTTGATCAAGACGCTATCGTGGCGATACTGGACCTGATTAATCATCTCACCAAGGTTTTGGCGAAACTTCACTGCACTGGTTTCCGTGATCATGTCCACCTCCAACCATATTGACCATACTGATCATACCACCTTTTGGGGGGGGGGGCAGACACCAGTGCATTTTAACCGATCAAATGTCTTGGGGTCTGACCCCAATTGAACTCAATACCAGTCGCCGGATGCCACAAAGTGCGGGTTCAATACGTCTTCCTTGCCGTATTGCAGGGGCTTGCCATCCAGCGTTTCCACCTTGCCACCAGCTGCTGACAGCACCGCGTGCGCCGCGCCGGTATCCCATTCGCAGGTGGGCCCCAGCCTTGGGTAGATATCCGCATGGCCTTCGGCGATTTTGCAGAATTTGAGGGAACTGCCAGCCTGGACCAGTTCGTGTTCGCCCAGTTTGTCGATGAAGGCGCGGGTTTCTTCGTTGAGGTGGTTTTTGCTGGCCACCACGCGCTTGGCGTCTTTTGGCTCTGCTACCCTGATCCGCCGCACCCGGCCGGTGCGATCGCGCTTATAGGCACCCTCGCCTTTCAGGCCCCAGTAGGCCTCTTTCAGTGCCGGAGCGGTGACCACGCCCAGAATCGGCTCGCCCCTTTCGATCAGCGCAATGTTGACGGTGAACTCTCCGGTGCGCTGGGTGAAGTCCTTGGTGCCATCGATCGGATCGATCAACCAGAACCGCTGCCAATGCTGACGCTCGCTCCAGGGAATGTCCGCGCCTTCTTCCGAGAGAATGGGAATATCATGGCTCAGATTACGCAGGCCCGCCGCGATGATCTTGTGGCTGGCGATGTCCGCAGCCGTAATCGGGGATTCATCGGCTTTGAAATCCACTTTGAAGTCCGTCATGTAGATGCTCATGACTTTCTCGCTGGCAGCGTCTGCAATCTTGAGGACATCCGGAAGGATGGAGCTGTAGTGCATGGGCATTAAATTCCTGAATTGAATTGGGGTCAGACCCCAGTGCATTTGGACGGGTGAAATGTCTTGGGGTCTGACCCCATGAAACACTGACTGCCGTTAACCTACTGTAGAGAAGGAAGATATTAACACAGGAGTGGAACGGGCGTTGAGCCAGAAATCGGGGTCAGAAATCGGGGTCTGACCCAAAGACATTTTATGGAACAAAATGCACTGGGGTCTGACCCCAACTTGAAATTATTGTCTGGATACGGCAGATTATTACTCTTACAAATCAGTTCAGTTCACAAGGAATGTGAAATGCCCCGCCGACAAAGGATTTGCCCGGCCGGGATGCCCCAGCATGTGATTCAGCGGGGGAATAACCGGCAGGTTTGTTTTGAGGATTTCCCCGACAGGGCCGCCTATATGGCGTTTCTCTCCCGCTACCAGGAAGAGCATGAGGTGGATATTCATGCCTGGGTTTTGATGAGCAATCACACCCACCTTCTGGTGACGCCGCAAACGGATCTGGCGCTGTCCCGGTTCATGAAAGCCCTCGGCCAGCGCTACGCACAGTACTTCAATCACAAGTACGACCGTTCCGGCACTCTCTGGGAGGGGCGATTCAAGTCCTGCCTTGTTGATACCGAGAGCTATTTCCTGCAGTGCCAGCGGTATATTGAACTGAATCCGGTGAAGGCAGGCATGGTGGAATATGCCGGAGATTACCAATGGTCCAGTTACCGGTGCCACGGCTACGGAATGAAGTTGAAGTGGCACACGCCCCACCCGTGTTACCTGAACTACCAGCCCGATCCTGACAAGCGCTTCGAGAGTTACCGGTCCTTTGTGGCCACCCCTTCACCGGAGGGTACGGACGACCTGATTCGGTACGCTGCAATCGCGGGTAAGCCGCTGGGTTCTCAGGACTTTCAGGAGAGGATGGAGGCCAGGTTCGGGAGGCTGGGGTCAGACCCCAGTGCATTTGGCCTAGCGAAATGTCTTGGGGTCTGACCCTATAAAACTCTCAACAGCTCATTATGCCAACCAATCCTCCCGACTATGTCTTACACGAATAATCAAGACTTTCTGGTTCGTTTCCAATCGGTAGATAACCAAATGAACACCTATTGGATGTATACGTACCGCTGGCCGAAATTCTTTACGCTCAACAGCCGCATAGGGGTTAGCCGCAAGAAACTCAAAACACTCCTCTAACTTCGAGTGATACTCGCCTGCTTGCGCCAAGCCAAACTTCTCAACCCCGTCCAAAAATATCCTAATTACGTCCTCTTCAGCCTTACGGCTGAGTACATATTCCATTGTCTTTGTTACCTTTTCGCCAGCTCCATGGCCCGGTCACGCAGCCCATCCATCGACTGGCCACCCTCGCCGCTCTCCAAACCTTCATCAATCAGCCGCTGCATATTCTCAATTTTCTTGGCCCGATCCTGATCCTTTCTGATCAAATCGCGGACGTAGTCGCTGGTGTTGGAATATCGGCCTGATCTGGCCTGCGTTTCCACCCACTCTTTCATTGGTTCCGGCAATGAAACGTTCATTGTAGCCATAGATGCCTCTCTGTTTTACGTGTATGACAATTATTGCCAAATTTTGCCAAACATGGAAGCCGAACCGAGGCATCGAGCCTGGGGTCAGACCCCAGTGCATTTGGCTTAGCGAAATGTCTTAGAGTCTGACCCCAACTCTCAATCCTTATTCCACCACCCAGGTGCGATTCAGAGTCAGGTTGTCTGCGTCAAAGTGATACACGCTGATACCGCCTCCAGTGCGGTGGCCCATGACCAGCACACCAGCTTCCGGGGATGTGGCTATGGCGGTGTTGCGGCTGTAGTTGGAGCCGTATGTGACCAGTTCGGGGGATTCGCCCAGGTCGAAGTACTTTACCGGCCAGGGGCTTCCGGCTTTGAACAGGGCGGCGATGTGGCTGTTGTTGCCGAAGCGGAGGTAGTATTCGCTGTTGTGGATGAAGGCCTGGGCGATGGTAAAATCATTTAGCCCCTGCGGCGCATCAATAAGCCCCTCTTTATCCCAATTCCGAGCGTCGCCCATATCAAAAGGGGTATCATCGATGTAAATACCGCTATAGTAGTTTGCGAGTCGATATCGCTCTTCAGGAGCAGAGGTATCCCAATAGAATCCGTTTCCGTTCTCATCTCCGCTAATAATCCACTTTCCGTCAGGGCTTATAACGGCGTGAGTCTTGGCAGTATTGCCCTGAAATTTTGCAATAGGCTTTCCTGTTTCAGCGTTCCAGAATGTAACTCCAGAGTATCGCGAGAATCTCCGCTCTTGATCCACAGGTGGATAATCTTCAATTGGCGCGATATCGTCTCCGAAACCTGACGTAACAAAAAAGTTCCCTTCTCTCGCCATGGAAAGGTTCAGAAGCTTCCCCGAGCCCTCAAAACTCGGGCTGATACCATCCTGCAATATCGGCTTCAAGTTAGCACCAGAGCCTTTAAAAACATTCCAATTTTCATCGGTCGACAGGTATGTGTTGAGGTCTTCCGAAATCGTATGCCCATATGTCGCGAAATGCGGGAATCGGAGCAAGCGTTCTCCGTCGATCGTTTGTACTGTCACCTGGTCGGTCAGATCTTGCCACACAAAAGCGTGTTTCCCGGGTACAAAAGAGGCACTGTAAAGGTTCGCCTTTGTGTGCACTGTCTTCCAATCTTTGCTTTCGATATCCCAAAGAATCAGTTCATTGTTACGGTGCGTAGTAATTACGTATCGTCCAGAATCAGAGACACCAGCAGACATTACGGGGCCCGCCCACACGGTGTGCTGGTAAAAGGTCCAAGTGATCACCAAAAGTGTGACAAGGGCGAGCCCCCCAACGAGCCAGTTCCACTTGTTAGTTGTAACGACCAAAGCCGACTCCTTCATTAAGCAAGGGTTTCATGATCGCATCAAGAAACGATTTTTCGAACAATTCCTCACTCGGAACCCTCATCCCAGAGTGGCTGAAGAGCCACCTGCTTTGATCTATAACAGACCACCTCCCCGATCTGAGGGCTTCTTCGATAAACTCATCACGAAAAGTGCCGGCTTTCTCCCCAGCCACCTCCTCAAACCCCAAATAACCCAACGCCGGCCTCGGCGGCTTCTCCGGCACCCACCGATTCATAGCCAGTTTCCTGAGATGCCGCACATAATCCCGGGCCAGATCCACACTGATGCTGGCGCGGTGATTCAGTGGCGCCAGCAGGGTATATCGTGGTGGCCTTTGACCGTTTCTCAGGCAGTCAACACAGGGCTGCCAGAGGGCCGCCGCTTCATCCAGGATGTCCTGCTCCAGGCTGGCCCAGTTGTCAGATATTTTTTGTTTCAGGCTTTGTGTTGAGTACGCTGAGCGTTGCGGGTGTGCGACCAGGCTATTATCAAAACTCAACGGCAGGTAGTCACTGTAGAGTTTTTCGATTGCAGGGCCGAAGCCGTTGTCCAGGAAGCTGGGAAAGGTCCACCATTTTTTCTCGTAGGCACCGTGCAGGTATCCCAGCAGGTCGTCCATGGGGTCCTCAGAGCCGGCGAGTTCCGCAGCTGCCACCCCGATCGGCGAGACACGCCGCATTGCTTTGCGCCACCAGGGCTGGTCTTCCGGGTTACCCGGGCCGAGTATGCCGTCACCCAGGGTGTGCAGCACCACAATACGACGCGCTGCCTGGTGGGCCGCCGGAAAAACGCCGAGGCCCAGCGGGTGCACATCACGGCTGGCGTTGTTGGTTAGCGCGTTATCCGCCACTGCCGGTTGCCAGAGGAACAGGTGGTCCACCCCGCCCTGCCCCAGCGTTCCCAGCATGTTGAGCGCCGTCAGTGCCACCCGGGCGCCCAGTGAATGGGTTATCAGGTTGATCTTGATGCCCGCGGCCCGGAGTTGCTGCAACAACGGCACCAGCCGACGCCCTGCCGCCATGGCGTTGAGTTCCGCCTGCATGAAATCAGTAGCGCCGGTATCCCCAGGCCAGGAGATGTTGATGATCCGGCTGTAGGGCGTCCAGTCCTCACCATCAAAGCCTGCCGCGCGATTAAGGTGATACTCCATGTTCACCGCCCAGTTGTGAAGGCCTGTGCCGTTCAGGTCGTCTTCATTGACAGCAGGGGCAGCCTCGTCGGCGAACGCTTCCGGGTTCTGCCAGACTGTGGCATCTACCGGTAGCCAGTTCAGCGTTCGGCGAAAGGAACGGGAATTGCCATGGTACTCCCCACTGCGTTCTACGCTTTCCAGAAACCGCCCCCACCTGCCATGGGGCACATTATAGCCGTGCACAAATACAAGAGCGTTGTTGCCGTTGGCTTGAAAGTAGCTCAGTTGGTCGTCGGTCAGCAGGTCAGCTTCGGGTGACGATTCTTCACGCAGATTGATGATAACCGGTGGCGGCAGATGAACTGCTGTCGCTCTGCGTTCGCTGGGGATCACATCCAGTTCTATACCCTTGCTCAAGGCCTCCACCGGAGCACACCTGAATTGCTGGCTGATAGTATCAAGGCCAATCAGATGTTCGCCCGCAGGATCATCTGGCCAGTGCCAGCGCGCCTCTCCCGTGGTTACCCGCTCAAAACGGGCCAGATGACTCTCCCGCCCTGCCCCCTCCCCATCAATGAGTTCAGCAGTTTTCGTCTGGCCGGCAGCGTCCATGATTTTGCCGGCATCGCGGAAGGGCAAGGGCCTTCCGAGGTTGTCTGAACGCCTCAACAGTACACCTGCCAATTCCTGCCTGCACACGGGCGCGCCGTGGGTTCCGAGGGGTGAGGAATCGGGTTTGAACGGGAGAATTGCTTTTGCTGTCATTCAGGGTCCTTCCTGTAACGATTGCAGTTTAACCAGGGCTTCCAGCGTATCGGCCCATGAGCCATCCTGGCGGCGCAGTGAGGCCAGCTCATCGTCATTCAGCAGGCCAGTGCGGGGAGCCTGGATCAACAGCTCCGCCCCTTCAACCAGCCCCTGCTCACTCGGTGCTCCCAACTGCGCCAGTTGCTCAAACCAGCCTGCGACAACCTCTTGGTGCAAGCCATGGGTTTCGGCCAGTGCGGCCGCCAGCAGCTTTTGACGGAGAACGGTAATAGCGGCCAGATTCTCGCGAGTCAGCTCGAAGGGCGCATGGGCCGGCTCATTGGGCAGGGTTGCCCCTTCTTCCGGATAGCCTTTGATCAAAGCCCAGTGACTTTCGGCATAAAACCCATGGATAGCCGACAAGGGGCCAAGGAGCCGCTGGCACTGTTGCCTGGAGAGCGAGTCGCCGAAACTGGCGAATGTCACCGGGTCCGCATAACGCAGAAAACCTTCACCATCCGGCGTATGTATCCAGTTCAGGCTGGCGAAATGATCCCGAACCTCCTCCATTAAGCAGGCCTGACCATACAGCGCCAACGCTTTGCCCTCGAGTAACCACCGACGGAGCCAGCGATGGCCGTCATCCATGGATGGCTCGATCAACAGCGGCCCATGATAGGCCTGCTCACGATGACCAGAGTGGAGGTAAGGCAACTCATAGCGGGGAACAGGCTCAGCCTCGAACAGCCTGCGAAGGGCGTCCGGGCATTTCGCCAGATCAATCAGATACCAGGGAGCATCCGTTTTGGGAGGTTCCCGATCGACAACAAACGAGGCGCAAGCTGGAGCTTCCAGCCCCTGAGCGACATGATCCTTCATGGCTGCCTTTATCTATCCTTAGATGGCCAATGCAGCCGCAAATAGTAGCGAATGCGAAAAGCCGTGTCATCTTTCGCCATGGGGTCAGACCCCAGTGCATTTGGCCAGGCAAAATGTCTTGGGGTCTGACCCCAACCATTCTTTTCAGCTATGATCAGCGGTAGTAAGGTAACACTTCAATATTATTACAGGGTTGATTCCATGAAGCTGAAATTCCTTGGCGGTGCGGGCACGGTGACCGGTTCACGTTATCTGCTGTCTGACGAGAAGCACCGGCTGCTGGTGGACTGCGGTATGTACCAGGGCGTGAAGAACCTGCGCAAGCGCAACTGGGCGCGGTTTCCGGTGGAGCCTTCCTCCATCAATGCGGTGGTTCTGACCCATGCCCACATCGACCATACCGGCTACCTGCCTGCACTGGTCAAGAATGGCTTCAATGGAAAAATCTATTGCACCAAGGCAACCCATGAGCTGTGCAAGGTGCTGCTGCCGGATGCCGGCTACCTGCAGGAAGAAGACGCAAAATACGCCTTCAGAAAGGGCTTTTCAAAGCACGACAGGCCAGAGCCGCTCTTTACCGTAAAAGACGCACACGAAGCCCTGAAGCACTTCGAATCCCTGCACTACCACGAAAAATTCGAACCGGTGAAAGGCATGGAGGTCACCTTCACTCCGGCCGGGCATATCCTGGGGTCTTCCTGCGTGCATGTGCACCATCGGAGCAGTGACCGTACCGTGGTATTCAGCGGTGACGTGGGCCGGCAGGACGACGTTATCATGCGGCCACCGGAACCTATCGACAAAGCGGATGTACTGGTGTGCGAATCCACCTATGGCGACCGGCTGCATGCAGAGTCAGACCCGGAGGCCGTGCTGGCCGAGATCATCACCAAAACCGCCGGGCGCGGAGGGATTGTGCTGATGCCCTCGTTTGCCGTTGGCCGGGCACAGATGCTGTTGTACCTGATTCACAAGATCATGGGTGAAGGCCGGATACCCAAGATGCCGGTGTACCTGAACAGCCCCATGGCCATAAAGGCCACCGAGATCTTTTCCCGCCATCACAAGGAACACCGGCTGACCGGCGCCCAGTGCGATATGATCGACGAGAACACCGAGTTCGTCCGCACCGTGGACGAATCCATCGAACTCAACAGCGTGCGCTACCCCTGCGTGATCATCTCCGCCAGCGGCATGGCCAGCGGCGGGCGGGTGCTGCACCACCTGAAAACACTGCTACCCAACCCGCGAAACAGTGTTGTGTTTGCCGGCTTCCAGGCGCCGGGAACGCGCGGGGATGCACTGGTGAACGGGGCTGAATCCGTGAAGATCCATGGGGAGTACTGGCCCGTCAAGGCAGAGGTACACAACCTGGATTCACTGTCGGCCCATGGGGACTATGAGGAGATTCTGCAGTGGCTTGAGGCAGGGACTCTAAAGCCGGAGAAGGTGTATATTACGCATGGTGAGATTGTGGCCAGTGATGTGATGCGGAAACGTGTGAGAGATCGGTTTGGGTGGGATGTTGAGGTGGCGGAGTTGTTTGAGGAGGTGGAGGTTTGAGCCTCCACCTCATCAAATCACCTCACAGGATCCGGGCCTGAACGAATCATTCCAACGCGAAGCAGCCGTCGGATCGATCACGCATTGCCAGGTACCATTAACCGAACGTTCCAATCTTATGATTACACCTGCCAAATTAGGGTGGGCATTGCCGCCCATGGTCACTTGGAGGTGACCGGAACCGTCAGCATCTAAAACACCTACATCCGCAGCAAGGTTGCCGGTGGTTATATGGGAGGGGGTGTACCCCAGCTCATCATTGGATACGGGATCGGAGTTTGATACCTGCGATTCAAAGGCCGATTTATAAGCTGACAGTTCACCAACTGCTCGTTTTACCTGTGAATTCAGTACATAGTTCTGATACGAGGGTATCGCGATAGCGGTCACAATGCCGATAATAGCAACAACGACCATGAGTTCTATTAATGTGAAGCCAGCGGAAAGATTTTTCATGGGAATTCCAGCATGCCCTGTAAGAAATGTTTATGTAAATATGATGAGCAAAAAACGGGCCAGCAGAAAAAGAATAGTTTATGATTCCGGAGACATTTGGCTCTGGTGCCGGGGGAAATTTCCATGCAACCAAAAACGCGGGAGCTTACCTTGTCGAACCTCCTCCTGATAATATGGAATATCATCAGCCATCGCTTGCCGATAATCTAGTACGTCCTGAAACCAAAGCATGCATGCCGCAGCGAACACTATTACGATGGCATACCCGGCAAAGGTAGACGTTACGAATTTTTGTCTGGCCGAGGATACAGGTACCGTCGATTGGTATGGACTGATAAGCGCCCAGAAAACACAAAGCACAGGTAGCCCAACCAGCATTGACCCAGGTGCCATAAAAACGGCAGACGCACCGGCATGAACGAGAGCAGCCGTTACCGAAGCGGTAAAGCCGACCAACAAGAAACCATTATGGTGATCTCCGTTTCGGAGGCCCTTGATCTTGTGCCATAATCTCCGTAGTGCAACCCCTACTAGAATTAAAAGACCACCTATTGCTATCCACCCATACTCCGCAGCCCACATCAAATACATGTTGTGAGGGTGACCAAACCTAGAGGACGATCGATATGTTTCCGTCAGGATATCGTGGGTTAGCCAAGACTGCGGCCCCATACCAAAAGGGAATTTTTCCAGACTCATGATCCAGGCTTCATGCCACAATGACAATCGCCCCGAACTGTTGGTTTTAATACCTCGGACGTGGATCTCATCGAATACAAAGCTTGGTATCAAAACTGAAAGAAGAAACCAAACTAACAACCCGTAGATTGCAAACCTTGCAAACAACTTCATCCAAGGAAAAGAAGATTTCCCAAAAACCCCCCATATCAATAAAAAACAGAAAACAAGGCCAAACATGGATCCTCGCGATGAGGATAGGAAAATAATCCACCACCAAATGGCCGCTGTAGAAGCGACCCCCCACCGCCAAGTGCGATTACTATTCCATGGAATGCAAAGAAGAGCTAGTGGAAATAACGGCACTAGCCAAGTCGCGATGTGGCTCCAATATCGAATGCTGAAGAAACCCCAAGGAATAAGCTGATCCAAACGTGAGGAATCATCAGTGATTGCAAATAGATAAACAGTAACCGACATCGCCGCATAAAAAAAACAGGCTACAATAGCTACTGTTACAACTGCTAGTGCGTATTTTCGCGCGCAGTCAAATCTGCCTATGGCATCACCAATAAGCCCAAAGGCAACAAAATAGAGGATAAAAAAAACCGGCTCAACCAAACTGTAAGGCCCCGAGCGGTTTTGGAAAGCGGCAATCAATAAACTAAACGAAAAAAAAAGAAATGGCCAAAGAGCTTTGACTGAGACTGTGAGTGCATTGTTGTGCACTGACCAAGTCAGCCCAATTACTGCGAGCAGGCTCAAGCTTAACACAAGCAAAACACGCTGGTCTGCGTAGGAGCCGAAAAGAGTAGAGGGGATAAAATCCGCGAAAAGAACTGAGCAGAAAAGCAACGATATCAGGCAATAACTCAGGGTGAGAGATGCCCTCAAATTTATCTCCTTCTTATCCATTGAGCAAAACTTACAATAATTTGGCGGTCTCCCACTAAACGATCGCTACCTATTCTTAATACCTAAACAAATTCCTTATAGTCGCCGCACTTTAAACAACGATGACAACAAAACATACAGAGAACTAACAAGAAACGAAGAACAACGCCCGAACTATGGGGCGTTGTTCTTCGTCGACTTCTTCAACTCATTTTAAGTATTCGAGCAACCAGTCGGAATATATGATTCTTTAAATGCGTCTGGCTCATCATCAATCGTACACTCCCACGCACCATCATCGGTACGTTCGAGATTGATCGTAGCGCCACGAACAGAGGCACCTGAGTTACCATCCAGTGTAGCCGTGATAGTTCCCGTGCCATCAGCATCAATATCACCTGACGCAGTGGAAAGGTTAGAAGCAGTAAATCCGATAGCATCCAGATCCCCATCTTCTGAATCGTCTGTCATATCGGTGCCTTCCCCGCGCGTCAAACGCTCTTCGATTGCCGTGCGGTAATTGTTGAGTTCACTGTATGCGCGATTTACCTGAGTCCGGGCCGTGTAGTCCTGATATTGCGGAATAGCAATTGCAGCCAAGATACCAATGATCGCCACAACGATCATAAGCTCGATCAGGGTAAAACCCTTTTGAGCGTGATTCATTTGAATATTTTTCATAGTTAACCTCATTGTGTCGTTGAACAACCTGTTTCAGCCCGGACCCGGAGGAGCTGCGCCCCGCGGCCTTTTTCTTGAGCCTGCAATAACGATAGCATCAGGTGTGCCAACATTGCCGTTTACAGAAAATTCGACAAAAAAACAGTACATTCAATCACATAAAAAATCAGGCACGATTAGTCCCTCAGGTCGGCCCACCGCTTTAAACTGCCCAGCGACGTCACTCGGTGACAAATTTTGTCATTGTGGCCGCGCGCAAGAGGCTTGACACAACACTGGGCGCGTAAGTGTGTGTGACTCATATGCCCACTTCTTGCCCACACACCTTTCCAAACCCCTGCCAGCCATCTAAACTCAGTGCATCCGACAAAACATCCGTTTCAGTAACTTAGGCTCAGTTTTTTTACACACTTTATGTCTACCAATAAAAGCAACGTAACTCTTACAGGCTTGGCGAGACGCTTCGTAGATGATGGCCTTCTTGATGAAGCCACCGCGAAAGACGCTTTCCTGCAGGCATCCCACAATCGCATTCCGCTAATCACCTATCTTGTACAGAACGATCTGGCTAACAGTAGTGGGCTAGCGTTTTCTGCCGCGATGGAATTTGGCGTGTCCGTTCTGGACCTCAGCGCATTCCTGCCGGAAATGATGCCGGAGAAAGTGGTCGATGAAAAACTGATTCGTAAACATAGCGCCCTACCTCTCTACAAGCGTGGCAATCGGCTGTTCATTGCGGTATCAGACCCCACAAACATCCAGGCACTGGATGAAATCAAGTTCAATACCGGCCTGAGTACTGATGCCATTCTGGTGGATGACGCCAAACTCCGGGAAGCAATCGATAAGTATCTGGAATCCCAGGACACCTCAATGGGTGACCTGGACGATGCTGACCTGGAAGGTGTTGAAACCGAGGGTGGCGACCAGGAAGACGAGAATGCCGTTGCTGTCAGTGATGTCGATGATGCACCTATCGTCAAATACGTGAACAAGATGCTGCTGGACGCCATCCGAGGTGGCGCCTCGGATATTCACTTCGAACCCTATGAAAAGAATTACCGGGTTCGTTATCGCACAGATGGCATTCTCAAAGAGATGTCCCGCCCGTCCATTAAGCTCGCCCCGAAGATTTCTGCCCGCATCAAGATCATGGCACAACTGGACATATCAGAGCGCCGGGTGCCCCAGGATGGCCGTATCAAAATGAAGCTGTCCAAAACCAAGGCTATCGACTTCCGGGTGAACACGCTGCCGACTCTTTGGGGTGAAAAAATCGTTTTGCGTATTCTGGACCCGAGCCAGGCCCAGATGGGGATCGATGCGCTTGGCTATGAGGATGACCAGAAGAAATTATACATGGATGCCCTCAAACAGCCCCAGGGTATGATTCTGGTCACCGGGCCAACTGGCTCTGGCAAAACGGTATCGCTCTATACCGGCCTCAACATCCTGAACACGCCGGAATTGAACATCTCGACTGCCGAAGACCCGGCAGAGATAAATCTGGAAGGCGTCAACCAGGTTAACGTAAACACCAAGGTGGGCTTGGGTTTTGCAGAAGCACTCCGCGCCTTTCTGCGACAGGACCCGGACATTATCATGGTTGGCGAGATCCGGGATCTGGAAACCGCCAACATTGCCATCAAGGCCGCCCAGACCGGCCACCTGGTTCTGTCCACGCTACACACCAATAGTGCAGCGGAAACTCTGACGCGAATGATGAACATGGGGGTTCCCGCTTTCAACATTGCAACGTCGGTAAGCCTGATCATTGCCCAGCGTCTGGGGCGCCGGCTTTGTAAATCCTGCAAACAGCCTGCAACTGTTCCCAAGGAGATCCTTTTAGAGGAAGGGTTCACACAGGAACAAATTGATACAGGGTTCACGTTGTACCGCCCAAAGGGCTGTGATAAATGCACTAATGGATATAAAGGCCGCGTTGGTATTTACGAGGTGGTCAAGATTACAGACGAGCTGGCGAACATGATTATGGAAGAGGCCAGTTCCATTAAAATTGCAAAGCAGGCACAGGCCGAAGGCTTCCCGAACTTACGGCAGTCTGCCCTCAAAAAAGTGGTTGAGGGTGTGACTAGCCTTGAGGAAGCCAATCGCGTGACGAAGGATTAATTTAGCATGGCAGAAAAAGCGCAGAAGCTGGAATCGTATGTTTGGGAAGGTAAGGACCGAAAAGGGAACAAATCCCAGGGGGAGCTGACCGGCGCCAATCTTGCACTGGTGAAAGCACAGCTTCGCAAACAGGGCATTATTCCAAACAAGGTCAAGAAAAAACCCAAGCCTTTGTTTGGTGGCAGCAAAAAAATTACGCCTTTTGATATTGCCATGCTGACGCGACAACTGGCTACCATGATGAAAGCCGGTGTGCCACTGGTGCAGAGCTTCGACATTGTTGCCGATGGTTTGGAGAACAAAGGTCTCCAGCAACTGGTTATGAATATCCGGAATGATATTTCTTCCGGTACGAGTTTTGCCGGGGCACTAAGAAAACACCCAAAATATTTCGACGACTTGTATTGCAACCTGGTTGACTCTGGCGAAAAAGCAGGCGCACTTGAACAGATGCTCGATCGGATTGCCACCTACCTTGAAAAAACAGAGCTGCTCAAGAAAAAAGTTAAGAAAGCAATGACATACCCGATAGCGGTTATTGTCGTTGCCATCGTTGTTACTGCAATCTTGTTGGTTAAGGTAGTGCCGCAGTTCGAGAGCCTCTTCCAGGGATTTGGCGCTGAACTGCCTGTCTTTACCCAAATGGTTGTCAGGCTTTCCGAATGGATGCAAACCTGGTGGTTTGTTGTATTACTCGCCATCGTGGGCACGATCTTCCTCTTTAAAGAGGCCGTTCGACGATCACAAAAATTTTCTGACCTTGTTGACAAGCTCGTACTGAAGCTACCCGTTGTCGGTGAGATCCTGGATAAATCAGCTGTTGCAAAATTCGGGCGAGTGCTCTCAACCACCTTTGCCGCAGGCGTACCCCTCGTAGATGCACTTGATTCCGTGGCTGGCGCCACGGGCAATGCCGTGTATCGGGATGCCATTCAACGCATCAAGAATGATGTATCAAGCGGTACTCAGCTACAGGCTTCAATGCGACAACAAGATGTCTTTCCCATTATGGCTGTACAGCTTACTGCTATCGGTGAAGAATCCGGTAACCTGGACGAGATGCTTGCGAAGGTAGCTGAGCATTACGAAGCGGTGGTTGACGACATGGTCGACAACCTCACCGCCCTGATGGAGCCGATGATTATGGCGGTTCTTGGTGTCCTGGTTGGTGGCCTGATCATTGCCATGTACCTGCCGATCTTCCAGATGGGCCAAGTTGTTGGTTAATAGCTATCCAAATACGTCGGATTACGGCCCTTTCAGGGCCTAATCCGACCTACATTATTACAATTCGATACTCGCCCAAACGCTCCCCAACCCGGACAAGCAATGCCAAACCTAGCCCCACTCCTCGACACCCCCTGGCTCCTCTACACCGCTGTAACTCTCTTCTCCCTCTGCATCGGCAGCTTCCTGAACGTGGTCATCCTGCGTCTGCCCAAAATGATGCAGCAGGACTGGCGCTGCCAGTGTGAGGAGTTCCTGGAGCTGCCGGAGGGGCAGCGCAAGGAAGAGCAGCCAGTTACGCTTTCGAAGCCTGCCTCCACCTGCCCTTCCTGTGGCCACAGGATTCGTGCCTGGGAGAACATTCCGGTGATCAGTTATCTGGTGCTGGGCGGCAAGTGTTCCTCCTGCAAATCCGGCATTTCACCGCGATATCCGGTTATTGAAGCGGTTACAGCGCTGTTTTCGGTAGTAACGGTATATGTCCTGGGGCCAACTGAATCGGCGTTGTGGGCGTTGTTGCTGGTCTGGGCGCTGATTGCGCTGACGGTCATTGATTTTGATACCCAGTTGTTGCCGGACAGCATCACCCTGCCGTTGATGTGGCTGGGGCTGATTCTGAATTACTTTGGTGTGCTGACGGACTTCACCAGCGCCTTCTGGGGGGCTGTGGCGGGTTATCTGTCGTTGTGGTCGGTGTACTGGCTGTTCAAACTGGTCACGGGCAAGGAAGGCATGGGGCATGGGGATTTCAAGCTTCTCGCAGCGCTTGGGGCCTGGCTCGGATGGCAGTTGTTACCGGCGGTGATTCTGTTGTCGTCGGTGGTGGGTGCCGTTGTGGGGATCAGTCTGATGGTGTTCCGCAAGCATGGGCGTGAGGTGCCGATTCCGTTCGGGCCGTATCTGGCGGCGGCTGGGGTGCTTTGTCTTTGGTTTGGGGGGGAGATTTTGGCCGCGTGGTATTCGTATCTTGGGGTTTGAGTTGGGCTTGGGTTTGTCGGATTACGGTCCTTCGGGCCTAATCCGACCTACGGATTTAAACTTTGCCCGCCTCACGTAGGTCGGATTAGCGAAGCGTAATCCGACAATATGGTTCCTTCTGGAGGTTTAATGGCTGTCGTTGGGCTCACTGGCGGTATTGGTTCAGGAAAATCCACTGTGGCGCGGATGTTTGGGGCTTTGGGCGTACACTGGGTGGACGCGGATGATGTTGCCCGTGAGGTGGTTGAGCCTGGTACGCCGGCGCTGAAGGATATTGCTGAGCATTTCGGGCAGGACATCCTGCTGCCGGATGGCGGCTTGGACCGGGCAGCGTTGCGGCAGCTTGTGTTCGAGTCGCCGGAAGAGCGCGCCTGGCTTGAAGGGTTGCTGCACCCGGTGATTCGCGAGGAGCTGGTGCGGCAGCTGCATCCGGCTAGTTACCCCCTGCCCTACGTCATGCTGGTGTCGCCGTTACTGCTGGAGACGGACCAGCACGAGCTGGTGGATAAAGTTGTTGTGGTGGACGTTCCCGTGGATATTCAGATTGAACGTACCATGGCCAGGGACGATAATGCCCGGGACCAGGTCCAGCGAATCATTGATGCCCAGATTCCCCGTGAGCAGCGGCTGCGGAAGGCCGATGAGGTAGTGGACAACAACCGGCCCCTTTCAGAGGTTGAACATCGCGTTGAGGCGTTACACAAACAGTTTATGGTGGCGTTTGGCCGTTAAGGTTCGTTTCTCCGGCACTCTTTCCCGTGTTTGTACTGCCCTGCTCGCAGCAATACCCGGTATCTCCACGGCACAGGAACCACTGTTCAGCGTTGCAGAACCTGCATTGCAAGATGTACTGGCACCTGAAAACCTGCCTCCCTCGTTTTTTACCTTCGCCCCGGAGGAATTCTGGGCCAAGCCCAGGGACTCCTATTGGCTTCAGTTCAGTAACTGGGTTCTGACCCAGGAGCGCACCCAGGGTGACCGGATTCAGGCGCTGGGCGAATGGGCAGACCGCACGCTGTCGGGCAGCAACCAGGCCATGCCGGATAACGAGAGTTATCTGCGGCTGGGGTTTGCCACGGAGTCAGAATACGGTGACCCGGCGCAGTTTGAGCCGGAGGCGCGGTTCCGGCTGGAAGTACCCACCGTGGAGGAAAAGCTGAAACTGGTTATCGAGAGTGAAAGCGACGAGCTTATTCCACTGTCGGAGCGGCGGCGAAGCCGGCAGCTTACCGAGGATGAGCGCAGTGACACCGAAGCCACCGGTGCGTTTCGTTTTCTTTCCACTGTCGGAGATGCCATCAACCTGAGCAACGATGTGGGTGTCCGGCTGCGTTTGCCGGCGGATGCGTTCTGGCGGATCAAGGCAGAGAAGAGCTGGCAACCGGGCGAGGACTGGAGACTGGCAGTAGAGCAGCGGGCTTATTATTTCCATCAGGATGGCTGGGGTACGCGGTCTTGGTTTGGTGCAGGGCGGGATCTTGGCAATGGTTGGACTACGCTGGTTTCGTCGGAGGTGGAGTGGGTTCATGATGAGCGGAAGTTTGAGCTGTCGCAGACAGCGAATTTTTACAAACGGCTGAATAATCGCTCTACGCTGAATCCCAGGCTTGGTGTTCTTGTTGAGAGTCAGCCAAACTGGCGGCCGACGTCGGTGTTTACGGATGTGACGTATCGGTATCGGTTGCACAGTGACTGGCTGTATGGGGAAATCATTCCGGCGCTGGAGTTTCCGCGGGATGAGAGCTTCAAGGATCGGGCTTCGTTGGTGTTGAGGATAGAGTTGTTTTTTTCTGGCAGTATTGAGCGGCCCTATTAGTTAGTAGTTCATTTAATAGTTCATTGATTTTCCTGGCCGAGCTTCACGGGTGGGGGCCCTTGCCGGGACACGCTACGAGCACATCCATGTGCGCTTGACTTCGGCCATCCCTGGCCGAAGACATTCCCGGCAAGGGCCCCCACCCGCGAAGCTCTACATCGGAGTTACCTGCATTTTCTTATGAGCCGTCATCCTTCTCGTCCTGCCGCTGAGGCGTTAACGCTTACCCCGGTTGCCATTACCCGCTCCTGTTTCCGCGACAAGTTCGGGGTGCCCCGCCAGCCGGGGTTAACCCGGTTTGCCCATGCCGATCTGGTGATTCAGCCGCCGTTTGACCGGGAGGACGCGTTCCGGGGACTGGAGTCTGCGAGTCATTTATGGCTGACGTTTCAGTTTCATGAGGCGGTGCGGGCGGAGTGGCGGCCGGTGGTTCGGCCGCCGCGGTTGGGGGGGAACAGGAAGATCGGGGTGTTTGCCAGTCGGTCGCCGTTCCGGCCTAACAGTCTGGGGCTGTCGGTGGTTCGGAATGAGGGCCTGGTGCGGGATGACAGGGGGCGGCTGGTGTTGCGGATCAGTGATCATGATCTGATTGATGGCACGCCGGTTCTCGATATCAAGCCGTATCTGCCGTTTGCCGATTCAGTGCCGGAGGCGTCTCTGGGGTGGGCGGATTCGGCGCCGACGGAGCGGTTGCCGGTGGTGTTTCTGGAGGAAGCGGAACGTCAGGTTGCGGATCTGCCGGCTGAGCGCTATCCGGATTTGCGGGGGCTGATTGAGGATGTGGTGAGTTATGATCCGCGGCCTTCGTTCCGGCGGGGGCGGGATGAGGAGCGTATCTACGGGGCGCACCTGTACGATCTGAATGTGCGTTTCCGCTTTGTGTATGACGCTTCACAGGTACGTGTCGAAGTGCTGACGGTCTGTTAAACTGCAAATCGGTTGATTTTTCGACACAGGGAATGCGTGCCTTGCCTCCGATCCGGTTATTCAAACGAATAGGTGTACGGCCACTGGCTGCCAGGCTGCTGGTTTATGTGCTGTTGTTCAGCCTGATTCTGTCTCTGGCGGCAACAGGCGTGCAGATGATCGGTGAGCTGGAGCGCCGCACGGAGGAGCTTCGCAGCACTCAGGAACGTGCCGCAGAGCTGGTGTCCGGCGCGATGAGCAACAATCTGTGGCTGATGAATTACAGCGAGGTGGCCAACAGTCTGGACGACATGCGGGCCATTCCGGTGATTCAGCATGCCAGGGTCATTACCGCCGGAGGAGAGGAGTTCAGCACCGGCACCTACCCCGATGGCCGTGTGATCACCCAGTCTTTCCCGCTGGTGTTTAACCGCGAATCCTTTGATAACCCTGAAGCCATGGGTACGCTGACGGTCACCTCGTCCGTGGATACGGTGTATAACGAGCTCATGGATCGGGCGCTGCTCACTCTGCTGTTCCAGTCGATAATTGTGATGCTGGGCACTCTGGGGTTGCTGCTTATTGTCCGGTTTACCCTGGCACGGCACCTGGAAGCGATTTCCGACTATGCCGCCCGCCTGAATCTGGATGCGTTGATTGAGCCACTGAAGCTTCGCCGCAAACCGCCCAAACACGGCGATGAGCTCAGTGAGCTGGAGCAGGCCCTGAATACCATGCGTCTGCAGCTGCTGGAAGATACCCGCTCACTGCGGCAGACATCGATTCAGTCCCGGGATGAACGGGACGAGGCGGTGCGGGCCAATCATGCCAAGAACCAGTTCCTCGCCAATGTCAGCCATGAATTGCGGATTCCGCTGCAATCGGTTCTGGGCTACGCCAACCTGCTTTCCGATACACCTCTGGATCAGGAGCAGCGGGAGTACGTGCATACCCTGCTGAATGCCTCCGAGAGCCTCTCATCCATTATCAATGACCTGCTGGACATCTCCAGCATGGAAGCCGGCAAGCTGGTGCTGGAGGATATTCCCTTTGACCTGCGGGACACCCTCAACGATCTGGTCCACATGCTCGGTGCGCGGGCCCGGGAGAAAGGCCTGGCGCTGGAACTGAGGATTGACGAGAACCTGCCCTGGGCCCTGAGGGGCGACCCGGTGCGGCTGCGCCAGATTCTGCTGAACCTGACCTCCAACGCCATCAAGTTTACCGACTCCGGCCACGTACTGATCAGCATCGAGGTGCTGGGCCGCCGGGACGACAATGTGCGGCTGCGGGTGGCGGTTGAGGATACCGGCGTGGGGATCAACCCGGAGGACATTCCGCTGGTGTACGAACCTTATGTACAGCTGGGCCAGCGGTTCCAGCGCCAGTTGCCGGGGGCCGGCCTGGGGCTGACCATCTGCCGCCAACTGGTCAAGCTGATGAATGGTTCCCTGGACCTGGAAAGCAGGCCCGGTGAGGGCTCCACATTCTGGATGGAGCTGACTTTGCCGGTGGCAGCCGAGAGTGCCACCCGCACCCGGCCGGATACCAGCATGATCCGTGGCAAACGTATTCTGGTGGTTGACTCCTATGAGCTGTCCCGGAAAATTACCCTGGAAATGCTGTCCCGCCATGAGCTGGATATTGAAGCGGTGAAGTCCGCCGGCGAGGCCCTGACGTCCCTGCGCCTTGCCTCTGACAACCATGAACCCTTCGATGCCATTGTACTGGACGGCTTTGTACCGGATATGGACAGTGATTTGCTGTGCCGGCAGATTCGCAGCAATCCGGAGTGGAGCCACACCCGGTTGCTGATCCTGTCTTCCAATCCCCAGCGGGGCGACGCGGAGCATTTCCGCCAGGCCGGGGCGGATGCGTTTTTGAGTAAGTCCCTGCGGGAGTCCTGCCTGACACCTATTCTGCACCAGCTGTTTGCGGATGCCGCCAAGGACGAACGCCGCTTCCTCACCCGTTTTTCCCTGCAGGCCGTCAGCGACAACACCCGCCGCCAGGAACTGCCCTGCAGCCGGATGAAGGTTCTGCTGGTGGAGGACAACCCGGTAAACCGCACACTTACCCGGCGGCTGCTTGAGAAGCTTGGCTGCGATGTGATGACCGCCAATGATGGCGAGGCGGCTTCCAGTCTCTGGCAGTGGCACCCGTTTGACCTGATTTTCATGGATTGTCTCATGCCCCGGGTGGACGGCTTCGAGGCCACGCGGCGCCTGCGCCAGTGGGAGAAAGACCATGATCGCAGCCGGGTTCCGGTGGTGGCCTTGACAGCCAGTGCCATGGAAAAGGATGAAGAACGCTGCCGCGAGGCCGGTATGGATTCCTTCGTCGCCAAGCCTGTCAATATTGAAATGCTGCGAGCGGTTCTGGAACAATACTGCAAGGCGTCCGCATCCACCTGAGAAAGCTTCAGGCTCCTGTCACTTCAAATTCCTGTCAATATCCTGAATACAAGGTCACCATGAACGTAGAATGCCCCACCTGTAAAAAGTCCGTGGAATGGAGCGAGAGCAATCCTTTTCGCCCTTTCTGTTCTGAACGCTGTAAGCTGATCGACCTGGGCGCCTGGGCCAACGAGGAATACCGGGTGCCGGCTGAAAATGTCTCCCCAGACGATCTCGACCAGGGCGACGACACCCCCACCCACTGAAAGCCCTTATTAACCGGCCCTTAACCCGTTTTAAGTTGAGCCACCCGGGGCTGCCCGTTACTATTCAGGCAGTTAACCCGATGATCAGGCGGGTAAGCACCCGAACCGGATACAATCAATCAAAGAGAAGGTAGAAGAATGAAAGCGTACCGTATTCCTTTTATCGTTCTGTCCCTTGCTGCAGCGCCTGTATACGCAGCCGATGCGGACCTGAGCCTGACCAACGACTCCGTAAAGGGCCAGGTAAATTTTTTCGACACCAACTCTGATATTCAGGTGGGTACCGGTTACACCTACCACGAAGGCAGCCGCCATATCGGCAACGTGGATTTCCACGCCCAGGGCCGCACAGCGCTCGGTAACCTGCCTACTACCGCAGGCATTGGTCTGCGTGCCATCGGCTGGGATGACGATCGTCTGGATGGTGGTGCTGTTGCCCTTGGCGGGTTTGCCACGGTGAATGTGCCCGACGTGCCGGGGCTGTCGTTTACCGGCGGGCTCCACTATGCACCCAGCATTCTGTCCTTCGGCGACTCCGACGAGATGACCAGTCTCGAACTGCGGGGCAGCTACCGCGTAATCCGCAATGCCGAGCTGTTTGCCGGGTACCGGTACCTGAATACCGATTTCGATGGCCGCGGCGACCTCAACCTTGATGAAGGTGTGATGGCCGGCATGAAGATTTTCTTCTGACCCGCCCCTGAGCATTGCAAGACCAGCCCCGCCGGTAAGCCGACCGGCGGGGTTATCACACCCCAAATCGTGCCCTGCCTCACTCTTTGCCCGGTACCAACTTGGTAAACTGCCCGATCATATTCCCGGAATGGTTAATCAGGCATGGACAACCTCATTCTGCAATCCGCCACACGGGCTTTTCTGGCCCTTTCAGTAGCAACTGCACTGGTTCTCACTGCCGGTTGCGGTGGTGGCGATGACGCCATTGACGACGCAAGAGACAGCGAAAACAGCTTCCCGCCCGCGAAGAATGCCAACGACGATTTCACCTCCGGCACCACCGGTGATTCCAGCGATTCGTCCGGCCTGGAGCGCAATCAGGTGCGGGTGACCATGGAAGTGCCGGAATCGGTGGCCCCGGATGGCGAGGCAACCCGTCGTAACCTCAGGATTGTGGAACCGGATACCATCAGCGTCTACCGCACCGACCAGTCCCTCCGCGAACTGGCGTCGGTGGACACCCGCTCCCGCAGGGAAGAGACCGGGCGCACGGTGATCACCTTTGAGGATGGCCTGCCCCAGGGCCCGGATGTCATTATTGAAGCAACCTACGGCAACATCCGCATGCGGGCCCTGGCCGCTGACGCGGACCGGGATGTGAAGGTCAACCCTTTCTCCGAATACCTGGTGGTCAATGCCCTGGGCAACTATACCGGCGATGAATTTTCCCGGATCATGGACTGTGTGAACGATGCCGACAGCACCCTGTGCCTGAACAAGTATGTGTGGTCTACCCTCGCCGACCAGGTTCATGATTTCGAGATTGATATCCCCGGCAATCTGGGGGCACAGGGCGCACTGACCTTACTCGAAGAGCGGGGAGACTTTGCCCGCTATGTCTCTTCCATGGCGAACCTGGCGCTGCTGGGCGAGGACTCGTCAGGCAGGATCGAAGCCAGTTCCGCCGATTATCATTCGGTGTTCTGGGCTGTGGAACTGGGCCAGACGTTCCGGGAATCCACGCTTGCCGGCTCTGGCCAGTGGGGTGTGCGTGTTGCCCGTGAGGAAACCGTCACCGACGAGAATGGCACCGGTTACATTTACCCGGGCCTGACGCTGACCTCCTTCGACGCCTTCAATATCCGCGTCACCTCCCTGGCCAGCGACATCCCCTATGACCGCAAAACCCTTGTCCACAGGAACGATAACGAGTTTTTTGAGCGCACGGACTGGGAGCGCAATACCCATTCTTCATCGCCCGGTGCGGCCACGCTGGAAGACGAGATTCGACTGCTGGCCGGGCGCGCCCTGTTCCAGAGTATTACCGGCCGGGGCAGCTCGGAAATCATCGGCTGGACCCGCAACCCCTACTACCTAGACGCCTACGCGGGCGGTGGCAGCAGCGAGCCTGACCGGGTGATCGGCGGATATTTCACCGCCGGAAAGGCCATAGAGTTGCGTTCCGAAAGCGGTGAACTGAAACGGGAACGCACCCTGGAAGACCATTACCTGTCGGTATTTGAACTGAATCTGCTGCGGGAAGAGGGTTTCGAGCGGCAGGCATTGGACGGCAGGGATTACAACGTGGTTTACCTGGCCACCCGCATGGGCGATGAAAACCGGCCCATGGTGGTGGAAAGCGGACTCGGAGAATGGCAGATCAACGGTCCGACTGTAACCCAGGCCATGACCACTACCATGATTCGCCGGGACGATACCGGTACTGTAACCGTCGCGCCCGGCGCACGGGATGCCACCTGGGAGATCAGCGAACGGCCTTCCCGGGTATGGGATCCCAACGAAGGCAACCGTATTGTCAGCAATGGTCGCCTGAACCTGGATACCAATCCAGACGACGATCCAGACGACACGCCGGATATTGCCATTGGCGCCTCCACACCCGATGGCGCCCTGCTCGGCTTCAACCTGGATACCAATGCCATCGGTGAAGGCCTGATGGTGGCCGCGGAACAAGCCAATGCATCACCGCCGGCCAGCGGCCAGTACCGCCTTCAGGGCGCGACCCTTGGTATGGCACAGTCCAGCAACCGGCTGGCCCATTTTGATAACGCCCGGCTGGTCATTGAATCATCGGGCAGTGCCCGCCTGGACGGCCAGCGGCTGGACATCGTGCACCAGGTGGACGACGAAACCGTATCCGTTCCACAGGCCCTGGTACCGGATGACGTGTCTCTCGACTACAGTGCGAATGTCGATGGGACTGCAACCTTCACCAACTCTGACGGAACCCTGACCATGGACGGTTTTTTCACGGCCGACCGGGATCAGTTCATCCTGCAACTGCGGGATACCGACGGCGATGAGGAGATTCTGGGCCTGGTGATAGCCACACGCCTGCCAGACTGACCAGTAGCAGACCACCCGGGCAACTCAGCCGTATAACCTGTTATAATCACTGTCATATCGATTGTAACGAGAGGTTTTATGTCTTCTGGTATCCGGGTGCTTCTGCTGGCGTTTCCTATGGTTATTTTTGGCTTATGGGGAGCCCTGCATACGCCAGACCCTGATCTGGACCGGAACGCAAACCGGGGTGGGGACGAAACCGACGACATTGTGCTAACCAAGCTACCGCCCCTGCCGCGCTGGGCCAGGACTGATCTGCCGGATTTTTCCGATTACAGCGATACTACTGAAAAGAAAGCGGCGTTTTTTGCCTTTCTGTATCCGCGGATCGTGCTGGCCAACTCACGCATCCTGATCGAACGCGAGTACCTGCAAAGCCTCGCCGACAAGGAGAATCTCACCAGATCAGAGCTGACCTGGCTGAGGCGCCAGGCGGAACGCCTGCGGGTAGACGAAGAGCCCGGAAGCCAGGATATGTTCCGCCGACTGGAGAACCGCCTGGATGTGATTCCGCCGTCACTGATCATGGCCCAGGCGGCCAACGAATCTGCCTGGGGTACTTCCCGCTTCGCCCTCAGGGGTAACAACCTGTTTGGTCAGTGGTGTTTCTCCAAGGGCTGTGGCCTGGTACCCCAGGGCCGCATCGAGGGTGCCAGCCACGAAGTGGCAACCTTCGACTCGCCCTACTTCTCCGTTCGCTCCTACATCCAGAACCTGAACCGGCACCCTACCTATCAGCCACTTCGGGACATCCGCCTCAAGGCTCACAGCAACGGCGATTACGCCAGTGGCTCAAGCCTGGCCGCCGGCCTGCTCGGCTACTCGGAACGAGGCGAGGATTACGTAAAAGAAATCAGAAGCATGATCCGCCACAACAACCTGACCTACTACGACGAGAAGTTCCGCAGTGTTCGGGAAGGCAGCCAGAAGTCATTGCTGAAGCTGGCATCAGCCAGCAAGGAAGAGGCACTGCTTCCCGACAACGTGGATGATGCCGCCGGCAGCGAAGGATAATCCTGCCACCAGATAACCGCCAAGACCTGTATTCCGGAGATGTCTGTCCATGCTCAGTTTCTTGCCTGCACCGGTCAAAGGTGTGCTTGCAATTCTGCTTATCCTGCTGAACACACTGTGGCTTTTTCCGATCCTGATGGTCTTTGCCATCATCAAACTGGTGATTCCGGCAACCTCCGTCCGTAAGGGATGCACCATTGTTCTCAACCGCATTGCCTGGCTGTGGATCGGTTTCAACAATGTACTGGCGGATGTGCTCCATGATATCGAGTGGGACGTTCGCGGCGCCGAGGGCCTGAGCCGTGAGCACTGGTATTTTGTCACCTGCAACCACCAGAGCTGGGCCGATATCCCGGCGATCCAGCACGCGCTGAACAGCCGCATCCCGCTGCTCAAATTTTTCCTGAAGCAACAGCTTATCTGGGTGCCTTTCCTGGGCATCGCCTGGTGGGCGCTGGATTTTCCGTTCATGAAACGGCACACCAAGGAGCAGATTGCCCGCCGCCCGGAACTGAAAGGGCAGGATGTGGCAACCACCCGGGCAGCCTGTGAGAAATTCCGCTACACGCCGGTAACTATCTTCAACTTCATGGAAGGCACCAGGCTGACGCCGGTCAAGCACAAGAGCCAGAACTCTCCCTACAGAAACCTGCTCAAGCCCCGCGCCGGTGGCACTGCCTTTGTACTGGAAGCCATGGGTGAGTCACTGCACACCATGCTGGATGTCACCATTGTGTACCCGGAAGGCCGGTGCGGCATCTGGGACTACCTGTGCGGTCGTGTGGGAAAAATCGTGATCGATATCCGGACCCGGGAAATCCCGAACCGCTTCCTCGGTATGGACTACCAGAACGACCGGGATATCCGGGTGGATTTCCAGCGCTGGGTCGGTCAGATCTGGGCAGAAAAGGACGCCCGCATTGAAGAGCTGAAACAGTCCGCCTGAGGCCTAAAGCAGGCCCAATTCCCGGGCGCGGACGATGGCCTGGGTGCGGGATTTCACTTCCAGTTTGGCGTTGATCCGGCGGGCATGGGTTTTGACCGTGTGCAGTGAGATGTGCAGGCGGTCGGCAATATCCTGGTTTGACAGGCCCTGGGCAATCAATTCCAGCACACCCTGCTCCCGGTCACTGATAGGCTCGGCCAGGGGCGCCTGCTCCTTCATGTCCGACAGGCCATATAACCGCCCTACCGACTCGGTAAACGGCGTGTCCGGCAGCTGCGGCCAGGTTTTTTCCAGCAGTTCCTGCAACTCCCCCTTCAGCTCGGCGAAGGGGCTGATGTAATGCTCGTCCCCGGCCATGTTGATCGCCGTGGCGAGAAGCTTCTGGCCAACCGCGGGGCCTTTCTGGCGCCAGTTGACAACACTCTCCAGCAATCTGGAATGGATATCGAGCCCGAACGGCAGTGGTTCACCATTATTGTGGCGGATACGCTTCACCGTTTCCGCCGCCTTGACGTCGTCGCCCCGTGCCAGTTCAATCCTGGCCTGAAGGCAGTCCAACATCCCCGGCATCATCGGGAACATTTCCGGCACGCAGTTCACTTTTCGCCAGGGATTCAGGCGTTCCATGGCCTGGGCCGCTGTATCCGGCTGTCCCATTGACAGCCAGCCACTGATTTTCAAGGCTTCCAGCACCGGAACATACACCGACTGATCCACCTGCCAGGACTGCATGGTACGTTCGGCACGACCTATCCAGGCAAAGGCATCATCCAGGCGGTTCTGGGTGCGACAGATCAGCACCCTCAGCGCCATGGCCAGCAACAGGCCAAGGTCACGGGTCTGCTCCGCATGGCGGATACAGGTTACCAGCAGGCGGTCTGCTTCCGCTTCCCGGCCCTGATGCCACAAAACCATCACCAGGTTGAGCTGGAGCCGCGTCTCGCCAACACGCGCCGGCCGTGACGACTCGTTCATGGCGGTATCCAGGCCGGTTCTCAGCAGTTGCTCAGCATGTTTCAGCGAGCCCTTACCCAGCTCGATCCTTGCGTGGGCATACACCGCAAGAATTTCCGAGCCGGCATCACCCGCTTCCCGGGCCAGCTTTGCTGCAATGCGGTTGGCTTCCCGGGCTGCCCCGAAGTCGCCCGCAGCGCAAAGAGCGCTGGAACGCACCAACTGAGTCACCAACTGGCCCTGGGTAGAGAGCTCTTCATCCCGGAGAGCACGGTCCGCCACGGCCAGGGCTTCATCAACGCTACCTTCGCCGCGAAGAATAAAAGCCCGCAGAGCGTCTATACGGCCAACCAGTTCGGGATGGTTTCCCTCATCCAGGTCGCTGATTAACATCTTTGCCTGCCTGAACTGGCCACCGATGGCATGAACCCAGCCATAAACAATTTTCAGCCGGGCACTCCTCTCCAGCAGGCCCGGCGGCAATGACCGCCGAAGCCGCAGCAGTGACGCGGTATCCTGGCCTATAAGCAACGCTTCCGAGCCTTCAGAGGCAATGCGGACGGACTCTTCCAGGTCACCGCTCAACAGCGCATAACGCAAGGCCTCCGGAAACTGGTTACGCTCACTGAACCAGCGGCTGGCCTTGAGGGCCCGTTCCCGGGAACCATCCAGCGCCGGCGTCTGCAGCCAGTCATGCAGCAACGGGTTGAGGCGGAACCAACGGCCCCGGCCCGGAAGCGGGCGCAGCGGCATGCCGGTTTCGGCGGCGGCGGATGGCCTGAAGGCATGATCACAACCGGCATCTGCCAGCGCCAGGAAGAGTTCGTCCGACACAATCTCCATCTCCGCCATAATCCGCAGCGAACGCTGCTGCCCGGGTGTGAGATGAATCAGCACCGCATCCCGGAGGAACCGCTCAACGCTGAAAGTCTCCTGGATCGGCAGTCGGGCCTCGGATGAGGAATCCAGCTCCCTCTGGTACAGACCAAGCGGTGTTATCCAGCCTTCCGTCAGCGAATACAGGTGCTCAACGGCAACGGTGGTGAGCTGGTTGCGGCTGACTGCAGTCTGGAAGAATTCGAAGGTTTCGGAACGGGTCAGCTCCAGGGGCTCGGTGCCAATCCGATTGAAGCGGCCTTCCAGTTCGTAGGTATGGGTTTCAAAAGGCAGTGGTTTTCTCGACACCAGAACCAGCGCGAGTCCAGCGGGTGTGTTGGCTGTAAGTTGTTGCAACAGGGCAATGGCTGCCGGGTTAACGACTGTCCCGATGTTGTCCACCACCAGGACATTGTCCGCTTGCGGATTGCACCAGTGAGGTTCGGACAACAGCAGTGCCAACGCATCGCTACAACTGGCAGCCTTCTGCTGGCCGGATGGTCGGGGCGTTACCCGGGGCGGCGCCAATGCAATATCCAGCAGCGCCATCATCCGGCTGGCGTCGTTCTCCTGGCCAGTGAGACTGAGCCAGCGCAGGGTTTCCGGACTGCGGCCGGTTTCACGGAAAGCGGCGCTCAGTGCATGGGATTTGCCGAACCCCGACGGTGCTTCGATAAACAGCACCTTGCCCGGCGCAATCACGGATGTGAGTTTTTCGGTGAGTGCCGGTCTCTTCAGGTAATTGGGTACCGGCTCCGGCATCCTTACCCGTTGACGCAGTAAATCCCTGATCAACTCGCCACGATATGCTCCACCCAGTGCCGACTGGAACTCATCGTTGGCCGCACAGCCATCATCAAATGGTTTCACTCTTTGCCCCGTTGAAAACCCGGAATCTGCAGGCCCACGGGCCCGATCTCCGGCAAATGTGATCTCTGCCTTGTCGTTATCATGGCGTCCTGCATCGGGTACGCCTTTAGTATTAGTAACGAGAGGTTAAACCAAATCAGGGGTAGGCTGCAAAAACAAAAAAAACGGCGGGCCTGAGCCCGCCGCTTTCATATCCCGGAACAGCTTCCGGGAAAACGCTGTCGTTTACCGGGTACCTGCCCTGCGCAGGGCAGCCGGCGTGTACTCACGGGAAGCCCGCTCGACACCGAATGAATACGGATTGGATTCCTCGTTGGTCAGACCCAGCACCAGGTAACGCCCGGAAAGCAGGTCATACAGGGTTTCGATGGCGTACCAGGGAACTTCCTGATCGTAGAACTGCATGCTGTGCGCTTCAGCTACACGCCAGAGTTCACCACGGCCGTCGTAATGGTCGATAACCGTCGCCTGCCAGGAATCTTCATCAATGTAGAAGTCACGCTGCCCGTAAATGTGACGCTCGCCATCTTTCAGAGTAGCGCGCACATGCCAGACACGGTGCAGTTCGTAACGGGTCAGATCCTGATTGATATGGCCTGCCTTGATGATGTCGTCGTAGCTCAGGTCACGGTCCACCAGCTGGTAGGAGTTGTACGGAATGTACATTTCCTTCTTGCCGATCAACTCCCAGTTGTAACGGTCAGGTGCACCGTTGAACATGTCGAAGTTGTCTGAGGTACGCATGCCATCGGCTGCGGTACCCGGGCCGTCGTAGGCAACTTGCGGGGCACGGCGAACACGGCGCTGACCGGCGTTGTATACCCAGGCACGACGAGGCTCTTCCACCTGGTCGATTGTCTCGTGAACCAGCAGTACGTTACCCGCCAGACGAGCCGGGGCTGTGATGGCCTGCTTGAAGTAGAACAGCACGTTCTCGTCTTCGTCCGGCTTGTAATCCTTCAGGTAGGTGCGCCAGGTCAGCTCGTCCTGGAACTTGACCACACTGTAGTTACCGTTCTCCTGCGGGGTTACCTGGCCGACATTACGCTGGACAGAACCACCACGATATCGGGTGATATGGTTCCAGATGGCCTCGAGGCCGTTCTGGGGGATGGGGAATGGTGTCGCTGTCTGGTAGTTACCCAGGCCGTTACCATCCTTGATCAGTTCAACGCTGGTGGCGTTCTTGACTGTATCTTCCATCACGTGGTCCGGATAAGCCGCGGTACGATGCGTCTTGTAGACCGGAATCTTGTAATTATCGTAGCGCTCGATCATGGCGATCTGGCCCGGGGAAAGGTTGTCCGCGTACTCGTCTACGTTACTCTGATCAATGGTGAACAGGGGTTTCTCGTCCGGGAACGGATGGACGTAGATTCCATCATTGTTGTAGCCAGCAGGCGCCTCGGTAAGGCCGCCATCCCAGTCCGGAATTTCGTCACCATTACCGGCCTTCTCCGCACCCATCCGCGTGAGCGAATCACCCAGCTTGGCCGCTTCCTCTGCGGAAACCGCGCCAAAGGCACTGCCCGCAAACAGGGATGCGGACAGTATGCCAGTGGCCAGTAGCTTCTTGTTCAGTTTCATTTATGTTACCTCGTTAAACGAATACAGGCCGAATCAGAATGAGTAGGAAACGCTCGCACTCACAAAGTCACGGTCGGTCAACTCGTTATACGGCTTGCCACCGAAAAAGTTTGTATAACCGATATTACCGGTTATGCGGTTCTGGTATTCACCTTCCAGCGACAGGCCAATAGCTTTGTTGCCTTCGTTGAAGGCACCACCGGGTTGCGGTGCGTAACCCTGAACATCGTGACTCCAGGCCAGCTGCGGTGACAGGTTGATGCCTGCAATCGCATTGGGATAATCCCAGACCAGACGGGTACGATAGCCCCAGGAGAAGGAGGTGGTAAAGCCTTCATTATTACAGTAATTGGCGTTGGTGTTGGCACCGGCCGCACAGAAATCCCCTGTAAAGGTGTCGCCGTCAAGCGGCAGCTCACCAATACCGAAGGTGCCGGAGCGTCCGTAGCGGGCTTCATCTTCATCAGGAAGATCGTGCACGTAGGTCGCACCAAATTCAGTGATCAGGGACATACGGCTGGCGCCCATCACCTGGTCGAAGAACTTGATCAGCGTGAACTGGGCCTGGGACACATTGAAGCGGTCATAACCATCAACTGGCTTACCTGCCAGGTTTGCACCATTGGCCTCTTCAAGACGCTGCGCCTCGAGTCTGCTCAGAACTTGTCCGTCGGGGCCACGCTGTTGCAGGCCACCGAAGATAAGCTCAAATGCGTTCCATTGCAACGGCACATTGTCCCGGAAGCTGTATTCTGCACCCAGAGACCAGCCACCACGCGTCGTGGTGTTGATGCTGATGCCATACAGGTTGATGTTCTCCGGGTACTCGATGAAGTAGCTGGGGAACTGGGAGTTCGGCAGATCAGGATCGCTTTGTTGTGTAGCGCTTGGCGATGAGGGGTTACTCACCAGACCACTGACATACGGCAGGCGGCTGTTGTACTTGATGTAGTAGAAGCCAAGTTCGGAGTCATTCAGCTCAGGCACGTACCAGCGCAGTGCAACACCGAATTGATCCTTGGAATCCGCTTCTTTGTCTGCCAGACGTGGCGCTACGAAGCCCTGGGCAAATGCCTGCGAATCCGGCAGTGTACCTGCCAGCAGTACCGGGCCACAGCCATCAGCGGTAAAGTCGTTAGTGGAGAAGAAAGTTCCACAGTCATCCGGGCGTACGGGCTCCCAGTCTGCCTGCACAAAGGTTTCCAGAGTAATGTTTTCGGTTACGCCGGCAGACATGTAAAACATTTCAACGGGCAACAGCGCGTCTTTCAGTTCTGACCCAGGGGCACGGAAGGCCTGGACGTCTACCGGGTTAATGGTATTGATGCCACCCTGGATAAAAGTGCTCTCACCCCAGCTCTGAACCTGCTTGCCGTAGCGCAGACTGACCGGGGTTTCACCGAAATACCAGTCGGAGAAGACGTAGGCGTCAAGAATTTCACCACCCGACGCATTACCCTTTGCCTGCTCGTTCAGCTCACGACGCTGGCCCACGTCATCCACAGCACGCTGCTCGTCTTTGAGCTCGAAATCGTACCAGTAACGGCCACGGACAAAACCACCAACGCGATCCAGGTAGTTGCCCATGACGTTGTAGTTCAGGAACAGGTCACTGCTGCCTTTGACGATTTTAGAAACGGTATCGCCTTTTTCAAAATTCAGGTTGCCGTCATCATAGTTATTGGTAGAGGCGCCAATGTTTTCCAAGGACCCACCGGGCGCATACTCCGGGCCAAGGTTGCCCTGGGCAATCAACCTTCTGTCGCGATCCTGGGTACGCCAGGTAGCGCCAGCTGACAGCGTGGTGTCAAAAGAGGCTTCCACATCCCCCACATAAAACGAATAGGCAGCCGCCTGGCCGGACATTCCGGCTGCAACTGCGACGGCCAGCGGCAATTTGGTCCACTGCTGCCATTGGTATGTTTTTCTTGTCATTGGAAGGCTACTCCATTGTTGTTCTGAGTCGCTGCTCTGATTATTGGTATTCACGATGTTTGGAGGCTTCATGCACAGTGCTCGTGATGTTCGCACTATAGCTAACGCCATCGGACGCTTTGATCAGTCAAAAGTATGATTTTACGATTACACCCCTCTCCACGGCAGGCTTCCCTCGCACAGAATCACTATAGTCAACATTTCTGGTTGCAACCAGCCTGCGCGCTATCGGATTGAGCTTCGGCGAAACGACGAGTGCGGGGCACCTTTTCGGGAAACGCTACAAGCACATCCATGTGCGCTTGACTTCGGCCATCCCTGGCCGAAGACATTCCCGAAAAGGTGCCCCGCACTCGCCGCGAAACCTGAGAGTTGCCTATAACAGAGACCCAGGTTGGACTCCGGGAACCTGCTATTGCCGACGTGAATCAGAGCATTTCGATCGCCATGGCGGTTGCTTCACCACCACCAATGCAAAGTGCCGCCACACCCTTTTTCTTGCCGTAATGTTTCAGGGAATGCATCAGCGTCACCAGCAGGCGGGAACCGGTGGAGCCGACCGGGTGGCCCTGGGCACAGGCGCCGCCGTGGATGTTGACCTTTTCCGGGTCCAGGCCCAGTTCGCGGATGGGCATCATGGCGACCATGGCGAAGGCTTCGTTGATTTCGAACAGGTCCACGTCGTCTTTGGTCCAGCCGGTTTTACCAAACAGCTTTTCGATGGCGCCGACCGGGGCGCAGGTGAATTCCGACGGATGCTGGGACTGGGTGCTGTGGGCAACAATCCGGGCCAGCGGTTTGAGGCCGCGTTTTTCGGCTTCGGACTCGCGCATCAGCACCAGGGCCGAGGCACCGTCGGAGATGGAAGACGCGTTGGCTGCGGTGACTGTGCCATCTTTGCTGAACGCTGGCCGCAGGCTCGGGATCTTCTCGATATTGGCGTTATGGGGCTGCTCATCGTCCTCGACAACCACTTCCCCTTTGCGGGTTTTTACGGTGACCGGAATAATCTCGTCCTTGAGCAATCCCTTCTCAATGGCTGTCTTGGCCCGGGTCAGAGAGGTGATGGCGTATTCGTCCATCTCCTCGCGGGTGTAGCCTTTCTTGTCGGCCATTTCCTGGGCAAATGCACCCATCAGGCGGCCGGTTTCCGCATCTTCCAGGCCATCGAGGAACATGTGGTCCTGGGGCGCCTGCCCCGGCCCCATGCGGTAGCCTCTGCGGACACCCTGAAGAATGTAGGGCGCATTGGACATGCTCTCCATGCCGCCGGCGACCATGATGTCGTTACTGCCGGCCTTGATCACGTCGTGGGCGAACATGGCCGCTTTCATGCCTGAGCCGCACAGTTTGTTGATGGTGGTGGCACCGGTACTGTCGGGCAGGCCTGCCTGACGCATGGCCTGGCGGGCCGGGCCCTGTTTGAGGCCGGCAGGCAGTACATTGCCCATGATAACTTCCTGTACGTCCGCGGGCTGCAGACCGGCACGGCGGATGGCTTCGGCAATGCTGATAGCGCCTAATTCAGGCGCGGACACTGCCGCCAGGCTGCCCTGGAAGCCGCCCATGGGAGTGCGTACACCGCTTACGATTACAACGTTGTCTGTGGTCATGGTTGGGTCTCTCTGGTTTGAAGTTGGTTGGTTGTCGGATTACGGCTTCGCCTAATCCGACCTACGGTTTGATGTCAGGTTTGGTGTCAGGCGCTGGCTGTTTTCGTAGGTCGGATTAGCGAAGCGTAATCCGACTTCCATCAGGCTTTGTGAGGCGCCTCGAGATACTCCCGGGACTGCATCTCCAGCAACCGCGATTCGGTACGCTCAAACTCGAATCCAAGCCGTCCACCGGCGTAAAGATCGGTGATGGCGGCTTCCGCGGAGATGATGACCTTCACGTTGCGGTCGTAAAATTCGTCAACCATGTTGATGAACCGACGGGCCTGGTCGTCCTTGTCCTTACCCAGTACGGGCACGTTACTGATGATGACGGCGTGGAATTCACGGGCCAGTTCGATGTAATCGTTCTGGCTCCTGGGGCCGTCACACAGGGTTTTGAAGTCGAACCACACCACGTCATCGGCGTGACTGATGGCGGTGAGTTTGCGGCCATTGATCTCCAGCTCGAGGCTGTGGCTGCCGGCTTCAAGCGCCAGGCTGTCGTAGCTTTGCTGAAGGCTCTTGTCGGCATCGTCATCCAGGGGGTAGTGGTAGAGTTCCGCCTGTTCCAGGGTTCTGAGGCGATAGTCCACACCGCCGTCCACATTCACCACATCGGTGTGCTTCTTGACCAGGTCAATGGCAGGCAGGAACCGAGCGCGCTGCAGTCCGTCCTTGTAAAGTCCGTCCGGAACAATATTGGATGTACATACCAGGGTGACACCACGGCTGAACAGACCGTCCATAAGGGTGGCCAGGATCATGGCATCGCCGATATCCGACACAAAAAACTCGTCGAAACAGATAACCCGGGTTTCGTCGGCAAACTGTTTTGCAACCAGTTCCAGTGGATTCTTCTCGCCTTTCAGGCTTTTCAGTTCTTTGTGCACCCGCTGCATGAAGCGGTGGAAATGCACCCGCATCTTTCGCTCAAACGGCAGGGACTCATAAAAGGTATCCATGAGGTACGTCTTGCCGCGGCCAACGCCGCCCCAGAAGAACAGCCCCTTTACCGGATCTTCCCGGCCCTTCTTCAGTTTGAGCCGGAGCTTGACCATCGGTTTCTCCCGCTCCCTTTCCGCCGCCACCAGTTTGTCGTACAGTGACTGCAAACGGCGCACGGCATCTTCCTGGGCCGGGTCATGCTGGAATTCCGGCCGCTCCAGGTCCTGCTGATATCGTTCCCATGGGGTCATATGGATGCACTTTTGGGGTGTCATTAAAGCGTTTCCCGAAGTATGGTCATTCATAACGGCGGCGTATTGTGGCCGATTTTGGCTTTTTTCGCCATGTCCCGGAACCGCCCGGCGAGCCGGGGACAGTGACGGGGGCCCAGAGATACGACGCAATACGACGATTGGCGCACGCGTCATTCGTGGGCGCAGACGCTTTCGGGCGTTATACTCTGTAAAGGGACCACTAACCATATCAATAACAGCCAGCGGATCTGGCGCATTCAGCACCGGCCGGCGTCACCACCGCACCGGCATGGCAGACTCATCAAAAGGACGACACAGCTTATGACAAACCTGATTCTGGCAGCTATCGCCGCATTGATTGTTGGCATTGTCATCGGGGTACTGGTTGGCCGCTCCGGTCAGGGCTCCACCTTGCGGCAGCGCCGGGCTGAACAGCAGATTGAAGAACTGAGAAACGAGTACACCCGCTATCAGGCACAGGTTAACGAGCACTTTATGGAATCTGCCCACCTGCTGCGCCGTTTCAACGACACCTACCGCGATGTGAACCAGCACATGGCCCGCGGCGCCAATCGCCTGTGCAATGACGAAGACTGGCTGCTTGAACTGGAAAAAGAAAACGCACGGGCGCGCCTGGAAGGCTCCGGAGAGAGTGGAGATGCAGAACCACCCCGGGACTATGCGCCCAAAAGCGACCCGAAGGAGAAAGGCACACTGGCCGAGGACTTCGGGCTGGCCGAGAAGAAAGAGCAAAAAGCCTGAAGGTTTCCGGCCATTAAACGGGGTTGTCGCAGTCAATAAACCTGTGGCTGACCCCGAACACTTTCTCAAGGGCCTGCCCCAGGGCCTGGACCCCGTAACGTTCCGTGGCGTGATGCCCGGCGGCGTAGTAGTGAATGCCGCACTCCCGGGCCGTGTGCGTGGTGGGCTCTGAAATCTCACCACTGATATAGGCATCGAGCCCCGCGTCCAGAGCCTTGCCGATAAAACCCTGGGCGGCACCGGTGCACCAGCCAACCTGTGATATCTGCGAGGGTCCTTCCCCCACCCGCAGTGGCGCCCGATCAAGACAACGACCAATCAACTGCGCGAAGGCCTCTGGCGACACGGGAGCCTGCAGCTCACCCTGCCATACCAGGCCACCCAATGGCCGGGGGTTCCGAATGCCCAGCACATCCGCCAACTGGCGATTGTTACCATAGTCCGGATGATCGTCCAGGGGCAGATGGTAAGCCACAAGGTTGATACCGTGGTCCAGCAGGCTTTTGATCCGCTCGCGTTTCATGCCGCGAATGGCCTGGTCCTCGCCTTTCCAGAAGTACCCGTGATGCACCAGAATCATGTCGGCACCGGCATCAATCGCCGCATCAATCAACGCCTTTGATGCCGTTACACCGCTGATAATGGTGCCCACGTCTTCAGTGCCCTCAACCTGAAGTCCGTTGGGACAATAGTCCTGGAAGTTCTCCGGGGCGAGCCATTCATTCAGAGTGCGAAGGATCTCGTTGCGCGAGGCCATGGGTTCTCCTTACACCAGTGATTGGAGGCATTCGACCAATCGTTTGTTTTGATCCGCCGTGCCGGTGGTGATACGCAGGAAATCGGAAATCCGGGGCTTGTTGAAATGGCGCACGATCACGCCCTGTTTCCGCAGTCCTTTTGCCAGGGTTTCACCGGCATGGTCAGGATGACGGGCAAAAACGAAGTTGGCCTTCGACGGCAGAACCTCGAAACCCAGGGCTTCGAGCTTTGCGGTGACCCAGTCCCGCTCACCAATGACCCCCTCGCAGGTGGCGCGGAACCAGTCGTCATCCTCAAATGCGGCAATGGCGCCTGCCAGGGCAAGGCGATCCAGGGGATAGGAGTTGAAGCTGTTCTTGACCCGGTTCAGGGCCTCGATCAGTTCGGCGCCGCCCACGGCAAAGCCGACCCGCAGACCGGCCAGGGAGCGTGCCTTGGAGAGGGTCTGGCTGACCAGCAGGTTGGGGTATTTTTCCACCAGTGTTATGGCGCTCTCACCACCGAAATCCACGTAGGCCTCATCCACCACTACAACACGGTCCGGGTTGGCGGCCACAATGGCTTCCACCTTGTCCAGGGCCAGGTAACAGCCGGTGGGGGCATTGGGATTGGGGAATATGATGCCGCCGTTGGGCTGTTTGTAGTCGTCCGGATCAATTTCGAAGCTGTCGTTCAGCGGTACGGTCTTGCCTTCGATGTTGTAGAGGCCGCAATACACCGGGTAGAAGCTATAGGTGATATCCGGATAGAGAACCGGCTCACCGTGCTGGAACAGGCCATAGAATATATGCGCCAGCACTTCGTCGGATCCGTTGCCGAGGAAAACCTGGTCACTCTTGACGCCATAGTACCCGGCAATGGTGCTCTTGAGCGCCTCCCCTTCAGGGTCCGGATAGAGACGCAGGTTGTCATTGAGCTCAGCGGTAATAGCCTCAACCACCTTCGGCGAGGGGCCGAACGGGTTCTCATTGGTATTCAGCTTCACCAGATTGGCCATTTTGGGCTGCTCCCCCGGTACATAGGGGGTCAGTTTCTTGACCAATGGGCTCCAGTATTTACTCATCTTGATGGCTACTCCGTGGAGACGGGCGGCGGGCCTACCCTCCCGGGAAACGCTACAAGCACATCCATGTGCGCTTGGAATTGGCCATCCATGGCCAATTACATTCCCGGGAGGGTAGGCCCGCCGCCCTGACAAACTTGCGTGCTGACTCTCACTGACAACGTAGGTCGGATTAGGCCCAACGGGCCGTAATCCGACAAACCAACCAGTGTACAAACCAGGTCCAGACCAGCGCTTTTGGGCGAAACCTGCCTGTCGGATTACGGCTTCGCCTAATCCGACCTACTCCTACTCTTTAATCCGGTACTCCGCTGATCGGGCATGGGCCGTAAGCCCCTCACCACGGGCCAGCACCGAAGCCACCCGGCCCATCCGGTCCGCGCCGGCCGCGGAAAACCCGATAATGGAGGACCGCTTCTGGAAGTCATAAACCCCCAGCGGCGAGGAAAAACGGGCAGTGCCGGACGTCGGCAACACGTGGTTAGGCCCGGCACAGTAGTCACCCAGCGCCTCGGCCGTGTACCGGCCCATGAAAATGGCACCTGCATGACGAATCTCTTCAACCAGACTCTCCGGATCTTCCACAGAAAGCTCCAGGTGCTCCGGCGCAATGCGGTTGGAAACCCTCACAGCCTCGGACAGATCCGCCACTTGAATCAGTGCAGCACGATCGGTCATGGAGGTGGCAATAATCTCCGCTCGCTCCATGGTCGGGAGCAGCCTGTTTATGCTCTCTTCAACAGCATCCAGGAACCCGGCATCGGGGCTGATCAGAATCGACTGGGCCTGCTCGTCATGCTCAGCCTGGGAAAACAGATCCATGGCAATCCAGTCCGGATCGGTCTTGCCGTCGCAGATCACCAGGATTTCCGAAGGCCCTGCGATCATGTCGATGCCAACGGTACCGAACACCTCGCGCTTGGCGGTGGCAACAAAAATATTGCCGGGGCCAACTATTTTATCAACGGCCGGAATGGTCTCCGTGCCATACGCCAGAGCTCCGACAGCCTGGGCACCACCCACACAGAACACCCGGTCCACACCCGCAATCGCGGCGGACGCCAGTACCATATCGTTCACCACACCGTCCGGCGTGGGAACCACCATAATCACCTCGCCCACCCCGGCGACTTTTGCCGGAATGGCGTTCATCAATACGGAGGATGGATAGGCCGCCTTGCCACCGGGCACATAAAGCCCGGCCCGGTCCAGCGGCGTCACCTTCTGCCCCAGCACCGTGCCGTCGTCGTCCTCGTACTGCCAGGATTTCTGGTTCTGGCGTTCATGATAATCGCGAACCCGCTCCGCAGCTTTCTCAAGCGCAATACGCTGGTCCTGAGGAATCGCCTCCAGTGCTTCTTGCAGTCGACCCTGCCCCATCTCCAGCTCGGCAACGGAACCGACCTTCAGGCGGTCAAACTTCTCGGTAAATTCCAGAACCGCTGCGTCGCCGCGGGTTTTCACCTGATGCAGGATATGGCGGACGGACTCATTCACCTGATGATCAACACTGTCGTCCCAGGCCAGCAGTTTGGCCAGCTCGCTATCAAAATTACTTTGGGAAGCGTTCAATCGTCTGATGCTGATATCAGTCATTTCATCTTTCCTGCTGTGCGGAGAATTTAATCCGCGGTTTAAAACGTTTTACTGACCTGAAGACACGGAAAATATTCGGGAACGGCTCGGGAAGGGCTTTCCAAAACTGTACGGAGCCATGGATGGCGGAGTCCAAGCGTCACATGGATGTGCCGAAGGAGCGTGTTTTGGAAAGCCCTTCCTGAGCCATTCTTACTCCGAAGCCCGCCGGCGTTTTTCAACGGCGGCTGCCATTTTCTCAATTATGGGATTAATACCGGCATGTTTCATCTTCATGGAGGCCCGATTGACCACAAGACGAGAACTAATATTCTCGATCAACTCGCGAGCCTCAAGACCATTCGCCTTCAGGGTATTACCCGTATCCACGATGTCGACAATCTCGTCGGCAAGACCCAGGATCGGCGCAAGCTCCATAGCACCGTACAACTTGATGATATCTGCCTGCCGCCCCTGGGCGGAGTAGTAACGACGCGCCAGATTCACAAACTTGGTGGCTACACGCAGGCGACCTTCCGGAGCCTGGGTGTCTTTCTTGCCGGCGGTCATCAACCGACACCGGGAAATATTCAGATCCAGCGGCTCATAAAGCCCCTCGCCACCATGCTCCATCAGCACATCCTTGCCAGTCACCCCCAGATCCGCGCCACCATACTGAACATAGGTGGGGACATCCGTTGCACGGAGAATCAGTACACGTACATTCGGATCCGTGGTGGGAAACACCAGCTTCCGGGACTTCTTTACATCGTCGACCAGCTCGATACCCGCTTCTTTCAGCAGCGGCAGAGTCTCGTCGAGGATACGTCCCTTCGACAGCGCGATGGTGATGGAGTCGGTCATGCGTCCTTCCGGTTCAATGGGTTCAGGCTGGCAGGCGGCGAATACTTGCGCCCAGCAACTGCAGTTTTTCTTCGATGCACTCGTAGCCGCGGTCGATATGGTAGATGCGATCCACGATGGTATCGCCATCAGCCACCAGCCCGGCGATGACAAGGCTTGCGGACGCCCGCAGATCTGTTGCCATAACCGGCGCTCCGGTCAGGTGATCGACACCCTTGATAATGGCCGCATTGCCTTCCAGGGTGATGTCCGCGCCCATCCGGATCAGTTCCTGCAGGTGCATGAAGCGGTTTTCGAAGACCGTCTCCACGATGGTACCCGTGCCCTCAGCCACTGCATTCATGGCCGCAAACTGGGCCTGCATGTCGGTCGGGAACGCCGGGTACGGCGCCGTGCGCAAACTGACCGCCCTGGGCTGGTTGCCTTTCATGTCCAGGGAAATCCAGTCCTTGCCGGTCTCAATATGAGCGCCTGCCTCTTCCAGTTTCAGCAGAACGGCCTCCAGCAGGTCCTCGCGGGTATCCTTGAGCTTGACCCGGCCGCGGGTTGCAGCGGCGGCGACCAGATAAGTACCGGTTTCCACACGATCCGGCAGCACGTCGTAGTGGCACCCGTGCAGCCGCTCAACACCATTGATTTCGATGGTGGCAGAACCGTGGCCCTTGATGTCGGCACCCATGGCAATCAGGCACTCCGCCAGGTCCACCACTTCCGGCTCCCGCGCCGCGTTTTCAAGGATGGTTTTCCCGTCCGCCAGCGCAGCTGCCATCATCAGGTTTTCGGTACCGGTGACCGTAACGGTATCCAGGAAAATATGGGCGCCCTTGAGGCGGCCATTGGTTTTCGCCTTGATATAGCCGTTCTCGACCTTGACCTCGGCCCCCATCATCTCCAGACCATGGATGTGCAGGTTCACCGGCCGGCTGCCAATGGCACAACCACCGGGCAATGACACTTCCGCCTCGCCGAAGTGGGCCACCAGGGGCCCCAGTACCAGAATTGAGGCACGCATGGTTTTTACCAGTTCATAGGGCGCGTGGAACTGCTTGATGGTGTTGGCGTGGACTTCAACGCTCATTTTCTCGTCGATCATCAGCTCCACGCCCATGCGGCCAAGCAGCTCGATCATGGTGGTGATATCGTTCAGGTGCGGCAGGTTGCCCACGGTAACCGGCTCATCCGCCAGCAGTGTCGCTGCCAGAATCGGGAGCGCGGCGTTCTTGGCGCCGGAAATCCGGATTTCGCCGTCAAGAGGCTTGCGGCCCCTGATCAGAAGTTTATCCACAATTAGTTCCTGTTGTTTGCGGGCATATATCAGCCCTGGCGCGCGGCCCATTCAGCCGGAGTAAAGGCTTTCGGGTGCAGGGCGTGAATGGTGCCGTCGAGAATGTGCTGGAAAAGCGCCTTGTTGATCAGCTGCTGCCGCTTGATGGTCGGCAACCCTTCAAAAATATCACCCACTACAACGACGAGGTAATGATTGCCATCCACCTGCACCTGAACTTCGCAGTCAGGCAGTGCCTCTTTTACCAGTTCGGCAACTTCAGTGGCTTCCATAAATAATCCTCGGGCGTTTTTGAATCAGGGGCGAGATTGTAACCAATTATGGCGTCCGGGTCAGCTCTGGCGCTGGTTTTCACCAGCCGGCTGCGAGGGCGCCGGCGACGGGAAGCCTGGCAACTGGTCATCCAGGCCGCTCAGCGCTGCCAGGGAGCCCAACCGATCACCGACACCGGTAAAATGAAGAGCCTGGCTGCGGCCCTGCGCCAGGCGCTGCCAGCAAAGCAGAAGGGAAAGCACAACGCTGTGGGCGGTTGTCATTGCGCTGAGATCCACCACCAGATCCGCCTTGCTGCCCAGAATAAGCGACTCACCCTGCCTTCTGAGCGCAACCACCGTCAGCGGATCAATCTCGCCGCTGACGGTCAACCTGTTGTCATCGAGGGTCAGGGTTGCCTGCTCCCGGGTCATGATTTGTCGACTTCATCTTCCAGGTTCAGGGACTCAACAGCGTCACCCCAGCCATCAATCACCGACTGGATTTCGCCGCCATTCTTCTCCATTTCCTGGCTAAAGCGATCGCGGAATGCCAGACCGATGTTAATGCCCTCAACAATCACGTTTTCCATCAACCAGCGACCGTCGTCCGTCTGATACATGGAGTAAGTGACCGGGTACCGGTTGCCCGACGCGCTGGCGACTTCCATGCGGACCGACGCACGCTTGTCGTTATTCGGATTGATGGTGGCGTCCTTCACTTCAATGGTGAAGTCGTCTGCACTGACCAGGGCCTGGGCGTAACTGTCAAACAGGCTGCGCTTGAACTTCTCCACAAATTCATCACGCTGCTCCACAGAGGTCTGCCGGGCATAGCGCCCCATCACCCTGGCGGCAATCCTGCGGAAATCCACGAAGTCTTTCAGCTCGTCGTCCATGCTCTTGTAAAACGCCTGCGGGTCTTCTTCATACAGGCCTTTCTCATCGTGGAGCTTGTCCACCAGCCGCTGTGTGTTCTCGTCCACGTACTGGCGCAGATCATCCTCCTGGCTGGCATGGGCCGGCAGTGTCAGTGCCGCCATCAACAAGGTAACGAGCAGCAGGCTGCGTGTTATCAGAACCATGGTTGTCTCCTGTAAACCACTTGCTTTCGTTTTACTGCCCGGAGGCAAAGTTGGATATCATTCGCTCAAGATTCATGGCGGATTGGGTGGAGTAAAAGGTGTCCCCGTCTGCCAGGGATTCCATATCGCCGCCCACCGAAATATCAATGTACTGTTCACCAAGCAGGCCGGATGTACGTATTACTGCGGAGCTGTCGGCGGGTATATTGTCCACGCTCCTGTTCACATCAATGACCACCCGTGCCTGGAAGGTTTCCTTGTCCAGGCTGATCTCCCTGATTTCACCTACGGTCACTCCGGCCATGGATACCTTGGCACGGGGCGTCAGCCCCCCGGCATCGTTGAAGTTGGCGTAAAGCGTATAGGAGCTCTCCGGTGCCTTGGGTGTCAGCCCGCTGACCTGCAGCGCCAGAAACATCAGCGCCGCGATACCGGCAATCATGAACAGCCCTACAATGACTTCTGTTGTTCTCTGTGCCATGACGGCCCCCTGTGTCCAGATGTTTCAGTATACCGCGATCAGAAGTCGCCAAACATGACGGCGGTGAGCACAAAATCCAGTCCCAGCACTGCCAGCGAGGAGTAGACCACGGTCTTGGTGGTGGCGGAGCTGATGCCCGCGGAGGTAGGCACGCAGTCATATCCCTGGTAGACCGCAATCCAGGTACAGACGAAGCCGAACACCACACTCTTGATAACGCCATTGAGCACATCGTTGGTAAAACTCACCGACGACTGCATGTTGCCCCAGAATGAGCCCTCGAAAACCCCGAGCCATTCCACACCCACCAGCATGCCACCCCAGATTCCGACCACCGAGAACACGGCGGCCAGCACCGGAACGGCGATGAAACCGGCCCAGAGCCTGGGTGCAATAACGCGGCGGAGCGGGTCCACCCCCATCATTTCCATGCTGGAGAGCTGTTCGGTGGTTTTCATCAGCCCGATTTCGGCGGTCAGGGCGGAGCCGGCCCGGCCGGCAAACAACAGGGCCGTCACTACGGGGCCCAGTTCACGCACAAGTGTCAGCGCAATCATCTGGCCAATGGCCGCTTCCGAGCCGTAATCGCTGAGGATGGTATAGCCCTGCAGCCCCAGCACCATACCGATGAACAGCCCTGAAACCACGATAATCGCCAGCGACAGCACACCGATGGAATACAGCTGCTTCAGCAGCAGGGGGAAAGCCACGGACGGCTTTGATACCCCGCCCAGAACGCCTGCCAGGAAGCGGCCCGAACGACCCAGCGAGGCAATAATATCGAGCCCGAGGCGGCCAAACGCCGCCAGCTTATCCGTTACCATCAGCGGCCCTCCCGGCAATCCCCCAGTCCCGCCCGGCATCGGCCGCGGGATAATGGAATGGCACGGGGCCATCGGGATGGCCGTGCAGAAACTGCTGGACACGCTCCGACGGGTGCGCCTTGAGTTCCTCCGGCTTGCCGTCACCGATCACCTGGCCGTCTGCGATAATGCAGGCATAGTGGCAGATGCTGAGGGATTCCTGGACATCGTGGGAAACCATCACACTGGTCAGGCCCATGGAACTGTTGAGGTCACGGATCAGCTTGATCAGCACCCCCATGGCGATCGGATCCTGGCCGGTGAAGGGCTCATCGTACATGATCAGTTCCGGGTCCAGGGCGATGGCACGGGCCAGGGCAACCCGGCGGGTCATCCCTCCGGACAACTCCGCGGGCATCAGCTCCCGGGCACCACGCAGGCCGACCGCTTCCAGCTTCATCAGCACAATATCCCGGATCATGTCTTCCGGCAGGGACGTGTGCACACGCAACGGGAAAGCCACATTCTCGAACACGCTGAGATCGGTAAACAGGGCGCCGCTCTGGAACAGCATGCCCATTTTCTCCCGCAGGCGGTAAAGGGCCTTGCGCTTGAGCCGTGGCACATTCTCACCGGCCACGGTAATGGTGCCGGAATCCGGCCGCAGCTGGCCGCCGATCAGTCTCAGCAGGGTTGTCTTGCCGGTGCCACTGGGGCCCATGATGGCGGTAATCTTGCCCCGGGGAATGTTCAGGCTGACACCATCGAAGATACGGCGATCCCCGCGGGTGAAAACCACGTCTCTGAGTTCAATGTAGGGGGATGTGTCCATACCGGTTTCCATCAACGGGCCGTCCGGCTGTCGCCGGGCCTGTTTTCAATAAGTGTCTGAAGCGGTCAAAACAGTGCGCTACATTATGCCAACCTGCCGCCAACCTCAATCCATCCTTCGCAAAATGAATTGATGTCAATGATCACTTTTGCTGAAGGTCTTGTCATGAAGACAGCAAAAGCCCTTGAAGTGATATACTCTCGCCACGATGAAAAGCATTAACATTTCCGAACCGGATGCCAGATGAACACCGAGATCAGCCACAAGTTCAGAGAATCCGCCCTGCGGGCCATCGAGATTGAGCGCGAGGCCATTCATGCGCTCACCGGGAGAATAGACGACCACTTCGTTCGCGCCTGCGAGGTCATTATGGCCTGCAAGGGCCGGGTGGTGGTCACCGGCATGGGCAAATCCGGCCACATCGGCAACAAGATCGCCGCTACCCTGGCCAGCACCGGCACACCGGCCTTTTTCGTGCACCCCGGCGAAGCCAGCCATGGTGACCTGGGAATGATTACCAGCCAGGACGTGGTACTGGGCATTTCCAACAGCGGCAACACCAGTGAGGTGCTGACGATCCTGCCGCTGATCAAACGCATGGGCGCCCCGTTGATCAGCATGACCGGCAACCACAACTCCACCCTGGCACGGGAGGCCGTGGCCAACCTGGATGTCAGTGTGGCCCTGGAAGCCTGCCCCCTGGGGCTGGCACCCACCTCCAGCACCACCGCGACCCTGGTCATGGGCGATGCACTGGCGGTCGCCCTGCTTGAGGCCCGGGGCTTCAGCGCCGAGGATTTTGCCCTCTCCCATCCGGGTGGCAGCCTCGGCCGCAGGCTGCTCCTGCGCGTCAGCGACATCATGCACACTGGTGAGCGCATCCCCCATGTGCAGGAAGATACGACGCTCAGCACCGCCCTGCTGGAGATTTCCCGCAAGGGGCTGGGCATGACCACGGTTATCAACGAAGCGGGGGATCTCGTCGGGGTCTTCACCGACGGCGACCTGCGCCGGACACTGGACCGCTCCGTGGATATACACAACACCCCCATCGCCGAGGTGATGACCCGCAACGGGCGCGTCATTCACGATCATCAGCTGGCAGCGGAAGCCCTTAACATGATGGAGGAGTTGAAAATCAACGCCCTGCCGGTGATCAACCGCGAAGGCAAGCTCACCGGCGCCATCAACATGCACGATCTGCTGCGGGCCGGTGTGATCTGATGAGCGATCTGATGAGTGATCCGATGGCCGACCATCAGCGCCCGCAGTGGCCGGCAGACATTCTGGAAAAAGCCGCCAACATTCGCCTGCTGGCTCTGGATGTCGACGGCATCATGACCGACGGCAAACTGTTTTTCAGTGCCGCCGGGGACGAAGTGAAAGGCTTCAATATCCTTGACGGCCTGGGCATCAAACAGGTGATGGCAGCCGGGATCGAGGTTGCAGTCATTACCGGCCGCAGCTCCCCCCTGACGGCGAAGCGCATGAATGACCTGGGCATCCCTCATCTTATGCAGGGCCGGGAAGACAAAAAGGTGGCTCTTGCGGAACTGGCCGGCCAGCTCGGCCTGGCTCCACGGCAGATCGCCTACATGGGAGATGATCTGCCGGACCTGCCGGCCATTCGCTATGCCGGGCTGGGGATTACCGTTCCCAACGGCTACTGGCTGGTACGCCAGCACGCGGATCTCTGCACCCGGGCCAAAGGCGGCAACGGCGCCGTCAGGGAGGCCTGTGAGCTGCTGCTGAACGCCTGCGGGCAGCTTGATGCCAGCCTGCAACCGTACCTGGAGCAGAACTGATGCGGGCCCTGCTCCTGCTTGATCGACCCTGGTTACGAACCCTGGGCCTGGCAGGCGCGATAGTGGCGCTGATCTTTCTGCTCTGGCAAAGTGACGAGCCATCGGAGCCAACAGACGCCGCTTCATTACGAGGCGAGTCAGAGCCCGACGGCTTTGTGGTTAACGGGCATTACCTGTCCTACGACGAAACCGGGCGGCTGACCACGCGTTTCCGAAGCCCGAGGATTGAACAGTTCGAGTCCAGCGATGAAACCGTTATGGACTCGCCCCGGGCGATATTGTATGGCGACGAGGGAGGCCCTCCGTGGCAGGTGCAGGCCTCCAGGGGACGCTTCCTTGAAGCCGACGACCTGGTCCACCTGACCGGGGATGTAAAGGTCGTCCGGGAAGCCGAAAGCGGGCGCCCGCTGACACTGACAACAACGGCACTGACCGTAAACAACCGTGATCGTACCGTCTATACGGACGAGCCGGTGGAACTGGAGGATGCCGTCAGCCTGACCACGGCTACAGGCATGAAGGCCTGGATTGATGACCGGATTCTTGAACTCGACTCTCAGGTGGAAGGACGCTATGAGCCTGGCCAATAACTTGTTTCCCCGCGTCAGGCCTTGCCGGCTTTCTGCGAAACCGATGGCACTGGCCGCCTTGTGCCTGGCCCTGGTGACGCCGGCGGCGCTGGCGTTTGACCCGGAATCGGATGACCCCATCCGGGTCAATGCCGACAGCGCACGGCTGGACGACGGCAAGGGCGTCGCCACCTACACCGGCTCCGTGGAAATGACCCAGGGCCAGACAAACCTGACCGCTGACAAGGTAGTACTCTACCGGGATGAGGAGGGCGTCAGCCGCATCGAAGCGACGGGGCAGCCCGCCCATTACCGACAGCCGGCCACAGAGGGACAGGGTGAAACCGATGCCCGCGCCCTCAATATCACCTGGTCCGCCTCGGAAAATCGCGTCACCTTTGAGCGCGAGGCGGTGATCGAGCAGGACGGCAACCTGTTCCGCGGTGACGTAATCCACTACGACAGTGTCGAACGCGTTGTCACTGCAGAAGGAGCCGCTGATCAGGATGAAGGCAGTGGCCGTGTCGAAATGGTCATACAGCCACGCAAAAAATCAGACAGACAGGATACCGATGGCAGTTCTCAGAGCCAGTAACCTGGCAAAAAGCTACAAGCAGAAGAAGGTCGTCATCGACGTTTCCCTGGAGATCCGCAGCGGCGAGATTGTCGGGCTTCTGGGCCCCAATGGCGCCGGCAAGACCACCTGCTTCTACATGATCGTTGGGCTGGTGCCTGCCGATAACGGCCGGATCACCATCGACAACCAGGACATTACACCGCTGCCGATGCATGGCCGTGCCCGCAAAGGCATCGGTTATCTGCCCCAGGAAGCCTCTGTTTTTCGCAAACTGACGGTTCGCGACAACATCATGGCCATCCTGGAAACCCGCCGCGAGCTCAACCGCAGCGACCGGAATGCCAAACTGGAAGAGCTGCTGACAGAATTCCACATCACCCACATCCGTGACAGCCTCGGCATGGCCTTGTCCGGCGGCGAACGCCGACGGGTGGAAATTGCCCGGGCCCTTGCCATGGAGCCGGCATTCATTCTTCTGGATGAGCCCTTTGCCGGGGTGGACCCGATCTCGGTGAGTGATATCAAGCAGATTATCCGCCACCTGCGGGACAAAGGTATTGGTGTACTGATCACCGATCACAATGTGCGTGAAACTCTCGACATCTGTGAGAACGCCTATATAGTCAGCGGAGGCCATATCATCGCTTCCGGCAGCTCGGACGAGATCCTTGCCAACCAGCAGGTCAAGGAAGTGTATCTAGGCAATGAATTTCGCCTGTAGTACACTCGGCAAAGAACTTGCTTGGCAAGGCAAGTAACCAGCATACAAAGAGTTTTTGTGCAACCCCAACTCCCGATAAAGAGCCCGAGAGAGACCGAGTGACGGATTCTGAGCCATGGTTATGAAAGCCTCATTACAGTTAAAGCTGGGTCAAAGCCTGACCATGACGCCCCAGCTGCAACAGGCTATCAGGCTTCTGCAGCTCTCTACCCTCGATCTCCAGCAGGAAATCCAGCAGGCACTGGAATCCAATCCCATGCTGGAAACCTCGGAAGACGACGATAACCAGAACCCGGAATCCGCAGACAGCGACAACAACGACGCAGCGGAAGCCTCACAGGCGGACGAGCCGGCTACCACCACGGAATCCTCCCCGGACTGGGATGAGTCTGAAAACGGGCCCGACTGGTCCTCGGAAATCGACAGCCCCGACACCATCCCCGATGATCTTCCGGTGGACACCGCCTGGGACGACATTTACCAGTCCGCACCCGCTTCGTCGGCCCGTAACGACGACGAAAACGACAACGATTTTGAAACCCGCAACTCCCCCACGGAAACGCTGCACGATCATCTGGAGTGGCAACTGAACCTGACGCCCCTGAGCGAGCGCGACCAGGCCATCGCCCACGCGCTGATGGATGCGGTGGACAATCACGGGTATCTGACCTCTCCCCTCGACGAAATCCATTCCGGAATGATGGATGAGTCGGATGAAGACCCGCTGGAGCTGGATGAAGTGGAAGCGGTTCTGCACCGCCTGCAGCATTTTGATCCGCCCGGTGTTTTTGCCCGGGACCTGCAGGAATGCCTGCTGATCCAGCTCAACCAGTTGCCACCGGACACTCCCTGGCTGGCCCAGGCACGGCTGGTGATTACCCACTACATCAACCTGCTGGGCAATCGCGATTACGCACAACTGCTGCGGCGCAGTCGCCTCAAGGAAGACCAGTTGCGGGATGTTCTGGCCCTGATCACCGGCCTGAACCCGCGCCCGGGCGACACCCTTGACCAGGCCGAGCCTGACTATGTGATCCCGGATGTGATCGTGCGCAAGCATAATGAACGCTGGCGGGTGGAGCTGAATCCGGAAATTGCACCGCGCATTCGCGTGAATGCCAGCTATGCTTCACTTATCAAACGCGCCGACAGCAGTGCCGATAACACTTACCTCAGAGACCAGCTGCAGGAAGCCAAGTGGTTTATCAAAAGCCTGCAAAGCCGTAACGAGACCCTGCTCAAGGTGGCCACGCGCATTGTCGAGCACCAGCAGGGGTTTCTGGATCATGGCGAGGAACACATGAAGCCGCTGATCCTGTCGGACATTGCCCAGGCGGTGGAAATGCATGAATCGACCATTTCCCGGGTGACCACCCAGAAATACATGCACACGCCGCGCGGCATTTTTGAGCTGAAGTATTTCTTCTCGAGCCACGTCAGCACGGACGAAGGCGGAGAATGCTCCTCGACGGCAATCCGGGCCATGATCAAAAAGCTGATCGCAGCGGAAACACCGAAAAAGCCATTGAGCGATAGTAAAATTGCAGCCATGCTAGGAGAACAGGGTATCAAGGTGGCGAGAAGAACCGTGGCCAAGTACCGTGAGGCAATGCACATTCCCCCGTCCAACGAGCGAAAGCGATTGGTGTAGTACACATCCGATAACAGGAGCAGCCTATGCAACTCAATATTTCAGGCCATCACGTAGAACTGACCCCCGCGCTGAAAGATTACGTATCCGGCAAGTTCGAAAAGCTCGAGCGCCATTTTGACCACATCAGCAACTGCCAGGTCACCCTGGAGGTGGAAAAAGTTCGCCAGATGGCGGAAGCTACGCTACACGTGATAGGTGGTGAGATTCACGCAAAGGCCGAAAACAGCGATATGTATGCCGCCATTGACGCTCTGGTGGACAAGCTGGACAGGCAGATCCTGAAGCACAAGGAAAAGAACGTTGACCGGATGCATGGAAACGGTGCCCGCTAGGACAACCCGCTCCCTGCGTATAAGTTAATCGTGCTGCGGCCCATTACGTGCCGCAGCCTTTTTTTACGGAACTGCAGTCGATTCATGACCGACACATCCCTGACTATCGAGAACATTCTCGCGCCGGAGCTGACCCTATGCAGGGTGCCGGCTTCCAGCAAGAAGCGGGTTATGGAAACCATCGCCGAGCAGATCCATGAACACGATCCGTCGCTCAGCGATACCGACATTTTCAATAATCTGGTTGCCCGGGAGCGCCTGGGGAGCACGGGCATTGGCCAGGGCATCGCCATTCCGCACTGCCGCCTGGAAGGGCTGGACCATGTTGTGGGGGTATTGCTGACCCTGGAAGAAGGCGTGGCCTTCGATGCCATCGACAACCAGCCGGTTGACCTGGTCTTTGCCCTGATTGTTCCAAAAGAGGCGACCAGTGAACACCTTGAACTGCTGAGCCAGCTGGCCGAAAAGTTCAACGAAAGGGCATTCTGCGACCAGCTCCGCCAATGTACCGACGCGGACTCTCTCTATCGCCGGATGACGACCGAGGGAAGCTGAATTACTCCGGATTCGAGGTGAAAGGGCTATGAAACTGATTATCGTCAGCGGCCGGTCAGGTTCCGGCAAAAGTACGGCCCTGCACGTGCTGGAAGATCTGGGTTTCTATTGCATTGACAATCTGCCCATCGGGCTGCTGTTTCCACTGACCCGGGAAGCCACCACCCAGAATTCACCGGGCCGGCTGGGCAAAATGGCGGTGAGTATCGACGCCCGCAATCTTTCCGGTGAGCTCAGCAATTTTGAGGATATCTACCGCAGCCTCCAGGACACCGGCGTCACCGTCGAGATCATTTACCTGGATGCTGATGAACAGTCCCTGCTGCAGCGGTTCCACGCCACACGGCGCAAGCACCCCCTGAGTGACGACAAGACCTCACTGCGCGAGGCCATCGGCAACGAGAAAAAACTGCTGGAGCCCCTGTCGAAACTGGCGGATCTTTATATCGACACCACCGGGCTGTCCATGTACGAGCTGCGGGACATGGTCAAGCAGCGTGTGGCCGGCAGGCGTCATCAGGAACTGGCATTGCTTTTCCAGTCCTTCGGCTTCAAACACGGCGTGCCACTGGACTCGGATTACGTATTCGACGTGCGCTGCCTGCCCAATCCCTACTGGGATACCAGCCTGCGCCAGTTTGTGGGAACCGACCAGCCGGTCATCGACTTTCTGGAGAAAGAACCGCTGAGCCGGAAAATGGTGGACGACCTGACCCATTTCCTGGAAACCTGGCTGCCCTCTTTTGCCGACAGCAACCGCAGCTACATGACCATTTCCATCGGCTGCACCGGGGGCCAGCATCGTTCGGTCTATATCTGCGAACAGCTAGGCCGGCACTTCTCGGGGAAATACACCAACGTACAGGTACGTCACACCGAACTGCCGCACCTGCAGAGCCGGGAAGGCTGAACCTTTTATGATTCGCCGCCCCATCACCATCATCAACAAGCTCGGCCTTCACGCCCGGGCCGCGGCCAAATTGGTTGCCACGGCTTCGGAATTCGAGAGCAGCGTGCATATCAGCCGTAACGACCGCAAGGTGGATGCGAAAAGCATCATGCCTGTGATGATGCTGGCCGCCAGCCAGGGTACAGAGGTAGAACTGATAGCAGACGGGCCTGATGAAGCCGAGGCCATTGAAGCGCTGGTCGAGCTGATCAACAATTATTTCGGCGAAGGCGAGTAACTGTCGGCCCGGGGGCAGCCCTTCTACGACATTCACCTATAACTCTTTCTCACCGGTGGCACCTAACTCCGCTATAATACAAGAGTTTTCTGACTGTGGGTGATCCATGACCGATATTCTGGAGAAAAGCCAGGCTCGCCAACGCCTTCGCTCCCTGAGCGAAGCGCTGGACAGTGGCGCCCTGAAACAGGTCGCCCGCATTCTCAATGGCGGCCTGAGCCCCAGCGATATCGCGCACCTGCTGGAATCCTCGCCTCCCCGTCAGCGGGCGTTACTCTGGAACCTGGTCGACAAACAACTGGAAGGCGAAGTCCTCCAGTACCTCAATGATGATATTCGGGGCTATTTCCTGAGCCAGCTGAATGCCCAGGAACTCGCGGACATCATTGAGGATTTCGAGTCGGACGACCTTGCCGACTTGCTGCAACAGCTGCCGGATACGGTAATCCAGGAAGTCCTGGATACCATGGATGAACAGGACCGCCAGCGGGTTGAAGAAGTGCTCTCCTACCCGGAGGACACCGCCGGCGGCCTGATGAACACGGACACCATCACGGTGCGCCCGGATATCAGTATCGATGTGGTCCTGCGCTACCTGCGCCGTCACCGCAACCTGCCACCCATGACGGACAGCCTGATCGTGGTGAGCCGGCGGGATGAATTCATCGGCATGCTGCCAATTACCAAAATGCTGGTGTCGAATCCCGCGGCGACCGTACGGGAGGTGATGGACACGGATATCGAGCCGATACCGGTTGCCCTGTCCGACGCCAAGGTGGCCACCCTGTTCGAGCGCTACGACCTGATTTCGGCACCGGTGGTCAACGAGGAAGGCAGGCTCCTCGGCCGCATCACCATCGATGACGTGGTTGACGTTATTCGTGAGGACGCCGACCACTCCCTTATGAGCATGGCTGGCCTGGATGAAGATGAGGATACCTTTGCCCCCATTTTCAAGACCACCCGGCGCCGGGCTGTCTGGCTGGGTATCAACCTGATTACTGCCTTTACCGCCTCCGCGGTGATCGGCCTCTTTGAAGCCACCATCGAGAAAGTGGTGGCGCTGGCCGTGCTGATGCCTATCGTGGCTTCCATGGGCGGTATCGCCGGCAGCCAGACCCTGACCCTGGTCATTCGCGGCATGGCCGTCGGGCAGATCAGCGGCGCCAACGTGGGCTGGCTGCTGAACCGTGAATTTGTGGCAGGCGCCCTGAATGGTCTGCTCTGGGCAGTGGTGGTGGCCTCCGCCGCGACACTGTGGTTCAAGGATATAATGATCGGGGCCATTATAGCCGCGGCGCTCATTATCAACCTGATTGCCGCCGCGCTGGTGGGCACCGTGTTGCCACTGTTCCTGAAATCCCGGAACATTGATCCTGCGCTGGCGGGGAGCGTTATACTGACGACGGTGACAGATGTGGTCGGATTTATGGCGTTTCTTGGCCTGGCTACGATATTTTATGGATGACAGGTCTGTCGGATTACGCCTTCGGCTAGTCCGACCTACGGGTCGGCCACTTAATTTAATGTAGGTCGGATTAGGCGAAGCCGTCATCCGACAAAACGGACACTTCATGAACGATATTCAAGACGACCGCCCCGAATACTCCGGCCCCAGCAAATCCCAGCTCAAACGGGAGATGCACCAGCTTCAGGACCTGGGCAAGCGCATGCTGGACCTGAGTAATGATCAGCTCGACACCCTGCCCATCAGCGGGACCCTGCGTGCGGCCATTGAGGAATCCCGTCGCATTCGTCAGAACGAAGCCCGCCGGCGGCATTTGCAGTATATCGGCAAGATCATTCGCCAGGAGGATGACACGGAAGGCCTGACCCGTGCCATTGATGCCTTCGATGCCGGCAGCGAGGAACACACCCGCCGGCATCACCTGGCAGAGCGCTGGCGCGACCGGATGATCGAGGAGGGCGACTCGGCCGTGGGAGAATTCCTGAACTATTGCACCACCGCCGATATCCAGCATCTGCGCAACCTGGCCCGTAATGCCCGCCGGGATGTACAGAAAGAGAAAAACACCGGCCAGCCGCGAAAGCTGTTCCGCTACCTGCGGGAGTGCATTGACGACGCGGAGTCCGCCGGCGGCTGACCGGCGGTTTACCTAGAGCTTCCGGTGCTCCCAGACCGGCATGCGCGCCCGTATCTCGCGGAGCCGCTCCTGGTCCAGATCTGCGGTGACCACCCCCGGCCCTTCGCCAATCTCCGACACCACCCGGCCCCAGGGATCGACGATCATGCTGTGGCCGTAGGTCCGCCGCCGCTCACTGTTCTGGCCACCCTGCCCCGGCGCCACCATCCAGATCTGGTTCTCGATGGCCCTGGCCCGCAGCAGCGGGTGCCAGTGGGCATCACCGGTGTTCCAGGTGAAAGCACTGGGCAGGGACACCCACTCGGCGCCCTGCTCCCGTAACTTGCGGAACAGCTCGGGAAAACGCAGGTCGTAGCAGATTGCCAGTCCAAGCCGGCCGGCGGGGGTGTCGACCACAACCACGTCTTCACCGGGCTCAAAGGTATCAGATTCCCGGTACTGGCCCTGGGCGTCTTCCACAGTGGCATCGAACAAATGGATCTTGTCGTATCGGGCAACTTCCTCGCCCTCGCTGTTGTAGACAAGGCAACAGGCCCTGACACGATCCCTGACTGTGGAGCCGTCAGGCCGGGAGGCGATGGGCAGTGAGCCGCCGACAATCCAGATACCCAGCCGGGCGGACTGCTCGGCCAGGAAATGGCGTATCAGGTTATCCGGGTCAGCCTCGCGACGGCCACACCCGATCATCTGCTTTGTCGCCAGAACGGCAAAATTTTCCGGCAGTACCGCCATGCCGGCCCCCGATGCCGCTGCCTCGGCCAGCAAACGCTCGGCCTCCCTGAGGTTGCCGGCAATGTCATGGGTGCTCACCATCTGAATGGCCGAAACCCTGTTTGCCTGCCTGTCCACTGCCTGATTCACCTGCGCTGACATCGATTGTCCTCCGGATCACTATTACTGGCCGGTATCAAATACCCGCCTGAGCCGAACCTCGGGTTCGTCCCAGTTTCCACTGACACTATAGGTTGCACTGGTCAGTTTACTCAATGGGTCGCCCAATACTTTGTCCAGGACAAAGAGAGCGCCACCGATGGGGGCACCGGCGCCCATCAGCAATGCGGCCAGTGGCAGGTTCTGTGTCAGCGGCAGCACCACCACCATATTCATGTCGAGGGTTTCCTCAATCATGTTGGTTGTGCCGGTAAGCTTGAAAGCGCCGGATGGGCCGACAACCTGGAGCTCGGGATCAAGGGTCAACAGGCCGTTGACCATACTCGCCTTTCCAGAGATTGCATCAAACGCCACCCCGGCCTCGTACAGGTCCGAGAAATCCAGCTGCAACCGGCGCCAGAGGGTGTCGGAGTTCAGCAGATTGAACACCCGGAACAGTTGTGCCGTATTGTTGCCCTCGAGGATAACGCCATCGTCGAAGCGCGCACTCACCGAACCGCTGAGCGCGGACAGATCAAACTCATTGGGTCGCCCCGACCAGTCAATATCCATATTGACCGCCGTGTTCTCGCTGCGGAACGGTATCTCTGTGCCGAACAGATTGCCCAGATCCGCCAGGGACTCGCCGCTGATGTCGCCCAGGAACCGCGTGGTTTCACGATTGCCGGCGATACTCCAGGTCAGCTCTCCGCCCAGGGTCAGAGACTTCAGCGTTCCGGCGATATCCTGTACCCGGAGCTGGGTGGCCTCCGGGCGGATTCCAAGGGACCAGGTTCCCGCATCATCATCGTCCAGCTGAAGACTGGCAATTCGAAGGTCAATATCCGGCCAGTTTTCCATTCCCAGTTCCCGGAAAGCGCGTATCTGTTCTTCCGAATCCGGCAACAACGGTATCTCCTCGTCCGCCCTGTCGTCACCCCGGGCGAGCTTCAGCCGGGCAAGATCAACAGTGATCGGTCTGTCGTCGGGCGGCCAGTTAAGGGTTCCGGCAAGCCATTCAGACTCTGTGTCAACGGACCAGAATCCGTTGTCCCGGCGGGCGGAAACGTCAATATCGGTCAGCTTCTGGTCCCCCAGAAACAGAGTGTCCAGGGCCAACTCCAGGTTATCCGGCTGCCAGAACAGATCCAGTTTCAGGCGATCCGGCCAGTCAACAGACACATTCACTCCAGTGTCATCTCCCGGCTCTATTCGTGCACTGATGGGTGCTTCCGCGTCGGCTTCCTTGGCCAGGGGTTCGGGCCAGCCGACGGCGAGTCCGGACAGATCCGAATACACTTTGACGGCCGAAGTCCTGCCCGGCGAAACATCCAGGGTTGCCTGGTAGCCAAAATCGCCACTCAGCCCCAGGTCCATTCCCTCGGGAAGCGCGCTCCCGGCCACAAGGTTACTGATACCGAGACGGCCGTACTGGCGGATATTCAAGGCGTTACCTGAATCGCCCCGGCGCAACAACACGGTCACCGGAGACCCCATGAAGTTCGCCCGCACGGGCTGGTCAGAGAATCCGTCCTCTGTACTGTATGAGAGTTCCCCGTTGATCTGCGTCCACTGCAGATCGGCCGGGGTGTAACTCAATGAACCTTCATTGGCCTGTACGGTGGCCCGGATGTCAGCTGGCGAGTCTGAATCCAGTGGCAGTCCCAGCCCGAGGTCAAGGTAATAGTTACCCTCCAGCCGTATACTCCTGCCGGCCTCCCCGGCCATCTCCCCCAGCGGACTGTTTTCCAGCCAGTACGCGACCGCCTCACCGGGAACCGGCGCCGCGGCATCCACATAGACAAGGACATCCTCTTCGCCGGGCTCGACCCTAACCTGCCCCGGCTCGAGTTCAAGTCCTCCGGTACGGCCGGATGCCACATCCACCCGGGTCTGACCATTCTGGACGTGGACCGTGCCGGAGGCGTCTGTGACCTCAGGCCACCGTTCATCGTATTCAACGGTGCCGTTCTCGAAGTGGTAGACCATGGAGGACACAAAAGAGCCCCTCGGGGCATCCCGATTGATCAGCCCATGGCCGAAGTATTCACCACTGGTTACATCGGCCTCTTTGATGGCAGTTGTCAGCCACTCGTACAGCCCCGGGTCGACGGCCCTGACCGGCACAAAGTCTGCCAGCATGTCGGCGGTTCCGTCGCGGACGCCCACTCTCAGGCCAAGGTTGTCTTCGCCCTGCCGGTCCATACGCAGGTCAAACGCACCTGTCAGGCCAGTATTACCTCCATAAACCATGCTGATATCATCCGAGAAGACTCGCAGAATATCCCCCTCGGATTGCCACGCCACACCGGCGTGGAAATCTTCCAGTTCCCAGAACCCCCGGAACAGATCGGGAAAACCCAGTGTCAGCTCATCACTCCGGGCATCGACAAAGCCTCCCTCATTGTTCATGACAAAGCGGCCATCGAGGCCTGACACTCCCGGCGCACCGCCATAGGCACGGATATCCACATCGTTCAGCAACGCCGTCAGTTCAAACCGTCCTTTCCCGTCCGGTGGCAGATCGAGCATCAGCTGGTTGAGCTTGCCGGCCGGCCGATAGTTCCCGAGTGCCCTGCTGGCCCCGTCCGGCAGCAGGCCAAGACCGGACACCAGGTGGCGCAGCGGCTGGAGCGGAAGTTCGTCGGCGATGATTCTGGGGCCTGCCTCGCCATGCCGGAAACGTACGCTGAACGGAGGAACCGGCTCACCGTTCCACTGCCATTGCAGATTCCTGAGGTGGAACGCGCCGGTGGTATACCAGGGTCTGTCGGCTGGCTCACCCTCCGGGCCGCCGGGTGCATCCTGCCTGCGCCAGCCAAAACTGGCCCGGATGTCCTCCAGTGGCGCCAGGGATTCGCTGCCGGCGCCGATCTGCAGGTAAGGTGTCGCAACGTTACCGCTGACTTGCTCCATCAGGCCGTCGCGGAATGTCAGCCACACCTGGCCACCCAGATCAAAGCCTTCCACCCGGATATCCTGCCAGGCGTATTCTTCGACCAGCCCGTCAAACAGGCGCCCGGAGTTGATGTCAGCGTATATCTGGCCGGTAAAATCACCCCGGAAGAAGTGCCTGCCAACCAGACCGAAACTGGCCAGCTGCTCAGTAGTGCCCGGGCGCATGGCCCGGCCAGAGGCATGGAAAAGTCCCCGCTGGTAAACCAGATCCAGCTGCGGAATTTCCACGTGTCGCAACTGGTCGTTATTATCCCGGACCCCCAGATCCAGACGGGTTATTTTGACAGAAGGGTCAGACAGCCATTTGCCTGCCAGATCCAGCCAGACCTCGATATCGTTGGCCACAGGTTCGGGGATATCGACCCCCTCGACCATTACCTCGCCTCGGCGGGTCTGGTTGACCGTCAGTTCAAGGCCATCGGCTTCAAAGTTGGCAAACACGATGCGCTGGCGTGCCATGGATGCCAGGAAATCCAGGCCGATCCGGACACTTTGCAGGGAACCTGCCACGTCATTACCCTCGCCATCAGACAGTACGACGATTTCACGGGCGATAATTGTCGGGTTCAGCCAGTTCCAGCTGGACGACAGGGAGCCGATTCGGATTTCCTGGCCAAGCTCCGATGACAGCCGCTGCTCGATAACAGCACGGTAATCGTTGATATTCTGCGTGAGTTGCCGGCCAAGCCCGGCGTATAAGGCGAGCAGGACAATCACCACCAGCAGCAACCACCAGATCAGGCTGGCGAGGCGGGATAATAATCGCACAAAGAAAGGTCCGGATTCTGGATCAGCCACTCGGGATGTCATCAGTCACAACCGCCACGCCTAGTCAATGCCTGTCGTTTCGGCGTTACAACAGCACCACATCATACTGCTCCTGACTGTAGAATGGCTCAACCTGGAAGCGAATGGTTTTACTGATGAAGGTTTCGAGATCCGCAACGTTATCGGATTCCTCATCCAGCAAACGGTCCACCACGCTCTGGGAAGCCATGACAAGATAGCTTTCCGCATCATAGGCGCGATTCACCCGCAGAATTTCCCGGAACACTTCGTAGCAGACGGTTTCCGTGGTTTTAAGGAAACCGCGGCCATCGCAGATCGGGCAGGGTTCACAGAGGATCTGGCCCAGGCTTTCGGTGGTGCGTTTGCGGGTCATTTCCACCAGGCCCAGCTCCGAGACTCCGGTAATCTTGGTTTTGGCATGATCCCGTTCCAGCATCTTTTCCAGCATGCGGTGCACCTGGCGTTGATGCTCGGAATCGTCCATATCAATAAAGTCGATGATGATAATACCGCCAAGGTTACGCAACCGAAGCTGGCGGCTGATGGCCCGGGCCGCCTCCAGGTTGGTCTTGAAGATGGTTTCCTCGAGGTTGCGATGGCCCACAAACGCGCCGGTGTTGATATCGATGGTGGTCATCGCCTCGGTCTGGTCGATGATGACGTAACCACCCGACTTCAGCTGAACTTTCCGGCTGAGGGCCTTCTGGATTTCATCCTCTACGGAATACAGGTCGAAAATCGGCCTTTCTCCGGGGTAATACTCGACCTTATCGGAAAACTCGGTGACAAATTCGTTCACAAACTCCATGACCCGCTGGTGACTTTCCCGGCTGTCGATGCGCACTTTTTCTGTCTGGGGACGAATCAGGTCACGAATGGTGCGGATAAACAGGGGTAGGTCCTGATAGACCACCGCCGGTGCCTGGCTGCGGGAAAGGCGCTCCTCGATCGCCTGATTGAGGCGATGCAGGTAGTTCATATCACCCAGCAGATCCTCCGCCGAGGCTGCTTCTGCCGCGGTACGGATGATATAACCCCCGCTCACCTCCGGGTCCGCCGCTGCACCCTCTTCCACCAGGGATTTCAGCCGCGAGCGCTCGTTTTCATCCTCGATGCGCTGGGAAATACCCACATGACTGACACCGGGCATAAACACCAGGTAGCGAGAGGGGATGGATAACTGGGTGGTCAGCCGCGCGCCCTTGGTTCCGATAGGGTCCTTGGTAACCTGTACCACGAGGGATTGCCCTTCCCGGAGCAGTGTACGGATGTCCGGGACGGTTTTCGGGGCATCGGCGGGCTCATTGGGCGGTTGCTGAACCGGCACCACATCGGATGCATGAATAAAGGCGGCCCTTTCGAGACCGATATCAACAAACGCCGCTTCCATACCGGGCAGCACGCGAACCACCTTGCCCTTGTAGATGTTGCCAACGATCCCCTTGCGGCTGGTGCGCTCAATGTAGGCCTCCTGGAGCATGCCGTTCTCCACGAGAGCCACCCGGGTTTCCACCGGCGTAACATTGATCAGGATTTCTTCACTCATTGCGGCTCTCCTGCCTGCTGTTCCAGGTTTCCCATACCGGGTATCCGGCGTCGGCAAGTAATTCTGCGGTTTCCCGCAGGGGCAGACCCACTACAGCGCTGTAGCTGCCCCGGAGTTCTTCTACAAAAATACCACCCCGGCCCTGAATACCATAGCCGCCGGCCTTGTCCATTGGCTCACCGGTGGCCACGTAGGCGTCTATCTCCTCGTCTGACAACCACCGGAAGCGAACATCCGTAACGGCCACCAATGAATCACAGGCATTCTTGTGAGCAATGGCAACGGCGGTCATAACCTCATGGCTGGCGCCAGACAGTTGCCGCAGCATGTCAGCGGCGTCCTGTCTGTCGGCGGGCTTGCCCAGAATACGACCATCAAGGACTACGGAAGTATCCGAGCCGATAACAATGGCGCCGGGCTCTGCTGCCTGAACCGCCAACGCCTTTCCCCGAGCCAGCCGCTCCACATAATGGCGCGCCGACTCCCCGGCAGCCGGTGTTTCATCTATGTCGGCCGCGCAGACCCGGAATGACAGCCCGATCTGCCTGAGCAGTTCGGCCCTGCGCGGCGAGGCGGAGGCAAGAACAATCGATGCCATGAATAGTCCGGGCCTCCGCTATCCCAGTTTCCGGTTCAGGTTATCCAGCAGCACGCAAACAATCGGCCAGAGAAGGGCGCTGGTCAGAGCCGGCCACAGGTAGCTGAACCCCGAGTCATCTGCCCCGAGGGTCTGCTTTATGAAATGCACTAGCATCTGGTTGATGCCCAGCAGCAGGAATACCATCAGGCATTGTTGGGGTAAGGGGTACATGCGCAGCCGCTGATGGATCGTCAGCACCAGGAATGCAATGACCCCCATGGCCAGGGCATTCACGCCCAGAGGCGTTGCTTCCAGGACATCCAGCAACAGGCCAAGGCACCAGGCCAGCAGAATGCCAAACTGGCCAGGGGCCCGGAATGTCCAGTAGAACACCATCAGACCCAGCCACTCCGGGCGGAATTCGAACCAGTCCACCGGAAACAGGGAACTACTCAGCACCAGCGCCAGTATAATGCTCAGCGCGAAAACGGGATAACTGATCACTGACAGCATCAGCGCACCTCATCCTGTTCCGCCGGACCCATTTCAGTGGCAGGGGCTGCCTCCCCGGCTTCGTCATTGGCATCCTGCTCGGGTGAGAATACAACCAGAACGAGCCGACTCTTGTTCAGTTCCGCCAGGGGGGTGGCCTCAATTTTCACAAAGGGTTCGCCCTGTTCCTTGGTAATACTGCCGACTTTTGCAACCGGGTAGCCTTTCGGGAAGCGCCCGCCGAGGCCGGAGCTGACCAGCAAATCCTCCTCCCGGATATCCGCTGTATCCGGCACATGCACCAGTTCCAGGGCACTGGCATCGCCATTACCCAGAAGAACGGCCCGCAAGCCATTACGAACCACTTCCACCGGCACCGCGTGGCTGCTGTCCGACACCAGCAATACCCTGGAGGTAAAACTGCTGGTCTGTTCAACCTGCCCCATCAGGCCATTGGCATCCAGAATCGCCTGACCGACTTCCACGCCATCACGGCTACCCTTGTTGATAACAATTTCATGGGAGAAGGGATCCGGAGAGACCGCCACCACTTCACCGACAATCACGCGGTCGTCCAGGACTTCAGAGGAATTCATCAGCTTGCGCAGTTCGTTGTTCTCGGACGCCAGGGCAGCGTATTTCAGGGCCCGACGCTCCAGTATCAGCAGCCGGGCACGAAGGGCCTCGTTTTCTTCCTGGAGATCTTCCTTGCTGGTAAACAGGCTCGCGACCCACTCATTGAATTGGGAGGGAGCATTGCCCAACCAGTGGATCGGGGCAAGACCCGTGCCGATTGCGCTGCGAACCTGGGTGAGTTGATCAAAGCGGCTGTCCGCTACAATCAACACCACCGACAGCACAATAACCAGCAGCAGCCTGAATCCGGGAACGGGGCTTTGTACGAAAATGGTTTTAATGGCACAACCTCCCGCAGGACCGGCAGGAGTCCATACGACAACCGCCGCCGTGAGGTTTCACGAGCGGCGGCCGGGTTGAGGCGATGTCGGGGCGCAAAGCCGGGGTCAAGGTCAGCCCTCCTGGGAGAACATTCCGATTCCACCGCGGTCAATCACTTCCAGCGCCTTGCCGCCGCCACGGGCGACACAGGTGAGCGGGTCTTCGGCGATAATAACCGGCAGGCCGGTTTCCTCACTGATCAGTTTGTCCAGGCCCCGCAGCAGGGCACCGCCGCCGGTCAGCACAATGCCACGTTCGGCAATGTCGGACGCCAGTTCAGGCGGCGACTGTTCCAGGGCACTCTTGACCGTCTGGACAATCTGGGCCAGGGATTCCTGGAGTGCGTCGAGGATTTCCTCGCTGTTCAGGGTAAACGCCCTGGGCACGCCCTCGGCCAGGTTGCGACCCCGTACGTCGATCTCGCGGATCTCCAGGCCTTCATAGGCACAGCCGATTTCATGCTTGATGCGCTCTGCGGTGGAATCACCAATGAGGCTGCCATAGTTGCGGCGCACATAGGTAACAATGGCTTCGTCGAACTTATCACCCCCGGTGCGAACCGATTCGGCGTAAACGATGCCGTTGAGGGAGATAATGGCAATCTCTGTGGTACCACCGCCGATGTCAACGATCATGGAGCCGCTGGCTTCTTCCACCGGCAGGCCGGCACCAATGGCGGCGGCCATGGGCTCTTCAATCAGGAAGACTTCCCTTGCACCGGCACCGAGGGCAGATTCACGGATGGCCTTGCGCTCTACCTGGGTGGATTTGCTGGGCACGCAGACCAGAACCCGGGGGCTCGGTGTGATAAAGCTGTTCTCGTGCACTTTGTGGATGAAGTGCTGGAGCATTTTCTCGGTAACGACAAAATCTGCGATAACGCCGTCTTTCATCGGGCGAATGGCAGTAATGTTGCCTGGGGTACGGCCCAGCATGCGCTTGGCTTCGGCGCCGACGGCGGCAACCATCTTCTGGGATCCGGATGTGCGTATGGCTACTACGGAGGGCTCGTTGAGTACAATGCCGCGCTCGCGTACGTAGATAAGGGTGTTGGCGGTGCCCAGGTCGATGGACAGGTCGCTGGAAAATAAACCTCGGAGTCTTTTAATCAACATTCGTGTAGTTTCAACCTGAGAGTTGCAGTCGCAGAAATGATGCGGCAACTTTAGCAGCGAGGCCCCCTGCAGGCAAGGCACCATCGGGGCTCCCGAGGGGCCTTTCACGCTTTTCCCCTTTGTTTTGGCCCCTCCCGCGATTGTTCGAATCTGTTACCATAGCTCTTTTGTTCCTGACTTGGGTGCAGGGGCGCCTGGGAGACTGCTTTCCAAAACACGCTCGAGCACATCCATGTGGCGCTTGAGCTCCGCCATCCATGGCTCCGCACAGTTTTGGAAAGCAGTCTCCCAGGCACCCCCATACCTCGTAATACCTGATACAAGTTCCAGCAACTGGCCACCGGTTCGTCGGGCTTGTAAATTACCCAAACTTCATATTACTGGGAGGCAATGTGACCATTTCCCGTAAAGATATTGAAAAAGTCGCTGTTCTTGCCCGCATTCGGGTGGATGACCAGCAGGTTTCGGCGCTGGAGAAGGATCTGGGCAATATTCTGGATCTGGTGGATCAGTTGAGTGCCGCGGATACGGATTCGGTAGAGCCCATGGCCCACCCACTGAATGCCGTCCAGCGCCTGCGCCCGGATGAGGTGACGGAGAGCAATCAGCGGGAGGCGTTCCAGGCGATTGCGCCGGCTACCGAGAATGGCCTTTATCTCGTGCCGCGCGTTATTGAGTGAACTGACGAACAGAGACTTAATCAGGAAGGATCATGCATAACAAGTCCGTAGCAGAGCTTTCCCGCGAGCTGGAAAGCGGCAAGATTTCCAGTGTGGAGCTGACCCGGGAGTACCTGGGCCGTCTCAGGAAAGAAGACGAGCAACTCAACAGTTTTATCTCCATTACCGAAGACCAGGCCCTGGCGGATGCCCGTGCGGCGGACGAGCAGCGGGCGGCGGGCAAGGCCACGCCGTGGACCGGCGTGCCGTTTGCCCACAAGGACATTTTCTGCACCAACGGTGTGGCGACGACCTGTGGCTCCAAGATGCTGGCCAATTTTGTGCCGCCATACGACGCCACGGTAACGTCCAACTTCCGCAACGCCGGCGCGGTTTGTCTTGGCAAGACCAACATGGACGAGTTCGCCATGGGTTCGTCCACTGAATCCAGTTACTTTGGTGCCACCACCAATCCCTGGGGGCTCAGCCGCGGTGAGAAGCGGGTTCCGGGTGGTTCGTCCGGCGGTTCGGCGGCTGCGGTTGCGGCGCGGCTGGTGCCGGCGGCTACGGCTACGGATACCGGCGGCTCAATCCGCCAGCCGGCAGCCCTGTGTGGCGTGACCGGGCTGAAGCCGACCTACGGCCGGGTATCCCGTTACGGCATGATTGCCTTTGCCTCCAGCCTGGACCAGGGCGGCACCATGGCCCGCACGGCGGAAGACAATGCGTTGATGCTGAACGTAATGGCCGGCTTTGATCCGAAGGATTCAACCTCCATAGACCGTGAGGTTCCTGACTATACCGCCACGCTCGACGAACCTCTTAAAGGCCTGAAGATCGGTTTGCCGAAGGAATACTTTACCGGCAATCTCAGTGCGGCCATGGAGGAGCAGGTTCGCGGTGCGATCCGGGAGTATGAAAAGCTGGGCGCCACGGTGAAGGAAGTCTCCCTGCCCCATGCCGACCTGGCCATTGCCGCCTATTATGTGATTGCGCCGGCGGAGGCCTCCGCCAACCTGTCCCGATTTGATGGCGCCCGCTACGGCTACCGCTGCAAAGACCCGAAAGATCTCCTGGACATGTACACCCGCACCCGGGCCGAGGGTTTTGGTGAGGAGGTCAAGCGGCGGATTCTGGTGGGCACCTATGCCCTCTCAGCCGGCTATTTCGATGCCTATTACCTCAAGGCCCAGAAGGTGCGCCGGCTGATCCAGCAGGATTTCATCAATGCTTTCAAGGAAGTGGATGTGCTGATGAGCCCGACCACGCCGTCACCGGCGTTCGTCCAGGGCGAGAAAACCAGTGACCCGGTCACCATGTACCTGGAAGACGTGTTCACCATTGCCATCAATCTGGCGGGTATTCCGGCCATGTCGGTGCCGGCCGGTTTCGTGGACGGCCTGCCGGTGGGTCTGCAGATTATCGGGGACTACTTTTCCGAAGCCCGGCTGCTTAACGCCGCCCATCAATTCCAGCAGGTGACCGACTGGCACCAGCGCGAGCCGCAATAAGCCCGAAAGAGGCCCCATACAGAGGAGAGAGCAACTATGCAGTGGGACATTGTGATCGGGCTGGAAATTCACGTTCAGCTCGCCACCAGGACCAAGATTTTTTCCGGCTCCAGCACCGCCTACGGCGCCGAGCCCAACACCCAGGCCAATGCCGTTGACCTGGCCATGCCCGGCACCCTGCCCGTACCCAACGAGCAGGCATTCCGCTATGCGGTGATGTTCGGCCTGGCGGTCAATGCGGAGATTGAGCGCCGCTCGGTGTTCGAACGCAAGAACTACTTCTACCCGGACCTGCCCAAAGGCTACCAGACCACCCAGCTGGAACGGCCCATCGTGGGCCCGGGCTACGTGGATATTGACCTGGCCAATGGTGAAACCAAACGGGTACGAATTCATCATGCCCACCTGGAAGAGGACGCTGGCAAGTCCTTGCATGAAGACTTCCACGGCATGACCGGTATCGACCTGAACCGCGCCGGCACCCCATTGATCGAGGTAGTGACCGAGCCGGACATGACCAACGCCGATGAGGCGGTCGCCTTTGCCAAAAAGCTTCACGGTATCGTGACCTCGCTGGGCATCTGCGACGGCGACATGTCCCAGGGTTCCATGCGCTTCGACGTCAACATATCTCTCAAGCCCAAGGGCTCCGAAACGCTGGGCACGCGCACCGAGACCAAGAACCTGAACTCCTTCCGCTTCATGGAGCAGGCCATCGCCCACGAAGTGGAGCGGCAGATGGATATCCTGGAAGACGGCGGTACTATCGTGCAGGAAACCCGCCTGTACAACGGCGACCGGGACGAGTCCCGCTCCATGCGCACCAAGGAAGAAGCCAACGACTACCGCTACTTCCCCTGCCCGGACCTGCTGCCGGTGGAAATCGACGACGCCTTCATCGACGAGGCCCGCAACAGCCTCCCGGAGCTGCCGGACGCCCGCAAGGCCCGCTTCATGGACCAGTACGGCCTGAACGACTACGACGCCGGCCTGTTGGCCGGCGACTCGAAGCTGGCTGCTTTCTTTGAAGCCGCTGCAGAGCGCGGAAAAGATGCCAAGCTGGCCTCCAACTGGGTCCAGGGCGAGTTCTCGGCGCGTCTGAATGCGGAGGAGAAGTCGGTTGCCCAGTCGCCGATCACTGGCGCCCAGCTGGGTGATTTGGTGGTGCGCATTGCTGATAACACCATTTCCTCGGCGGGCGCCAAGAAGGTATTCGAAGCTCTCTGGAGCGGTGAAAACGACAATGTGGACGCCATCATCGACGCCAAGGGCCTGAAGCAGGTGTCGGATACCGGCGAGCTGGAAAAGATGGTGGACGAAGTGCTCGCCTCCATGCCGGACCAGGTGGCCCAGTATCAGCAGGAGTCCGACCCCAAGAAGCAGAAGAAGATGCTCGGCGGGTTTATGGGGCCGCTGATGAAGGCCTCCAAGGGCCAGGGGAATCCGAAGCTGTTTAACGAGATACTGGTTCGGAAGCTTGGGGGGTAACCCTCGGGCTTTGGGCTTGGGCCCTAGCCTGGTTGTTTCGGAGTTCACGGCACGTGGCTGGAAGGGGGTTCCAAAACACGCTCCTTCGGCACATCCATGTGACGCTTGGGCTCCGCCATCCCTGGCTCCGCACAGTTTTGGAACCCCCTTCCAGCCCCGCGCCTGTTCGGCCTCGGAGTTATACCCGTAGGTCGGATTAGCGAAGCGTAATCCGACACCGCGTTAACGGTCGACCCCATTTGTCGGATTACGGCTTCGCCTAATCCGACCTACGTTCTACGCTCTAGGCGTTAACTCGGAGATAGACGGCGTTGGCGGATGCCCCCTCCCAAAAATGTGCGGAGCCATGGATGGCGGAGCCCAAGCGCCCATGGATGGGCTTGTAGCGTTTTTTGGGAGGGGGCATCCGCCAACGCCCTCCCCCGCAACAACCAGGCTAGAAAACCAGCACAAGGCCAATCACACAAGCCGGCCCCAAAGATCATGCTCATCCGCATGCTCAACCACCGCCTGGACAATCTGCCCGGGAACCAGGTCGGTTTCGTCGTTGAGGTAGACCATGCCGTCAATCTCCGGGGCATCCGCCTTGGAACGGCCGATGGCGCCCTCTTCGTCGACTTCGTCGATCAGCACATCAATGGTCTGGCCGATTTTCGCCTGCAGACGGGCGGCTGAGATCTCGGCCTGTTTTGCCATGAAACGGGCCAGGCGCTCCTCCTTGACCTCTTCCGGCACCGCACCTTCCAGCTCGTTGGCCTTCGCGCCTTCCACCGGGCTGTACTTGAACGCACCCACACGATCCAGCTGGGCCTCGTCCAGCCAGTCCAGCAGGTACTGGAAGTCTTCCTCGGTTTCACCCGGGAAGCCCACAATAAAGGTGGAACGGATAGTCAGTTCCGGGCAGATATCCCGCCACTTACGGATGCGCTCCAGGGTTTTGCTGTCATGGGCCGGGCGCTTCATGGCCTTGAGGACTCTCGGGCTGGCGTGCTGGAACGGGATATCCAGGTAAGGCAGGATCTTGCCTTCGGCCATCAGGGGGATGATGTCGTCCACGTGGGGATAGGGGTAAACATAGTGCAACCGCACCCACACGCCCATCTCACCCAGCGCCTCGCAAAGGGACTGCATCTTTGTTTTCAACGGGCGGCCCTGCCAGAAGCCGGTGCGGTATTTGGTATCCACACCATAGGCCGAGGTGTCCTGGGAAATCACCAGCAACTCCTTCACGCCGGCGTCCACCAGGCGCTGGGCTTCGTCCATCACATCGCCGATGGGACGGCTGACCAGGTCTCCCCTCATGGAAGGGATGATGCAGAAAGTGCAGCGGTGATTGCAGCCCTCGGAGATTTTCAAGTAGGCATAATGCCGGGGCGTCAGCTTGATGCCCTGGGGTGGAACCAGGTCGGTGAAGGGGTCGTGTTGCTTTTTCGGCGGCACAAACTGGTGCACCGCGCCGACGACTTCCTCATAGGCATGGGGGCCGGAAACGGCCAGTACGCCAGGATGGGTATCGCGGATCTTGTCAGCTTCAACGCCCATACAGCCGGTGACGATTACCTTGCCGTTTTCATTGATCGCTTCACCAATGGCATCGAGGGACTCCTGTTTGGCCGCATCAATAAAGCCGCAGGTATTGACCACAACAATGTCCGCATCGTTGTAGGTTGGTACCACGTCGTAACCATCCAGCCGAAGCTGGGTAAGGATGCGCTCTGAATCAACGAGCGCCTTGGGGCAGCCAAGGCTGATAAAGCCTACTTTGCCGCCACCCTGGGGAACGGTAGAAATTTTGTCTGTCATAACCTGCACGGAATCATGGCGCCGGCATCGGCTCCAGGTGAATGTTGGCGAGTAGTTTACCTCAGCCAGACCGCTGCCGTCAGTGACGTTGAGATGCAGAAGCCGGACATCGCGAACTGACATACATCAACATTGGTGACGCTTTGTTCACATTCAGTTCACAAAACTGACAGCTTTGGCGACAGGCAACTTGCTGATCACCGAACAAACAACTAGACTTTCAGGAAGTTAAGACCGAAACAATAAACGCTTGTTGTCAGCCCGCATCCGTCTTGTTACGAAATGATGACACTGTGCGGGATTTTATCGTGTATTTAATCAGCACAGCAGCGAGTATAAAAAGGACTGAACGATGGGTAAGGCAGCCTCCTTTGAAACCAGAGATGCCAGAAGAGTCACTATGAAACCAGTTGCCGCCAAGCCAAACCTTCGCAATCAGCAACGTGTTGATGTTGCCACTGAAGTCAGAATCGAAAAAAGCGATGGCAGCTGTCTTACCTGCGAAGTCTCCAACATCTCCCGAACCGGAATCATGATCCTTTGCGGGCAGGAAGCCGTGAAAAAGCTGGTCCCCGGCCAGAAAACACCGGCACCCGGCAACTGGATATCCGTTACCGCCACGTTCTCAGTCCCGGTGGTTGCCCAGCAACCGGTTTCCGTAATGGCCACCGGTCATATCGTCCATATGCGCCGCATTGCCCGCGACCAGTTCCAGCTGGGTATCCAGTTCGCGGAATTTGAAGGCAACGGATTCGACTACGTTAACAACTACGTCAGCAAACTGCTTGCCACCTCGGCGCCCTGAGCCTTTAAGCACTGCCCACCGCACTACCTCGCCGCTATATTGTTATAGCAGCAAACTCTAGTTACCCGTCTTCTTATGCCATGGCCTGATCTGGTATCATTACGGCATTCACACGCCCAGCCTCGATCTGACGCCAGAGGCACGCAAACGCGGTAACAGGATACGATGACCACTTACAACCTGACGCATCTCAAACAGCTGGAAGCTGAAAGCATCCACATCATCCGGGAAGTCGCAGCCGAATTCGACAACCCGGTCATGCTCTACTCCATTGGCAAGGACTCCGCGGTGATGCTGCACCTTGCCCGCAAGGCCTTCTATCCGGGCAAGCTACCTTTTCCCCTGATGCACATAGACACCACCTGGAAGTTCCGGGAAATGATCGAGTTCCGGGACCGCAAGGCCAAAGAGTACGGACTGGACCTGATCGTCCACAAAAACGAAGACGGTATCAAACAGGGCATCGGCCCCTTCACTCACGGCAGCGCCAAACACACTGACGTGATGAAAACCCAGGCCCTCAAGCAGGCCCTTACCAAGTACAAGTTCGATGCAGCCTTCGGTGGCGCGCGCCGGGATGAGGAAAAGTCCCGCGCCAAGGAACGGGTGTATTCCTTCCGCGACGAATACCATCGCTGGGATCCGAAAAACCAGCGCCCTGAGCTGTGGAACATCTATAACGGCAAGATCAACAAGGGCGAAAGCATCCGGGTTTTCCCGCTGTCCAACTGGACCGAGCTGGATATCTGGCAGTACATCTACCTGGAAAACATCGAGATCGTACCCCTGTACTACGCCGCCAAGCGCCCGGTGGTGGAGCGTGACGGCACGCTGATCATGGTGGACGACGACCGCATGCCTTTGAAGGAAGGCGAGAAGCCGGAGATGAAATACATCCGCTTCCGCACCCTGGGCTGCTACCCGCTGACCGGCGCCATTGAATCCGAGGCGGACACCCTGCCGGAGATCATCCAGGAAATGCTGCTGGCCACCAGCTCCGAACGTCAGGGCCGCGTGATTGACCACGACTCGGCCGGCTCCATGGAACAGAAAAAGCGGGAAGGGTACTTCTAAGATGTCACACCAGTCTGATCTGATTGCCGAAGATATTCAGGCCTACCTGAAGCAACACGAGAACAAGGAACTGCTGCGCCTGCTGACCTGCGGCAGCGTGGACGATGGCAAGAGCACCCTGATTGGCCGCCTGTTGCACGACACCAAGATGATCTACGAAGATCATATGGCGAGCCTCAAGACCGACAGCGCGAAGATGGGCACCACTGGCGAAAAGCTGGACCTGGCCCTGCTGGTGGACGGTCTGCAGGCGGAACGGGAACAGGGCATCACGATTGACGTGGCCTACCGCTATTTCTCTACCGACAAGCGCAAGTTCATCATTGCCGACACCCCGGGGCATGAGCAGTACACCCGCAACATGGCAACCGGCGCCTCGACTGCCCAGGTGGCGATCCTGATGATCGATGCCCGCCACGGGGTGCTCACACAGACCCGTCGTCATTCCTACATCGCGTCCCTGCTGGGCATCCGCCACATTGTGGTGGCCATCAACAAGATGGACCTGGTGGACTACAGCGAAGAGCGCTTCAACGAAATCAAGGACGACTACCTGGCCTTTGCCAACAAGCTGGGTCTGAAGGATATCCGCTTTGTGCCGATTTCCGCACTTGAGGGTGACAATGTCGTCAACAAGAGCGAGCACACGCCCTGGTTCACCGGCCAGCCGTTGATGGAAATCCTGGAGACGGTGGAAGTTTCCCACGACAAGAATCTGGAGCACTTCCGCTTCCCGGTGCAGTATGTGACCCGCCCGAACCTTAACTTTCGCGGGTTCTGCGGTACCATCGCCTCCGGCGTTGTGCGCCCCGGCGACAAGGTCATGGCCCTGCCCTCCCGTCGCACCAGTACCGTCAAGGAAGTGGTGACATTCGACGGCAATCTGGACGAGGCCTACATTGACCAGGCGGTCACCCTGACCCTGGCCGACGAGATCGACGTCAGCCGTGGCGACATGCTGGTCAAGGCCGAGGACGAGCCGGAAGTGGGTAACCGCTTTACCGCCAATATCGTGTGGATGACCGACGGGCCGCTGGAAACCGGCCGCCTCTATGACATCAAGCTCGGCCCCACGTTTACCTCCGGTACGGTGAAGAGGATCCTCCACCAGACCGATGTGAACACCCTGGAGAAGAACGACAATCCCTCTGCCCTGCAGCTGAACGAGATTGGCCTCTGCGAGCTGACACTGAGCCAGCCCATTGCCTTTGACGCCTATCCGCGCAATCACGCCACCGGCAGCTTTATCGTGATCGACCGGCTGACCAACGTGACCATTGGCGCGGGCATGATTGCCGGCACGGCCGGTACCGTTGAGTCTCTGGATCCGGTGACCAGCGAGGAGCGTGAGCGCCGTCTGGCCCAGAAGCCGGCGATTATTGCCTGTAACGGCAAGCAGGCTACGGCGCTGGCTTTGGCGGTGGAACGGGCGCTGTTTGATCAAGGCAAGACGTCTGTGGTTCTGACCGAGGACAACACCGGTAATGCCGACGACCGTCGCCGCTCGGCGCAGGTTATCAGCGCCCATGGTCTGATTGCCATTGTGGTGAACCTGGGTACCGATGTGGCTTCGGCGTCTGTTTCCGCCGATGACGATCAGCAGATTACCGATGCTGTTCAATCGCTGATTCAGGATCTGATGCGTAACAAACGGGTTTAAGACCGGGTTCTGGATTGCCCCTATGGCCTGAGAGTCTGGGGGCTGGTCCGGGGGTGGGGGTACCTTTTCTTTGGAAAAAGAACTCGCTGCGCTCAGACACCTTTTTCTGGCAGAAAAGGTACCCCCACCCCCAAACCGATCACACTGAATTCGGATGCTCCCCACGGTAAACCGTAGGTCGGATTAGGCCCAAAGGGCCGTAATCCGACAAACCCGTTTCGCCCCACACAAAGCCCCAACCTTCCCCAAAACCCCAAAAAATCCATTACAATCCCACCCCCTGAAGGTTTACCCTCACACCTCTTACGTTCTACCAACCAAGGGACCGATGACTCCATGGCCATCAAACACCTCCGCACCCTCTTTGCCAGCCAGCTTCAGCCCGGACAACCCGCCCAGGTTCGCCCCGGTGAGCCCCTGGCCGAGCCAGGCGGCGATTATGAGGCCCTCCACAAGCAGATGAAGCGCCTGTTCAACAGCAAACCGGGCAAGAAGTACGGTCGTTTCTCCGAGGACATTGGCGAATCACCTTTCAGCGCCTGGCTGAAGGATTACCTGGAGGACAAGCAGAGCTTCGCGTCCCTGACCGACCGGATTTTTGGCCAGTGGCAGGACCTGTTGAACGGCAGCCAGGAAGAACATCAGGGGCATCTGATGCTGGTGCACGAGGCGTTGGCGGATGGCGAGGTGATGTATCTGCTGGTGCTGGAGAGCGACAGTGCGTTGCGGTTTGACGGCCAGCAGTCTCTAGACACCACGGATGTGCTGAATCTTTCCCGGCTGAATCTGGCGGTGCGTATCGAGCTGGAGGACTGGCAGGGTGACAATGCCGGGGAGAATTACCTGACGCTGGTTCATGCCCGTGGTGCGGGGGAGCCCGGTGAGCTGTTTATCCGGCTTTGTGGTTTTACCAATCAGGTGGATGTGGAGAAGGAAACGCTGACGTTCATGGATGCGGTGGAGGCGTTTGCCAGGTCGTCCGAGCCGGAGGAAGCCGGCAAGATCCGGGCACGGGCCTATGAGTTCTCGAAAGAGCAGCATGCTTTGGGTGAGCCGGTGGCGATTGAGGCGCTGTCCGGCTATCTGGATGAGGATCAGCCCCAGCGGTTCAAGGAGTTTGCCAGCGAGACCGCCGAGTTGCCAGAGAGCGGGGTGCTGCATCCGGATCATCGCAAGGTCAAGAAGCTGGTGAGAATTGCGGGTTCTGGTGGCGGTATGAGTGTGTCGTTTTCGTCCGATCTGGTGAATCAGGCGGTCTACTATGACCGCGACAACGATGCGTTGACTATTACCAAGCTGCCCAAGGCTTTGCGGGAGCAGTTGCAGCGGTATCTTGAAGGCCGCGAGGAATAAACTTTCGGCCTGTTAAGTTAGGGGGCTGGCCCCGCCGCGGGGTAGCATTTTCTTCTGGAAAAAGAACTCGCTGCGCTCGGACACCTTTTTCCGGCAGAAAATGCTACCCCACACCGGGGCCGAGCACGCCACGAGTTATCTGGTCTATCAGGATTCCGTTGTTTCCGTGGAGACCTGATCGTCCCACCGGGGGCGGTTTGCCCGTAGTTTTCGGACTTCCCTCATCCAGCCAACGCCATCAACCAACTCACCGGTGTCCGGATCAATGGGCGGATATGGCAGGTTGCGGTCGTCGCAGTAGCGTTTGACCACCGGTTGGCACCAGCGGAACAGCAAGCGGTTGTATTCGTCGTCCGGCAGCCTCCGATAATCATACAGCCCCGCCAGTTTCCTCTGCCGCTGCGCCTCGGCGAGGATGATCGCGCAAGCTGAAGAGACGTTCAGGGACTCCACCATGCCCATCATGGGGATCACGATGTGTTCATCCGCCTGTTCGGCGGCGCTGTCGCTGACGCCGTCCACCTCATTGCCCATGATCACCGTGCAGGGCACGGTGAAGTCCGCATCCCGGTAGTCGATGGCCCGGTCTGACAGCTGCGCCGCATAGAGTTTGTGCCCCTGTCCTTTCAGCGAGGCCACCGCATCGTCCATGGAGGGATGGGTATGGGTGGTGACCCAGTGGTAGCTGCCGCCAGCGGTTTTCCGGAACGCCCGGAAGCCTTCCCGCGGCCACACCACGTGCATGTTGGCCAGGCCGAAGGCATCGCAGGAGCGGATGATGGCCGACAGATTGCGGGGCTTGTGGACCTGGTCGCTGAGGACGCTGAGGTCGGGTTGGCGGGTGTTGAGGGTTTGTTTGATTCTGGCCAGGCGTTCGGGGGTCATGGTTGATATTTTTTGTCGGATTACGGCTTCGCCTAATCCGACCTACGGATCAGGTTTGGCACATCGGTTCGGGAAGGGGTTGGGTGGGGCCTTTTGAAAACCGTGGAGGGCCATGGATGGCCCGACCGAGCCTACATGGACGTATTCACGGCGTGTTTTCAAAAGGCCCCACCCAACCCCTTCGTGCTCCAAAAACAAGAATAATACCACAAGCGATTTAGAGGATTGCCGAGACAAAGGTGGTTGCGGATTGATCACCCCGTTATAATGTGCGACTAAATTTTTTTCAGCGCCACTCCCAACCTCCCGGCGCAAACCATACACCACCGTCCACCAGACACGTTGAGAAACATGGCCAAGAAGCTGTACATCAAGACCCATGGCTGCCAGATGAACGAGTACGACTCATCCAGAATGGCAGACCTGCTGCGCACCGGGGAAACCGTCGAAATGACCGACTCCCCGGACGACGCCGACATCCTGCTGCTGAACACCTGCTCCATCCGCGAAAAAGCCCAGGAAAAAGTGTTCCACCAGCTGGGTCGCTGGAAAGGCCTGAAAAGCAAGAAGCCGGACCTGATTATCGGCGTGGGCGGCTGCGTGGCGAGCCAGGAAGGCCAGGCCATAATCGACCGTGCACCCTACGTGGACATGGTCTTCGGACCGCAGACTCTCCACCGCCTGCCGGACATGATTACCGAGGTGCGCGCCAAGGGTAACGGCGTCGGCGTGGTGGATGTGAGTTTCCCGGAGATCGAAAAGTTCGACAACCTCCCCGACCCCGGTGCCGACGGCCCTTCCGCGTTTGTCTCCATCATGGAAGGCTGCAGCAAGTACTGCACCTTCTGCGTGGTGCCCTACACCCGTGGCGAGGAAGTCAGCCGGCCAGTGGATGACGTCATTGCCGAAGTCGCGCATTTGGCAAGCCAGGGCGTGCGGGAAGTGAACCTGCTGGGCCAGAACGTGAACGCCTACCGTGGTGAAACCCACGATGGCGACACCATGGACATGGCCGAACTGGTCACCCTGATCGCCACCATCGACGGTATCGACCGTATCCGTTACACCACCTCCCACCCGGTGGAGTTCTCGGACTCGCTCATCGAGGCCTATGAACAGGTACCGGAGCTGGTCAGCCATCTCCACCTGCCGGTCCAGAGCGGCTCCGACCGCATCCTGGCTGCCATGAAGCGGGGCCACACGGCACTGGAGTATAAATCCAAGCTCCGCCGCCTGCGCAAGATCCGCCCGGACATCAGTTTCTCTTCGGACTTTATCATCGGCTTCCCGGGGGAAACCGAGAAGGACTTTGAAGACACCATGAAACTGATCAACGATATCGGCTTCGATGTGTCCTTCAGCTTCATCTACAGCGCCCGGCCGGGGACGCCGGCGGCGGATCTGCCGGACGATACGCCGATGGAGGTGAAGAAGCAGCGCCTGAGCATCCTGCAGCAGCGGATCAACCAGCAGGCTATGGACATCAGCCGCAAGATGGTGGGTACGACCCAGCGCATTCTGGTAACGGGCCTTTCCAAGAAAGACCCTGGCGAATATGCGGGCCGCACCGAGAACAACCGCATCGTGAACTTCCGGCATGAGAATCCGGAGGTGGTCGGGCACTTTATTGACGTGGAGATTCGGGAGGCTATGCCTAATTCTCTGCGCGGTGTGCCTGTTAATTCTGAGATGTATTAGAGCTGGGATCGTATGGGTCCGGGGTTGGTGCTTGGCGAGTGGTGGGGACACCCTCCCAAAAAACGCTTCAAGCACATCCCTGTGCGCTTGGGCTCCGCCATCCATGGCTCCGCACATTTTTGGGAGGGTGTCCCCACCACTCTTCGCAAACTCTGTTCGTGTCTACGGTCCAAACGGGATAAACGTAGGTTGGATTAAGCGAAGCGCAATCCAACACTAGCCGAGAACACGCAAATGGCCCGATATCTGTCGGATTACGACTTCGTCTAATCCGACCTACTTGTATTTGTGCATGCGGGCCTGCAAATAGATTGAAAAGGGCGCTGGCCGGAGGGGCTTTCCAAAAACGTGGAGCGCCAGGGATGGCGCGACCGAGCCCCCCATGGATGGGTTCACGGGCGTTTTTTGGAAAGCCCCTCCGGCCAGCGCCCGACAGCACCAAACATGATATGCGAACTCTCCTGAAACCAGGGGAGTCATCGAAACGGAGCACTTTTGAACGCCAACGACTCAAGACAATTCGACCTGCACCCGGTGGACCAGCACCGGCTGACCACCCTCTGCGGCCAGTTTGATGAGCACCTGAAGCACATCGAGCGGCGTATGAACGTGAAGATTGGTCGCCGCGGGCATCATTTCCGGGTGGAGGGTGAAACCGAGCATGTGGCCGCAGCCACGGAGGTTATCCGGCACCTGTACCGGGAAACCGAGGCCAACGATGATATCTCGCCGGATATGGTTCACCTGTTTATCCGGGAGACCGGTTTCGAGCGGCTGCCGGATGATGTTCCGTACAATGGCGCGGTCACGGTCATCAAAACGCCGAAGCTGCAGGCCAAGCCCCGGGGCGAGAACCAGCAGAAGTACGTGCACAACATCCGCACCCACGACGTGAACTTTGGCATTGGCCCGGCCGGTACCGGCAAGACCTGGCTTGCGGTGGCCTGTGCGGTGGAGGCACTGAAAGACGAGCAGGTGAAGCGCATCCTGCTGGTCCGGCCTGCCGTGGAGGCCGGCGAGAAGCTCGGCTTCCTGCCCGGTGATCTGGCCCAGAAGGTGGATCCCTATCTTCGCCCGCTGTACGACGCCCTTTACGAAATGCTGGGCTTCGATCATGTCACCCGGCTGATCGAGAAAAGCGTGATCGAGATCGCGCCGCTGGCGTTCATGCGGGGCCGTACCCTCAATAATTCGTTTATCATTCTGGACGAAAGCCAGAACACCACCCGTGAGCAGATGAAGATGTTTCTGACGCGGATCGGCTTCGGTTCCACCGCGGTGATTACCGGCGATACCACCCAGGTGGACCTGCCCCGGGGCCAGAATTCCGGCCTGATCCATGCTGCGGGGGTGCTGAGCAAGGTAGCCGGTATCGGCTTCACACGTTTCGAGGCCCGGGATGTGGTCCGTCATCCGCTGGTTCAGCGGATTGTAGAAGCTTATGATTCCCTGGATGATGGGAGTGCCACAGGCCAGTGAGCAAGTTGACAGTGGATTTGCAGAGGGTCGTTGAGGCCCCGGGTGTACCGGACGACACCGACTTTGAACGCTGGGCACAGGCGGCATGGCAGGGCGAGGATCCGTCCGAAGTGACCATACGTATCGTTTCCAGCGATGAGAGTGCCGGGATGAACCGTCAGTATCGCGGGAAATCAGGGCCAACCAATGTCCTGTCCTTCCCATTTGAAGCGCCAGCCGGTATAACAGTTCCGTTGGCGGGTGATCTGATTATCTGTGCCCCGGTGGTGGAGAAAGAAGCCACGGAACAGCACAAGACACTGAAGGAACACTGGGCCCATATGGTGGTGCACGGCATGTTGCACCTCCAGGGCTACGACCATATAGACAATGATGATGCCGAGGTCATGGAAGCCCTCGAGATCCGGTTGCTCCGGCAACTCGGGTTCAGCAATCCCTACGAGACAGAGGAAACGGAAACAGACTCATGAACGACGATCAGTCGAGTCGCAGTCAGGGCGGCAACAAGTCCTGGCTGGAGCGTATATCACAGGCCTTCTCCAGCGGGCCTGAGTCCGTTGAGGACGTGCTGGAAATCCTGCGGGACGCCGAGTCCCAGAACATCATCGACACCGATGCCATGAGCATCATCGAGGGTGCCATGCAGGTGATCGACATGCGGGTGGATGAGATCATGATCCCCCGCTCCCAGATGGTCACCGTCAAGGCATCCCAGGACCCGAAAGAATTCCTGGGCGAAATCATCTCCTCTGCCCACAGCCGGTTTCCGGTTATCGGCGACAGCCAGGACGATGTAATTGGCGTGCTGCTCGCCAAGGATCTGCTCCCCCTGGCCCTGAACAATGACCTCAACTGGAACCGCATCCGGGAGATTCTGCGTCCGCCCACGTTTGTGCCGGAAAGCAAGCGTCTCAACCAGTTGCTGAAAGAATTCAAGGAAACCCGCAATCACATGGCCATCGTGGTGGATGAGTATGGTGGCACCGCTGGCCTGATTACCATTGAGGATGTGCTGGAACAGATCGTGGGCGAGATTGAAGACGAGCACGATTTCGACGAGGAAACCCATATCAAGGCCCGGGGTGACGGTACCTACGCCGTCAAGGCAGTAACACCGGTGGACGATTTCAACGAATTCTTTGAAACCGAACTGGACGAGGAAGAGTTCGACACCATCGGTGGTGTGGTGCTCAAGGAGTTCGGCCACCTGCCCAGACGGGGCGAATCCGTGGAGTTTGGCGGCTTGCAGTTTACCATCGCCAATGCCGATAACCGTGTCATCCGTCTGTTGCAGGTAACCCGCGGCGATGACCAGTAGCACCACAACCGGTAACACCCTGCCCACATCGATCCTTTCAGAACAGCCCTGGTTGCGGGCCGTGGCTCTGCTGGTTGCCGGCGCCATGCAGACCCTGACCTTCTCGCCATTCAACTGGTGGTGGCTGGGGCCGTTGTCCATCGCCCTGATACTGCTGTGCTGCCTGCCGCTTGCACCAAAAAAGCTGTTCCGGTCAGGCTGGCTCGTGGGGCTGGGCTTGTTCGGGACCGGCGCCAGCTGGGTCTATATCAGTATCAGTGAACACGGCAATACGTCGGTACCACTGGCCATTGTTCTCACCATTATTTTTGTGGCGGGACTGGCGCTGTTCCATGGCCTGGCATTCTGGGCCTGGGGCAAGCTGGCCAAAGACAGTGCCGTCAGGCGCCTGTTACTGTTTCCGGCGGTCTGGATACTGGCAGACTGGGTTCGGGGCTGGTTGCTGACAGGTTTCCCCTGGCTCTACCTGGGTACGGCACACGTGGACGGCCCCCTGGGCGGATTTGCGCCTGTGGTGGGGGTTCATGGAGTGACTTTCTGGGTCCTTGCCACCGGGGTCGCGATGATCGCCTGTTGGTGGTTGGCCAGAAACACACGCTTTACCAGCGCTGCCATCGTCGCGGTCGTGGCTCTCCTGCCCTGGATCACCGGCCCGGCGGCCTCCGGCGCAAACTGGACCACGCTTGACGAGGAACCCACCACCTTTGCCTCCATGCAGGGCAATATTCCCCAGCAGATCAAGTGGGATCCCGATTTCCTCCGGGACCAGATTGTCGCCTATCTGGATCTGACGGAAGATCACTGGAACACTGACCTGATCCTGTGGCCTGAAACCGCCATCCCCATCCCCCAGGATCAGGCCGGAAAGGTGATTGACCGCATTGGTGAAGAGCTCGGTGATAACAGTACTTTGATTACCGGCATTCCCTGGTATGGCTTCAGTGACCGCATTGAAGACTTCACTTTTCACAACAGCATCATGGCCATAGGCAATGGTGACGGCATCTACCATAAACAGAAACTGGTGCCTTTTGGCGAGTACGTACCACTGCAGCAATGGCTCCGGGGCCTGATCGGTTTCTTTGACCTGCCCATGTCCAGCTTCAGCCGAGGCCCCTCCAACCAGGCACCTCTTGATGCCAACGGCACCAACATCATGCCTTTCATCTGCTATGAAGTGGCTTATCCGGATTTCGTGGCCACGAACGCCCGCGACTCCGGCCTGCTACTGACCATCAGCAACGACGGCTGGTTCGGCGACTCCATCGGGCCGTTGCAGCACCTGCAGATCGCCCGCATGCGGGCACTGGAAACCGGCCGATACATGCTGCGGGGCACCAACAACGGTGTCACCGCCATCATCGATCACAAGGGCCAGCTCCGGGAAACCATTCCCCAGTTCGAGCGTGCGGTGCTTACGGGTGAGGTCCATGCGGCCGAAGGAAGCACGCCATACATGCAGTCCGGCTCGTGGCCGGTGCTGACGCTGGCGGCCATCCTTATTGTGTTTGTTCGGGAGCGTGTGATTCCCAGGAACTGATCCCGGTTATCGTCCGGGTAGACTGGAGGTGAGTGCCTGGCCATGGGGTGGGGGTTCCCACCCCATGGCCGCTCTGGCTCGGTACTGAACTCCGTAGGTCGGATTAGCGAAGCGTAATCTGACAGATGGTGTCCCGTCTCTGGCTGGGTGTCGGATTACGACTTCGTCTAATCCGACCTACGCCAACTAATCCGACCTACAGCTACGCCTACTCCGATTTCCGGGGCCAACGGCTGGTGACCCGTTCGTAGTAATGGGATCCACAGGCGTCGCAGGGTTCCAGGTGGCTGGTTGCCGTCAGGCAACGCATGTGGCCGCAGTTGAGGCACTTGAACATGCCGGCGGTGGCCACTTCGCCACTGATGTACTGGCTGGCCTCATGGTTTTCAAGTTTCTGGTTCAGCTCCAGGGTATCGAGCCTGGTCTTGTCCGCCACCGAGAACAGCATGTCCGCCAGCTGGTGTTCCAGCAGCGAGATATCCAGTTGCAACCATTCCTTCAGGCCTTCGCCGGTCTCCTCCACGAAGTGCAGCAGGTGCTCAAGGTCCCGTTGGAGGTAGGCACCCAGCAGGTCTGCCTCCTCGCGGGTCATTTCTTCCAGTTCGTACTCGAACTCTACCGCCCGTTCAATTTCTTCCTGCAGGGTATCGCGGGTGGTTTCCTGCATTTCACTGAGCCGGGCCTGAACCCTTTCCAGCATTCGGTCATACGCTTCAAGGGCTTTGCCTGAGAGGTGATTGCGTTCTGGTTCGGTCATGGCCGCTCCCTATGGTGTACGGTGATAGTGGGGATAGCTGATCAGGGCACGCTGTGAATACGTCCATGTACGCTTGACAAAAACATCCCTGTTTTTGACATCCCTGATCAGCTATCCCCACTCTCCCCTATACCTGACTGTTTTGAAAACCTGCTACAAGAGTCCGGGCGGGCAGGTACGGGTGACCGGGACCGTAAAAAACATGGATGTTTTTTACGAGCCTACAGGGACGTATTCACGGCGTGTCCCGGTCACCCGTACCTGCCTGCCTTCACCACTAAGTCTGGCACAGGATGGAAAAATTGGCAGACTACCTGTTAAGCCTTGTGTGCGTTAGAATGTCCGGCCGCTTCGCACATCTTTTCTGATACAGGGTAACTTTGGTAATGGCAGGAATGGACCAGCAATACAATCCCCGCGATGTTGAACAGCAAGCCCGCACCTATTGGGAAGAAAATAACACCTTCACGGTGAAGGAAGAACCGGGCAAACCCAAATACTACTGCCTGTCCATGTTCCCCTACCCCAGCGGTAAACTCCACATGGGGCACGTACGCAATTACACCATCGGCGACGTGATCTCCCGTTACCAGCGCATGCAGGGCAAGAACGTGATGCAGCCCATGGGCTGGGATGCCTTCGGCCTGCCCGCTGAAAATGCTGCCATTGCCAACAAGACGGCGCCCGCGAAGTGGACTCACGCCAATATTGCCTACATGAAAAACCAGCTCAAACAACTGGGCTTCGGTTACGACTGGAACCGGGAGCTGGCCACCTGCAAGCCGGATTATTACCGCTGGGAACAGTGGTTTTTCGCACGCCTTTACGAGAAAGGCCTGGTTTACAAGAAGATGTCCACGGTGAACTGGGACCCGGTGGACCAGACGGTTCTGGCCAATGAGCAGGTGGTGGACGGCCGCGGCTGGCGTTCCGGGGCCCTGGTGGAGCAGAAAAAGATTCCCCAGTGGTTTATCCGCATTACCGACTACGCCGAAGAGTTGCTGAACGACCTCGACGAGCTGGAGGACTGGCCCGAGCAGGTCAAGACCATGCAGCGTAACTGGATCGGCAAGTCCGTGGGTACCGAACTGACGTTCCCGCTGAAAGGCCGTGATGACGCGCTGGATGTCTATACCACCCGCCCCGACACCCTGATGGGCGTGACCTACATGGCGGTGGCAGCCGAGCACCCCATCGCCAGGGCGGCGGCTGAGCGCTACCGGGAAGTTGCTGAATTCGTGGAGCAATGCCGCAACAGCAAGGTTGCCGAGGCGGATATGGCAACCATGGAAAAGAAAGGGATCGATACCGGCTACAAGGCGATTCACCCGCTGACCCAGGAAGAAATCCCAGTCTATGTCGCCAACTTTGTGCTGATGGAATACGGCACTGGCGCCCTCATGGCCGTGCCCGCCCATGACGATCGTGACCACGAGTTTGCACTCAAGTATCGGCTGCCCATCAAGCAGGTGATCGCGCCAAAGGAAAACCGGGAAGTGGACGTACAGGAAGAGGCCTTTACCGAAAAGGGCATCCTGGTGTCTTCCGGAAAGTACAACGGTCTGACCAGCGAAGATGCCTTCGAAGCGATCGCCGACTATCTGGAAGAGAATGGCATCGGCAAACGCACGGTCAATTATCGCCTCCGCGACTGGGGCGTTTCGCGCCAGCGGTACTGGGGCGCGCCGATTCCCATGATGACACTGGAAGATGGCACTGAGCGCCCGGTACCGGACGACCAGCTGCCGGTGACACTCCCGGAAGACGTCACCATGGATGGCGTCCAGTCGCCGATCAAGGCAGACCCGGAATGGGCAAAGACCAGCTATAAAGGCCAACCCGCCACACTGGAAACCGATACCTTCGACACCTTCATGGAATCGTCCTGGTATTACGCCCGGTTCTGCAGCCCCAACTACGACAAGGGCATGCTCGACCCCGCCGCTGCCAACTACTGGCTTCCGGTGGATCAGTACATTGGCGGTATAGAGCACGCCATTCTTCACCTCCTGTACGCCCGCTTCTTCCACAAACTGTTGCGGGACGTGGGGCTGGTCAACAGTTCCGAGCCGTTCAACCGTCTGTTGTGCCAGGGCATGGTGCTGGCGGAAACCTATTACCGGGAAGACGACAACGGCGGCAAGGTCTGGATCTCTCCGGCGGATGTGATTACCGAGAAAGACGAGAAAGGCCAGGTTATCCGGGCGGTGCACAAGGACGACGGGCAACCGGTGGTGGCCGGTGGCGTTACCAAGATGTCGAAGTCCAAGAACAACGGCATTGACCCCCAGGCGATCATCGACGAGCACGGCGCCGACACCGTACGCCTGTTCATGATGTTTGCGGCGCCCCCGGAACAGTCCCTGGAGTGGTCCGACAGCGGCGTAGAGGGCGCCCACCGCTTCCTCAAACGTCTGTGGCGCATGGTCAGCGAGCATGTTGAAAACGGGGCTGCCCCTGCCCTGGACAGTGCCAGCCTGAATGACAGCCAACGCAATCTTCGCCGCAAGACCCATGAAACCATCGCCAAGGTCAGTGACGATATCAGTCGCCGGCTGACGTTCAATACCTCGATTGCGGCGGTCATGGAGCTTCTCAATGAAGTCGGCAAGCTCGGCGATAACGAGCCACAAAGCCTGGCGGTTCGCCAGGAAGCGCTGGATACCGCCGTGCTGATGCTGTCGCCCATCGTTCCCCACATCTGTCACCGGTTGTGGCAGGCCCTGGGGCACGACGAACCGGTTGTGGATGCCCCCTGGCCCACGGCTGACAAAGACGCGATGGTTCGCAGCGAAATCCAGATCGTGCTTCAGGTTAACGGCAAGGTGCGCGCCAAGGCGGACGTTCCCGCCAATATTGAAAAAGACGCCCTGGAAGCGCTCGCCCTGGAAAACGAGAACGTGGTGCGCTTTACCGAAGGCAAAACCGTTCGCAAGGTTATCGTTGTACCCGGCAAACTGGTTAACGTGGTGGCCAACTGATATGAAAACGGCGGCGGGCTCCCTGTTTCGTCCCCTGGTGGCGGTGATCCTGTCCCTGCTGATGGCGGGGTGCGGGTTTCAGCTAAGAGGTGCTCCGCCAGTGTCGTCAGCGCTGCAGCCACTGGCTGTGGACTGTTCGGAAAATGTTCCGGGGCAACTGTGCGACGCCGTGCAGGAACAACTGGAGCTGGGCCGAATTCAGCTGAAGCCCGTTGAAGAAGCGGATTACGTGCTCAGGATTGGTAATTTCCGCCAGGAACGCCGGGCCAGCGCCATTACTTTGCGAGCAGCGGCAGCGGAATATACACTGAGGCATTCGGTGGATATCGAAGTGATCACCGCCGACAGGATTCCCCTCATAGAACCGACCGACCTCAACAGCAGTGAAACCTTCCGTTACGATGAATCCAACGTGCTTGCCAAGCAGCGGGAAGAAGACGCCCTGAGAGAACAGCTCCATGATCGCCTGGCACAACAGATCATCTTCCGCCTGGCCCCGCTCACCGAAGAACGCATAGAACGATTCAGGCAGGAAGCGGAAGAATCCCGGGAAGAGTCGCGTAAAGAAGACTCTGAGCCGTCGTCATGAAGACACAACCCCATCAGCTACCCCAACTGCTGCAGAAAGGCCTTTCCCCGGTCTATCTGATATCCGGTGACGAACCACTGCTGGTTCAGGAATGCTGCGACCAGATTCGCGCAGCCGCCCGCGAGGCAGGCTTTGAAGACCGGATTACCTTTCACGCGGATCAGCAGCTGGACTGGAACAGTGTCGGCGAGGAGTTTGGCGCGCTTTCCCTGTTCGCTGAAAAACGCCGCATCGAGATACGGCTTCCCACGGGCAAGCTCGGTGATGGCCGCAGTGTCCTGGAAACCGTGCTGCAGAATCCACCGGAAGACATCATCCTGTTGCTGATCAGCGCCCGCCTGGACGCGGCGGAAACCCGCCGCAAGTGGTACAAGGAGCTACAGAACAAAGGTGTGCATGTGCCGGTCTGGCCCATTGATGCGGACAAGTTTCCGGGATGGCTGCAGCAACGTGCCCGTAACCAGGGGCTGAGCCTGACCCGTGGTGCCCTGGATATCCTTGCCGAGCGGCTGGAAGGCAATCTGCTGGCAGCCAGCCAGGAGCTGGATCGTCTGGCACTGCTGGGTTCCGGCACCACTATCGATGAGGAAACCGTGGAACAGGCGGTTCAGGACAGCTCCCGGTTTAACGGCTTTGAACTGGTCACGGAACTGCTTGCCGGCAGGGCGGCCCATGCAAGAAAAATCATCGGTGTGCTGCAGCAGGAAGGCGAAAACCCGCTGGGCCTTCTGACTGTACTGTCCCGGGACCTGAACCTGACCATGGAACTGAACAGCGCATCAGCCAGGCGGGAAAACACCACCGGTTTCCTGAAAAAACGGGGAGTTTTCCAGCCCCAGCGTGCCCGGGCCGTGGAACAGGCGGCCAGACGGCTGAGCCGTCGCCAGCTGCTGACTGCCCTGGAACTTTGCAGCGCCACCGACCGTGCCGCCAAGGGCTTCGACAGCCTGTCGCCCTGGCATCACCTGCAGGACATGATCACCCTGCTTGCCCGCCCGGCCTGATCCATATCAAATCGTTTTCAATCCCCTGCTTTGCCACTTGACAGTTTTTCAGCTTCGGGAGCATGGTATAGCTGTCAACCATCAAAGGAGGTGTCTGATATGAGTTTCCAGGATGAACTTAAACAGTTGTCAGAAAAGATAAAACAGTATCGTGATGAAGCCCGTGTCCAGATGCATCTGGCCAGGGAAGACGTCAAGGACGAGTGGGATGATCTTGAAAAGGACTGGGAGCGGTTTCGCAACAAGCTCGATGGAGTTCTGCATGATTCCGAAGACGCAACCAAAGAAGCACGTCAGACTGCCCAGAAGCTTGGTGAAGACCTGAAGTCGGGCTACCAGAATATCCGTAGCCGATTGAAATAAAGTGTTAACCGGTTAACAGAATTCTACAAATACCCACCAAGAGGCTCTTTTCCGCAAGAGCCTCTGTGCCATACTTCTCATTATAAGTGAATGAAGCGTCATTTTTCTGTCTGGTACGGCCGCCGTTGTTTCATTCATGGCCCCATCAGCCAGTGCGCTTCTGAGCACTGAGAGGTATAAATGGCCTATGAGAACTCTGATTGTCTTTCTGATAGCATTGCCTGTATTTCTCCTTTCTACCCTGGCCAGTAGCCAGAATACCCGCTTCAGCGACCCGGACACGGTGGTCGAGAACGAATTCTGGGGCAAGCTTTATGCTCAGGGTGGAACCTCCTTCTTCTGCGAAACCCCCTTCACCAGCAAAGGCTTTCTGCTCACGGACGGTTATATCTACCCGCTGGCCCAGGTTCGCAGTGCCCTGGATTGCGGCACATCCAGCCAGTGCGCCAATGATAACCGGTACCGGCAAATCGCCTCGGACCTCCATAACATCGTACCGGTCCGCAGCCGCACGGAAATGAGACGGCGTAACGCACTGTATGAGGAGCTTGGCACGGCCAGCAAGGCTGATGAATGTGGTATCCGCGAAAGTGCCCAGTTCTTCGAGCCCCCTGAGAAGGTGAAAGGTGATATAGCCCGAACCGTAGCCTATATGGTGGATACCTATGACCTGCCCTGGGCGGGCGCGACGAGGGTTTTCAAGAGCTGGAACCGGATGGATCCCCCGGATGACCGGGAACTGACCCGTCATCGGCAGATTGCGGAGATTCAGGGCAACGAAAATCCCTTCGTACTCGATCCTGGCAAACTGGACAACCTTTAGCCACTGACGTCTCACCTACAAAAAAGGCAGGCCCACGGGCCTGCCTTTTCATATTACACGAGGAGGATCAGAACTCCTCGGCAGTCAGCGCCATCATTGAGGCGCTGCCGCTGCGGATGCCCTCGGCCAGTGCAACCGTCTTTGGCAACAGACGATCGAAATAGAAGCGTGCAGTCTTCACTTTGCCACTGTAGAAACCGGAAGTATCCCCCTCGGCTTTCGGAGCGGCCGCCTTTACCATTTTCGCCCACATGTACCCGAGGGCCGTGAGACCAAACAGATCGAGGTAATCAACCGACGCCGCGCCGACCGCATCGGGATTGTCAGCGGCCTGATTGATCACATGCTCGGTCACATCGGACAAACGCTCGAAGGCGGCAGCCAGCGGCTCTAGATAGAGGCGCAGATGCTCATCATCGCTGTTTGCCTCGATGAACCCGGCCACATCCTCGGCAAACAGTTCGTACAGTTTACCCTGGCTACCAACCACCTTACGGCCCATCAGATCCAGTGCCTGGATGCCATTGGTACCCTCGTAGATCTGGGTGATACGACAGTCACGAACCAGTTGCTCCTGGCCCCACTCCCGGATAAAGCCATGGCCACCAAACACCTGCTGCCCCATGATGCAGGCATCCAGGCCACGATCGGTCAGGAAGGCTTTTGCGACCGGCGTCAGCAACGCCACCATGCCCTCGGCATGCTTGCGGCGTTCTTCGTCGTCGGAGTACTTGGAAATATCCAGCCACTGCGCCACGTAAGTGGAGAAGGCACGGCCACCTTCCACATAACCCTTCATGGTCAGCAGCATACGGCGCACATCCGGGTGAACCAGGATCGGGTCAGCGGCTTTTTCAGGCTGCTGGGCACCAGTGGGTGCGCGACTCTGGATACGCTCCAGGGCGTATTCACGGGCACTCTGCAGAGACGCCTCCGCAGCTCCGATACCCTGAATGCCCACACCCAGGCGCTCGTAGTTCATCATGGTGAACATGGCCGCCAGGCCTTTGTTCTCTTCGCCAACCAGCCAGCCTTTGGCGCCGTCGAAGTTCATCACACAGGTAGCGGAGCCCTTGATGCCCATTTTCTTCTCGAGGGAACCACAGCTCAGGCTGTTGCGCTCGCCCAGTGAGCCATCTTCATTGACGTCAAACTTGGGCACCAGGAACAGGGAAATACCCTTGGGGCCCTTGGGCGCATCCGGCAGTTTCGCCAGCACCAGGTGGATGATATTCTCCGCCATATCGTGCTCGCCCCAGGTGATGAAAATCTTGGTGCCGGTCACGCTGAAGGAGCCGTCGCCATTGGGCTCGGCTTTGGTGCGGATAATGCCGAGGTCGGTACCGGCATGGGGCTCGGTCAGGTCCATGGCGCCGGACCAGACACCGGCATACATATTGGGCAGGTATTTTTCCTTCAGCTCCTGGCTGCCATGGGCATCCAGGGCCAGGCAGGCACCCGCTGTCAGCATCGGAGCCAGACCAAAGGCCATGTTGGCGGCCTGCATCATTTCCTCGAACTGGGCCACCAGGGTTTTCGGCATGCCCATACCACCGAATTCCGGGTTACCGCCGAGGCCGTTCCAGCCCCCTTCAACAATGGTCTGGTAGGCTTCGCGGAAGCCTTCCGGAGTAGACACTTCACCGTCATTCCACTTGCAGCCCTGCTCATCACCCTCGCGGTTCAGGGGCGCCAGTACGCCACTGGTAATCTTGCCGGCTTCTTCCAGAATGGCGTCGGCGGTGTCCGGGTCTACGTTCTCCGCCACTTTCGGCAGGGAAGCCCACAGGGCCGGCGCATCAAATACTTCATTCAGGACAAAGCGCATGTCACGTAAAGGTGCCTGATAATCAGCCATCTAAGATCTCTCCACAATTCCACAATTCGGTCAGTCTGCGAAGTGAACAAATACGGACCTTCGGTCCTGCTCACTTCCTCGGCTATGTGTCCGCTCAGGTTATTTTTATGGTGGCCCATTCTACCCTAATGACGCCCCCAACTCATGAGGTCCCGGCGGCCATTTCATGAAAAAAGCCCGCCTCCGGGGAGAGCGGGCTTTTTCGGTTCCTGAAACCCGCCTTAGAGGGCGAAGGCTTCTTCCGGCATATCCATCAGGCTGTCGGCACCAGCCAGCATACTTTCAGCATGCCCCCTGGCGCGCGGCAGCATACGCTTGAAGTAGAAGCGTGCTGTCTGGATCTTGGCGTTGTAGAACATTTCTTCGGTGGTACCTTCCACCATCTTGTCCAGCGCGACCTTGGCCATACGGGCCCAGAGGTAGGCAAACACGGCGTAACCGGAGTACATCAGGTAGTCCACGGAGGCGGCACCGACTTCCTCGCGGTTCTTCATGGCGGTCATGCCGATCTTCATGGTCAGATCGCCCCATTCCTTGTTCAGCGCGGCCAACGGTTCGATGAATTCCTTGAGCTGTTCGTTGTCGGCATTTTCCTTACAGAATACGTGCACCTGCTTGGTAAAGCCTTTCAGGGACTCGCCCTGGGTCATCAGCACCTTGCGGCCCAGCAGGTCCAGCGCCTGGATACCGGTTGTGCCTTCGTAAATCATGCCGATGCGGGCGTCACGAACGTTCTGCTCCATGCCCCACTCGGAGATGAAACCGTGACCACCGAATACCTGCATGCCCAGGTTGGCTGCTTCGTAGCCGATCTCGGTGAGGAAAGCCTTGGCGATCGGGGTGAGGAAACCGAGTGCTTCGTCCGCTGCCTTACGCTCTTCTTCAGTCTTGCCACTGTGAACAATATCAGCCTGCTGGGCAGTCAGATAGATCAGTGCACGTGCGCCTTCGGCAACCGCTTTCTGGGTCAGCAGCATGCGGCGGACATCCGGGTGAACGATGATCGGGTCGGCAATGCCTTCCGGATTCTTGGCGCCACTCAGGGAGCGCATGGCCAGACGCTCCTTGGCGTAGGCCAGGGATCCCTGGAAACCCAGCTCGGCAGCACCCAGACCCTGGATAGCGGTACCGATACGGGCGGTGTTCATGAAGGTGAACATGCAGTTCAGGCCCTTGTTCTCCGGACCGATCAGCCAGCCCCTGGCGCCGTCGAAGTTCATCACACAGGTGGCATTACCGTGGATACCCATCTTGTGTTCGATGGAGCCACAGGAAACCGCATTGCGCTCGCCGGAAGACCCGTCTTCGTTGGGCAGGTTCTTGGGCACGATAAACAGGGAGATACCCTTGGTGCCTTCAGGAGCACCCGGCAGGCGGGCCAGAACGATGTGGACAATATTCTCCGCCATGTCGTGCTCGCCGGCAGAGATAAAGATCTTGGTACCGGTGATGGAGTATGTACCGTCGGCGTTCGGCTCGGCCTTGGTACGCAGGGTACCCAGGTCTGAACCGCAGTGAGGCTCGGTCAGACACATGGTGCCGGTCCACTCGCCGCTGATCAGCTTGGTGAGGTAAGTCTGCTTCTGTTCTTCGGTGCCATGGGCCTCGATGGTGTTGGTAGCCCCATGGCTCAGGCCCGGGTACATGCCCCAGGACCAGTTGGCGGTACCAACCATTTCGCTCATCACCAGACCGAGGGAGTGCGGCAGGCCCTGGCCGCCGTAATTGGGGTCTGCAGTCATGGAGGGCCAGCCGCCTTCCACATACTGTTGATAGGCTTCCTTGAAGCCAGTCGGCGTTTTCACACCATCTTCACTCCAGGTACAGCCTTCGGTATCACCAACCTGGTTCAGCGGAGACAGCACCTGCTCACAGAATTTGGCACCTTCCCCGATAATGGCGTCGACCATGTCCGGAGTGGCGTCTTCGGCACCTTCCAGATTGGCGTAGTGCTGCTCGCTGTCCAGCAGCTCGGTCATTACGAATTTAATGTCACGCAGGGGCGCTTTGTATTCAGGCATGGGATCCACCTCAGGTTTTCGGTCACAGCTGCGAAACGGTCACAGCACTTTGCCTCGGGGTTTGAACATACGGCACAGCCAAGCAGGCTCTGCCGCAAATTAAACACTTGTTTGAAACATACGTTTAGAGGTACAGAATTGTCAATAGCCATGCTCAAAATTTGTGTTGCATTTTGTGGTGTGGTTTTACTGGAAAGGCGGAAAAATCAGCAGAAGCAGAACGGCAAAGGGATGGGTTATCAGGCAGTTGCCGCGAAACGGCGGGAGGTTTCTTCGGTGACAGCGGCAGACTCGCCGAGGCCGGAGATGGTTTGATAGGCACCGGCTGCACTGCGAGACTCCCGCGAATCCGTTTGACGATCACCCTCAGGCCCGGATTCCGCAGCTTCGGACTGACCGGGCTCCGAAGACAACTCCGAACGGGCCTGCAGCATCAGCTGCATTGCCTCGGCTGCCACCGCCCTGTCCTGGGGGGACGGTTCCGCCGGAGCAAGCGCCGCCGCCCTGACCACCCGCATCTTTTCGATGGTTGCCTGCGGATTCCCCTGAACCGGTGAGGTGTCGATGGAGACTTCCCCGCCCACTGCGTATTGAGCGCCATCAGGGCCACGTGCGTAGACATAGGAAATGGATCCGGCATACTGCCCGCCGACGGCCTGATGGGCTGCTTCGTGGGCTCGGACTTCCCGGTCACGGGCCTTCAGGTCAGCCAGTTCCTGCAGCTCTGCCTCTTCCAGACCCTGGGGGTTTTCAGGTTCCGAGCGTTGCGGGCGCGTACTCTCGCTGTCATTTCTGTCGCCATCGGCGACTCGGGTTGTGGTTTCCCGGTCGGAATCAGAAGAGGAAGGAGTAAGGCCGGAAACCCGGGCCGCGCCAGAGCCCCCGCCACCCGGGAGTGGATAAACTGGCGCCAGGGACGGAAGTGAACCGGAAATCATCATGTCGGCGATTCAGAAATAGCGGAAAACGACCGGACAGCCGCTCACCTGCAGTGTCAGGCCCGGATATCCAGCAGTGTGCCCAGGGTTTCATCGGCGGATTTCACAACCTGGGCCGAGGCTTCCACACTGCGCTCGTAGAACTTGAGATCGATAATGGGCTCAACCAGGCCACCGGAACCTTCAGCAGTACCCTGAGGGCCATCAGCGCCCCCGCGGGCAATACGGCGCGCGGCATTTTCCATGCCCTGCATGCCATCCTGAATACCCTGGATGCCGACTCCCAACGTGTTGTTGATCATAACTGCGCTGCCCAATGACCATTAATTGACTCAAGTAAGCCACATTTCTGGTCAATTTTCAAACAAACAATTCACGTTCAGGTGGGCCGACAGCACTTTGGGGTCTGCCTGCACCTGCCAGGGCAGGACGCCCATGCAGGGGGCGCCCAGGTGATTCACCAGGTAGTCCAGGGTTTCCTGCTCACAATCCATAACTGCTTCTGTCGGGCGGTTCGCAACCCAACCGGCCACGGCCAGGCCATCGCGGCGGATCGCTTCGGCGGACAACAGGGCATGATTGATGCATCCAAGTTTCAGTGGCACGACCAGTATCACAGGCATTTGCAGTGCTCCCGGCATGGCTGCATAGGTTTCGCGGTCATTGAGAGGCACCCGCCAGCCTCCGGCACCCTCAACCAGAAGCAGGTCTGCAGGCCGCATCTGCAGGCCACGGCAGAAGCCCACCAGGCGCTCGGCCGAAATGGTCCGGCCAGCCTGGACCGCCGCTACATGGGGAGCAATGGCCGGCTTCAGGGCGATGGGGTTGACCTGATCATAGCCCAGTGACTCCGACATGGCGGCCATCAGTATCAGTGCATCTTCATTGCGCAGGCCTTCCGGCGTCTCGTCGCATCCGGAAGCCACCGGCTTCATGGCCAGAGTGCGCTTTCCCATTGCCGCTGCCGCCTCGAGAATGGCTGCCGATACGATGGTTTTGCCAACCCCTGTGTCTGTCCCCGTCACGAAAAAACTTTTTCTGGCCATTGCCCGGTGAATTCCCATATCAGTCCGGCAGTTGGCACGTCAGCCATGCTGCCCGGTAAGTTGCATAAACCAGCCCATCATCCGCTTTCGGGTAATGATGGCACATGGCCCGTAAACGGCCCGGCGCCGTGGCCTTGCGCCGACGCGACGAACCCTTGAAACCGGCCCCGATGGCTTTCAGTTCTGCCAGCAAAGCCAGTGGTGAAGGATAATCCAGGACTATTGATTCGGTGGTGATCACCGGTGCCGGCAGTACCTCCCGGGCCTGCCGGCGAAAAGCGGCTTCACGGTCAAAGCGGTTCACATGTTCGTGCTCCGGGTCGGCTTGATGCCAGGCGTCTCTCAATTCCTCCAGGGTCCCGTCCAGCAGGGTGGATATGAACAGCTGCCCACCGGGCCGCAGAACCCGCCGGCACTCCGCCAGTACCGCGGCTGAATGACTGCACCACTGAATCATCAGGTTACTGAAAACCACGTCCAGACTGTTATCGTCCAGCGGCAGTGCCTCAGCATCCGCAACAAGCCAGCGTATCCCGGGGGCACCCGCTGCCCGCGCATACTCGAGCATACCCGGCGACAGGTCGGCCCCGGTTACCGTACCACCGGATCTGGCCGCCAGCCCTGCCAGCTGCCCGGTAAACCAGCCCGTGCCGCACCCCAGGTCAAGCAGTTGCCAGTCAGCCCCGGCTTGCGACCGGGGAGCCTGCTCCTGCAGCCAGTCAACCATCACCTGCCCCATGTAACGCTGTAACCGGGCAGCCGGATTGTAGGTTTTCGATGCGGCCCCGAAATCCCGCGCGATGGCGGATTTCAAAGGAGCGCGTGCCGGGATCCCGGTCAGATCAGCCATGAATTCCCCTTACAGAAAACAAACCGGCGAATCGCCGCCCGGCACAGCCGGGCCGCATGGCCCCGGGGCCAGTGAGTCATACCCGGTATCGAGACGGTTTCCGAGGTTTCCGACGGGATAAAGGTTTCCACCCAGGAACGGACTATAGCGTCATGTTCCGCCTGAAGATGGAGCGTGGGCACCCTGACTTGCTGCCACAAGCCGAGCTGGTCTTCCATCTCCAACCAGTCAAGGCCACGGATCAGGTTGGCCGGGGCTACCGAAGCACCCTGTTCCAGCCATGGCACCAGGTCCTTCCGGGCCTGCAACCGGTCATCACAGCCATGAATCAGTAACTGTTGGAATCGGCGCCATGCCTGGGGCGCCGTCGCCTCGCTGGCCACATCAGCCCTGAAACGGTTGAAAGTGTTAGCCGCCATGCCGACCGGCCAATCCGGTGAAGCCAAAAACCGGGGAAAGCCCGCCAGTGTAATCAGCCTGGATACCTGCACAGCGCTTTGTGAGGCGGCGGCCATGGCCACCTGCGCGCCCTGGGACCAGCCGGCCCAGACTGCAGGGCACGGATAACGGTCCAGAAGGTAGGCAGCAACTGCAGAAATCGAGCCACAGCGGGTCATGATCGAATCGTTCAGTGAAACCATGTGAATTTCACCCGGCCAGTTGTCGAACAGGGGCAACAACATGGCGGCATCGACGCCCCAGCCGCCGATCACAACCAACGGGGTCTGGTGAGCAACCTGACTCATACGGCCTCGGCGGACGACCCTTTCAGCAAATGCCGGCAGTCCGCAAGCGCGGTCAGCAGCGTCTCCAGATCCGCCTTTGAATGCGCGGCACTGAAGGTTACCCGCAATCGGGATTCACCTTCCGGCACCGTGGGCGGCCGGATGGCCGTCACCATCAGACCCTTCTGCTCCAGAGCGTGGCTCAGGGCGAGGGCGGTCCAGTTGTCACCAATCATGATTGGTTGTATGGGGGTGCGGGATGGCATCAGTTCATAACCCAGCAAGGAGGCCTGTCGCCGGAAGTCACGGATCAGCGATTGCAGATGGCTGCGGCGACAGTCCTGCCGTTCAATCAGATCAAGGCTGGTACAGGTGGCCAGGGCAAGAGCCGGAGGCATGGCGGTTGTGTAGATATAGGTACGGGCCTTCTGCACCAGATAGTCCATCAGCAGTGCGGGGCCGGCAACAAAGGCCCCGCTGGTGCCGACTGCCTTGCCAAGGGTTCCTATCAGCACCGGGACATCCTCTTCGCTCAGGCCCGACTCAGCCACGGTACCCCGCCCCTGGGGGCCAACAACCCCCACACCGTGGGCATCGTCTACCACAAGAAGGGCATCGTGGGCCCGGCAAAGGGCTGCGAGCTCCTTCAGGGGTGCGATGTCGCCATCCATGCTGAACACGCCGTCTGTCACCACCAGTTTGTGGCCGCCGGTTGTCGCGAGCATGTCTGCCAGAGTGTCCATATCCCCGTGGGGGTAGCGCCGGACCCGGGCACGGCTGAGGATGCAGCCGTCGATGATGGAGGCATGGTTGAGACGATCGGAAAAGATGGTGTCACCACGACCGGCCAGCGCGGATATCACCCCCATATTGGCCATGTAACCGGTGGAAAAAAACAGTGCTGAACTGCGGCGGGTAAACTCCGCCAGCCTGACTTCCAACTGGTGATGGCCCTGGTGATGACCGCAGATCAGGTGGGAGGCCGCACCGCCCAGGCCGGTATAGGGCATGGCATCGGTCGCGGCACGAATTATATCAGGATGGCTGGCCAACCCCAGGTAGTCGTTGCTGCAAAAACACAACAACGGCACACCGTCGGAAACCAGTTCCGGCTGCTGGGGGCCACTGATCAGCCGGCGGGTGCGGTAAAGCCCCGACTGCTTCCGGTCCTCAAGCTCGGCCGCGAAATCACGCATGATCAGTTCTCACCCACCGTGACTGGTTATGCGGATTCGCGGGTGGCGTCGTAGAACATATGACGGGTCTGCTCGTATTCCACCGCCTCGGCGATGGCTTCTTCCGCTGCCTCCTCGCTGCAGGCCTGCTCACGCATCTCCGGGCGAATACCCAGGCGATTGAACAGCTCGCGGTCCGCATCGGCTTCCGGGTTGGCGGTGGTCAGCAGCTTCTCACCATAGAAAATCGAGTTGGCACCGGCCAGGAAACACAGGGACTGCATCTGCTCGTTCATGTTCTCCCGGCCCGCAGACAGGCGTACGTGGGAGGCCGGCATCATGATCCGCGCCACTGCGATGGTACGGATGAAATCGAACGGATCCAGATCTTCCACGTCCTCCATGGGCGTGCCCGCTACCTTGACCAGCATGTTGACCGGCACACTCTCCGGGTGATGGGGCAGATTGGCCAGCTGGACCAGCAGACCGACCCGGTCGTCGGGATCTTCCCCCATACCCACAATCCCGCCACAACAGACTTTCATACCGGCGTTACGGACATTTTCAAGGGTATCCAGCCGATCCTGGTAGGTGCGGGTGGTGATGATGTGGCTGTAGTACTTTTCCGAGGTATCCAGGTTATGGTTGTAGTAATCCAGACCGGCTTCGGCCAGTTCGTCGGCCTGCTCCTGCTGCAACATGCCCAGGGTCATGCAGGTTTCCAGGCCCAGGGATTTCACCTGGCGGACCATATCCACAACGTACCCCATGTCTTTCTTCGAGGGGCTGCGCCAGGCGGCACCCATGCAGAAGCGGGAGGCACCCTTTGCTTTCGCGGCCTTCGCTTCGGCCACCACCTTTTCAATTTCCAGCAGCTTTTCCTTTTCCAGGCCGGTGTTGTAGTGACCGCTCTGGGGACAATACTTGCAGTCCTCCGGGCAGGCGCCGGTCTTGATGGACAGCAACGTGCTGATCTGCACCTCGTTGGGATCGAAATGCTCCCGGTGGACACTCTGGGCGCGGAAGATCAGATCATTGAATGGCAGCTCGAACAGAGCGCGGGCTTCCTGCATGGTCCAGTCGTGACGGGGTGCAGTATCGGGTGCGGTGGCAGTCATCGTTCAGTCCTGTTAACTTTACCGGGATTCTGGTTTACGGATTGAACAGATGATAAAGGGACTGAGATCGCTGTCAACCTTGTTAATGCCAAAGGTTAACGGCAAGGAACGGATTCACACATCACTGCGGGGCATCCGCAACCTTCTGTCTGCCGACGGCGGCCAGTGTGTCGCCTGTCTCGCGCCGGATGCCCGGTTCGGGCTTTGCGATCCCTGCCGCCATGATCTGCCGGTCAATCACTGGCATTGTCGCTGCTGCGCCCTGCCGCTGGCATTTGCAGCCGAGGACACTCTCTGCGGCCAATGCCTGCAGGCTCCACCCCCGTTCAGCAGGGTTATTGCGCCTTGGCGCTACCGCTTCCCGGTCGACGGCATGATCCAGCGTTACAAATACAACGGTCAGCGGGCCTTTGCCCGCCCCCTGATCCACGATCTGGCAGAGCGTGTTGCAAACAACCTCGAAGCAGCGCCGGATCAGCGGCCGGACCTGCTGGTGGCCAGCCCCATGCATCCGGCCCGCCTGCGCAGGCGCGGGTTCAATCAGGCAGCGGATATTGCCGAGCAGGTCAGCAAGCACGCAGGCATTCCCTGGACCACCCGCCTGGTCACAAGAAACCGTCGTACCCGGCCCCAGCGCGGACTTGACCGTGAACAACGGCTCGCCAATCTCAGGGGTATCTTTCAGGTCAACGCTACCCCACCCCCAAGGCTGGCCATCATCGATGATGTGGTGACCACCGGTGCCACGGCCCGAAGCCTGACCGAAGCCCTGATCAAAGCGGGAGCAGAGGATGTCCAGGTATGGGCTTTGGCGAGAACCCCCGGTTGACGGAGGCGTCAGTTGCCCAGCTTTCCGGCCACGTCGTCGGCAATTGCCAGGCAGGCGGTCAGGCCCGGCGACTCGATACCAAACAGGTTAACCAGCCCGGAAATGCCATGCTCCGCCTCGCCATCAATACGGAAATCCGCAAATCCGCCATCGGGGCCCGCCAGCTTGGGGCGGATGCCCGCGTAGGCCGGTTGCAGGCGGGTTTCATCCAGTCCTGGCCACCAGCGCCGGATACCGTCAGCAAACCCGTGCACCCGCCCCGGGTCCACTGAAAAATCCACCCGGTCTACCCATTCCACATCGGGGCCGAAGCGCGCCTGGCCGGCAAGATCCAGGGTCAGGTGCACGCCCAGTCCACCGGGCTCCGGCACCGGATAGATCAGCGAACGGAACGGGTGGCCAGCGGAATAGCTGAAATAGACGCCACGGGCCAGAAACTGTGGCGGTACCATCTGTTCGGGCATTCCGTCCCAGCAAGATGCCAGGGGAATTGCATTGAGGCCAGCAGCGTTCACCACCCGCCTGGCCACCAGCTCGCATGGTGCCTGCCCGCCAATCCAGAGCCGATGACGTCCCCCCTGGGTTGCAGCCCGCTCCACCGGGGCATGACAGACCAGCTGGCCACCATGGTCCTCCAGCTCTCCCAGTAATGAGAGCATTACCCCGTGACTGTCCACGATGCCGGTTTCCGGCGAATACAGGGCTTCATCGGCGACCACTCCAGGCAGTGCCTGCTGCAGGCCCCGGCGGTTTACGCTCTCCAGCACAACACCGTTACGCTCGGCCTGCCCGGCTATACCGCCAAGTTTATCCCTCTGTTCCGGGCCACAGGCGACAATCCATTTTCCGGTTTTACGGTGGCCCAGATGGCGCTGACGACAGAAATCATAAAGCATCTGTCTGCCGCGAACGCACAACCTGGCTTTTGCCGAGCCTTCGGGGTAATAGATGCCGGCATGGATCACCTCGCTGTTACGGGACGACAGTCCCTCGCCGAAATGCGCGCCGGCTTCCAGCACCAGCACTTCCCTGCCCTCCATGGCCAGGCGCCGGGCGGTGGCGAGGCCGACAATGCCGGCACCGATCACCACAGTATCCGTCTGGAGTGTTTCCCTGTCTGTCATGGGGTTCCACTGACCTCTGCCTGCCTGTATGAAATTGCCCGCCCTGCTTGCGCCCCCTGGTGAAAAAGCGGGAAGCGCATTACGGTAGCGGCCCTGAAACGTTATACTTGCCCCAGAAAACCAGTGCACGGAGCAGGTAAACGATGTCTGACAGGAAGCAGTTTATAATCGTAATGATGGTGGCCGCCATATTTGTTGGCTGGCTCGGGTGGCGCGGCTTTGAAGTGATCAGCCTGAACCAGGACCTCAAGGCCGATGACATGGTCGCCAACTATCCCTATCAGCACAGGGTGTTGAGGGTGGAGGGAAGCACCGCCATCATGAGCTCCCTGCGCTCGCACCGGACATCCACTCACGATGCACTGACCACCATTTTCCCCAGCATGCGCAACCTGGGTGACAACCACCGGGACTGGCAGCGCGCGGAACGTGAGCTGGCCCAGGTTCAGGCCAGGGCCGGCGACATAGTGCTCAATGCCAGCGGGGTAGACCGGGTTCGCTGGGAACTGGACGAAAACTGGTACCACCTTGCCGGAATGCAAGCCAAACAAAGCTCGAGGCGCTAGCACCTGTTTATGACCGAAATCTCCAGCCATCCCTACGACGCCTTAAAGCCGGACAAGATTCTTGACGCCATGGAGGATGCGGGATTCACCGTCAACGGTCGGCTTTTTGCCCTCAACAGCTATGAAAATCGCGTCTACCAGATCGGTATCGAAGACAAACCGCCGGTAATCACCAAGTTCTACCGCCCGGGGCGTTGGACTGAAGCCCAGATCCGCGAAGAACACGAGTTCACCGCACAACTGCTGGCGGCAGACATTCCGGTCGTGGCACCCCTGGTGATGCCATCCGGCGATACCCTTGGCCATTGCGACGACTTCCTGTTTGCGGTTTTCCCCCAGCGGGGTGGGCAGGCGCCGGATACCAGTGTCACTGATACCCTCTATCGCCTTGGCCAGTGGCTGGGCCAGCTCCACAATATTGGCGACACCGCCAGCTTCAGTCACCGCCCGGTGATGTCGGTGCTCGACGGCATTGAAGAAAACAACCGGTTCCTGACGGAAAACCGCTGGGTTCCCGATGATCTTCGCCCGGCCTGGGACTCCCTGATCCCTGATCTTGTGGACCATTGCGCCCGCCGGATTGACGACGCCGGCGACGTTCACACCCTCAGACTGCACGGCGACTGCCATGCCGGCAATATCCTCTGCCGCGAGGAACAGATGTTGTTCGTGGACCTGGACGATTGCCGCACCGGGCCGGCCATCCAGGACCTCTGGCTGCTGCTGAACGGTGATGACATTGAGCGCGGGCAACAATTCGGGGAGCTGCTGGAAGGTTATGAGATGTTCCGGGACTTCAACCGCCGTGAGCGACACCTGATTGAACCCCTGCGCTGTTATCGCCAGATTTCCCACTGTGCCTGGCTGGCAAAACGCTGGGATGATCCCGCCTTTCCGCGGTTCTTCCCCTGGTTTGCACAGCCGCGCTTCTGGTCCGACCAGATTCTGTCTTTGCGGGAGCAACTCGCCGCACTGCAAGCCCCTTCCATTAATGTTCCCGGCCAGTATTGAGGCCGGAACCCCAAGACCGGAGATTTCCTGATGAGCCAGAGTGAGGCCAGATTCACCATACGCAGCCTGATCGCGACAGCCATTGGCACTATTATTATGACCGTTCTTGTACTGGAGGCCAGCGGCAGGATCGATCACTCGGACAACAAGGACCATGTGCCAGTGGGTGAATTCGAGGCGGTTCACGTCACACCGGATGAGGAATTCCGCATGTCGCCCAAATCCTCGGAGCTTCATGCCGTATGCGAACAGGGCTACCTGGCCATTGCCGCCGATACCGATCCGGATTTTCGCGGCATACTCGTCGATTACAAGAACCGTGGTGTGCGATGCGCCCGCAACCCTGGCACGGGGAGCAATCCGCCGGCCGGGGAAGAACAGGAGCCGGCGGATAATGAGTGACAGCGACAGAAAACCGGGGCAGGCGCTGGACCGGCTGTTTGCCAGCGAGCGTGAAACCGAAGACTTCCGTTTCGACGCCTCGGTAGCACGGGTATTCCCGGACATGATCCGCCGTTCCGTGCCGGGCTACACCACCATCATCCCCATGATCGAGGTGATTACCGAACAGTACGCCCGACCCGGCAGCCACTGCTTTGACCTTGGCTGCTCCCTGGGCGCCTCGACCCTGGCGATGCGCCATGGCATCGGTGACCGGGACTGCACGCTGACCGGTGTCGACAACTCGGCTGCCATGATCGAACGCTGCGAGCACTACATTGCGCTGGATGACCATCCGTTGCCCGTGTCGCTGCGCTGCGAGGACATTCTGGATACCTACATCGACAACGCTTCGGTCACCACGCTGAATTTCACTCTGCAGTTCGTCGCCCCTGAGCGGCGGGCGGAGCTGATGAAGCGTATTGCCGATGCCACCCTGCCCGGCGGCGTACTGATACTGTCCGAGAAAATCCGTTTCGAATCCGATGCGGAACAGGCAATTCAGACGCAGCTCCATCACGAGTTCAAGCGGGCCAACGGCTACTCCGACCTGGAAATCAGCCAGAAACGCTCGGCCCTGGAGCAGGTTCTGATTCCCGAAACCCTGGCAGCGCACCGGCAACGGCTGACAGACGCCGGTTTTGGTCAGGTGCTGGTCTGGTACCAGTGCTTCAACTTTGTCTCCATGCTTGCCATCAAACAGCCCTGAAACGGAGCCCTCATGACGACTTTCGACTGGCAGGGGTGCTTTGCCCCGCTGTTCGATGACCTGGACAGCCGTGGTCTGCAACACTGGCGGATCCTGCTACAGCAACAACTGCACAAACGCTTCGATGAAAACCCTCATGGTGATATCGCCCGCTGGCTGCGGGCACTGAATACCTTGCCCGACCTCACCGGCGTGGAATCGAAGCTGAATCGCTCCGCCATTACCCTGAAAACAGGTCACCCACTGTCACAGGAGGATGCCGAAAAGCTCGAGCAGGGGCTGCGCGGGCTGATGCCCTGGCGCAAGGGGCCGTTCGATTTCTTCGGCACCTACATTGATACCGAGTGGCGCTCGGACTGGAAATGGGACCGGGTATCGCCCTACCTCTCGGATCTTGGTGGCCGGCAGATACTGGATGTGGGGTGTGGTTCCGGCTATCACTGCTGGCGTATGCTGGGGGAAGGCGCAGGGCGGGTCATTGGCATTGACCCCGGGCTGCTGTTCCTGTTCCAGTTCCTGAGCGTCAAACACTATGTGGGCGCAAAGAACCGCATTGATCTGCTGCCGGTGCGAATGGAAGACCTGCCAGCGAAACTGGAAGCCTTCGATACCACCTTCTCCATGGGGGTGCTGTACCATCGCCGCTCGCCGCTGGATCACCTTCTGGAGCTGAAAGACACCCTTCGCCCGGGTGGCGAACTGGTGCTGGAAACGCTGATCGCAGAGGGGCCGGAAGGCTACAGCCTGATGCCGGAAGACCGCTACGGCCAGATGAGGAATGTCTGGTTCCTGCCCAGTTGTGACACATTGTTGCGATGGCTGGACCGGACCGGTTTCCGGAATGCCCGCGTGGTGGATGTAACCGAAACCACCGTCGAGGAACAGCGCAGCACGGACTGGATGCGATTCCAGTCGCTGCAGGACTTTCTGGACCCGGACGACCCCTCCAAAACCGTGGAAGGCTATCCGGGTCCCAGAAGGGCGACGGTAATCGCCGACAAACCCTGAGGTTCGCCGGGATCACCGTCAGCGGTTACGCGCCGAAGGGGTGGCGGAGGACGATGGTTTCGACCCGATCGGGGCCGGTGGATATGATGTCGATGGGCGCCTCGATCTGCTCCTCCAGGAAACGGATATAGGCTTTGGCGTTTTCCGGCAACTGGTCAAGGCCGGTCAGCCCAACGGTGCTCTCCTGCCAGCCCGGCAGCTCCGCATAGACCGGCTCGATATCCTTGTAGGTATCGCAGCCGATAGGGGGTCGGGTGATTTCGCCATTGGGTGTTTTATAGCCAACGCACACTTTCACGGTGTCCATACCGTCCAGGACGTCCAGCTTGGTGAGGCAGATACCGGACACACTGTTGATCTGGATGGCGTGACGCAGTGCCACCGCATCGAACCAGCCACAGCGGCGTGAACGACCTGTGGTGGTGCCAACTTCGTTACCCTTCACAGCCAGGTGCTGCCCCATGTCATCAAACAGCTCCGTGGGGAACGGGCCTGAGCCGACCCGGGTGGTGTAGGCCTTGGTAATACCCAGAACGTAGTCGAGGAACAGTGGCCCGAAACCGGAACCGGTGGCCGTGCCACCTGCGGTGGTATTGGAGGATGTAACGTAGGGATAGGTGCCCAGGTCAATATCCAGCAGCGAGCCCTGCGCGCCCTCGAACAGGATAGGTTCGCCTCGCTTGCGCAGATCATGGAGAATATCCGTTACGTCGGCGGACATTGGCAGAATCTCTTCGCCCATGGACATCAGTTCGGCGAACGCCTGGTCGATGTCTTCCGGCTCTTCCCGGAAGTACTCGGTCAGTACGAAGTTGTGGTAGGACATGATTTCACGAAGCTTCTCCTTGAAGCTTTCCGGGTCACACAGATCGCCTACGCGAACGCCCCGGCGGGAAACCTTGTCCTCATAGGCCGGGCCAATGCCCCGGCCGGTTGTGCCGATCTTGTCCACGCCCCGGGCCCGTTCGCGGGCCTGATCAATGCGAACGTGGGTCTTGAGGATGATGGGGCAGGCAAGGCTGATCCTGAGCCGGTCCCGCACCGCTACCCCGTTACCCTCGAGCTCCCGGACTTCCTTCAGCAGTGCTTCCGGAGAGAGAACCACGCCGTTGCCAATCAGACACTGGACATCCTTGCGCAGGATGCCGGAGGGAATCAGGTGCAGCGCGGTTTTCTTCCCTTCAATGACCAGGGTGTGGCCGGCGTTATGGCCGCCCTGAAAGCGCACCACGGCGGCGACCTTGTCTGTCAGCAGATCAACAATCTTGCCCTTTCCTTCGTCACCCCATTGGGTGCCCAGCACTACAACGTTTTTACCCATGACTCTCTCTCAGTGCGGTGTCACCAGGCGGCGACATATCCGCGGATTTACCTGTAAATGAGTGACCTGATACCTGTCGGCTGTCAGCCCAGCTGCTCCACGACCCATTGGCCGTCACGTTTTACCAGAACCCGGTCGCAATTGCGGGAACGGGGGTCCACGCCTTCGTCCTCCGGCAAAGCCCTGATAACGGTTTCCGTCATCCGCAGACCGGATATAACACCGCCAAGAGCGGGATCCTGCTCCGCGGGGGCCCAGATTGATTTGCCCGTTGCCCGGGCACGCTGGCCCAGGGACACCAGGGCGCGAATATCCAGGCTGAACCCGGTAGCCGGACGTGCCCGGCCAAAATCACTGCCGATGGCGTCGTAACGCCCGCCCTTGGCCACTGCATCTCCATGGCCAGGTACATAGGCCGCAAACACAAGGCCCGTGTGGTAGTTGTATCCGCGAAGCTCACAGAAGTCGAAACCGAAGCTTACCTCGGGATAGTTCGCGGCGAGCATGTCGGCTACCCGCTCCAGCTGATCCAGTGCCTGTACCAGCGGTGCCGGTGCACCTTCAAGAATGCGCCGGGCTTCAGTCAGTGCCTCCCGGCCCCCACTGACACGGGCCAGTTCCCTGAGCATGGCTCCGGAGGACCCTGCCGCGCAATCACCCAGCAGTTCGTCCAGTTCCGGTACCGATTTCCGGGCCATGGCATCGAAAATGGTCGCTCCGGTATCCCGGTCGAATCCGGCCTCGCCTACCAGGGTTTCATAGATGGCTACATGGGCCAGGTCCAGATGAATCCGTGGCAGACCGGACACTCGCAGGGTTTCCAGCATCAGGCTGATGACTTCCATATCCGCCGCTTCGGAACCACTGCCGAACAGCTCACAGCCGGCCTGTATAGGGGTGCGGCCCGTCAGCATGTGTCGTGGCCGCGTGTGCAACACATGGCCGGCGTAACACAGCCGGGTAATACCTTCCTGCCCCAGGGTATGGGCGTCGATCCGGGCGGCCTGGGGTGTCATGTCGGCCCGCAGCCCCATCATCCGGCCGGTCAGTTGATCGGTCAGCTTGAAGGTCTGGAGTTCCAGGTCATGCCCGGTACCGGTAAACAGAGACTCCAGGTATTCGATCAGCGGTGGAATAACCAGCTGGTAACCCCAGCGCTGGCAGGTATCCATTACGTCCCGGCGCAGGGATTCAATCTGTCCAGCCAGGGGCGGAAGAATATCTTCCACGCCATCCGGCAGCAGCCAGCGATCAGATACTGTCATGAGATTCGGTTGTCCGTTCTGCCCCGGAGCAAATACAAAAGCCCCGGGAGTGCACAGGATTTAGGGCGATGTTCGGTACCAGATAAAAACCCGAACCAAAACCGGCAGAATTTTACACTGTTGGCAGGCACAAAAAAACCGGAATACCGAGGTATTCCGGTTTTGTCAGCGTACCGACGTGGGTTATCGATCGCCCTGGGGATCCTTCAGGAACCTCAGGAAATCGCTGTCGGTATCGATAACCATGATATCGTCCTTGCTGGAGAAGGTTTCACCATAGGCTTCCAGGCTGCGGTAGAAGCTGTAAAACTCGCCGTTGGTGTCGTACGCGTCCGCGTAAATACGTGCGGCCTCGGAATCACCCTCACCACGCATTTCCTCAGCTGCGGCAAACGCCTCTGCCAGGATAACTGTCCGCTGACGGTCCGCATCGGCGCGGATACCCTCTGCCAGTTCCTGACCACGGGAACGGAATTCCTGGGCCAGCTTCTCGCGCTCGGTTGCCATGCGGCGGAAAACGTTATCGCTCACCTGGCCGGGGAATTCAATGGCCTTGACGCGGATATCCACCACATCTATACCGAATTCCTTCACCGCGGTTTCGTTTACACGCTCCCGCAACTGCGTCATCAGCTCGTCCCGCTGGCCGGATACGACTTCCACCATGGTACGGACACCAAATTCGTCACGCAGGCCGTTATCGACCCGCGAAAGCAGCAACTCGGATGCACGGTACTCATCACCACCGGTGGCACGGTAGAACTGGTCTACGTCACGTATTTTCCAGGCGATGTAGGAGTCCACGTCAAGAGGCTTCTTCTCGATGGTCAGGTACTGACGTGACGGAAGATCCGTTGTCAGCAGCCGGATATCGAATTCACGCACCTGATCAATGACCGGTACCTTGAAGTGAAGCCCTGACGGGATGTCAGTCTCGATCAATTCACCGAAACGCAACAGCACGCCACGATGGGTTTCAGGAATGATGTACACGCTGGACAGCGTCACGAGCACTATGATCAGGGCGCCTGCAAGGCCCACAATACCTTTGGGTCCCATAATTATCTACTCCTCCGAACGCCTGAATCCTGCCTGCCACGCAGTTCCTGAATAACCTGATCCGACAGGGTCTTGATGTCTATATCGCTGCTGCCTGAGCTACCCGAGCTGTTCTGGTTGCCGGTATTCCCGCCTGAGCGATTGGTCAGCCTGTCCAGAGGCAGATACATCATGTTGTCGCTGCTCTTGGTGTCCACCAGTACCTTGCTGGTACTGGACAGAACACCTTCAAGCGCCTGGATATACATGCGCTCGCGGGTCACCTCGGGCGATTGCTGATATACATCAAGAACGGCGAGGAAGCGCGAGGTCTCACCACGGGCACGCTCTATCACCTCCTGTTTGTAGGCTGCGGCCTCCTCGGTCAGACGCTGGGCCCGGCCACGGGCTTCGGGAACCACCTTGTTGCGATAGGTTTCCGCCTGTTCCTTGACTTGCTGCTCGTCCTCACGTGCACGCTGCACCTCACGGAAGGCGTCCTGAACGGCATCCGGTGGCTGGGTGCTCTCAACGTTCACCCTGACAATCGACAGGCCGGTGCCATATTCCTGCAGGAAATTCTGCAGGCGCTGCTCGACCCGGACCGCCAGCTCGGCACGACCTTCTGTCAGCACTTCGTCCAGAACCGAGCTTCCCACTTCATGGCGCAGAGCACTGTCGGTTGCGAAAGCAAGAGCCTGGTTGGAATCACGCACGTTCAGAACATAAGCCTTGGCATCACCGACGCGATACTGGACCTGAAGGTCAACCGACACGAGGTTTTCATCCTGAGTCAGCATCTGTCCGCTTGACTGGGCATTTCTCACGTTGGTGACCCGAACCAGGCGGACGCTGTCGATGAGCGGGACCTTGAAACGAAGACCGGGGTTTTCGGTGCGGCTGTATTCACCAAACCTCAACACAACCGCTCGCTCCTGCTCGTCCACGGTGTAAAAAGACTGGAAAATCACATAGCCGACAAAAATGATGGCCGCCAGGGCAAGAATTGCACCTATACCGCCGGCACTGCCCCCTCCGGAGGAAGAGCCACCATCGCCGCCGGATTTCTTGCCTTTACCACCGAGCAACTTGTTCAGTTTGTCCAGGCCCTTTTTCAGCGCCTCATCAAGATCTGGTGGCCCCTGATCATTGCCGCCACGACCACCGCCGGTGCCCCAGGGATCATTGTCATTGCGGTTTCCACCCGGTTCATTCCAGGCCATAGTGCTCTCCGTTCCATAACTAGTCGAATGGCTGCAAATACTAGGGATTTCTGGGCGCCCCGGCAATAGCACAGCCTGTCTATATACGTCGTTCCTCGAACTTTACGTCTTTTTCCTGCATTCCGGCGCGGCTGAGAAGCTGCGACCAGTCACGGTACTGAAGCCGGACCTCAACGACCGAATCGCCGTTATCACGGTGATCCTCGCTGAGCACGGAGCCTGCCTGATGCAGCAGCGCACGCAGCTTGCCATCTGCAGGGCCGAGCACCACGAAATGGTGAATGACGTCTTCCGCGAGTCGCTCCACGATGGTGTCAAAAAGCCCGTCAAGACCAGCACCTGTCACGGCGGAAACCCACACCCTCACCGGTACACCGTCTTCATTGCGTTCGATCCGGGGCTCGAAATTGTCCAGCAGGTCAATCTTGTTGAATACCTGAAGCACAGGAATCTCGTCTGCCCCTATTTCCGCCAACACCTCCTCAACCTGCTCCATGTTCTCTTCGCGCCGGTCGTCATGGCAGTCAATGATGTGGAGCAGAAGGGAGGCTTCCGTGGTTTCTTCCAGTGTGGCGCGGAAGGCTTCAACCAGTTTGTGGGGCAGATGACGGATAAACCCCACGGTGTCGGCCATTACGACCGGTCCGATATCCGGAAGTTCCAACCGTCTCAGTGTGGGGTCCAGCGTAGCAAACAGCTGATCAGCCGCATACACGGTGGAGGAGGTAATCCGATTGAAGAGCGTGGACTTGCCTGCATTGGTGTATCCCACCAGCGAAACCGTGGGGATGTCAGCGCGCTTGCGGGCTCTGCGCCCCTGATTGCGCTGTTTACGAACCTTTTCCAGCCTGCGATGGATCGACTTGATCCGCTCCCTCAGCAGGCGCCTGTCGGTCTCCAGCTGGGTTTCACCCGGCCCGCGCAGCCCGATACCACCCTTTTGCCGCTCCAGGTGGGTCCAGCCCCGAACCAGGCGCGTGGACATATGCTCCAGCTGGGCCAGCTCAACCTGCAGCTTACCTTCATGGGTACGGGCACGCTGGGCAAAAATATCCAGGATCACACCGGTACGGTCAAGCACCCGGCACTGGAGCTCTCGCTCGATATTGCGCTCCTGACTGGGGCTGAGGGCATGATTGAACAGAACCACGTCAGCCTCGTTAGCGGCAACCGCATCACGAATTTCTTCCAGTTTGCCCTCGCCCACGAACAGTCTCGGACTGGGCTGTTTCCGGGAACCGGTAACCACCCCCACCGGCTCAACTCCCGCTGACCAGACCAGTTCGCGAAATTCGCCCAGGTCCTCGGACTCTTCATGGGAGGAAAACTCAATGTGAACGAGAATCGCCCGCTCACCAACATCGGGACGCTCAAACAAGTAGTAGAAACTCCGGATCAATCAGGTGGTAACAGACGGCAACACCAGCACAACAAACACCCGCGGCCCTCAGGGCCGGTTCAGGCCCATCGGGAGCGCGGGTGGTAACACCGGCATTACCGGGTAAATCAGTCCTCAGATTCTTCCCCACCTGGCGCCTGTGGCGGAATGCGGACATTCCGGGCAGGAACCACTGTGGAAATGGCGTGCTTGTAGACCATCTGGCTGACAGTGTTTTTCAGCAAAATCACGAACTGGTCGAAAGACTCAATCTGGCCCTGAAGCTTGATGCCATTGACCAGAAAGATGGAAACCGGAATGCGTTCCTTGCGCAATGCATTGAGGTAAGGGTCTTGTAGAGAGTGCCCTTTTGACATGTGTTTTCTCCTGTTGATAAGTAAAGGCAGATCGTCATTTACAATGTCTAAATGTGGTGCGATGTTCAATAATTTTCAAGGCAGTGTCTGACATAAGTTTGTCACCACTGTCCAGCCAGTCCAGACCGGACCATTTCCGCAACCAGGTCAGCTGCCGCTTGGCAAGCTGTCGGGTGGCGGCAGAGCCCTTTTCCACCAGGGTGCTGTAATCATATTCACCCGCCAGATGGGCCCAGGCCTGTCGGTACCCGACACAACGCATGGAGGGCAGGCCGGGATGCAGATCGCCTCTGGCCATCAATGCCCTGACCTCATCAAGAAAACCGGCATCCAGCATTGACCGGAATCGCCGGTTAATTCTTTCATGAAGTATCCGCCTGTCGGCGGGAGCCATCGAAAGCTGCACTACAGTATACGGAACAGACGGCGATTCGTCTGCCTGCCATTGAGTAAAATAGGTGTAATCCTCGACCCCGTCCCGGCTACCTCCCGGTGCCTCCGGCTCACGGCCGGTTTTATCCTGCCATATTTCGGAGATCGGGCGCCCGGTAATACGGATCACCTCAAGTGCACGGATCAGTCTTTGCCGATTGTTCTTGTGAATAAGCCCGGCTGCAACCGGGTCCAGCCGTTCCAGCTCGCGATGCAGAGCGCCCCAGCCGCTTTCCTCCGCCTCGTGCTCCAGGGCCCGCCGGATGTCCGCATCGGCAGAAGGCAGGTTCGACATGCCATGAAGCAGGGCCTTGAAATACATCATGGTACCGCCAACCAGCAGCGGAATCCGGCCTGCCGACGCGATTGCCGCCATTTCCTTCAGGGCATCACGGCGAAAGTCCGCGGCGGAATAGGTCTCAGCGGGATCACAGATGTCAATCAGGCGGTGGGGCGCCCGGGCAAGCTCCGCCGGCGACGGTTTCGCGGTACCAATATCCATACCCCGGTAGATCATTGCCGAATCAACACTGACAATATCGCAGGGCAGTCGCCGGCACAGCTCTATTGCCAGATCGGTTTTCCCGGAGGCAGTGGGCCCCATAAGAAATATGGCAGGAGGCTTCGCGCCCGCACCCTTTGTGATGGTCATAACGGTGTCACCGACCCCGCAGGAACAGCTTGTCCAGCTCGGACAGAGTGACAACCGTCCAGGTGGGACGGCCATGGTTGCACTGACCGCTGCGCTCTGTCGCCTCCATGTCCCTCAACAGGGTGTTCATTTCGGGTATGGTCAACTGCCGGTTGGCTCTCACAGAGCCGTGGCAGGCCATGGTTCCGAGCAGTTCATGAGTCACCGCCTCGACACGGTCACTCTCGCCATTTTCGATCAGGTCCGACAATACGTCCCTCACCAATTGTTCGGTGTCGGCGCCCCGCAACAGTGCCGGCACCTGGCGTACGGCCAGGGTTTCCGGGCCAATACGCTCAACACGGAGGCCCAGTTGAAAAAGCTCTTCTCCATGGGTTTCAGCCAATGCGGCTTCCTTCTGACTGACGGCAAGGGACACCGGCACGAGCAGCGGCTGGCTTTTCAGGTCCTGCGCCTCCAGAGCCCGCTTCATACGCTCATAGGTAATGCGCTCATGTGCCGCATGCATATCAACCACAATCATGCCCTGGCGGCTCTGGGCAAGGATATAGATGCCATGCAACTGGGCGATGGCATAACCCAGCGGTGGTTCGTCGGCGCTGTCCTGTGGCGGTGTGGGGGCCGCTACCGTTATATCCCCGGTTTCGGCCACGGCTGCCTGGCCACCGACACCGCCCCCCTGATTCAGTGACTGGTAGAACGCCATCTGGTCACGGGCCTGCCATTCGTGCTGTGCCGGCGGCTGCCCCCCGGAATAGCCAGTCGGCGACTGACCGGCTGACGCCGCAAACGGATCAGGCGCCGGCCGGGGATTCACACCGGACATCGCGAACTGGGCTCCGTAGCCATCAGACATGCCACCGGATTCACGCCCGTGGGACTGGGCCACCGCTCCCCTGAGATGATCGTCCGGCCGCACATCGGCCAGTGCCTTGTGAAGCGTACGGAAGATAAAATCATGGACCAGTCGCCCGTCACGGAACCGCACCTCGTGTTTGGTGGGGTGAACATTCACATCCACATTGGCGGGATCCACTTCCAGGTACAGCACGAAGGCCGGGTGCCGGTTATTGTAGAGCACATCACGATAGGCCTGGCGTACGGCATGGGCCACCAGCCGGTCACGAATCACACGCCCGTTGACGAAAAAATACTGCAGGTCGGCCTGGCTGCGGGAAAAGGTTGGTAACGCCACCCAGCCCCAGAGCTTCAGCCCCGTTGCTTCGGCGTCAATCACAACGGCATTGTCGATAAACTGCTGGCCACAGAGGGAACCGATCCGGCGCTCACGGTCCAGGGGATTTTCCGCCGGCCGGAGGCTCTGGACCACGCGCTGGTTGTGGCGGAGCGTGAACCCGGTATCAAAACGGCTCAGGGCCTGACGCCGCACACACTCGTCCACATGATTGAACTCGGTTTTTTCAGTGCGAAGAAACTTGCGGCGGGCCGGGGTGTTGAAGAACAGGTCCCGTACCTCGACCGTGGTTCCTACCGGATGGGCCGCTGGCGAGATGCTGGCATCCATATCGCGCCCTTCCACCTCGACCCTCGAAGCAGCTTCCTGGCTTTCTGTACGAGAGGTCAGCGCCAGACGGGAAACCGAACTGATACTCGCCAGGGCCTCACCCCGGAACCCCAGGGACGCAACCGCTTCAAGATCATCCAGGTTTTCGATCTTGCTGGTTGCATGTCGGCTCAGGGCCAGCGGCAGGTCCGCCTCATCGATACCGCTGCCGTCATCGCGGACCCGGATCAGCTTGACCCCACCCTGCTCGATTTCAATGTCGACCCGGCGGGCACCGGCGTCCAGCGCATTTTCTACCAGTTCCTTCACGACCGAAGCCGGACGCTCAACCACCTCGCCGGCAGCAATCTGGTTAGCCAGGCGCGGAGTCAGTAATCGAATGGGGGGCATGCTACCAGAAGACCTCGTTTCAGGATGCAGGAATACGAATGGTTTGCCCTACCATAACACGGTCATCATTGAGGCCGTTAAACTGCATCAGTTCACTGACGCTTGTCTGATTTTCCTTGGCGACTCCAGAGAGGGTATCCCCACTGCGTATCCGATACTGGCTGACGCTGCCGACATCCTGCCGGTTCTGCTTCTGCCATGCCAGCAGGGTTCCCGGCGGCGGTGTTTTCTGGAAATAGTCGTCAATACCTTCGAAAACCGCCCGGGAGAGCTTGTCTCGGTACCAGGCACTGGACAGATTCTGTTCTTCCTTGGGGTTGGATATGAATCCCGCCTCAACCAGGATTGAGGGAATATCCGGCGATTTCAACACGGCGAATGCAGCCTGCTCAACCCCTCGCTTGTGGAGCTTGGCAACATCCCCGAGCCTGCCGAGGATGGAATCCCCGACACCAAGGCTCGAATTGATACTGGCGGTCATTGAAAGATCCAGCAGAACACCCGCCAGCATCTCGTCACGGCCGTCCAATGATACGCCGCCAGCACCGCCAATCAGGTCTGAACGGTTTTCACTCTTGGCAAGCCAGCGGGCTGTCTCACTGGTGGCGCCCCGTTGCGACAGCGCGAATACGGAAGCGCCCCGGGGTTGCGGGGTGCGGAATGCATCCGCGTGAACGGAAACAAACAGATCCGCGTTGTGCTTGCGGGCCAGCAAGGTGCGGCTGCGCAAGTCGATGTAATAGTCACCGTTACGGGTGAGCTTGGCGGTGTAACCGGGCTTGGACTCAATCAGCTTCGCCAGGGTTTTCGCCATATCCAGCACCACGTCCTTTTCCCGTGTGCCCCGGGGACCGGTGGCACCGGGGTCTTCACCCCCATGGCCGGCATCCACGACCACGATAATGTCGCGTTTGCCGTTACTGTTCTCCGACACGGTCGGCTTGGAGGGCTTCCGGGCTTTCAGTCCGCCCTCGTCGATCAGGTCCACCACCAGCCTGTGACCATACTGCTGATTAGGCTCCAGCTGGAAACTCCGGGGTTTGATGTCGCTCTTCAGGTCCAGAACCACTCGCAGGTCATTCCCATTCCTGGTGGCACTGCGAATACGGCTGACCGGGCTGTCGGACAGATCAAGCTTTTCGAGGTCGGCTTTCAGACTGACGTTTTTCAGGTCTATTACCAGCCGGGACGGGCCCGAGAGGGCAAACACCTTGTGCTCGACCTTGTCACCGATATCCAGCACCAGGCGTGTGTGATCCGGAGCCGGCCAGATCCGGGCACTTTCCACACTGACGCCCGCCATCGCCGCCAGCGGAAATGTCAGTAACGCCAGGCCTGCGGCAAAAAACCATCCGGAGAATTTTCTTATAATCGTCATCCTGCACACCTGCACTGATCACTCACAATTAATGTCCCTGTTGCGGCTGCCATTGCCTGCCAACCCGGGCCAGCAGACTGCCACCCCGGGTTGTAGGCGCCGACAGCCTGGCATCCCGCCCGTCACCACGACTCCCCAGACGAATCCGCAAATCCGGATCGGGAAGGATACCCTGGCCCCGCTCAGGCCACTCGATAACGCACAGATTCTGGCCCTGGAAATAATCCCGGATGCCCATGTATTCAAGTTCTTCCGCATCCCCCAGCCGGTAGAGATCGAAGTGATAGGCCGGTGGATTCAGGTGCTCATAGGGCTCAACAATGGTGTATGTCGGGCTTTTGACAGCACCCTGGTGACCAAGACCGCGCATAACCCCCCGGCTCAGGGTGGTCTTGCCCATACCGAGGTCCCCCTCCAGAAATATCACCAGCCCCTGGCCGCTCTCGCTGACCAGCCCCGCCAGGATATGTCCAAGTTTTTCCGTTTCCAGCTCATCGCTTAAATACAGGGTGAGCTCGTCAGTTGCAATATTCATTATTCTCCGGCCACCCCTTTCATGTTCCCGCCAACCGCGGCCGCTTGCTCTGATTCCATCAGCACCTGCGGCAGGGCGTCTATTACATCCATGGGCAGCAGCCCCATGTAGCCCCTGGTTCCGGATGCCCGGTTTGCGGCTTCCAGGTGAAGGGCCGCGGCTGCCGAAGCGGAAAGCCGGGCATTTCCAAACTGTGCGTAAAAGCTGCCGAGTATGCCGGACAGGACATCTCCCATACCACCGGTTGCCATTCCGGGGTTGCTGCCACTGATAATATCCGGCAACACACCTCCTGAGGCCACAATAGTGCCGGCGCCCTTGAGCAGGACCACCCCGCCGAAGAGCTCGTGAATCTGTTCCGCCGCCCGAATCCGGTCACTTTCAATATCCGCCACCGTACACTCCAGCAGCCGGGCCGCCTCGCCGGGATGCGGTGTCAGGATGTGGTTGTCTGCCGGCTGCGCAACCCTTGACGCCATCAGGTTCAGGGCGTCTGCATCCAGCACCCGCGGTTTGCCACTGGCCACCACCTGCTGCAACATCTGCTGCCCCCAGGCGCCCTGACCGATGCCGGGGCCGCAGACAATCACATCAGCTGCGCTGATCAACGGCGGCAGTTCAGACCCATGTATCAGCCCCTGCACCATAACCGATGGACAACGGGCCAGTGCCGGCGCCACGTATTCCGGGCGTGTGGCCAGCGTTACCATGCCGGCACCGGACCTGGAAGCGGCCTCAGCTGCCATCATGCCGGCACCACCCAGCCCACGGTCTCCGGCGACGATCAGCACATGCCCGAAACGGCCCTTGTGGGCGGCCTTCGGGCGCCGGGGTAAAGAGCTATGGAGTCGCGACCAGTCCACCCGGTGGGCCAGGGGCTGCTGCCCACTTTCCGAGGCCCAGTCGTCAGTATCCAGGGACTCGAAGACCACATCACCGGCAAATTCCGCCCCCTGGCCGGTAAAAAGCCCCGCCTTGAGGCCGATAAAGGTTACCGTCACATCCGCCCGGACTGCGTCCCCCGCCACGGTTCCCGTGGAGGCATTCAACCCTGAGGGCAGATCAATGCCCAGCACTGGCGCAGCAGCGCCGTTGCAGTGGCGAATCATGGCCGCAAAGGGTTCCCGGGGAGCCCCCGTAACGCCGGTGCCCAGCATGGCATCGACAATCAGCCCGGCGCTGGCAATCGATTCACTGACCTCACTGTCAGAAAGGTCCGCCAACGCCTTCACTGGAACCCCGTCCGCCACAGATTTTTTCCATGCCTTGCGGGCGTCGCCAGACAGCTTTTCAGTGGGTGCCACGGCAATGCAATCCACACTCAAGCCATGACGGACTGCGTTGGCAGCGACCAGATAACCATCGCCACCGTTATTACCGGCACCGCACAAAACAAGAATCCTGCCCGGTTCCGGCCAGTAGCGAACCAGCCTCCGGAATGCACTGGCGGCTGCAGCCTGCATCAACTCGAAACCGTCAACCCCTTGCTGATCAATTACATAGCGGTCAATCTCCCGCACGGCGTCGGCGGAATAGAGGTCTTCTGGTAAACTGTGACCACCAGACAGGGGCATGAACGTCCGCTCCCGTTACAGAATTCGGATTAAGAAAAACGGCCAGATACCTGTAAAGAATAGCAAAACAGTGGAAAAGGTCATAACTTAATCAAATTAAACTTCCTTACTGGCATTCGATGACAGATCCGACCGATCAAATACTGCAAGATCTGCCCCGCCAGATCCGCGCCTGGGCCCTTGAACTGGGCTTCAGTGACGCCGGTATCACGCTGCCGGATACCGGCATTCACGGTGAACGCCTGAACAACTGGCTCAAGGAAGGCTTGCATGGCGAGATGTCATACATGGCCGACCATGGCGACAAACGCTATACCCCCACATCCCTTGTGGAGGGAACACGGCGGGTCATCTCCGTCCGGCTGGACTACCTGCCGGCACCTGATAATCCGGGGCGGGTGCTCACTAACCGGGAGAAGGCCTATGTCACCCGGTATGCGGTGGGGCGCGACTACCACAAACTGATGCGCAAACGGCTGGCAACCCTGGCAAAAAGAATTGATAGCGCTGTATCGGGCTACGATTACCGGGCTTTCGTGGACAGCGCCCCGGTTCTGGAGCGCGCTTTGGCGCAGCGCGCCGGGCTTGGCTGGATCGGCAAGAACAACATGCTGATTCACCCCAGGGCCGGCTCGTTTTTCTTTCTCGGGGAGATTTTTACCAGCGCACCACTGCCACTCGATGAACCTTTCGAGAAGGAGCACTGTGGCAGCTGCGCCGCCTGCCTGAATATTTGCCCCACGGACGCTTTCGAAGGCCCCCACAAGCTGGATGCCCGCAAATGCATCAGCTACCTCACCATCGAACTGAAGGGAAGCATTCCGGAGGAATTGCGTTCAAAGATGGGCAACCGCGTCTTTGGCTGCGACGATTGCCAGCTGGTCTGCCCCTGGAACAAGTTCAGCAAACCGACTGCAGAAAAAGATTTCCAGCCCCGCCATGGCCTGGACAACAGCGAACTGGCCACTCTTTTCCTGTGGACCGAGGAGGAATTCCTCAAACGCACCGAAGGCTCCGCCATCCGCCGCACCGGCTATGAAGGCTGGCTGCGGAACCTGGCGGTGGGCCTGGGCAACGCCCCCTCCACCATCCCGGTGATCGAAGCCCTGAAACAGCGGGCGGACCATCCATCGGACATGGTCCGGGAGCATGTGCACTGGGCCCTGCAGCGCCACGGCTTATAACCGGAAGAAATGCTCACGGTAATGGCGTAACTCGTTGATGGAGTCGCGGATATCGTCCAGCGCCAGATGACTACCCTTTTTCTTGACCCCCTCCAACACATCCGGCCGCCAGCGCCGGGCCAGCTCCTTGATGGTACTGACATCCAGATTGCGGTAATGGAAAAAGGCTTCCAGCTCAGGCATGTACTTCACAAGGAAACGCCGGTCCTGGCCAATGCTGTTGCCACACAGTGGTGACTGCCCCGGCTCAAGATAACGCTGGAGAAACTCCAGTGTTTTCTGCTCAGCATCGATTTCACTGAACTTGCTGTCTTTTACTCGCTGGGTGAGCCCGCTTTCACCATGTGTTCGGGTACACCACTCATCCATCTCGCTGAGCAGTTTGTCGGATTGGTGGACAGCAATAACCGGCCCCTCTTCGATGGTATTCAGCTCAGAATCGGTAACGATCGTCGCTATCTCGATAATGCGCTCTTTCTCCGGGTCCAGCCCGGTCATCTCCAGGTCAATCCAGACGAGGTAATTGGCTTCTGGCATTCATTAACTCCCAGCCTTCTGTTACGTGCATGGGCAGCCGGTTATTGCTTCCCGGGATACGCTACAAGCACATCCCTGTGCGCTCGACTGAAACCATCCCTGGTTTCAGACGATCCCGGGAAGCAATAACCGGCTGCCCTCATAATATTGGTAATATATCGGCCCGCAATGCAATAACTAACAGGCCCTGAGGACATCATTCCCGTATGATGTTACAGCAATCATCATTCTCCAGCAGGAAATAAACGACCCGGTATATGGCTAAACGTCGACTCAATAAACAGCAGCAATGGCGCATCAAGAAAATACAGCAGGAGCGGGCCACCCGGGCGGCCAGGAAAGAAGAGTCCATTGGTGAAAAACTGGACGCCGGGGATCTGGGGCCGGAACAGCAGGGACTGGTGATTGCCCATTACGGCCAGCAACTGGACGTGGAAGCCCTGGAAGGGGAAGACACCGGCAAGGTATTACGCTGCTTTGTCAGGGCCAATATCGACAGCCTGGTGACCGGTGACAAGGTCATCTGGCGGCCCGGAAGCGACGGAACCGGGGTAATTGTCGCCCGCTGTGACCGCAACTCACTCCTGCAGCGGCCGGACAACTTTGGTGCTCTCAAGCCCGTTGCTGCCAACATCGACCATATCATCCTGGTGATTGCGCCGGAGCCGGAACCCCACGACAACCTGATTGATCGCTATCTGGTGGCGGCAGAAAGCACCGACATTCCGGTGATTATCCTGCTGAACAAGACCGACCTGATCAATGACCAGAACCGGGAATCCATCGACAACCTGCTGGCCCGCTATGAAAAACTAGGCTATCGCACGGAGCGAACCTCAGCGAAGACTCTTGAAGGCGAGCAGGCGGTTCGGGTGGAGGATCTGGTAAAGGACCAGACCAGTGTCTTCGTGGGTCAGTCCGGAGTTGGCAAGTCGTCCATTATCCAGACACTGCTCCCGGACGAGGCCATACGGGTTGGCGCCATATCGGAAAGCACCGGCAAGGGCATTCATACCACCACCACCGCGAAACTGTTCCACCTCGATTGCGGCGGCGATCTGATTGACTCACCGGGTATCCGGGAATTCGGCCTCTGGCACATGACGCCCCAGGAAATCGAGTACGGCTTCCGGGAAATCCGTGACCTGATCGGCCACTGCAAATTCCGCAATTGCAGCCATATGGGCGAACCGGGCTGCGCAATCGCCCAGGCTGCCGCGGACGGCCGCATCAGTGTGGAACGGATGAAGAGTTTCAAGCGGATCCTGCAGGATATGGCCGAACAGAATGCCCGGGGGCTGAAAGCCGATTAAACGGCCTACCAGTTAAGTTCCCCTTCCCCGGGCTCTTCCTGTTCTTCAGCCCAGTCACCTTCCTCCAGACGCTCCATGGCTTCCTGCTGTTCCTCTTCAGAAGGCGCGGTCAGATCGATGAGGGGCTCATTTGACCGGCTGGCGTTGCTCTGGATGCCCTCCGCCGTCTTCTTGTTCAATACGATGATGGAAATACGGCGATTGACCGGGGCCTGTGGGTCGTCCTGATCGAACAGGACGGAATCGCTCAGGCCCACAACCCGCCCGATCTGCTCTTGCCTGACGCCACCGGCCACCAGTGCACGGCGGGCGGTGTTGGCGCGATCCGCTGACAGTTCCCAGTTGGTATAGCCGGGGCGGCCACTGAAGGGGGTGGAGTCGGTATGACCGGTGATGCTGAGCTTGTTGTTAACGGTGCCCAGTGTTTTGGCCAGCTCGAACAGGATGTCCTGGGAATAGTACTTGAGCTCGGCACGGCCGCTGTCGAACATCGGGCGCTGGGAACGGTCAACAATCTGGATTCGCAGGCCCTCGCTGGTGATGTCGATTAACAGCTGGTCCTTGAACTCCTGCAGGGTTTCGTTCTGCTCGATACGCTCTTTCAGATCCTGAAACAGCTCTTCCATCTGTTGCTGTTCCAGGGTCTGGGACAGTTCCTCAACCACCTGATCTTCAATCTGGATATCGCTGCTCTCGATATCCTCGCTGCTTTCGTTGATGACTGATGCACTGCCTTCCAGGTCGACAGGATTGGGAGACCCGCCCTCGGTAAAGCCGACAGGGTCCTTGAAGTACCCCTCGACCGCCAGCTTCTGCTCCGGGGAGGCCGTGGCAGTCAGCCAGAGCACGAGGAAAAACGCCATCATGGCGGTGGCAAAGTCGGCGAACGCCACTTTCCAGGACCCACCGTGATGCCCGGCGACAACCTTCCTTTTTCGTTTTACGATGATTGGCTGTTCTTCCAAGAAACTGCTCCAGACGGCTCTTATTCAGATTATTTCGAACGCACGTGGTCGTTCAGTTCTTGGAACCCCGGTCGCTTATCCGACGGCAGGGATTTGCGGCCAAACTCGATGGCCATTTGCGGCGCCTGGCCCGACACTGTGGCCACTATCGCCGATTTCACACACTCGTAGGCCTTGAGCTCGTAGCGGGCCGAATGTTCCATGGCGATGGAAACGGGCCCGACAAAGCCATAGCCCATCCAGATGCCCAGGAAGGTACCGACCAGCGCAGCGGCAACGCTAAGGCCGATTTTTTCAGGCCCTTCGGTGAGAAAGTTCATGGTGATGACGATACCGAGAACAGCGGCGACGATCCCCAGGCCCGGTAGCGCATCCGCGATCTTGTTCACCGCATGGGCCGGCTCTTCCAGTTCGTGCTGGCGGCTTTCAATCTCGTTCTCCATCATGCCTTCCAGTTCATGGGTTGCCATATTCCCAGAGCTTATAATGCGCAGGTAATCGGTAATAAAGGCGAGCAGATACTTTGATTTCATGATCGCCGGATAACGGCTGAAAATCTGGCTGTCCTGAGGATTGTCGATGTCCTCCTCTATGGCCATGACGCCCTGTTTTCGGGATTTATCGAAAACCTCATACATCAGGCTGAGCAGGTCCATGTAAAAGGACTTGTTATAGGGCGAACCGGTCAACTGGTTGAGAATGCCCTTGCCGACTTCCTTCACCGTGTGCATGGGATTCGCTATCACGAATGAACCCACTGCGGCACCGCCAATGATCAGGATTTCCGTAGGCTGCCATAACACCATGAGATTACCGCCATGGAGAACATACCCCCCCAGGACGCTTGCAATTACAACAACTGCACCGATTATGAGTAGCATGGAAAGAGAACAAACCTTCTGTGATTGTTATCGGGAAACCGCGACTGAAGCCAGGCTGTCATTCCGCTTTGCACAGATAATAGCAAGCACCGGTCAGAACCGCGAAGGTGTGAAACAATTTCTATACACGCGGCACGGTTTGGTAGACTTTGCTCCTTTGAGCGCCAAGGATCACCCCTGATGTACGACAAGCTTTTTGTAACGGGCCAATACGTAGCACCGCAACTGGCCATTTCCCGCCTTGCCGGCCGCCTCGCAGACAACGAAAGCGTTCCGGCGCTCAAAAATCGCGTTATAAACTGGTTTATCGGCCGCTATGGCGTAGACATGAGCGAAGCACTTGAATCGGATCCTGCCGCCTACCCCAGTTTCAATGCCTTTTTTACCCGTGCCCTGAAACCGGGCCTGCGGCCAGTGGACACACGTGAGTCTGTACTGGTGAGCCCTGTGGACGGCGCCATCAGCCAGTTGGGCAGCATCACCGGCGGCCGGATTTTCCAGGCCAAAGGCCAGTCCTTCAACCTGAATGAATTGCTCGGGGGCGAACAGCAACGGGCCGGCGTTTTTGAAAACGGAGAGTTTGCGACCATCTACCTCGCTCCAAAGGACTATCATCGCATTCATATGCCGCTGGCCGGCACCCTGCGAGAAATGGTCTACGTGCCCGGCAAGCTGTTTTCCGTCAACCCGACAACGGCAGAAAACGTGCCCAATCTGTTTGCGCGGAATGAGCGGGTTGTCTGTATTTTCGACACTGCGGCGGGGCCGATGGCCCTGGTACTGGTGGGAGCCATGATTGTCGGCAGCGTTGAAACCACCTGGGCCGGCATTGTGGCGCCGGGCCAACGCCAGGTTGACGTCACCCGCTACGATGGCCTCCAGAAGCCCATTCGCTTTGAAAAAGGCGAGGAAATGGGACGGTTCCGCCTGGGATCAACGGTGATCATGGTCATGCCCAGGGGCTCGGTTACCTGGAACGGGGACCAGGTCGCTGGTGGCAGAGTGCAGATGGGAGAGGCATTCGGAGAAATCACGCCCGGTCGGCAGGAAACGCAATAACGCCGGCCAGACTCTCCAGCCCCAGTTTCAGCATCAGCAACCGGTCAAGGCCCAGCGCCACCCCTGAGCAGTCCGGCACGCCTGAATCCAATGCTGCCAGAAATGCCTGATCAACGGGCATTTCCGGCTTGCCGGCAGCAAGTCGCGCCTGATTGTCCGCAACAAACCGACGCCGCTGCTCTTCCCCGTCCGTGAGCTCCCAGTATCCGTTACACAACTCTATCCCCTGCACATACAGCTCGAAGCGGTGCGCCTGCAGCAACCCGTCCTGCTCCGACACACGGGCCAGGGCCGCCTGGGACTTCGGGTATCCGGTAACAAACACCGGCCCGAAGTCAGCCAGTGCCGGCTCAACCTGGTAACTCATCAGCAAGTCGAGACAATCGTCCCGGGTAAATGCCTGCAATTGAGCCGGCTCCAGCCACTGCTCACAGGCGGCAGACAGCTCCCTGTCACTGGCCAGAAACGGATCAATGCCGGCAAAACGCAGGAATGCCTCCCGGTAACGTAATCTGCCAGGTGTCTCACAACCCAGCCAGCCGCATACCAGTTCGCTCACTTCCGCCATCAGATCGTCGTCAGTGAACCCGGGGCGATACCATTCAAGGAGGGAAAATTCCGGGTTGTGTCGCCGGCCGAATTCGCCATCCCGGAACACCCGCGCCACCTGATAGATGGGCCCGGAGCCCGCCGCCAGCAGGCGCTTCATGTGATATTCGGGAGAGGTCTGGAGCCAGGCGCCTGTGGAGCTGCCCGCAACCGGCGCCGGGCTGGCAGCGATACTTTCAATATTGGTATCGGTCACGCCGTAACGGCCCAATACCGGCGTTTCGACTTCCATCACGCCCCGTTGTGCAAAAAAACCGCGCACCCAGGCCAGCTGGTGTGCACGGCTTTCGAGGGCAGCCAGGGATGCGGCAGGCTGCCAGCCAGATGTATTGGTTACTCCGGTAGCCAATCAGCCACCTTTGACACGGCTGACGTATTCACCGGAACGGGTGTCCACCTTGAGCACCTCGCCAATGGTGATAAACAGGGGTACGTTCACCACGGCACCAGTGGAAAGTGTCGCCGGCTTGGATCCACCCTGGGCGGTGTCACCTTTCATGCCAGGATCGGTATCCACGACTTCCAGTTCAACAAAATTCGGAGGCGTTACCGTCAGCGGCGCACCGTTGTAGAGTGTTACGGTGTAAACGTCCTGCTCTTTCAGCCACTTGAGGGCATCACCAACGGCCTTGGCGTCCGCCGCGTACTGCTCGAACGAACCGTCGGTTTTCATGAAGTGCCAGAACTCGCCGTCTGTGTAGAGATATTCCATTTCCAGATCGATGACGTCAGCGGCTTCGAGGCTTTCACCGGACTTGAAAGTGCGCTCCCACTGGCGATTGGTCATCAGGTTGCGCAACTTGACCCGATTGAATGCCTGGCCTTTGCCGGGCTTTACGAATTCGTTCTCGAGAATGATACAGGGGTCGCCGTCCAGCAAAACCTTAAGACCGCCGCGGAATTCGTTGGTAGAATATGAAGCCATGAAATTATCACCTGAAAAGATGCGTATAAAAATTCGAAGGTCGCTATGATACAGCGAACCGCCACCCGTATAGAAGCCCGCCCAATCGATCACGACACGCGCAGTTGGCAACAGCTGCTGTCAGCCTCGGTTACAAGCCCGGAAGTTCTGCTCGAGCGGCTGCAGCTTGACCCGGCCACATGGCTTTCCGGTGCCCGGGAAGGTGACCGCCTGTTTCAGTTGCGGGTGCCGGAACCCTACCTGCAGCGAATCGTCCCGGGTGACCCGGCAGATCCCTTGTTACGCCAGATTCTGCCGCTCTCCGCTGAGGCCGACAAGCGGCCCGGTTTTGTTCGCGACCCGCTGCAGGAAAGCGGCGCCATACCGATTGCAGGGTTGATCCGAAAATACCAGAGCCGCGCCCTGCTGATGGTCACCGGGCAATGTGCCATAAACTGCCGCTACTGTTTTCGCCGGCATTTTCCCTATGACGAGAACCGGCTGTCGCCCCGGGACCGGGCGGACGTATTGTCGTCCCTGACTGACGACACCCGCATCAACGAGGTGATTTTCAGCGGCGGTGATCCGCTGGTGGCCAGTGACCGGCTGCTGTCGTCCTGGGCCGAATCCCTGGCGGACATCCCGCACATACGCCGCCTGAGGATTCATACCCGGCTGCCGGTGGTAATCCCCCAGAGGGTTTGTGGCTCGCTTCTCGAGTGGCTTTCCTCAAGCCGGCTGCAGATGGTCATGGTCCTCCATGTGAACCACCCGGCGGAACTGGACAACCACACCCGGCACGCCCTCGGGCGCCTGAAGGCGGCGGGTGTCACCCTGCTGAACCAGAGCGTGCTACTCAGAGGCGTCAATGACACAGCGGACGTACTGGCCGACCTGAGTGAGCGACTGTTTGACTGTGGTGTGCTGCCTTATTACCTCCACGCATTTGATCCGGTAGAGGGCGCTCATCATTTCGATGTCAGTGATGACAGGGCAAGGGAGCTGGTCCGGCAGCTTATCGGCACCCTTCCGGGCTTCCTTGTGCCGAAGCTCGTCCGGGAGGTGCCCGACAAGCCAGGAAAGACCCCCCTGGACCTGTTTGCGTGACACATTTGGCAAATTTGGCCCCAAATTACTTGTTAAACATTGTCAACTCGTGCTTTTCTCGCTTTTTGTTGTGCGTTTGCTATTTTAGAGTGCAAAGAGTGATAACAATAAAAAGCTGTAATTGCAGCGTTTTCCATCTAATACACGCAGGTGCTTGCAGTTCCGGCCTGTGGTTCGTGGTGCAACCCGGAGTACCAACCGTGGTCCAGACAATTGGCGTGAACTCATGGAAGGCATGATCCTGAAACCCGATCTCCGTGTTCCTGAACAGAAAACGGCGAGTCTCTCTTTTTGCCAGACTTCACCTAAAGCCTTCAGGGACTGGGTCAACCAGTTACCCATGGCCAATATTGGCGAGGCCTCGCGACAGCTCTATCACGCCATTATTGAACTCAACCAGCTGTTTATCTCACCCCAGCAACGCCTGCAATTGCTGGAACTGATTCGCCCGAAAATACACTTTGTCTGCTCCGAGCTTTCCAGGCATTACCTGGGCATGGCCGTGGCACTGCCCGAAAAGCAACGCAAGATTGCCAACCTGTCCCAGGCCCTCCAGCTGCACGCCGCCAGTGGTTACAAGCTCTGTGTACTGGAGTTCCTCGATAATGGCGGGCTCGACAAGAACCGCAAAGCCGTGGCTACGGCCATTCACCGGGCAATCTCGGAACTGGCGGCCACGATTGTGCGGTCACACCAGTTGTATTGTCCCAGCCCGGCGCAGAGCTGGCTGGAGTGTCACCGACTGTTCCGGTTTGCCCATCGCAACAAACTTAACGGAATATCTGTCGATGATGAAACCCTGAACCACCGTCGCAACAGTACGGTTGAGGACAGCTACAAACGCATTCTTCTGCTTGGCTGCGCCCGGCCAAACCAGTTGCGCCAGGCAGAACTGGCTCAGGTCTATGAGTTGTTTGAAAACTGGACCCACCTCGTTTCCTGCGGCCCGGATACGGACGACGACAGCCTGTTCGTGGTCAATATGGAACGGGACACCGCGCCCATCTACCGCAGCCTGCTGGAGCAGAAGCCCGGCAACGACAGTTACAACTTCGATACCCGCGAATTGTCGGAACAGATTACCGAATCACTGCATACCCGGAACCAGAAAGATGGCCAGAATGGCAGCCAGCTGGAGCTTCCCTCCCGGGTCAGTGATACCCTGCTGACTCATCTGAGCCAGGCGCTGGGCATTCTGGCGAAGCGCAATTTCAACCGCATCGCCAGCCAGGGAACCCTGGAAATATGCGTGGGGCTGACAGCTACCCACTATTACGTAGCCGGTAACAAGACATTCAACGAGTTCGTCAGTGGCAATGACAATGGCCGGCACGAACAGGACAACCAGTTTCTCCGATCGTCCCGTCGCAGAGAGGATGCCTGGGCCGGTGCCCACGATGCAGGCCCCAATGATGACCCGATTCAGTCTGCGGACACGCCCATCAACTTCCGCAACAGCATTGGCGCCACCCCCGACAGCGAATACGACCGCAGGCGACCCCAGTCTCATCATGCCCTGCTTATCAATACCAGCCCGGGCGGCTACTGTGTCGGCTGGGAAACCAACGTGCCGGCTTCGCTCCAGGCCGGGGAAGTCCTTGGTGTTCGTGAGCAGTCCAATCATCCCTGGAGCATTGCCGTCGTGCGCTGGATACGTCAGGTTCGCAATCAGGGTACCCAGGTGGGCATTGAATTACTGGCCCCCAGTGCTGCGCCTTGCGGCGTAAGGCTGATCCAGAAAGTGGGTAACAGCAGCGAATACCTGCGTGGTCTGCTGTTACCGGAAATCAGTGTGGTTAACCAGGCTGCAACGCTGATTACACCACGGCTGCCGTTTCAGTCCGGGAGCCGGATATCCCTGCTCCATGACGGCCGGGAGGATCAGGGCACCCTCTCCCGCAAGATCTCGGCGACCGGAAGCATCAGCCAGTTCGAACTCAAGCTCCAGAACGGCGGAACGACAACCGTGAGCCACTCGGCGCCTGCAACGGGCACCAGCGAGGATGAGTTCGATTCCCTGTGGCCGTCACTTTAAGGTTTGATTTCAGACAATCCCAAGCGCCACGACCGGCGCCAAGGGTTGTTATTGAACAGTAACCCCTGCATCATTCAGCGTTAGTGGAAGACCGGCTCTACACTCATTAAACCGGCCGGCACAGACAACGCGCATCACGAGACACCTGACGAATGCAGAAAAAGAACGCAACCGTACACCTGCTGATCCTCGACCCCTCACAAAATGACGCTGAAACCCTCGTCAGCCTGCTCCGGAACTCGGGCAAGGCCACGAGGGCCCACCGTATTACCTCCGAGGAAGACCTTGAGGAGACTCTGAAGGCGGGCAACTGGGATCTGTTACTGGCACGGGACGAAGCTGACCAGGAATTCGGACCGGATGGCGCGCTGGCAATGATTCGCCGGATGGACAAGGATATTCCGTTCATTCTGCTGACCACGGAATTCAGCCGTGAGCGCACCGTTGCCATAATGAAAGCCGGTGCCCAGGATACGGTGCCATTCGAGAATACGGATCAGCTTGTGCTCGTGGTTAACCGGGAACTGAGTGCCCTGGAGGACCGCCGGAGACGCAGAACCCTCGAATCCCACCTGAGGGAGGCAGAGCAGCGTTGCCAGTTGCTGCTGGAAAGTTCCAAGGACGCCATTGCCTACATCAACGATGGCATGCACATCTACGCCAACCAGTCCTACATGGAGTTCCTTGGCTACGACGACATTGACGACCTGATCTGCATACCGGTACTGGATACCCTGACGCCGGAAAGCCAGGAAAAATACAAGGAGTTCATGAAGTCCTTCGCCGAAAGCGGTGAAGACGGCGTGACCATGAACTGCGTGGCCCGCCGCAGCGATGACCAGGAACTCAATGTCACCATGTCTGTGTCTGCAGCCACCTATGATGGCGAGACCTGCACCCAGATCGTGATCCAGCCGGAACACAGTGACGCTGAACTTGAAGAAAAGATCCGCCAGATCAGCAGCCAGGATCTGCTGACCGGCCTGTACAACCGTCAGTACCTGATGGATGCCCTGGGTCAGGCGATAGCGACAGCCGGCAAGGACAACCAGACCGGCGCACTGGCCTACATCGCGCTTGATAATTTCATGAGTCTGAAGGGCCAGGTGGGCATAACCGGCGCTGATCTCATGCTGGGTGACCTGGCAACCCTGCTCAAGGAGCAGACGCCTGAGAACATGATCCTTGCCCGTCTGAGTGACGACGCTTTCTGCCTGCTGTGCCAGCCCTGCGAAGAAAAAACCATGGCTGAGCTGTGTGAGACCCTGTGCAAGAAGGTGGAGGATCACCTCTTTGACATCAACGGTCGCACCGTTCAGCTGACACTGAGTATTGGTGTGGCAGCCATCACGGAAAACGCCCCCAAGGCCCCTGACCTTATGGGACGGGCCCATACCGCGTCTTCGGAGCTCAAGAAGAAAGAGGGCCATGAACAGGGCAACGGCGTACTGGTCTACAACCCGGCCGATTATGAATCCCTGGATGAAAGCAACTCGGCCGACGCCATACAGAAAGCGCTGGACGATAACCGTTTCAAGCTGCTGTTCCAGCCCATTATCAACCTCCGGGGCGAGGGGGAAGAACACTACGAGGCCTTCGTCCGGATGCTGAACAAGGATAACGAGGAAGTATCCCCCTACGACTTCCTGCCCCCGGTCGGGCCCTCGGAAATGGCCATCAAGATCGACCGCTGGGTTATCCTGCAGACCATCAAGCAGCTGTCCAGCCACCGTTCAAGGGGCCATGACACCCGGCTGTTCCTGAACGTGACAGCAGAGACCCTGGAAGACAAGACATTCACCCCCTGGCTGAGCGTGGCGCTGAAGGCGGCTCGCCTGCCGGGAGATTCGCTGATTTTCCAGATTCGCGAAGGCGACGCCAACAACTACATGAAACAGGCCAAGGATTTTGCCAAGGCGGTTCATGAGTTACACGCCAAGGTCTCCATCTGCCAGTTCGGGTGCGCACTGAATCCGTTCAATACACTCAAACACATTGATGTGGATTACGTGAAAATTGATGGTTCGTTTACCGAAGAGGTTCAGAAAAAGGACGAAGCCAAAGAGGAGGTCAAGGAAATGATCAAGAGCCTGCAAAGCGCCGGCAAGCTGACCATCGTACCGCTGGTAGAGAATGCCGGCGTACTGGCTACCCTGTGGCAGGCCGGCGTGAACTACATCCAGGGCTACTACCTGCAGGCACCGGTACCGGAAATGAACTACGATTTCGGCGACCAATAGGAAATACGCAGGTTCATGGGCCGACCTACTGGCCGGCCCATGCAGACAACTACTCCCCTATCTGAAGGCTGTCACTTTCCCTGAACCCGATCAGATAGAGTATGGCATCCAGCCCCAGGGTCGAGATGGAATGCCGGGCTGACTCCTTGACCACGGGCTTTGCCCGGAAGGCAACGCCCAGCCCGGCCTGGCTCAGCATGGGCAGGTCATTGGCACCATCACCCACTGCGATCACCTGCTCACGTGAAATGTGTTCACGTTCGGCAATCTCCAGAAGCAATTCAGCCTTGCGCTTGCCATCAACAATCTGGCCAGCAACGCGGCCGGTTACCTTGCCGTTTTCAATCTCCAGCTCGTTGGCATAAACGTAATCAATACCCAGTTTCTGCTGGAGATGACGGGCAAAATAAGTGAAACCGCCGGACAGGATCGCCGTGCGGTAACCCAGGGACTTCAGGCTTAGGATCAGGTGCTCCGCACCCTCGGTGAGCCGAAGACGAGCGGCGATGCCTTCCAGTACTGATTCGTCCAGTCCCTTCAGCAATGCCAGACGCTCGGCAAAGCTCTGGCTGAAATCCAGCTCTCCCTGCATGGCACGTTCGGTGATCCCTGCCACCTGCTCACCCACGCCGGCTTCCAGTGCCAGCTCGTCAATCACCTCCGCGTCGATCAGTGTGGAATCCATGTCGAATACCACCAGCCGGCGGTTGCGGCGGAAAATCGAGTCCTCCTGGAAGGCAATGTCCACGTTCATCTCACCGGCGATGTGCAGGAAATCAGACCGCAACTGCTCCAGGTCGGAGGGCGTTCCCCGCACGGAAAATTCCACACAGGCAATGCGGTTCTCCGCGGGGTTGAGAGACGGCCGGGCGGAAAGCCGGCTGATGTTGTCTATATTGAGACCGTGGCGGGCCGTGATGGCCGAGACCCGCGCAATCTGCTCGGCCTTGATATCCCGCGACAGCAGGGTAACGATGTAGCAGGCCCGGTTGCGCCCCTCCGCCCACTGCTGATACTCCTCGATGGTAATAGGGGCAAAGCGCACCTGCAGGTCCAGGGCATGCAGCCGGAACAACAGGTCGCGGATAACCGGTGAGGATTTGGACTCATCGGGAATCTCGATCAGGATTCCCCAGGTCAGGTGGTCGCGTATCACCGCCTGGCCAATATCCAGAATCCGCACATCGTACTGCCCCATGATGCCGGTAATTTCCGACGTCAGGCCGGGCTTGTCGCGCCCGGATACGTTGATCAGAACCAGCTCACTCACTGTCAGGCTGCTCCTCTGCACTGGCCGCGCCCTCGGCGTTTGCCGCTTCGGCCGCGTTGCTGGCCGACTGAATCACATCAATGGCATCCACACGCTGAAGCCCCCGGGGCAGTTTATGGCCACGACGGCCGCGCTCGCCCAGGTAATGTTCCAGGTCGCTGAACTGCAATCCCATCTTGCGCTTGCCGGCTCGTATCTCCAACTGGTCGTCCTCGGCGAACACCGCAATGGCAACCACGTACTCTTCCCGGCTCTGTACCCTGGCCGAGGGAATACTGATGATCTTGTTACCCTTGCCCTTGGCCAGCTCCGGCAACTCACTCAGGGGGAACACCAGCATCCGGCCCTCATTGGAAATAGCCCCCAGGTAAAGCGGCTTGTCGGAATCCGGCACCACCACCGGGGCCATGATTCTGGCCCCTTTGGGCACCGACACTACCGCTTTGCCGTTCCGGTTCTTGCTGATCATGTCATTGAGGGAAGTAACGAAACCGTAGCCTCCGTCGGTAACCAGCAATACCTTGCGGGCCGGGTCTCCCATCAGAAGCCCGGAGAAAGTGGCCCCGGAAGGCGGGTTGATACGACCGCTCAGCGGTTCACCCTGCCCCCGTGCTGATGGGAGCGAGTGGGCAACCAGGGAATAGGCGCGCCCGGTGGAATCCAGGAACACCGCCTGCTGGTTATTACGACCCTTCGCGGCCATGGCAAACTTGTCACCGGCCTTGTAGCTGAGCCCTTCCGGTTCTATATCGTGACCCTTGGCGGCCCTCACCCAGCCTTTCTCGGACAGCACCACGGTCACCGGGTCGTTCGATACCAGTTCGGTCTCGCTGAAGGCCCTGGCTTCCCGGCGCTCCACGATGGGCGAGCGGCGATCATCGCCAAAGGTTTCCGCATCCGCCAGCAACTCGTCCTTGATCAGTTCCCGCAGCCGGTCCTCTGAACCCAGGATAGCCTGAAGCTCATCCCGTTCCGCCGACAGCTCATCCTGCTCGCCCCGGATTTTCATTTCCTCCAGCTTGGCCAGGTGACGCAGCTTCAACTCGAGGATGGCTTCGGCCTGCTCTTCCGACAGCCCGAAACGAGACATCAATTCCACCTTGGGCTTGTCTTCATAGCGGATGATGGCGATGACTTCATCAATGTTCAGGTAGGCCACCAACAGGCCTTCAAGGATATGAAGGCGGGCCAGCACCTTGTCCAGCCGATGCTGCAGGCGCCGGGTCACCGTGGTACGGCGGAAGCTGAGCCACTCGGTCAGCATTTCCCGCAAGCCCTTGACCCCCGGGCGGCCATCGTTTCCGATAACGTTGATATTGACCCGGTAGGTTTTCTCCAGATCGGTGCTGGCAAACAGATGAGCCATCAGCCCATCGAGGTCCACCCGGTTGGAACGGGGAACAATCACCAGACGGGTCGGGTTCTCATGATCCGACTCATCCCGCAGGTCTGCCACCATGGGCAGCTTTTTCGCCTGCATCTGCTGGGCTATCTGCTCCAGCACCCGGTTACCTGATACCTGGTGAGGCAAATCCGTCACCACGATCTCGCCACCGTCATTGATCCAGCGGGCACGCATTCTCAGCGAACCCTTGCCGGTTTCGTACATCTGCCGGATGTCCTTGCGGGGTGTAATGATCTCCGCACAGGTGGGGAAATCCGGGCCTTTGACATGTTCGCACAGGTCGTCGGTGGTGGCCTCGGGCTGGTCAAGAAGCCGTACACAGGCCGCTGTAATCTCCCGGACATTGTGGGGCGGGATATCGGTTGCCATACCCACTGCAATACCGGTGGTGCCGTTCAGCAGAACGTGGGGCAGCCGTGCCGGCAACACCGATGGCTCATCCATGGTGCCATCAAAGTTCGGCACCCAGTCCACCGTGCCCTGCCCCAGTTCACTGAGAAGGACATCGGCAAACCTGGCCAGGCGGGATTCCGTGTAACGCATCGCGGCAAAAGACTTGGGATCGTCTGGCGCACCCCAGTTTCCCTGGCCGTCCACCAGCGGATACCGGTACGAGAAAGGCTGGGCCATCAGAACCATGGCCTCATAACACGCGCTGTCACCATGGGGGTGGAACTTACCCAGAACGTCACCTACCGTGCGGGCCGACTTCTTGTACTTGGACGTGGACTTGAGCCCGAGCTCGGACATGGCGTAGATGATCCGGCGCTGCACCGGCTTCAGGCCATCACCCACGTTGGGCAAAGCCCTGTCGAGAATGACGTACATGGAGTAATCGAGGTAGGCCTTTTCGGTGTAGTCCCTCAATGAAACCCGCTCAAAGCCTTCATCCGTGGTCTGAAACTCTGGCATGGATGCCCCTTTGTTGCGTGATATGAATGTTGCCTGAAGACAGTTCTTGTGATTACCCGGCCAGCAGCCGGAGGGCACATTATATGGAGGCGGGGGCAGATACACCAATACCGTGTCGGATTTCCAATAGCGGAATTCCCGCATGGAGAGAGTGTAACCCGCACCGTATGCTCTCCTTCAGTAAGGCAACGACCCGTTTCACGACATCCGAGAGTGGAGAACTATGAGACCCAACCTGAAAGCCTGCGGGCAGGCATTGATGACGGCTGTGGTGAATGCTGTTCTTGCTCTGGCTTTGATGTTGCTGGTGGAGTTCGCCATAAGCGGAACATTCCAGCTTGCAGAGCCCTATATCTGGGCGGGACTTCTGATCGGCATGGTGATTTTCTTTGGCCAGTTCTGGCGCCAACGCCATCTTTGTCGTAACAACAACCCTTCAGGACATTCCAGCGACGCACTCTGACAGCGCAAATCGATCAATAGACAATCACCCTACTACGCTGCACTACGAAAACCCCGGCCTCCCGGCGAACCGGAAGGCCGGAATAATCCGGCTTACTGACGAATCCCTTCCACCGAGATAATCAGCTCAACGGTTTCAGAGGCTTTGCCCAGGTCCATGGGAATGCCGAAATCCGACAGTTTCAACTCGGTTTCAGCCTCAAAACCCATGCGGTAGCCTCCCCAGGGGTCATCGCCATGGCCCAGCATTTCCGCATCCAGGGTGACCTCTTTGGTGACGCCACGGAGGGTCAGGTCGCCAACGATTTCCGCCTCACCTTCTTCATCCACTACCACTTTGGTGCTCTTGAAGGTGGCCTCGGGGTATTCGCTGACATAGAGGAAGTCTTCCTCACGCAGGTGCTTGTCGCGCTCACCGTGATTTGAGTCAACGCTGGACGTGTCGACCGTTACTTCAACGGAGCTGTTCTCCGGATTCTCGGCATCGTAGACAAACTGGCCGTCGAATTCATTGAACCGGCCATAGAGCCAGCTGTAGCCCAGGTGGGAAATCTTGAAGTTAATGAACTGGTGGTCGCCCTCGGTGTCAAAATCGTAGGTTCCACTGTGCTCGGAAGCGTGAAGTGGGCCAACGGCCGCGAATGTAACAGCTGAAGCCAGCAGCAGTTTTTTCATAATAATCTCCTTGTTGAAACAGCCCGAAGGCGCGATTGCAAAACGATGTTCAGGTTACTGCTTACGTCGGTCCGTACCTAACATACGCCGCAGCGTATCATCCCGGTCAATAAAGTGGTGCTTGACAGCCGCCAGGGAATGTAAGCCCGCGAGAACCACCAATGCCCAGGTTGACCAGTAGTGCACAACACCTGCGGTGTCTTCCAGCCCCTTCACCTGGCCGGTCATCGATGGCACCTGAAACCAGTCAAACACACTGACGGATGACCCGTCCGCGGAGGAAATGAGGTAGCCACTGATCATTGCGACGAAGACCAGAAGGTACAACACAAGGTGTGCGGCATGGGCTGCCAATACTTCAAACCGGGTATGGTTCGGCAGCGGCCCTGGTACGGGGTTAGCTAAACGCCAGGCCAGCCTGAGCCCCATGGCTGCGAACAGCAGGATGCCAATGCTGCGATGAATGTCTGGCCCGGTGCGGTACCAGTCATCGTAATAACTCAGGTCGACCATCCAGAATCCGAGACCAAACAGTCCAAATACCGCAATAGCGACAAGCCAGTGAAGACTGATGCTGACCACGCCGAACCGATTGGCTGTGTTGCGTACCTGCATGGAAATCTCCGTTGTGGCCTGCCCTGATCTCTGAGCAGTGTAGAAACGCAGGCCGTGAAAACCAATCAAAATGTTTTGCATACATAGGTCAGAAATTCTGACCAAGCAACCTGCCAGTGCCCAGCAGGTACTTTCCCTTATACCTTTGGTCTGATACGGGTTATACGGATTGTAGAAAATCATGGCCCGAATAGAATTTACGTATATCTTGAATACCCGGTTAGGGTCACTCATTGAACGAGAGGAAAAAACATGGAAATTGAATTCGACGAATCCGTTGCCGTGCCCAGCAACAACTAATTTCTGGCGGCTCCCCACGAGCCGTCCATACCTTCCTTTCCAACGCATTCCTGTGCGCTGTTACCCGAAGTTGCCTGTTTTTACATGAAATAGTGGCAATAATCGGCAGGTTTTGGCACTCTTCTGTCTGCAGTGATAATCCTATGCGTCCTGGCTGAATTTTTCACCAAAATCAGCAGGCTGTGGCAGGAATTGACAGATCGGATGGCCACCGTGGCATTTCCGATGTTTTCGTTTATCCGGAATCCGAAGGCCTATGTCGCGAACCCTCCCAGAAGAGATGACCGCACCGGAATTGGATTTGCTGTCGCCTATGCTAACGAGGGACGGGGATTCGTGGACAGCAGATTTCCATGGCCTGACACTGCGCACTGCACTGCAACCCATATTCAGCATTTCCCATAAACGCATCGTGGGCTACGAGGCACTGATCCGCGCCTTTGATAACGATAACGCGGCTGTGCTCCCCCTGCACCTGTTTGAACTGCCAACAACGGAAGCGGAAAACCTCCTGCTGGACCGCCTCTGCCGCTACCTGCACATTCGCAACTATTCGGGCTTCAAAGACCAACTCAACTGGCTGTTCCTGAACGTCTCGCCCCGGGTGGTATCGGCAGGAAGCCGGGCAGACTCGTTTTTTGGCGAGCTGCTGAAGAAAACCGGCCTGCCCCCTCACCGTATTGTGATGGAAATTGTTGAGCAGCCGACCGATGACGCCGAAAGACTGCGGGAAACCGTCGCTTACTATCAGGACCTGGGTTGCCTGACCGCCATCGATGATTTTGGTGCCGGCCACTCCAATTTTGAACGTATCTGGAACCTGTCACCGGATATTGTGAAACTCGACCGCAAGTTGCTGACCCGCGCTACCGATGACCGCAAGGCCCGACAGATTCTCAATGGCATTGTGTCACTGCTGCACCAGTCAGGCTGCCTGGTGCTCCTGGAGGGCGTTGAGACCCATGACCAGGCCATGATTGCCATTGATGCCGGTGTGGATTTTGTACAGGGATTCTATTTCCGCAAGCCGAGCACTTCGCTGGCAGACATCCCCACTGAGATGACAGATCTGGATGGCCTGCTGAAAGACTACAAGAGCAAAAACCGGGTAACACAGGACCCGAGCCAGCAGCTGACAGCCTTTTTTGAAGGTTTTTTCCGCAATGCGGTGGACCGGCTCAGCCAGGGCATGATGATGCGGGAGGCCTGCAGTACCCTGCTGAACCATCCGGCGGTGTCACGGTGCTACCTGGTGGATGAAACCGGTGTACAGATCGACGACACCCTGGTTTCCGATGCCATGGCGAGCAGCCTTGACCCCCGTTTCCGACCACTGGAAAGTACCACCAGTGCCGACTGGTACCGCCAGCAGTACCTGCGCCAGGCCATTGCCCAGCCGGGTTATCTGCAGGTAACAGCACCCTATCTCTGCATTACCGGTGCCTATATGTGTGTCACCCTGTCCCTGGGCTATTTTCACAATGGCCAGCTCAGGGTGCTTTGCTGCGATATTCTCGCCAATCCCACCGAGACCGCTGTCAGGAAAGGTTGATCCCGTATACCAGGGAAATCACGCCTACCGTCACCAGCCCGATAAACAGATTCATCGGCAAGCCTACCTTTACGAAATCCATGAACCGGTAACCGCCGGGGCCGAACACCATCATGTTGGTCTGATAACCCAACGGTGTGGCAAAACTGGCTGAAGCGGCCATCATCACCGCAATCACGTAGGGTTCCGAGCTGATTCCCAGAGACGTAGTCATGGACAGCACGATGGGTAATACCAACACCGCGGCGGCATTATTGGTGATCACTTCCGTCAGCACTGAAACCGCGAAGTACACCAGCAAAACGGTGAGCAGCGGATGGCCACTGCTGACACTCAGTATTCCCTCAGCGACATAGGCCGCTGCGCCGGTTTCCTGGAGTGCTGCCCCCAGGGCGAACGACGCCCCGATGGTCAGCATCACTGGCACATCCACCGCCTTTTGCGCCTGGCCGACCGAGCAGCAGCCGCTGAGGACCATCAGTGCCGCACCCAGCAGTGCCGCATTGAGCATACTCAGGACACCCAGGGCTGCCGCAACCACCAGCACCAGCAGGATGCCCCAGGACAGATAGGCCCGGTCATGACGGGGCGTCTCGGTCTCCAGGTCATTGATCAGCAGGAAATCCTTGGCATACCGCTGGCGGCTGACAAACGCTGGCCGCGCTTCCAGCAGCAGCACATCCCCGGTTTTCAGACGGATATTGCCGAGATTGCCGGAGACCCGCTCACCGCCCCGTGCCACCGCCAGAACCACGGCACCATAGCGATCCCGGAAACGGGCGTCACGGATGGTATGCCCAAGTACTTCCGACTGGGGCGACAGGGCCGCCTCGACCAGACGGCGCTCTGCACGGTCTTTACTCAGGCTGGGTTCGTCATCATGAACCGAAGGCACAATGCCGTTGATGCGCAGAAGGTCCGAGATAGCCTGGGTATCACCGGCGAATACCAACCGGTCCCCTCCCCGCAATCGCTCCTCTGAGGGCACGGCGGTTACCACACTGCCATCCCGCTCGATCTCTACCAGATAAAGCCGCTCCAACTCACGCAATCCGGCTTCGCCAACACTTTTGCCCACCAGCGGGCCATCGAAGGCAACAGCCACCTCCAGGGTGAACTCCCGCATGGAGCCAAACTTCTGCTGATCCTTGCGGTCAGGCAGGAACCGGGGCAGCAACAGCAGCATGGCCCCCAGCCCGATAATCGCCACCGGCAAGCCAACCGCTGTGATGGAGAATATCGAGAACCCTTCATCTCCGGTCAGTTGCTGATACTGGCCGTTGACCACCAGGTTGGTGCTGGTACCGATCAACGTCAGGGTGCCGCCGAGGATGGCGGAGTAGCTGAGGGGGATCATCAGCTTGGAGGGTGATATACCAATCTTCCGCGACCAGGCGTGAACCGCCGGGATCATGGTGGCGACAACGGGGGTGTTATTCAGAAAGCCACTGAGGAGGGCTACCGGGAATGCTATGCGTGCCTGGGCAGAACGCACCGTGCGCGGCGACCGCAACAGGTGATGAACCACCAGGTCGACGCCGCCGGAATGGTGAATACCGGCAGCCACTACAAACATGGCCACCACCGTGATCAGGCCGCTGTTACTGAACCCCGCCAGGGCCTGGTTGGAGTTGATAATGCCACTGGCGCTGAGCACAATCAGCACGCCAAGCATGACGAGATGGGGACCAAAACGCCCAACGCTCATCAACAGCAATGCCAAGCCCGCGAGGCTTAATACTATCCAGCCCTGCCAGTCCATCGAGTGATCCCTTGAATAAAAGGGGCAGGATAGCGACTTTAATGAAGACTTAGAAAGAATAAAGGATGCTTTTTAAAGCACTGTCAGGCATATAGCTGCAATTTCTACCAACCCTCAGTGGGCACACCATGCTCTTCAAGGTAATCACCGTGCTGCTCCAGGTAGCTTTCTGTTCCGGCGACAAAGTCATCGGGATCGCCTTCTGCCTCCGTGGCCTGCATGCGCATCACTTCAATTTCATTGCCAATCTGGTTCAAAATCCAGACCACCACTGTGCCGCCGGGTGCCAGGCCGATGGTCATGGTATTTCGCGGCCCAGCCCGTACGTTGCCTTCGGTTTTGTATGGCGCAGGCTGACGCATACGATCCAGAAGATCCTCGGGTACGCGGATGATTTTGGCGTAGTATTTTTGCTCCGCGAAGGAGAACCAGCGCAGGCCTATCAGTTCCGGAAATGGATCTGCCCTTCCGCCTTTCCCTGACGGTCCGTAGGAACCAGCCCAGCAGCAGCCGACTGTACCCACCGGCTCACGCCAACTACGTTCCCCAGGTTTTTCCAAAAACATATCAACAACCCACACTTCGTAGTGCTTGGGCGCGGCTACCGATACTCGCCAATAATCTTCTTCTTTTTCCATTGACGCACAACTACTTACCAGCAGTGCCAGACTGAACAATCCAATCATTCTCAAGATCATTTATCCTCCTGTTGCGGGTATACAAGACGCTCGCCAGAGGACACAGGCGTGTGAGGCCGCAGAAAACGGAATAGCCTGATTCTGGCCGGCAAGCCGGCCAACAGGGTTTCGAAACTGTTGTAATGTGCTGAGTAATGTATGTAGCGCTGGAGAAGCATTTCCAGGTCATCGCTGGCAAGTGAGGGTGAGTCATCTCCAGCAAGGACCTGATCTATCAATCGGCGATTAATTTCAGACAGCTCCCGAGGCAACTCGAAATCAGGCCGATCGGGAATGTTCTTAAGTGGTAAGCCGGCTTCCACTGCCAACCGATGCATTAGTCTCAGTGGAACCCTTGAGTACTCTCCTCTTATCTGTCTTACCATTCGTACAGCGAGGTCGACCTGTCCGTCGGGCACCGGATGCTCTTGGCGATGCGTAAAGATCTCAAGAACCGGTTTGCCTTCGGGCCCCAGTTCCGAAGGGCGCGCGTACAACTCAGTGGACTGCCGAACCGGTAAACTGTGTTTTCCAATCCAACCTTCCGCATCTACATCCTTGCGAAGCAGCTCCAGCCTGTCCCATTCCATGGTCTGGTCAGGTCGGGACAACCGGGCCCGGTTTACAGGAAGCATGGGACTGACCAACACCTCCTCCCGCTGAGTCTCGCTGTATCCACCACCAATATCAGAGTGTGCCCCGGGGAGTGCAATTTCCCGAAAGTTGGCAGGTAACCCCCCTTCCTTGTCGCGCAAGCTGTTCAGGGCAAAGTTCTTACGGCGCTCATGGATCGCGGTCAGATGTACCGCCTGGCCAATCTCATCGCTCTCAAGGTAAAGCTTAACCGGGCTATTTTTGTCATTGTGAGCAAAAAGGTCACCAGCAGGCCAGTTGGCGATTCCAGCAACACAATCAAACAGCCCAACAAACCGGATACGCACATTATCCGGCCACGAAATCTCCTTCTTATCAAAAGCTTTTCCAAGCTCACCGGAACGCCCCAGTATAATTTCGTGGGCTGCATGTCGCGCGGCAGCTGCACCTCGACTGAAGCCAAAAAGGTCAATAGTCATCTGTTCAACGGGCCTGCCCTGAGCATCCATTAGCACCTGTTGGGATAGTTCCGAGAAGGCCTTTTCAACTTGCCTGATAATACCTGTATCTCCCAGCCCGGTCGCAGCCCCATACACATTGTCATCATTCCCCGTTTTAGACCCGACTCCCGGTTCATAGATGGCATATCGATATTTGACAATATCGTCCGACACCACATTATCTGTGATGTAGAGGTCTCTGAGTTTCGCCACATTACTGGGCTCATTTGTATAACTTGCCCCGGCCATCAGCCCTATTCGACGCTCGCACTCCTCCTGACTAAACTCGTCGTTTTCAAAGGGAATGAGACATTCTTTTTCCAGGTACTCGATAAAGCCACGGGTATTCGCTGCATTATTCAAGGTCCCATCCGTAAAGATGCCAACCTCCAGATGTATACCTGGCGATTCCTTCGACTTGCTGTTGTCGGTTGCCACGCCGGACGTGCCAGAAAGCGGCATGACCGAAGCAGAAGCCCCCAGGGGCAGGCTTAGTGGCTTTTCATTTGAGGACTGGCTCCGGCGCCTTTCAGCATTACGCCGAATCTGCATTTCCGTGCCGAAGGTCCGGCTCGGAAATCCTCCTATGCCCGCGGGATGACTGTTACGCAACTGTTCCGGCGTAACCGCCCATTCGTTCAGTTTTGCCACGTCATTTTCAAGAAACGCACCGACAATTAACGTATTTACCGTCCACTGCCCGCCGCCAGGCAGATGCTCGCCTTCCTGCCAGGTAACCACCGGGGACACTGGTATGCCATCCAAGGGGCCGTGAACCAGTAGCAGCTCACCGTTACGAACCTGTTTCTCGAGGGAGCCGGGATAATCGTTGCGCCCATAGGGGCTGTGGGTACTGTCGTGGGGAAGCCGCAATGCGGTCACCGGCCCGGACAGCAATTGCCTGACCTTGCCGGCGGCCAGAAAAGGACTTTCTATACGGGGAAGATCATATACGGTCAGATCCCTTGACCAGACAAGTTTCATCGTCACCACTCCTTGCTGACGTTGTTAAATCTGCTGCGGACAAAAACTTTACCCGGATCTGCCCGCCGGATAAAGGCCACCCTGGCCGTTACCCGGGGACTCCATCACACTTCTATGTCGGCCATATTGCCGTAGGTCTCCAGCCAGACACGACGATCAGACGCCCGCTTCTTGCCCAGCAGCATGTCCATGCGGCTGTCGGTGTCGTCGCCATCTTCGATGGTAAGCATGACCAGGCGACGGGTATCCGGAGCCATGGTGGTCTCACGGAGCTGGAGCGGGTTCATCTCGCCCAGGCCCTTGAAGCGGGTGACCGAGATTTTTCCGCGACGGTTTTCGGCCGCCAGGCGGTCCAGGATGCCCTGCTTCTCGTGCTCATCCAGCGCGTAGAAGGTTTCCTTGCCCAGGTCCACACGGTACAGCGGCGGCATGGCAACAAAAACGTGGCCGGCAGCCACCAGCGGGCGGAAGTGCTTGACGAAGAGTGCGCACAGCAGGGTGGCAATGTGCAGGCCGTCGGAGTCGGCGTCGGCGAGAATGCAGATCTTGTTGTAGCGCAGGCCTTCGAGCTTGTCGGAGCCCGGGTCCACCCCGATGGCAACCGCAATGTCGTGGACTTCCTGGGAAGCGAGGATCTCGCCGGAGTCCACCTCCCAGGTATTGAGTATCTTGCCCCGCAACGGCATCACTGCCTGGAATTCCCGGTCCCGGGCCTGCTTGGCGGAACCTCCAGCGGAATCCCCCTCCACCAGGAAGAGTTCGGAGCGGTTGCTGTCGCTGCCGGAACAGTCCGCCAGTTTGCCGGGCAATGCCGGGCCCGAAGTGACCCTCTTGCGGGCCACTTTCTTGCTGGCTTTCAGGCGGCGCTGGGCATTGCTGATAAACAACTCGGCGAGGGCCTCGGCAATATCGGTGTGCTGGTTCAGCCAAAGGCTGAAGGCATCCTTGACCACACCGGATATAAAGGCAGCCGCTTCCCGTGACGACAGACGCTCCTTGGTCTGTCCCGAGAACTGTGGCTCCTGCATCTTGAATGACAGCACATAGGCACAGCGCTCCCAGATATCTTCCGGGGACAGTTTCACGCCACGCGGCAGCAAGTTGCGGAAGTCGCAGAATTCCCGCATGGCCTCCAGCAGCCCCGTTCGCAAACCATTTACATGGGTGCCGCCCTGTGCGGTGGGGATCAGGTTGACGTAGCTTTCCATCACCGCTTCGCCACCTTCCGGCAACCACTGAATTGCCCAGTCCACCGCTTCCTTGTTACCGGAGAAGCTGCCGGTAAACGGCTCCAGCGGCACCGCTTCGATATCTGCCAGCTCCGTGCGCAGGTAATCACGCAGCCCGCCTTCGTAGCACCACTCGTCCTTGTCGCCGGTCTGTTCCTGCAGGAAGGTGACAACCAGCCCCGGGCACAGCACGGCCTTGGCCCGCAGATTATGGCGCAAACGGCTTACCGAGAATTTCGGGCTGTCAAAATAGCTGGGGTCCGGCGTGAATTTGAGGCGGGTACCGGTGTTTCGCTTGCCGACGGTGTCGATCACCGCCAACTCGGTTTGCTTGTCGCCGTTGGCAAAGGTCATCTGGTGCAGCTGGCCATCGCGTTTGATGGTCACCTCCAGATGCGTCGACAGGGCGTTGACGACAGAAACCCCCACCCCGTGCAGGCCGCCGGAGAAATTGTAATTGCCCTGGGAGAATTTGCCACCGGCGTGAAGGCGGGTAAGGATCAGCTCCACTCCCGGCACACCATGTTCCTTGTGGATATCCACCGGCATACCCCGGCCATCGTCCTCGACACTGAGAGAGCCGTCACTGTGAAGAATGACATCAATTCGGCGGGCATGGCCTGCCAGCGCTTCGTCGACGCTGTTATCGATGACTTCCTGGGCCAGATGGTTGGGCCGACTGGTGTCGGTGTACATGCCCGGGCGTTTGCGCACCGGGTCCAGACCACTCAGAACTTCAATGGCATCGGCGTTGTACTGTTTCTGGCTCATGGGAAGAAAGCGACTCCACGGGTTTGTTATTAAACTGGCCCATAGCTTAGGGATTCGCGGGGAAAGATCAACGGTTGATTTGTGCAGGTGAGGATCGGCGCAGCCACCGCGCCGCTATCGCTCTCGTGTGATGGTGTCCAGGCCCTCGCCGGATACTCTGAGCTGTTTCCAGTCATCAGGGCTTATGGCGATCACCGCGCAGGGTGTGGTCAGCGCCTGGGAAACCATGGCGTCCTCTGCGGGCTCCCGGGCTTTCAGCGACAGCTCCAGCACATCGTCGACGATTTCAGCGGATTCCAGCGTCAGGCCATATCCTCCGGTGGGCTTCTGCCCCAGGCCAACGAGCAGCAGGTGTTCCTTTTGCAGATCAAGGGCCCGGAGCTGGTTCATCGAGAGGTTTCCCGATGGCAACTGCTCCAGCCTGTCCAGTTCCGCGGCATTGTTGATGTAGACAAGGCCAGGCGCGGTCAGGCCACAATGGTCGGATTCCGTTACCTGCCGCGCCAGAGGGGCGCCATCGGCCGTTGCGGAGCGATTGACGGCGCAGCCTGCCACCACGGTGATGGCCAGGGCCAGGGCTGTTATGTGCATAAACCGCATACTCAAGGTTCATTCTCCACACTGCGAACCGGTGTACCGCCCTGCCCCTCATCGTTCCCTGATTTCAGGCGATAACCCTCAAACCCTACCCGGGGCAGGCCCAGAGCAGAAACAGTGGGCCGGCGGAAACTGGTGCTTAACCTTACCCCGCCAAGCGGCTCGTCGCCAATTACGATCTTCTCAGGAAGGCCATTGACCGGATACTCGGCACAGGCTTCACCGTTCTCACAGATCAGGCCATTGTTGTCCGTGTCCGTTCCGGCCACCAGGAAATACTCTCCCGGCTCCACATCGTCAAAGGCAAATCGGTAATGTCCGTCGCTCGCGGAAACCACCACCTGTTCGAGGGTATCCCTGTCATCATCGGTACTGACCAGCAGTACATAGTGCCTGCCTGCATCCCGGTCGTCCGCCGCTGTGCCCAGGCGCAGGGAAACGGGGATTGCAAGAGACTCGCCACTGGAGTCATTTGTGTTGTATGTGACAACCATTTCGGTCGTGTAGCGTTGATTATCTTCAAGCCCGGCAGTATCCACTGAGACAGAAAGCGCCAGTGGCGCTTCAGAAGATATTTCGTCAAGATTTTCAATATTCAGCCAGTCCGCTCCGGTAGTCACACCGGTTATGTTGACAGTTTCATCCTCCGGATAGACAGAAAGATCAACCTCCTCACTCAGAACCGCGGAGTTAAATTGCAGTGCCGATGGGGAGGCACCCAGAGTAACGGGAAAGCTACCACCCAACGCAGCATCCATGGCGGCAAGGGCGTCGATCAGGCCGGCACCGTATTCGAAAGAAGGCCCCACTGCTTCGGTCAGGTTGCCATTCCTGAGCAGGCTGTGGAACTCGCCGGGTGTTAAATCGGGCACCTCGGCCTTCATCAGGGCATAAACACCTGCCACATGGGGTGCTGCCATGGACGTGCCCTGCAAAGGGGCATACCCGGGCTCAAAGTCGACACTGTCATCACGACCCCAGGTGCTGATGATCAAGTCAGCAACCTCATCCTGATTGGCGTCCCGGCTGGCATCGCCACCGGGCGCCACAACATCTACCGATTCACCCACGTTGGAGTAGGACGCCCGTACACGGGCGCCGTCTACTGCACCTACGCCGATCACGTTGGCAAAAGCTGCCGGATAGGTGGGTTCATCGGTGCCCTGGTTGCCCGCTGCGGCAACGATCAGTTTTCCCTCGCCGCCAGCCCAGGCCGCATCAATAGCTTCTTTGAGAGAATCGCTCGGGCCAAGACCACCAAGACTGAGATTGATTACGTCAATTTCGCTGCGGCCCGCGGCCCAGTTCAGCGCAGCAATCAGGTCTGCAGAGGAACCCACACCGTCGCGGCCCAGCACCCGGACAGGATAAATCGTCGCGCCGGGTGCCATACCCACAATACCAATTGAGTTATCCGCTGCGGCAGCAATACCGGCTACGTGGGTGCCATGGAAATTACTGCTCCGGTCCTTACCGTCACCCGGGTCGGCGGGATTGTTGTCCCGCTTGCCGTCATCTTCCTTATCAATATCCAGGTCACCAAGGACATAATCCATGATCTCTCTGGGAATCAGCTCGACATTGGCGTCCAGATCGGGGTGCCAGTTCCCACCGGAAGTCGGGGTGGAACTGAACATCCCTGTGTCCATCACCGCGATACCGATATCCTCACCCACTTTCGGGGCAGCCTGCCATGCCATCGGAGCCCTCGTCAGTGGTAGATTCCACTGCTGGTCGTAAAGTGGGTCATTATCCGGCGATACCTGCTGAGACGAATACAGGTAGTTGGGCTCTGCAGATCTCACACCTGGCTGCTTTCGAAGTTCCCGGACCCACTCGAGGGTTTCTTTACGGGCATCCTGTACCTGGCTGGCCGCCATGACGGCCGGATTTCGCGCTCCATCCCTGCGCATCAGCCAGGCTCCCCGGCCCAGATCCCGGCGCTCCGACACAGACATCGCAGCAGCCATGGCATTACCGTCCTGCTCTGACTCAAAACTTACGACGGCCTCGTCCACCATGAAAGACGGGGTGGCATATTGGGTGTTCATGACACTGCCGGATGCCTGGTCAGCCAAAGTGAGCACATAACGGAAGGGAATGCCGCCAGTGGTCGCCACCTCTATCAGGTAGGAGCCGGACTCAAAGGTATCCGGTAGTGTGACTATCAACGAATCAAGGTTGCCGGAGGCACTATCACTTTCAATCTCAACCAGATCTCCGTCTTGCTGCTTCAGGATGCGCAGGCTTCGATCCGGCAGTGGCGACCCTTGATCTGGTGAGCGGAAAGCCTGGACAGCAATACGGTCGCCGCCCGACAACTGCGTGACGTAAAGATCGACAGGATCTGAAAAAAAGCTGAACAATCCTGTGCTTTCGGTGCTATAGGTACCGTCATCAACGCTGAGATAACCGCCTGCCGTAGCCCCCGGAGGCAGGGCCTGAGCCGATCTGGGCTCATCATTCTCTATTGCTTCATCAAGACGGATATCATCGGCGGTGTCAGCATCCACCCGCGTTCCGCTTTCTATGTCAATAACGCCAGCCAGGTCAGGCGGATCTTCAGCACTGCCACCAGACCCCCCACCACCGCAGCCAGCCAATAGCAGCACACAGGAGATCAAACCAGCAGTCGGAGGTACAATCCGGATCATAATGAATTCACCAGGGTGGAATTATGGATACTCTAGAACAACTCCTTTTTATTCTCAGTATGGTATCCAACCAATGTTAACAAATTCGCATACGTTCCAAACTTTTCATCAGATGCAAAAAAACCGCCTGCGGTTTCCTGCAGGCGGTTTTGTTTTGTAGCCCAAGGTTACAACGCGTAGAACAGCAAAGGCACAAACGCGGTGATCAGCAGCGTCGGCCCCATCACCACCAGTGGCAGCAACAGCCGTTCATACCGATGCCAGAATGAGCCTGTGCGCTCGGCGGCCAGCACTTCGGTTTCGCCCACCACCTGTCGTGTCAGCAGGTGGTTCAGTGCCACCGGCGGGCTCAGGTAGCCCAGCTCGAAGGCCACCAGGCACACAATCCAGAAATGCAGCGGATCAATACCCAACTGAATCGCCGGCTGTGCAATAGTGGCGGACACCAGGATAACAGCGCCGAACGGGTCCATGACCATTCCAATAACGGTGAGCATCACCACGATCACCACCATGGCAACCCAGGGGCTGGTCAGGTTTTCCGGGAACAGGGCGTGAACCACATCAGAGCGCTCCAGGATGCCGCCGAGGCAGATGGAGAAGCCGATCAGCGCCAACAGGGCACCGATATGCACCGCCGAATCGCTGGCAGCCGCTGTCGTTCGCATCCAGAAGGCCCGCCCTCTGGATTGGCCCTGCTCACCGGGGTCCTTGCCGGCATCCAGATACACCAGGGCCAGCATCACCAGGGGCAGAATCATCGGCGCGCTGTACTCGTCGAAGCCGAGGCCCAGTACCAGCCAGATGGCCAGAATGACGACAGCGGTCACCACCGCATACGGTGCCAGCGGCCGCAGTTGCGCCAGGGATTTCCGGAAGGCGCCCGGTGCCGGGCGGGGTTTCCAGTTACCCTGGGTTTTGCAGACCACGACGGAAAACAGGGTTGCCGACATGATGAACACCCAGAAGCCCCAGCCGTATAGCTCGGACGTGGTCACTTCCTTGTTCAGCGCGGCCACCACCACGATCAGCAGACAGGGGTTGAGAACCACCCCCAGACTGCCGGACATGGCCGTGGTGGCCAGGGACAGTTGGCGGCCTGCCCCGCTCTTGCGCATCTCGTCATAGATAACGCCGCCCACGGCCAGGATGAAAATCCCCGAGGCGCCGGTGAAGGCCGTGGGGAAGGCCGTGGCGAAGATCATCACCGAGGCCAGCATGGGCGCCGGCAGATGATAGGGCTTGATCACGTTCAGCAGCAGCTCCGGAATACGGGTCTGCTTCAGCGCCATGCCCACCAGGACATAAAGGCCGATATTGATGAACATGGACGACAGGTTGGTCATCATGCCGAAGTAAATGGCCAGGCCAGAGGAGTAGCCGTCAATAAAGAAGAAGTAACTCATGGCAATCAGGCCCATGGCGCAGTACAGAGGCAGAACCAGGCCCGAAGAGGCTGCCAGCCCGCCGGGCTTCATGCGCTCCGGCACCGCCAGGAACCGCACGGTATTGATCACCATAAACAGCCCGAAAACCGCTGCCCAGGCGTACTGGAGCGAGGCGGTGTCTTCCGAGCCGGGGGAAGACGACAACCTGTCCACATAGGAAAACAGCGAATACACCATCAGCCCGTTAACCACGAACTGCATGCCCTGGCTAAGGCGCCATTCGGCCCGGTTGCGGGGCAGCCTCAGGGCAATATGGTCGGCATCCAGTGCTGAAATCGCCGCGGCCATGGCGAACATGGCAATAAACATGAACTTGGTCAGCGCGATGTTATCCAGCAGAAAATGCGCGAATCCCTGCTCGACCGTTTTAAAGAGCGCCAGTGCCTTGGTGCCATGCTCCTGGTTTTCCTGGTAACGGAAGTGTTTTTTCTGGCACAGGGCCAGGTTTTTCTCCAGCGACTGGCGAACCGAGTCCTCGTCCGGGGGCGAGTCAAAAAGCTCGTCCGGGTCGGGCTCGTAATCGTCGATACGCTTCTTCACTTCGGCATCGATATCCACGATCAGCGGACAGTCCGGCTCCGTGGCGTCCGGGTCCAGCAGATAATAGTTCGGCCAGGTCTGCTCGCCCACCCACAGCATGCGTGAGTGAAGCGAGTTCCCCATACCCAGAAGAAGCGTAAAAATAAGGAGCAGCAGGAGTATCACCCCGTGCGTCCGATGCACGGGATACAGCGTTTTTGAGCCTGCGGCTGATAATGCTCGCCAGTTCATGGAAATTCAGCCCTTTATTCGCGGTCAGACGCTGTGCACTCGGAGGCTCCGGGATTGCTGGAGCAGCGGATTTTGCTCAACAGGCTCATCATCTTGGGGTGATAGACCTTGTCGGCACCGTCAGTGCCATCCTTCAGCTGCAGACGGTTCTCACGGAACATCTCCTGGTAGCCCTCGATGTCATCCTCGGGAATCCGCACCCACTTTTCCTCGGGAATGGCTGATTCCTGGCGCTCAATCAGGTCCATGGCCTGGTCATACATGCCCCAGGCAACCTCTCGGGATTTCTGGGCGGTTTCCTCATCCAGCACACCTTCACGGGCGACGACCTGGATAGTGAGCTGCGCCAGCGGGTAATCCACAATACCGCCGTCGTCACCGATACCCTTGTAGAGTTCCAGTGCCTCGTAGGCAAAGGCAGGCGCGTAGGCGGTGTCCACGGAGCCGTTGTTGAACTTGCCAGCAAAGTTGGTGATATCGGAGGGCACCACGGTCGCCTTTACATGGTTCACCATGTGGATTGCGTCTTTCTGGTAATCCAGTGTTGCCATGCGCTTGCCGGCAAGCTCGCCGGCGGTATCGATCTCGCGATCATCGACGAACAGATAGCCGGCGCCGGCAGGGACAATACCCAGCACCTCATACTTGCCCTCTTTCATCAGCGAGGCGGCCTTGGGCTGGGCCAGGGTAGCCAGGACGGTCTTCAGGTCGTCATAGGTGGGAATAGCCCCCACCGCACTGATGCTGCCGGTAAACTGGTTGAACGGACGGGTGCGCAGGTCCGTTGCGGCAACGGCATCGCATTGGCCAGAATTGAAGTCACCCACGGCAACACCTTCATCCGTATAGGGGCGAAGCTTGAACTCGACTCCGTGAGACTTCATCTCCAACGCGTAGTCCTTGACCATGTTGTACATGTCGCCGTTGGCGCCGATAACGTCAAAGACACACATTTTTATGGGTTCGGCCGTCGCGAAGGGGGCAGCGGCTACCAGGGACAGGGCAACAAGGGATTTGCGGATCATAAATGACCTCCGGGTTCTTGTGTTTGTTGAATGTGTTCAGGCTTTTGGACGCCTGCTAGAGCAGGTCGTCCAGATCCATGGTTTCCGGCTCTTCGCCCTCGCGTTCAGGGCTCATCCGGCCAAAATGGGTTCGTGGAGTGCGATAGCCGTAATTGGCTGTCCAGTGCTTGTCCGAGGAAAACTGGATAACGTCGCGGGCCACCTCGTCCACGAGCTGGAACTCACTCCAGACAACAATGGTGTCTTCGGCCTCGGCAAAGCGCGCAACCACATCCTCAAGTACGTCCGGGCGCCCGAAGGTTTCTGCTGCCACAGCCTCAATCGCCATGGACGCACGGATGCCGGCGGCTACCCCCAGACGGGAGCTGTCCTCAAGCACTTCCCAGGGGTCCGGTGACAGGCTCGGGCGGGTATCCGGCAGCAACAGCCAGACCAGGCTGCGGATAGCGTTTGGCAGACCGCCCCACTTTTCGTTGTCCACGCATTCGGCCGCACGCTCGGTCCGTGGCGCAATGTTGCGGGGAACGCCGGCCATGGCGCCGGAGTTGGCGTCATTCACGATGGCCTGCATTCCCGTCAGCAGGCCCAGCAGGAAGGTGAGCTCCTCCTGCTCATCAAACAGGAAAGGACACTCGAACTCTTCAGCCGCCGGGTCGAAATCGTAAGCTGCCATGGCGCGCTGGTAGGCTACATACCGTCGCTTGGCAGTTTCTGCGTTCAGTCGCTTGGCTTTTTCGCGGGCATCCTTGGCCGCTGGAACATCGCCGGAAAAGTCCGCACGCAGGTAATCCAGTTCCGCTTCCCAGGCAAGGTACTCGGAGCAGTTGCCCGCCAGCAGCATCAACAGGGAACCCGTGCTTTCGGGTGCATCGGTGACTCTGGAGAAGGAGTACAGCAGTGGGTCCACGCCTTCACCCAGCGCGCAGGCCATTTCCGGATCGGACATCTGCATCACGTAGGGGGTCGCTTCCCCCTCCGAGTAGTTGGAGAGGACCATTCCGGTAGTCGAATAAATGGGATTGGCAGAACAGCCGGCAAGTAGCATCAAGGCCAGAATGGCAAGGCAGCTGTTTCGAAAGTGCCCGAAGGATTTCACCAGTGAGGAGTTCATAGTTCGTCCTGTCTTACATTGTTTTTATAGGTCGGGGATGACAGGGCGTATTATCGCTGTCTGAATTGCAGATACCGTGACGGATAACCCGCAATCGCATCCCCGCTCGCATTTGACGACACCAAGAATGCTGCGAATCTTGTCAGACAAAAATGGCTGGAATGCCGGTCCGGTTATGCCGATCAGGCCAATGGCCCGCAGAGACGGGAAGAAAAATAAAGGATCTTGATTTAAAACAATGACTTCCTGAATTCATTACAGTTGAGACATTTGTACAAGAAAATAATTTTCTGGCCCTGACTCAGGTTCCTGGCCCCTTCACCCCCATCATGGCGACCACCTGATCCGTCAGATCGTCCAGTGTCAGTCCACCATCCGGCCGGTACCAGGTTACCGTCCAGCTCAGTGCGCCGGTCAGCATTCTGCGCACGACAAATGGGTCCGCGGCCAACACGCCATCCCTGTGCAGGGCACCCAACACATCCAGCCACAGTTGCTCATAGATATCCCTGAGCTCAAGCACGTAGGCCCGGGATTCCTCCGACAGGCTGCGCCACTCGAACACCAGTACTGCCATGGCCTCGCCGGTCTGGCCGTTGATGGATTCCAGCTCGGCACGGATCAGTGCCCGTAACTTCTCCCGGCTGGAATCAGCTGACTCCACCGCAGCCTGCATCAGCGCCGTGTTCAGACGGATGGTCTCCACCATAACGGCCTTGAGGATCTCTTCCTTGGTACGGAAGTGATGGAACAGGCTGCCGGACTGGATACCCACCGCCGCCGCCAGATCCCTGACCGTGGTGCGCTCATAACCCTTGTCGCGGAATAGCCTCGCCGCCTCACGAAGCAGTCGGCCACGGGCACCGGAGGGATCGGAAACCAGGTTGTCAGCAACCAGTGAGCGCAGGATAGAGTCTTGATTCACAGTATTTTCCAGCCAGGGAACAGAAGAACGTTAATTCTATCCTGATTTTGCCTGTTTACAAACCAAGCGCTTGCTTGGTATTGTCTTTTGCAATGCTGACAGATTCCGCAAACAGCCCTGCTGTGGCGGCTACCGCGGCCTCTTTATGACAAGGTGAAGACATGCCAGATTCCGATATCTCCAGGCCAGACACCATCCGCATCGGCTGCTCCGCCGCCTTCTGGGGCGACACCGAAACCGCCGCGGCGCAGCTGGTTCACAAGGGCAATATCGATTACCTGGTGGCGGACTATCTTGCGGAAATCACCATGTCCATCATGGCCGGCCAGAAAATGAAGGACCCCGGCCAGGGCTACGCCCGGGATTTTGTGCAAACCGTGATGGGGCCTCTGCTGAGTGAGATAAAAAACAAAGGCATCCGGGTGCTGGCCAACGCCGGTGGGGTGAATCCGGTGGCCTGCCGTGATGCCCTGCAGGCACTGTGCGACAAAGCGGGCGTGGAGATGAAGATCGCCCTGGTACTGGGTGATGATTTATTGCCCAGGAAGAAGCAGCTGGCAGAAAGCGGCATCACCGAGATGACCACCGGCCAGCCCATGCCGCCGATGATGGTGAGCCTGAACGCCTACCTCGGTGCTCCGGGTTTGGTGACCGCACTGGAACAGGGTGCGGATATTGTGATCACCGGGCGGGTTGCCGACAGCGCCCTGGTGCTGGCGCCACTGGTGCATGAGTTCGGATGGAACTGGAGCGATTACGACAAGCTGGCCCAGGGCAGCCTGGCCGGCCACCTGCTTGAATGTGGCGCCCAGTCCACCGGCGGGAACTTCACCGACTGGGAAGAGGTTGCCGACGGCTATGCTGATATGGGCTTTCCCATTGCGGAGGTTTCCCGAAACGGCGAGTTCATTATGACCAAGCCGGAGGGTACCGGTGGCAAGGTGTCCCGGGGTACGGTGGCGGAACAGTTGGTGTACGAAATTGGCGACCCCAGGGCTTATCTACTGCCGGATGTAACCTGTGATTTTACCAACGTCACCCTCGAGGAGGTGGGCGCTGACCAGGTGCGTGTGAATGGAGCAAGGGGCCTGCCACCCACAGACAGCTACAAGGTGTCCGGCACCTGGCCGGATGGTTTCAAGTGCACAGTCACGTTTCTGTTGGCCGGGATGGATGCCATGGCCAAGGCACAGCGGGTGGCCGAGGCCATTCTGGCAAAAACCTCACGGATGTTCAGCGAGCGGGGCCTTGGGACCTACACCGAGACCAGCATTGAGTTGCTGGGCACCGAGGCCACTTATGGTGACCATGGCCGCATGGGAGACTGCCGGGAGGTGGTGGTGAAGATCAGCACCGCCCATCCGAAGAAAGAGGCACTGGTGCTGTTTTCCCGGGAGATCGCCCAGGCGGCGACGGGAATGGCGCCGGGGATTACCGGTATCGTGGGTGGCCGTCCGACAGTCTGGCCGAAGATTCGTTTGTATTCCTGCCTGGTTCCCAAGACGGAAGTTGCCGTTGCGGTGGATCTTGGTGGCAACAGGCAGGCGGTGGATGTGGCAACGGATGGCGGGTTCGAGCCGGGTCAGCTTGCCAGGCAGCCTGTCAGCGGTGCGGAACCGGCGACGGATACCACTGTGCCGCTGATCCGGCTGGCGTGGGCGCGCAGTGGTGACAAGGGGGATCACACCAATATCGGGGTGATTGCCCGCAAGCCGGAATTTGTGCCGTTTATTGAGGCGGCGTTGACGGAGCTTGCAGTGGCTGAGTGGATGGCTCACACGCTGGATCCGGAGCATGGTCGGGTTACCCGTTGGGCGTTGCCCGGGTTCCATGCCTTTAATTTTCTGCTGGAGCACAGTCTTGGTGGGGGCGGCGTGGCCAGCTTGCGCATTGACCCTCAGGGCAAGGCGTTTGCCCAGCAGTTGCTGGAGTTTCCTGTGCCTATCAAGGCTGAGTTGCTTGACGCTTGATACCTACAAATTTGGTGCATGCACTCCACCGGGGAGGCTGTTCCGGGACACGCTGTGAATACGTCCATGTACGCTCGACAAAAACATCCATGTTTTTGACGGTCCCGGAACAGCCTCCCCGGTGGAGCGCCCTGAACTTTATTGAGGACTTCTGAGATGAGTTATCGATCGGTTTTTCACCCTGACCTTTTTAAGGGCCAGGTATTTATTGTGACCGGGGGTGGTTCCGGGATTGGGCGTTGTACTGCCCATGAGCTGGCTTCCCTTGGGGCCCGGGTTGCGCTTGTTGGGCGCAAGGCTGAGAAGGTTGAGGCGGTTAAAGCTGAGATTATTGAAGACGGGGGAATCGCGTCGGCTCATGTGTGCGACATTCGTGAGGAAGAACCGGTGAAAGCCACGGTCAAGGCCATTATTGAGGAACATGGTGGCCTCAATGGGCTGGTCAATAACGCCGGGGGGCAGTTTCAGGCTCCGTTGGCGAGTATTAACCAGAAAGGTTGGGAGACGGTGGTTCGTACCAATCTGACCGGTGGGTTTCTGATGGCGCGGGAGGCTTATACCCAGGCGCTGTCGAAGACCGGTGGGGCGATTGTGAATATTGTGGCGGATATGTGGGGCGGCATGCCCGGCATGGGGCATTCCGGCGCGGCGCGGGCGGGTATGGTGAATTTTACCCAGACGGCTGCGGTGGAATGGGGCTGTTCCGGGGTGCGGGTGAATGCGGTGGCGCCGGGGTGGATTGCGTCCAGTGGTATGGATAACTACCCCGAGCATATGAAGCAGTGGATTCGCAGCCTGGGCGATAACGTGCCTATCAAGCGGATGGGGACGGAATCGGAGGTCAGTGGGGCGATCTGTTTCCTGCTGAGCCCGGCGGCGGCGTTTATCAGTGGGGATTGCCTGCGGATTGACGGCGCGGCGTCCCAGGGTGGCCGGGTGTGGCCGTTTGCGAAGGCGAAGAACAATGAACCTTTCAACGGCTTCCATCGGGCGGTGACGCCCAGGGTGTTGAGCGACGACTGAGGAGAGCCCGATGCAGGTACTGGAATCCACGGTTAACCCCCAGTCCGATGACTTTCGCGCCAACGCGGAGGTGATGGAGGCCCATATTGCCACCTTCCGGGAGGTGGAGCAGAAGGTGCTGGACCTGGCGGAGGCGGCGCGGGAGAAGTTCACCAGGCGCGGCAAGCTGCTGCCCCGGGATCGTATCAACCGTTTGCTGGATCGCGGCACGCCGTTTCTGGAGCTGTGCTCCCTGGCCGGCTACAAGATGCACGATGACAAGGACGGCAGCATGGCCGGCGGTGCCATTATTGCCGGCATTGGCACGGTCAGTGGCGTGCGCTGCCTGGTGGTGGCCAGTAACAGTGCCATCAAGGGCGGCACCATCACGCCGGCGGGGCTTGACAAGACCCTGCGACTGCAGCAGATCGCCATGGAGAACAAGCTGCCGGTGGTGTCGCTGTCTGAAAGCGGCGGCGCGAACCTGAACTACGCCACGGATATTTTTGTACTCGGCGCCCGGGGCTTTGCCAACCAGGCCCGCATGTCCGCTGCGGGCATTCCCCAGGTAACGGTGGTCCACGGCAACGCCACGGCGGGCGGTGCCTATCAGCCGGGGCTGTCGGATTACGTGATCGTGGTGCGGGAACAGGCCAAGATGTTCCTGGCCGGCCCGCCCCTGCTGAAAGCCGCCACCGGCGAAGTGGCCACCGACGAGGAACTCGGCGGCGCCCAGATGCACGCGGAAGTGGCCGGAACGGCGGAGTACCTGGCGGAAGACGACGCCGACGGCATCCGCCACGCCCGTAATGTGCTCGAGGCCCTGCCCTGGAACGAACAGCTGCCCCCCGCGCGGGAGCCGGAGTGGGAAGAGCCCCTCTACCCCGCCGAGGAACTGCTCGGGGTGATCCCCAGCGACGCCAAAAAGCCCTACGACGTCCGCGAGATCCTGGCCCGCATCGCCGACGGCTCGAAGTTCATGGACTTCAAGAACGGCTACGACGACCAGACGGTGTGCGGCACCATCCGCATCGAGGGTCATTCGGTGGGCATCATCGGCAACAACGGCCCCATCACCCCGGCCGGCGCCACCAAGGCCGCCCAGTTCATCCAGCTCTGCGACCAGGCCGGCACGCCTTTGCTGTTCCTGCACAACACCACCGGTTTCATGGTGGGCACCCATTCGGAGCAGAACGGCATCATCAAACACGGGTCAAAGATGATTCAGGCGGTGGCGAATTGTCGGGTGCCGAAGGTCGCAATTGTCATCGGTGGTTCCTATGGTGCAGGTAACTATGCCATGTGTGGCCGCGGTCTGGATCCGAGATTCATCTTCGCCTGGCCCAACAGCCGCACCGCGGTCATGGGTCCTGCGCAGGCGGGCAAGGTGATGCGCATTGTGGCCGAAGACAAACAGCGCCGGGGCGGTATGGAGCCGGATCCGAAGACCCTGGATTTCCTGGAACAGGCCACGGCGAAGAAACTGGAAGACGGCTCCACTGCCCTGTTTGGCACGGCCCGCCTGTGGGACGACGGGCTGATCGACCCGCGCGATACCCGGCGGGTTCTGGCTTTGGTGCTTTCGGTTTGCCGCGAGGCTGAGGTTCGGCAGTTGCGGCCTAATTCTTTTGGTGTGGCCCGTTTGTAGGCGGTCTTTGTGATGGTGTTTGGCCCCGGAGCGAAAGACCTCCCAAAAAACGCCCGTGAATACGTCCCTGTAGGGCTCGGTCGCGCCATCCCTGGCGCTCCACGTTTTTGGGAAGCCCTCCGCCCCGGTTCTGGTGGACCACCAGTTACCGCTTTTGGCGAGCATGCTTATCCGGGTAACTGGTGGTGATGACGCTGGATTGGTTTGTCGGATTACGCCTGCGGCTAATCCGACCTACAGGAGTCGCGGGCCCGGAAACGTAGGTCGGATTAGCGAAGCGTAATCCGACAAATAAAGAACAGGAAGCAACGGACTTACAGACAACAGCACCTGTGGGGTACCTGCTTCAGAAACTGTGGAGGGCCAGGGATGGCCCGACCGAGCCTACACGGACGTACTTGCGGCGTGTTTCTGAAGCAGGTACCCCACAGGTGCAGCCCAAGCTAGAGAACGTGCATCTGAATCAACAGGCACGGACTTCATATAAGTCAGGAGAACAAGAACGTGAAATTCACAGCCGAACACGAAGCCCTGAGAAAAACCGTCCGCGATTTCGTGGAGAAGGAGATCAATCCCCACTGCGACGAATGGGAAGCCGCCGGCGAATTCCCCATTCACGAACTCTTCAAGAAACTCGGCAACCTCGGCCTGCTCGGCATCCAGAAGCCGGAGGAATACGGCGGCATGGGGCTGGATTACAGCTACAACCTGGTGGCAGCGGAAGAACTCGGCACTGCCCACTGTGGCGGCGTGCCCCTGGCTGTGGGGGTTCAGACCGACATGTGCACGCCGGCCATCTCACGTTTTGGCTCCGATGAGCTCAAACGCACCTTCCTGGCCCCGGCCATTGCCGGCGACATGGTGGGCTGTATCGGCGTGAGCGAAGTGGCTGCCGGTTCCGACGTGGCGGGGATGAAAACCACCGCCAGGCAGGACGGCGATGACTATGTCATCAACGGCTCGAAGATGTGGATCACCAACAGCCCCAAGGCCGATTTCATCTGCCTGCTGGCCAACACCTCCGACGACAAGCCCCACAAGAACAAGTCGCTGATTGTGGTGCCCATGAACACTCCGGGTATTTCCTTCAGTCCGCACCTGAACAAGCTGGGCATGCGGTCGTCCGAGACAGCGCAGATTTTCTTTGATGATGTAAGGGTTCCACAGCGCTACCGCATCGGCGCCGAGGGCACCGGTTTCATGATGCAGATGCTGCAGTTCCAGGAGGAGCGGCTATGGGGCGCGGCCAATGTGATCAAGGCGCTGGAGCACTGCATCAACAAGACCATCGAGTACTGCCGCGAGCGCAAGACCTTCGGCCAGCCGCTGATCAACAATCAGGTGATTCATTTCCGTCTTGCGGAGCTGCAGACCGAGGTGGAGGCCCTGCGTGCCCTGACCTATCAGGCCTGTGAGCTGCACGTAGAAGGCAAGGATGTAACCAGGCTGGCGTCCATGGCCAAGCTGAAGGCGGGGCGGCTTGGGCGAGAGGTGACGGATAGCTGTCTGCAGTATTGGGGAGGCAATGGTTACATGTGGGAGAACCCGGTGTCCCGTGCCTTCCGGGATGTGCGGCTGGTGTCCATTGGCGGCGGTGCCGACGAAATCATGTTGGGGATTATTTGCAAGATGATGGGGACCCTTCCAGGTAAACAGCGGGATTGACCTCTGACACCCCAACTTTCGAGTAAGAACTGGTAGGCAGGTAGGGCCATTTCGGGACACGCTGTGAATACGTCCCTGTACGCTCGACAAAAACATCCATGTTTTTGACGGTCCCGAAATGGCCCTACCTGCCCACCAGTCCCCGGACAACGGTATTGGAGTCGTTCTTATGGAAAATATGCCTCACTGCGAGACACTTCTTTTAGAGAAACAGGGCCCTGCCCTGCACGTGACCATCAACCGGCCGGACGTTCGGAACGCCATGAGCCTGCAGATGGTGGCGGAGCTTTCGACGGTGTTCAGTCTGGTGGCGGGCAATAACAGCATCCGGGCTGTGGTTCTGCGCGGTGCCGGTGGGCACTTCTGTGCCGGAGGGGACATCAAAGATATGGCCGGTGCCCGGGGGCAGAAGCCGGCCGAGGGTGAGGAGGACCCGTTTTACCGTTTGAACCGGGCATTCGGGCAGATGATTCAGCAGGTGAATGAGTCGTCGAAGGTGGTGATTGCGGTTATCGAAGGCGCGGTGATGGGCGGTGGTTTTGGGCTGGCCTGCGTGTCGGATGTGGCCATTGCCGGGCCGACGGCGAAGTTTGGTATGCCGGAGACAACCCTGGGGGTGATTCCGGCTCAGATTGCGCCGTTTGTGGTGGAGCGGATCGGGCTGACCCAGGCGCGGCGGTTGGCGTTGCTGGGGTTGCGGGTTGACGCGAATGAGGCTTGCCGGCTGGGGATTGTGCATCAGGTTGCGGAGTCTGAGGTTGAGATCGATGAGTTGCTGGGCGAGGCGGTGGATCGTGTCCGGCAGTGTGCACCGAATGCCACGGCCGAGACCAAGGCGTTGCTTCATCGCGTTGGTCACGAGTCCATGAGCGGTGTTCTGGACAGTGCGGCAGAGAAGTTTGCCCAGGCCATTCGCAGTAACGAGGGCTCTGAGGGGACTCTTGCGTTTATGCAGAAGCGCCCGGCCTCTTGGGCCGCCTCTGAATGATGGCTTCCGGCTGATGGTGGCAGGCTGAGGCGGGCATGGCTTTTCGGGACACGCGGTGAATACGTCCCTGTACGCTCGACAAAAACATCCATGTTTTTGACGGTCCCGAAAAGCCATGCCCGCCCCAGCCCCAGACCATGTGCAAACCGCCATAAAAACAGGCATGCAGTTACAAAAGTTGGAAGGAGCTTTGGTGGGAAGGAGGCCCTGGTTCAGGACCGTAAAAAACATGGATGTTTTTTACGAGCCTACAGGGATGTATTCACGGCGTGTCCTGAACCAGGGCCTCCTTCCCACCAAAGCGATCAGCCACCCAAGCAAGAGACCACCAAAATGCTAAAAAAACTCTTAATCGCCAACCGGGGTGAGATCGCAGTCAGAATAATCAAGACGGCAAAGTCACTGGGATACCGGACCGTGGCAGTTTACTCAGAGGCAGACGCCAAAGCACTCCATGTGGAAATGGCCGACGAGGCGGTGTGTATCGGCCCGGCTCAGGTATCGGCTTCGTATCTGAAGGGCGCGGCGATTATCGCGGCGGCGTTGAAGACCGGGGCGGATTGCGTGCATCCGGGGTATGGGTTCCTGTCGGAGAATTCCGGGTTTGCCAGGGACTGTAAAGACGCCGGGCTGGTGTTTGTGGGGCCGCCGGAGGCGGCTATTGAGCTGATGGGTAGCAAGCGGCGGTCGAAGATTGCCATGCAGCAAGCCGGGGTGCCGGTGGTGCCGGGTTTTGAGGGAGATAACGCCAGCGATGAAGAGCTGATCAAGGCCGCCAAGGCTATTGGCTACCCGTTGATGATCAAGGCCTCCGCCGGCGGCGGTGGCCGGGGTATGCGACTGGTGGAGAAGGAAGAAGAGCTGGCAGACAACATCCAGCGGGCGCGGTCGGAGGCACAACAGGCCTTTGGGGATGGTGAGCTGATCCTGGAAAAGGCGGTGATTGAGCCCCGCCATATCGAAATCCAGGTGTTTGCCGACCAGCACGGCAACGCCGTTTACTTGGGAGAGCGGGACTGTTCGGTTCAGCGGCGGCACCAAAAAGTGGTCGAGGAAGCGCCCTCACCGTTCGTCACACCTGAACTGCGCAAAGCCATGGGTGAAGCAGCAGTGAAGGCTGCACTGGCTTGCGGCTACGAAGGTGCCGGCACCGTCGAGTTCCTGGTGGACAAGGATCGTAACTTCTACTTTCTGGAAATGAACACCCGGCTGCAGGTGGAACACCCGGTGACCGAGCTGATCACCGGGCAGGACCTGGTGGCCTGGCAGCTTTCCGTGGCCGAGGGTTTACCCCTGCCGCTGGCACAGAACGAAATACAGCTGAATGGCCATGCCATCGAAGTGCGCCTCTACGCGGAAGACCCGGCCAACGGCTTTACGCCGCAAACCGGACCCCTGCACCAGTTCCGGCCGGCAGAAGGCGAAGGCCTGCGGTTCGATACCGGCGTTCGCTCCGGCGATTCGGTCACGCCCCACTACGACCCCATGCTGGCCAAGGTAATTGCCTGGGGCGAGAACCGCAACGAAGCCCGGCGCCGGTTGCTCAGGGCCCTGGAAGACACCACCGTGTTCGGTGTCACCACCAACCGCTACTTCCTCAGCCGGATTATCGGCAACGACACCTTCGGGGCCGGCGAGGCCACCACGGCATTCCTGCAACAGGCGTTCCGAGACGACCCGTCGATGGCCCCGGCGGACATCAGCCTTCAGGAACTGGCACTGGCCGCCTGTGTATTCAGCCATGGCATTTCAGGCCCCGGTGCCGCCCATGGGAACCTGAACACTTCCTGGAGCAATGCCCCTGCCACGGTCACACCCATGAAACTGGAAACCGGTGAGCAAACCGCGGAATTGCTGGTGCGCCGCGCTGGTAACCACTTCACGGTGACCCGTGGTGAGGAACAACACGAGCTCGACCTTGAAAGCATGAGCGACGGCCTGTTATGCATTATCGACAACGGCGTACGTCAGCATTGCCAATATCACCGCCGGGGCGATCACCTATATTTGCAGACGTCCGGACAGGCGGTGGCAGTGCACGACGTCACCCACCAGCCGGCCAGCGGTTCGGCTGCCAGCGGCAGTGGCCGTATCAAGGCCACCATGGATGGCGCCATTATCGATGTCCTGGTTCAGGCTGGTCAGGCGGTCAGACAGGGCGATACCCTGGTAATTCTGGAAGCCATGAAGATGGAGCATCCGGTAAAGGCAGACCGCGATGGCACCGTGGGTGAGGTTCTTGCCGCCAAAGGCGACCAGGTAAAACGAAGCCAGTTACTGGTAGACATTACTGCCGGAGAAGCCACTGCTGAGGAAGCCGGACAATGAGCGCAATGAAGAACAGAACCGTTTTTATCACTGGTGGCAGCCGGGGCATCGGCCGGGCCATTGCCCTCGCCTGCGCCCGGGAAGGCGCGAATGTGGTGATTGCGGCGAAATCCGACAAGCCACATCCCAAGCTGCCGGGCACGATTCACAGTGTGGCGGAAGAAATACAGGACGCCGGAGGCCAGGCACTGCCGCTGGTGCTGGACGTCCGGGATGAAAAACTGGTGCGCCAACGGGTGGAGGAAGCCGCGACTCATTTTGGCGGCATTGACGCCCTGGTGAACAACGCCGGCGCCATCAAACTGACCGGTGTGGAAAACCTCAAGGTCAGTCGTTACGACCTGATGCACCAGGTCAACGCCCGTGCGGTTTTCGTGTGCAGCCAGGCGGTGCTGCCCTGGCTGAAGGAGTCGGACCAGGCCCACATCCTGAGCCTGTCGCCGCCCCTGAACCTGGACACCCGGTGGTTCGCCCAATATGGGCCCTACACCACCACAAAATACGCCATGACCATGTTGAGCATGGGCATGGCCGAGGAGTTTCGCCGGTATGGCATTGCAGTCAACACGCTGTGGCCGAAAACACTGATCGCCACCGCCGCCATCGAGTTCGAGGTGGGTGGCCCGCAGATGATGGCCCAGGGCCGCAAGCCGGACATCATGGCGGATGCCGCCCTGAGCATCCTCAGCCGGCCCGCAGACAGGATGACCGGTCAGTCGCTGATTGACGAGGATGTGCTTAGAGCCGACGGCGTAACGGATTTCGAACACTACCGGTACCAGGCTGGTGACAAACCGCTGATGCCGGATCTGTTCCTGGATTAGGCCTGGAGCCCAAACGGATGACCCTATGACCCAACAGAACGTTTCCGCCCGTGACATCGTGCGCAGCCTGCCGGGCATTTTCCGGCGCTTCCCCAGTATCGCCAAAGGCTATTACTACTACTCGGTCAAAAACGACAACAAGGAACTGACCCTTGGCACCCTGGTGGAGCGCAACGCTGAAAAACACGGCCACCGCCCTGCCATCCTGTTTGAAGACCGTAGCATTACCTGGCAGGAGTTCAACGGCTGGGCCAATCGCATTGCCGGCTTCCTGAAGGCTGAAGGCCTTACCAGGGGCGATGCCATTGCCGTGTTCCTGGAAAACCGCCCGGAACTGCTGGCCGTGGTGGCCGGCGCCGCCAAGATCGGCGTGGCCTGCGCCATGCTCAACACCTCCCAGAAAGGCCGGGTACTGGAACACAGCATCAACCTGATCAGCCCCAGGATGATCGTGGTGGGCGAAGAACTGGTGGATACCTTTGACGGCGTGAAAGCGGATATCCAGACCAGTCACCCCAACCCCTTCCTGTTCCTGGCCGACACCAATACCACGAATATCTTTGGCGAGGCACCGGATGGCTATCTCAACATGGCGGCAAAAGTCAGCGCCCACCGGAACGAGGCGCCCAAACCGGCCGACCCACCCACCCTGGGCGACACCGCCATCTATCTGTTCACCTCCGGCACCACCGGCCTGCCCAAGGCCGCGCCGGGGAGCCATCGCAAGTTCATGAAGGCCTATGGCGGCTTCGGCAAGATGTCCCTCGACATGAAACCGGACGATGTCCTGTACTGCACCCTGCCCCTCTACCACGGCACCGCTTTGCTGGTGTGCTGGGGCTCGGTACTGGCCGGCGGCTCCGCCATCGCCCTGCGCCGCAAGTTCTCCGCCAGCGCCTTCTGGGACGACGTGCGCTACTTCAATGCCACCACCTTCGGTTACGTGGGCGAGCTCTGCCGCTACCTGCTCAACCAGCCCCCCAGCGACCAGGACCGCAACCACAACCTCACCAAGATGATCGGCAACGGCCTGCGCCCGTCCATCTGGAAGGAGTTCAAGGAACGCTTTGGCATCGAAACCGTGGCGGAACTTTACGCTTCCAGCGAGGGCAACATTGGTTTCAGCAACTTCTTCAACCTGGACAACACCGTGGGCTTCTCAACAGCGCCCTACAAACTGGTGAAATTCCACGACGGCACCCGCGACCCGATCCGCGATGAGAAAGGCTTTATGCAGGAAGTGGAAAAAGGCGAGCCGGGACTGCTGATCGGAGAGATCACCAAAAAGTGGTCATTCGAGGGCTACACCCAGAAAGACGCCACGGAAAAATCCATCCTGCGGGACGCTTTCAAGAAAGGCGACCAGTGGTTCAACACCGGCGACGTGCTGAAGGACATCGGCTGCGGCCACTTGCAGTTCGTGGATCGCATGGGCGATACCTTCCGCTGGAAGGGCGAGAACGTATCCACCACGGAGGTGGAGAACATCATCGACGGCTCCGATATGGTGGAGGAAGCCATCGTATATGGCGTTGAGATCCCGGGCACCAACGGCAAGGCCGGCATGGTCACCCTGGTGCGCCGCTCCAACGGCAGTGAGTTTGATGTGAACAAGCTGTTCCGCTACCTGAACGACAACCTACCGCCCTATGCGGTTCCGGTATTCGTGCGGGTAACCGGCTCCATCGAGAAAACGGGAACGTTCAAATACCGGAAGGTGGACATCCAGAAAGCCGGCTATTCCATCGACCAACCCGGGGAGGAGGTTTATGCCTGGCTGCCCGGGACTGACGGTTATACCCGGTTGACTTCTGAGCTGGTTGATCGGATTGATGCTGGGGATGTTCGGTTCTGAGTTTACCTGGGGCTATGGGGGCAGATTCGGCTTCGGGCCCAGCCTGATTGTTTTGGTGGCTGCACCGATGGGAACACCCTCCCAAAAAACGCTTCAAGCACATCCATGTGCGCTTGGGCTCCGCCATCCATGGCTCCGCACATTTTTGCGAGGGTGTTCCCACCGGTGCCGGCAAAGCATGGGAGTTATCGCCCCGTAGGTCGGATTAGCGAAGCGTAATCCGACAAATGGAGGTAACGCCACGAAAAGAGTCGGATTACGCTTCGCTAATCCGACCTACATAAATATTCGGTTTGGATATATCTCCCAGGTATTCGGGCCGGGGCTGAGGGGCCCTCCACAAAATGTCTCCGGCCAGGGACGGCCGGAGTCAAGCGCACATGGATGTGCTCGTAGCGTTTTTGTGGAGGGCCCCTCAGCCCCGGCCACACACCAAACCAAGCAGGCTAGGGCCGAAGCCACAGGCCAGCACAAGGCCAGACCTCAGGAACCAACCTTCAAGACAATCTTCCCGGTAGCCGTCCGCCCGGTCAGCGCACCGAGCGCCTTTTCGTAATCCTCGAAGTCATAGACCTCGCTGATTCGCGGGTTGATCTTGCCCTCGGCGAACAGCTTCAGCAGCTCCATCATGTTCTGGGCGCTGGTCTGCGGCTCGCGTTGGGTGAAGCTGCCCCAGAACACACCGACCACAGAACAGCCCTTAAGCAGAGTCAGGTTTGCCGGGATTTTCGGAATGTCGCCGGCGGCGAAGCCGATGATCAGGTGGCGGCCGTTCCAGGCCATGGCCCGCAGGGCCTGTTCGGTGAAGTCGCCACCGACCGGGTCGTAGATCACATCCACGCCCTTGCTGTTGGTCAGGCGCTTTACCGCATCTTTCAGGGGTTCTTCGGTGTAGTTGATCAGCTCATCGGCGCCGGCTTCTTTCGCTACCGCCAGCTTCTCCGACGTGCTGGCCGCCGCGATCACGTGGGCGCCCATGGCCTTGCCCAGCTCCACGGTTGCCAGGCCAACGCCGCCGCTGGCACCCAGCACCAGCAGGGTTTCGCCCGGCTGGATGTTGGCCCGCTGCTTGAGCGCGTAATAGGAAGTGCCGTACACCATGGAGAAAGCCGCCGCCTTCTCGTCAGACATGGATTCCGGGATCGGCAGGATGTTCTGTTCGGGAACCACCACTTCCTCGGCAAAGGCACCGTATCCGGTGAGGCCGGCCACCCGGTCGCCCGGCTTGAAGCGGGTCACTTTCTCGCCCACTTCGATCACCTCACCGGCCATCTCGCCACCCGGTGAGAAGGGCATGGTGGGTTTTAGCTGGTATTTGCCCTCGATGATCAGGGTATCCGGGAAGTTGAGGCCGGCAGCCTTGACCCGGACTTTGACGCCGTGGCCTTTCACCACCGGGCGGGCGACATCTTCGATGACCAGCTTGTCCGCAGGGCCATATTCCTTGCAGAGAATCGCTTTCATTATGTGACTCCGTTTATCGACGGTCGATACAGGATGACTGCAGTTGATGGTTATCAACCTAAACAGAGTCGTGTCATGAAGCAAATAAAGAAATCTTATCCCAATGCATAAATCAGGCTTATGTAACCATGTTTACCCGTTACAGCATGGTACTGACATATATCATCGCACCCACCAGGCCCAGCGCCGCCACAATGAGCCCGATACGAATGCCCCCGGGAATAACATCCGGCCGGTTACGGCTTCTGCTCACACCATCGTGGCTTACCACCCGCCCGTCCTGGCTGGAATCCCGAATCAGCCTGATCATTTCCTCACACTGATTGCGGTTGAACTCTGAAGGGATGAACGCCTCCATCCCGTTATTGTCCAGAAATCGATTCACATCCGACGACAGAGGCACATACTTCATGGACCAGTTGGTAAAACTCCTGGCCGTGATCGGTTCCTCCAAAAGCGTGATCACGTTTCGATGACGCTTGTCCCTGGAAATACGCTCATACAACTTGTGAACCGCCTCTTCGTCGCCTTCCAGGTACTGAAAAAACCGGTTATCGCCGTAGTACAGTCCTCCCACGATCTCGTCTTTGGCGTTATTACGGCGGGACTCCATCAGAATCCGGGCGACGTTGGGCTCGACACCCTTCTCCACGGGCTTGGCCTCAAAGGTGGCTTCACTGGCATAAGCCAGACGCATCAGGGACATAGCATTCACTCCGTACTACGGGAAACGGTTAAGGTGAACCTCAAATACGCCTGAAACGCCGTAGATGGATCACAGACCTGTGTATGCCCCTGCTCCGGGAACCTCTCTGCCCGTCGACAAAATGCTACATTGATACACCTTCCCCGGGATGAAACCGGTGCTGTTTTCGGCTATTCTGCGCGCACTGTAACCGGGCCAGCCCCTTCCTTGGATTCCCTTCAGGGCCAGATATGTTCGATATTATCTACCTGCTTGAAATGATCGGTGTGGTTGCGTTTGCGATCTCCGGCATGATTGTGGCGCGATCCAAGAATATGGATCCGGTGGGTATTTTCACCATTGGTTTCGTGACCGCCCTTGGTGGCGGTACCCTGCGCGATCTGATCATGGACAACCATCCGCTCTACTGGATCAAGCACCAGGAGCAGCCAATCCTGATACTGGCTATCGCGGTTGTTTACAGCTATTGGCACCGGGCCGAACGCATTCGCGCCTCGCGAATTGTGTTCCCGGATGCTATCGGCCTGGGTATTTTCTCCATCCTCGGCGCCCAGCTGGCCCTGGATCTTGGCCATTCATGGTTTATCGCCTCCCTGCTTGGCGTGATGACGGGCACCTTTGGCGGCGCTCTGCGGGACACCCTGTGCAATGAAGTGCCCTATATTTTCCGCAAGGACCATATCTACGCGTCCATATCGTTCGCAGGATGCTGGCTCTACTTCGTATGCCAGTGGCTACTGGAAAACGAGACCCTGGCCCTGACCATCGGGCTGCTGTTTATCGTGATCATCCGTATGCTGGCGGTCCGCTTTGATATACGCCTGCAGCGGCCCCGGCAACATGGCTGAACACGCCACCGATTAACAATCATCCCTTGGCGTTTGCAGCTTCAGCCGGTAACATTGCCGTTTTTTTACGCAACTCCTGAACCCGATTCATTCAATCCCCATTCAGCATCCTGTGAGGCAGGCACCCGTCATGCTCGAACGACTATTCAAGCTCCAGTCCCATGGCACCACCGTTCGTAGAGAGGTGATTGCGGGCTTTACCACCTTCCTGACCATGGCTTACATCATCGTGGTCAATCCCAGCATTCTCTCGGAAACCGGTATGGATTTCGGTGCCGTGTTCGTTGCCACCTGCCTGGCAGCCACCATCGGCACGCTGATCATGGGTTTGTGGGCCAATTACCCCATCGCCCTGGCCCCGGGTATGGGCCTGAACGCCTTCTTCTCGTTCACTGTTGTCGGCAGCATGGGGTATAGCTGGCAGGTCGCCCTCGGGGCGGTTTTCATTTCCGGTTTCATCTTTTTCCTGCTGAGTATCTTCAAGATCAGGGAATGGATCATCAACAGTATCCCGCTGTCCCTGCGCTACGGCATTTCCGCCGGCATCGGGTTTTTCCTGGCACTGATCGCCCTGAAAAATGCCGGCATCGTTGTTGATAACCCCGCCACCCTGGTTGGCCTCGGCGATATCAAGGTGGCGGAAAGCCTGCTGTTCTTCGGGGGTTTCGTACTGATCTGCGCCCTGTCGTTCCGCCAGATCACCGGTGCGGTCATGATAGGCATCATTGCCGTGACGGCCGCTGCGATGGCGCTGGGCATGGTGGAGTACGAGGGCTTTGCTTCCGCGCCACCGAGCCTGGCGCCCACCTTCATGCAGCTGGATCTGGCCGGCGCACTGAACGTAGGCATGATCAGCGTGATTTTCGCTTTCCTGTTCGTGGACCTGTTTGACACCTCCGGCACCCTGATCGGCGCTGCCCAGCGCGGTGGCCTGCTGGACAAGGATGGCAAACTACCGCGGCTGGGGCGGGCACTGATGTCCGATTCCGTAGCCACCATGTCTGGCGCCGCCCTGGGCACCTCCACCACCACCAGCTATATCGAATCCACCGCCGGCATTACCGCAGGCGGCCGCACCGGCCTGACAGCGGTTGTGGTCGCAGTGCTGTTTCTGGCCTGCCTGCTGCTGTCTCCCATTGCCAGTATCATTCCGGCCTATGCAACAGCACCCGCCCTGCTTTATGTTGCTGTTCTGATGGCCAGTGGCCTCAAACTGATTGACTGGGACGACGTAACCGAAGCGGCTCCGGCAGTAGTAACCGCCCTGATGATGCCACTGACCTTTTCCATCGCCAACGGCATCGCCCTCGGATTTATCACCTACGCTGTCCTGAAAGCACTCAGCGGCCGCTGGACGGAACTGAATGCCAGTGTCGCGATCATTGCCATCGTCTTCATTCTGAAATTCACTTTCCTGGACGCAGCGTAAGCTGCGTTTTCAGAGCCCGGATACGCTATGGACTACTTTGCAGAAAGCATCAAGAAAGCCATTCGCACGGTGCCTGACTGGCCCAAGCCAGGAGTCGCCTTTCGCGATATCACCACCGTGCTTCAGGACCGCACCGCGTTCCGCAAGCTCATTGATGCCTTTGTTCACCGCTACCACGGCCACAAGATTGATGCCGTTGCTGCGGTAGATGCCCGTGGTTTCATCATCGGTTCGGCGCTGGCCTACGAACTGAATGCGTCACTGGTGCTGGTGCGCAAGAAGGGCAAGCTGCCGTTCGACACACTGGTGGAAGATTACGAGCTGGAATACGGCACCGCTTCGGTGGAACTGCACAAAGATGCCTTCAAACCCGGTGACAACGTGGTGCTGGTGGATGACCTGATCGCCACTGGCGGCACCATGCTGGCCGCATCGCGCCTGATTCGTCGCATTGGCGCAGAGATCGTGGAGGTTGCCGCGATGATCGACCTTCCGGACCTCGGCGGCTCACGCAAGCTGCAGGAAGAAGGGCTGAAGGTTTATACTGTGTGCTCATTCGAGGGTGACTAGAGAGCCGCATTGGCGGCTCTGTTCAATAAGGGAGCGGCCATGCCTGATTATCAGCACCACTGGAAAGACGGGACACCGGTACATCTGCCATTGGGCAAGATTGTCTGCATCGGCCGCAACTATGCCGAGCACGCGAGGGAATTGAACAATCCGGTGCCGGATGAGCCTCTGCTGTTTATCAAGCCGGCAACCTCCGCCGTACACATTACCCGCCCCCTGGATTTTCCCCGTGACCGCGGCGCGGTTCACTTCGAGGCGGAACTGGCCGTGCTGATTGGCCGGCCACTGACCAATGCCTCCGCCAGCGAGGTGGAAGGTGCCATTCTTGGCTACGGCCTGGCCCTGGACCTGACACTTCGGGATCTACAGGCGCAACTCAAGGAGAAAGGCCATCCCTGGGAACGTGCAAAAGCCTTTGACGGCGCCTGCCCGCTGTCCCCCTTCGTATCCGTAGACCGCCTCCGCCGCGACCACCTTACCTTCACCCTGGACATCAATCGTGAGCGCCAGCAGACCGGCGATACCCGGGAAATGCTGAACCCGATCGTGCCATTGATCGTACACATGAGCAGCCAGTTCACTCTGATGCCCGGCGATGTCGTTCTTACCGGTACACCCAAGGGTGTCGGGCCGCTGGAATCAGGGCAGATATTATCCCTGGAACTGGAAGACGCCTTGTTTGTAGAGACCACCGTGCTCTAGTGTGGTGACACGAGACTGGGCTCAACGCCAGGTCCATTGGCTTTTCAGGACGACTATCAGGCATGGCAAAGAAACCGGTTACGACCCGTAGCGGACGATTCTTCAGACTGGCAGGCATGACGGCTTCTGTAGCGGGCCAATATGCCGGCCAACGTGCCCGCCGGATATTCCGCAGCGAGGAAGACAACGAAGGCGCCCGTTCGGAAAGCTACACCCGTATGGCAGACCAGATCGTCGATACCCTGGGTGAGCTGAAGGGCGCGGTGATGAAGGTGGGCCAGATTGCCTCCCAGACCCAGGACTTCCTGCCCCGGGAGTTCTCCGATGCGCTGCAGCGGCTGCAGAAAGAAGCCCCGCCCATGCCCTTCGAGGTCATTGTGGGCCAGGTGGAGAACGAGCTTGGCAAGCCGGTGTCGGAACTGTTCGAGTACCTGCAGGAAACACCCTACGCCGCTGCCTCCATCGGCCAGGTTCACCGGGCCCGCCTTCATGACGGAACGGACGTTATCATCAAGGTGCAGTACCCGGGCGTGGACGAATCCTGCGACAGCGACCTGAAACAATTGCGGCTGGCCCTGAAACTGGGTGGCCTGCTGAAAATGCCCAAGGAACATGTGGACCAGTTGTTCGGCGAGATCCGGGTCAGGCTCAAGGAAGAGCTGGACTACGAGAACGAAGCCCGCAACCTGGAAGAATTCCAGGCCTTTCACGCCAAGGACGACTGGATCGTTATCCCGAAGGTATTCGGGAGCCATTCCTCACGGCGGGTACTGACCATGGAACTGGTGGAGGGGGATCACATCAGTGAGGTGACACCGGAAAGGTACAGCCAGGACACCATAAACCTGATCGGCCACCGCATCTTCACCATGATGGCGGACCAGCTGTTCCGCTTCCAGTGCATCCACGGCGACCCCCACGCCGGCAACTTCGCCTATCGCCCGGACGGCACCATTATCCTGTATGACTTTGGCTGCGTAAAAAAACTGAAGCCGGAGATTGTGGAATCCTACCGCAAGGCCCTGATATCCGCCCTGGAAGAGGACTACGCCGCGCTGGACCAGCACCTGATCGCACTCGGCGCCCGGGTGGAATCCCAGCCGGCCGTGGACGAAGCCTATTACGCCATGTGGCGGGATATCCTGATCCAGCCTTTCGAGGGCGACACCCCCTACGATTTTGCCCGGTCCGAACTTCACAAGGACGTCGCCGCCAAGACCACCACGGTGTTCAAGTACCTGGACTACTTCAAGCCGCCGGTAGAGAGCATTTTCATCGACCGCATGATCGCCGGGCATTACTGGATGATGAAGCGGCTGGGGGTGCAGGCGGCGTTTCGGGACGAGCTGGAGACCTATCTCCGGAATGCGTCGGACTGACCCTCGTTTCCGTGCAGCCCGACGATCCGAACGAAATAACTACTCGGGTTTCTGTTTCAGCAAATCCCGGATCTCCATCAACAACTGCTCCTGTGCCGATGGCGCAGGCGGGGCCGCCGGGGTTTCCGCTTCCTTCTTACGCATGCTGTTCAGGGCCCTGACGGCGATGAACACGGCAAAGGCGACGATCAGGAAATCAAACACCGCCTGGATAAACATTCCATAGCGGAGAGTGACCGCTTCGACGCCCTCTTCGGCGGCTTTGAGGGTAACAACGAGATTGGAGAAGTCGACACCACCGATGAGTAAACCGATGGGTGGCATCATGACGTCAGCGACAAATGACGAAACGATTTTGCCGAATGCGACACCAATGATGATGCCCACCGCCATGTCCACGACGTTGCCCTTGACAGCAAATTCCTTGAATTCCTTTACGATGCTCATCGCACATAACTCCTTGTATGCCAGACCCGGTTGGCCCCGAAAACAGCGGAGGGCGCACCCACTTGAACGCCATTCAATTGTAGCGGAGTTTTCGGAATATACTGCCAGATAACGATGAAAAAACATCTTGGATGCGGGTTCAGGACCGATGGCGCGCGAACCGTTCAGCGGCCCACTCGGCAACCCCCTCGCAGGCCCCCTTGCGAATCACCCTGGCCCGGGAAAGGCTGGCAGGCTCTCCGGGGTCAATCACCGTCACCGGCACATCAACATCCACCAGGTCCACCAACCCTGCGGCGGGATAGACCTGAAGCGACGTACCCACAATCAGCAGATGATCCGCCGTGGGCACAATCTCCGCAGCGGCCTCGATCATCGGCACTTCCTCGCCAAACCAGACAATATGAGGCCGCAGCTGGGCGCCGCGTTCGCAGGTATCGCCGGGATTGATATCCCTGAAGCCTATGTCGTAGACCAGTTCCGGATGCCGGGAACTGCGGGCCTTGGTGAGTTCGCCGTGGAGGTGGATCACGTCGCTTGAGCCGCCACGCTCATGCAGATTGTCCACGTTCTGGGTGATGATGGTCACGCGGTAATGCTGTTCCAGCTTCGCCAGCAGACGGTGGGCTTCATTCGGCTGTGCCGATTCCAGCTGGCGTCGGCGCTCGTTGTAGAACCGCAGCACCAGCTCCTGGTTTCTGGCGAAAGCCTCCGGTGTGGCGACATCGTAAACGCTGTGCTGTTCCCACAGGCCGCCGTTGTCGCGGAAGGTTGAGAGGCCACTTTCGGCGCTCATACCGGCTCCGGTGAGTACCACGATGTGATCTTTCATAGGGCAACGCTTTCTTCAGGTGTATGACTCTGTGGGCTGGTCAGAACCAGAGCTTTTCCGGCCTGCGCCGTTTTTCGATTCTGAGCCCGTGTTTCTCAAGGATAGCAACCAGTTCCTCGGTGTCATCCATATTGAGAAAGGGTGCCAGGGAAATTTCTTCCCCACGGAACTGCAGGTGCAGCTTGGGAGGCGTCCAGGGATGGCGGGGCACGTCCTGCCATACCCGGGTATACTGGCGGGGCAGCTCCCACTCGCTTTCCTTGCGGATCATGCCTTTTTCGAGACGGATCAGGTCCGGGGCAAAGGTAAGCACCTCCCGTTTCTGGCATTTGCGTGAGGTGTAATAGAAGGCGGCGGCCAGGGCCGTCAGCTCAAGCCCGGCGAACGGCAACACCGGCCATGCCCCGATCAGGAGCATGCCGATGGAAATTGCCAGGGAAAGACACAGGGCTGCCAGCCAGATGCGGATATTGCCCTTCCAGCTCATGGAGCGGTTGGGGGTCAGGAGAAAACTGTCACCTTCACATTCGGAAAGCTTTTCCACCATGTCGGTTGCTCCCGGGAACCACCCGCACCTCTCGAGCCCTTTCAGTCAAATATCTTGCCGGGGTTCATCACCCGGTTGGGATCGAAGACCTGTTTGATGCCTCTCAGATAGGCAATTTCAGCTGCGCTGCGGGTGTACTCCAGATACGGCTTCTTGGTCATGCCAACGCCATGTTCGGCCGATACGCTGCCCTCATAGCGTTGGACAATCTCGAAAACCCACTTGTTCACCTTTTGGCATTTCTCAAAGAAATCCTCTTTCGCCATGTCTTCCGGCTTGAGGATATTCAGGTGCAGATTGCCGTCGCCAATGTGACCAAACCAGATAATCTCGAAATCCGGATAGTGCTCGATCACCACCGCGTCGATTTCCTGCAGGAATCCCGGCACCTTGGAAACCACCACAGAGATATCGTTCTTATACGGCGTCCGTGGCGCAATGGACTCGGAGATACGTTCACGCAGTTGCCACAGGTTGTTCGCCTGGGTTTCACTCTGGCTGATCACGCCATCGAGTACCCATCCGTTCTCCACGCACTGTTCGAACAGGGTCATGGCATCGTCCATCACCTGGTCGGACACGGCTTCGAACTCCAGCAACGCATAGTATGGCGCTTCCGTCTCAAACGGCGCCTGCACCTGGCCGTGGGCCAGCACATGCCCCATGGCCTGATGGGAGAAGAACTCGTAGGCGGTGAGATCGATCTGTTTCTGGAAGGTCTGCAGCACATCCATGGTGTTGGTCAGGTCATTCAGGCCCAGCACCAGCACGGTCAGGTTGTCCGGCTTGCGGGACAGCTTCATGGTCGCTTCGGTGATGAAACCGAGTGTGCCTTCCGCACCGATAAACAGATGCCGCAGGTCGTAACCGGTGTTGTTCTTTTCCAGATCCTTGTTCAGATCAAGAATATCCCCCTTGCCGGTAACCACTTTCAGGCCGGCAACCCAGTCACGGCTCATGCCGTAGCGGATCACCTTGATGCCGCCCGCGTTGGTGGACAGGTTGCCTCCCAACTGGCTGGAACCCGCCGATGCGAAATCCACCGGGTAATACAGGCCGTTTTCCTCGGCAAAATTCTGCAGCTGTTCGGTAACCACGCCGGCCTGGCACCGCACGGTGCGGTCACTGGCGCTGAACTCCAGGATCTGGTTCATATTGTCGAAGGCGACAACGACCTCGCCATTGGCGGCCACGGCACCGGCGCTCAGACCTGTGCGGCCACCGGAAGGCACCAGAGCCACCTGGTTCTCGTTGGCGAACTTCACCAGTGCCTGCACCTGCTCCGTGGTTTTGGGCAGAACAATGGCCATCGGCTTTGGTGGGTAAATCTTTGTCCAGTCCTTGCCGTAGTTTTCCAGGTCGGCCGGGTCAGTCAGCACTTTTCCGGGGGTCTGGCCCGCTTCCATCAGGGCCTTGAGGGAGGCAACAATCTGTTCAGGGTTCATGGATAGTCCGGTCTCGCAAAGGGTTAGTCAGGGCGTCCGCGGAAAGAGTTGATTCAGGTAACCTGACGCGCTGTGAAAATCTGCGTTTATGGTATCATACCGCCCCTGTTCTGTGAGCCCGCCCGCCAATAGCGGCGTTCACGGGTCATTTCATGTGACGAAAGGTTCGGAAGCAAGCCCATGTCAAATACGTCTCTTGAAAAGAGCAAAATCCGCATCCTGCTGCTGGAAGGCGTGCATCAGTCCGCCATTGATACACTCAATGCGGCAGGTTATACAAACATTGAATACCTGACTCATTCGCTGGCCGAAGAAGAGCTGATCGAGAAAATCACCGACGCTCACTTCGTGGGCATTCGTTCCCGTACCCAGCTCACAGAGAAAGTGTTCGACGCTGCCCAGAAACTGGTGGCGGTGGGCTGTTTCTGCATTGGCACCAACCAGGTCGATCTTCAGGCGGCAACCCGTCGTGGCATCGCCGTTTTTAACGCGCCCTTCTCCAATACGCGCAGTGTGGCGGAACTGGTTCTTGCCCAGGCCATTCTTCTGCTGCGCGGTGTGCCCGAGAAGAATGCCAAGGCTCACCGTGGTGAGTGGCTGAAGTCCGCCAAGGACAGCTATGAAATCCGTGGCAAGAAGCTGGGCATCATCGGTTACGGCAACATCGGCACCCAGTTCAGTGTGTTGGCCGAAGGCCTGGGCATGGACGTGTATTTCTACGATGTGGTGTCGAAGCTGTCCATCGGCAACGCCACCCAGGTGGGCACGCTGCAGGAACTTCTGAACACCTGCGACGTGATCAGCCTGCACGTACCGGAAACGCCGGCCACCAAGTACATGTTCAAGGCCGAGCAGTTCGCCCAGATGAAGCCGGGCAGCATCCTGATGAACGCCTCACGGGGCACGGTCGTCGACATTGATGCCCTGGCGGATTCCCTGCGCAGCGGCAAGCTCCTGGGCGCTGCCATTGACGTTTTCCCGGTGGAGCCCAAGTCCAACGACGAGGAGTTTATCTCGCCACTGCGGGAGTTCGACAACGTTATCCTCACGCCCCACGTGGGTGGTTCCACCATTGAAGCTCAGGAAAATATCGGCCGCGAAGTGGCGGAAAAACTGGCCATGTACAGTGACAACGGCACCTCCGTGTCCTCTGTCAACTTCCCGGAAGTGGCCCTGCCCTCGCATCCGAACCAGCACCGATTGCTGCACATCCATGAGAACGTGCCTGGCGTGATGTCTGAAATCAACCAGGTGTTCTCGGATAACGGCATCAACGTCTGTGGCCAGTACCTGCAGACCACGGAGAACATTGGTTACGTGGTCATTGATGTAGACAAGGAGTACGGCGAACTGGCTCTGGAGAAACTCCTGAAAGTGAAAGGCACCATCCGCTGCCGGGTCCTGTTCTGATTCACAGGTACATGAGCATCCTGAAAGCCGGGGCCGACAGCCCCGGCTTTTTTTATGGCGGATCGGGCCAACTCCCGGAGATGACACCCTGTTAACGTGCTTTTCCCACGTTTGCCCTTGAGATGTCACCAGTTGCAGCCATGATTCATGTGAAGGCTTTGCAATCACATCAAATAGTCACTTCGAGGAGCATCCCATGTCACTGAAGGAATCATTGCAGAAAAAACTGGAGACCCAGACCGAATACTGGAGCAAACAGATCGAAAGCCTGCAGGCTGATGCTGAAGAGAAGATGGCGAAAGCCAGGGATGAACAGGCAGAAGCCGAGATCCAGAAAGAGTTCTCCGAACGCATTCAGGCTCTTGAAGACAGGGTAGAAGAGGCACGCAGGAAAATCTCGGAAATCCGGGATTCAGGGGAGGATCAACTGAGAGACCTGAAAGCCAGAATTGAGGAGTGGTTGCCAGGAGGTAAAAACTGAGCAGCCGGAACGAGAGGCCGGAGCACTGACGCTCCGGCCTTATGACGTTACTGGGGCACTCTCAGCAGAATGTTGGGCGAACCTTCCCGGATATCGTCCAGTACATTCCGGGTCGCGAAGTCTTCCAGCCGGGTATCCACTGCCGCCGGGGAGAGCCCGGGCTCGGCACCGAGCAAGATAGCAGCACCTCCGGCCACGTGGGGCGACGCCATGGAAGTACCGCTGATGGTGTTCACTTCATCGTCTTCCTGGTACCAGGCGGCCGTTATATCTGACCCCGGAGCGAAGAGATCCAGGCACTCTCCATGGTTTGAAAACGACGACCGCTGGTCTTCCCGGTTGGTGCTTCCTACCGTGATTGCCGGCTCGACCCGGTTCGGGGAACCGGAGCAGGCGTCGGCATCGCTGTTGCCCGCTGCCACCACGAAGGTCACACCCTGCTCAATGGCACCACGTACCGCGTTGTCCAGGGCATCGGAGTTTCCACCACCCAGGGACATGTTCGCCACGGCCGGTGCCTGATGGTTTTCCGCCACCCAATCCACACCTGCGATAACATCCGCGTTCGAGCCGGCACCGGAACAGTCCAGAACCCGGACCGCGGAAACCGATGCACTTTTTGCCACCCCATAGACGGTTCCTGCGGCCGTGCTGGCCACGTGAGTGCCATGGCCATTGCAGTCCGTTGTATCTTCCGGATCAGTGTCGCCGCCTATATTGACGATCGGGCCAATCAACGGCAGACCGCCCAGGCCCAGCAAGCCGGCATCGTTGACGGCAAAATTGCGGCCTTCGATCACTCGCCCGGCAAACTCATCATGGGTATCCCGCAACCCGGTGTCGATAATGTAAACACTGACACCGTTACCGGCCGATGCCGGATAGCTGTACTGCTCATCCAGCGGCAAGGCAGCCTGATCGATCCGGTCCAGCCCCCAGGTTGCGCCATCCTGGGTTTCGGCGCTGGCGGCCACCATCTGGTCGGGCTCGACCGCCAGAACACCCGGTAACGAGGACAGTAACGTCGCCTGTTGCTCTGTCATGGTGACAGCCGCTCCGGTCATGGCGGTACGGTAAAGATGCAGGACTTCTCCGCCGCCAACGGCAACCAGAAGGGACTCAACACTTGCCTGCAGATCAGCCAGCCCAAGCATGTCGGGAATGGCCGCATCGAGGGTCAGAATATAGCGCCCGGGCAGGCTGTCTCCGGGCTGAAGCGTGTTATCCGATGATTCCTCAGAATCCGTCAGACTGCCGTCATTCAGCAGATCTGCCAGGGCCGGGGCAGCGGCAAGAAAACAGACAGTCATACCAATTGTTGCTGTGATTCTTGTTGTCAAAGCACGTCCTCCATTTGCTTGTTTTCGGAACCGAGACCCACCGGGAACGGACAGCAAGGAGCCTCAGACCCTCCCCACGGGGTTGCCCGGTACACGGTTCCATGAAAGGGGCATCAAATCAGGTCAGAAGGGGCCAATCCGATCTTTATGGATGACTTGTAATATCGGGAAGGAACGGCAGAAAGGAGTCGGAAACGACAGGTGTGGCCCCGGACTGGATGATCACCCGGAGCCACCAGAGAGTGAGGCGGGGCTGTTACTCCATGGGAACCAGCGTCAGCTCGACGCGGCGGTTCTGCTCACGACCAGACGATGTATCGTTGGAGGCAACGGGGTAACGGGGCCCATAGCCGGTAGCACGGGTTCGCCCGGACTCGATGCCCTGGTTCAGCAGGAAGTCACGCACAGACGAGGCACGGCGCTCACTCAGCAACTGGTTATAGTCACGGGAACCGGTGCTGTCGGTGTGGCCTTCAATCTGGATGATGGTTTTGTCGTACTCTTTCAGTACAAGCGCCACCGACTCCAGGGTGTCACTGAAAGAAGGTTTGATGGTGGACTCGTTCACATCAAAGGTGATGTTGCCCGGCATGACCAGCTCAATCTCGTCACCGTTACGCACCACACGAACACCAGAGCCTTCAAGCTTGCGACGCAGCTCGGCTTCCTGCTTGTCCATGTAATAGCCGATACCGCCACCCACTGCAGCGCCGGAAGCAGCACCAATAAGCGCACCCTTGCCCCGGTCGCTCTTGCTGGAAGTAGCCGCGCCAACAGCCGCACCACCGATGGCTCCAATGATGCTGCCCTTGGTGGCGCTAGAGGTCTTTTCTTCCCCGGTGTACGGGTCGTATGTCATACAGCCGCCCAAACCAACAGTGGCGACAGCAAAAGCAACAATTGTTTTTTTCACGGCATTCTCCAGAGTCATTCCAGGGTATTTCTGATAGCGGCACATTTCCGCTCTGTGTTGTTACTAACAGGCTTCCGAAAGGAAGCTGTCATGGTCGCCTTCAAAGGTATCCACAATGGTATTGAATACCGTTGCCTGCAAATCCTGGGCTTCATTTACCAAGTGATGACGTCCGTCCGGTATCCGGAGTTCCTCAACGGCGGCAAATTTATTTCGGATAATCCGCAGATTATGCTGCCAGTCGACCGTCAGGTCTTTTTCTCCCTGCACCACGGTAATCGGGAAATCAACCGGACGGGCAGACTCGATGTGTGGCACCCACTGCCTCAGCGCCGACACCCAGTCTACGTGGACAGCCCTTGCCTGAAGCGGATCGTGTTCCTTCAGAAACGTCAGAAACCGTGAATTCCCGCTGTTGGCAGCAAACACCCGGGCCCACCGTGATACAAACGGCTTGACCAGACTGTGGAGAATCTTGGCACCCAGCCAGCCCATGGGCCGTATCAAAGGAGCCAGCAACACCACCCGCCGGAAGTCGGATGTCTCGGGGTTGTGGTGATTGCTCAGCAGGTAATCAATCAGAATCGCACCCCCGGTGCTCTGGCCCACCGCATACCACGGCGCCCTGACCTTGCCCCTGACCCTGGCCATTACATCTGTCAGCACCGCCTGATACTCCAGGAAACTGCCAATCGCCGCCGGCGTTCCACTGGACAGTCCGTGGCCGGGCTGGTCGTAGGCCAGAACATCAAACCCCGCTCCCAGGCAACGGTCGATCAACTGACTGTAAAGGCCAACATGATCGAAGTAACCATGCAGGATAAACACCGTGCCCTTGGGCCGTTGCCTTTCAGGCAGCCTGAAATAATGCACCATCACCTGGTGCCTGTCCGCCACAACGTAGCCCTGATGGTAGGCAACATCCGGGTGTTCCACCCACAGATCCAGCCCGTAGAATCGGCAATAGGCAACCATATCCTCGGCCAGCGGTTCCCGGCGCTCAGGATCGAATGGCTCCAGCCTTTCAAGCAGTGAGGCCCGGTTCCAGTCCGGAATTTCTATGGTATCTGTTTTCCAGTACACGTAGAGTTAAACGCCTGTCATCAATAGGTACAGAATGGCACGGTAGCCGAAAACGGCCATGCCGTTAGGTTAGCACACCATGGCGCTTTTTAGGCCGTTAAAGGCTCGTCACCCAGGCTATTGCCGTCACGGTTCTATCCGCCTATGTTATCCAGGTCAACCCAGCCCCGGAGTAGATAATGATACAAGCCGCCCTGGAAACCGGACTGCGCCAGACCATGACCCGACTGGTTCGGCCGCTCCTGCACCCCGCTGTTCCGGTGGGCATTCAGCGTCGTCTGGTGAGCAAGGCCTATCTGACCTCCATCCCGCCACGGGGAACCCGCTTTGAAGACTTCACGGCAGAAGGGCTCGCCATGACCCGTGTATGTCACAGCGACAGCCCGCACGGGGTAGTACTGTATTTCCATGGTGGTGGTTACATCATCGGTTCGCCGCGAACCCACCGGGGAATCACCGGGCACCTGGCGAAAGCCAGCGGTGCCATGGTCATCGTCCCGGACTACCGCCTGGCTCCGGAAAACCCTTACCCGGCTGCACTGGACGACGCGGAAACCGTCTATCTTGCTCTGCTGGATGAAGGGCATCCACCGGAAACACTCAGCCTCGCCGGCGACTCTGCCGGCGGCGGGCTGGCTGTTGCACTTGCAATGCGCCTGCGGGACAAAGGATTACCCCTGCCCTCATCGCTGATGGTCATGTCCCCCTGGACGGATCTCTCCAATGCCCAACTGTATTCTCCTGAATGCGAACCGGTACTGCAGCGCAGCTGGATCGATAAAGCCGCCCGGCTCTATTGCGGCAGTGAGCCTGTGTCCAATCCCTATATATCGCCGGTTTACGGAGACCTTTCCGGCCTGCCCCCCCTGCTGATTCAGGCCGGCAGCCAGGAAATCCTGCTGAATGACGCCCAACGCCTTGCGAATGCCGCCAGCCGGGACAGCGTTGATGCCCGGCTGGAAATCTATAACAGCCTCTGGCATGTATTCCAGGTCCATGCGGGGCAACTGGGCAGGGCCACGGAGGCGCTCGAAACCGCCGGACAGTTTATTCGCCGGCATTTCCCCTCCTGATACAGAGCCGTTGCACAGCCTTTTATTGTCCGGGATCCATCTCCCCTGCCGGGTCCGGCAGGGGTAGCTCGCCACTGACCAACGCCTCTTTGTGCCTGCGTGGCCAGCGCTTGATCTGATACTCCAGTTTCGAGGCGGTCGCCCGGTTCAGGGCAGGGGCAGAAAAGACCAGCTCAAGGGGCCCCTTTCCCCGCAGGCTTCTGGCTCCCTTCGGGGCACCGGCCTGATGTTCGGAGAAACGACGGGCCACGTCCGTTGTTATCCCCGTATAAAGCGCTCCCCCGGCTGTGCGCACCATATAGACAAACCATTGGCTCATACTGACGATGCCCTCACCATTTTCTCCCTCGCTTTGTGCTGTTGAATCCACAATCCCGCCACAATCAGTACCAGGCCGATGTAGGTGGAAGGCAATATGGTTTCGCCAAGGATAAAATAGATGAACACCAGGGACAGGAACGGGGAGATGAAGATCAGATTGCTTACCCGGGAGGTATTCTCGGCCTTTTTCATGGCGTAGGACCACAGAACAAAAGCGATGCCCATCTCAAACACACCCACATAGACAGCGGCACTAAGCCCGGTGCCCGGACTGATATCGAAACCCGCCGTCAGGGCACAGGCAACCACAATCACCGGCAGGCCACACAGGAAATTCAGAAACAGCCCCACCACCGGATCGCGGGTATCCCGCGTGGCAATGATCCAGTAGGACGCCCACACCAGCGTGCTGCCAATCGCAAACGCCACCCCGAGCGGGTCGGAAAACGTCAGCGACAGAACATCGCCCCGGGTCGCAATCACCACCACGCCGCTGTAACAGACCAGCCCGGCAATAATATCCGCACGCCTTAACCGCTGCCCCAGAAAGGGCACTGACAGGTAGGCCAGTACCAGTGCCCAGGTGTAGTTAAGGGGCTGCGCCTCCTGCGCGGGCAGGCGGTCAAAGGCGCCAAACAGCAGGAAATAATAGAGGCAGGGATTGATCAGCCCCATGCCGATGGACTGCAGGTACTGGCGCCTGCTGAGCTGGAACACCATATGCCAGCGCCCCTGGATCACAAGCACCAGGGCCATCACCAGCACCGAGGCGGAACAGGCCACCACCAGCATCTGTATCGGTGTCAGCTCCCGCAGGGACAGTTTGAAAGCCGTAGCAACCGTGGACCACAACAGCACCGTCCCCAGGCCATACAGCATGGCCTGTTTCTGGTCAGTCATTGGCCTCGTCCTTTTCACTGTCCAGCCAGCGATAAAGAGTCCGGCGATTAACGCCCAGTATCTGGGCAGCCCGGCGCTTGTTGCCATCCACGGCATTGATCACGCGCCCGACATAATCCTGCTGGACCTGTTCCAGGGTGGGCCAGTCCGCAAGATTGCCCGCCGGCAGCCCGGGCCTTGCTTCCGGGGTGTCGGTCTGGCGCTTGCGGATTCGGGCCGGCAGGTGCTCGGGAAGAATCAAATCGCCATCGCAGAAGGTGACAGCCCGCTCGATGGCACTGCCCAGCTCCCGCACATTACCGGGGAAGGGGTAGTCAGCCAGGATCTGCGAGGCCACCTCACTCAACTGCAGGAACCCCCGGTTGTGCCGTTTCGCCGAATCCCTCAGGAAATGCATGGCGAGAAGATCCACGTCGTCTCCACGCTCCCTCAGGGGAGGCACCACCAATGTCAGGGTCTCCAGTCGGTAGTACAGATCCTCCCGGAAATTCCCCTGCTCTACAGCCTTGATCAGGTCCTGGTGGGTTGCCGCAATAATACGGACATCCACCTTCTCTTCCTGGTCAGCTCCCACGGGCTTGATAGTGCCTTCCTGCAACACCCGCAATAACTTCGCCTGCAGCGCCAGGGGCATTTCCCCGATTTCGTCCAATAGCAGCGTGCCTCCGTCGGCCTCTGCAAAAAGCCCCGGACGGGCAGACTTCGCGCCGGTGAAAGCACCCGCTTCATGGCCGAAGAACTCACTTTCCATCAACTCCTGGGGAATGCCCGCACAATTTACCGGGATAAACGGCCGGTCACGGCGGTCACTTTCGCGGTGAATTGCGCGGGCAACGAGCTCCTTGCCGGTGCCGCTTTCGCCACTGATCAGAACCGCCGCATGGCTTCTGGCCACCTGCTTGATTTCATTCCTCAGTTGTATGATGGCCCGGCTCTCACCCACCAGCCCCATTGACGTGTCGTCGGTTGCCTGTGATTTATAGCGGGCCAGTTCGCTGGTAATGGCCGCATGGGCCAGCAGGCGTTTTATCTTCAATCTCAGGTGATCGGTGGAAAGTGGCTTGGTGAGGAAGTCATCTGCGCCGGCCTTGAGGGCTTCCACCGCCTGGTCAACAGTACCGAACGCGGTAATGATGATAAAAGGAACCGACTGCCCCTCAGACTGAAGTTGCCGCAGGATTGAAAGCCCGTCACCATCCGGAAGCCGGAGATCAGAAACGATCAGGTCAGGCCCGCTACCCAGGGCAAGCCTGGCCCCTTCATCCGCCGTTCCCGCGCAGCTTACCCGGTAACCATCCACTTCGAGTTCCTCCGCCAGCAGGGTTCGCAGGCTGGCATCATCTTCCACCAACAGGATAGAGGACGATTTACTGGTCATGACTGACCTCCTCGCGGTTGTCATTCTGTTCGAAAGCCGGCCAGAGCGTGGACATCCTGCATCCACCCTCCGGACTGGAACCTACTTCTATCCGGCCGCTATGCTCCTTGAGAACGCTGCCCACAACGGCCAGTCCCAGGCCGGTGCCTTCACCTGCGGCGCGGGTGCTGTAGAAGGGTTCGAAGATTCGCTCACGCATGGCTTCATCAACCCCTGGCCCGTCGTCGTCCACCCGCAGTTCCCAAAGGCCGTCATGGTCTGCAAGTGTGACAGTCACCACCGAGCGGGCTGCCTGGCAGGCATTACGGATGATATTCAGGCAGGCCATTTCCAGACGTGTTGGCTCTGCCAGTATGTAGGCCTCGCTGAAGGGAATCTCGGAGCGGATCTCCACGCCCTGGCATCGGGGTTCTTCACGGATGCGGTCAAGTAACTCCCGGGCAGTTGCCGCCAGGTTCGTCTTGCGGCGGGAATCGGGCACATGCCGGAAACAGTCCAGTAACTGCTGGATAATAAGCGTCATGCGCTCAACCTGATGTTCAATATCCTTCAGATGCCGCCTTTCGCCTTCGGCCAGATCACCCCGCCCCAATATGTTGGCACGGCCCTGGATAACACTCAGTGGTGCACCCAGTTCATGGGCGACGCCACCCGCAACTCGGCCGATCATGGCAACCTTTTCCTGGTATTCCAGCTGTTCAGCGAGCTCCCGTTCGCGCTCCACACTCTCTCTGATTTCCGTTTCCGCATGCATCATGCGCTCGCCCATATCACGCAGGCCTTCATGGATCTGCCGAAGCTCACGGGGGCCGGCCGGCTCCTCATCGACCCGCCAGTGCCCGGGGGCCATCCGCTCCATGATTTCCAGCAGCCGGCTCACATGGCGCCCGACCGCGCCATAGTGGCCGAGCACCACAACCAGAATCACCATCAGAGACACCACTGACCAGATGCCCACGGCCCAGATTCGGCTGGACGCTACCAGTTCATGAAAATCACTGCGTTTACGGGTCACCTGAAGCAGGCCCTGAATCCGGCCGTCGGCTGCAAACAGCGGTGTGAACTGAGAGAAAACAGAAACCCCGTCAACCTGGCGAAAAGCGCCATCCAGTTCACCACTGGAAATCACCCGCTCGGCACTGACACTGCGGGTAACATCGGTATCGGCCACGCCCAGGCTGGCAACCTGACGGCCATCTTCATCAAATACAGATGCGCCGAATACGCGGCCGATCCTGAATATGGACTTCAGTGACTCACCCATCACGATTTCATCACCATCGGACATGGCCTGTGAAAGGGGCCCACTGACAGCCCGGGCCACCAGCTCCAGGTCTTCCCTCAGGCGGTCATTGAGGTTTTCCTCAACCGCGCCCAGTCCCAGATAAATAGCGACCCCACTGAACACCATAAGCGGGACAACAATGCTCAGCAGAAGGGTCAGGCGTAATGAACGAAACATTTCACGGGCGTTGAGCACCGGCCTTTTCATAATGATCTCCGCCAAAGTGTCACACAGGTATGCCACATGTGGCATTTCGCCACAACAAATATTACACACCGGTAACTGGGAAGAATATGTAACCTACTGGTTTTTATGTGCTTAATCAGCTTGTAAAGAGTTGGCACAGGGTTTGAAAGTACCTGACGAGCGTTGGACAAACGAGCCTGTGAAGAAAGCAGGTGACGACCTACAAGAACAGGAGAAATTCATGAACAAGCTTCTCGTTTCACTGACCGCATCCCTGGCCCTGCTTGCTACCAGCCCCGTGCTTGCCCAGGAAAGCCAGCAAAACCAGGAATCAGCTGACACCGAAGAGGACTACAGCGACCAGGCAACTTCAGGTTCCCAGGACACCAACTTTTCTGACGAGGAACTGAAGCAGTTCGTAGAAGCCCAGGAAGGCATTAACGAAATCCGTGACAAGTACATGGAGAAAATCGAGGCTGCCGATTCCCAGCAAGAGGCCCAGGAACTGCAGATGGAAGCCAACGACGAGATGGTTACCGTGATTGAGGACGCCGGTATGGATATTCCGACCTACAACTCTATCGCAACCGCTTACAACAGCGAGCCGGAAGTACGGGATCGTATTGACGCACTGATGTAAACGACACCCTGCGATCGTGTCGTTTCTGGCCCCGCTCATGCGGGGTCTTTTTGTTATGGCCGGGTAAACGCTGCAGGCCAATACGCCGGCGTATTGTGGTACCTTTCCTACGAGGATCAGCTCACAACAGCCGGAGACAGGAAATGCGACACCTTTGCCATTGGCGATCCCCATTGTTTGCAATGGTTATCCTGCTATTGGCAGGCTGCTCGGAAAGCCCGTCCCCAACCAGCACCAGCGACGATGACAGCGAACGGCCCACCTACCCTGTTACCTGGCGGTTCGCCCTGGAAGAAATCGAAGGCAGCGTCCAGCACCGGTATGCGGAAGAACTGAAAGAACGCATCGAGAGTATTTCAGACGGCAATATCCTGATCGACATTTTCCCTTACGGGTCTATCGGAACCTCCATTCAACTGACCGACCTGGCACGGGAAGGCTCGGTACACCTGGCTTTTGCATCCCCCGGGCACCTGGCCGACCTCATCCCTGAAACCGGTGTATTCACCCTCCACTTCCTGCTATCCGACAACGAGGACGTAAACCGCGACATCCTGGCCAGTGATGAACTGATGCAAGTGTTCACCGAGCCCTACGCTGAAAATGGCCTTCAACTACTCGGTTTCGTTCCCGAGGGCTGGATGGTATGGACGGCCAATAAACCCCTGAGAACACCTGCGGATTTCAACGGGCTCGCCATCCGCACCATGACGTCGGAGATTGCCGCTGAAGCGTACAAGGCCTACGGGGCCACCCCCACCCCTACACCTTATTCCCAGGTCTACAGCGACCTGCAACTACGCCGTATTGACGGGCAGGCAAATCCGGTATTTGCCATTGAAGAGATGGGATTCTACGAAGTCCAGAACACCATGACCTTCGCAAGGCCCGCCCAGTTTGTCACTTCGGTCGTTTCCAACAGGGAATGGTTTGAGGCCCTCCCTGACGACCAGAAACGCTGGCTGGAAGAAGCACTGGACGAAGTGACACCCCTTGCCTACGAGGTGCAGGCGGAACTGAATGCCAGGCGCCTTGAAACCATTATGGAAAACAGCAACACCCGTATTGTCGAACTGTCGGAAGAAGAGCGCGAGCAGTTCCGCGAAGCCAGCCTGCCAGTTCGCGAAACCTATGCCCGCACGGCCGGCGAACGGGGAGAAGCAATTCTTGAGCAGCTCATGGAGATGGTTGACGAGGCGGAATCTGAAACTCCGGACAGCTAGCTGACTCTCCGGCTATTGCGTTCTATTCAGGGACCAGCCAATCCATCGCCGCGGTTGTGCCGAGACAGGAACTGGAGGATACCGCGTCCATCATTGCTGTGAGCCTGCTATCGAACCCCCAGGGCGGGTTGACCACCAGTATTCCGGAACCGGACATACCCCGTTCCGGAGGCCGTTCAAGCATGATCTCGTGACACAGCACCTTGCGGATCGGGCTTTCCGATAATGCATTTTTGAGCCGCTCGTGAGGCCTTCCCGCCAGTACCGGATACCAGACCAGGAAAACCCCGTGCCTGCACTTCTGCCATGCCTTCACCAGGGTGTCGGCCACGTCTTCATACTCGCTTTTCACCTCATAGGAGGGGTCCGTCAGCACCAGAAGCCTCGGTTGCCTGGGCGGCAAAAAACGCAATAACCCTTTCAGACCGTCCTCCTGGCAGACTCTCACGCCGGACCGGCCAGCGCCCCACCGACCCAGGGTTTCCCCCTCCGCCGGATGCAGCTCGAAAGCGGTCAGGCTGTCCTGCTCCCGCAGGAACCGGTAAAACCAGTGTGGCGACCCGGGGTAACGCTCCAGCGTGCCGCCAGCACCGGCCCCGGATGCCAGCTCATCCATTAACACCTGCCAGTCACTTGACTGCAGTTGCTCCCTGCACTGCCAGACTCTCTGAATACCGGACTGCGCCTCACCGGTTTTCAGTGCCCGGTCTCCAAGCAGATTGTAACTGGCACTGCCGGCGTGGGTATCAAAGCAGGCGATGCCCGAGGATTTGGCCTGCATCATTCGCAGGGCCAGTACCAACGCTGCATGTTTCTGAACGTCTGCGAAATTGCCGGCGTGAAAGGCATGGAGGTAACTCAGCATCATCAGGGCTCCGGATTGGCGGAAAGGTATTAGGCACCAGTGAAACAGGACAGGCAAGCGCCTGTCACCTGCAGGGACATGAAAATGCGAGGATTTCAGAACCGGGTCCTGACTGATATCCTTGAGCCCTGCCTGCCCTGAGGACACGGATTTGCCAAACCCGAAACACAGTACCGCCGACCGCCTGTACAGCCTGATTGCCAACGAAGAAGATGCCCGGATCTGCACGGATATTCCGGAGGAAGCCTGCCGTGAAGTTCCCCGCAACTTTTTCCTGATCCTGGCCAGCAACGTGCTGACCAAACTGGGTGACCTTCTGATCAGCCCGAAAACCGTCCTGGCCTGGCTGCTGAGCGCCATCGGCGCACCGGCTCTGGTCGCCTGGCTGGTACCCATCCGCGAATCCGGCTCAATGATTCCGCAACTGTTGATCGGAGCCTGGATGAGGCGAAAGCCAGTGCGCAAATGGTTCTGGACCCTGGGCAGCTTTGGCCAGGCCCTCAGCGTGATGGCCATGGCTGCAAGCGTCTGGTTTCTGGAAGGTTACGCCGCCGGAACAGGCGTGGTGGCGGCACTGATACTGTTTTCCCTGGCGCGGGGGTTCTGCTCCGTGTCCATGAAAGACGTACAGGGAAAATGCATTCCCAAAACACGCCGGGGCCGCCTTTCTGGTCTGGCCTCCACCATTGGCGGATCAGCGACCGTTGCATTGACCGTCCTGCTGTTCTGGGACCGCGGGGACCCCAGCCTGCTCTTTTACACCTTGCTGCTCTCGCTGGCCGCCGCCCTCTGGGTAATCGCAGGTCTGCTTTTTGCGTCCGTGGACGAGCAGGCGGGCGAAACCGGTGGTGGGGGTAATGCCCTCGGGGAAGCGGTCAAAAGTCTGTCACTGCTACGGGATGATCCGCCGTTCCGGCATTTCGTGATTACCCGTGCGTTGTTGCTGTGTTCTGCCCTGGCGTCACCCTATTTTGTGGTGCTGGCGCAAAAAAGCACCGACAGTGGATGGCTTCTGGGGGTCTTTTTGCTGGCGAGCAGCCTGGCCAGTTCGGTCAGCGCCAGCGTATGGGGCTGGATGGCCGACACATCCAGCCGCAACGTCATGATCCGGGGCGCGGCCATGGCCAGCGGTGTATGCCTGCTGGTCGGTGCTACTGCAATGATCGGCGGCAGCGACACGGGCGGGATCTGGTTCTACCCGGTTGCATTCTTCGTTCTGAGTATTGCCCACGCCGGTGTCCGGCTGGGCAGGAAAACCTATCTGGTGGATATGGCCGGTGGCAACAAACGAACCGACTATACCGCAGTCAGCAACACCATCATCGGCGTCCTGCTGCTGGTTACCGGCGGCCTCACGGCACTGATCTCCATGATATCCGACGTGGCGGTGATTATTGTATTGGGCCTTATGGGGCTCGCTGGCATGGTCAGCGCATTGCGACTGCAGGAGGTGACTTCAGATTGACCCCCGCGTCTGGGACCTCCGTCACAAAAAGCAATGCAGTTGGAACCAAATTGGTGCACCTTACGTGAAGTGTCATAACCTTCACCACGGAACCTGGTATCGGGATAAAACAGGGACGTGTCGTTCCACTGCGCAGTCGCTACAAACAGAGGCAGACCAATGCGAGCAGACACACCAATACCCAGTGAACACCAGGACAGATTGATTCATACGCTATACGGTTGGTATGCACTGACCCGTGAACAGTCCGACCTCGGCCCCTTCGACACTGCGGAAAGAGCTTCCCGGGCCTTAAGCCGGCACATCAAGGTCTACCGGGGCATTAACCCCCGCACTCCGGGAACCCCGCAACGGATGCATCTCCATGACGCGGATCAGTGCACGAGAACCAATTGCGGCCTGTGCGTGGAGGCCAGAATTCTCCGGCACTCACTGATGCTGGCGGCATCATGACGGGCAGGCAGGAACCCGAAACGGTTCACCACAACAGTCTGGTGCCACCCCATCGCCGTGCCCGGGTGGTACTCACGTTCGTTTTCCTTGCCGCGAGCCTGTCTTTCCTGAGCTACGTCAGCGTTCTCTGAGCCCACACCAGTTCTGCCCTAGAGCGGCGCTTTTCCGTCGTTCAGGGCCAGCGCCCCTTTGACAATGCGGTAGATGATCCAGATGGAAATCCCCAGCAACACAAACCACCCGATGATCAGGGGCGTGGTTACGATACCAATAACAGTCCACAGCAGACCGATCCAGAAGGTGCGGATCTGCCAGTGGAAATGCGGTTCTATCCAGGTGTTCCGGATGTCATCAAGCTTGACGTAGTTGATGATAACGCCGACAAGGCCGGTTATACCGCCAACAAAAAATGACAGTGCCTGCAGGATATAAACCAGCACAGCCAGATTGCGGCCCGGCTCCGCGCGGCGGGCCAGGGGATCTTCATCGGCAGGAATGTATTCAGGCTCGGACAAGGGTTTCTCCTTTTGCTGCGTATGGAAAGTCTATCACAGCAACCGGGCCTGATAGCGGCGAGACGTCAGTGGCTGTCGGGCTTGTAACCCAGCCGGAAACCGCCCCAGTGTTTGCCATTCACATAAATGGGCACAGACAGATCGTGCATGATTTCCCCGGTGTCCCGGCGATACGTCTGCAACAGCATAGCCTGGGTATGGCTGCCACAGCGGGCGCCGGTGCGGTCGTTGAACAGGCGCTTGCTGCGGCTCTTGAGCAGGTCAACGTCCGGGTCACCGGTCGGGGCATGGGCAAAGTCCCGGTTATGGGTCGGCACATAGCCGTCGGGCGCTATCGCAATTGCATATACCATCGCCGGATGAGCTGACTTGACGGCTTCCTGCACCGCAGGCAGTTGCTGGTCGGTAAAGCGGTCGAAACTGCTGGAGTATTTCTGGGGATTGGTATTCGGTATCGGCTCTCTTTTCTTGTCGAAGAGAGCGGCCTCTGACAACTGGCCGTCACGCACCGCCTGCTCGAAGATCTTGCCAATCCGGTCTGCCCCCTGCCGGGCCTGGTCAAAAAAGGCGCGATGATAACTTTCATCGCTATTGAGGGCGAAGGCAGCATTGGCCTCTTCCGCAAGCTCCATCAGGGTTGCCGCCTGCTGGGCCAGGGAAGCGACACTGGAGTCACTCTCCGTGATCTGGTCGCGAACCGTTTCTATAGCGCCAGACACCTGCTGCAGGCTCTGTTCGTTGTTCTGGTCAATCTCGGCGATTCGGGCCACTTGCTGCTGGACCCGGTCCGATTGATCGCGTATCTGGTCCAGACGCTCACCAACACTCTCAACCGATTCCAGGCCGGCCTCGACGCTTTTGGCAAGATCCTCAATTCTTGAAACGATCAGTGACGTATCAGACCTTATTTCCTGAAGCGTTTCGGCAACTTCACCGGTTGCCTGCGCGGTCCGGCCGGCCAGTTGTCTGACCTCATCAGCAACCACTGCAAACCCGCGACCCTGGTCACCTGCACGGGCAGCTTCTATGGCCGCGTTCAGGGCCAGCAGATTGGTTTGCTCGGCAATACCCTGGATGGTGGTGGTCACCCCCTGGATCTTGTTGGACTTCTCATTCAGTTCCTGGATCAGCCTCAGGTTCTCACTGGACTGCTCGTGCACGGCCCGCACGCTGGCAATTGCGGAGGTCAGCGCCTCACGTCCTTCCGTACTTACCTGACGATTCTGCAGGGCCATGGTGGCGGCATCGGTGGCCTGCTGGGCGGATTCACGGACACTTTCCGTAATCTGCCCGGCATAATCCGCCATCTGCGCGGTTTCAGTGACCTGGCGATCCAGACGAATCTTCAACTGGTCGGCGGCATAAGATACCTGAGCGGCGGAAATGGCACTCTTGTCGGCACTGCCCGACAGAGCCTCGATCAGAGCGCGCCCGGCTTTAGCCTCGGCAAGAAGGCCCGCACACTGTTTGCCCAAAGGGCTGTCATCAGACAACTCACCGGCATTGAGCTGTTTCACCGAACGCTCTACCGGTTCCAACACCCGCAGAACCAGATAAGCAGTTGCGATGACCAACCCGAGAACCAGGCCCGCCAGCACAGACGACGCATCCAGCCCAGTCAACGGCGCCACCAGAACGGCCACGATGGCTGCAATAACCGCGACCGACACCCCCACAAATACAACAGGTCGACTGAGAAACCCCATAGCCACCTCTTTATTATCATTATTCGTGAATACATCTTTATTGAATATCACTCGAGAGAGTAATGAATTGATCTGTATTAATAACTGCTACTTTAGTTGATCACTGATTGTTTTTCGGCAGGTTGCTACAAATCTGAAACAAAAAAACGCAACCCGCAGCCTCCCAGGCGGAGGACTCCGGATTGCGTGGCAGGTCAGCCTGGCTTTCCCGGGCTGTCAGGCGCCGATAACGCCCCCGTCGTCGCGGGTGACAATGACTGTCGCATCACGGGGACGATCCTCGGAGGGGTCTGGCCAGTTCCCCCGGGGATGCTGGATATTCACAAACATGGTTTTTACATCTGGCGTAGTCACAACACCTGTCACTTCGCAATTCCGGGGCCCGACAAAGAACCGCTTGATTTCACGGGTGACCGGGTTGGCGGCCAGCATCATGTTGTTCTGGTACGGTGGTGCCCAGCTACCATCAGTCTGAATCCAGAGGCGTCCGTTGTAGTCAAACCAGAGGCCGTCCGGGCTGTTGAAGATATTGGTATCGTCCAGCGTGACGGCCGCTTCTCCGTCAACGACGGTTTCTGTCCCCTGCTCGCCGGCGAATACGAATATGTCCCACTCGAAACTGGTCGCTGCATGGTCACCTCCGGCTTCCGCCCAGCGAATGATATGGCCGGTGGCATTTTCAACGATCGGGTTGGCGGCATTTACATCGTCATAGCCTTCCTTGCCACGATTACTGTTATTGGTCAGCGTAAAGTAGACATCGCCGGTTTTCGGATCAACAGCACCCCACTCCGGGCGATCCATCGTGGTAGCACCGGCAATATCGGCGGCCAGGCGGGTATTTACCAGAACGTCGGCCTGGTTCTCGAATCCGTCAAACCGGATTTCGCCCACCATGGTGCCCTCAGCTGCGGCAACCTTGCCAGCAAAGTCTGCATTCTCCAGATCCAGTGCCAGCCAGTCACCCGAACCGTCGTCGTTGAAGCGGGCCACATACAGCGTACCCTCATCCAACAGATAGCCACCGGCCGTTGCGGCATTGTAGGGCCTGGAAGATACAAATTTATAAATGTACTCAAAGCGAGCATCATCACCGGAGTAGCACACCACCGGTTCACCTTCTCGGGCAGGCGCAAAGATGACACCCTCATGGCCGAAACGCCCCAGAGCAGTCCGCTTCTGAGGCTTGCTCTCGGGAGTGAAAGGATCTATCTCAACCATATAGCCATAGGTATTCGCTTCGTTCCGATAATCATCGGTTGCAGAAGCACCAATGGTTGAAACGTTGAAGCGCATGTATTCGTCGGCGTCTGTATCAGCCAGCTCCCAGTCATAGCGAGAGCTGTCAGTTACTCCATGGCGCACGTATTCACGGGGGCGCTCGGTATCGGAAGTTGCAAAGTAACCATGCCAGTTCTCCTCTGCCGCCAGGTAGGTGCCCCATGGTGTCGGGCCCATCGCACAATTATTCAGGGTACCGCGGGTTTCGGTACCACTCGGACTGAAAGCAGTCGCCAGCTTGCTATAGCCACGCACCGGACCACGAATATCCATTTCGGTATTACCAGTGATTCGTCGGTTGAACGGACTTCGAGACACAATATCCCATGTTCCGTCGGTGGCACGCCTGATGTGAATCACGGAAACACCGTGCGCGGCGATTTCCTTACGGACTTCGTCTACCGGCCGAACACCATCGTTATCAGCGGGTTTCGTCGGGCCATTGGCATGCAATGCGCTCTGGTTGATGTACTCATGGTTCATCACAAGCAGGCCTTCCGTGGAGCTGTTGCCCCCGGTTTTCTGGTCAATCGGGAAAAAGTGCACACCATCATGATGCATGCCAACCTGGCTTTCCTGATCAGCGCCGGTGTTAGTACCGTCAGACCGGTATTCCGGATGATTTCCGGTGATGGGAGTTCCCCAGGGGACGAAGCTTCGGGCCGAATAACCTTCCGGAACCACAACACGGTTTTCGTTGGAAACCGCAACCGGCTTGAATCCGAGCTCCGTACCCGACTGGGCCCCGCCGCCCGTTCTGCTGTCATCGCTATCATCAGTGAAGGAACAGCCAGCAATACCCATCCCCATGACGCTGGCCAGGGCTGCACCAACACTTCCTTTCATCAGCGTGCGTCGCTGCATCCGTGCCTGCAGCACATGGGCAAAGGAAGCGTTGCCAGAGTGGTTTACAACCGGTTCGTAATTGGGATCCAGATAGTTCGGATCCAGATCATGCTTGGCCATGGTCCTGTCTCTCTCGGGTAGTTGATGGGTATATCCGAGAGCTTATTGTCGGTGGCATGAGTGACAGGATGCGGACATTCAGGAGGCAGTTTCTTTAAGCTTTCTTTACAAACAATAAAAAAGCCCGCTCCCCAAGGGGCAGGCTCTTTATATTCGGCCAGATGCGGCTTTGAAAGCAGCCGGGTGACCTTACTGCATGGAGTCGCCCGCCTCTTCGGCAGCTTCCCCGGTTTCTTCACCGGCTTCTTCCAATGCTTCGCCGGTTTCCTCGCCAGCATCTTCAGCCGCATCCTTGGTTTCATCCCAGGCGCTGTCATTCTGGCCGGTGGCGTCCTCATAGGTTTCCTCGGCCGCATCGCCAGCATCGTCCGCCATGTCTTCGACGTTATCACCGGCTTCCTCGAGATCTGCACCTTCGTTGTCGTCCTGACTACAAGCAGCGAGGCCCAGCGTCATCAGCAATGCCAGTGCGCTCAGTGTCAACTTGTTCATATCCATGTCCCTTTGTTGGCGTGTGAAACAACAGCGGGAAGTCTACGGCCATGGCCAAGCCGGCACAATTACCTTCTGATTACGTTTTTGTTAGCGATGACAATAAGTTAGGAAAAGCAATAACCTGAGAGAATCAATTCGTAGAAGCCACCGCCGTACCATCGAGCGTCAGAACATGGTCCAGCCTGACCATGTGTCCGCGACCCAGGAAAACGAACTCCTGACCCGCCCGGCTGAACAGATCACGGATGATGTCGTGGGTGGTCTGGATCTGGCCGGCGTCGTCACGATAGACAATTTCCGCAAGCCGGGCAGACGTCAGGTATTCCCGGAGCATACGGTGAATTTCACACCGTACCGGCTGGTAGGCATTAGAGGCGTTTCCCGACGTCATGGCAGACTTTCCCTGTGGATAAGGACAACACGGAAAATGCCCCGGCGGCGCCAATTTCAGCGGGGAACCGGGGCATGCCATACAGTCTGGTTCAGATTGGGTCAGTCTGCCAGTATCAGAACCACTCCGGCTTCATATTCATACAGGTGTCGTCCTGATTCCTCAGCAGTACCAGATCCTGGGCCACCGTGGGCAACTCCCAGTGGAAAAAGTACTGGGCAGCCTGCAGTTTGCCCTGGTAGAAGCTGCGCTCGTCATCACTGTTGGCCGAGCCCAGTGACTTGGCGGCCGCATTGGCCTGACGCAGCCACATCCAGGACACGATGATGTGACCGAACAGGTGCAGATAGCATGAGGCATTGGCCAGAACCCGGTCGGGATCTTCCGACATCAGGGACTTGCCCAGGCTCTGGGTCACTTTCACCGCCTGCTGCAGGGTTTCACTCAGGGACAGGGCCCACTGCTGGCAGCGCTCGGTGGTGGCGGCTTCCAGGTCCACCTGCATTTCCTGCATCAGTAATTGCAGGCCATGGCTCTGGTCCTGCCAGATTTTGCGCCCCAGCAGGTCCAGTGCCTGAATGCCATTGGTACCTTCGTGGATGGGGTTGAGCCGGTTATCCCGCCAGCATTGTTCCACCGGGTATTCCCGCGTGTAACCGGCGCCACCATAAACCTGGATGGCCAGATCGTTGGCCTTCGGGCCGAACTCCGACGGCCAGGCCTTGATGACCGGGGTCAGCAGGTCCAGTAATTTTCCGGCTTCCAGCCGCTTCTGCTCGTCCGGATGGGTGTGTTGGTCGTCCATCAGGCGGGCGCCATACAGGCACAGCGCCAGGCCACCTTCGCTGTAGGCCTTCTGGGCCAGCAGCATGCGGCGTACGTCCGCGTGCTCGATGATGGGTACCTGGGGTGCTTCCGGGTTCTTTTCCGAGGGCTTGCGGCCCTGCAGGCGGTTTTTCGCGTACTCCAGGCTGTGCATGTAGCCACGGTAACCGATCACGGCGGCGCCAAAGCCTACGCCTACCCGGGCTTCGTTCATCATCTGGAACATGTATTTCAGGCCCTGATGGGGCTCGCCTACCAGGTAGCCATGGCAGGGGGCGTCATCACCAAAACTGAGCGCGGTGGAGGTGGTACCGCGGTAGCCCAGCTTGTGGATCAGGCCCGCCAGGTTGACGCCGTTGCGCTCCCTGGGGTTGCCGTCTTCATCAACAATGAACTTGGGCACGATGAACAGGGAGATACCCTTCACGCCAGCCGGTGCGCCCTTTATCTTGGCCAGAACCATGTGAACGATGTTTTCGGTGATGGACTGCTCGCCGCCGGAGATGTAGATCTTGGCGCCCTTGATCAGGTAATGACCTTCATCCGTCGGTGAAGCGGACGTGCGAATATCTGCCAGGGAGGAGCCGGCATGGGGCTCGGTGAGCGCCATGGTGCCGCTGAAGCGGCCGCTGAGCATATGGGGCAGGAAAGTGTTTTTCTGCTGGTCGTTGCCGAATACGCGGATCAGGTTGGCGGCGGCGGTGGTCAGGAACGGGTAGCCGGCGGTGCCCGGGTTGGCGGCGGTGAAGAAGCCGTTGCAGGCGGCCATGACGGATTCCGGTAACTGCATGCCACCCAGCTCGTAATCATAGCGGCCGGCGATGAAGCCTGCGTCGGCGTAGGCGTCGAAGGCTTCCTTGACCTGGGGCAGCATTTCCACCTGGCCGTTGACGAATTTTGGCTCGTCCTTGTCGGCGGCGCTGTTGTGGGTGGCGAATTTGTCCCGGGCGATCTTGTCGGCGGTTTCGATGACGGCGTCGAAGGTGTCGCGGCTGTGTTCGCTGAAGCGCTCGCGCTGGCTGAGGCTTTCGGTGTCGAGTACTTCGTAGAGTTGGAACGCCAGGTCGCGGCGGTCGATCAGGGTGTCGGTCATGTCTGGTCTCCTGTTTATGGCGTATAGCCTCTCATACGGTTGTTTTTGTTGGAACCGGCGTTAATGACATAATCATGGCCGATATCGCCATGCTTCGATTCCAGGCGGCCGGGCAATCACGGGGGAAGGTTGTCCGGGACACGCTGTTAATACGTCCATGTAAGCTTGACGGCAGCATCCCTGCTGCCGACAGTCCCGGACAACCTTCCCCCGCAATTACCCTACATCGGAGCAAGCATGCGAACGGTTTCTGTTATCGGGTTTGATGGGGCGCTTGCTAGCGCGATTACCGGCATTGTTGATCTGTTCCGTCTGGCAGGTGTGACCTGGGCGCGGATTAATGATTTGCCGCCGGAGCAGGAGTTTACAACCCGGCTTTTGACCCATGGCGGCAGGCCGTGCCGGTGTATTAACGGTATGACCCTGCTTGCGGACGGCGACTGGCAAGACTACCCTGCCGGCAGTTCTCAGGCGGATCTGGTGATTGTGCCGACCATTGGGGCTCCGATTGCCCGGGTACTGGAAGCCAATCCTGGCCTGGTGGAATGGCTCGGTGGGTTTCGTGATGCATCGTCCGGTCAGGTTCGGGTGGCCAGTAACTGTACCGGGGCGTTTCTGCTGGCCGAGGCAGGTTTGCTGAACGGCCGGCAGGCGACGACTCACTGGGGGTTCAGCAATCAGTTCCGGGAGCGTTTTCCGGCGGTGGATCTGCAGCCCGACAAGTTGATTACGGTGGACGGGCATATTGCCTGTGCCGGTGGTGGCATGGCCTGGTGGGATCTGGGGGTTTACCTGGTGGAGCGTTATGCCGGGGCCCAGATGGCGCGGGAGTTGGCGAAGGCGTTTGTGATTGATGCCGGGCGGACGAGTCAGGCGCCCTATGGGGCGCTTCAGGCCAGGAGGTACCACTCCGATGCGGCGATTCTGAAGCTGCAGGACTGGCTGGATGCGAACTATACCGAACCGGTGACACTGCAAGGGCTTGCCAGGCTGGCGGGATTGACGGAGCGTTCCCTGATTCGCCGGTTCAAGGCGGCAACCGGGGATACGCCAACGGGCTACCTGCAGATTCTGCGAATCGAGGCGGCCCGTCAGCACCTGGAGAATTCCCGTCTGGCGGTGGAAGAGGTGACCCGATTGGTGGGTTATGAGGATGTCAGTTCGTTCAGCCGACTGTTCCGGAAACATACCGGCGTGGCACCGGGGGTTTACCGGGCCCGGTTTGGTCGCTAGCGCACCGACGCAGCAGATTGGCCCGGGTTATGCTTGGTTATCAATACAAGGCCATGAGCCGGGGCCAAACGTAAAGAATATCGACACAGGTTATTTCCCGCGGAGGGCAATACCATGACAGCACTACAAAGAAACCAGCAATCCGATCTGCTCAGCCGCCTCTATGACATGAAGCAGAAACAGCTGCTGCAGGCCAGCCAGCAGGCAGACAGCCTGCGTTACCGGGTACTCTCAGCCGAGGCCGATGCCATCAGCCAGGCCCTGAAAGCCATTCGATAAGGGCAGTCGGCAACCGTAACGGCAACCGACTGCCAGCTTTACCAGACTGATCAAGGCGATCACTTTGTGACCAAATTTGTCGCCTCCACCCGTATCGTCACCCTCAGATTCCTGCAGCCACCTCTGTACCCTGGCGGATCGCCCGCTTGGCATCCAGCTCTTCCGCAACATCCGCACCACCGATCAGATGGGTCTTGATCCCGCGGTTCACCAAATCATCAAATAACGCTCGGAATGGCTCCTGGCCTGCGCAAATGATGACATTATCCACCGCCAGCACCTTGCTCTCCGTTACCTTTCCATCCTTGTCTGACAGGGTGATGTGCAGGCCGTCATCGTCAATTTTCTCGTAGCTGCAGCCGCGCAGCATTTCCACGTCCCGGTGTTTGAGGCTGTTGCGGTGTACCCACCCGGAGGTTTTTCCGAGGCCGCCACCCACCTTGCTGGTCTTGCGCTGCATCAGGTAGATCTTGCGTGGTGACGATGTGGGCTTGCGCTCCGCCAGCCCGCCCGGGCCTTCAAACTGCGGATCAACGCCCCACTCCGCCTGCCACTCGGCGACGCTGACCTGCTCCCCCTCCGGGTGATGACCGAAGTCATGGGTCAGGAACTCGCTGACATCAAAGCCGATGCCGCCGGCGCCGATCACTGCCACGGACTGGCCCACAGGCTTGTTGTGGCGTAGCACATCCAGATAGCCCAGCACCTTGGGGTGATCGATACCCTCAATCTTCGGTGTGCGGGGCTTCACGCCCGTGGCGATTATCACGTCATCGAAGCCGGCTTCACTGACTGAATCCGAATCCACCCGGGTATTGAGCCTGAGATCAATACCCAGGATTTCAATCTGGCGCTGGTAGTAACGCAAGGTCTCGTAGAACTCTTCTTTGCCCGGGATTCGTTTGGCGTAGTTGAACTGCCCGCCAATTTTGTCGTCGGCTTCAAACAGGGTGACCTTGTGTCCCCGTTTGGCAGCGGTGGTGGCTGCGGCCAGCCCCGCCGGGCCCGCGCCCACCACCGCAACGCGGCGGCTGACCGGGGCTACCGTAAGCACCAGTTCGGTTTCGTGACAGGCCCGGGGGTTGACCAGGCAGGATGCACGCTTGAGCAGGAACACGTGGTCGAGACAGGCCTGGTTGCAAGCGATACAGGTATTGATTTCGTCGCTTCGGTTCTGCTCCGCCTTGCGGACAAACTCCGAATCCGCCAGCAGTGGCCGGGCCATGGACACCATGTCCGCCTTGCCCGCGGCCAGAATTTCCTCGCCCTTCTCAGGGGTATTGATGCGGTTGGTGGTACACACGGGAATATCCACCTCGCCATAGAACTTGGCGGTGACATCCGCAAAGCCTCCGCGGGGCACGGAGGTTACGATGGTGGGCACCCGCGCTTCGTGCCAACCGATGCCGGTATTGATGATGGTGGCACCGGCCTTTTCGATAGCCTTGCCGAGCTGGACCACCTGATCCCAGGTCTGGCCACCTTCCACCAGATCCAGCATGGACAACCGGTAGATGATAATAAATTCCGGGCCAACCGCTTCACGCATCCGGCGGACAATTTCCACTGGCAGCTGCATGCGGTTTTCGAAGGGGCCGCCCCATTTGTCGGTGCGTTTGTTGGTTCGCTCACACAGAAACTGGTTGATGAAATAACCTTCCGAGCCCATCACCTCGACGCCATCATAGCGGGCAAGTTTCGCCAGCTTTGCGGCATTCACGAAATCGTCAATCTGCTTGTCGACGCCTTTGGTGGACAGCGCCCGGGCCTTGAAGGGCGTAATGGGCGCCTTGGTGGCAGATGCGGAGACACTGAAAGGCTGGTAACCATAACGGCCGGCGTGCAGCAACTGCAGGCAGATCTTGCCGCCGGCATCGTGAACCTCACTGGTGACATGGCGGTGAAGCAGCGCGGTGCCGCGATGGTTCATGGTGGATGCCAGGGGTGAAAGCTGGCCCACGAAGTTGGGGGAGAAACCGCCGGTGACCATGAGCCCCACGCCACCCTCTGCACGTTCGGCGAAATAGCGGGCCAGTTTGTGGATGTTCCAGAAACGATCCTCCAGGCCCGTGTGCATGGAGCCCATGAGCACGCGGTTTTTCAGCTCGGTGAAGCCCAGGTCCAGGGGTTTGAGCAGGTTCGGGTATGCTTGGGTCATGTGGTCTCTCTTTCTCAATCTCTGCCATTCGTGGGCGTTTTCATCAGGAGGCAACATGGTAGCATAGCGGCCTACGACTAACGTATGACATGGAACCAACCCTATGAGCGCACGTGATTCTGACCGGGTATTGATCAGTATCGAGGATGGCATCGCCACGGTAACCCTCAACCGGCCTGATAAATACAATGGCCTGGACATGCCCATGTTCGAAGCGATTACCCGGGCAGCCAGAACCCTGAAGAAAGACCGCAGTGTGCGCGCCATTATTCTGCGGGGTGCAGGGGAAGCCTTCTGCTCCGGACTGGATGTCAAAACCGTGTCGAAGAATCCGGTCAACTTTCTGAAACTGCTGATCAAACCGGGCCGCAGGATCAGCAACCTGGCACAGGACGTGGGCTACCTCTGGCGGGATGTGCCGGCACCGGTCATTGCGGTTACCCATGGCTACTGCTTCGGCGGCGGCTTCCAGGTGGCACTGGGGGCAGACTTCCGGTTCTCCACCGCCGACTGCGAGTTTTCCATCATGGAGAGCAAGTGGGGCCTGATTCCGGACATGAGCCTGACCGTGACCCTGCGTGAACTGATACCCATCGACCTGGCCAAGGAACTCACCATGACCGCCCGGCGTTTTACCGGCACGGAAGCCAAGGCCATGGGGCTGGTCAGCCGCGTCAGCGATGATCCGATGGCAGAAGCCATGGCCTTCGCAAAGGAACTGGCTAGCCGCTCACCGGATGCCGTGGCCGCCAGCAAGCTGCTGTTCAACCGCAGCTGGAACGCAAGCGACAAGGCCGCGCTGGACTGGGAAACCCGGCTGCAGAAGAAAGTGCTCGGCCGGGCAAACCAGCGTATCGCGGTAGCCCGGAACTCCGGTTCCCCGGAAAAACCCTACCAGGACCGCCGTGATTTCTGACCACCATCAATGTTAGCGTGATAGCCCGGTGGTCTGACCACTCTGCAAAGCCGTATGAGACGTCTGTCTTTCTCAGAACTCTGAGGGCCTGCAACCTGTCTTGCCTTTAATCAAGGTGTCGGATAGTCTCTCAGGCGTCTGAATACAGGGTAATGATTAACATTCCCTGCGGATCCGCCTCTAGCCCCGGAGCGATCCAGCCAACTTTCACGGGCCTGACTACTGGACTCACGCAAACACGCCTTCAATACTCACGTAGAAAAAAACCAATAACGAGGTTGCGATGTCGCTACCGCTGGTTGTTTTACTGCCTTTTCTGGGTGCCATAGCTGCACCCCTGTTCGCCCAGGGCGGCAGAACGGCAATTGCCGTTGCGTCTTCTGTACCCGCGCTGATTGCGCTCGCAGCCCTGTTCCCCCATTGGGAAACCCTCGCCAATGGCGGCGTGGTACTGCACAGCTATGAATGGTTGCCGGCCCTCGGCCTCTCCTTGAGTTTCCGGCTGGATGGGCTATCTCTGCTGTTCGCTCTGCTGATCCTGATTATTGGACTGCTGATCATTCTCTACGCGCGCTACTATCTGAAGGCCTATGAGAACATTGGCAAGTTCTACGCCCTGCTGCTCTGTTTCAAGGGCTCCATGCTGGGCATTGTGCTCTCCAGCAACCTGCTGTTGATGATGATTTTCTGGGAACTGACTAGTCTGACCTCATTCCTGCTGATCGGCTTCTGGAGCCACAAACAGGACGCACGCCGGGGCGCCCGGATGGCGCTGGCGGTAACCGGCGGCGGTGGCCTCGCGCTGCTCGCGGGTATTCTGATTATTGGCAACATTGTTGGCAGCTTTGAACTCGATGACGTGCTTGCAGCCGGCGACCAAATCAAAGCACATGCCATGTACCCGGTCGCCCTGACCCTGGTGCTGCTCGGCGCTTTTACCAAATCAGCCCAGTTCCCGTTCCATTTCTGGCTACCCCATGCCATGCAGGCGCCCACACCAGTATCGGCCTACCTGCACTCGGCTACGATGGTGAAAGCCGGCATTTTCCTGATGGCCAGGCTTTACCCGGCGCTGGCGGGCACCGAACAATGGTTCTATATGGTCAGCTTTACCGGGATGGCCACCCTGCTCATTGGCGCCTATGTCGCCATGTTCAAGCATGACCTCAAGGGACTTCTGGCCCATTCAACAGTGAGCCACCTGGGCCTGATCACCCTGCTGTTCGGTATGGGCACGCAGCTTGCCGCCGTGGCGGCAGTCTTCCACGTGATCAACCACGCCACCTTTAAAGCCTCCCTCTTTATGGCGGCAGGGATTATCGATCACGAAACCGGCACTCGGGATATGCGCCGCATCAATGGCCTCTGGCGCTTCATGCCACACACCGCAACCCTCGCCATGGTGGCCGCTTCATCCATGGCTGGCGTACCACTGCTGAACGGCTTCCTGAGCAAGGAAATGTTCTTTGCCGAATCCCTGGAGCTGAATCTACCAGGGCTTCTGGCCTGGCTACCTCCGACCGTTGCGACCCTGGCCGGGATATTCGCCGTGGCGTATTCGGCCCGCTTTATCCATGACGTTTTCTTCAACGGCAAACCGGTGAATCTTCCGATTTACCCACCCCATGAACCGCCTCGCTACATGAAGTTCCCAGTGGAAATCCTGGTGTTCGCCTGCATCATGGTTGGCCTGTTCCCTGCGGTGTCCGTGGGCCCGCTACTCTTCATGGCCGCCTCGGCAACGCTTGGTGGTGAGGTACCCGATTACACCCTGACGATCTTCCATGGTTTCAATCTTCCGCTGTTAATGAGTTTTGTCGCATTCCTTGGCGGCCTGCTCATGTACAGCCAACGCCGGCGCTTTTTCGATTTTCACGCACGCTTCAGGGAAATCGATGAAAAAGCCGTGTTCGAGAGCACTGTTTCGCGGATAGTAGACTTTGCCAACAGCGTGACATCTCGCGTGGAGAACGGCTCGCTGCAGCGCTATGCTCTGCTGCTGCTTGTCAGTGTGATCGCTGTTGCAGCCATGCCATTGCTTGACCTGGGGGTCTTTGTCGGCGAGAACGGCTTGAGCGCTGTGGATGCGCCAACGGCGATTGCGGCCGCTGTACTGATACTCTGTGCTTTTGCAACCGCGGGACTGCACCGACAGCGTTTCTATGCACTGGTTCTGTTAAGCGTTGTGGGGCTGGTCGTGGCTTTGGCCTTCGCCCGCTTTTCGGCACCGGACCTGGCGATGACCCAGCTCTCTGTAGAGGTGGTCACCATCGTTCTGCTGATGCTCGCAATCTATTACATGCGGCCCTGGACGCCCATCGAAACGTCACTGAGACGCCGTGTCCGGGATACGGCTATTGCAGCGGTCGCGGGTATTGGCATGACGCTGGTAACGCTTGCCATGCTGACCCAGCCATTCAGTTCGATCTCTGAGTTCTTCCTGGAGAACAGCAAGCCCGGCGGTGGCGGTACCAACGTGGTCAACGTCATTCTTGTAGACTTCCGGGGCTTCGATACTCTGGGCGAGATCGCGGTCCTGGCCATTGCCGCCCTGGGCATCCACGCCATGCTCAAAGACACAGCGCTGACCCCACCGCCAGGCGATGGCGCAGGCCACGCGTGGGCCCGGGATGCGCACCCGTTGATGTTGAGCCTGATTGCACGGCCGATGCTGCCGCTTGCCCTGATGGTGTCCGCCTTCATTTTCCTCCGTGGCCACAACCTGCCGGGCGGCGGCTTTATTGCCGGTCTCATCACCTCCGTTGCTCTGATTCTTCAATACGTTGCCAGCGGCATGGAGTGGACAGAGGATCGAATCCGTCTGCGCTATCACAATGTCATTGGTTTGGGCCTGCTGTTCGCAACGATTGCCGGGGTCGGCAGTTTCGCGTTCGGCTACCCGTTCCTTACATCCACCTTCGATTACATAACCTGGCCGGTGGTAGGCAAGTTCGAAGTAGCCTCGGCCCTGATCTTTGATCTCGGCGTCTACCTGGCGGTCATCGGTGCCACGCTGCTCTCGCTGGTAACTGTCGGCCGGTTGTCTCCTCACTCCGCCATAAAAAGTATCAAGGAGGATGCGTAATGGAGCTTGTTTTCGCATTGGTTATCGGCGCACTGACGGCATCCGGCGTGTATCTGATTCTGCGCGCCCGCACCTTCCCTGTGGTAGTCGGCCTGACCCTGTTGTCGTACGGCGTCAACCTGTTTCTTTTCGCAAGTGGTCGCCTGGCTACCGGCCAGCAACCGATTATCGGCACCGCAGGCAGTTATTCTGACCCCCTGCCACAGGCGCTTGTGCTCACGGCTATTGTGATTGGCTTTGCAATGACTGCGTTCGTGGTCGTGCTGTCCCTGCGCAACCTGGCCGACAACGAGGATGACCACGTGGACGGCAAACAACCCTACAAAACACCCGCACCTGAGGAAGAATCGGAGGTTAACGGTAAATGAACCATTGGCTTACCGCTCCAATTCTTATTCCCCTGCTCGGCGGCATTCTCCAGATTTTTATGGGCTACGCGCCTATCAGCCTGCGGCGCACGCTCGCGTTGGGCACCACTGTTCTGATGCTGGTATCCGCCATCGTTCTACTGATAATGGCAAACGATGGCAGTTATCGGATCTATGCATTCGGCAACTGGCAGCCCCCATTCGGAATTGTGCTGGTGCTGGATCGATTGGCCGCCCTGATGCTCATCATGACTGCCATTCTGGCCTTTCTCTGTCACCTCTTTTCGATCGGCGGCGCTGATGAGGGTAACCGTCAGTTCCATGGCCTGTTCCTGTTCCAGCTAATGGGACTGAACATTGCCTTCCTGACCGGCGACCTGTTCAACCTGTTTGTTGCCTTCGAGGTTCTGCTGATCGCCTCATATGGCCTGCTGATGCATGGCGGCGGGACAGTCAGAACCGTTCCGGGCCTGCACTATGTCGTGCTGAACCTGATCGGTTCTGCGGTGTTCCTGATCAGTGTCGGGATGATCTATAGCGTCACCGGCACACTGAATATGGCAGATCTGGCAGTCAAGGTTCCACAAGTCTCCGGAGAAGGTCTGAACATCGTCAAGGCCGGCGGCATGATGCTGCTGGTGGTCTTCGGCCTCAAAGCAGCCATTCTGCCCCTCTGCTTCTGGCTGCCACGGGCCTATTCAAAAGCGACGGCGCCGGTTGCTGCACTGTTCGCGGTTATGACCAAGGTTGGCATTTACGCCATTCTGCGGGTCTACCTGCTGATTTTCGGCGACGATGCGGGCAAGCTCGCCAATCTCGGCATGGACTGGCTGTTCCCGATTGCCCTTGCCACACTCGCCATGGGCGTTATTGGCGCACTGGGTTCTGGCACTTTGAAGACATTGGTCGCCTGGCAGGTCATCATTTCAGTAGGCACTTTGCTGGCTCCAATCGCACTTGGTTCCGAAGCCGGACTATCTGCAGCACTGTTTTACCTGCTAAGCACCACCTGGACGGTGGGCGGTCTGTTCCTTGTTTCTCAGCTGGTCGCTAACCAGCGCGGTTCGGTCAAAGACCGCATTGTTACTGCGCCCAAAATGCACAGCCGCACCTTCCTCAGTGTCCTGTTCCTCGTGGGTGCCGTGGCTGCGGCCGGCCTGCCGCCCCTGAGCGGCTTCTTTGGCAAGGTACTGATTCTGAAATCTGTTGAATCCGGAGCCGAAATGGCCTGGCTGTGGTCCATACTGCTGCTCGGCAGCTTCCTCACTCTCATCGCCTACAGCCGCGCCGGCAGCATCGTGTTCTGGCGTACGGTGGATGGTCATCTGGAAAAAAAGGATCCGCTTAACGGCCGGGTTTCCGTGGCAGCCGGAGCACTCACTGCCCTGGCAATCGTGATGGTTGTTCTGGCTGGCCCCATAATGAACTATACCGACGCAACGGCGGCGCAACTGCACAACAGTGACGCCTATATCGAAATCTTGCAGACCCCCATGGTCGGGGAGGACAGCTAATGCTCGATCGCCTCAGTTTTCCTCAGCCCTGGCTAAGCCTGACCCTGTTCTTCACCTGGCAATTTCTGAGTGACGGCATAAGCGGTGGCAGTGTCGTACTGGGCATTATACTTGCCTGGGGAATACCACAGATGACCCGGAGGTTCTGGCCTGACCCTCCCGCTGTAATGAGGGGTTGGCGGGCGCCAGCATACGCGTTGCGAGTCCTCTGGGATATTGTTGTTGCCAGCGTTGAAGTGGCAAAACTCATTCTCAGCCCCCGACAGCCGCGCCCCATGTTCATCTGTTATCCTCTGGAACTGGATCACCCCCTGGCGATCAGCATACTGGTCAGCACTATCTCACTGACACCTGGAACGGTTGGTGCCGATGTCAGCGACGACAACAAACTGATTCTCATCCATTCACTGGATGCAGAGGATGAGCAGGAAATTATCGACACCATTCGAGCCCGCTATGAGAAGCCACTGCTGGAGATGTTCCGATGATTCTGATTGCGCTCTACATCACCATCGCCATGGTCACGCTGGCAGCCTTACTGAACGTGTATCGCGTGATCAAGGGCCCGGATGCGCCCGATAGGGTACTGGCGCTCGACACTCTCTACGTCAACGCCATCGCACTTATCGTTCTGCTCGGTATCGCGCTACAAACTCGTATGTACCTCGAATCCGCCCTGCTCATTGCGGTGATGGGATTCGTCGGAACGGTTGCAATGGCAAAATACCTCAAGCGCGGCAGCGTCATTGAATAACCCGGAGGAAACCCGATGAGCACGTTCGCCGAAATTGCCATTTCCGTTTTGCTGCTTGTAGGTGGCGCCTTCACCCTGATCGGGGCCATTGGGCTGGCCCGCCTACCGGATTTTTACACCCGCTTGCATGGTCCAACCAAAGCAACCACGGTCGGCGTGGGCGCCATCGTCGTCAGCTCCGTGATTTATTTCAGTACCCTCGGCAGGGGCATCGGTGTTGAAGAGATCCTGGTCACTGTGTTTCTCTTCATGACAGCGCCCGTCAGCGCCAACTTCCTGGCCAAGGCCGCCATGCACCTGGAGGTCAAAACCACAGAAAACACCCGCGGCCAGACCTGGGATCAATAGGGCGTCCACTCCCATGGGTTGTTGTGTCCATTGCCGTTTAGCAGCGTATGATCATGGTGCAAGGGCTAAAATATGATAACCGCAGAACCTGAGAACCGGGTTTTAACGGAGTACCCTTAAATGATGTTACTGGCTGTACTGTCAGGCTTTTTACTGGCTTTTGCCGTACCGGTGCTCTGCCGTTTGGCTGGCAGTTATGTCGGCTGGCTACTGGCACTTCTACCCGCTTCGCTCACGGTATACTTTGCCAGCCTGATTCCCGCGATCAGCGGTGGCGAAACGCTTCTGTTCGAGCACCAGTGGTTGCCGGGCCTCGGGATAACCCTCGATTTCATGGTCGACGGCCTCTCTCTGGTGTTTGCGTTGCTGATCAGTGGCATTGGCACCTTCATCCTGATCTACGCCGGCGCCTACCTGGCCGGCCACAGGTACCTGGCACGCTTCTACGTGATCATGCTCTCCTTCATGGCGTCCATGCTGGGGCTGGTGCTTTCCGACAACCTGATTACCCTGTTCGTGTTCTGGGAGCTGACCAGCATAACCTCCTACTTGCTGATCGGTTTCAACCATGAAGACATGGAAGCGCGCAAATGCGCTCTGCAGGGCCTGTTCGTTACTGTAGCCGGGGGTCTCGCGTTGATGGCCGGCCTGGTGCTTCTGGCCATCATGAGTGGCAGCTATTCGCTGTCTGAAATTCTGTCTTCTGACATGGCTCTGCACGAGCATGCCTTTTACACAGCTGCCGTTATCTGCATTCTGGCGGGCACGTTCACCAAATCGGCCCAGGTTCCGTTCCACTTCTGGCTGCCCAATGCCATGGCGGCGCCCACGCCGGTGTCCGCTTTCCTGCATTCAGCCACCATGGTCAAGGCCGGTGTTTATCTGATGGCCCGCCTGAACCCTTCCCTCGGCGAGGGTGAGCTCTGGAGCCAGGCACTGATGGCGTTTGGTGCCGCCACCATGCTCACCGGTGCCTACCTGGCTTTCAGCAGCACCGGTATCAAGAAGGTTCTGGCCTTCTCCACCATCATGGCCCTGGGCACCCTGACCATGCTGATAGGGGTGGGCACCGAACTGGCCCTGACCGCCTTTATCTGCTTCCTGGTTGCGCATTCCCTGTACAAGGGTGCGCTGTTCATGATTGCCGGCGCCCTGGATCACGAAACCGGCACCAAGGACATTACCCGTATGGGCGGCCTCCGGAAGGCGATGCCGTTGACGGCTGCCATTGCCTGTCTGGCGGCACTGTCGCTGGCAGGCCTGCCGCCTCTGTTCGGATTTATCGCCAAGGAACTGCTGTTCGAATCGCTGCTGGACTCACCGCTGTGGTCCGCCGCCCTGACCACTGTGGCGGTCGCCGCGGCGGTGCTGATTGTTGGCGTTGCGGGCCTGGTGGCCATCAAGCCTTTCTTCGGCAAGGTCGGAAATACCCCGAAATCACCCCACGAAGCTCCTTTCGGAATGCTGGTAGGCCCCGCGGCACTGTCGGTGATTGCCCTGATATTCGGCCTGGCGCCCTTCCTGCCAGAAGGAGCCCTGCTCCAGTCTGCGGTCAGCAGCGTTAATGGTGCATCGGTAGAAACCCATCTGGCGCTGTGGCACGGCGTCAATGTACCGCTGATACTGTCAATCGGCAGCCTGGTACTGGGCCTGAGCCTGCTTTCTGGCTGGAACCGGCTGCAGCCATCCATTTACGCCATCAATACCACTGCCGCCCGGTTTGGCCCGGAGGCGGGTTACTTCCGCTTTATGGAAGGTATCACCATCGTCGCCGCCTGGCAGACCCGGATCCTTCAGAACGGAGTACTCGGACTGTATCTGCTGCTGCTCGTTGCGGTAACTTTCGGCCTGACGGGGTTCACCCTGCTGACCCACCACGGGATCACCCTGACGCTGGACCTGACCGACAGTCACTTCTACGAATGGGGCATAGCACTGCTGCTGATCGTGGCGGCCATTTTCGCCAGTGCCACCCAATCGCGCCTGGGCTCGGTTGCATCCATGGGTGTTCTCGGTTTCGGTGTCGCCCTCACCTTTATTCTGTTCAGCGCACCGGATCTGGGTATTACCCAGCTGCTGGTAGAGACCCTGACAGTCATTCTGCTGGTGCTGGTGCTGTTCAGACTGCCGGAATTCGTCAATCTCTCCTCACCTTTCGAGCGCTACCGGGACCTTGCGGTAGCCGCCTTTGCCGGCGTGGTGATGACACTGCTGATTCTGGCCGCCCAGGACGTCCAGTACTTTGAGAGTATCTCGAGCTACTACATCGAGAACAGCGCGCCGCTGGCTTATGGCCGCAACATCGTCAATGTGATCCTGGTGGACTTCCGGGCGCTGGATACCCTGGGCGAGATCTTCGTTCTGTCCCTTGCGGCACTCGGTGTGCTGTCGATGATCAAACTGAAGGCGGAGGATCAGTACAAGCCATGAAGTCCAACACCCTGATTCTTCACACTGCCGCGCTGTTCATCATGCCATTGCAGCTGATGTTCTCGGTTTTCCTGTTGTTCCGCGGCCATGACGAGCCAGGCGGGGGGTTCATCGGCGGACTGGTTGCTTCTGGCGCTTTTGTCCTTTATGCCTTTGCCTTTGGCTCGGAGGCCACGCGGCGAATCCTGCGGGTAGCCCCCAGGGATCTTCTGTCCGCCGGACTGCTGTTTGCCCTCGCCTCCACCATTCCGGCGTTTCTGGCCGGCCAGCCTATGCTGACGGCACACTGGTGGGAGTTGCCATTGCCCGGCGACGGTTATCTCAAACTATCCACGCCGCTGATATTCGACATCGGTGTCTATGCCGCAGTCCTCGGCACCATCATGACATTTGTCATCAGCCTGATGGAGTCCGACGAATGACACCGCTACCCGAATCTTACTGCTTCAACCCGGAAGGAGGGCCGTTATGGAGAGCCTGATGGCCTATGTCGTCGGTATCCTGTTCGCGGCAGCCATCTACATGATGCTGCGCCGCTCCATCGTCAAGCTGGTTATCGGCCTGATGATTCTGAGCAACGCCGCCAATCTGCTTATCTTTGTGGTATCGGGCATGACCCGGGGTGCGCCACCGCTGCTGCCCGAAGGTGCCGAGGCACCGGCAGGAGCCATTGCCGACCCGCTGCCCCAGGCGCTGATACTTACTGCGATTGTTATTGCCTTTGGCGTTCTGGCCTTTGCCGTAGTTCTCATACGCAGAGCGTATGAAGTTGTAGGAACCGACGACCTTGACCAGATGAAGGATACGGACACTTGAACCCGGAACTTGCATTACCGATTCTGATACCGCTGGTTTCCGGCGCTGTTTCCGTTGCCTTATGGCGTTCGGTTCGCTATCAGCGCATCCTTGCGGTGGTCGCGACGGCTCTGCTACTGGCAGCCAGCATCTGGTTGCTGCGCTCAACCATGGACCAGGGCTTCCTGGTCATGGAAATGGGCGGCTGGCCGGCGCCGTTCAGCATTGTATTCGTCTCGGATATCCTCAGCGCCATCATGATCGTGCTTACAGGCATCATCGGCCTGGCTATTGCCATCTATTCCCTGGCATCCACACCCAAGGGGCACGAGAAGTTCGGCTATTATCCGCTGATGCATCTGTTGCTGGCAGGAGTGGCAGGTTCTTTTCTGACCGGTGACATCTTCAACCTGTTTGTATGGTTCGAGGTCATGCTGCTGGCCTCTTTCGCCCTGCTCACCCTGGGCGGTGAACGGGCGCAGATGGAAGGCGCCATCAAATACGTTACCCTGAACCTGTTTTCTTCGGCAATTTTCCTGTCAGCGGTGGGGCTGCTTTACGGCACCGTCGGCACGCTCAACATGGCGGATATCGCCCAGAAAGTCGCGACGCTGGAAGACCCTGGCATGGTCACCGTCATCTCGATGATGTTCATGGTGTCCTTCGGCATCAAGGCAGCGGCCTTCCCGCTGTTCTTCTGGTTGCCCGCCTCCTACCATACCCCGCAGGTGGCAGTATCCGCCCTGTTTGCCGGGCTGCTGACCAAGGTAGGGGTGTACGCCCTGTACCGGGTATTCACCCTGATCTTCACCCAGGACGTGGATTACACCCACACGATCCTGCTGTGGGCCGCTGCTTTGACAATGCTGACGGGGGTTCTGGGGGCCGCAGCCCAGTTCGAGTTCCGCCGCATCCTGTCTTTCCATATTGTCAGCCAGATCGGCTACATGATTCTCGGGCTTGCCCTGTTTACGCCGCTGGCCATCATTGGCGGGGTGTTCTACATCATGCACCACATCATTGTTAAGACGAACCTGTTCCTGGTCAGTGGCATTGTCTACCGCTTGCAGGGCAGTTACGAACTGAAGGACCTTGGGGGTGTCTACAAGGAAAAACCCATACTGGCCCTGCTGTTCCTGATACCGGCGTTGTCCCTGGCCGGCATACCGCCACTGTCCGGATTCTTCGCCAAATTCGTCGTCATCCGTGCCGGCCTGGAAGCCGAAGCCTATGTGGTCACCGGCATCGCCCTGCTGGTCGGCCTTCTGACCCTGTATTCCATGATCAAGATCTGGGCCGAAGTGTTCTGGAAAAAAACGCCGGAACACGTCAAGTCAATGAGCCTGCTGAAAGGCGACGTGAAAAAAAGCCACAGCTGGGCCTATCATATTCCGGTAGTCGGCCTTGCGGTCTGCACCCTGTTCATCGGCCTTAACGGGCAGCCCATCTATGAACTGGCAGAGATGGCCGCAGATCAGTTGATGAACCCCGAACTCTATATAGAAGCGGTTCTGGGAGGTGCGCAACAATGATCGGTTTCTTCTGGAACATCATGCTGGCACTTGCCTGGGTGGCACTGAGCGGTAACTTCTCGGCCATGAACTTCTTCGCGGGCTTCTTCTTCGCTTATCTGGCCCTGATGGTGCTCCAGCGCCAGGTGCCGGTGTTGAAGGGTTATTCAAGGCGTATTCCCCGGGTGGTCGCGTTTCTGGTGTTCTTTATCAAGGAACTGGTCAAGGCCAACTTCCGCGTTGCCTATGACGTTGCCACCCCGGTCTGGTACATGAGGCCCGGCGTGATTGCGTTCCGCCTGGAAGCCCGTACGGATGTCGAGATCATGTTTCTGAGCAGCGTAATCTCCCTGACACCGGGTACACTGAGCCTGGACGTGTCTGATGACCGCCAGGTGCTGTTCATACACGCCATGTTTCTTCAGGATGAAGACCAGTTGCGGGAGGAACTCAGGGAACTTGAGCGCCGAATCCTGAAGATCTTGCGCTGAGGAGCCAAGCACGTGATTCCGTTTGTTATCAACATTGTCTATTTCATGCTCTCGCTGGCGCTTCTGTTCGCGTTCATTCGCCTGACCAAGGGGCCGTCTCTGCCTGACAGGGTTGTCGCACTGGAACTGGTAGCGTCGATCGTGGTGGGCTATGTAGGGGTTCATGCGATTGATACCGGTGTATCAAGCCTGCTGGATGTCGCGATCGTTATTGCTCTGACTGCCTTCCTGGCGGCCATCGGTTTTGCACGTTTCCTGGAGCGGGGGGGACGCAAGAATGATTGATATCATCATATCGATTCTGCTTCTTGCAGGAGCATCCTTCATGCTGCTTGCAGCCATTGGCATTCTCCGGCTGCCGGACCTGCCCACCCGCATGCACGCCTCAACAAAGGCCGGCGCCATGGGGGCCATGTTCACCATGGGCGGCGTGGCCTTCTACTTTGGTGACAGCGTGGTGTTTGCCCGGGCCTTCGCTATCGTGGTGTTCATTCTCATAACCTCCCCGATTGCGGCCCATGTTATCGGGCGCGCAGGCTATTTCACGGGCACCACCCTGTGGGATGGCACCGTGAAAGACGAACTGAGAGAGAACTACGACCCCGACACCCACAAGCTCAGCAGCGGCTATGAGGGCAGCCCCGAGAGTGTCACCCCGCCCCCGGAGCCGGAATCACCCGAAGACCGCTGAACTCCCCGCCCATGGGGCCACAGCTACCTTTTTCATAACACGGCAACACAATTTCACGTATAGTGCGCCCAACCGATTTTGAGGAGATGCTTTCATGTTAAAAGTGAATGAGTACTTTGATGGAAAAGCCAAGTCCATCGCATTCCAGACCTCCACACTGCCCGCCACTGTGGGCGTTATCAGCCCGGGTGAGTACGAGTTTGGTACCAGCAAGAAAGAAACCATGACCGTTATCAGCGGCGCCCTTACCGTGCTCCTGCCCGGCATGGAAGAGTGGATGACCTACGGTTCCGGCGAGTTTTTTGAAGTAGCCGGCCAGGCCAGCTTCAAAGCCCGAACCGACATAGACACCGCCTATCTCTGCACTTACGAGTAGGCCTGAATACCGCACCCCCCATAAGTGGGCCATAATTTACCGGCCCGCTTATGCCCCTCTCTTTTTTTGATCCACAAAGGTTTCCGTCAGCGTAAAACTGTGTCAGATTTAGGACCTTCTCGTTATAAATTAAACAATTGAGAAAGAGGTACCGAGTTATGGCACAGACCCGCATCCTGGCACCGGCAGAAAACGCCTATCAGTATCCACTGCTGATCAAGCAACTCCTGCTATCCGGTCCCCGCTATAACCCGGATCAGGAAATCGTTTACTCCAACCGCAGCAAGTACACCTATACCGACCTTGTTGATCGTATTCACCGCCTGGCCAACGCCTTGACCGATGCAGGCGTCAAACCGGGTGACACCGTTGCGGTGATGGACTGGGACACACCTCGTTATCTGGAGTGTTTCTTTGCCATCCCGATGATCGGAGCCATTCTGCACACCGTCAATGTCCGGCTGTCTCCCGAGCAGATCGTTTACACCATGAACCACGCCGAAGATGACGCTGTTCTGGTACACGACGATTTCCTCCCGATCATCGAAGGTGTAAAAGACGAAATCAAAACCGTCAAAACCTGGATACAGCTGACCGACAGCGACACAGCAAAGGCAGCGCCTGTCGATACCATCGGTGAATATGAAGCTTTGCTGGCCAAAGCGGACAACCAGTTCGACTTTCCCGACTTTGACGAGAACAGCGTAGCGACCACTTTCTATACCACCGGCACCACTGGCAACCCGAAGGGCGTTTACTTCAGCCACCGACAACTGGTGCTGCACACCCTCGCCATGACAGGAACCATCGCAGCATTCGATGAAATGCCCTTGCTCCGTTCCTCATCGGTTTACATGCCTTTGACGCCAATGTTTCACGTTCATGCCTGGGGCGTGCCCTACGCTGCCACCATGATGGGCGTCAAACAGGTCTATCCCGGCCGTTATGAACCCGAACTGCTGGTGGACCTGCTGAAGGAACACAAAGTCACCTTCTCACACTGCGTACCGACGATCATGCAGATGATGATGGCTACCGAATCCATCAAGACGGCAGATCTGAGTAACTGGCACGTGCTGATCGGTGGCAGTGCCCTGACAAAGGGACTTTGCAACGCCGGAGCGAAGCTTGGCATCAAGATGTATACCGCCTACGGCATGTCTGAAACCTGCCCGTTGCTCAGTGCATCTCACCTCAAGCCGGAAGACATGGAGTTGCCGCTGGAGCAGCAGACGTCCATCAGGGTTAAGACCGGTATTGCCGCGCCAATGGTGGAACTGGAGATTGTGGACCCGCAAGGCAAACCTGTGCCCCATGACGGCGAAGCCAAGGGCGAAGTAGTTGCCCGCGCCCCATGGCTGACCCAGGGTTACTTCAAACAGCCCGAGAAAGGCGAGGAGCTCTGGGAAGGTGGCTGGCTGCATACCGGCGACGTCGCCAGCATGGAGCCTGATCATACCCTCACCATCAAGGACCGCATCAAGGACGTGATCAAAACCGGCGGTGAATGGCTGTCCTCACTTGATCTGGAGAACCTGATCAGCCAGCATCCGGCCGTCGCCGGTGCTGCGGTCGTCGGTGTTCCGGATGAGAAATGGGGTGAGCGCCCTCATGCCCTCGTCACTCTGAAGCCCGGTGAAGACGCTTCCCTGGAGGACATCCAGAACCACCTCAGGCAGTTCGTCGATTCGGGCGAAATCAACAAGTGGGCCATCCCCAACCAGATTGATTTCGTTGAGGATATTCCGAAAACCAGTGTAGGCAAGATCAACAAGAAGCTGATTCGGGATCAGTTGCAGTAACATCTTCTTCGATCAGCCCCACACACATCGCGTCAGGTGTGTGGGGCGCCTTCCCTCCTTATTGCCGACCTCCGTCAAAGCCCGGTAAACGCAAAGTCCACATCCGGTTTCCGCCCCGCCACGATATCCGCCAGCGCGGCAGCAGAACCGCAGGAGTGGGTCCACCCAAGGGTTCCATGGCCGGTATTCAGGTACAGGTTGCCGAAATGGCTCTTGCCGATATAGGGCACATTGGAGGGCGTGGCCGGCCGTAACCCGGCCCAGAACTCGGCTTGCTCCCAGTGCCCGGCCTCTGGCATCAGTTCAGCAGTGCGCCTGACGATCGACCGGCACCGGGTCAGGTTCAGTTCCCGGCCGTAGCCGCTCAGCTCCGCGGTGCCGGCAACACGAATGCGGTCACCAAGTCGTGAGAAGACCAGCTTGTATTCATCATCAATGAGGCTGACATTGAATGCCGCATCCTCATTCTTCACCGGCACCGTTATGGAGTAGCCCTTGGCCGGGTAGATGTTCAGGGAAAGGCCGAGCTTCCGGGCCAGGATGGCACTGAAGCTGCCGAGGCTCAGTACATAGCTGTCGGCGCGCAGGGTCTGATGCCTGCCTTCACGGATGACATTCACTCCGAGAACCCTGTCCCGGGTATTTTCGAAACCCAGAATCTCGGTACCGTACAGAAACTCCACGCCGGCTTTCCGAGCCTTCAAGGCCAGCGCCTGGGTAAACCTGCGGGCATCACCGGACTCGTCTTCCGCGGTAAAGGTTGCTCCGGCAATCCGGTGTCTGACCGGAGACAGTGCCGGTTCCAGCTCAACCGCGCGGTCCGCATCAATCACCTGACGATCACATCCCAGATCCCGCATGATGCGGGCCGGCTCCAGTGCCGATTCAAACTCCCGGGGATCGGTGTATAAATGCAGAATACCCTTCTCAAGGTGGTCGTACTCGATCCCGGTATCTTTGCGCAGGGCCTGCAGACACTCACGGCTGTAGATGCCAAGGTGCACTATCTCGCGCATGTTGCGGGCAGCCCTGGCCGACGTGCATTCCCGCAGGAATGCGATGCCCCAGCGCCATTGCGCAGGATCCATACGGGGGCGAAATAACAGGGGGGCATCCGGCCGGGCAAGCCATTTGAGAACCTTCAGGGGCGTTGAGGGATTAGCCCAGGGTTCGGCGTGTGATACGGAAATCTGCCCGCCGTTGGCGAAGCTGGTTTCGGTGCCTGCATTGTTCTGCCGGTCCACAACCGTGACGTCGTAGCCTTGCTGCCTCAAAAACCATGCGGTAGTAACACCAACGACACCTGCACCGAGCACCAGTATGTGCATTCAAGTCCTCTCCTGGTCTGCAACTGAATCGGGGCACTATTGTAGCGCCCTGGTTAACAGATTACGTGTCAGACCATTTGCCACTTTCGGGGAGAACCATGCTCAGCCGCCGGCCTTTTTCACCGTCCAGCCTTTCTCCTGCAGCAGCGGCACCAGAATATCCCGCTGGTCCCCCTGAATTTCCACCACGCCGTTCTTGACGGTACCCCCGGTTCCACACCGGGCTTTGAGCACCTTGGCGAAGGCTTTCAGTTCCTTTTCGTTCAGGGGTATACCGGTCACCAGGGTAACACCCTTGCCCTTGCGCCCCTTGGTTTCCCGGCTTACGCGCACGATGCCGTCACCGGCAGGGGGCGAAGACGACCCACACTCACAATCATCAACGGGTTGTCGACAACCGGGGCACATGCGCCCCTGTTCCGTGGAAAAAACCAGCCCACCAGAACGGTTCTTCATAATGTCCTCTTTATTGATTCGTGGATCGACCCTGTGCCTCAGACTCCGGGGGGATATTTTTCAAACATGTCCGCCACAATTTCATCGATCAGCTCGCGCCGTGTGTCGGATGACTGGTTTTCGTTCAGGTAACGCCGGCTGGCGGCGCGCCAGACTACGCGGTCGGTATCTGTGTCGACCAGTTCAAGCACCAGCTTACCTTCCTCAATTTCCCGGACCGGCGGCGCCGACGCCAGCCCCCAGCCAAAGTTGCCACTACCAAAACCAAAACCGAGCCCTACCCCGGTTTGCTCAAGACGCTCTTCCTCCACAATCTCCCAGGCAACGAGCAGATCAGCCTCGTCTGCCGGTACTTTGTTCATGGCCTTGCGATTCAGCTCCCGCTCTACAGCACTCTCGATACGACCGCCATCAAGGGAGGTAAAGCTTTCGCCGTCCTTCTTGGGCGCAAATGCCCAGGACGCATAATTACCGAAGACTGTGCCGGAATCATAATCTGTTACAACATTACTGGCACACCCGCTCAGCACCAGAACCAACAGCGATACAAGGAAAACTCTCATGATGACAACTGCCCCTCTTTATGCGGTTTATCACCCAGTATACGCACAGTAGACGAACGGAGTTTCGGTAAACGTTCCCTAACTTTCAAAACTGTAATGCATGGCCCTGGCCTCGCAAAAAGCGGCCAGGGCGTCACACTCTTCTTCGGGCAGGCTAACCGTCATCGTCACACCGGCACCGTATTCCACATGAACCACCATGGCGCCGTTCTGATCGCACCAGTGCCTGACCGGCTGCTCATCGGCGAACGTCATGGTGATTGTCACTTCCCCCATCGGCTTCTGGATCTCGCGATCAACCGCGGAAAGCACCGACTCGGCAGCACCGGCGTAAGCCCTTACCAGACCACCAGCCCCGAGCTTGATGCCACCAAAATACCGGATCACCATTACCAGCACATCACCCATGTCCTTGTGCTGAATCACGCTGAGGATGGGTTTCCCGGCGGTACCCGAGGGCTCCCCATCGTCATTCATGGCCGCTTCCGCAGCAGCACCCGGACGCCCGATCTGATAGGCCCAGCAGATGTGCCGGGCATCCGGGTGATCTTCGTGGGCCTGATCAAGCCAGCCCCTGACTTCATCCCTCGATGAAACAGGCGCAATGCGGGCGATAAACCGGCTTTTCCTGACGATGGTTTCCCGTTCCAGAAAACCTGCCGGTATGGGATAATCCTTTGACATGGATAATTCCTGATGCTGATTTATCCGACGGTTAGATGTATGTGCGGCAGCAAGCCATGGTCAGATGCCTCCGGTAAATACAGGCAGGCGTATCGACACCACCAGGCCACCCCGCTCTCCGTTGAAGGCCCTGATATCACCATCGTGAATCGATACGATGTCTTTCGTGATGGCCAGGCCAAGCCCCCAACCCTGGCCACCCCGGGACCTGTCAGCGCGATAGAAGGGCTCGAACAGGTGGGGCAACACGTCTTCCTGCACTCCCGGCCCCTCGTCATGGACTTCGAGGATGAGCTGTTGCCGCTCGGCCCGCAACGTAACGTGCACGTTCTTGCCCGGGGGCGTGTGGTCCAGGGCATTCTGTACCACATTGTCGAACGCCCGTTGCAGCAAGCCTCTATCCCCCAGTACCGAAGCATTCCGGCACTCCGGTCCGACGGTGAGCTGGCAGTCAACTCCCCTGTGTTCGGCGTAATCGGCAGCATCCCTGAGTACATCGTTGATCACAAGGATCGGCTGGACAGCCTCGCGCTCAATGTCCTCACCCTGCTCAGACACCCGGTACAGGGTCAGAATCTGGGAGGTCATGGCCTCCAGCCGTTCGTTCTGGCGCAGGATCGAGGCCATCAGGTCCTCATCCACACCTCCCTCGCTGGCCAGCTCGATCGCTATACGCTGCCGCATAAGCGGCGTGCGGAGATCATGGGAAATATCCCTCAGCAAACGGGTCTGGCGATCCAGCAAGCTGCACAACTGCTCGGTCATTGCGTTGAAAGCCGTTGCCAATGCGCCCACTTCGTCCCTGCGCCTGGTGATGCGATCGCCCACACGCAGGGAATTGTCGCCGCCGGCAATCGCCCGCGCTGTCGACTCCATGTGTTTCAAGGGTCGTGACACCAGGCGGGCCACCCAGGCACAAGCGAGGGTAATGATTACAAAAGCCAGGGCCAGTTCCACCCACTGAAAAACCCGGGGATTCAGCCAGGCCTCGCCGCTCAGGCGTGGCCAGGCCACGAGCCGGTATCCTTCCGCCACTTCAATAACAGCCGGCCGCTGACGGTACCAGCCGCCGGATTCCATGCGCTCCCGGATGGATTCCGGCAGACTGCCATCATTGTGGTCTGCCTCGATCAGGAACAGATGCAGGTCCAGTTCGCTGCCCCGCTCTTTCAGAAACCGCCAGGCATCGCCCCGGCCCTGGTTCTCACGCACGGCCAACGCTTCCATGGCGAGTTCCTGCAACCCGGCCTGGCGCTCGATAGCCTCACGCTCCCGGTCTTTCAGGGTATGGGTCACCAGGCTACCGACAATCATGGTGAGGGCCATGGCAAGCCAGATGGAAATGAATATCCTCCAGAACAGAGAAAACCTCAGCCCCCCGCTCATGTCGGCACCCGATAGCTGTACCCCAGCCCCCGAACCGTCTCAATGCGGGGAGGGTCATCGTTACCCAGTTTTTTCCGCAGGTTGCTGATGTGCATATCCAGCGTACGGTCATACGCTTCCAGACGGCGCCCCAGGGCCCACTGCATCAGGTCCGTCTTGCGTACCACACTGCCGGCATGAGCCAGGAGCACCTGCAGAACCTCGTACTCGGTGGCGGTCAGGTCCAGCGCTGCATCGTTCTGGTAAATTCGGCGGTGTACCGGCTCAACCCTCAGGTCGCCATAGGTTCGGGATTCATCCAGGCCCACTTCCTGGTCCCAGGCCACACGTCGCAGCAGCGCCTGAAGCCGGGCAATGAGTTCCCGCGGATTGCAGGGCTTGGGAATGTAATCATCCGCGCCAACTTCAAAGCCGACAATACGGTCGGTTTCATCGCCACGGGCCGTCAGAAGAACCACAGGAAGGTGGGTTTTTGCCCGCAACTGGCGCAACACTTCCAGGCCGCTGATATCCGGCAGCATGATATCCAGCACCACTATGTCACAGTGCTGGCCCATCGCCAGTGACAGCCCGTCATGGCCGTTGGCGGCCTCGCGCACGGTAAAACCCTGGTTAGCCAGATAGCGGGCCAGCAATTCCCGCAGTTCCTCATCGTCTTCAACCAACAGCACCCGGTTCTGCATGGCAATCCTCCGTTGTTACAGACGGCAGTCTATCACGACACTCAAACAACACTGTTTTGTATCATTTTTCTTTGCATAACCTTTACATGGTGATCATCTGACGGATTCTGGCGTATGGTAAGAGTAAATCACGGAGAGCCCCATACCATGCCAGATTCCGGCACCCCTGAACTGAAGATCCGTACCGTTCAATTCATTGGTGATATCAGCCCAGACCACTGGCATCAATGCAGCGGCACTGACAGCCCGTTCCTGCGCCACGAGTTTTTACTGGCTTTGGAGCAATCCGGCTGCACAACGGCCGCCACGGGCTGGCGCCCGGCCCACCTGCTGTTCTATCTGAACGATCAGCTCGCCGGTGTTGCACCTGCGTATCTGAAGACCCACTCCATGGGCGAGTACGTTTTTGACTGGGCCTGGGCTGATGCCTACCAGCGCCATGGCATGAATTACTATCCCAAGCTGCTGATTGCCATACCGTTCACTCCCTGCCAGGGGCCGCGTCTGTTATTTTCGCCACAGCTTCGGGAGTGGATGACCCCGGAGCGGCTGCACCAGGCGCTGGCGTCTGTCACCGAAGAGCTTGGCGGCCATTCCTGGCACCTGCTGTTTCCCGACTCTGGCGACCAGCAACTGCTGGGCACCCGGGATGAACTTCACCGTATCGGTTGTCAGTTCCACTGGTATAACCGGGGTTACACCACATTCGATGATTTCCTTGCGACATTAACCTCGCGGAAACGCAAATCCATCCGCAGGGAACGGAGACAGGTAGCCGATCAGGGCATTACATTCCGGCATTTTTCCGGTAAGGATATGCCCGATCACATACTCCAGGCATTTTATGTGTTCTACCAGGCTACCTATCTGAAACGGGGACAAAGGCCCTATCTGAACAGTGAATTCTTTCATGAGTTGAGAGCGCGACTGCCGGATCAGCTTCAGATCATCATGGCTGTCAAAGACGACCAGCTGATTGCCGGTGCCCTGTTTCTTGCAGGCGGTGACACCCTTTACGGTCGTTACTGGGGCTGCCTGGAGGAATTCGACCATCTGCATTTTGAAACCTGTTACTATCAGGGCATTGAGCTGGCCATCAAGCAGGCGCTTACGCGATTTGACGCCGGAGCGCAGGGGGAGCATAAACTGGTTCGGGGGTTTGAGCCGGTTATCACCCACTCGTGGCATGGCATACTGCACCCCGGCTTTCGCGAGGCCATTGCCAGGTTTACCCGGGAAGAGGCGGAGCATGTCATGGCTTATGCAAGGGACGCCGAGAATGCCCTGCCATACAGGACGACAGCACCGGAAAAGTAGCGGACTTCAGGTTCTTACAGACATTATACGGAGCGGGCAGCCATGGAAGCGGACACTCTTTTTGACCTTGTGGGCAGCGACCACTTCGTTCTGCTGATCGCGGTTGCTGCGCTGGTGGTGGCAGTGATTGCCATCTTATCCGGAACCGCCAGCCGGCGGAAACTCTCAACCCAGAACGACACCGTGAAACAACGGGTCGACAGCCTCTGGGCAGAGATGGACGAATTACGGGTTTCCCAGTTCAATAGCCCCGGAGCCTCCGCCGGCAACGACGCTACCGGCAGTGAGCGGTTCGCGGCAGAAAAAGCCGCTTACGAGGCCATCTGGCCGGTGGTCTGGTCGCTGCACGACAAGCTCGGAATGTTTCTTCGTGCTGTTGAGGCCGATGACCAGGCCGGCGAACTCCGGCTTGAGGCCCGCAATGCAGCGCTGACAGCCCGCAGCACGCTGAACCGGGTGCGCCCCTTCTGCCACGGCGACATCGACCAGCTGATCACCCAACTGATCGATAATCACATCAAGGCGCACCTGGCCGCCTGCCATTACATGGACCTGCGCAAAGACTCCCTGTCATCCAGCTCCAACCATGACAGGGCCGTTCAGAAAGAGAAATTCCATATGCTCTACGACGGCCAGGCCAAGGAAATGCTGGACCAGCTGGTGACCCTCATCAGGAACAGGATGCTCAAGTAGCCCACACCCGGCTTTATCAGCCCCTGGCGACCTTAACCAGCGCCTCCCGCTGTAATGCCCGGAGAAAGTCACTGATGACAACCGGTACTTCACCGATGGGATCCAGTGAACGATATCTCGCTGGCAGCGTATCAACGGCCTTGCCGGCCGAACGGACCCGCTCGTCCAGTGGGGCAATGGCACCGTCGACTATCCGGCCGAACTTCATCACCGGTTTCAGTAACGGGCTGCCGTCAAACACTTCGTCTCTGCCCGCAACCACATCCTGCACGATGCAACCGTCTGGCCCCAGCCGCCGGAATATCTGTTTTGGCCCGGGGAACGACTGTTTTCCCGGTGAATTTTTCATGCGGGGAAGGCTGGCGTATTCCGTCAGTTTGAAAGCGAGCTCCAGTGCTGGCTCATCCTTTGAGACGCCAATGGCTGTGCCCACGCCAAACCCGTCTATGGGCGCTCCGGAGGATACCAGTTCCGCAATCCGGTACTCATCCAGTCCACCGCTGGCCATGATACTGATGTCGGTCAGGCCGGCCTCATCCAGCATTTGCCGGCAGTCCCGTGCTTCTGCCGCAAGGTCGCCGGAATCCAGGCGGATCCCTCCGATACTCACATCCGGATTCTGCTCCAGCCAGTTGATGATTCGCTGGACCGCCGTGCGGGTGTCATAGGTATCCACCAGCAGCGTTGTACCCGGGTACAGATCGGCATACACCCTGAACGCATCCAGTTCGTTCGTACACGCCTGCACGAAACTGTGGGCCATGGTGCCATAGACGGGCAGGTTGAAATCCATGCCCGCCAGCACATTGCTGGTACCCGTCAGCCCGGCCAGGCGATAAGCCCTTACCGCACGATGAGCGGCGTCCAGGCCATGAGTCCTGCGCATGCCGAAATCAACAACCGACCGGCCCTGTGCTGCAAACTTCAAACGAACGGCCTTGGAGGCCAGAACGGACTCCAGGTGCACGTAGTTCATCACCAGGCTTTCCAGCAACTGAACCTCGGCAATCGGCCCTTCAATTTCCAGCATGGGTTCCTGGGGGAACAGCGGCGTGCCCTCTGCAACCGCATAAATGGAACCACTGAACCGGAAGTCCCTCAACCAGCCCAGGAATTCGGGCCTGAACCGATTCAGGGATTCCAGGCGTTCAATATGTTCGTCGGTAAACCTGAGTGATTCAATGACGGACACCACGCTCTGTTGCCCGCAGGCAAGAATGAAGTTCCGGTTGGCCGGCAGTTCCCGGAAGAACAGGCTGAACACCGCCGTATCATCCATGCCCGAAGTCCAGTAAGCCTGGGCCATGGCCAGTTCATACAGGTCCACCATCAAGGGAAGATCGCTCTCTCTGACCAGTGGAGGTTGTGTCAGCACAGGTTCACCTCAATCCTGGAAACTAAAATGGTCTACCGTGTGCCAGTCTGAGTTGGCAATAATCGGCCAGTAACAAAGCATTCAACCCATTTACCCATAGTAGAACCTCCCATAGTTCTGTTACCGGTTCATTCAGTTTGCCGGATATCAGCTGCCTTCGATCCTGAAACCGATTTTAAGCACAACCTGATAGTGACCGACCTTGCCATCAACAACATGGCCCCGGGTTTCCTGCACTTCAAACCACTCGATGTTGCGGAGGTTCTTGCTGCATTCGGCAATCGCGTTTTCAATGGCGTCTTCAATGCTTTTCCTTGAAGACCCAACCACTTCCACCTTCTTGTAAACATGATGGTCGGACATGACTCCTCCTGCGTTATAGGCCGTATATTGTCAGGCAAGTTCCTCGAATACCTGTATTTTCAGCCTATACCAGTAAACTCTGACCAGCAAACACCTGGCCATGTTCGGCGGGGGAACTTCAACGAATGACTGAACTCTGGTGCTTCTCCATCGTAAACTGTTGACCACACATCGCGCCCCGGATACCCATGAAAAAGATAAAACAGTGTTTGATCGGCCTTACCCTGACACTGGCGGTGCTGCTGGCAGGGCCACTGTTACTGGCCGCATGCGCCGGATTCCAGGATTCCGGAAGCTGGCGGACAGCAGACCGCTCCAGTGCCGGCCTGGCACCCACCCCGGAACAGGAGCAAAAAGCGGTGGTGCAGGTCTACGGCGCCCGTGCCTACAACTGGCGCGGCTACTTTTCCCTGCACACCTGGATCAGCACCAAGGAGGCGGGGGCCGACAGCTACTATGTGCATGAGGTCACCGGGTGGCGTCACTACGTCGTCCAGTCCAGGCGCGACGACCCGGACCGGGCCTGGTACGGCGCGCCACCGCAATTGATTGCCGATATCCGCGGTGAACAGGCGGAGCAGATTATCGCGCAACTTGGGGACGTGATCGATGAGTACCCCTACCCCACTGAGTACGAAGCCTGGCCCGGGCCCAACAGCAATACCTTTGTCGCCTGGGTGATCCGCCGGATTCCCGAGATGGATGTAGCCCTGCCCAACCATGCCATTGGCAAGGACTACCTGGACAACGGCATTGTTTCTGAAGTTCCCGGCGGGGCCGGTTACCAACTGTCTCTGGGCGGTTATTTCGGCGTTCTTGCAGGGGTCCGCGAGGGGGTGGAACTCAACATACTGGGATTATCACTTGGAATTAACCCTCTGGCACTCGGCATCAAACTACCTGGAATTGGAGAGCTGGCACTGCGCAACACAAACCCGATGTCTGATTCCACGCATTAGCTTGGGGGCCCGGGCGGGCAGGCCCTCCCAAAAATGTGCGGTGCCATGGAGACGGTCGGAGCAGGCAAGGCCTCCCAAAAAACGCTGTAAATACGTCCATGTACGCTTGGGCTCTGCCATCCATGGCTCCGCACATTTTTGGGAGGCCTTGCCTGCTCCGACCTGCTTCGGCGGTTAGCGCTAAAAAACGGTAAATCCTACGTAACGAACCAGACCGGCAGCTGCCATGCCCGCCGCAATAGCGGGAAGTGGCTTCTTTAGCGTCAGCATAAGGATGGCAGTTACCACCAGGGCTGCCAACGCACCGACGTCACCGCTGAACGCCATGGGTACGATGATGGCGATCAGCACCGAGCTGGCCATGGTGTTGATAAAACTCTCGATACGAGGGTTGATGGTCACGAAGGACATCAGGAATACGCCGCCGAAGCGGGTCACCAGAGTGACAGCCGTCATCACAGCGATCAGCCCCAGAATGCCGGCGGTAGTGGTTTCGACGGTCATGACGAGCCCTCCCCTTCGGCATTGGCGTTACCGGTATTGTTATGGGGTTTCTTTTCCAGCCAGAAGAAACCGACAGCACCGCCGGCCAGGGCGCCGACCACCACATGGGTGTGTGGAGGCAGCCATTTCCAGGCCGCCAGCGAGGAGACGGCAGCTATGGTCCAGGCGACCAGGATGCGGGGCGACTTGTTGCCGCCCAGCGCCATGGCCAGCAGGAAACAGCCCAGCACCATATCCAGGCCCAGGGATTTGGGATCCTGTAGCAGTCCGCCAAAATAGACCCCCAGCCAGGTCCCGAAAATCCACGCCAGCCAGATTGCAAGGCCGCCACCCAGAATGACTTCCAGGTTGTGTTTGCCGCTCTGGTATTCCTGTGCAGATACCGCCCAGTTGGCGTCGGTCAGAAACAGCAGCAGGCCATAACGGCGACCCGGGGGCATCTCCCGGAGCATGGGGTAGAGCGAAGCACCCATCAGCAAATGCCGGGAATTAATGGCGAAGACCACCGCCATCAGCGGAATCAGGGAGACTTCGCTTCCCCACATGTCGACAGCGGCAAACTGCGAGGCACCGGCAAACACGGTGGTACTCATGAGAATGGCCTGCAGGGGTTCAAGGCCTTTTTGCACGGCGGCCAGACCGAAGGCAGCACCGAACGCCACCACGAATAACGAGATGGGAAGCAACCGAAAAAATTCGTAGCGAACCTTGCCCGGCTGGAATCGGTAGGAGTATGTAGTAACGTTCATCTAAGCAAGCTAATGAAACCGGCGAGGGAAGCGTATAAGTAGATGCCGAAGCCAGAACACGCGTTGCCGGACAGTGACTGCCTTCCGGTGACCCTCAGAGCTGGCTGAGGGATACCGCCAGCGTTTTGCTGATGTCTGAGTTCAGTTTCAGATCCACCAGGGAGTCGGCACGGGTACGGCCCAGATTCAGTGTCGCCATGGGCTTGCCCCATTCCCGGGCATAACGGCAGAACCGGAAACCGGAGTACACCATCAGCGACGACCCGATCACCAGCAGGCCATCGCTGGCCTTGAGGGTATCCAGCGCCGAGTGCACACGGCCCTTCGGCACATAGTCCCCGAAGAACACCACATCCGGCTTGAGAATTCCGTCGCAGCATGGACAGTCGGCAATCCGGAAACCGGAGAAATCCACCTCAAGATCCGCATCACCATCCGGTGCGACACCCGCCGAAAACTGTTCGAACCCCGGATTCATATCCGCGCAGCGTTCATGGACCTCATCACGCGCGCAACGGTAACCGCAGCTCATGCAGATAACCTCATCCGCCCTGCCGTGCAGATCCGTCACCGAACGGCTACCAGCCTGCTGATGCAGCCGATCCACATTCTGGGTGACCAACAGGCGGCTGTGATTGCGCAACTCCAGCTCGGCAATATGGTGGTGGGCGGTATTGGGCCTGGCATTCCTTATGACCGGCCAGCCAATAAGGCTGCGGCCCCAGTAACGCTGCCGGACTTCCCGGCTGGTCATGAAGTCCTGGTGCTGCACTGGCTGCTTGCGCTTCCAGGCCCCGTCACCATCCCGGTAATCAGGAATACCGGAATCGGTACTGACACCGGCACCAGTCAGTATCATCAGGCCCGGATGCCGGTGGATAAACTCCGCCAGCATGGCTCCGGCCTCTTCCGGTTCGTGCAGCGCCAGCGGCTGATCGCCGACGGGCATGGTAACGCCTTTGGCAGGCTGTCGGATTGCAGACATCACACTCTCACCCGTTGATACAACGCTCTACTTTAGGGAGCGAACAGGGCCCTGCCAATAGCCGTCACCGGAAAACATGACAAAAGGCATCACCACCAATGGAAATATAGATTGAGCGCATTATCTGTGTGCAATTAAAAATTCGTGAGGCAACTGAACAGAACCGGTAAATCGAACCCAGAAGAGGAAGTGCATCCAATTTATGCAATCGTTTGCAATAATCCTGCATATGACCTATAAGAATAAAGCTGGCAGTGACACACCATGACGACACTCAATGAGGATTTTCAGACAGGCTTGTTGAACTATGGCGCAAACAACGGTTTCCCGCTCCTGCTTCCCGAACAGATACTTCTCCTGGCTTAATCTATTCAGCCCCACTCTTGTGAGTCGTCTCAGCCTGGGTTTTGGACTCGTCGGGCTGGGGGTTATCGGGATACTTCTGGCAAGCCTGTTCAGCCTGCAACGGTCCAGCCAGGGACTGGACGCTCTGGTCACTGAAGCCTTACCGGCAAAACAGGCCCTCGCGGATGCCCGCCTTACCCTCAAGGACATCAGCACCAGTGCTGCAGAGCATTACAATGCGCGAGACACACGGGCGCTCACAGACATTCGCTCAAAGGTCACTGCTGACATCGACACCTTCAACGACATGTCGGCAAAACTCCAGAAAAACTATCCTCTTCTCAATGAGGTGCCTGGGCTGCAGTCACAACTGGAACAGCACGCTTTGGAGGCACAGGAGCAGTTCAAGCTGGTCACCAGGAATATGAACAGCCATGAGCGGTCAATCGATGCGGAAGCACGTATCACCGAGCTTCGTGAAGAAATCAGTGCTCTCAGAGAAGAAGCGGCGCCCATTTTCGAGCGCAATCTGGGGAATATGGAGCAGGTGGATGCCATCGCCCTCGCCTATCAGCTCCAGGGACTTTTCGACACTGCCTGCCTGCTTGCAGTCAATGCCTCACTGGCTGACAGCCTGGGTGTTATAAACGACGTCCAGACAGACCTGAGAGACACCCTCGACGGTGTCGCCCGGCTGGCATTCGACATTCTTGACCAGGTCGACGCGGATCCCGCATTTGCGGACTACCACGAGGAAATGGAACCGTTATTCGATGAAGTAGAAAGCCTCACAACCTCGAATGATGGCCTGATCGCGCAGCAGAAAAACCTGTTTGCGGAAATCCGCAGTGTTCTGCCGGAGAGAGTCGAAGGCGTTCAGGCCACTCTTGCCGAGACCGGGGGCGGGTTTCAGGAACTTTCAAAACAGGTGGACGAAGCCGTTGTGGGCATCAGCGACCAGGCACTGGAACAGACCGATGTTGGCCTCAGGATTGTCGTCGTTGTCACCGGCCTCATACTGCTACTCTGCCTCATTGTCTCCTGGCTCGTTGTACGCAGCGTGCGGCGCCCCATCCATCGACTCAATCAATACATGAAGCAGGTCGGCAGTGGCGACTTCAGCGGTGAGGTGGGCCATTATGCCCGGGACGAAATTGGCGAAATTGCCAGATCAACCGAGCAACTGGTTCACAACATCAAAGCCATGATCGCGCGGATTGCCGAACTGAACCGCGATATCAATACGATTTCCAGGGATTCCGCAGAAGCCACAAAATCCGTCCGCAGCCGCCTGAATGATCAGAGCCAGGAGCTGATGTCAGTGGCAACGGCCGCCACCCAGATGACCGCCAATGTCAAAGAGGTTGCACAGAACACCCGCGAAGCCGATGACGAAGTAAAACACAGCGAAACCCAGGCTCACGACATCGAAACCGCCGTCAATACGGCCGTAAGCGCTAACAACGCACTGCGCGAAGCCATGCAGTCCGCCAGCCAGGTGATTGAAACCCTGGACCGGGAAGTGGTCGGCATTGAACAGATTCTCGATGTCATCCGCGGCATTGCCGAGCAGACCAATCTGCTGGCCCTGAACGCCGCCATAGAGGCGGCGAGAGCCGGCGAGCAGGGAAGAGGATTTGCTGTGGTTGCTGATGAAGTCCGGACTCTGGCGAGCCGGACGCAATCAAGCACCGAAGAAATTCGCCAGAAAGTGGACTCCGTTATGGCAGGATCCCGCAATGCCGTCGATTCCATTTCCTCCAGCGTAGAGAACGCCGGAGACATTTCCGATCGCGTCGATCACATCCACCAGGCTTTCCAGGAATACCTGAACCGCATCACCAGGATCAGCGAGCTCAACACCCAGGTTTCGGCATCCACGGAAGAACAGAAGGAAGTTGCTGAACAGATTACCGGGCGCACCCACGCCACCAGCGATAGCGTCGCCGATGTCGCTGCTGATTTCGAATTAACGGCCAGGAGAGCGGCTGAACTTGACGAAATTGCCCACCAACTGGACGAAGAGATCAAGAGATTCAAGCTGTAAGAGTGCCTGAAGGCCCTGTTGCGCTCTAACGCAACCTGGAAAGCCGCTGGCGCATCTCATCAGCGCCCAACTCTTCCATCAAGGCAATGTTGCGCCGGGGAATAGCCTCCGGGTCTGGGTGAGAGTCCACCGCCCTGGCAACGCTGTCTTCCCGCAGCAGGTGAAGCATGGGAAAGGGTGACCGGTTGGTGTAGTTTTCCGCATCGCCGTCGCCGGTACCCGCGAAGCGGTAGTCCGGGTGGAAGCTGGCAACCTGATAGACACCGTCAAGCTCAAGCAGTTCAAGCAGGCCATCGGCTGCAGCCAGGAACTCGTTGTAGTCGTCAAACTCCGACAGGACTCCGGGATGAACCAGCAGTGTGGTTTCAACCTCCGGGTGCTCATCCAGAAACAGGAATTCGGCCTGCAAATCCCCCAGAAGCTCTTCTTCAGACTCCGCCGGGGAGACCACAAACCGGACCCGGTTATTGACCAGTTCCTTGCGGGCAAAGGGACACAGGTTCAGGCCAATCACCACCTCTTCCAGCCATTGCTGGGTGGCCTGTTCGATTGTTGACGTTTCCAAACTAACTCCTTCAATCTAACTGAAACATGGCCCACAGGACCAGCAAAGCCATGGTATGTTAAGCAAGCTTACAATAATTCCGTGACCAACACCGGAGACAGCCATGGACGTACTGAGAACACCGGACGAACGATTCGAGCGCCTGCTGGATTACCCCTTTGACCCCCACTACGTGGAAGTCGATGGCCTGCGCATGCATTATGTGGATGAAGGCCCGTCCGACGCAAAACCGGTGCTGATGATGCACGGCGAGCCATCCTGGTCCTACCTCTACCGCCATATGATACCCATCTGTGCCGCCGACGGGCGACCAGCCGGTGCCCAGGGCGTTTCAGCTGTGGAAGAACTTTGCACTGCACAGCCCCTGGTTTCCCATTGCCCGCATCATCAACACCGGCAGCTTCCGCACGCTGGGGCCGGATGAACGCCGCGCCTACGATGCCCCGTTTCCCGGCAAGAAATACAAGGCCGGTGCCCGCGCCTTCCCGAAACTGGTGCCGGTGAAGCCGGACGATCCCGCCAGCGAAGCCAATCGCGCCGCCTGGAAGGTACTGGAACAGTGGCAAAAACCGTTCCTGACCACCTTCAGCAATGGCGACCCCATAACCCGCGGAGGCGACAAATACGTTCAGGACCTGGTACCGGGCGCCAAAGGCCAGCCCCACGTCACTCTGACCGGCGGCCACTTCCTGCAGGAAGACTCACCGGTACAGTTTGCAAATGCGGTGAACGGACTGATCAGGCAAATGGATGGCGGCTAAGTGTAGCGCACAAATCAGTAAGGAGGCAGGCCGAGGCAAGATGGCCTTTTAAACAAGAGCGAACATTCGAGTCAGCCCTTTTATGAGTTGCAGGGACGCAGGTTTGCCAGAAGCGGACAACCTGTTGCTGGGTCCTGTAACAGGTCACAGTGAACACCGTACAACTCTTTAACTAGCTCTGGCGTGACAATATCTGCCGGGGTGCCCTCCTCGATAATGGTTCCGCTTTTCATGGCGACCATGTGGTCGGCATAGCGGCAGGCATTGACCAGATCGTGCACCACCATGGCTATGGTTTTGCCCTGGCGACTGAGAGCCCGAATAAGCTCGAATACCTCGATCTGGTGGCCCAGATCCAATGCCGAGGTGGGTTCATCCAACAGTAACAAGGGCGTTTGTTGGGCAACGGCCATGGCAATCCATGCCCGCTGTCTCTGGCCGCCAGAGAGGGTGTCCAGAGCTCGCCCGGACAAATCGGCCACATCGGCTGCCAATACCGCCTGATTAATGGCTTGTTGATCCTCTTTGGACCACTGCGTCATCCAACCCTGATGGGGCTGACGGCCAAACCGCACCAGGTCTGCCACAGTCAGACCTTCTGGTGCCGTATTGTCCTGGGGCAGCAGCGCCAGCTTCCGCGCTACCTCTTTGGACGGCAGTCGATGGATGTCTTTGCCGTCCAGCAACACTGAGCCTTCGCGGGGGGCGTGAATCCGGGCCAGTCCGTTCAGCAAAGTCGACTTTCCGCAGCCGTTGGGTCCCACAATCGCAGTGACTTTGCCAGTAGGCAGCGAAAGACTCAGATTTTCCGCGACGATGAACTGGCGATGGGCAAGCGTAATGGATTCAGCCTTCAGGGTCGCGGTTTTAGTATGGCTCATGTCAGGCTCCGTGGCGAAGGTCTAAGCAGAATCCAGAGTAAGTAGGGGCTGCCGACGATGGCGGTAATGATGCCCACCGGAATTTCCAGCGGTGCGAGCAGGATTCGCCCCAGCAGGTCAGCAACAAGCATGAAACTGGCACCGGCCAGGGCCGCTGCGGTCAGAGGGATCTTTCCCGGTCGACAGAGTGCCCGCGCCAACTCTGGTGCGAGAAGTGCTATAAGCCCAACCGGGCCACATACCGACACGGCCAGACCGGTCAGCATCACCGATAATCCTAGCCCCAGAATCCGGACGGCTCTCAGGCGGGTACCGAGGGCAATGGCCACAGCATCTGAGAACTGCAAGGTGTTGAGTGCCCGCGTGACGCACATCAGGATCAGGTAACCGGCCGCAACCCCGATGCCCAGTATGAGCACACTTCGGTTGTCGCGTGCATTCAGGCTGCCTACGGTCCAGGGATACGCGGCATTGGCGGTGTCAATGGCCACCCGGCTGAGCATCAGCTGAGTAACGGCGCCGGCGATGGCTCCAATCCCGATGCCGGCGACAATGAAACGATAGCCCCGGGTGCCGTTGGCGCCAGCTAGGCCGAAAGCAATGGCGGTGGCGGCGGCTGCTCCGGCCAGTGCCATCGCCGACGGTGCCAGCGATAATCCAACGCCAACCACAGACGCCACCGCGAACGCGGTGGCAGCGTTATCAATGCCGATAATGCCGGGTGTGGCAAGGCGATTGCGGGCGAGGGTCTGCATCAGGCAGCCGGCCATGGCCAGTGCTGCGCCACTCAATGAACCGGCTACGACACGGCTCAAGCGCAGCTCGTTGACTACGAAATCGGTCATCGGGTCTGCATTGCCGACCACGGCACTCACGGTGTCGGATAGCGATATTTGCACAGTGCCTGTCGAGAGAGAGGTTAACAGGATCAGAACCATCAGACCGAACAGTGCAAGATTGACCAGGGTGTTACGGGTATCGGGCATCGTGATTTCTGAGCTCATAAAGAAGGCATCCGGCCTGCGCGTACAATGGCCAGCAACACAGGTGCGCCGATCAGGGCGGTAACCACACCCAGAGGCATCTCCGAGGGCGTTGCAATCAGGCGGGAAACCACGTCAGCCCCCAGCACCACTGCTGGACCAATAGGCACGCACAGCCAAAGCGTCTTCCGTATGTCCGGGCCGGAAAAGGCCCGTGCAATAAACGGCACCACCAACCCGACAAAAATCAGCGGTCCGGCCAGGGCGGTGGCGGAACCGACCAGCAGGGCAACGGTTACAGTAATCAGAAACCGGATCCGCCCCGGATGATGGCCGAGGCCGACCGCCGCTTTTTCACCTAGGGCCATGGCTGCCAACGGCCGAGCCAGGATGCCGATCAACGCGAGCCCGACCAGAATGAAAGGCAGGGTTGCCCAAAGCATGGATAGCGATTTACCAGCCACGCTGCCAGTGATCCAGAAGCGGATCTCGTCCGCGGCACGCTGGTCCATCAGCATCAGCATGGAGGTCAGCGCCATCAGAAGGCTGGAGAGGGTCGCGCCGGCCAGCACCAGTCGTACCGGATCGTTGCCCAGGCCCTGAACCCGGGTGGCGGCAATAACCAGCGCACATCCTGCCAGCGCGCCTAGCTGGGCCACCATGGTGGTAATGGTGGCTGTGCTGGCACCCCAAAGTATGGCTAAGGCAACGGCAAACCCGCTGCCTGCGCTAACCCCCAGCAATCCGGGCTCGGCCAAGGGGTTGCGGGTCATCGACTGCAGAATGGCCCCTGCCAAGCCAAGTGCCAGGCCGGTTATCAGTGCAATGATGGTGCGTGGCAACCGAAGTTCGGTAACGACGAAAAACGCTTCCCCGGTGCCGGCTCCCATCAGTGCCGCCATAACGTCGATGGCAGATACCGGGCCGGCGCCATTGAGCAGACTGGCCAGTATCACCATGAGCAGGAATAATCCCGCAGCCAGAAGCGGTGGGATAAAGGCGCGAGACGCAACCAGACGATGTTGGTGCTGACGCTCCACCATTGGCTTCTTCAGAGCTGTCTGGCGGTGATTGCCGTCTCGATCTGGTCGAGGATGGCCAGCACAGCCAAGGGGCCGGATGCGCTGGTCCAGAGCTGTCCATTTACGGTTATCACCCGGTCATTCTCGACTGCGTTGAGCCGGGAAAAAGTCGGGGACTGGCGGGCCGCCGTCAGCGCTTTATCGCCATCCTCATTAAGGGTCGCCAGGAATACCCAGGTCTGGTCCATGCGGGACAGGTTTTCCAGACTTAGTGGTTCGCTATGAGGGCGCCCTTCCTTGACCAGATTGTTGTTGTCTATCTGGAAACCCACCGCCTGAAGAATCGATGCAGAGAACAGGCCGGCTGACATCACCAGAGGGCCCTGGGGCATCCAGCGAACGAGGCTGGCGTCGCGCTGAGCTTCGGGAATGCGGGCCTGCACCAGGTCGGCAACCTCGGCTATGCGGGATTCCACCCGCGCAATAACCTGTTCGGCAGCGTCCTCCCGGCCCAGAGCCTTGGCGAACAATCGGGTCTGCTGTTCCCAGCTATCCGGCTGGAACAGGGGCGCGCCTGATACGATGACCGGTGCAATTCGGGACAGCAGCTGATACTGCTGCTCACTGGTGCGCGGGGCCGCCAGAATCAGATCGGGTCGGGCGGCAATCACCGCTTCAATGTTGGTTTCGGCTGGCGAACCGACAATGGGGATATCGCCGGCTCTGGCCTTGATGTAATCAGCAACGTCGCTACCGCCACGGGTAATCACAGCGCCTACAGCATTGGCCTGAACCGCCAGGGTTGTGTCCAACGCGCCCTCGTAAAGTGTCACCACCCGCTCTGGTTGGCCGTAGACGGGTACCGGACCATAAGCCGTGTCAACGGAGCGAGGGTCAGCCTGGAGGATGCCTGGCCCAACAACGCTGAGCATCAGCGCTGTAATTGTGTTTCGAAAGCTTTTTCCCGAGGCTTGGGTACAGCGATTCATGGTCAAGGGGGCTCCGTCGGGCAGGCGTTAGGAAATCAGCCAATATTTACGAAAGATAATGATAATGGTTCTTGTTTGGTTTTTGAAGTGATAAATTAGAACGGTTAGTTGCAAATAGTGGAACCTATTCATGTATGACTTGCAGGAACTGGAAGCCTTTGTAGCGGTGGTGCGAACGGGTAACCTGACGGCTAGCACTCGCGATCTGGGATTGCCCAAGTCCACCCTTAGCCGGAGGATTCGGCAATTGGAGGAGAGAGTTGGTCAGCCCCTTCTGCTCCGACAATCCCGGAAGATTGTGCCCAATGATGCCGGGCGTGTGTTCTATCGTTATTGCAACGACATTCTTGAGCTGGTTGCGCAGGGCCGAGAGGCCCTGGATGAACTGAAAGCCGAGGTGACCGGAAAGCTGGAACTCCGCTGTCATGAATCCTTTGTGCGCGGTTGGTTCTCCCGTGTGGTTGAGTCCTTCATGAGCGAACACAAAGATCTCCGTGTCACGATTCATACCCAAAGAAAACTGCCAGAAACCGCTGAAGACGGTATTTGTATCTGGTTGGGCGAGACCGGTGAGACAGGTCTGCGCCAAGAAGTTCTGGGAGTGCTCGAACAGGGGGTTTATGGAAGTCCAGAGTATTTTCGTGAGCATGGGACGCCAGCAACCCCCGGCGAGCTTGCTCGCCACTCCTGGGCGGATCTTCTGGGGGCAGGAAATACGGAGGTTAACCTGCGTCATTCACGACAGGGAAAATACCCGCTTTCATTGCCTGATCGCCGCCTAACGGTCGACCAGTTGACGGTACAGGGCGACGCCATTGCGGCGGGCCGGGGCCTGGGCTTGATGCCGATCTGGCTGGCTGAACGCAGGCTTCGGGCTCATCCCGATAGCTTCCAGCGCTGTTTGCCAGAATGGTATGGGCCGGCTTTGCCGGTCACTCTGCTTTACCCCCATGGGATTCTGCCGCGCAGGGTCAGAGCCTTCATCGCTCATTTGCGGACCTGTATTCCCGACGGGTGGGCCGGTAATGTCAGGACCTCGGCGAGCACTGTTCCGGAAATTGGAACATATCCTTCCAGTACCTGAGCCCTTACGGTGTGGTAATGTTTACGCGACTGATAATGATTCGCAAATGCGAAAAGTGACAGATTGTAAACGTTGCCCAACCTAAGGAGTTATTCATGCGCAACCGTTCTACCCTGATGGCTTCAGCTATTGCGATAGCTGGCGCCACCTCCGCGATCCAGGTACAGGCTGATGCGGTTGAACTTGACGAGATTGTTGTTTCTGCAACGGGCCATAAGCAGGAGATTCTCCAGGCTCCGGCTTCCATTGGGGTAATTAGCCGGTCGGACATTGAAAACCGCTCTTACCGTGATGTTACCGATGTCATCGAGGACCTGCCGGGTATCGTGGTATCCGGTGGAGGCTCGCGCAAAGACATCACCATTCGCGGTCTGCCTGCCCAATATACGCTATTGATGGTTGATGGGCGGAAAGTATCCGGTCGGGAATCTCAGCCAAATGGAAGCAGTGGTCTTGAGCAGGGTTGGCTGCCCCCTCTGGAAACCATCGAATATCGAGGTTATCCGGGGCCCTATGTCGACTCTGTACGGCTCTGATGCCGTTGGTGGCGTGATCAACATCATTACTCGTAAGTCCAGTGACAGTTGGCGAGGAACCCTGCGTGCAGAAACGGTTGTTCAAGAAAACTCCGATTCGGGTGATGAATACCGTACTCAGGTGAATGCATCAGGCCCGCTTGTGGATGGGCTGCTGGGGCTTCAGATTTCGGCGGCGTATTTTGACCGAGGTGAAGATGATATCGAGCGAGGCTTCAGTGGCAATGAACTCTCCAACTACCAAGCTGCTCTGGACCTTACCCCAACAGAGAACGATACCTTCACTCTGACGTACGCCGGATACCAACAGGAAAGAACGTTCACCTCGGGTAAATCCCTGCCGGTTAGAAGCAATAGTGGCGAAACCATCAATAATCGCCAAGCCATGTCATTGGATCATTCAGGCTCGTACAGTTCATTCACCACGGATTCGTTTTTCCAGAACGAATCTATCGAAAATGAAGGCCGAGACATTACGATCGAAAACCGCACCGCAAGCAGCCAGGTGTCACTTCCAGTGGGGTTCCATCTCCTCTCTCTCGGTGTGGGCTACGAAGACAACGAGCTGCAGGATGAAACCACGCATTCGGGTAGCGTTACCCGGATCAACAATGAACAATGGTCCGTCTTTGCTGAAGATGAATGGTTGGTCTCAGATAGCTTTACCTTGACTATGGGAGCCCGTCTGGACGACAACGAGCAATATGCCAGTCACATTAGCCCCCGTGTCTATGGCGTATGGAATATCAACGAGGCGTGGACACTCAAGTCTGGCGTATCAACCGGATACCGAACGCCAGACCTCAGGGAACTTTCACCGAACTGGGTTCAGGAGAGTCGGGGTGGCGATATTTACGGCAACCCGGATCTGGAACCGGAAACCTCGGTTAATACAGAATTGGGCTTCTATTACCGGCCATCCGACCGCTTTCAGGCCAATATGACCGTCTTTCATAATTCGTTTGAAGACAAACTGATGGTCGTTGCCTGTCCTCAGAGCCTCTGCGGGCCTGCTACTGCTCGATACAATATTAACGTCGATACCGCTGAGACACGAGGTGTGGAGCTGGGCGTCAGCGCGGAGCTGCTGCCAAGCGTGACCTTGGATGCCAGCCTGACCAACACCCGATCCAAGCAGACCTCCGGGGAAAATGAAGGGCAACCACTGACCCAGATCCCAGAGCATCTCCTAGTTCTCAATGCCCGTTGGCAGATCAATCAGGCCACCAGAAGCTGGGTAAAAGTCAACCATCGTGGCAAAGAGAGTGAGCCGTCAAATCTTCAAGCCAGGAACACCAATCAATCGCCGGCAACGACCCTGACGGATATTGGAGGCTCTTGGCAGGCGACCGAGAATGTCAAAGTGCATGCGGGCATCTACAACATATTCGACGAGCCGCAAACCTTCGATGAATTCGGTTATGTGGGCGATGGCAGGCGTTACTGGCTTGGCCTGAACATTGGTTTTGGAGCATTTTAAGGGATGATTATGATACGCACGATCTTTGTTCTGTTCGTCCTGGCCTGCGCGACGGCCCTGCCTGTAGCAGTCTCGGCGGAGAACCTGACCGCCCACGAAATGGCAGCGAGGGGCCTGGAGCATGCCGAGGATTTCCCCGGCCTTATCAGTATTTGCAACATCGATGAGCCGATACGCGATGCCGCTGAAAAACGTTCGGAGGGTGAAAAGAAGCAGGACCGCTCCGGTAGGCGCTCGGAGCATCTGGCACCCACCCAGGTCTTTGACAATCTTTACTACGTAGGCACTGGCGGAGTGGCCAGTTGGGTGCTCGAAACATCAGAAGGTTTGATCATCATCGACGCGTTGAACAATAACGCTGAAGCGGAAAAGTATATTGTCGATGGTCTGGAAACTCTCGGACTTGATCCAAACGAATTGCAGTATTTGGTTATCACACACGGCCATGGTGACCACTATGGTGGCCAGGAATTGCTGGTGTCCAGATACCAGCCGAAAGTTGTAATGAGTGATATTGAGTGGACCATTCTGGAGCAACCTGTTCTGGATTTCAGCAGTCCTCGCTGGGGTGAGCGTCCGAAGCGGGATATCTCCATTAACGATGGAGACACCATTACACTTGGAGAGACGACTGTCCAGCTGCATGTAACGCCGGGCCATACGCCGGGTACTGTGTCGCTGATCTTCCCGGTCTACGACAACGGCGAGCGTCACATGGCCGCACTGTGGGGCGGCACGGGGCTTAACTATGGTCCCGTTGAGGACCGTATCCAGTCCTATTCCGAGGCAGCCGAACGATTCCGCCAGGAAGCGAAGGCCGCCAATGTCGACGTGTTTATCTCCAATCACCCTACGCGAGACGGCTCTGCAAAGCGCATTAAGGCCTTGGCAGAACGTCAGCAAGGCGAGAAGCACCCGTTTGTAATCGGCAATGGGACAGCACTGGGGGCGTTAGAAATGTTGAGGGACTGTACTCAGGCGCAGGTTCTGCGAATAAGGGAAGGAAACGAATGAGAAGCTAAACTGCCGTTCGCAATGGCAGTATAGGCGCGATGCCTTCGATGCGAATCACATGGACGATATTCTGGTTTAGATAATCGCAGCAGTCGTTGGTGCCAAGGGGAGGCTTGCAATTAGGGGAGCCTCCCAAGCTCCTCTGCCAGATAATCAATCATGGCCCGCACTTTGAGAGGCAAGCGCTGGCCCGGAGGGAACATAACGTACACCCCTCCAATCTCCAGCGGTGGATGATCGAGTTCCAGTGCGACCAGTTCACCGCTGGCCAAGGCTTCCGAAACGATGAAATGAGGCTGGTAGATAATTCCTTGGCTATGCAACGCGGCAGAAAGCAGGGCATCTCCGTTGTTTGCTTTGAGGTTACCTTTGATTGGCACTTGAATATCGCCTTTCCGTCCAAAAGCCCAGGTGCCGTTAGCTTGCTGTGGTGACAGGGTGTAACTCAGGCAATTGTGACCGGACAGCTCTGAAATACGCCTCGGGGTGCCGTGGCGGGCCAGGTAGGCCGGTGCTGCGCAAATGACCATTGGGCAGTCACCTATTCGCCGAGCTCTCAATTCACTGTTTTCCAAATGCCCAATGCGGATGAGCAGATCCCAGCCGTCTTTCAGCAGGTCTTGGCGAGTATCATTCAGGTCCAGCTCTACTTCGACCATTGGATACTGATGGGTAAAAGTAGGAATGAGTGGTGCAATGAAGCGCAGCCCGAATGATAGTGGAGCATTCATCCGTAATAGGCCGGTGGCTTCGTGTCGTTGAGCTGAGACATCGGACTCTACCTCATCCAGCTCCCGCAAAATGCGCTGGCACGCGCCCAGGTATTCGCGGCCGGTGTCCGTGAGCGTCAGCTGACGGGTGGTCCGATGCAGTAGCTTTACTCCCAGCCTCACCTCCAGAGTATCTACGTGTTTGGTGGCCATGGCTGGTGACATATGTAGCTTTCGACCAGCGCCAGACAGACTGCCTTCAGCTGCGGCCCGAACAAATACGCGCATGCTTGTAAAACGATCCAGCATCTATTTCACACTCTCGGTTAAAGCTCTTGGTGATAAAAAGCATATTCTCACACTTTTTTGTGTTGGTTATAGTGCGTTCATTATTTATGAAAGTTTAAGGAAGCGGCCGTGAGCACATCTTCGACACCCGCAGCGAGGCAGCCGGTTTATTTTATTCCGCACGGCGCCGGCCCCTGTTTTTTTATGGACTGGAACCCGGTGGACACCTGGGATGACATGGCAGCCTTCCTGAAGGCCATCGAGGGTGAACTGCCGGAGCGGCCCAAAGCAATTCTGATAGTTTCCGCGCACTGGTTGGCCCCGGAGTTTTCGGTCACCGCTGGCCAGGCCCCGGAGGTGATCCACGACTATTACGGCTTTCCCGAGCATACCTACGAGCTTACATACCCAGCGCCGGGCCATCCGAAACTGGCGAAGCAGGTGATCGACTTACTGGAAAATGCAGGCCTGGCGGCCCGGGAGGAAGCGGTGAGAGGGTTTGACCACGGTATGTTTATCCCGTTGAAACTGATGTTTCCGCAGGCGGATATTCCGGTCGTGCAGCTATCACTGGGTATGGACTTAGACCCCAACGCCCATCTAGCTGCTGGTAAAGCGCTGACTTCGTTGCGTGACCAGGGGATTCTGATCGTCGGCAGCGGTATGAGCTTCCATAACATGCGCGGCTACGGCGACTACCGTTACACGGCTCCGTCAGAAGAGTTTGATCGCTGGCTTAGCGATACAGTCGAATCAGGCGGTGAGGAGCGAACTCGACGCCTAGGCAACTGGATGGACGCGCCGCACGCGTTGGACTGCCACCCGCGCGGGCATGAAGAACATCTGATCCCGCTGATGGTAGCTGCCGGCGCGGCCGGTGACTCCGCCGGTCAACGGGTCTACACACAACAGGTGATGAAAACACAACTGTCTGGCTTCCGCTTCGGTTAAGCCCCAATTTAGCAAGGAGAAAATGATGATCAATGATTCGAAACAACGCTATGGCTCGGTTAGTAAATTACTACATTGGGGCATGGCTTTGCTCGTGATATGGCAACTGCTCAAATTCGGGGACCGTATTAACGAGGGCGAGCACTGGGTGGGCCAGACACTGGTGCCATTTCATATTTCCATTGGCTCTCTGATCCTGGTGCTGATTGTTGTGCGCCTGTTTTGGGCAACCACCCAGCGGGGGCAGCGCCCGGAACAGGACCCGGCGATCGCCACGCTGATAAAAACCGGCCACGGCCTGTTGTATCTGGGGCTGTTGCTAATGCCGGTGACTGGCATGCTGTTTATGGTGGGCAATGGCTACGGCGTTTCGGCTTTCGGTATCAATATTTTCGCCAAGGGTGATGACATCGCCTGGGCCGCCATGCTGGGCCAATTGCACTCACCGTTGGCCTGGGCCCTGACAGCACTGATTGTTGGTCACGTCGGTATGGCGCTGATCCACCATTTTGTGAAGCGGGACGACACCCTTAAACGCATGCTTTAGGGAAGAGTCGGCCCACAAACCGACCCGGTCAATCGGTTCAAACGATTTCGCAGAGTGCCATGAAAGATCTTGCCACCAGCGACAGTTCTCCCCCTACCTGAACGTTCGCTTTGCGACCAGAGCCAATTTATGCCCCCTCGTTCGCAATGCGGGAGTATCGACCGGCTTGGCGCGCAGGCCGAACGGAAAAGGACTCATTGACCGCGTATCCCGGAAAGCCCTGTCCGCCCGTTACTGCACAGAAACCCGCCATCCTCAGAAGTACCCCTGACTGCGAAGATAATCATCGTAGCTGCCACTGAAGTCAGTAAGGCCATCGGCACTCAGCTCCACAATGCGGGTGGCCAGGGACGACACGAACTCCCGGTCATGGCTGACAAACACCAGCGTGCCCGGGTAGTTTTCCAGGGCCAGGTTCAGGGCCTCGATGGATTCCATGTCCAGGTGGTTGGTGGGCTCGTCCATCAGCATGACGTTGGGTTTCTCCAGGATCAGCTTGCCGAACAACATACGGCCCTGCTCGCCACCTGAAATCACTTTCACCGACTTGCCGATATCATCCCCCGAGAACAGCATGCGGCCCAGGGTGCCCCGCACCAGTTGCTCCCCACCGGTGGTCCACTGCGACATCCAGTCGGTCAGGTTCATATCCTCGTCGAAATCGGCGGTGTGGTCCTGGGCGTAATAGCCTACCTGGGCACTGTCGGTCCACTTCACCTCGCCACTGTCCGGCGTCATGTTGCCCGCCATGCACTGCATCAGGGTGGTTTTACCGATGCCGTTGGGGCCGATAATGGCCACCCGCTCCCCTGCTTCAATCTTCAGGTTAAGCTTGTCGAACAGGATTTCATTATCGAAGCCCTTGGTCAGGTCTTTCAGGGTGACGGCCTGCCTGTGCAGCTTCTTGGTCTGCTCGAAGCGGATGAACGGGCTGACGCGGCTGGAGGGTTTGACTTCCTCAAGCTGGATCTTGTCGATCTGGCGGGCCCGGGAAGTCGCCTGCTTGGCCTTGGAGGCATTGGCGGAGAAGCGGCTGACAAACTGCTGCAGCTCGGCAATCTGGGCCTTTTTCTTGGCGTTATCCGACAGCATGCGCTCGCGAGCCTGGGTGGCGGCGGTCATGTATTCGTCGTAGTTACCCGGGAACAGACGCAGCTCGCCGTAATCCAGATCCGCCATGTGGGTGCACACACTGTTCAGGAAGTGGCGGTCGTGGGAGATAATAATCATGGTGCTGTTACGGGCCACCAGGATGTTTTCCAGCCAGCGAATGGTGTTGATGTCCAGGTGGTTGGTGGGCTCGTCCAGCAGCAGGATATCCGGGTCGGAAAACAGGGCCTGTGCCAGCAATACCCGCAGCTTCCAGCCCGGCGCCATGGCACTCATGGGGCCATTGTGCTGGTCCAGGGGAATGTCCAGGCCCAGCAGTAATTCGCCGGCACGGGATTCAGCGGTATAACCGTCCATTTCGGCGAACTGAACCTCCAGGTCCGCCACGGCCATGCCGTCTTCCTCGCTCATTTCCGCCAGTGAATAGATCCGGTCCCGCTCCGCCTTCACCCGCCAGAGCTCTTCGTGGCCCATGATGACCGTATCGATTACCGTGCAGTCCTCGAACGCGAACTGATCCTGGCGGAGTTTGCCCAGGCGCTGGTTCTGGTCCACCATGACCTGGCCCGCGGAGGGTTCCAGATCGCCCCCGAGGATTTTCATGAACGTGGACTTGCCGCAGCCGTTGGCGCCGATCAGGCCGTAACGGTTGCCATTGCCAAATTTGACGGAAACGTTTTCAAACAGGGGCTTGGCCCCGAACTGCATGGTAATGTTTGCGGTGGAAATCAAGGAGGAAACCTATCTACAGTGAGTGCCGGTACAGGCCGGTCAAGAAAAGCCGGCATTGTACAGGTTTGTGTGCAAAACCGTGAGACAGCAGAAACACGGATAAAAAGCGCTTGCCTCGGCGGCCCCGGGCGGGCAGCATTTCAGCCTCGGATATATCAAACCACGCGAAACAAAGGAATCAGACACATGACACAGGCAACCGCACGCCACATCCTGGTAGACAGCGAAGCGAAATGTGAAGAGCTCAAGAAGGCCATCGAAGGCGGCCAGGATTTTGCGGAAGTGGCGAAGCAGCACTCTTCCTGCCCTTCAAGCCGCAATGGCGGTGACCTGGGCTCCTTCGGCCCCGGCCAGATGGTTCCGGAATTCGACAAGGTGGTTTTCAGCGGTGAAGTGAACAAGGTTCTCGGCCCGGTGAAGACCCAGTTCGGCTACCACCTGCTGGAAGTTACCAGCCGGAGCTGATGGGCCCGAACCTGCCAGCAGACAACCCCGCCCGCAAGACCAGGAAGTGGCAATATCTGGCGCTTGCGGGCGTCATTCTGATAACCCCCTTCTTCTTCATTGGCGGCCCCGGATGGACTGACGGACCACTGTACAAGTCTGCCTGGAATCTCGGCCATACCCTGTTTTTTGCCCTGCTGACCATCGCCATACAGCCCTGGCGGTTCCGGACCGGCTGGAGGCTTTGGGGGCTTTCCACCCTCGCTGTGCTTTTCATAGGCCTGGGCATTGAGCTCCTTCAGTATGGGGCCAGCCGCGACATGGACTGGCGCGATGTCTACCGCAATCTGGTGGGCGTCTGGGCCGTACTGGCCTTTTACCCGCGAACGCCGAACACCGGGATCCCGCGGCTCGAGATCTGGTCTTTGCGAATCATCGTGGTGTCGATGTTGATCCTTGAAGCGGGGCAAACCGCGAGGGTAGCCATCCAGCAATACCAGGTAAGCCAGTTACTGCCGGCACTCTACGATTTCAGCCAGCCCGACCCGTCATCGTTCTGGAAAGGCCCCGTCGAGCCGGTTTCAGACGATGCAGCAGGCAACCGCCCTGATGCTCTCAGGATATCTTTCTCCACCAGCCGCTATTCCGGTGTTTCTCTTCACAATTTCCCCGGAGATTGGCGAGACTACAGCCAACTGGTGATTGTTCTTTATAACCCTCAGGATCACCCTCTGCCCCTGACCCTGCGAATCAACGACGTTGCTCATGATCTGGGCGACAATGCCTACAATGACCGCTTCAACACCCGCCTTGTGCTGTCACCCGGACAAAACCGCTTCAGGCTGGATCTGGATCGGATCAGGAACGCCCCTGCCGGTCGCAGCATGGATATGGAGTCGGTCCGGCGGCTGGGTATCTTCACCTCCAGTATGACGGAACCGAAAACCGCCTACCTGCGTGTTATCAGGTTGGAATGACGTATCGCCGCATTTGATCTACTATTGTCAACAATCGTATTCTGAAGACGCCTTCCGTTTACCGTGCAGTTTTCTCTTCCGTAGGCATTTGAATGAAGTTGGTAATCGCGCAAATGGTTGCGCTGATATTTCTGGGATCGGCTCCTGCATTCGCGGAGGATAGTGAGCGGCAACTGAGTATCAGCGTTGGTGACTGGCCTCCCTTTTTCGTTGAGGATGAGCCCGGGCAGGGTAACGTCGCCAGGCTGGTGAAGGACATCTTTGCAGAACAGGGTTATGAGGTAGAGTTTCACTTTCTGCCCTGGAAGCGCGCCTACCGGGAAGCGGCCGCCGGTAAACATGATGCAACCGCCATCTGGATGCGCGCAGCTGACCGGGAACAGGATTTTGTCTACAGCGACCCGGTCATGAACGAACGCTTTGTGCTATTCCACCGCAAGAATGCCCCTTTTGAATGGAGCCGCATGGCCGATCTTTCGGATCTCCGGCTCGGTGGCAGTATCGGTTACAGTTATGGATCAGATTTCGACAGGGCCGTGGAAAACGACGTCCTGAATGTGGAATGGGTGGCCTCCACAGAGCTCAATTTCCGAAGACTGTTGTTTGGACGTATTGATGCCTTTCCCGAGGAAATCAACGTTGGCTACTATATTCTTCGCAGGGAACTGGAGCCGGAAGAGGCGCGAAAGATTACGCATCACCCCAAGCCGGTTTCCGAAAATCAGAGCTTTCTGCTGTTCCCGGTGGATGAACCGGAAACGAAGCAGCTCCGGAAAGCGTTTAACCGGGGCCTGAAAGCATTTCGGGAAGACGGCCGCTACAATGCCTATTTCGACACCCGGCCCCAGGCTTCACTTTCGGAACCAAACCGATAGCAAGGTCGCTCAGTCCAATTGCCAGGGGTTGGAGGTCAAGGGTTCTGCTCCGCTTTCTCCCACCAGAACCGTATCGCTGCAGCCGATACCCCATAATCCGGGAATGCGCAGGCAAATGGGCAGATGGAAGACCATCCCCTGCCGGAACTCGGTAGTTTCACCACGGGCAATAAAGCCGGACCCTTCCACCCATGACGGAGGAAACTGCGCACCCACGGTATAGCCGAATACCCCGGAGAAAAACACCTCACCAGCCAGCGGGGCCATGGCCTGCTCGGCAGCACGGGCGGCTGAATCAAACGTCCTGCCCGGCACCATCGCCCCTTTCAAGGCATCCACAACCCGGCGGCAGCCATCGAATACGGAGCGCATCCGCGCAGTGGGCTCACCCGCCACTACGGTACGCATCATGGGCGCGGTATAACGCTGCCAGACAGCGCCGAATTCCAGGAATACCGGATCGCCATCCTCCACCCGACAGCGCTTGTGGTTGGTATGAATCACACTGCTTCGCTGCCCCACGGTTACGATGGGCTGCATACTCATGAACTCACTGCCACCCGCCAACAGAGCCTGCGCCCCCACTGCCGCGATGTCGTTGTCTGTCATCCCCGGCTGCACCGCGTTTGCCGCGGCTTGTATCCCCTGCCTGGTTATCTGGGCACTTTGCCTGAGGCAGTCAATTTCCGCGGCGGATTTTACAATGCGGATGGGTTTCAGCAGAGTGGAGGCATCTGCAAATTGTATGTCCGGTAATCGCTGTTTGAGCCCCGCCAGAACCCCCTGGCGCAGGGATCCGTGCCAGTAGTCCACCCCCACCACGGTGCCCTGCCCGCGCAGAGCCTGCGCCAGTGGGTCCAGTACATCGGCAATCCCCTCCCAGCGGTAACCGAGGACATTATCAACCCGGGTAGTGATCATGGCGGGGCCGGTTTCAATGGAGGGCACCTGCAGCGTCAGGGCATCGGCGGTTACCACCAGCGCCACGTGCACAGACACCTCGAAGGTGCTGTAACCCGTCAGGTAGAAAAGATCGGACGGGTCCGTCAGCAGCAATGCGCCGACACCATCTTCAGCCATCCTGGTTCGGAGCTGTTCGAGCCGTTGGTCGTATTCACTCCGGGGAAACGGGCATTCCCGACCCCTGAGCTCTCTGGCCAGGGTTTTCTGGTAGGCATTAAAATCCATTGGACAGTCTCCGAGCGGAGGAAAGGGTACTACTGGAGACTGGACCCAAACCGGCAGGTTTTCAAACCCGACCGGTTTTATCCTGGATTGAAAAACCGCACCAGCTGGCTGCCAACCGATTCAACGGGCTCGGTAATGGAGCGCTGGATGCTGTTGGTGACCACCCGGGTAAACGCTGAACCGGCGTCACTCTCAAGAAACTCAATGTAGTCCTTGAGCTCGGAATTGCTCAGCTGCTGATAGGTATAGAGGTAACCGGTGTAGACCTGCTGCGCAACCATGCCCCGCAGCATGCCTCTCTGACTCTCAATCTTCTGCTGTAGCTGCTCGAAGGAGGCGCCTTTGTTGCCGTTGAATGCGGCCATGGCCGAGGCCAGGCCCAGCTGGACCGCAACCGTGGTATCAACGGTGCTCTCGGTGGCGCGGGCTGCCCTGTCGAAACGCTCGAACAGCGTCTCCCGTTCGCTGCCTTCGTATTTCTCCTGCAGGCCCGCTGCGGCGGCCTCGACTTGTTTCCAGGCAGCCGGCCTGGAGGCCGCAACTTCCATACGGGATATCTTCTCGGCCAGGGGTGTTTCGTACCAGGAAAGCACTGAATTCAACTGCTGATCATCCAGGCCCTGATCCAGGTCCTCAACCACCTGGGCACGAATTTCCTCGGGACTGAATGCGTTACTGACAACACTGCTGACCGTATTGGCAACAAACGGCTCCACGCGGCCACTCTGCTTCAGCCCCTCACGAACGCCCTGGCTCATCATTGCCGGATACTGGGCAACGATCTCGTCAATGGGTGATGCCCGGAGCACTGAATCGGCCAGGGGGCCCGCCGTGGCGGAACCACACACCAGCAAAAGAAAAAGTAATGCCGGTTTAACTTGGGATAGTGCGCGCATGAACCTAGTATCCTCTGAGATCGAAGGCTTGTTATGCCACGGGGCCATTGCCCCCTGCAAGCAAACCTGGCCGGCGTTTGATGACCATTTCGTAGTGTGGAGAAAGAGAGCCCTGACCTGCTCATGAAGAAACGTCGTAACCAACTGAAAATCTGGAAGTCGCGGCTTCAATGGTACGGACTTCCATCGCTTGGCCTGACCATTGCGATTGTCGCCACCCTGCGGTTCAGCCTGCTGGAACCCGACCCGCCGGCCAACTCGGAAAACGTCTGTGAGATTTTCCGGGAGCACCCGGTCTGGTACGACTATGCCAGCCGCTCGAAAGAACGGTGGGGAACACCCATTGCCACCCAGCTGGCTTTCGTTTACTACGAATCGTCCTTTCGCAGCCATGCCCGGCCGCCCCGCATCCGGCTGTTCGGTTTCATTCCCTGGAGCCGCCCGACATCCGCCTATGGTTACGCCCAGGCGCTGGACCCGGCCTGGAGCGAATACCTGGAGGCAAATGGCGACGGACTGTCTGTGGTGCGTACCAATATGAAACATGCGCTGGACTTCGTGGGCTGGTACAACCACCTGACCCACCGTGAGGTGGGTATTCCCCTGACCAGCCCTGAGAAACTCTACCTCGCCTATCATGAAGGCCGAACCGGCTACCAACGGCAAAGCTACCTGGCCAAGCCGGCGGTGATGTCGCTGGCCGAGCGGGTGGAAAACCGGGCTTTCCGTTACCACCGCCAACTCCAGACCTGCGAGGAAGAATTCCAGTGCTGGCGTTTCTATCAGTTCTGGCCGTTCTGTGGCGACTGGTAGCTAGTGGTAACTCAGGCTGATTCGCCTTCCACACGCGGTGAAAGCTTTTCCAGCCGGGTGGTCAGGAACTCTTTAACGATCCGCACCCGTGCCATTTGCTGGGTTTCGTGATTGACCATCAGCCAGAGATCCACTCCCTCGCCCTCCAGAGGCGCAGACAGCCGTTTCAGCTCCCGGGTGCTGTCTCCCAGGTAACAGGGCAGCGCGGCAAGACCGGCCCCGGCTTTCGACAGTGCATGCATGGCCTGAAGGCTGTTACAGCGAATAATGGACGATGCGTTTTTCAGGTGTTTACGGTACCAGCGCCCCGTGGCCAGGTGGCTGAAGCTTTCATCCGGCAGAATCCAGAGTTGTTGCTCCGGTGCGTTGTCCAGATCCATGTCCGGATGAAGCTTGCAGTAGGCCGCCGAGCCGTAGATGGCAGACTCGATGGTGCCGATACGCTCGCCTTCCAAGGTCGCCTGGGGTTTGTTGACCGGGCGCAGTGTCAGGTCAGCCTCCCGGTGGCTGAGGTTCAGCACATCGTTGTCGGTGAGCACTTCCAGCTCGATATCCGGGTATTCCCTGACCAGGTCGGCAATCATTGGGCTGATCAGCGCATTGACCATGGTATCGGTTGCTGCAAGCCTGACCTTGCCCACCGGTGCCGAATCCTGGCCCACCAGCTGGCGTTCCAGATTTTCCATTTCACCCGTCAGCCTTTCAGCCGCGCGGAAAGCGGTTTCGCCCACTGGTGTCAGCTGTAATCCATCACGGTTGCGTTCAAAAAACTGAACGCCAAGCTGCTCTTCCATCTGGTCCAGGCGGCGAAGCACAGTTGTCTGGTGCACACCCAGTATGTCACCGGCCTTGGCGAGGGTTCCGCCGATTGCCAGTGCGTGTATGTAACGAAGATAATCCCAATCCATAACTACTGCATATTTGCAACATGAGTACGGAGTTTAACGTATTTAAGCTGCAAATAAGAAGCCGTATACTCATTTACATAGTCACCTAACCAATATTTTTCAATTCACTAGATAAGGAGGAAGGCGCTATGACTCAAGACCATATCGCAACCGTATACCCGCTGCCGTCCAGTATCCTCCACAACAGTACTGAGGTCAGGCGCCAATATACCCAGGCTGCTGCAAAGCAGGCCGTTCAGGTAATCAGCCGTAAAATAAGTTCCTGGAGAAAAAAGGCAGCATCCGCAGCGCCGGAGATGCCCCAGATGATGCAGGGCGAGCACTAAGCCCGCAGCTGTAAGCGAAGACAGATTTCATCAGCACCGGTGGCCCTGAATAGTCAGGCCCACCGGTGTTTTCGTTAGCGGGTTCAGAATTCCCAGATCACTTTCTGTTTCTTGCCGAACCACTCATCCATCTTGCGGTTGTAATAATCCTCGATCACATTCCGTTTGATCTTCATGGTCGGGGTCAGCATGCCGTTTTCCATGGTCCAGGGCTCTTTCACCACTACGACGAAAGCCAGTTTTTCATGGCCCTCGCATTCCCTGTTGACGGCGTCCAGTTCCGTGGCCAGTTCCTGCTCCAGCTCGTCGCGACTGCCACCGGCCTCCAGTTCTTGCCGCGCTTCTTCCGATAACAGCACCATCAGGCATGGCTGTGGCTGATTGGCCCCGGCCACACACACCACTTCGGCTTTCGGGTGGTTGAACCGGTTTTCTATCGGCACCGGTACCACGTACTTGCCCTTGGAGGTCTTGAACAGGTCTTTTACCCGGCCGGTAATGCGCAGGAAACCCTCGCTGTCGATCTCACCCATGTCGCCGGTTTTCAGGAAGCCATCTTCGGTGATGTCCTCGCGGGTTTTTTCCTCATTCTTGTAGTAGCCAAGCATTTGCCCGGGACTTTTTACCTGCACCTCATCACCCTCAGCCAGGCGATGCTCGACGCCCGGGTTGGTGACACCCACGGTACCGGGTTTCGCCGCACCGGGGCGATTGGCATGGGAATATCCGAAATTCTCGGACATGCCATACACTTCCAGCAGTTCCAGGCCCAGATTGCGGTACCAGGCGATGATTTCGCCAGACAGGGGGGCGGCGCCGGTCAGAGCCGCGCGGCAATGGTCGAGCCCCAGTTGCCTGAGCACTTTCTTCTTCACCAACCGGTTAAGCAGCGGGATCTTGAACAGCACTTTCTGTTTTTTGGGCGGCAGCTTGGCATTAACGCCGAGGTAGAATTTCATCCACAGCCGCGGCACCGAGAAGAACAGGGTCGGACGGGCCCGCTGCAGGTCTTCCTGGAAGGTTTCCAGGGAATTGGCGAAATAAAGATGGAACCCGTAATACAGCGACTGGGTTTCCACCGCCGCACGCTCCGCCACGTGGGCAAGCGGCAGATAGGAGAGCATGCGCTCCTCCTGGTTGACCGGGAAGATCTGCTGCAGACCATCGGCCACAGAAATCATGGTACGGAAACTGTGCATCACACCTTTCGGGCGGCCGGTACTGCCGGACGTGTAAACAATGGTTGCCAGGTCATCAGGGTGCGGCAGCTTTGGCTCCGCCGGCTCCTGGCTGGCGATGATATCCAGCCATTTGGGGGTATCATCACGGGGCGACAGTGGTAACGAGATGATCGGCAAGTCATCGGGAATGTGGTCCTTGATGTCATTCCAGCCATCGGCCGTGCCGTCCATCTTCCCCAGGAACAGCAACTTCGCCTCGCTGTGCTCGAGAACATAGGCTGCGGTGTCACCGTTGAGCGTCGGGTAAAGCGGAACCGAAACGTGCCCCGCTGCCCACGTCGCCAGGTCACACAGAATCCAGTGGGCGCTGTTCTTGCCGAGGATGGCGATGTTGCTCCGTTCCGGAATATCCAGGGTGGCAAGGTGTGCGGCCATCCGGGAAACCTGATCCGCCGCCTGCTTCCAGGTGATGTCCTCGGTGGTTCCATCCGGGAACGGCTGGGTCAGATAAACCTTGTCGGGGGTGTGCTCTGCCCAGTAGTAAAGGCAATGGAGGGAGGTTTGCTTTGCACTGTCTACAGCCATCAACGGCTCCTTATTGTTATAGTCTGGAAACGCTTTATTTTTATCAGACTAAAGCATAGTACCTGTATTTGTGGTTTCCTCAAGCTTCACACACCGCCAGCTCACGTTGCCGCCAATCCGGGCAAATGCGACACGCCGCACATTATTAGTCGTGACATATGTCAGTCATGGTCTAAAGTGTTCTGGTAGGCGTAAAGAACAACAACAAACGTGGTTACTCTGGAGGTAGCTGTGAGAACAACAACCCGCTCGTCACTGATCTTTCCCGCCTGGGCCGTTATCTGCACCGGTGCAGTCGCGTTCCTCTACTGCGCATCCGCAGGGCTCTTGACCGCCTGAGTGGCCCACCCGGACAAGCTCCGGGGCTTCCGCCAGGGCATCTTGCAGCGTACCCTTCCTTACCTCGTAAGCTAACAAGGAAGGGTTCCGCCCAATGCAAGATATCATTCTGTACCACTATGCCATGTCACCCTTCTCCGAAAAGGTTCGGGTGATGCTCGGCTATGCCGGCCTTTCCTGGCAATCCGTGACCGTAAAGGAAATGCCACCACGACCGGCGCTTTCCATTCTCGCGGGCGGTTATCGAAAGGTTCCGGTAGCCCAGAACGGTGCTGATGTCTTTTGTGACAGCCGGTCCATCGCGGATGAAATTGCGCGCCTGAGCGACAAGAACGAACTGAGCCTGGCGGGGCAGCCACAGGATGTTATCGACTTTGTGCGCACCACTGATCTGGATGTGTTTCTGGCCTGCGTCATCGCCGCCAGCGACGGCCGCATGCTGAAAAAGCTGATCAGGGACACGTCGCTGTTCCACGCACTCCGCTTTCTCAAGGACCGCATAACCATGGGCAGGAAGTCCCGGGTGAAGGCACTCCGCGGCCCCCAGGCCAAAGAGAAGGTTATCGGCCACATCAGCAACATGGAGTCCATGCTGGAAGCGGACTTCCTGTTCGGGAACAGCCCATGTATTGCGGATTTCTCCGCCTATCATGGCCTCTGGTTCGTGTGCGACCTGGCCGGCAAACCCTGGCTGCGGGACTATCCGAAAGTGCAGGCCTGGATGGGACGAATGAAAGCCTTCGGCCATGGAAAGCACCGGGAAATCACCGCCGACCAGGCCCTGGACATGGCACGCAATGCGGCCCCGAGGACCATCGAAGCCAGCGGTGGTGACCCGCTGGAAGGAAAGAACGTGGAGATAGCACCCGATGATTACGGGCGGGAACCGGTTAACGGGAAGCTGGTGTTTGCCGATAACCACACCCTGATACTTGAGCGCTCACACGCCCGCGTGGGCCAGGTGCATGTGCACTTTCCCAGGCAGGGGTTCACGGTCAACGCCGCCTGAACCTCCAGGCGGTGCCCGCATCAGGAACGTTCCGGTATCAGAACCAGATGGTTGGGCAACTCGTTCTTCTCGTGAGTGGCGGGCACCTGTTCACGGAGATGCTGGCCGCAGCTTTCGATGCATTCCAGGAAACCGGCCAGGGTGTCGCCACTGCGCACCCGGTCGGTGAAGGTTTTGACGATACCCCGCCACACCTCGTCGCCGATTTTCGCCGAGATCCCCTGATCCACCAGGATCTCCACGTAATGCTCGGCTTCCGACACGAAAATAAGCATCCCCATTCCGCCTTCGGTGTGGTGCAGATTCTGCTCCAGGAATTGCCTGCGGGCCATGTTGGAAGCCCGCCAGAACCTGACCTGCCGTGGAATCAGGTGATGCCCTACTCCCGGAAACCGGAATAACAGGCAAAGGGTAATGAAGGTTACCCATTGCGTCAGCAATAACCAGTCTGCACCCAGAGAACCGGTGAAGTAGTTGATGGAACCGGGTATCAATAAAGCGATAACGCCCGCCCATAGCAACGGAATGTAGGAGTAACTGTCGGACGCAGCCGCCAGAACGGTGACCAGTTCCGCGTCGGTTTCCCGCTCCACGTCAGAGATGGCTGCGGCCACCTGTTGTTGTTCCTTGTCTGTTAATAACGTCATGTTTGTTCCGGTATCGCTGATTCAGGGAATTCTGTGTTTGTTCTCCCGGGTGAATAACCGGGCTACCAGCCGCCGGAAGCTCCGCCACCGCCGAAGCCGCCGCCTCCGCCACCGAAGCCACCGCCGCCAAAGCCGCCTCCGCGACCACCGCCGAGCCCTCCGATAAGGGCGCCTGTCAGCAGGGCACTCCGGCCGCCACGGCCTCCACCAATGCCACCCCCGAAAAACGCCAGCAACACGATAACGAGAAACAGAATACCCAGTGCCGGGTGGGGTTTGTCGTCTTCGGCGCGGGAACTGCGGGACTCGGGTACCGCCAGGGGTTCACCACCCAGCACCTGGATCATGGCTTCGGTACCATTGGCAATGCCCGTGGCAAAATCACCCTCCCTGAACGCCGGGGTTATGATCTGGTTGATTATGGTCGCTGAAATGGCGTCGGTCAGACGGCCTTCCAGGCCATAACCCACTTCAATACGGATTCGTCGTTCATCCTCGGCGACAATCAGCAGGGCACCATTATCCTCGCCTTCCTGGCCGATACCCCAGTGCCGGCCCAGCTGGTAGCCATATTCCTCGATGGCCTGACCTTGCAAGTCCGGAAGCGTTACCACAACCACCTGCTCTGTCGTGGTTTGCTCATGGGCTTCCAGCATGCGGTCCAGGTTGGCCTCTACTTTTTCCGGCAGCATGTCGGCACGGTCTACCACACGGCCGGTCAGTTCGGGGAATTCGGGCGAGGACTGGGCCACGGCAGCCGTCTGGAAAACCAGCCCCAGAACCATCAGTACTGCTATCTGGCGAAACATACCCGGCATCAGAATTCCACCTCGGGTGCGTCTTCCGCGTCAGGGGTCGTTGCCTCGAAGTTGGCCCGCAGCTCCATGTCGCTGTACAGAAAACTGTGCCACAGCCGGCCCGGGAAGGTACGGATCTCGGTGTTGTAGCGCTCGACCGCCTGGATAAAGTCCCGCCTTGCCACCGCAATACGGTTCTCTGTGCCTTCCAGTTGGGATTGCAGCGCCAGGAAATTCTCGTTGGACTTCAGATCGGGATACCGCTCTGATATCGCCATCAACCGGCTTAATGCACTGCTCAGTTCACCCTGAACCTGCTGGAACTGTTGCAGCTTCTCAGGGTCGTTGAGAATACTTTCGTCCACCTGGATCGATGTGGCTTTGGAGCGGGCTTCGGTGACCGCTGTCAGGGTTTCACGCTCCTGTTCAGCGAATCCCTTCACGGTCTCGACCAGGTTCGGCACCAGGTCTGCCCGTCGCTGGTACTGGTTCTCCACCTGCGACCAGGCCGATTTTACCTGCTCATCATAAGTAGGGATGTTATTGATCCCGCATCCGGTCAGTACGAGGGCCAGCAGGGACATGGCCATCAATCGGAAGACAGTGCCGCCTGGCATGACAGTGTTCAGGTAGTGCATAGCGTATCGGTTCCTTGATATTTGACAGGGCCATTTGCCTGAAGCCTGTGACATTAACATACTTCCGCCGTCGCATCTGCCGGTCCTGCCACCACAACCGGGCCACCAGAAGCACTGTATACATATACAGACCCGTTCGATATACTCCCGTCGACTCAATGAACCCCACCAGACACGAAACCGTGCGGGAACACACTGGAGAACATCATGGCCGTACAAGCGCTGTATTACTCTGAGAGGGACGGACTGGAGATGGCACTGAAACACCCTGACACAATGCTCTTCTCTTCCAAGGCCGAGGCCGACGCCCGGGACAAGGTACTGGAACTGGCCGAGGAAATTACCCAGTTCCTGCAGGCAAGGGTTGAAGGGATGGACGAAGCCATGGCTGAAAAAGCGGCGCTGGCCATTGCCGAGGAGAAAGACCTGTTCGGCAAGGCGCTGAAGAAACCTTCTCTGTTGAATGAGAAGGCGCAACCGGATTCCGACTGATACCCTGCTGACCACTCAGCGGCGGAAACGGGTTTCCAGCACCACCGCTGAGTTGGTCCGCTCCACCCCCTCCAGATTACCAATCCTGTCCAGAACCACACTCAGCTCCTCCAGGGTCTGGGCCTGGACAATAGCGATCAGGTCATACTCTCCGCTGACCGAATACAACTGCGACACCTGGCTGATCTGCTCGAGGGCGGTATTGGTTCTGGCCGTCAGTTTCTGGAAGACCTTGATCGACACATGTGCCTCGACCTGGCTGGCCGAGTATTCCCCGCCGAGCTCCACTGAATAGCCACGAATAATGCCGCTGGCCTCGAGCCTTGCTATCCGGTTCTGCACCGTTGAGCGTGACAGACCCAGTGTGCGTGCCAGGTCCGAAATACTGGAACGGGCATTCTGACGCAGTCGCAACAGTAGTTGCTGATCCTGCTCACTGAGCATATTGGCACTCCTTCATGTCAAATTGATAAATAATCATATCAATTCAACAATTCTGCAACTACAAAATGACAACAAGCCCCATCATACTGACATTATCGATCATCGCCGTCAGGCAGCTGTTATCAATGAGGTTGTGTGTATGATTATCCGCCCGGTTGCCACCCGTGACCTCTCCGCACTCCAGCAGATTGCCGTGGAGTCCGGCCCCGGCTTTACCTCGCTGATTGATGACCGGGATTTCCTGGCCGCAAAAATCCGCCGTTCCCTGGAAAGCTTCAACCGGACGGCAAGAGCACCGGGCGATGAAAGTTACCTGTTCGTGCTGGAAGACCCGGAGACCTCCGAGATCATGGGAACCACCGGCATTGAGGCCTCCGTCGGCATCCGCAAGCCGCTCTATCACTATCAAGTGAGCCCGGTGATACATCAGTCACCCGGCCTTGATCTGCCGGGGCACATTAACGCGCTCAAACTGTGCAACCACTACACGGGTTGCAGTGAAATATGCACTCTGTTTCTGCGCCCGGAATTCCGCAGGGCACAGGCGGGAAAACTGCTCTCCCGCGTGCGCTTCCTGTTCATGGCTCAGCACCCCGAGCGGTTTGCCGGGGAAGTCATCGCCCAGATGCGGGGCGTTTGGGATGAAAATGGCCAGTCCCCGTTCTGGAACTGGTTACGCACGCATTCCGTGGATCTGGACTTCAATACGGTGACGCGCATGGCAGGTGCCGGCAACAACAGCGTTATCCCGGACCTGATGCCCCGACACCCACTTTATACCCACCTGATGGATGAAAGCGCCCGGGCAGTTATCGGGCAGGTACACCCGGACACCCGCCCTGCCCTGAACATGCTTGAAAGCGAAGGCTTCCGCCCGAACGGGTACGTTGACCCATTCGATGGCGGGCCCACCATTGAGGCAAATCTGGCGGATATCCGCTCGGTGTCGGCTTCCACAGCCTGTCGCATCGAGGTTGTTGATGATGATGGCAGCCAGGGCCGGGCTTTTGCCATTACCAACACTGGTACAGGCGATTTCCGCGCCACCGTCACCCACGCTGCCAGGTACCTGCCCACGCGCAACCTGTTGCAGGTGCCGGCCACACTGGCAAAGGCGCTTCACCTGCGTAACCATGGACAGGCCCGGTTTATGGAACTGGGAAATTCCGCCGCGGGCAGACAACCGGCGGCTATTCCACTACGCGATCAACAGGAGGCCCTGCATGCATACCGATAGAGACGCACTGTTCCGGGGGCTGTGGAACACGTATTGCGAAGTGACGCCATCCGCACTGGATATCCACCGCCTGCTGGACGACACCCAGGGTGGTGATATCGTGAACGATCATATCGCCCTGCGCACCTACAACCTCGAAGAGGTGAAGCTGGACAGACTGGCTGCGCACTTTCTTGCGCTGGGTTACCACGAGGGTGGTGAATACCACTTTGACGCCAAGAAACTCTATGCCAGGCATTATGAACACCCGGACCCTCTCGCACCCAAGGTGTTTATCTCCGAGTTGCTGGTAGACCAGTGCTCGGAGCCATTACAGACGATTGTCCGGAAACTGGTAAACCAGATGGACCCGGCGGCCGTGACCGCCGATGACTTCCTGTATTCCGGCCGGCAATGGGACATCGACTACAGAACCTATGAGGCCTTGCTGGAAGAAAGCGAGTACGCTGCCTGGGTAGCGGCCTGGGGTTTCCGCGCCAACCATTTTACCGTGAGTATCAATGCACTCAGTCGCTTCAACTCGGTGGCGGAGATCAACCAGGTGCTCAAGGACAATGGTTACCGGGTGAACAGCTCGGGAGGGGAAATCAAGGGGTCTCCGGACGAGTTGCTGGAACAGTCCTCCACAATGGCAGACCGCGCCGAAGTGCAGTTTTCTGACCGGGCGGAAACCATACCCAGCTGTTTCTACGAGTTCGCTCTCCGGTATCCGAAACCTGACGGAGAACTCTATAGCGGATTTGTCGCAGCGTCGGCGGACAAGATTTTCGAAAGCACGGACAGCCGGCGCTAATGCTCCGTGGTGACCAGTTCCTGGCAGATTACTTTGAGGCAGGCTGGCCTGCAGTGAACAGAAAGGGGGGTATTCCCGGCGATATCCCCGTCCATGGTGACCGTTTTCGGTGAACCGGTAATAATCTTCACGGCCGTGCTCTTGAGGTGCACCACCGTGCTGGTCCGCTCCGGCGAATTACAGCTCAGACGAACCGTGAGAAACGTCAGCAATAGCTGGAGCAATGATCGGGGGCGCACGGCAATCACGTCCAGCTGCCCGTCAGCTGCCGAGGCCTGGGGAATCTCATTACCGCCGCCAAAAAAGGCCCCTGAGGACACAGCTATGGTCAGCCAGCGGCCGGCCACCTTGCCCTTGTCGGTTTCAATAATTCCGCGGAACCCGCGGTAATCGGCCAGCTTCTGCAATAGCGCCACCCCATAACTGAAACGACCGAGAAAACGTTTGGTTTCCCCGGAGGATTTCCTCACAGGTAGCGTGCCCAGGCCAATATGGGCAACGTTCAGAAACATCCCTTGCCTGGCAACGGCAACATCGACCCTATGAGTCCTGCCGGCGGACACCAGATCACAGATCTGCCGGGGATCTTCCGGAAGCCCGAGATTACGGGCGAAATCATTCGCCGTACCGGATGGGAGCACCGCCAGGGTGGCACCGGATTCGACACAGAATCCCGCCGCTGCATTCACCGAACCATCCCCACCAGCCGCCAGCACCACGTCGCGGGCATCGATCTCGCTTGTCCAGGCAGTATCATCAAGGCTGCAGTCCCGGATACCGGAAATGCCGGCAGCTTCCAGATGCTCACGCCAGAAATCCGCACCGCCACTGCCTCGCTCCCCTGCATCAGGGTTCGCCATTAACCAGTAGACCATGACATTCCATTGCTCCCTGTGCCAGCACACGTTAACCGCCGTACACAGGTGTAAATCAGAAACCGGGAACCTGCCATGAACATGGTGAAGGTTTAATCTGCCACACTCGGCTAACCCGGGAGCATCACCTTTATCATTCCGATGCTGCTCACGATCAGCAGCACCACGCCAAGTACCCGGAAAAATACCGGTGTCTCCGCCCTCAGCATACGGTCGTGGATATAAAGGCCAATCACGTGGCCCACTGCGGCACAGGGCAGCAGCCAGAGGTGGTGAATCAACTGCAGGTCAACCCCGACCCAGATAAAGGCCGCCATTTTGATGACCACGAGAATGAACCAGAGCGCAAAGAGCGTATCCCGCAACTTTTCCTTCGGCAGATGTTGAGCAGCCACGGCAATAATCAGTGGCGCCCCGATAAGCGAGGTACCGCTGACATATCCGCCAACCATCAGGAAAACCGTGTCAACAGCGGTGCTGCCGCTGCGAAAGGGCCTGTCGATAATATAGGAGACCGAGTACAGCGCCACGATGACAAAGATGATGGAGCTCATGACATTCGACGGCAGGGTAATAAGACCGAATACACCAATCAGCTTGGGCACGATCATGATGGCGAGAATCCGCCACAGGTAGTTCCAATCCACCGTGCCGGCGGATGTCCGCCCCTGGTCATCCGTTCTTGCCGATTTTCGGTTGTTCATCCAGATGGTGAGTGACGAGAACACCAGCAGATGTACGGCGATGATGGGCAGGAAAACCAGCGGTTCATCCAGAACCAGCAGCAGGAACGGCAATGACAGGACCGCCCCGCCAAATCCCAGGCCGGAACGGACAAAACCGCTCCACACAAAGATCAGCCCAATCAGCACATACTGGTAAAACGCCAGTTCAGACATGGTCAGTTCCGGATCCCGGCAGGTAAGTTCGCGAATGCAAAGGCGTAAGAGGATACCCGTCAACGCCCCATTACTTCCAGTAACAAAGGGGCTACTTTTCTACAACGGAAGAAAGTCCCGATAGCGCCTAGTTTTTAATCAACGGTTCCGGCGCTGTGCTGTCGGGAATTGATGACAAAAACAACAAACAGGCAGGGGGCATCACTCCGGCTCCTGCTCGTGGTGAAGGGAGAATAACGATGTCAGCAGCGGTTGAACACCTTGACGAACGGCTTCAGGACGGCAGTGAGCTACTTGAAGAAATCATGCCTTCTGCCATCACTCTGGCCATGATGCTTCGCCAGCGAACCATGGCCGCCTGGATGCGAACGGAATTCGACGGCTACGGCGACCCCTCGGCACTACCTCCTTACCGACGTGATGTACCCGGCCACATCGTTGCCCGTTCGCCCCAGTACGGCTGGATTCCGGCACCGGTCGACGACCAGCAGAAGCAGGACTTCGGGCACCGGGATATGCCGGAAGGCATCAAGTCCCTGGAGAAAACCTGCCTCAGCTGCAAGAAGGGTACCGGTAACCGTATCGTCTTCAACCAGGAAGAAATGGCCACATTGCAGTCCCAGATCAATCTCACTGCGGAACTGGCAATCACTGTCAGCAGAGACAGCTACTGCAAACTGCTCCGGGTAATCCGCTGCGCGCTCTACCTCTGGTGCCAGGAACTGATGGAACTGGGCATTGGTGGTGACCATAACTCCTACAGCCAGGACGAGCGCAAAAAAGTGGCGCACCTGGATGACCCCGAACGATTCTGGCGCAAGGCGCTGGAAAGCAATGGTGACCTGCCGGTTCCGGATGTACGGGAGGCAGGCTTTTTCGAGCGGGTTTTCGGTCGAGCCGGCTGAGTTTTCTACCGGTCGGTGAGCTTGAATTCGATACGGCGGTTCCTCTGTAACGCGTCCGGGGAACTGCCTTCGTCCACCGGGAAGAACTCACCGAACCCGGCGGCTACCATGCGGGTCTGGGGCACGCCTTCCGATGCCAGGTAACGCACCACGGCAACCGCCCTGGCAGTGGAGAGTTCCCAGTTTGAGGGAAACTCCTCGGTATTGATGGGAATACGGTCGGTGTGGCCATCAACACGCAGAATCCACTCAATATCATCAGGAATGGCAGAGGCAACATCCAGCAGTACCCCTGCCAGCTTATCCAATTCCTGCTCTCCCTGCTCACCCAGGCTGGCCGAACCAGAGGCAAAAAGCAGTTCAGAGGGAAACAGGAAGCGATCACCGACAATGCGGATGTTCTCGTTATCCTGGAGAATATCCCGTAACCGGCCAAAAAATTCGGACTGGTAACGTTCCAGTTCGTTGACCCGTTCCGCCAGCAACGTATTCAGCCGCTTTCCCACCTCTTCCAGTTCTGCTTCCTTTTCGGCGGTGAGGTCTTCCTGCAGTCGCAATGCAGCTGTAATGCGGCTCAACTGGTCCTGCAGGGCTGAAATCTGATTCGACAACTGCTGAATGATCGCGCGCTGGGTATCGGTCAGCTTTTCTTCGTCTTCCAGTTTCGCCTCAGCGCTGGACACAGCCTGCTGCAAATCCTCGACGCGAAGGGCCTGGGCCTCTGCATTATATTGCTGCGCCAGCCGTTGCTCTTCCTTCTCATCAAGTTCTTCCCGAAGCTCGTCATTCAGCGCAAGACTTTCACTGTAGCTGCTCTGCACGTCCGCCATTTCTTCTTCAAGCGCAGCGGTCTGATCCTGCTCCAGTGCCAGAAGCCGGGAAATCTCCTCCAGCCGGCTGTTGAGCCTGGCCAGTTCCGAATCGCGATCTGACAGGGTCTGCGAGAGGTAGAGCTGGCTGACCACATAGATCAGCAACATGAAGATAATCAGCATCAACAATGCCGACAGGGCATCCACGTAGCCTGGCCATACATTGATGGTGGTGCGGGTGCGACGTCTGGAACCGATCATGGCGCCGCCCTGTTATTCGGGTGCATCTTCAACCCGGTCCACCAGATTAGTTACGCCGGTCAGCCACTCCTCCAGGCCGTCGTAAAAACGGTTCTGGGCATGCCCCGCCTGAATGTCCAGAAAGCCAAGCACAAGGGAGCCACCAAGCCCCAGCAGGGACGAACTGAAGGCCGTCCCCATTCCTTCCAGGGGTTTAAGCAGCCCCGACTGAAGCCCGGCAAACACCTCACCGAAGTCCTCCTGCCCCATATCCAGATTGACGATGACCTCACCCACCGAGTTGATGGTGCCGAGCAGCCCCCAGAAGGTTCCCAGCAGGCCCAGGAAAATAAGCAGGCTGATGAAATAGCGGGTAATTTCGCGCTGTTCGTCCATCCGGCTGTGAATGGCGTCCAGCACGGTGCGCAGCGACATGGTAGACAGGGAGAAACGATCACGCTTGGAATCGTCGTCAAGCTGGCGAGCCAGTGGTTTGAGTAACCGTGGCTCCTGCAGCACCGAGAGCCCGGCATGTCCGGTACGGAACTGCGCAACCCAGCGCAGTTCCGGGAACAGCACAAACACCTGGCGATAAGTGATGGCAATACCGATCAGCAGCACACATACGATCAGCAGGTTGAACACCCAGTTCGCCATGAACGCTTCCTGCAGTGGCTTGTAGATCAGGGCACAAACCACGACCACCACTGACAGGAACAGGGTCATCCAGAAAAGGGTATGCTTGGGATTGCTCATTAACGCCACCGCTTTTATCGGGAAACACGTTAAAAGCTAGCACAAGCCCGGAAGACCTGCTGAACAGAACCCGCTTTGGCCGATTAAGTATTTGTTACCCTGCCGGCCTCAGGGCTGGTAGCGACTGATAATCCCGTCCAGGTCGCCACTGTCACGGGCCTCATCCAGCCCTTGCTGGAGATCTTCCACGATGTCGGGGTCGGTTTCTGTGCTGACCGCCAGGTACATCGGTGTTTCCCGGAAGACCAGAACCGGCTTCAGGCCGGTGATGTCATGTTCTTCCTCAGCCACCAGCGGGCCCACCAGCCCGTCGGTCACCCAGAGATCAGCCTGCCCCAGTGCCAGCCTGCGTGGATTCTGTTCGCCAGATACACTCATAATGACGTCAAAACCTTCACTCACCAGGTAATCCGACATGACATCGCCTTTGTACCCGGCAATTTTGTACTGCTTGGCATCCTCGAGGGAGTCGAGTTCAATATCCGAGTCCGGTGCGGCGAACAGTGTCCACTTGATGGGCGCAAGCGGCCCCACCCACTGGAACTGATCCTCCCGCTCATCCGTTCTGGCTGTGCAGAACAGACCATGGTTTTCCCGCCCCTGGACCCACTGGTAAGCCCGGCTCCAGTCCCGCATCTTCATGATGTACTCATAGTCCACCCGTTCCATCATCTGTTTCACCATATCGGTGCAGATGCCGGCAATATCATCAGCATTGTGAGCAAAACCTTGGCCAGTGGTGGAGCTATTGTAGGGGGGATAGTTCTCGGTGAAGAAGTACAGCTTCTCCTCAGCAACGGCCGCTGGCATCAAAGCCAGCAGCAACAGACCTTGGGCAATACGTTTGACGGATCTCAGGGGAGCTGGAACTCCGGGGCCTGGTATGGCTGGCATTCTTCTATCCTCACAGCGATGGGTCGTTATTCTGGTATTTAAGGCTAATTACTTTGAGCACTTTTGCCAATACGACCATCATTACGGTTCTGGCGCAAAATTTCAGTGACAAAACGTATCCGCATCCTGATTCATGATACAGATCAAAAACCCTTCGGCGTCGCGGGGAGCAAGAAGATGACATAATGCGCCGGGGTTGGCAGCTTTTTACCAGGATCTGATCTACGTTTACCGTGTGAACATGTAAACTATGAACACAGGTTCAATGCATCAATAAAGCTGGTAGAGACAGGGAAGAGCAAATGACAGTCGATTCCACAACACAGACCGGTTGCAGCCGGCGAGCACTGATAGTGACCCGCGGACATTCTCCCTGCGCCTGTTTCATCAAGGCGGCAACGGGTAACGCCGACACCCTTGCTTTTACCCTGGCTGATCTGACATCACCGGCCATGAGCGATCACCTTTCCCGGTCCAGAGACACGCCCGCGTCGCTGTTCCTGTTCAATGGCGGAGCTGTCACCCGGCTGACCGGCACAACGGAACCGCTGGATACAGGATATCTGCGACTGACCTGTGATCCGTCAACGTCTGGCATTGCAAGTCTTCGTAAAGCCGTAACAGAGGGCCAATTTGCTAGCGAAGCCCCGGATATGCTTGTGCCCCTGCGCGACGTGTACCTGAGGCACACCCGCCGGCTACTGGACACACTGGTCACGGAATTTATCGCACACGCCTGCGACCGCATCAGTGACGAACTGGAAAACGCGGCGGAAATTCGGGAAATTACCCGCCTCAAGGACATGCGTTTTATTTTCAGCAGCCGGCAGGAACAGATACACCGGGATTTCACGTTGCAATTCCGGGCGTTTGAACACCAGCTCAACCCCGGCCCGGGAGGAGAACCCGCGGGCGAACTCAGGGTCGTGGACCAACATGTGTTCGAAGACTGGCTGGAGCTTCAGATGGTGGCGACTGCGCTCACCAGTGAACACGCCAATACACTGTTTACGCTCAACCAGATGCTGAACCAGCTTTTCCGCGCCGACATCAACGACCGCACCAACCCACTGGCCCCCCTGGCGCTCTGTACCTGCCTGCAGTTCACCATTGACCGATTGGGCATAGCCCGTCCCCACCGGCGCGTGTTGTATCTGGCGTTTGAAGCGGTACTGACGGATATCTGGCCGAAAGCAGCCCAGGCGCTGAACCGTGACCTGTCCACCGGAGGGTTGCGAGCCATTGATCTGACCAGTATGCCTGCCAGCTGGAAAGCCAGAGAGGCAGAAGAACCTCACGACACCCCGAGATCAGATCAGGACGGTGACACGCCAGCCCCGCAACAGACAGACCATGATCCTGCGCGGGCTCCGGGCCGCTCAATCCTGAGACTGATGGGACTGCAGGAAAATGACGGTTCAGCCCCGGATACCTGGCCCCGTTCCGACCCCAGACTGGCGGCCGAGTTGCGTCCGCACAAAGAAGACCTGCGTGAAGCGCTTTCCGGGCCGGGCCCCAGTATGGCAGCCGCCATGCGACGTCTGGCGTCATCCAATCCCGAGCTGGAACAGGCTCTGGACCAGGGCACCTGGGAGAAAGTAAAGCTTGTCGATCGTCTCTTTGAGCCGTTGGAGCACGAGCCGGGTTTGAATGGAACATTGCGGGACCAGCTTGAACAGTTAAGGCTTCCTGTATTCGAGGTGTTACTCGAAACATCAGAATTCCTCGATCAGGAAAATCACCCCGCCCGCACCATTATCAACGACCTTATGCGCTTATGCGTGGCCGAGCGGAGTTCCAGTCGCAATCTGGAAAAAACCGTAACCGCTATCATTGATGAGCTCATTCAGGCCGACGAGCGGGACGAGTCGCTTTATCGATCCGTTGGCACGAAACTGCGAAAACTTGTGGAACGTCAGGAACAGTCCTTTCAACGCAACTCGGAGCGCATCGCAAAAACCCTGGAAGGCAAGGAGCGCCTGCGCCAGACCCGACTTGGCGTGCAACGTCGCCTGAACATGTTGCTGGCCGGAAAACCGGTTCCCGGCGTGGTGCTTGAATTGCTGGAGGCGGGCTGGGAGCAGTTGATCGTGCTCGCTGTGCTGCGCGAGGGTCCGGAAAGCCAGACCGCCACCAGCTTCATCAATATCGTCGACCAGATCCGGCTGTGGCTGTCAGGAGGCGAGGCAGACAAGGATCTTGCCTTCGAAAAAGAACTCGAGAGCGACGCACTGGTCCAGCTCATTGACCGTGAGCTTAGAACCGTAGGCGATGTCTCCTCGGTTCGGACTGTCGTGGCGCGGCTTTCCAGAGAGCTACATCAGCACCAGGCAGTTGAATCCGACGTGCTGCCATCGTACCCCATCAATACCGACATGCCGGAGGAAGATGTCAGCCCGGTGCAGGCAGACAGCCGATGGGCAAGGCGGGCCCGGGAGATCGACGTCGGCGACTGGGTGGAAATAGCCCTGGAAAACGGCGAGAAGCGGCGCATGCGGTTGGTGTGGGGCGGCCCCGATGTGTTCCGGTTCGTCTTTCTTTCGCCCCAGGGACTGGGTGAAGCCAGCTACGATTATGGCGAGTTCATCGACAAGCTGGCCAGTGGTGACGCCTGGTTGATCAGTCAGGGTGAAATCCCCTTCGTTGACCAGAGTCTGTTCGACATTGTGCAGAGTGTTTACAAGAAACTGAATTTTGAAGCTACCCACGATGCGCTGACCGGCTGCCTGCACCGCCACGACTTCGAAAAACAGCTTGCACAGGTGCTTGCTACCCTGGCTGACTCACCGGATCGCCATAGCCTGATGGTTTTCGACATTGATGAATTCAACATCATCAACACCACCTACGGAACCCACACCGGCGATGAACTGCTGAGGTATTTTGCGCAACTGTTGCAGGAGCATGGCAAACGGCACCACGGGGAATGCTATATTGGCCGCCTGGGCGGCAATGAGTTTGCCCTGCTCGCCAGCAATATGCCCGTCGAGGAAGCTCTGGACTTCACGGAGCGACTCAGAACGGAGTTCAGAAAGACATCCCACGCAGTCGGTGAGGCGGAACTCTCCGCCACCCTGAGTGCCAGTGTCTGCCCATTTGATGACACATCGCTTAATGCCGGCTCATTGATCAACCAGGCCAACCTGGCTCTCAAAGCTGCCAAGCGCCGAGGCGGCGACAGCGTCGAGATGGTGAGGACCCAGGCCAGCGAGACAGCGACAACCGGCCCCCAATGGGTACCCGAGATAGATCGCAGCATTCGTGATGGCAGCCTTTATCTGAGAGCCCAGAAAATCATCCCTCTCGGCGGAGGCAAGGAGGGAGAAATTTACGAGCTGCTGTTGGGCCTGCAGGATTCATCTGGCCAGGAAATCTCACCGCAAAACTACATTGAAGCAGCAGAGCAGTTCCGCCGCAGTTCCCGGGTCGATCTATGGGTTGTCGATGAAGCATTGGGCTGGATGGAGCGTAATCCACACACCATTGCCAACATTAACACTCTCAACGTCAATCTCTCCGGTGCATCGCTGAGTGACGATGCCTTTCTCCTGGAACTGGAAGCCCGTCTGAAGCAACACCGAAGCCTGACAGACAAACTTTGCTTTGAAGTCACCGAAACGTCGGCCGTCAGCAACCTTCACTATGCCGCGGATTTCATGAAGGAGATGAAACGCCTGGGGTGTCGTTTCGCACTCGATGATTTCGGCACCGGCCTCTCCTCCTATGCCTACCTTCAGAAACTACCGGTTGATTACGTGAAGGTGGATGGTGTGTTCGTCCGTAACATGGCGACCAACCTGACCAACTACGCACTGGTGAGGTCCATCACAGAGCTCTGTCACTTCCTCGACATCAAGGCCATTGCCGAATATGTCGAAGACATGGAAACCCTGGAACTGCTGAAGGAGATCCAGGTCGATTATGGCCAGGGCTTCTGCATTGCCAAACCTCGCCGCCTCGATAGCCTGAAAGGCGCAGCCAGGGCTGGAAATCCCTCAGTTAGCTAGTGCAGAAACGCCGTAACTCCGCGATTACTTCAGCAGGACTCTCCTCGGGCAGAAAATGCCCGCAATCCAGTATCCTGCCCTCGACCCTGTCAGCATAACCGCGCCAAACCGCCAAGACATCGTAGGTACGGTTTACAAAGCCCTTGCTGCCCCACAGCACCAGCAGCGGGCACTCTATCCGGCGGTTTCGGTCATGGGCGTCGTGGTCAAGGTCGATCGTGGCGGCAGCACGGTAATCCTCGCAGGAAGCGTGTATTACCCCGGGGTCACGGAAACAGCGCCGGTATTCCGCAACGGCATCCGGATCAAAATGTGCATCCGGCCCGCTCCAGCGACGGAGCTTTTCCATCAGGAAATAATCGGGATCGGCCCCAATCATGTGCTCGGGCAAACCACCCGGCTGAATCAGGAAGAACCAGTGGTAGTAACCGGTGGCAAAATTCTGGTCGGTGTGCCGGAACATGTGCAGGGTCGGCGCAATATCCATCACACAGGCGCGAGCCACCCGCTGCGGATGATCAAGCGCCATGCGGTGCGCTACCCGTGCGCCCCGGTCATGACCGGCCACCGAAAACTGCTGATAGCCCAGATGCGTCATCACTTCCACCATGTCCTGGGCCATTGCCCGCTTGGAATAGGCGCTGTGGCTGTCATCGGTTGGCGGCCGCGAGCTGTCCCCGTATCCCCGCAGGTCCGGGCAGATCACGTGGAAGTCCCTGGCCAGGTCTGGTGCTACCCGGTGCCACATCACGTGGGTCTGGGGGTAGCCGTGGAGTAATAGCAGGGGTGGTCCGTTGCCACCGTGGACGAGGTTGATTTCGGCACCTGAGGTCCGGATGCGCTCGGTGATGAATCCAGCACCAAAATCCATGTTACAACTCCGTTGATTGCCCGTTAACCGGTTGTGGGGATAGTGTAGCCAACACCAGGTGTGTTTCCAGCAGGCGATTTCCCGCAGTTTTTTTCACGTTTGCCTTAGACATTGGTTTCGTTGCATCTTGCTGCAGAGGGCTTTTAAGGCCACTATCGTACCCATCCATATTTGCGAAAACGAAAAGGCACCGCATGTTTCTCGAACGCTACCACTCAATCCAGGACGGACACGTGCTGATCAGCGCCATCCAGGCCAGCCGCTTTGCCAAGGAAGTGGCAGGGGATTTCAACCCCATTCACAACCCCGACGCCCGGCGGTTCTGTGTTCCCGGGGACCTGCTTTTTGCCTTGCTGGTGTCTCACTTCGGCCTGTCCCGCAACATGACGTTCCATTTTCGCAGCCTGCTCGGCGAGAAGGTTCCACTGGAGTTCCGGGAAGACAGCGATGGCCTGATCCGGGTCTATGACGACAAGGGTAAGGTCTATATCGAGGTCGAGCGGAGCGGCGAAAGCACCCATGACAAAACGGTTATAGAGAACTTTATCCGCTGTTATGTCGCCGCCTCGGGCAAGAACTTCCCCCATACCCTCAAGCCATTGATGGAAAGTGAGGGGGTGATGTTCAACCCGGACCGGCCGATGATCATGTATCAAAGCATGAGCCTCACCATGAACACCCTGGATGCCCCCTCCCCTGCGCTTGAGCTGTACAATGCCGAGCTGAAGCCGGAAGGAAAGCGGGGCAATGTTTCACTGGACTACCGACTGATATCCGACGGCAAGACCGCTGGTGAAGTCTCCAAGAAACTGGTGGTCAGCGGCCTGCGGGACTACGATGCCCACGCCATGGACGCCGTTGTGGAAGAATTCTACCGGCTCAAGAACAAGTCCTGGGACTGACAGGAAAGCCGCTATGGCAACACCGGCAAGCCGCGAAGCCCAACAGGCAGCACTGGCACGCCTGGACCGGTTCAGCCGGATGGCTGACAACGCCATTGCCATCCCGTTTACCCGATTCCGGATAGGCCTTGAGCCGATCATCGGCCTGGTTCCAGTGCTTGGTGATTTTGCCGGCCTGGTGATGTCCTCCTACGTGCTTCTGGAGGCGCATCGGGCCGGTGCCAGTGCAAGTGTTAAAAGGCAGATGATCCGGAATATGGCGATCGACTTTTTCGGTGGCCTTGTTCCCGTCTTCGGAGATGCCTTCGATTTCGCCTGGAAAGCCAACGCCCGCAATGCAAAGCTGCTTCGTGACTACCTTGAAACCGAACTGCAGGCTGAAGCCAGACCGGTATTTCCCTGGAAGCCGCTCCTGGTGATTCTCGGCATCCTCTCTGCGCTGACGGCGCTTGTGGTTCTGCTGGCCCTCTGAATCGGCATCAATACGGATTGGTGCCGGGCTGGCACCGGGATGACCCCGCTAACCCGGCCGGGGACACGACCAAGACAAGCCCCTGACCTCACGCCATGTTCCGGGATTTCAACTATTATTTCCACAGGGTCGATTACGCCCTGGCAGCGCCGAAAATTCCTGGCGGCCTACTTCAAGAATCAGAACAAGAACAGGTAAAACACCCATGAGTGATGGAACAACCAATATTGCCTGGGACTATCTGGTCCAGGGCGCCAAGGTCTTCGATGGCAGCGGCGAACTGCCCGTTTACGAAGATATTGCAATCAGCGATGGAAAAGTGGCCGCGCGGGGTGCCAGTCTCGACCCGCAGAAAGCGCGCAAAATCATTGATGGCAGCGATTGCTGGGCAATGCCGGGGCTCTTTGATATCCACACCCATTACGACCTGGAACTGGAGGTTGCCCCCGGCCTGCCGGAATCGGTCCGTCACGGTACCACCACGGTCGTGATCGCCAATTGCAGCCTCGGACTGGCTTTCGGCTCCCAGCGTAAAAACGGCGCAGACCCGATCGTGGACTGCTACGCCCGCGTTGAAAACATTCCCAAGGATGTGCTCCGGGCCACCGCCGACCGTGTGGACTGGCAGAATCCGAAGGAATACATCCAGCACCTGAACAGGCTCAGCCTTGGCCCCAATCTGGTCACCCTGGTTCCCCACTCCATGCTGCGCATCGAAGTGATGGGATTCGAAGCGAGCATCTCCCGGGATCCCACGGAGGACGAACTCCGGGCAATGGAATCCCTGCTGGAACAGGCACTGGATGACGGCTACGCGGGCTTTTCCACCGACGCCCTGCCGTTTCACTACCTGGCCAACCAGCCCAACACCCGCAAGACCATACCCACCCAGTTCGCCAGGTACCCGGAAATCAAACGGCTGACGGATGTGGTTCGACGCAAGGGCGGGGTCTGGCAGGCTACGCCACCAAAAGACAGCACCATCGGAACCATAAAGACCTTCCTGCTCAGTTGTGGCCGGCTCCATGGCAAGCCCCTGAAGACCACTGTGGTGGCCGCCCTCGATGTGCACAGCAACCGCAAGATTGTGCGCCTTGCACGCCTGCTGGCCAGGGTACTCAATTCCCGCCTGATGAAGGGGGACTTCCACCTGCAGGCACTGGCGGCACCCTTCAAGGTATGGTCCGATGGCGCGGTAACGCCACTGTCGGAAGAGATCGAAGAGCTGCGCATTCTCAATGAAACCGAGCTTGAGGATCGTGAAGGCAGGCTGAAAATCCTCAATGATCCCGACTACATCAGGCAATTCAAGGCTATGTGGATGAGCGGCAAGACCGGCTTTGGACTCAAACGCCTGAAACGCCTGGTTCGGCTTGAAGATTATGCGTTTAACCGAAGCCCCGGAGATATGACCATCGATGTCTGCCCCCTGAAAGACTGGGAGGGCAAAACCTTTGCCGATGTCTTTGCCCGCGTCAGGGCCTTCAATGCAGGAAAGCGTCTTGAAACCAGTGCTGCCGAACAGGCCCTGCTGAATGAACACTTTGCCCGGGTGAAAGATGAAGGCGACTTCGTGCTGGCCATGCTGCGGGCGTTCGACCGCGACCTGAGCTGGTACACCGTCTCGGCCAACCGCGACGAGCGCGTGGTGCGCAACCTGTTGATGGACCATCAGCTACTGCCGGGCTTCAATGACAGCGGTGCCCATCTGTCCAACATGGCATTCTACGATGGCAACCTGCGGGCACTGAAACTGGCGTCAGACGGTGGTGATACGGATGTGGCCTACATGGTCCGCCGCCTTACCCGGGACCCCGCCCGGGTATTTGGTGTAAAGGGAGGTCGCATCGAGGTAGGCGACCAGGCCGATCTGATCCTGGTCAACCCGTCGGCGCTTCGGCGCATGGACCACAACAACACCGTAAAACGCCAGTACCGGGAGGAGTTCCGGCACGAGCAACTGGTCAACCGCACCGACGGCGTCGTGCCTCTGGTGATGATCGCCGGTCATCCGGCCTGGCACGGAACAGACTTCGACCCGTCCCTGGGGCAGACCAGAATGGGTACTGTGCTGGACACTAGCCAAAGAACCAGTAGCACACAAGAATAGCCGTCAGCATACCCGCAAAATCCGCCAGCAGGGCGCAGCCCAGGCCATGGCGGATTTTGCGGATGCCGACAGCACCGAAATAGACCGCCAGCACATAGAAGGTGGTTTCAGTGCTGCCTTGCATGGTGGCCGCCAGTAAGGCAGGAAAACTGTCCACCCCGAAGGTATCCATGGTCTCGATCATCATGGCCCTGGCACCGCTGCCGGACAGAGGCTTCATAAAGGCAGTAGGCAGGGCCTCGATAAACCCGGTATCCCATCCCAGCCCCTCTATCACCCAGCGCACACCGCCAAGGGCTGCATCCAGAACCCCACTGGCCCGAAGAACGCCGATCGCCACTAGCATTGCCACCAGGAACGGCAACAATGAGATGGTGAAACTGAAACCCTCCTTGGCCCCCTCGATAAACGTATCGTAAACATTCACTTTCCGCAGGGCACCGATCAGCAGGAAGCTGATCACAATGCCGAACAGTGTGAGATTGCCCACCAGCGTTGAGGTGGCTGCCAGGGCCTGCGCCGACATCCCTGCCAGTGTCGCCAGCAACAATCCCAATGCCGCGGCACCAGCAACGAGATAGGCCAGCACTACCGGATGCCAGAGTTTCAGCCGCTGCATCAGGGCCACGCTCAGCAGGCCCACCAGACTGGACGCGGTCGTTGCCAGCAGAATGGGCAGGAATACCGCAGTGGGCTCTGCCGCCCCCTGTTGTGCGCGGTACATGAAGATGGTCACCGGCAGCAATGTAAGTGACGACGTATTGAGAACCAGAAACAGGATCTGTGCGTTACTGGCCGTATCCCGGCTCGGATTCAGTTCCTGCAGCGAGTGCATGGCCTTGATACCAATGGGCGTAGCGGCGTTATCCAGCCCCAGGATATTGGCAGCGAAGTTCATGGTGATATGTCCCTGCGCCGGATGGCCGCTGGGCACTTCCGGCATCAGCCGGCGAAACAGGGGGTCAAGCACCCTTGCCATCAGTTGTATCAGGCCGGCCTTCTCCGCGATGGCGAGAAAACCCAGCCACAGGGTCATGGTGCCCACCAGCACCAGTATGATTTCCACGCTCAGCTCGGCCATATCGAACATGGCTGCAACCAGGCGGCTGAACACCTCCGTGTCGCCCATACCCAGCCATTGCCAGAGCGCCGACACAAAGGCCACCAGGAAAAAACCCAGCCAGATTCCGTTTAGCATTTTTTGATCCGCTTCCCTGACCTGTGAATAACGGGTTCGTTTACGGGGCACAGCCCTTCGGCGTGCACCAAATTGAACCACACCTGCTTGTGCAAACGCGCCTCTGTATCCGCAGCGGCATACCCATTCATCAGCAAAGTGCCCTTACCATCATGATATTAAATGACTTTTCGACAACACGCGTATTCAGGCACGGGTATTGCGTTGGAACAGTCGACATTAACCAGCGATTGTCGGGCCATGTCAGGCCCGGAACATCGAACACTACCCGGACAACGGCGTCCTCACAAACCTGACTTTCAGGCTTTGTGTGGGCGGTTTCTGCATGCTGTACCTGATGGGCTTTGACCTTCTGACCGGTGTCTTCATGCTGACCCCTCTCGCCCTGCTGGACAGACGTCCCGGGGTTTCTGTAAATACCATCCTGAGAAACTGGGGGCTGGTTTTTGTCGGTAACTTTGCCGGCGCATTGCTGGTTGCCTTCATGATGGCCTTTATTTTTACCTACGGCTTCAATGCTGAGCCGGGGGCTGTCGCCGACAGGATTGCCAGTATTGGCAAGGATCGCACCCTCGGATATGCCGAATGGGGAGCCGCTGGCTGGTTCACCATTTTCATTCGCGGCATGCTGTGCAACTGGATGGTGTCCATGGGTGTGGTGGGTGCCATGATTTCCACTACCGTGGGTGGCAAGGTCCTGGCCATGTGGATGCCGATCATGCTGTTCTTCTTCATGGGTTTCGAACACTCCATTGTAAACATGTTCCTGTTCCCCTTCGGAATCATTGTCGGGGGTGAATTCTCGATTATGGATTACATGATCTGGAACGAAATCCCCACCGTGCTGGGCAACCTGGTCGGTGGTATCGCCTTTACCGGCCTGACTCTCTATACCACCCACATCCGCACCGCACCCAAGCACAACGCCGTTGCCCGCGCCCCGGCCGAACGTGTACCGGCCTGATATCGTGGAGCCCGGGGCCCAGGCGCCAGAGGTGCCCGGGCTTCCGGACGTTGCAATGAACCGCTACCTGAAAGTCTCCACCGGACAACATTCCGATAAGGGCCGCAAGCCGTCCAATCAGGATTTTCATGGCTGCACCATGCCCGCCGGGCCACGCCTTGGCATGAAGGGCATGGCCTTTGCCATGGCTGACGGCATCAGCAGCAGCGACGTCAGCCATATCGCCAGCGAAACCGCGGTAAAAAGCTTCCTGGATGACTATTTCTGCACGTCCGAGGCCTGGTCGGTGCGCAAATCCGCCGAGCGGGTGCTGACCGCCACCAATTCCTGGCTGTATACCCAGACGCGAAACAGCCCCTGTCGCTATGACACGGACAGAGGGTATGTCTGTACCCTGAGCGCCCTGGTTATCAAGGCGTCTACGGCCTATCTCTTCCACGTGGGCGACACCCGTATCTACCGCCTGCGCAATAGCGCTCTGGAACAGCTCACCAATGACCACCGGTTGTGGGTTTCAAAGGACGAAAACTATCTGAGCCGTGCACTGGGTGTGGATTCGCTGCTGGAGATTGACCATCAGTCACTACCCCTGCGAAACGGCGATATGTTCGTCCTGGCAACCGATGGTGTCTACGAACACATCAATGCCGAGCAGCTTATCGGCACCATTCACCAGCACCGGGAAAACCTGGATGCTGCCGCAAGGGCCATCATCGAAGCCGCTATTAACAACGGCAGTGATGACAACCTCAGCATCCAGATTGTTCGTGTGGATCAGTTGCCCGAAAAGCGATCCGGAGAAATTCAGCAGCAGATGGAGGAACTGCCCTTCCCACCGATCCTGGAACCGCGGCAAACCTTCGATGGCTACACCATACTCCGGGAAATACACGCCACCAGCCGCAGCCACGTCTACCTGGCCGTTGAGAATGAAACCGGAACCCGGGTGGTTCTGAAAACCCCCTCTATCGACCTGAGGGGTGACCCGGGATACCTGGAACGATTCCTGATGGAAGAGTGGATTGCCAGGAGGGTCAATAGCGCCCATGTACTCAAGGCCGGGCTACAGGACAGGCCCAGGAATTACCTGTACACCGTGACCGAGTACATCCAGGGCCAGACCCTGAAGCAGTGGCTTATTGATAACCCGGAACCCGACCTGGAAACCGTGCGCGGCATAGTGGTCCAGATTGCCAGGGGGCTGTATGCCCTCCACCGTATGGAAATTCTCCACCAGGATATCCGGCCCGACAACATCATGATTGACGACAACGGTACGGTGAAAATCATCGATTTCGGCTCGGCCAGGGTGGCAGGAATCGTGGAAGCGACCACTCTGGAACCTAATGAAATCCCCGGAACAGCCCTCTACATGGCTCCGGAATACTTCCTGGGAGAGCCCGGCACCACCTGTTCGGACCTCTACTCGCTGGGAGTGCTGACCCATCACATGCTGTCGGGCAGATTTCCCTACGGCAACCAGGTCGCCAAAAACCGAACGGCCTCTGCCATGCGCAGGCTCAAATACACGTCGGTGCTGGATGACGACCGGGAAATCCCGGCCTGGATTGATGAAACCATCAGAAAAGCCGTGCATCCGAACCCGGACAGGCGTTACCGGGAACTGTCCGAGTTTACATTCGACCTCCGCCACCCCAACCAGAAATTCCTTAACAAAACCCGCCCGCCTTTGCTGGAGCGCAATCCTGTTGCCTTCTGGCAGGGCACATCCGCCTTGCTGGCGTGTGTGGTGGTTTATTTGCTTACCATATAAAACATTACAGACATCATTTTCATCCCGGTCTGCGCGGTAATCGGCTGGCCTTTGTTAAAGCAGGAGGGGAGAAACCGCACTACACTGTACTCCACTGATATGGTCCAAAACGGTTGAGTCGCAATGAGCAGCACAACACCCCGAATGGGTTTTCTCTACCCTGGCCATGCCGCCGAAGATGACTATCCCAGACTCGCCAGGATGTACAAACCGGTAGCGGACGTGATTGTGGTTCATACAGAGTTCGATGAAGATGCCCACACGGTAGAGGCCCTGAGGGAGATGGGGAGCCCTGGACGCCTGATTGAAGGCGCCCGGCATCTTGCAGACAAAAACCTGGAAGCCGTGCTGTGGACATCCACCAGCGCCAGCTTTGTTCGGGGCATCGACGGCATCCGGGAACAGATCGAAACACTGGAAAACCAGCTCCACGTGCCCGCATCCACCACGGCCATGGGGTTTGCACGGGCAATTGCCGCCATCAATGCAAAACGCGTCGCCATTGCAGCCACCTACCCGGAGAATGTTGCTCTGCTGTTTACGGCATTTCTGGAGCATTTTGATATCGACGTCGTACGCATGACCAGCCACGGCATTGTCACCGCCGCAGAAGTCGGCACACTGGAGCGAGAGACGGTCATCAGGTTTGCAACCGATAACAACCATCCGGACGCCGATGCGTTGCTGGTGCCCGATACCGCGCTGCATTCCGCCGCCTGGCTGGAAGACCTGGAAATGGCGGCCGGCAAACCGGTACTGACGGCCAACCAGGTCAGTTTCTGGGAAGGGCTGAGATTGTGCGGCAAGCTGACCCCTCAAGCGGGCCTTGGCACTCTGTTCCGGGTAGACCCATGGAATTAAGACGTTGACCTGCGCTGGGTGACCACCAGGGCAACCCCGGTTATGGAAATTGCACCGCCAATCATCGCCAGTGCACCCAGCCTTTCATCGAAAAGCCAGAATGCCTGCAGGGCGGTGATCGGCGGCACGAGATAGAACAGGCTTGCCACCTGTGAGGCAGCACCGCGGCGAATCAGCCACATCAGCAGCAGGATAGCACCTATGGAAACACCGAAGACCAGCCAAACCATGGACAGGATCAGCGGCAGTGCCCATTCCACCTCGCGGGTTTCCAGTGTGAAGGCGCCAATGGCAAAAACCGTTGCCGCCGCGGTGAACTGGATGAAGGTACCGGCAACCAGATCCGCCTGAGTCCCATTCCGCTTCTGGTATACAGTGCCAAGGGAAATACCCGCCAGGGACAGCCCGGCAAAGATCAGCGTCCAGAGCGGGAAATCCGACGTACCAATACCATCGCCGAACTTCTCCAGCAGCACCAGGGTCACACCCACCAGGCCTAGCGCCAGGCCCACCCACTGGCGGGCGGACACACTCTCTTTCAGCACCAGAATAGCGGCCGCCGATGTCACCAGCGGCTGCAAACCAACAATCAGAGAGACAATGCCGGCTGGCATGCCGCCCTGGATCGCGTAATAGACGCCACCCAGATAGCAACCATGCACCAGCAACCCCGTCACCGCCAGGTGACCGGCACCGCGCCAGCCGGGCCAACGGGTTTTCATTATCCAGGCAAGTACACTGAGCAGCGCCAGTGTGAACAGCATCCGAATCAGCAGGAGGGTGAATGGCTCCGCATACGGCAAACCGTATTTGGCACCGATAAAGCCCGTACTCCACAACCAGACAAACAAGGCCGGTACAAAAAACGAGTAGAAAATCGGGGGCATAGGGATAGTCGCAGGACAGACAAAGATGAATATGCTTACTGTAGTCTGTCACCGGCAATCAGGACAGGCACAATAAGCAGGATTGACAACCAATACAGTCAGCCATCGTCAGGGTAACGTCAGGTCAGCGGGTACCTTAGCAAAGCTTAATTAACCGACAATATATCAACTCTCTACTGAAATCAGTTGGTTGAGTGCATGCAGCCATACCCGCCGGCTTTTACTGACATTCGCCATTTGAGCAGAACCAATCCATGTGCCACGTTTAAACACGAAGCCATCTGATAGGAGAAAGGATATGCTCTATTGGGCTGTCGTGTGTCTCATCGTCGCGATTATCGCCGGTGTACTCGGATTTGGCGGTATCGCGGGAACAGCTGCGGGGTTTGCCAAAATTCTGTTCTTTATCTTCCTCGTCCTGCTTGTTATCTCTCTTGTTGCCAATGCCATGAAAGGTAGGGGGCCATAGCTCTGGTGTCTGCATGCCCGGGGGGCGGAGGATTTCAACGAGTCTCCCGGGCCAACGCCGCCACCACAGCGTCGCATACCTCATCATGATCCTTACCGACACAATCAATCGTTATATCGGCTGCACGGGAATAGAGCTCATAGCGCTCATGGAACAGGTCGTTCAATGACTGGTCAGGACGACGGGAAATTCCCCTCGCGCTGTAATCACCAATACGCTCAAGAACGATGTCCAGTGGAATATCGAGAAAGACCACAACCGCATTGGCTTTCAGATGCTCCATAGCGGGTTCACTGTAAACCGCACTGCCGCCAGTGGATATTACCTGGTGCTGCACATCCAGCGTCAACAACACCTGTTCCTCAATTTGCCTGAGCGCCTGGTACCCATCACCATCGACAATGGCCTGCAGGGTTCGCCCGGTTTTCTGCTGTATCAACAGGTCGGTGTCAATGAAGCCCAGCCCCAGCCGCTTGGCCAGCAGCACCCCCACCGTGCTTTTCCCGCTACCGGGCATACCGATGAGTACGACGTTGCTTCGATGGGTATCCAGGGGCATGAATGCCTCCAACATCCTTAAAAAATGAGAACTGGCCGGCTATCCTGAAAAAGTAACATTTTTCCGACAAACCTGGCGGTTTCTTCCGCCAGACAAGGCCGTATAATCAGTTGATATTCTAGGGCATGTATCCCGGCCTCGCCTGTTTCGCAGTTCAAGAGTGGACAATGACAAGCATTAAAACCTACTTTGCGTCATCAATGGCAATCCTGGTGCTGGGCCTGGCAGCACCGGTGCTCGCTGACAGCGTAAAGCGTGTCGTTCACCCGGACGGAACAGTGGAATATACCAACGTAGACAGCGGCAATGACAAGCGGGCGTCGAGCAAGGACGAAGTGGTCTACCGCTACCGGGATGACAACGGTGTTATGGCCTATAGTGGTGTCCAGCCGTCGGGGGAAGACTTCGACGTTATCCGCTTTGAATGTTACGCCTGCGACCCGGACTCTGACATTGACTGGCGCAAGACGCCGCTGTATCTCAAGCCCTATCGTGACGAAATAAAAACCGCCGCCAATGAATTCAAGGTAGACCCTGCGCTGGTTAGGGCGGTCATTCATGCCGAGTCGGCCTTTAACGCCAAGGCACTTTCTCCCAAAGGCGCCCAGGGCCTGATGCAGCTAATGCCAGGCACCGCAAAAGAGCTGGGAGTCAGTAATGCCATGGCTGCCCCGGAAAACATCCGTGGCGGCGTGAATTACCTGGCGCGCATGCTCAAGCGCTTTGACGGTGACATCAAACTGGCGACGGCCGCCTACAATGCCGGCCCGGGAGCAGTTGGTCGTCATGGCGGCATTCCCCCCTACGCCGAAACCCGGGCTTATGTGGAGCGGGTTGGCATTCTTCATGAGCGGTACGCAAGTAACTGACCAACGGCAGCACCGGACTCTCATATCGTGGGGATCAAAGCATTCAGTTATACAGGCCGTGCAGATAACGCAACCCGGAAAGCTGTGCCATCTGCCCGCGAATCCACGCCACCCGCTCCCAGACATAGCCAGAGGGGTTAGCAGCACTGAGCGCTTTGGGGTTGGGAAGAACCGCTGCAAGCTGTGCCGACCGGGTTTGCGACAACTGACTGGCAGGAATGCCGAAATAGAGCTGGCTGGCCGCCTCAACGCCATAGACTCCGTCACCAAACTCGGCGATATTCAGATACACCTCAATAATCCGCCGCTTGGGCCAGAGCCCATCAATGCCCAAAGCCAGTCCCGCCTCCAGCGCCTTGCGGATAAAACTGCGCCCGTTCCACAGAAACAGGTTTTTCGCAGTCTGTTGTGTGATCGTGCTGGCGCCCCGCAAACCCTGCCCCGCCTGGTATTCCGACAAAGCTTTACGGATGGCGCCGAAGTCCACGCCGTGGTGTTGGGGGAAACGCTGATCCTCACTGGCCACTACCGCCAGCGGCATCCAGGGCGAGATATCATCCAGGCTCACCCATTCCTGGCGAATTTCCTGGCCAGAGCCAGACAGCTGGTGTGCGAGCATAAAAGCGGATGTGGGCGGATTCACGAACCGGAAAAGCAGAATCACTGCGATGGCCAGCAGCAAGAGCCCCGCCAAGGCCCAGGCAAACGTTCTCAGGAATGTTCTGATCAAGGAATGTCGAGCCACAGTGCTATCATCAGCCCATTGTAGTTAACGTCGTTTCAACGCAGAAGGTCCGAGCAGACTATACCATTGCCCCTATGAAGCTTTCCCGAATTCTCAGTAATCAAAACGGTGTCAGCCGCAAACAGGCCAATGCGCTGATCGCCTCAGCGGCAGTAACCGTGGACGGCGAGACCTGCCGGGAAGCCGCGCGCGAAGTGGACCGTTTCTCGACGGTAACCTGCGGTGGTCGCGTCATCCAGCCGGGTGAGCAGGCCTGTTACCTGATGCTACACAAGCCTTCAGGATACCTCAGTGCCACAGCCGACAAGGTTCACAAAACCGTAATGGAGCTGATCGACCCGAGCCTTCACAACGGCCTTCATATTGCCGGGCGGCTGGACCGGGCAAGTACCGGCTTGTTGATTCTCACCAATAATGGCACCTGGTCGCGCCGGCTGACCGAACCGGAAATCAGGATACCCAAGGTCTACAGGGTATCCACCGCCTGTGCGATCACACCGGAGACCGCAGAGCGGTTCGCGGAAGGCATCTGGTTCCAGTTCGAGCAGCTCAGAACCTCACCCGCCGGGATCGAACTGCTTGGCGAGCGGGAGGCGAGAATTACGATCTACGAGGGTCGCTATCACCAGGTAAAGCGCATGTTTCATGCGGTCGGCAATCGTGTCACGGCACTTCACAGGGAGAGCATGGGCAATATTCGCCTTGACGACAGCCTGACACCGGGCGCCAGCCGCCTGCTGACGGAAACGGAGATCAATTCCGTCTGAATGCATCCTGAAAGCGGCGAGCCGGAAGCCGTTCTGATAACCTGATGATGAACCAATCCAACCCGGAGCTCCTATGCCAGCCATGCAGATCGACATCGTTTCCGACATTGCCTGCCCCTGGTGTGCCATTGGTTACGCACGCCTCGAGAAGGCCATGGAGGCTCTGAAAGACGACATGGATTTCACCGTTCAGTGGCATGCCTTTGAACTGAACCCGGACCCTTCCGGCGACGGGGAACCCATCCTGCCGGCCCTGAGCCGCAAATACGGGCGCAGCGAAGACGAGATGAGAGCCAATCAGGCCCAGATGGTGGAAATCGCCAGCGGCCTTGGCCTTAACTTCGAAAAACTTCAGGAGCGCCATACCCGCAACACCTTTGATGCGCACAGGCTGGTGAAATGGGCAGGAGAACAGGGCAAACAGACAGAAATGAAGATGGCCTTCTTCGAGGCCTATTTTGGCCGCGCCGAGAACATCTCGAACCCGGACACCCTGGTCTACTGTGTAGAGGCCATCGGCCTGAACGGTGATCAGGCCCGAGACGTACTGGCATCGGACCGGTATGCGGATGCCGTCCGGCAGGATGAGGCCCGGTACCAGCAGGCCGGCGTCTCGGCCGTGCCCGCCTACATCATAAATCAGAAATATCTGATTTCCGGAGCCCAGGAACCGGAAACGCTGGTCAACGCCTTCCGGGAAATCGCCGGGGCAGACTAGATCGGGCGGCCCCTTCCCTGGGGCGCCCGTCAGCCGATTTACTCGGAGGCGGCAATCAGGCTGGCGTTACCGCCGGCTGCGGTGGTGTCAACACACAAGTGCCGCTCGATCACAAACCGCTGGTCCAGCTTGTGCTCCGTAATCAGCGGCAAAAGTGGGCCATCCCGCCTGGCGAGCGCCTGGCGGTATTCCTTCAGCAGTGACTGCCCGGCGCAGCTCACTGCCGCCTGGAAACCACGAGCCTGGGCCAGTGCTTCCGGCTCCAGCAGGCCATCAACACCGACAATCGGCAAGCCTGCCTTGGCGGCACGGTCGACGGTGTCTTCCACGCCCGGGGCAACAACCACTACGCTGTTGCCCTGGGACAGGGCTGTCGCCGCCTGTTCCAGTGCAGACTCCTTGTCAGGGCCGAGACAGAGCACCACACCACGGGCGTGATTGGTCAGGCGATTCAACTCTCCCGTGGGCCCTGGCAATTCCTCGGCGTGGGCATCCAGCGGTGCCGGCACTTCGCCGAATACCGGCTTCATCGCTTCCACTCTCGGCTCGGGTGCGAGCACTTTTACACCACTCACTTTGCCAATCAGACCTTCCAGCTTTTTGACGTCCACCTTCCTGGCTGCGGAATCCGCCGGACGCTCAACGGTGTCAGCCTTCAGGAAACGGCGCACATATTGCGGACCACCCGCCTTGGGGCCAGTGCCGGACAGGCCTTCGCCACCGAACGGCTGGGAACCAACAATGGCACCGATCTGGTTCCGGTTCACATAGGTATTACCAACCTTGATACGGCTTGAGATGCGCTCTACACGGCGGTCGACACGGCTGTGGATACCAAAGGTCAGGCCATAGCCTTTGGCGTTGACGTCATCAACCACCTTGTCGATATCCTTGGCCGCAAAGGTCGCCACGTGCAGCACCGGGCCGAAGATTTCCTCTTCCAGTTCCTCGATACCGCTCACACTGATCACCGCCGGGGAGACAAAGTTGCCTTTCTCCGGCACCGGTATCTTCTTCATCAGGCGCCCTTTGGCTTCGTATTTGTCACAGTGCTCGACGATTTTCTTCCTGGCCGCTTCATCAATCACCGGGCCAACGTCGGTGGAAAGCAGCCATGGATCCCCCACGCCAAGCTCGTCCATGGCACCATACAGCATTTCCAGCAGGTGGTCGGCGATGTCTTTCTGCACATACAGCATGCGCAGGGCGGAACAGCGCTGACCGGCACTCTGGAATGAAGAGGCCAGTACATCACGGACCACCTGCTCGGGCAGCGCGGTGGAGTCCACAATCATGGCATTCAGGCCACCGGTTTCGGCAACCAGTGCCGCGTCGGGCGCCATGTGTTCACTCATCTTCTTGTCAATGCGCTGGGCCGTCGCGGTGGAACCGGTAAAGCAGACACCGGCCACCCTTGGATCCGAGGTCAGTGCTCCACCCACGGTGGCACCAGTGCCCGGCAACAACTGGATCACGTCTTCCGGGATACCCGCCTGGTGCATCAGTTCCACTGCCCGTACCGCCAGCAACGACGATTGCTCTGCGGGTTTGGCCAGCACGGTATTGCCGGCCACCAGATTGGCCAGAATCTGGCCGGTGAAGATCGCCAGGGGGAAGTTCCAGGGTGAAATACACACCATCACGCCGCGCGCGTCCCCGCTGCCCTCGTAGCGAATGCCTTCATTGGCATAGTAAAGGGCAAAATCCACGGCTTCACGGATTTCGGCAACGCCGTCGAGCAGCGACTTACCGGCCTCCCGGGTAGCCAGCGCAAACAGCTCGTAGGCATGTTCTTCGTACAGATCCGCCACCTTGCGAAGACACGCGGCGCGTTCCTCAGCGGAACGGGCAGACCAGGCCCTGAAACCTTCCTGTGCAGCCTTGATGGCCGTGTCCACATCCTGTTCGGAAGCCAGGGTGACGTGCCCCACGGTGTCTTCCGGATCCGCCGGGTTGCGAACCATCTGGACTTCGGCACCAGCTACCTCACCGGCGATGATCGGGCCGCCCTTCCAGCGGTGATCGCGAAACGCATCGCGGCCTTTGTCGATTTCCTGGACGGTGACCGGGTCGGTAATGTCCCAGCCCTTGGAATTCCGGCGCTGTTCGCCAAAGATCTTGTAGGGGTGGACAATGGCCTTGCTGGAGATGTTGCTGCCCATTTCCTTCACCGAATCGACGGGATCCCGGGCGATTTCTTCCGGCGTGATCCGCTTGTCCACGATCTGGTTGACGAAAGAACTGTTGGCGCCATTCTCAAGCAGCCGGCGCACCAGGTATGCCAGCAGGTCACGGTGAGGACCGACCGGCGCGTAGATGCGGCAGGGCACGCCACTGGCCTTGAGTACCTCGTTATGGAGGGATTCACCCATACCGTGGAGGCGCTGGAACTCGTAGTTATCCTCGCCTTTGGCTTTGGCCAGCTCCAGGATAGCCGATACCGAGTGGGCGTTATGGGTGGCAAATTGCGGATAGATCCTGTCCGTCATGTTCAACAGCTTGGTTGCGCATGACAGGAACGACACGTCACTGCAGGCCTTGCGGGTAAACACGGGAAAGCCGCTCAGGCCCATGACCTGTGCACGCTTGATCTCGGCATCCCAGTAGGCACCCTTGACCAGGCGAACCATGAAGCGGCGGTCATACTTCTCCGCCAGCCCGTACAGCCAGTCCAGCACAAATGCCGAACGCTTGCCGTAAGCCTGCACCACCACACCAAAGCCATCCCAACCGGCCAGCTCCGGATCGGCCACCAGGGCCTCAATCACGTCCAGCGAAAGGTCGAGCCTGTCCTGTTCCTCGGCATCGATATTGAAGCCCATATTGGCCGCGGCCGCTTTTCTGACCAGCTCTTTGGCACGCGGGAGCAGTTCATTCATCACCCGCTCTTTATTGCCATACTCGTAACGGGCAAGCAGAGCCGACAGCTTGACGGAAATACCCGGATTCTTGCGGACATCGCCCTTGCAGGCCTTGGCGATGCTGTCGATGGCGTTGGAATAGGAGTCGTAATAGCGCTTGGCGTCATCGTCGGTACGGGCCGCCTCGCCCAGCATGTCGTAGGAGTAGGTATAGCCCTTGGCCATATACTCCCTGGCCTCGTCCTGCGCCTCGTCGATATCGCGTCCCAGCACGAACTGACGCCCCATCTCCTTCATCGCCTGGCCGGCAACGGTGCGAATCACCGGCTCACCAAACCGTTTCAGCAGTTTGCGCAGCGTATCGCCAACGCTGTGGCGCTCTGAATCCTTCAGCAGGTTGCTGGTCATCAGCAGGGCCACGGTCGCCGTGTTGATCAGCGGAGACGACGCCCGGCCCACATGGGTACCCCAGGCACCGGAGGTGATCTTGTCTTCGATCAGTTCATGGATGGTCATGTTATCCGGCACACGCAACAGCGCCTCTGCCAGGCACATCAACGCCACGCCTTCTTTGGTGGTGAGGCCGTATTCCGCCAGGAATTTTTCCATGATGGTGGACTTGGCATTCTTGCGAACACTGCGCACCAGGTCCGCCGCGCGGGCGGAGATTGCGTCGCGCTCAGCCCGGGTCAACTGGGCGCCAGCAATCATCTCACTGATAACCTTGTGTTCGTCCGCCAGGTAATAACTGCGGATCGCCTGCCGGCTATCGACAAGTGTGGGAGTCTCTGATTGCTGCGGTCTCATGATTGAACCCTCTCAGTTGTTTGTCCTTGCCGCATTCTACCGGTAACGACAAAGACTATTTGACTGTAAAAACCAGACAGACGCGACTTTCAGTCTTTTTTAGCGAATAAAAAGTTATATTCTTCCTGTAATATGGTTAATTTTCAGACGTATTTACCAAGCCGACCTGTCAGCCTGCCTTCTCTGCAAGCTCCCGGAGCATGCCGTGGGCTACTGAGAAGACGGCGCAATCCATTTCGTTGGCGGCCTGCATGTCGCCCAGCATCCGGTGCCAGCGAGTCAGAAGGGCCTGTTTGTCATCACGCCAGGCTTCCAGCATCTGCTCTGGCGAGGGTCCGGAATCTGTCTCCGGAGCTGCGGAAAGCACACTGGTGGTGAGGTTCCGCAACTGGAAGTCCAACTCATCCCTGAAGTGGAGTGTCGCCAGTACCTGCCAGTGACCACGGGCCTTGAAAGCCCGCATCTGCCGGTCAAGCCAGGTCAGGTTCAGGCCCTCCCCCAGGCTGAAGTACACCCAGGCTACCGATTCAATATCCTGTCCCAGCTGACGGCCAATCTCGATAATGTCCATCAGCCAGTAACGGCTTTCAGCCGATGCCGCGTAGGCAGACAGCTTTTCCGGAACTGCCTGTTCACAATACCTATCATAGCGCTCCTGCCAGCGGCTTGCAGGAATGACGGCTTCCAGGGTCTCGGTGGAAGCCAGCACATCTGCCAGTGGCCGCTGGTAGTGCGCCACACAGGCCTGCGGATCCAGGTCACTGCGGCGGTTGTGCAACAACCAGCTGGTGCTACGGGTGACCAGACGGATCACATCGCTGAACAATTCCCCCTGTATATCAGGGCCGATTTCCCCATCCAGCGATTCTATGGCCTTCCACTGGGTCTCTACGTCGTGGATCTGCAGGGAGATCAGGTACGCTGCGGCAATCCGGCCACAGTCAGCGCCAGTGGCATTGCGGAGCTTGTCCGCCCAACTGATCCCCATCCGATTCACCATATCGTTGGCAATCTGGGTGGCTGAGATTTCTGCACGTAACGGGTGTGAATCAATCGCCTCCGGGAAATGCTCCAGCAACGAGGCAGGGAACGCCGAATACAGCGCTGCGGCAAAACGATCATCCTGTACTATGGGCGTGGCCAGCAGTGCCTGCTTGAGCTCGATCTTGGCATAGGAGATCAGCACGGAAAGTTCCGGCCGTGACAGGCCGGAAGACTGCTCGCGGCGTTCCTTCAGTTCCTCATCATCCGGCAGAAACTCGAGCGCCCGGTCAAGCTTGCCCTCGGCCTCCAGCCGCCGGATCAGCCGCTCGTACTCGTCCATGGAGGCAACCACTCCACTCTGCGCAATACTCAGCGCCATGGCCTGACGATAGTTATTGCGCAGTACCAGCTCAGATACCTCGGTGGTCATGGCCCTGAGCATCTGGTTGCGCTGATCGAACGTCATCTGCCCGCGCCTGACCTGCTCGTTAAGCAGAATCTTGATATTGACTTCGTGGTCAGAGCAGTCAACGCCGCCGGCGTTATCAATAAAGTCGGTATTGGCGGCCCCGCCCCGGCGGGCAAAGTCGATACGCCCGAGCTGGGTAAAACCAAGGTTGCCGCCCTCGCCCAGTATGCGGCAGCGCAATTGATGGCTGTCGATCCTGACGGCATCGTTGGATTTGTCGCCAACATCCTCATGGGATTCACCAGCCGCTTTCACATAGGTGCCAATGCCGCCGTTCCAGAGCATATCCACCGGTGCTTTCAGCAATGCCCTGATCAGTTCATTGGGTGGCAGGCGGTCGGCATCAATATCCAGCCGGGCGCGCATTTCCGGCGACACCGGTATCCACTTCGCCGCCCGTGAGAAGACGCCACCCCCCTTGCTGATCAGTTGTTCATTGTAGTCCGCCCAGCCTGAGCCCGGCATGTTGAACAACCGCTGTCGCTCGGCAAATGACACCGCCGGATCCGGGTCCGGGTCGATAAAAATATGCAGGTGATTGAACGCCCCGATCAGGCGAATCCGGTCCGACAACAGCATGCCGTTGCCAAACACATCGCCCCCCATGTCACCGATGCCAACCACGGTGAACGTATCCTTCCGGGTATCAATGCCACGCTCGAGGAAGTGGCGCTTGACCGATTCCCAGGCGCCCCGCGCCGTAATTCCCATCTTCTTGTGGTCATAGCCCTCGCTGCCGCCGGAAGCGAAAGCATCACCGAGCCAGAAGCCGTATTCATGAGCCAGTCGGTTGGCAATGTCGGAAAACGTAGCCGTGCCCTTGTCCGCAGCGACCACCAGGTAGGTGTCGTCGCCGTCATGACGAACCACGTCTGCCGGCGGCACGACCTTACCTTCTTTCAGGTTGTCAGTCAGATCCAACAACCCGCGGATGAACGTCTGATAACAGGCAACCCCCTCTTCCCTGACGGCTTCACGGGAGCCTTCATCCGGCGGCTGCTTGACGATAAAGCCACCCTTGGCACCAACCGGCACGATGACCGAGTTCTTGACCTGCTGCGCTTTCACCAGGCCAAGAATTTCGGTGCGGTAGTCTTCGCTGCGATCCGACCAGCGCAGGCCGCCCCGGGCAACGGGACCTGCCCTCAGGTGAACCCCTTCTACCCGGGGAGAACACACGAACACCTCGAAATGCGGGCAGGGTTTCGGAATATCAGGGACGGAGGAAGGATCCAGCTTGAGTGACAGGTATCCCTTGAATTCGCCGGTACTCTCGCGCTGGAAGAAATTGGTTCTGAGAGTGGCTTTGATCAGCAGGTAAAAGCGCCGCAGTATGCGGTCGTCGTCAAGACTGGTTACCGCATCAAGGGCCTCCAGAATCCTGCCCTCCAGCCCTTCAACCACCGAGTTGCGTTTTTTCGCCGCTGCCGCACCGGGATCAAACCTGGCATGGAAGAACGCAACCAGCAACGCGGTGATATCCAGGTGACGGGCCAGGGTGTCGGCAATAAAGGGCTGGCTGAATCCAAAGCGTAATTGTTTGATATACCGGGAATAAGCCCGCAGAACGCTGACCTCGCGCCAGCCCAGGCTCGCAGCCATCATTAACTGGTTGAAGTCATCGTTTTCGGCAAAACCATTCCATATTTCCCGGAAACCCTCCTGCAGGAGGGGCTTGGCTTTTTCAATGTCGGCACCGCGGCATCGGGAATGAAACTGGACCGTAAAGTCACTGACCCCGAACTGCTCCCCGTCAGAGCGCCGGATGCGATAGGGATGCTCGCCAAGAACCCGCATGCCCAGGTTTTCCAGGATCGGTATCACGTCCGACAGGATGACTGATCTGCCCTGGCTGTAGAGCTTGAAACTCAGCTCCTGGTCGCTCTGCTCGGCTGGCTGGTAAAAGCGCATGGGCACGTCGGAACTGAGGGCTATGGACTGGATCTGCAGAATGTCCTCGACCGCCTCTGCAACGGAAAACTTCGACCGATAGCTGGATGGAAAGCCGCCACTGAACATGTCGGCAGACTGCTTTCCGGTCCCCTTGCCCAAAACCTTTTCCAGCCGTTGCAGCAATGCCTCGTCCCACGACCGGGACGCTTCCATCATTGCCGCAACCAGTTTCCTCAGGTTTCGCGTGTCATCAGGGTCGTAATCCTCCCCTTCCAGGGCTTCTGAAATCTGTTCCAGCAGCGTTTGTTGTTGTCGGGAGTCGGGCTGGGGCATCAGGAATCTCCGGGCTGTCAACGGTTACATGGATGACTGAACACTTTCCAGTATAGCCAACTCAATGAAGGCTCTTTGGCCATATAGTTTTAAAGTACAGGTATTTTGATTATATTCGTGGCCATAATTAGCCGTTAAGCAAGCCAGGAAAACATTTTATGGCCGAACTGGATAGAATCGATCACTCCATCATCCGGGAACTGCAGAAGCACGCACGAATCACAGTAACTGAGCTCGCATCCCGGGTGGGGCTATCGAAAACACCGTGCCAGGTGCGCATGCGACGCCTTGAGGAACAGGGCTACATAACCGGCTATACCGCCCTGGTTAATCAGACCAAACTCGGGCAAAGCCACGTTGCATTTGCCCAGGTGACGCTGAACGATACCAGCAGCAATGCGCTGGCTGCCTTCAATAACGCAGTAAAGCAGATCTCGGCGGTAGAGCAATGCCACATGATCGCAGGCAACTTCGACTACCTCCTGAAAGTGCGCACTCGCAACATGGCAGAGTACCGGCAGGTACTGGGAGAACAGATATCCGCCCTGCCCCATGTACTGCAGACCAGCACCTTTGTGGTAATGGAGAATGTTAAGGATGCCGGCATATCATGAACATACGCACGCTTGAGACCTTTGTCTGGATTGCCCGGCTCGGCAGTTTTCGGGCCGCTGCCAGCAGGGTCTACGCGTCACAGCCATCGGTATCCGCCCGCATTGCGGGCCTTGAAGATCAGCTTGGCGTGGAGCTGTTTGACCGATCCGGTAAACATATTACGCTTACGGCCAAAGGCCGGGAGTTCCTGGTCTATGCCGAGAAAATGCTGAGCATGCACGGAGAGATGCTTCAGGCCGTTGCCACGCCCGCATCGATCAAGGGGACCATTCGACTGGCCGTGTCCGAAACCATTGCCCACACCTGGCTCCCCCAGTTGCTGGAACGCGTTAGCGAAGCCTACCCCGCCATCAACCTTGAGCTGGATGTGGATATTTCTGTCAACCTGGCAGAGAAACTCAAGAACCACGAAATCGACATTGCCTTTCTGATGGGTGGCGTCAACCAGCCCGGTATCATCAACCGGGACCTGTGCCATTATTCCCTGGTCTGGGTTGCGAGCCCGCAGCTTGCTATTCCCGACCAGACCATGTCACTGGCCGAGCTCGCCTCGTGGCCCATCGTTACCTACCCCAGACAAAGCGAGCCCTACATTGCCATTCGCTCGCTCGTCGATCCGATGAACCACTCCACACGGGTTCATTCCTGTTCCTCGCTATCTACCATCATCCGCATGACGGTGGATGGCCTCGGCGTCAGTGCCCTGCCCCGGGAAATCCTGCAACGGGAGCTGGACGCCGGTACCCTGCGGCAGTTCAGAGTTGATGCCAGTGTCCCTGACCTGAAATTCAACGCCGCATATCGGGCGGCCCCAAGCAGCAGCGTCGTTCACGCCATCGCGGAACTTGCACTGGCCATTACTACAGAACGGGATTCGACTACAGATTAACCACGCAACACGTTGAAAAGCCGGACTGATTCGTTTTTTCTATCAAAAGCGATCCTGATTTTCGATTTGCCTTAATCGTTGCTTCTGCCTTAAATGTAAGAAACTCATCTATCGGGCAGAATCATGACGACCATCGCTCACCTGAACGCACGCTCCACCCCCCAGGCCGTCCGCATGGCCGCGCGGGAAGGCAGCCTCGCAGGCCCGACTTCCGGGCTTGCCAACGGATATGTACAGGTCAACCTGGTTATTCTGCCGGAATCCCAGGCGGCGGGTTTTCTGCGTTTCTGCCAGGCCAACCCCAAACCCTGCCCTCTGCTGGCCGTCAGCGAGCCGGGCTCACGCAGCTGCACTCTGCTGGGCAGGGATCTTGACATCGCCACAGATGTGCCCGCCTACCGCATCTACCGGCACGGCAAAGTCAGCGATACCCGACACGATGTCAGCGATGACTGGCGCGACGACCTGGTCACCTTCGCACTGGGCTGCTCGTTTACCTTCGAGCACGCACTGATTGAGGCCGGCCTGTCAATCCGGCACATCGAAGAATCGCGAAACGTGCCAATGTTCAATACATCCGTACCCCTGACTTCCGCCGGAGGATTCGGCGGCAACCTGGTGGTGTCCATGCGCCCGTTCGCAGCCGCAGATGCCATACGCGCCATACAGATCACCACCCGCTACCCACAGGTCCACGGTTCCCCTGTTCACCTCGGAGATCCATCACTGATTGGCATTTCCGATCTGAGTACGCCGGATTACGGCGATTCCGTCTCCGTGGGTAAGGATGAGATACCGGTGTTCTGGGCCTGCGGCGTTACCCCGCAGCAGGTCCTGATCGATTCCGGTGTCGAATTCGCCATTACCCACAGCCCCGGGCACATGCTGGTCACGGATATTCCCGACAGCAGCCTGGCCCTCTTTTAACCAGCACGACCCCGAAACCAAACCTGAGGAAACCATCATGATCACAAAAAAATACTTCGTTTCCGCCTCACTGCTGAGCCTGGCCATTGCCGGCTCACCGGCGTTCGCGCAATCTCCTGACAAGGCCAGCATTTCCTATGTCGGTAGCTGGAGCAGCCTTTCCCTGTACAAGAATTTCGAGCAGCCATTCTGGGAGAAGCATATCCCGGAAGCCTCCGACGACCAGATCAGCACTGAAGTCACCACCTTCGACCAGATGGGCCTGGGCGGTGGCGAAGTCTACCGGCTGATGGGCCGCGACGTGGTGGAAGTGGCCTCGACCGTGGCGGACTACGCCGTGGAGGATGCCCCGGAACTTGAGGGCCTGGACATGCCAATGATTGCGCCCGATGTGGATACCGCCCGCAAGGTCGCTGAAGCCTACCGCCCGGTGCTGGCCGATGCGTTCAAGGAGCGCTACAAAGACGCGCACCTGCTGGCCGTTGTTCCCTATCCCTCGCAGATGGTTTTCTGTAACGCCGACATCGACGGGCTGAGCGATCTCAAGGGCCTGAAAGTCCGCGCCAGCGGCCGAACCACAGCAGAATTCCTGGAGGCGCTGGGTGCCGAGGGCATCACCCTGAACTTCAGCGAAGTTCCCGGAGCACTGCAGCGGGGCGTTATCGACTGCGCCGTGACCGGCTCGCTGTCCGGCTACAGCTCGGGCTGGCATGAGGTATCCACCCACCTGTATCCGCTGCCCGTAGGTGGCTGGGACCACGTGGTCACCGCCATGAATGGCAAGAAGTGGAACTCACTGTCTGAAAATACACAGGAGTGGCTGACCAAAGAGATCAAGGAGAACTATGAGGATCCGGTGTGGGAGTCTGCCGTGGAAGAAACCGAAGAAGGCATCGCCTGCCTGACCGGTAACGGAGAGTGCAGCCGCGGTGATGCCGGCAGCATGACACTGGTTGAAGCCACCGACGAAGACTTCACCGAGGCGGCCCGCCACCTGGAAGAAACCCTGTTGCCGAACTGGGCAGGCCGGGTGGATCAGGAATGGGTGGACCGCTGGAACGAAACCATCGGTGAGGTAACCGACCTGAAAGCCTCAAAGTAACACCCGCCGAACCGCAAAGGTGACCGGCCAGCATGCTGGCCGGTGACCCGGGAGAATGACATGTTGCAACAGGTAAATTCCACACTGGACCGGGTACTGGATGGTGTTCAGGTCGGATCGCTCTGGTTTGCCCGCGCCGGGGGTGTAATGATCCTGCTGACCGTGGTTCTGGTTACCACTGAGGTGGCTTCACGGGTCATCATGGGCCGCTCGGCGGTGCATGCCACCGAACTGACCGGATACATCACGGCGATCAGCGCCAGTTGGTCTTTCGCCTACACCCTGATGTGCAAGGCCCATATTCGCATTGACGCTCTGTACCTGAACTTTCCCACCAAAGTGCGGGGCGTTCTGGATCTGATCGCGCTTCTGGCCATGGCGATGTTCTGCATCCTGGTGGTCGATGCGGTCTTCTCGGTTGTCAGCGACTCTTACAGCGGTGGTTCCACCGCCAACACCCCGCTGGGAACACCACTGTGGATGCCGCAGGCATTGTGGATGTTGGGTCTGGTCTGGTTTGGCTTTGCTGTGTGCGTAATGACCCTCAGGGCGCTGTTCGGTCTGCTCAGCGGCGATGTCGAAGGCGTTCAGAAGCTGGCAGGCAGTCCAACGCTGGACGAGCTCATTGCCGATGAAAACAGGGACTCCAAGTCATGATCATTACCGCGCTGCTTATTCTGCTGGTTCTCCTGCTCATGAGCGTGCCGGTAGCGGCCACGCTGATTGCACTGGCTCTCGTGCTTTCCGAGCTGTTTTCGCCGTTCCCGCTGCTCAATGCGATGGGGGATGTACTCTGGTCTGCTTCGGACAAGTACCTGCTGATTGCCATCCCGCTGTTCATTCTGCTGGGCGAAATCCTGGTGCGTACCGGCATCGCCCGCGGCACCTATCGCTCCCTGGAAAGCTGGCTGTCCTGGCTGCCGGGTGGTCTGTTACATGCCAATATCGGCACTGCGACCCTGTTCTCCGCGACTTCCGGCTCCAGCGTTGCTACTGCAGCCACGATTGGTACCGTCGCACTGCCTCAAGGCAAGGAGATGGGCTACGACCCCAGGCTGTTCACCGGATCTATTGCCGCCGGGGGTACGCTGGGTATCATGATTCCACCGTCCATCAACCTGATTGTTTACGGTTTCCTGACCGAAACCTCGATCCCCCAGCTCTTTGCCGCCGGCCTGATTCCGGGGCTGCTGCTTGCGCTGATGTTTATTGTCGGCACCGCACTGATCTGCATCTGGAAACCCGCCCTTGGCGGCCCCAGTGTGTCCCATAGCTGGGGAGAGCGCTTCTCGGGCCTGAAAAACCTGGTCCCGGTACTGGTGCTGTTCGGTATCGTGGTGGGGTCTATCTATACCGGCGTGGCGACACCAACCGAGGCGGCCTCTCTGGGTGTGCTGGGTGCGATGGTGATTGCCGCCTTCATGAGAAAGCTGTCGGTGGGCATTATTGTGGAGGCCCTGGACGGCACCATGAAAACCACTGGCATGATCATGCTGATCATCATTGCCTCCTATTTCCTGAATTTCGTGCTTGCCTCAGCCGGGGTTACCCGGGAGCTGACAGGTTTTCTGGAAGAGGCCGGCCTTGGCCCCTACTCGACACTGATGCTGGTCATTCTGCTCTACATCGTTCTCGGTTTCTTCATCGAGACACTGTCACTGATGGTCATCACCATTCCCATCGTCGCTCCCATCATCATTGCCATGGGTTTCGATCCGGTGTGGCTGGGCATCCTGATCATTCTGCTGATCGAAATGGCACTGATCACTCCGCCGGTGGGGCTCAACCTCTACGTGGTTCAGGGTGTGCGTGAAGGAGGGCCGTTCAGCGACGTCATGAAAGGCGCGATGCCCTATGTCGGCATCATGTTCCTGATGGCGATTGTGCTGGTGCTGTTCCCACAGGTGGCCACATTCCTGCCAGAACTGATGAAGTGAACCATCTGGAAACCACGTTAACGGAGTCACAAATGACCATTTTTCGAATTGCGGATACCCAGGAAGCCATCGATGTTGATGTCCGGCAACTGGTGATTGCCGGCTGGGCAGGGCGGGTTCAGTCCGCTATCGACGAACACATCGAGGAACTGAAGGAAATCGGCGTCAAGCCGCCCTCCGCAACACCTTTATTTTACCGAGTAGCTGCAAACCAGCTCACTACCGCCACCAACGTTCAGGTATTGGGAGAAGCCTCCAGCGGCGAAGTGGAAGTGGTGCTGATCGGCACCGATCAGGGCACGCTGGTGGGCATTGGTTCCGATCATACCGACCGGGAAGCAGAAGCCTGGTCTGTGGCTCATTCAAAACAGGTCTGTGTCAAACCGGTCAGCCCACAGGTTTGGCGGCTTGACGGCGTAATCGATTACTGGGACGAGTTGCAGATGGCCTCGTACGCCATGATTGACGGCAAGGAGGTTCTCTATCAGGAAGGCCCCGTGACGGGCCTGCTGCATCCTGTGGAACTGCTGCGCCGCTATGGGCTGGACAAGCCCGAACTGCCCCCGGGCCAGGTCATGCTGTGTGGCACTCTGCCGGTCATCGGTGAGCTTCGGCCAGCCCAGGCCTTCCGAATGGTTCTGAAAGACCCGGTCACCGGCCGGGAACTTCAGCACCGATACGAGATCCAGACCTTGCCGGTGGTCGCATGAACCAGCAAGCAACCCTGGGCTATCTGCTGGACGAGATAGCATCGGGCAGGCTGCAGGCAGCCGAACTGCTTGAAACCTGTATTGCCAACATTGATGCCCGCGACAACCCCAAAGCCCAGGTGTACACCAAACGATTCGATCACACCGCACGAGCAGAGGCCCGGGCCAGTGATCAGCTGCGCGCGGCCGGTGTTCCGGGTGGACAACTGGCCGGGCTGCCTATCGCTCTGAAGGCGCTGTTTGATGTTGCCGGTGAAGTCACCCATGCCGGCTCCCGCGGCTGGCAGGCCCCTGCGCTGAGTGACGCGCTGATCGTATCCCGTTTGCGGCATGAAGGGGCTGTGATCACCGGCCATACCAACATGACGGAATTTGCCTATTCAGGGGTCGGACTGAACCCCCACTACGGCACACCGGACAATCCTCTGGCGCCGGGGCGCATTGCCGGCGGCTCGTCCTCAGGCGCAGCGGTCGCGGTGGCACAGGACATGGCGGCCGCAGCCATCGGGACTGATACCGGTGGCTCGGTTCGCATTCCGGCGGCGTTCTGTGGCCTGGTCGGATTCAAACCATCCCAGTCCCGCATTCCCCGCGACGGTACATTTCCGCTCTCGGACAGCCTGGATTCCATTGGCCCGATTGCCCGCAGTGTTGACTGTTGCGCGCGCCTTGATGCCGTTCTGACCGGTCACCGTTACCACCCTCTGAAACCCGCCAGCCTCCGGGGTCGCCGTTTCGTAGTGCCGACCAACCTCATGCTGGACGGCATGGACGATTCAGTGGCAAGGGCGTTCTCCCGGAGTCTGGCGAGGCTACGGGACCAGGGTGCCATTATTGTCGAAGCGCCCTGCCCGGTGCTCACCGCACTGCCGGAACTCATGGAGGGCGGCGGTTTGACGGCAGCCGAAAGCTATTTCGTGCACCGACAGTCGTTGGCAGAACACGGGGACCAATACGACCCTCGGGTGCGCAGCCGGATCGAACGTGGCGCAGCGATCTCTGCAGCGGATTACCTGGAACTGTGCCGGCGACGGCGGCACCGTAAACAACAGGCCGAGGAATGGCTCCAGGACTACGATGGCCTGCTGGCCCCCACTGTTCCGGTGGTTCCGCCGCTGCTTGAGGAACTTGCAGTTGATGACGAATACACCCGGCTGAATCTGTTGATACTGCGCAATCCAACGGTTGCCAACCTGCTGGACCTCTGTGCCATCAGCCTGCCCAACCACATGAACGGCGAGTTGCCGTCCGGGCTGATGCTGATCGGCCGAAACGGCACGGATGAAATCCTGTTACGACAGGCGCAAGCCATCGAAAGCGTGTTGTGACGACCATGCTGACCGTGCTACTGACCAAGCTCATAGCCACCGCCGTGGTGGTAATTGTGGTGTCGGTTTCGGTTGGCAAACTGGGGCCGAGGCTGGGAGGCATCATTGCCGGAACACCGATCATTCTCGGCCCGGGCTACTTTTTCATGTTGCAGGAGTGGCCGACGGAGTTTATCCAGGCCGCTGCACTGGCCACTCTCCATGCGCTTATTGCCACCTTGCTGTTCAGCATCAGCTTTGTGGTGACCGCCGAACGCCTGGGGGCCCTGCTGAGTCTGGGCCTGGCTACCCTGATCTGGGTTCCCGGCGCGTATCTGTTCTCGTTCCTGCCCGGCGGCATTACCGCCGCCCTGGTGATCTATGGCGTGGTACTGCTCGCAGCGGACATCACCAGACGCATGCTGGCCCTGAAACAGCCCAAAGTGGTGGCCGTTTCCGGTTGGTTTGACGTGGTGCTGCGAGGCCTTCTCGCTGGTGTGCTGGTTGCAGTCGCCACGACGGTGGCAGCCCGCACGGGCCCCATGCTTTCCGGCATTCTGGTGGGCTTTCCCGTCGGCCTGTTCACCATAGGGTGGACCCTGCACGACCGCTATGGCGCCGATGTCGCAAGAGCCACCGTCGCTGCAGCGCAGCAGGGCATGCTCAGCCTCGTCGCCTTCGCAGTGGTCACGGCGGTCCTGGTCGGTCACGTGCCACCGATGGTCACCTTTGTCTTCGCCCTGCTGGCATCCATTGCCGTCAGCGCCACCCTGTTCATGGTCAGCCAGTGGCGCCTGCGTCGAAACTACGGCCACTTGCTTGACGCTCCGGCCAACAACAAGAGGAAATCGCACCCGTGAGTGATACAAACACAACACCTGAAGCCTCCATTACCGATTCCCGTTCCGGAGGGGAAAACGCGCGCCGCATTCTCCGCCGCGACCCGAATCCGCACATGTTCCGGCCGATCCGTTTCCGTTCCGTGGAGGCGCGCAACCGCATCATGCTCTCACCCATGTGCCAGTATTCCGGTGAGGACGGGCTCTCCAATGACTGGCACTTCGTTCACCTGGGCGCACGGGCATCGGGCGGTGCCGGCTGGGTGTTTACCGAAGCCGTACACATTGAACCCCGGGGGCGAATCACTCCCCACTGCCTGGGGCTTTGGAATGATGAGCAAAGGGACCGGCTGGCACGCATCGCCCGCTATGTCTCCGACCAGGGCGCGGTACCCGGCATCCAGCTTGGCCATGCCGGCCGCAAGGCATCGGTCGGCCGCCCCTGGGAAGGATCCCATCCCCTGCGGGCCGACACCGGTGGCTGGGAGGACCTGGTTTCCGCCTCAGCCCTGCCCTACGCTTCTGGCTGGCAGGTACCGGCTGCAATGTCGACAGGCGAGATCGCCGAATCCCTGCAATCACTGAAATCCGCCACCCGCCGCGCGCGGGAAGCGGGTTTCCGGGCACTGGAGCTGCACGGTGCCCACGGTTACCTGATTCATCAGTTTCTTTCACCGCTGAGCAACCAGCGCACCGATGAGTACGGCGGCAGTTTCGAGAACCGCATCCGTTTCCTGCAGGAATCCATTGCCGTGGTCCGCGAGGAATGGCCGGACGACCTGCCCCTGTTCCTGCGCCTGTCCTGTACCGACTGGGTAGACGGCGGCTGGACCCTCGACGACACGGTGCGGCTGGCAACCCTGCTCCGATTCCAGGGCGATGTGGACCTGATAGACTGTTCATCAGGAGGCAATGATCCGCGCCAGCAAATCCCGATTCATCCGGGCTATCAGATACCTCTGGCACAGTCGGTGCGTTCGCGGGCGGATATTGCCACAGGCGCCGTCGGCCTGATCCACAGCCCCGACCTTGCCGAGTCGGTTATTGCCAACGGCCAGGCCGACCTGGTGATTCTGGGGCGCGCACTGCTGTCGGATCCGGCGTGGCCATTGCGTGCGGCCGCAGCGCTGAAAGCCGAAAACGTCGAGTGGCCCAGACAGTACGAGCGCTCGAACATTTTCTGAGCCGGAACATAGGTCATCAGCCATGACAGAGAGGACATCATGACTTCATTACTGCTGAATGCGGACATGGGCGAAAGCTTTGGCCCCTGGGTCATGGGGCTGGATCACAAAGTCATGCCCCACGTGGATCTGGCCAACATCGCCTGCGGCTTCCATGCCTCCGATCCCGACGTCATGCGTCGCACTGTGCGTATGGCCGCGGAACATTCCGTGGGTATTGGTGCGCACCCGGCCTACCCGGATCTGGTGGGTTTTGGCCGTCGCTCCGTGGCCTGTTCCACGGAGGAAATCGAGAACCTGGTGCTCTACCAGGTCGGGGCGCTTGCCGCCATGTGTCATGCCGAAGGGCTCGAACTTCGCTATGTGAAGCCACACGGCGCACTGTACAACGATATGGCCCGTGACCCGGAGATCTTTACCGCGGTCGCCCGTGCCATCCTGGCGTACAAACCTGACCTGCCGCTGATGACCCTGGCAACACGGGACACCACCGCCATTCGGGAGCTGGCTGCACAGCACGGCATCACCCTGTGGTTCGAGGCCTTCGCCGATCGCGCTTACGACAGTGAAGGGCGGCTGGTCTCCCGCTCGCAGGCGGGCGCTGTTCACCACGACCCTGCCATTATCATTGATCAGGCCAGGCGCATCGCCACCGGCCAACCACTGGTGGCCAGCGACGGCAGTGAACTGATCCTGACCGCCGACACTCTTTGCGTGCACGGGGATAACGAGGAGTCGGTGGCTTCGGTTCGCGCCATTCGTCAGATGCTGACAGCACTGAAAGAGGCCTCATGAGCCACTCGCCGTTGCCCGCGCTGGAACGTGCAGGCCTGGATGCCTGGATGGTGCGGCTGTTCGACACCATTGAGGAGAACAATCTGCTGTGGCTGACGGCCCTGACCCGCGATTGCGAGATCGCCTTTGGCGATGCGCTGGTGGATATGGTCCCCTCCTACACGACGTTGATGGTGGTTTTTGATCCCACCCGGATGCCCCCCTGTGAAGCCCGCGAGCGACTGACCGGTGTACTGGCACGGCTTACCCCGGTCGATAGTGGCGCCGAAGGTGAGCTGCACGAACTGCCAACCTGGTACGACACCAGCGTTGGCCCCGACCTCGGACGCGTGGCGGAGTTATCCGGCATCACGGTGCAGGCGGTTATCGATGCTCACAGTTACCAGCAATACCGTGTATTCGCGTTGGGCTTTGCCCCGGGATTTGCCTTTATGGGGCTGCTTGATGAGGAACTGGTCTGTCCCCGCCTGGATACTCCGCGTGCCAGAGTGCCCGCCGGCAGTGTTGCCATCGCCGGCCAGCAGACCGCAGCCTACCCGGTGGTCACGCCCGGCGGATGGAACCTGATAGGTCGGACCTCCGCACGCCTGTTCGACCGCAATCGTGACGGGTTCAGCCTGCTGAAAATGGGCGACCGGGTGCAGTTTGTGGCGGTCGATAAGGCAACCTTCGAGGATCAGGGTGGTGACGCCACACCTGTCGCAAGGGAGAAGTCACAATGAGGTCTGCGCCAACGCCAGGATTTCGCGTAACCCGCGCCGGTCCGCTGGCATTGTTGCAGGATGCCGGGCGTTTCGGGGTTCGCCATCTTGGCGTCACCCAGGGCGGCCCCGCCGATCTTCACGCCTGGGCCTGGGCCAATCATCTGGCAGGCAATACCTGGGGCACTCCGGCGCTGGAGATTACCTTTGGCGGTCTGGTGCTGGTGGCGGAACGGGAACTGGTCATTGCCCTCACCGGCGCTGATCTCGGCACAAGGCTCAACCAGAAGGCGGCGCCCCGCTGGCAAACCCTGTCACTGTCGGCAGGCGATACACTGACCTTCGGCACGCCCACCAACGGCCTGCGCGCCTACCTTGCCGTAGCTGGCGGCTTCAGCGCCGAACCGGTACTGGGCAGTGTGGCCTGCGTAGCGAGGGAGCAACTGGGCGGATTTGATGGCCAGGGCAACAGCGTGCGGGAAAACGATGTGTTACCTGTCGAAGACAGCGCGCCACGGCCAGCGGAGCAAACAGCACCTGAATCAGAGCAACCGGATTATCAGGCTGCCGTCACGCTGGATCTGCTCCCTGGCGCGCAGATTGCCGCCTTCACCGGAAAAAGTCTTTTCGATGCATTCAATGCTGAATGGACGGTGGATCAGCGCGCGGACCGGATGGGGGTCAGGCTCACCGGCCCGAAATTGCAGTGCAGCATTACGTCCATGGTATCGGAAGGTATTTCGCTGGGCGCTGTTCAGGTACCGCCGGACGGCCAGCCCATTGCCCTGCTGAATGACCGACAGACCATTGGCGGCTACCCTCGCCTGGGCAACCTCACACCCCTGGCCGCCGGGCGGCTTGCGCAATGCCTGCCCGGGCAGAGAGTTCGGCTGAGGGCCGCAGGCACTGGCGGTGCGCTGCGGCAACACCGGGAATTCCTGGGCAGGTTCCGCTAGGCGAACCTAGGCGCGGCCCAGAAACCGCCGTTCCTCAACATTGATCCTGATACGGTCGCCTGTGGAAATATGCTCCGGCACCTGAATCACCAGGCCGGTGGTCAGTCTGGCTGGCTTGGTTCTTGCGGTTGCTGAGCCACCCTTGACGGAGGGATCGGTTTCCTCGATCACAAGATCCACAGTCGGGGGCAAACCCAGCGCCACTGGCGCATCGCTCACCAGAATCACCATCAGCCCCTGTGTATCCTCATCGATAAACAGGAGCTCTTCTGCAATGGCTTCCCGGTTCAGGCTGTACTGGGTGTAATCCTCGGCATCCATGAAAACGAACTCGTCGCCATCGGAATAGGAAAACGTCGCCGGCCGCCGTACCAGGTCCGCGAGGTTCAGCATGTCCGAGTCCTTGAACGTCTGGTCGATCTTGTACCCGGTTACAACATCGTAAAGGCGCATGCGATAGAGGCTGCCACCAGCGCGCCCCTGGGGCACGGACCGCTCGATATCCTTTACAAAGTACACGCCACCGTCGTATTCAACAGCGGAGTTCTTCTTGATCTCACCTGCTTTTGGCATTGCTTGTGTTTCCGGAAAAAATTGAAATATGAATGGTTAACCAGGTACCGGCTGATTACGCCATCAGCCCAAGCTTCTCGGCGTCCTTCAGAATACAGTCATCGAGGAGTTCGAGATACCCGGCCTTGGCCTTGAGCTTGGTTTGTTTGTGGGCTGTCATGTTGAGTTTCCTGAACTGCTGCGCCACTTCATTCGCCCGCTCCCTGAGCTGCTCGGGTGCAACAATTTCATCCAGGAAACCGGCCTGGACCGCACCTTCCGGGCTGAAGATTTCCGCATTAACCACGGCACGATAGAAATGAGCAGGCGACAGACGATGGCGGGCAATCTCGATACCGGCATGGTGCATGGTCATGCCGATGGCCACCTCATTGAGGCCCAGCTTGAAATCCCCTTCAATGCCAATGCGGTAATCCAACGACAGCAAAACAAAGGCGCCTTTGGCAATTGCATGACCGCTGCAGGCACCGATGACTGGCAGCGGGAATGCAGCCAGACGGCGCGAAAACTTTGAGCCAACATTGACCAGAGCGGAGGCTTCCCTGGGGCCTTTCTGCATTTCCTTCAGGTCGTAGCCTCCGGAAAAAATACCCGGCTGCCCGGTCAGGATGACCACTGCCTGGTCTTCCTCGGCGCGGTCAAAGGCACGATTCAGCGCCTCAAATACTTCGTGGCTCAGGGCATTGGCCTTGCCGTTGCTGATCGTAATGGTGGCTACGCCATCTTCCAACTGGTAATTTACAAGGTCCGTCACCGGAATATCCTCTTGCTGAAGTTGTCTTGTGAGGTGGTGAACTTTGCCACCTTCTGCATGAACTGGCTACCCTCAGAAGCCTGACATCTCGTCCTGCAGGTCGCGTTTCAACTCTTCTGGCTCTGTAATCCAGAGGGTATCGTCATGGCCGGGAAAAACACCTACCTCCAGGCCATCCCTGGTCAGACCGGGCACCCATTTTCTGAAAAAATCAGGCAGAGAGATACTTTTCGGGGAGAGGTCACCGGTGCCTTTCGCGTATTCCGCCGCAAATGCCGACCCGGGCCACACGGGCAAATGAGCCAGGGCAGCGCCCTCCGACTCGATCTTCAGGAAGCGGTTCTCCGCATTCACCAGAATCCAGATCTCCCGCTCCTCGCCAACAAGGCTCAGGAAGTAGTCGTATCGCTCCTCGCCATTCAATTCGAGGATCTGGTTCAGTTCATCATTGGTCATCGCATTCATCAACTGTTGCACTCCGGTAAGGTACCCTGTCCGATTCACCTGCTACACTCGCATGTTCAAGGCTACTGTGAGTCTTGAGCCATGGCTCCACAAGCACACTATAAGGAAATTGGAATGGGAAGCACGAAACTCATTGGCCTCGTTTTACTGGTTGTTGGCATTGCCCTTCTGTTCTTCGGGTACCAATCCACACAATCAGTGGGGGACCAGATCACGGAATCGCTTACTGGCCGCTTTACGGATGAAACCATGTGGTACCTGATTGGTGGTGCCGCAGCCGTTGTAGGGGGCGGCTTCCTGGCGTTTGTCAAAAAATAATCCTTTTTGCAGGAGACCAGCTGTATGACACTTCACCTTGAACTCGCCCCGCTGATCAGCCTGGGCGCAGGCATAGGCATCCTGATATTCCCCAGGCTGCTCAACTATATCGTGGCAGGCTATCTCATCGTTCTGGGTGTACTGGGACTGCTTGGGCATTAACGATCCACGTGCCCGAGTGAGCGCTCGGGATCGATCTGATCCCGCACCAGCTGCTTGAGTACCTTGATCTCGGGGAAGCCCTGCTGTTCCTTCCGGGACCAGATCCGCGTGTCGTTAACCCAGACTTCGAATATGCCGCCGGTTCCCGGATGCAGCGCCAGCGAGTCCAGCTCGCCCTCGAAGGTGGTCAGCAGCTCCTGCGCCATCCAGGCCGAACGCAACAGCCAGCGGCAACCTGTGCAGTAGTGGATATCAACTCTGTTTGTCATCGAATACTCCTGATATTACCTTACGATAGAAGCTCTAGAAGCTCGTTCTTCCCCGCAATAACACCTGCACCTGATCAATACTGTCATCGCCATCCAGCGGAAAAGCAAAATCCAGGTGCAGCATTCGCTGAACCTCGATCCTGCTGGAGGCCAGCCTGAGGCCGAACCCTACATCCTTCAGAAAGCCATCATCCGGCCCGCTGTTGCGTCCGTCATCGAACCAGGCACGCCCCACGTCTGAAAAGATCACACCGCCCAGCCGAAACAGTTTGAACGGGTGCCAGTCCGGGAAATAGCGGCGCTCGAGCGTCCAGAGCGCGCGCCGGTCACCCTGCTGGTAGTCACTGGGATAACCCCGTAAACCGTTTTCGCCGCCGATCAGAAGTTGCTGGTCCACAGTCAGGTTATGGGCTGCGGTAATGGAAAGATTGGTGTACCAGCTATTCCAGCGCACCGACCCGCCATGGAAGTACTCCAGGCTCAGCGTTCCCTGAAGATTTTCGACGCGGTTCTCATCCAGCCGATAGTTTCCGCTCTGGCTGATCCCGTAACGGGCATAGTTGGTTTCGGTGGCCAGAAGCGCGTCCTGAAAATCCATGTTCAGCACGACGCGGTCCTCTGTCGCCCCAAGGCCCGGAGACGAGTAACCCAGCTCCGTGCGCCACACGAATCCGTCCCGAACGTCTTCAACCCGCTGCAACTGGGTCAGGTTTGTCATCTCCCGGAAGCGGTTCTCACGGTAGTCGAAACCAATCCAGGGGTAGCTCAGCGTCCGGTCCTCCGGCAGCGCATCCAGCTCCGGCTCATCCGGCAGGCGTTCGAATGCCTGGGCATCGTAACGATAGCCGGCAAGAAGCCGCCACTGACGATCATCGCGCTCGGCCAACGCCCAGCCAGCATCAATATCCACAAATTCACGGCTGCGGCGGTAATCGGCAATGGCCTCTGCGCCTACGAAACGGGATTGCTCACGAACATCATCCTCGCCCCTGAGACCGAATCGCCAGTCTGTACGTTCACTGAAGAACGGGCGCTCTATATAACCACCCCGGCCACGACCATCACTGCGCTCATCGAAGGAAAAACCCGCCTGCCAGTGGGAGCCCAGAACATTGGGATCATCGAAATAAAGGCTGGTCTCGGTACGGTCAGGATCCTTTGTCCAGGAAACCCCCGCGCTCTTGCCCGAACCAAGAAAGTTCGGGTCGGAGAGCCCGGTATTGGTGGTGTTTTCGCCACCGGATCGCGAACCGCCAACCGTGGGCAGCAGAGTCCAGGTATCACGCGCCAGAACACTGACCTCCACCTCATCCCCGCACACCCGGGTGACACCGACCCAGGCAGCAGTCAGATACTCGCGCTGGCGAAGAATACGTTCGGATTCAGCGATGGCCTCCGGCTCATACACATCTCCCTCAGCGAATACCAGCTGAGCGCGCAGAGCCGACTCCCAGGTGGGTGTATTGAGTGCATTCAGGGTGCGATAGATAAGGTTGTCCTGTTCCGGGTCGCTGACATCAAAAATCGGGCGGCGAACAATACGAACACTGCCGATCCGCGCCCCCTCGGGTATGACCAGATCAACCTGGCGAGCCAACTGGTCCCGGGGCTGGTCAAGATCAATAGACTCTGGCTGAACTTCGCTGACGATACACTGGTCCGTACCGGACTCCGCAAGCACGGTGGCGCTGACGACCGTGGTGCCGGAGAGAAGCAGGGCTCGCCCCAGAGGTGTCAGAACTCGTTTGCCATTACTCAGCCTGCACCAGCCACTCCCTGAGTTCACGCAGCGGTAGCGGCCGGCAGAACCAGAACCCCTGGATTCTGTCACACCCCAGCTCCCCCAGTAACCGGGCAGTCTGATCATCTTCAACCCCCTCGGCAACGATATGATAACCAAGGCTATGAGCCATGTTGACGGCTGTTTCAACGATGACCCGTGAACCCTCACTGGTCATGATATCGTCAATCAGTGACCGATCCAGTTTCAGCTCCGTTGCCGGCAGCTGCTTCAGGTAGGAGAGCGAGGAATACCCGCTACCAAAATCATCAATGGAGATTTTGAGCCCTGTGCCCGCAAGCCTTTGCAATTCGGCCAGGCCCTGTTCGGGGTCTTCCATGGCCGCAGTTTCAGTCAGCTCCAGGGTCAGGTTTTGCGCGCTGACCCCATGGCGCTGAAGAGCAGAAGATATCACTCCCTCAAGTTCTCCCGATACCAGGTCCCGGGCCGAGATATTGATGGATATGGTTACCTCCGGATGGCGGTCCAACAGCCCCGACAGGTCGCCGATTCCCCGCTCAATCGCCCACCGTGTCAACTGTGTGATCACGCCGGTTTCTTCTGCCAGGGGAATAAAATCCGCAGGGAGAATCCAGCCACGTTGCGGATGATTCCATCGAATGAGCGCTTCCAGACCGATTACCTGGCCGCTTTCGAGGCAGAGTTTCGGTTGGTAATAGAGCTGGGTATGCTCTGCCTGCAGGGCTTCCCTGAGATCGGACATCAGCGTCAGCCGGCTTTCGCTATAGATGTCGTATTTCTCGGAATAAAACCCGGTTTCAAAACGCCCATGGGGAGTGATTTCCATGCCGACATGGGCATTGCGGATCAGCATGGCTGCGTTATCCCCGTGCTCGGGATAACTCGCTGCTCCGAACCGGGGATGCAGTTCAATAGCAAGGTTATCCAGTACAACCGGCTCTGTCAGTTTCTTGAGCGCCCTGTTGAGGCTTTCAAAGTTGTCGTTGACCATGCTGGTGTTCACCAGCAAACCGAAGGTATCACCCGATAACTGATATACCAGCTCCTGTCTCCCGTGGCTATCCGGGACCCGATGAAGGAACGGTAATTTGTCCGCCAGCTCGGTCATCTGGTTCGCCACGCCCTGGAATAACCGGTCACTGCGATTGAGGCCAAGGGTACGGTTGATTTCATCCAGGCGGGTAATTCGTGCTACCCCCACCATGTAATGGCCCTCAGGGTCCTGTTGAAGCTGTCTGTTTACCATCCACTCGAAGCGATTCCGGTTGGGGAGCCCGGTGACCGGATCATGGGTCATCGCTTCATTCAGCCGGTTCTGAGCCTCGTTCCGCGCCTTCTCCTCGCGCAGGGCGTCCGCCTGAGCACGAATTTTCTCTTCGCGTTCACGATACAGGCGATCCGCCAATGCCAGCGTGAGGATGAATGCCTCCAGTCCAGAGCCGATCTGCATGGCGTGCTCGGTCATGAAGTTTTCCGGGAAGAACCCCAGGGCCCGCCCTGCCGTGGCCAGCACGCCAATGGTCAGTGGTGTCCAGGCAATGGTGAAAAAGGCACCGGCCCGAACACCCGCAGCCCAGGTAACAGGGCCGGCCACAAACAACAGCGAAAAGAAAAACAGGGCGGACACGGCGGACAACATGACGGCTGCGTTATAGCTCAGAGTCAGTGCGGCAACGAAGTTGATGACTTCAAAACCGATCATTACCCGGATGGCGATATCCAGTTTCGGGCTATGGGAAGGAATTCTGAGCAGGGCCCGGCAGAACAACACCGAGAACAGCGCAAGAACCGGCATCGAAACAAGCAGCGCCCGGGCATGAATCTCCGGAGACTGAGGGTACAGAAGCTGGAAACTGTACCCCTTGATGGACGCGAAAAACAGCAGGTAGCCCGCAATCGCAAGCGCGTAATACAGGTACAGTCTTTCGCGGAGAGTCAGGAATACAGCAAGATTAATCAGGATGATGACCGTCAGGCTGCCGTAATAGAAAAAATGGAGCTTTTGCTCACCGGAGGCAGCACCAAAAAACTCACTCTCGCGCCAGATGTTGAGTGGCAGGATCATGGAACCTTCGGTTCTGACCCTTACATAAATGGTTTTGACCTGTTCGGGCTGCAGACCAAACCTCAGCATCATCGACGGGTGGTCAATCTCCCGGGGATAGAAAGGCCGGGTATCGCCGGTTCTGAACTCCCTGACCTGCTTCCCATCCAGAAAAACATGAAACACCACGTCGTCCAGCTGAGAGTAGGCCAGCTCGGCGAGAAGATTCAGTGGGTCCCCGGTGGCGTTCTCCACCGTGAACCTCAACCAGTAAGCAGACGAAGTGATGCCAAAGGTCTCACTGCCGGTTGGCACAGACTGCCAGTGGCTGTCAGGCAGTTCGGTAACCTCCTCCACACTCGCCTTGCCTTCAGGGTCTTCCCAGACTTCAAACTGCGCCGCTACCGGTGATGAATCGTCAACGGAAACGGTTTCCGTGTCCGCCAGGACTGTATTCCAGGCAATAACGACCGGCAGGACAATCAGACAACAACAAGCCCGCGCTCTGATCATGACCAGACAACCGCTGGGTTGGTCATCGGGAATTCCTCTTTTATTATTAGAGCGTTCTACTGTTTAATCCTAGCCCCGAACACCGTAATGACCGAAAACTTTTCGTGTAGAAAATTGTGTCCCGGCTCACCTGTTAAATCATCAACAGACACGGCCACAGGGAAACCAACGGCAACCATCCACCAGGATGTGATACCGTTAACACACTGATTTCCTGAGCCTCTAAACTATGCGCGTTCGTATCACGCACCAAAGAATCACCATTGCACTACAACTGATCCTTTTGGCCGAAACCGTCGTCGCGATCTGGGGACAGCGCTGGTTTACCGCGTTCCTGACCGCAATGATCATTGCCATCACGTTTTTCCCGTTGCTGTTTGAGCGCCGCTTCCGGATTCATATTCCGCCAGAGCTCCAGCTTGCGGCCATCGGGTTCGTATTTGCGTCCCTGTTTCTCGGGGAGATCCGGGATTACTACACCCGCTTCTGGTGGTGGGACATGGCGCTGCACACCACGTCGGGCTTTCTGCTGGGCATACTGGGTTTTCTGCTGGTGCACATCATGAATGAAACCGAGAAAATCCATGTGCACATGAAACCCGGCTTTGTGGCCTTCTTCGCTTTCATGTTTGCGCTGGGTGTGGGTGCGCTGTGGGAGATATTCGAGTTCACCATGGACTCGCTCTTTGGCATGAACATGCAAAAGCCCATGCTGGGCGACCCTTCAGGCCTCACTGATACCATGTGGGATCTCATCGTTGATGGCATCGGTGCGCTGGTAATTTCCCTGCTGGGCTGGCGCTACCTAAAGAATCCGGATGAGCGATCCTTCCTGGAACGCTGGATCGATTCATTCATCGAGCGTAATCCCAGGTTCTTCAAGCGGTAAGGCCGGGGGTTCAGCCGAAGTAGTCCTCAATCCATTTGAACAGCGTTGCTGTGTCCACCTCGGACAATGCCATCTGTTGAAAGTCATTCCCCACCTCGTCTTCGATGGTGACAAACTGGTAAAGCAGAACACCTGGCTGTTCATCATGGAGGATGAGCGTTATACGCCGGCGGGTGCGCAGGCAGTCGATGGTCATCACATCGGCGGGAATGCCGGCATCACGCATGCCGCGGCGCACCTCCACCACCGGGTTGATGTGCTGGTGGGTCGCCTGGATTCGGGCATGGGCATCACTGGCCATATCCGACAGGGCCTTGAGGGGATCTTCAGACATACTATTCAACCACTCCGGAACGGGGAACCAGACAATTCATCGCAGACAGGGACAGATCCCGGAACAGGTCGTCCGAGGCTATCACACTCGGGAATCTGTCATAGAGCGCACGCCGGCAGGAGGATGTCCGGGTTTCGCTCCGGCTGACGCATTGTTCGTATGCATCAGCGCCACGGCTTTGCCCGCTTGCATCTTCACACAGGGCAGGAATCTGAGTGATCACCCAGTCCACGGCAACACTACGCTCAACCGGATTGGCGGCCAGATTGGTAAAACGGCTGGCATCAACAGCTTCCGGCTGTTCCCGGGTCTGTTCCCAGAGAACAAACAACAGGGCTGCGGATACCAGTACAACAGTGACTTTTGGAAACTTCATGGGCGCCTTGTGAATCCGGTGGTACAGGTGCCGGATGATATACGTTCAGGAATCCGCTGTCGCGGACCTAGGCCAGATCGGAAAAACGGATAAACCGGTACCTGTCTCCGAGCCTGTCTGCCAGATGGCGGATGTGCACCGGTGTAATTTCACAGCAACCACCCACCACTACCGCACCATCCGCGAGCCACTGTTGGGCCTGCGCAGCATAGGCATCCGGAGAGATATCCGCCCTCGCTTGCAGGGTGTCGACCAGACCACCACCGGCTACCGCGGCCACCGACTCAAAGGCATTGGCATAACCTCCGACACGCGGATAGAGATCCGCCAACTCCGGCATACTGGCGGTCAACACCTCAGGGTCGCAGCAGTTGAGCATGATCGCGGTGGGCGCGTAGCTTCTCACTGCTGCGACAGCTTCGGCCAGGGTTTCACCTGACTTGAGCCTGCCGTCCTCTTCGAGACGAAAGGCCACACCATAGGGTTTGCCCGGCTCACTGGCTGCGGCACAGGCGGCACGGGCTTCCAGAGTATTGGTCATGGTTTCGATCAGGAATACATCGGCGCCAGCCTGCAAACCGACCACTTCGGCGTATTCGTCTTTCAGATCCTCGAAAGTGCGATCGGGCTGGCCCTGATAGCTTCCGGTCAGTGGGCCGAGACAACCCGCAATATCCACCTCTGCGCCCGCCGCACCGATAGCAAGGTCAAGGGCAGAAAATGCGTGCCGGTAAACCTCCGCCATCTGTTCGTACATCCCCTGCCTGCGCAGGCGGGTTGGTGTGGCCGCATAGGTGTTCAGCGACAGGGTCCGGGCCCCGGCGCGGATAAAATCCGCATGCACCTCCGTGACAACCTCCGGCTGCTCCAGCATGACCGCCACCGACCAGAGCGGAGAACTGACACTACGAGCCCTCCGATAGATTTCCTGGCCGAGACCACCATCGAGCAGTGCAACCGATCTCATACTGTATTCCTCGTAAACAGGCGCTGACTTTCAAACACATAGGCTCGCCAAGAGAGACATGTCAGGCGTCCAGCATCTCTCAATCAGCAGGCAGGACACAAGCCTGAGAGGCTTCGAGAGGCTAGGGTAAAAGGCCCTGCCAATCGAGGCTGTTCCGGCAGCAGCCTGCATTGATCGAATAAATTGAATGTTTACTTCATTATTCTCCGCTTTCAGGAATTGCTGGCAGCGAGGATCATCTACACCTATCAACCCAGTTACTTCTTGAGGGATTAACTATGAGCAACCTGACACAGCCCACTACCTTTACAGGCATGAAGCTGGACAACCGGTTCGCCCTTGCCCCGATGACCCGCACCAGTGCAGACCCGGACGGCACACCAAACGGGCTGATGGCCGATCACTATGAAGCCTATGCCAGAGGCGGTTTCGGACTGGTCATTACCGAAGGTACCTACACCGATGAACTGGCAAGTCAGGGCTATGCCAATCAACCGGGCATTATTAACGATCAGCAGATCGAAGGATGGAAAACGGTTGTGGATCGGGTTCACGCCGCTGGCAGCAAAATCGTCATCCAGCTGATGCACGCCGGAGCGCAGTTCCAGGCCAATCGTTTCACCGATCAGCCGCTGGCGCCCAGCGCCGTGAGCCCCAAGGGCCAGCCGCTCGGGTTTTATGGCGACCAGACCGCCTGGACCCTGCCCATGGCGATGACCGAAGAGGACATCCGGGCTGCGATCGAAGGTTTTGCCAAAGCAGCAGCCAACGCCAAGGCCGCGGGTTTTGACGGGATCGAGCTGCACGGTGCAAACGGCTACCTGCTCAATCAGTTTCTCAGCACACACTTCAACCATCGCAAGGATGGCTACGGCGGAGCGCTGGCCAATCGCCTGAAAGTCGTCATTGGAACGGTCAGGGCAGTACGCGACGCGGTTGGCCCGGATTATCCCGTAGGCATCCGCCTGTCACAGGGCACGGTGACCGACCCTGAATACCGATTGCCAGAGGGCGAGGACGGGTTCCGCCAGATCGTAACGGCAGTTCGGGACGCCGGTGCGGATTTCATCCACACCACTGACGGTGGCGTGGATCAGCCGGCATTCGAAGGCAGCGAGCACAGTCTCGCAAGCGTTGTTCAGGAAACCGGTGGCGTGGAACTGGTGATCAATGGCGGAATCGATGAAACCAACAGCCAGTCACTGGCCCAGCAGTTCCCACAGGCACTTCTGGCGGTTGGCAAAAAAGCACTGGCCAACCCGGACTTTGTGCAGCGTCTGAAAGATGGCAAGGCCATCGCGGACCTGGACTTTGCCATGCTGCAGCCCAAGGCCACCATTACCAACGAGTTGGCGTGGCGCAAAGCCAATGCGGCCTGAAGGTAAACGCAACAGGCAGCAGAACATTCCTCCAGAATCTTCTTCCGGGATGGTTCATGGAGGAATGTCATGTCGCCACAACCATTGCCTGTCGGGGTCGGTTATTTCTACCCGACGGAATTATCACAGGCGACCCGATTCTCCCGGACATGATCCATGACGCTGTCCGCTGTCAGCTTGAACGTGGGCAGTATGTCCATACCAGCGCTCTTAAGCGCCTTTGCCGCCCATTTATTACTGGTGTTGAGCAAATGGTAGCTTCCCTCACCCGTGAAAAACCGGCTTTTGCCATAGAGCCCTGACGACAGGTTCAGCAGGTTTCCATCCTCGTCTCGCTTTATACTGTCGGACAGATAGGCCGCTACCGATTCAGCCTCAGCCGCATTCATACAGGTATCCAGAACCTCGATTCCTGCGAAGTACTCGTCAGGCGAAACCGGTAATGCTGCTATATGAACCACCGTTCCCCGGGACCAGAGTGCAGCCCTCAGCGTAATACCCACGCTTGTTTCCCGGGCCGGGTAGTAGCCACTGTCGCCCCATCCCAGTTCGTAGAACCGGGCCCCGGAGAAATGCTCTTCCAGGCCGGGAATGGCAGCTTCGAGTGTTTCGGCAGCCATGGCTATGCCAACATGCCAGCCATGATCCACCACATAAAGCCTGGATGCCCGGGCACCACTCTCCTGATCCGTCGCCTGCACGGCATGGGGCCTGAACGAGCAGCCCAAGGTAGTGAAAAACACCACCAGAACAAAAACAACACCCCTGGCAGACGCACGCATACTCATCTGGCCCTCCATGATGTGACTATACTAACGGAGTTTTCCAGAAACGGGTCATCGGAGGATGCCCGGCCCGACCACCAGAGCAAAAAGGAGCTTTCGCGAATGACTACACTGATCGCTGGCCTGATTCTGTTTCTTGGCGTGCATTCGCTATCCATCATCAACGAACCTCTGCGTAATCGCCTGCATGCCTCCCTCGGAGAGGCGGCTTTCAAGGGGCTCTACTCACTGGCTTCCCTGGCTGGTTTACTGCTGATTATATGGGGCTATGGTGCGGCACGGCTTGACCCGACTGTGATTTACACACCGCCTGGATGGCTGAGGCACCTGTCGATGCTGCTTCTGGTCCCGGTCTTCCCTTTGCTGTTCGCCACCTACTTTCCGGGCAAGATCAAGGACAAGCTGGGACATCCTATGCTGGCAGCGGTCAAGCTCTGGGCACTGGCACACCTGCTGGCCAACGGCATGCTGCATGATGTTCTGTTGTTCGGTTCCTTCCTGGCATGGGCAGTGGTTGATCGCATTTCCATGAAGCGCAGAACCCAAAGGCCCATTACCACGCTACCAGCCAATAAAGCCAACGATGCCATTGCTGTTATCGGTGGCCTTGGAGTGTATGTAGTAATGGTGCTCTGGGCGCATCAATGGCTCTTCGGAGTGGCACCGGTCTGAGCCGGAATGCGCATCGGCCTGCTCAGTCACAGATAGCAGGCTGATTGCGCACCACCCGTGTGCAACTGCACCAATCATCACCACGAAACCCGCCAGATAACCATCCCTGCCCCCTCCACTTTACATGCCAGCCTGTATATTTAAAGCATTTCCGGGCTCATGGCATAACGGTTGCAAAGAAGACTCCAGTTACCTCTCAGAACTGTAAAGGAGTCACCTGTGCACCTGAAACGCTTCAAAACCCTCTGGGGACACGAAGGCTCGCTGGCGCAAGCTGTTGACAAGGTCAACGAAGCCGGATTTGACGGCATCGAGGCCCCGGTACCCGAAACCAGCGAACAGGCGCAGACCTTCGGTGAGACTCTGGCCGCAAACAACCTTCTGTGGATTCAGGAAGTCTGCACCACCGGCAGCTACGTCCCGCGGCGCGATGCCAGTATCGAAGAGCACCTGAAGGACTTCGAGTCCAAGCTTCGCAGCGCCGGACAAACCGGCCTGAAGCCTGAGTTCGTCAATGTCATGGGCGGCTGCGATGCCTGGCTGATTGACGACTCGGTGCGTTTTTTCTCTGAAGCCCAGAATATCGCTGACAGACTCGGCATCGCCGTGAGCTTTGAAACCCACCGGGGCCGCAGTTTTTTCAGCCCATGGAACACGGTAGCCATTCTGGAGAAAGTACCCCACATCGACGTGACCTGTGACTTCAGCCACTGGGCAGTGGTCAGTGAACGCCTGCCCCATATCGAGTGGGACTGCATTGTGCGCACGGCGCAGCAGGCGCGCCACATTCACTCCCGTGTCGGATACGACCAGGGCCCCCAGGTTCCGCACCCCGCTGCTCCCGAGTATGCCGAAGCACTGGCATCCCACCAGGCCTGCTGGGAAGCGGTGTGGCAGTCACAGTTCGAACGGGGTCTCGACTACAGCTACATGACGCCTGAATTCGGAACCGACGGCTACCTGCACCTGCTGCCATTTACCCGCGCACCAATTGCGGATCTCTGGTCTCTCAATCGCTGGATCGGGGAAGAGGAGCTTGCGCACTTCGGTCGCTGGCAGTCCTCCACCGCCAAAACTTCCAAAATTGCCTAGAGCCTGATCGCTCAGAACCAAGGAGACTGCAGGACCATGCCCAACATCACTCAGCATCTTCGCCATTCAGACGGTGTATGGCCGCTGACGCTTGTCCTGGCCTACATACTCACTACTTACATCGGTGGCTGGCTGCTCATGGGCCAGACTGGCTTTATACTGCCGGCCATCGGCGTGCTCGCCTGCGCCCACGGCATGGTGATTGCCGCCTATCTGGTGCACGACTGCGCCCATAACGCCATCTTCAAAAAGACTGAACACAATACCCGTCTGGGGAAACTGCTGAACTGGATCACCGGCGGTAGCTATGGCACCTACGAGGATCTGCGCTACAAGCATATGCGCCATCATGTGGATAACGCCGACCCCATCTCGTTCGACTATCGGGCATGGCTGAAAGCCCACCCCAGAACCGAGAAACTGGTCTTCGCCCTGGAGTGGTGCTACATCCCCGCCGTCGACATCCTGATGCACGCCGTGCTGATGATGGCGCCTTTTACCCGGATTGGCACCAGCTCCCTGAAAAAACGCCTTCTTGGTGTCTTGCTCACCCGGGTGGCGTTGCTGGTGGCTCTGGCCATGTGGAGCGTAAAGGCGGTGGCGCTCTATGCTCTCGCCTACATGCTGATGCTCATGGTGCTGCGGTTCTTTGATGCCTATCAGCACAACTACGAAATCGTGGTCAACCTGAATGATCCGAATGCGGAGTTGCCCCACAAAGGCGACAAGGCATACGAGCAGGACAATACCTACAGCAACCTGATTTCACGACGTTGGCCGGTACTCAACCTGCTGGTGCTGAACTTCTGCTACCACAATGCGCACCACGCCAAACCGACCATGCCCTGGTACAAGCTGCCAGCGCTTCACAACGAACTGTTCGGTTCACCCTATAACCGCACGGTGGGTCTGAAAGGGCAGATCAAAAGCTATCATCGCAACCGCATTGACGGTATCTACGCAGAAACCTACGGGCAGGTCGAAGTGCCCGAGGCGCTGAGTGATGGAAAGGCCGTTCCGGTTTACGGCCTCAGTTTCCTGACGGCCTTCTGAGGTTACCCTGATGACGGCAAAGCTCTCTGATAAAGCGACCCAGCAAGCGATGATTCCGGCAACCCCCACCGGGAAACAGCGGCAGAAGCGATCGGACTACTGGTTCGACTTCAACCAGTCAATTCCGGCCGGCCAGCGGCTGGTTCTGGGCGCTGCGGGCTGGGCTGCCTTTCTCCTGCTCTGGCAGGTCACCTCGCAGATGGATCTGGCACCGGATCGTCTTTATCCCGGGCCCGCAGCCGTTTTCAGCTCATTGCAGGAGCTGTTTCTGGAAAAAGGCTTCTTCAGCGATGTGGTATCCAGTGTGACCCGCATCGTCATCAGCTTTGCCATTGCCATCGTGATTGCCCTGCCCATCGGCCTGCTGATGGGCTCCTTTGCCCGGGTGGACAGCTTGCTCAATCCGCTGTTGGGTGCCTGGCGCTACCTGCCAGCACCGGCCTTCATCCCCCTTCTGCTGATGTGGCTGGGCACCGGGGACACCCAGAAAATCACCCTGCTGCTGATGGGCGTGGTGTTCTTCCTGGTCATCATGCTGGCTGACGTTACCCGGCAAACCCCCAGGGTACTGATCGAAACCGCCAAAACCCTGGGTGGCGGGCGACGCATCATTCTGTGGACGGTTCTCTTCCGCCACTCACTTCCCGGTTATGTGGATACCTGCAGGCAGATGCTGGCCGTGAGCTGGACCTATCTGGTGATCGCTGAAATCGTCGCTGCAACCGATGGCATAGGCGCCATGATGATGCGGGCCAAACGCTTCGTTCATGTCGATGACATCATGGCGGGCATCGTCACCATTGGCGTACTCGGCCTACTTTTCGACGTGCTTTTCAGGCTGATCTACCGCAAATGCTTCCCCTATCTCGGCCGGGCGCAGTCCTGATGACGGCGCTCCTCCCGGTGTGTTTTCCAACCCAAGAGGTAATACGAAATGGACTGGCTTAAACGTGGTCTCTGTATAGCAATGCTTGCCCTGATTTCGGGAAATGCCCTGTCGGCGGAAACGGTGCGCATGTCACTGTTCTCGTGGCCGGGCTATGGCTTCTGGTTCATCGCCAAGGAGAAAAACCTGGCGCCGGATCTCGATCTTGAAATTACCATTATCGAAGATCCCTACGAGAGCTTCAGCCTGATGTCGGCCGATGCACTGGACGTTACTTCCAGCACCGCGGAGTACGCACCCATTGCCGCAGACAAGGACGTGCCCGTGAAAATGGTGACCTACACCAACCCCTCCTACGGCACCGACAAAATTGTGCTTGCGCCAGGGTTTGAAACGGCAGAGGACCTGAAAGGCGAGTCCGTTGCAGTGCTGGAAGGCGGCCTGACCCAGATCTTCATGGGCATATGGCTGGAAGAAAATGGCGTCAGCATCAATGAAGTTGAATTCACCAACCTCATCATGGACGACGCGGTTGGCGCATTGGTAGGTGGTGACGTCGCCGCTGCTGAATTCTGGGAACCGTTTGGCTCCCAGGCACTGGAGGCACTACCCGGTTCAACCGTCGTTGCCTCCTCGGAAGAGCCGGGCTGGATAGAGACGGCGCTACTGGGCGATGCCATGTACATGAGCGATATGTTTCTTGAGGAAAAACCTGAAACCGCCGCCAAGGTAATGCAGGCATACTTCGATGCCGTGGATTACTGGAAGGAGAACCCCGCCGAGGCGAACAAAATTATTGCCGAAGGCCTGAATTTCCCGATCTCTGATGTCGAGAAAGTGCTGGGTAAAGACGGCGAGATCTACAAAGGCGGCATCTGGATCTTCGACAAAACCCAGGCCGGCAAATACATGGGGCTGGTCGATGGCGAACTGCCCCTGGGGCTGCCGAATGGTCAGATAACAGAGCACTGGGAAACCGTCACCGACTGGTGGGTGAAATTCGGCCTGGTTGACGAACGCCATCCGATGGAAGCCGGCGTGGATATGACGCCACTGAAAACCATCCTCGAATCCGACCAGTAACAGGAGTGAGCGCTATGCTTTCCGCCCAGGGTCTCTCCGTGTCTGCCATTGGTAAAACCTTTCGGTCCGGCGGACAGACCGTCCAGGCGCTTGATGATATTTCGCTGTCATTGCCTGCGGGCAAGGTAGGGGTTCTGCTTGGTCCTTCCGGCTGCGGCAAATCCACCCTGCTGCGTATGGTGGCAGGCCTTGAGAAACCATCGGAGGGCGCCATCACCCTTAACGGCCGGGCTGTCAATCAGCCCGGCCGGGACCGGGGCATGGTGTTCCAGGATTACACCTCCTTCCCCTGGCTGTCCGTCCGCAGCAATGTGGCCTACGGGCTGGAAATCAATGGTGACAGGGACGCCCTCAACGAGGGCACGGTTGACCACTTCATCCGTGCCGTGGGCCTGGAAAAATTTGCAGACGCTTACCCTCACCAGCTCTCCGGCGGTATGCGTCAGCGTGTGGCCATCGCCCGCACGCTGGCCAACTATCCGGAGCTGGTGCTGATGGATGAACCCTTTGGCGCACTCGACCCGGAAACCCGCTGGCAAATGCAGGACCTGTTGCTGAACGTGGTACGCAAAGAGCAAAACACCGTGCTTGTGGTCACTCACGACATCGAGGAAGCCCTGTACCTGGGAGATGTAGTGTTTTTCCTGTCCCGGCATCCAGGGCGGCTGAAAGAGACGATCCACACCGACTTCAAGGCCTTGCTACCCCGGAATGACCGGGAAGCGTTCCTGCAGTCCGAGGACTACCGACGCCTTGAAATTCATATTCGCCGCCTGATGCGCGACGAAGGGCGCGATGCGGCCTGATGGAGAAAGCAAACCGGATGGCAAATGGACTGGCTGCCCGAAAGGAGGGATTCCGGCCCCTGCCCATCGAAGGTTTTGCTGTTCCAGCTCGCTGGCAAGGGGAACAGGTAGTGCTGGTGCCGGCCGGTCCCGAATGGGTGGCTATGGACTATCTGGCGGTCATCGCCAGCCGCAGAAAACTCCGGCATTTGTTTGGCCCCCGGGATACCTGGCCACCAGACGATCTCGACCTGGCAATGGACGAAGCCGACCTGGCATGGCATGCCCGCGAATTCGCAGACCGGCGCTCTTTCGCCTATCACCTGCTGGGGCATGATCAGCAACACTGCCTTGGGTGCCTCTACCTTTATCCCTCAGCCAGTGTCCAACATGACGCCGAAGCCTATTTATGGACACACAGCAGCCTTGATGCAGATCGCGCGCAGCTAATCGAGAGTGAGGTTATTGACTGGGTAATCAGGCAGTGGCCATTCCAAACCATTGCCTGGCCAGGAAGATTCATCCCCTTCGGGCAATGGGAGCTTGCCGGCATACCAAACTACTATGCCAGCACCCGGGGGTCAGAGGATGACCCTGCCTGACCCCCGGCCTTGCTTAAGGACAGTCTTACAACCCACCCCGCAACACGGGTAGCTGTACCGAACCTTCAAGGTTCACGAAAGGCACCAGCGCGTCCCTGGACCAGCTGGCGGGATACTGGGGATGAAAACCATAAACCAGCAGGGCCAGCTCCTCGCCCGGAGACAGGGCCTCAGCCACCCCGACCAGCTCGATAACTGCCTGATCTTTCAGGCCCCTTACCGGTTTGATCTGGTCATCAATCAGCTGCCATCGGCTGTCTCCCTCGGCGCGCTTACCAAGCCCTATGAAGACAATCGGGTCACACCCCGGAGCGTAGGGGTCCAGCTCTGCCTCACAGGACGAACGGCCCGCGAGATCTGAAACCGTCAACCTGGCTGTGGGGATACCCCCGATAACGGCGCCATCGGCACCGGCCTTGCCCAGAAGGAGTGCTGCTGGCGGCTGCGCGGGGGTTGCTGCCGCTTCATAACCGGATGCGACAGGTTCCCCGGTAGCCACTTCCCGCTCAACCACGCTCTCACCCTCCAGTATGCCGCCGTCAGGTTCTGGCGCCGGGAATGTATCCATGGGCACATTAATGGACTCACCATCCCCCAATGACAGGCACACGTTGGAATCGGTGCCATCGAAATAGTCTTCAAGGGGCTTGCCCTGCAGATGATGTTGCAGCCAGTTCAGTGTCGCGTCGGCAATTGAGGTATTACCACAGGCGAATTCACCGGCCGCGCCCTGAAAGCCCGGAATCTCCAGGAGGCCCGCCGTGGGATCCAGATATTCACCGGGTTGCAGCTCATCAGGCGCCTCTACCGGCAGGATGTGCCCCGTCTGGTGGGTCAGCAGACGCACATCTCCACCCATGGATTTCATGCATTCGAAATTGCGCCAGGCTTCATTGAAGTTAAACAGTGTGTCCTTCATACCCTGGGTCAGCAGCACATCGACCGGGGGATACGGCGTGGGCTCGACATCGTAAGCGGGCGGATTGATCTGGTAATTCAGCAAATCCGGGTTATCGGACACGGATACCGGTGCTCCGGTACAACGGTAGGCCGGGCTGTGATAGTAAAAGAAGTCCAGCCCCGCTTCGGGGAAATGGTTCAGTGTTGCCCCCTGGGCCAGAATCTCGCGGATGATCGGATCCAGGCCGTCGTTGCCGTTTCCGGTTGAACCGGCTTCGCCGCCCGCCACCAGAACAAGATCCCAGCCGGTCTTGATCACATTACCGGGATTCAGGCTGTAGCGCAGGTCATGCCAGGTGATGTCCGGCACCAGGGCATCCAGCCTCTGGCGGGGGTCCTGGCCGTGCAACAGAAGCTGGAAGCCGCCACCGTAACTGCCACCAATCGCGCCAACCACCAGGTTGGGATTCAGCTCCTCTGGCAGGTCCGGCTCGTTACGGCGCTGAAGATAATCCAGATTTTCCTCGGCCCAGTCGAGTATCTGAATCAGATCCTCGCCCTCAAACTCGGGGTCCATCACACGAACGGTGCCGGTGCTTTCACCAAAACCCCGTTGATCGATGGAAATCACCGCAAAACCGGCTTCCCGATAATTCTCGAAACCGTCAGTAGAACGCGAGCCACCAAAACCATGGCCCTGCAGGACCAGCGGATGGCCCAGCTCACAGTCGATACCACCGATGGGTTCTAGCACCTGAAACGAAATGGTTTCGCCACTGGCGGAGTCCAGCGTAACCGGATAGCTGCGCCCGCCTTCCGTCGGCGTATCCGCAGAGCAGGATACAGGCACGGTTTCGGGGATATTGCACTGGGGAGCATCGCCGTTACCGGGATTGTCACAAGCTCGCTCCCGGGATGAATCACCAGCATTGGCAGACTGGCCAGACGCTGAACCGTCAGAGCCCAGGTCAACACAACCTGCTACCAGCAATGCCAGCACCAGGCATACCAGTGGCCGACGGCAAACGAAAGGGCGTAACGTGTAAGGCATGGTGGTTGTCCTTGTTGTTATGGTTCGGAAACTCACCGAACTACACGGGACAACCGTACGATCTGTTCGTTATTTCCTGGAAACAGGCCCGAAAAGACATAAACTCCTGCAACTGAACCACAGTGATACGGGTCTGCGCCCATGGGGCTATGAGGCCGAATCCGGGAGGTAACGCTCCCGCGTGCCCATCAGGTGGTCGAACCATGGGCGGGTAACACACCAGTTGGCGTTGGGATTTGGCCCCATATGGTGATCATAATGCCAGGGCAGGTGCTCCTTCGCCCATTCCGGGTCCAGGTGGGACTTGCGGTGAACACGGTAATAATTCCAGGCACAGTAGTACAACGTACCCACAAAAAACGGCGCAACCGGCAGCAACGGTGTTACCACAACTGCCCCTGCCACCAGGCTGGCCACTTCCTTGCCCTGGGCATGAAACCCCAGGGGTGAGCGGTTATAGGCCGGATCATGGAACTGATTTCTGCGCACGTCCCGGTGATGCTCGTGCCAGTGAAAGCGCCAGAAACTGTTGCGGTTTCGCCCCAGGCCATGCAGTACATACCTGTGAGTAGCCCACTCCACGGCATTGGCGGTGAGCAATCCCAACGGAATACCAATCATGACAACCTCCGGTCAGACTTTAACTGTGGCTTCAGACTACCCTGCCCTTCGCCCCGACGTCCTGTCATCCGAAGCCCCATAAACTGGCCACGAAAAACAATTGGTGGTGCTCTGTAACGGCTATAGTAGTGCTATGAACCATCCTCAGACCGAGCCATGGCTCACCCTGCCTGCCAGTGTGGCCAGGGCCTATATCGACGCGCTACAGAATCTCCTGGAACAGGCCGGGTTCCCTGTCCACCAGTGGTTGGCCGACGCCTGTCTTGAATCGAAGCAGGCCAAGCATCAGGAGCGCCTTCCTCTCTACCATGCCCTCTCGCTCTGGCAGCAGGCCGAACGGGAGGCGCAGACGCCATTATTGGGCCTACAACTGGGCCAGGCCCTGCAACCCCGGGACTTTCCCATTCTGGGCCAGGCGGCTTTAAGTGCTGACACTCTCCGGGACGCGATTCGCCGCTTACAGGAATTTGAACCGCTGATCTGGGATATTGGCCTGTGCCACCTGGAAACTGATGGACAAAATACCAACCTGGTACTTAATCCCCGCCACATCTCGCTGGTTCCACGGGGCATTATTGAGCTGGCAGTCAGTGGCTGGCTGCAGGTCGGGCGAATACTGCTGCCCGGGCACCAGGACGTTACTGTACGCTTCAGCCATCATCCGCTGACTGATGAAAACCTTTACCGACAATGCCTGAGTACCGATGTGACCTTCGGGCAACCAATCAACGGCCTGACCTTCCCGACATCCTGGCTCGACACTCCATTACCAGGCCGGGACGGACATCTTCAGGCCCTCCTGCAACACCAGGGTCAGAAACTTCTGGCCAACTACCACCGTGATCTGAACCTGCCCAATGAAGTGAGGGCCCGGATCTGCCAAGGACTTCTGGAAGGCCCGGTGGATCCCTCTGACACCGCCCGGGACCTGGGTTTCAGTACCCGCAGCCTCCGGCGCAAGCTGGCTGCTCGCAATACCAGCTGGCGGTTGCTCTATGAGGAAGTACGCCGGGACCTGGCCATGCTGTGACTCCGGCAGCCGGAAGCGAGCCTGACAGATATAGGGCTGCTGCTACAGTTTGCCGACCAGAGCGCATTCAACCATGCCTTCCGACGCTGGACGGACCAGACCCCCGGCCAGTACCGCAGTAGGGGTCAGGCTCTTCAGGCATGTTTAAAATTGTAATCCCTCTCCGCCATCGCAGCCTCCGACAACTTGGTCCGCATTCACCACGCGGCCAAAAAGGTTCGTAAAACCATAAGGTTAAGCAGGACGTCGCGCCTACCCGACACGTAACCTTACATCTCAACGTGTTTCCTTCCGTAAGCGCCAATTTCCTGACGAAATCTGTCCGGAAAACCAGAGCTATTCCTCATATAACCAAAAATCGCCGCTGTATGATTTGCTCAAATTCGTCAAAAATTTGGTGCAAAAAATGTCATATTGCGGCAATAAAATATCGAAGCATGGACTGCTGATGATTTCTGCGGTGGCCCTGCTCTCGGGCTGCGGTCTGGACATTACCTCTGAAGACAGCAACGCAACGGCGCAGTCCGCGGGCACAGATGAGCCGACTGTCGAGATCGCCGGTGCTGCCATGAAAGGTGTTATCCAACAGGGCCTGGTAACGGCCAACCGTCTGATCTCCTACAAAGACGGTAACTACTCCCCACAAAGAGAGGCAGCAAAACCGGTACTGACCGACGACGACGGCAGTTATACCTGGCAGTTGCGCGGCAAGGCGGATAGCTGGGCCCTGGTAGAACTGCAGGCAGACGGAAACACCCGTATGATTTGCGACGTGGTACCCCAGTGTCTACAGAGTGACGCCGAACCGGTTGCCTTCGGCCAACCCATGGGGCTGGACAGCAGCTTCAGCCTGCTCGGAGCCGGCGACCTGCAACTGGAAACCGTTAACCTGACCCCGTTGACTCACCTGGCGGTAACCCTGGCTGAACGCAGCCCCAATGGGCTTTCTCCGGAAGCCATCTCCGGCGCCTATGAAAAAGTGGAGGGCTGGTTTGGCCTGACAGCCGGCTCCCTGCGCCTGACTCCACCGGACCTGACCCGGCTGGATGACGCCGGCAGTGTGTCTGCAGATGCCTTGCAGGTGGCTATCGCCAATGCCGCTTTCCTTGCACTGGTGAACGAAAATACCCAATGGGACACCATTTCCGATGTACTGAACAACGTCGCCACCCAGATCAGTGCAACCGGGCAGATCAGCCTGATGGGTGATGGCGAGAACGTAGCTCTGGCAGATCTCGTTACCGTGGCTGCGGTACAGGCCTCCGAAATTCAGGCCACCGTGGATTCGAGCATCATCAGCCAGCGACTGGCGGTGGTGGAGCACCGCAACGTGCAGCATTTCAAGACCATTGCAGATGTCTACGAGGACAGCGATACCAGCCTTGCAGACACAGACACAGACACAGACACAGACACAGACACAGACACAGACAGCACAGTTTCCGACCCCACGGACGATACGACGAGTGATAACACCGGCGACACCGAACTGGCTGACGAAACCGAAGATACCACAACCACAGACGGTAGCAGCGAAGACACCGTCGCCGACACGGACACGGACTCTGAAACCACCACGGAAGAGACCATTCCGGCCAATGCGGCACTGCTGAGCTGGACCGCACCTCTCACCCGCGAAAACGGTGAAAGCCTGTCCATGGGCGAGATCGCCGGCTTTGAAGTGGTCTACGGTACCAGCGAAGAGGCCCTGGACCAGAGCATCGCCATTGGCGATGCCTCAATTGACGAACTGCTGGTGGATGAGCTCACCGAAGGTACCTGGTACTTCGCCATCCGCACCCTTGATACCGACGGCAACCGCAGCCGGCTGTCCGAGGTTGTGAACAAGCAGATATAAAGCAGTGTCACGGGCCGGCAATTACTTCTTGCCCAAAAACCGCGGTGGCTCAATATTCTGTTGATGCATCCAGCGATAGATTGTCGGCCGTGACACGCCATAAGCCCGGGCCACTTCGGATACATTCCACTGGTGCTTTATGAGCGCCGCCAGAAATGGATTGCCATCCTCGTGCTCAGCGACTGATGCGGAGTCTGCCGAGGTTGTCGCGTGATTACAGAGACATTCCTCCGGCAGGTCATTGACCGTAATCTGGCCGTTATCACAGGTGGCCTCGGCAAAGGCGAGCGCATTAACAAGCTGGCGGATATTGCCTGGCCAATCATAGGCAAGCAATGCACTCATCGCATCGGCCCGGATGCGGACATCAGGTAATTCACCCCGGGCTATCAGGTTCTTGAGTACGCGGTTAATCACATGTTGGCGATCGGCTCTCTCACCGAGGGACGGCAAGCGGAGGGTTGCGCCATTCAAACGGTAGTAGAGATCAGCCCGGAAACCACCACTCTCAATCAGTTGGCCGAGATCCTGATGGGTGGCAGCTATCACACGGCAATTCACCTTAACGGGCCTGTCTGCACCAACCGGCAGAATCTCACCTTCGGCCAGAACACGCAGCAATCGCGTCTGCAGCTGCAACGGCATATCCCCGATCTCATCCAGGAATAATGTGCCACCATCGGCCTGCTGGATCATCCCGCGCATCCCCTTGGCACGCGCACCGGTAAACGCACCCGCTACATAGCCGAAAAGCTCACTTTCAATCAGTGACTCGGGAATGGCAGCGCAGTTTACCGCCACAAACGCTCTGCGGGAGCGATGGCTGGAATCGTGTATCGCCCGCGCAAGAACTTCCTTGCCAGTGCCGGTCTCACCGCGAATAAGCAAGCCGACATCTCTGTTCCTGAGACGCTTGGCAAGCCCGAGGGTTCGCCGCATTACCGGATCGTCTGCAGCAAGGGAGTCCAGTTCCGGCACTGACTCATCAGCGGAAAGAGCCTCTGAAGACGGCGCCGCAGAGGATCTGACCCGGGGCAGGATAAGCGCCGCGAAATAGGTATTCCCGGTATGGCAGTGCCTGAAAGCTTTTACCTGGTCATCATGATCGTAAGGGATGCTCCATATATCCCTCAGTTCACATTCGAACAGGCTGGTGATATCCGGCCCGGGCGCAGCGCCTTTGTCGGCACCTGTGCTCTCCATAAGCGAGCGCCCGGCTGTGTTGGCAGCCTCTACGCAGCCATCGTCGTCAATGGCGAACAGAAACTGCCCATTGACCTGAACAAACTCACGCGAGGCGTCGCAGCGGAATATCGTCTGATTACGGTATCGGCGCAGAAAATAGGCATCCTCGATCATCCGGGCATAGAGTTGCGTCAGATGTAATGCAAAAGTCTGGCTACTGCGCGGATCGGGCGAATCCAGAGCGGATATATCCAGAACCGCCAGCAGATTGCCAAGGGGGTCCAGAATGGGTGCTGCAGTGCAGGTCAGACTGATATGGCTTGCGTCGAAGTGATCGACCCGGTGACAGGTAAGTGGCTGCTGCTCCTGAATACAGGTGCCCACAGCACAGGTACCGGCATATTGTTCACTCCAGTCTGCACCCAGGTATAAACCGGCTTTGCGCAAACGCTGGTCATGGCGACGATCACCCAGATATTGCACAGTAATGCCACGGTGGTCCGTCAACAGCAGCACATAACCCAGATTGGCGATGTTCATGTACAGCTGTTCGACACCAGCCCTGGCCACATTGAGAAACTCATCCACCGAGTCCTGATGCTCTCTCAGGGTTTGCTGGGTGACGATCCGCGCACTGCGCGGCTGGCTCGGGTCCAGGCCATACTCGTTAATACAGCGCTTCCAGGAACGACCAATGAGTTCAGACCCGGGTGGTAAAGTCGAAGACGAGTGATCGTCTGTAAAACTCAGAACCGCGTCAATGTGGCGCCGCTTTGCCAGTTGCATAGTCATGCCAAGCTCCTGCATCGCTCTGATATTGTTTTTGTCATCCACGAGAGATACTGCTGCATCGCATTGACAGCTTATACCTGATGGCCCGATATCAACATCCTTCTTTAGTGCCCTACCGGGCATTACACCTGTCACACCCCCGCACCCCGAGGCATGACAGGTGTAATGCGAACAGGCCGCGCCGGAACCCTCAAGCCGCTCTCTATCGCCACCCGAAATAGCCAGAATTCCCGATTTTTCAGCATCTTGAGCACACGAAATCAATCCACAAACAAAGCTGGCACAACAACTGCTCCGTCTGGATTGAAGGATTCATTCCTGTACTGGGTGCCTTGGGCGCCCAACCAACAAAAACAATGCACATCCGGAGAAACGTAATGAGCCAAACAGAGTTCACACCCACCCAACAAGTCCAGCAATGGCTCGACGGGTTCAATCAGGCCCTGCAATCCAGTGACCCCGGCCAGGCTGCGGAGCTATTTGAAACGGACGGTTTCTGGCGGGATCTCGTTGCCATGACCTGGAATATCAAGACAGTGGAAGGTCGGGATGGCATCCGTGACATGCTTGAGCACACCGCAGAGCATGCGCGTCCCGGTAACTGGAAGGTTGCTGAAGAAGCCACCGAGCAGGATGGCGTTACCGAGGCCTGGATAACCTTCGAGACCAGAGACGCCCTTGGGAAAGGCCATGTTCGCCTGCGCGACGGTGCAGCCTGGACTCTGCTGACTACAATGCAGGAGCTGAAAGAATTTCCCGAGAAACGCAATTTCCTGCGGCCAAAGGGAGCAAAACACGGCGCCACGAAATCACGACAGACATGGCTGGAGGCAAGGCAGGAGGAAGAACGTGAACTGGGATACAGCCGCCAACCCTACTGCGTAATCATCGGTGGCGGTCAGGGCGGTATTGGCCTGGCAGCGCGTCTGCGGCAACTGGATGTGCCAACAATCGTTGTCGAGCGTAACCCGAAGGCCGGCGATTCCTGGCGCAACCGTTACAAATCACTTTGCCTGCACGATCCGGTCTGGTACGACCACATGCCCTATCTGCCATTCCCGGACCACTGGCCCGTTTTCGCGCCAAAAGACAAAATTGGTGACTGGCTCGAGATGTACACCAAAATCATGGAGCTGAATTACTGGAGCTCTACCGAGTGCACCGGTGCCCGCTATGATGAAGCCGGCAAGGAATGGGTCGTTGATGTGGTCCGGGACGGTGAAAAGGTCACCCTGCGCCCCAAACAGCTGGTTCTGGCTACCGGCATGTCAGGCATTCCCAATATTCCCGACATTCCGGGAATGGACAGCTTCGAGGGTGAGCAGCATCACTCAAGCAAGCACCCGGGCGGGGCTGCCTACAAGGGCAAGAAATGTGTGGTTCTGGGCGCCAACAACTCTGCTCACGACATCTGTGCGGCACTCTGGGAGAATGACGCCGATGTCACCATGATTCAGCGCTCCTCCACCCACATCATCAAATCAGACACACTGATGGATCTGGTGCTTGGCCCCCTGTATTCGGAGGAAGCTGTACAGAACGGAATGACAACCGAGAAGGCGGACCTGACCTTCGCATCGGTTCCATTCAAAATCATGCCAGACATGCACATACCGGTTTATGAACAGGTGGCCGAGCAGGATGCGGATTTCTATCGCCGCCTTGAACGTGCGGGCTTCATGCTGGATTTTGGTGACGACGGCTCCGGCCTGTTCATGAAATATCTGCGCCGCGGCTCCGGCTATTACATTGACGTGGGCGCCTCTGAACTGGTTGCCCAGGGCGAGATAAAACTCAAGAGCGGTGTCAGCATTGAACGCATTAACCCCCGGTCTGTCACTCTAACCGATGGAACGGAACTGCCGGCGGACCTGATCGTCTACGCCACCGGTTTCGGATCCATGAACGGCTGGGCAGCACGGATCATCTCCCAGGAGGTTGCGGACAAAGTCGGGAAGTGCTGGGGCATGGGTTCCGACACCACCAAGGATCCCGGCCCCTGGGAAGGTGAGCTGAGGAACATGTGGAAACCGACTCGACAAGAAGCGCTCTGGTTCCACGGCGGAAACCTGCACCAGTCGCGTCACTATTCGCTGTACCTGGCACTACAGCTCAAGGCCCGGAAAGAGGGCATCGACACACCGGTCTATGGCATGGAGGAGGTTCACCACCTGTCCTGACCCGGGTAGTGCTGCCCGATGCCTCGTTCCCGAGGCTCGGGCAGCCTGCACTGATCCTGCAAAGACATGAACCGGGTGAATTGACTTCTAAAACCTCAACTCTGATTACGACGGGACAGCTTCAGTTCAAGCCTTGCCTTGAAACCTTTTCTCGAGGAAACCGGGATAAAATAGCTTTCCCCTTCCTGGTCGGCTTTACGGCCGTCGCCGTCGCCCTGGTTCTCGTCCGCCAGGATATACCTGACTGACCAACCACCATCAGGCTGCGGGGTCAGCCGCAGCACAATGGTGTCCCGGAACAGGTACTCGCCCGGTATCCTGTCCTCGAACCACAGCTTGCCATCAATCAGGTAATCGGTGGGTGAAACCGCCAGCTCCACGGCCATGACCAGCGTACGGCCCCGCTCCACCGTTATTCGCGAACTGTCCAGGAAGGTCGAAAACAGAACCGGTGACCGGGGAGCGCTGATGCCAAGCTCATTCGGCCTGAACATCTCGTCAAACTTGCGCAGCACCGCGCTGAAGGTTTCACGACGCCTTTCGGTAAGCCGGTAATTACCGGCCCCACGCGGTGAAACCGTGGCTTCAAAGTAGTAGGACGCGCGAACCTGTTTGCCCGCTGCCCTCGCCTCTTCCACCTTTCCGGGAAGAGGAACCTCTTCCACCTCCAGAATGCCATCAACGCGAACATCTCCGAACAGAAAGCGAACCAGGTTCTGATAGCCCTCTTCCGAATTCACAATTCCGTAGGGCCCGCTATGACTGCGATAGACAAAAGCCCGTGGCGCACCCTTGACGGTTGCATTCTCGATGGCCACCAGACCATCGCTCATCTCTCCGGCCAATCGACGGGACAGCCCGCCGGCGGCTTCGTAATCCTTGTGATTGGTGCCCACGAGGCAAAAGAAATCATCCGGTTCGAATTTGCCCTCCAGTGAATTGACACTCCTGGGCTTGCCGCTCATACCAAGATATTGCGCCATTACCTTGCGGTTAAAATTATTGATGTCCCAGAGACTTAAAAAGGCGGGTACGTTCAGGCCTATCATATCGATGCCATTGTGGGGCGTGGCATAGGTAAACACCCGCGCGATCGAACTCCGCACACGGCCACTGGCAACACTCTCGTTCTGCAGAAGACAGCGGACAATCAAACCACCCATGGAATGGGCAACAAGGTGCACCCGGAACTCACTGTCGCTGACAACCTGGTTGCCCACCAGGTCTTTACGGATATTCTCCACAAGTTTTCCCAGGCGCCGGGCTGCAGCCATGATGGAAAGCGCATCTCCGTCACCAAACTCCTTGTCTGCCTGATCGTAATAGCGGTAGATAACCACGGTTTTCAGGCCAATGGAACGATCCAGTTCCGCGCCCTCGGAGAAGGCATCGGTGTATCCGTAGTCCTTCATCAGGCGAACCAGGGGCGACTCGAAGATCTGCTTCTGAACCTTGCCGTCCCATGACTGCCTCACCCGGGTCGCTCCGAGGTTGAACCCCATGTGGGGTTTATCAACCGCATCGGCAACCTCCCCTGGCGTCATCGCGTATCCACGGACATAAATAATCGGATAAACATTATCCTGTGGCACCTTGCGCCTCCTCCCTGAAAGCCTGGTTTCTGGTGTATTCAGGAAGCGAAATTCATTCCAGAAACCTGAATACCCAAGGGAAATAGAGCGCAGTGAGAAGCAGGAAGAGCCGGGTAACAGCGAGTAGTAAAAAAGGCTGACGGTGCTGCGAATAGTATGTGGACCCTGCCCTGCTGATCAGGGAAATCAGTTTGCGCCACTTTCCTGCTCTTCCCGTAGCTTGGCACGGACATTCATCAGCACGTGGCCATACCGGTTATTGCCCCGGCGGTCACGGCCACAGCCCCAGAAATAATCAAAGTTGCTGTTCTCTACGATCTTCTGGTCGCCGGTATCAAGCAGCGCCTCCGCCAGGTTGGAGTAGGTCCGGCAGCGCACATAGATACCCCGTGTCATCACGGTTTCACGGACCTGTTTCCAGTCCTTGCGCAGGCCCTTTCCGCGTTTGCGCCCCAGTTTCCTCGCCTGGGCCGGTGTTGCTGCTGCCCTGACCTTTTCCTGCCAGGTTGCATCCGTGAATTTCATGCACTGAAAGTAGTGTTCCACAGTGGGCCATACCTTGCCTTCCAGCTCAAAGCTGAAGGCTGCGTAGGTTCCCAGAGGATTTTCTGGATCGGATCGTGAAATGAACAGATCATTCTCGCCGCTGTCGGCCGGAAAAAGAGACATAGTTGCGATCGCCCAAGGAGTTAAGCAGGCAGTTTAACCAAACTGGAGACACAACAACAAAGCGTCTTTGTGGTCTATCCTTGTGTGACGTTGTTCTAGGTTTTCCAACCTTCAAGTCACTCATCAGGAGGATGTTAATGACCTTACCCACGCCATTGACTGCGGAACAGGTCTATCACCAGTGCCCGCTCGACAAGCTGGATTTCGACACCACGGATTCGCTGGAGGACCTGGACCTGCCCTGCGGCCAGGAGCGCGTACTAAGATCCCTTGAGTTCGGTGCCAGCATGCAGGCCGCCGGTTTCAACCTGTTTGTCCTGGGGCCGTCCGGTGCGGGCAAGCACGAGCTGGTCGAGCAGTTTCTGGCCAAACATGCCGAGGGGCAGCCGGTGCCTTCGGACTGGTGCCATGTCCACAATTTCGAATTCTCGGACAGGCCCGTGGCCATTCGCCTCACAGCCGGCGAGGGGCGCCAGTTCAAGAAAGACATGAATGATCTTTCCGGCGAGCTGCGCACAGCGATACCCGCGACCTTCGAAAGTGAGGAATATCAGGCACGCCTGCAGGAACTGCAGGAAGAAATGACAAAGCGCCAGCATCAGGGCCTGTTTGATATCCAGGAAGAAGCCAACGCCAATAACATCGCCATGATAACGACGCCGGCGGGCTTTACCTTTGCACCGATGCGCAATGGCGAGGTTATTGACCCTGAGGAATACAAGAAATTCTCGGATGAAGAAAAAGCGCTTGTGGAGTCCAAGGTAGAAGATCTCCAGAAGAAGCTGCAGCAGACCATTCAACAGATCCCCCGTTTACGCAAGGAAGTTCGCGAGCGGGTTCATGCACTCAATGAAGAAATGGTTCAGCTCACCCTGGGCGGCCCGATTGGCGAACTTCGTGAGAAATGGCGACACCAGCCCGCGGTTGTGGAATACCTGGATGCCATCCGTGAGGATGTGGTGGAACATGCGGAAGCCTTCCAGGACACCGAAAACGGCCCACCCAGTGGTCTGCTGGGCCGCTACAAAGTCAATTTGCTGGTGGATAATGCGGAAACCACCGGGGCACCTGTCATTTATGAGGACCTGCCGAATCATCAGCATCTGGCGGGTCAGATTGAGCACCGGGCCCGGCAGGGCACACTGTACACCGATTTCACGCTGATCAGGGGCGGCTCTGCTCATCGCGCCAACGGTGGCTACCTGATCATTGATGCCCGCCGGATACTGAGCCAGCCAATGGCATGGGAAAGCCTGAAGCGCATCCTGTTTTCCGGCGAGATCCGGATCGAATCCCTGGAACGCCTGTATGGGCTGGCAAGCACCATGAGCCTGCAGCCAGAGCCCATTCCGGTCTCGGTTAAAGTCGTGCTACTGGGCGACCGTATGCTGTATTACCTGCTGTCCCACTACGACCCTGACTTCCTCGACCTGTTCAAGGTCGAGGCTGACTTCGAGGACGATATGGACCGGGATGACGATAGCTATGGGCTCTATGCACGCATGATTGCCACTATGGCACGGAGGCTGAAATGCCGGCCACTGGGCCGGACCGCGGTGGCAAGGCTGATAGAGCAGGCAAGCCGCCTGGCGATGGATCAGCGCAAACTGACGGCCCACGACCGGGTTCTGAGGGACCTGGTCAGCGAAGCCGATCATTGGGCTGACCGGGCAGGCACAGCCACCATCGAGCAGGAGCATGTCCAACAGGCAATCGATGAACGGGAATTCCGGGCCAGCCGGATTCGCGAGCGGAGCCGTGAGCAGATTGCCAGGGGCGTAGTGATGATTGCTACCGAAGGTGAAACCATGGGCCAGGTGAACGGGCTCTCGGTGCTCAAGCTCGGGGCATCAATGTTTGGCCAGCCAACCCGCATCACGGCCACCGCCCGGCCGGGGAAAGGCCAGGTTGTGGACATCGAACGGGAAGCGAAGCTGGGCGGCCCGATTCACAGCAAGGCTGTCATGATTCTCTCCCGCTTTCTGGCCAACCGGTATGCCGGCGATGGCGAGCTGTCCCTGTCGGCCAGCCTGGCTTTTGAGCAATCCTACGGGGGTGTGGAAGGCGATTCCGCCTCCGTCGCAGAAACCTGCGTTCTGCTGTCGGCAATCAGCCGGCTGCCGCTGCGCCAGTCCTTTGCCGTCACCGGCTCGATGAACCAGCATGGAGAAGTTCAGGCGGTGGGTGGTGTCAACGAGAAAATCGAGGGCTTTTTTGAGGTTTGCCGTGAAGCCGGCCAGGTTCGCGGTCAGGGCGTCATACTGCCCGCCAGCAATGTCGAACACCTGATGCTCAACTCGGATGTTCGCCAGGCCATCACCGATGGTGAATTCAGTATCTTCCCGGTGTCGCATATCAATCAGGCGATTGAACTTCTGGCGGGCAAGGAAGCCGGCGAACCGGACGAGAACGGTGTGTTCCCCGAAGGATCCTTTAACCGGGTTGTTGCGGACCGCCTGACAAAGTTCGGGGAAATCAGCAAAAAGCGGGACGACCATGACGAACATAGTGACGGCAATGGAGACGCTGGTCGTGACTGATATGGAAAAGCGCGAACAACAGAGCGCCTCGCGGGGACGTGTTCTGGTGCTCATCGACGGTTCACGGATGAGCTATGCCGCTCTCGAGGCTGCCGCAGACATTGCCGGCAAACGGGGTGCAGACATCCTGGGAGTGTATGTTGAGGAACTGAACCTGCTGCGCAGCGCGGGGTATGGTTTTGCCCGGGAGGTCGGCTCCGCCTCCGGAATCAGCCGGCCGCTGGACCCCGGCCTGCTGGAGCAACGCATGCGACGGCTGGCAGATCAGGCACGTGCGGCGCTTGCCAGGGCTGTAAAGCAGCGCGGAGGCAAAGCGGCTCTCAGTATTGCCCGGGGCCGTGTGGTTGAAGAGGTTCTGGCACTGGCCGGCCCGGATGATCTACTGGTGCTCGGGCGCGCCGGCTGGTCTTCCACGGCCGGAACCCGGCTGGGCTCCACGGCGCGGGGGCTGGTCCTGCAGTCACCGGCGCGGGTTTTGCTCTGGTGCCAACCGAAACCGCCCCACCAGAACCGGATCGTTGTTTTCCTGAATGATCACGATGAAGCAAATCACCGGGCGGCACTGGCTGCGGCCGAGATCTCCCGGCACGATCAGCAGCCAGTGACGATCATCCTGGGGGCTGACGGCGAGCCAGCTGGCGATCAGCTGGACGCGATCAGGCAGGATCTCGACGTGCTCGGGGCCGGCACACGATTGCGGGTCCTGGCGGATTCAAACCCCCTCAGCATAGCCCGGATGCTCCGGGAGGAACGCGCCTCGCAGCTGGTCATCAGCCGTGAGAGCGCACTCTTTCACGAGCCGGGGGCAGATCGGCTGTTGGCCGCACTCAGCCTTCCCGTTACCGTTACGCCATGACCCTGCTGCCCGAAGTTGACCGCCTCCAACAGACCGCGCAGACTGGGCCTGTAGCCCATAGATAGCGCACGTGCACCCAATGACCGCAAACGTAAAAACACGGATCCTGTTCAACTCCAGACGGCTCAGCGTATATCTGGTTCGGTATCCTCAGGGCCACAAGGTAGTGCCTCACGTGGACATGGTTTCAGAAGGCCGGCTCTACAAATTGAACTGCGTTCTGAAAAAGCCCACGGCCGGTGGCGAGTTCATCTGCGAGAAGAATATTTTCAACCTGTTCGGGCGGGTCTACCTTTTTCGCCCGGACCTGTATCAGCACAGGGTTTCAAGGATTGAGCGCGGAAACCGGTGGCTGCTGAGTTTCGCACTGACCAGAACGTCAGCCTGAATGCCATGGCTGCGCCATCCACACACGAAGGACCGATGCCTGGAAGGCATTGGGTGTTTCCTGTTGCGGCGCTTCTGGCTGCCACTCTCACCCTGCCCACTACCGTTCAGGCCTCAGATGACTTCTACCTGCAGTACCGCCAGTGGCAGCCCTACGACTGGCCGGAAGACGTGCCAGCGGCCAACGATGTAAGCCGTTCCCAGCGTGGCATGGGCTGGCGACAGCAAAGCGCTGTGGGCTCCATCGGTATTGACTACGATTATCAACCGCTGCGCATACGCACAGGCGAACCGGCGCACAACGGCCACCTGCATCGGTTAACCTTCGGAGGCCATTGGCGGCATGGGCTTTACCGCGTGCAAGCGCGTGCAGGCGTTGCCGGCACCTCCAATATGTTCAAGCATCAGGCCTTTCACGATGATGTGGTGAACGGCCGCGCGGCAATATTCCGGGCAACCGGTGAAGGCTCGCCTTTGAGCCTCGGAGTTGGTGGCGATCATCGCTTTGGCTCTTTCCAATGGTTGCCAAGGGTGCGTTGGGAGCATGCGAGTGACAGCGGCCACTGGCTGCTGGATCTGCCTGTTCTGGTGCAATGGCAAAGCCCCGGTGAACAATGGGGGCTTCGAGTGGAACGCAAGGGGGATCGCTGGGCCACCCTTGACGGGGCCAGGGACATCGAAAGCGCGCTCTATCTGCGCGAATGGAGAGCAGAGCTGAGCTACCGGGTCAGCCCGGGTGAAGGCCGGTGGCCCGCAGTGGAACTGGGGCTTGGGGCCAGTGTGGATACCCGCGTGCAGTATCGGGATCTGGCCGAGGGGACGCTGGACCAACGCCTCGGCGACGCTCTACTGGGGAGCCTGAGGCTGGGCTGGTAGCTTTGTCCTGACGGATGACAGAAAGTCATTGCCCCCCCACATGGCAGGCAAGCGGTCCCCGGCAGAGATTACAGTTCTGCCAAGGCCTCAGACACCGGCCTCTCGCCGGACACTACATCGAAAACCCGGTTGTCGGCAGTATCCGAATCCAGTACCGCCAGCAGCACACGGGCAACATCCTGCCGCGGAATCTTGCCGAAGGCGTCCAGCTTCTCTCTCAGCAAAACCTTGCCCGTACCTTCGTCATTGGTCAGTTGCCCCGGGCGAACAATGGTGTAATTCAGACCGCTGGCCTTGAGATGCTCATCGGCGTTGTGTTTGGCCCACAGGTAATGGCGTAGTTTTTCCGGACCCTTGTCCGGCTCCTCCGCACGCATGCTGCTCACCATGATAAAGCGTTTTATGCCCATGGCCCTTGCTGTGTCCATCAACCGGACAGCGCCGTCCTGGTCCACGTCGATGGTTTTATCCGGCCCGGTGTGGGGGCCTGAGCCGGCAGTAAAAATGACCACATCGCAGCCTTTCATGGCCTCGCTGCAGTCCTGCTCCAGGTCGCCAAGTACGGTTTCCGTAGCACCCAACTGCTGCAATTCCGGGCCCTGATCGGGATGCCGGATCAACGCCCGTGCTTCATGATCGCTTTCTGCCATTTCCCGCAACAGGTGTTGCCCGATTTGCCCGTTCGCTCCTGCAATAAATACATGCATGGCGGATCTCCTGGTTAGTTTTCTGGCTTGAACACCTCTTATACCTGAGCCTGCTGCAGACACAATTCAAGGCACCAGCGACCGGAATATCACTTAACCCGCCAACGCCGCCCGTACCTTCTTGCTCAGATGGCCCATATCGACCCGGCCAAGCACCTGGGGTTTTAGCTCGTTCATCACGCGGCCCATGTCCTGCATTCCCTGGGCGTCGGTTGCGCTGATTGCGATTCGGATCAGCCCGTCCAGATCATCCTCGTTCAGGGCGGCGGGCATGAACTCCTCGATGATTACCATTTCCGCCCGCTCCTTGTCACCCAGCTCCTCCCGACCGGCCTCATCGTACTGGCTGGCGGCGTCGCGGCGCTGCTTCAACATTTTGTCCAGCACCTTCAGAACGTCCTCGTCATCCAGCTCCCGGCGTTCATCAATCTCGATCTGTTTAACCGCGGACTGAGCCATGCGCAAGGTCACAAGACGGGTTTTGTCCTTGTTTCGCATCGCATCCTTAACCGCATTGTTCAGTTGTTCCTTGAGTGATAGTTCCGCCATACTCAACCTCTGTTAACATTGATTAGAAGCTTCCCCTCAGTAATATCATCGGGCCCTCATGCATGAAACTCAATCCCTTTAATACCCGCATCGGCCTGGCCCTCGGGGGCGGCGCCGCCAAAGGCATTGCCCACATCGGTGCCCTGAAGGCTTTCGAGGAAGAACAGATTCAGGTGCATTATATTTCGGGTACCAGCGTGGGCGCACTGGTCGCCAGTTATTTCGCCTTTGGCCGCCCGGCCGAGTCCATACTTTCCATCTGCTCGACCCTGAACCTGTCCAGGATTATTAACTTCACCCTGGAGCGTGGCGGCCTGTTCAGTACCAATGCCATCCGGGAAATGATCCACCGGGACCTTGGGGATTGTCGCATCGAGGATGCCGACATCCCCCTTGCCATTTGCGCCACGGATATCGAAACCGGTGAACAACTGGTATTCAGGGAAGGTAATCTGGCGGACGCGGTATGTGCATCCATGGCAGTGCCCGGCCTGTTTGTACCGGTGGAAGTGGACGGGAGAATCCTGGTTGATGGCGGGCTGGTTGAAAACGTCCCGATTTCGCCGCTGGAGAAAATGGGCGCCGGTATTATCGTGGCCGTTGACCTGAGCCATGTCACCCGGTACCCGAAGCCCAGGGATACGTTTGATGTGATTACCAACGCCATTAACATTGGCATCGACTTCAACACCCGCAAACAGCTAAAAAAGGCGGATATAGCGGTACCACTGGATCTGAGCGCCTACAGCCTCACCAACAATGCCGACCGGGTGGATGAGCTCTTTCTGGAAGGCTACCACCCCATGAAGAAAAAGCTTCGCCAGGTGCTCTGGTACAAGCGAATGAATATCCTCATCTATCTTCGCAAGGCAGCCTGGAAGCTGTTACCCCTCAAGGTACCCGAGATTATCAAAGACCTTAAACACCACGTCTTTGCGGCCCGCAAGCGAAGCTAGCCGGCAGATCAGAGCCTGGCTAGCTTCAGATACTGGCTGGCGGACGCCTCTCCTCCCGGAAAGTTATTTGCCCGGCTACTCCACCGTGATGGTGATTTTCTCGGACATAACGGGTGGCTCATGGGGTACGTGCAGGTGATCCCCCACCAGTAATTGCAAGGTATGCTCGCCCGGCTCCAACTCCAGAGTGGTCTGGGTTTGCCCGCCGCCAAAATGAATATGGTGCTCATCTGCCGGAATCGGTTCGTCCATTGCCGGCATTTCGTCCACATCCACCAGCAGGTGATGGTGCCCAGTGCCCTCTCGTTCCACACCCGCTGGTGCCACTCCCATACCCTCCAGGCCGTACCTCACGGTGACCGGAGCACTGACAGTTTGCCCGTCCAGTGGCGTAACAAAGTACACCGACGCTCCGTCTGGCGCGGGTGTCGCTCCATGGGCTCCGGTAACCATCGATGCAGCGAGAATAAAACCAAGGGAGAAACGCTGTGTGCAGTTGATCATGTTCATGACTCATTCCTTTATGTGCGCACGCCGCCTTCCTAATGGTAGGACACATTTCATGATCCTGCTGCTGAGCTGAATCTGCCCCGATTTTCAGCGAGCTTTCAGGCCAATCTGCTTTGAACCTGGAGAGGGAGAGGCGAATTGTCCGCTTTTTCCCTTGCCCACATATTCAACAACGCCGCCAGACTCCAGGAAAGCAGCCGTCTGCTCCTCAATAGTGGCAGTTGTCAATGTAGCTTTTACGGGTTTCTTGCTCATGATGATCTCCAGGTTGACAGTTGACTTGTTTACCAACTTCACACCCCATCATATCCGAACCAGGAAATAATTGTTTGGGGTGATTTCTCCCTGGCCAACCTTGAACTGATGAACCGCTGGCGCTACCGGGAACGGGCTCCACGATAGCCAGCCCTTTTACGCATCTCAGTTCTCTTCAACAGCTTCGCGGACAGTCCGTTCTGATTTATCCCAGGCCTCTGCGAGGTTATCGAAAGCGTCGTTAAAGCCATCCTTCATCGACTCCCAGGTGAAATCGGCGCTGTCCTTCATACGTTCGTGCCATTCTGATACCCGCGCCCGCTCCCTTCGCAGGTTCGCCAGGGCGCTCTGCGCCTGTGTCCGGGTCAACTTGTCGGCCTCATTCCACTCATCCCGCAGGCGACTGTCCAGGGTCTCGATTCGGGCGTCGATGTCTTCCAGAACGTCCTCAATGTCCGTCATCAATCGTTCCCGCCGCTCAGCTGTAAAATCCGCCAGCTCCTCGTTAAGGCTCTGCACATCCTGGCGCAATGACTCAACCTTCTCCTCGCCGTCATCCTCCGCCGCCTGGCCCTGAGCCAGGGGCATCACCATGGCCAGTAACAGGGCACTGGCCTTTAATCGCAATGGATATCGCACGTTCTGGTACCTCTTATGAATCAAATTGAAAATCACGATAAACAGATTTGTCCCGGTTTTTATATACGGTATGTACATCAAACCTTCTTCACAAACTCGGACTTCAGCTTCATGGCGCCGATACCGTCGATCTTGCAATCGATATCGTGGTCACCACCCGTCAGTCGAATACTCTTAACCTTGGTGCCAACCTTGACCACAGAACTGGACCCTTTGACCTTCAAATCTTTGATCACAGTAATGGTGTCACCATCCTGCAATTCGTTGCCATTGGCATCGCGGATCACGTTCGCGGCTTCTGCGGCGGCCAATTCAGCCTCAGTCCACTCGTGTGCGCACTCGGGGCACACCAGTTGCACGCCATCTTCATAGGTATATTCGGAATCGCATTGAGGGCATGGTGGGAGTTGGGGCATCGGGGCTTTCCTGTAGTTGCATTGGGTGAACGCATGATACCAGAAAGCCCATCTTCGCTCAGGGGGGAGATGTGTTATAAAGAACCTTTGTACAGCAGCGCCTCGCCCTGATCAACAGCCCAGGGCGGGTCAATAGCCTTCAGCGAGGAACCGAAGGCTTTCAAAATCCCATACTCGGCAAATCGGCATTTACTCTGGCAACGTCTCTCCCGATCCGCCCATTTCAGCAGGGACATCTTTCATCTTGGGCAGGCCATCCCGGATCGGCAACACCGACTCCTGATAATGCACATGCACCGCCGGCTCAAATTTCAGGTCCGGCAGATTGGCCACGTAAACATCGACCAACCCCAGCGCCGGGTGGTCCGTGAACACATGCCCACCACACTGTTTGCACCATTTACGATAGCTCTGCTCCGTAAGGTGGAACTCGCCTATCTGGTCAGCACCCGATAGAATCTCCAAACGATCAGGCAGCCAGAGTGAAAACGCATTGACCGGCCCCGCAGACCACCGGCGGCAGGAATCGCAATGGCAATAACCCATTGCCTCCGGCGCTCCGGATACCTGGAATTGAACGGTGCCACAAAAACAACTGCCCTGATACTGGCTCATGGTTATCTCCTTGTTTGTTGTTGTACAGTGATCACTGTTCCAGACCTGCCAGCAAAGTGTCTATCCTTCTGAATGCCGGGATAGACAGAACTTTCGTACGAAATTGCTCCGGCAAAGTGAAACTGAACAGATTGCGCCGGAATACTTCGAAGATAAAGATAGTCAGAACACCCCCGTCTCAGCCAACTGCCGTATGATCTGAATCGTTTCAATGTCCGGGCGCCGGGCCCGGAGTACCAACCCCTCCCACACCTGGAATCGGGTCAGAATCGGTATCTCTGGTTTGGTCAGGTCGTTTATCTGAACGATATGTTCAAAGATCACTTGGCCTCCTGTCTGCTGGTTTCAGCTATCACTTTGCCAGCGACAATAAACTTATAAAAACCTGCCTGAACGGATTCCTGAATCTGGCCCGGTTTTCTGCACGCCGACGCAGCATGATGTGTTTAACTATAGACTCCGGCATCACAGCCTCTGGCAATAGTTCCCCGGAAAACGAGAGCCCGATTCATGACCATCGACCGTGAACGACTGGCAGCCCTTGCCTCGGAATCCCACTTTCACCACGGCAGATATCGCAATCTGGAGCCCGTGGCCCGCCATGGCCTCGGTGATTTCCTGCGCTGGCAACTGGCCCCCGGCCGCCGTTTCCCGAAGGGTAAACGCTACACGCTGCTGCGCCCGGATGGCCACTTGCTGATGAACCCGCCGGCCAGGCCCCAACTTACCTGGCTGGGGCATGCGTCCTTCCTGTTCCAGTATCGGGGCCTGAACGTGCTGACCGATCCGGTGTTATCAGACCGTGCCAGCCCCTTGCGCCTGGTTGGGCCCAGGCGGTTCACCCCACCGGCCCTGACAGTCGCGGACATGCCCCCAATCCAGCTGGTGCTGATTTCCCACAACCATTACGACCATCTCGACGAAGCAACAGTGCGCCAGTTGCACCGGCGTTTCGGGGATACCCTGTGTTTCTGTATTCCCATGGGGTTGCGACGCTGGTTCGAAAAACGCGGCCTTCATAATCTTGTGGAGATGGACTGGTGGCAATCGACGCCCCTGCCCGACAACAACGAAGTGTTCTGCCTGCCAGCCCAGCATTTCAGTGGAAGAACCGCCACCGATACCAACATGTCGCTGTGGTGCAGCTGGCTCCTGGATATGGACGGTTTCCGGTTCTATTTCGGTGGCGATACCGGTTATGGGCAGATCTTTCGCGAGATTGGCGAGCTGTTTGCGCCCATTGATCTGGCGCTACTCCCCATCGGCGCGTACGACCCGCGCTGGTTCATGGCACCTGTGCACGTGGCCCCGGAAGAGGCGGTCAGTATTCACCAGGATATTGGCGCCCGCCAATCCATCGCCATGCACTGGGGCACATTCGTGCTCACCGATGAACCCATGGACGAGCCACCCCGGCGGCTAAGGCTGGCGCTGGAGAGGCAAGGTTTGAGTGAGTCGGACTTTCGGGTAATGCAACACGGGGAAGTATGGGCGGCGCAGTGATGGGCGGGAATGCCGGCTCAGAAGTATCCCAACAACCTGCCAAGGACAAGCACCCCAACCCAGACCACCAGCGACAATAAAGCTCCCCCTCGCAAGGATACTGGCATAACAGCTGTCATCGGGAGGCTCCGTATATCCAGACGCCTCAACACCCGCCCCAGAATCAGCGCATTAGCGACACCCAACAGGACAAGCACCATTTTCGCCTGAAACAACTGCGAGCCGGCGTAGTCCGATGCCGCTGTAGCAAACAACAGTGCGCCGCAAACAACCGCCATCGCCAAACCAAGCGCGGCTGTAACTCGCAGCACATCCACAAACACCATCACCGGGTAGTGGCGCCAGAGCCCCAGCAAACGCAAATCCAGGGGCACAATTCCGCCAACCAGCAGCGCAACCCCGAAAATATGCCCGGCATTGACCAGCGGGTACATAAATGTGGAGTTGCGCAGAGCTGAGACAAACGCCAGGTTTTCAACGAAGACCAGTGCCTGCTCAATCATTCCCGGGCTCAGGAATCACGATCCGGATACAAATCGTGGTTCTTCCCGTCGATCACAATCCGCTCGGCCTTGACCAGCCGCTCGCCTTCTTTGGCGGAACGATGGCCATGCACGGTAATCTCCCGGCCCTCACTCAACATCTCCTTGCTGAGCCCGGCACGATCATTACGCCAGGGCTGACCGACTTCAACAACCCAATCCTCACCATCAACGTCTATGGTGACCTCTCCATGGGGATTGCCAAGGCGCACGGATTGTATGGTACCGGTGATTTCAAACTCCTCGTCCGTTGCCCAGGCCCAACCGTGATGAGCTTGAACAGCAGGGGCAGCGAGAAAAGCAGCAAGAACAGCAAAACGGAGCAGGTAGATAAAACGAAGCTGAGGCATATCCAATCCTCCTGTCGCAGGTTTGTCAGGGCGATCTTTCGAGAGTTCGCTCATGACTGTACAAATGTACGCTGTTTCCGTTACTCCAGACTATGACATATGCACCGGAAAACCGTGGTCCAATTCAAGGAAGTTCCGGTATTCCCTGCTGTCCTTCAAGATCAGGCTACTGACCGGCTGCGCTGACGGATGGTTTGTATACACTGTATAAAATTATTAACCGAGTGAGGAACCAATGACACAGCAACCCCCGGTCATACTGATCACAGGCGGCGCCCAGGGTATCGGCAAAGGCATTGCTGCCCATTTCCTGAGCAAGGGATGGCGAGTCGTGGTACTGGATCAGGATGCAGATGCAATCAAGAGCTGCCAGCAGGATCTAGGCAATCCCGACAAGCTGCTTCTGATCGAAACGGACGTGTCCAGCGAGCCCGAGGTCGTTTCCGCTGTGGCCGAGGCCGTGCAATGGGGCAAACGGCTGGACGCGCTGGTCAGTAATGCGGGCATCGCCGACCCGCACACCGGGCCCATAGAAAAGCTCGAGCTTGCCCAATGGCAGCGCCGGATCGACGTCAACCTGACCGGCGCCTTCCTGATGGCGAAGCATGCGGTGCCACACCTGCGTCAGAGCCGGGGGAGCATCGTCAACATGGCTTCCACCCGCGCCCTGCAATCCGAGCCCGATAGCGAAGCCTACGCTGCCAGCAAAGGCGGCCTGATAGCGTTGACCCATGCGCTTGCCATGAGCCTGGGGCCGGACGTAAGGGCCAACAGCATCAGCCCCGGATGGATCGATGTCCGGGCCTGGCAGGCCCACGCGCCCGCCAGTCCTGAACCCCTGTCGGCATCCGATCACGCACAGCATCCGAGTGGTCGCGTTGGCACCCCCGAAGACGTCGCGGCCATGGTCGCTTACCTGGTATCACCTGAAGCGCAATTTGTAACCGGCCAGAACTTCGTCATCGACGGCGGCATGACCCGTAAGATGATTTACCAGGATTAGGAGCCCTCATGCCGGACCAACGGCCCACGGGGGCGATCAGCCCGCCACTTACCCGGCCCTCACGTACGTAAAAATCTACCTTGTCGGCGGCGCCATAAACTCCGGACCGACGGGATCATTAATGCATCTGGCCAGAATGCCGTCGATTGTGGCCATCGCTTCCTGATCCAGCGACCAGCCTTCGATGTCATCCACTGGGTCCAGCTGTTCCGGTCTTCTTGCACCCCAGAGCGCGGTTGTGACACCGGGCTGATCCACCAGCCAGCGAAGCGCCAGCGCGAGTACACTCTTCTGATACCGCTCGCGGGCAAACGCATCCAGTTCATCTACCGCATTCAGGTATTGGCGATAGCGGTCACCCTGGAACTTAGGATCGTTCTTGCGCAGATCGTCGCCGGTGAACCGGGTGTCTTCCCTCATTTTGCCACTCAGCAGACCGCGGCAAAGCCCACCGTAGGTAATGGTCGCGATGCCATTTTCCCGGCAATAGGGAAGAATTTCCTGCTCAATCTCCCGTTCAAACAGGTTATACGGGGGCTGCAAACTGTGCAGGGGCACACTTTTCTGCAACTCCTCCATCTGCGCAGGTGTGAAGTTACTGACACCAATGGCCCGGATTTTCCCGGCCTGGTACAGGTTTTCCAGCGCACGGGCAGTCTCTTCCATGGGCGTCTTCGGGTCCGGCCAATGGACCTGGTAAATGTCGATCCTGTCGGTCTGGAGGCGCTTGAGGGAATCCTCAATCTCCCGCTCTATGCGCGAAGCACTGGCATCCCGCCAGACTTTGTCGTGATCATCGTTCCAGTTCAGAGCCACCTTGGTAGCCAGAACGACCTGATCCCGACGACCATTGGTGAGGGCCTTGCCAACAATCTCCTCGGACCGCCCGAAACCGTAGACCGGCGCGGTGTCTATCAGGCCGATGCCTTTGTCGATGGCCCTGTGGATGGTATCGATGGACCGGGCCTCGTCTGTTCCGCCCCACATCCAGCCACCAATAGCCCAGGTACCGAGCCCCACGGGCGTTACCTGAATGTCTGTGTTTCCCAGTGCTCGCGTCTCCATGTTTGCTCCCATTGCCTTGATAGCCATTTGGAAAAAATGCAGCAGCGTGACTGCCTCATACAAGAGACATGTGTGGGAAAGAAAGTAAATTCAACCCTACCCACAGACCGGATTGCTCAAACCGGCAGTTCGATGCCCTCACCAGCCACACTGTCTTCGTTCACATCCATCGTCAGGGACGCTGTAATGGAACAGGACAATCTGGTTCTTTTCGATTGACATAGAGTTCTCTGCGAAAGTTCAAAGCACGCCATTACAACAAGCGGTGGCGTTGAATCTCACTTCACCTCAGCCCAGCCAATAAGCCTTGCTGTCCTCATCCATCGGAAAGAAATGCTCGATCCGCAAATTCTGGGCGGTGACATCCAAAGGCGTGCCGATGGTTGCGATGGTGGAAAAGATTCTGAGCTGTTGCTCTCCCAGGTTCAGGGTAAACGGAATCGCCGGGTAGTCCAGGTGATCCACCACGTGGCTTTTCCAGTTCTGCGGCACGCCGGGAATAGTCAGCGCCTGTTCCAGCAGTCGATTGGGCTGGTCCCTGAAGGGGCCCGAAAGATGCTCATGGTAGACCCGTTGCAGCATGTGGCAGGCGATATTCTCCCAGTCGCCCACAAAGGGTTTGATGCCCTCACTATCCAGCAGCGACAGCAGAAAGTTGGGCCGGGCCGGAAACTGGGCGCCCAGCGCCGCCATTGTTGCCATCAGCGCCTGCATGGCCTGGTTGGCAATCACCAGATAGTACTCGTGGTCGAATACCACCGCCGGGTAGGGCAGGTGCCCCTGCAGCAGGTGCTCAAGCGCCTCCCGGATCATGGCCATGCCCGGCGCGCTCAGATCCTGGTCGGAGTAGACCTGGCTGTAACCCGCCGCCGACAACAGCCGGTTGGTTCCGGCCAGGTCTGCCTGCAGCATCTGAGCCAGATGCAGAACCATGCCTTTGCTTGGCTTACTCCGGCCGGTTTCCAGAAAGCTGATGTGTTTGGAAGACACCTCGCACGCAAGGGCGAAATCCATCTGGCTCAACCGTTTACCTTGCCGCATTTCCCTGAACAGTGTACCGAAAGCGCTCATCGTATTTCCCGTGAATGTCCAAGTGTTCAGCGATTATCTTCCTCGAGGGTAGGCTGCACCATTACCTCACAGGTAATTGAGCCGGTCACCGCCCGGGTAGATGCTTTGTAGTGTAGTCAAACACATTGCATAACCCGATTGAGGTGATCCCATGAAAAACTTTGTCCGTCAATTCAGCGTGAAGCAAATCGTCCTGAGCGATGTCTTCCTCACCGCGCCCCTGGCGCTGGCGCTTATCCTCGCCCCTGAGTCTATTGCCCGGTGGGCGGGCGGCCCCGGCGCAACCTTCTACCTGGTGGTGGGCATTGCCCTGCTGCTCTGGTGCGTGGATATGGCCGCCATGGCTATGAACGAACGGTGGCTGGAGAAATACTTCAACCTGATGATTGCTGGCGATGTGATTTGGAGCCTGCTGTCCCTTGCCCTGATGGTGTGGTTTGCCCAGAGCCTGCAGCCGCTGGGCTGGGTGCTGTTCGCCCTGAACGTGCTGGTTCCGCTGGATATGGCGTGGATGAAACGGGTTGCTGCAGGCAAACCGAACCAGCCTGCTTTCAGATGACATGCCATTCTTCCAGTTGAAAATGTGTGGCTGGCATATCCCGCCAGCCACACAAACGTTCGAAGAAACGCACACCCCCGCCATTTAAAAGGCCCTATACTTCATCTGCCAGCAATTACCTGTAAGCTAAAAATAACGCTGTACATCTCTTTCCTGTCCCACATGGCCCGATAATAATCTATGAACAGCGCAGCCCCAGAGCGACCCGTCACACCGGACCCCACCGAGAATGGACTTTCCCGGCAGGAAGCCAGTGCGCGCCTGGAGAAGTTTGGTTACAACCGGCTGCCCGCCCCTCCCATGCCAGGCGTGGTGGAGCTTTTTGCGCGGCAATTCCTCAGTCCTTTCATTTACATCCTCCTGATCGCTTCGGTGGTTTCATTTGCACTCGGTCAGAACTCCAGTGGGGTTTTCATCCTGATTGTCCTGCTGATCAATGCGGTTATCGGCACGGTCCAGGAGTTTTCGGCCCAGAAGGCGGCTGCCGCATTGAAGCAGATGATGAAAGGTACAACCCATGTCCTTCGGGATGGCCAGGTTGTAACCATTGAAGTCGAAGAGATCGTTCCAGGTGATGTTGTACTGCTTTCCTCGGGCGACAAGGTGCCGGCTGATATTCAATTGCTCAGCGCCAGCAGCCTGGCGGTGGATGAGTCCATGCTCACGGGGGAGTCCCTGGCAGTGGCCAAGAATGCCGGGGCGGCAAGCGACGACAGCACGCCGCTCACGGAGCGCGTTGACCAGTGTTTTGCGGGCAGCATCATCACCCATGGGCGTGGACGCGGCCGGGTGATAGCCACCGCCTCGGATACCCAGCTTGGCAAGATTGCCCAGGGAGTCACCGGCAAAACGTCTGCCGAACCGCCTCTGATGATCCGGATCCGCAAGTTCACCTATCAGGTTGCCTTCGGCATTCTGTTGGCCATTGCCGCCCTCGCAGGCCTGATGATCCTGGATGGCGGCTATTCAACCGAAGACATGATTCTGATGACCATCGGCCTGGCGGTTTCGGTGATCCCCGAAGGCCTGCCTGCTGCGCTCACCGTTGCCCTCGCCATCGGCATGACCCGTATGGCAAAGCGCAATGTCATCATTCGCAAGCTTGTGGCTGTGGAAGCCCTGGGATCCTGCACACTCATCTGCTCCGACAAGACCGGCACCCTGACCGTCAACGAGCTTACTATTCGCAAGGTGATGCTGCCTGATGGGCGCCAGTTCGAAGTCACCGGCGAAGGCGTGGCACCGGGAGGAGAGGTCAAAGGCCATGCCGGAACCCAGGACTCGGGCCAGGATACACTCAGGGAGCTTTGTGTCGCAGGCGTCCTCGCCAATGAAAGCCATCTGGACTACAGCGGCGGCGAGTGGGTTTCCCAGGGTGATATCGTGGACATCGCCTTCCTGGTAATGGCCAAGAAGCTGGGCATGTCCATCTCCGAGCTGCGAACCCGGCAGGAGCAGATAGCCCTGATCCCCTATGAGTCAGAGAAAGCCTACAGCGGTGTAGTCAACCGGGTTGGCGACCAAACCGTCATCTATGCCAAAGGCAGCCCTGAAAAGATGCTGGCCATGTGCAACCGGATGGCAACCACTGACGGCTCTGCAGAAATCGACAAACCCGCCCTCGAAAGCCAGTTTACCGAGCTCGCCTCCCGGGGCTATCGGATCATCGCCCTGGCCAAGAAAACGTCTTCACCCGGCGACCATGAGATGGCCGATATGATTTTTCTCGGTATGGTCGCCATGATCGACCCGCTCCGTCACGAAGCCTTTGACGCCATCGAAAAGTGCCGCACCGGCGGTATCGAGGTGGCCATGGTCACCGGCGACCATCCTGCCACAGCAAAATCAATCGCCCTGGAACTAGGCCTGTGTGACGCGGACGCAACGGTTGTTACGGGCCCCATGCTCGATGAAGCCAGTGCTAGGAACCAGGACGCTGTCGACCAGCTTATTCGCCAGGCCCGGGTATTCGCCCGCATAGAACCCGCCAGGAAGGCCCAGATTGTGGACAGCTTCATGCGGGACGGGCATTTTGTCGCGGTCACCGGCGATGGCGTCAATGATGCACCGGCGATGCGGCAGGCCCATGCGGGAATCGCCATGGGCAAGCGCGGCACGGATGTGGCCAAGGAAACGGCGGACCTGATCGTTACCGATGATAATTTTTCCTCGATTGTCGCCGGCATCGAGCAGGGGCGGGTGGTTTATAACAATATCCGAAAGGTTATCGGGCTGCTGGTTGCCACCGGTTTTTCGGCGATCCTGCTGTTCTTCTTCTGCGTACTGTCCGGCCTGCCAATGCCCCTGGTCGCGGTACAGTTACTCTGGCTTAACCTGGTTGCGAACGGCTTCCAGGACGTGGCTCTGGCCTTTGAACCGAAAGAAGGCGGCGAATTGTCAGTAAAGCCGCGCTCACCTCACGAACCCGTGTTCGACAAACATATCATTCAGCATGTCCTGGTGGTGGGATCATGGATGGGGCTCGTCGCATTTCTCAATTTCCAGTGGACGCTCGAACAGGGCCAAAGCATTGAGGAGGCCCGTAACCTGACGCTGATGCTGATGGTGCTCTTCGGCAACATTCACGCGTTGAACAGCCGCTCGGAATCCCGCTCACTTTTTGGTATTCCCCTGCTTGGCAACCCTTTCCTGATGCTGGCTGTCCCCCTCGCGCAACTGGCCCACATTGGTGCCATGTATACCCCGGGACTGTCAGATGTGCTGCAGATTCAGCCGATTTCATTGAAGGAATGGCTGCAGTTGCTCGCATTCGCCATGAGCCTTCTCGTCGTGGAGGAACTGCATAAGATCCTGATCAGGAAGCAGTCGCCGGTGGCTCAGATGCCTGACCGGATTAGTCATAGCTGAACCGCTCCGACAGGATACGGTGAGGCGGCGTGCCCCTCTTGATCAGGTGATCCTCAACAACATCCATCATGACCGACGGCCCGCACATCACAAAGACCCATTCGCTGAACTCCCTGTCTGAAAAGACGCGATCCAGCAGCCCGGCATCTATGAAGCCTGTCTGTCCGTGCCAGTTGTCTGGCGGCTCTGACAGTACATAGACCACGTCTTCCTCACCCAACTCCTCACGATAGGCAATCTGATCGATGATCCGATTGCCATAGAGCAGCTTAACTTTGCGCGGATCGCCGGTCAGGCGCATTTGCCTGAGCATGCCAAGCAGCGGAGAAAGACCAACGCCACCGGCAATGAACGCGACCCCGGGTTCAGCACGACCGTCGACAGAAAGGTTGCCATAAGGGCCATCAAGATAGGCGACGGTTTCAGGTTTTATCTGGCCAATTGTACGTGTGAAATCGCCAAGCTCCTTGATCATGAACGATACCTCCGGCCCGGCTGCCGGCGCTGAACAAATGGAGAACGGGTTCTCTTTCAACGAGAATGGGCTGTGCCCCAGGTTCAGCCAGACAAACTGCCCCGCTTTGTAATCAAGGCCACGATGACCGTCTGGCGCCAAGGTAACCTCCCATTGCCTGGGCGTCAGCCGGACGACGGAACTCACACGCCAGGGACGTGACTTCTGCAGAAGGGGAACCACAAGGTAAACCGTCAGCAGCGACCCGACAGCCACTCCAGTCATTGCCAGCCATACCCAGGTCATCAACGGCTGTGATCCGTAACGCCCTGCGTACACGGTATGATGCAACAGAAGAACCGCAATCAAGAGTGCGCCGAGCCCGTGTAAAAGGCGCCATGTCTCGTATCGGTAGCCCAGTTGGTTGCGCCCGATGGCCATCACAACAAGGCCTGAAAGCAACAGCCAGGCCGCAATGCCCGTCGACAGAGCGGAAAAATCGGTCGTGATCGTCAATTGGCGCGTGGGGTCCCATGGGCGCTGACCACCTGACGGCGTTCCCTGGTAAAGAAACGGATGCAGCAGAGCAAAGACCAGTGCCGTGCGAGCCATGATCTGATGAAACCGCATGGTTACATCCATGCCTATGTCATTTGAAATGGCCTTGAAGCGGCCGGACAGGATGAACTCCATGAGGATCATCGAGAAAGCAAGCATGCCAAGGCCAGAGGCCAGTTCCTGATGGAACTGGCGTGGCGGCCCTCCGAACCACCAGGACAGGAACAGCGGCAAGGTAACTGCGACGAGGTAGGCTATGATCAAAAAGAGCGGTTTCATCTGTCTCGCCTGTTTTACGTTCCCTGATCATGCAATCTAGTCTTCCACGGAACTCCTGGCAACGCGCCGGAGCAGGCTGCCCCAAACGCCCGCACGAACCAGGTGCGGACATTAATCTGCATCAAAGAATCTCAAAACTGACTACTATCAAGGTAAGTCAGCACCAGAGAAGGCGTTACCGTGGGACTGTCAATCAAACAATCGGAATTTACGGCGGAAGAGTTTGAGCGTTTTGCTGCCAAGGTCCGGACGGATCTTTCAGCGCTGACTCGTCTCCTGCATAGGCCCGGCTTTGGTGAGGGAGAGAGTTCCATTGGCGCCGAGGTCGAGTTCTATATCGTAAACCCTGACCTGCGCGTACAACCCATCAACACAGAAATCGCCGCCAGCGTAAAGGACCCCCAACTGACGGTTGAACTCAACCGCTTCAATCTCGAATACAACCTCAAGCCCCAGGCTTTCAGGGGCAATCCGTTTGGCAGAACCGAGCAAGAGCTGCTTTCGGCCATCAGACGAATCAACCAGCACGCAGCACCATTAGACGGAGAGCTGGTACCGATCGGCATTCTGCCCACACTTCGCCAGTCCGATATGGGCGCGAAAGTGATGACAGACGAACCCCGCTACCATGCGCTTTCCAACGCGTTGATCAAGCAACGGGGGGAGCCATTCAGTATCCATATCGGTGGCAACGATGTCATAGATCTGGAGGCCGACGACGTCACCATGGAAGGCGCCAACACGTCGTTCCAGCTGCACTGGCGTGTACCGGCCCATCGTTTCGCCGATTACTTCAATGCCGTCCAGCTGGTCACGCCGATTGTCCTGGCCCTGGCCAGCAATTCACCCAGCCTGTTTGGCCACCATCTCTGGGACGAAACCCGTATTGCCCTGTTCAAGCAATCAATCGATAGCCGGTCCCCCAATCGCAGAAACTGGCGTCACCCGCCCAGGGTCTATTACGGAAACGGCTGGGCACGCAGCGCCTGGGAACTGTTTGCGGCCTCGGCGTCACTGTATCCCCCCATCATTCCCCTGATGTCGGATGAAGATCCAATGGCTGTGATTGATCGGGGAGATGTGCCGAAACTGGAGGAGATGCGCCTGCATCAGGGAACCACATGGCCCTGGAACCGGGCCATCTTTGATCACACCGAAGGCGGTCATCTGCGCATCGAGATTCGCTCCATGCCTGCTGGCCCTACTGCCGTAGATATGTGTGCGAACGGCCTGTTCGTGATCGGGGCTGCGCTGGCGGTGCTCGACGACATCGGTCACCTGACGTCGATACTGCCCTTCCATTACACTGAACACAATTTCTACCGCGCCGCCAAATATGGTATCGGTGCAGACATTATCTGGCCGCACAAGGATCAGGTTCAATTGCAGGATACGCCCCTGTTGGCCGTGGCCCGTGAGCTGCTGCCGCGTGCCCGGGAAGCATTGCAACGAACCGCCGTGGACGAGGCCGAAATTCACCGCCTGCTGGGCATCATCGAAGGCCGCATTGAAAACAGCGTGACGGGCGCCCGGTGGCAACGCCGTGTTACCGAGTCTTTGTTTAAATCCCTGAGTCCCGATGAGGCGTTCCGGAGTATGCTGACTCGGTACATGGCCAACCAGAAGAGAAACATCCCGCTGCACGAATGGGCACTTTCACCGTGAGCAATTCGAATGTACTTGATTATCTGAATGATCCGTCACCACGCACACTGGGCCGCTCCCCTCTTGAGTGGCTGGAGCGACTGCATAAGCCCACGGTTGTGCATGTTACCGGTCGCGACCCGTCCCGTACCCGGGCAATGGCAACGCTTCTGCACGGCAATGAGCCTTCCGGGCTGTTTGCGCTTCACCGGTGGCTACTGGAGCAGCATACGCCCGAGGTCAACATGCTGTTTCTCCTCGGAGGCGTCTATCCGGCGAAGATTCCACCCATGCTCTCTCTTCGCCAGCCGCCCGGGGGACTCGATCTCAACCGGTGCTTCAAGGAACCTTTCGAAGGGAGAGAAGGCGCCATCGCACAAGCCATTCTGGCAGAGCTTCAGAAGGTGCAACCTGAATGCCTGCTGGACGTGCACAACACCTCGGGCACAGGCCCGGCCTTCGCGGTGACCATCACCAATGACGCCGCGCATCAGGCGCTGACCTCGCTCTTCACCGACCGCCTGATAATGACGGACCTTCGCCTGGGTGCACTGATGGAATATTCGGAACAGGAGGTACCCACGGTGACCATCGAGTGTGGTGGGGGGCAGGATGAGAAGGCCCATCAGCTGGCCTACGAAGGACTCGTCCGGTATACCTCAAGACCGGATGTGTTGTCACTTGAAGAAGCCGAGTGGGACGTCGAGGTGCTGCGGAATCCGATTCGTGTGGAGCTGGCTCCTGAGGCAACCATAGAATATCGCCTTGAACCCACCGGCCATGCTGACCTGACATTTCCGCCAGACATCGAACACCGCAATTTTGGAATTGTTTCTCCGGATGAGCCTCTGGGATGGATTGGACACAAAGGCCTCAGCATGCTCACAGCGATCAGCCACAACCGGACCGAGAACATGGAGCAGGTTCTTCGAGTCGAGGATGGGCAGATCTACCCCGCCCAGGCCATCAAAGCCTTTATGATTACGACCAACCCGGTTATTGCGAAAAGTGACTGCCTTTTCTATGCGGTCAAAGCAACGGGCGAACCCATTTTCTAGAACCCGAAAATGTCCATCCGCCAGCAACGCAAGTGCTCGAAGCGTCGCACCGATATACCTTCAAGAGCTTACACTTCATTCGCCTTACGGTAGTGCCCCTGATAATCAAAAATCCGCTCCTGCACCTGCCAAAAGTGCTTCTGCTTGCGGGCAACTACAAAATCCGGTGCCGGTAGCAGGGCCTGGCTTTCAAGTACCTCTTCAGCCGTGCTGAACGCTTTCGGGGCCTGGCCATTGGCAAAACGACGCCCGAACAGCTTGTTGAAGACGGTGCGCTGGCCCGGCTTGCTGAGATCAAACGACTCGCTGAGCTCTTCCCCATCCTCGCCGTGATAGGTGATCCGCAGTTTGCTTCCAGCAACACTTAACGTTACCCCGGCGCAACGGATCACCATCGCATCCTTGAGTTTCAGGGCATCCCTGAGCTGATCATCCGGGTCGATGATGGCTTTGTGGCACTGCCCGCAGTTACGTGCCGCGATATCATTCTCGGCACCGCAGTGCGGGCACTCCTTGAAACGAAAACGGTAATCGCACTGGTGGCGCCCTTCATGCACGGCGGGTTCATCCCCTGCCCCAGTCTCCAGCAGCCCCTGACAACGGCGGCCGTAGTGCTCGATTACCCGGCCTTCACTGTCTGTCTTGCCCCAGAAGATATTGGCAAAACCACAGCCCGGGCAGAATACCTGCACCGGCTCACTGTCGGGGTTCGGTTTCGGCTCCCCCACCTCCGGGTGATGCAGGTTCACATGGTTGCCCGCGTAATCCATCACCAGGCAATCCTGCTTTCCTTCGTCCAGCCGCAGGCCGCGACCGACAATCTGCTGATACAGGCTCACCGACTGGGTCAGACGAAGAACGGCAATGAAGTCCACATGGGGCGCATCAAAGCCTGTGGTAAGCACGGACACGTTCACCAGGTACTTCAACTGGCGCTGCTTGAAGCGCTGGATCAGCAGATCGCGATCCTTAAGATCGGTTGCGCCCGTCACCAGGGCGGTCTGTTCTTCCGGCAAATAACCATTAATCTCCCGCGCATGATCCACCGTGGCCGCAAAAATCATCACACCCTTGCGCTCGGCGGCCAGCTCCAGCACCTGGTCGATGATGGCCCGGGTTACACGCCTGTGTTTGCCCAGCAGCTCGTTGACGTCCTTCTCCGCGTACTCGCCAAACCGGTCCCGGGCCAGCGAAGAGAAATCGTATTGCGCCACTGCTGCATTCACCAGCTCCGGCCGGGTCAGATACCCCCGATTGATCATGTAGCTCAACGGCAGCTCGTAGATGCAATGTTGAAAGGGCTTGTCCTCTTCACTACGGACAAAGCCCCGGTAGTGAAAGCGATAAATCCAGCCCATGGCCAGACGGTAGGGTGTGGCGGTCAGCCCCAGCACTTTAAGAGAGTCGTTCTGCTGCCGCAGAAGTTCGATGATTCGCTGGTACTGACTGGTCTCCTCACCACTGACCCGATGGCACTCATCGATGATGACCAGAGAATATTCATCCCTGAACTGATCCAGGTTCGCCGCTACCGACTGCACACTGGCAAAGGTCACCTGATGCTCGCGTTCCTTACGTTTCAGCCCGGCGGAGAAGATGCCGCCGGTTAACCCGTAGCTCTGGTACTTGGCGTGATTCTGCTCCACCAGCTCTTTTACATGGGTAAGTACCAGAATCCTGCGCCGGGCAAGTCGGGCCAGCTCGGCGATGACCAGGCTTTTGCCGGCTCCGGTTGGGAGGACGATGACGGCGGACTCATCCGACTTGCGGAAATGGCTGAGCGTGGCGTCGACCGCCTCCTGCTGGTAGGGCCGAAGCGTGAAAGGCGCATTCATTTTTGCAGGGCTTAATCGCTCAATGATGCCCGCCCGGCCCATGCGCATGGCCGTGAGCTATTTCTTCCGGATCGGCGGCGCGAACGTCGATGACTTCGATATCGAAGGTCAGGGTTTTACCGGCCATCGGATGATTGGTGTCAACATCGGCAAACTTGTGGCCGACCTTGGCGACGACCACATGGCGCGGCCCCTGCTCGGTTTTTACCTGGGCGATCATGCCCGGCTTCCAGCGCCTGGCACCCATCAAATGTTTGATCGGCACGCGCTGGATGGCATCGGCCTTGCGCGGCCCGTAGGCTTTCTCCGGCGTCACGGTAACGCTGAACGTATCGCCGGACTCGCGACCTTCCAGAGCCTCTTCCAGTCCCGGGATGATGCCGCCGTGGCCGTGAAGGTACGCGTTCGGCTCGCCGCCACGGGAATTTTCAACAATGTTGCCTTGGTCATCACTGACACTGTAGTGAAACAAAACCACCTGATTCTTCTCGATTGGCATAGGGCTCTCTGCGACGGTTCAAAGTCCGCCATTATAACCAGCAGCAGCGCCAGAAACGATGGTGAACACCGGCGAACTGGTTGCTATACTGCCGGCCAGCTGCCTATCCCGCCCGCCCAGTGAGCCGTCATGCAATCATCCACCAAGCTCTACACCGACCTTTCCGGTTATTACGATCTGATGTGTGCCGACATCGACTACCCGGAACAGAGCAGTGGCGTGCGCAGGCTTAACCAGCTGTTCGGAAATGGCGGTCAAAAGCACCTGGATCTGGCCTGCGGAACCGGCCCCCACATTCGGCATTTCCTCGACTTTGGCTACCAGAGCCAGGGCCTGGACATCAACCAGCCAATGCTGGATAAAGCGAAAGTTCGCTGCCCTGAAGCCGACTTCACCCTGGGGGACATCGGCAGTTTTGCCTTCGACCAACCGTTCGATCTGATCACCTGCTTGCTGTATTCCATTCACTACAGCAGTGACATCGACCGCCTGAAATCCTGCATCACCAGCGTCCACGAGGCGCTGCGGGACCATGGTGTCTTCTGCTTCAATGCAGTGGACAAAAACAAGATCAACAACAACCTGTTCGTGACCCATACCGCAGAGCACCAGAACGATGTCTTCAAATTCAGTTCAGGCTGGCACTACGGCGGTGATGGCGAGCAACAGTCACTCAAGCTGTCCATCACTAAAACCACGCAAAATGTCAGTGAGACCTGGAAAGACGAGCATCCCATGGTGGCGTTGGGTTTCGAGGAGCTTGCACAGCTGCTGGAACCCTGTTTCGAGGTGCATATATTCGAGCACGACTACGGCAAAATAGAACGCTGGGACGGGCAGTCCGGCAACGCCCTGTTTGTCTGCGTAAAGAACTAGAGCATCGCGATTCCCGGGGTGGAGATTTGCCGGGTCTACAGATACCGCCCACCGGCACCAATCGCCACCACAATCAGCCCAAGAATCAGATTGGTGCCCACCAGCTTGCGGATCTGCCCGACCTGGCGCCCGCCTTCCTGCGGATCCTGGTTGGCAACGGCCTGCTTCAGCCGCCGGAAGGGTGCAAAATAGACGTGAAAATAAAGCAGGATCATCACAATCCCCAGCCCCTGCATGGCGTGAATGTGCCAGCCGGCACCCGCCATACCACCGAACACGCTGAAGATCATCCAGTAGCCGGTCACCAGCAACAGAATCACTGCGACCCACACCCACCGGAAAAACCGGGACAGGGTGTGACACCAGAGCACCCCACGCTGCGATGCATCGACTACCTCAACCACCGCCGGCCGCATGGCCATGTAGGCGAAAAACATGCCGCCAACCCAGATCACGGCGGAGAGAACATGAAGTGCAATAGCCAGACTCATAAGGGACTCCCGGAAGAGAAATGTGTGTGATGAGCATAAGCTTCACCCACTTTAAAACCAACTCCGCCGATGTCTCTCCGCATCCAGCAATGCCCGCTTTCGCTCAAGCCCCCAGCGGTATCCACCAAGGCCGCCATCGCCTCGCAGCACCCGATGGCAAGGGATCAGCACACCGATACGGTTTTTGCCACAGGCAGAGGCGACGGCCCGCACAGCTCTGGGCTTGTCGATATTCGCGGCCACCTCGCTGTAGCTGAGGACATCGCCTTCCCGTATGCTCAGCAGGAACTGCCAGACCTTCATCTGAAAAGCCGTACCACGCATATCCAGCGGCAGATCCGGCCTGGGGGCACCCTGGCTGATGTGTTGGTCCAGCGCATCCATCCAGGCATCCAGCTCCGGGGCATCCCGGGCCGGTGAAGCGATCAGCTCTGCATTGGGGAATTCCTTTTTCAGGCCGGTGATCAGGGAGGCTTCATCATCACCAAACTGAACAAGGCAGACGCCCCTCTTCGTTGCCGCCATCATCATCAGGCCCAGTGCTGTGGCCCTGCACGCATAGACGATGACCTCACCGGCGCCACCCGCCCGATAGACCCTGGGCGACATTCCAAGACTGCGGGTTGCTTCCCCATAAACACGGCTTACCGAGCCAAAGCCGGATGCAAAAATTGCATCGGTCACCTTGTCACCAACCTTCAGGGACTGCTTGAAACGATGCATCCGCACGGCGTCCTGATAGACCTTGGGCGAGATGCCGAAAGCCGCCTTGAATTGCTTCTGCAGCCTTGAGGAAGACAGCCCGGCAAGCTCCGCCAGACGGACCAGAGGCAGCGACTCATCAGCGTGTGCCTCAATATGGCGCGCAACCTCCACCAACCGGGCAACCCGTGGATTCCCAACGGAATTGTTCCTGGCCTCAATGGCTGCCTGTATTTGCTGTTCCGATGGCACCGACATGACCTGCCCCTTCACGTAACCTGAACAAGGTCAGTACAACGGATGTCGGCGAATGTTTCCATCCGATTATTGCCCTTGTTGCTGCCTGTACTCCTGAATGAGACCAGTTGCTGGATACGAGCCAGCGTTTCTATCGGTTCTGAGAGGCGCCCATGACAAGGCCAGAACACATCCACCTCGCCCGATTTTTCAGTTATGCCAGGTCATCCAGTATTTCCTGCACATGCTCTGCCGGCTTGACCTTGCCGTAGTGGCGCACAATCACACCCTCTTCATCGATCAGGAATGACTCCCGGCTCACGGACATCACCTGTTTACCGTACATGTTCTTTGGCTTGAGCACGTCGTACTGGTTTACCACCACTTCTTCCGGGTCCGCCAGAATCGGGAAGTTCAGCGACTCTTTGCGGGCGAATTTCTCGTGTGAGCTAACCGTGTCCCGGCTCACACCCAGCACCTGCACGCCATGGCTGCGGAGCTCATCCAGACGGTCCCGGAACTGCTGAGCCTCGGTGGTACAGCCGGGCGTGTTGTCACGTGGATAAAAGTAGAGCAGCACTTTCTGCCCCCTGTAATCCGACAGAGTCTGCTTTTTACCTTCCTGGTCTTCCAGCGTGAAATCCGGTGCGGCTTTGCCTTCCCAACTCATAGGTTTTCTCCTTACAAAGAATCAGATTGACGTTACAGGAATGCGACGCCGGGTAAGTGCACATCCGGTGCATGACTTCCAGGCAGCGGGCTACCTGATACCTTTCGACTCAAGCCACTGGCTGATCTGCGCCTGGTTCATGGCACCACTCTGGCGTGCCACTTCCCGGCCATTCTGGAACAGGATCATTGTGGGTATGCTGCGAATGCCAAACTGACCGGCGGGCCCCGGCGACTGTTCGGTATTCAGCTTGGCAAAACGCACCTTACCCCGCCAGGCTTTCGCAGCCTGCTCGAACTGCGGCGCCATCGCTTTACAGGGGCCACACCAGCTGGCCCAGAAATCCACCAGCACTGGCACATCACTGCGTGTTGTATGGGAACTAAAACTCTGCTCCCCCAGTTCCAGAACCTCATCCGGCCAGAGCGACTGTTTGCAGGCACCACAATTGCCGCCTGATGATAGCTTGTCGGCGGGCACGCGATTCACTTTGTGACAATGGGGGCACACTAGATGTCGAATATCGGTCATTATTAACCTGCCTTTAATTGCTTACTGATTTGATTAATCTGGGCAGATTATTAGAAATCAAGCGAAGGGAGCTCATCCCATGGAAACCACAGATATCTTCCTGGCGCTGATCTTCGGCTGCGTCGGTTTTGGCTACTTCATGTACGGGCGGCGCAAGCAAAACATCGTCGCCCGTTACTGCGGAATTGCAATGATTCTGTACCCGTACCTGGCCAGCAGCACCTGGGAGATGCTGGCAGTGGGTGTCGGGCTGATGGTGGTGCCGCGGTTTGTGGAGCTTTAGGGAATGGTTACTCACGGGGAAACTCCACAGCAGCCACATCCGCCACAAAAAACGGAAAGTACTGCTCCGTTGCAAAATGATTGCCAGCTTCTACATGAGTGGGCAGAACCGCGTCCACCGCTGGCTATCCGAACCTGACAGCCTCATCAGGTCGTGCCGCGCACGCATTTTCCAGACGAACCCGGAAGGCATGGCCAACACCTGGGTTGCCTCGAAATCCAGGTAATCGGGATTGTCTTTGTCCCCCATGCCGAAACGCCCGACCATGCTGATGCTGGCCACCGTCCAAAGAGGCGTACCTGGCTCGATCGTATATAGAAAATAGCGTCGTGCCGGTTCCGGCAGATCGGCGATCATCTCAGCGGTGAAGGCGGGAGAAGGCCATTACCGTCACCGGATAACGTCCCCAATTGGCCGCCGGAGAGAGCGCGGCATCTCCGGGCCGCGGCCGATCCGCAGAATGAGGTCCGGGCGCCGGCCATCAATGCCAATGGCGCGGGCAAATTCAGGGCGCAGTCGCCCCACCTCCACAGGCTGGTTAATAAACGCCGTGCGCAGGCCCAGGGCGGCAGCCTGAAGGGCCAGGCGCTGGTAACATCGGCCCGCCTCAATCCAGTGGGGAATGTCATCCGTCTCTGAGTAGATGACGGCAATGGCGGAAGAGCTGTGGATGTGCCGATAATCTTTTTTGTTCTGGTTCCTGGCAGAGAACGTGCCCTTCATCGCCAGCAATCCGAGCCATCGGGGCACATCAGGGTTGCCCGTGGCGGGCCCGTACAGTCCATCGCCTGAATGTACCGCCTCCTTGCCATTGAACCGAATCCAGGATTTAAGTTCACGAGCCCATGCAGGGTCAGCAAACTGGGCATCGTTGCCCTTCGCGACGTAGTCTGCAACCAGGCCTTTTTGGTCGGCATCGGTCATCAGAAGCACCGACACACCGTCACCATGCCCCGCCCCCTGAAGCTGTTCCAGTTCTTCCGCAGAAAGCGGAGCCCCGTCATACTCTGAACGGCTGCATTGGCGCAGGGGAATCGCGTCGAAAAGCGCAGACCGAGCGGCCGGCGCCTCTTCGAAATCAACCTGCAGGCCTGATGTTGATGCATCGAACCGACAGAGGCCTTTCAGCCCGGCGGCTTGCGCTGCAAGCAGCAAATTTTCCGTGGCGCAGCCCAGGCTGGCGTATAGGTGGTGATCATCCGGATCCACTGCGGGGCAGCGCCTGGACAGATCAGGAAGAACTTGTATCCGGTTGGATTCAAGCTTGAATATCCAGGGCTGCGTATTATGACTGGACGCCGCGAGAGTGGCGTACCGCACCAGGGCTCTATAGTCGTGCGGAGCGGCCCCAAGCTCACCGTGGCGCCAGGTTTCACTGACCATGTCGGAATAGTTCATAGCGCCTCCACCCCCGAATCAGTGAAGTGTAGGCTTTGCACTTTGCATCTGCTAGCAGAAGCGACTCAAGGCACATTGAAAGTGAACCAAAAAGCCATTTGCAGACTACTCTGCTAACCTGCCCATTCTTTAATGCGAACGGAGTTTCTGCATGATTACAGTTCATCACCTCAACAATTCCCGCTCACAACGTGTTCTCTGGATGCTGGAGGAGTTGGGCGTGCCCTACGAGATCCAGCGTTACGAACGCGATCCCAAAACCATGTTGGCGCCTGCAAGCCTCAAAAAAGTGCACCCTCTGGGTAAATCACCGGTGATCACCGACGGCAATCTGGTGGTGGCGGAGTCTGGCGCCATTATCGAATACCTTGCCCATACCTACGGCAAGGACACCATGTTACCGGCGGATGGCGGCCAGGCATGGCTGGATTATACCTACTGGCTGCATTACGCCGAGGGCTCCCTGATGCCTCCACTGGTTATGCGCCTGGTATTTCAAAAGATAAAAACCAGCCCGATGCCGTTCTTCATCAAACCCGTGGCAAAAGGCATTGCCGACAAAACCAATGAAACCTTCATCAGCCCGATGATCAATACGCACCTGGATTTTGTCGAAGCCCACCTGGCGAAAAACACCTGGTTTCTGGGGGACAACCTCAGCGCGGCCGATATCCAGATGAGCTTCCCCCTGGAAGCCTCCGTAGCACGGGGCATCGTTGGAAAGAACCGACCCAATATCGTCGCCTGGGTCGAGCGAGTGCACGCCAGGCCGGCTTACCAGAAGGCCCTTGAAAAGGGTGGAGAATACGATTTTGCGTGAGTAGCCCGCGCGAACCATCACCAGGTGCCAGCCGAAAGCCATAACAACATGCAAGCAACCCCGAAAAGAAGTACTGCAATATGGACAGCCAGGTTCTTTCGGGTGGTTGGGGCGGGTTTTCTGGCGAAGCTGAAGTAATCCTCACCAAACAGCCCGACACCGCAGGTCTCACAGTAGTTTTTTGAGTAAGAAACCCTCAGTGCAGATGGCTCAAACTTTTTCCGACAGCTGTAACAACTGGGTTTAATCATTTCTGTCGCGGTTTTCAAAGTCATAGGTCGCTTCCCCCAAATGGGCGATTCAATTGCGGATGGAAAAAATGAACACTTGCTCACTGAATCACCCACAACAACAAGAAGAGGAAGTTTACCGCGACGTGCGGAACTGGATCGACTAAAGCAAAAAAGGCAGCCCCTTGATGCAGGGGCCGCCCGCAGGCTTGTTAACTTCGCAACCAGGCTCCGGCCTGTATCCACACAAAAACAATACAGATCGAGATACGCTTATGTTAAACATGTTCCGATACATTTCCCTGATATTATTGGCATCTGCTCTATTCCTGCCTTTTTCCGCTCATGCCACAGAAGACACACTCGACTACGGACTGTACTGGTTTGATGGCAACAACAAGTCCGTCAAAGCGGTAGAAGCAGATGGAACTGTAAACACCGTACCCCTCAAATTCTACGATCCCTCGAAACCGACCATCGTGCATTTTCATGGCTGGCAGCCAGGCTCCGCTACTCGCGGCGACGGTTACGACCGTGAAGACTTCCGCTTCGTCTGGGGTGATGAGGACGTCATCACCTCCCGTTCATGGAAAGATAAGGGCTGGAACATTGCCTATTTTTACTGGGACCAGTTCGCTGACGAATCAGAGGTAAAAGACGCCGAGGCCAAGATGTGGTCCGCCAACGGGCCCCGCGGCATGCGTTACCGCCTCAGTGACGGCAGCTACAGCACGCAGCATTCGCCCGACAAATCCGTGGGCGAGATTGCCTTTGAACAGCTTACCGCAGCATTGGCCGACAACACGTCCCATTACGTGCGCCTGTCCGGCCACTCGCTGGGCAACCAGCTGGCTACCATCGTCGCCGGCAAAATCAGCGATGCGATCTATGCCGGTGACGCTGGCGTGAACGTCATGGTTGATCGTCTGGAACTGCTGGACCCGTTCTATTCCAAAGACGGCAAAGATTACCTGGGTGATGACAACGGCGACGGCAATCCGGACTGGACTGGCGAACGGGTCCGGTGGACGGTTCAGGAACTGATCGACCGTCACAACACCCCGGTAACAGCCTATTACTCAAGCAATATCAATGACCTGTGGATCGGCGATAAAAACCTGCCGTTGCGAGCAAAGGTGGCCGAGATATGGAACCGTTTCTGGTACCTGGCGGACGAAGTGAACAAGCACAATCATGTTGTGCCGTTCTACTTCCGCTCGATGGCCTCCGCACCTCCGGAAGAAGTAACCATCAACTGGTGGGGTAACCGGTCCGGCACTGGCAACGATGCTGCCAGTGCCAGCACCGATGACAACCGGATTCTGGAAATGATGGGCGACACTCACTACTGGGATCAGGTGGAAGGCCGTTACACCGCGGACCCCGAAGACGACCAGTTTGAAATCAAGAACTACTGAGTTCGATCCGATGATAAAAGCCGCGGGCCAGCCCCGCGGCTTGAAAAGAATCCGGTTCATCCAGCCGATGGCAGGCCGTCATGGCCTTCTCACCCTAGAGCCGCTCAATTGCCTTGAGCAGAGAACTGAAGGCTTTCGAAAAGCTGCGCTCAGCCACTCGATCCATCATCCGGCCAAGCAATGGTACTTGCACATGCCCTTCGGAAATCCAGGTCACACGAGTCTGTTCACCCTCGGGCTTTAAGACAATCTCGCCCTTCGTATGCCGGACCCTGAACGGGCTCGATTTCTCAATGTAATAGTGCATTCTGTTCGGCCTCTCAAACTGCGTAATGCGTTCGGTCAGTTCAAGCCGGCCGGCTCCGATAACCCTAAGAGCGCCGGTACCATTTTTCTCGTCTTTTCCTTCTTCGATCAGAAGAGACTTGCTAACCCCCGGAAACCGGTCATAGCGAGCATGGTCTGCGATGGCTTCAAAGACCGCATCAATATCCTTCCCAAGAACCCGCTCGACGTGAATGCGGAACATGGCTACTCCTCAAAAAATGGGGCTGACGGACAAGATACGCTTAAGCTGCGCCAAAGGTCCCTGCTGAGCAGACGTTTTTCATAGTGAAATCCTCATAAGCATGACCGGTTTGATCTCCAGCACCTGCCGGGCAAATTCCGCACCCGGCCACACCAACAACCAGCCAATAACCGCAAGATTGAGAATCACATTGAACCAGAAAGCCACCTGAAATGAGGTCTTGCGGGTTTTGTGGCGAAAGAATTGCTGGCCCACCAGTGCGCCCGGCCAGCCACACAGAAGCTCAAACAGATGCAAACGCCCCTCAGGTATACGTCGGTTGCCGCTTTCAGCGGCCCCTTTGTCGACCGCGTACATCAAGAAAGTAATCAGGCTCATAACCCCATAGGCGACCGGCAATAGGAGCGGCACATAGCTCTGAAGATACAACGCCGAGATTGCACCTATGACTGCGGCTGCAATCAGCAGAGCGACCCAGACACCTGTCGCGAACGATGCGCGGTGACGTGCAACGCCAGCATACTGGAAACTGGCCGCCCTTAGCCGGCCTTTCTCGTCTTTAGTCTGCGAGTAGACCACCTTGCGACTTGCCGAAGGCCTGCCCCGCCCCTGATAGGCGCTGATATGGGCAAACAGACGCTCACCGCCATTTTCCGGGGTGATAAAGCCGAAGCCCTTGGCGTCATTCCATGAGGTGAGTGAGCCTTTCTGATTCAATGCACTTCCCCTTGCAGAGCCTTATAACGAGCACACACCTTGTCCCTGGCTCTAAGAAGGCGCGGATCCTGGCTGCCGATGGCGGCAGCAATCAAGGCGTTACATTCCTGCCTTGCCATAAACAACTCGGTGGGAGGCTGATGAGCAGGCTGAACATTGGTGCCTGAGGAAGGTGTTTGCGCATCGTTTCTCGAATCAGTTTTGAGTTCACTACCTGGTTGACCAGGAATGGGCTCCGGTACACCTTCAACTCGCTGGTCAGGTATTGTTTTCGTTCCTATTGCCGTCGCCCCGGAAACAAAATTCGAATACGCGTTTACCCCGAACGCACCGACTGCCAGCATCAACACCGGGAAAACCAGACGCCTGAGAAGCCGTCTGCTCGGGCGACGGGGCGTATCACCGTAACGCTCAGCCACCAACCCTTTCACATAGCGAGCATGCTGCTGGTCGGTGGCGAATGATGCCTTGAGGCGCCCGGATGCCACCTTTTCCCGAACTTCAGCAACCTGCGCCGAGCTCAGCACCAATTCCCGCTGGGACTTAATGTAGCGAACATACCCGAGCCCCTGAGTCACGTTCGCCGGCATGGGTGTTTTGAACGTGCTGTCTCCCACAAACGCCACCACTGAATGAATCTGGTGATCACCCAACCCGAGCAGCGTCTGAAGCGCTTTTACATGCTTGTAGTTCTGGTGCAGCGGGTTCTGGAATTTGTGGTTGGACCGATAAATCTTCTGGGTCCAGAAGCGCTGGTGAAGGCCACCGAAGATCCAGCCCTTCATGTTCTTGGTCTCGACAACAAACACCCCAAACTCCGAAACCAGAACATGGTCGATCTGAGTGGTGCCATCTTCCGTGGGAAGGGTAACGTTTTTGATGAGGTGGTAACGGGACTTATCCAGAAAGCACCGCGCAGAAAGGTTGACCAGAAACTCACCAAACTTACCTTTGAACCAGGGCAGCCTGATCAGTCCCACGATCATGAAAAGAGGTAACAGATACCAGAATTCCGCAATTAAGGTATAGGCTGGGCTCAAATCCATTTCTCAGAAATCCTTGTTTTGTGTCCTTCAAACAATCCAACCTGAAACATAAATCAGTCTTTGCTTCAGCGCCTTAGGATTTTTGTAACTCCCTGAGAAGGAGGGCCAATTCATCATGGCGATCAGAGTCTGGCGCTGAATTCACAATGGATGGCACGCTGATCGGGTCTGCGAGTCAGAGAATCAAATGCTGCTGCTTTTGGTGAATTCCCAGCAGAACTCTAATGCGCCTTCAGGCTCTCAGGCCGAAACAGTGCCGTGCTCAGCACCAGAGCAAATGCTGCCAGCACAAACACCTTGTTCACAAACCAGTTCGTACGCCAGATGGACCACTCCGGCTCCGCCAGGAACCAAATGAACAGAGTGGTGATGATCGCGATCTCAACCACAGACATACCAATGGCCAGCAGACGCGTATACCATGGCCTCGCCAATAACGCCCAGGCCAGCCAGAGGTGCGCAATGGGCCAAAGGTCCCAGTAGATATAGGTTGCCCACCCCTCATTGCTGGCCAGCGCAAAGCCGATTGGAAACAGGTATTTGATAAAGACGGTCCAGGCCACGAGAATCACGAACAGATGCGCGAGGAAGCTGATCCAGGGACTCCGGACATTCTCAACGGGCGATGTCATTAATACGCTCCTGTCGGCGAGTTCATCTGCGAGAAGAACATTTTAACGTGTTCGGACAGTTATACCTGTTTCGTCCGGACCTATACCATAGAAGGCAAGGGCTATGATTGTTTGCGGAGTTGAGCTGACTGGCAGCGATGCGGTGGTGTGTCTGCTGAATCGGGACAGGGGGCAGTTCAACCTGCCGGAGTGCAAGGTGCGCAAACTGTCGCTGCCGAAAAACCATAGCCGTGAAGATCTGAAGCGGTTCCAGGCGGCCTTTGCGGAGTTAATGGCCGAGCACGGGGTCACCAGTGTCGCGATCAAAGAGCGGATGCCAAAAGGCAAATTTGCCGGTGGTGCCATCAGCTTCAAAATGGAAGCGGCCATTCAACTGATCAGCTCTATTGAGTTGACGGTGAACATACTGCCGCCGGCACTGATCAAGTCCACCCTGGCATCCAACCCGCTGCCGATTGCGTTTGCCGACACGGGGTTGAAGGCCTTTCAGGAAGCGGCTTTTATCACCGCCTATGTAGGGCAACTGCAAGGTCGCGGCACCTGAAAGCGCGTAATCGGGAAAACAGATTTGTACCGGTTTTCCCAACCAATCAAACCGGCAGCTCAATAATCTCACCAACCACGCCGTCTTCACTCACCTGCAACCGCCCCACCGTGATGGGCAGCGTAAAGCGCCGTGGCCCCGCGCCACCTGGATTGAAATAAAGCACATCGCCAATCCACTCATTACGGGGTTTGTGGGAGTGGCCGGCGATCACCACGCGGTAACGGCCTTGCGGATCGATGTCGAGGGTTTTGACGTCGTGGAGCATGTAGAAAGCATGGCCGAGGAATGCAAGATCCTGAACATCGGGAAGCGTGGCTGCGCGGCCTGTTTTGTCGATATTGCCACGGATCGCAATCAAGGGGGCGATCGCTTCCAGCGCTTCCAGAACCTCGTCCCGCCCCACGTCACCGGCATGAAGGATCAAATCCGAGCCTTTCAATACCTCCAGGGCTTCGGGACGCATTTTGCTGTGGGTGTCTGCGATCACTCCGATTTGCATGCTTCCGCCTCCTCTATACACTTCTCCAGCTTATAGTTATCATATTTGATAACAAAAGCCAAAGAAGGAATAGGTAGAGGCATCTTCTGCTACATGCGGGGCAAGCGAATGATCATTCTGCACGTCTTTGTAAAGAAGGATCAGAAAATACCGAAGAAAGACCTGGAGCTCGCCAACGAGCGATTGAAGGAGGTCAAGAAATCATGAATTTCAAGAATTTCAAGCAGAAAGCACTGAAAAATCCGGAGGTCCGTCGGGAATACAATGCTCTTCAGGATGAATTCAGCCTGATTGATCAGTTGCTCACAATGAGGACTAAAGCAGGCCTTACCCAAGAAGACATTGCGAAGATACTCGGAACCAACAAAAGCAACATATCCAGGCTTGAGCGTGGCCGAAGCAATCCCAGTTGGGGAACACTTAACAAATATGCCGCAGCCTGCGGTTTTCGGGTAAAGCTGGAAGCGGTCGAAAACGACCGAGCTTCGGCATAATAGGTGAAACAACCCCAACTCAAAATCTACTGCAACGCCATGCGTGGGGGGGATTACTACCCAGGTGTATGTGCACGGCCTGGTACGACAAGGCCGCAGTGCCGGGGTCAAGCAGATTAAATAAGTCTGTCCCGATTTTCCCGGTCTACTTGGGAATCAACGGAGCATGGGGCTCAATACCCTCGACACGGACATCCGGGTCGTGGGTCTTGATCAGATCCTCGTACTTTTCAACTTCATCTGTGGGCACATCGGCCATTATCAAAATCAGCCCCTCCTCGATTGCCGACTCAAAAGATTGCAGGCGTGAGCTGGGAAACGAAGCCCCGGCAATTCCGGTCAACATGCCTCCGAGACCTGCGCCCCAGAGCCCTAGCAGAAGAACCAGGCCGCCACCGACTACAATGCCGGTGGGCGGAAACGCCAGCGCCGTCAGGCCTGCCAGAAGGCCTGCCGAGCCGCCGAACTCCAGGCCACGCTTGTAGGCTTCAAGGAAATCGTCAGATTCAGGGCCTGCATCGGGCAAACCCTCCATATCAATGCCATACCGGGCCAGCGCATAGATATGTTTTTCCGGTATACCGCTTTCTTTCAGGTCATCGACCACCTTACGGGCGTGATCGAGATCGGGTGACAGGAAACAGAGCCTTTTCATGGCGATCCCTCGTGGTTTCAGGTGAAGTACCTGGCGATGAGAACACTGATTATTACCAGGGCGATAATGGTGCCGCCCAGAATCAAAATATTTCGCAGTGCAGCTCCGTCCTTCCTCATGGTTTTACCTCTTCGTCGATCTTCGATACTGCGTCTCGGAGTCGTCTTTCCGCCTCTCACGACGCAGCATTGTAAAGCCGTTAGATAGGGTTTTTGGGAGGGAAGAACAGCGGAATTAAAACAACTCGTCACCCTCTTTAAAGATAGCAATCATGGCGACTTCTGCCACAATCAATGCAACCGCCACTGACCGATAATGCATTAGAAAAACGAGAGAGAAAGAATCGCTGCGTGCCGGCTTCGGCAACGGGGCTTTTATCGTCGTGAGGGCACAGCGGCAGTGTTGATGACGGTCATGAGCCGGAGATAAAAATGGAAAACAGCTTCTGGACGGCTTTTGGCGCCAGTCTTGTGGCAGCGCTGGTGACAGGCATCGGCATCTACATTATCCGTCACTTTGAGGCCTGGGGCCGCAAATACAGTATCTACTTTGTTTGCTTCGCCGCCGGCGTGTTGATTTCGGTGTCCTTCCTGCACATTATTCCCAAGTCTTTCGAATTGAGCCTCTACGCCCCCGGCTACCTGCTTGGTGGGTTCGTGTTGATGCATATGTTCAACCGATTCATCACCGCCTTCGTGTGCGAGCGAGGGACGAATCCGTCTTACGGTATAGGCCTGGTGCCCATGGTAGGCATCGGCTTTCATTCATTTATCGACGGCTTTGTCTACTCCATCACCTTTTCCACCAGCATATTCACCGGCGTGCTGGCAGCTATCGGCATGGTACTCCATGAGTTTCCTGAAGGCATTATTACCTATCTGTTACTGTCGCGCGGAGGCTTCAGCGACAGGAACGCCCTGCTCCTTGCCGTCATTGCCGCGTCACTCTCCACACCACTGGGCATGCTGGTCTCCTGGCCCTTTATCAGCAACGTCAGTCAGGCGCAGTTGGGCGTCCTGCTTTCGCTTTCAGCCGGCGCGCTGGTGTATGTGGGCGCAACGCATCTCTTGCCGCAAGCGGAAAAGGAGCATCGCCGGTTCAGCCTGTTAGCCCTGGGTGCCGGCATCCTGGTAGCTGTGCTCATCGTGTTGTCGAAATAGACCGGGCCAGGAAATCAAGTTGATCTTCGATTGACTGGATCAGAGCTTCGCCCCGATAAACATCAAAATGGCCGACCGGATAGTGCTTCACTTCCGAGTTCGGCATTCTCTCGGCCGCTTTGGCCGCAGCACTCGCCGGGGCGACTGTATCCTGTTCGCAGATCAACACCAATGCCGGGCAGGCGACTTTGCTGGCCAACCGGATGGGCCGGAAAAAGGGAATCGCATAACTTACGCCCGCTGCAACGTAATTCGACGCATTGTCAGCCAGCAAGGGAACATACCCGTCCTTGCAGTCCTCAGCGGTCATCATGCCCAGCTCGCCAGGGCGGCCTGCCGATGCAATATACCTCGGAGACATCCCCAGACCACGACGAAGCCAGTCCACCGTTCCGTGGTAAGTCAGGCGGATCGCCTGCATGAGCCCGGCATAACCGATAACACCAAGCAAAGACGCCAAACCATCCACCATCGGGCATTGGGAGATGGTGCATTGCACGCGTCCATCCTTTGCCGCAGCCGCAATCACAAGCCCACCGGAAAACGACGTCCCCCACAGGCAAATGCGGCTGCCATCGATACGATCCAGCTGCCGAGCGAAATTCAGTGCCGCCAGCCAGTCTGCCACCTCCTTCCAAGGGCTCAGCGTCTGCCTTGGCTGACCATCACTTTCACCGAAATGGCGGTAGTCAAAGGCAAAGACCGCATAACTCGCATTGCAAAAGGCTTCTTTAAACGGTGCCAGGCCACTGGCATGAGTCAGCCCAAAACCATGAGCCATAACCACACAGGGCAAACTTCTGCTGTCGGCATTCGGCGTGTAAAGAACACCACGACAGGTTGTACCTTGGCTCGGAAATTCCAGCAGAGTTTCGATCATCATTTGGCTCTCATGCTTGAAGGTCGAAATTCTCAGAATATCTTGCAAGTCCATCAGCGAGATCATGCCAGAGGCACTGCGCCGTGGGGACTTGTACAATATTCTGACAGTGCATAGTCGATCGCCACTGGCTCGCAAGCCTGTCTATCATCAAATTTCACTGAGAGTGGAAATACCGTTGACCTCAGTCACCGTTTTGGCGTCCGCCCGCTCAATAATTTTCACGAGGGTGGATTGAATCGTTTCATCTTCCCGAGCATCACCGCCACTTACAAACGTTTGCGTCTGGGGATCGGCGCCCTCTTCCTCAGTAAATGAAACAACCACCTCGGTGGCTGAATCCGGCGTTTTACCAAAGTACTCCAGCGCAACCAATGGATAGCCATGGAAACCCTTCTTAATCTGCTTTGCAATGCGCTTTTTTGCTTTATCCAAATGCATAATAAGGCCTGTCGCTGCGCTAGTTATCTGGGTGCCAGATGAACATCCGGTTGATACCATTCGCCAATTCTATGCCGTTAAACCCATCAAAAATAGATCTGTCCCGGTTTTCTCAAATTTATGCTATGCATTGCCTCATAATTCGCGTACCGTGTTCATCGTTGGAAAGATTTGGCAAAGCATTTCACGAATAAGACCTTTTAGTTGTAATACTTCTCGTCCTGTTTTTGACCCTGCACGTTTTTTGTTTCCCGCATATCGCTGATCAAAGATCATCACGATCTTTTGACGGCACATTTATAATCGATTTCAGGATAGCTATTCATGTCTACAATTACCGGCAACGTTAAGTTCTTCAACGAAGCAAAAGGTTTTGGCTTTATTACTCGTGAAGGCGGCTCAGACGTCTTTGTCCATTACAGCTCTATCCAGGGTAGCGGCTTCAAAACTCTGACCGACGGCCAGGACGTTGAATTCAGTGTCACCCAGGGTCAGAAAGGCCCACAGGCAGAGAACGTTATTGGCCTTTAAATAACAGCCGATACGTGACTTATAAAAGGCAGCCTCCTGGGGCTGCCTTTTTTGTGAAAAACCGGTACAGATCTATTTTTCAGATGTCGGCCTCCCCAGCTTACGAGTCTGAATTCTGACACCGATACGGTTTTCAATATGGGCCACAACAGACAAATACACACCACTCCCGGTAGGATGTCCCCATGCCAACTTACACTGTCACGGTCGCAAACATTGCTCTGTCCCCGCAGCAGAAATCACAGATAGCGGACGCCATAACCACGGCCCATAACACGCAAACCGGCGCGCCCCGTTTTTTTGCCCAGGTTTTGTTTTTTTCTACCCGTGAGGGCGAGCACTTTGTGGGTGGCAGCGTGAACCAGGCGCCCCAGGTGTATGTGCACGGCCTGGTACGGCAGGGCCGCAGTACCGGGGTCAAGCAGGCCCTGATGAGCCAGATGCTTGAGGAGATAGTGCGAATTGCAGGCATAACGGCTGAGGACGTCTGGATCTATCTGCAGGACATTCCGGAAACCCAGATGATCGAGTTTGGCCGGTTTCTGCCAGCGCCGGGTGAGGAAACTGAGTGGGAAAAAGGAATGACTCCGGAAAAGCGGTCCGGGGTATAGTGCACCGATGAATTATCCCCAGCGAATTGTCTGCCTTACCGAAGAGACCACGGAGACCCTCTACGCCATCGGCGCAGAGGACCGCATCGTCGGCATATCCGGGTTCACCGTGCGGCCCGAAAGAGCCAGGAAGGAAAAGCCCAAAGTCTCTGCCTTCACCTCCGCCAAGATTGGGAAAATTCTGGAACTGAAACCAGACCTGGTGGTGGGTTTCTCGGACATGCAGGCCGACATCGCAGCTGAACTGGTGCGCAGCGGCGTTGCCGTGCACATCTTCAATCAGCGCACCGTGGCGGGCATCCTGTCCATGATCCGAATCCTCGGCGGCATGCTGGGCCTCGCTGACCAAACCGACACCTATGCTCAGACCCTGTCCGACAGGGTTGAACGAATAAGGGCGGAAAGAGCGAGGCCAGACCGCCCCCGGGTCTACTTCGAGGAATGGGGCGACCCGATGATCACCGGCATAGGCTGGGTGTCCGAGCTGATCAGTATTGCCGGTGGCGAGGATATTTTCCCGGAACGGGCAGCCGAGCCCGGCGCCAGGGAGCGCATTATCGAAAACCCCGGGGATGTTATCGAGCGGCAACCAGACATTATCATCGGCTCCTGGTGTGGGCGCAAATTCCGCCCGGAGCAAGTGGCCGAACGCCCCGGTTGGGGCGACATTCCAGCTGTGGCCAACAACCACCTGTATGAGATCAAGTCACCGCTGATTCTTCAGCCGGGGCCAGCAGCACTGACGGATGGGCTGGATGCGCTATGTGAGATTATGGAGCGGGTGAAGGGAATCGAACCCTCGTCGTAAGCTTGGGAAGCTTCTGCTCTGCCATTGAGCTACACCCGCATCCTGCGACCCAATATACTAGAGCGATCCCGGTTTTCCTACTGACAGCGCATAGTCGATCGCCGCACACACTGCGGCAACCTGCGCGGCATTGCATTGCTGAGGAGTCACCCGGTCGCTGTCCGGGTATACCTCGGTGGTGGTCCTGTAGGGGGCACGGGTCATGCTGGTGCAAAGGCCAAGCTGCGCCAGCGGATACTGAATAACGCCCCGAGCGGCCGCCGGTGAGCCGAGGATTTCGCCGTTATCATCTGCCGGCGCGATATGGGTGATCTTTTCCACCGCCCTGATCAACGCCTGCTGGAATTCAGGCTGCGGGTTCTCGGTGTCATCCACCAGGTAGAAGCCGTCCGGAATGTTACCCGACTCAAACGGTTTACCGTCGCGGGCCGCCAGCGCCGGGCGGAATTCGGTTTCGTCGGTATCGGTGGTCTCGTGCAGGTCGATGTGCAGCAGTATTGGCTCATCGAGCGAAGCGACCAGCTGCATCAGCGCCGCTGACTCCCCGGTCTGGCCTCCATCACGGAACGAACGGTTGGGGTCCACCGCATTCGCGTTCCAGCGGTGGATGCGCTCGTAGGCCCAGGGGCTGACACAAGGCGCAACCAGCAGGTTTACACGATCGGCATAATCCGCGGCATACTGTTCCACGAACTGCAGCGCCCCATGCACACCGCTTGTTTCATAGCCATGCACTCCGCCCGTAATCAGCACCACCGGCCGATCGGCACGCCAGTCCCGGCTGCGGATCGCCATCAGCGGATAAATATCCGGGCCGTATTCCAGGCGGCCATACTCCTGCACATCAAAGTGCGAACGCAGCCGCTCGACCACGCCCAACACGTCGGACTCGTAACTGCGCCGACGGCTCTGCTGTGACAGCCACTGGGCACGTTCCGCGTCGCCCCAGGGAGTGCCGGGCGTACCAATTGGATAGGCCGCTGAAGCGGTGCTCATATCGCTTGTCTCCTCCGGTCAATCGGGGTCAGACCCCATGTCATTTTGCAGCACCAAATGCACGGGGGTCTGACCCCATGGAGATCAAAAAAACAGGACTGGAGGCACCCCGAACCGTTTGCCGAGGGATTCCATGTGTTTGCGGGTCAGCTTTTTCCCTTCGGCACCATTGAGGATTTTGCTCACATTGCCCTTCGAACCCAGCTCCGGCAGGTCAGCCACCCCAAGGCCGTGTTGGGCCATCAGGGTTTTCAGTACAGCAACCCCCCCGTCCGTTTCAGCAACAGCGGCATTAAAGTCAGAGAACTCTGTGGCCTGGTCTTCCCAACGCTCAATACTGACAGCCAGAATCTCGATTAACAGCCTGTTGGCGTCGTAGTCGTCCACCAACTGGTCCATCAATTCCAGCGCCTGCTCATAGTCATCCTGGTTCTCAATATGAGCCACAAAAGGCACCTGAGCCAACGCATCTCTGATCTCAACAAAAGCAGGCGATAACATAAGCCTCACTCCCTATTGCGACGGTATTTGTCAGTCAGCCGGTCGTATTCGGCGTGGTTTCAAAAATGGAAACCCTATAGGTTCTCTTGGGGTCAGACCCCATGTCATTATGCTACACCAAATGCACCGGGGTCTGACCCCACGGAGGCCCATGACAACACCAAAACGCATCTACCTCGCCGGCCCGGAAGTGTTTTTCCCCGCCGATGAACATCAGGCCATCGTGGCCGAGAAAAAACGCCTGCTTCAGGAATACGGACTGGAGGGCGTCGACCCGCTGGATACCGAACTGCCACTGTCCGCCAACGAGGCGAAATTCAGGCAGGGGCATCGGATCTACCGGGCCAACCGGGAACTGATGGATAGCTGCGAGGCCATCATCGCTAATCTGACCCCGTTCCGCGGCATCAGCGCGGACCCGGGCACCGTCTTTGAGGTGGGATACATGATCGGACAGGGCAAGCCCGCCTTCGGGTTTACCCTCGACAGCCGATATTATCGGGAACGGGCAGGCGCCACCGACCTGGACGAACTGGGCCATACCATTGAGGACTTTGAAATGCGCGACAACCTGATGATCGAGGGCGGAATCTACAGTTCCGGTGGCCAGCTCTTCGTGGCCGAGCAACCCGGCGAACACCGGTACTTTTCGGCCGAGCTGTTCCGCCGTTGCGTGAGGGCGATAGCCCATGCCTGAACAGAGCTCACTGCAAACCCTGTTCGACACCCTCCCCCAAACCGGCCGGGTTGAATGGATCGGCATCCGCCCTGCACGCGGTGAACCCATGCAGGCGCTGGACAGCGTGTCGGTTACCCCGGGCAAAGGCCTGGAAGGTGACCGATTCAAAGGGCGCGAAACCAGCAAACGGCAGGTAACCCTGATCCAGAAAGAACACCTGCATGCCATCGCCTCCTGCCTTCACCGGGAAGCCATTGAACCCGAAATTTTCCGGCGCAACATCGTGGTCTCTGGCCTGAACCTGCTGGCGCTGAAAGACAAAAGGTTCAGGATCGGTGGCGTGGTGCTGGAATACACCGGCCTGTGCCATCCGTGCAGCAAAATGGAAACCGCGCTGGGGCCTGGTGGCTACAACGCCATGCGCGGGCATGGAGGGATTACTACGCGGGTGGTTGAAGGGGGTGAGCTGGCACTGGGTGACGGGGTGCAGGCATTACTGTAAGCCAGAAACTAAATATGTCCCGGTTTTTCGTCCCGTTTCTCTCAATTGCTGAAACCAGCTCATTGGCATATTATGCCAATAGAGTTACGACAGGTGGATACAACCATGGCAACGAGAAACATCGTACTTACTGACCATCAGTCCCAAGTGGTCGATCACCTGGTGGCTTCTGGCCGCTACCAGAACGCAAGTGAAGTTCTGCGGGCCGGGCTCAGGATGGTAGAAGAAGCTGAGTCTGCCTACACCACCAGGATGAATGACCTCAGAGCCGCCATTGATATGGGCGATGAAGATATGGAGCAAGGGAAAACCAGACATTTTACAGCAGACGAATTCGCGTCGTACCTCTCACAACGAGCAAAAGAAATCACTGAAACGAAACGGAACACCTGAAACCAATGAAACCATGGAAGGAAATTCTCACGAACAGTGCACCATAGGATGGATCCAGAGACGCACCTTTAAACACGCATCAAGCGCCACATCACTGCACCAATCCCAGTGCCTCCCGGCAAACGTCGCAGATTATGCGTGGTAACATCAAACTTCACCATCCGGGATAAGGAAGGCCCAATTAACATGAACACCAACTACAAAATTGCACTCCTGATCGACTGCGACAACGTCAGCCATCAATCAATTGAAGGAGTACTGCAGGAGCTGGCGAAATATGGTGCTGTGAACGTTCGCCATGCCCATGGCAACTGGAATGGCCCACAATTGGGTGGCTGGATTGAAAAGCTGCACGCCAATGCGATTCGTCCAGTCCAGCAATTTGCCTACACAACGGGCAAAAACGCCACAGACGCTTCCATGATCATCGATGCCATGGATCTGCTTTACAGCGGAAACGTCGACGCCTTTGCCCTGATGACCAGCGACTCCGACTTCACCCCACTTGTCATGCGCATTCTTGAGGCTGGCCTACCGGTCTTTGGGTTTGGCGAACGAAAAACGCCCATGCCATTCGTCAACGCCTGTTCTCAATTCATCTATACCGAGAACCTGCGGGAGGAGATCGAGCAACAGGAGGAAACTGTCGATGGCGGCACTCCGAAACCAACTGTGGAGACCAAGTGGAGCCGCAACAAACTCCGGGGCGACACCGTATTGGTGCGGACTCTGCGGACTGCGGTAGAGCAAACGGCTGATGACGATGGTTGGGCACATCTCGGCAAGGTTGGCCAATACATTTCCAATAACAGCTCCTTTTCCCCGGTGAACTACGGGTACAAGAAGCTGAGTGACCTGATTCGGGCCAGTGAATTATTTGAGATTAGCGTCCGGGACAAGAACGTTTTTTACATCAAAAGCCCGTAGACAACAGGCCCAGACCGGATTTCATGAGCCGTCAAAAACTATCAGTCCAACCCCGAACAACAAGCAAGCAGCCGCCTAAAGGGCTTCAAGCTCTTTCCGAACATCCTGAAAAACGTCTTTATCCCGGGACTCCAAAAACGCTGCGAACTCCAATGCGTCAAAGCCGTGGAAGTCCTTTTCTGGTCTATCAATTGGCAGGTTCGGATCCGCCCCCAGCTGCAGTAATGCGCGGAGATAATCAATATCGGCGTACAGCACTGCCTCATGCACCGGTGCCAACCCGTTGTGATAGCCGTTGACCGGCTCTCCCCTTCCCGCGAAATATCGAAGCAACGCGTAGCCACGTTGCCTCATGATCGAGTCAGCATCGTGCGTATCCAACGATGCGCCCACGAAATTGATCAGAGGTTGCGAACAGCCGCTCATCGCGGTCATCGCTTTACCACATTGCTCATACGGCCAGTCGGAATGCGTCAAAATCCAATAGGCCACTGCAGGCCTGATCGCCAGACTATCGGAGTCGAAAGGGCTCCAAGGCATTTCTTCAGGATCGAGAAGCGCAATAACTGTGAGTCCCCAGGCATCAGAACCAAAAGCCCAGGTGCGATAGACCATCGGGAATGACATCAGGACGATGGCAAGGGCCACTCCGCCAAGAGTGAGTGCCTTTTTGTGGCCCAGGAAAAAGTTGATAAGCACGTCGCTCCTCCGTGAGCTGTGAAAGTTAGGATTCCTACCTGATTTAGCAACCCCAACACTTCTCTATAAAAAGAGGCCAGTTATCAGGACCACGATAAAACACCCAAATAAACATAAAGGTGGCAGCAGCCCCCACAGGCTCAGCCGAACCGGCAAGCGAGTGGACACATCGCCAATCTGCGCCGCTGACCGCTTCAGTCGGTTTGATGGTAACGATCGAAGAACAAGAAACGTGAACACATAGCTACTTCTCATCAATCTGCCCAAAGGATCATTACCCCAGACCTTTCTATGCTCAAGAGCAGAGGTACCTGGGCGCGAAATTTTTTCCTCAATCATTGCCACTCTCGAAAAGGCAAATGTGAGGATCACTAGCAGTGAAACCAGGCCCAAACCAATAGCCCCAGCACCGACGAAGGCCGCAATGATCTGAGGTGTGTCATTTGTCATTCGTCACCTCGTAGATAACCTCACCGATACCTTCGCCAGTATTCCCTCCAACTGACCCTCCTGCAAAACCACCAACCCCAGCCATGATTATTCCACATGCAACCCCACCCAAACCTCCTGTTCCAAGGCCGATCACCCCACACGCCAATGGTCCAGCGAAAGCACCCGCGCCGCCACCTAATGCAGAGCCAGACAGCCGCCCACCTTCGACGTACTTAACTCGTCTGCATTCGGCTTCGCGCCCGTTTGTGCAAGCCGCATGAATTTTCACTCCCGAAGCAGCAACATCCAGCCCAATAGAGAGATAACCAACCCCCTTTGCATACTTGGCCCCCGAGGCCAGCCGCTCGTAGTGCGTAGCGTACCCCGGTATGCCACCGACCCCGGCGGTCTTCCAACTATGCACAATACTCTTAGACGACAACCCCAGTGCCCGCTTCAGCTTCGCATCATCATCCAGTGACATGCCCTGGCGTGCCACACTTCCCAGAGAAAAATCCAGCTCTTTGAAAAGTGCCCGCCGCTTCTCGAAAAACTCCGGATGGTTGAGATGCCCATGCTTCCGGTAGCTGTCTTGATGAAGCCGCTCGATGTTCTTTAAGGTCTTCTCAATGCTGCCAATTTGCTTTGACACCATCACAGCGCCAGCACCCAGCCCCGCCGAACCCGTTGAAGTAACGGCTTCCAACAGAGCATGGTACTTGACGATAAACTGCGCTTCGTCCTGATCCAGCGAACGCACCTGGGCATTCACCTGTGCCGCCACCTCCATCAGGTCCGCTTCTTCCCGGGAGCACTCCATACCTTCCGGGTCACCCAGCACAATCATCTCACCGGGCAACACCTGCCCGCCAAGGCCTGGATTCAAACGGTCAAAGTGGTCCGGCTTTGCAGAAGCATCGCCGTAGAGTGCAGCCAACAGCGCTGTTTTGCTCATTGGGCTTTGAACCACATGGAAGCCCGGCTCGACGGTTGCTTCTTTTACCTGAGCTTCTGAGCTCCGATCAGAACTACCAGATACAAACGGTCCACCTGCAGGTGTGCTGCCTGCTCCACCAGCAAACCCGTTGGAACTTCGGGATTCCACAGGCCCACCATCAGCACCAGGCGCAAAGGATGCTTCCGCCTGCCGAGCTGCCTTCGCAGGGGCCGGTGAAATCCCCGAAAATGACGCAGGCGTGAACGTATCACCAATAACAACACTGCCGCTGCCGATGGTAACGCCCCCACACGAAATGGCACCGCCAGTTACCGCAGCAGGCATACCGTTAATCAGGACGGTTGTTGAACCAGCGGCTATGGTCCGCGGGTGGGGTGGATGCTTTGGCTTCGAGTGTGGTGCGAGAGGGTCGCCAACACGGGCAACAGGCTTGCCATCAATCAGCACATTGGGGGAACCGGCAGTTACCGGAGTGGGCGGGAATCCCTGGTGGTCTGTTCCTATGTCACCCAACAACACAACTTTCTTGCTCATTCCTTTGCTCCTTCTATCCTTGAAGAATCATCCATTTTTTCAGGGGGCGCCGTCACTGGTACCCAACGCGGTAATGCTGAACAAAGATACCGTAATACGCAAGGCTCTATTCAGGCAGCCCGAGGAGAGCCATTATCCCCATCGGACTCCAGAGTCCATCTCATCCCCAATGCGCGCCCCGCCTTCATAAGCGTAGTGATCGTTACACCGGTATCCTTCTCATCAAGCAGGCGGTTAACCACCGTACGACTTGTACGCATTTTCTGGGCAAGCTGGGACTTGTTTACACCGTTGTCCTCCATAGCCCGCAGAATCTGACAGACAATCACCCGCTTCAGCGCCTTCAGCGGTCTGACACGAAGACCGGGAACATTACTCCACGATGTGCATGAGCGGTAACTGCAAAGCAAAATTCAAAAAGGGAGATTAATTAATCCCGGTCCTCAAAATGCCAAGGTGTTCAGAGATCACGCGCCTCACGAGCGTCGGCCACGCTACCCATGTTGTTCACATCGGTGTAGCCGGCTCTTTCCAGAGCAGACTTCGCTTTACCGGCACGGTTTCCACTTCGGCAATAGAGGTTGATCTCCGCATCTTTGTCCGGAAACTGTTCAGTCACGCGCTCGACAATGTTCTGATGCGGAATGAGAGGATCCCCATCAATGTGATTCTGCCTGTGCTCGGCTTCCGTACGGACATCGATCCAAACCGGCTTGGCCTGGGCGAGCATCGGTGTGAGCACAAGTGCCAACACAGTCAGGAAGGCCTTCGCCAAAACAGACTTACGCATAACAAGCTCCTCACTTTGTGGATAGGCCGCACCAAGCCATGGCAGTCGTCTGGCTAATGGGTGTCCCGGTTTCCCGCTCTGTCCAGAAGCTCGGCATTTGTGGGGTACTTCTCAAGCAGCTCAACCAGCTTTCTCGTGCCCTCCAGCGGTTTGAGACCGCCAAGCGCCCGGCGCAACGCTCTTATTTTATCTAAATATTTCGGATCTATCAGCAGCTCTTCACGGCGTGTACTGCTTTTCGAAATGTCCAACGCGGGGAAGATTCGCTGATTCGCAACGTCTCTTGATAAAACCAGCTCCATGTTCCCCGTGCCCTTGAATTCCTCAAATATAACCTGGTCCATACGGCTGCCGGTATCAACCAGAACGGTTGCCAGAATGGTAAGCGAGCCGCCATTCTCAAGGTTTCGTGCAGAGCCAAACAATCTCCGCGGGATCTCCATCGCTCGCGCATCAACCCCGCCAGACATAGTGCGACCGCTGCTCTTTCGCTCCGCATTATGCACACGCGAAAGCCTCGTGAGAGAATCAATCACAATCATCACGTTGTGACCCTCGCCAGCTTGTTGGCGGGCGATATCAAGAAGCTCATCGGCAACGCGAACGTGATGAGCATAGCTT
>NZ_LIHP01000002.1 GCF_001314605.1 Marinobacter sp. HL-58
GGCTTCGGAGAAAGTGATCTGATCCATGGTGGCAACGAATCCTATGCGGTTGGCGATGGCCGTATTATCGCTGATTTCGAGACTTATTCAGAGTCTCCTAAGCTAGTTATAAAAGGTAATTAAATGAATAAAGGGTTAATTGTAAAAAAAAGTAGCTTGGAAGGGGTGATAGAAGTCTCCGGGGCTAAAAACAGCGTATTAAAACTTTTGACAGCTTCAATATTATCTGATGATAAGATAATATTGAATAACTATCCAAGTTCCTTGCTGGATGCAAGGATACACATTGGTATGCTGGAAAAGTTAGGAAAGAGTTGCAAGCTGCTTGATGCTACAACTGTCACCATCGAGGGAGCTAATCGACTTTCAAATAGACTGGAATGGGATGATCGATCGATTAGGAACACTTTGCTTATCTTGGGCGCATTAACTGCACGAACCGGTGCTGGTGCTGTTCCCCTTCCTGGTGGCTGCCAGTTAGGTGATCGGACTTTTGATCTGCATGAGATGGTATTGCGATCGATGGGAGCCGAAATATGGCAGGAAGGTAATATGCTCTGTGCTAAAGCCCCGAGTGGGGGATTATTGGGCGCGGAGATACACTTGCCGATCCGGTCAACTGGCGCAACCGAAAATGCTATTATTTCTGGCTCACTAGCCAAAGGCACTACTCGCATCTGGAACCCGCATATTCGACCTGAAATTATCGATCTGATCAATTTCCTTCAGACAATGGGCGCAAAAATACGCATGTTTGGTCAAGAGCATATTGAGGTGACAGGTGTGGAGGGCCTTCATGGAACTCGCTACACCGTGATGCCTGATAATATGGAGGCAATCACTTGGCTTGTTGCGTCAGTTATGACAGGTGGGGATTTAGAAATTAAGAATTTCCCCTATGCCGACCTAGAGGTGGCGATGATCCATTTGCGTGAGAGTGGTGCAAAGTTTTACAGAGGCGAGGGTAGTTTGATTGTTCGTGGGGGCCGCTGTTACCCACTGGAGATAAGCACTGGTCCTCACCCAGGGATCAACTCCGATGTTCAGCCTATATTGGCAGCGTATGCCGCTTGTGCCCAAGGCGAGTCTCGAATCATAGATCTTCGGTTTCCAGGGCGTTACGGATACGCAGAAGAAATGGCTAAAATGGGGTTGGGGTATGAGATCAAGGGTAATCTTCTGAAGGTCCATGGCAATCAGGGAAGCATTATAGGGGCACACGTTAAAGCATTAGATTTACGCGCTGGCGCCGCTCTGGCTTTGTGCGGTCTTGTTGCTGAAGGTGAGACCGTGATCGAAGATGCTTGGCAAATAGCCAGAGGCTATGCAGACTTTGATAAAAAGCTTAAATCTTTAGGTGCTGATATAAAATGGATGGGTTAACAGGTGGCGATATTGCTCAACTTCAAGAAATATCACCAGGAGGGGTAATTTGCAATATATCGCTTGCAGAAATTAGCCAGTGGCAAATTGGCGGTATAGCAGATCTTTTAATCCAGCCAACCAGCCAGGCAGAAATCATTGAATTGCTCCAATGGTTTTATAATAGAGATATTAAGCCAGTTATCATAGGCCTGACCAGCAACCTTCTTTTTTCAGATGAAGGAATCAGAGTACCCATAATACAGGTAGGCACGAACCTGAATGCTATCCAAATAATGGGTACAGAAGTTGTTGCTGAAGCAGGTGTCTGGGTACCAAGTCTTGCGCGTAAGCTAATGCAGCATAGTCTTACAGGAGGCGAGCATGTTAGTGGTATTCCAGGTACGCTGGGTGGACTGATCTGTATGAACGGCGGTAGCAAACAAAAAGGAATTGCCGATAATATTGTTTGGGTTGAGAGCGTTGATCGAAGCGGCAGACTTTACCGGAGAAGTGTGGAAGACTGTGACTTTGCCTATAGAAGATCTATTTTTCAGAATAATAATGAAATCGTCGTAGGTGCCAAGCTAAAGTTTTCTCACTCAGACAGAAATGGCATACGAAGAGATATGTTGAATATTCTCCGAGATCGCCGTAAAAAATTCCCCAGAAAAAAACCTAACTGCGGCTCGGTTTTTAAAAGTAATCCAGCCATGTATTCGGAATTTGGCCCACCTGGTAAGGTTATTGAAGAGTTGGGTTTTAAAGGAATGAAAATTGGTGGCGCACAGGTTTCTGATCAGCATGCTAACTTTATTGTTAATACAGGCGAAGCTAAAGCAAAAGACGTTAAACGGCTGATAAAAAATATAAATGATGCAGTTTTTCAGAAAACTGGGTTTTATCTGGAGCGAGAGGCAATCTTTTTTGATGAGTTAGGAAAGTCTGAATAACCGTTGATTTTTGCTGATCTTGGTTTAAGTCGGCAAAAATCAAAAGTTCAGTCACTAATTACCCTTTATTTGTGTGGTTTTTGTAGATTTTCTGCCATTTTGGCGGAAAACAGGCGCACTGGCCCTGCGCCAGTAGGGATTTTTCCACCAATTAGCAGGTTGCTGAACGCGGCTAGCAAATGCAGCCGGTTATTTTTCTTTGCAAGGCCGCGATAGCGGACCCTGCCTTATTCAAAGGCCTGCTTTGTGTACCGGAAGGGATGCTCAACTTTGATGCGAACACTGGCTTTCATTTTCTCGGCGTTCAGCTTTTCGGCATCTAGCTTCTTCCGGGTACCAGGCCGTTTGGCAATGAACCAGGCGACATCTTCGCGGCGCTTATACTCATCCCGCTTTTGATTGCCAAGATACCCGGCATCGCCGAAGACTCGCTGCTCTTCTCCGTGCAGCAGTTTACCGGCGGGCACGATGTCGTGAACGGTGGTAGCGGTGGTATAAATCAGGCCCAGCGTATCGTCGACGCCAATTTGCACCTTCATACCGAAGTGCCATTCATTGCCCTTTCTGGTCTGGTGCATTTCCGGATCGCGTTTGCCGCCTTGGTTCTTGGTAGAGCTGGGACCAGAGATAATGGTAGCGTCGACGATGCTTCCTTCACGCAACATCAGGCCTTTTTTCTCCAGTTGTTTGTTCACCTCTTTAAACAGCACCTTGCCAAGACCGTGTTGCTCCAGGAGATGCCGGAAGCTAAGAATGGTGGTCACGTCCGGCAAGCGGTCCAGCTTTAGACCGGCGAAGTGGTGCATGGATTCAATCTCGTACAAAGCATCTTCCATGGCCGGATCGCCAAGGTTATAGAACAACTGAATGCTGTGAACTCGCAGGATGGCAGGCAGCGGATAGGGAGACCGGCCGTTCCGCTCCTTGGGGTAATAACGGGCTACCTTTTTCTCCAACTGCTTCCAGGGAACCAGTTTGTCCATCCGTTTGAGAAAGATCTCGCGGCGGATGATGCGTTTCTTGTTCTCTTACTCGGCTTCGGACAAGGTCATCTGATCCATGTGCCAGTGAATCCTGTGCGGTTGGTGATGGCCGTATTATCGCTGATTTTGAAGACTTATTCAGAATCTCCTTAGGTAGAGAATTCAGATGATAACTGCAGCATTTTGGCGTAACCAGGTAGAGGCGGGAGGGCCGACGCCGGTATCCCCACGGGCCTTACCGACCAAAGTGAAGCAGTGATGAAATACCGACAACTAACCCAGACTCAACGATACCAAATTTCGGCCCTGCGTGCGGCTGGCGAAAGCAAGCGACAGATCGTAGCAATACTTAGCTGCCACAACAGTACGATCAGCCGCGAGTTGCAGCGTAATAGCGTTCGCAGCTATGAACCTGAGACGGCGCAGCATAAGGCGAATATCTGGCGTAGAAACGCCTTCAAGCGCGACAAACGAGTTCAGTGGCTGACGGACTGGGTGACTGAACGGCTGAAGGGACACTGGAGCCCCGAGCAGATCGCAGCCTTTACGCGCCGCATGAACACTTCAGTGCAAATCAGTCACGAGTGGGCCTATGCCTTGACTCATCGTGATCGCCTTTTGGGTGGTCGCCTTTGGCGCTTCTGTCGACATCGGAACAATCGTGATCGCAAACGCAGAGCGAAGGAAGCGGGCCTCGGCACAACCCCGAATCGGGTCGAAATTCTGTGCCGCCCCAAAGAAACTGAAAGGTGGGTCACGCTTGGCCTCTGGCAAGGCGACACGGTGCTCCAAGGCCACAAACAATCCAGTTTGGTGGCATTGGTGGAGCGTCGGCGGCTACTTGCTCGCAGGTGGTCTAAAGCATTTTACGGCCGCGCATCTTGATCAGGCTTTTGAAGCCAATCCGAGGTCTTGTGAAAACGGCGGCACTGGAAAACGGTAGCGAGTTTGCGGAACACGAACAGGCGAACAAAGAGTTGGATCTGGCCGCCTATTTTTATGGTCCATGCTGCTCCGGTCAACGGGCATGAATAAGAACAGGAACGGCTTGCTGCGCCAGAACTACCCAAAAGGGACGAACTTTGTCAGGCTGTCTCAAACGCACATCAACCGCGTGGTTGAGCAATTGAATAACCGACCCGGAAAACGGCTGGGCTACCGGACACCGGCAGAGGTGTTTTGGGGGGGAATATACTGGGGCACTATAAATGAGCGGTGCTGTGGTTATTGGTTGAATCCACTATTGCGTTTGAGTAGCTTTCTTCCATTTTTAAAAGCGGTTTATCGAAAAGTTGAGCGTTAGTCAGGCATTAACTAAAACATTTATTATAATTTATTGTTTGCGCGAGAAAAAAGTGTCATCTAAATGAAAATATTATATGACTTTCAAGATATGAGTGGTGGAGCGCCTCGCTCTCACTTGGAGCACCTTAAAGCGATGTACAATAGTGGCCATGAAGTGGTGGCAGTCATAGGTAAAGATTCCCAACAATTATCCCACCTTGCTCCATATTTGAGGATTTTAAATGTCCCACCCTTTGATTTTAAAAATATCTTTAAAAATCTGTGGTTGGTTATGACATGGGTGAGGGTAGTAAGGCTGGAGAAGCCGGACTTGATACATTCATGCCGCCCTTCGCATTATTCATTTCTGGCAGTGGTGTCTGACATTACGGGAATTCCGCTAGTTTTTAGTCAGGCTGGCGGTAAGGTAGAGCCTCACATCATCAAGGTTGTAAAAGGGAAAGTCGCCATATGCTATTCTAAGGAAAATGTTTGCGATATGCTGGATTTAGGTTTTGATCCTAAGTCAATTTTTTTGGTTTCAAATAGAATCAAACTAAATTATAGGGGAAAAGGTTATTCTTCAATAACCGGGGACAAAATTCTTGTGTTGGGGAATATTAAGCGCCAGACAATAGGTGGGATTGTGAGCTTGCTTCAACGCATAAGCGATGCCGCGAATAAAGGAGATCGCTTTTATTTGTGTATAGCTGGAGCGGACAAATCTGAAGATGAGGAGTATTCAAAGATTCTAAACTCTTATATTTTTGATATTAACAATAAACTGGGTCGGAAATCTATTGAGTACCGCGGCTGGGTGAATGATTTTTCTAATCTTACAGAAGAATTTTCTATTTTTGTTGGTAAAGGGCGTAGTATAATTGAACCTTGTATGCTAGGAAATGTTGGATACGTAATATCGGAAAAAGGTAGATTGACAAGGATAAGAGAAGAAACGGTTGAGGATTTGTATCATTATAACTTCTCAGGGAGAGGAAATCTTCAAGATGATTCGGCCGAGTTTGACTCTTTAATAAAGGGGATTTGCAACCATCGCGAGATAATAAAAGATGCTAAAAATGTGCGTTTAACCCTCAGTCGACTTTATAATTCTGAGTATTCAGCGTGCAAGTTAGAAAAAGTATATCGTCATGCTTTTAATGAAAATGATGGTAAGTCAAGAAAAGCAAAGGCATTTTTGCGTTTATTGAATTTATATTTTCAGTTTTTTAAATTCAGAGGCAAAAGTCACTCCTTTGGTTGGTTGAGAAGGTTTTAGAAGTGGCAAAAGTCTTAACGTTATTATTTATTGTCCTTCTCCCTTTAGACCTTGTCTTCAAAGAACTTGATCTTTGGTATTTGAGTTCGAATTTTGTCGGTCTAATTCTTTTTTTATATGGTGTTTTGGCCTTAAGGTTGAGGTTAACTTCGTCTCATATTGGTTTTATATTTTTTGTCATGCTGGTCTTAATGTCGTACTTTTGGAGCAAAGAAATATCGTACTGGATAAGGTCTGTGCTTCCATTAGTTTTGTCAATAGCCTATGTATTGGTCATCCCGAGCATCGTCTTTTATAAAAACAATTTGAGGGTCGATGATTTGCTCGTGTGTTATGTTTTTTCTGTGCTGTTTGTTGCTATCTTGGCGTTCATCTATTATCTAATATATGGGAGTGTTTATGCCGGTGACAGAATGACTTTAGGCTCCCTCAACCCAACGTGGCTTGGAGCATATATATCTTTGGCAATATTAATTTGTTTTGATAGGTTAAGATCGTCTGTTAGCTTTTTGTATTTTGGGATATTAATTATTCTAAGTGCCTTTCTAGTATTAACGCAAAGTCGAACTTCTATGGGTGCGATTCTAGGGTCTCTTATCTTCTGCTTACTAATTTTCTCTGCGAGAGATCTTGTGAGATCAATAAAGACACTTCGATTACAGACTGTAAATTTTAAGTGGGTGTTTTTTGTCGGAGTAGCCTTGATTGTGTTGGTTGGATTGGTTTTGGTTATTGGTACTGAAAATCTTGGTCTAATGCGACTAAATAGTTTAATGTCGGGGGACCTCAAAGCTATGACCGCGGGGCGCAACTTACTCTTCTTCGAGTATCTTCAGATGCCCAGTGATCCATTATTGGGCTGGGGATACGGAATGACGCCTTATCAATATTGTGAGTACTATGCTTGTGATTCACATAGGATGCCGCACAACAACTACTTGCTAATCTTTAAAGAGCTGGGCGTTATCGGATCAGCTGTGTATCTCTTTTTTTCTGTACATATAATTTTTAAAGCAATATTCTGGCGCTCTCGGAGAAGTTTCTTGGTTTCATTGATTTCGGTATATCTTTTCATTATAGGGTTTGGTAACGATACTATTGGTTATAAGTATTATTGGATTGGAGTTTTGCTATATTTTATAATTTATATTGGTGGCCGTTATGAATATCATAATAGTAACACACGTTTATCCAGATAAGGCAGATGCGCAAGCCGGAATTTTTGTTCATCGTCAGGTTAAAGAGCTAGAAAGGTTAGGGCACAATGCTCAGGTAATAAGGTTGGTTCCTTCTTTTTTTCTAAGGTATAGTAAAAAAGAAAGGGACTATATTCACGAGGGTGTGAAGGTAACGTGTGTAAAGTATTTTAAGATCCCATCTAGATACTTTTATTCATTAAGCACGCTAATCGCAGGCGTTGTATGTTTGATTGATAGTCGTGTTCGTTCTATTAATAATGTAGATCTAGTTTATAGCCAGTGGTCGCTGCCAGGGGGATTTGTCGGGTTTTGTATCTCTAAGTTAAAGAGGGTAAAAAGTTTTGTTTGTGTGAGAGGTAGCGATATAAATTGTTTTTCTAAAAATGATTTTTTGGCTCGGATCATAAATAGAGCTGCATTGAGCTCATCTTCCCATGTCTTTTCCGTTAGTGAGTTACTGATGAAAGAGGCGAAGAAATGTGCAGGTCTTCGTGATGATTTAGTCAGTGTTAATTATAATGGTGTCGATTCTGAGGTTTTTTTTCCTCCATTATTAAGACCGTTCAGCACTCCTTCATTTCTCTTTGTAGGAAATTTAAAAAAAGAAAAGGGTGTTTTTGAGCTTCTGAGGCTTTTTGAGCTTATTAAAGCCTGTTTTCCGATTGCAACGCTTACTGTTGTTGGCAAAGGCGCACTTGAAAGTAAATTAAAGTCTTTTAGTGTAGAGAGGAAGCTGGATGTAAATTTCGTTGGCTCACAGAAGGCTGATAAGGTGGCGCTGTTAATGAGGGAGTGTAATTATTTTATTTTCCTCTCTAAAAGCGAGGGGTTGCCAAATGTTGTATTGGAGGCCCTGGCATCAGGCATGATCGTTTTTAGTACACCTGTGGGGGGGGTCCCTGAAGTTGTCTTCCATGGGGTGAACGGCTTTCATATCTCCGACATAGATTTAAATGCGTCTAGAGATGTAATAAAAGAGGTTCTTTTGATGTCACCTGACCACCTGTCACGTATCTCTGATAAAGCTTCCGTTACTGTGGTTGAAAAATTTAACTGGAAGAGTAATGTGCGTTATCTTACGGAGGTGTTTAACGAGTGCCAATAAAATTGTTCTCTCTTTAATTTCGTTAACAATTTTCACCGGCCGATGCGCGGTGATTTTTAATCCAGTTGCGGGGGCCACAGCAATACGCACAGCAGGATTTATCTGTATCGACAACCGATCGACTTCCGCAATCAGACCAGTTGCCTTGCGCTGATTGTCGAACCGGAGCAGAGGCGTAGCCTGTTTTATGGTGCGCTTTGCGTTTTCGCCACTGGCACGGCCCCTGGAAATCCATGAGATCCTTTGAGCTGGCAACGCTGGAATGGATGTCCTGGTTCAAGCACCAACAGCTGATGGAAGCACTGGGGTATTTCCCGCCAGCAGAAGCTGAGGCAAACTACTATCGGCAACTTAACAGTCAGGCTGTTATGGCAGCGTGACTAAAACCAACGGGCCTCCGCGATACCCGGGGCGGTTCATAGAGATTACTTATGATTAGCTGTTGTGTTGTTATTCCCTCTAAAGATAGGCCTTATTCAGTGATTAAGAGCTTGGAAAGTGTATTTTCTCAGTCGGTTTTACCCACCGAGGTGATAGTCGTTGATGATGGCTCCGATCCCGAATTAGAATTAAATGACAAAATTTCGATTCCAGATAATGTAAGTCTAAGATTGATTAGGAATGCGCAATCAATGGGTGCTCCTTTTTCCCGTAACTTAGGCGTAAAAAATTGCTCTACCGATATAGTGTTGTTTCTTGATGATGACGACTTTTTTTCGGTGGATAAAATAGAGAAAGTAATTAAAGAGTTTGAGGATGAAGAAGTGGGCTTGGTTACCTCCTACTCTCAAGTATTTATTAAGGATCTTGGTATAGCTTATCGCATCAAGCCGAATGCCAATCCAAACCTTCGTAACCAGCTAGAGAAAAACGTTATCGGAACAACTTCAATGATGTGTATTAGACGAAGTGTATTTAGTAAAGCTGAAGGTTTTGATGAGCTGCTCGCTGCAAGGCAAGACTACGAGTTTGGCATAAGGCTTCTTCAGATTTGTCAAAAAACGGTTTGTATTCCTGAGGTTCTAGTGAATATAAATGTTGAACTTTCAGAAAAAAGTATATCTAAATCGGTTGATAAAAATGTTAAGGCAATCAATTATATTGAGCAAAAATATCATGAAGAACTAAAGCAACTTACACCCTCTGAGAGAAGGTCTCGTGCATTGGCAAATAATAACTTTCTCGCCCATAAAATGCTCATATCGGGAAATGTGATTTCCGCCATAGCTATGTTATTCAAGAGTGGGGTCAGGTTTCGATCTATTTCATCGTTGCTTGCTGGTTTTTCATTGTGCCTTGGCCGAAAAATGTTTTTCAGAGTGTTAAGTATCAGAAATCGATAGTTGGCGGTTATTTTGAGCAATTTTAATGTATTTGAAAGACAAGTTGCCAAGCTTCTGTCTAGAACACCTGGGCTAAAGAAGAGTCTCAAGCTATTCTATTCGAGGTTGGCTTTCCTTCGTCACAGAAAAAATTATCGTAAAAGAGCCGTTCGTGAACCTTTCCCTTACCGGAGTGGAGCTAAGGAGACCTTTTTCGGTTATTTTGATAAATCGCCAGTCAACCAAAATGGCTATGTGTTGGTTTACACTACTGAAGAAGATACGTCGAAGGCTCCGTTGCCCCAAGGTGAGGTGGTTTTGAATGTGCATGATTCGAAGAATCAGGAAGTTGTTTTATCGATCACTGTAAGAGCTTTTAATTGGCAACAGGGTTCCAGAGCACATTGGTTGGATGATGATCTGTTTATTTTCAATGATTTTGACGAAGCTTCCGCGAGCTACGTTGCAAAAGTTTGGTCGTTGAAGGGCGAAAAACAGGTAAAAACGTTCACGTTGCCAGTTCAGGATTCGTTTGGGGTTGAATATTTTATTTCTTTGGATTATCAACGCCTACAGGCATTAAGGCCGGATTATGGGTACCAGAATCTGCCTCCTATGAATCAGGCAGAGCTCGAAAAGCTAGAAAATGATGGGTTGTGGCTTGTTGATTTCGCAACAGGTTCTTCAAGATTGTTCATATCCCTTTCTGACCTTAAGTCCTTCCAGTTCAAGCCGGAGATGGAGAATGCCCATCATAAAGTGAATCACGTGATGATTTCTCCAAGTGGGCGTCAGTTTATCTTCATGCATCGATTTCGCAACGGAGGGGCCCGTACTGACCGGTTGTTTCTTGCCGATGTTGAGAATGGCCAGCTGAGACTTTTGGCTGATTTCGGCATGGTAAGTCATTGTTTTTGGGCTAACGAGGAGAGTGTTTTTGGTTATTTGCGGGGCCCTGGAAATAAAGAGGGCTACTGGTTGGTCAATGTCGATACCGGGGATTTTACCTCTTTTGGTGCCGGAAAACTGGACCGGTACGGAGATGGCCATCCACATGTCTGGGGGGACTGGTTTGTTACGGATACGTATCCGGACAAATCCCGGATGCAACACCTGATTCTGGGTAACTTTAAAACCGGTGAGGTGAGGGAGATTGGTGAGTTTTTCCATGGGTTTGAGTACGACGGTGAGAGCCGTTGCGATTTGCATCCGAGATTCTCGCTAGACGGTAAATCGGTTTTCTTCGACTCTGTTTTCTCAGGCAAGCGTCAGCTCTACAAAATGGATCTCGACTGATGGGCTTCTCAGTATTGATGTCTGTATACCAGGGTGATGATCCCCAGCACCTTACCGAAGCGTTGCGAAGTATATGGGATGATCAATCAGTTCGGCCTTCTGAAATCGTATTGGTTTTTGATGGGCCAGTGCCCACAGAGTTGGAGAGGGTTGTAGACCAATGGAAAGCTACCTTAGGCCCGGTTCTGATAACAGAGCGCTTTGAGGTTAATCAGGGCCTTGGGGCCGCGTTACATCGTGGCCTGTCACTTGCTGGCAATGAGTTGGTTGCACGGATGGATGCGGATGATATTGCCTCGAGTGAGCGGTTCGCCATTCAACTTGCGATGCTTGAAGAGCGGGAGGATATCGATATCCTCGGTAGCTTTGTGCAGGAGATCTCCTTCGACGGGAAACCTCTTGGGCTCAGGACAATGCCCTCAGAGCACCACTCGATTGTGGCGAATCTTTGGGCATCACCAATTATTCACCCGACGGTCATGATGCGCCGCTCAAGGGTTCTCTCATCGGGCAATTATGATCCGGCCTGTCGGCGCCGGCAGGATTATGAGCTATGGTTTCGTTGTGCGGCAAACGGGCTCCGGTTTCATAACTTGGCTCTGCCATTGCTTCATTACCGGTTTGGCGCTCACACTCATAAAAAGCAGTTGCCCAGACTGGCGCTGGAGCAGGCGCTGATAGGCTACCGTGGTGCCGGCAGGCTGGGGATGCCCTTTTACCAGAGGGCTGCGTGTTTTATTCCATTTATTCGTTCGTTGCTGCCAGCGCAGGTTCAGCACCTGGTGTACAAGTTGCTCACACCAATGGATCCGAGGCGGAAAAGCAAATGACTGCACGGAAGAAGGTTCTGATTACGGGAGCGACCGGATTTATTGGCCGATATCTCGTTGAAGCTCTGTTGGCCGGCAACGATTTTGACGTGGTTGTTGCGGGACGGCGGTGTCCCGAATTGCCATCAGAAAGTGGGTTAGAGTTTTTCGACGTGGGAGAGATCAATGGTGGATCTGACTGGAGAGAAAGCCTTCATGGGGTGCAAGCAGTTATTCACTTGGCTGGTCTGGCACATCTGAACAAGCGGGCGAGTTCCGCTGCTCAACAGTTTCATCAGGTGAATGTGCAAGGAACATTGAACCTGGCGAATCAAGCTGAGGGTGCAGGAGTCACGCACTTTCTGTTCATGAGTTCTATTGGGGTAAATGGTAATTCAAATCATCAGCCGTTCACCGTTTCGGATACTCCAGCACCCAAAGAGCTTTATGCAGAGTCCAAAATGCATGCGGAACAACAGCTAAAATCGCAGCTTGTAGACTCTTCCATGGCCCTGACGATTGTTCGTCCGCCGTTGGTTTATGGTCCGAATGCGCCCGGCAATTTTGGGCTATTGTGTTCTATTGTTAAGAAGCCGTTGCCTCTTCCTCTTGCTGGTATTCAGAATAGGCGCTCGTTTGTTTCAGTATGGAATTTGGTCGACTTACTTATTCGCTGTTTGAAGGATGATGCTTCGAAAGGAAAGACGTTTTTGGTCCGTGATGGCCAAGACGTTTCTACCTCTGACTTTCTGCGATTGATAGGCGATGCCTCTGGGTATGGGGTTCGATTGTTCCGAGTTTCACACTCATTCTTGAAGCTTGCAGCCGCGTGTCTTGGAAAAAAGGCAAGTTACGACAGGCTCTTTGATTCATTGCTGGTGGACGATAGCTATACAAGGGAAGTTCTTGGATGGACACCTCCCCTTACCCTTGAGGAGTCTCTCAGGAAATGTTTTTAAGATGATTCGCGCATTTGATTTGGTTTTTGCCACAGTTGGTTTAGTTTTAGGCTTTCCGATCTTTTTGATTATTATGATGATCGGATTATTTGATACGGGAGAGCCCATTTTTAGGCAGGAGCGGGTGGGTAGCAACAAAAAGCCATTCACGCTCATCAAATTTCGAACTATGAAGGTGGATACCGCTTCGGTAGCGAGTCATCTCGCAAACACGGCTTCCATTACGAAATTTGGCCGTTTTCTCCGCCGAACCAAGTTAGATGAACTTCCCCAACTCTGGAACGTGTTGAAAGGAGAAATGAGTCTTGTTGGGCCTCGGCCTTGTTTGTTCAACCAGGAAGAATTAATTGAGGAAAGGGAGTCCAGAGGGGTGCTTCAGGCTCGTCCCGGCATCACCGGGTTGGCGCAGATTAACAATATCGACATGTCCACCCCACGTTTATTGGCGGAAACAGATGCTAAGATGCTAGACAGCCTGAATCTGAAAAATTACTTTCTCTATATTGTTCATACATTACTCGGCAAGGGTGCCGGCGACCGCGTAAAGGACTGAACGTGATAAAAACCTTTCTCAATCTACCGCGTGTGCAGAAGCGAATCATATCCGTTGCCTCGGATATGGTAGTGCTGTTTTTTGCCATCTGGGCGGCTTATGCCTTGCGGTTGGAGCAACAGCTATGGGTGCCAAACCGTGATCAGCTCATAGTAGCCGCCATCACGGTCGTGTTTACCATCGCGGTATTCATTCGGTTGGGCCTTTATCGGGCGGTTATTCGGTACCTGGGCGACAAAGCATTTCTTACCATAATATACGGCGTTACCTTGTCAGCCTTATCGCTGATTGTTCTCGGTTATCTCCTGCAGGTATTCATCCCCCGCTCCGTACCCATTATTTATGGCGCACTGGCTTTCCTGTTTGTCAGCGGTACTCGCTTAGGCGTCCGGATAATCGTAAACCACCCCAAGCAGCGAGCCAAAGAACCTGTCGCCATTGTCGGTGCCGGTCAAACGGGTATGCAGCTGGCTTCTGCACTGGAGCAGGGTACGGAATATCGCCCGGTTGTGTTCGTGACATTTGAACGATCGAATCACAAGTCCATGATTAATGGCCTGCCGGTGGTCAGCATCAACCACATTGAGAAGCACCTGCCGAAGTACCGGGCACGGCGGATACTGCTGGCCCTGGATGAAGATACTCAGATTGACCGTAAGAAGCTGCTGAAACAACTGGAGCCGCTTTCGATTCCGGTTCAGACGGTTCCCTCCATGTCGGAGCTGGTGGCTGGCCAGGCTCGGATTAATGATATCCGGGATCTGGAAATTGAGGATCTGCTGGGGCGGGATCCGGTTCGGCCGGATTCCGCCGTTGTCGCCAAGAGCCTGTATCAGAAGTCTGTGATGGTAACCGGCGCGGGTGGTTCGATTGGCTCGGAGCTGTGTCGCCAGATTATTCGCCATCGCCCAAGCACGTTGGTGTTGTTTGAGCAGTCGGAATTTTCGCTGTATGCCATTGAGCGTGAGCTGCGCTCCATTAATCAGATCGAAGGGCTTGGGGTAGAGCTGCACCCGCTGCTTGGCAATGTGTGCCACCGCCGCCGGTGTGAAACGGTGATGAAGGCCTTTGGTGTCCAGACGGTGTACCACGCAGCCGCCTACAAGCACGTGCCGCTGGTTGAACACAATGTGATTGAGGGTATCCAGAACAACGTATTCGGCACCTGGCACACGGCGGAAGCGGCGATTGCGGCCGGGGTTGAGCGGTTTGTGCTGATCTCCACGGACAAGGCAGTTCGCCCTACCAACGTGATGGGCGCCAGCAAGCGGTTGGCGGAGCTAGTGCTGCAGGCGCTGGCGCAGCGGCAGCAGAAGACGGTTTTCTCCATGGTTCGGTTCGGGAATGTGCTGGGCTCATCCGGTTCCGTGGTGCCTCTGTTCCGGGACCAGATTCGCGACGGCGGTCCGGTTACGGTGACCCATCCGGATATCATCCGGTATTTCATGACCATCCCGGAGGCCAGTCAACTGGTTCTTCAGGCCGGCAGTATTGGCCTGGGCGGTGAGGTGTTTGTGCTGGACATGGGCGAGCCGGTCAAAATTGCGGATCTGGCCCGGAAGATGATTCACCTGATGGGCCTGGAAGAGAAAACCGAGGACGATCCGGATGGTGATATTGAGGTGGTGTTCACCGGCCTGCGCCCTGGAGAGAAGCTGTACGAGGAGCTGCTGATTGGGGATGATCCGCAAGGGACATCGCACCCGCGTATTATGATGGCGCGGGAGGTGTCGTTGCCCTGGGAGCAGGTGGAGGACTTTATCAGCCAGCTGCAGCGTGCCAGCCAGGCGTTTGACTGTGGTGCCATTATTGATGTGCTGAAGAATGCGAAAACTGGTTACGCGCCGAATGGTGGGGTGGAGGACCTGGTTTGGTGTAATGGGGCTTCGGATGTAGCGGCAGACGAGCGGCAGGGTGAGAAGGTGCACAGGTTGTCAGTGTAGGTCGAATTAGGCGAAGCCGTAATCCGACAACTCGGAGCCTGGCGTTGCCGTAGCCTGATAAGTTTGGTGGCTGGCCCGGGGGTGGGGGTGCCTTTTCTTTGGAAAAAGAACTCGCTACGCTCAGACACCTTTTTCTGGCAGAAAAGGCACCCCCACCCCCGGTCCGATCGGACTTTTGAGGAAAACATGCCGGTAATTCTCAGGTATCAGGGTTTTAAGTTCTTTTTTTATTCGAACGAAGGTAATCCGTTAGAACCAGCTCATATTCATGTGCGTTCAGCAGGAAAGGAAGCAAAGTTTTGGCTGTCTCCCGCGGTATCGTTGGCACGGAATGATGGTTTTGATGCTCGAACGATTCGGGTATTGTTGGAGTTGACGGAACAAAATCAGACATTGTTCGAGGATGCATGGCATGACTATTTCGCCTGAAAAAGCCTGGTTTGATGAAGACAATCTTTGGGTCATGCTTTCAGATGGCCGGACAATTGGTGCTCCGCTGGCCTGGTTTCCGCGCCTGCTGCACGCGGATTATAGTGCCCGGGGGGATTTTGAGTTAAGCGTCCATGGTATTCACTGGGATTCGCTGGATGAGGATATCAGCGTTCAGGGCTTACTTGCCGGGCAGGGTGACCAAACTCACTCAAAACAGGGCCACGCTGCCTGATTTCCTGTTTAATTCAAGATCTCATAGCCTGATAAGTTTGGTGGCTGGCCCGGCGGTGGGGTACTTTTTCTTTGGAAAAAGAACTCGCTTCGCTCAGACACCTTTTTCTGGCAGAAAAGGTACCCCACCGCCGGTCCGATCAGGCTCTCGTATAGGGTCAGATAACCAAATAGACTGTGTTTTGGAGATCTGGAGACACAGAAGTTCCACAAGCAAGGTAGCTGTTTAATGTCTGAAAACGTTGTCTGGCATCACCAGAAAGTCACCCGTGCGGATCGGGCTTCTATCAAGAATCAGAGCCCGTGCCTTTTGTGGTTTACCGGGCTGAGCGGTTCCGGCAAGTCCACCATTGCCAATGCGCTGGATGTGGCGTTGTTTGAGCGGGGGTACCACACCTTTTTGCTGGACGGTGACAATGTGCGGCATGGTCTGAACAGGGATCTTGGCTTTTCTGATGAGGACCGGATTGAAAATATCCGCCGCATTGGCGAGGTGAGCAAGTTGTTTACCGATGCGGGTATGATTGTGCTCAGTGCGTTTATTTCGCCGTTCACCAGCGACAGGCGCCTGGTGCGTAATCTTTTCCCGGCGGGGGAGTACATTGAGGTTTTCATGGATACCCCGCTTGAGACCTGTGAGCAAAGAGATCCCAAGGGGCTTTATGAAAAAGCCCGAGCCGGCAAGATCAAGCATTTTACGGGTATCGATTCCCCCTACGAAGTGCCGGAGCGGGCGGAGGTTCGCCTGGATACTTCCCGGATGTCCGTGGATGATTGCGTGAACCGGTTGATTGATTACCTGCTTGAGCGACAGCTGATTTTTACCTCGCCGCAAACCACCGGAGCGTAATTTTCCATGGCATGGGAAGCCATTGTTACGCTGCTTACCCTGTTTACCGTCCTTGGCGCCCTGATTATTACCCGGGTGTCTGCGGACCTGGTGTTGATGGCGGCCCTGGCGTTTTTGCTGATTACGGGCATTCTGGGGCCGGCTGAGGCGTTGGCGGGGTTTGGCAACCCGGGTGTGATTACCATTGCGACGTTGTATGTGGTGGCTGCCGGCCTGAAGGAAACCGGCGCCGTGCAGTGGATTGCCCGGTTGCTGCTGGGGCACCCGAAAACCGAAAAGGGCGCCCAGTTTCGGATGCTGGCGCCTACCGGTATTCTCAGCAGTTTCATGAACAATACCGCTGTTGTGGCCATGTTCATTCCCGCCATTCAGGACTGGGCCCAGCGCCTGGGGATTCCTGCCTCCCGTCTTCTTCTACCCCTGAGTTACGCTGCCATTCTGGGCGGCACCTGCACGCTCATTGGCACCAGCACCAACCTGGTGATTGATGGCATGCTGCAGGCGCGGCAGGGAGTTCATCTGGGGTTGTTTGAGCTGGCCTGGGTGGGTGTGCCCCTGTTGCTGGTGGGTGGGTGCTACCTGGTGCTGGTGTCTTCCCGTTTGCTGCCGGACAGAGGCGGCATGAAGGAGGAACTGGAGCAGGTTCGGGAATACGGGGTGGAGGTGGAAGTGGATGCCACCGGGCCCCTGGTGGGTAAGACGGTGGCCCAGGCCGGCTTGCGAGCGCTGAATTATGGCTACCTGACGGAGATCGACCGGGGCGGCCGGCTGATTACAGCGGTAGAGCCGGACCGGATGTTGCAGCCCGGCGACAAGTTGTATTTTGTGGGAGCACCGGAGTGTGCCAGTGAATTGCGGCGGATCCAGGGCCTGAAACCGGCCCAGGCCAGCATCCAGAAGCTGGACCTGGCGAACCATCAGCGCTGCCTGGTGGAGGTGGTTCTGGGGCAGGAATTCCCGGCATTAGGCAAGACGGTGCGGGAAAGCCGCTTTCGTACCCGGTTCAACGCCGCGATTCTGTCGGTTTCCCGTGAAGGTAACCGGGTGCCGGGCAAGCTGGGGGATATCACCTTCAAAATGGGGGACACCCTTTTGCTAGAGGCCAGCCACCAGTTTGTGGAGCAATACCGTTTCCGCCGGGATTTTCTGCTGGTCAGTGCGCTGAACGATTCCACGCCGCCGGATTTTCACAAGGCACCCCGGGCCCTTGGCATTCTGTTGTTGATGGTTCTGGCCAGTGCGTCGGGGTTGCTGCAGATTATTGAAGCGGCTTTTCTCGCGGCTGGCGGGATGATTGTGAGTGGTTGTATCACCGCCAGCCGTGCCCGCCGGAGCGTGGATTTACCGGTGCTGGTGGTGATTGCGGCGTCTTTTGCCCTGGGCAATGCCATGACTGAGACCGGCGGGGCCGAGTGGGTGGCCGGCGGGCTGTTGGGGCTGTTCGGGCCGCTGACGCCTTGGCTGGCGTTGGCGCTGGTTTATATTCTCACGGCGGCCTTTACGGAGGTGATTACCAATAACGCGGCGGCGGTGCTGATGTTTCCCATTGCGTTGGCGGTATCCGAGCAACTGGGGATTAACTTCCTGCCTTTTGCGGTGGCGGTGATGTTTGCGGCGTCGGCTTCGTTTATTACCCCATTGGGCTACCAGACCAACCTGATGGTCTACGGGCCGGGGCGGTATCGGTTTATGGACTACGTGCGTCTGGGGTTCCCGCTCAGCCTGCTGGTGGGGTCAACGGCCATTGGCTTGATTCCCTTCGTCTGGGCTTTTTGAAGTTAACCTCGTAGGTCGGATTAGGCGAAGCCGTAATCCGACAACCGAAGCCTGATGGCTATAGGGCTGGCCCGGCGGCAGGGATACCTTTTCTTTGGAAAAAGAACTCGCTTCGCTCAGACACCTTTTTCTGGCAGAAAAGGTACCCCCACCCCCGGGCCGATCGAACTTTTGAGGGCATCTCCTGTAATTCGAATTAGGTCCATCGGGTCGTAATCCTATAATCATGCTGCGTGAAGGTTGTGGGGTACCCTGGGTGAGGTCGACGTTTTTACGCAGATAATCGACAAAATGGCGATTTTGTGTGTAAAATTTACGCATGAGAATCGAGCAGCAGCTTCAGCAGTTCAATAACATCCCTTTTAGCCGTTCTTCACTGTTGTCGGTACTTCATGACTATAGCCGTCCAAACGATAAGATAGCCAAGCTGGCTGGGGCGGGTGTGTTGGTACCACTGAAGAAGGGTATGTATGTGCTGGGGCCGGAGTGGCGCCGGTCACCTCTCAGCCTGCCGTTGATTGCGAACAACCTGTATGGGCCATCCTGCGTTTCGCTGGAGTGGGCACTTGCGTGGCATGGTTTGATACCTGAGGGGGTTTTTGGCGTCACTTCGGTGACTTCACGCCGAGGAAAGCGTTACGAAACCCCGGTTGGGCAGTTTTCTTATCAGCATATCGATGAATCTTTGCTGTATGTGGGGGCAAAGCTTGAGAGGGTCGACGAGCGAGCCTACTGCCTGTTAGCGGGGCCTACCAAGGCACTGTGTGACAAAGTGCTGCTCACGAGAAACCTGCGTTTGTTTTCTGCGGCGGCTATGAGGGAGTTTCTGGAGGAGGATTTGCGTATCGACAAGGATAGTTTTGAGGATATTGATATGGATGTTATTAAGTTCTATGTAAAGGCTGGCCCAAAGACCGCGTTGTTGGAGCTATTGGCAGACGTGCTGGAGGATTGGTCATGACGGTGGTTGACCAGATGCTGGCTCGCTATCCTGACGATGAGGCTTCACGGAATCTTGCGCTTCGCGAGGTGATGCAGGAAATTGCGCTGGCGGGCCTGTATCGCGGAGGTTTCTTTGACAAGGCGGCATTTTACGGGGGCACCTGCCTGCGAATTTTTTATGGATTGTCCAGGTTTTCCGAAGACCTAGATTTTTCACTGCTGAAGCCCGACTCCAGCTTTTCTCTCGAGCCCTATTTTCGGGCGATCCATGATGAATTTTCCGCTTTCGGTTTTGAAGTGACGTTGTCCGCCAAGAAAAAGAGCGTGCAGAGTGAAGTTGAGTCCGCTTTCCTGAAGAAAACCTCCAGCCTATACGACCTGAACATCACTGGGCGTAAAACCGTTAAAATCAAGTTGGAGGTTGACAAGGATCCTCCGCTGGGTTTTGCAACCGAGGAACGGCTGCTTATCCAGCCATACTCTTTCTACACAAAGTGCTTTGGCTTGTCAGACCTGTTCGCGGGTAAGATGCATGCGTTGCTGTTTCGGCAATGGAATAACCGCGTAAAGGGGCGAGACTGGTTCGATTTCGAGTGGTACGTTCGCCAGGGGGTTCCTCTCGGCCTGAAACATTTTGCCGAACGTGGTTTTCAAAGTGGCGACCTGGCTGACAGGAAACTATCAACCAGTGAGTTTCAGGACCTGTTGCATAAAAAAATTGATTCTCTGAATGTTCGCTCGGCCCGTCAGGATGTAATTCGTTTCATTCCTGAACCGGCTGTAGTGGATATCTGGTCAAGGGATTACTTCCATCAGATTGCTGGCATGGTTCGGTTTGCTTGACCGAGAATAGTCTTTAAAAAAACAAGGAAGGTTTTGATGATAGACATAAAACACCACGGAGCGGTGACAGGCGTAACCGGTTCCTGCCACGAACTGGTTGTTGGCAGCTCCGGAATTCTGATTGATTGCGGCCTTTTCCAGGGCGAGGAAGCCGGCAACGGCGCAGGCGCCTCGGATATTGCCATTGATTTTCCCATCAGTCACATCCGTGCGCTGGTGGTCACCCATGTGCACATTGACCATGTGGGCCGGATTCCCTATCTGCTTGCGGCCGGTTTTGAGGGGCCAATTATCTGTTCGGAGCCTTCGGCGATCATGTTACCGGAGATTCTTGAGGATGCCCTGAAGATTGGCTTCACCCGGGACCGGGCGCTGATTGAGCGGGTGCTGGGGCTTATCCGGTCCCGCCTTGTGCCGGTGCCTTATGGGCAGTGGCATTCGGTCTTCGGTGGAGACGGTGACGGGGAGGGGGCGTCGCTTTCCGTGCGGTTGCAGAGGGCAGGGCACATTCTGGGGTCGGCCTATGTGGAATGCGAGGCGGAGTGCGACGGAGAGTTGGAAAGGATTGTGTTCAGCGGGGATCTGGGCGCGCCCCATGCACCGCTGTTGCCGGAACCCCGGCCACCGGAGCGTGCGGACCGGCTGGTGATCGAGAGTACCTACGGCGACAAGGACCATGAGAGCCGGGAGGACCGGCGTTACCGCCTGAAGACGGTTTTGGAGCATGCGCTTGCCGATGGCGGGACGGTGTTGGTGCCGGCGTTCAGTATCGGGCGGACGCAGGAGTTGTTGTATGAGATTGAGGGGTTGATTGCGGAGTTTGGGAGTTCGGCGGTGTCGGATTACGCACCGCGGGGCGATGCTAATCCGACCTACGTAGGTCGGATTAGGCAAAGCCGTAATCCGACAAACAAGCTAACCTGGAACTCCCTGGAAATCGTTGTCGACTCACCACTGGCTGCCACGTTCACCCGCATCTACCGTGATCTGAAACCCTTCTGGGATGCAGAAGCCAAGGAACTGGTCAGGCAGGGTCGGCATCCCTTGTCTTTTGAGCAGCTCACCGTCATCAACAGCCACGAAGATCACCTAAACGCTGTGGACTACCTGGCCGGATCCCACCGCCCCTGTGTGGTGTTGGCCGGTTCTGGTATGTGCGCCGGCGGCCGGGTGGTGAATTATCTGAAGGCGATGCTGGCGGATGAGCGCAATGATGTTCTATTTGTCGGCTACCAGGCCAAAGGCACCCCCGGGCGAGATATTCTGACGTACGGGCCCCGTGGTGGCTGGGTGGAACTGGATGGCGAGCGTTACGATATCCGCGCCCGGATTCATCAGGTGGGTGGCTACTCAGCCCACGCGGGGCAATCGGACCTGGTGCGATTTGTTACTGGTATCGAGCCGGCCCCTTCGGAAATCCGGATTGTGCACGGGGATGCAGCCGCAAAAGAATCACTGAAATCCCAATTTCATTCTGTTGGCCTTACGGGGATAATGATTCCCGATCTGGCCTGAAACCGCTTATGTTTTGTCAAAGGATTATTGGACCATGAAGAAAATCGCCGTAGTCGGCCTTGGATATGTCGGCCTGCCCCTGGCGGCAGCGTTTGGGGAAAAGCGCGAGATTGTCGGCTTCGATATTAATAAAAAGCGGATTGCTGAGTTAAAAGACGGGGTGGACTTTACCCGTGAGGTTTCCAGGGAGGAGCTGGCCGCTTCAAAGGGGTTGTCATTTACAGATTCCCTGGAGGGCATTCGCGATTGCCAGATTTATATTGTGACAGTGCCCACGCCGATTGATGAATTCAAATCACCGGATTTAACACCGCTGGTTAAAGCCAGTGAGAGTGTGGGGCAGGTGCTCAAGCGTGGTGATATTGTTATTTATGAGTCCACGGTGTATCCCGGTGCCACGGAAGAAGTATGTGTGCCCATACTTGAAAAGGTATCCGGCCTTGTGTTCAACAAGGATTTCCATGCCGGTTACAGCCCGGAGCGGATTAATCCGGGTGATAAGGAGCACCGGGTAACGTCTATCAAAAAGGTTACGTCGGGTTCGACGCCGGACATTGCCACAGAAGTGGATGAACTTTATGCCAGTGTTATTACCGCCGGCACTCATAAAGCAAGTTCTATCAAAGTGGCAGAAGCGGCCAAGGTGATTGAAAACACCCAGCGTGATCTGAATATTGCGTTGATGAATGAGTTGTCGATGATCTTTTCGAAACTCAAGATTGATACCCACGAAGTCATTGCTGCCGCCGCCACCAAGTGGAACTTTCTGCCCTTCAAACCCGGGCTGGTTGGCGGGCACTGTATTGGTGTGGACCCGTATTACCTGACCCACAAGGCCCAGGCTATTGGTTATCATCCGGAAATTATCCTGGCTGGCCGCCGCGTCAATGACAATATGGGCCCTTATGCCGCTTCTGAGCTGGTGAAAGCGATGATCAAGGCGGGGCATACGGTGGCCAATGCCCGCGTGCTGATTATGGGCTTTACGTTTAAAGAAAATTGTCCTGATTTGCGTAATACCCGCGTTATTGATGTGGTTAAAGAGTTGGCTGAATTCGGTTGCAAGGTTGATGTAACGGATTGTTGGGCGGATGCTGATGAAGCTGAACATGAATATGGTATTTCATTGCATCAGAACCCTGAGAAGGCCCAATATGATGCCGTATTGCTGGCGGTGCCGCACCGTGAATATGCCGCGCGTTCTTCCGGCGAATTGCGTGAATATCTGAAAGACAATGGTGTATTGTTTGATCTGAAAGGGGTGTTGCCATTGGGTGAGGCAGATTTGCGATTATAAATCTGGCTGCTCTTTAAATAAGAAAAACCAGCTCTCGGGCTGGTTTTTTTCTGGATGAATGTTTTGTAAATGAATTATTTTGCCATGTTTGCATTTATCCATTATTATCGGTTTTGACTTTTCGGTCATTTTATTTGCAGTGAATTAAATAAGGGTTCATATCCATGGCAAAGATTAACGATTACTACCAGAAAAAACAGCTTATGGAAAAGCTCTCTGAAGAACTGGCAAAGCTGGAGCAGGACCAGGCACTGAAGAGCGAACTGGAGTTTGAAAACAAGGTTCGCGATCTGATGAAGCAATATGACAAGTCGCCGAAAGACGTTCTTCAGATTCTGGGTGCGATCGATCCGTCCATTGGCGGCGCCAAGGCTGATACGGCTACCGGCAGCCGTCCCAAGCGCCCCATGAAAACCTACAAGAACCCTCACACCGGTGAAGTAGTCAAGACCCGTGGTGGTAACCACAAGGTTCTGAATGAGTGGCGGAAGAAGCATGGGAAGGAAACTGTGCAGGGGTGGCAGCAGGATTGATTGGTTGATTGATGTAAGAAGATAGCCCGTTGTCGGATTACGCACCGCAGGGCGGTGCTAATCCGACCTACTGTATACCACCACTCGATTTCTCCCTCCTTCCTTCGCCGCATACAACGCCTCATCCGCCTGCTGCAACCACTGCATGTGATTCTCCGGTTCGTCGGTTAGTGGTGCTATACCGATGCTGACAGTGTATTGGATCGAGGCTGCTGTGGTTTGTACGGTGCTGTTCTGGATGGTTTCGCGGATGCGTTCGCAGATGATGCGGGCGCCTTCGGCATCGGTTTCCGGCAGGATGATGCCGAATTCCTCGCCGCCATAGCGGCCGGGGCTGTCGGACTGGCGGAGGCTGTCTTTCATGACTTTCGCGGTGTATTTGATGACTTCGTCGCCGGCCAGATGGCCGTAGGTGTCGTTCACCGATTTGAAGTGGTCAATGTCGAACATCACCAGGCAGGTGGGGTTGCCATAACGACGGTAGCGTTCGAACTCGGCGTCGATGAGGTTTTCCCAGGTGCCGCGGTTGAGCAGGCCGGTGAGGCGGTCGGTCATGCTTAGTTTTGCAAGCTGCTCATTGGCTTTTTCCAGTGCTCGTTTGCTGGTGGCAATGTCGGTGACGTCGTAGATCATCAGGCAGATTTTCTCCACCTGGCCTGTCGGGCCCGAGAGCGGGCTGATGGTGAGGTTCTGGAACATATAGTCTTCGGTGCCGGTGATTGGCCGGGTGTTGCGGAAGCGGAACAGGTAAGGGCGTTGCTCCCAGGAGGTGAAGGCCCGCGTGTTCAATGTGGCAACGGAATCCACTTTGCGGGTCAGCCAGGCCTTGGGGATGTCCGGAAATACGTCGAACAGCAGCTGATCACGGATTCTGCTGGCGGTGATGCCGCTGTGATGTTCCATAAACCCGTTCCAGGCCTGCACGCGGAAATCCAGGCCCAGCACAACAAGGCCCACTTCGACGGATTCGAGCATGTCCACCAGCCAGTGGAAGGTGCTTGCTTCTATCTCTTTCATTGCCATGGTCAATCCACCAGGTACTGCAGTCGTTGTTCAAGGAAGGGTACTGAGTCTTCCGTAAGCAGTACCAGCATGTCGCAACTGATATCCCTGTCTTCCAGCTCGTAGCTGATCTCAATGCACAGCAGCTTTTCCTGGTGCCGGCTGTGGTGTTCCAGCAGATCCCCGATATGCCGGTGCCGGCCCAGAACCGTAGGGTGGCCCAGGCCGAGCTTGAGGTCCAGCTGGTCGCCAATGCCTTTAAGGAAGGCGCCGAACAGGATGCTGGACATATCCATCAGTACCTCCACTTCCAGGCTTTCTGTATCCATGTCGTCGTATTGCAGCAGTTCGGCCATGTCGCTGACGCTGGCATCGGCAAACAGTAACAGCGCCTCACCGGCAATGCCGGAACCGGTAAACCCCTGGCAAACCGCGGAGTAGTTGCTGTCGTCTTCGGCGGCGGAGATGGCCATGCTGAGTTCGGACCGGGCGATCATCTCCACCCGGGGTATGGGCTGTCTCACGAAAACCTTGAGCAGCCTTGCCAGCAGGTCTGAAGAGCGGCCCATGGCCACGTTGGCAACTTCCTGCAGATAGTCGTTCAGGCATATGGGCGTTTCATCCGTGGGGGATGTTTCTTCAGGTTTGCCAGTTTCCGCAGCCAGGTCTTCCGCCCGCAGGAAGCCATAGTCCTGCAGCAATTTGATCACCAGGTTGGTGTCTGTGGGTTTTTTGATGAAGTCGATGGCACCGAGTTTTCGCACCCGGGCCCTTGCTTCCGGCTGAATGTCGCCGGAGACAACAATGGTCAGCACTGGCAAGTCTTCTTTCCGGATGGCTTCCAGTACCTGGTAGCCGTCCATTTCCGGCATGTTGAGATCCAGGAACATCAGTTCCGCTGCACCGGCCCGGAGTTGTTCCAGGGCGTCGCGGCCATCGATGGCGAAGGTGACCCTGGCATTCCAGTTTTCGGGTAATGCCCGGGCCATCTGTTTTCGGGCGAGGGAGGAGTCGTCACAGATCAGAACGCGGGCGGCCATGGAGGCTCCGTTTTGTTATTTTTTTTCAGTATATAGCAGTGACAGCCGTCAATTCTATTCCCTGTGAACTATCTCACTCTATTGGCCCGGGCGCCTGGGATATAGTGTTTCTGCGGTCATAATAAGAATGTTTTCAGAGACACAACACTATGAGACAGGATGCTTGTTGGTATGCTGTCCCTCTCACCATCTGCCTGGGTATTTCACCTGTTGCCCTGGCAGAGCTGGAGCCTATTTCCGAAAAGGAAATGAGCCAGGTGCAAGGGCAGGCAATGATGTCGGTAGATCATGTGGACGGAACCAACCATAGGTTTACCCGTGTAACACTGGGCATAGACGCCGAAACCCGGCTGAATGCCGACGGTGTGATATTGGGCGGGGACGACACCGGCGCCGATATCGATATTACGAATTTTGCGCTCGGCCATTACGTGCGGGACGACACCCGGGTTCAGATTGACGGCAACACCTACAACGAAGACGAGGTGGTGCCCTTCGTGGGTATTGAGCCCTATCTGGAACTTGCTGAGCGGGAAGACAAGCTTTCCGGTTTCCGGTTCGGCTTTAACCAGGCGCGGGGAACGCTCTCGGGTGAGATGAACAGCTTCAGCGGTAACCTGGACCTGAAGGTTGACGACGGAGACGGCAATATCGTTGACGCCGGTCTTTTCAACGATGACGGAGATCCCACCAATCACCGCGCCACCAGGATTGGCCTGGCTGGTGAGGACGGTACCTGCAGCAAATGCGTGTCGCTGACCAATCTTCTGTCCATGGATATTGGCGTGGACGAAGGGGACGACGCTGTCGGCTTCACCAAGGACCTGTTCCTGGCATTCCAGCGCGAGTCGGTAGACTGGCAGGACCTGGATGGTTCCAACGTAATCCAGGGGCCGGAGGGGGCATTCCTGAATCTGCCTACCAGCATGACCCTGAAGATGCAGACATTGCAGGACGGGGTGCCGCGAGAGCGGACGCATTATGTGGATCGCGGTACCGGGATGTTTTGATTACACTACCCTGCATTCGGTCCACGTTAACCCAATGCAGGAGTCCCTTTGGTGATCCGTTCTTTCTACTGGCATGATTACGAAACCTTCGGTGTCGACCCCATTCACGATCGCCCCTCCCAGTTTGCCGGTGTACGTACCGACACGGATCTGAACATCATCGAAGATCCGCTGGTTATCTACTGTGCGCCAGCGGATGATTACCTGCCCTCGCCGGAAGCCTGCCTGATTACCGGTATCACGCCCCAGAAAGCACTGGAGGACGGGTACCCCGAGGCGGAGTTTATCGCGCAGATCAACGAAGCCTTCAGCCAGCCCGGCACCTGTGCCGTGGGCTACAACAGCCTGCGCTTCGACGACGAAGTGACCCGCCACACCCTCTACCGCAACCTGCGCGACCCCTACGCCCGGGAATGGCAGAACGGAAACTCCCGCTGGGACATCATCGACATGGTGCGGCTGACCTACGCCCTGCGGCCGGAGGGCATCAACTGGCCGAAGAAGGAAGACGGCAGCCCCAGCTTCAAACTGGAAGAGCTTACCGTCGCCAACGGCATTGCCCATGAAGCGGCCCACGATGCCATGTCGGATGTGGAAGCGACGATTGCCGTGGCAAAGCTGATCAAGGAAAAGCAGCCCAAACTGTTCGACTTTGTGCTGCAGAACAAGGACAAGCACTCCGCCCGTGCCATGCTGGATACCGCCAGTATGAAGCCGGTGTTCCACATCTCCGCCAAGTACCCGGCCACCCGTGGCTGCTGTGCCATGGTAGCACCGGTGGCGGAGCACCCCACCAACAAGAACCTGGTGATTGTTTACGACCTGCGTGAAGACCCCAGCGAGCTGATCCACGCCACCGCTGACCAGATTCGTGAGCGGGTGTTCACTTCCCAGGCGGAACTGGGGGAGGGCGTGAGCCGGTTTCCCCTGAAGGGTGTGCAGCTTAACAAATGCCCGGTACTGGCCCCGGCCACCATGCTCAAATCCCTGTCTGGAGACCGGCTGGCGGAGCTGGAACTGGACGGAGACAAGTTACGTGAGCACCTGGCCATCCTCCGCAAAGCCCCGGACCTGCCGGCCCGCATTGCCCAGGCCTTCGACCATCCCCACGAGAGTGACCTGACGGACCCGGACGAGCAGCTCTATGCCGGTGGTTTTATCGGCAAAACCGACCGGGAAAAACTGAACTGGCTGTTGCAGCAGCCGGTGGAAACGCTGGGAGAGCAGGAGGTGCGGTTCGAAGATGGCCGGCTGGACGAATTGCTTTTCCGCTACCGGGCCAGGAATTATCCCAACACGCTGATTGGCGAAGAAATGGAGCGCTGGGAAGAGTTTCGCAGCCAGCGCCTGATGAACCCGAAAAAGGGCTGGCGGTCGCTCGAGGCCTTTGCGAATGAGCTACAGCGGCTTGCAGCAGACCCGGAACTGACGCCGGAGAAGCGGCATGTTCTGGAGGAGCTGCATTTGTATGGGGAATCTTTGATTCCGTACGTTTAGCCTTGCCGGGGTTTGTCGGATTACGCTTCGCTAATCCGACACCCATAACAATGGGGGCTAACCCTAACAATGGGGTCAGACCCCAAGACATTTCAAGGTGCCAAATGTCCGGGGGTCTGACCCCAATCACCGCCGCCGCTGAAAATAAACGCTCAGCCCTTGCCCCATCAAACTCTGTACTTCACTCCCCAGTGCCTCCGCCTGAATCTGCTTCTGAACGGGCTTTGTCCCAAGGCTGTGGCCATCCGTATCCCGCGCTTTGACCAGTTTCCATTCCACTTCATTGCTCACCAGTGCCATCAGTTCTTTCAACTGGCCGGAATCCTGCGGGCAGAACCAGCGGTCCCGGCAGCCCCCAAGGCTGAAGAAGTCTGTTTCTGACACCAGAGAATGCCACTTCGGGTCGTCCCGGTTGGTCAGCGCCATTTTGCGAAGCTGGCGCAGGGTGGTGCGGGTGGGTTTGAGGTTGTGTTGTGCAATCAGGCGGCGGATCTGCTGGTCGCCGTCGGTCTGTTCATTGACGGCGGTGTGCATGTGCACCACGGCGCCGTTGCCGGTGGCGGAGCTGACCAGGGCCGCGAGAGACACGTTGGTCATTTTTGCCGAGGGCAGGCGGCCGATTTCGATCCAGTGAACCTTGTGGTCATCCGCCACAAACCGCTGGGCGATGGACCAGGGCCAGAAGACGATGTTGCTGATGCCCATTTCGCCGGCCAGGCGGGTTGCCTTGGCGATATTGGCCAGGGACTCGTCCACGGCGATGACTTCCACGTCTTTCAGGTAGTGGGCCAGTTCCATGGCACGTTGGCCGGACTGGGTACCGCATACCATGATGCGCAGGGTGTCGGGGAGCAGCCCGGTGTCCATGCCCAGTTCCGTGGCCATCATGTTTTTGAGGCTGGTTTCGGAATGATAGGCAAGTTTTGACCAGCTGGGCCAGGCCTGGGGTACGTCGGTCTTATCCAGACAAAGCTCTTCGGCTTTTTCGTCAAAATTCTGTTTGATGGCTTCTTCGGTGGCGTGATTGTAGTAGCTGGCAGCCATGACCGGCTGCAGGGCTACGGGCCAATCCACCAGGTTCCAGCGGCCAAGTTGCACGGCGAATTGCTGGTGGAACATAGCGCCGTACAAGGCGCTGATGATCAGCGAGCCAATCATGCCGTCCTGTTCTTCGCCCATGGCCAGTTGTGCGCAGATGCTGTCGTTGATGGCGGAGACCAGGCGTTCCTCGTCGTCTTCGGCTGTCAGGGCGTAGCCGGTGCGGTCTGCGTACACGGCCAGCGCCAGGGCCAGTGGCTGGAGTTCGTCCCGCAGTTCCACGGTTTGTGCCACTTCGGAAATGATGGCGCGGCGCAGCAGGGTGACCAGTTCTTCCACCGCCGGGTCTGGCATCAGGGTTTTCTCCAGTGCCAGGATCAGCAGTTCGTCCTCGCTGGCCGCGTCCAGGGCAACCTGTGCGTTGGGGTCATCCAGGTCGTACTGCTGGCGGATGATGGCTGCCACGAAGCGGCCGATTTCCTGGTGCGGCAGGCCGTTGTGGCGCAGGAGCAGGATAGCGTCCCGGGCCAGTCTGGTATCCGCCTTCTTGACGTCCAGGTGTTCGGCACAGGTGAGCATACCGCTGTAGATGGAAGGCCATTCCAGGCCGGTTTCCAGCAGTTTGCGGTAATGCAGGTAGGCCACATCGAACTGGCCCTGCAGGCGCTTGGCATGGGCTACTCCGCAGAAAGCGGCGGCGGATTGCCGGTCCATCTCCAAGGCCTGGATGAAATACTGCTCCGCCAGGGCGGGGCGCTCTGATTTCATGGCCCAGTAGCCCAGGTTGGTGTATTGCTGCGGCTGTGTTGGATCCTGGCTGAGGCTGTCGGTGAACAGGGTGTGTGCCTTCTCTAGCGCCCCGTCGTCCATCTCCAAGCGGCCCAGCAGGCCCAGTGCCCCTGCATTGCCCGGCTCCTGTGCCAGAATCTTGTTCAGGTAGCCACGGCATTCGTACCTCGCTTTGACCCGCTGAACCAGTGACACCGGGGTGTTGGACTCGCTATAGGCCAGGTTCGCCTGCAGCAGAAGCCGTGCGATGTGAGCCTTTTGTGCGTCGGTGGCGTGAACGTTGTGCTGTGCTTGCATGGGACACCTCATAAAACCAGCCGCGGCAACCTGAGCGGCAATGGTCTGCAGTTTTTTGACGTTTTGCAGTGCTTTGTAGGTGACGAAGCGAAAGCCGTGCCAATGTAGGTTGGATTAGCCAAAGGCGTAATCCAACACCAGGTAGCCTTATGGCTCTGTGGGCCTGGGGTCAGACCCCAGTGCATTTGGTGGGGCGAAATGTCTTGGGGTCTGACCCCAAAAGAAAACAGCCGGGTTTTGAGCCCGGCTGTTCTGGTTACTTGACGGATGTTGGCGATTAGCCCTGCAGTAGCTGCAGCACCTGCTGCGGCCGTGCGTTGGCCTGGGAGAGGACCGACAGGCCAGCCTGCTGCAGCACCTGGGTGCGGGCCAGCTCGGCGGTTTCCGCCGCGAAGTCGGCATCGCGGATTCGGCTGTTGGAGGCCGAGAGGTTTTCGGAGGTGGTGCTCAGGTTGGCGATGGTGGATTCGAAGCGGTTCTGGACCGCACCGAGTTCGGCGCGGAAGCCGTTGATTTTGTCGAAGGCGTAGTCGACGGCGACGAGGGCTTGTTCGGCGCCTTCGCGGGTGTCTATAGCGAGGTCGTTAACGGACACCGTGTTGTCTTCCAGGGTCGCATCAATAACACCCGTCTGGATACGCTCATCCCCCGCTTCATCCAGCAGGCCGGAGCTGTTTATCTCAACAGTGTAAGCCTCACCAAACTGAGAGGAGAAGATGATTTCGTCGTTCTCCGAATTCAGGTTGGCTCGAATACCGGTGTCCACAGAGCGGGCGTTGACCTGTGCGACGATGTCGTTGAGGGAGCTGGCATCTTCAACCGTAATTTCGGTGCCGTTGATGTCTACGTCGAAGGTAGCACGGTCGCCGTTTTCGAAACGTTCAGCCAGGGAGATTTCTTCACTCGCGGCTGTTACTGCAAGACCATTCTGAGTGAAGTCGTCTGTGCCGTCATCTAGAGCAATATCGATACTCAGATCTTCATTCCTGGCGTTGGAGAAAACCAACGACCCTGTTTCGGGGTCGCCACTAACTGTTATATCTGTTGCGTACTGATTATCAGCATCCAGTTCAGCCTGCAGCTTCTCTTGTACATTTGCGGCTAGTTCTTCAATTGAGGAATAGGAACCATTATCAATCGTCAACTCAACTGCGTCAGTTTCAGTGCCTACATCAAGAGTGATCGTGTTAGTGTTTGCGAGCGTGATAGGGAAGTCACCGAGGCCGCCATCAGCTACTGCCGCTGAAATCGAGTTACTGTTTTGATTGACAGGCTCATACCCTGCAACTTGATCGGACAGCCCGCCTGTCTCAGAAATTACAGCACCTATATTTTGCCCTCGGGAATCCAGACCACTAACGCCAATCGTCTCACCCGAGTTAGCGCCTACCTGAAACGTCTGCTCTCCAAACGTACCATCCAGAATCTTCAGTCCATTAAAGCTGGTCTGGCTTGCGACCCTGTTGATCTCCGCAATCCGCTGTTGTACTTCCTGATTCAGGGCCTGCCTGTCAGACGTGCTGTTCGTGGCGTTGGCTGATTGCACTGCCAGCTCGCGAATCCGCTGAAGGTTGTTGGTGACCTCATCCAACGCGCCTTCGGCTGTTTGAGCCAGTGAGATGCCGTCGTTGGCATTGCGTTGAGCCATATTCAGACCACTGATCTGCGCCTGAAATCGAGTAGAGATGGCCAGGCCCGCGGCATCATCTTTTGCAGAGTTGATCCGCAGACCAGAAGACAATCTTTCCAATGCGGTGTTGGCGTCGCCCTGTGAGGTATTCAGGTTCCGCTGAGCATTCAGCGACGCAATGTTTGTGTTGATGACCTGAGGCATATCTTTTCTCCCTGCTCAGAGATGCCGGTAACCCGGTGCCCGATCAATTGGACGCCTTGCCGGCTGTAATTCGTTAAATTGCCGTTTTGCAGGGAGAGAAGCGAAGGGTGTGCCAGTTCTTAAAAATATGATTTAACAGCTTGAAAATATGGGAATAAGTTTCGCTATTAAGCGTCTGATGAATAGTTTTTGGCATTTTTATGGCGTGAAAACAGGAATAACGTTGCCGCTTTTACATTCCATTACAAACTTTTGATAATTTTTTCTAAAGGAACCAAATCAAGCGCCGTTAAGCATTGCAACAGGGAGGCGCTCCCAAACCAGAAACGGGCGCCACACCTTTTCCATGAAATAACGACACCAGTCGAAGGAGAAGCAATATGGCTCTCGGTATTAACACTAACGTAGCTTCATTGAGCGCACAGAATCAGTTGAATAAGTCTCAGCAACAGAACGATTCAGCGCTGGAGCGTCTGTCTTCCGGTCTTCGCATCAACTCCGCAAAGGACGATGCTGCAGGCCTCGCCATCTCCACTCGCTTCTCGGCCCAGATCTCGGGCCAGAACGTCGCCCAGCGCAATGCCAACGACGGTATTTCATACGCTCAGACCGCAGAAGGCGCACTCGGCGAAATCACCAACGCCCTGTCGCGGATTCGTGACCTGGCCGTTCAGTCTGCCAACGATACTAACTCCGCCTCAGATCGTGAAGCTCTGAACCAGGAAACCGAGGCGCTGATCAGCGAAGTCAACCGGATTGCTGACTCTACCCAGTTCAATGGCCAGAACATTCTGGACGGTTCTCTGGAAGATCTGCAGTTTCAGGTCGGTGCGAATGCCGGTCAGACTATTGGAGTGTCCGGCGTTGACACCAGGGGTTCACAGCTCGGCTCAGAAACTTTCTCAATGGAAACTGGAGCCACCCAAGCAGACATCGTGGCAATGGCTGGGGATGATCTTACTATCAACGGCGTCGCTATTGATGATACCGATGTAACCGACATGGACAGCATGGTCAAGGCGATTAATGCTGAGTCCGGTACTACGGGCGTTGAGGCAGTAAAGTCGAACGAAACAGTGGTGACGACGGCAGTCGGCGCCGACTTGGGCGCCGACCGTACTTTGACTCTCAATGATGTTGAAATTGACATCACAAGTGGCGCGGATGATCAGGCCATTGCAGACCGGATTAACGAATTTTCGACTCAGACAGGTGTCGAAGCGCGTATCAATGATGCTGACGAGCTGGAGTTAACGGACTCCACTGGCGGAACAATTAGTATCAAGGTGAGTGATGCTACCGAGCTTACAGGCCTCGATACTTCCGAAGAAAAATACGATGCTGGCATTGAGCTTCGCACGGACGTTGATGGAACCATAAATGTAAGTAGTACCGATACGGACCTGGTGGAAGCAGTTTTGGGCACTGGTAACTCTGGAGGTCTGGCTACTGATTCAAATACTTTAACTAATGTCGATATCAGCGACCGCGATGGAGCGTCAAAAGCTATTGGAACTATTGACCAGGCGCTTGATCAAGTTAACTCGCTTCGCGCAGAGTTGGGTGCGGTGCAAAGTCGCTTCGAGTCCACCATCTCCAACCTGGCGTCCTCAACCGAGAACCTGAGCGCCGCCAACAGCCGTATCCTGGACGCGGACTTCGCAGCGGAAACCGCGAACCTGTCCAAGTCCCAGGTACTGCAGCAGGCTGGTATCTCTGTACTGGCGCAGGCGAACGCCCGCCCTCAGCAGGTTCTGTCCCTCCTGCAGTAATTGGGGCATAGCGGTACAAGCCGGGGCTTGTCTGATAAAGAGAAGCCCCGGTTTAACGCCGTTTGAGGATAGCGAGGTGAGCTATGAATGACGTTAACCTGAACAGCCCGGACTTGAAGCTGGTTCGCTCCACTGAGCAAGCTCCGGCAAGGGCAATGTCGTCATCTCAGGCCGAAGGCAGGAATGCCTCAGCCCAGGTTGCATCTTCAGCCGCTGGCGGGAATGCGGTACCGTCTTCCGAACGGGCTCAGGAGCCTTCGAAAGCTGAACGGCTTGAAAGGCGAAGTGAGGACCAGAGGGAGCAGCTGGACGACGCAGTATCAAAACTGAACGATTTTGTTCAGACGGTCCAGCGGGATCTGCAGTTCGAGGTGAATGATGATCTGGGGCAGACGATTGTGAAAGTGGTTGACCAGTCTACCCAGGAAGTCATTCGCCAGATTCCGGATGAGGTTGCATTGAGGTTGGCAGAAAACTTGCAACAGGATGAACCGCTGACGTTATTCAATATCAAGGTGTAAAGGTTTGCCGCTTTTGGCCTGATACAGATAACGGGTTTTCAGCACCGCCGCACCCGAGAGGGGCAGGCGGTGTTTCTGTTTACAGAGTGTTACAAATCGGTTGGTTAAAAAGGCAAAGTTTTGCCGCCTTTTGCCGATAAACTGATCAGTAGCGATTTTCGCCCCCTTGAGGAGGCATGGTTATGGCAAGTATTTCATCGTTGGGTATTGGCTCGGGCGTTCTCAACCAGGATCTGGTGGACAAGCTGGTTTCTGCTGAGCGGGATCCCAAGGTTCAGCAGTTTGACCTTAAAACAGAGCAGGCCGAGGCCAAGCTGTCCGCATACGGGCAGTTAAAAAGCGCGGTAACGGAGCTGCGTCTGCCCATGCGCCAATTGGGCTCCGCAGATGCTATGCGGTCGTTCTCTGCGGATGTCTCCGGCAGCAGTGTGGATGTCTCTGTGGACAGCAGCCAGGCAAGCCGTGGCACCTATAATATTGAGGTGGACCGCAAGGCCTCGGCGCAGGCGCTGGCCTCAGGTACCTTTGACGACAGGGATTCAACCAGCGTTGGCCGTGGCACCCTCTCGTTCGCGGTTGGGGACAAAACCACCAACATCGAGATCGATGAAAACAACGACACGCTTCAGGGCCTGGCCAACGCCATTAACGATTCCGATGCGGGTGTGTCGGCATCCATCATCAATACGGGTGATGGTTACCGCCTGGTGATGTCAGCGAACGAAACCGGCGAGGCCAATCGCATCAACATCACTGCCACCGATTCCGATGGCAACAATACCGATGCCGGTGGTCTGTCGCAGTTCGTGATGAACGATGATGTGCAGAACCTTGATGAAACCACGCCTGCTCAGGATGCGCTGCTTTCTATCAACGGTATTGAAGTGACCAGTGCCAGCAATACCGTGGAAGATGTGGTTGACGGGCTGACGTTCAACATCAAGGACACCGGCTCGTCCAGCGTGGCGGTGGATCAGGACACGGGAAAGGTTGCCGAGCGTGTTCAGGAATTCGTCGACAAGTTCAACGCGGTGCAGAGCACGATCGGTGAGCTGACCGATTTTGATGCCGAAGAAGGTCAGGCCAGTATCCTGACCGGCGATTCCACGGTGCGCAGCATCCAGAACCAGCTCAAGCGCGTGCTCACTGACATGGTGCCTGGCCTGGAAGACGCCAATGTGCGCAGCCTGGCGGATGTGGGTATCACCACCGACTGGCAAAGTGGTGAGCTGCAGTTCGACAGCCAGAAATTCCAACAGCAGCTGCTGGAGAACCCTGATGATGTGACGGCGCTGTTCGCGGAGCAGGGCAGGGCGTCGGATTCCCAGGTGGAGTTTGTCCGCAGCGGAAATAACACCGAAGCCGGCGAGTACGCTATCAACGTGACCGAGATGGCCACACGGGGAGCGCTGCAGACCGCGTCTCCGCTGGCTGACGGGGCCACAATTGACGACAGCAACGACCAGCTGAGTTTTCTGATAGATGGTGAAACCCGCGCTGACATCACACTCACCGCCGGCACTTACGACACCCGTGAAGACCTGGCGGCCGAAATTGAGAAGCAACTGAAGGACAACCCCGCGCTGAATTCCGCAGACCGCTCCGTGTCTGTGGGGGTGGATCCCGATACCGGTGCGCTGACGTTCACCTCTGGCCGTTATGCCAGCGAATCGTCGGTGGACCTGATTGCAGTGGATGACCAGACCACCAATGATCTGGGGCTGAGCACCCAGGACGGCACCGCCGGCACCGACGTGGCCGGGACCATCAATGGGCAACAGGCCCGTGGTGATGGCCAGGTACTATACCTCGGCGAGGATAGTGGCCCGGCTTCTGGTCTGCAGGTGCGTATAGCTGGTGGTGAAACCGGCGCCCGGGGTTCCGTTGACTTTATCAAGGGGGTCAGTGACCGGACGGTGGATGCGATCACCGGGATATTGGGGGCCAGTGGTCAGTTTGATGCCCGCACCAACTCCCTGAATCGTGAGCTGGACCGCATCGACGAACAACGGGAAAGACTGGATCTGCGGATCGAGTCGTATCAGGAAAGACTGGTCAAGCAGTTCAGTGCTGCAGACTCGCTGGTGGGGCAGTTCAACCAGACTGGGGATTACTTGACACAACAGCTTGCCGGAATGAGCGGTAACAGCCAGCAGGGTCAGTAAGGCCGTACGGAACAGGATATAACGGGAAACGAGGTCAATTATGAACGGTTTACAGGCTTATCAACGGGTCAATGCCCAGACCAGCATCACCGATGCAGACCCCCACAAGCTGATCCAGCTGCTTTACAACGGAGCCCTGGAGCGCATCAACATGGCCAAGGCCCGGATGCAGGCAAAGGACTATGAGGGCAAGGGTAAGCTGATTTCCAAGGCCATTGAAATCATCGGTGGCCTGCGCGGTTTCCTGGATTTCGAGAAGGGCGGTGATCTGGCTGTGCGTCTGGAGTCGCTCTATGACTATATGGAGCGCACGCTGTTCGAAGCCAACTTGAAGAACGATGTGGCCAAGCTTGATGAAGTGGCGGACCTGCTTCGTTCCATCAAGGAAGGCTGGGACGGCATCCGGGAGCAGGCAACTGCCCAGCAACAGCAGGCGGTCTGACCCAGAGCCCGTTTCCAGAAGTGGCCCGGTTGCGGGCCATTTTTTTGGTTGATCGGTTATGCTCTGTAAAACAAGACTGACCTAACGTCTGGAACTTTTCGCCAATGCAGTATGTCGCCTCCCGGTTTCTGGTTTTTATGGCCAGGTGTGTTCTTGCCGTTAGTTTACTGATTACCTCCGCGTTTGCCGACGAATCTGTTACTTTTGCCATTCCCGATGTGTGGCCCTGGGCTTACGAAGCTGACAGCGGCGAGTTGCGGGGCAGCCTGATCGAAGTTGCCGAGCGCCTCTCCGAGATAACCGGCATTCCGGTAGAGCCTCATCTGCGGCCGCTGCGCAGGGCCATTGTGGAGCTGCGCTCCGGCGCCGTAAATTTCACTATCCTGTTTCAAAGCCCGGAGCTGGACGTTGAGGCGATCAATGTTTCGCCTGTTACCCGGGTGAACATCCTGCTGGCCGCCATGGCTTATTCTGATTACCCGCTTACGCTAGAGGACCTGAAAGGGAAGCGAGTGGCCTACATTCGCGGGACTTATCTCGGACAGGCTTTTGAAGACGATACCGAGGTTTTAAAAGTGCCCGTGAATGCCATCGGTCAGGCTGTGGAACTGCTCTCCCTGGGTAGAATTTCGGCCATACTGGCCAGTGACCACAATATTTACCGTACTTTGTCATCCCGGAGCCAGCCCCAGGATATGCTGAGGTACCGCCAGCATGTGCCGGGTCAGCAAGGAGCCCTTTACATGTCCCGGGAATCCAGGCGGCCCGAGGTGGCCCGCAAGTTCAGCGCTGCTATTGAACAAATGGATGCCGAAGGAGAGCTGGACGAGATCTTCTACGGTGAGGCCCGGGATATTGAGCCTGCCCCTGTCCAATAGCCATTCCCCGCGCTGTCCCGTACAATATGCGCCTTATTTTCGATACATCCATTCTGTTCAGTCTGGAGCAAGGGCATGTCTGATATTAAAAAGGTGGTGCTGGCCTATTCCGGTGGCCTGGATACCTCGGTAATCGTACGCTGGTTGCAGGATACCTATGAATGTGAGGTGGTGACCTTTACCGCCGACATCGGCCAGGGCGAGGAAGTGGAACCGGCGCGCACAAAAGCCAAGGCGCTGGGGGTGAAGGAAATCTACATCGAGGACCTGCGCGAGGAATTTGTGCGCGATTACGTGTTCCCGATGTTCCGTGCCAATACCATATATGAAGGTGAGTACCTGCTGGGTACCTCCATCGCACGTCCGTTGATCTCCCGCCGCCTGATCGAGATTGCCAACGAAACCGGCGCGGATGCCATTTCCCATGGCGCTACCGGTAAAGGTAACGACCAGGTGCGTTTCGAGCTGGGTGCCTATGCCCTGAAGCCGGGTGTGAAGGTGATTGCCCCCTGGCGCGAGTGGGATCTGAATTCCCGCGAGAAGCTGCTGGCCTACTGCGACGAGCGCAATATTCCTGTGGAGATGAAGAAGGGCAAGTCCCCATATTCCATGGATGCGAACCTGCTGCACATTTCCTATGAAGGCATGAACCTGGAAGATCCCTGGGCGGAAGCCGAGGAAGACATGTGGCGCTGGAGTGTGTCTCCGGAAGCGGCGCCTGAAACTGCGACCTACATTGAGGTGACTTACGAGAAGGGTGATATCGTCGCGATCGATGGCCAGGCCATGAAGCCCCACGAGGTGCTGGAGCATCTGAACAAGGTTGCCGGCGCGAATGGCATTGGTCGACTGGATATCGTTGAGAACCGCTATGTGGGCATGAAGTCCCGCGGCTGTTACGAAACACCGGGCGGTACCGTGATGCTGCGTGCCCACCGTGCCATTGAGTCCATTACTCTGGACCGTGAGGTGGCGCACCTGAAAGACAGCATCATGCCGCGTTATGCGGAGGTGATCTACAACGGTTACTGGTGGTCGCCGGAGCGTGAGGCGCTGCAGGCGCTGATCGACCAGACCCAGACTTATGTGAACGGTACGGTGCGGCTGAAGCTCTACAAGGGCAATGTGGATGTGGTTGGCCGTAAATCCGAAGATTCGCTGTTTGATGAGAAGATTGCGACCTTTGAGGAAGATCAGGGGGCGTATGACCAGAAAGACGCGGAAGGTTTTATCAAGTTGAATGCCCTTCGGTTGCGGATTGCTGCAGGAAAGGGGCGCAAGCTTTAAAGCTTTCATTCCGTGCCTGATGGTTTCGGAGTAGTCGCCAGGCAGGAACCGCTTTTCAGGACACGCTACGAGCACATCCATGTGCGCTTGACGTTGGCCATCCTTGGCCAACGACAGTCCTGAAAAGCGGTTCCTGCCTGGCTCTTTTAAGCTCGGTGTTGCCCAGCCAGCCAAGGCGCTCCACGTTTCTGAAAGCCTGCACCGGCCTTGCTCGTTCTGGCCTTGGGTGACGGCAGTCCTGAAAGCTGTAGCAGCCAGGTTTATACCGCTTTTAACTGACGAAACTCACCCGGGGTCTTTCCCGTTTCTGCCTTGAATTTCCTGTGGAACGACGTTGTTTCGCTATATCCCAACCTCAACGCAATCTCCGGTATTCCCAGGTTGCTGTTTGCCAGAAAATCTTCCGCCATTGCCTGCCTGACCTCGTCCAGTAACTTCTGATAGGAAACCCCTTCCTGGCTGAGTTTTCGCTGCAGTGTCCGGCTGGTCATTCCCAGGTTGTCTGCCACCATGTCCTGCCGGGTGATGCCGTGCATGAGCTGTTTACGGATGCTGTGTTTGACCCGGGTAGTCAGTGGTGTGTCCGTATCCAGGGATGCCAACTGGCTGAGGGCGTGGGCCTCCAGGGTTTTGCGGAGCAGGGGGTCTGGCTGGCGGAGTGGGCTGTTCAGCAGGCCTTTGTGCAGCACGATGGCATCTTCGCCGGCGCCGAAACGGACCGGGCAGTCCCAGCGTTCGGTGTAGGCGTTTTCCAGTTGCTGGCCGGGTGATGGGCGCTCCAGACATATTTCCAGCGGGGAAGAGGTGTTGTCGTCCGCCAACCAGCGGGCGTAGTTGATCCAGGACGCGAACACATTATCGACCATGTGGGGCCGGACCACCGGGTCGGTGTAGTTGCAGGCCCAGGCCAGCTTGATATGGTCGCCGCTGGTGGTCAGGTGCGTTGTGCCCATGTCACCCACCAGCTTCTCGAACGGCGCAATTCTCGCCACCGCTTCGCCCAGGGTGGCGCAGCTCATGGTGATGTAGCCCAGCACACTCCACGAACCCGGTTGCACAAAGTCCCCGGTTTCCAGCCCGAGGATGGGGTTGCTGGATTGTTCGCTGAGATGGCGGATGAAGTCCTGGAATTGCTCGCCGTTGATGCGTCCGTCGTCGGTCTCCAGAATGCCGGCATCGAGGCCGGCTTTTTCGAACAGCGCACGGGTATCAATACCGGCGGCTTGGGCGGCACGAACGTACTGGCGCAGGGCAGCAACAGAGGCGGTTCCGAGGGTTTTCATGGCTACGGCAACATCTTGGGATTATTGTTGCCGGAAGTATAACGGAATCGGAGCAATAAAAGAGAAGCGCGGGGGCAACTTCAAACTTCGGCAAGCAGTGTTGGCACTGGGGAGGCTTCTCCAGAAATGTGGAGCGTCATGGATGGCGCGACCAAGCCCTACACGGACGTATTCACGGGCGTTTTCTGGAGAAGCCTCCCCAGTGCCGACGCCGCGGAACTCCAAAGCCCGGAGAGACAAATTCGAGACAATAAAAAAGCCAGCTAAAAAGCTGGCTTAAAAACAAGGAAAGAACGAAAGTGCCTGAAAAATTCGTTAATTCAGTGGACTTTTCCCATATGGCGGCGGAGGTACTACTCGGCTCCTCCGCCATGGGGGATACTGCTTGAATCCACAATGTCAGAATAGGGCCTTCGCTCCGGGAAGTCTGTTTGTGATGTGTGTCGCAGTGTTACGGAGTGTGATTCAGGCTTTCTCCAGCTCCGGTGTTGTCTCGGTAAACCGCCGCGTCTCATAGGCATCCACCAGCCCCTGCACCGCCGCACGCTCCATCTCCTGGACCGAAGGCGTGCCGTTCTGGGCATCCGCCCGGCAAAGCACCATGCCGGCTTCAACGGAAATGTAGCCGGCCGTGGTTTTCAGGGCCTTGTGGTTGATGCCATCAAACACCCGACGAAACGCCGTGGTAGAGCAGTGGTCACTGTTGGGAAAGTGGGCGATGATCGCGTACTGGTTGTCGCCCACGCGGCACAGGGAATCCATGGGGCGGATCAGGTGGCTGAGGCGGCGAGCAATGCCCACGGCCAGTTCGCTCATCACCGAGGGCGCATGCTTGCGCTTGAGCTCCTGCCAATTGCGGATACCGCACAGCACATAGGCCGAGGCTCCGCCGCGGGATTCCGCCTGGCGCAGGCACTTGCCGAGTTTATCCCGGGAATAGCGGTTGTTGCACAGGCCGGTTTCCAGATCAATGATGCTGCTGTTCTCCAGCTCCCGGTTATTCTCGATCAGCAGGGAATTGGCTTTGAGAAGCGTGTTCTGGCGGTCTGCCATGCGGTCGGCAGCGAAAATCCGGGGGATCAGTTGCTTGGTCATGTCCGATTTGTAGATGAAATCGTCCACGCCACGGTCAAAGGCTTCCGACAGCGCTTCCACGCTCTCGCGGGCGGTGAGCAGAATTACATAGGTGTAGTGATTGTTCTGCTCGTCCTGCTGGCGCACCTGGTCGGTGAGCTCCAGCCCGTCCATCTCCGGCATCAGCCAGTCAGCGATCAGTACACTCACCGGCCGCTGGTCGATAAACTCGAGGGCGGCAGGTGCATTGTTAGCAATTCGCACGTCGCGGTATCCTGCATTGCGGAGGGTGCGGCCCACCACCATACTGCTGAATTTTGCGTCGTCTACCACGAGGATGGGAAGGTCAAGATTTGGCATTGTTATCTACTACTCACCAGTCCATTGTCAGATGCGGTGCCGCCCCGGTCTTGATATGCTTTGGCACCTTGCGAAACCAGAGTGCAACCAGAAGGGCATCAGTATAGCGTTTTGTGCCTGCCCTGACGTGGATAATTGTAAAAAGTGAGAACACATCATGCCTTCTTTTGACATAGTTTCTGAAATCGACATGCACGAAGTCACCAACGCCGTGGACCAGGCCAAACGTGAGCTGGGTAACCGCTGGGACTTCAAGAACGTGGAAGCGGATATCGAGCTGGACGACAAGGGCATTACCATCAGTGCCGAGCAGGAATTCCAGCTGGAGCAACTGATGGACATGCTGCGGATGGCCTTTGCCAAGCGCAATATCGACAGCAGGGCGCTGTCTGAAAATGGCGAGAGTAAATCCGGCAAACTGGTCAAGCAGCATTTGCAGCTGAAGCAGGGTATCGAAACCGACATGGCCAAAAAGATCGTCAAGATGATCAAGGACGCGAAACTGAAGGTCCAGACGAGCATCGAGGGCGACAAGGTGCGCGTCAAAGGCAAAAAGCGTGACGACCTGCAGACAGCAATTGCGCTTCTGAAAGAAGCCGAGCTGGACGTACCGCTGCAATACAACAATTTCCGCGACTGAATGAATTGGGGTCAGACCCCTGTGGATAAAAATAAGTTATCCACAGGGGTCTGACCCCAAATTGGGAGGCAGGGTTATCAGCATTGGTCAATGGCGTGCGCTGATCGGGGATGCTCTTTACACCTACACCCGTTGGCAGGTGATTGCGCTTCTTTTCCTGGGGTTTTCAGCCGGGTTGCCTTTTCTGCTGGTGTTTTCCACGCTGAATGCGCGGCTGGCGGATGTGGGGGTGGAAACGGCCACGATCGGCTTTTTCAGCTGGCTGGGTATAACCTACTCCATCAAGGTGTTCTGGGCCCCGGTGGTGGACCGGGTAAAGCTGCCCGTGCTCGACAGGCTTTTGGGTAAGCGCCGCAGCTGGATCCTGATGGCCCAGGCAGGTATTGCCACGGGCCTTTATCTGATGGCTCATGTGGATGCCATTCTTGCACCGGAAATGATGGCGTTGTTTGGGCTGCTGGTGGCGTTTTCCTCTGCTACCCAGGATGTGGCCATCGACGCTTACCGTATAGAGATTGCCGACGAACGGCTGCAGGCGGCACTGGCGGCCACTTATATCTTTGGCTATCGGTTGGCGTTGCTGGTCGCCGGCGCGGGCGCCCTGTACCTGGCGGAGTTCTGGTCCTGGCAGGTGTCGTACGAGGTGATGGCACTGCTGGTCGGTGTCGGTATGGCGACGGTGCTGATTGTGCGGGAACCGGCGGTGAACCATTTTGCCGCGGCCCAGGACATTGCTGACAAGGTCAAACACGAAGCCAGCAAGCGCACCCACCTGAATCCCCGGCTGGCGCGCTTTGTCGGCTGGTTCTATGCCGCTGTTGCCGGCCCGTTCTTGGACTTCTTCCGGCGTTACCGGGAACTGGCGATTCTGATTCTGGTGATGGTGGCGGTATACCGCATCTCCGACATAGCCATGGGCGTGATGGCCAATCCTTTTTACCTGGATTTCATGGGCTTCTCCAAAACCCAGGTGGCAGACGTGACCAAAATCTTTGGCTTCTTCATGACCATCGCAGGCTCACTGGCGGGTGGCGTGCTGGTGGTGCGCTATGGGGTGCGTAAAATCCTGCTGACCGGTGCGATCATGACCGCGGCTACCAACCTGCTGTTCGTGGTGCTGGCCCAATATCCTCCCAATATCGTGACACTGGCGCTGGTGGTGAGTGCTGATAACCTGAGCGGCGGTATCGCCAATGTGGCGCTTATTGCCTGGCTCTCCAGCATGACCAGCGCGGCGTTCACGGCAACCCAGTACGCGCTGTTCAGCTCGCTGATGACCCTGCCCGGCAAGTTTCTGGGCGGTTTTTCCGGAATTGTGGTGGGAGGGTTTGGTTACGCAGAGTTTTTCCTGGTGGCCGGGCTGATGGGGATACCCGCCATACTGCTGGCCTGGTTCATGATCCGGAAAGGCGAACGCCTGGATGCCCTGGCGCCGCGAAACGAAGAAATCGAGGAAGATCCCAGTAGGTCGGATTAGGCTCAAAGAGCCGTAATCCGACAACATTTGCCTACGGGTTTTGTGGCTGGTCCGGGGGTGGGGGTATTTTTTCTTTGGAAAAAGAACTCGCTTCGCTCAGACACCTTTTTCTGGCAGAAAAAATACCCCCACCCCCAGACCGATCCGACTTTGGCGTCAACACCGGGATTTGTCGGATTACGGCCTGGTTGGCCTAATCCGACAAATAGCCCCAACCAAACAACCAAAACCAAACCATACAAGGACGTATGATGAACTACCGAAGAAACCGCCTCCCCGGCGGCACCTACTTTTTCACCGTTGTAACCGCCGCCCGGAACCCAATTTTCAGCAATCCCACCGCCGTCCAACGCCTGCGAACCACCCTTCGATCGGTAATGAACCGCCACCCATTCACCATCAACGCCATGGTCGTCCTCCCCGATCACATCCACTGCATCTGGACCCTCCCCGTCGATGACACCGACTACCCAACCCGCTGGCGACTGATTAAAGGCGGATTCACCAAACGTTTTCAACAGCATTCCCAGGACAGAACTGGCAAGCTCAAATCACTCTGGCAGAAACGCTACTGGGAACACACCATCAGGAGCGATAACGACTTCAACCGGCATGTTGATTACATTCATTTCAATCCAGTTAAACACGGTTATGTTGCCCGGGCCCTGGACTGGCCGTATTCCAGTTTTCACCGGTTTGTACGTGAGGGGATTTTGCCAGCGGATTGGGCGATAGGACCGGAGGAGCTTGAGGGAATTGGGAGGGAGTAGGTGTGGGATTTGTCGGATTACGGCTCTTTGAGCCTAATCCGACCTACGTGTATTACACACCCAGAAAGACCCATAGCGGTAGGTCGGATTAGGCGAAGCCGTAATCCGACACCCACCCACCAATACCCATCGAGCCTACGGCCGCCATCCAAACTGGCGCATGGAAACCCTCCCATCAACCACCACAACCCCCTCCTCCCGCAGACTCTGGGCCTGCACCTCAAACGCCTCGCTGCCGATGGGGAAGGCAATCTGGCCGTTGCTTCTGATTACGCGATACCACGGGATGGAATGCCCCTCGGGGAGTTTGCCGAGGGCCTTGCCGATGTATCGAGCCTGTCGCCCAAGGCCCGCCATATCGGCAATCTGGCCGTAGCTGGCGACTTTGCCTGCGGGGATGGCGGCTACGACTTGCCAGATTCTCTGGTCTTTGGTGGGTTCGGTCATAGGGGTTCAGTTTTCGGGTTCAGTTTTAGCCTGACTGTCGGATTACGGCTTTGCCTAATCCGACCTACAGCCGAAGCGCCCCGTCAACCTCGATGATCCGCCCCGACATATAGTCGTTCTCAAAGATAAACGCCGCAGCAGATGCAATCTCCTCCGGCTTGCCCATGCGCTTGAGGGGGATGCCGGCGGTCATTTTCTCCAGGGCTTCCGGTTTCATGGAGGCGGTCATCTCCGTTTCGATAAAGCCCGGGGCGATGCCCATGCAGCGGATGCCGTAACGGGCGAGTTCCTTGGCCCAGACCGGAACCAGTGCCGATACACCGGCCTTGGCTGCGGAGTAGTTGCTCTGGCCCATGTTGCCGGCGCGGGAAATAGAGGCGATGTTGATGATTACACCCTTGTCGCCGTTCTTGATCATCTGGGTGGACGCTTCACGGCCACAGAGGAAAACTCCGGTCAGATTCACGTCAATCACCGCCTGCCACTGGGACAGCTCCATGCGCTTCTCTACCTCGCCATCCTTTCCCTTGACCATCAGGCCATCCCGCAGGATACCGGCATTGTTGATCAGCCCGTTGAGTTGGCCGAAATCGGATACGATGGCTTCAAAAGTCCTTTCTACGTCCTCTTCCTTTGCCACATTGCAGACGTAGGTTCTGACGTCGCCACCGGCCTTGTCGCATGCAGCCGCGGCTTCTTCCAGTTTTTCCGGCATCAGGTCGATCAGCGCCAGGCGGGCGCCTTTGGTGGCGAGATATTCAGCCATGGCACGGCCCAGGCCCTGGCCGCCACCGGTAATCGCAATCACGGAATCTTGAAGTTTCATGTTTCGCCCTAAGGTAATGAATGAACAAGGGGCGCGAGTATACCAGAGCTTTTTGCCGCCGCCGTAATCAGACACAGCACATCCCGGGAGGCTCTTTTGGGCGTTTTTCTTTTCTTATTCATTGTCATGCCGATCGTGGAGATGACGATTCTGATCAAGGTCGGAACCGTCATTGGCGCACTGAACACCATCGGCCTGGTATTGCTGACGGCTGTCATCGGGGCGGCTCTGCTGCGGCAGCAGGGTCTCGCTACGTTGCTGAGGGCCAACCAGCGGCTCAACAGTGGGGAACTGCCGGCGAAAGAAGTGGCCGAGGGGCTGATCCTGGCTGTGGGTGGGGCCCTGTTGCTTACTCCCGGGTTTGTGACCGACACCATCGGTTTTCTGTGCCTGATTCCCGGCTCCCGCCACTGGCTTGCGGCCCAGGCTCTCAAGCGCATGGTGGTTACAGGCAAGACCAGCAGTTTCACCTTCACAGCCGGCCAGCGTGGGCCCTTTGACGGGCAGGGGCCATTTGGCGGCCGGGACAGTCCGTTCGGGCGCCAGAACCCGTTTGACCGCAATGACGACATCATTGAGGGGGAGTACAGGGACGAAACCGAGCGTGATTATCAGCGCCTGGACCGCCGGGATGACGATTCACAGGAAAAAAAGTGAAAATTTTTTTCGCCAACTATTGAAAACCGATACACCACCCCCACATAGGTTTCACAAGTTCGCTGCGGGCCAATAACCGCTGTAAAACAGTTGGTTAAAAGCCCCGGCTTTTAACGCAACCATCATTGCCAAACCTAACCTGACATTGGAGATATCGAGCAATGAAAATTCGTCCGCTACACGATCGTGTTGTCGTGCGCCGTAAGGAAGAAGAAGAGAAAACAGCTGGTGGCATCGTGCTGCCGGGCAATGCCAAGGAGAAGCCGTCCCAGGGCGAAGTGATCGCCGTAGGTAATGGCCGTATTCTCGACAATGGCGAAACCCGTGCACTGGCGGTCAAGGTGGGTGACACCGTGGTCTTTGGCCAGTACGCCGGTAATACCGTGAAAGTTGACGGCGAAGACCTGCTCATCATGAGCGAAAACGACATTTTCGGCGTTCTCGAGTAAACGCTCGGTTACGCAGCAATCCGATTGAACGATCAAATTGGGTTTAACGAACAGGAATAGAAGACATGGCAGCAAAAGACGTTAGATTCGGTGACAACGCCCGTAAACGTATGGTTCAGGGCGTTAACGTTCTGGCAGACGCAGTTAAGGTAACCCTGGGCCCGAAAGGCCGTAACGTGGTTCTGGACAAGTCCTTCGGTGCTCCTACCGTGACCAAGGACGGCGTATCCGTGGCCAAGGAAATCGAGCTGAAAGACAAGTTCGAGAACATGGGTGCCCAGATGGTCAAGGAAGTGGCTTCCCAGACCAACGATACCGCCGGTGACGGTACCACCACCGCGACCGTTCTGGCGCAGGCTATTGTTAAAGAGGGTATCAAGGCGGTTACGGCCGGCATGAACCCCATGGACCTCAAGCGTGGCATCGACAAGGCAACCATCGCAGCGGTTCAGGCCATCCGTGACCTGTCCAAGCCGTGCGACGACAGCCGTAACATTGCCCAGGTAGGCACCATCTCCGCCAACGGTGACGAAACCATCGGTCAGCTGATTGCAGACGCGATGGAAAAAGTTGGCAAGGAAGGCGTCATCACGGTTGAAGAAGGCCGTGGCCTGGAAGACGAGCTGGACGTGGTTGAAGGCATGCAGTTCGACCGTGGCTTCCTGTCCCCGTACTTCATCAACAACCAGGAAAACATGTCCACCGAGCTGGATGACCCGTACATCCTGCTGGTTGACAAGAAGATCTCCAACATCCGCGAACTGCTGCCGGTGCTGGAATCCGTTGCCAAGGCTGGCAAGCCGCTGATGATCATCGCCGAAGACATCGAAGGCGAAGCACTGGCCACCCTGGTTGTGAACAACATGCGCGGTATCGTGAAGGTAGCGGCCGTGAAGGCGCCTGGCTTCGGTGACCGTCGCAAGGAAATGCTGCAGGACATCGCCATCCTGAGCGGTGGTACCGTGATTTCCGAAGAGGTCGGCCTGACCCTGGAGAACACCACTCTGGACGATCTGGGTACTGCCAAGCGTGTGAACATCACCAAGGAAAACACCACCATTATTGATGGTGCCGGTGCCCAGGGTGATATCGAAGCCCGCGTTGAGCAGATTCGCAAGCAGATCGAAGACAGCTCTTCCGACTACGACAAGGAAAAGCTTCAGGAGCGCGTTGCCAAGCTGGCTGGCGGTGTAGCCGTTATCAAGGTTGGCGCCGGTTCCGAAGTGGAAATGAAAGAGAAGAAAGCCCGCGTTGAAGACGCCCTGCACTCTACCCGCGCTGCGGTTGAAGAGGGCATCGTACCGGGCGGCGGCGTGACCCTGATCCGTGCCATCGCGGCGCTGGACAAGGTAGATGCCATCAACGAAGAGCAGAAGGCTGGCGTGAACATCCTGCGCCGTGCCATGGAAGCTCCGCTGCGCCAGATCGTGACCAACGCCGGTGGTGAAGCCTCCGTTGTTGTCAACAAGATCATGGAAGGCGAAGGCGCCTATGGCTACAACGCCTCTACCGAGAAGTTCGGTGACATGCTGGAGATGGGTATCCTGGACCCGGCCAAAGTCACCCGCTCTGCACTGCAGGCTGCCGCTTCCGTGGCTTCCCTGATCATCACCACCGAGGCGATGGTTGCGGATGAGCCGGAAGAAGAAGGCGCCGGCGGCGGTATGCCGGACATGGGTGGCATGGGCGGAATGGGTGGCATGGGCGGCATGATGTAAATGCCGGCCTGACCCGGACTGTTTCTCATTTTTTGAGAAATGGCCCCGTCAATCCATAAAAAACCCCGCGTTGGTTCACACTGACGCGGGGTTTTTTGTTTTTTTGTCATGAACTTGCGAAATGGCTTTGCTAGACTCGGCAACCGGTCATTTATCTTTGTGAAACTCTATGAGCGAAACCCCTGCAAAAGCCTTCCTCAGACCAGGCAAAGTGTTCCTGTTGACGCTTGCCGGTGTTCTGGTTTATCTGGTTGCGCTCGTTGCTCTCGTTCCGGCCGGATGGTTGTGGCACCAGGCGTCCGCTCATATACAGCTGCCACCGGAAGTGCAGGTCAGGCAGGTGTCCGGCAAGGCCTGGGCAGGCGTTGCCGGCGCTGTCGTGGCCGGTTACCCGGTTCGCATGGAATGGCAGCTGGGCACCCCTTCGTTTTCCGGTCTGTCTTTGCCGGTGAGTTTTTCCCTTACCTCGTCACAATCCTCGGTCGATGGTCGTGTTAGCCTCGATTGGCAGGGAGCGGGCACGCTGGAGGCAAAAGGAAGGCTCACAGTTGCGGAGTTCGAGGATCTGATCCGGCGCAGTGGCGGTGCGGTGATTGAAGGAGATGTCACCATCGACAGGTTACTGCTTTCCTGGCAGGAGGGCCGTATCACCGGAGCCGACGGTGAGGGCCGCTGGGCCGGCGGTGAGGTTAGCTGGCCCATGGGCGATAGGATGGAGCGTGCGGATTTTCCGCCGATGCGGGCCATCCTCGACAGCACCTCCAACGGTGTTGCACTGGTGGTCGAGGAGCAGGGAGGGGACGGCCCTGCGGCCGATGCGGAAATTCGCTGGAATGGCATGATGGATTTGCGGGTGTATAAACGTATGGTGGACCTGGCCGATCAACCATGGTCGGAGTCGGCCGGGCCCGACGATGTGGTATTCAGGGTCAGGCAACCGTTGATTCCCGGAGGTGCCCTTTGATCGCTGCGGCATCACTGTCTGGCAGCCAGAGACTGCCGCGTCTGCTGGCCAATGTGTTGCTGGTGGGTCTGGTGGTTTATGTTGCCTGGATACTGGCGCAGACTACCTGGCTGATTGCCTGGGATGACCGGCCAGTCGCCATCGCTTCGTCGGCTGACAGCGGCGAAATGGATACTGCATCCCGGCGCCTGCAGTCCATGGCTGCCCATCAGGTCTTCGGCAGGGCCGCGGAGCAGGAGAGAGTGGCCGAGGTGGTTCGCCGATCAGCACCGGAAACCCGGCTTGACCTCAGGCTTGAAGGGGTGCTGGTAGCAGAGCGCCCGGAAGACTCCGGTGCTATAGTGGCGGGAAGCAATGGTGTAACAGAGCACTATCGGGTGGGGGATGTATTGCCTGGTAACGCCGAACTGTCGGAAGTGGAACCCGGCCGTATCCTTATCCGTCGGAACGGGGAATATGAAAGCCTGACATTTGATGAAGACTCATCAGCCGATATGGTTGAAGACGTAGAGGACGAACAGGTCGCGGACTCCCCCGAGCAGTTCCTGAATGAGGCCCGCGAACAGCTTGATTCCCAGGGTGTGGCGGCGCTCACCCCCTATGGTCTGAGCCCGGCGGGCGATGACGGCAGCGAAGGTTATGTTTACGATGGTTCGAGTTCGATGCTGAACGCTGTCGGCCTGAGGTCTGGTGACGTGATTACTGCCGTCAATGGACAGCGCCTGGGGAACCTGAATGAGGACATGACACTTCTGGAAAGCTGGCGGTCCGAGCCGCAGCTGGAAATTGAAATTGAACGGGACGGATCCACTCTGACCGTCAACTATGCCATACCCGAACAGTGGCGCTGAACGGAACAATCGATACAGGATAATAACGCCAGATGCTGAACCACAGATCCAATCTATTCCGGGCTTTCGTTGTGGCCCTGTTGTTGCCCCTCATGTCTGTCGCTTACGGCCAGGATGATGAAACCTGGCGGCTGAACCTGAAGGATGCTGACATCCGTGCTTTCGTGACCCAGGTGGCGGATATCACCGGCTACAGCTTCGTGGTAGACCCGAGGGTCAAGGGGAAAGTAACGGTTCTGTCCAGTGCTCCCATGAACAAGGACGAGATTTACGATCTGTTCCTGTCGGTGTTGCAGGTTCACGGCTTTACGGCCATCCCCGGGGAGGAGGTGATCAAGGTGGTGCAGCAGGTGGATGCCAAGCAATCTGCCGAATCGCTGGAGCGTTTCCGGGAAACGCCCTCGGAACAACTGATCACCCGTGTCATCCAGATTGATAATGCCAATGCCCTTGAGCTGGTTCCCATCCTCCGGCCGCTGGTTGCCAAATATGGCCACCTTGCCGGCGTGGCGGCGGCCAATGCCCTGATTATCAGTGATCATTCGTCCAATATTCGCCGCATTGAACAGATCGTCAGGGAGCTGGACAGCCCCTCCAAGTATGAAGTGGAAGTGATTCAGCTGGAGGAAGCCTGGGTTGGCGACATGGTGGAGCTGCTACAGGAGCTTGCACCGGACGAATTGGGTGATGGCGGCGGTGAGAATGCCGCCCGCAAGTACAGTGTGACCGCGGATGAGCGCAGCAACCGGTTGATTCTTCGCGGTGACGAAACCTTCCGGGACAAGATGCGTGCCCTGATTTCCAAGCTTGATCAGCCTTCAGCCACCGGCGGTACCACCAAGGTGATCCGTCTCAGCCATGCGGATGCTGAGAACCTGACGGAACTGCTCAAGGGCGTGATGGGTGAGCTTGCCAGGGAGGAGTCCGGGGGAAGCGGCGGCTCCGGAGGCGGCTCGGGAAGTGGAAATCAAACCGGTTTTTCGGTGTTCGCCGATGAAGGGCTGAATGCGCTTGTTGTACGTGGAGAGCCCTCGATGATGCAGGAAGCGGAAATGATCGTAGAGGCCCTGGACGTGCGCCGTGCCCAGGTGATGATCGAGGCGGCAATTGTCGAGATCAGCGATGAAGCGGGGCAGGACCTGGGCGTGCAGCTTGCTGTCGGTGATGAATCCGGTGGGTCAACACCTGTAGCGGGGACCAATTTCAATAATGTGGGTAGAAGCCTCGGGGATGTCCTTGGCGCTATTCTGTCGGATTCAATTATTGAACCGGCAACCGGTGGTATCACGATCGGTGCTGGCGAGCGCAATGAGAACGGGGTTTCCTGGGGTGTGCTGTTGCAGGCGCTGTCAACATCCGCGGCGGCCAATCTGTTGTCGACACCCAGCATCATCACCCTCGACAATCAGGAATCCGAGATTATTGTGGGCCAGAACGTGCCTTTCCGGACAGGGGAGTCCACGGTAACGGGTGACGGTGCAACCAATCCCTTTACCACCATTGAGCGCCGTGATATCGGCCTGACTCTCAAGGTTACGCCGACCATAAGCTCCGACGGGCTTGTGCGTCTGGTTGTCGAGCAGACCACCGAGAACATTGGTGATAGCGTGGAATCGGCTTCGGATATCATCACCAACAAGCGCGAGATCAAGACCACGGTGCTGGCCGACGACGGTGAAACCATCGTCCTCGGTGGCCTGACAACGGATGACCTTCAGGTGAACAAGAGCAAGGTGCCGTTTCTGGGGGATATTCCGGTTCTGGGACGGTTGTTCTCTTCAGAGTCGGAGCGCCGGGTAAAGCGCAATCTGCTGGTGTTCCTGCGCCCGACCATTATGCTTGGCAAGGCTGAATCCGTGGCTGCCACGGATGAGAAGTTCAAGAGCCTTTGGGATATCAACCTGAGTGTGCGCAAGAAGCTGGGCCTTCCGGACCCGGAAAACCCGCCGACCAAGGACTCCCTGTTCCAGCAGCGGACTGACTGACCGCCGGTGGGTCCGCCACTTCAGGCCTGAAGTGGCGGCATCGGGCAATCCAGCTGGTCCGCCACCAGGCGGATCAGCTCATACTCCGTGGTTTTAACCTGTCCGTCTGCGAGTACACAGTGGCCACAGGCATCGATAATGCCGGGTTTGAGCACCGGTGACAGGCTGTTGAGTGTCATCAGTGCCTGCCGTAAACGTGTTACCGACACCTCCGTAAGCAGCTCCGGTTTTTCCCGTCCCGTTGTGAATCCTGCCATGGCCTCGTCAAACAGGGCTTCCCTGTTACGGCCATCGTCCGCACCGGCTCTCGCCATCAGGCTGAACACCACCTGCAACTGGGCTGTAACCGGCCGGTAGCTGCGGTAACGCACCGGAACCACCCGCGCGGAGTCCGCGGCCAGGTGGCGGCGCAGAAACGTATGCATGGCCAGCTCAAAGAGGCTCAGGCGGTTGTCGGCCCTGATCAGTGTTTCGGTGCCGGCAATCAGCAGGCTGCGCTCGTCCGGGTCCAGCTTGCGCAGGGCAGGCATGGCCAGTTCCAGTGCCGGGAATCGCACACCCGTGCCCATTGATGCCAGTGCCGGTAGCAGCTTGCCCAGCAATTCCGGATTGGGGGCAAGGATCGAGCCGGCCTCAACCAGCGCCAGACGTTGCTGCTGCGTCCGGGGTGGCAACTGGTAAAGCAGAAGCGCATAGCATAGCTGGACAGCGCCCGCGCGGGTGTAAAGCAGGTTGCGGAAGGTGGATGGCAGGCTGTTCAGAAGGGTGACAGCATAGTCCTCACTGCGCTGATTGACCGTGCCCACCGTGTCTGACAGCTTCTGCGGAGACCGACTGGCCAGTGGCGAGGTACTGCCAGTGCTTCCGGCGCTGAAACCGGCTGCCGCCTCCGGAACAGGAGAGGGTGCGCCTGCGGATCGCAGCGCCGCCCCCGGCTCGGTGTCCCGCAGGCGGCTGCGAAGCCGCGCAAACATACCCGGCTGGATTGCCTCGATGCGTTCCTGTATCGGCGGGTGTGATGCCAGCAGGGCGGACAATTTCATCCGCGTGCTTTCGCCAAAACACATGTGGTTCATGTCGCTGGCATGGCTGGTGGTTTCAAGGTAACCCCCTTTGAGGCCGATCTTGAACAGGGCGCCGGCAATGCCTTCGGGATTGCGGGTAAACTGCACCGAAGAGGCGTCTGCCAGCATTTCCCGCTGGCGCGAGACAGCAGACTGTATAAGCCGCCCGAAGAATACGCCCACATAGCCGATCACCAGCAGCGCCAGCCCCACCAGCCCGAAAATGGCCTGGCCACGCCGGTCCCGGGATGCTCTGGCGGACAGGGCAGTGCGGTGGAAGGAAATTCGCAGCAGGAAGGCGCCAATCTGACCGATCATGAGAATGCCGGCCAGAATCGCAATAAGGCGGACGTTAAGGCGCATGTCGCCATTGAGAACATGGCTGAATTCATGGCCTACCACGCCCTGAAGCTCGTCACGGCTTAACTGGGTGAGGGCGCCATGGGTGACCACCATAACCGCCTCGCCGGGTGTATAGCCGGCCACAAAGGCGTTTATGCCGGTTTCGTGGTCCATTACGTAGAGTTCCGGCACGCTCACGCCGCTGGCGATTGCCATTTCCTCGACGATATTGCGCAATTTGCGTTCGTCCGCGTCCCCGGTATCCGGGGCGATGGGCCGGGCGCCGACCATCTTAGCCACCCGGTCACCACCTCCGGCCAGGTCAGCCCAGCGGATCAGCGAGCCGGCACCTATAAGGCCAACCACTGCCAGTGCCGTATACAGGCCGTGCCGGCTGATGAGCCAGTCCGCAAATGCCAGGCCCGTGGATTCGCTGCGGGTTACCATATAGCCCACGAGGCAGACGCAAAGGGTGATAAGAGTGACCGCCGCCAGAAACAGGATAACGAGTACCCCTGTGTTCCGGCGGGCGCTGGCCTGGCGCTGGAAAAATCCCTGATGTGCCATGGTAACCGGCCTCAGAAGGCGACTTTCGGTGCCTGGCGGGCCTCAGGGGATTCCAGTTCCAGCTGGGAGGACGGTTTGAAGGCGAACAGCCCGGCCACGATATTGTTGGGGAACTGCTCGCGGAAGATGTTGTAGCTCATGACGCCATCGTTGTAGGCCTGGCGTGCGAACGAAACGCGGTTTTCCGTACTGGACAGCTCTTCCATCAACTGCTGGATGGTCTCGTTGGCTTTCAGTTCCGGGTAGTTTTCCGCAACCGCGTAAAAATTGGCAAGGGCTTTGGACAGCATGTTTTCGGCGCTGCCCAGGCGCTGGATCTTGCCGCCATCGGCCGGGTCGCCGGCGGCGTCTTTCTGGGCACTGACGGCATTATTGCGGGCCTGCATCACTTCAGTGAGGGTGTTGCGTTCGTGGGAGAGGTAGGCCTTGGCGGATTCCACCAGATTGGGAATCAGGTCATGGCGGCGCTGTAACTGCACATCGATCTGGGCAAAGCCATTCTTGAACTGGTTGCGCAGTGATACCAGGCGGTTGTAGATAAAAACGATATAGACAACGAAAACCGCAATTACGATCAGACCAATCAGCGTGGTTCCCATGGCGACTCCTTGCGTGCTGGGGGATCAGGTTGGGTGCCTGGTGCTCAGGCGTTATTCTCCACGATTTTATCGTGAAAGCCGGCGACGAACCTCTCAAAATCGTGGGGTTTGAGTGGCTTGCTGAAGAAATACCCCTGCGCCAGCTGGCAGCCTCTCTGGGCGAGGTAATATTCCTGCTCTGCGGTTTCCACGCCCTCAGCGACAACGGTCAGGTTCAGGCTCTTGCCGAGGTCGATGATGGTATTGGCAATCCGGGTGTCTTCTTCGTTGATCAGCAGGTCACGGATGAACTGCTTGTCGATCTTGAGGTGCTGCACCGGCATACGCTTGAGATAGGTCAGAGACGAGTAGCCGGTTCCGAAATCGTCCACGGCGATGCTGATACCGGCCCTGTGGAGGCGCTTCAGCTTGTCCACGGCATCTTCCAGGTTGGTCATGAAGCTGGTTTCTGTGACTTCCAGTTCAAGCCGGCCGGCGGGAATATTGTGCCGTTTCAGGGTGTCCAGGATGTCGTCCACGATGGCGTCCTGGCGAAGCTGCACGGCCGACAGGTTGACGGCAATCCTCAGTGGCATTCCGTCAGTAGCCCAGCGGGCCGCCTGCCAGCAGGCCTGGTCCAGGACCCATTGGCCGATTTCTACAATGCTGCCATTCATCTCGGCAACGGGAATGAAATGATCGGGCGGAACAAGGCCCTTTTCCGGGTGTTCCCAGCGGATCAGGGCTTCTGCACCGATAATGCGACGGGTCTGCAGGTTGATCTGGGGCTGGTATACCAGATGGAACTGGTGACTGTTCAGGGCTGCGGAGAGGTCTTTCTCGAGCTGTTTACGCTCACGGATCTCCTGGTCAACGCTGGCCACGTAGAACTGGAAGTAGTTGTGTCCGCTTTCCTTGGCCAGCGCCATGGTCTGCTCTGCGCTCTGCAGTAACCGGTCGCCCTTTTCGGCATCGCCCGGAAACAGGGCAATGCCCAGGGTTGCCGTCATGGTAACCGTCTGGTCTTCAAAGATCATCGGGCTGCTCAGAGTTGCCAGAATCCGGTCGGCGGTGTTGGCGGCCTGGAAACCGTCTCTCAGGCCTTTTTCCACAATCACGAACTGGTCACTGCCAAGCCGGGCGATGGTAAAACGGGTGCCACCCAGCGTCTGGGTAAGGCGATCGGCAACTGTCTGAAGGATCAGGTCACCGGTGCGGAAACCACACTGCTCATTGATGGATTTGAAATCGTCGATGCCACAGCAGATCAGGGACAGCACGGACTTGTCTTCCCGGGCCTCCTCGATGTCCGACTGAAGAAGCTCCATAAACGTATCCCGGCTTGGCAGGCCGGTGAGCTGGTCGTACCTGGCAAGCCGGTTGACCCGGTCCTCTGCTTCCCGATGTCGGGTCTGGCTGTCCCCAATGGCTACCAGCAGGTTATTGGTGGCATTTACCCAGAGCCCCAGCTCGTCGTTCTGGTGGCCCCGGGGTAGATGGATAAGGTTATCGTCCGGATGTTCCGGGTTTACCTGCTTTACCGACTGGACAATCCGCAACAGCGGGCGGGTGAGCAGAAGATGAAACACAATGAACAGCACCATTCCGAGGATAACCGCAATGGCGATACCGGAGCCGAAAGTGACCGAGGCACGTTCAAGCCAGGTGCCGGCGGCCGGGCCAGTATCATAATGCAGTTCAAGATAGCCATACACATTCCTGCCACTGGCGTTACCGCTGCGGGAGAGTTCCTGGCGATAATCACGCTCGGCGCCGAAAATCGGGTCGGTAATGGGCCGGAAGGGGCTTTCCTGAAGTGGTCGGTCACGGCGGCCGAGGGCCTCACCGTCAGGATGGGTAATCCGTGCCAGGCGAATGGCTTCCTGGGCAAACAGGCCGTCGACTACCTGCTGGGCCAGGTCGGAATCAATACTGAAAACGGCCTGGGTAGAGGCGTCCCTGACCAGTGCCATGGTCTGTTTTGCCTGCTCATCAAGCGAGGAAGAAACGCGCCTTGCATCGAGGATTACCTGAATGGTGCTGACGACAATTCCGCTGATCAGCGCAACAGCCAATACCCATCGCAGTACTCGGTATCCAAGGCGATGTTCTACCTCAAAGGAATTTTGCATGAAGGCCTGTGTGATTTATTTCAACTGAATGAGACCCGGCACCGCATTCCTGTGGTGGGGGCACTCCCGGTCTGTTGTTGTGTTACAAGTATGGATCAGATTTCAGTTACTGCATTCAGTATCGGCAATTTTTCCAGATATTTCAGGGTTCAGGTGTATCATTTTGTAATGCAGGTGCGCATGCCGGATACAAAAACGCCCGCAAATTTGCGGGCGTTCAGGTGCAGGTGATACTGCGCTACTTACGAATCGCTGTTACGCCAGGTTGTCGTTAACAAAATCCCAGTTAACGAGCTTCCAGAACGCATCCAGGTAGTTCGGGCGGGAATTGCGGTAATCGATGTAGTACGCATGCTCCCAGACATCAACCGTCAGCACCGGCTTGTCTGCTGTGGTCAGCGGCGTTTCGGCGTTACTGGTGTTCACGATGGCTACGCTGCCATCGGCTTTCTTCACCAGCCAGGTCCAGCCTGAACCAAAGTTGTTGGCGGCCTTGTCGTTGAATTCTTTCTTGAAATCCTCGAAGGAGCCAAAGGCTTTCTCGATGGCATCCTTGGCAGCACCGGTAGGTTCACCACCACCGTTCGGGCTCAGGCAGTGCCAGTAGAAGGTGTGGTTCCAGACCTGGGCTGCGTTGTTGAACAGCGGGCCACTGGCGCTCTTGATGATGTCTTCGAGCGACTTGTTGGCGTTGTCCGTACCTTCGATCAGGCCGTTGAGCTTGGTAACGTAGGTGTTATGGTGCTTACCATAATGATACTCAAGGGTTTCCTGAGAGATGTGCGGTTCCAGTGCGTTCTTTTCATACGGCAGTGCGGGAAGTTCAAATGCCATGAGGTCGTTCTCCCTGGTTCTCTCTGTTTATGTGGATGTAAACCATAAATATAGGGGCGGTTTGAGTTATATCAACCCCTTGCGCCCAACTTCGGAGTATAGGGAGGCGGGCCTCCCTTCAGAACCTTTGCTGTTATCCAGTCAACTTACTTTTGAACTCCGGACAGCCGGGCAAAAACTGGGCGCAGTTTTTTACCCGCCATACCAATTCTTCGTAGCTGTCCGCCAGGACGGTCACATGACCAAGTTTGCGCCCCGGGCGTTCGCCTTTGTTGTAGAGGTGTAGATGAGCGTAGGGCAGTTCGAGGATTCGTTCAATGTCACCATGCTCGGCAATGATATTGATCATGCAGCTGACACCCCTTGGCTCGGTGTTTCCAAGTGGGTAACCGCTTACCGCACGAATATGATTCTCGAACTGGCTGGTCATCGCGCCCTCGATGGTCCAGTGCCCGGAGTTATGCACCCGTGGAGCCATCTCGTTGGCCACCAGGCCTTCGGCGGTTTCAAACAGTTCCAGGGTCAGTACGCCGACATAATCCAGCTCGTTCAGCAGCGCCTTGATGTAGCGCTCGGCGTCTTCCTGAATATGCTTTTCAAGCTTCGGAGCCGGGGCAACGGAGTAGCGCAGGATGCCTTCATGGTGGGTGTTTTCCGCCATGGGGTAGAACGCCAGCTCGCCGTCTTCGGCGCGGACAGCGATTATGGACACTTCGCGGCGAAACTCGACGAATTTCTCGACAATCAGGCGCGGATGGCCAATGGACTGCCAGGCTGCTGCGGCTTCTTCCGGTGAGCGAAGAACCGCCTGGCCCTTGCCGTCATAGCCTTCAGTGTTGGATTTTGCCACAACCGGGCAGCCCAGCTCTTCGGCGGCAGCCTGCAGCGACTCGGCACTGTCTGCAATTTTCCATTGCGGTGTCGGGATGCCGAGTTCACCGAATAGCGTCTTCTCCATTTCGCGATTCTGACAAACCTGGAGGGCGCGGGGGCAGGGATGAACCGGCTTCTCTTTGGCAATTTGCTCGGCCACTTCAACGGGTAAGTGCTCAAATTCATAAGTGACGCGATCTACGCGGGAGATGAAGTCGTCCAGATATTGGCCATCCCGGTCAATAATCACTTCACCCAGCCCGGCACTGGGGCTACCCGACATATCGTAGAAAACAAACGTCTTGGCCAGCGGGTACCCGGCCAGCGCCAACATACGCCCAAGCTGTCCAGCCCCTAGAACACCAATTCTCATCTGTTATCTCCTGCCTTCAAGGGCATCTACAAAAGTTCGGTGTTGTGAGCGGGTCGGGGCAGGCTTTCCAAAACACGCTCAAGCACATCCCTGTGGCGCTTGAGCTCCGCCATCCATGGCTCCGCACAGTTTTGGAAAGCCTGCCCCGACCCGCTCAGCCGACTATGGAGTTGTATTCACTGATCGCTGGGATCAGGATTATCCAGAATCGTCTGTGTCTGGTTCGCGCGGAATTCATCGACCGCCTTACGGACATCGGCGCTGAAAGTTCCGATAATCTGGGCCGCTAAAAGACCTGCGTTGGTGGCGCCCGCGTTTCCAATAGCCAGAGTACCGACCGCAATACCGCCAGGCATCTGCACAATAGAAAGCAGCGAATCAAGACCGTTGAGTGCCTTGGACTGGACAGGAACACCCAGTACTGGCAATGACGTCTGTGAAGCGACCATGCCGGGCAAATGGGCAGCGCCACCAGCGCCAGCGATAATGACCTTCAGGCCCCGGTCAGAAGCGGTTTTGGCGTAATCAAACAGCAGATCCGGGGTGCGGTGGGCGGAGACAACTTTTGTCTCATATGGCACGCCCAGCTTGTCGAGCATCCCGGCGGCATGTTCCATGGTGGGCCAGTCTGACTTCGAGCCCATGATGAGTCCTACAAGCGGCTGCATATGCAACAGTCCTGATGTGTGAGAAAGCCGGCCATTGTATGTAAGGCCCTGTGACCATGCAAACAGACGATGATCTGGCGTTGTCCGGCCCCACCTTTCCGGGCCTTCATTTTGCTGTGTCGCCAGGTACGGGTATTATCAGGCCTTATTACCCTTACCGTCCATATCCTGGAGCTGTTATGGAACCGATCCGTCCGGATGATGATGAAGTACGCGCTGGCACCAAGCGGGAAGAAGGTTTGTCTGCCCAGCGGGAACCGAAGGCTGAGAAAAAGGCGGCTGTGGGCAAAAAGCCCGAACCGCCGGGGCAGGGTGGTGACAGTGGCACCCGGAAACCGGCCGGCAAATCCTCCGGTGGCGGTGGTTCGGGCCGTGGATTCGTGTTGGGTGTTGGTCTGCTGGTCGTGGCAGGAGCGGCCGGGGCAGGCTGGTACCAGCAGGAACAACGAATACAGATGCTCGAGGGCCAGCTGGAAGAGGCGGATTACTGGGCGCGCCAGAGCAAGCTTGCCCTGGCACGGTTTGAAGGGGACCTCTCCGAGACCGGCGAGAGTCTGCAGGAAAAGGGGAAGTCCATTGAGGATCGGCTGGCTGACCAGGATGAGCGCCTTGATACCGCGGACAGCGAAATACGCAAGCTCTGGGGGGTGACCAATGACCGCAACCGCAAACGCCTGGATGATCACGAGTCAAGGCTGGAGTCGCTGCAGGCAGATGTGGACAGCGGCAAGGGCGACCGGGAACAACTGGCGGCGTCTCTGAATGAGCTGGAGGCAGATCTGGCGGCCCGGATGGAAGAGGTGACATCCGACCTGGAGAAACAGGTTACAGAGGTTCGTGAAGCCGGCCAGAAGAATGACTCCAGGCTCACCGAGCTTGATGAATCACTCGACGGTGTCGACAAACTGGTTGAACGCCAGTTGCAGCGCTTTGAGCGGGAGCAGAAGCTGACTATCGATGGCCTGGAAAGCCGGATCGCGGCACTGGAGAAGGCGACGGAAGATCTGTCCAGTGGCGGTCAGCTGGATGCAGTTCGTGGTGATCTGTCGGAGCTCGAGAAAACCGTTGAGTCGATCGATTCCTCCCGTTCCCAGTTGACGTCACGTCTGGTGCGGTTATCAGAGGAAGTCAGTGATCTGCGCTCACAGATATCAGGGCAGTAGCACGCCCTGATATTCGCCTGCACTGGTGTGGCCGGGCTGTGTAACAGTTTGTATTCATCCCTTGCGGTAGCTCTCAGTTCCGCAGGTACGCAGTTGCTATGATCGGGGCAACTCGCGAAAGGATGAAGAGTGAACAACAATGAGAACCCGATTTCTTTTTCCCGGTCTTCCCCGTTTTCTGGCAGCGGTGTTAACGGTTTTTCTGCTGGTTTCCGGCTCAGGCTGCACGGTGTACCAGTCCATCGGCAAGAGCGTGGGCTCGTTCCTGCATCCGGTATCCGGGCATGATTTTGTCCATATCGATAACGATCAGTGGGATCGCAGCAACGCGGTTCTGTATTTCTATCGCACCCACTCGCAGTGGGCGGCGGATGAAATAGAAGCCCCCAGTGTCTACATCGACGACAACCACTACTTCAATATCCGCAACGACAGTTTCACCTGGCTCGAAGTGGCCCCCGGCGAGCGCCACATTGCCATACGCCGGCCGTTGCTGGGGCTTGAAGGGCTGAACTCCTTCAGTCTCAGCCTGATTGCCGATGCCAACCTGAAGGTAGAGCCGGGCAAGATCTATTACCTGCGCTACAACGAACTGGAAGAGCCCGAGAGCACCCATCCTGAACTGGCCGAAGATCACCCTTTGACGTCAGGTGACTTGCAACTGGTCACGCGGGAGTATGCCATGCAGTCTGACGAGATTGTTTCCACGCGTTTTCTCAACAGCGACCTGCTGGCGCCCAATCACGCCGCGGTCTCGATTGTAGAGGTCAACGAGGACGGCGATTACGAGCGTGATCTGGCATTGCTGGAAGAGGAGCGTGAGGAAGAAATCGAGCGCCTGAAGGCAGAAGGGAAATATGAAGAGGCGCCCTGGTACTGGCCTTTCGGGGGTGGTCCGACCCAGCCGCTGGAGAGTGACCGCAAGCTGAGAGAGCTTGAGCAGGATTATGCGGCCCTTGAGCAGGAGCGTAAACGGCGCGAGGAAGAAGAGGGCGGTGGCGGCTGGTGGATTTTCTGAGGCCTGAAGTGGCCTCTGGTGAATTGTGGTTTTCGGTGACTGTTACTAGACTGTAGGACGTCAGGTAAAACAGGGTCGCGGAAACATGTCGCTGAAGGATTCAATGCAACACACATTTCGCAGGCTTTCGGGAGACCTCAGAAAGCGGCTCGAGCATCTGAACTGTTCACTGGCGGAGCGTGCCCTGCCGGAGGATCGCAAACACCGTGTCAGCGAGATGTCGCTCCACCGAAAGGCGCGGCAGGCGGGCCAGAAAAGTACGAAGCTCAAGGTGGTTGAGGGTGTCAAAAAGGCTTCCGGTAACAAACAGGCCTGATCAGAAAGTGCACATTTTATAAGGGCTTGCGGGATTGTTCAGAAAAATCCCGGAAAAAATTTGACACCGCCAGACAAATGCTTAAAATGCGCGTCTCACTTGGTTGAGACAGCAACGCTGAATCACCAGTGCGCTGCGAAAGTGGGCGGTTAGCTCAGCTGGGAGAGCATCGCCCTTACAAGGCGAGGGTCACTGGTTCGATCCCAGTACCGCCCACCACTTTTCAGCATCGCCGGGCCACCCCGCCCGGTTTCAGATCCCTGAGGCCGTTCAGGCCGGGATTGATGCGGAGCGGTAGTTCAGCTGGTTAGAATACCGGCCTGTCACGCCGGGGGTCGCGGGTTCGAGTCCCGTCCGCTCCGCCATTTTTATTCCCGGGTGGTTAGCTCAGCTGGGAGAGCATCGCCCTTACAAGGCGAGGGTCACTGGTTCGATCCCAGTACCACCCACCATTTTTCCCCTTGTTATTTTGTCGCAATCCAGGTGCTCTGGGTCGTCGGATTACGGCTGCGCCTAATCCGACCTACGGGGCACGGATGCCGACAATGGCGTAGCCCCGTAGGTCGGATTAGGCGCAGCCGTAATCCGACACCACGACTCCCAATCCGACACCCTTACCTCGACACCCTTCTTACTTGCCGATCAACGACTGCCCACAAACCCGGACCACATTTCCATTCACACCGTTCGATGCCGGGTTGCAATACCACGCAATGGCTTCCGCCACGTCTACTGGTAATCCACCCTGGGAAAGGCTGTTCATGCGCCGTCCGGCTTCGCGGATGGTGATGGGCATGGCGGCGGTCATCTGGGTTTCGATAAAGCCGGGGGCGATGGCGTTAATGGTTACGCCGTTCTTCACCTGTTTTGCCATGGCTTCCACATAGCCGATCACGCCGCATTTGGCAGTGGAGTAGTTGGTCTGGCCAAAGTTGCCGGCAATGCCGCTGATGGATGAAATGCACACAATGCGGCCGTTCTCCCGCAGCAGTTCCCGGTGCATCAGTTCCTCGTCGATCAGTTCCTCCGCCGTCAGGTTCACGGCGATGGTCATGTCCCAGAAGTGCTCCGGCATGTTGCCCAGGGTTTTGTCGCGGGTGATGCCGGCGTTGTGAATAACCAGGTCAATGCCGCCGAAGTGCTCCTGCACGAAGTCTGCAATCTGCTTCGGTGCCCTTTCATCGGTAATGTCACAGGCCAGGGCCTTGCCCTTGATAGCGTCGGTGACTTTCTGCAGCTCTTCCATGGCCGGCGGAATATCCAGACCGATGACCGTTGCACCGTCCCGGGCCAGCGTTTGCGCAATGGACGCGCCGATGCCTCTCGAAGCACCGGTTACCAGTGCCACTTTTCCTGTCAGCGGCGCCACCGGATTGGTTGCCGGTGCATCGGTGGACTTGCTGATGCGGGCGACCTGTCCGGACACATAGGCTGACCGGGCAGAGAGGAAGAAGCGCAAACTGGAGTCCAGCTGCTTTTCCGCGCCAGGCGCTATCCACAGCAGGTTCGCGGTGGCGCCCTTCTTGCCGACTTCCTTGCCCACACTGCGAACGAAACCTTCCAGCGCCTGATGGGCGGCTGCCTTCGCCGGCTGGCGGCAGGTGGCCGGGTTCTGGCCGATCACCAGAACGCGGCCATTGCCAGCGAGCTTGCGGATGGTAGGGTGGAAGAAGTCGTAAAGCGCTCTCAGGTCAGTGGTGTCTTTCATACCGGTGGCATCGAATACCAGCGCCGAGAATTTCCGTTCGATGTCGGCGTCCAGGGGCAGTGGCTCTGCTTTATTGCCGCCTTTGGCAGAATCGGTCAGAGTATTCACAGCACTGGCATGAAAGAGGTTTGCCGGGCTTGCGCCCAGCAGGCTGGCAACAGCGCCAATGGCCTTGCTGCCATTGGCGGCACCGATCAGTACATCGCCCTCGATAAATGGCTGGTCAGCGCGTTTCCAGCGTTTCAGCGGCACGGGGGAGGGCAGCCCGAGTGTCTGGGCGGTGGTTTTGCCCACCGGGGTATTGACGAATTTGAGATAAAGATCAGACATGGCATTTTCCTTTTGCAAGACGAATATCGGCGTACAGGTTAAAGAATCGGGCCGTTTTTGGATTGACTCAACGCTCCCCTGTTGTTGTCAGGGATGCCAATGAGCCAGGCCCCCCCGGCGCTAAACTGCAACGCAATGAATACACTCGTTCAAACAGGACACCATCATGGCACAGGCACCGAAAAGCACCCAAAAGAAAACCACGGCACCGAAAAAGACCGCGGCCTCCGGAAGTGGCGTTCGCCGGGTTGCAGTGATTGGCGGTAACAGGGTTCCCTTCGCCCGCTCCAATACGGCCTATAGCAAGGTCAGCAACCAGGAGTTGCTGACCGCTGCCCTGCGGGGGCTGGTCGATCGCTTTGGCCTGCAGGGGCAGCGTGTGGGCGAGGTGGTTGCCGGCGCTGTGATCAAGCACTCAAGGGACTTCAATCTGACCCGCGAGTCCGCCCTCAGTAGTGGCCTGGCGCCTGAAACCCCGGCCTACGATATCCAGCAGGCCTGCGGAACCGGCCTGGAGGCGGCTATTCTGGTGGCCAACAAGATCGCCCTGGGGCAGATCGAGTGCGGGATTGCCGGTGGTACCGATACCACATCCGACGCGCCCATTGGTGTTGGTGAAGGCTTGCGGGATATTCTGCTGGACCTGAACCGTGCCAGAACCACCGGTGAGCGGTTGAAGGTTCTCAGCCGTTTCCGCCCAGGGCACCTGAAGCCGGAGATTCCTCAGAACGGCGAGCCCAGAACCGGGTTGTCCATGGGTGGCCACTGCCAGATTACCGCCCACGAATGGTCGATTCCCCGCGACGAGCAGGACAAACTGGCCTATGAAAGCCACCAGAAACTGGCCGCGGCCTACGAGGAGGGATTCTTCAGGGATCTGATGACCCCCCTGGCCGGCCTGGAGAAAGACAACATTCTGCGCCCGGACACCACGCTGGAGAAGCTGGCGACCCTCAAGCCGGTGTTTGATCGGGACAATGGCACCATGACCGCAGCCAACAGCACGGCGCTGACCGATGGTGCTTCCTGTGTGCTGCTGGCCAGTGAGGAGTGGGCCAAGGCCAATAATATGGAGATCAAGGCCTATCTGACCTTCTCTGAAGTGGCGGCTGTGGATTTTGTGGACAAGAAAGAGGGCCTGCTGATGGCGCCGGCCTATGCCGTGCCACGCATGCTGGAAAAAGCCGGGCTTACGCTTCAGGATTTCGATTTCTACGAAATCCACGAGGCCTTTGCCGCGCAGGTGCTTTCCACCCTCAAGGCATGGGAAGACCCGGCTTTCTGCAAGGATCGGCTGGGGCTGGACAAACCCCTGGGCAGCATTGACCGCAGCAAGCTGAATATCAAGGGCAGCAGCCTTGCCACCGGACACCCCTTTGCGGCTACCGGAGGGCGTATTGTCGCCACTCTGGCGAAGCTGCTGGAACAGAAGGGCAGCGGCCGCGGGCTGATCTCCATCTGCGCCGCAGGCGGGCAGGGGGTGACCGCGATACTGGAGCGATAAGTATCCGGAAAAATTCATTTTTTCCTTTGACAGTCACGGTTTCTACCCGTACCATTCTCACCTCGTTGATCAGGGGTTCCCTGGCAACAGCCAGTTTGATGCGGGGTAGAGCAGTCTGGTAGCTCGTCGGGCTCATAACCCGGAGGTCGTTGGTTCGAATCCAGCCCCCGCTACCATACAGAAAAGGCAGATCAGTACGTGACTGATCTGCCTTTTTTATTTCTGTCGCAGCAAAAGGCTGGCCAAGCTAGGCTTTGCTCGTATCCTTTCGCAGCTTCCTGCTCCAGCGCTGCTTGGCGTAGCGACGCAGGTTCGATACGTTGTCGGTCTCATCCATGATTTCAGTGCCCAGAAGGGTTTCCAGGATGTCTTCCAGAGTCACCACGCCGAGCCAGGTGCCGAGCTCGTCGTAGACCATGGCCATGTGCTGCCGTTCCCTGAGCATTTCCGAAAATACATACTCGATGTTGGTGTTTGCCTTGATTTTCTTTATCTGGCGCAGGTTGTCCATGAGGGAGGCGCCAGGTTGCAGGTTGATCAGGTCTGATTTATGGATATAACCTAGGGCTTCCCCCTCCGAATCGATAATGGGATACCGCGAGAACGGTGCTGACCGGGTTTTTTCCCTGAACTGCTCAAGGGTGGTGTCCGGAGTGATGGTTTTGCACACCGTGCGAGGTGTCATGACAGAGCTGACCTTGATCTCGTGAAAGCGGAGGACATTCTGGATCATTCTGCGCTCGTCTTCATCCAGCGCTTGTTGATCACGCCCTATCTCAGCGAGCGCACTGATCTCTGCCCGGATATCCGTATCGGCATCGCCCGGGGTGAGTCGCCTTGTTACCTGTTTTGACAGCCACACAAAAGGCAGCAGTATAAGAACCATGGTGCGCAGGAACGCCGGCAGTATAGGGGCGATGCTTCTCCAGTACTTTGCGCCAATGGTCTTGGGAATGATTTCCGAGAGAATCAGGATGGCCAGGGTCATGACTGCCGAGGCTGCCCCGACCCAGGCCTGGCCGAAGACCACGGCTACCTGGGCCCCGACGCCAGTCGCACCGGCGGTATGGGCAACCGTATTGAGGGTCAGAATGGCCGCCAGCGGGTCATCAATCTCATCCTTGAGTTTGCGCAACTGCTTGAACAGTGTCGTGTTCGATTTCTTCAGCGACGCGATGTAGCTGGGCGTGATTGATAGCAGTGCCGCTTCAAGGATCGAACAGAGAAAAGAAAAGGCAATAGAAAGTACCGCGAATGCGATCAGGAGTGTCATAACAACCTTGTGGTAGTGGAAACATCGCAAGTTTATCGAAAGCCAGGCTACGCGTGAATCCCTGAATCTAGGTAGTTTCCCCTTCCGGATCAGGATTCAGTTGACGGAGATCCAGCCCGGCCCCAGACTTATATCCGGGCCTGAGGGACATGGCAATGAGCGCAGCAAAAATCGACTATCAGTGGGCAAAAGCGACGCCAGTTGCCTCCCTGTCATTGATACTGATGCTGTTTATCATCGTTTCCGGCAGCACTGGCTTGTTATCTCCAGGAAGCCTTGCTGATCCCCGCGCCTTCACCGAACTCCAGCAGCATGCACTGGCGCCTCACGTCGAGAAAATCCGCGTGGAAAGGACCTTTGTCGCCACCATGGCCGGCTCCGGAAACGATCATGATGGTCCTGACGGGCTGCCTGCTGGTCCCCCGGATTCTGGCGCCGACGACGCTGTCCAGGCTCTCTTTGTCGTCCCGGTATGCAATGGCCCGGGTCCGTGCCGTGCTTTTGTGCGCCCACTGCCCAGGGCTCCTCCTCTGGCGTAATCCTCCCCTGTTTACGGCTGTTCCGTGGGAACAGTCAATCCAAATAGATGGCGTTCCTGAGGGTTACCCCATGAAATCTCTGCGTTCACGAGCCGTAGTTTACGGTCTGGTGATTGTGCTTGGCTTGCTGAGCGCATTACCAAATATCCTGCCCCATAAATTGTCCGGAGAACTGCCCGATTGGTATCTGGAGAATACTGTTTGCCTGGGCCTGGATCTCCAGGGTGGTTCACACCTGCTCCTGGAGGCGGATATCCAGGAACTGGTTGCGACCGAATATGAAACGGTTGCCGATGAGCTGACCGAGTCCCTCCGTGAGGCGGGTATTCGCTACGGCCGTGCCCAGATGACCGATGCGGGAATCGAGCTGCCGGTACGCCAGGCTGACAGGGTATCCGAAGCGGCCAGCCTTGCCCGGGCGCTGGCTACGGAAACGCCGGATGGCACGCGCCGGTTTGACGTTGACCTGCATGGTACGCGCCTGGTGTTGACCCTGACCGGGCCCTGGCGGGAGAGCATTGCCCGGGATGCGGTGGAGCGCAGCCTGGAAGTGGTCAGGCGGCGCCTGGACGAAACCGGACTTGTGGACCCCAGTATCACCCGCCAGGGCAGTGACGGCATCCTGGTGCAGATGCCGGGCGTTGCCGACCCCAGCGAGATTCGTGAGCTGCTGGGTATCACTGCGAAAATGACCTTTCACTGGGCTGCTCGGCAGACGTCGCGGGACGATATTCCCGTGATCACCCTGCCGGACGCCCAGGACGACAGGCAGCACAGGCTCGAGCAGCGGGTTGCCATGGCCGGCGAGCACATTCGCGATGCCCAGTTGGCGTTCAATCCGGATACCGGCGAACCGGTGGTCAACTTCAAGCTGGACGATGAAGGTGCGCAAATATTCGGGGACATGACCCGGGACAACATCGGTCGTCCCCTGGCGATCGTGCTGGATGGCGAAGTGATTACCGCCCCGGTGATTCGCAGCGTGATCGGTGGTGGCAGTGGTGAGATCAGTGGCGCGTTTACCACCAGGGAAGCCAGTGATCTGGCCCTGCTGCTGCGGGCCGGCGCCCTGCCGGCGCCGTTGCATGTGATGGAAGAACGCACCGTTGGCCCGGACCTGGGCAGTGATGCCATCGCCATGGGGCTGACCACCGGTTTGCTGGGTGCGGCCATGGTGATTGCTTTCATGGTGGGCCTGTATGGTCGCTGGGGGCTGATTGCCTGTGTGGGGCTGACGGTGAACATTGGCCTGGTCTTCGGGATACTGAGCCTGCTGGGGGCGACCTTGACCTTGCCGGGCATTGCCGGAATCATCCTCACCATCGGCATGGCGGTGGATGCCAATATCCTGATCAACGAACGTATCCGCGAGGAATCCCGTCGCGGCAAGCCGGCGTGGATGGCCCTGCGTGAAGGTTTCGGCAAGGCCTACAGCACGATTCTGGACTCCAACTTTACCACCCTGATTGCCGTCAGCCTGCTGTTCCTGTTTGGCAGCGGCCCTGTAAGGGGGTTTGCTGTCACCATAGGCATCGGCCTGGTGACCTCGCTGTTTACGGCGATTGCCGTCACCCGCCTGATCATGGAGTGGCGTATCCGGGGCCATGAACGGGAGGCGCTGGTGATTTCCGGCAATGCCTGGCTGGACCAACTCGGTGAACGCGGTGTGAATTTCATGCGTGGCCGGGTGATGGGGCTTATGGTGTCGGCGGTGCTTTCCGTTGCGGCCATTGCCCTGTTCGTGCAGCCCGGGCTGAAATACGGTGTCGATTTTACCGGCGGTACGGTAGTGGACGTGCGGGCCCAGGGGGTTACCGTGGACCAATTGCGCGCCACCCTGCAGGCGCAAGATCTTGAAGACGCCTCCATTCAGGAGGCTGGCGCTGACGGTCGTTTCCTGATCCGCCTGCCGGCAGAGCAGGGCGCTCCCGGTGCGACGGCGGAGCAGGTGGCATGGCTCAAAACCGCGGTTACTTCACTGGAGCCCGGTGCCGAGTTTCCGAAAGTGGACATGGTGGGCCCGAAAGTCAGCGGCAGTTTCAGCGATGCCACGATCCTCGCCATTCTGCTGGCGGGCGCCGGCATGCTGGCGTACCTCTGGTTCCGTTTTGAGTCTCACTTCGCCTGGGCGGCCGTACTGACCATTGCCCTGGATCTCACCAAGACCATTGGCTTCTTTGCCCTGGCCGGCGTGGAGTTCAACCTGACGGCAGTGGCTGCGATGCTTGCGTTGATGGGATATTCAGTCAACGATAAGGTGGTAGTATTCGATCGCATCCGCGAAAATATGCGAATCGCCCCGGAGCGGCCAATGCTGGAGCTACTCAACGAGAGTATCTCCTCCACATTGACCCGTACCGTGTTCACCTCGGTAACCACCTTCCTGGCTCTGCTGCCCATGGGCATTGCCGGTGGAGCGGCGGTATCCAGCTTTGCATTACCCATGCTGTTCGGCATCGTGATTGGCACCAGTTCCTCGGTTTTTATCGCATCGCCGATTCTGTATTACCTGGGCCAGAGACGCGCTGGCAAGGGACTCCCTCAGTTGCGGCCAACGGCCGATGAAATTCGTCGTGAACTGGAGTTGATTCCATGAATCTTGTTGACCATCCGGTAGGCTATCTGGCGCTGGCGATTTTTGGGCTGGCTTACGTTCTGGTGATGCTGGAGGAGCGGATCCATCTGCGCAAGTCCAAGCCCATGCTGATTGCCGCAGGACTGATCTGGGTGCTGGTGGCCATTACCTATCGGGTTGCGGGAGCCAATGGCGAAGTCGAAGAGGCGATCCGCCACAATTTCCTGGAATACGCTGAACTGTTTTTCTTCCTGCTGGTGGCGATGACATACATAAATGCCATGCTTGAGCGCGGCGTTTTCGATCAGTTACGGATCTGGCTGCTGGGTAAGGGTTACGGTTACCGGCGTCTGTTCTGGATTACCGGTGTCCTGGCATTCTGTATCTCGCCGGTGGCGGACAACCTGACCACGGCACTGATCATGTGCGCGGTGGTGATGGCGGTGGGCCGTGACAGCGCGGCTTTTGTCTCGCTTTCCTGTATCAATATCGTGGTCGGTGCCAATGCGGGGGGCGCATTCAGCCCGTTTGGTGATATCACCACGTTGATGGTCTGGCAGAAAGGCATTCTTCCGTTCCAGGATTTTTTCCTCCTGCTGCTGCCCTCGATGGTGAACTTCCTCGTGCCGGCTGTGCTGATGCATTTTGCCCTGCCAAAGGGCCAGCCGGCCTCGCCGGAGTTCTACGATAATGTCATTCGTCCGGGCGGGCTGGTGATCTGCGGCCTGTTTCTGCTGACCATCGTCACCGCTATCAGTTTCCACCAGTTCCTGCATATCCCTCCGGTATTCGGAATGATGACGGGGCTGGGTTACCTGAAGGTATTTGGTTTCTACCTCAAGCGCCACGAGGAGTACCACTGGAACGAAAGCTTTGAAACACCTCCCGGAGACAGCTCCGGGGACCGGACGCAAGGTCGTCGTGCCTTTGATGTGTTCTCCCACATTGCCCGCTCGGAATGGGACACGCTGTTCTTTTTCTACGGAGTCATCATGGCTGTTGGCGGGCTGGGTTTCATCGGTTACCTGGGCATGATGTCCGCCACACTCTATGGCGACCTGGGCCCCACTCTCGCCAATGTCATGATCGGGGTGATTTCGGCACTGGTCGACAATATCCCGGTGATGTTCGCGGTATTGACCATGAACCCGGCAATGCCGGACTTCCAGTGGTTGCTGGTAACCCTGACGGCCGGTGTTGGTGGTAGCCTGTTGTCGATAGGTTCAGCCGCAGGTGTCGCCCTTATGGGGCAGGCGAGAGGGCAATATACCTTCCTCAGCCACCTGAAGTGGACACCGGCGATCGCCCTGGGCTATGGAGCCAGTATCTGGGTGCACTTCCTGGTTAACGGCTGAGATCTGGTGGGCGCTGGAAGCCGGCAAGCCCGTCTGCTTCCAGCAGCTCCGCGAACCGGATGGTGGTCAGATCCATTCCCGGCGCCCCGATCACCTGCACGTTAAATGGCAGACCTTCCTTCGTTCTGCCAATCGGTACCGAGGTTGCCGGCAGGCCCAGGAGTGTGGCAAGGGCAATCCAGCAGAACTGGTCCATATAGGCCCTGGGTTGGCCAGCCACGGTAATTCGTCGTTTGAAGACCGGGTGGCTGTGGTCGTGGCGGATGGCCGTGGTGGGCGTAACCGGGGTCAGCAGAACATCGAATTCTTCAAACAGCGACATGATTTCAGCCCGCATTTTCTCCCGGGTTTCGTTCCAGGCCATCCACTGATAGACCGGTTGATTCACCCCACGGCCGTATTCACCCATGAACGCTGTAACCGGCCCGAACAGGGGCAGCCATTTTTCAAGCCGGGCTATCCACTTCATCTGTCGGCGCTGGGCCGGTTTCAGGGAGGTGCTCAGCAGGCTGCCCAGAAGATTGAAATAAACCGGCAGAATGTGTTCCAGGTTCAACAGGTTGTGGTGTGCTTCGGACACTAACGCGCCGTGGTTTTCCAGGTCCTGGCCCAGTTGCTGGTAGCCGGTTACCAATTCATCATCTACCGGACACAGGGGGTCTTTCAGCCAGAGCCCAACCCGGGCCTGTTCCAGGCAGTCAATGGCTGCCGGCGCCATGGCCAGCTGCCAGCTGGTGCGCTCCCTCTCTCCGGGGCCGGCGATCACCTTCAGCAGCAACTCCAGGTCGCTCGCGGAACGGGCCAGGGGACCACCCTCGGCAAGGTCAGGACGGGATTCGGTACCCGGCGGCCCAGGAATATGGCCCCTGAACGAGACCAGCGCCCGTGAGGGCTTGTGGCCGAAGATGCCGCAGAAGTGGGCTGGCGTGCGGATGGAGCCGGCCAGGTCGCTGCCCACTTCCAGGGGAGTCATCCCGGCTGCCAGGGCCGCGGCGGCGCCACCTGAAGACCCACCCGGGGTATGCGCCGGATTGTGGGGATTGTTGGTGACGCCAAAGAGCTTGTTGTAACTCTGGAGGTCGGTGGCGTAGACGGGAACGTTGGTTTTTCCCAGGATAATGGCACCGGCGTCTACCAGGCGTTTGACGACATCCGCATGCTTTTCCGGGAGGTGATTTTTCAGCGCAGGTGCGCCCGCAGTGCAGGCCATCCCCGCCACTTCCCAGGTATCCTTCAGTGTCAGTGGCAGGCCGTGGAGAGGGCCTGTGGGGCCACCCCGCGCCAGGGCTTCATCGGCCTTCCGGGCCTGTTCCATGGCTTTCTTTTCGTCCAGTGTCACAACCGCATTGATGGTGCCGTTGTGCTGGTGGATCCTTTCCAGAAAAGCACGGGTAAGTTCCATGCTTGTTAGCTTGCCGTTCTTGAGGTCGCTAACAAGTTCGGTGGCAGGGCGGTAATGCAGTGGATTCATGGTTTCCTCGTTGGTCCTGGGCCGGAAGGTCAGGGCAGTTCGCTGCGCCAGTGTTTGACTTTTACCTGGGATTTGACGGCATCCAGTATCTCGATGATCAGGTTGATCAGCGCCTCGTTGGGTGCTTCCTGGTTGCCGTTTTCATCCGGAGAGGGAAGGAATACGTTCACGATGTCTTCAACAAAGGCATGGTTGGAGGCTGACGCCAGGTCTTCCAGTATCTGGTGAATCACGTTTGCGACAATGTCCCCCACCGCGTCTTCCAGGGTTTCCTGGATGGTCGGCCCGACCACGGGCAGGTATTTCAGGCGCGACAGTTCCAGGTTCTGCTTTAGGGCGTTGTCGACGCGGGTCTCGAGATAACTGCGCAGGGCACCGCGATTGGGCACGTAGCCTTCCTGCGCTGCTTCCGCCACGCGTTGCGATATCCAGTCCGAGAGCATTTCCCTTCGGGGGTAGAGGATGTCGTTCTGGATACGATCGAACAGGGGAGAACCCCGGCGGATTTCTTCCTGGGCGCCTGAAAGTACCTTGATGACGATCCGGTCGGACAACTCTTCCATAAAGGCTTCGTAGTAGAAGTTGAAGAACTGGAAGGTCCGGGTCTGGGTGAAGTCGATGACTTTGTACTGATGCAGGCGGTAAACAATGGAGATTACGCGCAAAATCCGCAGGAAGCGGAAGCTCCCGACGGGAATGCAGCCGACTATGTCATACCAGTGGATAAATGGATAAAAATACCATCGGTCATAGACCTTTGCCTTGATGGCATAGCCCCAGCGAATCACAAACTCGGTCAGGAAGATGCTGACGAAGATGAGGTCGTAGAAGATGAAGTTTTCGTGGATGGGGTGGTAAAGCTCTTTGATGGCCGGGGCGTTTTCGGCCAGCATGTTCTGGATGGCGACGAAGTTGTAGACAGAGTCGAAGATGATGAAGGCCAGGTTGATGATGAGCAGGCCCAGCATCAGGAAGTCTATGACGAACCAGATGAGTTGGTGGCTGGTTTTCAGGTTTTCTCGGTTTACTTTCAGCATTCATCGGTCCAGGACTGCTTGGTTGGGTGCTGGCGAGTTACGGGCGGGGCCTCCCCAGACACGCCGTGAACCCATCCATGGGGGCTCGGCATTGCCATCCATGGCAATGCACGGTCTGGGGAGGCCCCGCCCGAAACTCGCGCCAGGCATCGTGCTGTTCTCTCTCGCTATAAGCCTGATTCTACTGGTACTTTTCACAGGTTAGCCTATTTCAGCTCCGCCGACGACTTGCCCAGTAATCTTCTTGCGATGATCAGCAACTGGATCTGCTGAGTGCCCTCGAAGATGTCGAGGATTTTGGAGTCCCGGGCCCATTTCTCCAGCAGTTCGGTTTCGCCGTAGCCAAGGCTGCTGCAGAGTTCCACGCAGCGCAGGGTGATGGTGTTGCCAACGCGACCGGCTTTGGCTTTGGCGATGGAGGCTTCCTTCGAGTTGGGCAGGCCGTTGTCGGCCATCCAGGCGGCTCGCAGGGTGAGTAACCGGGCGGCTTCGAGTTCGGCTTCCATGAGCTGGAGTTCGCGGGTGACGGCGGGTTGGGTCCAGGTCTGGTGGTGATAGTCCAGGTCGGTGCCGGTGAGGGCGATGAGTTCCCGGGTTTTCTGCAGGGCGGCGCTGGCAACGCCGATGGCCATGCCGGCGACGACCGGGCGGGTGTTGTCGAAGGTTTGCATGGCGCCGGCAAAGCCTTTTTCGACGCTGATGTCCGGGTCACCCAACAGGTTTGCTTTTGGTACGCGGCAGTTGTCGAAGCGGATGGCGGCGGTGTCGGAGGCGCGGATGCCGAGTTTTTTCTCGAGGCGTTCCACGGTCATGCCGGGGGTGCCTTTCTCTACCACGAAGGATTTGATGGCGGCGCGGCCTTTGCTGCGGTCCAGGGTTGCCCAGACTACAACAGCGTCGGCGCGTTCTCCGGCGGTGACGTAGATTTTTTCACCGTTGATAACATAGTGGTCACCGTCTTCCGTGGCGGTGGTGCGGATGGCAGCGGAGTCGGAGCCGGCGCCGGGCTCGGTGATGGCCATGGCGGCCCAGGTCTTGCCCAGGCGGGCCAGTTGTTCGTCGTTGGCGACGGCGGCGATGGCGGAGTTGCCCAGGCCCTGGCGGGGGATGGACAGGGCCAGGCCCACGTCGCCCCAGCACAGCTCGGTCAGCCCGAGGACGGTTTTCATGTTGGTGCCATTGCGGTTGCCGGCTTCGCCATTGCTGTCGGTGCGGGCCAGTTTCCCGGCGCCGGTGCCGCCATCCGCCGCGCCGTCGTTCATGCCGTCCATAATGGAGGCGAACAAGTCCAGTTCCCTGGGATAGTCGTGCTCTGCCAGGTCGTATTTACGGGAAATGGGGCGGAATACCTCCCGGGCAACCTGTTGGGCCTGGTTGATCAGCGGAGTAAATTTTTTCGGTATTTCAAGGTTCATGTCGTGCTGCTCACTTTGATTGGGGGGAAGGGCTGTCAGGCGTGCAGGCCACCGTTCTGGGTGGCCACGGAGCGCAGGTCCCGGTACCAGCGTTCGACGGGGTGTTCCTTGACGAAGCCATGGCCACCGAGCAATTGCACGCCGTTGGTGCCGGCCTCCATCGCTTTCTCGTTGCACAGCAATCGTGCCAGCGCTGTTTCCCGGTGAGCCGGCAGGCCCTGTTCCAGCCGGCTGGCGGCGCGCCAGGTGAGCATGCGCATGCTGTCGGTTTCGATGGCCAGGTTACTGATCATGAACGCCACGGACTGGCGATGGCTGATGGGTTCGCCGAAGGCCTCCCGTTCGTTGCAGTAGGGAATCACATAGTCCAGAACCGCCTGGGCGGTGCCGATGGCGAGCCCGCATCGGAGTATCGAGCCGCAATCGAGGAATCCCTGGTAGTCGAAGTCGTCATCTCCAAGCAGGGCGTCAGGCGGCAGCTGCACATTTTCCAGCAGTATCCGGGCGGCGCCCGAGGCCCGGATCCCCATTGCCGGGTCGCCTTTCACGCTGATACCCGGTGTGCCTGACTCCACAATAAAAAGTCTTGGCTGCCCGTGGAGCTCGGCCCCAATGAGCAGGAGATCGGCGCCCGAACCGCGCACAACGCCGTTTTTCAGGCCGCTCAGGGTATAACCGCTATCCGTCTCCCGGGCTGTCGTTTGCAGCTTGTAGGGGTTGAACAGTGGAAACGGTTCGTCAATGGCGATGGTGGCTACCGGTGGCTGGTCCTCACAGAACGCTGGCAGGTAGCGGCTTTGCTGTTCGCCCGTTCCCCAGCGGGTAATGGCCTGGGCGACGCTGAACGGCGCAAGGAGGCCGGTAGCAAGGCCCATATCTCCCCAGGCCAGTTGTTCGGCGATCAGTAAGCTGGTCACCGGTGACTGCTGTTCCGCAACGCCTCCGAATTCTGACGGTACGGCGTACAACGGCAAGCCCAGTTCGGCTGCTGCCCTGGAGACGCCCTCCGGGATGTCACCATGTTCATCGGCGGATTCTGCTGCGGGTCGGATTTCGTCCCGGGCAAACCGGCCGAGAAGATCGGTGATCATGCGCTGGTCGTCGCTGAGTGAAAGATCGAACAGTTCGGAACGAGAGCGGATGGGCAGCCGTTTTCTGGGCAACCAGTTGTTGACCCGCCTGAACTCCCTACCGGCGAATGCGAGTGTGCGAAAGCCGGTCCGGGTTCCGTGGTAAGCGGTTCTTTCCAGTGGGGTGCGAAGCCCCAGACGGTCCAGCATCGGGTTGGCGGCAAGCCTGTTCATCATGGACAGGGCGAAGCCCATGGGATCCCGTGTCATCTGTTCTCTCCTGTTTTACGCATTGCTTCTCCCGTTTTCGGGCGAGCAGGGGGCGGTCGTTGTATGCTGATCATGGGCCCGGGCGGGATCGGCGCCATTGGCGCGCCTTACATTACGGGAGGGCAAGATGGCCAATTGCCGTAGATTATCCGCACCTCTAGCCGGTAAACTCCGACTGTTGTCTTGCCCCTTCAATTCACGCTGACAGAAGTAACGCTGCTGGATGCTTCTCCACACTGAGTACCGTTTTTATCACCGGCTCCTGATTGCCACACTTCTGGCCTGGTCTTTGCCGGCGTTGGTTTTTGCACAGCAGGTGGAAGTGCAGGTTGAAGGTGATTATCCGAGCTTGCAGGACAATGCCGAAGCGTTTATCGGAGAGGTCGAAGGCCGCAGCGCCAACAGTCTGAGACGTTATGCCGATACTGCGGAAAACCAGATACAGGACGCCCTTCGCGCCCTCGGCTACTACAGCCCGGTGATTCAGTGGGAAGTCATCGAGCCTCCCGGAGAGGAAGAGAAGCCTGCGCGCCTGGTGCTTACCGTTGAGCCCGGTGAGCCGGTACGTGTCGGCTCCCGTAGGGTTGAAATTCAGGGGGCGGCCCGTGAAGACTCCGAGTTCATGGGAACCCTGCCGCAGAAACCGGCCGAAGGTGATGTACTGAATCATGGCGAGTACAGTGCGCTGCGCCAGACAATCCAGAATCGTGCCAGTCGGCTGGGGTATTTTGACGGTGAGTTCACCACCCGGAAACTGGAAGTGGACCCTGAAAAAAGAGTAGCCGATATCACCCTGATCTATCGCAGTGGTGAACGATACCGGCTGGGGAAGGTCAGTTTTGAGGAAGGCCATGGATTCGAAGAACAGCTATTGGAACGCTTTGTTCGCTTTGAACCGGGAGAAACCTTTCATGCCGACAAGATCGCCAGGCTCAACAGTGACCTGTCCAACAGTGGGTATTTTTCCGGTGTGGATGTTGATGCCTCTCCCGGCAGCGCCGAGGATGGCGTGATCCCGGTGAAGGTCGGGCTGACCACTCGCCCGCCCCGATCCGTTTCCGCGGGTGTCGGTTTTTCCACAGACGTGGGGCCGCGTTTCCGGGGCAACTGGCGGGAGCACTGGATCAATCCCATGGGCCACAGTCGTGGGGTTGAAACCGAGCTTTCGGCCCCGCGCCAGAACCTGAGTACCTGGTATGAACTGCCGCTGGATCCGCCGATGACGGACTCCATTCGTTTGTCGGCAGGCTATCAGCGCGAAGATATCGAGGACGTTGAGTCGGAATTGCTGACCCTTGGCCAGCAATGGAAACACCAGCTTGACGATGGCTGGCAGCAACTGGCATCGCTCCGCTGGGAAGGGGAGCGTTTTCGTATCGGTGACGGCGATACGGAGCAGAGCAGCCTGTTATTGCCCGGTCTGGGCTATTCCAAGCTACACGCGGATTCGCCCCTGGATCCTTCAAGGGGTTACCGGATTCAGTTTGATGTCACCGGCTCCCATCGGGCGGCATTGTCGAACGTGGACATTCTTCACGTGAACTTTCTTGCCAAGGGGCTGTTTACCCTGGCGGACAACCACCGGTTTCTGACCCGTTTCCAGTTTGGCGGGGTGGCAACCAACCGCTTTTCCGACGTGCCGCCGTCATTGCGCTTTTTTGCCGGTGGTGACCAGAGCGTGCGGGGTTATGGCTATGAAACCCTGTCGCCGCGGGACGATGAGGATATTGCCCTTGGTGGACGTTTCATGATGATTGGCAGTGCCGAATACCAGTACCAGTTTGCCGACAACTGGCGGGTGGCTGCATTTGTTGATGAGGGCAATGCCATTGATGACCTGGCGGATCCGCTGGCTACCGGCGCCGGCCTTGGTATCCGATGGGTAAGCCCGGTGGGGCCCTTGCGCCTTGACATCGCCAAGGGGCTGGATTCCGAATTCGGAGGTGAATGGCGTGTTCACTTCTCCATGGGGCCCGAGCTATGACCGACGAGGCAACGGCAAAGGCCCGGCATCCAAACCGCCTGAGAAACTGGCTGCTGACCGCACTGGCTATTGCCATTCTGCTGCCCCTGTTGTTGGTGGGGGTGCTGCTGTTGGCCCTGCGCTCGGAAACCGGAACCGCCTGGGTCATCGACCAGATCCCCGGCCTGAATGTGGAGCAGGGTCAGGGCTCACTGCTGGGGCAGTGGCAGGCCCGGTCGCTGAGATGGCAGGGTTACGGCGTTGGACTTGTGCTGGAAGAACCTGTTGTTGACTGGTCGCCCACCTGCCTTTTCAGCAAGCAGCTGTGCCTGGAATCCCTGCGGGCGGAATCCATCGACCTCACGCTACAGCCGTCCGGTGACCAGGAGGATGAGCGTGGCGATATCAGTCTCCCCGGCGTAAACCTTCCCCTTGGACTGGCGGTCAGGGACGTGAACCTCGGCACCTTCACCGTGAACGACGGTAAAATCTGGGATCAGTTGCAGTTACAGGCCGAAGGTTCCGGCGCGGACTGGCATCTGCAGAACCTGACCTTTGTCCGGGACAGTATCCGTATTGACGGGGACGGCCGGGTACAGACCCGCGGTGACTGGCCTCTGAATCTGGATGCGGATATAAACCTGCCTCCCCCCTATGGGCCCGAATGGAAACTTGCCCTGAATCTGTCCGGCAGTGCCGTGGACCTGAGAGTGCAGGGTGAAAGCAGTGGTTACCTGGAAGCCACCCTGGCCGGCCGTGTGGCTCCCCTGGACAGTGCGCTGCCGGCACGACTGACAGTGAGGTCCCCGAGCTTCGTTCCCGCCGAGGGCCTGCCTGAAACCCTGGAGCTGAAGAACACAGAGGTTGCTCTGAAGGGGAGCCTTGAGGACGGCTTCCGCTCTGACTCCAGCACGACGCTGCCCGGCACATCCGGTGATATTGCGGTTGCACTGGAAGGGCTGATTACGACTTCTGGCGTTGACGAGCTGAACCTCTCCCTTTCGGGGCCGGGTGAGGATGAGGCCGAAACCGGCGAGGCCTCGGTGACGGGAAGCATGGACTGGCAGCAGGATTTCCGGGTGGATGCCACCGTCGCGATGGCAGACTTTCCCTGGTACACCCTGATACCGGATTTCGGCCAGCCCCCTGTTTCCCTGCGGCAACTGAACGGTGATATCCGGTACCAGTCCGGTAGCTACCAGGCCAATGTCGACGCCAGTGTTGACGGCCCGCTCGGAAAGGCAGACCTGGCAGGGGAGCTTGACGGTGATATGGAATCCGTGGAGGTAACCCGCCTGAGAGTGAATACAGGTGCCGGATTTCTCGGGGGGCATGGCAGCGTTGCCTTTGCCGACCAGCTGGCCTGGGATGCAAGCCTGGAACTGGACGGTTTCAACCCGGGCTACTGGTTGCCGGCTCTGGAAGCCAGCCTTGATGGTGACGTCAATACCAGCGGGCGGATGGAGGCGGATGGCACGCCATCCGTAAAGGCGGACTGGGATCTGTCAGGAAACTGGCAGGCCAACGACGCCATCATTCGTGGTGCCTTGAACAGCGACGCGGGGGCCTGGATGTTATCCGGCCTGGAACTGGAGGTGGGTGACAACCGTATTACCGGCAATGGCCAGTGGGGTAACGAGATTGCCGGAAACCTGGCGATGGAGGTGCCGTCGCCGGAAACCTTCCTGCCGGGCCTCGCTGGCTCACTGAGCGGAACGGCGTCGGTGTCGGGAACGCCCGATCAGCCGCAGGGCGAGGCGAGTGTGTCCGGTACCGATCTGGCGTGGCAGGATGAACTGAGCCTGGCCAGCCTGGATCTGAATGCGTCACTTGGCGAAGGGCTGAGTGTTGACGCCGATGTGCAGGCAAGTGAGCTCCGGTACGGCGAACAGTTGCTGGAGTCCCTGACGCTGGGGCTGTCCGGTACCCGGGATGATCATCGGCTGGAAGTGGGTGCAGTTCATGAAGAAGCCGAACTCGGGCTGGTGTTCGCGGGCGATGCCTCCGGCGACTGGAAGGCCTGGCGGGGGGCACTGGAACAGGGGCGGATCGATATTCCCCGGCAGGATCAGCAATGGACGCTGGCGGAGCCGGCCTCACTGGAATTGGCAGACACCGGAAAGCTCACCTTCGGCCGCCACTGCTGGCGATGGCAGGAGGCGTCAGTCTGTGCTGAAGACCAGACTCTGCTGCCAACCCAGGATATCGCGTACCGGATAGAGAACTTCCCGACCACCGCGCTGACGCCGTTGCTGCCGGAAACCCTGCGCTGGGATGCACTCCTGAACGCGGATATCAGACTGGCGATGACCGAAGAGGGCCCGGATGGTGAGGTGTCAGTGGACGCTGGTTCGGGCGAGTTTGAAGTCATGGTGGGGGACGAGTGGGAGGCACTGGGGTATGACACCTTCACCACCGGGCTCAGGTTGCAGCCGGAAGTGGCCGAACTGGATGTGCGTCTGGAGGGACCTGAACTGGGTGACCTGTCAGTATCGATGGCGGTCGATCCAGATGACAGTGAGCGGGAGGTGGATGGCGAGTTCCGTGTCCGGGGACTGGACATTGCGATGGCGGGTGTTTTTGCCGGGCTGGAGGTGGTCGAGGGTGAGCTCAATGGCGAGGGTTCGCTTTCCGGCCCGTTACTGAAGCCGGGCGTCAGCGGTGAAATTGCCCTGACCGGAGGGCGAATTTCCGATCCACGGCTGCCCATACCGCTGGAAGACATGGTTGTGAGCCTTGAGTTGAACGGGTATTCCTCCGATCTGTCGGGCCGCTGGCGCAGCAATGAGCGCAGTACCGGCAATCTCAAGGGGGCTCTGGACTGGGAGGGCGAACCCTCGGTGGAGATCAATCTCACCGGCGATCGTCTGCCATTCAGCTACGACCCTTACGCTCGTGTGGAGCTGGTTCCGGATCTCACCATCAGCTACAGCAGCGGTGACCTGGGCATAACGGGCCGGCTGGAAGTTCCACGCGGTGAGATCGAGATCAGGGCGCTGCCTGAACAGGCGGTTTCCGTATCGGAAGATGAAGTGATTGTGGGTGTGGAGCAGGAAGAGGAAGGCCTGCGCTCCCTGAATATGGACGTGACGGTTGTGGTGGGGGATGACCAGGTCAGCTTCGACGGTTTCGGAGTTACTGGCAATCTGGAAGGCACCCTGCGTATCGGCAACGACATGGATACCCGTGGTGCCCTGCAACTGATTGACGGGCAGTATGAAGCCTACGGCCAGGAACTGGAGCTGCGCAGAGCCAGGCTGCAGTTCGTGGGGCCCCTGACGGAACCCTATCTGGACATTGAAGCAGTCCGGCGGGTAGACAATGTGGTGGCGGGGATCCGGCTCAGTGGACCGGTAAGCGCTCCCCAGACTGAAGTCTTTTCGGAGCCGGAAATGCCCCAGACAGACGCATTGTCATATGTGATTCTGGGACGGGCACCCCAGAGCAGGGGGGACGAAGGGCAGATGAGCCGGGCGGCCATTTCCCTGGGCCTGACCCAGGCCAACAAGGTAACCCAGGGCCTGGGCGAAGAAATTGGTATACGGAATCTGACCCTGGAAGCGGAGGGTAGCGGTGAAGAGTCAGCCGTGGTTGCCAGCGGCTACCTGACTGACGAGCTGAGCCTGCGTTATGGGGTGGGTATTTTCTCGCCGATCACTACAGTTGCGCTGCGCTATGATCTGGGCAGGTATTTTTACCTGGAAGCAGCCAGTGGGCTGGCTGCTTCCCTGGATATTTTCTATACCCGGGATTTCTGACCCTGGCGGTTACTCAAGTTCGAAAGTAGCGCTGACCCGGGACGTGAGCTCCCGTGGCCCTGTTTCGGACACGGGGGCGGATGAAGCACGCATTTCCGCCATCATGGGAACAGGCGGCTGGTGGTTATTATCAATGTTGATATTGATGACCTCACCGCACTGCTTGTCCAGTTCATTGGCGACGAATTCGCACCGTGCCCTGGCATCGGCGATTGCCCCTGCCAGTGCCTGCTTGCGTAGACTGCTCTCATCGGAGTGGAAGAAGTGGTGCGGCCCCAGGTTGTAATCGAGGCCCAGTTCCTGGGCCTGCGCCAGAATCGGGTTCAGCAGCGAAAGGTCGTCAATGGTGAAGCTCACGGTCTGCGATGCCACCGCTATTTTCTCCGTTTTCTGACTGCGCTCCTGGGTTGGCACCGAGCGGCTGTAAAGGTTGACCGAGGCATCACTGTAGGAATCGAGCTGGTCACGGAAATCGCTGATGCCGTCCCGCCATTGTTCCATTTTTTCATTCACCCGCCGGGTGGCCGTCTCGGGCAGGCTGTGTTCGGCATTGGCGGTAAACTGCAGTCGGGCGCTGTCTGGCGTATACTTTACCGAGGCCTGGCCGCTCAGGCTTACTTCCCCGGCCATCACCCCCAGGGGAAGGAGTGTCAGGGTGGCGGCAGTCAGCAGGTAACGATGGGCGGTGGAAAACATTGTGGTATCTCCATGCTTTTACACAATAATCAGGTCAGGTTGACTCCCCGGGAGCGTGACATCCTGCTCAGGCTGACCGGGAGCGATCCCCATTATGTGACGACCCGGGACCAACTGAAAGAGTGGGCCGCACGTCATCTGGAGGCCCTGCCCGGGGATGCCAGGGAAATACGGGAAATCAAGGCGGTGTTGCAGCGCTATCTGCCGCTCTGAAGTGGGTCTTCACCTGCGCCTTCCATGTCTGTTGGCTCATCCAGCCTTATCAGCTTTCTCTCCTCGGCTGCCTGTACAAAGTGACTGAATATGCGTCGGTGGCCACCGTGATACAGCAGATATTCGGGATGCCACTGAATGCCCATCAGCCATTGCCCGCGGGTATTTTCTATTGCCTGCACAAAAAGGTCGTTATCCACCGCAACCACCCGCAGATGCCTGCCAAGCTTTTTGATGGACTGACTGTGAATGCGATTGGCGCCGATCACCGGGCTGCGCATGACCTGTCCCAGGCGGCTGTCACTGACCACCCGAACCGTCTGCATGGGCAGGAGCAGTGGCCGATGACGGGTGTTTACCCGCAGTGGCGTCACGTTCTGGCACAGCGACCCGCCACGGAAAATATTGATGAACTGGGCGCCGCGGCAGATGCCCAGCACCGGAATATTCAGCTCTTCGGCACGGGTGAGCAGACGTATATCGGTTTCGTCCCGGCGGGGGTCGTAGTTGGCAGTGACCTGCGGTGTCTGCCCGTACCGGGAGGGGTGAACGTGAGTGCCGCCGGAAAGCACCAGCCCATCAAGCAGGGAGACGTCCACTCTGGAACCAGGCCGGATGAAATGAGTGCGGGCTCCATGCATACGCAGGGCAAAACTGATCAGCCGGTGTGCCAGGCTGCGCCGGGCGGGGCCGCTGATCCCGATGGTGAGGCCGGGATGTTCCGGTTTTTCTTTGGCAGCCTCAGACATAATTCCGGGACCGCAGCCACTGGCTGCAGGTATCAACCCAGCTGTGGGTGAGGTTGTGAAAGCTCAGTTTTCGGCTGTTGCGGAACGCCTCCACCAGTGCTGCGAGGTTACCCGCGTCGGCGGCCAGTTGCTCCAGGACGACCCAATCGTTCCAGACGGTGGAGAAGTGCCAGCCCGGGTTGTCGATGTCGCAATCCGGCAGACGGTAATGCAGGGTGGGCCTGCTCTTGATGCGCTCATCCTTTACATAACGGGCCAGGAGATCACTGTTCAGGTGAGCAAACAGCGGAAGCAGGTCCAGGGCCTTGTTCCGCGTAGGGTTGTAGTGAAGGTAGTCCTTCATCAACTGATCCATGTCCGGATCATAATCTTCGGCAATCAGCAGATCGATATATGTGCTGCTCCAGGGTTCGATATAGCTGGTGAGCTTGCGGCTGAAATCAATCTGATGCCTGGCCTTGAGCCACTCGTACAGGGCGGCAAAGGCCTGCAGGTAGCGCACGAGGGTTGATGGCTTCAGGTTGGGGAGCTCCGGGTTCAGTTGCAGGCCGAAAGCGTAGTAGAGTGCTTCGCGGCTGCCCAGGGCACCTGCCTTGCGCAGTTCATCACAGAGCGTTTCGATGCGCTCCAGTTCACCGAAAGGTATTGGCGGGCTGACAATCTCCAGGGGTACGATCTTCTCGGCAGCCGCGTCTATCACATTCATTGCCTGCCCCCCGAGTTCCCGCACCGACTCCGGTAACCGCTGGTCCTGGAGATCCAGATCCTTGATGGGGTCTGAATCCAGCTCAATCGTGAACGTGCCTACATCGGTGGCAATCTCCGACACATAGCGCGCCACGGGTTTTGCTTCGCCGCGCAGGAGTCTTGACGACAGCGATACGAGGTCCTCGTATCCTAGGCCGGACAATTCGATCTCGACGCCGACTTTCCGTTCTTTTCCGCCATCGGTTCTGGTGATGTCCGGCATACTGCATTGATTGCTCATTAACGCGTCTCCACAAGGGGTTAGCGTTACCTTAACACAGTCATTCACCGTGCAAACGCGTGGCGACGGCGAATCCGCCCGCCGCGGGGGAAAAATTGCGGGCACGGACTTTACACTGGATAAAACACTGTATATAGTCAAATCACTGTATATAAAAACAGGACTAACCGGGGCCACCGACTCATGAAGCTGACAGCAAGGCAAACACAGGTACTGGATATCATCCGCCGCTACGTCGACGAGACTGGATATCCGCCCACCCGCGCCGAGATAGCCGCGGAACTCGGGTTTCGTTCAGCCAATGCCGCTGAAGAGCATCTCAGGGCGCTGGCCAGAAAAGGGGCCATCGAGATGGTTCCCGGGGCAAGCCGTGGTATCCGGCTGCCGGAAGCAGAGGCGGATCTCGGGTTGCCGGTCATAGGGCAGGTTGCTGCAGGTAGTCCGATTCTCGCCCAGGAGCACATAGAGGATCACTGCACCCTGCAGCCGGAATTCTTCTCGCCGTCAGCGGATTACCTGCTACGTGTGCGCGGCATGAGCATGAAGGATATCGGCATCCTGGACGGCGATCTGCTGGCAGTACACAGCACCAGTGACGTTCACAATGGCCAGATTGTTGTGGCCAGGGTTGGCGAAGAAGTGACGGTCAAACGGTTCCGCAAGGAAGGATCGAAGGTCTACCTCATCGCAGAGAATGAAGAATTTGCGCCGATTGAGGTAGACCTGACGGAGCAGGAATTATTCATCGAAGGTCTGGGAGTGGGGGTGATCCGGCGTTCGGATCTTCACTGATAGCCCGGTTTCCGGACATTTCCGGCAGTGCCCGCAATGTGCCAGTCACAGAAGGGCCAAGCTCAAAAGCAGATGAGGCGTATCATGGAACAACTCAGCTTTAACCAGAATATGGCTTACTCCCTGGGAGGCGGCAGTTTCGCCGGCCCTGAGGCTGCCGGTTTCAGCAGCCATGATTTGGACAGGGCGGCGTCCAGCCGGGGGCGCCCGGCACAGCCGACCGCTAACGTGACTGAAATCATCCTGCCGGAAGGGCAGGTTGAGAACTTCCAGCTGTTGTTGCCGATGCTGACCCAGCTGAACCAGGAAAAGCGTTGGCTCGCCTGGATCGACCCACCCCAAAGCCTGGTCAGCAAGTGGCAGACCATGCGTGGTATTGTCGCCGGTGAATTGCTGGTTTTAAGGTCCACGCCGGACTATCCGGCACGGCAGTTGGCCGAACGGGCGCTGAGCGCAGGCACCTGTCATGCGGTGGTAATGTGGACTCGGAAGCTTGGGCGTGAGGCCCTGGCGTCACTGGAAGAAGCGTCTGCCAGGGGCAACAGTCACGGCGTTGTATTGCGCCAGCGGTGACGGATCTGCAGAAAGCCAGTCAGTGAAGTGTATAGGAGGGCCGGATCTCATGAGTGTCTGGCTCGTCTTCCTCCCAGTCAATATCGTGGGCGACATTGCCAACCGCTTCGATGCCGGCGGCGATCATGGCCTTGGCCACGCTCATATCCCGGTCTTCCATCATTTCCCGCGCTTCGTCCGAGAACGAGATTTTCACCAGTGGTGCGCTGTCGTCGTCGATCCGGCGAAGTGCATAATCGCCGTTGCTCAGTTGTACTATTTCAAAGAAAGAGGGTGACATTCATCTAACCTTTCAGTTCGTTCCCCGGGTGACGGATAATAGTGATGGTAGCTGGTGTTACCACTCGCTATGCCGTTCCTCCAGGGTGTCGGTAAAGTGTTTGATCGCATTCAGGGTCTGCTCAAGCGCCTGCTTTGACCTGTCGGGGCCCGTCTCCGCTGAAACCGCAATGATATTGTCGCTGCTCACGGTTTTTTTGGCCGTGGGCGGGTTGCCCTGATACCGCTCAAGTTGTTCAAGATGGTTCCACCAGCTGCCTGCGTCGCCGGCCAACCGGAGCAGCTCTGCTGTTTCCGGAATATCCTCTCCGAATAGTTCGGCCAGTTCAGCCAGGTTGTCTGGCCGAGCCAGTTTGTCCTGATACATTCTGGCGATCATCACCAGAAGCAGTTTCCTTGCGCGCAGTGCCAGTTCGGTAGCCCCGTGTACCAGCGCTTCACGCCCCGGGGTGCTGTCATTGCCCTCGAGTTGCCCAAGCAGGGTTCTGGCAAGAAAAATATTCCGGGAAACCAGCGAGTGCCAGGGTGACGCCATGGAAATACCTGTAGTCAGAGCCAGAAACATTTTAATTTTACACAGTGCGATAACTTGACTCCCGATAGTAACATTTCTGATTGTGAATTTCTTCCTCCCGCCGGACGGCTGCGGCTTTGACAAGAAACTACAAAGATTCACTTGAAACGGTCGTTTGAATTTGGCAAAAAGGCGCCCGGTTTTGAGTAACTATTGATCGTCTGGCACCGGGTTCCCGACAACCGGAAATCTTGTCGGCCAGGTGTCCGGATCAGCTTCAGTGGAGGTGGAAGGGAATGCGTAACCATTTGGTCGCAGGTTTGACAGTGGCAGTGCTCGGGTTTGCAGGTAACCTGCATGCAAAGGTCAGTGAGTCCGAAGCCGAGAGGTTGGGCAGCGAACTCACCCCCGTTGGTGCGGAAAGAAAGGGCAATGCCTCTGGCAGCATTCCGGAATGGACGGGTGGATTGTCGACACCGCCGGCTGGCTGGGCACCCGGACAGATCGAGATCAACCCCTTTCCCGAGGATGAGCCCCTGTTTGTGATTACCGCAGACAATGTGGACCTGTATCGGGACAAGCTCACGGACGGTCATATCCGTATGCTGGAGAAGTATGGCCCGGATTTCGTCATGCCGGTGTACCAGACTCGCCGCACGGCCGCCTTTCCGGACGATGTTTACGATAAGTACCGCGAAAACGCAACGAGTGCCGAGCTGCTGAGTAACGGTAACGGGGTTCGGGACACGATCATGACAAGCCCTTTTCCGATTCCTGAGGACGGGCTTGAAGTCATCTGGAATCACATTCTGCGTTACCGTGGGGAGGAACTGTCCTTCCGCAGTTCATCGGCGACCCCGCAACGGAACGGCTCCTACAACCAGATTATCAACCAGTACGACTACTTCTTTGCCTACAGTCGCAGAGGGGCTGTTCTGGACGATATCGATAACAAGATCTTCTACCTGAAGACCGACACCATCGCTCCCTCGAATCTGGCAGGCACCATTACGCTGGTCCATGAGACGCTCGACCAGATCCGTTCCCCGCGCCTGGCCTGGCGTTATGATTCCGGCTCCAGACGCCTGCGCCGGTCACCCAACCTGGCCTACGAGACGGACCTGCCGAATTCCTCCTCCCTGAGATCCGTTGACCAGAAGGATATGTATAACGGCGCTCCGAACCAGTATGACTGGGAATTGAAGGGTAAGCGGGAAATTTTTGTGCCCTACAATGCCTACAAGCTTCACGATGAAGATGTCAGCCCTGACGATATCATCCGTCCCAGGCATATCAATCAGGAACTTAGCCGTTATGAGCTGCACCGGGTATGGGTGGTAGAGGCCAGGCTGCGTACCGGGATCAGCCATATCTATTCCCGGCGGGTATTCTACGTGGATGAGGATAGCTGGCAGATCCTGGCCACTGAGGAGTATGACCGGGACGGAGAACTCTGGCGCGTATCCGAAGCCCACAACATCAGCTATTACAGTGAACCGGTATTCTGGACTACCATGGAGATGACGTACGACCTCAAGGCGCAACGTTATTATATTGATGGTCTGGATAACGGTTTCCCGGCCTATAATTTCAATCCCGGTTTCCGCGGCAACCAGTTTTCGGCGTCCGCTGCCCGCAGGGCAGCTCGTCGTTGATGATCAGGTAGCAATGGCCGGGGCTATCGGGTTCCCGGCCATGGTCCGGGCCATGTAACAAGACGGGAGATGCAGGCATGTCGGTGCCGGAACAACTTGAAGCAGTAGATACCCTGGTGGAGCACCTGAAAACCGCTCTGGCCGAGAAAAACTGGGAGGAGCTTTCGCGTCTGAACGAGCTGGTCAAACCGACCATTGAACCGGTAATGGCTGCCCTTGAAGCCGGAGAACTGAGTGCGGAACCGGTCAGGCAACGGCTGGCAACGCTTCAGACTTTCTGTGACCGTGCCAATATTTCGGCAAATGAAGCCAGGGCGGAAGCCCAGAAGGCCCTGAAGGAGGTCAGCCAGAACCGGAGTGCGGCAAAAGCCTATCAGAACGTCTCCTTAAATCGTCCCAAATAGCGTCATAAAATTGACTCGGGCGCGCTTACAGTCTTAAATACCGCACAAATCCCCGCAAGAGATTCGTTTGGATGTCGAAGAATAACAGAGTGCTGGTGCTCAGCGAGGACGATTCAAGAAAGCGCGATATCGCGACAATCCTTGAGTTTATTGGCGAAGAAGACGTCATCTTTGGTGAAGCGGCGCATTCGCTTCTTGCCAGTGGCGACCCCGACACCCTGGACGAGATCTCCGTTGTGGTTGTGAACGGCGAAGACGACAGTGTCCGGAAGACCGTTTCCTCAGTCTGCAACGCCGCTGAGGGCCTGCCGGTTCTGATGGTTGGCGATCCCGACCTGAGAGGATTGCCTGACAACCACGCCAGCCGTGTTATCGCCCGCATGGAATGGCCGCTGAACTACACCAAGTTTGTGGATTCCCTATACCGTGCCCAGATTTTCCGGGATCAGTTTGCCCGGTCCCGGGAACGTGGGCAACAGCGGGGTTTGCAGCTTTTCCGCAGCCTTGTCGGAACCAGCCGTAAGGTGCAGTCAGTCCGCCAGCTGATGGAGCAGGTGGCAGACAAGGATGTGAGTGTGCTGATTACCGGCGAATCCGGCACCGGCAAGGAAGTGGTGGCCCGCAACCTGCATTACCATTCTGCCCGGCGAGACAAGCCTTTTGTTCCGGTCAACTGCGGTGCCATTCCGGCGGAATTGCTGGAGAGCGAACTGTTCGGCCATGAGAAGGGTGCCTTTACCGGTGCGATCACATCCCGGGTTGGCCGATTCGAGCTGGCCGAGGGTGGTACGCTGTTTCTCGATGAGATCGGGGACATGCCGCTGAACATGCAGGTGAAGATACTGCGGGTTCTGCAGGAGCGTACCTATGAGCGGGTGGGCAGCAACCGTACACAGTCTGCGGATGTGCGGGTAATTGCAGCCACCCACAAGAATCTGGAAGAAATGATCGAAAGTGGCGAGTTCAGGGAGGATCTCTACTACCGGCTGAATGTGTTCCCCATCGAGATGCCGGCCCTGCGTGAGCGTGTTGAGGACATTCCGCTGCTGATCAATGAGCTGATCTCCCGCATGGAGAAGGAGAAGCGCGGTTCGTTGCGTATGAATTCAGCAGCCATCATGAGCCTGTGTCGCCATGACTGGCCCGGTAATGTTCGGGAGCTGGCCAACCTGGTAGAGCGGTTGGCGATCATGCATCCCTATGGGGTGATCGGGGTGCAGGAGTTGCCCAAGAAGTTCCGCTATGTGGATGATTACGACGAAAACCGGCCGGTCGAGGATTCAGGGATGCCGTCCAACATTCCGGGGCTGGTGGGTCTGGATGCGCCGGCGTTGTTGCCGGTCAATGGTATTGATCTGAAGGATTATCTTGCCAATCTTGAGAAGCAGCTGATCCAGCAGGCGCTGGATGAGGCTGGGGGTGTGGTGGCCCGGGCGGCGGAGAAGTTGCGGATTCGGCGGACGACGTTGGTGGAGAAGGTGCGGAAGTATGGGCTTCGGGATGAGGAGTCCGAGGAGGGCTGATTTCACCTGTTCGGTACAGGTTTTTCGGCCTTCGGAGTATGCATGCAGCCGTCAGACTTTTCCAGGATACGCTACAAGCACATCCCTGTGCGCTTGACTGAAACCATCCCTGGTTTCAGACAATCCTGGAAAAGTCTGACGGCTGCATGCCCCTGACATTGAGTAGCCCTCAGGAAATCGTGTGTCAGAGTTGTAAGTAACGGCGTCAAAGGTTTGTAACCTTCGGCGCCGTTGTTGTTTCAGGGCGACGGAAACCCGTCGTTGGTCCTTTCTTTGTTTTCCTTTCCTTCTGAAATATAAACAAAAATTAAAGTTGGCACGGTGCTGGCTTGGGTTTGCCCAAACGATCCATCCGTGTGGTACGGGCCGGGGGTTGGTCCGGTCAGAGGGCGAGTTTATGAGTCAGTTGCAATTTGTTGGTTTGTCGTCGTCAAAGAAGTCTTCAGGTGGTAAAGAGGCTTCGGTCAATGCGGCGGCGGATGTCAATGACAAGGTGACGGCGTTGTTTCCTGCGCAGGATGATGAGGCGGTGGGGACGGCGCTGGAGCTGTTCAATCAGATGTCACGGCAGATTACTGATTCCTATCGCACTCTTGAGTCCCGGGTTAATCAGTTGTCCGGGGAGTTGTCGGCGGAGTCGCAACAGCGTCAGGTGGAGCTGGAGCAGAAGGAGGAGCTGGCGGACCGGCTGTCGACGCTGTTGCATGCGCTTCCGGCCGGTGTTGTGGTACTCGACAGCCAGGGTGTGGTGACGCAGACCAATCCGGCGGCGATTACGTTGTTGGGTGAGCCCCTGGGCGGCGAGCGCTGGGTGGATGTGATTCGTCGCTGTTTTGCGCCCCGGCGGGATGACGGTCATGAGGTGTCGCTGAAGGACGGACGGCGGGTCAGTATTGAAATCCGTACCATGGAGAATCAGCCAGGGCAGTTGATCCTGCTGACGGATCTGACCGAGACCCGTCATCTCCAGGCCCAGCTTGCCCATGCCCAGCGCCTGTCGGCCATGGGCAGGATGGTGGCGTCACTGGCTCATCAGATTCGCACTCCGCTTTCTGCCGCCATTCTGTATGGCGGGCACCTGAGCCAGGATGATCTGGATGAGGAGATGCGCCAGCGTTGCGCCTCCCGTCTGATGTCCCGCCTGACGCATCTTGAGCAGCAGGTCCGCGATATGCTGATTTTCGCCCGGGGTGAGACCCGGCTGGCGGAGGAGCTGTCCGCCGGTTCGCTGGTCCAGGCCCTGGCATCCGCCCTGGATGGGCTGAAACTTCATTCCGGTGCAACCGTGAAGCTTGACAGCCGGGTGGACGACGAGGCGCTGATGTGTAACCGCGACGCCCTTGTCGGTGCCTGTACCAATCTTGTGAATAACAGCGTGGAAGCCGGTGCGACGGTGATCACCGTTACTGTCAGGTCTGCCGCAGAGGAGCTGGTGATCCGGGTGGCTGACAACGGCCCCGGTTTCTCTCCGGAACAGGCCGGCCAGCTGCTGGAGGCCTTCTACACCACCAAGTCCCATGGGACTGGCCTTGGGCTGGCGGTTGTTCAGGCCGTGGTCAAGGCACATCAGGGCCGGTTTGCAATTGACGCGCCCCCCGGTGGAGGCGCTGTGGCAACTATCTCGCTACCGTTACTGCGTTCATTGTCCGGCAATGGCCGGCATGCGCAGGCACAAAAGAATAACTGACCGGAGGCAATCATGGCCAAAGCCCAGATTCTGATCGTTGAAGATGACCACGATCTGCGTGAAGCGCTGGTAACGACGCTGGAGTTGGCGAAGTTCCGGGTGCGGGAAGCCGCCAATGCGGAACAGGCCCTGTCTCGGCTGGCGGAGTCGCCGGTGGACATGGTGGTCAGTGATGTGAACATGCCGGGTATGTCCGGACACGAGCTTTTGCACGAAGTACAGCGTTTGTACCCCGGTTTGCCGACCATGCTGATTACCGCCTACGGCCAGATCAGCCACGCGGTTTCGGCCATGCAGGCAGGCGCCATTGATTACCTGGTCAAGCCCTTTGAGCCCGCCGTGCTGGTGGACGCTGTCAGCAAGGTTGTTGGTGGAGGGCGGCAGAAAAGCAATGACCAGCCGGTTGCGGAAGACCCCATCAGCAAGCGCATGTTCCAGTTGGCGGCAAAAGTGGCTGCCAGCGACTCAACGGTGATGATTTCCGGTGAGAGTGGGACCGGTAAGGAAGTGCTGGCACGCTATATTCACCAGCAGTCTCCGAGGGCAGAGCAGCCTTTTGTTGCCATCAACTGTGCGGCCATTCCCGAGAACATGCTGGAAGCCATCCTCTTCGGCCACGAGAAAGGGGCCTTTACCGGTGCTGTGGCTTCGTCGCCCGGCAAATTCGAGCAGGCCAATGGTGGCACCATTCTGCTGGATGAGATTTCGGAAATGGATCTGGGCCTGCAATCCAAGTTGCTGCGGGTGCTGCAGGAACGCGAGGTTGAGCGGGTGGGTGGCCGTAAGACCATTAGCCTCGACGTGCGGGTAATCGCCACCACCAACCGGGATCTGTCTGACTATGTGCGTGAGGGCAAGTTCAGGGAAGACCTCTATTATCGGCTGACGGTCTTTCCCATGCACTGGCAGCCCCTGCGTGAGCGCGCTCTCGATATCATGCCGCTGGCCAGTTTCCTGCTCAGGAATCATTGCCGCAAGATGAAACTGACTGGCGTAACCTTTGCGCCCGACGCCAGGGATGCGTTGTTGGCCCATCGGTGGCCGGGCAATGTTCGTGAACTGGACAATGCCATCCAGCGGGCACTGGTGCTGCATCAGGGTAATGTCATCCATGCCGGCGACTTGTGCCTGGAGCTGGGTATTACCGGGCGTATGGACAGCGCTTCAGGGGCCGTAGCGCCCCGGAATATGGGCGCCGGGGATTTTTCGGAGACCATGCGACCGGCCAGTGATGAGCCGGCCGGGGAATCGGCCACACCGGGCCCGGAAGACCTGGCTCCGACATCTCTCGGTGACGAGGTTCGCCAGCGCGAATTCCGGATAATTATCCAGACACTGAAAAAGGAACGTGGCCGCCGCAACCGGGCTGCAGAGCAGTTGGGTATCAGCCCCCGCACACTCAGATACAAGCTGGCCCAGATGCGGGATGCAGGCATTGATCTGGATGCCGAACTGGCTACCGCCTGATTCCGTCAACAACTCCTTCGTTCGGCACCCGCGGGTGCCGTTTTTTATGGGGCTGTCAAAAGACTGTCGCTTACCCGCCCATTTCTTTCGGTGTGTTCATTAACTTAATGAAAATATAGCAATAATTAATGTTGGCCTGCGGATTGCTTTCACCTGGGAAAGACATATCCAGTTCAATGGTTTGCCTGTTTCAGGGGTAATCCGGGAGAGTGAGTCATGGTCCAGCGTGCTGATATCAACAGTGTTCTATCCGAAATCCGCAATATGCGCTCGCAGATGATGGAAAATCAGCGGGTCGAGCAGGATAACAATATTCGCGGCCGGGTTGATGGCCCTTCCCGGGTTCAGGAATCCCAGGAGACGCCGAAGTTCAGCGACATGCTCAGCCAGGCCGTGGGCTCGGTGAACGAGTTGCAGAAGTCGTCCAATGATCTCAAGACCGCTTATGACATGGGGGATCCCAACGTGGATATTACCCGGGTCATGATTGCGTCCGAAAAAGCGTCCATTTCCTTCGAGGCACTCACTCAGGTTCGTAACCGGGTGGTACAGGCCTACGAAGACATTATGAATATGCCGGTTTAATAGCGGAGCATACCCATGGCCAGCGTACCTGCCGAAACCTCACCCTCGAATATGCCCGCGGCACGGGCTGACGATACCGGCGAAAGCCGCAGTGACCTGCTATTCGGGTTTAACCGGCTGAACCTGTTGCGGCAGGTGGGGCTGATGGTGGGGCTTGCAGCCAGTGTTGCCCTGGGTGTCGCGGTGGTGCTCTGGGCCCAGGAGCCGAACTACCAGCCGGTGGTAGGGGATATGTCTGGCTACAATCCCCAGGATGTTACGACCATTCTTGAAAGCAATGGTATCGATTACCGCATGGATCAGCGCACCGGGGCCTTGCTGGTGCCTTCCGAGGATGTCTATGACGCCCGCCTGAAACTGGCGGCTGAAGGCGTCACCGATGAGCAGACCATTGGCTATGAGCTGCTGGACGAGGATCGTGGCCTGGGCACCTCCCAGTTCATGGAGACCGTCAGTTTCCGGCGCGGCCTTGAAGGCGAGCTGGCGCGCACCATCAGCAGCATGCGTACAGTGCGATCTGCCCGGGTTCACCTGGCCATTCCGGAGCGCTCGGTATTCGTTCGTGATGCCCGGGTTCCAACCGCGTCTGTTTTCCTGGAGGTGGTCGCCGGACGCCGGCTGGAGCAGGAGCAGATCGCGTCGATCATGAACCTGGTGGCCGGCAGTATTCCGGAAATGAGCAAGAACAATGTCACTGTGGTGGACCAGAACGGAAACCTGCTCACTGGCCGCGACGACGGCGGTGACAGCCGACAGATTGAAGACCAGTACGATTACACATCCCGTGTTGAAGACCGTCTGACCCGCCGGGTGGCCTCACTGGTACGCCCGGTAGTGGGTGACGGCCGGTTCCGTGCCGAAGTGACGGCGGATCTGGATTTTTCATCGGTGGAACAGGCTGAGGAGCTTTTCAATCCCGAGCAGCAGGCCGTACGAAGCGAGCGCCAGATGTCCGAGCGGCGCTCCGGCGGCGGTGCCGGCGGTATCCCGGGAGCCCTTTCGAACCAGCCGCCCGGGCAGGCCGAGGTTCCGGAACAGGCTAACGGTGGCGAAGATGGCGAGGCTCCGGCCGCGCCACCCGAGAATCTGCGTGAGGAGTCCACCCGTAACTATGAAATGGATCGCACGGTCAGTTACATCCGCCAGGAACTGGGGCGTGTAAAACGGCTATCCGTGGCCCTTGCCGTGGATGACATGAAAGTGGTTGACCCCCAGAGTGGAGAGGTCAGCTATGAGCCCTGGCCGGAACAGGAGCTTCAGCGCCTGACCATGCTGGTGCGGGATGCCGTAGGCTATTCCGCCGCCCGGGGCGACAGTGTTACCGTGATGAATACCGCCTTTGCGGCCGAAGAGCAGATGGAGTTTGAGACACCGGGGTTCTGGGAGCAGCCCTGGTTCTGGGACCTGATGAAGCAGGTGCTGGCCGGCCTGGTTATCCTGGTTCTGGTACTGGGCCTACTGCGCCCGACCCTGAAAAGCCTGTCTGGTGGTGGCCGCAGTGAGCGCCGGGACGATTCGGATGATGAAGGTTACGAAGGCCTGGATGGCATTGAGGGCGGGGACGCCCTGCGAGAAGCCATGCATTCACAGGACGATCTGCTTTTGCCCGGAGCGACGGACAGCTATGATAGGCAGTTGAATGCACTGAAAGGCCTGATTGCGGAAGACCCCGCGCGGGTCTCCCAGGTGATGCGCCAGTGGGTGAATGTCGATGACTGATGAGAACAACCGCCAGCCTGAGGCGCCGCAGAAACCCCAGCGGAAAATTCCGCGGGTGGAACAGGCGGCGATCCTGCTGATGTCGCTGGGCGAGAACGATGCCGCCGAGGTGCTCAAACACATGGGCCCGAAGGAGGTCCAGCGGGTTGGCGTGGCCATGGCCCAGATGAAGGATGTCAGCAAGGACGATGTCACCTATGTGCTGAATCAGTTTGTCGAGGCGGTGGGCGGCCAGACTGGCCTGGGTGTCGGGAACGACGATTATATCCGTACCATGCTGACCCAGGCCCTGGGTGACGACAAGGCGTCCAGCCTGATCGACCGGATTCTTATCGGCGGCAACACCACTGGCCTGGATACCCTCAAATGGATGGAACCCCGTGCCGTGGGCGACATCATTCGCTATGAACATCCGCAGATTCAGGCCATTGTCATTTCCTATCTTGATCCCGATCAGGCCGCTGAAATCCTTGGCACCCTGGACGACAAGGTGCGCCTTGATGTCATGATGCGGGTGGCCTCACTGGAAAGCATCCAGCCCCAGGCGCTGCAGGAGCTCAACGACATCCTCGAGAAACAGTTTTCCGGCGGCTCTGCCGCCCAGACCAGTCGTATTGGTGGCGTCAAGCGAGCCGCGGACATCATGAACTTCATGGATCGCAGTATCGAAGGCGGGCTGATGGATTCCATCAAGGACATGGATCCTGACCTGGCCTCGACCATCGAGGATCTGATGTTTGTCTTCGACAACCTCAAGGACATCGACGACCGCGGTATTCAGGCACTTCTCAGAGAGGTGTCTTCCGAGGTACTGGTGGTAGCGCTCAAGGGTGCCGACGACGGGGTCCAGGAAAAGATCTTCAAGAACATGTCCAAGCGTGCTGCGGAACTGCTGCAGGATGACCTGGAAGCCAAGGGTCCGGTGCGTGTCAGCGAGGTCGAATCCGCCCAGAAAGACATTATCACCATTGCGCGCCGTATGGCTGAAGCCGGTGAAATCACCCTTGGTGGTGCAGGCGAAGAAATGATGTGATGAAAGATCCCCGCCGTAACCTCGACCGCATTCCCAAAGAGAATCTCACCGCCTATGAACGCTGGGAGCTGCCCTTGCTGGATGCCCGGGGCAATGAGGTGGCGCGGGAAGAGGAGCGCGAGGTAAAGCCACTGACCGCCGGTGATATTGATGACATTCGCCGTGCTGCCTATGAGGATGGCTACACGGAAGGTCGTGAAGCGGGATACCAGGCTGGACTGGTTGAGGGCCGGGAAAAGGGCCATCAGGAAGGCTACGAAGCCGGACTTGCCGAAGGCAATGAGAAGGGAACCGAACAGGGGCTGGCGGAAACCCGCAAGGAGGTGGATGCCAAGCTGGACCGTCTGGAACACCTGCTGGGTGAACTGCTGATTCCTATCCGGCGCCATGAAGACGAGCTGGAAACCGCCCTGGTTAACCTGACCACCGTACTCGCCCGCGCCGTTGTATTCCGGGAACTGTCCCTGGACTCATCCCACATTACCCAGGTGGTTCGCCGTGCCATGGCGTCGCTGCCGTCCACCACGGAAAACGTGCGCATTCATATTCACCCGGATGATTACCAGTGGGTCAGCGAGATTGCCGGCAAGTTCGAGGCAGCCACTTCCATCGTGGAGGATGCCTCGATTCTGCGGGGAGGCTGCAAGCTGGAAACCCGCCACAGCCAGGTAGACTTCACCGTTGAAAAACGCTTTCAGAAAGCCGTTCAGGGCATGCTCGACAAACAGCTGGATACAGACAAGGCCGGTGAAGGCGAAGAGCTTGATGCCATGATGAGCGATCTTACCGACTTCCAGCACGGCGTGCTTGATTCCGACCAGGACAAGGGTGAGGGAGAGGGCGATGACGGCGCATCTGGCTGAACGACTGGCAAGATTGCAGGAATATTTTATCGAGGAACCCCAGCCGGAACTTTCCGGCCGCCTCACACGGATGGTCGGCCTTACCCTTGAATGCGTGGGCTGCCCCATGGTGGTGGGCGACCGCTGCGTGATTACCGGGCAGGGCGCGGGCACTGTGGAAGCGGAAGTGGTCGGTTTTGAGGACGACCGGGTCTATCTCATGCCCCTGACCGCCATTGAAGGGCTGCGTCCCGGCGCCAGGGTTGTGCCGTTATCCGTGGCCAGTCGGGTTCCCGTGGGCCCGGAATTGCTGGGGCGGGTGGTGAACGGTAATGGTGAGCCGCTGGATGGCAAGGGGCCATTGCAGGCGGAAGCCCGGGTTTCACTCAGTGGCGATATCATCAATCCCCTCGACCGGGCACCGGTGCGTCAGTCCATGGATGTGGGAATACGTGCAATCAACGCACTGATGACGGTAGGGCAGGGCCAGCGTCTTGGCCTGTTTGCCGGCAGTGGTGTGGGTAAAAGTGTGTTGCTGGGCATGATGACCCGCTTTACCGATGCGGATATAACCGTGGTCGGCCTGATTGGTGAACGGGGCCGTGAGGTTAAGGAGTTCATTGAAGACATACTCGGGGATGAGGGCCTGGACCGTTCCGTGGTGGTGGCTTCCCCCGCCGACGACTCACCGCTGATGCGCCTTCGCGCTGCCATGCTGACCACCCGTATCGCGGAATACTACCGGGACCAGGGCAAGCGCGTGCTGTTGCTGATGGATTCTCTGACCCGTTACGCCCAGGCCCAGCGGGAAATTGCCCTGGCCGTGGGTGAGCCACCGGCCACCAAGGGCTATCCGCCTTCGGTGTTCGCCAAGTTGCCACAGCTGGTGGAAAGAACCGGCAATGGTCGCCCGGGTGGAGGCTCCATAACCGCTTTCTACACGGTGCTGACAGAGGGCGACGATCAGCAGGACCCTATCGCCGATGCCGCCAGGGCCATCCTGGACGGACATATTGTGCTGTCCAGGAGACTGGCGGAGGAGGGACACTATCCCGCCATTGATGTGGAAGCATCCATAAGCCGTGTCATGCCCCAGGTGACGGAACCGGAACATTTTGCCCGGGCCCAGCGTTTCAAACAGGTATACTCCCGCTACCAGCAGGCACGGGACCTGATCAGTGTTGGCGCCTATGTGAAAGGATCCGATCCGGAAACCGACTTTGCCATCGCCCATATCGGTAACATGGGCCAGTTCCTGCAGCAGGGGCTGAACGAAAGTGCGCCCCTCGGGGACAGTATCCAGCAGTTACTCGCGGTGGTACCGGAGCGGCGCTCCCCCGACCGCCCGAAAACCCCGCCTGCGGCGGCCAGGGGGAATAGCTGATGTTGCGATCCCAGCGGCTGGCGGTAGTGCTGGCAGTTGAAGAGCGCCGGGAAAAGGCCGCTCTGGAAAAGATGGCCGAAGCGCAGCAAAAACACGAAGCCCAACGCCAGCAGATAGAAAACCTTGAACGCTACCAGATGGAGTATCGTGAACAGATCCGCAGCAGTCAGCAAGGTGTGGTATCCGTCGCACGGCTACAGGGATGGCAGGCGTTTATTGCCCAGCTGGACCAGGTGATTGCCCAGCAACAGAAACTGCTTGTCCAGGCGGAACAGCGGCTCCAGGCGTGTCGCGAGGAATGGCAGCGGGCCTGGGAACGACGCCGGGGCATGGAAAAGTACATCGAAACCTGCCGCCGCCAGGAACAGCGGGAACAGGACCTGAGGGACCAGAAGCAGATGGATGAGGCCGCCGGGCGGATTCACGCGCGGCGTCGTTAAAGATGTGGCTGAAATACGCCGTATGGATGCAAAATCAGTGTGGTGAGCTATCCTTTAGCACAGGATGCCCCCGAGGCTCATGTTGTTCCCTGTTACCACACCCGTTACTCATGGAGGCTCCGGAATGCCAATTCAGACGCATCGCAGCGAGGACGGTCAGACCCTGACCATAAAAATTGAAGGGCGCTTTGACTTCAGTACCCATCAGGCCTTTCGTGATGCCTATGAACATGGTGACGAAAACGTAACGGCTTTCGTGGTGGACCTTTCCGAAACCACCTATCTCGACAGCTCGGCCCTGGGCATGTTGCTGTTATTGCGGGACTATGCCGGTGGTGACAGCGCCAGAATTCGCATCGAAAACTGCAACAGCGACGTTCGCCGAATATTGTCCATCTCCAATTTCGAGCAATTGTTTGCGATTCACTGAATCATGACATCGCAGGGTCGCGGAGGTTCGTTGTGGATGATTCACTCTCAGACAACCGGCCGCTGAGGATTCTGATCGCAGACGACAGCGACAGCGATCGTCTGATTCTCAAAACCCTTCTCCGTCGCCTGGGGCATGAGGTGGAAGACGCAAGAAACGGTGAAGAGGCCGTCGATATCTTTCGCCAGTCCGGAGCAGACATCGTATTGCTGGATGCCCTGATGCCGGTCATGGATGGCATGGAAGCAGCTCACCACATCAAGGCGCTGGCAGGCGAGCGCCTGGTGCCCCTGATTTTCCTGACTTCCCTGTCTGATGCCGACGCACTGGTACGCTGCCTGGAGGCAGGCGGCGACGATTTCCTGACAAAGCCCTATAACCGCATCATCATCGAAGCCAAGATCAATGCGTTCAATCGCATGCGGCTGATGCACCGCACCCTGAGCGAACATCGCGACCTGATCCGTGACCGTAACCGCCAGCTTACGGAGGAACAGGAGATTGCCAAGCGGGTTTTCGAGAATATCGCCCACACCGGTTGCCTGGATGCGCCGAATATCCGTTTCCATGCATCGCCCATGTCGATATTCAATGGCGATGTGCTCTTTGCCTGTCCGCGCCCTGCGGGAGGAATGCAGATACTGGTTGGTGACTTCACCGGCCATGGTCTTCCCGCTGCGGTCGGTGCCATGCCGGTGGCCGAGATCTTCTATGGCATGACCAGTAAGGGCTTCAGCGGAAGTGACGTGCTGCGGGAGATCAACCAGAAGCTTGGCAGAATCCTTCCCACGGGTATGTTCTGCTGCGCCGCAATGATCCAGGCTGATTTTCACCTCAATCAGTTGCAGATATGGAACGGAGGGCTGCCGGATGGCGTTCTGATAAGGAGAAATGGAGCGCTTGAGACTGTTGCGTCCCGGCATCTGCCGCTGGGAGTGCTTGGTGCCGCCCGCTTCGATGCCGGAATGGAAGTTTTCCGTACAGAGCCGGGGGATACTCTGCTGATGATGACCGATGGCGTATTGGAAGCCGAGAACCACCAGGGCTCCATGTACGGAGAGGATCGACTCAGGCGCTCGCTGGAGGACAGGGATGCCGGCAGTTCACCGTTCGACGCGGTGATGGCAGGAATTCGCGCATTTACCGGCAAACAGCCGGAACAGGATGACGTGACGTTACTGGCACTGGAGATGGTGAAGGAAGCCGACCTGGTTGGGGTGTCGGAACGATTGCCCCAATCGGCGCTGGAAGGGCCGGCGGAGTGGCACTGTGTCTACGAAATCCAGGACCGGTCGCTGGGACAGTTCAGTCCGTTGCCTCTGTTGCTGCATATCTGCATGGAAGTGCCGGGGTTACGTCGCAAGAGTGGTGAAATCTACACTCTGTTATCAGAGCTTTACACCAATGCGCTGGAACACGGTGTGTTGGGCCTGTCGTCGGACTGGAAGGCCACACCGGACGGTTTTGGCCGCTACTACGCTGAGAGAGAGCGGCGTTTGCAAACGGTAACTGACCACTTCATCCGGTTTACCCTGAGCCATACCATGACCGGTCAGGGTGGACAGTTGACCATTGTTTGTGAAGACAGTGGCAGTGGGTTCGATTATCAGGAGCACACGGAAGAAGGTAATGAAAACGGTTATTCCGGGCGAGGCCTGATGTTACTTCGGAAGCTGGGGCATTCCCTCAACTTCCGGGAATATGGCTCCCGGGTAGAGATCGTATATGATTGGCATTTTTCCGAGGTTGCTGCCCGGTAGGGTAGTACCACCACATAAACAGGGGGTTGGTCATGTCGGACAAGCCACACCTTGATCAGGAAGCATTGGCCGAGTTGCAGGATGTGATGGAGGACGAATTCGACGTTCTCATCACCACCTATATCAAGGATTCCTCGGATCGCATTGCTCACCTGCGCTCGGCACTGGAGCAGGAGGATGCGGACGGTTTTTCCAAATCCGCACACAGTTTCAAGGGCAGTTGCATCAATATCGGTGCCCCAAGACTGGGTGAACTGTGCGCGGAAGCTGAAAAAGCCGGACGCGACAATCGCCTGGGAGACGCGGCTGCCATGGTCGATGCCATTGAGAATGAGTTCCGGCAGGTGGAAGACAATCTGCGACGGTTTCTGGAATAGTGGAGAAATGGCACCGCTTTTGCTGAGTATCCGGTAACGCAGACAGATGCGCTCCGATCAGCAAAAAGCGGCAAGAGGTTGCCATGTCCCAGATGGTTCTTCCACAAACGCCCCCGCAGGGGCCGAAGTCCGATAGTGGTGTAAAGCCCGGATCTGCCGGCCAGGATAAAAACGGCGACAGCCGTTTTGATACGGTTTCCCGTGCCGAGCAGCAGCGACTCGACAAAAAGCAGGCTGAAAAGCGGGACCAGGCCCGGGCTGATGATAAAGCCCGTCACCAGGAGGCCCGCCCGGACAAGAATAGCGACAAGCGTCCCGATGACACCAGGGAAACCTCCGTGGACAAGGCCTCACGCAACACCGACAGTCGCGCCAGAGCAGAGAAGGACGAGTCAGCAGTCAGGGAAGATGCCGCTGCCCGGGCCGACGAAGCCGTAACGCCGGAGGGTTCCGGCGAAAACCCCGCTGAAGAGGTGGTTCCACTGACCTTTGCCGGCCTCCAGGCGCTGGTGATGCCTGCGGAGGACGGTACCCCACCCGTTGCCGCTGGCGGTAACAATGCCCGGTCAGGCAGTACCGGTGGCTCTAATGGCGTCATATCCGGCGTGCAGGCTTTTGTTGGAATGATGGCAGGCATGCCCGGTGCGGGCGAAGGCAAGCCGGGCCAGGGTAATGGCCAGGGCCCGGGCGCCGGATTGGCTCTTACCGAGGCGCTGATGTCAGGAATGACCGCCGATTTGTCTCGCACCCAGGAGGCTCCCCAGGTTCAGGGTACCATTCGCTTTCAGGCAGCGGCGGAACTGGCCAGCCAGCAGGTGGCCAACCCCAATACCGCCAAGCTTCCCGCGGATGCCGCCGCGCTGCGGGGATATACCACCTCAATTGATGTGCCGGTGAACCACGCGGAGTGGGGCGACAAACTGGTTGGCAAACTGACCTGGCTCACCGCGCGCAACATGTCCGTTGCTGAAATACATCTGACCCCTCCGGATATGGGGCCGATGGAAGTGCGGGTCCAGGTGCAGCAGGAACAGGCAAATATTACCGTCCATTCGGCTAATCCGGCGGTGCGGGATCAGCTGGAACTGCACAGCCATCGTCTCAGGGATATGCTGAGTGAGCAGGGCCTGTCCCTCGAACAGTTCGATGTATCGGACTCTTCCCAGCAGCAGAACGGGGAGGAGGGTACGGGTGAGCACAGTGATAACGGCAGTGGTGTGCTGGCAGCCACCGATCCGGATGATCAGGACCTGCAACCCGAATCCCTGGACCTGACCTGGAAAGGCGAAGTCGATATCTTCGCCTGAACCGATTGCCCTTCCCGGTAATTCTTCTTTTGCCCATCCTTCGTCGCAACGCTAAACTGCTGTTCTGATAAGGAGGATGGGCCTATCTGGCCCGCCCTTTGCTTATACCTTCATATAACCTGTCCGGTTGACGGATTTCTGGCAGAAACACGTTATGGCTGAAGATAATGCGCCCCCGGCGGCGCCGGCGAAGAAAGGCAAGCTCAAGCTTATTATACTGCTGATACTGGTAGTGATTCTGGCGGTTGGGCTTTCGGTAATAGGAACCATGTGGTTCCTTGGAAGCGAACTACCCGGTCTCGGGGGTGGCAACGAAGAGTCAGCGGAGGAGACTGATGCTTTTAAGCCCAGCACCTATACGGTACTGGATAAGGCGCTGGTAACGACGGTACAGGCCGAGGGGCGGCAGCGTTACGCCCAGGCTTATCTGGCGTTCGAAGCGGACAACCCCGAGGCATTGACCGCTGCCGGCCAGCACATGCCGCTATTGCGCAGCCGGTTGATCAGTGTGCTCGGGGACAGGGATTTCGAGGAGTTGCAGACGCCGGAAGGCCGGCAGGCGCTGGCCGATGACATGCTGGAGGCAGTCAATGATGCACTCGAACAGGAGGGCGAACCTCCCTTGTTAAGGGTGCTTTTCAGGAACTTCGTGGTGCAGTGAAAAAAGTTCGGTAAAGACCGCACCAGATAGTGCGACCGGGCCCGGGCAGGGCAGAGATCAGGGGCAGAGGAACCTATGCAGGACTTATTGTCACAGGATGAAATCGATGCGCTCCTCCACGGTGTGGATGACGGCGATATTGATACCTATGAAGAAACCGATGATACCGGTATCAAGTCCTACGATCTTGCCAGTCAGGACCGTATTGTCCGTGGCCGGATGCCCACGCTTGAAATGATCAACGAGCGTTTCGCCCGCTACACCCGCATCAGCCTGTTCAACCTGCTGCGCCGTAACGCCGATGTTTCAACAGGCGGCGTACAGATCATGAAGTTTGGCGAATATATTCACACCCTCTACGTGCCCACCAGCCTGAACCTGTGCAAGGTAAGGCCGCTGCGTGGCACGTCTCTGTTTGTGCTGGATGCCAAGCTGGTGTTCAAACTGGTGGACAACTTTTTCGGAGGCGAGGGTCGGCATGCCAAGATCGAGGGCCGTGAATTCACGCCAACGGAAACCCGCATCGTGCAGATGGTGCTGGACCAGGTATTCCATGACATGAAGGAAGCCTGGCACGCCGTGCTGAAGGTGGATTTCGAGTACCTGAGCTCGGAAGTCAATCCGGCCATGGCCAATATCGTCAGCCCCAGCGAAGTGGTGGTGGTCAGCACCTTCCACATCGAGCTGGACGGGGGCGGCGGAGAACTGCACATGGCCTTGCCCTATTCAATGATCGAGCCGATCCGCGACGTGCTGGATGCCGGTGTTCAGAGTGATATTGATGATGTGGATGAACGCTGGGTCAGCGCCCTGCAGGAAGACATCAAGGAAGTGAACGTTCCCATCAACACCACCGTGTGTCGGCGCCGCATTTCCCTTCGCGATATCGCCAAACTGAAGGAAGGCGACATAATTCCGGTGGAAATTCCCGAATTACTGACCCTGACAGCCAACGGTATCCCGGTCTACAAAGCCACGATGGGTACCCGTGATGGCAAGTTGGCACTGAGAATCCATGAGCGGGCAACCGTGCCCAAGGTGAAAAAGCAACTGAAGGTGGGACGCAACAATGGCTGATGACAACAAAAAAGACGAGCAGGAGCTCAGCGAAGACGAGAAGCTCGCGGCCGAGTGGGAATCCGCCATGGAAGAATCTGGCGATGCCGACGAAGACAGCCGTGAGGATGAATGGGCGGCAGCCATGGCGGAAGCGGGTGAAACCGCTGACGAGGGTGGTGGCGGCAAAGACACTGGTAAAGACAATGTCCGCACAGCGCCCATGGAAGAGTTTCCGGAAGGCTCGAATTTCAGCCAGGGCGGCGGCCCGGCACCGGATCTGGATGTTATTCTCGACATTCCCGTCACCATTTCCATGGAAGTGGGCAACACCCAGATACCGATTCGCAACCTGTTACAGCTTAACCAGGGCTCGGTTATTGAACTGGACCGGTTGGCGGGTGAGCCGCTTGATGTCCTGGTCAACGGCACTCTGATTGCCCATGGTGAGGTGGTGATGGTCAACGAGAAGTTCGGCATCCGCCTGACAGACGTGATCAGCCCCGGTGAACGTATCAAACGGTTGCAGAAGTAATATGGCGCTGCTTTCCGTGTCTCTGTTTCACAACAGGTTTACCGGCTTCTTTCTGGCCATGGTGGCACCGGCGCTTGTGGTGGCCCAGGAACAGGAAAACCCCGCCCGGGAAACCGCATCAGCCCCTGATACCCTGGTGACCATGCTGACCCTCGGGGCTGGCCTGTTGGCGGTACTTGCCCTTATTTTCGGATGCGCCTGGGTTGTCCGGCGCATGGGGGGGATGAGCGGCGGCAATACCCGCGCCATCAAGGTGGTGTCCGTCATGCCCATGGGTACCCGGGAACGGATAGCGCTGATCGAAGTCGGCGGCACACAGATTCTCGTGGGTGTCACACCTTCGACGATTCGCACATTGCATGTTTTTGACGAACCGGTGGTCAGTGCCGGTGAGCCGGTATCCGGTGATTTCGCCCGCAAACTCCAGGGCATGATCGGTAAATCCTGGGGTTCCGGTTCTTCATCGAAGGAAGGCTCCTGACATGTTGGCGCGTGTTCCCGGGCGCATTGTCGCGTTGCTGGTACTTGTATTACTCACGTCCTGGGCGCCGGCCGCGCTGGCGGACATCCCCGGTATTCCGGCGTTTACCGTAACCCCGGGCGAGGAAGAGGGCGTCGAGGAATACTCGGTATCGCTGCAGATCCTGGCGCTGATGACAGCGCTAACCTTCCTGCCGGCGATGCTGATGATGATGACGTCCTTCACCCGCATCATCGTGGTGTTTGCCATACTGCGCCAGGCCCTTGGCCTGCAGTCCACGCCTTCCAACCAGATACTTCTCGGGCTGACACTGTTCCTTACTATCTTCATCATGAAACCGGTACTGGAAGAGGTCAACGAAGTGGCCCTGCAGCCCTACATGGAAGAAGAACTCACATCCCTGGAAGCGGTGGAGCAGGCCAGCCTGCCATTCCGCACCTTCATGCTGGCACAGACCCGGGAGAGTGACCTGGGCCTGTTCATGCGCATCGCCGACGAAGAATACGACACCCCGGAGGACGTCTCCTTCTGGGTGTTGCTGCCGGCGTTTGTCACCAGCGAGCTGAAAACCGCCTTCCAGATCGGTTTCATCCTGTTTATTCCGTTCCTGATTATCGACATGGTGGTGGCCAGCGTGCTGATGGCCATGGGTATGATGATGCTGTCGCCCATCATCATCTCGCTGCCGTTCAAGATCATGCTGTTTGTACTGGTGGATGGCTGGGCCCTGATCATGGGCACCCTGGCCGCCAGTTACGGGATATAGGGGAGCACAACCATGACACCCGAAACCGTCATCGACATCCTCCGCGAAGCCCTGTGGATGATCGTGCTGCTGGCCAGCCTGATCATCGGCCCCGGCCTGGTCATCGGCCTGGTGGTCAGCACCTTCCAGGCCGCCACCCAGATCAACGAACAGACCCTGAGCTTCCTGCCACGCCTGCTGGTCACCCTGATCACCATCATCGTGGCCGGCCCCTGGATGCTCACCCAGCTTATCGACCACGCGGAACGGCTGATCGGCAGCATTCCCTACCTGATCGGCTGACCGGGCATGCCCACCGAGATTTCAGCGGATTTGATCAACCAGTGGGTAGGCCAGCACCTGTGGCCACTGTTCCGCCTGGCCAGCTTCATGATGGTGATCCCGTTCGTCGGCACCCAGCTGGTCCCGGCCAGAGTCCGCCTCGGGCTGGCCCTGATCATCACCATCCTGGTGGTACCGATGATCCCCCCGGTCCCACAAGTAGACGCCTTCAGCGCCGACGGGGTAATCATCACCCTGCAGCAGATCCTCATCGGCGTCGGCATGGGCTTCGCCCTGACCGCGCTATTCCAGCTATTCGTCGTCGCCGGCCAGATGATCGCCATGCAGATGGGCCTCGGCTTCGCCTCCATGGTCGACCCCGCCAACGGCGTCAACGTGCCGGTACTGGCCCAGATCTACACCATCACCATCACCCTGCTGTATCTGGCCATGAACGGCCACCTGGTCGCCTTCGAAGTCTTCATCGAAAGCTTCCGCACCCTTCCTATCGGCCTTGAAGGCCTGGGCCAGACGGGTGTGTGGGAACTGGCCCACCGCATCAGCTGGATGTTCGCCGCCGCCGTACTCCTGGCCCTGCCGGCGGTCACCGCCGTGTTCATCGTCAACATCTCCTTCGGCGTCATGACCCGCGCCGCCCCGCAAATGAATATTTTCGCCCTCGGCTTCCCGATTGGCCTGATTTTTGGATTATTTGCCATATGGGTGCTGCACGCCAATTTTCTGCCGCACTTCGAGCAGTACACACGGGAAACGTTCGATTTCATGCGAAACCTGCAGGGTCAGCCCTAACGGTTAACCAGGAAGCAGGCAATAGGGCGATTTGAGCGTGGTCGCACTCAGAAGTTTGCTGAGGTTGGTGGGGAAGGCCCTCCCAAAAACGTGGAACGCCATGGATGGCGCGACCGAGCCCTACATGGACGTATTCACGGGCGTTTTTTGGGAGGGCCTTCCCCACCAACCGACACTCCCGAGCCGAAGCCGAAGATAAAGCAAAGACAGAAACCATGGCCGAAGAAAACGACAACAGCCAGGATAAAACCGAAGAGGCCACCCCCCGAAGGCTCGAAAAAGCCAGGGAGGATGGCCAGACCGCACGCTCCAAGGAACTGGCCACCATGGCCGTCCTGCTGGCCGGCGCCGGCGGCCTGTTGATATTCGGCGCCTCCATGGGTGCGTCCATGGAAAGCATCATGCGGGACAGCTTCGTTATAGAACGCTCAGCCATCTTCGACACCCGCCACATGAGCGTTCAACTGATCCAGTCCACCAAAGAAGCCGCCTTGTCCCTGGCGCCGCTACTGATCCTGCTGCTGGTGGCCGCCATCGCCGGCTCCGTCGGCATCGGCGGCCTGCTGGTCAGCGGCAAAGCCATCGCCCCCAAGCTCAACCGCATGGACCCGCTCAAAGGCCTCAAGCGCATGTTCTCCATGCGCTCACTGATTGAGCTGGTCAAGGCCATCCTCAAAGTGGGGCTGGTCATGGCAGTGGCCATAGTGATTCTCAACCTGCGCACCGACGACCTGCTCAGTATCTCGGAAGAGCCCATCAAACCGGCCATGGAACACGTGCTCTGGACCCTGGGCTGGAGCTTTCTGATCCTCGCCTGCGCCACCATTATCATTGCCGCTATCGATGTGCCTTTCCAGATCTACGACCACCAGAAAAAACTGCGCATGACCAAGCAGGAGGTGAAGGACGAATACAAGGACACCGAGGGCAAGCCGGAAGTGAAGGGCAAGATCCGTCAGCTGCAGCGGGAAATGGCCCAGCGCCGGATGATGCAGGATGTTCCGGGTGCGGATGTGGTGATCACCAACCCGACCCACTACGCGGTGGCACTGAAGTATGATCAGAAGAAGATGGCGGCGCCGGTTGTGGTGGCTAAAGGCTCTGATGAGACTGCCTTCAAGATCATGGAGATTGCCCGCGAGAACAAGGTTGAAATCCTCCGAACGCCACCGCTGACCCGGGCGGTCTACCACAACACCGAACTGGGCGGCGAGATTCCCGACGGCCTCTACATGGCCATCGCCCAGGTTCTGGCCTACGTATTCCAGCTCCGCCAGTTCCGCAAGGGCCGGGGCCAGAAACCCCACGTTCCGGACTTCCCCATACCTTCGGATTTGCGGCGGGATATCTGACGCTTGGTGGTTGTCTTCTATCCCGTAGCCTGATGGATTCGGGGGTGTTGCTGTGTCGGGGCCGCCTCCCAAAACACGCCCGTGAATACGTCCCTGTAGGGCTCGGTCGCGCCATCCCTGGCGCTCCACGGTTTTGGGAGGCGGCCCCGACACAGCTCTTTCAACCTCACGATACAGCACAAGAAACGTAGGTCGGATTAGCGAAGCGTAATCCGACACTGTGCCTCGGCTATACAACATTTGTCGGATTACGCTTCGCTAATCCGACCTACGCATTGCAGTCAATAGCCAGCGATATCACGACAGCCCGAGTGAGCCGGGTGGGAGGCATTGAACAGGACTGTCTTTGGCCATGGATGGCCAAAGTCAAGCGCACATGGATGTGCTCGTAGCGTGTCCTGGTCAATGCCTCCCACCCGGCTCACACCCGCAATCGATCATGCTACAAAAGGCTAGGACCGGGCCTCAATAACCCGAACCATAGGATCACGGCGGCTCTCGGGGATCGGCAGGTGGCCGTAAAACTCGGTGGGGTTCCAGACCCGGACTGAGGGGAAGCCGGTGGCCAGGAAGTGGTCACGGGCCTGCTGGTCGTTGTTGAAGTGGAAGCTGACATCGCTGCGGGTAACCGTGCCCAGCAGGCCGCCCAGGGATTTCAGGGTGCCGCGCAGAAACGGTTGCTGTGGCATTAGGTAGCTTTCCGAAAGGTAGACCGAGCCGGGGAGTTGCTGCATCAACACCGCCAGGCGTTTCCAGAACCCTGAAATAACCGGGAGTGAGAAATAGCTGGTAAGGCCTTCGGTGATGACGATCATCGGTTCGTTGTTGTCGAACACCCCTGAAACCACTGCTTCCAGCGACTGGTTGCCGGATTCTGCCAGGATATCCATCGGCACCACCTGGTGGCGGTCGCCGAGCCGGCCGGAGACCAGAAGACGGGCCGCCTTGCGGGTGGCCATGTCCGGGAGGTCGGCTTCCACCATGTGGATCAGGGGATGCCTGTCCCGCAGACGGATACCCCTGGGGGACATGCCGCAGGCGATTTCCAGTACCTGGGTGATACCGCGCTCCAGCGCCTGTTCAATGAGGTGGTCGATGATCAGGTGGCGCTGCAGCAGGAAGGTGCGGATATTGCCGCCGATAAGGGCCTTGCTGCCGGCCTCGAAGGGGGTCATCAGATGGTAGAGCCAGCGGCCCTGGCTGGTGGTGAGCACGTCATCGGAGAGACCGTACCGGTGCCAGACGGCACCGGTATAGAGGGCGGTAAAGCTGATGCCGGAGCTGTCAGCCTGCTTGCCCGGGCCTTTGTCAGAGGGTGTCGTGCTCATGGATCTTTTTACCCCACGCCTCGCCGCTGCCCGGCAGGATCAGGTTCAGGGCAATGGCCACCACGGCGCACAGGGCAATGCCTTCCATATTGCCGATCGCCAGGTCGCCGATGCCGAATACCAGGGTAACGGCGACAATAACCAGGTTTCGGGGCTTTGACAGGTCCACCTGGTGGCGGATCAGGGTGTTAAGGCCGACGACGGCGATGGAACCGAACAGCAGGCACAGGATGCCGCCCATGACTGGCGCCGGAATGGTCTGCAGGGCCGCACCGAATTTACCCACGAAGGCCAGTACAATGGCAATACAGGCGGCCCAGATCATCACTTTCGGGTTGAAGTTCTTGGTCAGTACCACGGCCCCGGTGACTTCTGAGTAGGTGGTGTTGGGCGGGCCACCCAGGGCTGACGCCGCGCTGGTGGCCAGGCCGTCACCCAGCAGGGTGCGGTGCAGGCCGGGTTTGACCAGGTAATTCTTGCGGGTAACGGTACCGATGGCCAGGATGTCGCCAATGTGTTCGATGGCCGGGGCAATGGCCACGGGGATCATGAACAGGATGGCGCCCCAGCTGAATTCCGGTGTCACGAAATTGGGAAGGGCAAACCAGGGCGCCTCGCTGATGGGGGACAGGTCCACGATGCCGGCAATGGCGGACAGGATATAGCCCACAATAATGCCGAACATGATGGGGATCAGGCGGAAAATACCGCTGGACCAGACCGCCATGATCACGGTCACCGTCAGGGATATCATCGCGATCCAGATGGCGGTGTCGTAGGGAACCAGTTGCTCGGAGCCATCGCCGGTGCGGCCGGAAGCCATGTGAACGGCGACCGGTGCGAGGCCGAGGCCAATTACCATAATCACCGGGCCGATCACCACAGGGGGCAGCAGGCGCGTGATAAAGCCGGTGCCCCGCAGGCGCACCGCGCCACTCAGAACGATGTACAGGATACCCGCCGCCATCAGGCCGCCCAGGGTTTCTTCCAGGCCGAAGCGGCCCTTGGCGGCAATGATGGGTGCAATAAAGGCGAAGGAAGACGCCAGGAAGATGGGAATCTGACCGCCGGTGACGATATGGAAAATCAGGGTGCCGATGCCGGCGGTGAAGAGGGCCACGTTGGGATCCAGGCCGGTAATCAGTGGCATCAGTACCAGTGCGCCAAAGGCCACCAGCAGCATCTGCGAGCCGGCAATGGCCTGCTTCCAGACAGGGTCGTTGAGGTGGTGGTCCTGCATGATCAGACGTCCTTCTGCTTGGTGCCGAAGATTTTGTCGCCGGCATCGCCAAGCCCGGGGAGGATATAGCCTTTGTCGTTGAGTCGCTCGTCAATGGACGCGGTGTAGATGGATACGTCCGGATGCTTTGCAAGTACCTTTTCTATCCCCTCCGGAGCTGCCACCAGCACCAGGGCGCGTATTTCATGGCTGCCGGCTTTCTTGAGCAGGTCGATGGTTGAAATCATCGAGCCCCCGGTAGCCAGCATCGGGTCCACAATCATGGCCATGCGCTGGTCGAGCTCTCCCACGAGCTTCTCGAGGTAGGTGCTGGCCTCCAGGGTTTCTTCATTTCTGACCTGGCCAACAACGCTTACGCGGGCCCCCGGTATCAGGGTGAGCACGCCGTCAAGCATGCCCATGCCGGCGCGAAGAATGGGAACCACGGTGATTTTCTTGCCCTGGATCTGTTCGATTTCCACCGGGCCGGCCCAGCCCTCAATGGTTTTTTTCTGCAGGGAGAAGTCCTTGGTGGCCTCGTAGGTCAGCAGGGCGCCTACTTCCTGGGCCAGCTCACGGAAATTCTTGGTGCTGATGTCGGCGCGGCGCATCAGGCCAAGTTTGTGGCGGATCAGCGGGTGTTTCACCTCGTGGATTGGCATGGGGCTCACCTATGTGCTCTGTGTCAGTGTCTGGATGCGGAGTGCCGGCGCGGCGTAATTACCGGCAAATGGCGCAAGGATACCGTATATCGGCAGGCCCGTCAGGCATGGCAGACAGAAAAAAACCGAGCTCTGGTACGGATCTTGCGAATACCCCTCCAAACGATGCGTCGGCGTCAAAAAAACCACCCGCGAATGGCCGCGGTTAACCGTTTATCGGAGAATTTTCCGGCATGGACCGAGCGTTAGTCCTCAATAATGTCAAATCCCTGACGCGGGGTAATCTGGGCGTGCCCATCATGTTGATGGGGCTGCTGGGCATGATGATACTGCCCATGCCAGCGTTCATGCTGGATGTGTTTTTTACCTTCAACATCACCCTGTCCATCGTGATTCTGCTGGTGTGTGTGTATGCCCTCAGGCCGATGGAGTTTGCATCTTTCCCCACGGTATTGCTGGTGGCTACGCTGCTGAGGCTGGCGCTCAACGTGGCTTCCACGCGGATTGTGCTGCTCAACGGCCATGAGGGTGGGGATGCGGCCGGTAAGGTGATCGAATCCTTCGGTGCGGTGCTGATCGGTGGTAACTACGCCGTTGGCCTGGTGGTGTTTGCCATTCTGATGATCATCAACTTCCTGGTGGTCACCAAGGGTGCCGGCCGGGTTTCCGAGGTAAGCGCGCGCTTTACCCTGGATGCGATGCCCGGCAAGCAGATGGCCATCGATGCGGACCTCAATGCCGGCCTGATCAACCAGGATGAGGCCAAGCACCGTCGTTTAGAGATCGCCCAGGAAGCTGATTTCTATGGTTCCATGGACGGTGCCAGCAAGTTCGTCAAAGGTGATGCCATTGCCGGCCTGCTGATTCTTGCCATCAACCTGATCGGCGGCATCGCCATCGGCATGGCGCAGCATGGTCTTGATTTCGGTACCGCCACCGAGAACTATGCGCTGCTGACCATCGGTGATGGCCTCGTGGCCCAGATTCCGTCACTGCTGCTGTCCACTTCCGCTGCCATCATGGTGACCCGGGTTACGTCAAGCCAGGATATGGGCGGCCAGATTCTTCAGCAGATGTTCAACGCCCCCAAGGCGCTGGGTATTGCCGCGGTTATTCTTGTCATTCTCGGCCTGATTCCGGGTATGCCCCATCTGGCTTTTCTTGGTCTTGGTGCCATTGCCGGCGCGATTGCCTGGTATATCTGGCAACAGGAGCGCCAGACGGTTGAGGAAGACGGAGTGTTTCCGGTTCGGGGCGGTGGTGCAAGGCCAGCGGGCCGGGATATTTCATCTCCCGGAGAAGGCGGTGAACAGGGTGCCCAGCTGCCTGCCCCGGGCGAGACCCGGGAGCTCGGGTGGGACGATGTGGCAACGGTGGATATTGTCGGCCTGGAAGTCGGCTATCGCCTGATTCCGCTGGTGGACAGATCCCAGGGCGGGCAGTTACTGAGCCGGATCAAGGGGGTGCGCAAGAAGCTCTCCCAGGATCTCGGTTTCCTGATGCCGTCGGTTCATATCCGTGACAACCTGGACCTGATGCCCAATGTGTATCGGATTACGTTGATGGGCGTCACCATTGCCGAGGCGGAAATCCATCCGGACCGGGAACTGGCCATTGATCCGGGGCAGGTATTCGGCAAGATCGAGGGCATTGAGGGTAAGGACCCGGCCTTCGGCCTGGATGCCAGCTGGATTGAACCGGACAAGAAAGACCAGGCGCAGACCCTGGGTTACACAGTGGTGGATGCCAGTACCGTGGTGGCCACCCATCTCAACCAGATCCTCCAGAAACACGCCCATGAATTGCTGGGCCACGAGGAAGTCCAGAAATGGCTGGATCAGCTGGAGAAGGTATCGCCGAAGCTGGCGGAAGAGCTGGTACCTACCACCATCTCCATCAGTCTGTTGCTGAAAGTGCTGCAGAATCTGCTGAAAGAGGAAGTGCCGATCCGGGATATGCGCTCCATCGCAGAGGCGATTGTGAACGTGCATCCAAAGAGCCAGGACCCGAAACTGCTGACCACGGTGGCCCGCCAGGCATTGCGCCGGATGATTGTTCAGAGCATCTGCGGCAACGACTCGGAAATCCCGGTGATCACGCTGGATCCGGACCTGGAACAGTTATTGCTAAAGTCCATGCAGCAGAGTCAACAATCCGGCGGTCAGGAAGACATCGGACTGGTGCTGGAGCCGAATATGGTCGAGAAGCTGCAGCGCTCTCTCCAGGACAGCGTTCAGCGCCAGGAGATGCTGGGCAAGCCGGCCATATTGTTGGTGTCCGGGCCGTTACGGCCGGTACTGGCAAAGTTTGCAAGTTTCGGAGTAGAGCGATTGCACGTGTTGTCGTACCAGGAAATTCCGGATAACAAACAGATCACCATTGTGGCGTCCGTAGGCCAGTAAGGCCGCGGGCGGCAAGGCGGAAGGCGCCGGCAAGCGCTTACCGGGGAGGAAGTGTCATCATGAAAGTAAAACGGTTTTTTGCTCAGAGTATGGCAGAGGCATTGCGTCAGGTGCGGGAACAGATGGGTCCGGATGCGGTGATTCTGTCGAATCGTCGGGTGGATGGCGGCGTCGAAATCGTGACAGCGCTTGATTACGACGAAAATATGGCGCGACAGCGCCTGGGCGCTGCAGCGAGGGAGGCCACCAATGGATCCCGGCTGGCAGAGTTGCAGGCGGAACAGCATCGCCGCCTGGAGGATGAGCTTGGCCGTTCACGGGATCGCATACGGGAAGTCCGTGAAAAGCGTGCTGCCCAGGGTGGCCGGAACAATGGCATGGATTCTGGCTACGCCAGTGTGGCAGCCGAGGCGTTTTCCGGCAGCGACATGGCGCTGGAGGAACCGGTTGCAGCGGACTCGACATACTCCGGGGAGCTGGCGCAGATGCGTGCCGAAATCAGCTCCCTCAGGGATCTGGTCAGTGCCCGCCGCGAACCGGAGCCTGAAAAAACAGCGGTGAACGCTGTTCAGCAACGGCTGGCGGAACGGCTGCAGGAATTCGGACTTGGAGCGGAACTTGCCGGCTCTCTTTCCCGGCGTCACCGGGCAGGGCGCCTTGAGGATGGCTGGAAACAGTCCCTGAAGATGCTGGCGGCAGGTGTGAAGACAACCCGCAGCGAGTGGGCGGAAGAGGGCGGCGTCTATGCCCTGGTAGGGCCCACCGGTTCCGGTAAGACCACCACCATTGGTAAGCTTGCGGCTCATTATGTGCTTCGCCACGGAGCCGACTCCATTGCGCTGGTCACCACCGACCGCTATCGGGTGGCAGCCCATGAGCAATTGTTCGTATTCGGACGTATCCTGAACGTGCCTGTGCGGGTTGTGGATGAGTCCCATTCCCTGGACGACATACTGGACGAGTTATCCGACCGGCACCTTGTGCTTATTGATACCGCAGGCTTGACCAGCACCGATAAGGGCTACGAAGAACAACTTACCGAACTGGCACGCAGTCATCATCGTATCCGTACCCATCTGGTGGTTTCCGCAACCAGCCAGCCACGCATCATGAAATCCGTCTGGCATTGCTATAAGATGGCAAATCTAACGGGGTGTGTGATGACGAAAATTGATGAAGCACTGACCCTGGGTGAATCGCTGGGATTTGTCATGGAAACGGGATTGCCGGTGGCCTATTACACCGACGGACAGAAAATCCCGGAAGACCTGCACCACGCCGAGTCCATTCCGCTGGTGCGGCTGGCCGTGGAAAGGCTGAAAAGACTCCAGCAGCAAGAGGCAGTCGCTGTTTGACGACAACAGAGCCTGCGGTTATGCGGTTAAACGTGGCAAGAGATCAGAGTCAGTATGAGCAGACCACATCCGGTACAGGTGATTGCAGTTTCCGGCGGGAAGGGGGGCGTTGGTAAAAGTAACGTTGCGGTAAACCTGGGAATTGCCCTTGCACAGAAAGGGCGGCGTGTCGTGCTGCTGGATGCCGATCTCGGCCTTGGCAATATTGATGTGTTGCTGGGGATTACCGCCAACCGGAATATCCAGGATGTCATTGCCGGAGAGTGCGACCTGCGCGACGTGCTGGTGGATGGCCCTGGCGGAATCAAGATTGTACCGGCTTCCTCCGGTACCCAGCGTATGACCCAGCTGACTTCTCTCGAGCACGCCGGCCTGATCAACGCCTTCAGCGAACTGGGTGACCAGATTGATGTACTGATCGTGGATACCGCAGCCGGCATATCCGATTCTGTGGTCAGCTTCCTGCGCGCCTCCCAGGAGCTGCTGCTGGTTGTCTGTGATGAACCTACCTCCATAACCGACGCCTACGCACTGATCAAGCTGATGAACAGGGATTACGGCACCAACCGCTTCCGTATCCTGGCGAACCAGGTTCGTAATGAGCAGGAAGGCCGTCACCTTTTCGAAAAACTGACCAGGGTCACCGAGCGGTTCCTGGATGTGGCGCTACAATATGTGGGTATAGTGCCTTACGACGAGGCCGTGAAAAAGTCAGTCCAGCGCCAGCGCGCTGTACTTGATGCCTATCCCCGTGCCAAAGCATCGCTCGCCATCAAGAGCCTGGCGGACAAGGTTGACAGCTGGCCATTGCCGCAGTCCCCCAGGGGACATCTGGAATTCTTTGTGGAGCGGCTCGTCGAAGTCTGATTTTGATCCTGTCACTGAAAAGCCGGATACATGACATTGGCGAAAGAACTTGGAATCTACCACAGGACTGGCACACGGGGCCCCTCACAGCTTGTTGAGGAGCAGGCCCCGCTGGTCAAGAAAATAGCACTTCATCTCATGGCCCGGCTGCCGGCCTCGGTTCAGCTCGAGGACCTGATGCAGGCCGGTATGATCGGCCTGCTGGAAGCAGCCCAGCGCTACAGTTCCACCAAGGGAGCCACCTTCGAAACTTACGCGGGCATCCGTATCCGTGGTGCCATGGTGGACGAGATTCGCAAGGGGGACTGGGTTCCCCGCTCCGTGCACAGAAATTCCCGCCGCATTGCCAAGGCCATCAAGGCCGTTGAGGACCGACTGGGCCGCGAAGCCCTGGACTGGGAAGTTGCCGAGGAACTCGGCATGGGCCTCGATGAATACCATTCCTCACTGAGTGATGCCAACAGTGGCCGACTTTTTAGCCTCGATGAGCTCAATGAATCCGGAGAGCTGCCGATAGACGAAGCAGAGGCCAGTGATAATCCACTGGATGGTTTGGCATCGGACAACTTCCGGAACAACCTGGCCGCTGCGATTGGCGATCTGCCGGAACGCGAAAAACTGGTTCTGAGTCTTTACTACCAGGAAGAGCTGAACCTGAAGGAAATCGGCGCGGTTCTGGGTGTCAGCGAAAGCCGGGTGAGCCAGATTCACAGCCAGGCAGCACTTCGTCTGCGGGGGCGGCTCTCGGACTGGCAACAGTAAGTCCCGTTGAGCTGAGGTTGCAAAGCATTCTTTACTGTAGCCTTTTGGTAACCGGCGCTTTACAACCCGGCGAAAGGCCACACAATAAGCGGTTAATCTCCCGGCTTGCTAGACTGATGGCCGGAAGCCTGAAACGAATTCCGGGCGTTTAAAACTGGAGGTCCCATTGGACAAGAACATGAAAATCCTGATTGTGGATGACTTCTCCACGATGCGACGGATCATCAAGAACCTGCTTCGTGATCTCGGTTTCACCAACACCGACGAAGCGGACGACGGCAATACCGCGTTGCCAATGCTTCGAAGCGGTAAGTACGATTTCCTGGTTACGGACTGGAACATGCCGGGCATGTCCGGGCTGGATCTGCTCAAGGCAGTTCGCGCCGATGAAAACCTCAAAACCCTGCCGGTGCTGATGGTGACTGCAGAAGCGAAACGGGATCAGATCGTGGCGGCAGCGCAGGCTGGCGTTAACGGCTACGTGGTCAAGCCGTTTACCGCAGCGGTACTCAAGGAGAAGATTGAGAAAATCTTCGAGCGAATCCAGTAATCAGAGGTCGGACGGGCTCCCATGAGCGAAAATGACAAGAATCAACAGGGCCTCGACCCGGAGATTACGGAAAAACTCCGCAGTCAGGCCGCTGAGCTGGTTGAGCAGGTGAATGCGGGAGAATATGGCCGGGCCATGACCCTGATCAATGATCTCAGCGAGGTAAGGGATCAGAGTCTGTACCGGGAGGTAGGCCGGCTCACCCGCAGCCTCCACGAGGCCATTCGTAACTTCCAGATTGATCCGCGTAATGCCGAACAGTCCGAAGCGCTGTCAAAAATGACCGACGCATCGGATCGCCTTGAATACGTTGTTCAGATGACCGGAAAGGCGGCAAACCGGACCATGGACCTGGTGGAAGAAGCCATGCCCCGGGCCAGCGCCATTCGTGATGAGGCGGCGGAGCTGAGGGATGAGTGGCAAAGGCTGCGTCGCCGGGAGATGGCTCCGGAGGAATTCCGCGAACTCTATGCCCGTATCGATACCTTCTTCGTCAGCCTTAACGCAGACGCCGGCGCCATGTACGAAAACCTGTCGGAAATACTGCTGGCACAGGATTTCCAGGACCTGACCGGCCAGGTTATCCAGAAGGTCACCACGCTGGTGAAGGAAGTCGAGGAACACCTGTTGAGCCTGGTGGTCATGGCCAGCCATGTGGATCAGATCACCGGCACGGTTCACGAACTGGAAGAGAAGGACAAGGTATCTGCGGAGCAGGGCGTCGGGCCACAGATCAAGGCCCAGGAACGCGAAGATGTTGTATCGGGCCAGGACGATGTTGATGATCTTCTGTCCAGTCTCGGTTTCTGAGGAAAAGAGGGTAACCCATGGCGCTTGATGCCGATGAAGAGATCCTGCAGGACTTCCTTGTTGAAGCAGGCGAGATACTCGAAAAACTGTCTGAGCAACTGGTCGATCTTGAGCAACATCCGGATGACAGTGATCTGCTCAACGCCATTTTCCGCGGCTTTCACACGGTAAAGGGCGGTGCCGGCTTTCTCCAGCTGGACGCCCTGGTCAGCTGCTGCCATTCCGCAGAGAACGTGTTTGATATCCTGCGTAATCACAAGCGCAAGGTGGACTCCGAGCTGATGGACGTAGTGCTCGAGGCGCTGGACCATGTCAACGCCATGTTCGAGCAGGTTCGCCACCACGAGGAGCCCACACCTGCCCCCGCCGAACTTATCGCTGCCCTGGATGCGCTGGCAAAACCCGCCTCCGAAGCCCCGGCTGCGACGCCTGTGGCCGATTCCGCGAAAGAGGCCGGCTCGAGCGACGATAACGGTGACATCACTGACGACGAATTCGAGCAGTTACTGGACGCCCTTGAAGACGAGAAGGGCAGCAATGCGGCCGGTTCCGCTGGCAGCGGTGCGTCCGCCGGAGGCGGTGATAGCGGTGACGACGAAATATCCGATGACGAATTTGAAGCCCTGCTGGACCAGCTTCATGGCAAGGGCCAGTTTTCCGGCCCCCCGGAGGCCGGCGCGACCGGTGAGCAGAAGGGGGAAGCCACCACAGGCGCCGGCGACAATGGCGCTGGCAGTGATGACCTGATTTCCGACGACGAGTTTGAAAAGCTGCTGGACGACCTGCATGGCAAGGGTGGAAGTCCCACTGCTGAAAGCTCCGGCGCTTCGCCATCCCCTGCCAGCGGCAAGCCGGATGCCGGAGCGGCCAGCCCGGGCACAGAGAAACCTGCCAGATCCGCTGGCAAGCCTGAAACAGGGCCGGCCGAAAAAGGCGGTGCGAGTTCGGCTGCGCCGGCGATGCCTTCCCGTGACGCCAGCGCTCCGGTCGCCGAGACATCCGTCCGGGTCGACACCAAGCGGCTTGATGACATCATGAACATGGTGGGTGAGCTGGTGCTGGTGCGCAATCGCCTGCAGCGCCTGGGTGCCCAGAGTGAAGACGAGCACATGCACAAGGCCGTCTCCAACCTGGATGTGGTCACCACGGACCTCCAGTCCGCGGTGATGGCCACGCGGATGCAGCCCATCAAGAAGGTCTTTGGCCGCTTCCCTCGTGTGGTTCGCGACCTGGCGCGGAATCTCAAGAAAGAAATCAACCTCGAGATGCACGGTGAAGATACCGACCTGGACAAGAACCTGGTCGAGGCGCTGTCTGATCCCCTGGTCCACCTGGTTCGCAACTCCGTTGACCATGGTATAGAAGCACCGGACGTCCGTGAAAAAGCCGGCAAACCCCGTCAGGGTACCGTTACCCTCTCCGCAGAGCAGGAAGGCGACCATATCCTGTTGTCCATCGAGGACGACGGCGCGGGTATGGATCCGGATGTGCTGCGGCGTAAAGCGGTGGAAAAAGGCATTTACGATCAGGATGCTGCCGACCGGCTGAGCAACGCCGAGTGCTATAACCTGATTTTTGCCGCCGGCTTTTCCACCAAGGAGCAGATCTCGGATGTATCCGGGCGTGGCGTCGGCATGGATGTGGTCAAAACCAAGATCGGCCAGCTTAACGGCCAGCTGAACGTGGAGTCGGAACTCGGCAAGGGTTCCCGTATCGTTATCAAGGTCCCGCTGACCCTGGCGATCATGCCGACCCTGATGATCATGCTCGGGGACCAGTCCTTTGCCTTGCCACTGGTCAACGTGGTGGAGATTTTCCACCTGGATCTGAGCAAGAAGAATATCGTTGATGGTCGCGAGTGTATCGTGGTTCGCGACAAGGTCTTCCCGCTGTTCCATATCAAGCGCTGGCTGGTAAAGGGGGCGGCCGGAGAACCGGAGCCTGAAAACGCCCATGTGGTGATTGTCGCCATGGGCACCCGTCGCGTCGGCTTTGTCGTGGATCAGCTCATTGGCCAGGAAGAAGTGGTGATCAAGCCCCTCGGTCGTGCTCTGCAGGGAACGCCGGGCATGGCGGGCGCGACCATCACCGGCGATGGCCGTATCGCACTTATTATTGACGTTCCGAGCCTGCTGCAGAATTACGGCTGAAGCACCCTTGTCAGCGGGCCCGCACTTAGGAGAAATGGATGACGGTTTCTGTCCTGGTCGTTGATGATTCAGGTTTCTTCCGCAAGCGGCTGACGGAAATCCTGACCGCATCAGGTCAGATCAAGGTAGTGGGCGTTGCCACGAATGGTCGTGAAGGCGTGGAACTGGCGGAAAAGCTGCGGCCTGATGTGATCACCATGGATTACGAAATGCCGGTGATGGACGGTATTACCGCCGTTCGCGAAATCATGAAGCGGCATTCCATCCCCGTGCTGATGTTCTCGTCCCTGACCTATGAAGGCGCCCGGGTTACCCTCGATGCCCTTGAAGCCGGCGCGGTGGATTTTCTGCCCAAGAATTTCGAGGAAATTGCCAGGGATTCCAGCCAGCTCCAGAAAATCCTGATTGATCGTATCCTCGATGTTGCCGGCAGCCGGCCGGGAGCAAAATCCGCCCCTTCGCCTGTTACACCACCGGCGGCTCCGTCTGCCCCGGAAAAACGCGCGGCCCCGGCGAGCCCACGCCCCGAGCGCGGGCGTGAAATGCCCCGGCCCGCACCGGAGCCACAGGCGCCGGCCCGGCCCGCAACCCGGCGTGGTTCCGCGAAGCACTACAGCGTGGTAGCCATTGGCACCTCAACCGGCGGCCCGGTTGCACTGCAGAAGGTGCTGATGGCACTGCCGGCCGGATTTCCTGCCCCGTTGGTGCTGATCCAGCACATGCCAGCCAGTTTTACCCCTGCCTTTGCAGAGCGCCTGAACAAACTCTGCCGGATTGAGGTTCGCCAGGCGGTCGATGGCGACATGCTCAAACCGGGGCTGGCTCTGCTGGCTCCCGGTGGCAAGCAGATGATGATTGAAAACCGGGGCGGCCAGGGCCGGGTGCGGATCCTGCCCGGCGATGACCGCCTCAACTACAAACCCTGTGTGGATGTCACCTTTGGTTCCCTGGCGCGAAGTTTCCCCGGAAAGACTCTCGGGGTGATCCTCACCGGCATGGGCGCAGACGGCAAGGAAGGCTGCCGGCTGATGAAACAGAGTGGTTCTGATATCTGGTCCCAGGATGAGAAAACATCGGTGATCTACGGTATGCCCATGGCGGTGGCCAAAGCCGGTCTGACGGACCAGGTGCTGCCCCTCGAGGACATTGGCCCGCGACTGGTCGAGGGAGTGAGCTGATGGATATCCTCAGTCTGCTGGGCGTTATTCTCGCGTTCGTTGCCATCCTTGGTGGCAACCTGCTGGAAGGTGGTGCGGTCAGTTCCCTCTTCAATGGCCCCGCCGGACTGATTGTCATTGGTGGTACCTTTGCCGCCACGATCCTCCAGACGTCCTGGCCGTTGCTGAAGCGGGCGTTTTCCCAGGTCCGCTGGGTCTTCTTTCCGCCCTACATCAGCCTTGAGGACGGCATTGGCAAGGTTATCGACTGGAGTGTGAAAGCCCGCAAGCAGGGGCTGCTGGGGCTGGAGGGACTGGCGGAAAAGGAGTCCGAGCGCTTTGCCCGCAAGGGGCTGCAATTGCTGGTGGATGGCGCTGAAACGGAAACCATCCGCAGTATCATGGAAGTGGACCTGGAATCACGGGAGCAACGGGATCTGGAGTCCGCGAAGGTGTTCGAGGCCATGGGTGGCTACTCACCGACCATCGGCATTATCGGTGCGGTGATGGGCCTGATCCAGGTGATGACCAACCTGGAAGACCCCCAGTCACTGGGCAGCGGTATTGCCACGGCGTTTGTGGCCACCATTTACGGTGTGGCTCTGGCCAACCTGCTGTTTTTCCCTGTTGCCAACAAGTTGCGTGGCATCGTCCGGGAACGTACCCGTTATGAAGACATGATGATCGACGGCATCATTGCCATTGCCGATGGCGAGAACCCGAAATCCATCGAGCTGCGCCTGAGGGGCTTCCTGTAGTGCAGGCGTGCTGGCATGGAGGTGGTGAACAATGAGACGTCGCAGGCGCCAGGACGACGACCTCCACAACAAGGAACGATGGCTGATTTCCTATGCCGACTTCATTACCCTGCTGTTTGCCTTCTTTGTGGTGATGTATTCCGTGTCCTCGGTGAACGAGGGCAAGTACAAGGTGTTATCGGAAACCATGACAGGCGTGTTCAATGCGCCCCAGCGTTCCTTCCAGCCTATTGAAGTGGGTGATCAGCCCCGCCGTTCAACACCCCGGGCGGCGGAAGACGTGATTGATCCGCCTGTCACCGAAGCGCCGCAGAATCCATCAATGAGTGAGGCGGGGCGCACAGAGGCTCTCAGGGCCATGGCGGACCAGCTGTCACTGGAGTTCGACGAATTGATCAACCAGGGTGTGGTTACCCTGGAAACCAGCGATGAATGGCTTGAGCTCAGCCTGCGCAACAGCCTGCTGTTCGGTAGTGGCGACGCGGAACCTCATTACGACGCCTTTGAGGTGGTGGAAAAAATCGCCGGCGTGCTCCGTAACCGTGATAACGCCGTCAGGGTGGAGGGCTTTACCGATGACCGCCCGATACGCACCAGTGCATTTCCTTCCAACTGGGAGTTGTCGGCCGCCAGGGCCGCGGCGATTGTACGGATGCTGTCTATGGAAGGGATTGAAAACGAGCGCCTGGCAGCCGTGGGCTACGGACAGTTCCAACCGGTTGCCCGGAATGATACCGAGGAGGGGCGGCGGCGCAACCGCCGCGTCGTGCTGCTGGTATCCCGTGATGCCAGTATCCGCGGAGCCATGCGATAACCGCTTTACAGTCAGGGACCTGCGGAGGATGACGGAAGGTCCCTATAGGCAAGTTGGCACAATATCTGTATTAACTCCCGTACATGTTTCATGCCGGCAATCCCTTGCCGAAATTTTTCAAGTTGAGCGGATGATGGCCGATAACTCCCTATGGTTTCCGGCAATTCCGGGGCTGATTTTACTGGAGAGTGCAGCGTGCGAATCTGGGCAGTAGCCAATCAAAAAGGCGGTGTGGGGAAAACCACATCGGTTGTTGCGTTGGGCGGTCTGCTCGCCGAGAGCGGCAAGCGGGTGCTGGTAGTGGATCTTGATCCCCATGGCTCCCTGACCAGCTGGTTCGGGTACGATCCGGACACCATCGCTCACAGCGTGTTCGACCTGTTCCAGCACCAGGGCAAGGTGCCAGAAGGCCTGCCGGCGCAACTGATTACCGATACCAGCTGCCCGGGGCTCTCGCTGTTGCCGGCCAGTGCCGCACTGGCAACCCTGGAGCGTCGGATGGTGGGCGTCGAGGGGATGGGCCTGATCATATCCCGTGCCCTCGCCCAGCTATGGGACGACTTCGACTACGTGCTGCTGGATAACACGCCATCTCTGGGTGTGTTGATGGTCAATGCCCTGGCGGCGGCCCAGCACCTGATCATTCCGGTACAGACTGAATTTCTGGCCATCAAGGGCCTGGAGCGCATGCTCCACACATTGACCATGATCATGCGTTCCCAGAAAAATGAGCTTTCCTATACCATCGTGCCGACGCTGTTTGACCGGCGCACCCAGGCATCGGTAACCAGCCTTAATCTGTTGCGCAAAACCTACCGCGAATCCCTGTGGCAGTTTGCCATCCCCGTGGATACAAAATTCCGTGATGCCAGCCAGGCAGGGCTGACGCCCTCGGCACTGGATGCACAGACACACGGTGTGCGTGCTTACCGTCATTTACTGGATGACCTGGTGGCCCGGGTAGGGTCGGTGAGGGAACGCCGTCATGGCTGACAGGAAATTGACGCAGCTGGCCGGTCCCGACGCGGCGATTGCCAGCTATCTGGATGAACTGCTGCATACGGCAACGGACACAGCGTTGCGGGATGAGCCGGAACCGCCAAAACCGGTGGTTCGCGAACGTAAACGTGTCGCGCCGCCGCCTCCGGTGCAGGAAACCCGGGCCGCCGATATTCCGTCACCACCGGAGCCGGAGCCGGAGCCGGAACCGCCCGGCCGCCCGGAGTGGTCAGACAGGCCCTTCGAATGCCTGATCTTCACGGTGGCGGGGCTGCAACTGGCGGTGCCATTGATACTGCTGGGCGCCATTCATCGTATCGAAGAGCCGGTAAAGCCGATTCCCGGCAGCCCGCGATGGTATATGGGCATGCGTCCGGACCGGGACCACAACCTGAGGGTGGTGGATACCGCCGAGTGGATCATGGCGGGCCGGGCCCCGGCCAATGCCCGGGATAACTACCGATTCGTGATCCGCCTGGACAGCAGCGAGTGGGGGCTGGCCTGTGACGATGTTGCCCAGTCCTTTACCCTGAAGCCGGATGAAGTGCGCTGGCGGACTGCCCGCAGTAAGCGGCCGTGGCTGGCGGGTACTGTCATCGACCACATGTGCGCGCTGATTGATGTACAAACCATGGCGAACCTGCTGGTGCGGGCCGAGCGTGAACAGCACCTGGATCTGAGCTGAATCCGGTTACTGAATGAAACCGTGCTGTGCTGGCACGGTTTGTGCCCTTAACTATAGTATTGGGCACTGATGATGAATTTTTGACGATCAGGTTGCCCGCAGGGGCAGCCCACAGGAGACACAAGGCTATGGCATCCCCGAGCGGACAACAAAATCAGGCCCAGGATGATCAGGTACTGCAGTACGTAACCTTCAGACTGGACGATGAAACCTATGGCATTGATGTCATGCAGATCCAGGAAGTGTTGCGGTACACGGAGATCGCGCCGGTTCCGGGTGCCCCTGACTATGTTCTGGGCATCATCAACCTGCGGGGTAATGTGGTCACCGTTATCGATACCCGCCGTCGTTTTGGTCTGGCGGATGCGGAGGTCACCGACTCGACACGCATTGTGGTGATGGAATCCTCCAACCAGGTGATGGGAATCCTGGTGGATTCGGTGGCCGAGGTTGTGTACCTGAAAGCCAGTGAAATCGAGACGGCACCCAATGTGGGGAACGAGGAAAGTGCCAAGTTCATCCAGGGTGTGTGTAACAAGAACGGCGAGCTGATCATACTGGTCGAGTTCGACAAGATGTTGTCAGACCACGAGTGGGCTGAAATCTCCGCACTGTAAGTGCCGGCTGCCGCCGGCCTGCAGGCAGGATGGACGCCCAGTGGAACAATTAACCGAGGACGTCCATCATGTTTGCAGATCTTCCTTCCCAGGCTCCCTGGCTTATGACAGCTGCAGCCCTGTCCCTGCTGTTTGTCCAGGGCATGCTGTCACGCCGTGAAATCCGCAAGCTTCGCGAACAGATTAAAGAACGAAGTGAAACCCTCGGGCGGGAGCTGCATGCAACCGCCAGTGGCAGTATGGGGGTAGGGCAGCGGGTAGTTACCTGCGAGCGTCAGCTCCATGAACTGAGGGGTATGCTGGATGAGATGCGCCAGAATGACCCCCTCAGAATATCCTACGACGAAGCCTCCAGACTGGTTGATCTCGGGGCCGATATCGACGATCTTATGAACACGTGCGGGATTTCCCGCCCCGAGGCCGAGCTGGTATCAGCACTCAGAAAACGTCAGGCGGCCTGATCCCATGCTGTGATGGACGCTGTTGAATGAAGAGAGTGTACTCGAGGGCCGTTGAGGCCCTCAGATCTGTATCCCGCCATGAATTTGTTTCCGGTTCCGATCTCATTCCATCGATTACCGGCCATTCCATCCCCCGAGAAGAAACCGTCAGGCATATCCTCTCCCTGATGCCCGAGATCGAACCGGACCAGGTTGTAATGCACGTGGGTGGTGGCTCAGGCTATCTCGCTGCAGTGCTGTCAGAACTGGCCCACAGGGTTATCTACCTGGAAAAGAACCCGGTGGTTGCAGAAGCGGCCAGGCAACGGTTTTTCCGGCTCGGCATGCACAACGTGGATGTGGTGATTGCAGATGCTGAAGAGGCACCTGAACCTGATCAGCCTTGTGATCTGGTGCTGTGCACTACCTTTATCTCCGACTGGAAGTCCATGACCCGTTTCCTGCGGGAAGGGGGAAGGCTGGTCTGCCTGGAAGGCCGTGCCGGCCCCGTCCCCAGCCTGGCGATGTTCCTGCGACGGCAGGCAGATCTGGATCGGGTTCGCACTCTGGGCTGGGTGGATTTCAACCGCAATGTCGAGCAGATCCTGATTGATCAGGGTGTGGTGGATGACAAGATTCTGGCGGAGGCCCGGGCCGAAGCCGAGAAGCAGAATTGTCGGCTGCTGGATGTGCTCCGGCGCAAGCTGAACCTTGAGGAGATAGACCTTTACCGCTCCCTCGCCCGGCAGCGGGGCATGATCTTTACGGATGCGGATGATGTTCTCCCGAACCTGAACCCGGCGCTGTTCCACCGGTTTTCCCGCACCTTTCTGGACCTGTCACGCCTGATTCCGGTTGCCGAGGATGACGGCAAGATCACGGTTGTGACAGATGATCCGGATGTGCGGACTGACCAGCTGGAGCGCCTGACGCCGAATCAGGTAATCGAGTGCCTGCTGGTCACGCCGAACGATTTTCGTCGTATCTGGTCCGCTCTGGATCTGACCGCGAAGGGTCGCAGTTTTGTTGCTGATCACGGCGTCGATGAGACGCAGGACACCGGAGGGGGCAAGGACCAGCTCCTGGGTAATGACGTCGGGAACAGCCACGTCAGCCCGTATCTGGTGTCTGTGTACGAGGCCATCCTGATGGATGCGGTCAGTGAAAAAGCCAGTGATATTCACATCGAGCAGTACGGGGATCGCATCCGTATCCGCCTCAGGGTAGATGGCGACCTTCACGATCTGCCCCAGTACCAGTTGTCACCCCGGGAAATCAAAGGGGTGATCAATGTGATCAAGCTCAGGGCCGAGCTGAACATTGCCGAGCACAGGCTCCCACAGGGCGGGCGTTCCCGACTGCAACTGGGCGACATGGCTTACGACCTGCGTATCCAGACCCAGCCTTCGCTTCACGGTGAGCATGCGATTGTCCGGCTGTTACCCCAGACCGGGCGCGCGATGACCATTGCCGAGCTCGGGATGTCGCCGATGATCGGGGCCAGGTATCAGCGGCTTCTGGATAACCCCGCCGGCCTCGTGCTGGTGGTCGGCCCGACCGGTTCAGGCAAATCCACCACACTCTATGCCGGATTGCAGACCCTGGCTGACGATGGTCGCCGCAAGGTAATCACAGTTGAGGATCCGATCGAATACTCCATCGACAACATTCAGCAAACCCGTGTTCGGACGCAGATCGGTTTTGGCTTTGCCGACGCCATGAGAGCGTTTGTGCGCGAGGACCCGGATGTCATTCTCGTTGGCGAAATCCGCGACCAGGAAACCGCGATGGAGGCGATCAGGGCCTCCCAGACAGGTCATGTGGTGCTTTCGACACTGCACTGTAATGACGCCGTGGATTCGCTGCAGCGGCTGTACGACCTGGGTGTGCACCCCAACTCGATTGCCGGAGAGTTGCTGGCGGTGATCGCCCAGCGTCTTGCCAAACGAATCTGCGGGCATTGCCGGAAACCGGCAAAGCCGGATGCAGCGATTCTGTCCGAGGTGTTTCCGGACGGCCCCCCGGCCGATTTCCGGTGTTTTGAAGGGGCCGGCTGTGACAAATGTAACGGCCGCGGTACCCGGGGCCGGGTGGCGATCGTTGAATATATGGAGGTGGATTCCGATATCCGTAATGCCATTTCCAGCCAGCCGCCCATCGGAGAACTCCGCTGGCGGGCTCTGGATGCAGGCCTGATAACCATGCGGGACAGCGCACTGGACCATGTGATTGAAGGCATTATCCCGCTTTCGGAACTGCCACGTATCCTCCCGCGGGAGCGTATGGCGCCGGAAGTCCGTGGTGGCCGCAGGAGGCAGGAATGAACAGCAAGGATCAGGCCCGTAAAGCGGCCCAGCGTGAGCCGGCAGAGGTCGTCTACGCCGCAGAGCTGGATAAGCTGAAGGGCATGGACCACGGGCCGGTACCTCCCGGCTGGCAGATGTCACCCCGTGCCGTGGAAAAATTTGTCACGGGGGACGAGAAACTCGGTATCGAGCGGAAATTCGTAGCCGACCGGGCGATGGTGGTGCGGATTATCATTTCCCTGTGCACGAGTCGCGGGTGCCTCCTGGTAGGGGAGCCCGGCACGGCCAAGTCCTGGTTATCGGAATTGTTGTCAGCGGCCATTTCCGGGAGTTCCACCCTCACGCTCCAGGGCGGGGCGGTGAACCAGGTCGGGCAGTTGCTGTACAGTTGGAACGAGTCGGTGCTCCGCGCCGAGGGCCCGTCCCTGAAGGCGCTGGTGCCAAGCCCCCTGCTGCGGGGCATGATGGAGGGGCGCATGGTGCGGTTTGAGGAAATTGCCCGTTGCCCGCAGGCGCTGCAGGATGCCCTGCTTTCCGTGTTGTCAGACCGTGTGGTTGTGATCCCGGAGCTGGCCGGCGAGGAAGGGGTGGTGCTGGCACGGGAAGGCTTCAACGTTATCGCCACCTCCAACAGTATCGACGAGGGTGTTCACCGGATGAGTGCGGCCCTGAAACGGCGCATGGATTTCGAGGAAATCCGCCCGATCCGCAACCTGTCCGATGAATTGGGTGTGGTGCTGCGGGAGGTTCGCAAGGCCAATAACCGGGCAGGCATCAGCGTGGATCCGGATGAATCGGTGGTCGAGATTCTGGTGACCATGTTCCACGAGCTCCGCAATGGCCAGACCCTGGATGGCCGCAGCACTGACCGGCTGGCGGGCTCGGCCCTGTCGACGGCGGAAGCGGTGTCCGTCGCCCACGCGGCCAGCCTTAATGCCTGGTATTACGGTGGCGGCGCCATGACGGTGGAGCAGCTGATGCACCATATTATCGGCTCGGCACTGAAGGACCAGCCGGAAGACCGGCGCCGACTGAAGCATTATTTCGAGACGGCCGTGGCACCGAGGCACGGCGATAACTGGCAGCAGGTCTGGGCACTTCGTTCACTGATCCACTGACGCATCCCCGGCGCCGGGCTTGCGGTCACCGGGAGTAAGCCCCCGGATATGGAACGCAAACGCCAGAATCTCGGCGATAACCCGGTACAGCGATTCCGGGATTTCTTCGTTCAGGGAGAGCCGGGCCAGGATGCTGGCCAGTTCTGCATTTTCATACAGGGGAACGTCATGCTCACGGGCAATGCGGATAATCTCCTCCGCCAGTTCGTGGGTGCCGGTTGCGGTGATGGTGGGGGCCTGCTCACCATCGTATTTGAGCGCTACGGCGGCCCGACCGTCCCGATGTTGTCTGTCCGATGTCATGCCCGTGTATCCACCAGTCTGTGTTCAAGTCTGGTAACGCTGCTCTGGGGTATTCCCCGGCGGCACTCCAGCTCGGTTACCTCCAGGCCAAGGTCGGTGAGGCTCTGGCGCAGGGCGGGGAGTTCCTGATTCACCGTGCGCAGGGTGGCCTGTTTCTCTGCCCATACCCGGGCGCTGACCGCCTGCTGGCGCAGGGCAATATCAAAGTGCAGTGGCCCTGCTTCATCCAGGTCCATGGCCAGTGACAGCCGCCATTCGGTCGATGCCGAGGGTGAGGAGTGTCGTTGTGATTCCTGTTCATGCGGATACTGATCGATCCTGAGCTGCGCAATTCTTGGTTCATTCTGGGGTGTCAGCCAGGGCAGGTCCAGGAGCAGGGTGGAGGCAGGTGCTGTCGTATCACCCCCGCCTCGTGCTGTCAGAACCTGGCTGTGTAACTGATTGACCGTGATACGGTTAAGCATTCCCGCCAGCAGACGGAGCATCTGGCCGACACTGGGAGGCTCTCCATCACTGCGTGCCTGAGCCGTCGTCATCGGCTGCGGAAACTGCAGTGGCGCCTGCATCAGTTCCGGGGTGGCGATGGGTGTCAGCCGGTTGAACTGCTCCGGGGTGCTGCCCTGGTTCGCCAGCAGTGCCGTAATGACTCTGCCCAGCGCGAGCTTGAGATCCGGTAGCTGGGCAGAAGGGGCCTGCGCCAGGCGAGACTCGGCAAACAGCCCGCTTTCCGATATCCACTGTTGCACCTGTTGGGGCGTGGTCGCCTGGGCACCGGCTCCGGGTGTCAGCTGATTCCCCGACGGTAATCTGGCCACCAGCTGTTCAATGGCCAGCCTGGCAGCTTCCGGGAGAGGTTGTGCCGGCCGCGATGAGGGCAACTGGCCGGGAAGCGGATCCTGTTTCACACCCTGGGTCAGCGCCGCCACAAGTTTCGCCAGGCCGGCATCAATGGACTGCTGCCAGGGCAGGCGTTGGGCCAGGGCCCGAGCAATGCCGGCTTCCGGTGCCTGCGCCAGCTTGCCCATCAGTTGCAGTTCATTGCCTGCCCGCATTACCTTGACCCAGTCGCCGGTTTCCAGGGCGGTATCCCCGATAGCGGCCTGAACGGTCAGAGCCTGGCCGCGTATTTCCAGCAACAGTTGCGCGCCCGCGGATGACTGGCGGTTGAGCACTTCGGCTACCCGTGCCAGTGTGGCTTCACGGTCGCCCAGCTTGAGCTGATCAAGCTGTACCCTGGCGGAGGCCGCTTCCGATGTGGCCACGGATTGCTGTCCCGCTGGCCGGGAAGGAGCTGGCGCGGGTGCGTCTGTTCTGGGTGGCGGTGCGGGGGTGCCGTTTGGTAATTTCATTGTCACTGTTTTGATGTCAGACAAGAGTATTTCCGGGACGCTTTCGTTATAATACGCGCCGCTGGCAAGGATTGCCTTTGTTAACGTCTGAACCCGCCGGGTCAGTAAAGTCTATAGCCCTGGGGCCCCGATGTCTGAGCCGTTACTACAGGCTGTGAATCTTGAGTGTGAGCGGGATGGCCGGATACTGTTCCGGAACCTCTCCTTTGCCATACTGCCCGGTACGCTGATCCGTGTCGAGGGTCCCAACGGTTCCGGCAAGACCACACTGTTGCGGATACTGGCAGGGCTGAACGACAGTTACAGCGGCGACCTGCTCTGGCGCGGCCATGACCGCCATACCTACCGGGAAGAATTTCTCCGCAACATGCTTTATCTCGGACACCGCCCCGGTATCAAACCGCTACTTTCTCCGATGGAAAACCTGCGTGCCCTGATGGCGGGCCGCCGTTCACTGCCGGACAAAGTGCTCTGGCAGGCACTGGAAGGAACCGGCCTTGATGGCTTCCAGACGGTGCCCTGCCGCAATCTTTCTGCTGGACAGCAGCGAAGGGTGGCACTGGCGAGGTTGCTGGTGGCAGACGAGCCCCTGTGGATACTGGATGAAGTGTTCACCGCCATCGATATTCACGGGGTAGCGGCTCTGGAAAAACTGCTGGTGGAGCGAGTGGAAAATGGCGGTGCTGTTATCGTGACAACCCACCATGATCTGCGGTTGCCATCCATGCACCGGGTTACACTGGGGGGAGGTGACGGCTATGACCACTGAGTTCACCGTTACCCTGCGCTCACCCGACACCTCTGTGGGCACGGCAACCGCCATGAAGGCTGTCTTTATCCGGGACCTGAAAATCGCACTCCGTCAGCCCCAGGATCTGCTTAATCCACTGTTGTTTTTCGTGATGGTCGTAACCCTTTTTCCCCTCGGGGTTAGCCCGGAAGTGTCATTTCTCCAGCAGGCCGGCAGCGGTATCCTGTGGGTAGCGGCATTGCTGTCGGTACTTTTGTCACTGGATCACCTTTACCGGCATGATTTCGATGATGGCACGCTGGAGCAACTGGTGCTCCAGCCACAACCACTGTTTCTGCTGGTCATGGCGAAATCCCTTGCGCACTGGGTGCTGACAGGGCTGCCACTGGTGCTGCTGGCACCGGTTCTCGGGGTAATGGTGCATCTGCAGGGGAACTCTGTTGCGGTTTTGTGTCTAACGCTGCTGATCGGAACGCCGGTGCTCAGTCTGATCGGTTCCATCGGGGCAGCATTAACCCTGGGGTTGCGGGCAGCGGGCGTGCTCTTGTCACTGCTGATCATTCCGCTGTACATTCCGGTGCTGATTTTCGGTACCGGAACGGTCACGGCCGCCTCCGAAGGTGCGCCGGTAGGCGGGCAGCTGGCGCTGATGGGGGCGTTTCTGGTGTTGGCCCTGACCCTGGCGCCGTTCGCATCGGCCGCCGCTTTGCGAATCAGTCTGTCCAACAGTTAAAAAGGTAAAAGGGTAGCAACCTGATGTGGCAAATTTTTCACAAGCTGGGCTCGCCGAAGTGGTTTTTCGGTATTGCCGCAACCTTAATGCCCTGGCTGCTTTGGGTTGGCGTGGCCATGCTGGCGGCGGGCATTGGCTGGGGGCTGGCTTTCGCACCCCAGGATTATCTTCAGGGCAACAGCTACCGTATCATTTTTATTCATGTGCCGGCGGCCTTCCTGGCCCAGTCTGTCTATATCATGATGGCGGTGGCAGGCCTGGTAACCCTGGTATGGCGCATGAAGCTTGCGGATGTGTTTGTCAAGGCGGTGGCGCCGGTGGGTGCGATTCTGACCTTCCTGGCCCTGTTTACCGGAGCGGTCTGGGGTAAGCCCACCTGGGGAACCTGGTGGATCTGGGATGCCCGGCTTACTTCCATGCTGATCCTGCTGTTTCTTTACTTCGGTGTGATTGCCCTGGGGGCAGCCATATCGGATGAAAAATCGTCGGCACGTGCGGTTGCCGTTCTGGTGCTGGTGGGCGTAGTAAATATACCTATCATCAAATACTCCGTGGAGTGGTGGAATACCCTCCACCAGCCGGCCACGTTCAAGCTGACGGAAAAGCCCAGCATGCCGCCGGAAATGTGGGTGCCGCTGTTACTGTCGGTGCTGGGCCTGTATCTTGTTTTCGGCTGGCTTGCCTGCCTGCGGATGCAGACCGAAATCCTGCTGCGGGAAGGTCGCACCCGCTGGGTAAAAGAACTGATCCAGGCAAGGGGGAGCTGATCCGATGGCATTCGACTCGTTCGGAGCATTTATCGCTATGGAAGGGCACGGCCCCTATGTCTGGTCCTGCTACTTCGTGTTTTTCGTGCTGATGGGTGCCATTGCCTTCTGGTCGCTCCGTCAGCGCCGTTTTGTCATTGCACAGCAGCGCCGCCGGATGAACAGCACGCAGGTAAGGAATACCAGCCCGGCTGGCGCCAGCTTTACCCGAATTGAACCTTCACAAGACTGACCGGTAGACAAACCATGCATCCGATCCGTAAAAAACGGCTGACCATTGTACTTTTCCTGCTTGTCGGTGTGTCGGTGGCAGTGGGCCTGACCACCTATGCGCTGCGGCAGAATATCAACCTGTTTTATGATCCGAGCCAGATTGCGGATGGCGAAGCGCCAGTGGATGTCCGTATCAGAGCTGGCGGGATGGTGGAGGATGGCTCGGTACTGCGGGATCCGGAAAGCCTGAAAGTGGAGTTCAAGGTTACCGACTTCTCTTCGTCCGTCCTCGTTGAATACACCGGTATCCTGCCGGATCTTTTTGCTGAGGGGCAGGGCGTTGTTGCCATGGGCCGGCTTGATAAGAATGGTCGCTTTGTGGCCGACCAGGTGCTGGCAAAGCACGATGAAAACTACATGCCTCCGGAAGTGAATGAGGCGCTGGAAAAAGCGGCTGGCAAGCGGGCGGCCATGTCCGGTGCGGAAAGTGACGCTGCCGCCAGTTACTGAACCTGAAGGCATCCCTGTTGAACTAGTTGGAGAACCCTGATGTATCCGGAACTCGGACAGATTGCACTGATACTCGCGCTGTTGCTGGCAGTGTTGCTTTCCGTGGTCCCACTTGTGGGCTCGGTGACCGGTCGTGACCAGCTTCAGGCCTTCGCCAGGCCCCTGTCTTCGGGGCTGTTTGTGTTTGTGGCGCTGGCCTTCGGGATACTGACCCACGCTTTCGTGACCGATGACTTTTCCGTGGCCTACGTGGCCAATAACAGCAACAGCATGTTGCCCTGGTACTACAAGTTCAGTGCCGTATGGGGTGGCCACGAGGGGTCTTTGCTGCTCTGGATACTGATGCTTGTGGGCTGGGCTCTGGCCGTTGCCGTTTTCAGTCGCCGGCTGCCGGCGGTGATGGTGTCACAGGTACTGGCCGTGCTGGGCATGATCACAGTGGGCTTTCTGTTGTTTACCATCATTACCTCCAATCCCTTTGACCGCACACTGCCCGATGTTCCCTCTGATGGTGCCGACCTGAATCCGCTACTGCAGGATTTCGGGCTTATCGTTCATCCTCCCATGCTGTATATGGGGTACGTTGGTTTTGCGGTGGCCTTTGCATTTGCCATCGCAGCGCTGATCAATGGCAAGCTCGACGCCGCCTGGGCACGCTGGTCAAGACCCTGGACAACCGTGGCCTGGGCCTTCCTGTCGCTGGGCATCGCCCTGGGTAGCTGGTGGGCCTATTACGAACTTGGATGGGGCGGCTGGTGGTTCTGGGACCCGGTGGAGAATGCTTCATTGTTGCCCTGGTTGTCAGGCACCGCGCTGATGCACAGTCTTGCTGTCACCGAGAAACGAGGCGTGTTCAAAAGCTGGACGGTTCTGCTGGCCATTGTCACCTTCTCACTGAGCCTGCTGGGAACCTTCCTCGTGCGTTCCGGTGTGCTGACATCGGTGCATGCCTTCGCGTCCGACCCGGACCGGGGTACCTTCCTGCTGGTGTTGCTGGCCATTACCATCATCTCAAGCCTGACGCTCTATGCGTTCAGGGCACCGGTTGTGCACGTGCGCTCCCGTTATGGCAGCCTGTCACGGGAGATTTTCCTGCTCCTCAATAACGTATTGCTGGTAGCCGCGACGCTTCTGGTTCTGGTAGGCACCCTGTACCCCCTGGTACTGGATTATCTTGATATGGGGCGGCTTTCCATCGGTGAGCCGTTCTTCAACCTGACCTTCAGTCCGCTGGGTATTGCCGCCGGCCTGTTACTGGGTGCAGGTATATTCTCACGCTGGAAGAAAACCGACGGTGGCTGGCTGGGCCGCAAGCTGTTGTGGCCGCTGGCTGTCAGCATCGTGGTAACCGCCGCCGTCATGCTCGCCTACGGAGGCTTCAAGCCCTGGGCGTTTGGTGGTGTTTTTGCGGCGGTGTGGATCAGCGTGGCAACCTTCTGGGACATCTGGGACAAGTCCGGATCCAGAAACGGCCGCCTGCACGGGCTGAAACGCCAGTCTAGAAGTTATTACGGCATGGTGCTCGGGCATCTGGGCCTGGCCATTACCATGGCCGGCGCAACGGTGGTGTCCAATTACGGTATTGAGCGGGATGTGCGTATGTCGCCCGGGGATACGGCGTCGGTGGGTGACTATGAGGTGTCTTTTACCGAGATCGGCAACCGCCGGGGCAAGAACTTTACAGCGGAATACGGACGTTTTGAGGTTTCTGACGATAACGGCCGGGTGGTATCGACCCTTTACCCCGAAAAACGCCAGTACATGGTACAGCGCAATACCATGACCGAAGCGGGCATTGATGCCGGACTGTTCCGTGATGTGTTCGTGGCTATTGGCGAACGGGTTTCCGATGAAGCCTGGGCCATCCGTCTGCAATACAAGCCCCTGGTGCGCTGGTTGTGGCTCGGTTCGCTGTTTATGGCCGCTGGTGGTTTCCTTGCGATCGCGGATCGTCGTTACCGGGTTCGTGACAAGGCCGCTCAGGGCGAGGCTGTCGATTCGGCAAAAACAGGAGATCAGGGCCGGGTTGACCCGGCAGGAGCCGTTTCATGAAGCGGATGTTCCTGTTTATCCCGGTTGTCCTTGCGGCGGTACTGGGTGTGGTTCTGTTTGCCGGCATCGGCAAGGACCCCAATAAACTGGAGTCGGCCCTGATTGGAAAGCCGGTGCCGGAATTCCTGTTGACCGACCTGCATGATGAAGGCCGGGAGCTGGATCCCGAGTTGTTCAAGGGGCAGGTATCGTTGCTGAATGTCTGGGGCACCTGGTGCCCGGCCTGCCGGGATGAGCATGATGACCTGGTGTGGCTGGCGGAAGAAAAGGGAATTCGAATTGTTGGCCTGAACTACAAAGACAATCGTGATGATGCGCTGGACTGGCTGGACAAGCTGGGAGACCCGTACCAGGTATCAATCTATGATCCCCGTGGCCGGCTCGGTTTTGATCTGGGTGTCTACGGGGCCCCGGAAACCTACGTTATCGATGCCGAGGGTATCGTTCGCCATCGCCATGTGGGCGTGGTCAATGAGAAGGTCTGGGAACAGGATCTGGAACCGCTGATTGAACAGTACAGGGAGAAGATCTGATGTTGCGCCCGGTGCTGATCGCCTTTTTCTTGATGATGTACGGGCCGGCGGTAACCGCCGAGCCCAGTGATGTGTACAGTTTCGACACACAGCAGGAAGAGCAACGGTTCCATAACCTGATTTCGGAACTTCGCTGCCCCAAGTGCCAGAACCAGAATATTGCTGATTCCAACGCCCCCATATCCAAAGACATGCGTGACGAGGCCTACCAGATGATGTCGGATGGTGCCTCCGATGAAGAGATTGTCGGTGCCCTGGTGGCCCGATTTGGCGAGTTTGTGCGTTACAAGCCCCAGGTGGAGCGCCGTACCCTGCTGCTGTGGGCTACACCGGTCATTGCCGTGCTGATCGGTTTGCTGGTGGTTGCCGGCATTGTGATCCGCGCCCGTCGTAACGACGAAACCGGAACCGCGCTGACAGACGAGGAGCGCGAACGCGCCTCCAGGATTCTTGCCGGAGACAGCTCTGATCGCACATCCTGAGAGCCCGCCGATAACTGATTTTATTGCCCATTTTTTTAACCGGACCATGACCGTTCTATGACACAGACTTTCTGGCTGACATCCGCATTACTGATCATTCTTGCCCTGGCGTTCATTGTGGCGCCGCTGTTCTTCCATCGTTCCGGGCGCCGCGCAGAACTGGACCTGCGTAACCAGAACCTGCTGGCGTACCGCAGCCGCATGGCGGAGCTGGACCAGGAGTACGAGGCCGGCGCGATGGACGAGGAAAGTTACCGGCAGCTCCGGGAAGAGCTGGCGGGCAGCATGCTGGACGATGTACCGGACGCGGATCGGGGCATCCTGGAATCGCCGGCACAGGTCAAAGGAGGCAAAAGCACGGTGGTTGTGGTCCTGGCAAGCCTGTTGGTTGTACCCGCCGCCGCCGTTTTCCTGTATCAGCAATGGGGCGCCATGGATGACGTTGAACAGTTTCGTGACATGCAGGAAATGGCGGCGGCGGACGGTGACCGGCTCGGCCAGATGCAGGAGCTGACCGCACAACTGCGTGAACGCCTTGAAGCAAATCCGGAGAATACGGACGGCTGGGCGATGCTGGGCCGCACCTACATGCGCCTTGAGGAATTCAGTGATGCAGCCTGGGCCTTCGAGCAGCTTGCTGACAATATTGAGGATGACGACAACGGGAAAGCGGTGGCCTGGGGTCTGTCCGCGCAAGCTCAGTTTTTCGGCGGCCAGGGTGATATGAGCCCGGAGGTGTCCGAGGCCATTGAAAAAGCCCGTGCCCTGAATCCGGACGAGGTCAATGCGCTGGGCTTGCTGGGTATCTACGCATTCGGCCAGGAAAATTACGAAGAAGCGATCGAATACTGGGAGCGCATCGCTGAAGTGGCACCGGATCATCCTCAGATCGGCTCCATTCAGCGTGGCATTGAGCAGGCTTATGAGCGGCTTGGCCGTGAGGCGCCTGCCGGAGATACGGAAGCTGCCTCCGGGCCGGGCGTCACCGTGCGGGTAGAGATTGACGAGACATTCCGTGACGATATTCCCGAGGACACCACGCTGTTTGTGCTGGCCCGCAGCGCTTCAGGTCAGGACGGCCCACCACTGGCAGTTGCCCGGCTGACAGCAGGCCAGTTGCCGACAGATGTGCGCCTGGATGACCGTTTCAACATGTCTCCTGATAACAAGTTGTCGGATGCCAGCGAGGTGCGTGTACAGGCACGACTGTCGCGGTCCGGGAATGCCCGGGCCCAGGCAGGTGACTGGGAGGGTCAGCTGGATGACCCGGTTCCGGTCACTGCCGATAATGCCGACCCGGCCACTCTGGTTATAGACACTCAACTGGTGCAGTAGGCGTATCAGCTTCCGCTGGTTCGCAAGCCATCCGGGTAGAGCGGCGGAAGCGCCTCGTCTGCGGTGTGTGGGCTGGCTGCGCCGCGAATCCGGATCAGCGTTGCCACCAGACGATTACCGTCCCAGGGCATCGTAGCCTGCTGTTCTGGCGTTCCGAATAACCGTTGCTGGAGTTGTTCGATCTCCGCCGCCAGATCCTTGTCCTGCAGGTACCTGTTAACATCCACTACGCTGCGGAACGTCTGTTCCGGGTGCCTTACGGCCATCCAGCGTACCAGTAACTCGGTCGTCCGGGCTGAACCGGCCTGGGCGGCTGCACAAAGATCTTTGAACAAGATCTTCTCCTGCCTGTCCCAGGGGCTCTCGGTGGCGGATTCAGCCGCTGGCTTGCGTCGGGAAAACCACCAGGCAGCCAGTGTTATCAGCCAGGCCCCCAGAAATGCCAGCGTGGCCAGTGGCCAGAAGCCCGGGTCGGAATCCCCTTGTGTGGTGTTTTCCGTGTCTGTGCTGTCGTCTTCAGCCGTGGCGTCCGCCTTGTCGGTTGCAGTGTCGGGCAGTGTCTCTATCTGGCCGGGAATGGCCTCGACAGTCATGGTTCTGGCGGGGATAACAGCCACCCGTTCGGTATCACTTTCGGTATCCCACCAGGGGATCCGGATCTCCGGCAAAACCAGCTCCCCGGGCTGCACCGGAACCAGCGCCATTGTCTGTGTGAGTTGGGACGCCAGTCCTTCACTGCCGGGGGTGGTGGTTCGTTCGGGCTTCTCGGGGTAGGAGCGGATGCCGTCGGGCAGTTTCTCCGGGAAGGGAGGCAGGGTTTCCGAAGGCAAGCCGTCAGCCTGGAGCGTCAGGGTTCGGGTGAGGTTCTGGCCCGCTGTCAGTTCCTGGTTGTCCGGCAGCCCGGACTCACTCAGCTCAAGGTTGCGGGCGGGGAGCCAGGTGTCGCCGCTGAATTCTGCCGGTACGCCCTTTACCGGCACATCGAACAGGGTGGCATTGTCACGGAGGAATTTCAGTTGGCCATCGTTGTTCCGTGCCTGTCCCTCGAACCGGATGGGCTGCAGACTGAGTTCGCCTTCTTTCTGGGGATAAATGGCGTAGCGGCGTTCCACGACCCGGTAGCGCACACCATCCCGGTAGCGTGTGTATTCATTCTGCTTGCCGAGTGATTCGATGATTGCGTGGGGGTGCTCGGGTTCCGACAGTTCACCGCGAATAAGATTGCCTGTGAAGAACAGTTTGATGGTAAGAACCAGCTGCTCCTGCACATAGACCTCGTCCTTGTCGGCGGACAGTTCGATAAAGCTGTCCCTGGAGGCGTCTTCTTCCTGGTCCGGGGCCGTGCCACTGATAACCCGGATCTTGACCGGCTCCGATTCAGAGTCGCGGAATTTCAGGGCGGGAATGGTCAGTTCCCCGGTGGACCTGGGTGCCAACTGATAGGTCCAGGTGATCTCGCCGATCATCTCGTTATTGATGGTGCGGATGGAATACTGCTGATTGCGGGCCAGAATCTCGAAATCGTCCTCAACCTTTTCAATGTCCGGTTTCGGTAGGCTGGACATGTCGAATTCGAACAGATTACCGAGATTGATATCGATTTTTGTGCTGCCTTTTACCGTCAGGGTCAGCACTTCACCCTCGTACAGGCGGGTCCTGTCGGGTTCGACTGTCAGGTCATTTGCCGCCGCTGGCCCTGCCATGGCGACAAGCAGCGATATCACAATAAACAGATAGGTCAGCCGGCTTACCATGGTGTATCGCCCTCGTCAGATGGTGTTTCCCGTTCCTGGTATTGTTGCAGGAATTTTCTCCGCAGCAGGCCTCCGGGGTTGTCAGGAACGCGCCGGAGCCATTGTTCCTGGCCCTGGTCCAGTGGTGATGTTTCCAGCTCTGCTGGCGACCGGGACTGCTGGCCTTCGGAATCGGTATTATCGGCGTCGCTCTGGTTCTCCTGTCCAGAGGGTTGTTCCTGCTCCTGCTCCTGCTCCTGCTCGTCGCTGTCACCCTGAGATTCATTTTCCTGTTGCTGGTCATTCTGCTGGTTGTTCTGCTGCTGGTCGCCCGGCTGATCGGAGGAATCACCCTGCTGGTTCTGGTTGTCAGAGCCGCCTTCGGAGTTCTGCTGATTGTCCTGCTGTTGGTCCCCGTCCTGGTCGGAGGATTCGTCGCCTTCTTCGCCGGATTCGTTCTGCTGTTGCTCCAGAAGCTGTTCTACCAGCTCACGGTTGTGTTGTGCATCCTCGTTGTCCGGCTGTTGTTCCAATGCTTTGTCGTAAGCGTCCAGCGCTTCTTCCAGTTTGCCGGCCCGGGCCAGTGCGTTACCGCGATTGTACTCCGCTGCAGGCGTTCCCGCCTCGGCGAAGGCTTCCGCTGCGCGCTCGTAGTCGCCTTCCCGGTAAAGGGCACTGCCTCTCCAGGCGGGATCATCCAGTATTCGGGCCGCCCGGCCGGGATCTTTTTCTATCAGTTCCGGCGCCCGCTGATCCTGTCGTGACCAGAGGCTATCCCATTCCAGCGCCATGGCCGGGCGAGGGGTGAGAGGGAGCAGGGTGAACAGCAGCACCACCATGGCACCTCGACGCCAGCCTATCAGCGCCAGGGGCGCTGCCAGCCAGAGCAACCAGTAGCCATCATCCTGCCAGCGGCTCACAGTCAGGTCCTGATCGCTGTCTTGCCAGTCTGCGGAATCTTCGGGGCGAAGCTCCAGGGCAAGAATGTCGTCGTCGGTAATGGTCAGTTTGTGGCTTTTGCCACCATTCTCGTCTGCCAGGTTTTCCATGTTGTCCGGGTTGGCGCGTGTAATGACGATGTCACCGTTGTCCCTGATGAACCCCTCGCGTGCCAGTGGTATGGGGCCGCCTTCCGTCGTGCCGACGGTGAGTGTGCTGAGGCCAAAGCGGCTGCCTGCCAGGTGGGTGCCGACCTGTTCGCTGTAGCGCTCCCCGACATCGTCCGCAATCAACAGCAGCCGTCCGTTTCCGGGGGCTCCCTGTTCCAGCAGTTCAAGACCGCGCTGGACACCCAGATCCGTCCGGTTGCCGGCGGCTGGCATGATGACCGGTTCCAGTACATCCAGCATGCCTTCGATGGTGTTGCGGTCATCGGTCAGCGGTGTGACAACATGGGCATCGGCCGCGTACACCACCAGCGCGGTGAGCGCCCCTTCCCGGGCCTTGAGGATGTCGCGGATCTTGCGTTTGGCCACGGTCAGCCGGTCTGGCTCCACATCGGTGGCCAGCATGGACAGGGAAAGATCCAGCACAATAACCAGGCTGTCATTCTGCTGTTGCAAAGGAGTGGGCGCCTGGCGCCAGGACGGCCCGGCCAGTGCGATGGCCAGAATGACCACCGCGGCCACTGCCGGCCATACCGGGGATTTCCGGGGCGTGCCTGCGGCTCCGGTCCGGCTGATCATGGGCCGCAATAACCTGTCGGGAATGATTCTGCTCCAGCCGCTGTCACTCTGATGGAAGCGTCTTAAAATCAGCGGCAGGAGCATGGCGGCCAGTAACAGCAACAGCCACAACGGACGAAGGAAGTGAAAGTCAGCCATTGCGGGCCTCCTGCGTCAGGTTTGCGGACCGGCGCCTGACCGCTGCCAGCCTGAACCCCTGCATCAGTATCCAGATCACGGCCGCAATGCCGGCAGGCCAGAAATAGAGTTCAGTCACGGGGCGGTAATGCTTTCCCTCGAGTTCGATGGGTTCCAGCTGGTTGATACTCTCGTAGATCATCTCAAGTTCAGGCAGGCTGCGGGCACGGAAATACTCCCCACCGGTCTGTTGGGCGATCCGTTTCAGCAGATCCTCGTCCAGATCACGGGAAGGGTTTACCTGGCGGGAGCCCAGCAACCCGCGCTGCACCATGGATTCGGCACCGATGCCAATAGTGTAGATGCGTACGCCCGCCGCTTTGGCAATCTCGGCAGCCTTGTCCGGTGCCACCTCCCCGGCTGTATTGGCGCCATCGGTCAGCAGTATGACGACCCGTTGTTCCTGGGGGCGGTCCCTCAGGCGCTTGACGGCCAGGCCCAGGGCATCGCCAATGGCCGTGGCGCGCCCGGCCATGCCGATGCCGGATTCGTCCAGCAGGGTCTGAACGGTGGCCCTGTCGAAGGTCAGGGGGGCCTGGATGTAGGGTTCGGTTCCGAAGAGCAGGAGCCCCAGCCGGTCGCCTTCCCGGCGCTGGATAAAGTCATCCAGAACCCGTTTGACCGCCTGCAACCGGTTTATACTGCGGCCCTGTATTACCATGTCCTGCTCATCCATGGACGGGGAAATGTCCACGGCCAGCAGCAGATCCCGTCCGCTGACGGGCATCTGTATCTGTTCTCCCACGTGCTGTGGCCGGGCCATGGCCAGCACCAGCAATAACCAGGTCAGCAACAGCAGCAATTGCTGCCACAGGGGAACCCGGCTGCCGCTGCGGCTGACACCGGGCAGGTCGGACAACCAGTGACCCACGGGGAAGACCGGTGCCTCTACCGACTGGCTGCTGCGGCGACGCAGGCGCATAAGCAGGGGCAACAGTGCCAGTAACATTACCCAGGGATAGGCCAGGCTCAGCATTTCTGACCTCCCAGCCAGACCCGTGCAAAGGCCAGTGCCTCTTCGGGGCTGCACGCCGGTTGTGGCTGCCAGGCGCTGTTGACCATGGCTTCAACCACTGGCCGTGAAGCAATACGGTCTTTCGGGCTGGTTTCAAGCAAAAAACGGATCCACGGCTCTCCGGACAGGGATTCCGGTACCCGTTCCGGGTAGCGCATCCGGGCTGACTGTTTCAGCAACTGGTTCAGGGCGGCAAACCATTGATTGTCGGCCGAAGCGGTCTGCTCCAGATGACGCAGTTGTTTCTTTGCCAAGCCCAGCCAACGGTTCCTGCGCTGTTTGCGCCGGAGAAGGACGAACACCAGCACAACCAGGGCCGTGATGATGGCCAGCAGAATCCACCAACCCGGAGCCGGTGGCCAGAAGCCGCCCGGTTGGGGAAGGTGTATGTCTCTGAGCTGGCTCAGTGGGTCCTGTTCCATCATGGGGTTTCAACCGGTCCTGTTATCCGATGTGGCCACGGGGGCCAAGCAGTGTCTGGAGGATCAGTGCCGGCTGGTCGCTGGTCATCACGCTGGCCGGTTGTACCCCGGCGGTGCGGAAACATTCCCCCAGTGCTTCTGTATGTTGCCGGACCTTTTCGGCATAGGCCTGTTGGAACCGGGGGTTGCTGCTGTCGAACCATACCGGTCCGTCTTCGCCGGCGATGGCAAAGCGACCGCTCTCCGGTAATTTAAGCTCCAGCGGGTCAATTACCCGGAGCGCGCTGACGGTGTTGTGGCGCGCCAGTGACCCCAGCAGGCGTGACGTGTCTCCGGAAATAGCCAGAAAATCACTGATCACGAAAATGCGGCTGCCGGTGTGGGCAACCCGTCGCGCCTCCTGGAGCGCGGTATCCAGATCTGCGGTGCCACGGCTGGCAGGGTGCGGGTTCTGGTCGTGGCGTGAGACCGTCTGCTGCCTTGCCAGGGTATCGAGGAACTGCAACACCGATTTCTTGCGACGGGCAGGGCGCTGTACCGTCAGCTCACGGCCGTTGAACACGATCCCGCCAACCTGATCCCCGGACCAGAGCGCCAGCCACGCCAGGATGCCCGCCAGCTGGGCGCAACGTACCTGTTTATACGCCCCGGTACTGGCAAAGAACAGTGACGGGCCAAGATCGCACAATAACAGTACCGGCCGCTCCCGCTCTTCCTCGTACAGCTTGGTATGGGGCGACTGCCGCCGGGCGGTCACCCGCCAGTCAATACTGCGGATATCGTCACCGGGTTGATACTGTCTCACCTCGGCAAAGGCCATGCCACGGCCCCGCCGGGGGGAGCGCTGAAGCCCGGCCTGGCGTGACCTGACGGGCCTTGCGGCCGGCAGTTTCAGGGCCCGGGCGTCCGCCTGCAGCCGGATCAGGCCGGGCAGTGAGATATGGGTGGCTGGCTCGGGTGCAGTCATGGTCACGGTAGTCAGGCGGTTACCGGAACGCGGTCGATCAGTCGCTGGATGATGGCATCTGCCGTCAGGCCCTCGGCTTCCGCTTCGAATGTCAGCAGTATACGGTGTCTGAGTACATCAAAGGCGATATTGCGGACATCGTCCGGGCTGACATAGTCCCGCCCCTCCAGCCAGGCCATGGCGCGGGCACAGCGGTCCAGCGCAATGGTACCCCTGGGGCTGGCGCCGAAGGCGGTCCAGCGGGCAAGTTCCGGGTCAATCGTGGCCGGATCCCGTGTCGCCAGCACCAGCGCCAGCAGGTACTGCTCGACGGGTTCCGACATGTAGATGTCTGAAACGGCGTTCCTGGCGTCAAACACCTGGTCTGCCGTCAGACGGACTTCCGCGGCAACCTGCCCCCGCCGATAGTCATTTCTGGCCAGATGCAGGATGGCTTTCTCCGCTTCGGCGGAAGGGTAGTCAATGACCACGTGCATCAGGAACCGGTCCAGCTGAGCCTCCGGAAGCGGGTAGGTGCCTTCCTGCTCGATGGGGTTCTGGGTGGCCATGACCATGAACAGGCGGTCCAGCGGGAAGGTTCGCATGCCTACGCTGACCTGGCGTTCACCCATGGCCTCCAGCAGTGCTGACTGAACCTTCGCCGGCGCACGGTTGATCTCATCGGCCAATACCAGGTTATGGAATATCGGCCCGTGCTGGAATTCGAACTGCCCGGTTTCCGCCCGGTATATCTCGCTGCCGGTGACGTCTGACGGCAGCAGGTCCGGGGTGAACTGGATGCGGTGGAAGTCACCTTCCAGATGATCGGCCAGTGCCTTGATGGCGGTTGTCTTGGCAAGGCCTGGCGCCCCCTCTACCAACAGGTGACCATCGGCAAGTAGGGCAATCAGCAACCGGTCCACCAGTTTTTCCTGGCCGATTATTCGTTTTGCTAACTGAGACCTGAGCTCACCAAACGTATGCTGTAATGCCATGGGGAATGTCTACTCCTGGTGCAGGGCGGTTCGCGTAAGTAGTTGCCGCAGTTTTCGCATCTGCGGCGCAAAAATCAAGGGTTTGACTATGCTTATGTGACAGTACGCCGATTACGTTTATTTCACACTCATAGAGGTCGACTATGAATGCGCTGACAATCGCCAGCAAGGAACAGTTCTTTCAGCAGCTGGACGAAGCTTTCGCAGAGAAAATAGCCAAAACCGAAGCGAAAAAAATCAGTGAATTCGCAAAGCAGCATTATGCCCACATTCCTCTCGAAGAGCTGGTGAGTCGCCGGTTTTCGGATACGTACGGCGCCATTCTTGCGGCCTGGCAGTTTCTCCAGAAGCGGACTGCCGATGAAACTCACGTGTCGGTGTTCAATCCCGACCTGGAAAGCGATGGCTGGCAGTCCACTCATACCGTTATTTTTATTCTCCATCCCAACATGCCGTTTCTGATCGACTCGCTGCGGATTGCCATCAACCAGCGCGAAATCGGCACCCACTCGATCCAGCACTCCATTCTCCAGGTAGAGCGGGATGACCAGGGCAAGTTGAAGAAACTGCATCCGCCCAAGAAAAAGTCCGCCAATGCCGGGTATGAGGCATTCATTGTTCTGGAGATTGACCGGCACAGCAGCGCCGAGGATCTCAGGTCCCTGGAGGAGGCGCTTCAGACGATCCTCCACGAAGTCCGTATCGCCGTCAGCGATTTTCCGATTGTGACGGAAAAAGTCAACGAGATCAGCCGTGAACTGGCCAGCACTACCGCTGGTATCGACGACGAGGAAAAGGAAGAGGCAAAGGCCTTTCTGGAGTGGCTGGTCAGGGATCACTTCACTTTTCTGGGCTACGATGAGTATGACTTTGTCAAAGATAAAAGAGGCATGGTGGTTCGGCGTGTCGAGAACTCCGAATTGGGCATTCTTCGGGTCAACAATGAGCGTCCAGACCCGGTGCGGCTTAACGAGCTGCCACAGCGCACACGGCATGAAATGACGCGAACAGATGATATTTTTATCTTTGCCAAGTCCGCGCAGCGTTCACGGGTTCATCGGCCGGCCTACCCGGACTACATTGCCGTCAAGAAGTTCAACAGTAAGGGGGAGGTGGTCGGCGAGCGTCGTTTCCTGGGCCTTTACACCGCTCGCGTATACAACGAGCGCCCCGACGAGATTCCCCTGTTGCGGCGCAAGGTCCAGTCCGTAATGAGGCGGTCGGGCTTTCTGAAGGACGATTACGCGGGCAAGGAGCTCGACCAGATTCTTACCGTCTATCCGCGGGACGAATTATTCCAGATTGAACCCGCTGAACTGCTGTCAGTTGCCAAGAGTATTCTCTATATCCAGGAACGTCGACGCATTGAGCTGTTCATGCGGGAGGATGTCTATGGCCAGTTCGTGACCTGCCTGTCGTTTTTCCCGCGGGACATCTACAACACGGAACTGCGCCTGAAGGTCGAGCAGGTGCTGCACGATACCCTTGATGCCGAGGATATCGAGTTTGTCACCCATTTTTCGGAGTCCGTGCTGGCCCGGGTGCAGTTCACCATTCGCGTGCCCAAGGTGGAAAACCGTCAACTGCCGATCTCGGAAATTCGCGAGAAGGTTATCGAGCTTGCCCAGTCCTGGCGTGATGGCCTGCTGGAAGCCCTGAATGAAGCCTACGGGGAAGAGCAGGGCAACGAGATGTTCCGGCTCTATTCCGCCGGTTTTCCGGCCAGCTACAAGGATATGTTCTCGCCAAGGCGGGCGGCCATAGACCTGGAACATATTTCCGGTGCGGCCCGTGAAAAACATCTCACCATGAGCTTTTACCGGGCCCTGGAGGAAGACGAAACCACGCTGCACTTCAAGTTGTTCTATCCCAATGAGCCTCTGCCTCTGTCAGATGTGATGCCGATTTTCGAAAATCTTGGTTTCCGGGTCATTGGCGAACATCCGTTCGAGGTCAGCGACCGTCGTGGCAATATTGTCTGGATTCACGACTTCACCCTGAAGGCCCACAGCGGAAAGGTAGTGGACATTCACCGGATCCGGCCGATATTCGAGGATTTGTTCCGGCGGGTCTGGTACGGCGATGCCGAGAACGATGCCTTCAACCGTTTGCTGCTTTCCTCCTACATGAGCTGGAGGGAAATCGCCCTGTTGCGTACCTATGCCCGCTATATGCGCCAGATCCGTTTTTCCAACAGTCAGACGTTCATATCCAACACCCTGGTCAATCATGTCGAGTTGACGCGGCTGTTACTGGAGTTCTTCGAGGTCCGGTTCAATCCCGCCCGGTACCAGAGCCAGGGCAAGAGCGCGGCGGCACAGCAAAAGCTGGAAATCGAGTTCAATGCCGGCCTTGATGAAGTTGAAAACCTCAGTGAAGACCGGGTGCTGCGTCTGTTCCTGGAGCTGATGCAGGCCACCCTGCGAACCAACTACTATCAGCCGGACAAGGACGGCCGTACCAAACCTTACATCAGTGTGAAGTTTGATCCCTCCGAGATTCCGGACATGCCGCTGCCGTTGCCCATGTTCGAGATTTTCGTCTATTCCCCGCGGGTTGAAGGTGTGCACTTGCGTGGTGGCAAGGTTGCCCGCGGCGGCCTGCGCTGGTCCGACCGCTTCGAGGACTACCGCACCGAGATTCTGGGGCTGGTCAAGGCACAGCAGGTCAAGAATGCGGTCATTGTACCGGTGGGCGCCAAGGGCGGTTTCGTCGCCAAGCGCCTGCCCGACATGTCGGACCGGGAAGCTTTCCAGGCCGAGGGTATCGAGGCCTACAAGACCTTCATTCGCGGTTTGCTGGATATCACCGATAACCTGGTGGACGCCGGCATCCAACCGCCGGAGTCGGTTATCCGTCACGATGATGACGACCACTACCTGGTTGTGGCCGCAGATAAGGGTACGGCCACCTTCTCGGACATAGCCAACGGCCTGGCGGCGGAATACGGCTTCTGGATGGGCGACGCGTTCGCCTCCGGTGGCAGTAATGGCTACGACCACAAGAAAATGGGCATTACCGCCCGCGGTGCCTGGGTATCCGTGGAGCGGCACTTCCGGGAACTGGGCATCAATCCGGCCCTGGATGAATTCACGGCCATCGGCATTGGCGACATGGCCGGGGATGTGTTTGGTAATGGCCTCCTGTCGTCAGAAAAGACGAAGCTGGTGGCGGCGTTCAACCATATCCATATCTTTATCGACCCGACACCGGATGCGGAGAAAAGCTACAAGGAGCGCAAGCGCCTGTTCGAACTGCCGCGTTCCTCCTGGACCGACTACGACACCAGCCTGATTTCCAAGGGTGGTGGCGTGTTCAGCCGAAGCGCCAAGTCGATTCCGGTCAGTCCCGAGATGAAACAGCTGCTGGGTATCAAGTCCGACCGCGTGCCGCCCAATATGCTGATCACTCACATTCTCAAGACCCAGGCAGATTTGCTCTGGATTGGCGGCATTGGCACCTATGTGAAAGGCCGTGACGAATCCCATGCCGACGTGGGGGACAAGGCCAATGATGCCCTGCGCATCAACGGCTCGGAACTGCGCTGCAAGATAGTGGGCGAGGGCGGCAACCTTGGTATGACCCAGATGGGGCGCATTGAATTTGCTCTCAAAGGCGGGCGACTGAACACCGACTTCATTGATAACTCCGGTGGTGTGGACTGCTCGGACCACGAAGTAAACATGAAGATCCTGCTGAACCACGCGGTAGCCATGGGAGATCTCACAGACAAGCAGCGCAACGTCATGCTGGAGGAAATGACGGATGATGTTGCCGCACTGGTGCTGAAGAACAACTACCGTCAGACCCAGGCCATCAGTATTGCCAGCATGGGGGCAGTGACCCGACTGGAGGAATACCGCCGCCTGATGAATACCATGGAAAGCGAGGGGAAACTGAACCGAAGTCTGGAATTTCTCCCGGACGATGAAACCCTGTCGGAACGGAAGCTGGACAAGAAAGGGCTGACGCGCCCAGAGCTTTCGGTGCTGATTTCCTATGTTAAAGGGGATCTGAAACAGACCCTGACTAACAGCAGCTTACCGGACGAACCGCTACTGGCGGGAGAGATGTACAAGGTCTTCCCCAAGGACCTGACCCGCAAGTTCTCCAGGGAACTTGGTGAACACCAGTTGCGCCGGGAGATCATCGCCACCCAGATTGCCAACGACATGGTCAATCACATGGGGATTACCTTTGTTGAACGCCTGAAACAGTCAACCGGGGCCGATGCAGCTTCCATAGCGCTGGCATGGATCATTGCCCGGGATGTGTTCCGCCTGGATACCTGGTGGGACAAGATCGAATACCTGGATTACTTCATTCCCGCAAACCTGCAGATGGAGCTGATGAGTGACCTGATGCGCCTGATTCGCCGGTCGGTTCGCTGGCTGCTTCGCAACCGCAGGGCCGAGCTCAGTATCCAGAGTCATATGGAGCGGTTTGCCGACAGTGTCTGGAAAATCACCGCTGACCTGCCTGACTATCTGGGTGACCAGGCCCGCGCCGACTGGAAACGGCGGCACGATGAGCTGGTGGAGTCCGGGTTGCCGGCGGATCTGGCGTCGGTGGTGTCCGGTACCAGCTATCTTTACTCGTCACTGGGTATTATCGAGGCACGAGAGGCCACGGGGATGCCACTGAAGACCGTCGCCAATCTCTATTATGACCTTGGTGACAAACTGGACCTGAACTGGTTTGCCAACGCCATTGCAGCGCTTGTGCCGGCTTCGCACTGGCAGGCGCTGGCGCGGGAGAGCTTCCGTGAAGATCTGGACTGGCAGCAACGGGCGTTAACCACCGGCGTACTCAAGCTGGCGGAGAAGCCGGCCGACGTGAATCTTTGTGTCGAGAACTGGATGCAGCGGCACTCCGCGATGATCAATCGCTGGAAATCCATGCTCACGGAACTCAAAGGCGTCAGAGAACCGGAGTACGCCATGTTTTCGGTAGCGCTGCGGGAATTGCTGGACCTGGCTCAGACCACCATGCATGAACAGCACGACGACCTTGTCGCTCAGACTACTTGAGTATTGCTTTATGGTGCTGATTGCCGTTCAATCCCGGCTCCGTTGATTTTCAGATAGGAGGCTTGATGGGCCAGCTAGATAAACTGCTGGATAGGAACAAGGCCTGGGCGGATGGCATCAAAAGCCAGGACCCGGACTTTTTTGTCCGGCTTTCCAATCAGCAGGCCCCCGAGTACCTGTGGATCGGATGCGCAGACAGCCGTGTACCAGCCAATCAGATCGTTGACCTGATGCCAGGCGAACTGTTTGTCCATCGCAATGTGGCCAACGTGGTGGTGCACACGGATTTCAACTGTCTTTCCGTGCTCCAGTTTGCCATTGACGTGCTCAAGGTGAAGCACATTCTGGTTGTGGGGCACTACGGGTGTGGCGGGGTAAAGGCCGCGTTACACAATGAAGGGTTCGGGCTGATTTCAAACTGGCTCAGGCATGTTCAGGACGTGCGTGACAAGTATGGCCCGGTACTGGATCAGCTGACCAGCGAGCAGGACCGCGTCGACCGGTTATGCGAGCTCAATGTCGTTGAGCAGGTTGGCCATGTCTGTCAGAACAACATTGTTCAGGAAGCCTGGCGCAGAGGGCAGCCCCTGACGGTTCACGGGTTTGTCTATGATGTGGCTGACGGTATATTGCGGGATATGGGGCTGTCCATCGCCTGCGAGGCCGATCGTGAAAGCACCAGGCAAAACAGCATTGATGAACTGGTTATGAGACCCGTCCGCGCAGGGCGTCAAAAAAAGTGACACCAATGGTGTCAAATTGTGTCAAATATTCGTGATGGGCGTCACTATCTGACCCTCGCTGTCATCACAGTTAGCCTCAGGCTGGCTTGTTACACTGTGGTTGTAGCAATTCAGGAGGTTGGAAATGCGCGAAATCATGCAGAAAGCCCTCAGTGCACTGAGCCAGCGTAAAGCATCGCAGGCGGCACAGGCCCGTCGCAGGTCTGATCAAACCGCTTCACCATCCGCTTCCTCAGAGGAGTGGGGGATGTCGCCCGAGGATGCATTGCGGGCGAACACGGTCGCGAGGTACAAGTAATCCCTGCTGTTCCCGTTATTTCGGTTTCTGAAGGCCCGGGTCGAGACTCCGGGCCCTATTCCGGTTAGAGTATCCGTCTGATACCAAGCCCGGAATAGCCGATTCATGTCTGTATTGCCCAACTCCCACGAAGCACTGCTGAAAAACCGCCAATCCCTCAATGGACGACTGGCCATACTGGGCCCGGTGGATACTGGTCTGATTGCCGCCCTGACTGGCACAGGACTGGTTGTAACCGAGCATTTCGGCCTCTGGCAGCAGCTTGGTGAAATCGATGGTTGGAGGGCTGCGTTCGGCTATGACGACCCGGCCCTGGAGCCGGCGCAGGCGGATACCGTGGTGGTGTTTCTCCCCAAGGCCCGGGCCGAGTTGGCTCTGCGGCTGGAACTGGCGCGCTGGCTGGCTGCAAAGGGTGCGCGGCTGATCATGGTGGGTGAGAAAAAAGAGGGTGTTGCCGGTGCTGCAAAACAGCTCCAAGCCGTGGCTCCCGGGGCCGTCAAGGTAGACAGCGCCCGTCACAGTCAGGTTTGGCAGGCCGACGACATCCAGCCCCTTGGCGAATTTGATGTACGGAAGTGGCTGCAATGGCACCCGGTTGAGTGTGCGGGTATCCGTTTTGAGGTGGCCGGTTTGCCCGGCATCTTCAGCGCTGGTGAGCTGGATGCCGGCACCGCGAAGCTTCTTGACTCGCTGGCGGATGTTCCGCTGACACAGGGGCCTGTACTTGATTTCGCCTGCGGCGCCGGGGTCATCGGCACCTGGCTTCAGCTCTACCGACGTTCCCTCGGGCAACCCGACATCGTAGTTGATGGTGTCGACGTGCAGTCCCAGGCTGTTCTGTGTGCCCGCTCTACCTATCAGCATGCCGCCGCAGGCGGTGTCATAACAGCATCTGATGGACTGGAGCAGGTGAATGGCAAATACGCTGCAGTAGTGAGTAATCCACCCTTCCACACCGGCATCCGGACTGACACCTCAATGACCGGGCAGTTTCTGCGGCAGGTTGCAGAGCATCTGGAGCCCGGGGGGGAGCTGCGGCTGGTGGCAAACAGCTTCCTGCCCTACGAAGAGTTGATTCGCCGGCATGTAGGGCAGGTCAAAGCCATTACCGGCGACAAACGGTTCACGGTCTGGTCTGCCCGTCGTCACTGAACTGTCGCACAGCTGTCATACGCTCGTCACCGGCATTGAGCAAGGTACCCATAGTCCTTGAACTGGCCGGTGGGAGAAGCCGATGCATCAGTACCGCAGCGTTTTCATTTCCGATGTTCACCTGGGGTCTGCAGACTGTCAGGCGGACTACCTCCTGGAATTTCTCGATAACGTCACCTGTGACACCCTCTACCTGGTGGGCGATATCGTCGACCTGATCGCCATGCAGCGCCGGGTCCATTTCCCGGAAGCCCATCAGGCGGTGGTGCGACGGCTCATCGCCATTGCTGCATCGGGCACCCGGGTTGTCTATGTGCCGGGTAACCATGATGATTTTCTCAGGCATTTCTGCGGCCAGACCCTGGCCGGGATCGAGCTGAAACAGAAGGCGATACACACCACCGCGGACGGTCGCCGTTTCGTGGTATGCCACGGGGATCAGTTTGATCAGGTGGTGAGGTGCAGCCCGCTGATGCTGTTCGTGGGCGATCATGCCCACGGTGTGTTACTGCGCCTCAATCGCTGGTTCAACGCCTGGCGGCGTTTGCGCCGGAAACCCTACTGGTCGCTGGCAGCCTGGGTGAAGAGCCGTATTGGCAAGGCACGGTCGTTCATTCGCCGCTTTGAACTTGCGGCACTGACCGCAGCGGAGCGCGGGCACTATGACGGCTTTATCTGCGGCCACATTCATTCCGCCGGTTTCCTGCGCAGCCAGGATGGCCTCTACTGCAACGACGGTGACTGGGTCGAGCACTGCACGGCTTTGGTTGAGCAATACAATGGCCGTCTGGACATCCTGCACTGGTCCGAGCAGCCCGGCATCATTGCTTCTGAGCCCACCGAGCCGGCACCGGAATTTTTCGGCGGCCAGAGGCCGGTCATCGACGTGCTGTCTCCCGCCTTCATCGAAAACATCAACGCTGCGCCGAAATAACGGTTTCGCGGGCCAAAAAAAAAGCCCCTGGGGTGAGGGGCAAAAGGTTCGCTTCCAGAAAAAGAGGAGCAACCTGAAATCGTTTGTACAGATTAGGGTTAATTTCTAGAGTAATCAGCCTAGAATGGTCGCTGGTTTGAATGGAAAAACTGAAGGCCCGAAATGACAAGCGATATCCTGGAGTTCGCGGGTGGTTCCCTGCCTCTGAAGCGTCCCGGCGGCGGCCGTTCACTGAGGGCCTGGGACGCGGCGGACGAGCAGCTGCTGGAACAGACGTTTGCCCGTTACAGCCCCGAGGACCGGCCCCGGGTGCTGGTTGTGGATGATCAGTTCGGTGCCCTGACCCTGGGGCTGGCACCCTTTCAGCCGGTTTCATTTGCCGATAGCCATTCACTGGTCTCGTCTCTGATTGTCAATACACCATCCGGGCAGGAAGTACCATCCACGTTCAATTGGCTGGAACCTCCGGAGGGGCCCTTTGACCTCGTAGTCATGCGGATCCCCCGGCAGGTGGACTACCTGATTTGCCTGTTGCGGTGGGTGAACGGAGTGCTGGCACCGGATGGGGTATTGATCGCCGGGGGCATGATCAAACACCTGCCCGACAGCAGTGCTGCCCTGTTCGGGGATCTGGTCCATACCAGGGAGGTCTGTCCTGCCCGCAAGAAGGCCAGGGTGATCGTCGCTGCTCCCGGTGACCAGACGCTCAGAGGCTGGGCTGATTTCTGGAAAGGTTATCCTCTGCCGGATTCCGGCCATAAACTGATGGCGATGCCGGCGGTATTTGCCAGAGACAGGCTGGATATCGGCGCCCGGTTGCTGTTGCCTGTTGTTGCCCGGGAGGCTTCCGCCCTGCCGTCCGGAACCAGGGTGCTGGATCTTGCCTGTGGCAACGGTGTGCTGGGAATCGCTGCGCTGGTGGCAAACCCGGAGCTGGTGGTGACTTTCTCCGATGTTTCCAGCCAGGCGGTTGTCAGTGCCCGCGACAATGTCCTCAATGCCTTTCCCGATGCCGACGTGGTGTTTCATCACAGCGACGGTATTGCCGAAGACGCCGGCGATTTCGAGCTGGTTCTGCTGAATCCGCCATTCCACGAGGGGGGTGTGGTGGGGGATCACATCGCCCTGCAGCTGTTCCGGCAAGTGGCCCGCCACCTGGTTCCTGGCGGGCGCATGCTGATGGTGGGCAATCGCCACCTGGGCTATCACCAGAGCCTGAAGCGTTTCTTTTCAGGCGTGAACCAGCTGGATGCCGACCCCCGGTTTGTGGTGTTCGAGGCTTTCAATCACGAGGCCGGGCGGTCGTAGCCCATGCGCGCAAGGGTGTCGACGATGGTCTGGGTCTGGCTGTCCACCTCGATATTCACCCGGTCGCCAACGGAAACATCGCCGAACGTGGTGGCCCGCAGGGTTTCCGGAATCAGGTACACATTGAAACGGTTTTCCCGAACCTCACCAATGGTCAGGCTGCAACCGTTGATGGCAATGTAGCCCTTCGGGAAAAGGTATCTGGCCCAGGATTCCGGTACCTCGAATTCCAGGGTGCAATTGTTCTCGGGGCGGTCAATGGAGACAATGTCTGCGGTCGTATGGATGTGACCGGAAAGCAGGTGCCCGCCGATCTCGTCGCCAATTCTGGCCGCCCTTTCGAAATTGACCCGATCCCCGGTTTTCAGGTCGCCAAGTGTGGTGGCCCGCAGTGTTTCCTGCATGGCGTCGAAAAAGAGCCGGTTGCCTTCCTGGCGGGTGACGGTCAGGCAGGTCCCGTTTATGGCAACCGATGCGCCGATGCTGACATCCTGAATCTGATCGTCGGGGAAGCGGATGGTGAAGCTGCTGAGCCCGGGCTCGACGACCAGGTTGTCAATGGTGGCAACGCCCTGAACAATGCCTGTAAACATTCCTGCCCCTCTAAACGACGTAGGTAGCCGGTACCGGCTACACTGGAAGGAGCAAGGATAGCGATCGCAAGGGCACATGCCAAGCCGTGTTCGGCAGTGGGCCGGGTTGTCCCTGGTCTCAAGGATTCTTCCGGGCAGTCGATAGCTGTAATGGGCGGGCTCAGTTTCGTGGGTGTTGGTCCGGGTACAGTGAATGGGTAACCAGTGATGGCAGAGAACGACAACACAGCCGAGCAGAGCACCAGTCCCGAGACACCCTTGCTGAGGAAGGGGCGTCCTGCGGATCCCCGGCCACCTGCGTCCGAAGGGGTGGCAGGTAATGCGGATCCGGTAAAAACGGATGCTGTGGCTCCGGAAGCGGGGCAGGCGGTTGCTGCCCCGGGGCAGGATGAAGCGGCGGCTGAATCCGGTTCCGTCGCGAAGGATGCAGCCGGTGAGGAATCGAAAGATATTGAGCAGACCCTGGCGGAGTCCCGGCAGCGCAAGCTCAGGCTCATGCTGCGGCAGTGTGACCGGGTATTGCTGCTGGATTTTGAGCTACTGGCACTGCCTGACTGGCCCGACAACTACACCCTGTCAACAGCGCGACGAAACCGGGATCTCTGGTTATTCAGTACCCTGTTGGCGGCCATTGTCTTTCTGAGCGGGATGACCGGTTTCGTGCCTGCCTGGATTGCCGGTGGCGGATTCGGTGCATTTGTTATTATCCTGCTCATGGGAGTGCCGGCGATTCGACGAATTTATACCTCGCGGCCATCCTACATGGATCTGATCATACGGCGTCGACGGCTGCTGCGGGATGCACGTAAGCACATCGAGCATCTGGAGGGGAAGGAGGGCCTTGTGTGGCAGTGTGCCCGCATGGCGGAATTCAATCCTGCTCTCAAGGCAATGCGCTTCAGCGAACTGCTGGCCCTGTCCGAGCGTCGGTCACTGGCCCGCAACATGACTCGCCGGGAACATATCCGTCTTTATCTTGTTTACCTCCTGGAGGCTGAGAAGGCGTATTCCCGTGTTCAGCAGGCATTTTTCGAGGGCCATCAGCGGGCAATCGATAAAGGATGGGAGTCTGTGGTATCCGAGCCGGAGAGGAGAACTTGACAGGATTGCCGATCAAACGTATGTTTCAAACAGACGTTTGCTAGAGGCACTGATAATAAAATGGCTCAGTCTGATACGGTTGACCGGATTCTGGATGCGGCGGAAGAGCTTTTCGCAGAACGGGGGTTTTCAGAAACCTCGCTTCGGATGATTACCAGTAAGGCTAAGGTAAATCTGGCCGCTGTCAATTACCATTTCGGCTCCAAGAATGCCCTCATTCATGCGGTATTTGCCCGCTTTCTAACGCCTTTCTCGGCAACACTCGAGAACGCCTTCGACGAACTTGAGGCCCGGTGTGATGGTGAACCACCCACGCTGAACCAGACACTCTGGGCTTTGACGGAGAGCGCCGTGCGCATGCCTCAGCGCAACGAGAAAGGTATTTCCATATTCATGCGCCTGCTTGGTCTTGCCTATACCCAGTCCCAGGGGCATCTGCGCAAGTTTCTCGAGCAGGAGTACAGCCAGCCTTTCAGCCGCTTCATGCGTCTGCTGAAAGAGGCAACCCCCCAGTTGTCAGCGGTGGATCGCTACTGGCGTATCCAGTTCATGCTGGGTGCCACCGCCTTCACCATGTCCAGCAGCGATGCGCTCAGGGATATCCTGCAGAACAAGCTGGGCGTGGAGACCACGGTTCAGGAAATCGCCGCACGCCTGGTTCCCTTCCTTGCTGCCGGAATGCAGGCCGAGGACGCCATGCTGGTACCGCCGGCCTCCAAAACCTCGGTTGCCTGAATCGGCCGCTCTCGGTTAGGCTTCCGGTTTGGTTTGTCCGCCGGGAGCGTAACACCGCATGCCAAGTGAAGGTTCTTCAACGCCAGTCCCCCGAATAGAGATCAGTCTGGATGCACAGGCACTGACCCTGTACGCGGATGATGCCTCAGATCCGCTTTCCTTCTCCGTCTCAACTGCGCTGAATGGTCCTGGTGAAAAGGACGGCAGTGGCTGTACACCGAGAGGCCGGCATTATGTGCGGGCGATGATTGGTGGGGATGCCCCCCTGAATGCGGTGTTTGTGGCCCGCCGGCCGACGGGCGAAGTGTATTCGGCGGAACTGGCTGAGCAGTTTCCCGGCCGTGACTGGATTCTGTCCCGGATCCTATGGCTGTGTGGTCTGGAGCGCGGCAAAAATCGTGGCCCCGGGGTCGATAGTTTTCGCCGCTTCATATACATTCACGGCACACCGGATTCAGAACCCATGGGTGTTCCTCGTTCACATGGCTGTATCCGCATGCGCAATACGGATGTCGCCGCCCTGTACGACCGGCTCAGGCCGGGTACACCTGTATTCCTTGAGTGAAGACGGCATTCCTGGCAAGCAGAGTGAATACCTTGTCCATGTGTAACCGCAACCCGTCACCGAACCGGGGGAGTCGATGATTGAAGAAACGCCTGCCGTAGTAAATACCTGGATACAGGACTGGAACCTGTTGTCGGAGGGCTGGCGGGTCGGGCTGGTGGTGTTTGCCCTGGTGTTCGGTACCGCTGTGGTTGCCTATATTGCCAGTTTCACCGTGGGTGCCATCGAGCGTCGATTCAAAAAAACCGACAACCTCTGGGACGATGCCTTGCTCCATGCCGCCAGAAAGCCGGTGGTGGCTTTTGTCTGGTTGCAGGGGGTGTATTGGGCGGCGGAGGTTGCTCACCGTTACTCGGATGCCGAGATATTTTCCGCCAACGACAAGCTGCTTCAGCTTGGCTTTATCGTATTGCTGGTATGGACCCTGCTGCGACTGATCAAGCAGGGGGAGGAGATGCTGACGTCGCCTCTGAAGATGAAAACGCCGATGGATTACACCACGGTCAATGCCATCAGCAAGCTTTCCCGCGCCGTCGTTATTATCACTGCCTCGCTGACGGCGCTTCAGTCCATGGGGTTCAGTATTTCCGGGGTATTGGCGTTTGGCGGTGTTGGCGGTATCGCGGTCGGGTTTGCGGCAAAAGACTTGCTGGCCAACTTTTTTGGCGGCTTTATCATTCACCTGGACCGGCCTTTCAAGGTGGGCGACTGGGTCCGGTCGCCGGACCGCAACATTGAGGGTACTGTCGAACAGATTGGCTGGCGCCTGACAACGGTCCGGACTTTTGACAAGCGCCCCCTTTATGTTCCCAATGCGGCGTTTACTTCCATCGCCGTGGAAAATCCTTCCCGAATGCTCAACCGCCGCATTTCAGAGACCATCGGGATTCGCTATGCGGATGTCGGTAGTATGGCGCAGATTGTTGCAGACATACGATCCATGCTTGAAAACCATGAGGATATTGACCAGAACCAGACCCTGATCGTCAATTTCCTGGCTTTCAATGCGTCGTCACTGGACATCATGGTGTATACCTTCACCCGGACCATCGAGTGGGTAAGGTTTCATGAAGTCAAACAGGACGTGCTGCTGAAGATCAGCGATATTATCGAAGCCCACGGGGCGGAGGTTGCCTTCCCGACACGCACACTTCACATGCCCGATGGTGTACGCGTGGCCGGTAACGGGTCCGACAAGGGCAGTGACAGGGATGCTTCCAGTGCCGAGCCCGGGGCTTCCAGTGCGCCGGTGGACGGCAGCGAAAACTCCAGCGAGACGCAGGGGGACAGTGCAGAGGCAACAGGGGATTCATCATGAGCACAGAGAATACCGGGCAGCCGGTAGGCATTATTGGCGGTACCGGGCTCACGACTCTGTCGGGGCTGCAGATAACGGGTGAGCGTTCTGTGAATACACCATGGGGGCAACCCTCGTCGAAGCTGGTGGAGGGGCGTCTGGGCGACCAGTCGGTTGTATTCCTTGCCCGCCACGGTAATCCCCATCGTATTCCTCCGCATCAGGTCAACTACCGCGCCAATGTGCAGGCACTCCATGATGCCGGTGTCCGCACCATTGTGGGTGTCAATGCCGTCGGTGGGATTCACCCTGACATGGGGCCGGCGCACATTGTCATTCCTGACCAGATCATTGATTACACCTGGGGCAGGGCAAGTACCTTTTTCGAGGGTGAGCTGGAAGAGACCACGCATATCGACTTCACCTGGCCTTACACTGAAAAGGCCCGTGAACTGCTGATCAGTGCCGCCCGGGACGAAGCACTGTCATTTTCCGATTTCGGTGTCTACGGGGCCACCCAGGGGCCGAGACTGGAGACGGCCGCGGAAGTCTTGAAGCTCGAGCGGGACGGCTGTGATCTGGTGGGTATGACCGGTATGCCGGAAGCCGCGCTGGCCGCTGAACTGCAGATGAACTATGTGTGCCTGGCACTGGTGGTAAACCGGGCCGCCGGAAAGTCTGACCACATCATTACGATGACTGAAATCGAGGCCGCCATCGAACAGGGGATGTCCGGCATCAAGCGGATCCTCGAAGTCTCAATGGCTGGCCTCGGCGGCCTTACTCCTCAATTTTCTTGAAGAAAACCAGTACGCCGATGGTGGGTGAGTCCAGAAAATGGACCTCCTCACTGCGCATGCGTCGAGTCTCGCGGATCCAGGTCAGCAGCTCTGCCCGTGGCCAGTTGGCGCCGGAAATCAGCGTCTGGTTTCCCTCGGTTACGTCTCCGGTGTCCGCCAGGGCGGCCACCGCGCTTTCGGTGTCTTCGTCGAGCGGGGCTGCGTCGCCGCCAGCAGGCAGAGAATCTCCGTCGCCTTCAATAGGCTGAATGTTGTCTTCCTTGCCCTCACCTGGTGCCAGCGCGTCAGGGCTGGGTGAATGGCTCTCAACGGACCCGGGGAGCCAGTGGTTGAGTTGCACGCCAACATGCAGGTAGCGCTGCCTGTCGATGGTAATGTGGCCTTCCACCTCGCGGTGCCCCGCTTCTTCCAGCCAGTCACCAATGGCTACCCGTAATGGCTCTCCTTCAAAGTCAGGTGGGAACGACTGGTACCAGCCCGTGGCCAGCAGTACCCGGTACCGGCCACTGTTTTCCAGCCGGTTGGCGGCCGAGTTCAGGTGAAGGTCACTCCGTGAAACCAGTTCCAGGGTGGTTTCGCTGCTGCCATCCCGGTTGACTGCCCGCAGGATTTCTTCGATATCCGGGCTGGGGGGTTCGGGGATGCGGCTGGCCATCCGTTCATTGATATTCTCGGGTGCGGTCTTGCGCTCAAGGATCACGAACTCGGCACGATAGTAGTCTTTGCGGGGTTCGCCCGGTTCAGTCGCTTCGCCGTTTCCGTCTTGCTCTTCCGGAATATCAACGGTTGCAGCCTCCTCGGAGGATTGCTGAGCTGATGCCAGTGGTGACAGGATCAGCGCCACTGCAAAAATCATAAAAGACTTTTCAAGTAATACGTTACCGGGCGTTCGCAAGGGCTTTGCTCCAATGTTCCTGTTGTTCATCAGGGGCCTCTGGGCCGGGGGTATCATGAAACCAGTTGGTCCAGCATGTCGGAAATGCCGTCGAGTTTACCACTGGTTGAGGTGTCGTTCAGCCGGAAACGGAAACTGTTGGCACCTTCAAGCCGATACTGATCCGGTGAGGATTGCACTTTTTTAACCAGCACCAGCGGATCCACCGGGGTGGAACTGCCAAATTCCAGCCGTGCCCATTCCTTGCCGGCGTCCACTTTCACAATTCCCAGGGCTTCCGCGCGGATCCTGAGCTCCGACTGGCGGATGAGATTTTTGGCCGGCTCCGGTAACAATCCGAAGCGATCGATCATTTCAACCTGAAGTTCTTTTAATCCTTCCCTGTCGCTGACGCTGGCAATGCGTTTGTAGAGCATCAGCCGGTTGTGAACATCGGGCAGGTAGTCGTCGGGGATCAGCGCCGGTATCCGCAGGTTCATTTCGGTACCGTGGCTCAGGGGCAGCTCGGCATTGGGAGTCCGGCCCTCGCGAATGGCCTGTACTGCTTCGTCCAGCAGTTGCATGTACAGGGTAAAGCCGATGCTCTCAATCTGTCCGCTCTGTTCCTCGCCCAGAAGCTCTCCCGCCCCGCGGATCTCAAGGTCGTGGGTGGCGAGCATGAACCCGGCGCCAAGGTCCTGGGCTTCCGAGATGGCCTCCAGGCGTTTCTTGGCATCTGCCGTGATGGATCTGGGTGGTGGTGTCAGCAGGTAGGCGTAGGCCTGGTGGTGGGAGCGCCCGACCCGTCCCCGCAACTGGTGCAGCTGGGCCAGCCCGAATTTGTCGGCACGTTCGATGATTATGGTGTTGGCGCTGGGTATGTCGATACCGGTTTCGATGATGGTGGTGCACACCAGCACGTTGAAGCGTTTGTGGTAGAAGTCCGACATGATCTGTTCCAGCTCACGCTCCCGCATCTGGCCGTGGGCGACACCCACGCGGGCCTCGGGAATCAGCCGCCGCAGATCTTCGGCGGTTTTCTCGATGGTGGCCACATCGTTGTGCAGGAAATACACCTGACCGCCACGGAGGACTTCCCGCAGGATGGCTTCCTTGACCATGGCTTCGTCCCGTTGCCGGACGAAGGTTTTGACGGACAGGCGCCGGGCAGGCGGAGTGGCAATGATCGACAGATCCCTCAGGTGGCCCATGGCCATGTTCAGGGTCCTGGGAATCGGGGTGGCTGTCAGGTTCAGCATGTCGACTTCGGCCCGAAGGGCTTTCAGGCGTTCTTTCTGCTGTACGCCGAAACGGTGTTCTTCATCGATGATTACCAGGCCCAGGTTCCTGAATCGGATATCACCCTGCAGCAGTTTGTGGGTGCCAATCACAATGTCCGCCTTGCCGGCTTCGATGGCGGCAAGGGCCTTGCTGGTCTGGCTGCCGCTACGGAAGCGGCTGAGCAGTTCCACGTTGACGGCGGTGTCGGAAAAGCGATCCCGGAAGGACTCGTAGTGCTGTTGTGCCAGCAGGGTGGTGGGCACCAGCACCGCCACCTGTTTGCCGGAGTAGGTGGCCATAAAGGCCGCACGCATGGCCACTTCGGTTTTGCCGAAGCCCACGTCACCACAGACCAGGCGGTCCATGGGCTTCTCGCTGATCATGTCCTGGAAAACCGCCTCGATGGCTGCCTGCTGGTCCGGTGTTTCCTCGAACGGGAAGCCGGCGGCAAAGGCCCGGTAGGCTTCCTTGGGGTCCTCGAAGGAGAAACCCTTGCGCGCTTCCCGGCGTGCATAGACATCCAGAAGTTCGGCCGCGGTGTCGCGAATCTTCTCCAGGGCTTTCTGTTTGGCGTTGCTCCAGCGATCAGTGCCCAGCTTGTGCAGGGGCGCGTGGTCGGTATCGGAGCCGGTATAGCGGGAAATCAGGTGCAGGCTGGAGACCGGCACATAGAGTTTCGAACCGCCGGCGTACTCCAGCATCAGGAATTCGCTGGCTTCCCCTTCCACGGTGATGGTCTCCAGCCCCTGGTAGCGGCCGACACCGTGGTCGATATGCACCACCGGAGCGCCAATTCGCAGTTCGGAGAGATCACGATAGCCGGAATCGTCCGCTTCGGTGGGCTTTTCCCGACGCCGGCGCTGCAATACCCGTTCACCGAAAAGCGCCGTTTCTGTCACCAGCGCAATGTGCTGCTGGGGCAGAACCAGGCCGTACTCCATTGGCGCCACGGTGATACCAAGAGTGCAGTCCCGGTCCTCCGTGAAGTCTCGCCAGCTGTCCAGCGCCGTCACCCGTAGTCCGTGATCGGCCAGGTTCTCTATCAGTGCCTCGCGGCGCCCCGAGGACTCTGCGCATATCAGCACCCGGCCGTGGAATTCATTGATAAAGCGCTTGAGACGGGCAGCCGGATCGGCCGCACGGCCGTCCATGGACACATCGGGCAGAACGTCGGTAGGGCAATTGTTCCCGCCGGCCGAGTCGGTTGTCTCGGTGGTCAGCGTGACTCTGGGGAAATGCTTGAGCTGACCAAACAGTTCGTCCTGCTGCAGGAACAGTTGTGCCGGAGGAAGAATGGGCCGCATCCGGTCATGGCGGCGCTCCTCGTAGCGTGCCCGGGTATCCGCATCGAAATGTTCGGCAGCCTCATGAAGGCCGGCAGCGGTAAATACCAGGGTTTCTCCCGGCAGGTAGTCGAAAAGGGTTGCTGTCTGTTCGAAAAACAGCGGCAGGTAGTATTCGATTCCCGGTGGGGTAATGCCGTGGGTGACATCCTGATAGATCGGCGCGTCCTTGTCAGCATGGGGAAACTGCTCGAACCAGCGGTTACGGAACCCTGAGCGGGCTTCCTTGTGCCAGGGAAACTCGTTGGCCGGTAACAGTTCAATTTTTTCGATCCGGTCGATGGAGCGCTGGGTTTCCGGATCAAACGTACGGAGTGTCTCGATTTCATCGTCGAAAAGGTCAATCCGGTAGGGCAGCGTGGCGCCCATGGGGAAAATATCCAGGATGGCACCGCGCACCGCGTATTCACCGTGCTCATAGACATTCTCTGCATGCCGGTAACCCGCCGCTTCCAGCTGCATGCGCCAGGTGTCAATGTCCAGCGACTGCCCCACCTCCAGCAGCAGGGTGTTGCCCTGCAGGTAGCTGACTGGTGGCAGGCGATGCATCAGTGTGCGCGCCGGCACAACGAGTACACCGTGGTTGGTTGAGGGTAGTCGGTGCAGCGCCCGGATACGCCTGGAGGTGATGTCCTGGTGCGGCGAGAACAGGTCGTAGGGCAGGGTTTCCCAGTCCGGCAGCGACAACACCTCCAGGCCGTCCGGTGTTATGGCGGCCTGGTCTTCATCGGCGGGCAGGCCAAGGTAGAAACGCATGGCCTGTTCCAGCCGGATGGCTTCGTCGGTACTGCGGGTAATGACCAGTGTCAGTCCGGCGTGAGCCTGTGCGCTCTCGCAGATTGCCAGAGCGTCGCTGCTACCGTGTAACTGCCCCCAGGTACGATGATCCGCCGCCTTGTGCAGCGCAGTGGGCGCCACCAGCGCAGTTGCGTTTTCGGATTGGGAGTCACCTTGGCTCATGGTGATTGTGGTTCTCCTGATATTATATTGGTGGCGCGGGAAATGGCGAGGCGCGTATTCTACCGACCGGGGATGTCGCTGTCATGACACCAGTGCCATACTGCTGACAGGGAGAGTGGATGTCCGTATTTGCTGTCTGAAGCAGAACATTGGATAATGTGCGCCTAATTTTCCAGGTCCCAACTGCAGAGGTTCAAGCGTGAGTCACGAACAGATCAACCAGCACTTGTCCAACTGGACGGAAAGAGAATCCACTGCGGAAGCCATGATTCCATTGATTGGCCGCCTTTACCGCAAAAACAATGTGGTCACTTCCGTTTATGGTCGCGCCATCATCAACCAGTCGGTTATTGATATCATTCGTGCACACCGGTTCGTGCGCCAGGTTGAAGACAACGAGTTGTCGGTTCACAACACGCTCCCTATCCTGCAAGCCATGGACAAGATGGACCTGGGGCGGGGCCATGTCGATATTGGCAAGCTGGCCGTAAAGTTCAAGGATGAGGGCGGCTCCCTCGAGGAGTTCCTCAAGCGCGAAATCGGTCCGATTGTCGGCCAGTATCAGACGCAGTCCGAGCAGGATGCGGAAAACGATACCAAGGACGTTGTGCTTTACGGTTTTGGCCGTATCGGTCGCCTGCTGGCCCGTATCCTTATCGAGAAAGCCGGTGGCGGTAACAATCTTCGCCTGCGGGCCATTGTGGTGCGTCAGGGCGGTGCTGCCAACGATCTGGAGAAGCGCGCCAGCCTGCTGCGCCGCGATTCCGTCCATGGTCCCTTCAATGGCACCATCACGGTAGACGAAGAAAACTCCGCCCTGATCGCCAACGGCAATTTCATCAAGGTGATCTATTCCCCGGGCCCCGACCAGGTGGACTACACCCAGTACGGTATCAATAACGCCATCGTGGTGGACAATACCGGTATCTGGCGTGATGAGGCCGGCCTTGGCCTGCACCTGAAGTCAAAGGGCGTCAGCCGTGTTTTGCTGACTGCGCCGGGCAAGGGCGATATCAAGAACATCGTGCACGGCATCAACAACGACTGGATTACCGACAGCGATCGCATCCTGTCCGCGGCGTCCTGTACGACCAATGCCATCACCCCTGTACTCAAGGCGATCGTGGACGAATATGGCATTGAGGACGGGCACGTCGAGACCGTTCACTCCTACACCAACGACCAGAACCTGATCGATAACTACCACAAGGGCAGCCGCCGCGGCCGTAGTGCGCCCCTGAACATGGTTATTACCGAAACAGGTGCCGCCAAGGCGGTTTCCAAAGCCTTGCCGGAGCTCAAGGGCAAGTTGTCCGGTAACGCCATTCGTGTGCCAACGCCGAACGTATCCATGGCGATTCTGAACCTGAACCTGGCGAAAGAAGTCACGGTGGAGGGGGTCAATGAGTATCTCAGGGAGATGGCGTTGCACTCGGAACTGCAAAAGCAGATCGACTTCGTGAACTCTCCGGAGGTGGTTTCCACGGACTTCGTGGGGTCCCGTCACGCCGGTATCGTCGACGCCCAGGCCACCATCGCCAGCGGCAAGCGCCTGATTCTCTACGTATGGTATGACAACGAGGCGGGCTACAGTGCCCAGGTTATCCGTGTCGTCAATCAGATGGCAGGCGTAACCTATCCGATCTTCCCGAAACGGGCCAGGGGCTGATCAGCTCCTGGTAATTCCGCCTGAAAAAGAAACCCCGGCCGTTTTTGCGGTCGGGGTTTCTTTTTGCGTGCCTGTAAACCATCCTGTGTTTACGTTCGGGCACAAAGTACGCAGGGTTTCTGGTGGAAATAGTATTCCTTAATCTCTATAATTGGCGCGATTTTGGGTACGTCTGACACCCGCTTCCCATCGCTTTCCTGTCGCCGGATGCCTGGCACGTCGTTGGCACTGGTGCCTTAACCGCTCTGGCAACGCCAGTCGGTACAAGCCGGATCGGTTACTGGGCTGCAAGCGTCGGGCGTTACAAATCCATCGAACAGTTTCTGATGATTGGATGAGGCTAATGATCAAGATCAAAAAAGGCCTGGATCTTCCCATCAGCGGCGCTCCTGAACAGACCATTACTGACGGCAAACCCGTTCGCCATGTGGCATTGATCGGTTTTGACTATATCGGCATGAAGCCGACGATGGCTGTGAAAGAAGGGGACCGTGTAAAGCGCGGTACGCTGCTGTTTACGGACAAGAAGACCGAAGGCGTTCGTTATACCTCACCGGCTGCCGGTGTGGTCAAGGAAATAAACCGCGGTGAGCGCCGCGTGTTTCAATCCATTGTCATTGAAATTGACGGTGACGATGCTGAGACCTTCGCGCGTTACAGCGAATCCGATGTGGCCGGCCTGGAGCGTCAGCAGGTTGTTGATAACCTGGTTGAATCAGGTTTGTGGACAACTTTCAAGACCCGTCCCTACAGCAAGGTGCCCGCCATTGACTCTGCGCCACACTCCATCTTTGTCTCTGTGATGGATACCAATCCCCTGGCGGCAGATCCGACGGTTATCATCCGCGAGAATGGTGCAGCCTTTGAAAAGGGCCTGAAGATTCTCACCAAACTGACCAATGGAAAGGTATTTGTAACCGGCAAGCCCGGTTCCGATGTGCCGGTGCCGTCCGACGACAAGGTGGAAGTGCAACAGTTTGATGGCGTTCATCCTGCCGGTAATGTGGGTACCCACATCCACTATCTTGATCCGATTGCCGGAGACAAGGTGGTATGGAGCATCGGTTACCAGGACGTTATCGATATTGCGAAGCTGTTCGAAACCGGTGAGCTTCCCGTAGACAAGATTATCGCTGTTGGTGGGCCCAAAGCCCTGAAACCGCGCCTGATCCGTACCCGCATTGGTGCAAGCCTTCAGGAACTTCTCGATGGTGAGATTGCCACAGACTGCGAGGTTCGCACCATTTCCGGTTCCGTGTTCGGTGGTCGTCGTGGCGACGGGCCCTGTAACTACCTTGGTCGCTTTGCCAACCAGGTTTCGGTTCTGGAAGAAGGCTATAAGCGGGAGTTCATGGGCTGGCTTTCTCCGGGCCCGAACAAGTTCTCGGTCCTGAATATCTACCTGTCGAAGCTGGCAGGGGGCAAGCTGTTTGACTTCACCACTACCACGAATGGCAGCGAACGCGCCATGGTTCCGGTCGGTGCGTACGAACAGGTAATGCCGCTTGATATTCTGCCAACGCAGCTGCTGCGCTCGCTGATTGTCGGCGACACAGAGATGGCGCAGAAACTGGGTGCGTTGGAACTGGACGAAGAAGATCTGGCACTGTGCACGTTCGTGTGCCCGGGTAAATACGAATACGGTCCGATTCTCCGTGAGAACCTGACCCGAATCGAGATCGAGGGCTAACAGATGGCAATTCGACAGTTTCTCGATGGCATAGAACACCACTTTGAAAAAGGTGGCAAGTACGAGCGCTGGTATGCTCTGTACGAAGCCGTCGATACCATTTTCTACACTCCCGGATCGGTCACTTCGACCACGTCCCATGTGCGTGATGGTGTAGACCTCAAGCGCATCATGATTACGGTGTGGCTGTGTACCTTCCCGGCAATGTTCTTCGGCATGTGGAACATTGGCTTTCAGGCCAACAGCTACCTGGCTGAGAATCCGGATGCCCTGATGGGCGACGGTGGCCTGCGTACTGCGTTTATCAGCGCCCTTGCCGGCAACAATGCTGCCAGCCTCTGGGACAACTTTGTCTACGGCCTGGCCTATTTCGTACCCATCTATTTCGTGACGTTCGTGGTGGGTGGCTTCTGGGAAGTGTTGTTCGCAACCGTGCGCCGTCATGAAGTGAACGAAGGCTTCTTTGTCACGTCCGTGCTTTTTGCGCTGATCTGCCCGCCGACGATCCCACTGTGGCAGGTAGCCCTGGGTATCACCTTCGGTGTGGTGATCGGCAAGGAAGTCTTCGGTGGTACCGGCAAAAACTTCCTGAACCCGGCTTTGACTGGTCGTGCCTTCCTGTATTTCGCCTATCCGGCGCAGATTTCCGGCGACACGGTCTGGACCGCGGTCGATGGTTTCAGCGGTGCAACCGCGCTCAGCTGGGCTGCCAGCGGCGGACTGGAAGCGCTGGAAACCGAGATTGGCTGGATGTCGGCATTTATGGGCTCCATCCAGGGTTCCATGGGTGAAACGTCTACGCTCGCGGTGCTGATTGGCGGCATCATACTGCTGGTAATGAAGATTGCCTCCTACCGAATCGTCGGCGGTGTGTTGATCGGCATGATCGGTATGTCACTGCTGTTGAATATTGTCGGCTCGGAGACCAATCCGATGTTTGACGTGCCTCCGCACTGGCATCTGGTAATGGGTGGTTTCGCCTTTGGTATGATGTTCATGGCCACGGACCCTGTTTCGGCTGCCATGACCAACACCGGCCGCTGGTGTTTCGGTATCCTGGTGGGCGTAATGACCGTGCTGATCCGTGTTATCAACCCGGCGTTCCCCGAAGGCATCATGCTGGCAATCCTGTTTGCCAACCTCTTTGCACCGCTGATGGACCACTATGTGGTTCAGGCCAACATCAAACGGAGGCTCGCTCGTGGCTAAAGCTAAAGAAACTGTCTCCAGAACGCTGATGGTTGCGCTGGTGCTGAGTATTGCATTCTCCGTTGTGGTTTCCACCGCTGCGGTCATGCTAAGGCCGGTCCAGGTGACGAACCAGAATCTGGATATTCGCTCCAACATGCTTGCAGCAGCAGGCATGCTTGAGCCGGGCGCCAGTACCGAAGAGATCGAAGAGGCGTTCTCCCGCTTCGACGTTCGCCTGGTGGACCTGGATACCGGTGAGTACGTTGAACCGTCCGAAGTCGGTGTTAAAGACGCGATGAAGTACGATATGTACAAGGCCGCCTCTGACCCCGAGCGGTCCAGCAGTATTCCCTCCAAGGAAGACAAGGCAGGCATCAAGCGCCGCCCGAACGTGGGCAAGGTTTATGTCCTGGAAGAGGACGGCGAGCTGGTGCGTGTTGTAGTGCCGGTTCACGGTTACGGGCTCTGGTCTACCCTGTATGGCTTTGTCTCCCTGGAAGGTGACGCCAATACCATTGAAGGGCTTGGTTTTTATGATCATGCAGAAACCCCGGGCCTAGGTGGCGAAGTGGACAACCCGCGCTGGAAGCGCCAGTGGGTGGGCAAGGAAGTCTACGGTGATGAGCGTGAGGAACCAAGGATCCAGCTGGTCAAGGGTGGTGTGAGCTCCGACGCCGCCGACAGGGAGCACAAGGTGGATGCGCTCTCCGGTGCCACCCTAACAAGCCGCGGCGTGGAAAATCTGGTCAACTACTGGATGGGCGACCGGGGATTTGCACCCTACCTGAAAAAACTTCGTGAAGGGGAGGTCTGATCATGGCAGACGCTTCAGCCAAACAGGTTCTCTTCGAACCGATTTTCAGTAACAACCCGATTGCGCTGCAGATACTGGGTATCTGTTCCGCACTGGCGGTGACCACCAGCATGAACGTGACCCTGGTCATGTGTGCTGCAGTTATCGCCGTAACCGCCTTCTCAAACCTGGCGGTATCGCTGGTCCGTACACAGATTCCGGGCAGTATCCGGATCATCGTACAGATGACCATTATCGCCTCCCTGGTTATCGTTGTTGACCAGGTGCTCAAGGCTTATGCCTATGAAATCAGCAAGCAGCTTTCGGTATTCGTTGGTCTGATCATTACCAACTGTATCGTAATGGGCCGCGCTGAGGGCTTCGCCATGAAAAACGGGCCATGGTTGAGCTTCCTGGACGGTGTTGGTAACGGCCTGGGCTACTCGGTACTGCTCATTTTCGTGGCGTTCTTCCGTGAGCTGCTGGGTGCCGGCTCGCTGTTTGGTGTGTCCCTGATGCCTGTTGTGAACGAAGGCGGCTGGTACATTCCCAACGGCCTGTTGCTGCTGCCACCGAGTGCATTCTTTATTATTGGTCTTACCATCTGGGGGCTGCGTACCTGGAAGCCGGAGCAGGTGGAAGAGGCTGATTACAAGATGTCTCGTCACACTGTCAAGGAGGCCTTCTGATGGAACATTATATCAGTCTGATTCTGAAGGCGATTTTCGTTGAGAATATGGCTCTGGCCTTCTTCCTGGGAATGTGCACCTTCATTGCGATCTCCAAGAAGATCGAGGCCGCCGCCGGGTTGGGTATTGCCGTTGTCGTGGTGCTGACAATCACGGTTCCGGTGAACAACCTGCTCTATAACACCATCCTCAGGGAAGGTGCGCTGGAGTGGGCCGGTCTGCCCAACGTTGACCTGAGCTTTCTGGGCCTGCTTACGTACATTGGAGTAATCGCCGCGCTTATCCAGATCATGGAAATGATTCTGGACAAGTACATTCCGGCGCTCTATGCGGCGCTGGGTGTGTTTTTGCCGCTGATTACAGTGAACTGCGCCATCCTGGGTGCGTCGCTGTTCATGGTAGAGCGTGACTATACCTTTGGCGAAAGCGTGGTGTACGGGTTTGGTGCAGGGGTTGGCTGGGCACTGGCTATTCTTGCCCTGGCCGGAATCCGTGAAAAGCTCAAGTACAGTGACGTTCCAGATGGCCTGCGGGGCCTGGGTATCACCTTCATTACGGTTGGTCTGATGTCCCTGGGCTTTATGTCATTCTCAGGTATTTCACTGTAATCAACCCGGTGATTCGGTTTAACGAAAAGGCGAGACCATGAATACAGAAATTATTCTCGGCGTGGTCATGTTCACCGTTATCGTACTGGCCCTTGTCGCGGTCATTCTCGCGGCACGGTCCAGGCTGGTAAGCACCGGTGATGTGACCATCGAAATCAACGATGATCCAGAGCACACGCTGAAAACGGAAGCTGGTGGCAAACTTCTGGGTACTCTTGCCGGCAACGGCATCTTTCTGTCCTCGGCCTGTGGTGGCGGTGGTACCTGTGCACAGTGCAAGTGCAAGGTTCTCGAAGGCGGTGGTGCGATGCTGCCGACGGAAAAGACCCACTTCACCAACCGTGAGGAGAAGGAAGGCTGGCGCCTGTCGTGCCAGGTTCCGGTGAAGCAGGACATGAAGGTTGAGGTGCCGGAAGAGTTCTTCGGCGTCAAGAAGTGGGAATGCGAGGTTATTTCCAATCACAACGTGGCTACCTTTATCAAGGAACTGGTCCTGAAGCTTCCTGAGGGTGAGGAAGTTGATTTCCGTGCCGGTGGTTACGTGCAACTGGAATGTCCCCCCTATGAAATCAGCTTCAAGGATTTCGATATCGAGGAAGAGTTCCACGAGGACTGGGACAAACATGATATCTGGCGTTACAAAGGCGTAAACAAGGAAGAGACCATCCGGGCCTACTCCATGGCGAACTACCCGGAAGAGAGGGGTGTTCTCAAGTTCAACATTCGTATTGCTACGCCGCCTCCGGGTACCGATCATCCCCCGGGCATCATGTCCACTTACGTGTTCGCCCTGAAGCCGGGTGACAAGGTCACGGTCATGGGTCCCTTTGGTGAATTCTTCGCCAAGAAAACCGATGCCGAAATGGTATTTATCGGCGGCGGTGCGGGTATGGCACCCATGCGCTCCCATATCTTCGACCAGCTGAAGCGCCTGAACTCCAAGCGCAAGATCAGCTTCTGGTATGGCGCACGAAGTGTGCGGGAGATGTTCTACGTCGAGGATTTCGATCAGCTGGCGGAAGAGAACGATAACTTCGAATGGCATGTTGCGTTGTCAGATCCCCAGCCTAATGACAACTGGGAAGGCCCGACAGGTTTTATCCATAACGTGCTGTATGAAAACTATCTGAAGGACCATCCGGCTCCCGAAGACTGTGAGTACTACATGTGTGGGCCCCCCATCATGAACGCATCCTGCATCAAGATGCTGAAAGACCTTGGTGTGGAAGATGAAAACATCATGCTGGATGATTTCGGGGGTTAATCAGCTCACATGACATTCGGCATGTTACGACCCGCCAGGGTGGTTCTGGCCAGCGCCTTCTGGGCGTTGGCTGTTGCCGCGCTGGCGGGTTGTTCGTTTGAGGAAGAGGAAAAAGTCTGGGAGATATCCGGGCCGGTATTCGGCACCGAGTATCATATCAATGTGGTATTGCAGGAAGATCAGGAAAGGCTCGAGAATCTTGCAGACGATATTGAGGATGTGCTCGAACAAGTGGATGCCTCCATGTCAACCTGGCGGGACGATTCCGAATTATCCCGCTTTAACCGCCAGGATGATCAGAGCGAGTGGATGGAGATCTCCCGGTCGCTGCACGAAGTCCTTGCCGCCGCCAGGAAGGTGTCTGAGCTCAGTGATGGTGCTTTCGACGTAACCGTGGGGCCTGTGGTCAATCTTTGGGGATTCGGGCCTGATGCCCGACCAGAGCAGGTACCCGGTGATGATGAGCTTGCTTCCAGGCTTGACACCATTGGCTATGAAAAGCTTGAGCTGCGGCAGGACCCGCCGGGGCTAAGAGCCAGCCCGAACCAGTATGTTGATCTCTCGGCAATAGCCAAAGGGTACGGGGTTGACGCTGTCTCGCGTTTTCTTGAATCCGAGGGTATCGAGGCCTATCTGGTGGAAATCGGCGGCGAAGTCCGGGTCTCCGGGCGCAAACCGGACGGCGATGCGTGGCGCCTGGCCATCGAAGAACCGGTGGCGGAACAACGGCAGATCAACCGGGTGGTCGCCCTGGACAGTCAGGCAATGGCAACGTCGGGCGACTATCGTAACTATTACGAATCGGATGGGCAGAGGTTTTCGCATACAATAAATCCTGAGGATGGCAGGCCGATCCAGCATAATTTAGCCTCGGTGACTGTCATAACAGAAGATTGCATGAGCGCAGACGCTCTGGCGACTGCCTTTAATGTGATGGGATATCAGTCGGCAAAAGAGCTTGCCACGCGCGAGAACATTGCCGCCTACTTTATTGTTCGGGGCGAAGACGGGTTCGAAACGGATTACACACCTGCTTTCTCCTCGTTCCTGGCAAATTAACGGAGAGACCTCCTATGGGTACTTTTCTGCTGGTTCTGACAATTGTTGTACTGCTGGTTGCCGGCATGTCGATCGGCGTTATATTCGGCCGCAAGCCTATCAGTGGTTCCTGCGGGGGTATTGGTGCCATGGGTATCAGCAAATCCTGTGATATCTGCGGTGGTAATACCCAGAAATGCGAAGAGGAAAATGAACGCCTTGCCAATGATGGCAAATCAGCGGAGGCGCTGACCTACGACGCCTCAAGCAAACAGAACGGCTGATCCGGCGTCACCAGAACACTATAAAAATTACGGGAGCCTCTGAAAAGCGCCTGCCTTGCCTGCGCGCACCTGCAGGGTCTTTTCAGAGGCTCTCTCACGACGTAGATAAGGAGTCACTGCAGAATGGCAGAACATCATTACGACGTCGTCGTTATCGGCGCGGGCCCTTCGGGTGAAGGCGCGGCGATGAATGCGACGAAACATGGTAAACGTGTCGCGATCATCGAGGACAAGCCCACCGTTGGCGGGAACTGCACCCACTGGGGCACGATTCCCTCCAAGGCACTTCGTCACTCGGTCAAGCAGATCGTTACGTTCAATACCAATCAGATGTTCCGGGATATCGGCGAACCGCGTTGGTTCTCGTTTCCCCGCGTGCTGCAGAATGCCCAGAAGGTCATTGGTAAACAGGTCAAGCTGAGAACCCAGTTCTATGCCCGTAACCGTGTGGATCTGATAAACGGGCGGGCCAGTTTTCTGGACGCCCACCGCCTGGAAATCCGGGGTAACAAGTCCCACGAGATCCTTCACTTCAAACAGGCCATCATTGCCACCGGGTCACGCCCGTACCTGCCGCCCGACGTGGACTTCCGTCATCACCGGATTTACAACTCGGACACGATTCTCAACCTTTCCCATACGCCCCGTACCCTGATCATCTATGGTGCCGGTGTTATCGGCTCCGAATACGCTTCGATCTTTGCCGGTCTGGGTGTGAAGGTGGATCTTATCAACCCGGGTTCACGCCTGTTGACCTTCCTTGATGATGAAATATCCGATGCCCTGAGTTATCACCTGCGCAACAACGGCGTACTCGTCCGTCATAATGAGGAATATGAGTCCGTGGATGGAGATGACCACGGTGTCGTGCTGTCACTGAAATCAGGAAAGAAAATCCGCGCCGATGCCTTCCTCTGGTGTAACGGTCGCAGTGGCAACACGGAGAAGCTTGGCCTGGAGAACGTTGGCCTGACCCCGAATGGCCGCGGACAGCTGGCTGTGGATGATCATTACCGCACAGAAGTGGAAAATATCTACGCCGCCGGTGACGTTATCGGCTGGCCCAGTCTCGCCAGTGCCGCCTATGACCAGGGCCGTTCCGCGTCTTCCGACATCGTCAAGGACGATTACTTCCGCCTGGTGACTGACGTGCCAACCGGCATCTATACCCTTCCCGAGATCAGTTCGGTAGGCAAAACCGAGCGGGAGCTCACGGAGGCCAAGGTGCCGTACGAGGTGGGACAGGCATTCTTCAAGGACCTGGCAAGAGCCCAGATCACCGGTGATCCGGTGGGTATGCTCAAGCTGCTCTTCCATCGTGAATCCCGCCAGCTGCTGGGCATCCACTGCTTTGGCGACCAGGCGGCGGAGATTGTTCACATCGGCCAGGCCATCATGAACCAGGAAGGCGAAGCCAATTCCCTGAACTATTTCATCAACACCACCTTCAACTACCCGACCATGGCAGAGGCATACCGGGTAGCCGCACTAAATGGCCTGAACCGTATTTTCTGATTGCGGACTGTCGGCCCTGTTTTGCCCCGATGGGAGCTGCAGGGCCGCTTTTGACCGGTTGTCGAAAAACATTCGGGTGCTGGTGGGGTAATCGGTGATGATGCTATCCACACCTTTTGCCTCAAGCTGAAGCATGTCGTGGATGCGATTAACGGTCCAGGTGGATACATGCATGCCGCGCCGGTGGGCATCGTTTACGATAGCTTCCGTGCAGATGCGCCAGCCAATACACAGGAAGTCACAATGCAGCCTGGCGGCGGCATTGACCGGCCTGGGGAATTTCCTGTCAGTGACCAGACCAATTCGAACCTTCCTGTCCCTGCGACGGGCCTGTTGCAGGAACCAGGGGTCCGAAGAGGTTATGGCAACCCGTGTATACAGATCACGGCGCTGGATGACTTCTGTCAGGCGATTGCAGAGAACATTCAGGCGCTGGCGGCTGTCTTTTTTCACTTCCAGCTGCAGGTGCTCGAAATCAGGGTATTCGTTAAGCAGCGCTTCCAGCGAGGGGATGCCGACCACCCGGGGCCAGGGCGTGCCATTGCGCCGGGCATCCATTTCCGCAAGTTCTTCAGTGGTATAGCTGCTTACATTTCCTTCGTGACCGGTGGTCCGGTCAACGGTCAGATCGTGAACGATAACCGGCTTGCCGTCTTTTGAAAGCACCAGGTCGAGCTCGAAGTGCCGGACGCCGTGACGGTAGGCGTGGGTAAACCCGGCGAGGGTGTTTTCCGGGGCTTCTCCCTTTGCGCCCCTGTGCCCATAAACGATCATTCTTTCGCAGATTCCTTCAGTCGGTTGTAAATGTTCTGGCGCTGCTTCCAGGTGTCATGGCACAGCTGAATGTCTTCCAGGTAGGCTGGCAGTTCGTCCATCAAAAGCGCCTGTGGTCCATCCACCAGAGCTTTCTCCGGTTTGGGGTGGAAGTCCACCAGCACCATGTTGGCGCCGGCAATGACCCCCTGGGCCGTCGCATGCATGACGTCCAGAATGCCATCCGGTGCCCGCTCCCGGCTACCAACGGAGTGGGAGGGGTCAACGCATACCGGCATCCTGGTCAGACGTTTCACGGCAGGCACATGCGCGAAGTCCACCATGTTGCGATGGGGTTGTCCCGCTTCGGTTTTCATGCCGCGGAGGCAGAAAATCACGTTGGCGTTGCCTTCACTTGCAAGATATTCCGCCGCATTCAGGGACTCGTTCAGGGTAATGCCAAAGCCGCGCTTCAACAGCACCGGGTAGGTGCTCTGCCGACCAATGGCCTTTAACAGCTCGAAATTCTGGGTGTTGCGTGTTCCCACCTGCAGCATGACACCGGTGGGCCGGCCAAGCTGCTCCAGACAGTGGTCAATTTCTTCAATATGGCTTTCGTGGGTAATTTCCATGGCAATTACCCTGATGCCATGTTTGCCGGCCTTCTCGAACACCCAGGGCAGGCAGCCCTTGCCATGGCCCTGAAAAGAGTAGGGGTTTGTCCGGGGCTTGTAGGCACCCATGCGGGTACAGACCTGGCCGTTGTCTTCCAGTGCCTGCATCATCTGCTCCACGTGCTCCGGCACGTCCACTGCGCAGAGACCGGCAAAAATGTTCAGATTGGACTGGTCAAAGGTCACGCCGTTATAGGTAAAGCCACTCTGGCGGCGGTCATCCTTGTGGCGGCCGAGGATCCGGTAATCATCGGAAATGCGAATCGCCCGCTCCACCGCCGGCAAGGCTTCGATGTCCTCCTTGTTGAGGGATTTGGTTTCCCCCAGCAGATAAACCTCGGTGAGGCGTTGTTTGGCACCCTGAACCTGATGAACCCTGACCGAGACGCCGGGCAGGTTCTCCAGGAAGTGCATGGTCTGCCGATAGGCGTCGCTGTCCAGTGCGATATCCGGGTGAAGAATGGCTAACATACTTGCTCCTTAAGGGTCAGTCAGCGCTCTCGGCGCGATGACGGGCCTGCATGAATTCCCTGTGGTTCAGGTGCAGCAGGTCGGCCATGCGCCGAATCAGGTGTTCCTCGTACTTGTCGATGCGGCCATCGGCGAAAGCCACCCGCCAGATACTCTCAAGCAGCAGCTGTTTGTCTTTCTGGTCCAGTTGGTCGTTAATCAGGCCGGTGAATTCGTACAGGGAGGTGGCGTCATCGGCGTGACTGAGTGCGTCCTGAAGGATGTCTTCCGCTTCCTCCCGGGTAACCTGATGGGCCTGCACGGCACAGTCGATGATGGTTTTCAGTTCCTCATCGTCCTGGTCATTATCTACCCTGGACAGCTGCACCATCAGCGCGGTGGCGGCAACCGCCAGCTGGTGGTTGTCGGGCTGGGTCGGTTCGTGGTCAGGTGAGCCGAACAGGCTCTTCAGGAGCTCTATCATGGTCTCGAAACATTCCTCCGGGTTGTACTGGTGTCAGGCAGCCTGGGACAGCCGGCGGACGCGGTTTTCCAGTTCAATCTGGTCATTGGTGAATCGGCGAATGCCATCCGCCAGCTTCTCGGTGGCCATGGCGTCTTCATTCGATTCCCAGCGGAACTTACGTTCATCAATGGCTTCCGGCTTATCCTTGCTGGTGGCGCCTTGCGCTGACAAACGGCGTGGCAAATTGCCGGAGTCGTTGTCGAGCTCCTGGAGCAGGGCCGGGCTGATGGTCAGTCGGTCACAGCCGGCCAGCATTTCAATTTCGCCGGTATTGCGGAAGCTGGCGCCCATTACCACGGTGTTGTAGCCGTTGGCTTTGTAATAGTTATAGATGCGGGTAACGGACTGAACCCCCGGGTCTTCCTCCGCCGGGAAGGCATCGCGACCTGATGCGGCCAGGTGCCAGTCAAGGATCCGTCCCACAAACGGGGAGATCAGGAACGCGCCGGCATCGGCACAGGCTGCGGCCTGGATAAAGGAGAACAGCAGGGTCAGGTTGCAGCGGATGCCTTCTTTCTCCAGCTGCTCGGCGGCACGAATGCCTTCCCAGGTAGAGGCGATCTTGATCAGTACCCGGCTGGTGTCCTTACCGAGGTGGTCATAGAGGTCTACCAGTCGCCGGGCCCGGGTCAGGGTGGCGCCGGTATCGAAGGACAGCCGTGCGTCCACTTCGGTTGAAACCACGCCTGGAATAAGGCCCAAGATCTCTTTCCCTGCCAGTACGGCCAGCATGTCGGTGGCGTATGTCAGCTGCTCGGCATCGGAGCCACCCTGCTTGCGGGCGGCGGCCACGGCTTCGTCCAGCATGGGGCGATAGGCATCGGAGGCTGCGGCCTTGAGCAGAAGCGAAGGGTTGGTGGTGGCGTCTTCGGGTTTCCACTGGGCGATGGCGTCCAGATCACCGGTGTCGGCAACCACGGTGGTCATGGCTTTGAGTTGTTCGAGCTTGCTGGTCATTCGTCCTGTCGTCCTGATCGGATTGTTATTGATCGCCCGGCTTGCGGGCGCTGAAAGTCATACACCTACAATAACGGGCTGCTCTGACAGGAACAAGACAGTAAAAGGTATCAGGGGCTTCAGGCGTGCACGGCGGGTGAACGGTCAGGCTCGGGGACCCTGGCCATGGCCTGTTCAAGAACCTCGATGCCGGAACCCGGCTTGTGGGCGTTCTCGCTGATGTAGCGCCGGAACTGGCGGCCTCCGGGCTGGCCGTGGAACAGACCCATCAGGTGGCGCGAGATGTGGCTGAGGTACACGCCCCGGTCCAGCTCATTCTGAATGAATGGTAATACAGCCCGCAACGCATCGTGGCGGGACTGAACGGGTGCCGATAGCCCGAAAAACTCGGTGTCTACCCCGGCCAGGAGCCAGGGATTGTGGTAGGCCTCCCGGCCGAGCATGACGCCATCGGTGTGTTCAAGATGTTGCCGACACTCGTCGAACGTCTTGATGCCACCGTTGATAATGATCTCGAGATGGGGATAACGGGCCTTGAGCTGATAGACCCAGTCGTATTTCAGCGGTGGTATGTCCCGGTTTTCCTTGGGGCTTAACCCTTCAAGGACGGCGATGCGGGCGTGGACGATGAATGTGCGGCAGCCGGCACCGGAGACTTTCTCGATAAACTCGCACAGGTCGTCCCAGGACTCGCGGCCATCAATGCCTATCCGGTGTTTGACCGTTACCGGCAGGCCCGTAGCCTCGATCATGGCCCGCACGCCCTCGGCCACCTTGTCGGGATGAGCCATCAGGCAGGCACCGATCATGTTGTTCTGTACCCGGTCACTGGGGCAGCCCACGTTCAGGTTCACCTCATCAAACCCATACTGCTCCGCCAGAGCCGCGCAATGGGCCAGCTCCTGCGGATTACTGCCGCCAAGCTGGAGCGCCAGCGGGTATTCTGCCGGATCATGTCGCAGGAATCGCGCGGTGTCCCCGTGAATCAGCGCTCCGGTGGTGACCATCTCGGTGTAAAGCAGGGCATGCCGGCTGAGCTGGCGCGCCAGATAGCGATAATGACTGGTGGTCCAGTCCATCATCGGGGCCACGCAGAAGCGGCGGGAAGGCTCTGAGTGGGAGACTGTCGATTTTAACTCTGTCTGTTCCGGCATTGCTGCCGCGCTGCTGGTGTTCATTAACTGCCTGATCTGAAACTGTGACTTGTCACTGAGGTCAACGGAGCACTCAAAAAGAGCCGTTATTCTATCAGGAAATCAGAGTGTCTGGCCGTAAGGCTTTGGCGAAACACCGGCCACTTTGCTGCGAAAGGCTGGTTTGTCGGCGCCGCAGGCCGGGACATCGGGGATCCGAGAATGATTAATGACAAAGTCCTGGGCTGCTGAATCCGTTAGGTTGGCAAGACGCGCGGCAGCTTCATGCTCAGGAGGTCATTCATGTCCGGGTCTGGCGAGGCATTGGCAGCACTGGAATTCTTTCCATGGAGCCGGCATTTCGAAGTGGGTATCGAGGAGATTGATGAGCAACACCGAATGCTTGTCAGGATTGTGAACCGGCTTGTCTGGCACTGCGTGTCCGATGTGCCCCGATCCCGGTGTGATCAGATCCTTGAGGAACTCCTGTCCTACGCCAACTACCACTTTACCTAGGAAGAGCGTATCTGGAACCAGGCGCTTGGCAGCGAGGGCATCGCCCGCAGCCACCACGACTCCCACCAGATGTTCTTTGCCCAGATCCAGACGTTTCGCAGCAGCGGGCAGCCTGAAGGCCAGCTAATGTCTGACCTGTTCGATTTCCTGGCCCGCTGGCTGGCCTTTCATATCCTAGAGTCGGATCGTCGGATGGCGTTAACGGTCAGGGCCGTGGAACAGGGTGTACCGCTGGATGAAGCCAGAAAGCAGGTTGATGACCAGTTGGGTGGCAGCAGCGGTGAGTTGATCTCGGCATTGCTTGAAGTCTACAGTAAGCTCTCCTCGAGCACCGCTCAGCTGATGCGGGAACACCTCACCAGAGAGTAAGTTTCAATGCCGGTAATGGTACAGGCCCTCATGCCTGTGTTTGTGCTGATACTTTTGGGCTACCTGTTCCGGCGCTGGCATTTCCCCGGGGATGATTTCTGGTACCAGGCCGAGCGCTTTACCTACTATGTGCTCTTTCCGGCCATGCTGATTTTCAAGCTGGGCCAGGCAAGGGTGGCGCCCTCTGCATATGGTGACATCCTGGTCCTGATTGTCGCCATGCTGGTAACCATGGCGGTGTTGCTGGGCGTTATGCAATGGATCTGGCGTTGGCCCGGCCCGGTGTTCTCTTCCGTATTCCAGGGTGGTATCCGTTTTAACTCTTATGTCGCCCTGGCGGCCGCAGGCATGTTGCTCGGGGACGAAGGCCTGTCACTGATCGCCATAGCGGTGGCGGTGAAAGTCCCCTTGCTCAACCTGTTGTGCATCCTGATGTTTTCACTGGTGGCCGGAAACGGCGCCGTAAAGTTCAGGCCTGTTTTCAAGGCCATTGTTACCAACCCGTTGATTATCGGCTCGGTGATTGGAGTGGTCTGGAGCTATTTCCGGATCGGGTTCCATCCGCTGGTGGCCGGCATTCTCGAGCCCCTGAGTGATCTGGCCCTGCCACTTGGCCTGATGACCGTTGGCGCCGGTCTGCAACTGAAAGCCCTGCGTGGCGCTTCAAATCCGTTCCTGGTGTCCTCCGCAGCCAAGCTGGTGATTTTTCCGTTGCTGACCGCAGGGCTGGCGCTGTTGTTGGGGCTGGAGGGCCTGATGGTGCAGGTGGCCGTTCTGCTGGCTGCCCTGCCAACGGCCACCTCTTCGTACATTCTCGCGCGTCAGCTTGGTGGTGATGCTCCGCTGATGGCGGGTATTATCAGTGGCCAGACATTGCTGGCCATGCTTACCATACCGCTGTTACTGGGAATTCTCTGGTAGGCACCTGAGAGCGGCGTCCGCCAGACTTTGCTGGAATGCAATGTAGCCGTCGCGGTCTGAATTGACGTCGGTTGCCAGCGGATCCCAGGTACTGAAGGTGATGTCCAGCTCTTCGGTAATGGACCGCCACCACTGGCGATTGAACTGGGGCTCGGTCAGCAGGCAGGGCTGGTTGGCCTTGCGCAGCTTTTCCTGGACTTCGGCAATGTGTCTGGCTCCGGGCGATAATTCCGGATTGAGTGTCAGTACACCTTCCAGTTTCAGGCCATAGTGCTCCACGAATCGCGTGAACGCATCGTGGTAGGTGAACAGGTCAATCCCGGCCAGCGGCTCAAGCTGTGTGGTAATATCACTTTCGGCCGCCGCCAGCTTCTGCTCGAAACGTTTCAGGTTGGCATCGAGCGCGTCCGTGTCTGCGCCCTCCTGCTGCGACAATACCTTGTGGATATCCCGCGCCATTTCCAGCGCCAGGGCAGGATCCAGCCATATGTGCGGATCTTCGCCGTCACCATGGTCGTGGTCATGATGTCCGGTTTCTTCCTCGTGGCCGTGCCCATGGTCATCGTGGCCATGGTCGTCGTCTGCTTCAACTTCGGGCACGTTTTCCCCATGCATCAGTGAATGGGTGCGACCACTGAATTCGCTGTCACCGAGCAGGCGTGTGAGAAAGGTTTCCATTTCCGGGCCCACCCAGAATATGGCATCAGCGTTTTCCAGGGCCCGGCGCTGTGAGGGCTTCATGGTGTAGTTGTGGGGGCTGGAGCCGGGGGGGACCAGCGTCGTGACTTCCACATCATCTGCCGCCACAGCCTTTACCAGCAACTCGATGGGTTTCAGGGAAGTGACAACCTGGGTTGCTGCCAGTGCGCTGGAGGCCCCGAGTAGCCCCGTAACTCCAACTGCGATGACACCCGCAAAGCGTTTGGTGATCATATTCAATGGATCCTCTAAAATTTAAAAGATACGTTATAATATAACATTCTAAAGTGCAAATGAAGCGGATTTGCCCTTGCCCATGCGAAAAACGGCCTTGGCCGGTATAATGCGTGGCTTTTAACGCATCGCCTTTATCAGGCAGTAACCTTCAGGATACTTTCATGACCGTACGTACCCGAATCGCACCGTCTCCCACCGGTGATCCCCACGTTGGTACCGCCTTTGTGGCGCTGTTCAATCTGTGTTTTGCCAGGCAACACGGCGGTCAGTTTATTCTGCGGATTGAGGATACGGATCAGGTTCGCAGTACCGAAGAATCCGAGCAGGACATCCTGCGCGCCCTGCGCTGGCTCGGCCTTGAATGGGACGAGGGGCCGGATGTCGGCGGTCCCCACGGCCCCTACAGGCAGTCAGAGCGCAAGGATTCCTATCGCCAGTATGCGCTGGACCTGGTTACCAGGGGGCATGCTTTTTACTGTTTCCGTACCCCCGAAGAGCTGGACGCCATTCGCGAAGAGCGCAAGGCCCAGGGCCTGAACCCGGGTATCAAGGGTGATCTGGAACTGCCGGAGGAAGAGGTCAAGCGCCGGCTGGATGCGGGCGATCCCTACGTGATCCGCATGAAGGTACCTGAGCATGGCGTTTGCGAGATCGAGGACATGCTTCGGGGTACCATTGAAATCGACTGGTCCCAGGTGGACAGCCAGATCCTGCTGAAGTCGGATGGCATGCCCACGTACCACCTGGCCAACGTGGTAGACGACCACCTGATGGACATCACCCATGTGTTGCGCGGTGAGGAGTGGATCAACTCCGCGCCCAAGCACAAACTGCTGTATGAGTACTTTGGCTGGGAAATGCCGGTGCTGTGCCACCTGCCGCTGCTGCGGAACCCGGACAAGAGCAAGCTTTCCAAGCGCAAGAACCCCACCAGCATCAACTTCTATGAGCGCATGGGCTTCCTGCCGGAGGCCGTCACCAACTATCTTGGCCGCATGGGCTGGTCCATGCCCGATGAACGGGAAAAGTTCACCCTGGACGAGATGATCGAGAACTTTGATATCGAGAGAGTTTCCCTTGGCGGGCCGGTCTTCGACGTGGAAAAACTGCGCTGGCTCAACGGCCAGTGGATCCGCGAAGATCTCAATGATGACCAGTTCATCGAACGCATGCGCCACTGGTGGTTCAACGAACAGGCCCTGCGGGACCTGGTGCCGCACATCAAGGGCAGGGCAGAGGTGTTCAGTGATGTGGCGCCCATGGCCTCCTTTATGTTTTCCGGCATGCTGGACCTCAAGCCTGAAGATTTCAGCCACAACAAACTGGAGGAAGCCCAGGTCAAGCGGGTGCTCCAGTTTACCTTGTGGAAACTGGAAGCGCAGCGCCACTGGAGCAAAGACAACATCTTTGCCGACATCAAGACTCTGGCCAAGGCCATGGAACTGAAAATGGGCGACTTCATGTTCGCCATTTTCGTTGCTGTCGCCGGTACTCCCAACTCCTGGTCGGTCATGGATTCCATGGCCATTCTCGGTCCGGACATGACCCGATCCCGCCTGCGCCACGCGCTGGAGGTTATGGGTGGTTTCTCCAAGAAGGAAACCAAACGGGTGGAGAAGGAATACGCAGCGCTGCTCGCCGAGTAGCCAGGTTGGTGAATAAGTAATCGGCCGGGACAGGGATGTTCACGAAACTGAAAAAACGTTGGAAAAAAGGTTGACGCCCCAGGGGCCGATCCTTAATATACGCAGCCGTTGAGGGGCCATAGCTCAGCTGGGAGAGCGCAACACTGGCAGTGTTGAGGTCAGCGGTTCGATCCCGCTTGGCTCCACCAATTTCTAGTCCCCTTCGTCTAGT